>NZ_JBSWTJ010000001.1:265000-4390986 GCF_056158485.1 Mesobacillus sp. ABV4_180
CCTTACTTCAATGTCTTGTACTAATTTTATGTACAAGTTATTAAAATAAGAACTTAATGTATGGAAAAACCAAGCTACATGGTCCTGATTGTTATTTTCCTGTGTTTAGCCTCTTTAAATAGAAAGAAATACTTGGCTTCTGCGATTTTCGCTTCGGTGATAAACTCTTCTGATGGATCGAAGCTCCGTTCAACCAATAACTTTTGATTATTCCAGTTCGTCTTTGTGCTGCTCAGCTGTTCCAGCAATTTCTGGTCAAATTCTTTTCTAAGCCATTTCTTTTTGCGAAATAACATGACTTTCCTCCATTAGAGTTACTGTTCAATTCAATGGAGTTACACTTCACGGCGGCCTTCCAATGCTTTTGAAAGGGTGACTTCATCTGCGTACTCAAGGTCTCCGCCGACCGGCAATCCATGTGCAATACGAGTGATCTTGATACCTGATGGTTTCAACAGCCTTGAGATATACATGGCTGTCGCTTCACCCTCAATGTTCGGATTGGTTGCAAGGATAACTTCCTGGACTGTTTCATCCTGAAGACGTTTCAAGAGATCTGGAATATTGATATCCTCGGGCCCAATTCCGTCCATAGGCGAGATCGCTCCGTGGAGTACATGGTAGAGGCCATTGAATTCCTTCATCTTTTCCATTGCAATGACATCCTTTGGATCCTGGACGACACACACGACGCTGCGGTCGCGGCGCTGATCTTCACAGATATAACAAGGATCCTGATCAGTGATATGACCGCACACAGAGCAGTATGTTAAGTTCCTTTTCGCATTCACTAGTGCTTTTGCGAAATCCAAAACAGTTTCTTCCTTCATACTTAAGACGAAAAAAGCCAGACGTGCGGCTGTCTTCGGGCCGATACCTGGCAATTTCATAAAGCTGTCGATCAGCTTTGATATTGGTTCAGGATAATGCATTCTTTTTTATTCCTCCTAGAACATTCCCCCAGGAAGGTTCATCCCTTTTGTGAATTGTCCCATTGTCTTATTCGTCAATTCCTCTGCTTTTTTCAATGCATCGTTCGTTGCAGCAAGCACAAGGTCCTGAAGCATTTCTACATCATCGGGATCTACGACTTCTGGTTTGATCTGTACATCAACGATTTCCTTGTGTCCAGTTACAACGACTGTAACCATGCCGCCGCCTGCAGTACCCTCAATCTTTTCTTCACCTAATTGAGCCTGCGCTTCTTCCATCTTCTTTTGCATTTTTTGCATTTGCTTCATCATATTTTGCATATTACCCATTCCACGCATCATGTTAACATCCTCCAATACTAGTCTTGTATTTGTATTAATTCATCGCCAAATAATTTCTTCGCTTCTGAGATCAGGGGATCTTCGCTTGCCGCTTGACTCTCTGTTCCTTCGCCTCTTTGGCTGATAAAACTTTCCCTTATATTAAGCCATTGTTCTTCAGGCACACCGATCACCTGCAGCCTTTTGCCGGTGTATTCAAGCATGGCTCCGCTGACAGTCTCTGTGAATCTGGTATTTTCCATCGCCATTTGACAATGAATTTCATATTTGAATTTTATCACTACTGCAGCATCTGATGCAGCAACTGGCTCTGCTTCATTTAACAATGCTGCCTGCGAACGCATCTGATTCCCTGCAAGCATTTCAAGCAAGTCACCCCAGCGTCCCTTAATCGTATGAAGGTCGGCTTTTGTAGCATTCTTCAGCACTTCATTGATTTTCCCGGCTGGAGCCTGGAAGCCTTTACGGTTAGTTCGCGGCGCTTTCTTCGCAGCCGCAGCTGGCTCTCCAGCAGCCATTCCCGGATTTTGCTGGTACTGAACCAGTTTTTCCTCAAGCTGTTCGATCCTTCTTAATAATGGTTCAATCTGTATATTACTGGCCGGAGCCTGATGTTCAAGCTGGCATAGCTTGACGATCGCAACCTCAAGGAATATGCGTGGATGGTTTGTCCAGCGCATCTCTTGCTGTGCTTTATTCAAAACTTCAATCAATTCATAGATTTGTGCAGAATCAATCTGATTTGCCAGTTCCAGAAAGTCCTCATCAAGCATAACCCGTTCCATTGACTCTTCCAGAGCTGGTGCCGCCTTATAAAGGAGCATGTCACGGTAGAAGAAAATCATATCTTCAATGAACCTTGCAGGATCCTTGCCTTGCAGCAGCAGTTCATCCAGAGCTTCCAACCCAGCGGCAGCATCCTTCACATGGATAGCCTTTGCAAGCTGGTTCAGGAAATTCTGTGACACAGTTCCGGTTACGGTCAGTGCATCTTCAATCGTGACGCGATCCTGGCTGAAAGAAATCGCCTGGTCAAGAAGGCTCAAGGCATCGCGCATTCCGCCTTCAGCTGCCCTTGCAACGATCTGCAAGGCTTTATCTTCGCAATCAACTCCAGATTCCTCAACAATTTGCTTCATCCTGCCAACAATCGCCTGAGCAGTGATTCTCTTAAAATCAAATCGCTGGCATCGTGAAATGATTGTGAGAGGAATTTTATGTGGCTCAGTCGTGGCGAGGATAAAGATGACATGCTTAGGAGGCTCTTCAAGAGTTTTCAGCAATGCGTTAAAAGCTCCGATGGAGAGCATATGCACTTCGTCAATGATGTATACTTTATACTTCACGACGTTTGGTGCATATTTAACCTTGTCCCGAATATCCCGGATCTCTTCAACGCCGTTATTTGAAGCGGCGTCAATTTCAATGACATCAGGAATCGATCCATCCGTTATACCACGGCAGGCGTCGCATTCATTGCAAGGCTCGGTAGTCGGTGCTTTTTCACAGTTAACCGCTTTTGCTAAAATTTTTGCAGCACTCGTCTTCCCAGTTCCCCTTGGACCCGAGAAAAGATAGGCATGTGATATTTTTTGTTGAAGCAGAGCATTTTGCAGTGTCGTTGTGACATGTTCCTGTCCGACCACATCTATGAACTGCTGTGGACGCCAGACACGATATAAAGCTTGGTAGGCCAATGACACCGCTCCCTTCGTTTTATTATCTTTCCTATTATAACGCAAATATTTATCAATTTCACTTTTACAAAAAGGAAAGTTCAAGGTTTTTTCTCTTCTTTTCCATACAACAAAAAACTCATCCCCGCTAAAGAGATGAGTTGAATGTATAATATATAACTGCCGTGCACCTTCCGTCGACTGAATACCATAAGCGTTACTTAAGCAGTTAGCTCGGCCCAGGCAACCCTGCGGCACATGGGAGCGTCCACTTAATGCTGCTTCCTTCCGGACCTGACATGGTTCATGGATTCCCATTGCGCAGGACCCGGGCGTCAACACCACTTACTTAAGGCAGACCCTACAGTAAAACAGCCTCAGGAAGGGATTCATCCCCGCTAGAGCGGATTGCGGGTACAGGGCACCGCTACCTCCCCGACTAGCACGACAAAATTGAAACCTTATTTAGGTGTGTCTCAAGGACACATACATAGTATACTAACTCTGCCTGCAAAAATCAATGTTTATTGGCTGTCAATTCCTGTATGCCGTACCAGCGCTTCTTTTTCCTTCATCTTATTTAACTTCTTTTTCTTACGTAAATCTCTGAAGAAGTCAGACAACAGCCCACCGCATTCCTCTTCCAAAACACCTGTCACCACTTCACTCTGATGGTTAAAACGTTCATCTTGAAGAAGATTCATGAAGGTTCCTGCACAGCCGCCCTTCGGATCTCTTGCACCATATACGACTTTTTCCACGCGCGAAAGCATGATTGCCCCCGCACACATTGGACAAGGCTCCAGTGTCACGTAAAGCACCGCATTTTCCAACCTCCAAGTACCGAGCTTGCGGCAGGCCTCATCAATGGCGAGCACTTCTGCATGGGCTATCGAACTTTGTCTTGTCTCCCGGAGATTGTGGGCCCGAGCGATGATTTCACCATCAAGGACGATGACCGCACCAATCGGAACCTCATTCATCATGCCAGCTTTTTTTGCTTCTTCAATCGCTTCATACATATATTGTTCATCTGGAGTCATTTGAGCTGTCATCTTTCCCTCCGTCTTATTAAGCATGTGTTTTCTTCCAATTGGTTTAATAATCCTCCGCTGGTCTAAAAATATATAGCAAAGGAGAGGATACAATGACAAAGCATGCATTATTAATTATTGATATGATCAATGATTTTAACTTTGATGAAGGGCAAGCCCTGGCTGATAACACAAAAAAAGTCACTAAATCTATTTTAAAATTAAAAAAGACATTTAATGAAAAAGGAATGCCTGTCATCTATATTAATGACCATTATAATCTATGGCAGGCTGATTTTGAAAAAATCATCGATCATTGCACGAATGAAAAAAGTGAAGACATTATCAAACAGATCGCTCCTGAAAAGAATCAGGATTATTTTTTAATAAAACCGAAGCATTCTGCTTTTTATGGGACTGCCCTGCATACTTTGCTCCAGCAATTAAAGGTGGATACACTCATACTTACTGGTATTGCGGGCAATATCTGCGTACTGTTCACAGCCAATGATGCATATATGCGCGAATACAATTTAATCATACCAGAGGACTGTATTGCCTCCAATGATGATCAGGATAATCAGTATGCACTGACGATGATGAAAAATGTCTTGTCTGCAAATACAAAGTCTTCAGCTGAGCTTGTTTTATAACATACTGATTTTTCTTCCCTCATACAATGGTTGTAGCGCTAAAATGCCAGGGAGGGAAGAAGATGCAAATACATGTAGTGCAGCAAGGACAGACCTTATCGCAGATTGCCCGTATTTACGGTTCGTCTGTTGAGGATATAACTGAAGCAAATGAACTACCTAATCCAAATAATCTTGTAGTCGGCCAGGCGATGGTCATCCCGATTGTCGGCAGTTTTTATTTTGTACAGTCAGGAGACAGCCTTTGGTCCATTTCGAGAAGATTTGGGATATCGGTTCAGGAACTTGCCAGGATTAACGGAATACAGGTCAATCAGCCCTTAAATGTCGGTTTCCGCCTCTATATACCCCCGCGGCCAAAACCAAGCGCTGAATTCAATGCATACGTTGAACCACGCGGGAATACAGTTGCCCCGGCACTGGAAACGGCAGCCCGTGAAGCCGCCCCATATTTAACGTACCTGGCTCCATTCAGCTTTCAGGCTCTCCGCGATGGGTCACTGAAGGAACCACTGCTGAATGATTTCCCTGCGATTGCTGAGGCGAATAATAATACATTGATGATGGTCATCACCAACCAGGAAAATGACCAATTCAGCGATGAGCTTGGACGAATTCTTTTAAACGATATCCCAGTTCAGGACAAATTCCTCGATAATATTGTAGCAACAGCAAAAAAATACGGCTTCCGTGATATCCATTTTGATTTTGAATTCCTTCGGCCTGCTGACCGCGAAGCATACAACACATTCCTGAGGAAAGCCAGGGACCGGTTCAAGCAGGAAGGCTGGCTGATTTCTACTGCCCTGGCACCAAAGACAAGCGCAGCCCAGGTTGGTGCATGGTATACAGCCCACGATTATAAAGCACACGGGGAAATCGTCGACTTCGTCGTGATCATGACCTATGAATGGGGCTACAGCGGCGGTCCTGCCCAGGCTGTTTCACCAATTGGTCCTGTACGCCAGGTATTGGAGTACGCAATCACAGAAATGCCTCCAGGAAAAATCATGATGGGACAAAATCTGTATGGATATGATTGGACATTGCCGTTCGTGCAAGGTACGATCGCCCGGGCCATAAGCCCCCAGCAGGCAATCCAGATTGCCGCTGAAAATAATGTACCGATACAGTACAACACCAGATCACAGGCACCAACATTCAGATATACTGCCGCAGATGGCAAACAACATGAAGTCTGGTTTGAGGACGCCAGGTCTATTCAGGCCAAGTTCGACCTGATTAAAGAATTGAAACTGAGAGGAATGAGCTATTGGAAACTGGGACTCTCATTCCCGCAAAACTGGCTGCTCATCCAGGAAAACTTCAATGTAGTCAAAAGGCCTCAGTAAAATATTCCGAAAAAAATTTTAATTAAAAAAATTATTACAAAATCCGATAATATATGACAGGCGCAGTATTTATGCGGCTGTCTTCTTTTTTTGCTAAAATTGCCTCTTAATATAGCATATCCATTCCATGCTTTGGTGTGTTAAAATGGACTTTGCGCTTTAACTGACAGAAATGTAAAAAAAGATACAAAAGAAAAGCAGAAGCGTCTTTGTTAGGCGCTGAAGCTAGACATTAAGATACACCGGAGAGGGAGGACATGTTGTGGAAGGAACACCTTTTATAACGGTTGAAGGACCGATCGGCATCGGAAAAACGTCATTGGCACGTGCTATTTCCGAACGGTTTCAATTTGCACTATTGAAGGAAATTGTCGATGAAAATCCATTTTTGGGGAAATTTTACGATAACATTGAAGAATGGAGTTTCCAGACAGAAATGTTTTTCCTCTGTAATCGATATAAGCAGCTTGGAGATATTAATGAACATTACCTCAGCCAACACAAGCCTGTCGTAGCTGATTATCATATTATGAAAAACCTGATCTTCGCACAGCGCACTCTCAATGACCAGGAATATAAAAAATACCTAGATATTTATCAAATCCTGACAAAAGATATGCCTAAGCCCAATGTCATCATTTATTTGAATGCAAGCCTCGATACATTGCTAAAGCGAATCAAGATGCGCGGCCGCGAAGTCGAAAAAAATATCAGCCCTTTATACTTAGAGCAATTATCTCTTGATTATGAACAGGCAATGCTTCAATTCGAACAAGACCATCCAGAAATCCCTGTGCTTCGGTTCAGCGGCGATGACCTTGATTTTGTCAAAAACGAAGAAGATCTGCAGCTGATTATTGACCAGCTAACAGCATCATTAAGAAAAAGGAGCGTACAACCATGAATCTAAGAACAAAATATGACATCCCTGCTAATGCAGTCATCACGATTGCCGGTACAGTGGGAGTCGGCAAATCCACAATGACAAATGCACTGGCTGATGCCCTTCGGTTCCGTACATCCTTTGAAAAGGTAGATACAAACCCTTATCTTGATAAATTCTATGCTGACTTCGAGCGCTGGAGCTTCCATTTGCAGATTTATTTCCTTGCAGAGCGTTTCAAGGAGCAAAAAAGGATTTTTGAATATGGCGGAGGTTTTATCCAGGACCGTTCCATTTATGAAGATACTGGGATCTTTGCTAAAATGCATTACGAAAAAGGCACAATGTCACCTGTAGACTATGAAACATATAAAAGCCTCTTTGAAGCGATGGTCATGACGCCTTATTTCCCGCATCCTGACCTGTTAATTTACCTTGAAGGCTCACTTGACGACATCCTTGATCGCATCAAGCTAAGAGGCCGTCCAATGGAGCAGCAGACACCAATTGCTTACTGGGAAGAAATGCACGGCCGTTACGAGAACTGGATCAATAATTTCAATGCGTGCCCTGTTCTGCGTTTGAACATTAATGATTATGACCTTTTCAACAATCCTGATTCGATCGAACCAATTGTCGAGAAGATTGCAACACATATTAAACAAACTCAATTACTGAAAAAGTAAAACCGCCGATTGGCGGTTTTTTTTATTTTATTAGTTCATGCCGGACCGAGAGCCACTATCCATTGTATGAGCCTAAAACGAGGTGATGGTTCCTAAAAGGTCGCACCGGACTAATCTAAAAGTCCGAAATGACGTGAATTCTTTTAAAAGGTCACTTAGAATCATTCTATAAGCCCAAAATGACGTGAATTCTCTTAAAAGATCACATAGAACTATACTATAAGCCCAAAACGACGTGAATTCTCTTAAAAGGTCTCATAGAGCCATTCTATAAGCCCAAAATGACGTGAATTCTTTTAAAAGGTCACATAGAGTCATTCTATAAGCCTGAACTGAGATGAATGCTCCATAAAGGTCATATAGAATATCCTATTTCCTCGAAATAAAGCGGTAAAAGCATATAAAAAAACCCGCTACATAGTAACGGGTTTTCTTACACAATCTCCAAATTGTTTTTATGCGTTAATGCTTAATATTAAAAAATTATGGAGGAGGTAGAGGGATTCGAACCCCCGCGCGGTGTTACCCGCCTGTCGGTTTTCAAGACCGATCCCTTCAGCCGGACTTGGGTATACCTCCGAGACAAGAAATATAATATCATGTATTTAAAAACGAGTCAACACTTCTTTTAAAGTTTTTTTGGGCAGGAATGATTCCTGCCCAAAAAGAAAAGCGAAAACGCCTTGGTCATCCCCGAAAAACGCTGGAGCTAGACACTAACCAAAGTTTAAACTCTCTTATAAGTGACAATTATTCTGGAGCGATAACTTCCCTGTTGCCCATGTATGGACGCAAAACTTCAGGAATGATGACACTTCCGTCTGCCTGCTGGTAATTTTCAAGAATCGCAGCAACTGTACGGCCGATCGCAAGACCAGATCCGTTTAATGTATGCACATGCTCCGGCTTTGCCTTTGCTTCACGGCGGAAACGGATATTTGCACGTCTTGCCTGGAATCCTTCAAAATTACTGCAAGAAGAGATTTCCCTGTAAGTACCGTAGCTCGGGATCCAAACTTCAATGTCATATTTCTTTGCAGCTGTGAAACCTAGATCTGCAGAGCACATGCTCAATACGCGGTATGGCAAGCCTAAAAGTTGAAGTACCTTCTCAGCATGGCCAGTCAGCTTTTCAAGCTCTGCATAAGAATCTTCAGGCTTAACAAACTTCACCAGCTCTACTTTATTAAACTGATGCTGGCGAATCAAGCCGCGCGTGTCACGTCCAGCAGATCCTGCTTCAGAACGGAAACATGCGCTGTAAGCTGCATAATTGATTGGCAGCTCATCATTTATCAGGATTTCATCACGGTGCATATTTGTTACGGGAACCTCTGCTGTAGGAATCAGGAAATAGTCTTCGCTTTCAATCCTGAATGCATCTTCTTCAAACTTAGGAAGCTGGCCCGTCCCTGTCATGCTTGCGCGGTTGACCATGTATGGAGGAAGGACTTCCTTGTAGCCATGTTCATCAACATGAAGGTCAAGCATGAAGCTCATCAATGCTCGCTCAAGGCGTGCTCCTAATCCCTTATAAAATACAAAACGGCTGCCGGTGACTTTTCCTGCACGCTCAAAATCAATGATTTTCAAATGATCTGCAACTTCCCAGTGAGGTTTTGCTTCAAATTCGAAATTGCGGACTTCGCCCCATTTGCGAACCTCCACATTATCGTCTTCTGTTTCTCCAACTGGAACACTTTCGTGGGGGATATTCGGAATGCTGAGCATCAAGTTTTCCAGTTCTTCCTCAACCTCACGCAGTTGGTCGTCCAAAACCTTGATCTTGTCGCCTACTTCACGCATCTCAACGATCAGATGGTCAGCATCCTGCTTTTCACGCTTCAATTGCGCTACCTGCTGCGATACTTCATTCCTTCGGCTCTTCAGCTGTTCCGCTTCAAGAATCAATTCCCTGCGCTTTACATCAAGGTCCTCAAACTTGCCGAAATCAGTCAAGTCTTCGCCGCGGTATTGCAGCTTCTTTTTCACTTCTTCAAAATTCGCTCTTAGAAATTTTACGTCTAACACTGCGATTTCCTCCCTTAAATAAAATAAAAAACTCCCGTCCCCAAAGAAGGGACGAGAGTTAACCCGCGTTGCCACCCTAGTTGAAAGCAAAAATGCTTTCCACTCATAAAATAACGGTTTTTACCGAAAGTATTTACTTGCCATCATGGCGTTCCATACTCTGCTCAAGGGCGGATTCGTTTGTTCCATGCACCGGTTTGCACCAACCACCGGCTCTCTTCAGAATGGATACAAGCTACTATTCCCTCTCATTGCTTTTAACTATCAAATTTTAATTCATAATTTACTACAATTATGTTCAGCATGCAAGCAGTTTATGCAAAATTTTTACTTTTTGCCTCTTCAACCATTTTTACAAAATAGTTCATGAGTCTGTAATCATCCGTCAATTCCGGATGGAAAGAACAGCCAAGGAACTGGCCGTCACGAGCTGCGACAATCCTGTCATTATGCTTGGCAAGCACTTCGACATTCTCCCCTGCTTCCACGATATGAGGAGCTCGGATAAAGACTGCAGAAAAATTATCCGCGACACCCGCAATATCGATGTCAGCTTCAAAGCTTTCGCGCTGGCGTCCAAACGAATTACGCTCTACCTTCACGTCCATGACGCCAATATGCGGCTCATCATAACCCACCAGATTGTTAGCCAGTAAAATCAGTCCCGCGCATGTACCAAACATCGGCTTACCAGCAGCTGCGAATTTTTTCAAATCTTCCATGAATCCATATTTATCGATCATACGGCGAATGGCAGTGCTTTCTCCCCCTGGAATGATCAAACCATCTACTTCCTCCAGCTGCTCAGGACACTTAACAACAATCCCTTCTGCACCAGAGGCTTCGATTGCCCATATATGCTCACGTACAGCCCCCTGAAGGCCCAGTACTCCGATCTTCATCATAACTCTGCTCCTTACCAGCCGCGATCCTGCATGCGCGCTTCCGGAGCTAATGATGAGATTTCCATTCCCTTCATTGGGATGCCAAGACCTTTCGAAATGTTCGCAATCAGTTCGTAATCCTGATAGTGGGTTGTTGCTTCAACGATCGCCTTAGCAAATTTCGCTGGATTCTCTGATTTAAAAATACCAGAGCCAACGAATACTCCATCAGCACCTAACTGCATCATCAATGCTGCGTCTGCTGGCGTTGCTACGCCGCCTGCGGCAAAGTTAACGACCGGAAGACGTCCAAGCTGCTTGATTTCAAGCAGAAGCTCATATGGAGCACCGAGAAGCTTAGCTTCAGTCATTAGTTCATCCATGTCCATTGCCACTACCTTGCGCACCTGAGCGTTGACCTTGCGAATGTGGCGTACAGCTTCAACGATGTTGCCTGTACCTGGCTCGCCCTTTGTACGAAGCATGGAAGCACCTTCGCCAATCCTTCTCGCTGCTTCGCCAAGGTCGCGGCATCCACATACGAAAGGAACTGTGTAATCTCTTTTATTCAGGTGAAATTCTTCATCTGCCGGAGTCAGAACTTCACTCTCATCGATATAATCAACGCCCATCGCTTCAAGCACACGTGCTTCTACGATGTGGCCAATCCTTGCTTTTGCCATAACGGGAATAGTGACAGCACCCATTACCTCTTCAACGATACGTGGGTCAGCCATTCTTGCTACGCCGCCAGCCGCGCGGATATCTGAAGGAACTCGCTCTAATGCCATTACGGCAACAGCACCAGCTTCTTCAGCGATCTTCGCCTGCTCAGCGTTGACAACATCCATGATGACGCCGCCCTTTTGCATTTCTGCCATACCACGTTTAACACGATCAGTACCTGTCTTCATTCTTTTTCCCCCTTGTCCCTTTTAAAAGGATTACTATGTAAGCACTTGAAAATAACTGGAAAATCAGACTTTTTTAGTCGGAATTACAGTTATCCCTATTGAAAATAAACAATAAAAAAGGTTTCCTGTCAAGACAGGAAACCAAATAGTCGGATTATTCCATACTAATCTAATAGTATTTGTATTAATTAAAACCAGCCTTTTACAGTATCAGCTACTCCGCCAAATAGGTCTCCGAAGAAGCCTCCGATTCCGCGCATCATCAACACGAACCAATTCGCTTTTTCAACACTTTCAGCAGCCACTACAGGAACCTGAATTTGCTTTTGGCCATCTTCTGTAAGGAAGCTGATTTTCTCGTCTCCCTTTTGCTTCACCGTCATATAGCCAACTTGTTCGCCTTTTTTAATAGGCGCCGTCAACTCGCCATTTTCATTCAATTTCTTTTTGTCGAGTACAAGCACTGGCTCATATTGATCTTTTTCACCATTCTTGATGGTCATGGTGATTGCATCTTTTGACAGGATTTTAACGCTGTCTTCCTTCCCTTTTGTCACAGGAAGTGTTTTCTTGCCTTTTGCCTGGTAATTCTCTTTTACAAGTTCTTCTTTTGTAAAGTTGTTGAATGCATAATCAAGGATTTTGCGCGTTTCAGCAAAACGGCTGTCTTTTGAATCTGCCTTCATGATAACCGAAATGACTCTTTGTCCATTTTTTGTAGCAGTAGCTGTGAAACCATAGCCTGCAAAATCAGTGGATCCAGTCTTCAGTCCATCTACGCCATCGTATGCATAAATAAGGCCAGGAAGCATCCAGTTAAAGTTTTTATACTCACGTCCATCGCGGAACTTCAAGGAAGGCATGCTTGCTGTTTCCAATACTTCCGGATAATCATTCAGCAAGCGGTAAGCTAGCTTGCCCAAAGAGCGTGCAGACATGACATTCTCTTCATCCGCGTTTCCTGCAGGATGTTGTCCAAGCAAATCTACGTTATTCAAACCTGATGAGTTAACGAACTTAACATCCTTCAATCCCATTTCAACGGCTTTTTTATTCATCTTTTCAACGTGGTTCTTCTCTGTTCCGGATAGAACCTCAGCAAGAGCAACAGTAGCTGCGTTACCAGAATGGATTGCCATTGCTTCATACAATTCTTTTACTGTATAATCTTCACCCTGCGTCAAACCTACGTTCGAAAGGCCTGGTGCAGCTGAAAGCTTATGGACATACTCATTGATTTTTACTTTCTGGTCCCACTTAAGTTTCCCTTTTTTCACTGCTTCAAGAACCATATACTCTGTCATCATTTTGGACATGGATGCTACACCCAGGACCACATCGGAGTTTTTCTCATATAATACTTTCCCGGTTTCTGCGTCAATCAACATAGCTGCTTCTGCATCGATGCCTAATTGGCCCTCTGCAGCTGCTGCTTCCGGTGTAAATCCTGAAAACATAGTTGCGATTGTTAAAATGAATGCTGCAAAGAACATTGAAAGCTGTTTTTGATTACGATTCAAGATGTCTTTCCCTCCAAATTTTATTGAAATTATCTATGAAACTTGTACATTATGAACACTTAAAAAATCACACCCGTATAGTTTAACATAAAAAAAAACAAAAAAATAGACAGAGAATAGTCACTCTGTCTATTGTAAAATCAGGAAAAATCTCTTCGTAAACAGGATAAAAGTCTTAGTCCTGCTTTTTTAGTATCGTTTTAAAACATTAAGACATCGAGTAGTTAGGAGCTTCCTTCGTAATCTGGACATCGTGCGGATGGCTTTCTCGCAATCCTGCACCTGTCATTCGGACGAACTGGGCATTCTCTCTTAATTCTTCAAGATTTGCCGTCCCGCAGTAGCCCATTCCTGCGCGAATGCCTCCGACCAGCTGATAAATCGTATCTGTAAGCGGTCCTTTATAAGGAATTCTTCCTTCAATGCCTTCTGGAACAAACTTCTTATTATCCTCCTGGAAATAGCGATCTTTTGAACCCTTTTCCATCGCTCCAACCGAGCCCATTCCACGGTACACTTTGAATCGACGACCCTGATAAATCTCTGTCTCACCTGGGCTTTCGGAAACACCAGCAAGCAAGCTTCCAAGCATGACGGCGTGGCCGCCTGAAGCTAGGGCCTTCACAATATCTCCAGAGTATTTAATCCCGCCATCTGCAATGATTGATTTACCATGCTTACGTGCTTCTGTAGCGCAATCATACACAGCAGTGATTTGCGGTACACCCACACCGGCGACAACCCTTGTCGTACAAATGGAGCCAGGTCCAATTCCAACCTTTACAATATCAGCTCCGGCTTCAATTAAGTCTCTTGTCGCCTCAGCAGTTGCAACATTTCCTGCGATGATGTTCAAGTCGGGGTAACTTTCACGGATCTGCTTAACTGTGTCCAGAACCCCTTTAGAATGACCATGTGCTGTATCGACGACAATGACATCGACATGGGATTTCACAAGCATCTCGACGCGTTTCAATGTATCTGCGGTAACACCAACGGCTGCGCCGCACAGCAAGCGACCCTTCGCATCTTTTGAGGAATTAGGGAATTCGATCACCTTTTCAATATCCTTAATGGTGATCAGACCCTTCAGAACGCCTTCGTCATTTACTAGTGGGAGTTTTTCAATTTTATGGCGTTGAAGGATTTGTTCTGCATCCTCGAGAGTCGTTCCCACAGAAGCTGTCACCAAATCAGTTTTCGTCATGACCTCTTCAATTTTAATGGAATAGTCCTGGATAAAGCGCATATCACGGTTCGTAATAATACCAACAAGCTTTTGATCTTCCTCGTTATTGACGATTGGCACACCGGAAATCCGATATTTACTCATCAGGTGTTCTGCATCGTATACCTGGTGTTCTGGTGTTAAAAAGAATGGATCTGTAATAACACCACTTTCAGATCGTTTTACTTTATCCACCTGGTCTGCCTGCTGCTCTATGGACATGTTTTTATGTATAATGCCAAGTCCACCTTGTCTTGCGATTGAAATCGCAAGTTCTGCTTCCGTGACAGTATCCATACCGGCACTGATGATCGGAATGTTCAATTTCAGGCTTTCGGTAAGATTCACCTTCAGGCTGACATCCTTTGGCAGAACCTCAGATTTAGCAGGTACCAATAACACATCGTCAAACGTTAATCCTTCTTTCAAAAATTTACTTTCCCACATTGTAAATGACCCCCTTTAAGAAAATATTATTTGTAGGTTATCAATTGGTTAAAATACTGTCAAGAAAGGTGTTATTTGTCCGATTTTTCAAATAACTTGGAGGTTTTTCATGTGTCCTTGCCCTATAAAGAATGGAACAGTTTTACACTCTTTTTTTCTGCCGAATACTCGCAAAACTATCTGAAAAAATGCTATCGGAAATTGAATCTGGAACAACCTGACCTGAAGAGTTTCGAAAATTGTTACCCATTTATGTATTATCTCGAACATGGCAAGCTTTATTATGAACAGGCGGAAAAATCGCCGCTGGCCATTCAGCCAATTCTGCTCTTTTATGGACTAGTCCATTTAATAAAGGCCTGCATCCTGACAGTGGCACCAGATTATCCTGAAACAACTTCGGTGCTCGCGCATGGTGTCTCAACAAGAAAACGGAAAAAACAGCAGTACAGTTTCACGGAAGATGAAGTAAAGTTCCAGAAGAATGGATTGTTTTCACTGATGGCTGAGAAAATGTTCCACATGAAACAATTAGAAGGGGAAAAAGCTACGATGGGAGAAGTGCTTGAACTGATCCCAGAGTTGTCATCCATCTATTCTGAACTTAGAGGAAAACAAATTTTTGAATCAGTGGAAGAAAAGAACTCCATCTACTCCCTGTCGAAGACAATAATAGATCACTTTCATATGACCGAAAATCGCTTTAAGGAATATTTCCAATCCAAATCATCCGTTCCTTTGTCTTTTAAAAAGGAGGAGTCAGAATCCATCCTCTTTGAGGCAAACTTTAATGAGAAAGCTGAACCAACTCCGTTGAAATACAATCTGGACGAGAAGCATTACGCCTTTCCGTTAAGCAAAGGAGAATTGTTTTTATATCCAGAAATGCTTCTTCATTACTTGCTTTTATATAACTTGGGAATGATTGCCCGTTACGAAACGGAATGGTGGAGTGAATTGATCAAGATGATGCCCAATGAAGACTATCCATTGATCGAGACGTTTTTAAAATCATCCGTAAAAAAAGGGCCTTACTTAATTTACCAGTACTTGACGAAGAAGTGAAAGTGTCAAGGGTTCACAGCCCTCTGCTATTGTCGTGTGTGATAGTGGAACGTTTATAGTAAGGTAATATCGGGAATTCCACATATATAGACAACGAAACAACGAAGGAGGAATAACAATGGATAGAAAAAAACTTATGATGACTACGGTTGCTTTAGGTACAGCATACTTGCTTCGAGACCAAAAATCGCGTGCAAAGGTAATGGACCAGTTACAGTCACTAGGAACAACGAAGAAAAAGAAAAAGTAGCAGATCAAAGAGCGCAAGCGCCTCGCTCAGCCAGACAAGCGCTAGAGGGCCTGACAGTGAAGTCGTTCTTTGTCTTCATTGGCAGGACCGAAGCGTCTCGAGGGAGAGGCGCTGGAGCTAGATTAAGATTACTACATGTATTTAACGAAACCAGAACATTTTACATTTCCTAGATAATAAGAAACCCTCTGGAAGCTTCCAGAGGGTTTTTAACTGCATATCACTTCGAAAGGGTTTCGAATAGAAAGAGACAAAAAAAGAACAGCCATTACAGCTGTTCTTTCGTGTGCCCGGCGGCGTCCTACTCTCACAGGGGGAAACCCCCAACTACCATCGGCGCTGAGAAGCTTAACTTCCGTGTTCGGTATGGGAACGGGTGTGACCTTCTCGCCATCGCCACCAGACTATTTGGTTTGAGGTTTTGCAATTTTGCTTCGCAAAAAGCTTTGCTCCCTCAAAACTAGATAATGTTGTAAGAAGAATTCAAGAAGAACGAATGATCTATTTGGTTAAGTCCTCGAACGATTAGTATCAGTCAGCTCCACACGTCACCGCGCTTCCACCTCTGACCTATCAACCTGATCATCTTTCAGGGTTCTTACTAGCTTGCGCTATGGGAAATCTCATCTTGAGGGGGGCTTCATGCTTAGATGCTTTCAGCACTTATCCCGTCCGCACATAGCTACCCAGCGATGCCTTTGGCAAGACAACTGGTACACCAGCGGTGCGTCCATCCCGGTCCTCTCGTACTAAGGACAGCTCCTCTCAAATTTCCTGCGCCCACGACGGATAGGGACCGAACTGTCTCACGACGTTCTGAACCCAGCTCGCGTACCGCTTTAATGGGCGAACAGCCCAACCCTTGGGACCGACTACAGCCCCAGGATGCGATGAGCCGACATCGAGGTGCCAAACCTCCCCGTCGATGTGGACTCTTGGGGGAGATAAGCCTGTTATCCCCGGGGTAGCTTTTATCCGTTGAGCGATGGCCCTTCCATGCGGAACCACCGGATCACTAAGCCCGACTTTCGTCCCTGCTCGACTTGTAGGTCTCGCAGTCAAGCTCCCTTGTGCCTTTACACTCTGCGAATGATTTCCAACCATTCTGAGGGAACCTTTGGGCGCCTCCGTTACTCTTTAGGAGGCGACCGCCCCAGTCAAACTGCCCACCTGACACTGTCTCCCGCCCCGATCAGGGGCGCGGGTTAGAATTTCAATACAGCCAGGGTAGTATCCCACCGACGCCTCCACCGAAGCTGGCGCTCCGGTTTCTCAGGCTCCTACCTATCCTGTACAAGCTGTACCAAAATTCAATATCAGGCTACAGTAAAGCTCCACGGGGTCTTTCCGTCCTGTCGCGGGTAACCTGCATCTTCACAGGTACTATAATTTCACCGAGTCTCTCGTTGAGACAGTGCCCAGATCGTTACGCCTTTCGTGCGGGTCGGAACTTACCCGACAAGGAATTTCGCTACCTTAGGACCGTTATAGTTACGGCCGCCGTTTACTGGGGCTTCGATTCAGAGCTTCGCGTGAGCTAACCCCTCCTCTTAACCTTCCAGCACCGGGCAGGCGTCAGCCCCTATACTTCGCCTTGCGGCTTCGCAGAGACCTGTGTTTTTGCTAAACAGTCGCCTGGGCCTATTCACTGCGGCTCATCCGGGCTATTCACCCAAATGAGCACCCCTTCTCCCGAAGTTACGGGGTCATTTTGCCGAGTTCCTTAACGAGAGTTCTCTCGCTCACCTTAGGATTCTCTCCTCGCCTACCTGTGTCGGTTTGCGGTACGGGCACCATTTATCTCGCTAGAGGCTTTTCTTGGCAGTGTGGAATCAGGAACTTCGGTACTAAATTTCCCTCGCTGTCACAGCTCAGCCTTCACGCAAGCGGGATTTACCTCACTTGCAGCCTAACTGCTTAGACGCGCATATCCAACAGCGCGCTTACCCTATCCTCCTGCGTCCCCCCGTCGCTCAAACGATAAAGAGGTGGTACAGGAATATCAACCTGTTGTCCATCGCCTACGCCTTTCGGCCTCGGCTTAGGTCCCGACTAACCCTGAGAGGACGAGCCTTCCTCAGGAAACCTTAGGCATTCGGTGGATGGGATTCTCACCCATCTTTCGCTACTCATACCGGCATTCTCACTTCTAAGCGCTCCACCAGTCCTTACGGTCTAGCTTCAACGCCCTTAGAACGCTCTCCTACCACTGACATCTAAGATGTCAATCCACAGCTTCGGTGATACGTTTAGCCCCGATACATTTTCGGCGCAGAGTCACTCGACCAGTGAGCTATTACGCACTCTTTAAATGGTGGCTGCTTCTAAGCCAACATCCTGGTTGTCTAAGCAACTCCACATCCTTTTCCACTTAACGTATACTTTGGGACCTTAGCTGGTGGTCTGGGCTGTTTCCCTTTTGACTACGGATCTTATCACTCGCAGTCTGACTCCCACGGATAAGTCTTTGGCATTCGGAGTTTGTCTGAATTCGGTAACCCGATGAGGGCCCCTAGTCCAAACAGTGCTCTACCTCCAAGACTCTTACAACGTGAGGCTAGCCCTAAAGCTATTTCGGAGAGAACCAGCTATCTCCAAGTTCGATTGGAATTTCTCCGCTACCCACACCTCATCCCCGCACTTTTCAACGTGCGTGGGTTCGGGCCTCCAGTTGGTGTTACCCAACCTTCACCCTGGACATGGGTAGATCACCTGGTTTCGGGTCTACGACCACATACTCATTCGCCCTATTCAGACTCGCTTTCGCTGCGGCTCCGTCTCTTCAACTTAACCTTGCATGTAATCGTAACTCGCCGGTTCATTCTACAAAAGGCACGCCATCACCCATGAACGGGCTCTGACTACTTGTAGGCACACGGTTTCAGGATCTCTTTCACTCCCCTTCCGGGGTGCTTTTCACCTTTCCCTCACGGTACTGGTTCACTATCGGTCACTAGGGAGTATTTAGCCTTGGGAGATGGTCCTCCCAGCTTCCGACGGGATTTCTCGTGTCCCGCCGTACTCAGGATCCACTCAGGAGGGAACGAAGTTTCAACTACAGGGTTTTTACCTTCTCTGACGGGCCTTTCCAGACCACTTCATCTACCCCGTTCCTTTGTAACTCCATGTAGAGTGTCCTACAACCCCAAGAGGCAAGCCTCTTGGTTTGGGCTATGTCCCGTTTCGCTCGCCGCTACTCAGGGAATCGCGTTTGCTTTCTCTTCCTCCGGGTACTTAGATGTTTCAGTTCCCCGGGTCTGCCTTCAATACCCTATGTATTCAGGTAAAGATACTGTTCCATTACGAACAGTGGGTTTCCCCATTCGGAAATCTCCGGATCAAAGCTTACTTACAGCTCCCCGAAGCATATCGGTGTTAGTCCCGTCCTTCATCGGCTCCTAGTGCCAAGGCATCCACCGTGCGCCCTTTCTAACTTAACCTAAAAGGTCATTTCTCTAATTGAATAGAGAGAAAACTAAAATGGCGATCACTCGGTTTTTTCTTGGTTCTTCTTACTTACGATTATCTAGTTTTCAAGGAACAAAAAACACGCGCATAAAAGCGACATGGTGGAGCCTAGCGGGATCGAACCGCTGACCTCCTGCGTGCAAGGCAGGCGCTCTCCCAGCTGAGCTAAGGCCCCGTTATGAAAGATATATGGTGGGCCTAAGTGGACTCGAACCACCGACCTCACGCTTATCAGGCGTGCGCTCTAACCAGCTGAGCTATAGGCCCATATATCATATGAAAGAGGAATTACTCCCTCAAAACTAAACAAACAAGCTAGTCAACTATGCGGATTGTTAAATCCGCAGTACGAATCGAAAGATTCGCATTCCGATTGCCCTTAGGCAATATCCTTAGAAAGGAGGTGATCCAGCCGCACCTTCCGATACGGCTACCTTGTTACGACTTCACCCCAATCATCTGTCCCACCTTAGGCGGCTGGCTCCAAAAGGTTACCCCACCGACTTCGGGTGTTACAAACTCTCGTGGTGTGACGGGCGGTGTGTACAAGGCCCGGGAACGTATTCACCGCGGCATGCTGATCCGCGATTACTAGCGATTCCGGCTTCATGCAGGCGAGTTGCAGCCTGCAATCCGAACTGAGAATGGTTTTATGGGATTGGCTCGACCTCGCGGCTTCGCGACCCTTTGTTCCATCCATTGTAGCACGTGTGTAGCCCAGGTCATAAGGGGCATGATGATTTGACGTCATCCCCACCTTCCTCCGGTTTGTCACCGGCAGTCACCTTAGAGTGCCCAACTGAATGCTGGCAACTAAGATCAAGGGTTGCGCTCGTTGCGGGACTTAACCCAACATCTCACGACACGAGCTGACGACAACCATGCACCACCTGTCACTCTGTCCCCCGAAGGGGAACGCCCTATCTCTAGGGTTGTCAGAGGATGTCAAGACCTGGTAAGGTTCTTCGCGTTGCTTCGAATTAAACCACATGCTCCACCGCTTGTGCGGGCCCCCGTCAATTCCTTTGAGTTTCAGCCTTGCGGCCGTACTCCCCAGGCGGAGTGCTTAATGCGTTTGCTGCAGCACTAAAGGGCGGAAACCCTCTAACACTTAGCACTCATCGTTTACGGCGTGGACTACCAGGGTATCTAATCCTGTTCGCTCCCCACGCTTTCGCGCCTCAGCGTCAGTTACAGACCAGAGAGCCGCCTTCGCCACTGGTGTTCCTCCACATCTCTACGCATTTCACCGCTACACGTGGAATTCCGCTCTCCTCTTCTGCACTCAAGTCCCCCAGTTTCCAATGACCCTCCACGGTTGAGCCGTGGGCTTTCACATCAGACTTAAAGGACCGCCTGCGCGCGCTTTACGCCCAATAATTCCGGACAACGCTTGCCACCTACGTATTACCGCGGCTGCTGGCACGTAGTTAGCCGTGGCTTTCTGGTCAGGTACCGTCAAGGTACCGGCAGTTACTCCGATACTTGTTCTTCCCTGACAACAGAGCTTTACGACCCGAAGGCCTTCATCGCTCACGCGGCGTTGCTCCGTCAGACTTTCGTCCATTGCGGAAGATTCCCTACTGCTGCCTCCCGTAGGAGTCTGGGCCGTGTCTCAGTCCCAGTGTGGCCGATCACCCTCTCAGGTCGGCTACGCATCGTTGCCTTGGTGAGCCGTTACCTCACCAACTAGCTAATGCGCCGCGGGCCCATCTGTAAGTGACAGCCGAAACCGTCTTTCAGCTTTCCCTCATGTGGGGGAAAGGATTATCCGGTATTAGCTCCGGTTTCCCGAAGTTATCCCAGTCTTACAGGCAGGTTGCCCACGTGTTACTCACCCGTCCGCCGCTGATCTTCAAAAGCAAGCTAATGAAGATCCGCTCGACTTGCATGTATTAGGCACGCCGCCAGCGTTCGTCCTGAGCCAGGATCAAACTCTCCAAGAAAGAGTTATGAGTTAGCTCATAAAATAAAACGTTGGCTCTTGTCTTCTATAATAGAAGCAAGAATATTATTGTTTGTTGACGCTTGTTTGTTTAGTTTTCAAAGAACAATCACTCGTTGTCATCGCCCGTAAGCGACTTTATTAATATAACATTTTCCCGCTATATAAGTCAATAACTTTTTTCGAAAACTTATTATTCAAGTTTGTTGTTTCGTTACTGACTTTGAAGATTATATCAGGCTAATCATTATAAGGCAATACTTTTAAACATTTTTACTAGAATAATAAAAAAAGCTGGCAGACACAGCCAGCTTACTGAATGATTTCGTCGATATGTAAATACCTGTTCTTTTCTAAAGGCAGGATTTGGCCCGACTCTAGCAGCCTGACTAATGGTCGGGCTGGATTCTTTTCTTCCACGAAAATAATCTCAGCAGCCTGTCCATCCGAAAGGCGGATCTTGGTGCCGATGGAATAATTCATGATCGCAGAACTTAATGCTTTTAAGGCAGCAATGTCAAATTCTCCGAACAGTTCTTCGTTGATCATTTCAAGTACTTTAAATGGTGAGTTCTTAGGTTTATAGATTCTTTCAGATGTCATCGCATGGAAGGAATCTGCAACTGCCAGTATTTTCGCAAAGGGATGGATTCTGCTCCCTTTTTCACCAAAAGGATAGCCACTGCCGTCCATTCTTTCATGGTGATGAAGAATCGCAATTTTTGTGGCATCTTTCAATAAAGGACTGTTCTTTACTAATTGGTAGCTATAAGTTGGGTGCTTTTTGATTTCCTCAAACTCATCTACTGTCAATGTGGAACTTTTATTAAGAAGAGTTGGACTGATTTTCGCCATTCCGCAATCTGACAGGCAGCCTGCGAGAGCAAGCTGTGTCACATCCCCTTTGCTGTAATTCAACTTTTTCCCAATGAAGGCACTTATGATTCCAACCGCTAACGGATGGTCATACAAGTATTCATTCTTGGACGAATAATGGTGTAGATTAAAGATATCTGAAGAGGTTATTTCTACTTGTTCTATCAACGTAACGATGATCTTTCTCACTTTGGCAATATCAATCTGCATTCCTGACTGCCAGGAGACAAACTCCTTTTTAAAATCCTGTTTAGCCCTCAAAAACAGGTCAAGAAAGGCAAGGTCTGATTCATTTGATGTTGCCAGGACCTTTTTGTCCGATCCAACAACAGGGGCGTGAAATGGCATGCCATTCACCATAATCTTTTCTACTTCAACTTCTTTTACCAGGAAAATTTTCAAGATTTCTATTAGATGCTTTGAGAGTACCGTCTTTTTGCTCATGATGGGTCTTTTTGTTTTGCTAAGTACATCATCAGTAAGGATACAGCCCTCTTTAAGATTGTCTACAAGTACGCGCAAGGCTTTCCACCCCGGAATTATAATTTTCTTACAATTATTTTACTTTATTTTGCCAAAAAAGAGGAACACAAATTTGTGTTCCTCTTTAAAAGTTTTATTCTTCGTCCGAGTCAGCTGGTGTTTCGGTTACTACTGCTTCTTCACTGCCAACTTCTTCAGGATCGATTAGTGTGGATTCTGCATTTTCCTCCAGTTCCATGTCTTCAGGCTTCTCATCTTCCTTATCGACTTTGGCAACTGTCGCAACATATTCATTTTCTGCTTTGTTTAGGCTGATTAATTTTACCCCTTGTGTGTTACGGCCAGTCATAGAAATGGAGCTGACTGGAATCCGGATCAATACACCGCCTGTCGTAATCAGCATGAGATCTTCCTCGCCAGTAACGACCTTCATCGTCACGAGGTCGCCATTCTTGTCGGTAATGTTGCAAGTCTTAATTCCTTTACCGCCTCGACCTTGCCTTCTGTACTCTTCGGAAGGGGTTCTCTTGCCGTAACCGTTTTTCGTAACGACAAGAATCTCTGCGCTTTCCTCTAGGACTTCCATGCCAACGACTTCATCGTCTTCTGAAAGGGTGATTCCTTTTACTCCTGTAGCCGTACGGCCCATAGAGCGGACATCTGTTTCAGGGAAACGGATCAACAACCCGTTCTTCGTGCCGATGATCATTTCCTTGCTTCCGTCAGTAAGACGCACGGAAATCAATTCATCGTTTTCACGCAGGTTCAGGGCAATCAAACCATTGTTTCGGATATTCGCAAAAGAAGATAATGGCGAACGTTTCGAAATCCCTTCTTTTGTGGTGAAGAACAGGAACCAGTCATCCACAAATTCTTCTACCGGGATAATAGCGTTAACCCATTCTCCCTTTTCGATTTCCAGAAGGTTGATGATTGGAATGCCTTTCGCAGTACGGCTGAATTCCGGAATCTCGTAACCCTTCGAACGATATACTTTACCCTTATTTGTAAAGAAAAGAATCGTATCATGTGTAGAAGTCGTGATTAAGTGTTCCACGAAATCATCTTCATTCGTTCCCATGCCCTGGATTCCGCGGCCGCCACGTCGCTGTGCCCTGTATGTAGAAACAGGCAGGCGCTTTACATAGCCGTTGTGTGTCAGGGTGATGACGATGTTCTCACGAGGAATCAAATCTTCATCCTCGATCATTTCCAGTCCTCCAGAAACGATTTCCGTGCGGCGCTCATCGTTGAATCGCTCTTTGATTTCAGTAAGTTCTTCACGGATGATTTCCAGCACTTTTTCATTATCAGCAAGGATTGCTTTCAGTTCCGAAATGAGTTGCATAAGGTTTTGGAACTCTTCTTCGATTTTCTCACGTTCCAAACCAGTAAGTCTTTGCAGACGCATATCAAGGATTGCCTGTGCTTGCTTGTCAGACAGCTTGAATTGAGTCATCAAGCCTTCCCGGGCAATGTCGGTCGTACGGGAGCTTCGGATCAAGCTGATGACTGCATCAAGGTTATCAAGGGCAATTCGCAAGCCTTCAAGGATGTGGGCACGTGCCTCAGCCTTCTTCAGTTCAAACTCCGTTCTGCGGCGAATCACGACAACCTGATGATCAAGGTAGTATTTCAAGCACTGCTTAAGGTTCAGAACCTTAGGCTGCCCATCGACAAGGGCAAGAAGGTTGATACCAAAGCTCGTCTGCAATGCTGTTTGCTTATAAAGATTATTTAAAAGGACATTTGCATTTGCATCTTTACGGACCTCGATGACAATCCTCATTCCTTTACGGTCTGATTCGTCTCGTAAATCCGTGATTCCATCTATTTTCTTGTCGCGGACAAGCTCTGCGATTTTCTCGATTAGCTTTGCTTTATTAACCTGGTATGGAAGTTCATTAACGATTATGACTTCTTTGCCATTAGACTTTTGCTCAATTTCAACTTTTGCACGAAGGGTAATCGATCCGCGTCCAGTTTCATAAGCCTTGCGAATGCCGCTGCGTCCAAGGATCAGTCCAGCGGTTGGAAAATCTGGTCCTGTAATGATTTCCATTAATTCCTGAATGGTAAGGTCAGGGTCCTTACTGATCGCCAATACTCCATCAATGACCTCTCCAAGCTGATGCGGAGGGATGTTCGTTGCCATTCCGACAGCGATACCGGAAGTACCGTTTACCAGCAGGTTAGGGAATCTTGAAGGCATGACAATCGGTTCTCTTTCAGAACCGTCATAGTTATCCTGGTAGTCAATTGTATCTTTATTGATGTCGCGCAATAGCTCCATTGAAATCTTCGACATACGCGCTTCAGTATAACGCATCGCAGCAGCTGCATCGCCATCGACAGAACCGAAGTTACCGTGTCCGTCCACGAGCATATAGCGATAGTTGAAGTCCTGTGCCATACGGACCATTGTGTCATAAACGGCAGAATCACCGTGTGGGTGGTACTTACCGATTACTTCGCCGACGATCCTTGCCGATTTTTTATAAGCTTTGTCAGAATGCATGCCAAGATCATGCATCGCATAAAGAATCCTTCTGTGCACGGGCTTCAGGCCATCACGCACATCTGGCAGGGCACGTGCCACGATAACGCTCATGGCGTAATCCAGGAAGGATGACCGCATTTCCTGGCTAATATTAATCTCTTTAACACGTGGATTTGGTGTTTCAGACATTTAAGAGAGACCTCCTTTAGGAACTCTGTTCAACGCAGACAGATAAGGGTACCTGTATGGACCCAAGTCAACCAGCGCCATTTCAGAAAAAGCAGGATAGAGGCTGAACCTACTATCCTGGGAATAAAATTTAAATATCCAAGTTCTTTACATAGAGAGCGTTTTGCTCTATGAAGTTACGTCGCGGCTCTACCTTGTCGCCCATCAGGATTTCGAATGTTTCATCCGATTCAATCGCATCCTCAAGACTTACTTGCAGCAACGTCCTTGTTTCAGGGTTCATCGTTGTTTCCCACAGCTGTTCAGGATTCATTTCTCCAAGACCCTTATAACGCTGGATGCCCGGCTTTGGCTGCTGAGGAAGCTCAGCGAGGATCTGTTCAAGCTGCCTATCATTGTAAGCATATTCGATTTTTTTGCCCTGCTGGACTTTGTATAAAGGCGGCTGGGCAATATAAATGTAACCTGCTTCAAGGATCTTTCTCATATATCTGTAGAAGAACGTCAATAATAAAGTTCGGATATGTGCGCCGTCAACGTCGGCATCTGTCATGATGACGATCTTTTGGTAACGGGCTTTCGCAAGATCAAAGTCTTCGCCGATGCCTGTTCCGATAGCCGTGATGATCGCTCTTACCTCGTTGTTGGATAAGATTTTATCCAGACGGGACTTTTCAACATTCAGGATTTTACCGCGCAAAGGCAGGATCGCCTGGAAATGGCGGTCACGTCCCTGCTTGGCAGATCCGCCCGCGGAGTCACCCTCAACGACATACAATTCGCTGATGGAAGGATCCTTTGAAGAACAGTCAGCCAATTTACCTGGCAGGCTTGAAATTTCCAGAGCGCTTTTGCGTCGTGTGAGTTCACGCGCTTTTTTCGCTGCAAGTCTTGCCCTTGCTGCCATAAGGCCTTTTTCAACGATTTTCCTGGCTACGGTTGGATTTTCAAGCATGAATTTTTCAAAATGCTCTGAGAAGGTTGTATCTGTAACCGCACGGACTTCTGAATTTCCAAGCTTTGTCTTCGTCTGGCCCTCGAACTGTGGGTCAGGATGCTTGACGGAAACAATCGCAGTCAGTCCTTCTCGTACATCCTCACCGGAAAGATTGGCATCATTATCCTTAAAGATGCCATGCTTACGAGCATAGTCATTGATGACACGAGTCAAAGCCGTTTTGAAGCCTGATTCATGCGTTCCGCCTTCATAAGTGTGGATATTGTTCGCGAATGAATAGATATTTCCTGTGAAGCTGTCGTTATACTGGAGGGCTACCTCGACAGTGATGCCTTCTTTTTCACCCTCAATGTAGATCGGTTCCTCATGCAGGACTTCTCTTGTGCGGTTTAAGTGTTCCACATAAGACTTAATTCCGCCTTCGTAATAATATTCATTTCTTTTATCTTCAACGCGTTTATCCTCGATTGTGATCTTGATACCCCTGTTCAGGAAGGCAAGTTCACGCAAGCGATTTGCGAGTGTATCATACTCATAGACTAAAGTTTCGGTGAAAATTTCTCCATCAGGCTTGAAATGGACGGTTGTACCTGTGCGGTCGCTTTCCCCAATGACTTTTAGAGGGTCACCGACTGCGCCGCGCTCGAATTTTTGGTAATGAATTTTCCCATCACGATGGACGAAAACTTCAAGATACGTAGACAGGGCGTTTACAACAGAGGCACCAACACCGTGAAGCCCGCCGGAAACCTTGTACCCGCCGCCGCCGAATTTACCGCCGGCATGCAGCACTGTCATGATGACTTCGACTGCTGGCCTTCCCATCTTTTCGTGGATACCGACAGGAATCCCACGTCCATTATCCATGACCGTAATGCTATTGTCTTCTTCAATAATGACGTTAATCTCATCGCAATAGCCTGCAAGGGCTTCATCTATACTATTATCAACGATTTCCCAAACAAGATGGTGCAAGCCTTTCGCACTCGTTGAACCGATATACATTCCCGGACGTTTCCGTACTGCTTCCAGGCCTTCAAGCACTTGTATCTGGTTTTCATCATACGCTTGTCCCTGCACGGATTGTTGTTGATCCATGGTCATATCAATCACCTACACTTTCATTTTGACTCATCTTTTAAAAAAACTTTTTTTGGCATATATCGCTTTTTTTCGACAATTTGCGAAGACGCCGATCTATTAAAATTCCTGAACGGATAATTTTTGGGAGCGTTTCTTTAATGTTCCTGATGCAAGTGGAGAATAATAAATATGATTTCCCGTCACCACGATTGATTTGACCGTCCCCTTGGACAAATGGACAATCTTCTGGTCCTGCCGGGCAGTGAACTCCTCCATGTAAGGAGAAGAACTGACGCTGTCAATATCCAGAATAGCGATTATATCTTTTGTCCTGACAAGGACTTCTTCACCAACATGCAAATACATCGAGTCCACCTCATTGGATTCTTGACATTTCTCCGGTTTTCACTTTGTATGTGGCTGCTTCCCTTAGCGTCTGGTGGTCTATTCCATCCACACTTGTTGTGGTCACGAAGGTTTGAACTTTTCCCTGGATGGTATTTAATAAGTGGGATTGGCGATAGTCATCTAACTCAGACAGGACATCATCAAGCAGCAGGATTGGATATTCGCCAATCTCTGAATTGATCAGCTCTATTTCCGCCAATTTCACGGAAAGTGCTGTCGTCCGCTGCTGGCCCTGCGATCCGAAAGTCTGGACATCCCGTCCATTCACAAAAAATTGCAGATCATCCCGATGCGGCCCAAACATCGTGGTGCCCCGGTCAATCTCTCTTATTTTTATTTTAGCAAATTTTTCTTCATACACTGCTATCATTTTCGACAAATCATCCTCTTCTGATACGTCTGCAGAAGGTTTATAGACGATTTTCAGGTCTTCAAGCCCTCTTGATATCCCCTGATGGATCGGCAGTGCCCATTGCTCAAGAAGATTCAGGAATTCGAACCTCTTCACAACGATCCTTGCTGCCGCCTGGATAAATTGTTCCGTCAGGATATCAAGCATTGTTTGATCGGTGCTTTTTTTGATTTGCAGCTGTTTCAGGTAATGGTTGCGCTGCTGGAGGATTTTATTGTATTGGCTGATATCATGCAAATAAATAGCCGAAACCTGGCCGATTTCCATATCAATAAAACGGCGCCTTACTTGAGGGCTTCCTTTTACCAGGTGGAGATCTTCAGGTGCGAACATCACGACATTCATGTTTCCCACATACTGGCTTAGCTTTCGCTGCTCCAGGTGGTTGACCTTCGCCTTCTTGCCTTTTTTTGATATGACAAGCTGCATTGGCAGAGATCCATTGTTTTTTTTAATCCGTCCCTCTATTTTAGCATATTCCTCGTCCCAGCGAATCAAATCTTTATCATTGGTCGTCCTGTGTGATTTCGCCATCGCCAGGACATAGATTGACTCCATGACATTTGTCTTTCCCTGGGCGTTTTCCCCGAGTATTACATTTACTTTATTTTCAAATTCCGCCTCTAACCCCTGATAATTCCGATAATTCCTTAATTGCAGGTCCTCTATATACATGAACAGTTCATCCTCTGGATTATTGCGTTATGCTGAACTTGCCAAACCCAGGAATCGACACCTGGTCTCCGGAACGAAGCTTTCTTCCTCTTCGCTGATCTTGTTCACCATTGATAAAAACATCATGTTCACTTAAAAACCACTTTGCCATTCCGCCGGATTGGATAACATCGGCTAATTTAAGGAATTGGCCAAGTGTAATATATTCCGTATCAATTTTAATTTCCTCATTCACGTTTCTCACCCTTTTCTTCCAAAAGGACTTAATACTTTATTTTACTAAATATTTTCCATAGAAACAAATTTTCTTATTTTTATTGCCTATGCCCTTGGCCTGTTGATTTCCGCTCCAGGCACTTCGCTTTCCGCGGGCGGTCTGGGAGCCTCCTCGTCGCTTTGCTCCTGCGGGGTCTCCCATGACACGCTTCTCCTGCAGGACATTGAAAAAACTTCCTAGAAACTGCCCACGCACGATGGAAATGCGGCAGCATTTTCGGAGGAGTCTTCGTGCCTTCTGCTGCAATCCACTTAGTTAGCTAAATATTACTAACTTTTTGCAGTCTATAAGAAAAAGCCACCAGTGCAAAACTGGTGGCGATATGGATTAGTAAGTTCTTACCGGCAGGATTAGCTGCAGGATTGAATCATCGTGAAGCGGACGGATGACGAAAGGTCTCATCGCACCTGTGAAACTGATCTGGATTTCTGTTCCTTCCAGTGCTTTCAGGGCGTCCATCATGTACTTCGCGCTGAATGAAATTTTCAGTTCCTCGCCATCAATTGACTGGCTTTGGATTTCTTCGACAACCGTACCGATTTCCGGAGTATTGGATGATACTTCAATCGCTCCGCCTTCGATTGTTGAAAACTTGACGACGTTGTTTCTTCCCTCTCTTGCAAGCAATGAGGCACGGTCAATCGCGTGTAGGAATTCCTTTGTGTTGACAACAACATCTGTTTTGCTTTCAGTCGGAATCAACCTTGCAGTATCAGGGTAATTTCCTTCCAACAACCTTGAGAAGAACAGCAAGTGCTTCGCTTTGAACAGAACTTGGTTCTCTGTGATGACGATATCGACATTATCAGAGCTGTCATCCAGAATTTTGCTCAATTCAGTCAAGCTTTTACCTGGGATGACGACATTGTAGCTGCCAGTATTCTCTGCTTCCAGCTTCGCTTTTCTCAATGCCAGCCTGTGGCTATCTGTTGCAATACAGATCAGTTCATTGTTTTCAACCTTCCAGTTGACACCTGTCAAGATCGGGCGTGTTTCTGAGGTGGACACTGAAAAGACAGTCTGTCGGACAAGCCCTTTTAATAGATCTGTAGGAATCTTGAATACATGCTCTTCCGAAATTTGCGGAAGATGTGGGTATTCTTCAGCATCAAGGCCATTTAAGTTAAATTCAGATTTACCAGATCGAATTACGGTCTGCATATTGCCATGTACTTCTATTTCCACAGTGTCTGTAGGAAGCTTTTTAACGATTTCACTAAAGAAACGCGCCTGCAGAACAATGGATCCAGTCTGTTTGATTTCTACGATTTCATCCCCAGCTTCTTCTTTAGGAATGAAAGACTCAATGGAAATATCAGAATCGCTGCCTGTAAGAGTTACTCCCTCTTCGTTCGCAACAATTTTGATGCCAGTCAAAATCGGGATTGTTGTTCTGCTTGTTACTGCCTTCATTACGTCCTGGACGCTTTGCAGCAAATGATCGCGCTGGATAATAAATCTCATTTTTTAGCCTCCGTTTTGGAATATTTTTTTTCCTAATGCATATATTAATATGTTTTAAAAAAGTAATAGAAGTACTAGTAGGGCCTGTGGATTTGTGGATAAGCTATTTGATCAAAGGAAACACAGCCTATCCACATGTGGACAGACTGTGTGCAACCAAGGGAGAGTTATTCACACTTTCCCTAAACCCTTAATTGTTCATTTATCTCTTTAAGCTGCTTTTGCAGGTTCGAATCGATTGAAACCATTTTTGAAATCTTTTCATGGGCATGGATGACAGTCGTATGGTCACGTCCCCCGAATTCTTCACCTATCTTAGGAAGTGAAAAATCAGTCAGCTCCCTTGATAAGTACATTGCGATCTGTCTTGGGAAAGCGACGGATTTTGTCCGTTTTTTCGCTTTGAAGTCCTCAAGTTTCACATTGTAATGCTGGCCGACTACCCTCTGGATATCAAGGATCGTAATCACCTTAGGTTTGGAACTTGGGATAATGTCCTTCAGTGCTTCAGCTGCCAGGTCTGCGTTAATGTCTTTATTGATCAATGAAGAATAGGCAACAACGCGGATTAAGGCACCCTCAAGCTCACGAATGTTGGAGTCAATCTGGTTTGCGATATATAGCATGACTTCATTCGGAATATCCAGGCCTTCTGCTTTCGCTTTTTTGCGCAGGATTGCAATCCTCGTTTCCAGGTCTGGCGGAGTGATATCTGTAATCAAGCCCCATTCAAAGCGGGATCTAAGTCTGTCTTCAAGTGTTGGAATCTCTTTTGGCGGACGGTCACTTGAGATGACAATCTGCTTGCTTTCCTCATGCAAAGTATTGAATGTATGGAAAAATTCCTCCTGCGTCTGTTCTTTCCCCGCCAGGAATTGAATATCATCAATAAGCAGGACGTCTACATTCCTGTATTTATTGCGGAAATCGCCAGCTTTATTATCCCTTATCGAGTTGATGAATTCGTTCGTGAATTTTTCAGATGACAAATAAACCACTTTTGCATTTGGATTATGATCCTGGACGTAATGGCCAATTGCATGCATTAAGTGGGTTTTACCAAGTCCAACGCCCCCATAGATAAATAAGGGATTGTATGCCTTTGCCGGTGCCTCAGCCACTGCCAGCGACGCAGCATGGGCGAAACGGTTGCCTGAACCGATGACAAAAGTATCGAATGTGTACTTCGGGTTCAGCATGCTTACCGGCAATTCCTGTGCTTCTTCTTCCTTCTTCACCCTTTTTGGCGGCAAGGGAATATCGAGATCTTCTTCATTCTGGTTTTGCGGAATGATGAATTTAACAGAAAGTTCTTCACCCGTGATTTCATACAAAATACCGCTGATTAACTGGGAATATCGCTCTTCTAGCCAATCGCGGGCAAATTCATTCGGGGCTGTAATTGTAAGTACATCACCCTGAAGTGTATGTGCTTTTGTTGATTTCAGCCATGTATCAAAACTAGGCTTGCTGATCTTTTTCTCGATTTTTGCGAGAGCGTTGTTCCAGAGATCTGCAATGTTCTCCAACAATTATCCCTCCTTTTCTTGTCTTTTTTAGGTTCTATTCAAAAACTTGCTGCTTTTTCTCTTAAAAAGTAAAAATCTTAGTGGATTTTAAAGATTTTTCAAAGTTTCCCGGTTAAGGCCTTTTCTCGAAAAGTGTAATCAATACGAAATTCGAAGGTTATACAAGCTGTACAACCCTTAAATTCATAAATATACGAAACTATTAATGTGGAAAAATATATAATAAGGAAAGAAAGAAGCTTTTCGACAATATCCACGTTCTGTGGACAAAGTTTTACAACAGGCCTGAATAACCTATCCACAACTTATCCACATTTTGTGGATAAATATATTTTCAGTATCGAATTATTAAGAGTGAAAACACAAATATAATATCAGATAATCCAGCTTGTCGCAACGCTTTTTAATACATTATCCACAATACCTTATCACTGTGGAGTAAAATTGTCCACAGCCTCTTGTGTTGTGTAAAAGCTGTAAAAAAGGGTTGTGGATAATAAAATAGCTGTCGATTTTTGTCCACAGACCGCCCAAAAGTAGCCTGGAATAAAAAATAAGCGTTATTTAATAAAGTTTCTTTTGCCAGCAAAAAATATTCTTTTTAAGTCCCGGGAAGGAAATTTTATGATACATTTTATTGTCCGAAGAACTTTTATGAAGCAAAGGTGAAAATTGGACAAGCAGGATCAGCTGGTGAAGGAGTGTTTTTTTCTTTCTATATCATTTTGTTTTTCTGAATAGGCACTTGACAATATCCACTGCTCATCTTTATAATTACAAAGACTGTCTGTAACAGCTATTCCTCAGGGAGGTGTAACATATATGAAACGCACTTATCAACCAAATAAGCGTAAACACAGCAAAGTTCACGGATTCCGTGCCCGCATGAGCAGTGCAAATGGCCGTAAGGTTCTTGCTCGCCGTCGTCGCAAAGGAAGAAAAGTATTATCAGCTTAGGCCACTGAAATGTCAGTGGTCTTTTTTCTCTTTGGGCAATACTATTTTGGGGACTATGTTTGCTGACAAAGTGGCTTTAGGGGATTTATTTTGGAAATACTCTATAGAATAAATCCCTCTGGCAGCCATGTAAAAAGTACCCATTAAAAAAACGGACCATAGAGAATTGAAGGTGTTTAATAGATGAAAAAAGATTTCAGAGTAAAAAAAAATAAAGAATTCCAAGAGGCGTTTAAAAAAGGAAAATCTGTCGCTAACCGCCAGTTTGTTGTTTATATCCTGAAGAAACCGGAGCAAGAGAATTTCCGCATCGGGCTTTCAGTAAGCAAGAAGATTGGCAATGCTGTTATGCGAAATCAGATTAAAAGATATATCCGCCAATCCTTCCACGAATTTCAGGATCGTGTACATACAGGAAACGACTATATCATCATTGCACGCAAGCCCACCTCTGAAATGGGCATGGAGGATATAAAGAAAAGCCTGGAGCATGTTTTGAAGGTCGGAAAGGTATTGAAGAAGCCGATAGCTGGAAATAATGATTGAGGCAAAAATATTGCCGGATTGCATTTTTTAAAAGCGCTTCCCAGTAAAAGATGGTAAAATACTTTTGATTGCATGGTGCCAATAAGGCGAAGTGTACATAAATTTTGGGACAAACTTTTGAAAATAAATGAATGATCGGGAAGTTAGGAGGAAATGGAGCTTGAAAAAAAGAATATTATTAATAATGGGCTTGCTATTAGTGATGTCCGTTCTGACTGGATGTACGGAGTATGACCAGCCGATCACTCCTGATAGCAAGGGTTTTTGGAATGAATACATCGTTTATCCTTTATCCCTGCTAATCGTGAAAATGGCTGAATGGCTTGGTGGCAGTTTCGGTTTATCGATCATTGCTGTTACATTGATTATCCGCCTGGCAATCCTGCCGTTGATGATCAAGCAAACGAGAAGCTCAAAGGCAATGCAGGCATTGCAGCCGGAAATGGCAAAATTAAAGGAAAAATACAGCTCAAAAGATCAGAAGACACAGCAAAAGCTGCAGCAGGAAACAATGGCACTTTTCCAAAAGCATGGTGTCAATCCGCTGGCAGGATGTTTCCCGCTTATTGTACAGATGCCGATCCTGATTGGTTTTTACCATGCGATTTCGAGAACAAGGGAAATTGCCGAGCATAATTTCATGTGGTTCGACCTCGGGTCTCCGGATCCATTTTATATCCTGCCGCTTGTAGCAGGTGCAACGACTTTCATCCAGCAAAAAATGATGATGGCTGGCCAGGAACACAATCCGCAAATGGCAATGATGCTTTGGCTGATGCCGATCATGATCATTGTATTCGCAATCAACTTCCCGGCAGCACTTTCATTGTACTGGGTAGTCGGTAACTTATTCATGATTGTTCAAACTTACTTTATTAAAGGGCCGGATCTTAAAGCTGCGGCTGCCGGCAATGCGGGAGGAGCAAAAAAGTGAAACAGGTAACTGCTACAGGACAGAATGTCGACGAAGCAGTAGAATCCGCTTTAGCTCAATTAAAGACAACCAAAGACCGCACAGAGATTGATGTAATTGATGAAGGCAAAAAGGGGATTTTCGGACTTTTCGGAACGCGTCCTGCTGTCGTCAAGGTGACAGTGAAGATCGATGCTGTTGAAGAAGCCGTTAATTATTTGAAAGCAGTCGGAGAACAGTTAGGCGCACCAATCGAGGTTGATGTGAAAAGGGAAGGGAAAACAGTTCTGTTTACGATGTCAGGAGAAAAAATTGCCCTGTTGATCGGAAAACGTGGTCAAACCCTGAATTCCCTGCAATTTTTAACTCAGCTGGTGATGAACCGGTATTCTGACCAATATTCAACTGTATTGCTGGATGCCGAGGATTATCGGAAGCGCAGGAATGAAACACTCGTCCAGCTCGCCGAACGCCTGGCACAAAAAGCAGTACGGACTGGACAGACCGTCGCGCTTGAACCGATGCCTTCGTATGAACGCAAAGTGATTCATACTGCATTGATGCCGAACAAAAAAATCAAAACCTATTCTGATGGCACAGAGCCGCACAGGCATATCGTGATCGCGCCATCTAAATAAAAGAATGATTGAAACCCGGACCAGATCAGGTCCGGGTTTTTTTTATGTTTTTAAATGACCAGTAAATTCATTTTTTGATTTCACTTTTCCACAGCCTTAAATTAAATTCATTTATTTCTTCATTTGGTTTTATTGTTATTCACATGTGGATAAGTTAAAATTAAATAAGTTTATTTAAAGTATTGTGGATAAATTTGCAGTTTGAGTATTCCTTTCTTTTTTTCGCTAAAGTGATGTGGTATTCTAGTAATTTGTAGAAAACAAACTTTAATGATTTTCAATATAAATATTTTTTTTAGAAAAGTGGGGTGAAGCATATGGAATTCGATACAATTGCCGCGATTTCAACGCCGATGGGTGAAGGTGCGATTGCGATTGTCCGATTGAGCGGAGATCAAGCTTTCGAAATAGCTGACAGGTTGTTCAAAGGGGCAGGAAGCAAGAAGCTTAGTGAAGTGGCATCCCACACAATCCATTATGGACATCTGCTAGATCCAAAAACTGGACAAGTTGCAGAAGAAGTAATGGTATCTGTCATGAGAGGGCCAAAGACGTTTACGAAAGAGGATGTAGTCGAAATCAACTGCCATGGGGGTCTTGTTTCTGTAAACCGTGTGCTCCAGCTTGTTCTGAACCAGGGAGCAAGACTGGCGGAGCCTGGTGAATTTACAAAACGGGCTTTTTTAAATGGACGAATCGACCTTTCGCAGGCTGAAGCAGTCATCGACTTGATCCGTGCGAAAACAGACCGTGCGATGAATCTTGCCCTTGGTCAGATGGAGGGGCGCCTATCACGGCTGATCCAGAAGCTGCGCCAGGAAATCCTTGAGATACTTGCTCATGTAGAAGTGAATATCGACTATCCTGAGTATGATGATGTCGAGGAAATGACCCATAATATGCTACTGGAGAAGGCTAAGTATGTTAAAAGTGAGCTTGAGAAACTTTTGCAGACTTCTCAGCAAGGGAAAATCCTCAGGGAAGGACTTTCAACTGTCATTGTTGGGCGCCCGAACGTTGGGAAATCATCATTGCTGAACAGCCTTGTCCATGAAAACAAGGCAATTGTCACGGATATTCCGGGAACGACTCGCGATGTCATCGAAGAATACGTGAATGTCCGCGGAGTTCCACTAAGGCTTCTCGATACAGCAGGAATCCGGGAAACGGAGGATATCGTCGAACGAATCGGCGTTGAGCGTTCACGCCAGGTTCTGAAGGAAGCGGATTTGATTCTGCTGGTTCTGAACTATTCGGACGAACTTTCGGAAGAGGATCGGAACATTTTCAAAGCGGTTGAGGGCATGGATGTGATTGTCATCGTCAACAAGACCGACTTGCCGCAAAAAATCGACCTGGACCAGGTGAAGGAGCTTGCGAAAGATTATGCCCTAGTTACGACTTCACTGCTGAAGGACAAAGGGGTGGATGAACTCGAAGAAGCGATTTCAAGTCTGTTCTTCTCTGGAGCGATTGAATCAAGCGACCTTACGTATGTTTCGAACAGCCGCCATATCGCCCTGCTGAATCAGGCAGTCCATTCTATTGAAGAGGCAATCAGCGGCGTTGAAATGGGAACCCCAATCGATATCGTCCAGATTGACTTGACTCGATCCTGGGAGCTCCTGGGCGAAATTATTGGCGAAAGTGTCCACGAAAGCCTGATTGACCAGTTATTCTCACAGTTCTGTTTAGGGAAATAACTTTAAATAAATAAATCAAAAAAAGTATCCCGAAAAAATTTTTACTGTTCGTCCTGTTCATCCGCGTTTTTTTGGGATATAGCACTTTTTTACCATACATGACAGAAAGATAAAGTCGTTAATGGTTTTGATAAATGAGTCATACAAAGCAGCATTATAAGGAGGCAGCAGGATGGGTTATGAAGCCGGAAATTTTGATGTGGTTGTAGTTGGTGCCGGCCATGCAGGTGTTGAGGCAGCCCTTGCGGCGGCACGCATGGGCGCGAAAACCGCGATGATTACGATCAATCTTGATATGATTGCGTTTATGCCGTGCAACCCGTCAATCGGCGGACCTGCAAAGGGAATTGTTGTACGGGAAATAGACGCTCTTGGCGGGGAAATGGGCCGCAATATCGATAAAACCTATATCCAGATGAGGATGCTTAATACTGGAAAGGGTCCTGCCGTTCGTGCATTAAGAGCCCAGGCAGATAAGTTCGATTATCAGAATGAAATGAAAAAGACCATGGAAAATGAAAAGAACCTGACACTGGTACAGGGAATGGTAGAGCGTCTGATTGTTGAGGATGGCGAGTGTAAAGGGGTCATTACCCAGACGGGAGCAACTTATCGTGCCAAGTCTGTCGTGATTACGACTGGAACGTATATGCGCGGTGAAATCATCCTCGGCGAATTGAAATATTCAAGCGGCCCGAATAACCAGCAGCCATCAATCAAGCTATCGGAACATCTCGAGGAGCTGGGCTTTGAGCTTGTACGCTTTAAAACAGGAACACCGCCGCGAGTACACAGCGACACGATTGATTATGAAAAAACAGAAATCCAGCCAGGTGACGATCTCCACCGAGCATTTTCTTATGAAACGACTAAATACATTACGGATCAGCTGCCGTGCTGGCTGACGTATACGAATGAGCTTACACACCAGCTGATTGATGATAACCTTCATCGTTCACCGATGTATTCCGGAATGATCAAGGGGACTGGTCCGCGCTACTGCCCATCCATCGAGGATAAGGTAGTCCGATTCAACGACAAGCCGCGCCATCAGATTTTCCTTGAGCCGGAAGGAAGGAACACACAGGAAGTATATGTGCAGGGACTATCAACAAGCTTGCCGGAAGAAGTCCAGCATAAAATCCTCCAGACAATCCCGGGTCTTGAAAAAGTCCAGATGATGCGTGCTGGCTATGCGATTGAGTATGATGCAGTCGTGCCAACGCAGCTTTGGCCAACCTTGGAAACAAAACTGGTTAAGAATCTTTATACAGCAGGACAAATCAACGGAACTTCAGGCTATGAAGAAGCTGCAGGACAGGGCATCATGGCAGGAATCAATGCCGGCAGAAGGGCTCTGAATAAAGAAGAAGTCATTTTGAGCCGTGCTGATGCCTATATCGGTGTGTTGATTGATGACCTAGTGACGAAAGGAACGAATGAACCATACCGGTTGTTGACATCCCGAGCCGAATACCGCCTGCTCCTTCGCCATGATAACGCTGACCTGCGTTTGACGGAAAAAGGGTACGAAATCGGATTGATTACCGAAGAGCGTTATCAGAAATTCCTGGCTAAAAAAGAAGCGGTCGAAGCGGAGAAGGAACGCCTGCGTTCTATCATCATCAAGCCGTCTGCAGAAGTTCAGGAACTGATCCGATCCATGGGCGGCAGTGAGTTGAAGGATGGCATCCGTGCAGCAGACCTTCTGAAGCGTCCGGAAGCTTCATATGAGCATATCAAGCAGCTTGTTCCTGCAGATGTCGAGCTTGATTTTGAAACAGAGGAGCAAACAGAAATCCAAATCAAATATGAGGGATATATCGAAAAATCCCTTCAGCAAGTTGAAAGACTTAAGAAGATGGAAGACAAGAAAATCCCGGAAAATATTGATTATAATGCGATTTCAGGGCTTGCAACAGAAGCCCGCCAGAAACTGAAAGAAGTCCGTCCGCTGACATTGGCCCAAGCATCACGTATTTCAGGCGTCAATCCTGCAGACATTTCCATCCTGCTCGTTTATTTGGAACAGGGCCGGATCGCACGGATTTAGGAAGACTAAAGCAAATTCACCAGCAAGGACAGAAAGGATTGGCTTATGAATACAGATCAATTTAAAGCTTTGCTCGCCGAGAAGGGGATTGAGCTATCCCAGAAGCAAATGGAGCAGTATGAAAAGTATTACCAAATGCTTGTCGAATGGAATGAAAAAATGAATTTGACTGCCATTACCGAAAAGCCTGAAGTGTATTTAAAGCATTTCTACGATTCTGTATCTGCAGCATTCTATTTTGATTTTAATAAGCCGTTCAATTTGTGCGATGTTGGAGCAGGAGCCGGCTTTCCAAGTATTCCGCTTAAAATTGCGTTCCCTGATATCAAGGTCACAATAGTAGATTCCCTGAATAAGCGAATCACTTTTTTAGAAGAGCTTTCTAAAGAGCTTGGGCTTAATGGGACGACATTCATCCATGACCGTGCTGAAACATTCGGGCAAAATCCGAACCATCGTGAGCAGTATGAGATTGTCATGGCTAGAGCAGTTGCAAGAATGTCAGTGTTAAGCGAGCTTTGCCTTCCTCTAGTGAAGGTGGGCGGTACATTCATCGCAATGAAGGGAAACCAGGCTGGCGAAGAACTGCAGGTTGGTGAAAAAGCGATTACCGTTCTTGGCGGAAAGCTTGAATCAGTCCATTCGTTTACCCTGCCAGTTGAAGAAAGTGAACGAAATATTTTAATCATTGACAAACAAAAGCCAACTCCTAAGAAATATCCAAGAAAACCGGGAACTCCGAACAAGACGCCAATTGAATAGGGTCTCCTGATTACTTGCAGCGGCTTAAAATCATGGAACTGGGCACATTTTTACTTAAGTCCGGGGCCAGATAAAGGCACTTGCGCTTTTTGTCCTATTTTGAAAAATGAATTTAGTTTATAATAGAGTCAACAGGCAGGAACTTGTCATTTTTATAGAGAATATGTAATAGGGAGTTCATAAAGGTGGTGTAGGGTGATGAAGCCTTCTTTTTCGCGCTTTTTTGGCCTTGGGGAAAAGGAAAAAGAACGGAATGAAGTGGTGGAAGAACAGACGGTTGAGGATCTTGACAGCATTGAGCACGAAGAAATTAAGAAAATCCCGATTGACCATATTATTCCAAATAGATACCAGCCAAGAACTGTTTTTGATGATGAAAAAATTGAAGAATTGGCCCGTACCATTCATATACATGGAGTAATCCAGCCAATCGTTGTCCGAGAATTCGATCAGGATCGATTTGAAATCATTGCCGGGGAACGCCGCTGGCGGGCAATGAAAAAGCTGGAGTGGGAAGAAGTTCCAGCAATCGTTAAAAATCTATCTGATTCAGAAACGGCATCTGTGGCTTTAATCGAGAACCTTCAGCGTGAGGAACTATCTCCGATTGAAGAAGCAATCGCTTATGGAAAATTACTGGAAATTCATAATCTTACCCAGGAAGCATTAGCGCAAAGATTGGGGAAAGGTCAATCGACAGTAGCCAATAAACTTAGATTGCTGAAACTTCCTCAGGATGTCCAGGACGCATTATTAAATAAATCCATTACGGAGCGACATGCACGTTCATTGATTCCTTTGAAAAATCCTCAGCTGCAGGTTCAGCTGTTGGCAGAAATCATTGAGAAAGCCCTCAATGTCAAGCAGACGGAAGAACGTGTCATCAAGCTTTTGAGCCAAAATGAAGAAAAACCGAAGCCTAAGCGGAAGGCCTTCAGCAAGGACATGAGGATTGCAGTGAATACGATCCGCCAGTCGCTGACAATGGTATCCGACAGCGGCATCAAACTCGATTCCGAAGAAGAAGAGTTCGATGAATTTTACCAATTCACGATCCGCATACCAAAAAAGAAATAATCATTTAGAAGCGAGGGACATGCCTGTCTCTCGCTTTTTTTTAGTTTCATAGATCGTAATATTACTGCATTATTTCTTTTTAATAAAAATTCTATCAACTGTCTTAATTCATGATAAAATAGAATACATGATTGCTTTTTTCGGTTCCCGTAGTTTTTCTGAACTGTAAAAAAGCCTTAATTCTTTTGCATTTTATGCTTGAAAAAGCTGAATAAGCAATTTTACGGTTTTGAAAGTAGGTGACAATGTGGGAAAAATCATTGCGATTGCGAATCAAAAGGGCGGAGTCGGAAAAACGACTACCTCCGTGAATTTAGGCGCATGTCTTGCATACATAGGGAAAAAAGTTCTTCTCGTTGATACTGATCCTCAAGGAAACGCGACAAGCGGTGTGGGAATTGAAAAAGCGGATGTTGAGCAGTGCATTTATGATGTTCTTGTCGATGATGTTGAAGCAAGAAAAGTAATCCACCCGACAGCAGTAGAAAACCTATACGCACTTCCTGCGACGATTCAGCTTGCAGGTGCAGAAATAGAACTTGTACCGACCATTTCAAGGGAGGTGCGCCTTAAGCGTGCCCTGGAAGAAGTAAAAGATAGTTTTGATTATATTTTGATAGATTGCCCGCCATCCCTTGGTTTATTGACGCTGAATGCATTGACGGCTTCAGATGCGGTCATCATCCCGGTTCAGTGTGAGTATTACGCACTTGAAGGGCTAAGCCAGCTTCTTAATACAGTCCGCCTGGTGCAGAAACATTTAAACCAGGACTTAAAAATAGAGGGTGTGCTCTTGACAATGCTTGATGCCCGTACTAATTTAGGACTTCAAGTCATCGAAGAGGTTAAGAAGTATTTTCAGGATAAGGTATATAAAACCGTCATTCCGCGTAATGTGCGTCTAAGTGAAGCTCCAAGCCATGGAGAGCCTATTATCATTTATGATCCGAAGTCCCGCGGGGCTGAGGTTTACCTAGATCTTGCAAAGGAAGTGGTTGCAAATGGCTAAAGGCTTAGGTAAAGGATTGAATGCTTTATTCAAAGAGGAAGCCGGTAAAGACGAAAAAGTCCAGGAGATAAGCATCAAAGAAATAAGGCCGAATCCTTATCAACCACGTAAAGTATTCCAGCCAGAAGCGATTGAAGAATTGAAGCTTTCCATCCAGGAACATGGAATCCTGCAGCCGATCATTGTCAGGAAAACCATAAAAGGCTATGAAATCGTTGTGGGGGAAAGGCGCTTCCGTGCTGCGAAGGAAGCCAAGCTCAAATCCGTTCCGGCAGTCGTCCGTGAGTTGAACGAACAGCAAATGATGGAACTTGCTGTACTCGAAAATCTCCAGCGTGAAGACCTGAACCCTATTGAAGAGGGAATTGCTTATCAGACATTAATGGAGAAACTGAAGCTTACCCAGGAGGAATTAGCTAAAAGACTTGGGAAAAGCAGACCGCATTTGGCAAACCATATCCGGTTGCTTTCTTTGCCGCCAAAAATACAGGAGCTCATTTCCAATGGCAAGATTTCCATGGGACATGGACGCGCGCTGTTAGGGTTAAGGAAGAAAGATAAGTTGCCCATTCTGGTTGAGAAAATCCTCAAAGAAGGTATGAATGTCCGTCAGCTAGAACAACTGATCCAGCAAATGAACGAAATTGTTCCACGTGAAACAACAAAAACGAAAGAAACAAAAGACGTGTTTATCCGTGAACGGGAAACTTCATTGCGTGAACGATTTGGGACAACAGTTAATATTAAGCAATCCAAAAATAAAGGGAAAATTGAAATTGAATTTTTCTCGAAAGACGACCTGGAACGAATCCTGGAATTATTAGATCAGCAAAACTCCTAAGCTATCAATATTGATGGCTTCTTTTTTTACATAGGCTACTAACAAAATTCTTAAAAAGGTGAAAGATATGTTTTTACTTGGCACGCTCGTTAATGGATTATTGATTATCATTGGTACCTTGCTGGGAAGGATGTTAACGAGAATTCCCGAAAATATGAAAGCAACTGTCATGCACGGTATCGGGCTAGCTGTTATGGTGCTTGGCTTGCAAATGGGCTTCAAGAGTGCAAACTTCCTGATTGTCATCTTAAGCCTTGTAATCGGTGCAGTGCTCGGAGAAACGTGGAAGCTTGAAGAGAAGCTGAATTCGGTTGGGGACTGGCTTGAGCGAAAGCTTGGTTCAAAAGGGGAAGGAAGCATTTCACAAGGATTTGTTACTGCGACATTGATTTTTGTCATCGGGGCGATGGCGATTATTGGTGCTCTGGACAGCGGAATCCGCGGCGATCACGATGTTCTTTATACAAAGGCGATCATTGACGGCTTCACTGCATTGATTTTGACAACAACCCTGGGCATTGGTGTGCTTTTTTCAGCGGTACCAGTCATGCTATATCAAGGAATGATCGCATTATTCGCTACACAAATCGATAAGCTGATTCCACAGGCTTTGATGGACAGCTTCATCCTTGAACTGACGGCAACCGGAGGCGTGATGATTTTTGCGATCGGCCTCAATTTAATTGGATTGACTAAAATCAGGGTAGCGAACCTGCTGCCAGGAATTCTAGTGACAGCTGTACTTGTAACGGTCACTCATTATATGGTTGGAATATAAAGAAACGCCTGGATCATTCCGGGCGTTTCTCGGTTTATTTATGAAAAAATGGCAGATCATTCAGCAACTGTTGGCTGTTCTGTTTCCAAATCCCAGCTTAATTTTGGCCAATCCGGTTTTTTCGGGAAATGTAAACTGCTTTCAAAAATTCCATTGGCAATCGTTTTTGCCATTTTCAATACAAGGTTCAATCTTGTATTTTGCAGCACAAAGAATTCCATGAACCCGCTGACATTGACAATTCCTGTGATATGCATATGGCCCACTTCCGGCAGCTCCTTGTTGACACCAGCACCTGGTTTGACAGGACCATTGCCTACCTGGATGGACCCGACACTCTTTAAGCGGCCAAGGCAAGCGTCAATGCCAATGATGAATGGATTGAAATGTTTTTGCTTAATTTCTGCTAGTTTTTCTTCCATATTTACAGCATGAATCGGATCATCCAGAGTTCCGTATACATGGTAAGGGGCGAGTTCCTTTTCCTGCAAAAATGTTCCGATCAGTGGACCCAATGAATCACCGGTGGAGCGGTCCGTTCCAATACAGACAAAAACGATAGGACGAGCGCTATAATTAGGCAGAAGGTCCAGGATTTCTGAAGCCAGCTTTTCAGCAGCCAGACCATCCTCATGATTAATCTTTGCCACGCTGTTTTTCCGCTCGAAAAAATGGTTTTTGAGATTCATTGGATCCACTCCTTAAAATTCGTACTATCAGTATACGGACTTTTTTTGTAATCTATACATACCTGTAAACAGAAAGATTTAAACAGGGCCTTTAGTAACAGGCAGAGACCTGAAAGGGTATATATTCCTATATGTTGGTTAAAGGGAAATATTCTTTGATATACTGTGATGGTCTCTTTTCGAATGAGTGAATGTTATTGTAATATAACGAAATGGTGTATTAAGCTGGACATCCCTACGGGAAATAATTATTTGTGGTATGATGTTGAGAAGCTATAGCTGGAAGGTAATTTGCAAACACACTACTTTATCTAAAATAGAAAACTCTGATAAAATGGTTTTGTTTCAATAAAGTTTTTTTATAGGCTCTGTTATAGCCCAATGATGATTATAAACACCTGTTGATTGCAGTGGAAGGCGCGAAGACTCCTCGAAAATGCTACCGCATTTCCTTCGTGTGTGGGTGAATTCAGGAAGCCAAATCAATGTACTGCGGGATCAGCAAGTCATGAGAGACCCCCGCAGGCGCACAAAGCGAAGAGCCTGGAACGGAAATCAACAGCCAAATTTTACAGGGCCTTTCTTAACTTTCTTGCAAGTTCCGAAAGAGATAAGATGGTTATTAGACAATAATATTTTCAGGCAGGTGAAATTATGAGTGCAGCACAAGAAAGCTTAACAAAAACAGAAGCATTTTTTAATAAATTCAGCCAAAAGCTGATGGATGAAAACCTTTGGTTCGCTATTGGAGAAAGTGTCCTGAAAATCGTCGCGATCCTGATCATCTCCGGATTGCTGATTCGCATCGGCAAGATTGCTATCCATAATTTTTTCAAGGTCAGGTCAAAGGCACCTTTGAGGATTTCAGAGCGGCGGGAAGCAACGCTGATGAAGCTTCTTGAAAATATTCTTACATACGTTGTTTATTTTATTACGATCATGATGATCCTTTCTGCGTTGACAATCAATGTCCAGGCGATGCTTGCAGGTGCAGGGATCGTTGGCCTTGCTGTCGGTTTTGGCGCACAAAGTCTTGTTAAAGATATTATCACCGGATTTTTCATTATTTTTGAAGACCAGTTCTCGGTAGGAGATTATGTGAGAATTGGACAATTTGAAGGGACTGTGGAGGAAATTGGGCTGCGGACGACGAAGATTAAAAGCTTTACGGGAGAAATCAATATTCTTCCAAATGGCAGCATCGTAGAGGTAACGAATTTCTCTCTTTACAACAGTGTCTCAGTTCTTGATATTGGGATTGCTTACGAAGGCGATATCGAATATGCCGAAAAAGTCCTTCAGGAGTATCTGGAAACAACGCCAGAAAAGTACCCGGAGCTTGTTAAGAATCCCGAACTTCTCGGTGTTCAGCAATTTGGTGCCTCTGAGGTCATCCTCCGCATTGTGGCAGAAACGCTCCCGATGAAACACTGGTATATTGGAAGACAGCTTCGCAAGGATATCAAGCTGATTCTTGATGAACATGGAATTGAGATACCATTCCCGAGAATGGTCATGTACTCTCGCCAGGAAGGCGGAGCACAGAAAGAATTAGGGAAATAAACAGGGGGTTTTGAATTTGGATCACGAGTTTCAACTGAATGAAGTTGTTGAAATGAAAAAACCACATCCTTGCGGCACAAACAAGTGGAAAATCATCCGGCTTGGCATGGATATCCGAATTAAGTGTGAAGGGTGCCAGCACAGCGTCTTGATTCCAAGAAAAGAATTCACGCGAAAAGTGAAGAAAGTTTTATCGAAGCAGGAAGAGTAATCCTGCTTCTTTTTTTATCTTTCATGTATTATCCTTATTATTAAATTTATCGGAATATAAAATAGAACCAATAGGGAGATGAGGCAGTGGCTACAGTATATCACTCAGCTTGTCCGTTGAATTGCTGGGACAGCTGCGGGTTCCTAGTTACCGTCGAGGACGGGAAAGTGACGAAGGTCGAGGGCAATCCTGAACACCCAATCACTCAAGGGAAGATTTGCGGCCGAGGCAGGATGCTGGAGAACCGGACAAATTCAGAGGATCGAATTCTTTATCCACTGAAAAAAACCGCCGGTGGCTTTCAGCAGATTTCATGGGAAAAAGCTCTTGATGAAATTGCAGAAAAGCTGGCTTACTATAAAGAAAACTTTGGAACGACTTCCGTTTTGCACAGTCATGATTACGCGAACAGCGGACTGCTCTCCAATCTCGACAGCCGCTTTTTTAATCTATATGGCGGAGTGACGGAATTGACAGGGTCTATTTGCTGGGGTGCCGGAATCGAAGCGCAGAACTGGGATTTGGGTGATGCTTATAGCCATGCACCTGAAGATCTGGTCAACAGCAAGCATGTTGTCATCTGGGGAAGGAATGTTGCCCGCACAAATATGCATTTGTATCAAAACCTTCAGGCTGTGAAAAAGAATGGAACGAAAATATATGTGATTGACCCCATATACAATGCTACTGCAAAGCTGGCGAATGAATATATCTCAATAAAGCCAGGCTTTGACGGACTCTTAGCTGCTGGCATTATAAAGGAAATTGTGAGATTGAACCTGCAGGATCTAGATTTTATTGAAAATCATACAGCAGGCTTCGAGGATGTAAAGGAATTGCTGGATAGCGTCACGCTAGACTACATCAGTGAGGTGACAGAGGTTCCGGCCGACATCATCACCCACCTAGCCGAAATATATGCTGACCGTCCGGTATCAACGATCATGGGACTTGGCATGCAGCGTTATGAAAATGGCGGGAACACGATCAGGCTGCTTGATGCACTGGTGGCGGTCAGCGGGAACATTGGCATTCCCGGAGGCGGCGCCAACTATGCAAACAAGCAGGTAGGCCAAAGTTTTTCCTATCAGGATATGACGATGCCTGAAAAGAAAACTGCTTCACGCACTTTTACGATGATGAGGCAGGCAGAAGAAATTTTATCAGCGATTGACCCTGAAATAAAAATGGGGATCGTCACATGTGGAAATCCACTGACACAGGTTCCGGACACGAACAGGGTGAGAGAAGCCTTTGAATCACTGGAAACCCTTGTTGTGATTGAACAGTTCATGACAGATACTGCGGAGCTTGCTGACTATGTCCTGCCTGCTGCGACTGCATTTGAGGTCGAAGATGTATATTACTCCTCGATGTATCATCATTATGTTAATCATGGGCCAAAACTCGTTGATGCACCTGGAAAAGCAAAGCCCGATGCCTGGATTTGGACTGAGCTTGCGAAAAGACTTGGATTTGGTCAGGACTTTGATTTTACAAGAGAAGGATTTATGAAAATGGGGCTGACCTCATTGACGGCAAAAGGGATTAATCTGGAAAAAATCCGCGAGGAAAAATTTACTGAACTGCCAGTTGATAAAATTCCATGGGCAGACCGCAAATTCAAAACGCCTAGCGGAAAATATGAATTCACTGCTTCTGCCGTTCCTGACGGGAGGATCAAGCTGTCTCTGCCAAGCGAAACAAAATGGACGAATCCGGTGCTGGCGGAAAAATATCCTTATACATTACTTACAATCCATCCGCTGCGCTCCAATCATTCACAGCATTTCCACCTGTTCCAGCCGGCGCCTTATGTGAAGGTGGAGATTGCCAGAAGCGTCGCAGTAGAAAAGGGCTTGAAAGAAACTGATTATGTCCGTGTCTGGAATGACCGCGGCGAGATCAAAGGAACCGTCTCTATCCTTAAAAATGCCCACCCTGGAACAGTAAATATCGATGAAGGCATAGGCGCAAGGTTCGGAGGTTCCGTAAACCAGCTTACATCAAGCAAAGAATCCGACAATGGACTCGGCAGTACGCTATATGATTGTTTAGTCAACATTGTGAAAGTGGAAAAAGAGAACTAAAATTTGTGCCGTGCTTCTTAGGAAGTACGGTTTTCTTTTGCGATAAATAGAATCATACTATTGGCGCCCAAAAAGCCGGAACACTTGGAAAAAAGGTACCCAATAAAGCCGATTTGCTCCCAAAAGTCGAGGTTCTTAAAATAAAGGTAACCAATGTGCCAGATTAACTGAGAGCTTCATTTAACAAGCTTGTCTTTTCTCTGCGTAATCTCTATAATTGTGAGAGGAAAAAATCGTTTAGGTGATTCTTGCTTGAATAGATACATTTTTAAATAGAGGAGTGACATGGATGGCACTAACAGCAGGTATTGTTGGACTTCCTAACGTTGGAAAATCAACATTGTTTAATGCGATCACGCAAGCTGGTGCTGAATCAGCAAACTATCCGTTCTGTACGATTGACCCGAATGTTGGGATCGTTGAAGTTCCTGACCATCGTTTAACTAAATTGACTGAGCTGGTGCAGCCGAAAAAAACTGTACCTACAGCCTTTGAATTCACTGATATTGCTGGTATCGTTAAAGGCGCGAGCAAGGGTGAAGGGCTCGGCAACAAATTCCTCTCGCATATCCGCCAGGTAGATGCAATCTGCCAGGTAGTCCGTTGTTTTGCGGATGATAATATCACACACGTTGCAGGTAAAGTGGATCCAATTTCTGATATCGAGGTTATTAACCTTGAATTGATTCTTGCTGACCTTGAATCAGTTGAAAAAAGAATTGGCCGTGTTGAAAAGCTTGCTAAGCAAAAAGACAAGGAAGCTGCGATTGAATTCCCAATCCTGGCCCGTCTTCGTGAAGCATTTGAAGCAGAACAGCCTGCCCGAGCGATTGAATTCACTGATGAAGAGATGAAAATCGTAAAACACATGCATTTGTTAACGATCAAGCCAATGCTTTATGTGGCAAACGTTAGTGAAGATGAAGTTGCAGACCCGGATAACAATGAATATGTACAGAAGGTCCGCGAATTCGCAGCAAAGGAAAATGCTGAAGTCATCGTTATCTGTGCAAAGATCGAAGAAGAAATCGCCGAGCTTGAAGGCGAAGAGAAGGCTATGTTCCTTGAGGAACTGGGCATTGAAGAGTCAGGTTTGGATCAGCTGATCCGTGCAGCGTACAGCTTGCTTGGACTGGCTACTTACTTTACTGCTGGTGTCCAGGAAGTCCGTGCATGGACATTCCGCCGCGGCATGAAGGCACCTCAGTGTGCCGGTGTCATTCACTCTGACTTTGAGCGCGGATTCATCCGTGCTGAAACGGTCCATTATGATGACTTGCTTGCAGCAGGAACAATGACAGCTGCCAAGGAAGCTGGTAAGGTCCGCCTGGAAGGAAAAGAATATGAAGTGAAAGATGGAGATATCATCCACTTCCGTTTTAACGTTTAAATAATTTTCGCCCTGCACAAGGCAGGGCGTTATTTTTTTTTCTGCAAATAAGCTTGGACAAAAATACGAACATATGTTAGTATTTTCTATAGATGAAATTTGGAAAAATGCTATGAAATGCAGAAGAATCCTGTCACATAGCATTGCGTTCAAAAATATTCTGTGATATAATTTCATCTTGTGAGTAATTAAACAATTATTCCTTGCCCTGTAATGGGGCCGTCAGACCAAAAGGAGGTGACAGTGATGAGAAAGTACGAAATTATGTACATCATCCGCCCAAATATTGAAGATGAAGCTAAAAAGGCTCTTACTGAGCGTTTCAGTGGAATTTTAACAGAAAACGGTGCGGAAGTTTCAGAAGCTAAAGAATGGGGCAAACGCCGTCTTGCTTATGAAATCAATGATTTTCGTGATGGCTACTACCAACTTGTAAAAGTGAATGCAGAGCCAGCAGCAGTTGAGGAATTCTCTCGTCTTGCTAAGATCAGCGAAGATATCATTCGCCACATCGTTATTAAAGAAGAAGAATAAATCAAAATTGATATAAACTTCCAGCTGAAAGTTTCACGTGAAACAGTGCTGAAGTAAAGGAGTTGATTCTGATGATGAATCGTGTCGTTCTTGTAGGTCGTTTGACTAAGGATCCTGAATTACGTTTCACACCAAATGGAGTGGCCGTTGCTACTTTTACTCTTGCGGTAAATCGTGCATTTACCAACCAGCAGGGTGAAAGGGAAGCTGATTTCATTAACTGTGTAGTATGGCGCCGTCCAGCTGAAAATGTTGCTAACTTCTTGAAGAAGGGCAGCCTTGCAGGTGTCGACGGACGTGTACAAACTCGCAGTTATGAAGGACAAGATGGCAAGCGTGTTTACGTTACAGAAATTCTGGCTGAAAGTGTTCAGTTCCTTGAACCAAAAGGCCAAGGACAAGCTTCAGACGGAGGGAATAACTATTCCCGCCAAAATGATCAGGGTTCCCCATTTGGGAATCAGAATCAACGCCAAAATCAAGGTTATACAAAAGTAGATGAGGATCCATTTGCAGGTGGCGGCCAGATCGACATTTCAGATGATGATCTTCCATTCTAATATAAACTCGGACGTATTATAAAAAACAAGGAGGGAAATGACCATGGCAATGGGTGGACGCAGAGGCGGACGTGCAAAACGCCGTAAAGTTTGCTACTTCACAGCAAACGGAATCACTAAGATCGATTATAAAGACACTGATCTTTTGAAAAAATTCATCTCTGAGCGCGGTAAGATTTTACCACGTCGTGTAACTGGAACTAGCGCTAAATATCAGCGTAAATTGACGGTTGCAATCAAACGTTCTCGTCAAATGGCATTACTGCCATACGTTTCAGGCGAATAATGATCGGATTTTAAAAGGCAGCGGGACATCCCGCTGCCTTTTATATTATTCAATATGAAATTGCAAAATTTACTTCGAGATATGTCCAGCTCCAGCGCCTAGCCCCTCGAGACTCTTCGGTCCTGCCAATGAAGTCAAAGAACGACTTCACTGTCAGGCCCTCCAGCGCTTGTCGGGGCTGACCAAGGCGCTTGCGCATTTCTCTTTTTTTGCACTTCGGTTGCTTGTCCAGTTTTTAGAGGATAAAATAGTTCTTATACTTGAATCACTTGATTACTATTATTGTCTAGCTTCAGCGCAGGTATCAAGGGCGCTAACGCTTTTCGAGTTAGAGGTGAAATATGAAGAATACATATAAGCTAACAGAGGGTGCTGTACTGTTGGCGATTTTCGCTGTTTTGTTATTGATTACTTTATACATACCCGTTCTTGGCATGTTTGTGAATTTTTTCTTGTCGCTGCCATTCCTGTTTTTTGGAGCAAAGCATGATTGGAAAAGTACGGCGGTCTTTACAGTGGCGGGTGTTTTATTATCGATGATTTTAGGTTCCTTCTTGGCGATGCCGCTTGCGCTTGCATATGGTACGACAGGTGCTGTGATGGGTTATATGGTGCGCGAAGGAAAAAGCAGGCTGGCTGCTTTTATAGCAGGATCCATCGTTTTCCTTGTGAATATCGTCGGACAATATGCATTGTCTGTTGTCTTGTTCAAGATTAATCTTATTGATGAAATGATCGAGGTCTTCCGTACATCAATGGACCAGTCAATCAAAATGCTGGAGCAATTGGGACAAACGCCTGATGAAAAAATGATCAAACAGTTTGAATTAATGGTGGATATGGTTGAAACTCTTGTGCCAAGCATGTTTGTCATGGCTTCCTTTTTGGCGGTATTCATTCTTCAGCTCGTTTCGTTTCCATTGTTAAGGCGTTTTGGTGTAAAAGTGCCAAAATGGTCTCCATTCAGGGAGATGAATCTGCCTAAAAGTATTTTATGGTACTACCTGTTCACCATGCTGGCAGCAATCATCATGAAACCTGAAGAAGGTACTTATTGGTTCTGGGTGATCTCCAATCTTTCTTTTATCCTGCAAATGCTGATGGTGCTTCAAGGTTTGTCATTTGTATTCTATATCACGCACGTTAAAGGGTACCCTAAAGCTGTGCCGATCATTGTGCTTGTCTCGATTTTCCTTCTGCCTTTTGTTCTTTATATTGTCAGGATATTAGGTATAATTGATTTAGGGTTTGACTTAAGAAAGCGACTTGGGGAGAAGAAGTAATCAGATACTAAGCTTTAGGAGCTGAGCACATGCCTTCTTATTTAGAGAGGCGGCAAATACGCTATCCATTATATGGATTGATGGCCGTTATACTGGTGCTGATAGGAGTCCTGTCTTACTATAACTGGATTATAGGAGCAGTTGGTTTCCTTCTCACTGGCCTGTTGATATATTTTATTTTTCAAGTGAACCATAAGATTAAGCAAGAGACGGAAGAGTACATCTCTACTTTGTCCTACCGCGTCAAAAAGGTCGGCGAAGAAGCGTTGATGGAGATGCCGATCGGTATCATGCTGATCAATGATGATTATTATATTGAGTGGACGAATCCATTCATCGCTTCCTGTTTTCAGGAAGACACACTTGTCGGCCGCTCTTTGTATGACGTTGCAGATGCAGTCGTACCGCTGATTAAGCAAGAGGTTGAAACAGAGATCATTTCCCTGCATGACAGGAAATTCAGAGTCATCCACAAGCCCGAGGAACGGCTGCTCTATTTTTTCGATGTGACCGAACAGGCAGAAATTGAAAAAATGTATAATGATGAACGCACTGTTATTTCCATCATCTATCTCGATAACTATGAAGAATTGACTCAGGGAATGGATGACCAGACGAAAAGCAGTTTGAATAGCCTGGTGACATCGATTTTAAACAAATGGGCTACCAACAATGGAGTATTCCTCAAAAGGGTTTCTTCTGAAAGGTTCATTGCAGTCTTCAGTGAACACATTCTTCACCTTTTGGAAAAAGGGAAATTCACGATCCTCGATGAAGTAAGGGAAACAACTTCCAAGCAAAATGTCCCGCTCACATTAAGTATTGGCGTTGGCACAGGTTATTCCTCACTGCCGGAGCTTGGTTCCCAGGCACAGTCCAGTCTTGATCTTGCATTGGGCCGAGGCGGGGATCAGGTTGCCATTAAGCAGCCTAACGGGAAGGTTAAGTTTTACGGTGGAAAGACGAACCCTGTTGAAAAACGCACAAGGGTGAGAGCAAGGGTCATTTCCCATGCATTGAAGGAATTGGTCGTGGAAAGCGACAAGGTCTTGATCATGGGCCATAAGAACCCTGATATGGACGCTATTGGTTCAGCAATTGGGATCCTAAAAGTCGCACAGATGAATAAACGTGAAGGTTTTATAGTTTTAAATAAAAGTGAAATTGATTCTGGTGTCCAGCGCTTAATGGAAGAAATCAAGCAAAATGAGGCACTATACTCGCGTTTCATTACACCGGAACAAGCATATGAAATTGCTTCGGATGACACACTCCTGGTGATTGTCGACACTCATAAGCCATCATTGGTAATCGATGAAAGGCTATTGAACCGGATTGAGAATGTAATTGTGATCGACCACCATCGGAGAGGCGAGGAGTTCATTAAAAATCCGCTGCTTGTCTATATGGAGCCTTATGCTTCATCAACAGCGGAATTGGTTACTGAACTGCTTGAATACCAGCCGAAGAATGGCAAAATCCAAATGCTCGAAGCCACCGCCTTATTGGCAGGGATCATCGTCGATACAAAAAGCTTTACGTTGAGGACTGGCGCCCGAACATTCGATGCGGCTTCCTATCTGCGCAGCCATGGGGCCGATACTGTTCTTGTCCAAAAGTTTTTAAAAGAAGATATCAATACGTATATCAAGCGGGCTAAGATCATCGAAAATGTCTATTTTTACAGAGAAGGAATTGTCATTTCAAAAGGCCAGGAGGATACGTACTGCGACCAGGTGCTGATTGCCCAGGCTGCCGATACACTCCTGACGATGGATGGCGTGACCGCTTCTTTTGTTATTTCGAAAAAGGCAGAGAATCAAATTGGAGTCAGCGCAAGATCGCTTGGGGAAATCAATGTCCAGGTCATCATGGAAAATCTTGAAGGCGGCGGCCATTTAACAAATGCTGCTACACAAATGTATGATCTCTCTATTGAAGAAGCAGAAACTCTTTTACAGAATGCGATAGATGATTATTTAGAAGGGGGACAAAAAGAATGAAAGTAATCTTTTTGAAGGATGTTAAAGGAAAAGGAAAAAAAGGCGAAATCAAAAATGTGGCAGATGGCTACGCACAAAACTTCCTGATCAAGCAAGGACTTGCTGTTGAGGCAAACCAGGCTGCTATGAGCTCCTTGAACGCCCAGCAGAAAAAAGAGGAAAAAGTCGCTCAGCAGGAATTGGAAGATGCAAAAGCATTGAAGGAAACTATGGAAAAGGTGACGGTTGAACTGGCTGCAAAATCAGGAGAAGATGGCCGTCTTTTCGGCTCGATCACAAGCAAGCAAATTGCCGATGAGCTTCAAAAAGCGCACGGAATCAAGCTTGATAAGCGAAAAATCGAACTTCAGGATGCAATCCGCACACTTGGATATACAAAGGTGCCAGTCAAGCTTCATAAAGAGGTTCAGGCAACTTTGAACGTTCATGTAAAAGAAGGTAAATAATTTACAGTTCCATAAAGTGATAAACATGATAAAATAATATAGTTACAGAAAATAGGTGATCGGTTCTGCTGGTCACTTTTTTATGTGAAGAGAAAAGAGTATAAAAGTTACATCGAGAAATGTCCAGCTTCAGCGCCTAGCCCCTCGAGTCGCTTCGGTCCGCTCAGGTGAAGTCAAAGAACGACTTCACTGGTCAGCCCTCCAGCGCTTGTCGGGGCTGAACAAGGCGCTTGCGCTTTTCTTGAGAGAGTTACTTTGTAAGGGGGCAGGCAGATGAGTGAATTATTCGCGGATCGACTTCCGCCGCAAAATATGGAAGCGGAACAAGCCGTAATTGGTGCAATATTTTTAGAGCCATCAGCTTTGACTCTTGCTTCAGAAATTTTATTACCAGAGGATTTTTACCGAGTAGCACACCAGAAGATATTCAGCGTCATGCTGGATTTGAATGATAAAGGAAAAGCAATCGACCTCGTGACCGTCACAGAAAATCTGGCATCTTCCAAGCTGATTGAGGATGTTGGCGGAGTCAGCTATTTAAGTGAATTAGCTGCGTCAGTTCCGACGGCAGCGAACATTGAGTATTATGCTAGAATCGTAGAAGAAAAATCGCTGCTGAGAAGGTTGATCCGCACAGCTTCAGGCATTGCCGAAGATGGCTATATGCGTGAAGATGAAGTGGAGGCATTACTTGCTGAAGCAGAAAAGAACATCATGGAGGTTGCCCAGCGCAAAGGCGGAGGAGCTTTCCATAATATAAAAGATGTCCTTGTCAGGACGTACGATAATATCGAAGTAATGCATAACCGCAAAGGGGATATAACGGGGCTTGAGACGGGATTTACCGAGCTCGATCGAATGACAGCCGGATTCCAGCGCAACGATTTGATCATCGTTGGTGCACGTCCTTCCGTTGGTAAAACGGCCTTTGCGTTGAATATTGCCCAAAACGTTGCAAAAAAGACAGGCGAAAATGTCGCGATCTTCAGTTTGGAGATGGGTGCAGAACAGCTTGTCATGCGTGTACTTTGTGCTGAAGGAAATATCGATGCTCAAAGACTGCGTACCGGTTCCCTGACAGATGAAGACTGGGGCAAACTAACGATGGCAATGGGAAGTCTGTCAAATGCGGGCATATTCATCGATGATACGCCAGGTGTCAGAATCACCGATATCCGCTCAAAATGCCGCCGTCTAAAGCAGGAGCAAGGACTTGGCATGATCATGATCGACTATCTCCAGTTGATCCTAGGCAGCGGCCGCGCCGGCGAGAACCGTCAGCAGGAAGTATCCGAGATTTCCCGTTCCCTCAAGCAGCTGGCACGTGAACTGCAGGTTCCGGTTATTGCCCTGTCCCAGCTGTCCCGTGGTGTAGAACAACGTCAGGACAAGCGTCCGATGATGTCTGATATCCGTGAATCCGGATCCATCGAGCAGGATGCCGATATTGTTGCGTTCCTGTACCGTGATGATTATTATGACAAGGAATCCGAGGATAAGAACATCATTGAAATCATCATTGCCAAGCAGCGTAATGGTCCTGTAGGAACCGTAAAGCTTGCGTTCGTAAAAGAATATAACAAATTCGTCAACATCGAGAACCGATACGATGAATCGTATGCTCCACCAGGGGCATAATGAGAATTAATCCGCTTTGGATTAGTTCTCTTTTTTTTATTATCTTGCTTCACTACATAAAAAGAAATTCATAGAGCTATCTTTATTTTACGAACGAATAAATTGTTGTTATAATTAATTGTTCGTGTTTTGTTGACTTTCAACCATAAAAGCTGGTAAACTTTATATGTTTGAAAAGGAAAAAATCAACCGTAAACCTTTGGAGGTGCGTTTTATATGTCATCAGTAGTAGTAGTTGGAACACAATGGGGCGATGAAGGGAAAGGAAAAATCACTGACTTCCTTTCAGAAAATGCGGAAGTGATTGCCCGATATCAGGGAGGAAACAACGCAGGCCATACGATAAAATTCAATGGTGAAACATATAAACTGCATTTAATTCCATCAGGGATTTTTTATAAAGATAAAATCAGCGTGATCGGAAACGGAATGGTAGTGGATCCAAAAGCGCTTGTAAAGGAACTTGCCTACCTTCATGAAAAAAATGTGACGACAGACAATCTGCGAATCAGCAACCGTGCTCATGTGATTCTTCCTTATCACTTAAAGCTTGATGAGGTTGAAGAGGCAAGCAAAGGCGCTAATAAAATCGGAACGACTAAAAAGGGAATTGGCCCTGCTTATATGGATAAGGCAGCACGTATCGGGATCCGGATTGCCGATTTGCTTGACCGTGAAGTTTTTGAAGAAAAACTTTCCCGCAACCTGGTAGAAAAGAACCGCCTGCTGGAGCGAATTTATGAAACAGAAGGCTTCAAGATTGAAGACATTTTAGATGAGTACTTTGAGTATGGACAACAAATCAAGGATTATGTGGTCGACACATCCGTTGTTTTGAATGATGCCCTTGATGATGGCCGCCGCGTGTTGTTTGAAGGTGCACAGGGTGTCATGCTCGACATTGACCAGGGTACCTACCCATTCGTTACATCTTCCAATCCTGTAGCTGGCGGTGTCACAATCGGTTCAGGTGTAGGCCCGACAAAGATCACTCATATCGTTGGCGTTTCTAAAGCTTATACGACACGTGTCGGAGATGGCCCATTCCCGACAGAACTGGACAATGAAATAGGCCACCAGATTCGTGAAGTAGGACGCGAATATGGTACGACAACTGGTCGTCCTCGCCGCGTTGGCTGGTTTGACAGCGTCGTTGTCCGCCATGCACGTCGTGTCAGCGGAATCACAGACCTATCTTTGAACTCAATCGATGTCCTGACTGGAATCGAAACACTTAAGATTTGCGTAGCATACCGCTATAAAGGCGAGTTGATCGAAGAATTCCCGGCAAGCCTTAAGATGCTGGCAGAATGTGAGCCAGTCTATGAAGAGCTTCCAGGCTGGACAGAAGACATAACAAGCGTGAAATCATTAGATGAGCTTCCAGCGAACGCTAGACACTACCTGGAGCGCATCTCACAACTGACAGGCATTCCATTATCCATCTTCTCAGTTGGCCCAGACCGCACACAGACAAACGTCGTGCGCAGCCCTTGGAGATCATAATAACAAGGTCAGGCCCCCGTTCTTTTCGGAACGGGGGCCTGAATTTGTTTGGTTGGGATCCAGCTGTTTCCAGTTCGCGGAATTATGTTGTTTTTTCGCGGAATTGCCAGCCGGTTTCGCGGAAATAGTCACTAATTTCGCGGGATTATTCTTCTTTTATAGAATTTCTGTTAGTAAAAAAATCAAATCTGAATGAATTTCGAGGAAAAATTAATATATTAAAGAAAAAAGCAAAAAAAATTTCAAAAAAACATATACAAACAACAAAATGCTATGGTAATATAAACAACGTTGTCACTAATTCGACAAAAAACGATAAAATCTTTACATTACGAGCCATTAGCTCAGTCGGTAGAGCATCTGACTTTTAATCAGAGGGTCGAAGGTTCGAGTCCTTCATGGCTCACCAGATTTTTTACTCTGGCCCCTTGGTCAAGCGGTTAAGACACCGCCCTTTCACGGCGGTAACACGGGTTCGAATCCCGTAGGGGTCACTTTATTACATATAAGTTTTACAGTATTTTCAATACGGCTCAGTAGCTCAGTCGGTAGAGGGTTGCTTACTCCACTGAATCAGCATCTGCGGCAACCTGCGAGAAAAACCGAGAGGTTTTTTGAGCACAGTTTTTAAGCTAAACTAAATTTAGGCATCCGTATTTCATTACGGCTCAGTAGCTCAGTCGGTAGAGCAAAGGACTGAAAATCCTTGTGTCGGCGGTTCGATTCCGTCCTGAGCCATTAAAAAAGGGAGCGTGTCATATGACATGCTCCTTTTTTTGTTACATTCCTGTAATATTCCTGATAATTTTCCTGTTATTAACATGATTGTGTTGCATTTAACAGAATTGTTCATCAATTATCCTTCCAAAGTAGGAGAATATCTTGATATTACTAGGTTTTAGGCTTATTTTCTTATTTGGTTATAGGATAATAAGACGACATACAACTTCCATCTTACTGACAAATATCGTAATAAAATGTCAGCTATTATACAATTTTGTTACATAATGAAGACTAGCATTCCCAACGATACATTTTATGGTAAAGTATAAAGGTACAATTATCAGATAATAGTTATATAGTACTAGAATAATAGTGTTTGACCGTTTTAGGAGGATCAGGATGAATATTTTAAAACATAAGCTGTCCAATCTTGCGGGCAAAACATCTAGAGAGATGAAGCCGGCAATCAAAAAGTCAATCATGGCTGCAGTGACTGTGGCTGCATTGTCTTTTGGTGCAGGAAGTGCTGCACTTGCGGCGGACTCAGGCTTAACGACCGTATATTATGTTTATGTAAATAATAAATTTGTAGGAACTGTAGCAGATAAAACTCAAGTAGAAAAACTTGTAGAGGATAAGCTGGCTTCCGTTCAAAAAGAATATAAAGATCTTGATGTCGAGCTTGGTTTGGATGTATCTTTTGTTCCTGAACAAGTGTTCAGTTCAGCTGCCAATGCAAACACAAGCGAACTAGTGAATGTACTTAAGGATCAAATGACGGTACAGGCTGAAGCATCAGCACTTGTTATTGACGACAAGCCTGTGGCTTATGTGAAAGATGAAGAAGCTGCCAAGGAAGTACTTAAGACATTAATGCTTGAACATGTTACTGAAGAAGAATTAGCTGAAGTGGAGAATAAAAAGAAATCTCCTAATCTACCTTTACCCGAAGTGAAAGAAAATGAAACTCGTATATTAGACGTTCGTCTTACCCAAAATGTTTCACATTCAGAAGAAAAAGTTGATCCGAAAAATGTTTTGACTGTAGACGAAGCAGTTCAACTTCTAAAAAAGGGTACTTTGGAAGAACAAAAGTACCAGGTCAAAGATGGAGATGTATTGGGAAGCATTGCGAATTCGCATAATTTGAAGCTGGCTCAATTAATTACTTTGAACGAAGGTCTAAATGAAGATTCGGTTTTAAAGCCAGGCCAGGAATTGAACGTTACTGTTTTGAAGCCTTACGTTGAGGTCATTGTAGATCGCCAGGTTTACGCGAAGGAAGAAGTCGCTTTCGAAAGAGAAGTGGTTGAAGATTCTTCAATGTTCAAAGGCGATACTAAAAAGAAGCAAGAAGGCAAGGCTGGCTTAAATGGTGTCATCTATTCTGTAACTGAACAAAATGGCAAGGTAACAAAGAAGGAAACAGTTAAAAAAGAAGTCCTTCACGAGCCTGTTAAAGAAATCGTGATCAAAGGCACAAAAGTTGTCCCTTCACGTGGTGATGGCACGTTTGCATGGCCTACTAATGGAGGCTATGTATCCAGCCAACAGGGATACCGCTGGAATAGAATGCATAAAGGAATTGACATCGCAAGGCCGAGCAATTATACAATCAAAGCAGCTGATAATGGTGTAGTAGTATACGCTGGTAATAAGGGTGATGGATATGGCAATAAAATCATCATCGACCATCAGAATGGCTACCGAACAATGTATGCACATCTTGCATCAATTTCCATTAGCCAAGGGCAAACTGTTGCCCGCGGTTCGAAAATCGGTATCATGGGAAGAACTGGTAACTCTACCGGCATTCACCTTCATTTTGAAGTATATAAAAATGGCAAAATTATCGATCCTATGTCTGCACTAAAATAAGAAATGAAAGTCTCTAGACAAACTAGAGACTTTTTTTATTAGAGCATCGCGTTGGATAAAAAATCAGCGTATCATTTAAATCCTCTTACCATTTAGGCTGGAAAAGCCAGTTATTTCATTGTTTTGGGCAGGATTGGTACAATTGGGAGGAGAAGAAATAGAAGTTATATAACAGATAAATTCAGTTTTTCTCTCTTTTAAAGTAAAATAGATAAGATAGCATTTTTACAAAGACAAAAATAATTAATTCATTATAATATTCTGGCTTGAAAAGGAGAATTGGTATGGAGAAAAAAATCTTAGTTGTAGACGATGAGAAACCAATTGCAGATATTCTACAGTTCAACTTGAAAAAAGAAGGCTACGATGTTTACTGTGCTTATGATGGAAACCAGGCGATCGAAATGGTAGAGGAAATTCAGCCGGATTTGATTCTGCTGGATATCATGCTGCCTATGCGTGATGGCATGGAAGTCTGCCGTGAGGTACGTAAAAAATATGAGATGCCAATCATTATGCTGACAGCTAAAGATTCTGAAATTGATAAGGTTCTTGGGTTGGAGCTTGGGGCGGACGATTATGTAACAAAGCCTTTTAGCACAAGGGAATTGATTGCACGTGTGAAAGCAAACCTTCGCCGTCATCAGCAGAATGCTGTCAAAGCAGATGAAGAAGAAGAGTCTAATGAAATTTCAGTCGGCTCGCTGACGATTCATCCAGATGCATATGTGGTATCCAAAAGAGGCGAGACAATCGAACTGACGCATCGTGAGTTTGAGCTGCTTCATTACCTTGCCAAGCATATTGGACAAGTCATGACTAGGGAACACCTGCTGCAAACGGTTTGGGGCTATGACTATTATGGTGATGTTCGTACGGTCGACGTAACGGTAAGACGTCTTCGTGAGAAGATTGAAGATAATCCAAGCCACCCGACATGGATCGTGACAAGACGAGGAGTAGGCTACTATTTAAGAAACTCTGAACAGGAGTAACGAACCGGAATGAAGAAAGTAGGTTTTTTTCGATCCATACACCTTAAATTTGTGATTATCTATGTACTGCTTATTCTAGTTGCCATGCAAATAATAGGCGTATACTTTGTCCGCAAGCTTGAGACAACCTTGATGACGAACTACCAGGACTCTGTAAAATCGCGTGTCGACCTGCTGGTATATGACATCCAGGAAGAACTGATCAAGGAGCGGGGAAAAGAAGATCCAACGAAAGAGGAAGCCATCAAACAGATTCTGATAGATTATAATAAGGCTTCGGATATATCCGAAATTAGAGTAATTGATGGCGGAAGCTTCAAATTTCTAGGGACCTCAAGAGACAGTAACCAGGGACTTGTCGGTCAAAGGACAACGGACCTGAAAATCAAGCGGTCCATCGTTTTCGAAGAAGATGAAGACGTGATCCAGATGGATACGAAGACAGGAAAGAGAGTATGGGTTCTGTCCACTCCGATCATGCACAATAATGAAGCCATTGGTGCGGTCTATCTGGTAGCCAAGGTGGAAGATATATTCACGCAAATGAAGGATATCAACAAAATCCTCGCTACTGGAACGGCAATTGCATTGATTTTCACTGCAATACTGGGGGTTCTTTTGGCGCAGACGATCACAAGGCCAATTTCTGATATGAGAAAACAGGCATTGGCGATGACGAGAGGAAACTTTTCGCGGAAGGTTAAGGTTTATGGATACGATGAAATTGGCCAGCTTGCGATTACGTTCAATAACCTGACGAAAAAACTCCAGGAAGCCCAGGCAACAACTGAGGGTGAAAAAAGGAAGCTTTCGTCCGTCATTTCTTATATGACAGATGGTGTTATTTCGACGGATCGCAAAGGCCGGATTATCTTAATTAATGAACCTGCTTCAGACATGCTGGGTGTTTCACGTGAAACAGTGCTGTCTCAGCCGCTGGTGTCAGTGCTTGGACTAGATGAAAACTATGCTTTCGAGGACTTGCTCGAGGAAAAAGATTCGATCGTCCTGGATTACAGTACAAAAAGCAAGCCTTTCATACTTCGGGCGAATTTTTCGGTCATCCAAAAGGAAAGCGGTTTTGTGAACGGCTTGATTGCAGTTCTTTATGATATTACCGAACAGGAAAAAATCGATTTGGAAAGACGGGAATTTGTAGCGAATGTTTCGCACGAACTGCGAACTCCATTGACAACCATGCGCAGTTATCTGGAGGCTCTGGCTGAAGGTGCTTGGAGGGATGAAGAAGTCGCTCCAAACTTCCTGGAGACAACTCGTGGAGAAACAGAACGGATGATTCGTCTCGTAAATGATCTGCTGCAGCTTTCCAAAATGGACAGTGTCGATTACCGCCTTTCAAAGGAATGGGTCAATTTCCCGGTCTTTTTCAACCGGATCATTGACCGTTTTGAGATGACGAAGAATCAAAATGTTTCGTTCATAAGGAATATCCAGAATGATGCTGTATTTGTAGAGATTGATGAGGACAAGATTACCCAGGTGCTGGATAATATCATCTCGAATGCGATGAAATATTCCCCAGAGGGTGGGACGATTACGTTCAAGACGAAGGAAACCGATGATCAGATAATGGTAAGCATTTCAGATGAAGGTGTTGGCATTCCGAAAGATAATCTTGATAAAATTTTCGACCGTTTCTACCGTGTGGACAAGGCCAGGACGCGGAAACTTGGCGGAACTGGACTGGGGCTTGCGATTGCGAAAGAAATGGTTAATGCCCATGGCGGTAAGATTTGGGCAGAAAGCGTGGAGGGAAAAGGGACGACGATTCATTTTATCCTTCCTTATGACCGGAGTACAGAGGATGATTGGTCATGACATATGAAAATATTAAAACAGTGATATTAACGTTTCTCGCAGTTCTCAGCGGTATTTTGACTTGGAATATTTGGACTTATCAACCCAATTATGAAAGCGTTGAAAATCCAGAGACAATTGGAGAGGTAAGCATTTCAACACAACGTGAACTAAAGAAAATCGTAAAGCCGCACCAGATTATTTACCATATTGATGATAAGCAATTTGGTTCGGTTGGCAATGGATATATTGAAGATATCATTTCGGCCATTTCCAAGTGGAAGTATTTTGATGTAAAAAAATCTCCAGGACGAATCACCGATTTTAACGAAAAAATCGCTCACGGAGCGAATGTCGAAGTTATATTCCCTGATGAAGTTCCGATCGAACTATACAAAAGGGTATTGAACATTGACGAAAGAGATCTGCCAAAATTTGATTTTGACCGCATCATCATCAATACCGATACTCAGCAAAAGCAGGAGGGCATCGTCTATTTTTATTCGCAAAGAAACCAGGAAGTTTATGAAAGCAATGTCAGCCCTTCGTATATAAATGAATTCACAACTAAATTTTATGAGACAGCAGGAAGGCTGACACCTTATTTCATGCATACTGTTTCTGGCATTAAGCGGATGTATTTGCCAACTGAAGCAATAAAAATGGTGAAGTACACCTACTATCAAAATCCACTGGATTCGGAACAGTTCAAGGATGCTTTGTTCAAAGATCCGAGCTTTGTACAGCGGAGCGTGGGTGAAGGGATTGAGGAGTATACTGATGATGCAAGTAAGATGACCGTTAACACAGAAACGAATATGATTTCCTATGTGAATCCTGTCCGGAACCGTGACGCGGTAATTGGTACCAATAACATCCTTCAACGAAGCATTGAATTTGTAAATGGCCATGGCGGCTGGACTGAGGCATATCGATATGTATACAAGGATGATTTTAACCAGAATGTGATGTTCAGGCTCTATAGCAAGGAAGGGTATCCTGTATTCAACCAGTCTGGCATGTCGGAGATTTACCAGCAGTGGAGGCAATCAGAAATCAGCCGGTATATTCGCCCTGGATTTCATTTAGAGCTGCCATTGAATCCTGATGTCGTCACGAAGAAACTTCCATCAGGATATGAAGCACTGGAATACTTGAATCAAAAGAAGGATTTCAAACCAGAACTGCTGCAAAACATGATGCCAGGCTACTATATGGTGCAGGGACCTGAAGATTCCATCATCCTTCTGGAGCCAGGCTGGTTTTACTTATACGATCAGGAATGGCGCCAGCTGATCTGGGAGGAGGGATTCAAGAATGGATTGGAGTAGAATTAAAACAATCTTCATTCTGACCTTCCTCGCCCTGGATATCTACCTGGTTTACCAGTTCATGAACACAAGGGATGCTGCCCAGTATGAAATCGTGAAGGAAGCGACATTGGAAGAGCGGCTTAAGAATGACGATATCCGCTACAATGAACTTCCTGAAATAAAAGAAAAAGAGCATTACCTAAGTGTCAGGACGAAAGTGTTCACAACTGAAGAACTTGAAAAAATGAAAGAGCAATCCATCAGCCTCGGTGACGGGACATCGATAGAAGCTAAGCTTGGAAAATCGCTCAAGCTGACGAATAAATTTCAGCCAGCAGAGCTGACGAATTTCATCAAAGCGAACATATTTGCTGGTGAACAGTATAAGTTCTGGTCTAAAGATGATGAAGCCCGGACGATTACCTACTATCAGGAATACGACAATAAGACTTTCTACTATAACAGCAATGCAAAATTAACGTTCTACTTCAATGAAAATAATGAAGTGACTTCCTATAAGCAAACGTATTTGGAAATCATCGATGAACTTTCAGATGAAGAAGAACTGCTGACCCCATTAAGAGCGATGGAAACTCTTTATAAGAAGGGTTTATTGAAGCCAAAGAGCAAGATCACTGATGTTAAACTGGGATACTCAACACTTGTTTCATTGACAGCCTCCCATGTCGTCACGCCTACGTGGAGGATTGAAGTCAACGGCAAGGAAAACCTTTTTGTCCATGCATTTGAAGGCCGGGTCATCCCGTTGACGGACGGAGAAAATAAAATTACGGAGTGAAGAGATATGAGTTTGCATTTTAGTGTTCTCGCCAGCGGGAGTACGGGAAATGCGATCTATGTGGAGACGGAGGGCCAATCCTTTTTAGTGGATGCCGGATTGAGCGGCAAACAGATGGAGGCTTTATTTAAGCAAATAGGCCGTGATATGAAAGACCTCTCTGGAATATTAGTGACGCATGAACATAGCGATCATATAAAAGGCATAGGAATCGTTGCCCGTAAGTATAAGCTGCCAATCTATGCGAATGAAAAGACATGGAAAGCGATGGACGGGCTGATCGGGGAAGTCCCGCTTGAACAGAAATTCAGCTTTGATATGGAAACGGTGAAAACCTTTGGCGGTCTGGATATTGAATCTTTTGGTGTATCGCATGACGCCGCAGAACCGATGTTTTATGTGTTCCATAAAGACCGCAAGAAATTGGTGCTCATTACGGATACAGGCTATGTCAGCGACAGGATGAAGGGAATCATCTCGAATGCTGATGCATATGTGTTTGAAAGCAACCATGATGTCCAGATGCTGAGGATGGGAAGATATCCGTGGAGCGTCAAGCGCCGGATCCTGAGTGATTATGGCCATGTCTCGAATGAAGATGCCGCAGTCGCGATGAGCGAAGTGGCCGGGGATAACACAAAACGGATCTATCTTGCCCATTTAAGCCTCGATAATAATATGAAGGACCTCGCAAGGATGTCAGTCACCCAAACACTTGAGGGCAGAGGCATCATTGTGGGAGAACAATTTGATTTGATCGATACAGATCCTAAAACTCCGACAGCATTGACGGCGATTTAGTTTATAAGCAATTTTTTAAAGGTAAAGGAGTAAAGGCATCTGACAAGATTTGCTTTTGCTCCTTTTCTTTTATAAAAACAAATAGCTGCAGGCTGAATTTAGCTAAGAGCTTACGATTTAGACATTAGCATATCTGATAGTATAATAATCAATATAAGGATAACTAACGATTCTATTGTTCTATGAAAGGATTGGTGGACATTGGGTTATTATGATCAGGATTATCAAAGCCGGTATAAACCGCAGAACGGCAGGAAAGGCGGCTTTTTCGTGGCCAGCCTGGCAGGCGCAATCATTGGGGCATTATTGGTGATTTTCTCGATTCCCGTATTATCTAACTTTGATGTGCTGCCATATAAAATTGAGCCGAACAATCAAGCAGCTGTTACGGATGAGGAGTCAGCTGATTCTGAAGAAAGCACAACAGATACAAGAAATGTCTCGATTGATGTGCATACACAAATTACCAAAGCTGTCGACAAAGCGGGTGACGCTGTAGTTGGCATCACGAATATACAGGAAAGCACGAGCTTCTGGGGCCAAAACCAGGAATCAGGAGGAACGGGATCTGGTGTCGTTTATAAGAAGGCTGGAGACAAAGCTTATATTGTCACAAACCATCATGTTGTTGCGGACGCTTCCAGCCTGGAGGTCAGCCTGAGTGATGGGACAAAAATCCCTGCCAAGCTTTTAGGCAGCGATATATGGACGGACCTTGCTGTGTTGGAGGTACCTGCAGAGGAAATTAAGGTTATTGCGGAATTTGGCAACTCTGATAAGCTGAAACCTGGTGAACCAGTGATCGCCATCGGTAATCCTCTTGGCCTTACTTTTTCAGGATCGGTTACCCAGGGCATTATTTCTGGACTGGAACGAGCGATCCCAGTCGATATCAACCAGGATGGAACTCCTGACTGGCAGGCAGAAGTCTTGCAGACAGATGCAGCCATTAACCCAGGAAACAGCGGGGGAGCACTGATCAATATCGAGGGACAGGTGATTGGCATTAACTCAATGAAAATTGCCCAGAGTGCTGTTGAAGGAATCGGACTGTCCATCCCTATCAATTATGCAGCTCCGATCATTGATGACTTAGAGAAGACCGGAGAGGTGCAAAGGCCATTCATGGGCGTTGAGCTGGCTTCTGTAAATGAAATCTCAGCCTACCACCAGCAGAATACGCTAAAGCTGCCAAAGGAAGTGAACTATGGTGTCGCCATCAGAGGTGTCGAGCCAAATTCACCGGCAGATCAGGCTGGTTTGAAAGAGTACGACGTCATTGTCGAAATGGATGGAGAAGAAATCCGCGATGTCGTTGATTTGCGTAAACACCTTTACAATAAAAAGAAGGTCGGCGATGATATGCAGATTAAATATTATCGTAATGGCCAGCTTGAAGAAACAACATTGAAATTAGGCGGAGAAACATTATAGAGGTGTGGATACGAAAACAGGAGGCGAAATGCTTCCTGTTTTTTTGCGATAGGAAAGTATCAGTCACTTCGAGAATTGTCCAGCTCCAGCGCCTAGCCAGTTTTCATCCTTGAAATAGCTTCCTCGAGTATCTTGCGAGAAGCGTTAGCTTAGAGCAGCTCGAGACGTTTGTCTAGTGTCGCCTCCTAGAAACTCCGAAACTTCAACTCCGCCCGCAGAAGCAAAAAGCGCTTCTTTGTCGGAGTCTCCAGTTTCTGCGTTTCTGGACAGTCGGCTATACTTTTCGATTTCGGTCCCTCCGATGATGTCAAAGAGCGACTTCACCGGTCGGCCCTCCAACGCTTGTCGGGGCTGACCAAGGCGCTTGCGCTTTTCATATGTTAAAATGGTCTCTGTGGATAAATTAAAAGTGAATTTTAGCAAATGATAAATTTAAATAAATTTGTTGAAGGGATGGAACAAAATGAAGTATTGCTGCGGGGAACATGTAGAATTGGCGCTGGATGAAGCGGTTGATGAGTTTGAAACAGCACCCCAATTACTGAAGCTGGAGTCTGTTGATAAGTCGGAGTTTATCTGTGGATACTGTGGACAACCTGCTGTATATATTGTGGCGAACGAATGATCGCCTACTAAATGTGGATATCGATGTGAATATGTGGATAACTACTGTGGATAGCTTGTTTGTAAACTGTTTGTAATCTGTTTGTAAAGTGGGGGTAACTGTGAATATCTCAATCGTAACGGTTGGCAAATTAAAAGAAAAATACCTGAAACAAGGAATCGATGAATATTTAAAAAGGCTTGGAAGTTATGCAAAAATAGAAGTCATCGAAGTACCCGATGAAAAAGCACCGGAAGAACTAAGTGACACTGAAATGATCCAGGTAAAGCAAAAAGAAGGAGAACGAATCCTTTCAAAAATCGGTTTGGATACATATGTCATCGCCCTCGCCATCAACGGCAAGCTAAAATCCTCCGAAGAACTCGCAGAAACTCTCGATAAACTCGGCACCTACGGCAAAAGCAAAATTGCCTTCGTGATCGGCGGATCACTCGGACTGAGCGACGAAGTCTTGAAGAGGTCAGACGAGCAATTGTCGTTTTCGAAAATGACATTCCCGCATCAGCTGATGAGGCTTATTTTAGTGGAGCAGGTTTATCGGGCTTTTCGGATTAATCGGGGGGAACCGTACCATAAATAAATAGGGTTTTTCTGGTTATTATTTTTTTAATATTTTTAACCAGTGAAATAAACATGTAAAGTGGAGCAATATAGCTTCACTTTTTTATTTTCTCTTAATCACAGACCATAAGAGCAAGAATGAGGACGAAATGGTTGTCGGATACTTGTTAAAATAAGTCCAATAACATTAGAAGGAAAAAAGAAAATGATTCGAGAATACAATGAGATGTATGCTTCAGAGGAAATATTACTTCTAGGAAACGACAAGGATTTGCTTTCCATCTTAACGTTAGAAAAAAGAGGTTTCAAAGCTATTGATACGACCAGTTAGTTTTGGAAATGCTCTATCTGAAAAAGTGATTTCTTTTCTAGAAAAGAATGCTCGTGATTTAGTAGAGTGTATGGATACTTCCCATATGTATGTGGACTAGCACTAGTACAGAAAGGATAGTGGAGTGTCATGGCTAATATCAGTCTTTCATTCGAAGAGATGTGGGAGAAAATCATCGCGTGTGATCGTAAATATGATGGTCAATTTTTTACAGCAGTTAAAACAACGAAAATATACTGCCGTCCTTCCTGCAGATCAAGAAAACCCAAAAAGATAAATGTAGAATTTTATTATGACATTCATGAAGTTGAAAAAGCGGGTTTTCGCGCTTGCAAAAGATGTCAGCCAGAAGTTGAGCATTCCCCGCATATTGAGGTTGTCAGAAATGTCATTACGTTCCTGATCAATCGTTATAAGCAAAATTTGATATTAAAAGATATTGCGAATCAAGTTGGTTTAAGCCCTTATTATTTAGAACGCTTGTTTAAACAAGAAACCTCAGAGACTCCACGTACTTATTTAGAAAAAATACGCATCGATAAAGCAGTTCACCTTCTTAAAAGCACAACCTTGACGAACCTTGAGATTTGCTATGAGGTGGGATTTCAGAGTCCTTCTAATTTTTATAAAGTGTTCCGAAGTTTAAAACATTGTTCACCTAGTGAATATCGAAAGGACCACCTAAATGAATTGGATTGATCATGAATCTTATATAGAAATTTATCCTCCTAAGGAATTTAATTTTGAAGAGTGTTTAATTTTTTTAGACAGGTCAAAACTGGAAGTCCTTCATCAAATTAAAGAGGGGTCAGTTTATAAACTGATAAAAGTTAAAGAATCTTTGATTTTATGTAAGATTGGATTCATTAATAATGTCATAAAAGTTGAATTTCCAATAGGCCCGCCATCCATACACTTTCGCAAAAAAGCAGCGGAGTATATTTGGGAATGGTTTGATTTAGATCAGGATTTAGAATCATTTTATCAAGCAGCTAATCAGGATAAAGTTTTGAAGAATCTTGCTCAAAAATACTATGGACTACGGATTATGTGTATTCCTGATTTATTTGAAGCGCTCGTATGGGCGATTATGGGACAGCAAATTAATTTAACATTTGCTTATACTTTAAAAAAACGCTTCGTTGAACAATATGGCGAAAGCCTGACATTTAAAGGGGAAATGTTTTGGTTATTTCCCTCATTTGAAAAAATAGCTTCACAAAACTTAGATGATTTAAGGAAACTTCAATTTACTAGCAGGAAGGCTGAATATATCATTGGCATTGCGAAAGCTATGACAAATGGCGAATTATCAAAAGAGTTATTGCTTCAGAAAAAAGATTTTCAGGAAATACGAAAATCATTAATGATGATAAGAGGGATCGGAGCATGGACGGCAGATTATGTGATGATGAAATGCCTGCACTACAACTCTTCCTTCCCAGTCTCAGATGTCGGCCTTCATAATGCATTAAAGAATTTATTAGGTCTTGAGAGGAAACCGACTATTGAAGAAATAGAGGAATATGCAGAAAATTGGGAAGGCTGGCAAGCGTATGCCACCTTTTATCTTTGGAGGTCCTTATATGACAAGAATACATAAATTAGACTATGAATCACCGATTGGCGTGATAGAAATAATCGGTACTGATAAAGTGATCAGTTCAATTATGTTCTCTGAAGACGAAAAAAAGGGGAATTTATTACATGCTGAAACGCCTGAGGTTTTAGCAGAATGCTATACCCAACTTGACGAATATTTTAAAGGAGCTCGCCATGAATTTACATTCCCTTATCAAATTGAAGGGACTGACTTTCAAAAAACTGTATGGGAAGCTTTAAAAGAAATTCCCTACGCTAAAACGGGATCTTATAAGGATATTGCCATTTCCATTGGGAATGAAAAAGCTATCAGAGCTGTAGGGAGTGCAAATGGAAAAAACAAGTTGAGCATTGTCCTTCCTTGTCACAGAATAATCGGCTCTAATGGGAAACTAACTGGTTATGCAGGAGGTCTGTGGAGAAAAGAATGGCTGCTTCAACATGAGAAATCTTGCAAAAAGACACATAGGTAGATGCAAAAAACCTTAACGTACCTCATTGGATCTAACCGTACTATAAGTAAATAAGTATAAAAAGATAAATTAAATTTTGATCCCCTTACTGACCGAACTTATTAAAAAATATTGAGTTGAACCACTTCTTAGGTTCAACTTTTTTTATTTTTGTTTTGTTAACACAGTAAGCAAGCAGAAGAGGTGTCCCTATACTTCTTTGGAATATGAGTGCAAGATAAGGAAATAATAGTGAATATCTGGCATTTAAGGAGTTTTTCAGGAATGAGTTTCTTTAAACAGAATTCATCTTTATCTAGCCGTTCAAGTGAAGTAGGACAACTGTCCAATGATATTGAAGAGAATATAAGAAAGTTACAAAAACATTTTTGCCATACAGAAGATTTATTGAAAAAAGAACTGATATTTAATGACGAGAAATGTGCCATTCTTTACATTGATTCGATGTTGAACAAGGAACTTCTCCAATCTTCTGTTATTGACCCTATTTTAGATGTGAAGACCGGTGATATTAAAAATGCTGTTCTTGCTGCAGAACTAAAAATGACTTCAATGATTTCAGAAGCAGGAAAAAACCTGTTAGATGGATTCTGTGTAATTTTACTAGAAAATGATTCCCAGGCTTTTATGGCATCAGTAGGAGGAATAGAAGGAAGGTCTATTCAAGAGCCTATTAATGAGCGGAACATCAAAAGTTCTCATGATGGATTCGTTGAAAGCATTAGTTCAAATTTGCATCTTTTAAGAAAGAGGATTAAAAGTCCACAATTAAAGATCAAATATTTTACAATCGGAAATCTTACTCAAACGAAGGTCGGAATGCTTTATTTAGATAATCTTGCAAATACAGAGCTTATTAACGAAGTGGAACGGAGATTAACATCAATCGAAATTGATCAGCTCTATACAACTGGTGAATTACAGGATCTTATTGAAGATCATCCTTTTTCACCTTTTCCCCATATATTGGCTACAGAAAGACCAGACAGAGCGGTGTCTTATTTAACAGAAGGGAAAGTCACGATCATTATTGATGGTAATCCGCGTGTGATGATTGTCCCAATAACGTTTTTTGCGTTTTATCAAACACCAGATGATTATAATAGCAGATGGTTAGTTGGTTCTTTCTTCCGACTAATCCGCATGTTAAGTTTTATTGTATCGATTAGCTTGCCTGCTACCTATATAGCAATCGTTTCGTTCCACTCTGAAGTGCTTCCAATTGGAATTCTATACTCAATAAGGGTTTCATTAGAATATGTTCCATTTCCTCCATTAGTCGAAGCTTTAGCGATGCAAATCATTTTAGAACTGTTAAAAGAAGCTTCCATTCGACTGCCTTCACCTATCGCTCAAACAATTGGAATAGTAGGAGGATTAGTTATTGGGACTGCTGTAGTAGATGCCCATATCGTATCAAATATGATGATCGTCGTTATAGGCTTTACGGCTATTGCCGCATTTGTGGCTCCAATGATTGAGATGGGAACAAGTGCTAGGTTATTAGGTTTCCCGACAATGGTCGCTGCATCTTTATTTGGTTTTTTTGGGATTGTATTAGTGTTAATGTTGATATTTATGCATTTGTGTAAATTAGATTCCTTTGGAACGCCTTATTTTTCACCTTTAGCTCCATTAAAGAAAGAAGGATTAAAGGATTCATTGCTAAGACTTCCATTATGGAAAATGAATACTCGACCGACTGACGCAAAACCAGCTTACGCAAATCAACAAGGGCAAACAAGGGCGTGGAAGAAGAAATGATGAGAAAAAATAATTCCATAACAAAATTTCAGGTGTTTTTTATATTAATTCAAAGCCAAATTGGCGTAGGTCTTTTATCATTACCGAATGTCGTGCATAAGACTACTAACGGAGACGCCTGGATTTCTACGTTGATTGCAGGTGTGGGTGTGCAAATCATGCTCGTTGTCTATTGGCAGCTGCTAAAACGATTTCCAAATCTTGTTTATACAGAGATCACTCATATGATAGTCGGACGTTTTTTAGGGAGGGTGTTTAACCTTTTTATCTATTTGAATTTCATCCTTGTCGGAGGTCTAGCCAGTATTTTATTTATTAAAATCATTAACTTATGGTTACTGCCGTTGACTCCTGATTGGATCATAGCCTTACTCATCCTTGCCGCTTGTATTTATTTAACGATTAGTGATTTAAGAATCATTGCCAGATTCTTTGTCCTGGCAACTTCCTTAATCATATTATTATTGTTTACTTCTTTATTAAATTGGTTTACTCCAAAAGAGTTTCAATACATTCTGCCAATCGGCAGTTCTGGATTCATGAATATTTTAATTGGAAGTAAGAATTCTCTTCTTGCGATGTTGGGTTTTGAAGGATTGCTATTTATATTTCCATTCATTATTCAAAATAAAAAAGGAGTAGTAAAGACAATATCATTGGCCAATATTTTTATTACCCTTTTTTACACCTACTTTATCTTTCTTACACTAATCAGTTTCAGTCCAGATCAGTTGGCACAAATGAGAGAACCCATTTTAAATTTACTTAGAGGAATAACTTATAATATGGTGGATCGGGTGGATCTAATTTTCCTGTCGATATGGATTGTTCCAATGGCTAACTCCATTATTGCGTACTTATTTTTTGCCAGCAAAAGTATGAATGTAGAAAAAAAGAATTACAAAAAGGCAGTCTTGTTTAATGGATTTATTATCTTTTTGATTACATTGATTCCACATGATGATGTGATTATTACTCTTTTTAATACATATGTTTCTTATTTAAACTATTTGGTTGTTTTTATCATCCCAACTTTACTTTTAATCCTGTCTTTTCTTTTTAAAAAGCATGAAAGTAGTGAACCCACTTGAGAAAAATGCTCTTTATAACTTTATTTATTACCCTCAATATATTGACTGGCTGTTGGGACCAGCAACTTCTTGTGAATCGAACGCTAGTGAACGGAATTAGTGTAGATATAACTGAAGAGGGAAAAATTGAATCAGCCATTCGAGTATTAAACATACAAAGTAAGGGGGGAGGACAATTTGAAATACAAGATGAATTGGTCGAAGCAGTAAGACAAACCCCGGTTGGTTTAGGAATAGATTTAGATAGTAAAATTATTGGTGAAATTGATGCGAGTAAAGCGCACGTTGTAATTATAGGTGAAGAAATAGCCAAAAAAGGGATTCACCCTTTTATTGAGTTTTTTTACCGTGATATGGATTCCTATATGTCTTCCAAAATTGTCATAAGTAAAGGCAAAGCGAAAGATCTTCTTTCCATGGAGAAAGAAAAAAGCCCGATTGCATTTGTCATCTTACAACTGCTAAATGGAGCGGAATCGGATACGGTCATACCGAAAGAAACTACATTTTCAGTGTGGAAAAAAATACTGGATCCTGGTAAAGATATGATTTTGCCTTATCTTGAAAAAGTAGAGGGAAATAAAATTCAAGCAGCAGGAGTTGCGCTATTTCACAATGATCAATATACCGGTACAACCTTATCAAAAGAAAAAAGCAGTTTGTTATTATCCTTAATGAATCAATTAGACAAGACAAACAAAATGGCTTTAATGCTCGAACCTGAAGGCAATGGCCGATCCATCTCTTTTGATACAATAAATTTGAGTCGAAACTTAGAAGTCCTGGTGGATAAGGATGATAAAATCATTTGTAAAATTGATGTTAAGATGAGTGTGGAAGTAGGCAGTTATCCTCAAGATTTTAATAAAGAACTTAATATCAAAAAACTAAATAAAGATTTATCGGATGAATTAACCAAACAAGCAAAGGAAATAACAAACACTTTATTACAAGCCAATTGTGATGCGCTGGGAATTGGAAGACAAATTTCTAGTTTTCACCCGAAATTATGGAAGAAAATCAATTGGGAAGATGAATATAAAAATGTTTATTTTGAACCGACTGTAAAGGTAAACATCATAAAAACAGGAAATGTATTTTAGATTTATTTAACACTTTAAGATGCGAGGTAAAAAGTTTCCATTTAGATTTATTACGCTGAACCATACCACATGTTAATTAAGGTTTTAGGATACAAAAGAAATAATCAGTCATTAAAATGAAAATCCCTTAAAACAGTTAATTTTTAAGGGGTTTTCTTTAGTATATAGAATTTTCGGCCTGATCATTAAGGAGTTTATACATCTAATTGTGAGGATGGATGTTATGATTATTGGTCAGAATACCCAACCGAAAGAGCCTGGTATTTCCATAAAACTTCACTAATAAGGTGAATCTGGGTTTCCTGGCATTGAATAACGACCGTAACCTCATGAGTGTTTTCCGTTTGACTGGTGTGGTTTTTCAGTTTTTTAAACAAAAGGTTTGCAATCAGTCCTATTGCAAATCCAATTCCCGCGCCAATAAGACCCCAAATGATTGGACCAAGGCTAAGTGCAAAACCAGTGCTTGCTCCAATAACTGCTCCCCCAGTCCCACTGGCGATCCCTATTTCAAATGCATGTGGCTCATTTGGTTTATGACGACGTATCTCATTGTTGGAATCCATGAACACAACGAGGATATGCTCTCTTAAAATGGAGTTGCTCTCTAATTCAGCTAATGCTTGCTCTAATTCGATTGATTGTTCAAATATGCCGAAGATCAACATGGACAAGCACCTGCTTAGGGAAAAATTCGAAGTTTGGTCTTCTGGTATCGATTGGAAAGGTGTTGGCGCTGCTCGATCAGAAAAAGTTGATTGTGTTCAATGGTGGTACGGTAAACATGGTAGATGGAGCCGCCCATAACAGATGGCATAAATAAAAGCCAATGTGGTTGGAGCATGGAAATAGATTGATCAAGCTGACCATGAAAAAGGATTAAGAGAGATTCGTGCGTTCTTGACAAACTGATATAAACCCACCACCAAAACATCGCATAGAAAGCAAGTCCAAACCGATGGTTATATAATTGCCCTAAACCTGGGAAGAAGAAAGAGTAAACGGCTCCAAGGATAGGGCTTTTCATTTCAAGGTATTGAATTTCAGACAGAGAAATATTCAAACAAGAAATTTTTTTATTCTCCAATCTTGCCAGATGATAAAGCTTATTTTGGTAAATGGCTGATCGAAAACTATCTCCTATCGCAATTAAATAGATGACAAGATATCCGAAAGCCCATTTGGGTTCAAGCACTGATTTTGCAAGTTCAAACTGCCCGCAAAAAGAATAGACCATTGCTTCGTTAATATGAGCTAAAGTATTTATGATTACTTCAGATAGGGTTAATAATGTTCCGCGTAAATACTGATTAAGTAAATAGTGCCCAAAACCAGGAAAAACAGCAGACCACCAGGCAACCATGTATGGATTCTGCAGTTTCAAATGTGTAATGCCGAATGTGCCAATTTTTATAAGAGGTCTTCGCACTTGACTATCCATTTTTGAATTCCTTCATATTTAATTTCTTTCCCTTTGTAAAGTAGGTTACCCATTAATAAAATGGGTATGTATTATTTTCCAGTAGAAATGATTCTTCCTGTTTCTTGCTCAATGAGCAATCTTTTTTATGTAACTCATAAAACCTTTGAATATAGAAATAAATGGGAAAGTTTTATGCTAAAATATACATATACTTTTAAACCTGAAAAGGGTGATCGTTTGGGAAAAATCGCACTTATTCAAAGCCAGGTCTATATGTCCTATTCTACTAAAACGGACATCCGTCCTTTACTAGAGAGTTTTGATTTCATTAACCCGGAAGATATTATTCTATATACTGCCCATAATATTTCGAGGCTTAGGCATGATCTTACTGATCGGGAGATTTCTGCTGTTATTTTTTCATCCAATTCATTAAGTGAGAAAACGATTAAGGATGAAGTTGGATCTGAGGGGTTCAAGCAAATTTTTGATGGTTTTCTTTCTCAGGGAAAAGGATGTTTGATCCTTCACCAGTTGAATTCAATACCCAAAAATTTTTATGAACCGTTCCCTTCGTTTGAATTTCTGCCAATGGAATCGCCAAAGGCTGTTCGAAGAAAAGAGGAGGCAATCAGCGGGGATATAAAGAGTACAAGATTATCAGAAATTCATCCTCTTTTTCATTACCCAAATACCGTGTCCCTGGATGAACTTAAACAATATTGCAGTAAAATGAAGGGTTTGTATTGGCACTATCTGGACCATTCTGAATCGACTGCTGACTGGGAAATCCTTTTGCATGATGAGGACAATCATCAATCAAGCAGGGCATTGCTCCTGGCTACGAGGGAAACATCCAAGTACCGCGCGGTGATTTCTTCTTTAAATCTTGATTGGCAAAAAGAAACGGTTTTACTAAAAAATTTAGTCAAGTTTGTGATCGATGGTAAATGCAATACAGCAATCATAAGGGATAAAGCAAGTAAGAGCATGGCTTTTGAATTCTTCATTGAAACGTTAAATTCGCTTAATTATCGCTATCAGGAATATGAACTTTCCAATGGGAAAATTGAAGAACTGAAAAAACAAATCCACCAGGGGACCCACTCCATTATTGTTCTGGGTCCTACCAATTCAAATACTGCAAATGAAGAAAAGGACGAATTAATAAAGGGAATCGATGTTTTTCTTCAACCATTTATTACGTCAGGGAAAGTAAAATATATTGGGATTGAATCCAATGAAAAAAGCTTAAAACAATTTTTTGTAGCCGGAAGGGAAAAATCGGCACTAAAAATCCTTCAGGACACAGAAATTAAGATTCATAGCATTCTTAAAGAAGGAAAATTAATTGATGATAGCTTCTGGAATTCTGTCGATACTTTAAAGATACATAAGGCATTGGAAGATCAAAACGTTGCCTATACAGAATTTACAAAGGATTTGGTTCAGCCAATCCTGGACAGTGTGACTACGGACTCCTATCTTGGCCTGTTAGTCCCAACTTCTGCTTTATTATGGCTGCGGGCTACTTATGGTGTAAATCAAGAGCACTCTCAAAACACCATCAACTGGATAAAGCAGTCGTTAATAAGTGGGGATGAAATAGATTCTGAATGTATTGTAGCCTGTAATACCTTTTTAGAGCTGGAGTTGGAGGCGGAATTTGCAACCGAACAATTGAGAAGGCTGATCTACAATCGAGATGTAAACAGTTTTAATGAAATTGAGATGATCCATTGCATCAAAGCAGCCATTTTATTAAAAGACATCCACCTGATCAGGCAGTTTGTAACCGCCTTGGAGTCAAAAAGAAATCAGGAAGATCTATGGATCGATATTTCTATCTCCGCAACGATCGTCAATTTACTGCTCGAAGCGCTGATTATTCTAAAAGAACATGAGACAGACACGAAGGATTTTGAGAAAACAATCGAAAATCTGGTTTTCCCAACGATCATTATCATGCAGAAACTATCCAAACAAGGAGCAGATAACCAGTTCTATTGGGACAACAAGGCGAACACCACTTTAAAATGTGTAAGTGCCATTTTAAATTTTGAAGAGTTAATGGACATTCCTGTAACGGAAATGGTTCAATCCCTGGTTAGCTACTCTCAGACAGGTAATCAAATCGTCGACAATAAAACGGCACTGTCCATTATTGAGGATTACAGAAAAGACATCACAATCTTGAATCAGAAAAATGTTGAGCTGGAGAAGCAGCTAAAAGAAGAACAAGGAAGGAAAGTAGAATTAGAGGAAGAAAAACAAAAGCTGGTGGTCAGGAATGACCAATTGATGGCCAAGAACGATGAATATGAAGACCAGATCGGAAAACAAGATTTCCGTTTGAACTTCTGGAAAGTCGTAATTGCTCTGGGTAGTGTATCCTTAATCATCCTGATATTCATAGCAATCTATATGCTCAATAACAAAGAAGCATTTTGGGATATCATCGACTTTTATAAAAAATATAAAGTCGATCTTCTGAAAACGATCGGAACGATATTCACAGGATTAATAAGCATCACTACCACGAATATGTTCAGGAAGAGGTATAGAAGAGCCGGGGGTTCTGGAGAAAGTATTTAAGTTGACCTTCCTGTAAATATCAGAAACCAAGGACTTAGCCCCATTAAAAAGCGAGTTCAGGCCTTGGTTTTCGTTTTTTTGTGTAATTCGGAAGGGGTTCTGCTTTTTTACCAGCATAAAATGGTTTATAATTATCAGATAATAGTAGATATTTTGATATATTAATCATTATAATAGATTATGTTATGGTTTAATTAGGACGGAAAAAGGTGCGTTCCGGGGTGAAGCCAGTATTTTGTGCCACCTGTGGAGTGATGCCTGCTCTTTTTGCAAATAAAGGGGACAAGGAAGGTTATTATGAGCAACTCACAGAATATAACAGACGTTATCTTAATTGGTGCCGGAGTCATGAGTGCGACATTGGGAGCCTTACTGAAAGAGTTAGCACCGGAATGGGAAATCAAAGTGTTTGAGAAGCTTGCTGCCGCTGGAGAAGAAAGCTCTAACGAGTGGAATAATGCCGGTACTGGTCATGCTGCACTTTGTGAACTTAACTACACACCTGAGAAACCGGACGGATCCATTGATATTAGCAAAGCGATTAAAACGAATGAACAGTTTCAACTTTCAAGACAGTTTTGGTCATATCTTGTAAACAGCAACCTTATTCACAATCCGCATGAATTTATCATGCCAATTCCACATATGAGCTTAGTAGAAGGCGAGAAAAACGTATCGTTTTTGAAAAAACGATTTAAAGCGCTTTCACCTCTTCCTTTGTTTGAGGGGATGGAATATACCGAAGACCCTGAAAAATTGATGGAATGGCTCCCGCTTGTAATGGATGGCCGCACATCAAAAGAGCCGATTGCGGCAACAAAAATCGATTCTGGAACGGATGTCAATTTTGGTGCGTTAACACGCACGCTGTTTGACCATTTGAAGAAAAAAAATGTCGAGATTAACTATAAGCATAGTGTCAAAGATATCAAACGTACGAACGACGGCTCGTGGGATGTGAAGGTGAAAGATCTTGATAGCGGCAAAATCGAACATCATAAAGCCAAATTCGTCTTTATCGGAGGCGGAGGCGGCAGCTTGCCATTGCTGCAAAAAACCGGTATCCCTGAGTCAAAGCAAATCGGCGGCTTCCCTGTAAGCGGACTATTCATGGTCTGCAACAATCCGGAAGTAGTAGAGCAGCACCATGCAAAAGTGTACGGCAAAGCGAAGGTCGGTGCTCCGCCAATGTCTGTGCCGCATCTTGACACAAGATTCATCGACAACAAAAAGTCATTGCTGTTTGGACCATTTGCCGGCTTCACACCAAAGTTCCTGAAAACGGGTTCGAACATGGATTTGATTGGTTCTGTAAAGCCGAACAATGTCATCACGATGCTGGCAGCAGGGATGAAGGAAATGGCGTTGACAAAGTACCTGATTGAGCAGGTCATGCTATCACATGAAAAGCGGATGGAAGAACTTCGTGAGTTTATCCCGAACGCTAAAAGCGAGGACTGGAGTATCGTGGTAGCCGGACAGCGTGTTCAGGTTATCAAAGATACTGAGGTTGGCAAGGGAACCCTTCAGTTTGGTACGGAAGTCGTGAGCGCATCTGACGGGTCTATCGCTGCCCTGCTCGGTGCATCTCCAGGTGCATCCACAGCCGTACACGTCATGCTTGAAGTATTGGAAAAATGCTTCCCTGAGCATATGTTTACGTGGAAAGCCAAAATACAGGAAATGATTCCGTCATATGGTGTGTCACTAGTGGACAACCCAGAGCTTTTCCATGAGATTCATGAATCAACAGCCAAGACGCTGGGCTTAAACGAAAAAGTAAAAGTCTATAGTTGATAATGCAAATGCCGAAACAAGGTGTTCAAAAAAATATTATTGTTATAACCTTTAATCCATCTTGGATTAAAGGTTATTTTTTATTCTTCGCTGTTAGGTCGGCTGCAGTGACCATATCATGAAACCCTATTCAACGTGTGTAAAGGAGAGCAAGAAGAAATCATTATGGTGATTTAGGTCCTGGTTTGATTATTTATATAAAAAAACTTTAAGGATGTCTTTACTATCCAGAGTGGCAAGCAGCACGTTTTTCACCTCTGTCTGATAGACCCTTTCTAAATTTGAAACAACCCAACCTTCATCCTTCTGAACTTGATTTAATACCTTGTAATTTATTTTCCCTTCTTTAATGATCGTCCTTGGAAAATTGAATGGCTCTGTTGGCATTTGCATTGAGGCTGGTGTGAGTGGTTCATATTTCGGATCTAAAAAAACGGATAATTTTCCGTCAGCCTCCCAAATCGCTATGGCTACTTTTTTTACATCTTCAATTGTTCTCTCACGCAGCTCTTCCAATAATACATCAATGGATATCCTTGCTTTTTTCAATCCTTTAGTAAGGATTTCTCCGTTCTCAACTACGGTAATTGGTGGATGATTAAGTAACCTTCTAAACCATGGAAATTTAAGGATCATAAAAATTCCTGCAAGATAAAAAGACAATAATGAAACGGTTGTAATTATTGATCCCTTTAACCCTAGATGTTCGTCTGATAGGGGATGGGCAATAATGTTCCCAATTACTAAAGCAATGGCAAAATCCAGAGGTCTTAATTGGGAGATGGCTCTTTGGCCTAGAGCTTTAGTTACGATTAATAAAACGAAAAAACCAACAACAGCTCGAAGAATCCACTCAATGGCAGTAAGTGATTCCTGACTTTGAAAAAAATCCATTCAAGTTACATCCTTTCCCCCAGAAGCTACCACTTAGTTTATCTCTCATGTTCTGCTATTAATCAAAAAAATATTGAGTAAAGATGCATCAAAAAAAAGCCGCTCCACTGCAATAAAGCAGCAAAGCGACTTTTCTTAGTTCCGGATGAGATAATCAAACGCACCCAATGCTGCGGTGGCACCTGATCCCATCGAAATGATGATTTGCTTGTATGGGCTGTCTGTGCAGTCGCCTGCAGCGAATACGCCTGGCAGGTCTGTTGCGCCGTGCTTGTCCACTACGATCTCACCGAAGCGAGTGCGTTCAAGCGTATTGCCCAGCCATTCTGTGTTTGGTACAAGACCGATTTGGACGAATACACCTTGTAATTCAACATGGTGCTCAGCTCCTGTCGAACGGTCAATGTACGTAATACCGTTTACTTTGTCAGTTCCAGTAATTTCTTTTGTTTGAGCGTTCATTACGACAGTGACGTTCGGAAGGCTGCGGAGGCGATCTTGTAAAACTGCGTCAGCTTTGAGTTCAGGATTGAACTCAATTACTGTTACATGGTTTACGATACCTGCAAGGTCAATCGCCGCCTCAACACCAGAGTTTCCTCCGCCGATTACAGCAACGTCTTTTCCTTCGAACAATGGACCGTCACAGTGAGGGCAGTAAGCAACCCCTTTATTCTTGAACTCAGCTTCGCCTGGTACGCCAATATTGCGCCAGCGTGCACCAGTGGAAAGGATTACGGTCTTGCTCTTAAGAACAGCACCGTTCTCAAGTTCAACTTCAATAAGGTCCTTCTTTTCCAAACGCTTGGCACGCTGCAGGTTCATGACATCAATGCCATACTCCTTTACATGCTCCTCAAGGCTTGCGACGAGCTTAGGGCCTTCGGTATGCTTCACACTGATGAAGTTCTCAATGCCCAAAGTGTCCATCACCTGTCCGCCAAAGCGTTCCGCAATGATCCCTGTACGGATGCCTTTACGAGCCGTATAGATGGCTGCACTTGCGCCAGCAGGGCCTCCGCCGACAACAAGGACATCGTATGGTTCTTTATCATTTAGCTCAGATGCATCAGGACCGCTGCCCATCTTGGCGAGGATTTCTTCGATCGACATACGGCCGCTTCCGAAGGATTCGCCATTCAAAAATACGGTAGGAACGGCCATGACCTGTTTGCTTTCAACTTCCTCTTTAAAAGCTGCGCCGTCAATCATGGTATGTGTGATGCCAGGATTCAGGATGCTCATTAAGTTCAAAGCTTGTACAACATCAGGGCAGTTGTGACAGCTTAAGCTGATATAAGATTCGAAGCGGTATTCGCCTTGAATGTTTTTAACTTGTTCGATGACTTTCTGGTCAACCTTAGGAGCTCTGCCGCTCACCTGGAGCAAAGCAAGAACAAGTGAAGTGAATTCATGCCCTAAAGGAATTCCGGCGAAAGTCACCCCTGTTTCTTCACCGATCCGGTTCACACTGAAGCTAGGGGTTCTTTCCAATTCAGCATGCTCGACTTTAATGTTGGATGACATTGTAGCCAATTCGTCCACCAAAGCCAGCATGTCACGTGAAACTTCATCTGATCCAGCGCTGACTTTTAGCAGCACATCGCCCTCCATCAGTTGAAGATATTGGGCTAATTGCGCTTTGATTTCCGCATCTAATAACATGGAGCTTGCTCCTTAAATCTTTCCTACAAGATCAAGGCTTGGCTTAAGTGTAGCAGCACCTTCCTGCCATTTAGCCGGGCAAACTTCACCTGGGTTGTTGCGAACGTATTGTGCTGCCTTAAGCTTGCTTACAACCTGGCTAGCGTCACGGCCGATTCCGCCTGCGTTGATTTCGACAGTCTGGATCACGCCGTCTGGATCGATGATGAATGTTCCGCGCTCAGCAAGACCATCTTCTTCGTTCAATACTTCGAAGTTACGGGAAATCTTCTGTGAAGGATCTCCAATCATGATGTACTCGATTTTACCGATTGCTTCTGAGTGGTCATGCCATGCTTTGTGAGTGAAGTGAGTATCAGTAGAAACAGAGTAAACTTCTGCTCCCATTTCTTTTAATGTTGCATATTGGTTTTGAAGATCTTCAAGTTCAGTAGGGCATACGAATGTGAAGTCTGCAGGGTAGAAGCAAACTACGCTCCACTTGCCTTTTAAGTTTTCTTCAGAAACAGTGATGAACTCTCCGTTGTGGAATGCTTGTGCAGTAAATGGTAGTACTTCTTTGCCGATTAATGACATATGAATGTCCTCCTTAAAATTGGTTTTGATTATTGGTGAAATAGTTCTCTGAGGTTAATCAGTTAACTATTCAATAAACTAGAATAATTCTAATTCGGTAATTATTATCATATAGCACTCGTTATTTTGTCAAGTGATAAGGTCATTTTGTTTAATAGTCTCCAAAATACCGGCTTTATCTATTGTGGACTTGTTAAGGAAATAACATGCTATCAAATGACAGAATTTTTTTGGTATCTTTAAATCTATTTTAACAAAAGGCTGGTCAGTGTTTCCAATAATGTAGTTCAAATGTCGAAACATCATTTTTATTAAATCAATCAGATACGTATTTTATATTTTCAGTTCATTTTGGGTCCTGATTTTTATATAGTATTAGTAGAGAGAAAATTCTGAATAGGGGGGTGGATCCATGGACTCTGCTGATCATTTATCATCTTTCCCTTATCCATTTGGTGAGAGCGATGTTTACAGGTACTCGAATAATGCGGTTCCTTTAAATCCGCCGAATGCAATAGAGGTTACAGATGGCTATATTGATGAAATTATTTTAAAGAGAGATTTGCTGAACAAATATCCAGCCAGATGTTACTATTCCGCACCCCACACACTGGATGCACAGTGGGAAGCCATGGATTTAATCCTCCATAACCTTGTAAGTTTCTATCCTGAAAAATTCGAACTGTATAAGCAAGATGATCAATGGGTATTCACCAACAATCATATGAATGAAAAGGTGACTTTCACATATGGAGACCTTTCAACGCTTGATGCAGAGCCTCTCGATTTTATTGGCAGGCATGTTCAGGAGGATTTAATCATCATGATGCAGCGGGACGGTGACCTGTTTTTAGATGCAGGACAGCTCTGTTTTCCCGCCAATTGGTCACTTTTTTTTGATGCGGGTATGTCTTTTAAGGAAATCCATTCGCCAATCCCTAATTTCCGATCCGGTTCCCTTGATGAGCGGATTCTGCAATTTTTGATGCGTATCGAAGCAGGCAGTCCATGGGGCAGGAAAAATTGGTCTCTAATGGCCGGGAACAGAATGGATACATCACTTGAGACTTTTGCTGAATGGGGCCAGATGCGTAAGAAAGTAACGAAGGAGAATGCAGGCGAACTCGTTCACTTAAGAGTTGAAGTACAAAAATTGTTCCGCCTTCCAAAAAGCAATGCCATCTTGTTTACCATCCATTCACATTTGATGGCATTGGAAAAATTCATTCAGCATCGACCCTGGCTTGAGCAATTTTATCGTATTCTTCACGAGCTTCCTGATTTTATTACGGACTATAAAGGAATTTCCCTTTATCGCAACCAGGTACTTCAATACTTAGAAGAGGAATTGAAAAAGAGATGATGGAGAAAGAGCTTCAATTCGCTAAGGGGAAGAGGAAATTCTTGTTTTGTGCTGATGTATTGGGGGCGGAATCATTATATGATTTCGTCCGCGAGGCAATGGAAGAAGGGATTCCATTTGATTTTCATAGAATTGAAGGAGAACCTGATTCCTGCCTCGAGACCTTGTTCAGCCAGCAAAAGATGGGAACGTACTTGTACATATCAGGCGGGACGGAATTTGTAAAAAACGTAGAGAATTTCGCGCGTCAGGCTGGATTTACGAAACATGAGTGGCAGATGAAGGTCATCGGACCGGGTAAGAAGAAACTGGTGTGCTGTACATGTCATAGCTTCAATGATTTCAACAATGAATTGTCTATCATTTGTAAAAATTGCCGACAAGAGCTTGAAGTTTCAGGGCATTACTCCCGCAGGCTGGACGCCTATCTGGGATCTGTCTCGATTAATAAATCAGGAGGAACTTAAGGTTGCCGCAAAATTCAAAGCTTGAGGTATTGGTAAAAAAAATCAGACAAGAAACGCCCACAATAAAAAGATTTACACTAAAAGCAGCCAATGGCACGAAGCTTCCGCCATTCAGTGGTGGTTCGCATTTAACCACATTTTTGCCGCACCCTTCAGGGATCCTGGAAAGGCAGTATTCCATTTTCAATACCTCTCCAGAACCAGGAGTGATTGAAATAGCGGTCAGGCTAACGGAAGACTCAACAGGCGGCTCATATTATTGGCATCATCATGTTCGTGAAGGTGATGTCTTAAATGTAAGTTATCCTAAAAATTATTTTCCACTGAGTTTCACGGCTAAACACCATGTTTTCTATGCAGGGGGAATAGGTATTACGCCATTTTTATCGATGATGGCAGAGCTGGCTGGTAAAAATCATAGCTTTGAGCTGCATTATGCTTCTAAATCAAAAAAGCAATGTGCTTTTTATGAATGCTTAAGAGAGTTATATCCCGGTCATATCCATTTTTATTTTACCGAGGGGGAAGAAGCCCAGCGCATATCGCCGCAGCAGCTTCTCAATCACCGAATCGGCACACATGTTTATATTTGCGGACCTGAGAAGATGATTCAGGATTTTACGGGAGCGGCAAAGGAATATGGTTATCCTACCTTCAATGTCCATTCCGAACGATTCGCACCGCCAGTGAATAGAGAACAGAAAGCTTTTCAGGTAACACTTAAAAGCAGCGGAAAACAGTTTGAAGTTCCAGCCGGGACTTCATTGCTGGATAGGCTGAGGGAAAATGGAATCACCGTTCCGTATTCCTGCCGTGTTGGCGGTTGCGGAACTTGTGAAGTGAACGTAAAAGAAGGGGAAATTCTCCACTGCGATTCTTTCCTGACGGAAGACCAGCAGCGTACCGGCAAAACCATGCTCAGCTGTGTATCGCGTGGAAATGGGATGCTGGTGTTGGAATTATAAAGAGAAAAGGAAAAACCCGCGTATAATGCGGGTTTTACTCGTTATTTCGCCATTTCTGCCTTCTTCTCAGATTGATCCACCACCGCTGCACCAACCACGTCTCCAACGACGTTTGAGGCTGTACCGGCCATGCCAATGATTGCATCGACACCAGCAATCAGGGCAACGATTTCGAGAGGCAGATCGAACATCGTCAATACAACCGAGAGGGTAACCAGTCCAGCAGCTGGAATTCCTGCTGTGCCAATCGAGAGAAGGGTTCCAACAAGTACGATCGTAATGAAATCCATCAGCGAGAAGTTCGCACCGGAAACATTAGCTGCAAAGACAATGGAGGCACCCATCCGCAGTGCTCCGCCGTCAGAATTGAACACCGCACCAAGGGGTAGACTGAAATTCACCATTTTCTCTGAGATGCCTGCTTTTTTCGCACTTTCAATTGCCACTGGCAGTGAGGCGATGCTGCTGGAAGTGAAGAATGCTGTTGTATAGGCATCTTTTGTATTGATAAAAAAGCTTCTGACAGGTATTTTAAACAGCTTCAAAGTTCCGCTATAAACAAAGATCCAGAGAATAACGATTCCAATATAAAAAACTGCGGTAAACTCCAATAGCGATGTTAGGGTATCCCATCCCTGTGTGCCAAAAGTGGTTGCTCCAATGGCAAAAATACCGATTGGCGCGTAAAGCAGGATCCCTTTTAAAACTCTAAAGAAAAGTTCATTTGCTGCTTCAACCAAGGTTTGCAGATGTGTTCCATATTGCTGGATTTTCTTCTCTTCAGAAAACCTCATCCCCGAAATCGTAAATCCGATGATAATCGCCAGGAATAGGATTGCCATTAAGTTTCCGGTTGTGAAAGCCGTAAAAAAGTTGTCCGGGACGATATTGAAAATGACGTCTGAAATGGATGGTGTTTCTGGTTTATCTACCTTTGCATCCGGAAGGGATAAAGATTCGCCTGGATTGACCCATAGGGCTAGGGCAAGGCCAATCAAAACAGCTGCAGCAGTTGTCAGCCCGTAGTAAAGAATTAATTTTCCGCCAGTCCTGCCCAATTGAGCGGGATTCATCTGGTTGACCGCAAGCACAACGGTAAGGAAGACCACTGGAGTAGCAATCAGATTAAGCAATTTGATCAACAAGGTGCCAAGGGGCTTGAATACTTCTGTGTCTGGTCCCATCAATACGCCCGCCAAAATTCCTAGTACAAACCCAATCGTCATTTTTAAAATAAAGGATGAATTTTTATAAGATCTCCATATATTGCTCAATTTTCAACCGCCTCTTTACTAGAAATATAGTGAAATTTTACCTAATAATAAACTTACACTTGATGCTGTAAACACACAATAGGAAAAGTGGTTTTTATCCAGAGATACGGACACCGTAAACTTAGCCTGTGCGTATCACTTTCATCCCCGCAAGAATACAATGAGGTAAAATTCTGTAAGGACGGATGACGATGCCTATATCTTTGCCGGTAAGCATAAGAACCCTTAAAATTCGCGGGGGTCCCAAACAGTCAGTTTTGTATCCAAATGTATTCAATATGCACAATCAGGTTATGGAAAAGAGAATGAATAAGGCGATAATCTATCAAACTCAGCAGCTGATTGATGAACAAGCGGGAAATATGCCTACATCAGTGGAAGAAATGCTTGGTTATTATGAGATAAAGAACAACCAGCGGGATGTCCTGAGCCTGTCATTGATCAATTACACCTATCACTACCATGCAGCCCATGGGATGACCTATATAAAGTCTTTGACGTTTGATTTGCTGGAGGGGGAAAAGTTTGCGGGCTGGGGGACTTGTTCAAGCCTGGAAGTGACTATGTAAAGCGGCTTTCTGCTATTATTGATGCTCAAATCAAGGAACGTGATATCCAGTTGCTCAATGATTTCACCGCAATCAGGCCAGATCAGGACTTTTATATTGCTGATAAAAGCCTGATCGTCTATTTTCAGTTGTACGAAATCACCCCATATGCATTCGGTTTTCCAATGTTCCCAATCTCGGTTTATGAGATTGCGGATATTATTGATGAAAACGGTCCTCTTGGGAGGATGGCGCAGTCTTAGTTCAAGATCAGTTTGTATGTTTACCGTACCCGATTCGGATGCGGTTTTTTTAATCTTAGAAAGTCTTAATGGAATCCGATTGTTATATAAATAGATAAACGTTGAAATCTACCATGCATTGAGGAGGTTTTTATGAAATCGTTCCTGATCATCACCCAGGTTTTGTATATACTTTCTTTCGTTCCGTGGTTTGTCATTTGGGGTTTGTCGTTCATGAGTTTTGATGGCGGCGTCAACTTTTATAATTCAATCTTTGTGTTGGTGATCACTTTATATCCGGTTGCAGTCGTTACAGGCTCTGTTTCATCATGGATCTTCAGGGTGAAAAAGAAGCGGCTTGCCATAATGTTGAATCTGATTCCAATGATATGGATCATCGCCTTTTTTAGTTTCATGTTTATTTACAGTTGATCAACTTTATATTTAATTCTTGAATGAAATAAGCAGGTGCAATTCACCTGCTTATTTTTTACTATATTTTTCGATCCAGCAGCTGCGGAGGCTGCTCGAGCCATTTTTCTGAAATCGTCAATATCAGGCCTTTGCCGTAAAATTTTTTCATTTCAGTTGAGATATTGGTGAATTTTGTGACGATATCGGTACGTAAACTTGATGTCAGTGCCTGGTTGATCATGATGAAACAGAACATTCCCAAGCAAGTATTCACAAAGAACATCATAAGCTTATCTGAAAACGGAGATATATTCACATCATAAATGTTATAGTCACCGGAAGCTGAAACCGGAATATTTTCTTTATCAAATACTTCCTGGAGGGAACTTGTCACTTTTTCAAGAGCCTGATTTCCTTTGCTAAGATGCTGTTTTAGGTCTTTCGATTTGGCTAGTTTGCCAAAGGTGACAAGAATCATCTTGGAAAATTGTGCCCGATGAATTATTCTTGTGAGATTGGCGATTTCAGCAGCATTTACAGGTCTTGAACCGCCAAAAAGGCCATTCAGGTAATTCATGTGGTTCACCATATCGATCGTGTGGTCCATGGCGACTTGAGGCGGCTTTATATACACACCTTTTGACAACATCAATTCAGTCATTTCGTTTTGAATCTTTGAGACAAACTCTATGCATCCTTGAAATAGCGCTCTGATATCCTTTCTGGTTGAGTCGGAAAATGCACTGGGATATGTAATCATCGAGAGCATGGTAATATCATGGCAAATGTATAAAATAAAGGTGTCGGAAAATACTTTTCCTGCATCAGCCTTCACGTCTTCAGCAGTGAAACCCAGAGGAATCGTCAGCTTCTCTTTCGTAAAAATCTCTTTGAGGTCACCGGTGTTTTTATTGGCGAAATCCAGAAGTTTTCTAACCATATCTTTAACTTCATCATCTTCGACTGTGGCCAGGAAGTACTCGTAAAAACGCACTTCCATCGTGATTTTCAGATAGGCTGCCCATATATTGGAGACCTCGGTAGCGGTCAATTCAACGTTTGATTCATTGGTTCTTTCAGACATTTCACACACTCCTTTCCTATTATTGTTACTATTAAGAAATAAATTATTACCTTGCCCAATACATATTTGGAAAAGTGGGGGAAAAACTTTTGAAAAGGAGGTTTTCAAATTGAGAAAGTACTTATTGATGTTTTTGCTTGCCTTTTCAATGTTTTCCATCACAGGATGTGGAAATGATGCACCACCAGAAGAAGACGAACAGCTTGAAGATGTTGAGGAAGAAGATGAAATTGGCGACGATGAAATAGATGATGAATAATGTAGGGATTATGTTCCAGAAGGGCTAACAGCTATTTAGTTGTTGGCCCTTTCTTATGGATAAATAGGTATAAGCCGGACCTGATTTTCAATTGCAGAATAAACTATCCCAAGGTCTATTAGGCCAGAAGTAACGAGCAGTCAATTTACTATGAAAGGAGAATGAATTTGAAAGTTGGTCCGATTAATGCGTTAAATGGATTTCCAGTTTGGTACGAAGATGAAAATGGACTGAAGCTGATGCTGAACACAGACCCAAATGATCCTTTTTCAGGTCTAACTCCTGCTGACCTGCCAAATCCCGGACAACCAGTTTCTTTTCCTGACAATTTTCCGAGTGAGGCATTTTATTTTGCTGCGGAAGCAGAAATGGAAACAGGAACAGGTGAAAGGGCAAGATTAGTTTTAGCAATTGAGGCGGCTTTTGCAAACGAAGTACCTATTGATGGAGATCAAACTGTGTTTGGCCGCATCCGCGTTAGGGTTGCCGGGTTGCAGGCCGGGGTGGAGTATACAGTCACCCATCCATATGGTGTGGATGTATATGAAGCCGAGGATGATGGCGACGGAGCAGGAGAAATTAATGTCACAGAAGATATCGGAATATGCCCCCTTGAATTTGAACAGCTGTTTAACAGCAGGGTCCATCCTTTTTTACAATGGGATCCTAGTGTAGCTCCGGCACCACCGGCAGGATATATTGGAGATCCCAATGTGCTGCATCCTGTGATTGGCAGTCCTTATACCACACCGTCTAATGAGCTGCAAAATATTTTCAGGATTGAAGGGCCGGGAATCGGCATCGGCTCGCCTGACCAATCCACTACACCTGGTTTCAATCCGGACAATACCATTGAAACAAGGAATTTTTCTATATTAGGTAAAATATCAACCATCTCTGGTGTTGATGTGACAAGAACGACATATACCCAGATTGATGCTTCAGGCGGTTTTATTGATGTTTTTGCCAGTTCAGATACTACGCCGCAACAAATTGAGGTAACAGGTGAGGGGATCGACCCTACAATCCTCCAAGGTGGTAATGGATTATATTATGGACGTGTTTCTTTTACTGGAGCCAATCCTCCTGCAATAATTACAGTAACGAATATAGGCGATAATGATCCGGCAAGCGTAAAACAAGCAGCACCTGTCGATTTTATCACAGCCTCAGCCAGCTATGATAATGACACGAAAACACTTACAGTTGATGCTGTCTCTAGTGATTCTATCCATCCAACCGATTTGACCGTAAAAGATTTTGGGCTTGGGAACCTAACTGTGCCTTCTGATGGCCCACTAATACTGAATTTAACCAACCCTCCATCGAATCTGGTTATCCAATCAACAGCCGGAGGGGAAGCAACCGTCCCGGTCATTGTAAATGGATCACCTGATGTTCCGGTTGGAGTGACAGCCAATGCTGGCCCAGATCAGACTGTTTTGGCAGAATCTCTAGTCACGCTGGATGGAACAGGTTCAACGGGTCCGATCACTGCTTATAACTGGATGCAAATGGATGGGGAAACGGTCATCTTGGATAATGCAGACACTGCTTCGCCTTCCTTCACTGCTCCTTTGACACCAGGTACTCTTACTTTTGAACTAACAGTACAAGGGGATGGAGGACCGGCCATTGACACCGTTGACGTGGAGGTTGTTGATTCTAGTCCTGCACCGATTGCCAATGCTGGAACAGATCAGACCGTTCAACAAGATACACTTATATCATTAACTGGAAGTGCGGTTGGAGATGTTACAACCTATAACTGGGAACAAATCTCAGGACCTGTTGTCCAAATCCTCGATGCTGATTCTGCAAACGCCTCATTCATCGCACCAAAGCAAGCAGCTACCTTCACCTTTAAACTCACTGTAACCGGACCGGGAGGAAGTTCAACTGATACTGTCCAAGTGATGACTCTTCCTGATAACTTAACCATTACCCAGGCTGAGTACAGAATCGGAGACTCCGAATGGCGAATATCAGGCACGACAGATGTTGCTGGGCCAGGGGTCATCATCACAATCTTTATCGGAAACACATTAGAGGGAACAGTCCTGGCCCAGGTCGAGGCAGATGCCCTTGGCATTTGGCGGTATCGGGTTGAACCTTCAGCTTTCCAGCCGGATGCTACACGTTCCATCTCAGTCGAATCTAGTTCAGGCGGAGTCATCACAAATATTCCCGTTACGATCCGCCAATAAAATCAAGGATAAATGAGAGGTGAATCAAACATGCAATTATGTTCAAGATGCAATAGATGGTATTGCCGCTGCACTCATGGTCCGCAAGAGCCATGCTGGGAATCATGCCCGCCAGGTCAGAAGGGTGACCCAGGGCCCCCAGGACCACCAGGTGAGCGCGGTATTCCAGGGCCCCCTGGTCCAAAGGGGGATCCGGGTCCTCAGGGGTCTCCAGGATTAAAGGGAGACCCAGGGATCCAAGGTCCAAAAGGGGATCCTGGACCACAAGGCTTACAAGGTGAACAAGGTCCAAAAGGGGATCCTGGCGAAAGAGGTCCAGCTGGTCCGGGGGGTTCGGTTGGCTCAAGTTTTGGATTTGCATACTCACCGTCCGTCAGCAGCGACAGCGGGGTTGTTAAGTTTTCGGTAGCGGGTCCTTTACAGGACTTTGAGTTAACTGCCGAAGGGCTGAAGTCATTAACATCCGGTATTTTTCAGATAGGCTATAAGGTGGATGTAATCAATGAAGGAGATTCTTTAGAGACTGCAAAATTCCAGTTGCTAGTCAATGAATCTGTTAATGTTGGATCATCCGTAACGGATTCAAGATCTACAGCTAATTTACAATCCACACAGCTGCTTTCACTGATGGAAAATGATGTAGTAAAGCTCATAGCTGACATTCCTCAGGGTATGAGCTATTCATTGCCTGCATTGCAAATAATTAAAATTGGAAACTAATTTTCGGGAGCAAAGATCCTTCTTTGCTCCTTTTAATCATTGCAAACATCATTTGCAGAAAACCAACGCAATAGGAATGCTCCACTTTTTCGTTTATAATATAGGGAATAGAAATAGGAATATACGGAGGAAGAATTCATGTCTAAACTGCCAAAATGCCCAAAATGCAACTCTGAATATACATACGAGGACGGATCCATGCTGGTGTGTCCCGAATGTGCACATGAATGGAATCCGGCAGCAGAAGCTGATACAAGTGAGGATTCTAAAGTGATCAAGGATTCAAACGGGAATATTCTGAATGACGGAGATTCTGTATCGGTCATCAAGGATCTTAAAGTAAAAGGCACTTCATCCGTGATTAAAATCGGGACCAAGGTCAAAAGCATACGCCTCGTTGATGGCGACCATGATATCGAGTGCAAGATTGACGGATTTGGTGCAATGAAGCTGAAGTCTGAATTCGTAAAAAAGATATAATCAGGAAATAGCCAGGCATTCAGCCTGGCTTATTTCATGCTTATATTAAGAAAGTACGGCATTCTTTTGCTTAGGGTATCGCCATGCAAAATCAAATTCCAGATTGATTACCCCACTCACTTCTATGAAACTTACCAAACCATATTCTTTCGTCAGGAACTGGTTTTTATTAATTGGTTTTCCAACTAAATCAAGATTTGACTGTAAATCTTTGATAATGAGAGAGTCACTTTGAATACGTACATCGAATGTCTCGACGCCGTCGCTGTACTGCCCTGTCCACTCTTCCCAGGTTGCAGGGCTCGTTGGTGTTTCTGACTGGAATTCTGGGCATGCTTTGCTGTTGACGACAATGCATTTGTTCGTATTCCCTTCATTTTGGACAGGAAATCCCACTGTAAAAACAATGTTCCCATCCTGGTCTTTCGCAAGATAAGTATCAGCGTTGTACGGCTGTAAATTAAATTCTTGTTCATTATGTTTCATTAATACTGAATCACCATCATTTTTCTTAATCTCAAAAAGACCATAATAGCTATGGAGAAAGGTCCCTTCATACAATGGAAGACGAGTTCCGACATACGGCAAATCATTGATTGTTTCAGCTGAAGCATGATCTTTTAATAATTCATCAACGATTTCATAGCCAGCCTGAAAAATATTCTCTCCATTGGCCAGTGCGATTACAGCGATTCCCTTTTCTGGTATAAGGATGAACTGGCTGGAGTATTGATTACTGTATTGGCCATAATGCCAGAAACGTTCGATAGCATCCTTTGTTTCTCTGAAAAAAGTAATTCCACAGCCACCCTCAGTCAGGTTATACCATTTGCTTTGCAACCTTCTCATCTCGTTTACTGAAGATAGTGAGAGGAGCTGACTGCCCGCGTATGCTCCGTTTTGAAGGTGGAGCATGGCAAACTTGCTTAAGTCCTCAATGGATGAAAATGCAAAATAGGAGGGATAGCTGGCAACAGTATCATAAACCTGATGTGAAACATGCAGGTTTCCCTTTGTATCTTTTTTATGTGGAAGGGCAAAAGGATAAGTCATTGCCTTTAATGGGTCGTAGGTTGTTTGCGACATCTCAAGCTTATCAAATAGCATTTCCTGAACGATTTTCGGAAAAGGTGTGTTGGTTACCTGCTCAGCAACAAATCCTGCAATATTCAAGGCGTGATTACCGTAAGTATAGGCAGAACCTGGATGAAACAGAATAGGCAGGGTTGGTACAACTTCTTTCATGTAACGCAATAAGCCATCTTCTTGATATCGGGATCGTACATCATCGCCAGTAGGCAACCCTGATGTGTGGGTAAGAAGCATCCGAGTCGTAATAAGCTTGGAGCGTTCCTTGTCCCCAGCAGAAAACCAGGGTATATACTGCTGGACAGGCAGGTCCAAATCAATCAGACCTTTCTCAGCAAGCATCATTAGAACCGTTCCGGTAAAAAGCTTGCTTACAGAGGCGATTCTGAATAAGGTATCCGGACGGACAGGGGAACCCCACTGTTCAACCGTTGTTTTTCCAAATCCTTTGGATAAAATTACTTCACGGTCATTTATAACTGTAACTGCAGCTCCAGGGATGTGATTATTTTTCATGGAATCATGGATGATTCGCTCTATATTTTGAATGAGATTTGACATAACGACATGCTCCTTTAATTTCTTTCATGGACTTATAAATAATTCTATAAAAAATGTATAGTTCCTTCTTCTTGAAAAAAGAGGGCAACAGCCAGGCAGGCAGCTGTTGCCCTCATCTAATCAACACTTATTAAATTCTTTTTCTTCCCCATATCCAAGAATGACTACCTCTGTTTTCTTATATTCCTTTAAAAGTTCTTCAAATTCTTTGTCCTTATCGACCATGAATTCTACTACCGGGAAAGCCTTCAATAATTGTTGTAACGTTTCAGGGGATGCTGCTGATTCGCTGGTAGGGAATGTATGACTGGGAATGGCATATTTGACATCCAAAAGATTTCTTACAGCGTAGGCAGCTTCAACAGGACCCATTGTAAAATGTCCTGATGAAGCCAAGACAGCAATTTCGGGCTTGTAAACTTCCTGGATTAGCTTCATATCCATCATTAGTGCCGTATCTCCGGAGTGGTAGACTGTATAATCATCCTTAAAATCGAATATGTAACCTGCTGCTTCGCCTGCATATACGGGAGGGCCATCTGTTTCTCCATAAGAAGAAGTATGTTTAGCCTGAACCATTGTGATCTGAACATCTTCAAACTGTACCTTCCCACCAATATTAATCGGCAGTACATTTTTATATCCTTTTTGGAGAAGGATTAATGCCAATTCATATTGTGCCACTATCATTATGTCTGGTTTATGTTCGACTATTTTTGACAATCCGCTTGTATGATCGAAATGCCCATGTGTAAGGAAGACACAGTCAACCGATTGGAAAAAATCCGCAGTACTTAGCTGTGTCGGGAACCCTGGATTCATTTCAAAAAATGGGTCGATTAAATAGTTTCTTCCTTCATTGCTTTTATAAATATACATTGCGTGGCCCAATCTTTGGATTTTCATAATTTCAACCCCCTGAATCTTTAATTAAATTCCTCTATGATTTTTATTTCGAAGCTCAGCAATTCAGAACTTATTAAATTTCTCAGTTGAAATTATTTTCATTCCTGCGGCAGGGGAGGGGAGTCAGAGAGGAAAATTAGTAAATGAAAATTCCAAAATATAGAAGAAAATAGGAATGTGTACAAAAAATGTATACATGTTTACAGATTGTAAACATGAAGTATACAATTACGTTTACATGTATACAAAACTGTACACATTCGATAATATCAACATGTATACAACTTTGTAATCTTTGTGTACAATTATGTATACAAATTGGTAGAGGTTTACATATTGTTTACATGTTTACAATTATATTTCTTTTATCCGAAATTTATTGCAGTATCTATTAATTGCCTTTACCTTTAAAATAGTAAGTGAGTATACATATTTACTTAGATTAATGAAAAGGAATGATATGAATGACAAAATCCAGAATTGCAGCTGTTGATGTTGGTAACGATTCTATTAAAGCTATTTTCGGAGAATTTGATAATGAGCTGAACATCCCTAATATTGTTGCAAGGGACACTGAAGATCGTCCTGTAATCGGAATTGAGGAGCTGGACACGAAAGATCCTCTTGAAGGTATTCATATTCGAGTCCACTCCCCTGCCCTGAAAGATAATAATGGAATCTATAGAGTTGGTAATCTGGCTACTAAAAGTGATAATGCGACTGAATTGGATCCAGGGAGCAGCAAGTCTGAAGAAGACCAGACCTTGATCATGCTGTTTGCAACTCTTGCATTAGATGCAGTTAAAGAAGAGAATGCAAAGCTTTTCCCGAAGAACAAGAACGTGATTGATGCGAACTACACGCTAGGTACTGGCCTTCCGCTTCGTGAAGTCAAAGAAGGTAAGGATGCAGGCTACCGCTCTAAGCTGGTAGGATCTGTACACCAGGTTGAATTCCTAGTAACTCCTAAGTACCAGGGTCTGAAAGTCAATATTAAATTCGAAGAAGTGAAGGTATATCCTGAAGGTTTCGCAGCTTATATCAACCTGGTAATGGATAACAACCTAAAAATCATCAATAAAGATTTAATTGATAGAAGAATCCTTATTCAGGATATCGGCGGCCTTTCTACAGATATCGCTGTCATTAAAAACCGAAATGTCGATGATGATAAAGCACAAGGGTTTAACCTTGGTGTTTCCGAAGCCCTTGAACAAATCAGAGAAGAAATCCGCAGCAAGCATGGCGTGGAACTGGACAGCCGCACAGATGTTGTTGAAATCATCACACGCAAAAATGACCGCAATCACATCATGGTAAAAGGAAGCCGTACCAGCGTCCATGATATTACGGACCGTATCCTGCTTGAGCTGGCTAAAAAGCAATATCGCCTGCTCCGCAATGTATGGGCGAAGAATTCACAGACTGAAATCTGCTATTTCGTTGGCGGCGGCGCTACAGTCCTTAAGGAATATATCAAGACACTGAACAATAACCTCGATGGCTACAATATTGAATTCTTCGAGGATGAAAAAGAAAGCATCTGGATGATGGCGAATGCTTACTATAAGCTCATCATGGATTTTGTGAAGAAATCAGAAAAGAGCAAAGCTGCTTCTGAGCCTGTTAAAAGCTAAGATAAGGTGATTCTATGAAAAAACCCAACCCTAATGAGATTAAGAGAGGACAAGCGATATCTTTCCGCGTTCCCTCTGATACACCTGACCATATTTTAAAGCAACTGCAAAAATTGAAAGAAACTGAGAGAAGAAATTTTTCTAGCAGGATTGCTGAATTCGTTATGCAGGGTGCAGGGAATTCCTACTCCAGGGAACGGGAAACGATTACGATTCCCCTTCCTCGAAATCTAAGTAAATCACAACGGGCTTGGCTAAAACATGAGCATTCGGAGGCTTTGCTTGGGAATATTGTTTACCATTTGCTGACGGATCCTGTACGGGCAACCTCGCTGCTAGCTTCACTGAACAGTAAGTCCATCGAAATCGATGAGGCACTGTACCTTCAGGAAGAAATGGAATATCCGCATATGGCAGCAATTGAGGAGTCGCCAGTAGCCGAAGAAACAGCTTCTGCTGCTGAATTGGATACAGTGGACGATGACCTCGATTCGTTTGTATGGGAATCAATCAAGCAAACTGAAAACCAAGATCATGAAGAAGTTGAAGAGAAGGAAGAGGATTTGGATGATCTTCTCGGAGATTTCCTTGCAAAAATGAACAAGTAAAAAATGAACCCATGGGAACTCAGTTTCCCATGGGTTTTTCACTGTTAATTATAAGAAGACTCTAATTCATCAATCAGTGAACCAACATACGCAACCGCTTTGCGGACTGGTTCAGGTGTCGACATGTCGAGGCCTGCGTGCTTGAGTAAATCGAGAGGCGTCATGGTGCCGCCAGCGCGGAGCACCTCAAGCCAGCGGTCGACAGCCGGCTGGCCTTCTTCCTCGATTGTTTGCGCCACCGCAGTCGATGCTGTTAAGCCTGCTGAATACGTATATGGATACAAGCCCATATAGTAGTGAGGCTGACGCATCCAGGTCAGGCCAGCTCCTTCATCGATTTCCACTGTATCGCCCCAGAATCCTGTCAGGACGTCCGTTTTAATCTCGGTTAAGGTTTTTGCCGTAAGGGCTTTGCCGGCCTCAGCATGGGCATATACTCGGCGCTGGTACTCTGCTTCAAGCAAATGAGTGACAAAGTTATGATAATATGTTCCAAGCAGCTGGAGGATGACCCAGCGCCGCATTTGCTGATCGTCTTTATTCTCCTTGAGAAGGTGCTGTGCAAGGAGCATTTCATTCATCGTAGATGGTGCCTCGATAAAATACATGGAAGGGCGGACGTTCATGATCCGCTGGTTCTGGTTCGCCAAATAAAAATGGCCTGCGTGCCCAAATTCATGTGCTAGCGTAAAGCAGCCGCGCATATTGTCAGCCCATGTAATCAGGATGTAAGGGTGGGAGCCATATGGACTTGAACAGAACGCTCCAGTTGATTTGCCGACATTATCAGCAAGATCGACCCATCTTTCTTCGAATCCTTTTTCAATCATAGCGGTATACTCTGGACCCATAACCTTCAAGGATTCTGTAATCAGCTTGCTCGCCTCTTCAAAGGTAATCTTCGGGTCGAAATCCGGGTCAAAAGGAGCCTTCAGGTCACAAAACATCATTTTGTCCAGGCCTAATACCTGCTTCTTCAACTGGGCGAAGCGCCGCATATGCGGAGCCAGCTCCTTATAGATGATATCGATTTGGTTATTGTACATCTCTAATGTAACCTGCTGCGGTTCAAGCAGCATATGAGTGACAGACTCGTAATTTCGCAGCTTCGCCATGGTCACCTGTTTTTTTACCTCGGTGGCATAGGTTGCAGCAATCGTGTTTTTATATTGTTTAAGTGTGGATACAAATGAATCATATGCTTTTCTTCGTACATGTGTATCCGGCGAAAATTCATAGCGGCTTTCGAATAAGGCAAACGAAACAGGTAATTCGTTTTCATCACTATCAAGAATTGGAGCGAATTGCATATCAGCAAGCTTAGCCATTCCATAGATCGTATAAGGTGCTGAGTGGACTTCACCAAGGGATGCCAGCACTTCCTCGGTTTCCGGTGATAATTTATGCTTTTTTGTTTCTAAAAGCTCAAATAAGTTTTTCTTGAAAGGTTCCAGTTCGGGTTCTTCCTGAATGAACCTTGCCAATGTTCCTTCTTCGAATGCAAGAATTTCGGATGAAATGAAGGATAACGCAGCAAACGCTTTTGTACTGACGGCTGAAAGTTTAGCTGAATTAGCCTGGTTGACCGGGTCTATGCCATCTGCAGATTGCTTCAGGCTGGCGTATGTACGAACCTTGACAAGGCGTTGGGACAATTCCTCCTGGGCTGTAAGGCATTCCAGCAACACTTTTGCCCCTGTATGTAAAGTTCCTTTGAAAGCTGTGAATTTTATGATGTCATTCTCAATAGAAGTGAGCGCATCCTCCCATTCTTTATCTGATATAAACAAGTCATCGAGATCCCAGGTTAATTCAACAGGAACTTCCGAGCGTACAAGACGTTTTTCAACTGTTTTGTTCAATATGATCTCCTCCTTCTTTTACTTAATATTACTACGAAATGCGAAATAAGTTGAAATAAATTTTTAAAAAATACAGAAATATTAGAATATTAATAAAAAATTATAGTAAACACAAAATTCCTGGTTTATGATTAGTATGAAATGAGCCATATTATATAGGGTTTGGGTGGGAGTCAATTGATTCTAGACTACATAATTAATCTATCAATGCTTTCTTTGATGGTCAGTACTCCATTGGTCATCCGTTCATTTTTTAATCATAAACCTCTTAAGCAGCTAAAGATTTGGGCAGGAGTATATGCGGGGATCGTTTCCTCGATTCTAGTCAGCCTATCTTTTCAGGATCAAGGCTATTCATACGATATTCGTTATGCAGTCATTCTATTGGTGTTTGCTTATCTTGGACCTGGTGCAGGGGTAATTACAGGCAGTATTGCACTCATCTCCAGATTGATGGTCGGTGATAACTGGTTTCCGGCTATAATTGGCTGGATTGTGATGATGGTTGTATTTACAATGGTCCATAAATATACTCAGCAACTAAGACCAGTTAGAAGATATTTGGTCCTATTGGGCTCCTATATTCTGACTTATATTGTTACTGTCCCGATTCTCCTAAACGTAATTAGAGATAATCCTTATTTTCATCTGCAGTATTTAACATTTGTTTCTAGTGGCGTCCTTATTGGCGGAATATTAATCGAGTCATATGAAAAGTTACATAGAGTCATTACCGAAAGAAAAAGAATGGAAAAATCACTGGAGGAAAGTGAGTCAAAATACCGCCTGATTGCTGAGAATACGTCCGATCTCATCATGGTGATGGATAAAGAGCATTCAATAAGCTACTTTTCACCATCTCACGAAGAGGCATTGGGCTACAAGGTTCCAGAGCTGAGAAGTATGGTGCTCTTCAGCTTAATGCACCCAAATGACGTTAAAACTTTCCGCGAATTAATGAACGGTATATTTGAGAAAAACGAATCTAAGTCAGTTGAGTTCCGTATTCAGCATAAAAACGGGAATTGGCTTGATTTTGAGTCGCGCTGCATGCCTGTCAAGGGCGAGGGTCAATTGATCGAGCATATCGTAATCGTAAGCAGAGATATTTCTGAGCGGAAAAAAGCAGAGGAAATTCTTTTGCAATCAGAGAAGCTGTCCATTGTTGGGGAGCTTGCAGCAGGTGTTGCTCATGAAATAAGAAATCCACTAACGACCATCAAGGGATTTGTACAATTGTATGGAAAAGACAATGGTTCAAATGAATTCAATGATTTGCTCCTGAGCGAACTCGAACGAATCGAAACCATTACCAGTGAGATGCTTTCATTAGGCAAGCCTCAAGCCATCCAGCTTAACCGGGCAAACTTGTGTGACTTGCTGAATAATACAGTCGAGCTGCTTTCTCCACAGGCCCATATGAAGAATATTCAGTTCAGTCGCATTTATGAGGAGCCGGACTTGATCATTACATGCGAAAAGAATCAAATAAAACAGGTATTCCTTAATATATTCAAGAATGCAATGGAAGCTATGCCGAATGGCGGTAAGATCGCTATAAGCATCCGTAATGGCAAAGAAGGTGAGTGTGTTATTTCTGTGCAGGATGAAGGCTGCGGGATTCCGGAAGAACTGCTTCCTCGTTTAGGAGAGCCATTTTACACGTTGAAAGAAAAAGGGACAGGGCTGGGATTAATGATCTGCCATAAAATCATTAAACAGCATCAAGGTTCCATTTCTTATACCAGCAAGCTGAATGAGGGGACATTAATTGAAATAAGACTGCCTTTAGCCAGGTGATAAATTGATATCAGGAATCAGCATGATAATGAAGAAGGAGGACGGCATAAATGGCCGTCCTCCTTCTTCGTTATTGGTTAAACGTATAGAAAGTTTTCGCCCTGGCTTGATAGAACTGATACAGTACCAGTGCGATCGCTGATAAAACGATTCCTGAAATATAAGGCATTCCAATCGCAATCGTGAACAGCCATCCTCCTAACGGGGGGCCGATGATCCTGCCGAGTGAATCAAAGGAGGAAAGCAGGCCGGTCGTGCTTCCGTGCCCGGCAGTCGACTTCTTCGTCAATAAAGAGGACACACTGGGACGGATCAATCCGTTGCCTATTCCAAAAATGGTCAGGAATAGCGCGGCAGTTCCAAATCCTTCAGTCAGGAGGATCAGGCCAAAGCCGATGGCTGAAATGAAGATTCCCAACTGGATAACCGCTCCTTCGCCAAGCTTTTTCGTCATCCTGCCAACGAGTCCACCCTGGACGATGGCACCTGCAAGACCCATGATCATGAATATATAGCCTAATTCCACGGAACCCAGGCCAGCTTTCTCAGCTGCAAAATAAGCAAAGGTTGCTTCAAGTCCTGATAGTGACAGAGAAACGAACAGCTGCAGCACGAACAAAACAGATAAAGGACCGTTGAAGGCCTTCAGCAGAGAGTCTTTTTTCTTCGCCTGGCTATTGCGCTGCTCAACTGACAGTGATTCCTTCAGAACAAAAGTGACGAACAAAAACGTAATCAGTGAAGTGGCACCTGCAAGATAAAATGGCATATTCAAGCTTGATTGTGAGAAAACTCCGCCGATCGCCGGGCCGAAAATGAAACCCAGGCCAACAGCAGCCCCGACGATTCCCATCCCTTTTCCACGGTCTTCTTCAGACGTAATATCCGCTACATAAGCCATGACAGTCGGCATATTCGCCGATGACAACAGCCCGCCGATGATTCTTGCTGCAAACAGCATCCAGAGCTCAGAAGAAATCGCCATTAGGAAAAACGAGAGGGAGAGTCCCAGGATCCCAATCATGATGACAGGCTTCCTACCAATCCTGTCGGAAATCCTGCCCCACATCGGTGCAAATAAAAGCTGCATCAAGGAGTAGACTGCCATCAGCAGTCCCAACTGAGTTGGCGTCGCCCCTATTTCTTCCGCATAAAAAGGAATGACCGGTATGATGATCCCAAAGCCGACCATTACAAGAAACATAACTAAAAATAAAATAGGCAGAGCCTTTTTTGTGTCCATTAAATTTTTCCACTCCATTATCATTGCATTCATACTCTATGTAAGCTGAACTGATTTACTTTTAAAGCAATTATTAAAATTATAGCAGAAACCCCGGAGGTATACATAGAATCCTTCGTTTTGTTACAAGAAAATCGATCTGAGAGAATGCCGGAAATTGGAGGGGGGCCAGTCCAGCTATTCAAGACTACAAAACAATCAACATATGCAGCTCATTTATGATTCGAAAATAGATTTCTTGTGGATTGATTTGATCAGATTAAAGAATAAAATAGTGCAGGGCTGAACAATTAAATATACAGGCCAAGAAATAAACGGATTCCAATCTTTGTACTCAAGAAATTGGATGAATGGAGTAGTGGTGATATATTCAAATACGACACTTCCAATAGAAAGCAGGACAATATAAATCAGCAGCTTCATTCCTTTTAATTGGAGCATATCGTAGAAATAAATGAACACATAACCAAATGGAGCATAAGGGATATAGGAAAATAAATCGAAAAGTTCATATTTACCAGTGTCCATTATGTCGTAATAATCTTTATGCGGACCGGCCAAAAGATGGTCTGTGACTCGCGCAACAGCAACAGTGAACAAAAGCAGCAGAACCGTAATCGACGCGGGGAAGCGTTTTGGCAATTTGTATAGAAGAATTGCAAGCACAATTGTGGATAGGATAATAAACCATTCATTTTGATTAAAATCCTGTGGAAATGGCAAGATTGTCATGGTTTGATTCCTTCCCTTTTTAGTATGCTGCCAAAAGTTTTACCCAAAAAGGCGGTTATCAGCAAAAATGAGAACCAGGTTAAAAGGGAAGCCCAAAGTTTCCGATTTTCATATTTCATAATACTCATGAGAGTAAGGGAGAACTCGATACCAGCCAACAGGATGATCCATGTTGTAAAATACAGTACCCTTTTGGAAAAGGCACTGACATTTTTCTGAATTTCAAGATGCCAAAGAAGCAGCAAAGGAAAGATTATTACTTCAGCTACTCTGAACATGACAAAATGAGATGGATTCTTTGAAACCAGCAAATAATTCATATTATCTGCAATTACCGAAATAAAGCTGGTAAAAAGATATTCAATTCCCATAAATACAAAAATGAGCAGCAATAAGTTGTTCTTTTTCCTCTTAAGAAGATAGAACATGATGAGAATCAATGTTATGGATATAAAAAGTGATAAGGTTATCATAATTTCCTCGAAAGCATCTGCAATTTCCCATTAGTTTTTACTCTCGGATTCACTCCTATGCAAAAAAGATCTCATGGAATATTGGACGTTATTGATCCGAATGTCATCTAAACCCTTTAATCGTATAATCTATCATGATGGCTGCAATATAGTAGGTTGCCAATGACAGCAATGCTTTATCCCAGCCAAAAATAAAGCCGGCACTCATAAAAACAAAAGTATTCAAGAACATAATGATTTTTCCTACAGAAAAGGAAGTTTTACGGGTTAACAGGATGCCTAAAATTTCGGTACCATCGAGTGACCCTCCATACCTGATGACGAGTCCTACACCAATCCCCAAACATGCCCCGCCAAAAATGGAAGCAAGGAATGGATTGTCCGTGGGGACTGGAACGTTATAGAGGATCAATGTTCCCAGTGAGAGTACAGTAATCCCAAACAAGGAGGTCACCACGAATCTTTTCCCTATTTTCAAATAACCCAGATAGAGGAAAGGAAGATTCAACAGCAACAAGTATAATTCAAGCTTCAGGCCAGTCAGATAGGACATGATGATGGCGATTCCTACAATCCCGCCATTGATGATGTGATTTGGAACCAGGAAAGTTTCCAGACCGAAGGAAACAAAAAGAGCGCCTGCAATCACAAAAAAAGTTTTAAATACCAGCCTGATTCGTAAGGGCCTTTTTATCGAACGGGTATCATTTTCTGAGGGAATGAACTTGATCATTATGAAGGCTGGCAGCAAAAAGCCAATGGTATCCTGAATGGAAGCGACCACCCGAGACCAGCCAACCGGGATAATGTCGCCATAGCCCTCGAATAGCAGTGCAGCAGCACTCAAGTGGAGGGCATTAGCTAATTTTCCTGACAGCAGATGTTGTTTTTCCCTCATTACGAATGGTTCGAGTAAGGTTCCTAATTGGAAAATATCCAACAAAAGATAAATCAAAGTAAATGCCACAAATACATTTATGTAGAGAAACAGATAATTGGCTATTCCGTAAAGTTTTTTATTTTGCACCAAAGTAACCATTTCATCGCTTCCTTTTCTCATTGGACAAGTGTTTAATTTTATGAGAGCTTCTCCCCGATTAATACAAGATAAAAAATTTTACCTGACATGCATGCAAAAACACATCCAATTGAAGTATGCATCCTCTCTCCTGTAGAATGGACACAAGTCAATATGAAATAAGGAGTCATTATGGAAAGATTCGTAGTTATCGGTGCAGGAATCTTAGGAGCTTCCACCGCCTATCAATTGTCGAAGGCAGGGAAGAGCGTTACGATCATTGACCGTGAGGAACCAGGGCAGGCAACGGAGGCTGCAGCAGGGATTATTTGTCCATGGCTGAGCCAGAGGAGGAACAAAGCCTGGTATTTCCTCGCCAAAAATGGTGCGGCATATTATGCAGAGCTAATCAAACGACTTAAAGAGGATGGAGAAACGGAAACAGGCTATCAACAAGTTGGAGCTGTCAGCCTTCATACAGACACGGAAAAACTCATGAAAATGGAAGAAAGGGCGATGGTGCGGAGAGAAGATGCTCCTGAGATTGGGGAGATTAAGCAATTGACTCAAAATGATACAGGAGAGCTGTTCCCGCCGTTGTCAGAGGAATTCTCTTCGGTCTATATAAGTGGTGCAGCGCGGGTAAATGGACGGTTGCTGCGGCTTGCACTATTAAATGCAGCCAAAAAACACGGAGCCAGCATGGTAATAGGAGATGCCCGGCTGGACTATACCGATGGAAAGGTTTCAGGGGCCATTGTTGGAGAAACAAGATTCGAAGCGGATCGTGTGATTGTCACAGCAGGTGCATGGGCGCCTGAATTATTCAAGCCGCTAGGAATGAGGCTGATGATCTCTCCGCAAAAGGCACAAATCATCCATCTTCAGCTGGAAAAAACAGAAACAGCCAATTGGCCGGTTGTAATGCCGCCAAATAATCAGTATATATTGGCGTTTGAGGGTGGCAGAGTGGTGATCGGGGCCACGCATGAGGACCAAATGCAATTTGACCGCCGTGTGACCCTTGGAGGAATGCACGAAGTGATTGACAAAGGGCTTGCGGTGGCACCTGGTTTGGCGGCTGGAACCTATGTGGAAACAAAAGTCGGATTCCGCCCTGTCGCTCCAAATTTCCTCCCGATCATAGGGTCTGTACCAGGACACGATCAACTATTCCTGGCAAACGGACTCGGAGCATCAGGGCTGACTGTTGGACCATACCTAGGTGCCCAGCTCGCAAAGCTCGCATCCGGTGAGGAAGTCGAAATCGACCTTACAATGTATGATGTTAACGGCGCAATAAAAACTGATATTTCCTAGGCAATGAAAAGATAGAGCAGGAGAATCCAAATTTGGGTTCTCCTGTTTTTTTCTGTTGATTGAGTTAATTATGATATAAGCATTGCCGGAAAAGGGTGGAAGAAATGAAAAACGGTATAAGGAATGTATCTGCATTGCCCGAAAAAGGTGGAAGAAGAGAAAAACGGTAAAAGGAAAGTACCTGCATTGCCCGAAAAGGACGGAGAAAGTGAATAACGGTAAAAGGAGAGAGGATTCAGTCTCCAATAGTGACGAAATGAAAACTCTGTAAATGAATCTGGACAGGGAAATCTATCGCAATAACTCACCTTTCCTCCATCTTGCCAAAAAATATTCATAGAAAGGCAAATAAATCGATCAATAGCGGGTATAACACTAAAGATATATTCAAAATTGATTATTAAGTTGCTTATTATAAGGCAGGGAGGAACCATCATGCAGTGGAAAGGCAGAAGAGCTAGCGGCAATGTAGAAGATAGAAGAGGGATGGGCGGCGGAGGAATGCTTATGGGCGGAGGCATCGGCGGGATCATCCTGTTGGTTGTTATGACATTCCTTGGCGGAGGCGATATGGGGGATGTTCTTAATAATATGACAAACGGTGGGAATCAGTCTCCTGCTCCATATCAGGAAACCGCCCAGGAAGAAGAACTCGCTCAATTTGTTTCGGTTGTCCTTGCTGATACAGAGGAAGTTTGGACAAAAGTGTTTGAAGAAGAAGGAATGGTTTATAAAGAGCCAACACTTGTATTATATTCTGGCAGCGTGCAGTCTGCCTGTGGTGTTGCTGGGGCAGCGGTAGGGCCGTTCTACTGTCCAGGCGATCAGAAGTTATACATTGATTTGAGTTTTTATGATGAGCTTCAAAGAAAGTTCCAGGCTCCTGGGGATTTTGCGATGGCCTATGTTGTTGCCCATGAAGTTGGCCACCACGTCCAGACTTTATTAGGTACGACTGATAAACTGAATTCTCTCCGCGGTCGTCTGGATCAGACAGAGTTTAACAAGTATCAAGTGAGCTTTGAGCTGCAGGCCGATTATTTAGCAGGTGTATGGGCCCACCACGCCCAGGGAATGGGCGTTGTTGAAGAAGGTGACCTGGAAGAAGCGCTGAATGCGGCTAGTGCAGTCGGGGATGACACGATCCAAAAGCGGTCACAAGGTTATGTGGTTCCGGAAAGCTTCACGCATGGAACGTCTGAGCAGCGAAAAGACTGGTTTTACAAAGGCTTCAAGGCAGGCAACCTTGAACAGGGAGATACGTTTAAAACAAGAGAATTTTAGGTACAGTTAAGAATGGTCCTTTTTGGTCCATGCCATCATGTGATCAATTGTGGGTGGCAGCAACTTTTAGAGTTCATTACTCACTTTAGAAAGGAGCAGATACCACGATGGAAACACAAATTCGATCTTTTTTTGTAAAAGATACAGGAGACATTCCGAATAATCCAGATTTCCCGGTCATTGTTTATCAAGGAGTTTTTGCTGATCAATTAAATATTGAGGCACAATTCCAGCAGCATAACTGGACAGGCACATGGACTGGCGATGTGTATGATTATCATCATTACCATACGAACACACATGAAGTGTTGGGCGTAAAATCAGGACATGCGACAGTGCTTGTCGGTGGTGATGCCGGGGAACGACTTGAGCTAAAAACAGGTGATGTTGTTGTCCTTCCGGCAGGAACAGGCCATAAGAAACTGGACAGCAGCGAGGATTTTGCGGTGGTAGGTGCCTATCCTGAAGGCAGCAAACCTGATTTGAAAGAAAAGGATCCCGGTGTCCGGGCACAGGCCTTGTCGCAAATCAAAAATGTGGCGGTTCCGAAGACTGACCCTGTTTACGGGGAGACAGGACCACTTATTGAAAAATGGGTGAAATGATTTAATAATAAGACGGGCGGTAACTTCCTACAGTTACCGCCTATTTTTTAGTTTTAAATATACCTATAAGGGTATATAATATATGTAGTAGTAAAGAAGCTTGATTCATTGGGCATAATAATTTGCTGTACCACGTCTAACGGAATGAAAGAAGGGGTATCCATTGGCGAATAAGAAATTTGTTTATTTCGTTTCATTGAGTTCAAATGTCCCATATGTTTTAAAACAAGCGATGATGAATATTGAGCAGGAAAACGAAGTAGCTATTTTCTTTGATTTGGATGGTGCTCGAGTTCTTGATAAACGGTTTATAAAGATCATGGAGCGAACCCATAATATCGATTTGCAAAAAATGATGCAGCAAGCTTTGGATAAGGGGATTCGTTTTTTTTGCTGCCAGATGAATGTGCTGATCGCCGATGGTCTTGAACTCATTGAAGGTGCACAGTTGTCTGGTGTCGCAACGTTTTTGGAGACAGCTTATGAAGCAGATGCAGTACTGAGTTATTGATGGAGGTGGCATGCTAATGGAAAAGAAAAAAGTCGTGGTAATGGCTCTCCATGATGAGATGGAATCTGCTTACCCGCCATTGAACGTGGCAGTTGGGGCAGCATCATCAGGGGCAGATGTAATCCTGGCCTTCTCACGCAGAGGAGTCCATATCCTTGATAAAAAATATGTATCCGTCCCATCGGAAGACCTTGAGTACCTATCCAATGCGATTCATGATTTTGGTGTGTCTTCCGTCCATGATTTACTAGGAATCGCGGTAGAAATGGGCGTCCAGCTCTATGTAGTAGATTTGGATGTGAAGGATCATTTCGATTTCATTCATCCAGCAGAACAGGTGCCAATCAAATGGGTCTTGAACGAAGCAGCCTCAGCTGATTTGTTTATGCATTTTTAATAGATTAGCCTTAAAGGGTAAATAGAAAAAGACAGAGAATCGGGTCTCTGTCTTTTTCATTAGTTTATCCTGTCTGGCGTGAAAGGTCGTCCTTGAAGGTGACTTTATTTTTGCCAAGGTCTTTTGATTGAAGCAGGAGCTGGTCAGCGTATAAATAGCCTTTTTCCATTGAAGTGAATTGATTGACTTTAAAGTAATACAAACCAAAGGAGGATGTTATTGAAATCGCGTGAACAGCGGATTGATAATCCACCTCCACAGAGCTTGTCTCAATCCCATGGCGAATCTTTTCGGCAAGATCAATTGTTTGCCGGAAGGACTTATTTCTGAGGATCATTGTGAATTCCTCCCCACCGCTTCGGAACACATAATCATTCTCTGACAAGTGGCTTTTCAGCGTGCTGGCGAAATGCTTGATCACACGGTCTCCAACTGCATGGTTATAGGTATCATTGATTTGTTTGAACTTATCGATATCCGCAACAATGATGCCGAGCCTTTCTCCTGTCTGGTTCAGCTCAGACATGATTTTGTCCATGAAGGCGCGGTTTGGAATCCCGGTCAGAAAATCAGTGTAGGCCATCTGCTCAAACTTGTCTCGCTCGATTTTATTCTGGATGCTTTGTGATTTTGATTGGAAGGAACGGCTGACAAGGTAATTAAGGATGAATAAGCCCACTATCATTTCCCACCGTTGTTCCTCTAGCAAAAGCAACAGCAGGCCGTTCGTAAACGCTGTTTTTCCCAGGTCGAGCCAGTTGTTGCTTTCCCGGAAAAATTGGATAGCCTCCTTTAGGCTTTTAATTTCCCCCATAATATAAAAGGCAGTTGATAGGAATGTATACGATATCAAGGTAGTGGTTACTGTCAATATGCACATCAATATCCAAAAACCAAAAGGGAATTTATCAAATAAAGGAAACCCAAGTTGGAATAAATAATATCCAATAGAGTAAATCAGTACATGTGCGCCTATATTGTAAAAAGTATCCCAAAACTCGTTTTCATCTGCTGTTTTATAGCTTTTTCTTGATAAATAGACCGTAAAGCGATAGATGGCTTCAAAAATAATTAATCCTAGTGGACCTGCGAAAATCCCGAATGACAGACTGTAACTAATACCATAATCGAATTTCAGCGTTCCATTTTTTGCGGTGATCCTTAAATGGTTGTATAAGGATGAAAATAACCAATAGATAAATAAGGCTATGAAAAATATGTTTTTATCTATAGTAAAGGTACCTAATCCAAAAGCCACGGCAACTGAAGTGAAAAACAGTGTAAAATCGTATAACCTAGCTTTCAGCATAGGCATAAATTCCCCTTTCCCAAACTCTACCATTTAATATTATCCTAGAAATGAAGTTAGTTGCAAATGAATTTTTAGATTTGTTGAAATTTTTGTACCATTCATCTTGTCTGTTTCATATCCTAAAAGGCTATAATGGAATTAGCGAAGAATCCTTTTTTTGTATGTTAGGAAATATCCCAATCAGAGGGGATTTTGCTGTGATGTCGAATATTTATATAATATATATTCAGAATTTTTAATTAATAAAAAAATCCATCAAAGAGAGGAGTCAAATATGGAAATACTATATGGTTCAACCTTTGCTTTTCTTATTATGTGTCTTGCTGTTCTGTCTTTATTTTATAAGCGGAAAAAGAAAATCAATCAGCTGCCTTCGAATCATCCCCAAGATTTCCTGCAGAATGGAATGCGCCAGCATGGCAAAAAGCTTGTAGCTGTCATCGGCGGGGATGTTGTACATGGAAATATCAGCTACAATTTTGTCGAGGATGCAGCAAGGCGGAAAAGCTGCCGGGATTATCAATTCATCAATGCCGGAGTGAATGGCAGCACGGCTTATGATGTTCTTCAGCGGCTGGACGATGTGATCGCATGCCAGCCAGACTTTGTGGTGATTCTTGTCGGACTGAATGATGCATCTGTTAAAATCGCCCCTGAACTGGCAAAGAAAAAAATCAGGCTGGAAGAGCAATCCGAAAAACCTTCGCTCTTGATCTATGAGAAAAACCTGGCGCAAATCGTGGCAAGGCTAAAAACAGAAACAACAGCAAAAATGGGCCTGTTGTCACTTCCGGTCGCAGGAGAAAACCTGTTTTCCAAAGCAAACAAGGAAATCGACCAGTACAATGAGGTCATCAAAAAAACCGCAGAAATCAACAATATTTCCTACCTTCCGTTTAATGAAAAGCTGAAGGCGTATTTAAAGGGAAAAGGACAAACGAGGGGACGGTCTCTGCAAAACAGCACGAAGCTATATGAAAAAGCAATCATCGAGCATTTTGTGTATGGCTACAGTCTTGACCGGATTTCTCAGCGGAATGGCTATTTGCTGCTGACGGACGGGATGCATCTGAATAGTACAGCAGGGATGATGGCGGCCCATCAAATCGAACTATTTTTGAAAAAGAATGAACTGAAAGCGATCCAATAAAAAGGATACTGCGATGCGGCAGTATCCTTTCGTATTTATACAGTGACCTCACTCATGAATGCATGGGTATTTCCTTCAGGGTCCTTAAAGAATGCCATCCATGTTTCGGTATTACCGATTTTAGCGACGACATGCGGCTCGCCAACGAAATGGACATCCTTCGACAGCAAGTCTTCATACTTTGTCTTGATATCCTCTACCTGAAAGTAAAGGACAGAACCTGGATGGGCGAATTGCTCTTTTTCCGGCAGACTGAGCAGCAAACGCACGCCATCACAGTCGAAAAACGCCATTGTGTCTGTGTTGAACAACAACGGCAGCCCTAAGAGATCTTTGTAAAAGGCAATTGCCCTTTCGATATTTTGCACCGGTATGCCGATTTGGCCGACTTTCTGGATTGGATTAGCGTTCATTTTTTGCCTCCGACTGATAATGTTTTTTCAAAAATGTCCTGATGTCTTCATTGATTTTTTCAAGATATTCTCCGGATGGAAAATGCCCCATTTGATATACTTTCAGTTCTAGTCGATCGCCGAAAATTCCTTTTGCTGTTTGTGAAATTTTCTTTCCCGGGAAAAACACATCCTCTGTTCCTGTTATGACAAGGGTCGGCGCGTGATAATCCGCTGTTTCCTGCGCTGTCGTCCGTTTGGGCATTTCCTGTTCAAGTTTTGTATATTTGAAAATATGGCCGATGATGTTCTCATCATGCGTGGACATGCTGTTGGAAGACATAACATCAGCAATTTGCCTCAAGCTTTTGTCAGAACCGTTCATTTTAAAGAAAAGCAGAGGAACAAGGATTTTCCTGATCATTTTTAACTTGGAGCCTAGGCTGATCCCAGCAGGCGCGACCAGGACTGCGCAATCAATTTTCTCAGGCAGGAATGCTGCAAGTCTGAGAATGATGCCACCGCCGTATGACGGCCCGATGAATGCGCATCTATGAAATCTGGTAATGATCCATCAAATCCTGGATCCAATGGGCAAAACTTTCGTCTGAAGCCGAGACCCGCGTTTCATCGCTGAATCCGGGGTGGCCGATGGTGTCAGGTGCATACACCTTGTATTCTCCTAACAAACCTTTGAACCAGGACAAGGTTACTGGATTGATACAATTTCCTCCCTGTAAAATGATCAATGGCTTTCCGTCATCTTTTCCCATTTTCAGGACATGCGTGCTGCCATATCTCGTTGGGACATACTCCCGCTCAATCGGACCATCGAACCGGGCCAGATATTCTTCATAATGAGCAAGTATTTTTTCTTTTCCTTCAGGGCTTCTGTAAAAGGACTTCATAGATTGATAACCTCTGTTTGCGTATGTCTTAGCTGATCAATAATGTGCTGCTCGATCAATCCGGCATCCTCAGGATGGAAAAGGTGTGCTGATTTCTCTACCCAAATAAATTTCTTTTCCTGGCTACTCTTTACTGTGCTGAGATAGTCTTGAGCCAAATGGGGATGTACATGGAAATCCTTTCTGCCGTGGATGAAGGTGATGGGCACCTTTACTTCAGGGATATCCTTATGAACATCAATTTTTGGGATGTTGCGAATGAAATCGTCGGAATAAATCAATTTGAATCCACTATAAAAGGAATGGAAAACATCCGTTAATCGATAATCCTTCGATCTGAACATATCCAGCGTTACTCGGACAAGACCAGGGTGTTTGATTTTGTCGTCTTGATAGATCATCGTACTGTATTTCATCTGCCATTTCCGGAGAACCCCCCATTGCTTATAACCCTCTGTAAAAGGTGGTTCGCCAACTGCCTCAAGCTCATTCAGCGCTTTGTAGTCCCCACGCCGCTTTGCTTCTTCCGTTAACCATAGGAGACATGCCCGGTCGTTATCAGTCCAGCTAATGATCTGGGACAGGCCGACATATGAATGGAATTTTTCATGGTGTTGATTCAGCAGATACATGCCGATCAGCGTACCGAATGAATGAGCGGCCAGATAGATCTGATCCTGCCTGAATCTTTCTCTTAAATAATCAGTCAGCTCAGCTGCATCTGATACCAATTGTTCAAAGGTCATCGATTGTTGTGGAATGGTCTTGTGATAGGATTTGCCAGTGCCGCGCTGGTCCCAGAAGACAACAGTGAAGTGCTGAACCAGCTCCGTTGTCTTGGTAGCAACAGTATAGTTCTTTCCTCTTGATGAGACGCCGGGAAGGGGCATGGAAGGGCCTCCATGCAAAAACAGCAGCACAGGATTCTTCGGTGAGAAGGACTGGATGAGGATCGTCTGCTGCACTCCGCCAATAAGGATAGAATCAACCTCGTCGATTCCACCATCGGGAATATAGAAATCAGGCTTGTTAAAGAAAAACCCCATATCTTCACCTCGTTCGATATACTATAAATGTAAAATTTAACTATTTATTACTATATTACTTTAGTACTAGGAAAATTTCTTTGGAATTTTGAAACTTTTTTCACCCGAGTCTGCTCTAAAGAGTGAAAGGAGGTCAGGGAATGAAAGAAACAAGACTTGTTAAGAAAGCGGTCAAGGGGAATGCAAAGGCATTTGAAGAACTTCTCATTTTACATAGTGATCGTTTATATCGAACCGCATATCTATACGCAGGCAACAGGGAGGATGCTCTCGATATTGTCCAGGAAACCTCCTGTAAAGCTTTTTTGGCAATCGGGCAACTGAAGAATGAGCAATACTTTTTAACCTGGCTGACAAGAATCCTGATTCATTGTGCTTACGATGTTTTGAAGAAAAGGAAAAAAGAGATGCCAGTGGAGAAACTCGTTGAGCTGCCAGCCGCTTGTAAGGATGAGACCGCCGAGAACCTGGACTTGATGGAGGCCGTCACTCAATTAAAAGAGCAGCATCGGACAGCGATCATCCTGTTTTACTATCATGACATGGCAATCAGCGAGATTGCCAGAATGATGGACATACCCGAGAACTCAGTGAAGACTTATCTGCAGCGCGGAAGGAAGGAATTAAAGATTAGATTGGGAGGCGGTCCAGATGGAAAAGAAAATGTTTCATGACTCAATCGAAAAGATTGAGGTACCAAAGGATGATGTTGTAAGAGCAATCAGGGCAGGAGTAAGGAAGGGAATCCCGATGAAATCAAAGCGAAAGCCGGGATTAAAGGTGCTGGGGATGTCAGCTGCTGCGGCTGCAGTCCTTTTCGTATCGTCAGGATTCTTATTCCCATCCATGTCGAATGTATTGGCTGAAATTCCTTTTTTAGCGAAGCTTTATGAACATGACAGGGTAGCAATGGATCTATCCTCGCAACAGCTCATCACCGAATTGAATGAAAAGGCGAGCTTTGCTGGCATTGATGTGACGGTTACGGATGCCTATTATGACGGTGCGATGGTTGGCGTCACCTTTGATGTGAAAGGCGAGGTAAAAGGAGACAAGGAAGAGGTCTATGCTTTCTATGAAATCTTTGACCGGGATCCTATTATTGAGGAAACGATGGAACTGGTAAAATTGCTGCCGACTGACGATGGTTACAAAGGTCATATCCAGCTAAGCTACCCAAGGAAAGAATTACCTGCGGAAACGACTTTGTCATTAAACTTCCATGGGATTGGTGAAATAGATGATAACTGGAGAAATGAGCAAGGGAAATGGAATTTTGACGTGCCGATTAAACAGCTGCCATTTGAAAAAATCGCTTTGAACCAAAAGGTTGGAATCGAACAAAATACTATTCAACTAAATTCATTAATTAAAGCTCAGTCTTCGGCAGCTATTGAATATACACTATCCTATAAGGATGGTGAACGGGATTTTGTCGAATTTGGGATCGTTGATGATAAAGGCAAGCCAATTGAAAGAGGGGGTTCTTCTGACAATAAACTAGAGAGGAATGTTATGGATGGTGTGGTCATTGAAAAAAGAAGGCTAACTCTTCCAACAAGCCTTGATACAAGCAGTATTACAATTCAGCCTCATTTGAGATTGAGTGACAAAGTTGCTTTCCTCGCGCTTAATCAGTCAATGCCGGCTGCAATAAAATCAGACCGTCAGGAACTTGGTGTAATGGTCCAGAATTTGGACGTAATAGGCGATAAAGTCATTATCGATTTCCGTGTAAATAACGGAGATAGAAATGAAAATGAATTCATGCTTTTCAAGGATTTTGCAAGAAACGATATCATACTGGTTGAAGAATCAAGAAAAGATATCTTGGAACAGCCAATCAAACATTCGGTAAAAGTTCTTGATAAGGAAAATATGATATTCAGGAGTACCTTTGATATCAGTAAAATCAAAAACTTCTCAGCGGAAGAATATGTGTTTAGAATTAACTTAAGCTCTTTAAGCACAAATCTTCCAATTGAACTTGATCCAATCCATATTAACCTGAACTAATGAAACAAGGCGTTGGATACTCCAGCGCCTTGTTTTATGGTTTTAGCTTATATGTGAGTCTTGCGATCTGCCCAATGCGCCCCGTACTGGTTAATTCAAGATTGGCTGGTGGTGTGCCCTGCGGAAACAAAGGAATCCCTGCGCCTATCAATTTAGGAATGATATATAGATCGATCTCTTCAATCATATTCAGTTCAAGGAATTGTCGGACGAGCTGCCCTCCTCCCACAAGCCAAATATAGCCGTCGGACTTTTCTTTTAAACGTGGGATCAGCGTGTTGATGTCTTCATCAGTAAAATTCACATGAGGGTGTTCACCCTTGTATGTACGGGTTAAAACATAGCAAGGCTTATCGGCATAAGGGAATTTATCCGCAAGCTTCAGGACTTCATCATACGTGTTCCTGCCCATTATAACCGTTCCAACCTTGCTGTAAAAATCAATGTACCCATTGTCGCCTTCACCTTCGACATCATCAAGCCAGTCAACTGATCCATCGGGCCTCGCGATATAACCATCCATGCTCATTGCGATATAAAGTATGACAGTGTTCTTTTTCATCTAAGATCCTCCTTGCGGTACATCATAACCATATTCTATCAGAAATAGGGAGGTGTATTCATGCTTACACAGGGGATGGGCAAAACTATTTAAGTGCTGTCTGTCCCCCTCAGTCATTTCCATCATCCGAACCTCCCCCTCGCAAAATGCCTTTTCTATCTCTCCTGATAAAACATATAATAGATTCACACACTGCTTTTACCAATATTAAGAAAATCTTAAGATTTATCGTCGGTGAATGTTAAGGTTCTCCGTCTAGAATAGGAACTATCAAAGCTTGCCTGTATGGGAAGGGGGTTTTTTACATGGAGCAATACAATGTGCTGGTGGTTGATGATGAAAAAGAAATCCGCGATGCGATCGAGATTTATTTGAAAAATGAAGGAATCAAGGTCATTAAGGCAGCTGATGGGATTGAAGCGATCGAGAATTTGAACGAGCAGCCGGTGCACCTGATTATCCTTGATGTGATGATGCCGCGGCAGGACGGGATTACGACGACTTTCCGTATCCGTGAGGACAAGAATATCCCAATCATCATTTTGAGTGCGAAAACCGAGGATACGGACAAGATTCTTGGGCTTCAGGTTGGAGCGGATGATTATGTCACGAAGCCGTTCAATCCGCTGGAATTGATTGCGAGGGTGAAATCGCAGCTTAGAAGGTATGTCACGCTTGGTACATATGAAGGGAAGACAAAGGCGATTGACCTGAACGGGCTGACACTGGACCAGTCCTCTAAGGAAGTCACCGCGCATGGCGAGCCCGTCAAGCTGACGCCGATTGAATACAAGATAATCGAGCTCTTGATGACCAACGCGGGCAGAGTGTTTTCCATCAACGATATTTATGAGCGAGTATGGAAGGAACCGAGCTATAATGCCGAAAACACAGTCGCCGTCCATATCCGCAAAATACGCGAAAAAATAGAGATCGATCCGAAAAATCCAAGATTTTTGAAGGTGGTGTGGGGGATTGGATATAAAATCGAAAAGTAAGTATTTATTTGTCGCTTGGGTTCTTTTGATCACATTCGGTCTTAGCGGACTGTTTTCGGTCCTTACAAATGGAAGCAGGTATATGCAAGGCGATTATTTTGAATCGGATGAATATAACTCGCAAATGGATCAGCTTGTTCAAATGCTGAATGTGTATGAGCTTTATAAAATGCCAAAAGAAGACATGAAAAAGGAAATCACCGTTTCAGAAGAGGAAATTCAAGAGCATCGTACGAGGTACGGCAATCTCGGAGACCAGTTATCCAATATCGGAATGCAATATGATCAGCAGATCCAGGAAGCAATCGATTCTGGTAATAAAGCCGCAGAAGAAGCGCTGACAAAGGAAAGAGACACAAAAATCGCGGATATAACCGAAAACTTCAACAATGATGAACATGTCCGCGCTAAAATCGTGAAAGAAAAAGAAAAGAAAATCGACGATTATTACCGTGAACTTGAAAAATATCGGCATGACTTCACCAATCTTGGGTATGCATTCAAATATTATCTGAAGGACAGTGCAACAGGAGAAGTCTATACGAATCTAAATCTGTCAAAGAGGGATTCAGGATCTGACTTTTTGAATAAGAAAGATATGTATTATGTGCAGGATTTTGGTGTTGTTCAGAAAAATTATTTATTCACAGGTTTTAGCGAAAACTTCATGCCTTATAATGAGGTGGCCGAAACGATCCTGGAGAATCAAAAAAACCGGGAATTCACGGGTCAAATTGGCTTATCTAAGCATGCTTCACAAAGGAATAGCGCAATCATTCAATATAAAGACTACCAGAAAGGGCAAAAACTCTTTTTCGGTTATCTTATATCAAGTATTGCTGCACTGATTGCCAGTTACTTCCTGGCAAAACGTAAACCCGCTGCTGTATTTGGCTCTTTTGATCAGCTGAAGCCATTCTATTTCAGGGTCCCGCTGGATGTAAGAGCAATGCTGCTTTTAGCGACTGGAAGTTTTCTTTTGCTGTTCATGACACTGGTAAGTGAACAATTTGTTTATTACCATTCAAATCTATTCGCATCATTTATTGAGTTTATATTCAGTCTGGTATGTGCAGCTGCATTGCTGGCATTCGGGTGGATCCAGCTTAAATTCTTTACAGATTACCGGAAAAATTGGCTAAAGCTAAAAGAAGATATGAATCAAAGCCTATTAGTTAAAAGCTATTACGCCATACTTGATGCTTTTTTTATCAAGAGCATCGGTTTTCAGCTTCTTGTCATCCTCGGGATTGTGTTCGTAATGGGCATGTTGTTTGTTGCAGTCCTTGTGGCGGGTGGAGGAGATATTATTGTTATTGCTTTCGCTTTTGGAGTAATAAGCCTTCCGATTATCATCTTCATCATGAGGAAAGCAGGTTACCTGAATAAAGTGATCAAGCATACAGAAGAACTTGCTGCCGGCAATCTTGGTGCAGACATTCCGGTGAAGGGGAAGTCAGCAATCGCAAGGCATGCAGCTAATGTCAATGCACTGAGGAATACAGTCAAGGTTTCCCACAAGGAGCAGGCGAAAAGTGAGCGCCTGAAGACGGAATTGATCACGAATGTGAGCCATGATCTGAGGACACCGCTGACATCGATCATTACGTATACGGAGCTGCTGAAAACTCCTGACCTTGCTCCGGACGATCGTGACTCCTACATCGAAATCCTCGACCGGAAATCCAAGCGTTTGAAGGTGTTGATCGATGACCTGTTCGAGGCAACGAAAATGGCAAGCGGCAATATCGAACTGCACAAGGAAAAGGTCGACCTTAACCAGCTGCTGCAGCAGGCACTTGCGGAGCATAATGAGGCACTCAGCCAATCTTCTCTCCAGCTGAGAGTTTCCCAGCCGGAACATCCAGTGTATGCATTTGTTGATGGCCAGAAGCTGTGGAGGGTGTTTGATAACCTGATTGGCAATATCCTCAAGTATTCACTGGAGAATACGAGAGTGTATATTTCGGTAAAAGAAGAGCGAAACCAAGCTTTCCTCACCTTTAAGAATGTCACGAAATACGAGCTGGGGGAAAACCTGGATGAGCTGTTTGAAAGGTTCAAGCGCGGCGACCAGTCACGCCATACAGAAGGCTCGGGACTTGGGCTTGCGATTGCAAAATCAATCGTCGACCTTCACGAGGGCTCACTTGATATCGAAATCGATGGCGACCTGTTCAAGGTTAAGGTCATCCTTGACCAACTTAAATAATTGAGTACCCCCTTTGCTTTGCAGAGGGGGTTTCTACTGTTTTTGGCGGATTTTTAAATACAGAAACCTTGATGTAAAAACCATCACAGCGTTGAAAGCTAAATTCCATACCTTGTTAGGACGCAGTTTCAAGATGCCTGCCCGTTCCAGCATGATATCCATGCCGATGGTTCCGATGAACATCGTCAGTCTCGGCAGCAGTCCATTTTTTGAAGAGTTTCTTACCAGGAATACGACCCGAATCAAACTATAGAGCGGAGCAATGATAAAATGCTCGCGCCATGAGTGGTAGGCACCACGTCCAAACCTGACCTTTCTTCCAACGGCAGATATAAATAGCAATGTAACTCCGATTACTAAAGTTGACAGGTATTGGGCAATCACCAGTGCCCAATTTTTTTTCTCGTTCAGCGCTTTGTAGAACCAATCGCTGAAATAAAAATAGATATTCATGAAAAAAAGCGTAAAGGCAGGCCTCCACCAATGGGCTTTATAAATTTTCAAGCGTAAGAAAAAATGTTCGATTAGATAATAAATGAGGGTGCTGCCAAGTTTCCAATACCCATTTTTCCTGTATAAGGTCAACAGGGTAGCCGTAACAGGTACATAAAAACCTTGTGATAATATAGCGCCCATAACTTTATCCTGGGTGCGGTTCTTGATCATGGATGGTTTATAAGAATATCCATTGAAAAGATTAAGGACTGGATATTCAAACAAATAAGCGAATCCGATATTGGACATTAACAGCACCCATACATTTTTTTGATTGCTGCGTTTTGCAAATACTATGTAAAGCACGATATGGATGAACGCCAAAATCAGAAAAGGTATCGAGTTTGATTTGTTTTTTCTCATGATCCGCTCCATTTTAAAGGGAATTAGTTATAATGTTTGCTGATTCATGGAAATTATTTATGAAGAAGATCTGGACCTGATTTTTTATCATGACTGATGTAAAGACAAGTGGTAATATAGATGTGTTGATACAACTTGTATGTTAAAAATAACAAATTAAGGGAAACTATTTGTATCTCTGTATAGTAGGAGGGTCAAATGAAGAAGACACAGGAGATATCGGAGAAAAAGCTGCTGGGGATTGCCGGGCTTGGCTGGATGTTTGATGCAATGGATGTGGGGATTTTATCCTTCATTATTGCTGCATTAAAAGTGGATTGGAATTTGTCAGCGAAGGAAATGGGCTGGATTGGCAGTGTGAATTCAATTGGCATGGCTGTCGGAGCACTCGTTTTTGGCCTGTTGGCTGACCGGATTGGCCGGAAAAATGTCTTTATTATAACGTTATTGCTATTCTCTGTCGGAAGCGGGATATCCGCGATGGCAACGACTTTATCTTTCTTTTTACTGTTAAGGTTCTTTATTGGTATGGGACTTGGAGGGGAGCTGCCGGTCGCGTCAACATTAGTGTCTGAAAGCGTGCCTGCTGAGAAGCGGGGCAGGGTCGTTGTTCTGCTGGAAAGCTTTTGGGCAGCGGGCTGGCTTGTTGCAGCACTGATTTCCTATTTCATCATTCCAAATTACGGGTGGCAGACGGCTTTAATATTAAGTGCATTGCCTGCATTGTATGCTCTTTATCTCCGTATGAACCTGCCGGATTCCCCGAGATATCTGGCTGTCGAGAAGAAGGAAAGGCTGACCATCATGGAGAGTATCGCCGAGGTATGGTCCAGAGAACATATCAAAAAAACGGCAATGCTTTGGGTGCTTTGGTTCAGCGTTGTATTTTCCTATTATGGAATGTTCCTCTGGCTGCCGAGCGTAATGGTGATGAAGGGCTTCACGTTAATCAAGAGCTTCCAATATGTCTTGATCATGACCCTTGCTCAGCTTCCGGGTTATTTTACAGCTGCATGGCTGATTGAAAAAGCAGGCCGGAAGTTCGTGCTGATTGTCTACCTGATCGGTACGGCATTAAGCGCATACTTCTTTGGAACGGCTGACTCACTGGCATTGCTGATTACCGCGGGAGTATTGTTGTCATTCTTCAACCTTGGTGCTTGGGGTGCATTGTACGCCTATACACCGGAACAGTACCCGACTACAATCCGCGGTTCTGGAGCAGGGATGGCCGCATCCTTTGGGCGTATTGGCGGAATAATTGGCCCGCTGATGGTACCGTATCTGTCAGCGCAAAACCTATCGATCACCACGATTTTCACCGTATTCTGCATTGCGATCCTGATCGGTGCCGCTGCAGTATTTTTCTGGGGCACAGAAACGAAACAGAAGGAGCTTGCATAATATAAAAAGTTCGCCTGGGCCCAGGCGAACTTTTTTTGATGAGAATTAAAGACGGATTTTAGGCCTTTACATTTTTAAACACGTTCACCAGAAAGAGTATGCCGCCAAGGACGACGACTAAAGATCCGACAATAGCCAGTATAGTGAAGCTGTTGTTCTTTGTCAGCATCACGAGTGTAATCCCGCCCTGCATCACTGGAACTCCGATGTTGTGCAGCCAAAAATGCGCCGATGCGAGCTTGCTGTTACCCGCTCCAGGAAAAAGATAATAAATCGTTCCGAACAAGGCCATCGATACCCAGCCTAGCAGGTTTAAGTGTGCGTGTACCGAAGTCAGTGAAAAATCATGCGTGATCCCCATAACAATCCCAAGAATAATTGCGATAACAAAATAGACCACGGCCACCTTGAAAAATCTGATGCTCATTGTATTTCCCTCCTTTCTTTGTAATTTTTTAGTACTATTAGATTATATGAAAATTCTGAAAAATTATAACATATTTACTATATAAATAGGGGATTTCACAAAGTGTAGCTTAGTGAGCAAAGAGGTACTGGATTATAGTAGTAAAATAATAATAAGTTCAGTAAGACACAAAAATATCATCTTTCGTTTTGTCATTTTTACGGAAATTCATGATATAATAGTGCAAACGTTTGTACAACTTTTCAAAGGGAGATATAAGCTATGAAAAGACTATTTGGAATAGATAGCTGGAAGATCATCGAAACTGAACTGCATAAAGAAGATTTCCGTCTTGCTGAAAGCATCATGAGCCTTGGAAATGGCCATATGGGGATGCGCGGCAACTTTGAAGAAACTTATACAGGAGATTTCCATCGCGGTTCTTATATCGCTGGTGTCTGGTTCCCGGACAAGACGCGTGTAGGATGGTGGAAAAATGGCTATCCGAACTATTTTGGCAAGGTAATCAACTCGACGAACTTCATCGGCATCAAGGTGCTTGTTGATGGAGAGGAGCTTGATCTTCACAAAGCAGAAGTGAAGGATTACTATCGTGAGCTGGATATGCAGCATGGTGTCCTGACACGAAAATTCACATTCGTCCTGAATGGGAAGGAAACGGAAGTAGAAGCTGTGCGCTTCCTGTCTGTTGCTGACCGTGAGCTTGCGGCAATCCGTTATTCTGTGACCGCTAAAAACTATAATGGAAACGTTACCTTTATTCCATATCTGGATGGCGACGTACGCAATGAAGACTCGAACTATGAAGAAGACTTCTGGTATGAAGTGAGCAGGGATGTTTCCGAACATAACGGCAGCCTGGTGATGAAGACGAAAGACAACCCATTTGGCACTCCGACTTTCCAGGTAGCGACATCTATGCAAACGGTTGTCAATGCAGATGTAGCCAAGGTCGAAGTAAATGAAAAAGAAGAATATGTAGAAAATGTGATTGAAATTAAGGCGGAGCAGGGACAAACTGTAACCCTTTATAAATATGTAGCTGTCACAACAGACCGTGATTATGAAGCTGGCGAACTGGTTTCAAGAGGGCGTGAAGTACTTGCACGATCGGTTGAAAAAGGCTTTGAACAGCTATTGGAAGAGCACAGAAATGGCTGGCTGAGCCGCTGGGAAATCGCTGATGTCGAAATCGCAGGTGATGACTCTGCACAGCAGGGAATCCGTTTCAACCTATTCCAGTTGTTCTCCACTTACTATGGTGAAGATTCACGCTTGAATATCGGCCCTAAAGGCTTTACAGGTGAAAAATACGGCGGTGCGACTTATTGGGATACAGAGGCTTACGCGATCCCGCTATACCTTTCGACTGCGGAGTCCGAGGTTGCCCGCAACCTGCTGATTTATCGTCACAACCAGCTTGATGGCGCGTTCCACAATGCGAAGCAGCAGGGGCTTCAAGGTGCCCTTTACCCTATGGTTACTTTTACAGGCGTCGAGTGCCACAATGAATGGGAAATCACGTTTGAAGAGATTCACCGTAATGGCGCAATCGCCTACGCGATCTATAACTATGTGAACTACACTGGAGATAAGGATTATCTTCATGAATACGGAATTGATGTGCTCGCAGGCATTTCCCGTTTCTGGGCAGACCGCGTCCACTTCAGCAAGTCCAAGAACGTCTACATGATGCACGGTGTAACAGGGCCAAACGAATACGAAAACAACGTAAACAACAACTGGTACACGAATCGAATCGCAGTCTGGACCCTTCGCTACACTCTGGAAGTCATCGATTTCTTAAAGCAGAACGGCCATGAGGCACGCCTTGCAGGCCTTGAATTCACTGGTGAAGAGCAGGCGAAATGGCAGGATATCATTGAAAAAATGTACTTCCCGTATGATGAAGAAAAAGGTGTTTTCGTCCAGCATGATACCTTCCTTGATAAGGACTTGATGACGGTGGATGAGCTTTCAGCTGAAGACCGTCCGATCAACCAGAACTGGTCATGGGATAAAATCCTGCGCAGCTGCTTCATCAAGCAGGCGGATGTCCTTCAGGGACTATACTTCTTCAACCATGAGTTCACAGAAGAAGAGAAGCGCCGCAACTTTGAATTCTATGAGCCAATGACAGTCCATGAATCATCCCTGTCACCAAGTATTCATGCAGTCCTTGCTGCAGAGCTTGGCATGGAAGAGAAAGCATATGAAATGTACAACCGCACAGCGCGCCTTGACCTTGATAACTACAACAACGATACAGAAGACGGCCTGCACATCACGAGCATGACTGGCGCATGGCTCGGAATCGTCCAGGGCTTCGCGGGCATGCGCACGGCTGAAGGCACATTGTCATTCGCGCCGTTCATCCCTAAAGCCTGGGATCAATACAGCTTCAACATCATCTACCGCGACCACTACATCAAGGTAGAAGTCAACCAGGAAAACGTCGTCCTATCACAGCAAGGACCAGAGCTTGCCATGAAGCTTTACGGCGAGGACGTTACGATCCCTGCAGAGGGCAAACTTTCTGTAAAAATGAAATAAGGTGATGAAGAGATCTTCGGGGAAGCCTGAAGGTCTCTATCATTAGAATGCAGCTACGGGAGAAGACTTTATTGGACATTTTGGGGTGAGGATGAGCTCATAGTAGCCAAGAAGAAGGCTATAATAGACATTTTGGAGAGCGGAAAGACTCAAAATGTCCAAGAAGCAGGGTTTAATGGACATTTTGGAGTGAGGATGAGCTAAAAATGTCCAAGAAGCAGGGTTTAATGGACATTTTGGGGTGAGGATGAGCTCATAGTGGCCAAGAAGAAGGCTATAATAGACATTTTGGAGAGCGGAAAGACTCAAAATGTCCAAGAAGCAGGGTTTAATGGACATTTTTGGAGTGAGGATGAGCTAAAAATGTCCAAGAAGCAGGGTTTAATGGACATTTTAGAGTGAGGATAGGCTCAAAGTGTCCAAGAAGCAGGGTTTAATGGACATTTTAGAGTGAGGATAGGCTCAAAGTGTCCAGGAAGCAGGGTTTAATGGACATTTTGGAGAGAGGGAAGGCTCGAAATGTCCAAGAAGAGTGCTTGAATAGACATTTTGGAGTGTGCACAGGATCAAAGTGTCTTTAATCACGAGAAAATGCAGCAAGAAGCTGCAGCAGCGATTCATGAAAGGAGTTTGACCATGACAAGACCACTTAAAGCGTTTATTTTTGACCTCGATGGCGTCATCACTGATACAGCAGAATATCACTTCTTAGCGTGGAAAGCGCTGGCGGAAGATTTGGGGATCACTTTTACACGTGAGGATAATGAGGAACTGAAGGGTGTATCCAGAATGGATTCGCTGGAGAAAATCCTTGAGATCGGCGGCCGGACTGCCGATTTTACAGCCGAGGAAAAAGAGGCATTGGCTGACAAGAAAAATGATCATTACCTTACTCTGATCCAAGACATCACGCCAGCTGATCTGTTGCCAGCGATCAAAGAATTGATCACGGGTATTAAGGCAAAAGGACTTAAGCTGGGCCTTGCATCCGCAAGCAAGAATGCCTTCACCGTAATGGATTCTCTTGGGATGAAATCAGAGTTTGATATCATCGTTGACGCTAAGACTGTCGTCAATGGAAAGCCTCATCCGGAAGTATTCCTGCGCGCGGCAGAAATGCTGGGCGTTGAGCCTAAAGCATGTATTGGCGTCGAGGATGCCGCAGCAGGCGTCCAGGCAATCAAGGCAGCGGGCATGTACGCGGTTGCCGTTGGGCCGAAGGAAAGCTTCGAGACTGCAGATATTGTATATGCTAGCACTGCAGAGCTTTCACTGGAAAGAATTTTAGAAATTTATCATGCTTAGCAGATTCGTAACCCGGTCGCAGAATTGCGTCCGGGTTTTTACTTTTTTTGGGTGAAAGAGAGATTATACTGCCGGAGTAGGAGAATATTGACTCTTACTGAGAGATTATTGTGTTTTTTTGAGAGATTGCCAAGGATTTTCGGGTGATTATGCTGCTTATCTGAGAGATTATAAGAAAAAAGCGATCACTCAGGGAGTGACCGCTTCATTTCGCGATAAAAAACATCGGGTTCATCAACATTCAGGACAATCCGGTTCACTTTCCGCTTCAACCCATACATGAAATGGACATCTTGTGGTTTATGAAGTAGGATTTCAAACATTGGCTTTTCTTGAATTAAATCAGCAACCCTTGCATCATAGAGCTCTGCTTCCTCTTTCCGGCTGAATTTTTCCGGACCTTCGTAGTGTTTGATCTCCTTAATATTGCTTAAGGGCAGGTGCATTGATTTCGAGAATCCTGTCTGCAATAACAAGTGATCCTTGGTGAGCAGGAATGGAGTCAGGCGGGTAGCCTGGAGCTCAGCCAGGAAAAACAGGATCCCGTACACATTTAAAAACAGCAGGATGTAAGAAACAATGGCATTCCAATTATGCAGGAAGTAGTGCAACCCGATCGATTCAATCGTAATAGCGTGGATAATCATGATATAGACTGCGTTCACGCTTGTTTTTTTATGGTAGGTAAAAGGCTGACCCTGATCAATTTGCAGTTTCTTTTTCCAAGAGAAAAGCGAGTAATGGAACAAGGAAAATTCGGTAACAAGGATTTTTGCCGCCGAATTGCCTGGAAGATGGCTTTCGACTGCCTCTCTAATATTAAAAAGGAACAAAGAGTTCTGTTTAGATAGCCGCTTATATTCCCTGAGCAGTTTAGGCATCCTTGTGATGACAGTATAGGCAATGTATAGCTCGAACAGCAGGAACGCACCTTCTGAAACCAGCAGGAGATAGGGAAGGAAGGGGTATTGGGATAAATGCTGCTGAGGAACGATGAAATAGGCAGCTGCAAAGCCGGCTAAAATGACGATGCCCAGGTACTTCAAGGAATATCTTTTACGGATGATCAAGAAGTAAGTCATGAGAGGCAAAATGATTAATAAATCTAGCAATGAACCAATGACGGCACCATCTGGAACAGCCCCGAACATTGATGTACGGTAAAGAATGTAATTCGATAGCAGGATCATAGAGGCTAAAACTACATAAAGCAGAATTCTTGACTTTTTAACGACTGAATTTGTCATAATTATCCACCTCACGTTAATTATATATGATTTCATAGTGCATAAGTAGTAATTTACAGCTCTTCGACAAAACTAGTGTTAGTGAAAATATTGAAAAAATTCGTGAGTTGCCGGTCCTTCCAATTGTCTGCAAAATCCGGATTATCCACGCTTTAACAGGGAAATATGCTACTATGGGAATTTTTTTAAAAGGACGGTGGATGGATATGTACGATTGTCTTATAGTAGGTGGCGGAATTGCCGGGCTGCAGGCAGCAATTCAGCTTGGCCGTTACAATCATAAAACAGTAGTGCTGGATGCCGGGGATGGACGGTCGGCAATATGCCACAGTTATCATAATATCCTTGGCTATCCGGATGGCATCAGTGGTCCAGAATTAAGGGAGACAGGCCGCAAACAGGCCGAAAAATACGGAGTCGAGTTTGTGGCAAAGAAGGCAGTGAGTGCGGAGAAGAAGGAATCATGCTTCCAGATTGAGACGGACAGAGGAGATCGATACGAAGCAAAGACATTGCTTTTGGCCACAGGCGTCATGGATCGCATCCCTTCCTTTCCAGAATTGATGCCGACGCTTGGAATGAGTGTTTATGTATGTCCGGATTGTGATGGCCATGAAGTGAAGGACAAGTCCACCATCGTGATGGGTGCAGGCAATGCAGGCGCGAATATGGCGCTGACTTTGAACTATTTTACCGATAAAATAACCTTTGTGAATCATGAAAATACTCAAGTGGATGAGGAAAAAAAGTCGGCAATGAAGGAAAAAGGCATCCGGTATGTCGAAGGTCCGATTGAAAAAATTCTTGCTGAGGGTTCTGATTTCAAAGGAGTTGTTCTCTCAGGCGGTGAGCAGCTGGAAGCCGAAAGAGGATTCATTGCATTCGGCGGCAATGAAGTGAAATCACAGCTGGCAAAACAGCTTGGTGTGGAACTTCATAAAAACAAGCATGTTCTGGTCGATCCCAGGACAAAAATGACTAATGTCGAGAACGTCTGGGCCGCTGGCGATGTCGTCGCACATTCAGAACAGGTGACGATCGCGCTGGGGGACGGCATGCAGGCCAGCATCTGGATTCATAAGACACTTTTAGCGGAGAAGGGATAAGGTTGGTTTTGTTTTCTAAAGTTGGAGACTTTTTATCTGCGTGGGGATAGAGATATTCCTCGTTGGGGAGAAGATATTCCTCGTTGGAATTAATTTTCCCCCTTTGAGATGGAGATAATCCTCGTTGGAACAAAGATAATCCCCGTTGAACTGAATATATTCCCCGTTGCCAGAATCTCGAAGAAAAATGAAAAGCCGCCACTCAAACATTGAATGGCGGCTTTGTTTATTCTAAGTCCACTTTTTGCAAGGGTAGCTCTGCTGGCCCTTCAAGTACGTCCCCTTTATATGAGAAGCGTGAGCCGTGGCATGGGCAGTCCCAAGTGCGTTCTCCGTTGTTCCAGTTTAGTTCGCAGCCCATGTGGGTACAGGTTGTGTCGACGATGTGCAGCTGGCCGGTTTCATCGCGATATGCTCCTGCGCGTTTACCATTGACCGTTACGACTGCACCTTCCTCATGATCCAGGCTCTCTGGATTGGTTGATGGCCGATCCAATTTTCCTTTGATCAGTTCCTTTGCAACGAGGGCATTATCTGCTACGAATGTTGCTACATCAGGCTTGGCATGGAATCTTTGCGGCTCGAATAATTCCTTGTACGGATTGTCTTTTTTCAGAACAAGGTCGGACATGAGTATGGCAGCGTTGATGCCGTTGCTCATCCCCCATTTCCGGTATCCTGTGGCAACGAAAATGTTATCCGTTCCAGATGAATATTTGCCGACGAAAGGAATTTTATCCAGGGTAGTGGGATCTTGCGCCGACCAGCGGAAAGGAATTTCCTTCACGCCGAAAGTCTGTGCAGCGAATGCCTCGAGTGCCTCATAATACTGATGGGTGTTTTCTTCCTGTCCGGTGATATGGCTGTCGCCGCCAAACAGCACCAGTTTCTCGCCATTCCAGTCTGTATAGCGCAGTGAGCGGGTCGGTGTCTCGGCATTGATGTACATGCCGCCCGGGAACTCTTTTTCAGTCTTGACGGCAAGCACATAAGAGCGATTGACCTGCATCCTTGAAAAATAAAACCCTTTTAAATCGTAAAATGGGAAGTGCGTGCTGATGATCATTTGGCTGCAGTTCACCTTATGGCCGTCTCTTGTCGTCACGACAGGTTCAGAGCCTTCTTCCATATCGACTGCGGTTGTATTTTCATAAATCATACCGCCCATCTCTGTAAAACGCTCAACGAGATGCTTTAAAAATTTCAGCGGATGGAATTGGGCCTGGCTGCGCATGGCGATTGCAGCTTTTGCCTGAACCGGAATCGGTATCTCGGAAACATATTCACTGCCAACGACCCCAAGCTTTTCATATGCCTTGAATTCTTTCAGCAGTTTTTCCATTTCTTTTTCGGAATTCGTGTAAATGTAAGCATCCTCTTCTGAAAAATCACAGTCGATCTGCTGTTCTTTCACGATGTTTTTGACAAATTGCATTGCATCATAATTCGCCTGGTAATATAGGCGTGCTTTTTCCTCGCCAAAATGGCTGATCAGCTCATCATAGATTAAGCCGTGCTGTGCGGTTACCTTTGCGGTTGTATGCCCTGTTGTTCCATTCAGGATGGTGCCGGCCTCAATCACGGCTACCTTGGCTCCCGCTTTGGCAAGCAGGTAGGCGGAAGTCAAACCAGTAATCCCGCCGCCTACGACAGCAACATCCACCTTGAGATTTTCCTGCAGCTTAGGGAATGTTGGCAGCTCAGCAGTTTTGCGCCAGTAAGGCTCAGGAAAGCGAGGCAGCTTTGAATTATAATCGTTCATCTGCAATCCTCCTTGAAATTCTTCATAATAACTAATTTTTCCTTATTTGATCAAAAACATGCTTTTTTCCTTTACCCTGACAATAAATGTACTAGACAAGTTTTTACCAAATGGAGCTTCTTGGCTAATAATGTGGTTGGTGCGTGATAAAATGAATGCATTAAAGAATGGAGGGCCAATATGGAAATCACGGTAGTGGGGACAGGCTATGTTGGCCTTGTCACGGGTGTTAGTTTTGCGGAAGTTGGGTACTATGTGACCTGTTTTGATATAGATGAACATAAAATCAACACGCTTTCTAGTGGGATATGCCCGATTTATGAGCCTGGGCTAGAAGAGATGCTGAAAAAGAATGTAGCAGAGGGAAGGCTCCATTTTACTAGCGATTCAATAATCGCCTGCAAACAGGCTGACTATTTTTTCATTGCTGTGGGGACGCCTGAAAATGAAGATGGCTCGGCTAATCTTGAATACCTTGAAGCTGCGGTTAGTGAAATTGGCATACATCTGACCAGGGATGTGGTCATTGTCACCAAAAGCACTGTGCCAGTAGGGACAAATGAAAGGATTAAAAAGAAGCTTCAGGCTATCATTCCGAATGGACTGAAGGTAAAAATCGTTTCGAATCCTGAATTCCTGCGTGAGGGCTCAGGGATCCTTGACACCTTCCATGCTGACCGCATTGTCATCGGCGCAGATGATCGTGAGGCGGGCCGCGCGGTCGCAAAACTGTATGAACCGTTTGGGCGGCCGGTTGTGCAGACGGATGTACGCAGTGCGGAGCTCATCAAGTACGCATCAAACGCATTCCTGGCGACGAAAATCAGTTTCATCAATGAAGTGGCGAACCTATGTGAGCATACCGGCGCGAATATCGAGGACGTTGCAAAGGGAATGGGCATGGACCAGCGGATCGGCAGCCAGTTTTTAAAAGCGGGGATTGGCTATGGCGGTTCATGCTTCCCGAAGGATACAAAGGCGCTTGAAAAGCTGACAGAGTACTATGATTATGATTTTAAAATCCTGCGGTCCGTCATCGAGGTGAACAGCCGGCAGAAGCAGCAGCTGTTTCATAAAGCGAAGGAGCTGTTTGGAAGCCTGAGCGGAAAAAGGGTGGCAGTGCTGGGCCTTGCGTTCAAGCCTCACACCGATGACATCCGTGAAGCGCCGGCTGTCGAGCTGATTGCCCAGTTGTTAGAGGAACAGGCGGACATCTCAGTTTATGACCCGGCTGCTTCATGCAAGGTCGCAGATTTCTTCGGCAGCAGGCTTTATTATACTGAAAATGTCGACACTGCCCTCAAAGGAGCGGATGTGGTATTCATCATGACGGAGTGGCCGCAAATCACCCAGTATGATTTGGAGCGCTATCCACTTTTGATGAGACAGCCGATTATCTTTGATGGCCGCAACTGCTATGACCTTGATCAGGCAGAATCAGCTGGAGTGACGTATATTTCTGTCGGCAGGAAGGCTGTTAATGTGAACAATAGCTTGAATAGCCTTAGGCGTTGATGGCAATTGAACCCAACTGAGCTCATAAGGTAAAATGAACCTAAACACCTCAGTTTAGGAGGAACAAGGATGGCTAAGGTTAAAACAAATGCGATGAGGATTCTCGACACGCAGAAGGTACCATACGAGATTCTTACTTATGACGCGAATGATGGCAAGATTGACGGAGTGGCTGTTGCCGGCAAGATTGGCCGCGATGCTGCTCAAGTCTATAAGACACTTGTGGCGGTGGGAGCAAGCAAGAATTTGTATGTCTTCGTCATTCCGGTCGAAGCGGAGCTGGATTTGAAAAAGGCTGCGAAGGAAGCAGGCGAAAAGAACGTGGAAATGCTGCCGGTTAAGGACATCCAGAAATTCACCGGTTATATCCGAGGCGGCTGCTCATCGATTGGCATGAAAAAGAACTATCCGACTTTTTTGGACGCCAGTGCACAGGAACTCGGGACGATCATTATAAGCGCAGGTAAGATTGGCTTCCAGGTAGAATTGGCTCCGGAGCAATTGATAAAGACTGCGGATGGAAAATACGCTGAGATAACAAAATGATGAAATACCACAGTTTATGGCTGTGGTATTTTTTGGTAGAAAAGAAGAGCTATCAATGGAAAACAAATTGAGGTTGTAAATGGGCAAACACCTAGGTGATTCAACTGGCATATAGTGAGGGGGAAGCAAAAACTTGCCGTGTACTGACGGCTGGAGGGAGTGCGATTAAATGGCTGGAAAGATTCTGAACTACTTTGCCGGCGGCAACACTGCCCGCGGATTTTACAGTTTATATGACTCTAGTTTGCAGGGCTTGTCCCGGTTATTCATATTGAAGGGCGGACCAGGAACGGGAAAATCTTCACTCATGAAAAAAATCGGCAATGAATGGAGCGAAAAAGGGTATGACATACAATTCCTGCATTGCTCTTCAGATAACAAATCGATTGATGGAGTGCTGATTCCTGAATTGAATGCAGGAATCGTTGATGGCACTGCACCGCATGTCATCGAGCCAAAAGCACCTGGTGCAGTTGAGGAGTATGTGAACCTGGGTGAAGCCTGGGATTCCGAACAACTCCAGGAGCACAAGGAGACGATCTTGCAGCTTGGCGAAAAAATCAGCGAGTCATTCAATACAGCATACAGCCTATTCGCCGAAGCTTTGAAGATTCACGATGAATGGGAAAAATTTTATATCGAAAACATGGACTTTGATAAAGCGAATGAGCTGACGAACAGATTGATTGAGCGGTTTTTCGGTGACAACCAGTCAACAGATGGAAATGGCCGGGTACTTGACCGATTCCTCGGTGCCGCCACTCCTGTTGGTGCGGTCGACTTCGTTCCGAACCTGACAGAGACAGTGGGCAAGAGGTATTTTATCAAAGGACGTCCGGGTTCAGGGAAATCGACAATGCTTAAAAAGCTCGCTGCACAAGCACAGTCACGTGGTTTTGACGTAGAGGTTTATCATTGCGGATTCGATCCCCACAGCCTTGATATGGTGATCGTGCGCGAACTGGACTTTGCGATTTTTGACAGTACGGCACCACATGAATATTTCCCGGAAAGAGAGACGGATGAAATCATTGATATGTATGAAGAGCTAATCTCTCCCGGTACGGATGAAAAATATGCTGTCGAGATCGAGGATGTCGGAAGCCGTTACAAAAATAAGATGAATGAAGCGATCGCTTCACTTGCCGGTGCAAAACAATTGCGAGATCAGTTAGAGGCCATTTATATCGAAGCAATGGATTTTGAGAAGGTGGATACCATTACCGGACAAATTCGAAAAGAGATTGAAAAATTGAGTGCCGATTAGCACCGATATGGGCATTTTGCATACATTACATGGAATACATCTAGAGAGGGGATATGAGTTTGTATTACAACAACTTTTACCCATATGGACCATATCAGCAAAATGAAGAGGGCTATGGCTTCTATGAAAATGAATTTTACCCACAATATGATGCAAGGATTTTTCCGGGACCAGGCGGATTCCCAGGAGGACCTGGCGGATTCCCAGGAGGACCTGGTGGATTTCCGGGAGGACCTGGTGGATTCCCGGGAGGACCAGGCGGATTCCCGGGAGGGCCTGGTGGATTTCCAGGCGGACCAGGCGGAGGTCAGCAAGGAGGCGGGGCGCCAACATCACCTCCACCTCAATTCACCCCGCAGGAAACGCAGGCAAGCGCTTTCGCAGTTGATCCAGGCGGGATCAGAAGATGCTTGTACCGATATACCTACATCTGGCTGAACAATGGCAACAGCTTCTGGTTTTATCCAACCTTTGTCGGAAGGAATTCCGTAGCAGGCTGGAGATGGCGCCGCCGCTGGGGATGGGTATACTTCGGTATCGACTTGAGACAGATTCGTTCTTTTCAGTGCTTTTAATAAGAAAAGCGCAAGCGCCTTGGTCAGCCCCGACAAGTGCTGGAGGGCCGACCGGTGAAGTCGTTCTTTGACTTCATTGGGCGGACCGAAATCGAAATGTGTAGGCGACTGCCCAACTCCGACAAGCGGTGGAGGGCCTGACAGTGAAGTCGCTCTTTGACTTCATTGGCAGGACCGAAGCGTCTCGAGGAGTTAGGAGCCGAGCTAGACAAGCGACTCGAGGGGCTAGGCGCTGGAGCTGGACAATTCTCGAAGTGGAATTTATTCTGTCATATCACTAAAGAAAGAGAGCCCCTGTTAAAAAGGTGCTCTCTTTTAGTGTTAAAAAATTATATGTGCAACGAGAACGATAATTGGCAATGTCACTAGCGTGCGCTGCAGGAAGATGATGAACAATTCCCCGAAGCTGACAGGAATTTTTGAACCAAGCAGCAATCCGCCAACTTCAGACATATAAATCAGCTGAGTTACGGAAACAGCGGCTACAATGAATCTCGTCATAGGGCTGGCGATATCCGCACCGATTACCGACGGAAGGAACATGTCCGCGAATCCGACAATCAATGTTTCTGAGGCAGCCTTTGCTTCAGGCACCTGCATCAGTTCAAGCAGCGGAATGAATGGCATGCCGAGCCATTGAAATACTGGTGTATATTCAGCAACGATCAGAGCCAGAGTTCCAAGCGCCATGACGATTGGCGCAACACCCATCCACATATCAAGGATATTGCGGATGCCGGCAATCAAGAAATCTTTCATGCTTTTATTGCTGCTTGCCTTTTCGACAGCCTGCGCCATACCCCAGGAGAAAGGAGTATATCCTGCTGGAATCTCATCTTCGGAGTAGTCTGTGTTCTTCTGCTCACCATAATAAGTATCTGGCTTTCTAGACAGTGGCGGGATTCTAGGAAGAATGATGGCAGCAACAACACCCGCACCGGTTACAGTCAGGTAAAAAGGAACAAACATATGGGCAAGATCAACCTGGGCAATGACCACGAGACTGAAAGTAATGGATACTACAGAGAATGTCGTGCCGATGATTGCCGCTTCTCTTTTTGTATAGTAACCTTCTTCGTATTGCTTGCTGGTCAGCAGTACGCCGATTGTGCCATCGCCAAGCCAAGAAGTAATACAGTCAATCGAAGATCGGCCAGGCAACTTGAAGATCGGGCGCATAACTTTTGCCAGCAATGTACCAAATAACTCTAGCAAACCGAAGTTCAACAGCAACGGCAGGAACATGCCTGCAAACAGGAAAACGGCAAACAGGATTGGCAATAGGTCATTAAGCAGAAGTCCGCCTGTGTTAGGTGACCAAACCGCTTCAGGTCCTAATTTGAATAAGGTCATGATCGCAAATAAGGCACCTAAGATTCGTGCAACAAGCCAAATTGCCGGAACATCGAACAAGGCTTTAAGAAAATGATTGCGATTCAATATTTCCGGCCTTACAGTTTTAATTAAAACAGTACCGATTAGTGTCAAAACTATGATTCCAGTCATGATTGCAGGCAGCGTGCCGCCAAGAATGTCCTGGACCCAACCAGATAAGACAGCGATTGGAATCGTGATTTCTCCTTTGTAGGAGACTGGTATCATAAAAAAGAAAATTCCTATTAATGAGGGAATGATGAATGCTAATAAATCCCCTGTAGATCTCGTTTTACGCAATGATTTTTCCAAAACAAATTCACCCTTAAAATACATATTTATAAGCCAAAAATCATTTTAATGCATAACCCCTGTTTTGCCAACAACTTTCTTCGCCCAATTCCTTCCTGTGTTATATTCTCCTAAAGCAAGCAGGTTAAACAGAAAACAGCCCCAATTAGATAAATTCAATATTTGAAAGAAGGATTCCTGTCGAATTGATTGAAATGTTAATAGGACTATTACCTTAATTTCAGTAGGAGAAGAAGAGGTGACCTGTTATTAGATCAAATTGAATTAGAGCAAAAGCAGTTGCTCCGCAATCTGTATTCACTTTATCTGCACGATCTCTCTGCGTATTCAGACGGCTTGCAGATCGGGGGAGATGGTATTTTTGAATTTGATTCATTTGAGTTAATCTGGGGGAAAGAAGGGGTTACTCCATATATGATCAAGGTCGATGGAAAGATTGCAGGTTTTATCCTGATTCTTGAAGCCCCGTTCACGAAAAAAGTCGATAAAGTGGTCAATGACTTTTTTGTCCTGAACTCCTTCCGAGGAAAGGGAATCGCAATAGCAGCCGCGCTTGAAGTTTTTACGCATAATAAAGGCCGTTATTACATCTCCCAGCTTGTTAAGAACAAACCAGCAGTACAGTTTTGGAAGAAGGTCTTTTCACTGCAAGGTGTTGAATTTGTCGAACAAACAGAACTCCAGGATGGGGAAGAAGTCATTTATCAAACTTTTGTTATTGAGTAAAAGCTCGGGAAATAAGAATGATTTTAAATACCCGAAACTACGCATGCAATATAGATACAACAAAGGGAGTGCCTTCGAAATAGGCACTCCCTTAATATTTTATTTCTTATATACTCTTGTTTCATAAGGCTTCAGGGTAAATGCTGTTTCTGGACCGTGTTCTTCAACTTCGTAGTTGTTGAGCAGAAGCTTGACTGATTCAAGCGGGAATCCGTTGAATTCGAATGCTGCTGGCTCCCCGGAAATATTTGAAATCACGACAGTTTGTGCATCTTCCGATGTACGGGTATATGCATAGATTTGGTCATGGTCTTCAAGGATTAAATCATAGGTGCCATATGTGAATACTTCATTCGCCTTCTTCATCTCAATCATTTTTTTGTAAAAATGAAGGATGGAGTCAGGGTCATTCAGCTGTGCTTCAACATTGACGGTTGTGTAATTAGGGTTCATGCCGAGCCATGGATTTCCTGTTGTAAATCCGGCGTTAGGCGCATCAGACCACTGCATTGGAGTCCGGGAGTTATCGCGGCTCGTTGCCCAGATGAATTCCATGATTTCTTCATGTGGCACACCGTTTTCACGGCGAATTTTGTAAAGATTTTTGATGGCTACATCATCATAATCATCAATCGATGGGAACTGGACATTCGTCATGCCGATTTCCTGTCCCTGATAGATGAAAGGCGTTCCTTGCATTAAGAAATACATTGAAGCAAGTGCAGTTGCACTTTCGCGCCAGAATTCCTTGTCATCTCCCCATGTGGAAACAATGCGGGCTTTATCATGGTTTTCGATGAATAATGCATTCCAGCCGTGGCCTTCAAGCCCTTTTTGCCAGCGTGTAAAAGTTTTCTTCAGCTTTGCCAGGTCCAGGGCCTTCTTTTCAGAGTCCCAAAGGTCAAGGTGTTCAAACTGGAATACCATGTTGAACTTCCCTTGTTCCTCACCAACCCAAAGGTCTGCTTCCTCGATGCTGACGCCATTTGCCTCGCCGACGGTCATAATGTCGTATTTAGAGAAAGTCTCTTGCTTTAGCTCCTCAAGGAAGGTCTGGATGCCATCCACATTCATATGCTTGTCAAAAGAAGAGACATACTGTACCCCTTCAGGATTAGGCATGTCCTTAAGGCCTTCTTCCTTTTTGATGTGGCTGATTGCGTCAACGCGGAAACCATCGATGCCCTTATCAAGCCACCAGTTGATCATATCGTACAATGCTGTACGGACCTCTTTATTTTCCCAGTTCAAGTCCGGCTGTTTGCGGGAGAAAATGTGCAGGAAGTATTGATCTGTCTTTTCGTCATATTCCCATGCAGAACCGCCGAAGATGCTTTCCCAGTTGTTCGGCTCAGCGCCGTCTTTGCCGTCGCGCCAAATATACCAGTCGCGTTTAGGGCTATCCTTTGATTCGCGTGACTCAAGGAACCAGGCATGCTCGTCGCTTGTGTGGTTGATAACAAGGTCAATGATCAGCTTCATCCCGCGCTTATGTGTTTCAGCAAGCAGCTGGTCGAAGTCTGCCATCGTCCCGAATTCATCCATGATATCCTGATAATCACTGATATCATATCCATTATCATCATTAGGGGATTTGTACATCGGGCATATCCAGATGACATCAATCCCTAATTCCTTTAAGTAATCTAATTTTGAAATCATTCCTTGTAAATCGCCGATGCCGTCGCCGTTGGAATCCATGAAGCTTCTTGGATATACCTGATAGGCAACTGCCTCTTTCCACCATGTGTGTTTCATTTGAACCCTCATTTCTTGTAATAGACCTGATGTATCCCGATATTTTACTTTAATAGTATTGCTAGCCATAGGCTTACTTATTGATTGCGCAGCATGATTTTCGTTCAATCATCCTGGCAGGAATCGTAATCCTTTTTGGCAGTGATTTTGGATTTTTGATAATTTCTATTAAACAGTTAGCAGCTTCGAATCCTAAATGGAAGATGTCGATATTCACAGAAGTCAGCTGCGGCTTCATATGCTCGGTTAAAGGTACATCATTGAAGCTGACAATTGAAATCTGCTCTGGCACCTTTATGTTCAATTCTTCCGATAAACTCATGAGCTCGATGGCGGTAAAATCATCTGCGACTACAAGTGCAGTAGGCGGCTCATGAGAGGAGAGGAATTTCTTGATGCCTTCTTTTCCTTCAGATTTTAAGCATTGCTCATGGATAATATACGTTTCGTCGAAAGGAATGCCAGCTTCCTGGAGCGCTTGTTTGTATCCCTCAAGCCGGTCAATTGTAAAAACATAGTCTAAATTGACACCGATGAAAGCAATTTTTTTATGTCCCAGGCTGATCAAATAGTCCGTTACCTGCCTGGTGATGTAAATATTATCATTATCGACATAAGTAATCCGCTCAGCATTCAGATATGGGCGGCCTATGACGGTAAAAGGAAATTTTTCATCCAGCAAGTATTTCATGATCCTGTCATTCGTTTTTGAATATAAAAGGATGATGCCGTCGACTCTCCGGCCCTGGACCATGGATACAACCTGCTGGAAAATTTCTTCGTCAGTAATGCCGGTCGTTAAATAAATCCCGAATTGATGTTCATGGGCCAACAGGCTGATACCCCTGAGGACCTCAGGGAAAAAGGGATTTTGCATTGCCTGGGTAGCTGAATGGGGCATGACAATGCCAATTGTTTCAGTGCTCCTTACCACGAGGCTCCTTGCCTGGTAGTTAGGGTGATACCCCAGCTTCTCCATCACTTTTCGGACACGCTTCTTCGTTTCTTCATTGATATGAGGATGATCGCCGATCACCCGTGAAACGGTTGAAGGTGATACACCGGCCGCCTTGGCTACATCTTTGATTGTGACTGCCATTGGTTGTCTCTCCTATAGTATCGATTATTTTACCGAACCTTCTGAAACTCCCTTGATGATTTGCTTTTGAAGGAAGAAGTAAATAATGATGACTGGAATGATTGCAATCGTCAATCCGGCCAGCGCCAAATGCCATTGCTTCGTATATTCCCCAAAGAAGAAGAACATCTTAAGCGGTATTGTTTCCATTCCTTGCTGATTGATGACAAGGGAAGGAAGCAGGTAGTCGTTCCAGATCCAGATGATGTTCAGGATTGCCACTGTGACGGAAACAGGCTTTAACATCGGGAAAATGATGTACCAGAATATCTGGAAACGGTTCGCTCCGTCAATCGTCGCCGCTTCATCAAGCGATTTTGAGATTCCGCTCAATGTTCCGTGATAGAGGAAGATCGAGAGGCTCGCGCCAAAGCCAAGATACATGAAAATCAGCCCGGCCCTGTTAAGCATTTCAAGCTTACCGAAAATCGACACCAATGGAATCATGACCGATTGAAAAGGAATCAGCATCGCTGCAACAAACAGCATGAATATGATGCCGCTTGTTTTTCCGCCTCGTCTCGAAAGGGCATAGGCAGCCATCGAGGAGAAAAGGATGATTACCGCAACCGCAAGGACGGTGATCAGGACTGAATTGAAAAATGTTTTGATGAAATCAAGACGCTCAAATGCGACTGTGTAATTTTCGAATGAAAAAACATCGGGAAGCTTGAGTGTATCCGTGAACATTTCTTTTTTCGTCTTAAAAGAGTTGACGATCATCAAATAAAACGGGGAAAGCCAGATCAGAGCAAGGATGATGCCGAGAATTTCTAAAATAATTCGGCTCTGCTTTTTCTTTTTCATTACATCTCGACCTCCCGTTTTTTATTGATATACACCTGTGTCAGTGAAATGACAGCAACGATCAGGAAGAAAATGACCGCTTTTGCCTGCGCGAATGCCATCGCATTCTCCACGAATGCTGTCTTGAAAATTTCCATCGCGACCATTTGAGTGGAGTTGTAGGGACCTCCGCCAGTGAGCGACAGGTTCTGGTCATAAAGCTTGAATGAGTTTGAAAGGGTCAGGAATAAGCTGACAGTGAAAGCCGGCATAACCAGCGGGAATGTGACGTGATAAAAACGCTGGAAGCTGTTTGCGCCGTCAATTTCAGCTGCTTCAAGCAATTCCTGCGGTACACCTTCAAGGAATGAGATATAGATGACCATGATGTAACCGGCCATTTGCCAGCTCATCAAAATTGCCATTGCCCAGAATCCAGTTGCTGGAGTGGATAGCCATCCCTCTAAAGCTTCTACGCCAATCAGTTCTCCGACGCTCGCGAACACCTTTATAAAAATGAACTGCCAGATGAAACCAAGGATCAATCCACCGATCAGGTTCGGCATGAAGAAAATCGTTCTCAGGATATTATTCGTTCTGAATTTTTGTGTGACCAGCAATGCCAATGAGAGGCCGAAAAAGTTGATCAGGAACACAGAAACAACAGTGAATTTTGTGGTGAACCATAGAGCATTCCTGAATTCTTCTTCAGCAAATAGTGCTTTATAATGTTCAAGGCCAACGAAAGAAGGGGTCTTGATCCCGTTCCAGTCCGTAAATGAGTAATAAACGCCGTAAGCAAGCGGCAAAAGAACAACCACAGCAAGAGCAAGCAATGCTGGTGCAAGGAAAAGCCAGTACCAGAGATTCCGGTTGCGCATCTGTAAATCCTCCTATTCTTATTGGTGTCAGGATGTTTTTAATTTTGTGTGCTATTGGGACTCCCAGGCTGAAAGAGAAGAATTATGAAAAAACCGGCAGTAGGGCTTTTTCATAATTCCACAAAAAACCAGCTTTGGAGCGGAATGCTAACAGTGCCACAGAAAAAAGATAGGAAACAAAACAGCCGGAGCCGTTCTGTTTCCTTCTTTTGTAAAAAACTATTACTTACGAGCGTCTGCCCAAGCTTTGGAAGACTCTTCTACTAGTTCATCCCAGCTCATTTCGCCGCTCACGTATTTTTGGATGTTAACACCAAGCTTTTCTTGTCCCCAGCCAGTTGGGTAACCCATGAATGTCCAAGCCAAAGTCTTTCCAGCTTGAGAGTACTCATAGATTTCTTTTGCAAGAGGGTCAGAGATTTTGCCAGCGTCGAAACCATCGTATGCAGGAATGAATTTGAAATCTTCGATTACTGCTGTTTTACCTTCTTCAGAAGTATATAACCAGTCAAGGAATTCCTTAGCAGCTGCTACTTCTTTTTCGTCCTTGTTGCTGTTTACAGCCCAGTACATTGGTACGCCAACAGGGATTGAATCTTCTTTGTAGCCTTCAACAGGGATTGGAAGGATTCCTACGCCACTGCTTGCAAGCTCTTCGTCGATTCCAGCGATTGAACCTGATACCCAGTTACCTTGCTGGATGATTGCAGCTTTGCCAGTTGAGAATAACTCTTCTACCTGCTTAGCATAGTCAAGGCTTACAGTAGGCTGGTCAGAGTATTTGTTTTGCAGGTCAAGAATCTTCTTGAATGCATCACCGTGTTCGAAAGTCACTTCCTTGGATTCGAAAGCGTTGATTACGTTCTGGTCAAATTCAGGTGCAAGGAACACGTTTGAAAGGTGAAGTCCTGTTACCCAAGTTTCTTTTGCTGGAAGAGCGAATACAGATGTAAGACCAAGGTCTTTCTTCTTGCTGTCAAGTGTCTTAACAGCTTCCTCTAGAGCACTGTAGCTAGTGATGCTCTTTGGATCGATTCCTGCTTCTTCAAAAATAGCTTTGTTATAGATGAAGCCATAGCCTTCCTGGTTGTATGGAAGTCCAAGTACTTTATCGTCTTTTGTAACGCCTTCAAGAGTTCCGCTTAGAGCAGCTTTTGCAGCTTTTGTATCAGAAAGGTCAGCAAGCTTATCTTCCCAGTCTGCAACGTCTTGTGGTCCGCCTACATTGTAAATAGTAGGTTCATTGCCTGAAGCGAATTTTGATTTAAGAGCAGCACCGTAATCTTCCCCGCCGCCGACAGTTGTGATGTTGATATCAACACCTTTGTTTGCTTCCTCATAAGCTGTTGCAAGGCTTTCGAATTGATCCTTAAATTCTACCTTGAATTGGAAAATGTCAACGGTAACCTGGTCTCCGCCGCCATCTCCTGACTTCTTAGTGTCATCGCCTGATGAACAGCCTGCAAGACCCCCGCCGACTAAAAGCCCAAGGGAAAGAACTGCTGGAAATAGCTTTTTTGCTTTCATTGTAGAGATACCCCCAAATGTTTTGTTTTTTGTGGCATGCAATCCCATGCGTTCCGAAAGCGTTTGCATACATTTGCATAAATTCTTAGAAGAAATAAATCTTATACAACACCTTTAAAACGCTTACATATAAAGGATAAAAATAAGGAAAAGCATTGATATTGATGAATTCCTGAATGATTTTTCCTTATGCTATTTTTATATGCAAACGATTGCAGCTCGTGGCTACATAATAGCATATGATTTTTACCATGACAATATGAAAGTATCAGAGAAATTAAAATTTATAAAAAGCAAGTTTAATAGAGCTTAGTAATGATGGAGATGTATATACACGTATTATTTGAAGTGAAATGTTTGAAGGTCTATCATGGATGATAATACTGAAAATAATTACAGAAGGTGAAGACATGATTAAATGCATAGCAACAGATATGGATGGAACATTATTGACGGCGACCCAGCAGATTACTGCAGAAAACCGGGAAGCGATTTTAAAAGCAAAGGAACAGGGAGTTGAAGTTGTCGTCGCAACCGGGCGCTCGTATCAGGAAGCGAGATTCGTGCTTGAGGAAGCAGGCCTTCAGCTGCCGATGATCTGCGTGAATGGGGCAGAGGTGCGAGGAGATAATGGGGAGATTGTTTCTTCCAATCCTCTTAACAAAGCAGAAGCACGCCAGGCAGCACTAAGGATGGTGGAAAGCGGCGTATACTTTGAGGTCTATACAAACCAGGGAACTTTTACCGAAGATGAAGATAAGGCCATCTCGATTATTGTTGATATATTTTCAACAGCTAACCCTGAAGTGCCGATTGATCAAATAGCTGAAGCAGCTGAAGAAAGGCTGCATAAGGGACTGGTCAGGGTGATTGGGCAGTATGAAAAATTGTTTGAAGATGATCAATATGAAATCTATAAGCTGCTTGCCTTTTCACTGGATGATGCAAAGCTAGAGGCAGCACGGTCCGGATTGAAGGAAATCTCCGGTCTTGCAGTCAGTTCGTCGGGCAGTGAAAACATTGAAGTTACCAGTCTTGACGCACAAAAAGGGATTGCCCTTGAAAAGTTTGTGCAATCCAGGGGCATCACCATGGAAGAAACGATGGCGCTGGGAGACAATTTTAACGATGTTTCTATGCTGGAAAGAGTCGGAAAACCGGTTGCGATGGGAAATGCAGCCGAAGAGATTAAACAGCTATGCGGCGAAGTGACCTTGACGAATCAAGAAAGCGGCGTAGGGAAGGCGATTATGAAAGTGTTGGAAGCGTGATTTTCATAAGATAAATTTATTGAAAGGGCGGGTGTCATGAATAAAATCTTGTATGTGCTGCTTGCGGGGATGATGGTTTTGGCCGCTTGTTCGAGCGGTGAGGATGAAACGAAACCCGTTGGTGAAGGTCAGGGGGATTCGCCAGATCAGGAAGCTGTCGCCCAGGCTGATCAGCTTGAGGTTATCGCGGAAAATCTGGAAATTCCATGGTCTATCAATAAAATTGGTGACACGTTTTACGTGAGTGAGCGCCCTGGGGCGATCGTGAAAGTGCAAGGCAACAGCACAACGAGGCAGAAAGTTTCGTTGAAAAAAGAATTGTCCAGGGCAGCGGAAGCAGGCCTGCTTGGTTTTGTGCTCGCACCTGATTTCGAAAAATCCAACAAAGCCTTTGCCTATTACACATACGAGAATGGCACCGGACAGTTCAATCGGATCGTCGAACTGACATTGGGTAATGATGAATGGGTTGAAGGCAGGTTATTACTTGATAAAATTCCGAGCGGCCGGGTTCATCATGGAGGCAGGCTCAAAATCGGCCCAGATGGGAAGCTATATGCAACAGCTGGAGATGCAGCAAACAATCCTGAAATTGCCCAGGATTTAGATTCACTAGGCGGTAAAATCCTGCGACTGAATCTTGATGGGTCTGTTCCATCGGATAATCCTTTCGAAAACTCATACGTATACAGCTATGGACACCGCAATCCACAGGGGCTGGCCTGGTTACAGGATGGAACGATGTATGCAAGCGAGCATGGTCCGTCCGCCCACGATGAAATCAATGTGATTGAGCCAGGAAAGAATTATGGGTGGCCAGAGATTACAGGCAATGATACAAAGCAGGGCATGGAAACACCGCTCTTCCAGTCAGGGGACAATACCTGGGCTCCATCCGGAATGGCTTCGCATAACGGTAAGCTATTTGTTGCAACATTGAGAGGAAAAGCGCTGCGTGAATTCGATCCTGCTGCGAAAACAACGAAAGAGGTTGTCACTGGTGTGGGCCGAGTCCGCGATGTTATTGTGGACGACGAGTATGCTTATTTTATCAGCAATAACACAGACGGCCGCGGTACACCTGGGGAAGGTGACGATAAGCTTTATCGCGTGAAGCTTGATGAGTTGCGGTAATAGTAGAAATAGGATTTCTTTAAATGAAAAAATAAACCGGGCATGCCCGGTTTATTTTTTGTAATTTAAGAATGTATAAAATTAACTTCAAGAATTGTCCAGCTCCAGCGCCTAGCCCCTCGAGACGTTTCGGTCCGCCCAATGAAGTCAAAGAACGACTTCACTCGGCCCTCCAAAGCTTGTCGGAGCTGACCAAGGCGCTTGCGCTTTTCTGACTGTTAGGTCCAGCCAATCCATACAGGATGAATTGAATTGTCCGCTCTGTTTCTGCTTCATCATCCCACTCAGCTTCGGGCAGGATCATATATCGCGCGATCAAATACCCAAATATGGCGGAAAACGTCATCCTGAATACGCTGTAGACAGGAATATCGATAATCTGGCCTTTGGCTTGATAATGCTCTACAAGTTTTTCAAACCGTTCGTAGATTCTCAAACCTATATGTTCCTTGAAAAGCTCCTTCAATTCAGGGTGGAATGGAATTTCCTGCACCAGGATTTTAACTGTAGGGAGGTTTTTGATCAGGAAATCCCGGCGATTTTCAAGCATTGCCTTAAGGAAATCCTCTACATGCTCATAATCCTGATCCAGGACCTTCTTTAAATCTTTTATGATAAAAGGTGCCACGAACTTGGCCATCACCGGAGCTACAATTGCCAACAGCAAATCCTTTTTCGTTTTATAGTGTCTGAAAATCGTACCTTCAGCGACGCCTGCCTTTTTGGCGATTTCGCTGGTTGATGTGGCGGAAAATCCCTTTTCAGCGAAGGATTCAATCGCAGAGATGATAATTTTCTTCTGCTTATCAGTGAGTTCTTCTCCGTCCATTAACTCGTCAATTTTTAAGTCATGATCTGTCATCGTTTACTCCTTTCGCCGCGGTTTAGACTGCGCGGTGTTTCCGCAATGCTAATATATTCAGGAACATGAAAAGAACAGAAAACCCGGCCAGCATCAACATATTCCCATAGATGGCATCCCATCCATATCCTCTCACCATAATATCACGCAATGCCTCCGCAGCATAATACAGCGGCGTGATCGGGCCAAGCCAGCTCAGCCAATCGGAGATTGTATCAAGATTGATCAGGCCGGAGAAGAAAAACTGCGGCACGATGATGATCGGAATGAACTGGATCATCTGGAATTCATTGTTCGCAAACGCGGATAACAGGGTGCCAAGCGTCAGCGCCGTCATCGACAGCAATAAAGTGATCAGCAATACATAGAAAAAGGAACCTTCCATCAGCATTCCGAGGATATAGATCGCATACCAGGCAATCAGCGTAGCCTGCAGCATTGTGAAGAGTCCGAATCCAAGAACATAACCGATGACGATTTCCCATTTCCTCAGCGGGCTCGACAGTAACTTTTCAAGTGTGCCGCTCGTTCGTTCCCGTAAAAATGAAATCCCGGAAATGATGAACACGAAGAAGAAGGCAAAGAATCCGAGCAGTACTGGTCCGAAATAATCAAACTGGCCCATATCCTCAGAACCATGAAGATAGTCGACGTTCAGTTCAAATTGTACCTGTGTAGGCAGCAGCTTTTTCGTAGCAAGCTGGATCCACTTCATCACTGCGCCGTTAACGGATGGATCGCTTCCTTCGAGCACGATTTTTTCCACCATCGGGCCATCAAAGACAACATAGCCGTCGAGATCATGGCCGAGGGCATCTTCTTTTGCGATTTTTTCAGAGTCATATTCTGTAATTTTTGCATCGTTTAAATCCAGTTTCTCCACTACAGCGTCTGGGGCATCGACCAAACCAACCTTTGGAATATAGTTTTCTCCGTTAAAAACAAGGTGGAGCATCGTCAAGATCAGGAGCGGGGCGACAAGCATCATTGCTAGCGTCCTTTTGTCCCTCAGAAATTGCCGGATAATCCTGATCACTAAAGCTCTAATTCTCATGATGGACACCTCCGTATGCCAAAAATGCTTCCTCGACGCTGGCTGAACCAGTCTTTTCCTTCAATTCGGCAGGAGTGCCGACTGCGATCAGCCTGCCATCACGAATCAGTCCGAGTCTGTCGCATTTTTCAGCTTCATCCATTACATGTGTTGTAACGATCAGCGTCTTGCCGCTATTTTTTAAATCATAGAATCCTGCCCAGATGCTCTGGCGCAGGACGGGATCAATTCCGACTGTAGGCTCATCGAGGATCAGCAGCTCAGGCTCATGCAGCAATGCAGCAGCAAGGGATAGGCGTCGTTTCATGCCGCCAGAATAATTGGTTACCAGTTTGTTAAGATGAGGGGATAAGTTAACCAGCTCCATCACTTCAAGGATGCGCTTTTTTCTCTTCGAGCCTTTCAGACCGAACAATGATGCGAAGAACTCAAGGTTTTCTTTCGCGGATAACTCGGTGTATAGCGCGTCGGATTGCGCCATGTAGCCAATTTTCTCAATCAGTTCCAATGACGGCATTTTTTCGCCGAAAAGATAGTTTTCACCTTCGCTTGGCATTTCAAGTCCGACAAGCTGCCGTACAAGAGTGGTTTTTCCTGCACCCGAGGGGCCAAGCAGCCCAAAGATTTCACCGTTTTCGATCTCCAGATTGATCTCTCTCAAAACTTCATGGTTGCCGTATCGTTTAGATACATTTTTAATCTCAACAATCATTTGAATTCCACCGCCTTTTAAAAAGTGAGTAATCACTCACTTTTAGGATAACTTAAAATCTACATATTGTATAGTGAGTAATCACTCACAAATTTAAACAAAGAATGACAAAAAAAGCCCTCAAAATGAGGACTTACATAATCTTGATCTTCAACGAATTTACCTGGCTTACTAGCAGTTCTTCATATTCTTTTTCGGCTGTGAAAAGGACTTCCTGTTCGCCGGCTTTTGGATTTTCCTCCTTCACTTTTTGGATTAGGTCATTTTGGACCTTTTGGGTGAGGACAATCCGTTCATACTGCTGCTTTTGGATTTCCCAGAACCGCTCTTCGCCGAATTCGGCGATCAGAGCATTGGCTGCGTCTGAACTGCTATACTGGCTGCGCACATTCTCAATTGCATCCTGGATTTCCTGTTCTGAAGCCTTGTGACCTTTCTCTAGTCCAAGCATGGCCATTGCCCTGAGCCGGATGATTTGGGTTAAAAGCTGGTTCCTATCCTGATTCAGTTTCTCCTGGTTATCCCAATAGGCCATGGCTTCATCCAGTTTTTCACCAGAGTATTTGCTTCTGTCTTTTTCGCGGTTGATCTCGATATGGAGCTTATTGATGAATTGATAAAATTCCAGATCTTCGTCAGTAATCCATTCATCATTGATGGATGCAACGCCTTCAGCTTTTTTGACCTTCATTTCAACAACCTTTTCTTGTGTCATGCCGTCTTTTTTTAACATGAAGCCTGCTTCCCAATTGCCAGCCATTGAAAACTCTGCACTTCCTGAATAAACTCCATCATCCACTTCTTTTAAATCAAGATTGATCATCCCATGGTCCATGCTGGCCATTGCAAGCTCAGCGGAAATTTCAAGATCTGAAACGCTCTTGCCATCTTCTGTGACCTTAATTTCAAATTCCGATTCTTTACCTTCCGAAAAGACCGGTTCCTTCGCAACTTCGACTTTCCAATCAGGCTCCTGGCTGCAGCCAGCCGTTATGAACATAAATAACACGAGTAATCCCGCCAATTTTTTCATTTTTCAATACCCTCCAGCTTCTGGGATTTTAAAAATTCATTAACTGTGTATTTGGAGATCGTTCCATTGTCTAAAAATGCAACATGAGTACAAATCTGCTTAATTTCATCCATGTGATGGGAGGAAAGAAGGATTGTTTTTCCTGACAAGGAACTGAGCACCTCTAAAATTTCCTTCCGTCCCATTGGATCAATGCCGCTTGTTGGTTCATCAAGAATCAAAATGTCAGAATCCTGATAAAGAGTAATAGCCAATCCCAACCGCTGCAGCATTCCTTTGGAATAACCTTTAATCGCCATGTTTCGTTCTTCCCAAAGGACCACAGACCGGAGGAGCTTTTCCATTTTTTCAGAATTGGCCCTTCCATTACCTGCTTGGGCGAAAAATAACATGTTTTCGTAACCCGTCAAAGATGGATACAACATGAACTTCTCCGGCAAATAGGCTATTTCGTTTTTCCACCGCTTACTATTTTTCCGATTCATGCCATTTACCGTTATTTCGCCTTTTCTGATCGGAATCAGGCCAAGCAAACTATTGATAAATGTTGACTTCCCGGCACCGTTTCTTCCTACAAGCGCACAGATCTCATTTTTTTCAATTGATAGGTCTATATCTTTTAAGACTTCTTTATTGCCATAGGACTGTGTTAAACCTGAAACGCTGATCATTCAAACCCCTCCTTGCGATGGAGCAGGATAGAACTGATAAATGAGACAATCATCCAGAACAAAAAGCTTGCTCCAAGGAAGACGCCTGGCTGCAGCCACATGAAAGACTTTAATAGGCGTGACATGTGACCAAATGAGTAAATTCCCAGCCCTGTCTCTAAATACATTCTCACTGCCTGAATTGGATTCAGGAAGTAGGCGAGGGAAAACAGCTTTACATTTTCATGTGTTACATCTTTCATGAATGAGAGCAAAGCAAAATCATGCAGAAAAAAGAAGTAGAACCAGACTATGATGGAAAGACCTGCAATTTGCATCCTTGAACGGCTAATACTGCCAATAAGGGTACCCATCTGGATAAAAATAACCACCAATACCGAGATTGCCAGGATAAAGATAAAATAGGTTACGATATCTGTTGAATAATATATTTTCAATGGTACTAGGTACAGGAAGAACCAGAATAAAACAGGACCTAGAAGCACTAAATGCAGTCCAAGACTTTTTTTAACGAGGAATGCCATAAAGTGATCCTGCCTTGTCAAAAGCATGACAAGTGTTTTCTGCTCTTTTTCCTGGTAAACAGAAAATGCACCCATGAACAGACATAAGATTGGGATGAAATAAACAAGCGTGTCGAAAAGATTGATAAGCAGGATATAAAAGCCTTGATCATAGGAAAGAGCGGATGACCTTACTAGCAAAAGGACAGAAACAAGCATAATGGTCCCGATTGCGAGCCAAAGCCCTTTGCCTCTTATATTTTCCTTCCATTCCTTCCAAATGTAATGCATAACAATTGTCTCCTTTTTACGAAGATTGCCGCAATCAAGACGGCGATTGCCATCATGGCTGGAAAGGAGAATTTACTTTTCTCCCTGCCCATCTGAGGATGGTGATCCTCAAACATTACCTTTTCGTTATCCAGCAGCTGATTCATTGTTTCATAAACTTTTATTGCCGGGCTTTTCAGGAAAAGGTAGACAAGTTCCTGCTCTTCAATCAGTTGATAGAGTGAGGATTTATAGATAGCGGAACTGTCGCCAATGCCATCCTGGTCAAGATCGAGCAAAGGGAAGGAGCTGCCCCAGTGATTGCCTAATCCCTTATAGCTCCACTCATTTCTGCCAGTTCCGCCAAGCGTCACAGCCGGTATTGTATTTTCATCGATTGTATTGCCGGAAAACACCTGCTCATTTGAACTGGCCCAAAGTTCGATTCCTATTTGGTTTTGGGAAATATTATTATTTCGAATCGAATTTCTTGTAGATTGATCTATATATAACCCTCTTTGGTTCATGTAGAAAGTGTTGTTCTCGATATCATTCTCGTTTGCTGATAACACCAGCACTCCGAAGGAACGGTGTCCATAATTAAAGATAAATTGATTGTTTGTTAGCTTTAGATGGCTGGAGTGCATGATGGCCGCTCCACCTGTATTAAATGTGAATATGTTGTTTTTAAATTCGTTGCGGTCTGAATACATGTAATGCAGACCGTAACGTGTTTTGGTTATCTCATTGCCTATTGCCTTGTTATCATTTGCATAATCGAAGAACATTCCGTCTCTTGTTCCTTCGATAAAGTTATTCTTTAATAGATTGCCATTTGAGTAATAAATGTGGAGGCCATTTCCCTGGGCAGCGATTTCTCCCTTTCCAAGCCCAATAATCCGAACATTTTCAATCCTGTTGTTATGCGCTTTGCTTAAATAAACTCCGTGAAAGGATTGTTCAATGCTGATGTTCCTTATGATGTTTCTATCTGTATAGATCTTGATCGCTGCGTATTCTTCAGAGCTGTTTCGGTCCATTCCGCTTTTTCTTATAGCGAGGCCTGCCACAGTGACACCAGGGGCACGCACAGAAATAACATTCCCTTTGCCATCCCCTGAAATGACAGTCCCATTCTTGCCGATAAGGGTCAGTGGCTTATCAATCACGATATTGCCGTTATATATCCTATTTTCAAGCTCGATTATGGCGCCGTCTTTGGCTGAATCAATGACGGCCTGCAGGTTTTCTGCTGCCGTCCCTTGTTCCGGAATCGTCATAACGGAAAAGAGCAAGAGCAGCCAAAGAATTTTTTTCATGGTCAACGATCCCTCCAGAGGGGAATGAGAATCAGGATGAATGCTGCTAATACCAAATAAGAACCCAGTCCAAGATAGCTGTTTGTGATGAAGTTTGCGAGCGTGTTTTCGCCAAGGATTGGCGGGACAAATGGTTCTACCTTTATTGGTGCTGTCGGGCTTAAATCTGTTCCAAAGTCATGAAGCCAGCGCCGCAGGTCCCAAACACCAAGCAATCCGCCAATTGTAAAAGTTCCAATCAGGATATAGAGAAGCTTTTTACTTCTTAGGATGGCAGTAAGGAGTGTGAGTGCGGCTAATCCGCCAATCAAGTACTTAAGATAACTGAGCTCAGGGAAGTTTTCTTCACTGAAGCCCTTCATTCCAATATAGTGGTTAAGCCCATTGACAATATCAATTTCGCCTTGCAATTGATCTGGATACACAATGATGTTCAACCCTTCAGGATATTGGGGAGCAAAAAACTCCATTCCCCACCATGGGAAAAATATGGATGCTGCTATTAATACAGCTGCAGCAGCAATCAATCCGGAAGAGAGAATAGAGAGTTTTTTTCCAGCCAAAGGAATCACGCCCTTTCTATTTACAGGATTTAAAAGGGGAGAGGGCATCAACATCAGAGGATGATACCCTTCACCTGTTTTCATTTGGAATTATTAAGGCTTTACAAGGAAGTACCCGGTCATTTCCTGATGCAGCGCTGAGCAGAAGTTCGTGCAGTAAATCGGGAATGTTCCTGCTTTATCGGCTGTAAATTCTACTGTATTTGTCTGTCCAGGCTGTACTTCAATATTTAAGTCGTAACCATTGATTGCGAAGCCGTGCGTAATGTCCTGGTCAAAATCAATATTTGTCAGGTGGATAAAGACTTTATCTCCTTTTTTGACTTCGATTTGGTCAGGCCTTTTCGCTTTTGAATCGAAAATGAACTTTGAGCGCATGGCGATTCCGTACACATGGACTTCGTTGCCTTTGCGTTCGATTCGTGTTTCTTCCTGACTATAAACTGCATCTGGGTTTTTCTCATCCTTTGGGTAGACTGTGATGGTCTTGATTTTGTCTGCCTTGATCATTTGTGCATAGTGTGGTTCAGGGTTTACAGGGGCAGACTGGATGACTTCCATCTTGTCGCCGCGCAAGTCGATAAGCTGCATCGATTCAGGATGGGAAGGCCCGACAGATAGATAGCTATCTTTCGCAATTTTGTTTAAGGCAATGATGTATTTTCCATCAGGTGCGACTGTGTCGCCTTCAGCTGCTACAGAGTGTCCAGGTGAGTACTGTACAGGAACCCGGTCTAATGTTTCGCCTGTTTTAGGATCCCATTTAACAATTTCAGATGAGATGAACATGGTGGTGTAGGCTAATCCTTTGTCATCGAACTGGGTGTGAAGCGGTCCCAATGCGTTTTCAGGGTTAACTTCTCTTTCCATGACTGATTCATATTTGATGATTGGAATTCCGTTGCGTTCTCCTGCAAAGTCTTTGTTTTCAATCGCTTTAAACGCTTTTTCAAAAGAAAACACGGTCATCGCCGGCGCTAATTTTCCGGATGCAATGAAGTGCTTGCCATCTGGAGTGACATCGACACCATGCGGCGATTTAGCCACAGGCACTAAATAGATTCCGCCCTTATGCTTTTCAGGGAAGATCATTTTCTGTCCTGTCACTTCATCATACTGTCCGTCCTTGACCATCTTCTCGAGCTCTTTCCAGTTGAACAGGACGATGAAGTCGCGGTCTGCCTGTGAAGCATTGATTTCTAGATTCGTTGTAGCTTCTTCTGTGTTATACGTGGTCATGACTGCCCAATCCTTAGATTCCTTTTTCCCTGCATCCGATAAGTCATAGGACCATGGCGGAAGAGCGACCTGATAGGCAATGTTCAATTTTTCATTCTTCTCATCGAATGTGACAGCGGACATCACTCCGCGGTATTTATCGCTATATTCGTCCAATGGAGCATATTCTCTGCCGATCGGTACCGCAAACCGGGTTGGAAGGAACATATATTCAGTGTTTTCAGTAACGAACGCTGCACAGTGAGGACCGCTCGTATTCGGAACATTGATGATATCACGCACTGTGAACGTTTCGAGGTTCATGACAGCAGCACGGCTGTTCCCGACGTCGGTCGCAAACATGTATTTGCCGTCATAGTCCCCATTTGTCTCAGAAAATGCCGGGTGATGGAGGTCTCCCCAGGTAAACCCGCCCATCATTTCTTTTGAGTGGTTATCAAAACCGTATCCTGTTGCTGAATCTGGGCTGAATACCGGTACCGTCCTGATATGCCTCATGGAAGGGACGCCATAAATGAACATCTGCCCTGAGTGACCGCCTGATGCAAATAGATAATACTCATCCTTTTCACCAAATGGTACATATACCTTTTCTGCACTTGACTTGTTTTTGCTGCTGTCCGCAATGGCTTCATTTCGGTTCCCAGGTGAAAAATCAGCGAATAAAACTGTTGCGGCCAGGAGCCCGGTTGCAAGTCCAGAGGCAATTGGAATCCATTTTTTCATCAACCTTGCACCACCTTATTTATTTTTTGGAAGCTTCCTCAAGAATCTTTACCACTTCGGAAATCTCTTGCTCTGATAGTGGATTACCGCCGATGACACCTGACATTACAGCAGAGGTTGGCTCTTTTAAAAACTGGTCGATTGGCTTTCCATGTTTGCCCTCTACATTTTCAAATGCCTTTGATAGATCCGGTCCGGTAGCTCCGCCGGTGAGGTTTAATGAGGAAACCGAATGACACCCAAGGCAGCCTTTTGCCTTAAGGATGTTATCGTCAGCAGATACAGTCTGAGCAGCCTGGTCCTCGTCATTTTCTTGCTTGCTGTCACTTGCTGGTTTGGATTGTTCCTTTTCTGGTTTTGCCACCTCGGTTGGGTTATCATTACTGCTGCCTGCAACCTCAAAGGCTATATAACCAAGCCCGAGGCCGAGCAGAGCGCTGATGACAAAACTAATCAAAGCTTTTTGCATCACTTTCTTACCCCCTTTAAGTGTTTTTCACTAATTATCGTAACTTGATGAAAAGATCAGAAGTGTGATGAGCTTCACACAATAGTTCCATAATTGTGAAAGGTATTTGAACGGGATGTGTCTAAAATATGAAGGAGGTGTTGGCGCTTACATTTAGAGAATCAATGAAATTATAAGTGCAGAAAAGTGGTTTTAGATGCGCACCTTTCTTTTAGTTGTCTAAAGGGTGAATGAAAAGTAATGGGTTTTTGTGATAATATTAGAGGGAAATAGCTGAAAATTAAAAAAATATAGAGGAAGTGATCTCTTGTTTCTTAAGAAGAAGAGATGGGTGTTTATTCTTGCCCCAATTATTTTAATAGGCTGTCTTTATTCCTATGATGCTAGTTTAGAAGTGTATACGAATAAAAAAGACGGGGTACTCGTCTATAAGGATAAAGAATTCCAGCGCGGCTATGATAGTTATCAAAAATATTATTTGAATGGAGAAAAAAACTTCGAGCTCGACCGGTTGATCGGCAAGACAAATAACAGCAAATTCCTTGGTTTCAAAGAGTCTGTTTGGAAAATCAAAGGGAAACCGGAGCAGGAAGTTGTGTTTGTAAAGGGATTGATGGTTGAAGGAATATATGAGCGGAAATGAAAAATCCACCCTAAAAGGTGGATTGATCAGGAAAACTTATACGTCCAGAAGCGTTCGTTATTGATCCAGGCCATTGTCTTAGGATCTTTTTCCTTCAGCTTATCAGCCATTTCAGCAAGCATCAGTTCCGTCTGGGAGCGGTGTGCCTTGATTGCTTCAAGCTTGATGTCCGCAACAGCGCTGATATCATGGACGATATCCGGCTCTCCCAGCTCTTCGACGCAATTTCTTGAGAATGCGACGCAGTGCAGCTTCGGTCTGTCAGCTTCGGGGATTTTTCCAACGGCGCTCACCACTGCTGCACCTGTTGCCTCATGGTCCGGGTGGACGGAGTACCCAGGATAGAAGGTGATGACGAGTGAAGGATTCAATTCGGTAATCAGTGAGGACATAAGATTGCTTAGCATATTCTCATCCTCGAACTCGACCGTCTTGTCACGGAAACCTAGCATGCGCAAATCATTAATCCCAAGTGCGTGTGCTGCTGCCTTTAATTCCTGTTCCCGGATTGCAGGCAGCGTTTCGCGGTTCGCAAACGGCGGGTTTCCCATATTTCGGCCCATCTGCCCAAGCGTCAGGCAGGCATATGTGACAGGAGTCCCCAGGTTGACATGTGATGCGATTGTACCGGAAACACCGAATGCCTCATCATCGGGATGAGGGAATACCACAAGTACATGCCTTTCTTTTTCCATCGTAAAATCTCTCCTTTCGGCCAGCCTGTTCAAAGCTGAGTGTCTCTAATTAAAAGGCGTTTCGCTTATTTGCAGAGCGACGGCAAGCTTTCCGCTAAAATCATGGCCGGCAAGCAGCAGCCTTCCTTTATCATCGATTTCGAAATGGGTGATCCCTTCAGCGTATACCCAGCCAAATGGGATTTTCAATCCGACCCGATAAGGTCCTTCACCTGTCATCTTCGCTCGCTCATATGTAACCTTCGCGTTGCGGATAAAAGCCCCAGATGAGAAAAACGATTCATTGTTATGTGAGGCATATGCACCATTAGTTGTTTCCAAATGGATGTAGACTTCCTTGTCTGCAAAACGTTCCAGAGTTTCCTGGACTTCTGATAAAATAACCGGATCCATCTTCATTCCTCCTTCCCGAGTCGATGCGGCAGCACTATGTCATGCAGTTTATATTAGCCGAATGAACAGCCTTCTATGTTAAAAATCGATTATATCTATATTACTAAAAAACACTTCTGAAAGCGAAATGTATGCTTTAAGTGAATTGTTTTTTAGGGGAAAAACAAAAAGGATGGCAGCCGCCATCCTTTTTGTTTTGAGATAAGAAAGAATAAATTTCACTCCGAGAAATGTCCAGCTCCAGCGCCTAGCCCCTCGAGACGCTTGTCTAGCTCGGCTCCTAACTCCTCGAGACGCTTCGGTCCTGCCGATGAAGTCAAAGAGCGACTTCACTGTCAGGCCCTCCAGCGCTTGTCGGAGTTGGGCAGTCGCCTACACATTTCGATTTCGGTCCGCCCAATGAAGTCAAAGAACGACTTCACTGGTCGGACCTCCACCGCTTGTCGGGGCTGACCGAGGCGCTTTCGCTTTTCTTATTATTCGCCACGATTGCCGTCTGCGAATTTATTGTATGCAAGGTGCATGGTTGGGCCTACGTATTCATTCAGCCTGAAGCCGTGTTTGATTGCTTCAGTGATGAAGCCTTTTGCCACGTCCAATGCCTCATTGACTGTCTTGCCTTTTGCAAGCTGTGCTGTGATCGCTGAAGCGAATGTGCAGCCTGCACCGTGCGTAAAGCTGGTTTCGACTTTTTCAGATTCGAAAAGGGTGAATTCTTTTCCATCATAAAGAAGGTCTACAGCTTTTTCGTGGTTCAGCTTGTTTCCGCCCTTGATCATGACATTTTTTGCTCCAAGGTCATGAATCTTAACCGCTGCTTCTTTCATGTCATCTACCGTACGGATCGGGCCAGTCTGTGCAAGCTGCCATGCTTCGAACAGATTTGGAGTAACGACTGTTGCTCTTGGAAGAAGCAATTCTCTCATTGCGTCTGTGTTTTCAGGCATCAGGACCTCGTCTTCTCCTTTGCATACCATTACAGGGTCGATGACGACCTTTTCTAATTTGAATTCATCGATTTTGCGTGCGGCAAGCTCGATAATGTCAACCGTACCAAGCATTCCTGTCTTCATCGCGTCGATGCCGACGGAAAGGATCGTTTCAAGCTGCTTTTCAACAAGATCAACTGGCTGCGGGAAAACTTCGTGGTGCCAGTGATTTTTAGGGTCCATCGTCACGATTGTCGTAAGAGCGGTCATCCCATAAACGCCAAGCTCCTGGAATGTCTTAAGGTCAGCCTGGATGCCAGCGCCGCCGCTAGTATCGGAACCTGCGAGTGTTAACACCTTTTTCAAAGCCATGAACAAATACCTCCATTTTTCAAAAACTGGCGCCGGGCTAGACCGGTCACCTTTCTTCACTTTCTTATGATTATACCAATTCTGATGGATTAGACAAAGAATTGGTTTTGTTCAGTCATTTCACCTCGGCACATGAGGTTTCTCATTCCATGTTAAAGTGGAAGCCGTAATTTTTGACGATTTTGTGTCATTAGCAAGTTGCCGTGATGAAAGTTACTGAGAGGGAGAATGAATTCGTTTAGGATTGGTATGTGAAATTTGGCACAGCTTGGGATAAAAATCTTTCGTTAACAGAAAATCTTGATTGTTAAAGAATTAGACAATTTTCATCTATATTATTGTAACAATTGACGCAGTTGAAACCATTCTTTTTCCAGTACATTAAGGGTGTAGGGGTATTGCTCTCTTATTCATAGTGGAATGTAAATTAACAGTTTAGAAGGTTGAGAAACCGTTTTTGGAATAGTCGGTTGCTGCATCATAACCCATGACGAACGACCAGATAAGGGGTGAAAAACATGAACATGAAAGGCTGTCCCGAAGAGTATCCTATCAGCCTCAAATTGAATGGATACGAAATCGCTGTTTTCCAGCTGACAAATCAGGATCTGGAGGATTGGGTATATGGCTACCTTTTTTCCGAGGGGATGATTGATACACCTGAAGATATTGTCAGTGTTCATTTTAATGAAAAAACAGGCAATCTGAACGTGACGTTGTGCAATTCCTTTGACCCTGAACAGCTGTTTTCAAAAAAGAAGCATTATACAGCTGGCTGCGGCCGCGGAGTGACGTTCTTTTCGATGACGGATGTGAAGAAGTTCAACAAAGTGAATTCAGATGAAACCTATTCGCTGACATATTTATTAAAAAAACGCGCCGAATTCGCACAGAATTCGCCGTTATACCTGGAAACAGGCGGTATGCACGGCGCATGCATCATCCTTGAGGATGGAAGCATTGAAGTCCGTGAAGACATCGGCAGGCATAATGCGGTCGACAAAATTATTGGCCATGCAATTCGTAAGCGTTTGCATCCTGATCGGCTTGTCTTGATGACGACTGGAAGGGTTTCATATGAAATGCTCTCAAAGGCAGCGAAGTTTGGTTTTGCCGTCATTGGCTCGCGCACCGCGGCCACAAAGCAGGCTGTGCAATTAGCCCGATTCCTTAATATAGAGGTCGTTGGCTACCTGCGCGGAAAAATGGCGACCGTTTATACTTCAGCCGGGAGGATCAATGATGACCTGAACCCGACATCTGCTTCTGAAGGCCTCCTTGAAAGGGGGGAAGCCCAGCAGTTATTGAATTAGATTACCTGTGGGATTAGGGATGTTCTTAGCAACTATTGGGAAGGAGAGAGAGAGATGGTTGAAATCAACCTGAATCGCCGGCAGTTCCTGAAGCTGTCAGGTGCCACTGCGGCTACCCTGGCTGTTGTCGAGCTTGGCTTCAATGAAATTGAAGTCCATGCGAAAACAAAAGAATTCAAGATTGCCAAAGCTACTGTTACACCAACCATTTGTCCATACTGCGCGGTCGGCTGCGGAATTTTAGTCCATACAAAAAACAAAGATGTGGTATATACGGAAGGGGATCCGGATCATCCCATCAATGAAGGAAGCCTGTGCAGTAAAGGGACGACGATCAGACAGCTTTTCACTTCAGAGAAACGCGTCCTGAAGCCGCGTTATCGCGCTCCTGGTAGCGATAAATGGGAAGAAAAAGACTGGGGATGGATGCTCGATACCATAGCCAAACGCGTGAAGGAAACACGCGACAAAACATTCGTTGAAAAATCTGGCGGAATGTATGTCAATAAAACGGAAGCGATCGCCAGCCTTGGCGGTGCTGCACTTGATAATGAAGAGACTTATTTGCTCGCGAAAATGATGAGAGGGCTTGGTGTCACTTATTTAGAGCACCAGGCACGAATATGACATAGTTCTACGGTTGCCGGTCTGGCACCTTCATTTGGTCGTGGAGCAATGACAAACCATTGGAATGATCTGCAGCATACAGATTGTGCATTGATCATAGGAGCTAACCCTGCTGAAAACCATCCAATCAGCTTCAGATGGCTTTTAAAGGCAAGGGAAAACGGAGGCAAAATCCTGTCTGTCGATCCGCGTTTTACAAGAACGTCTTCACAGGCTGACATTTATGCCCCGCTTCGATCAGGAACGGATATTCCATTTATCGGAGGCTTGATCAATTACTCGATTGAAAATAATCTTTTCCACAAAGAGTATGTTGCTAAATATACAAATGCATCCTTCATTGTCAAAGAAGGATTCGATTTTAAAGACGGCTTGTTCAGTGGTTATGATGAAGCAACCCGTTCTTATGAGAAGGAAAGCTGGTCATTTGAAACAACAGAGGACGGGAAGCCAGTAAAGGATGAAACACTGCAACATCCCAGATCTGTTTTCCAATTGATGAAAAAGCATTATTCCAGATACGACGTTGATACAGTATCAGCGGTGACGGGAACACCTAAGGAAGAATACCTGAAGGTGGCAGAAACATTCTGCTCAACTGGAAAAACAGGAAGAGCAGGTACCATTTTATATGCAATGGGTACCACCCAGCATACAGTCGGAACTCAGAACGTTCGATCATATGCCATGCTTCAGCTGCTTCTTGGAAACATTGGGATGCCTGGCGGCGGCGTTAACGCGCTCCGCGGTGAATCCAACGTTCAAGGTTCAACAGATTTTGGATTGCTTTTCGGGGACCTTCCAGGCTATCTTGGAGCACCAAAAGAGCTTCCTGAACATGCAACGCTTAAAGCGTACCTGGAAAAAGAAACACCAAAGACCGGCTACTGGAGCAATAAGCCAAAATTTGTAGTCAGCTTATTGAAGGCATGGTATGGGCCGAATGCTACAAAAGAAAATGAGTTCTGTTATCAATACATTCCAAAAGGTAACAAGAATTACTCCCATATCGCGCTTTTCAATGCCATGTACAAAGGAGAGCTGAACGGTACATTCCTGTTTGGAACAAACCCTGTTGTAGGCGGGCCAAATGCCGGCAAGGAAAAAGAAGCTCTCAGCAACCTTGATTGGCTCGTGGCTGTTGACCTTTGGGAAACGGAGACGTCATCCTTCTGGCAGAAAGAAGCTGGCAGCGACCCATCTAAGATCAATACAGAAGTGTTCCTGCTTCCGGCAGCATCTTCTTATGAAAAAGAAGGAACGGTTTCAAACAGCGGGCGCTGGATGCAATACCGTTGGAAGGCGATTGAACCTAAAGGTGAGGCAAAAGCAGATATGGAAATCATCCATATGCTTATGCAGCGCCTGAAGGCAATGTATAAAAATGAGGCTTCACCAGCAGCAAAAGCGATTAATGCATTGTACTGGAATTATGGTGAACATGACCATCCTGAATTCGATCTCGTTGCAAGGGAAATCAACGGATATTACACAAAAACAGGCAAACAGGTCGAAAACTTCGGAATGCTCGCTGATGATGGATCTACATGTTCCGGTAACTGGATTTATTCTGGATTCTATCCTGAAGAAGGCAACCTTTCTAAGCGCCGTGACAACAAAGACACAGGGATGGGCAACTTCCTGAACTGGTCATATGCATGGCCGATGAACCGCCGCGTTCTTTATAATCGGGCTTCTGCAGATCCAGGCGGGAAGCCGTGGAATAAGGATAAAGCTGTTATCTGGTGGGATGAAGCAGCGAAAAAATGGGCCGGAAACGATGTTCCAGACTTTAAAGCAGTTGTTGCGCCTTCAGATCCAGGCGGCACTAACCCGTTCATCATGACAAAGGACGGAGTTGGCGGCATGTTCGCTCCGACATTGAACGATGGTCCATTCCCTGAACACTATGAGCCGTTTGAAAGTCCGGTGCCAAATGCATTCTCAAGCCAGGAATTCAATCCGACGATCAAGGTTTGGGACGGTGACTTCAACCTTAAAGGCACGAAGAAGAAATTCCCGATCGTCGCGACAACTTACCGTGTAAGTGAACACTGGCAATCAGGTTCGATGACACGCAACCAGCAGTGGCTGTCAGAGCTTGCCGGCCATATGTACATTGAAATGAGCGAAGAGCTTGCGAAGGAAAAAGGCATCAAGAATAAAGACAAAGTCATCGTCACATCCGCGCGCGGCGAAGTGAAAGCATACGCGATGGTGACCAAGCGCTTCAAGCCGCATACGGTCAATGGCAGGAAAGTCCACCAGATCGGCATGCCTTGGCACTTCGGATATAAAGGATATGCAACAGGGGATACAGCAAACCGCCTGACACCTCATATCGGGGACGCGAACACAATGATTCCTGAGTATAAGGCATTCCTCTGCGATGTAAGGAGGGCTGACTGATGCCAAAAGCGGAATATGTAAAATTTGTCGATGTCACCAAGTGTGACGGCTGCCGTGCATGTATGGTCGCCTGTAAAAACTGGAATGACCTTCCGGCTGAACCGGAAGCCTTCCAGGGCAGCGTCCAGTCGCACGCGAATGTAACTGCGAACACCTGGAACGTACTGTCATTCATCGAGCACGAAAACGGAAAAGGCAATCTTGAGTACCTTTTCCGTCATTCATCCTGTTTCCATTGCTCGGAAGCGGCATGCGTAAAGGTTTGCCCGGAGGATGCGATGCACTATACAGAATTCGGCACTGTCGATGTGAACACGGATAAATGTGTCGGCTGCGGCTATTGCGTACAGAACTGCCCATTCGATGTCGTTCAACTGGCAACGTATAAAGATAAAAACGGCAAGGAGTACAAGAAGGCACAGAAATGCACCATGTGCGTCGACCGTCTTGAGGAAGGCATGCAGCCTGCCTGTGTCACCACCTGTCATACAGATGCGATGGAGTTCGGAACGAAAGAAGAAATGCTCAAAAAAGCTGAGAAGCGCCTGAGCGAAATCAAGGATCGCTTCCCGAATGCGATGATCTACAATCCAGAAGGAGTCGGAGGGACACATACAATCTATGTGCTGGCAGAAAAACCATCTGTCTATGGATTGCCTGAGAAGCCTAAGGTCCCGACATCTGCAGTCGTCTGGAAGGATTACGCACAGCCAATCGGCAAGATGATGCTTGGTGCGACAAGCATGGCACTTGTGGGGGCTTTCGTGACCAGCAAATTATTCAATAAAGAAGGCAAAAGCCATGAAGAGGATGGAGGTGGCAGCCATGAGTAAACCAGTGAATTCTGATGTTAAAGTAAAGCGTTTCTCGAAAGGCTTCGTCATTGCGCATGCCGTGAACGCCATTTCTTTTTTCGCTTTGTATATTACGGCACTGCCAATGTATACAGAGTGGTTTGACTGGCTGTACCCTGTGCTTGGCGGGCCGGAGGGAGCACGCCTGCTCCACAGGATTTTTGCAATCGCGTTCATCCTGCCTACTTTCATCTGGCTGATCATGGACCCTAAAGGGCTCATTCGCTGGGGCAAAGAGCTTGTTACCTGGAAGAAGCGGGATTTGCAGTTTTTTACTGAGTTCGTTAAAGAGCTGTTCGGCTTTAAATTCAAGCATGTAAAACAAACCTTCTTCAACGCTGGTGAAAAAATCAACTCAATCATCCAGATCCTGACTGCGATCCTGATCATCGGTTCCGGATTCCCGATGTGGTTCCCAGACCTGTTCCCGAAGGCAGTCGTCCTATGGGCATATGTAGCACACAATATCGGTTTCGGTTTGGCGATTGCGGTAGTAGTCGGCCACATCTACCTCAGTGTCATCCACAAAAATTCAAGACCAGGATACACAGGCGTCATTACCGGAGAGGTCCCGGCATGGTGGGCAAAGGACCACTATACAGAATGGTATGAAGAAGAAGTCAAGAAAGGCAACTTCCCTGACCTTGATAAAAACAAGAACAAGAAAAAAGGCGCGTAAATCATCAATAAAGGGAATGGCTGCCCGTCCGGGCACCATTCCCTTCAAAGTTTAGATTCAGAAAGAGACTAGATTACGAATGAAAGAGGGGCTGAAGCAATGAAGAAGTCCGTTGTCTCAAAAGAGTACCAGAAATTGCAGAGGGATATCATCAGATTGCAGGAACAATGGAAAACTGGTTTGAACCCTGACCGTGTCCAGCCTAATCTTGATAAAGCAGCAATGGAGGCAGGCGTTCCTGTACTCGCGTTGACGGCCATTGACTTTGATATTTCCCTATTCTTACAGTGGATAGAGGATATTGGCGAGCTTTTAGCGAAGTATCAATCAGAGCTCAAGAATTCAATGGAATCGATTAAAAGATTGTTAGATGAAGAGACGGCAAAAAGGTGGATCGATGAAGCCTTTGCTTTTAACCATATCTACTTTGCAAGTTTTGCAGAGGAAAATGAAATTGACAGATGGATCCCGCAATTCATTGCCGAAACAGTATTGCGTCCTTATTTGCAGCTGGCTGCTGAGAAAGTCCAGGAAGAGATTCAGTACGGGGTGCATGGAGCGGGCTGTCCTGTTTGCGGAGAACCGGTTCGTCTCGCCCAGCTTGAAGATGGAGGAAAGAAGGTCATTCACTGCCCGCGCTGCCTTGCGCACTGGCAAGATAAGCGCATAACCTGTTCCCATTGTGGCAATGAAGATCATGAAACGGTTCAGTTCCTGACAATCGAAGGGGATGCAGCTGCCCAAATCCAGGTTTGTGAGGAATGCAAGGGATATACTAAGGTAATAGATACTAGACAGTATATTGTGAAGCCAACACCAGCCATGCTTGACTTGAACACAATCCATCTGGATTTTGTCGCGCAGGAGAATGGCTATAAAGCAGCGGGTCAAACAAAACAGACGAATTAAAAGAAGGTGCTGTGGGATGAAAGCTGGAGCGATTATTTTATCAGGCGGCAAATCTAGCAGGATGGGGACAAACAAAGCTCTCCTGAAATTTCAAGAAAAAACGAATATTGAGAGAATTATCGATGAGTTAAAGCATGTATTTGATGATATAATTCTAGTAACGAATGATCCTGAAACCTATCAATTTTTAAATATTAAAACGGTTACAGACCAGTATCCGGGTTCTGGACCGCTGGCAGGCATCCATGCGGGGCTTGAGGCATCAGACTATGAAGAGAACTTCATAGTGGCATGCGATATGCCATTTGTCTCAGCAGAGCTTGCATCCAGCCTGGTTAAGGTCCTGAAGCATCATGATGCGGTCATCCCTGTAAGCGAGGGCAGGCAGCATCCGCTTTTTGCTGCCTACCAAAAAAGGGTCGCACGATATGCTGCGGACTGTATCGAAGAGGGGACACTGAGGATCAGGCAAATGCTTGAGGGGCTGGATGTGCGATACCTCGATGAATCAGATTTGCAGCTGTATTGCGAAGGCAGCCTGGAACGCGTCTTTTTCAATATGAATCATCCAGAAGAATATGAAAATGCGAAAAAATGGGCGGAATCCGGAGAATAGTTTTCAGGTGCTAGAAAGGAAGTTAGGCAGCATGCAATTTTTCAAAGTGAAAACGGTTGAAGAGACCTTTGCATTAATTGATGAAAAAATCAGCAAGATCAGGGAAACCGAAATCCGCTCGCTTGATGAGGCACTCCATTACATCCTGGCAGAGGATGTCACGGCGGAAGAGAATGTACCCGGTTTTGACCGGTCGACCGTCGATGGCTATGCCGTCATCGCCAGGGACACATATGGCTCTTCTGAATCCATGCCAGGCTTCTTGAATGTCGCCGGTGAGGTCCATATGGGAGAAGAAGCCGTAAAGCCGGTTTGCAGGGGCGAGGCGATTTATGTCCCAACGGGCGGAATGCTTCCTCCTGACAGTGACAGCGTGCTGATGATCGAGCATTGCGAGGAGATCGGCGGGCTCTTGAATACGTACAAGCAGATCGCGCCAGGCGAGAATGTCATCAGGAAAGGCGAAGACATCAAGGCAGGCGAAGTTCTGTTAACCTCAGGGACAAAATTGCGGCCGCAGGAACTTGGAGCGCTGGCGGCACTTGGTGTTTCCGAAGTGAAAGTCTACCGTAAGCTGAAAGCTGCGTACCTTTCTTCAGGGGACGAAATCGTTCCTTATGAAACGAAAACACTTGAAACAGGGCAAATCCGTGATATCAATTACCTGACTGTCAAGGGTCTTGCCAGTGAATGGGATATTGAGGTCATCTATGGCGGCATCACGCGTGATGACTATCAGGAATTCTCCAGCAAAGCCCGTGAATTATATCAACAGGCTGACTGCCTTATTTTATCAGGGGGAAGTTCAGTCGGCACGAAGGACTATACGACAGAGGTCATCCAGTCACTCGGTGACCCAGGTGTGTTTGTCCATGGCATTTCCATCAAGCCAGGGAAGCCGACAATCCTGGCTGTTGCAGATGGAAAACCGGTGATCGGACTTCCGGGGCATCCAGCATCCGCAATGATCATTTTCAAGCTTTTTGGCGAAAGGGTCATCAGAAGGCTGAAGGGTGAAAGAATCGAACACAGACCTGAGCGGATTTTTGCCCGGATCGTAAAAAACATCCCATCCTCACCAGGCCGCTCGGATTATATCAGGGTCAGGCTGGAAGAAAGAGATGGAGAATGGTGGGCAGAGCCGATCATCGGCAAATCCGGACTGATTACAACTTTGGTAAAAAGCGATGGAATCGTCGAGATTGTTTCCGAAAAAGAGGGGATTTCTCAAGGCGAATACGTTCCAGTGATTTTGACGAGATAGGGGGAGCCGCATCATGGAAAGAATACGATACAACCGAAAAATCTATCTTGAAGACAAGCCGCGCGAACAAGCAAGGAATGAAGTGCTTGCCGCGTTCGGCCTGCCTCAGGAAAAAGAATGGATCCCGGCTGCCGCCGCCCTTGGACGCATTACTGCTGAACCTGTTTTCGCCAATGTTTCGATGCCTTTTTATCATGCATCCGCGATGGACGGCATTGCCGTGAACGCAGAGGATACTTATGATGCACATGAACAGCGCCCGCTCCATTTGAAAAAGGGCGTCCAGTTTGAATATGTGGATACAGGGAACGCGATTCCTACGCAATACAATGCAGTCATCATGGTCGAGCATATCCACGTCATTGACGACGAGACAATCGAAATCATCGAGCCAGCAACACCATGGCAGCATATCCGGCCGATTGGCGAGGACATTGTTCAGGAAGAAATGCTGTTCACGCAGGGACATCAATTGCGTCCTGCCGACCTTGGAGCCCTCCTTGCGGCCCAGGTTACAGAGGTATGCGTCGTCAAGAAACCGCTCGTGACTATCATCCCGACAGGAAATGAACTCGTCAGCGCGGAAACTTCATTGTCTTCAGGCAGGATCATTGAATTCAATGGCACCGTTTTCAGTGCGTATGTAGAAGATTGGGGCGGCAATCCATACCTGCACCCAATCGTGAAGGATGAGCCTGAAAAAATTAAGGAAGCACTGCTGAATGCAGTTGAGACATCGGATATCGTCGTCATTAATGCAGGTTCATCAGCAGGTTCGAAAGATTATACTGTGCATATTCTCGAGGAACTTGGCACTGTTTTTACCCACGGTGTGGCAACAAGGCCGGGTAAGCCAGTCATTCTCGGGAAAATTAAAGATAAAGTAGTGGTAGGTGTTCCGGGATATCCGGTTTCTGCATACCTGGCGCTTGAGTGGTTCGTAAGGCCGCTTGTGTGCAAGTATTTGGGGATCGCTGAGCCCCAGAGGCCGAAGCTTGAGGTTAAGCTGGGACGCAGGATTGTCTCCACGATGGGAGCGGAGGACTTTGTCCGAATGAATATCGGCTATGTGGATGGACAATTTGTTGCCAATCCGCTGACGCGCGCGGCGGGCGTCACGATGTCGCTTGTGCGGGCAGACGGAGTGCTCGTCGTGCCGCCTGAGGAGCTTGGATACGAGCAGGGAGATACCGTCGAAGTCGAACTTTACAGACCTGTCGAAGAAATCAAGAACGCAATCGTCTTCAGCGGCAGCCATGATTTGACGATCGACCTGTTGTCCTCCCAGCTTAAAAAGCAGCGCACCGACATGAAGATTGTTTCTTCCCATGTTGGCAGCATGGCCGGTTTAATGGCAATCAGAAAAGGGGAAGCCCATGTAGCGGGCATTCATTTGCTTGACCCGGAAACTAAAGAATATAATGTTACCTACGTAAGGAAACTTCTTGCCGGGCAAGACGCAGTCCTTTATCCGTTTTTAAAAAGAACCCAGGGTTGGATGCTTCCAAAAGGCAACCCACTGGGAATCGAGAATGTCAGTGACATCGCAGTGAAAGGTGCAGACTACGCCAACAGGCAAAAGGGAGCAGGCACCCGCATTTTGTTTGATTTATTGCTAAAAGAAGCAGGACTCTCTGCAGACGAGGTGAACGGCTATGACCGTGAAATGTTCTCCCACCTTAGCGTCGCCGCTGAAGTGAAGGGGAACGACAACGCGGCTGGACTCGGCATCTTCCCCGCTGCCCGGGCGATGGGGCTGGACTTCATTCCAGTAGCAGACGAAAGCTACGATTTGCTGATGACAAAAGCATTTTACGAAAGCGAAAAGGGCATCTGGTTAAGATCCGTAATCCAATCCGAAGCCTTCAAAGCCGAAGTCGCCAAAATCGGCGGCTACGCAGTCGTAGAGAATCCAGAGCCAGTTTATTTTTAATATATTGATGAGTTTTGAATGATTTTTACGGACAGATCGAAGGCAGAAACAGAGAAAAGCGTCCAATAGAAGGTCTCTAATGGACAAACTGAACGGGAAATCCGGCTAAAGAGTCCGTAATAAATATAAGAATTAGAATCCTGATCCGGATCAATTTATTGAGGTGATATTGATGAATTACGAAATCGCGAAAGAACCTATCAACGTTCAATCCGTCATTGATAAAGTGGTCCAGCGTGAGGCAGGGGCAATCACTACCTTTATTGGCACTGTGCGTGAGTTGACTAAAGGCAAGAAAACTCTTTACCTGATCTATGAGGCATACGAGCCGATGGCGGTCAAAAAGCTTGAACAGATCGGAACGGAAATCCAGGAGCGCTGGAACGGGGCAGAGGTTGCGATTACACACCGAGTCGGCAAGCTAGACATCACGGATATCGCCGTAGTGATCGCTGTATCCACTCCTCACCGCAACGATGCATATGAAGCAAACCGATATGCCATTGAACGCATCAAGGAAATCGTCCCAATCTGGAAAAAAGAACATTGGGAAGATGGCGAGGAATGGATTGGCAACCAATTAGAAACTGTCCCATATCCGACAGGGAAACCGGAGGAGAAGGATCTCAATGAATAAAATATTATTCTTTGCCCATTTACGGGATGAAGCAGGACATGAATCAATCGAAATCGAAGCAGCCGGCAAGACTGTTGCTGAGCTAAAGCAAATTGTCGCGGAAAAATACGGAGTGCAAAAGCTTGATACTTCGATGACAGCAATCAATGAAGAATTTTCATCGAACGATGAAATGATCAAAGAGGGAGATACAATCGCCTTCATCCCGCCTGTATCTGGCGGCTGATTATTTTTACAACGCCCCGTTCCATTGGCTTATTGGCCGATGCGATCAGGGCGTTGGTTTTACAGGGAGGGGTACAACCATGTCAGAAAGATATTCACGCCAGACTCTGTTTCCTCCGATCGGCAAGTCCGGACAGGAGAAGATCAGAAGCAAGCATATACTGATGATCGGGGCGGGTGCGCTTGGGTCGGGAAATGCGGAGCTGCTGGTAAGGGCAGGGGTTGGCCGTTTGACGATTGTCGATCGGGACTATGTCGAAGCGAGCAATCTGCAGCGACAGCAGCTTTATACGGAAGAGGATGTTGCTGAGAAGCTGCCGAAAGCCGCAGCGGCTGAAAAAAGGCTGCGGGCAATCAACTCCGATGTCGAAATGCGCGCATACATTGCTGATGCCACTCCGGAAAAATTAGCCGAGCTTGCTGCTGGCGTCGACTTAATCATTGATGCGACGGATAATTTTGAAACGAGAATGGCGATCAACGATATTTCACAGAAATACCGGATTCCATGGATTTACGGTGCATGTGTTGGCAGCTTCGGCATGAGTTTTTCGATCATTCCTGGAAAAACACCTTGCCTGAATTGTCTGCTGAAAACTGTTCCGCTTCAGGGGATGACATGCGATACCGGTGGCATCATCGGGCCAGCAGTTCAGATGGTCATTGCCCATCAGGGAGCAGAAGCACTGAAAATCCTCGTTGAAGATTGGGATGCGGTCAGGACTTCTTTTGTCAGCTTTGATTTATGGCGGAACCAGTATACGAGCATGAAAATGTCAAAGGCGAAGGACCCTGGATGTCTTTCCTGTGGGGAGCTGCCAGAGTACCCTTATTTGAACGCAGACAATATGACGAAAACAACCGTGCTTTGCGGCCGTGACACCGTACAGATCAGGCCTCCTAAACAGCAGGAGCTCAATCTCCAGGAAACGGCCGAGAAGATGCGGGATCTAGGGTATCAGGTAAAAGGAAATCCTTATCTGGTATCTGTGGAAATGGCTGAAAATAGAATGGTCATATTCCAGGATGGCCGCGCATTGATTCATGGCACAAAGGATTTAGCCCAGGCGCGCAGCATATACCAGAGGTTTTTCGGATAATAACGCGCAAACCCCCTGCCAAGCTGGCAGGGGGTTTCTATATAAACGATCACTCAGGATCGGTTATGATTATGCGGTGGTTTATTTTACTTCATCTGTTGCAACAAGGACCAGGCGGCCTTTGTCCAATTCAACTTCATACTGCTCAGCCTCTTGTTTTGAAAGGCCAAGGGACTCGAACTTGTTGCGAAGCTCATCTCCGCGCGACTTGAACATGTTGCCGATGGAATCAAAGAAGCCTTGTTCCTTGAAGCCGACTCCACCAGTATCAGTTGCATCCGTTAAATGCTCACTGCGGTTCTCGTCATGAGCAAAAATATAAATGTTTTCTTTACCGAACCCAGATGCTTCAAGTGAACTGATTTTTTCCGCTGCCTGTACGCCGTTTTCAACTACTTCAACTTTTAACATAGTATCTTCCTCCTAATAGCTTTTTTTCTTATACTAGTTTGGGAAGCTTATTTAGCCTTCCGCGTCTACACTATATATATATCCGGTATGGGCTCTATTAAACATGCTGGCAAATGTTCACATATAGTTTTATGAAAAAGGGTAGTTTGATAGAAGGAAAGGAGCTGGAACCATGGCACTTTTGAATAATAGCTGGGCCCCGCTGCTGGCGGAAGAATTTGAAAAAGCGTATTACCTGGAATTAAGAGAGTTTTTAACAGAAGAATATGCAACGATAATGGTCTATCCCGAGAAAGAAGAGATTTTCAATGCACTGCGTTATACAGATTACGAAAATGTTAAGGTAGTGATCCTTGGCCAGGATCCTTACCATGGACCAGGCCAGGCACATGGCTTAAGCTTTTCGGTTAAGCCAGGGGTGGCACTTCCCCCTTCCCTGCGGAATATTTTCAAGGAACTGAGCGCAGATCTAGGCTGCCAGATTCCGGATAACGGTTATTTGAAAAAATGGGCAGACCAGGGTGTGCTGCTCCTGAATACTGTCTTAACAGTGAGGGAAGGGGAAGCGAACTCTCATAGGGGAAAAGGGTGGGAGATCTTCACTGATAAAATTATCACCATCCTTAATGAGCGTGAAAATCCAGTGATTTTCATCCTCTGGGGCAAGCCGGCGCAAAGTAAAATCAAGCTGATCGATGAAAATAAACATCATATCATCATGTCGGCACATCCAAGCCCGCTGTCAGCAAGAAGGGGATTCTTCGGCAGCAAGCCATTTTCGAGAGTCAATGAAATGCTGGAGGCGCAGGGGAAGCAGGAGATTGACTGGCAAATTGAAAACTTAAAAGATTAAGAGCTCTGGGTAACCAGGGTTTTTTTAAAAGACTCTGTTATAGACCAATGTGAATTTTAAAAACCTGTTGATTGTAGTGGAAGGCGCACAGACTCCAGCGGGATCAGCTGGACAGATGAGACCCCGCAGAAGCTTGCGACGAGGAGGCTCAGCGCAAGCCCCGCGGAAAGCGAAGCGCCTGGAACGGAAATCAACAACTAATTTAAACAGAGCATAAAAAAATCAGTATGATAAAAATTGACATGTTCCACGTGGAACTTACAGATTTCTTCCCTAAAGTCGAAAAAACGTGTGGATTGTTGTAGAATGGAACGGTACAAATACTAAATGATTCGCAGTATATACATAAATAAACCATCCATGGAGGTGAGTCGATGAGTATTTCAATGCAAAAGCTATTGTTGAAGATGGAAGAAGAATTAAGGCGGGCAAAATCGGCAGAAACAGAGACCGGTCAGCGTGAAAGAATCCATTCCATCAAAACGCTATGCGAGCTTGTGCTAGATGAGCCTCTGCAGCAGGGCGGAGGAAAGCAAAATTATAGCAGTGCTGCGCCGGTGCAATTCGCTGCTGTCCAGCCAAGCATCCCTCAGCAGCAAATGCCGATAAACCAACAGTCAACCATGATTCCGCAGCCAAAGAAGCTGGAAATGGAAGATAACTCAAACGGAGATTCACTCTTTGATTTTTGATGAAATGAACAGCCAATTTTTATGAAGAGGTGAAACAAAATGAAGGTATTTATTTTAATAGGAGCCATCAATGCGTTCCTGGCCGTGGCCCTGGGAGCGTTTGGAGCACATGGGCTTGAGGGGAAAGTCGAACCGAAGTATTTGGAAACATGGAAAACGGGTGTTACGTACCAGATGTTCCATGCCACTGGCATTTTAATAATCGGAATCTTTGCAGGAAAGCTTCCGGCAAATGCGCTTATTAGCTGGTCAGGCTGGCTGATGCTAATCGGGATTATTTTATTCTCAGGAAGTCTGTACGTATTGAGCGTGACGAAAATAAGCATTCTCGGAGCGATCACACCACTTGGGGGGGTGGCATTCCTTGCTGCCTGGGTACTTTTGATGATCGCGGCTGTAAAATATCTATAGTCTTAAAAAAAGGAGCACGCCGATTGGCGTGCTCTTCTTGCATCAAATATTATCTCGGCGGGTAGGCTGTCATTCCGGCTCCTCCGCCGAAAGGATAGTCGTACTCGATTTCCTCATCAAATGTAATGTAATCGAGGTAAATCATCGGCAATAAATATCTCATGCCGGTTTGGGGATCACTGATGATAATGTGATCCCTTCCAGCTGCTTCAATGATCCCTTTGAAGATTTTCGCGTTCCACTCCTTGTTGTTTTCAAAGGTCATATAAATAGTAGCAAGTTTGCCTTTGTTCAGACGTAAAATATTTTCGATATACGATTGTTCTGCAGGAAGCATGCCTGCAACTTGAGGTCCTGCACTGCTCGGCATCACTCCGCCGGTTTGCGCAGGGAAGGTTGGTGTCTGAGGGTATCCCATTTGCCCCATTTGTCCCATCTGGTTCATCTGTCCCATCTGACCTTGAGTAGCGGCCTGCTCGTCGGTACCAGTATACGGCTGGTAGGTTTGCGGATAAGTTCTGTAATTATAATATGGATAATTGTATTGAGTCATTGTATAGCCTCCTTAAAAGTTATTAGTCTTTTACTTCAATTCACCTTTTATATGTAAAATGGTGAAATTGACTTTTACAGGATGGGGTACAAGTAAACTGAATCCTCACTATTTCATTCATATGAGGAAAGCTTGATTTTATGACAGAAAATAGACGGGGGTGGGGAGTGTTTTTGGATATAAAAAAACCCCAGGCTATTGCCTGAGGCTGTAATAAATGTTTAATTAACGTGCAGGAATGAAGAAACGCGGTCTTCTTCAAGAAGGTTACCTACGAAGAAAGAACCGAATTCGCCGAAGCGCGCGCTTACTTCATCAAAACGCATTTCATACACAAGCTTCTTGAATTGAAGGACCTCATCTGCAAATAGAGTTACGCCCCACTCGTAATCATCGAAGCCTACTGAACCTGTGATGACCTGCTTGACTTTACCAGCATACTGGCGGCCGATCATTCCGTGGCTGCGCATCATGTTGCGGCGGTCTTCCATCGGAAGCATGTACCAGTTGTCTTCGCCCTGGCGGCGCTTGTCCATTGGATAGAAGCAAACATGCTTTGCCTTTGGAAGTTCAGGGTAAAGGCGTGCAAGGATTTGCGGGTTCTGGTATGGATCTTCACCTGCAGGAAGATAGTTGCTCAGCTCAACAACGGAAACATAAGAATGAGCTGGAACCGTGTACTCAGCAAGCTTTGATTTGTTAAATTCAGTTTCGATTTCATTCAATTCTTCCATTGTAGGACGCAGGATCATCATCATGAAATCTGCTTTTTGGCCCACGATTGTATATAGAGCATGGCTGCCCTGTTTTTCTGCCTGGGTTCCATTCCACTTTTCCACTAGTCCGAGGAATTCCTGGATCGCTTCCTGGCGCTCTTCAGCGGGAAGCATCTTCCAAGTTGTCCAGTCTACTGTTCGGAAGTCATGCAGGCAATACCAGCCATCTAATGTCTGTGCTGCTTCTGTCATTTATATCACTCCTAAAAATCATGAATATACCATTATCATATCATAGTTTCTCCATACGTCATGCTTATAAAACCTTGTTTGTTTATCCTCTGCGAAAAAAGGATATTTTGTTAAAGATTGCAAATAGTAAAAGGGGCAGGAAAAACATGCTTGAAAATTTACAATAAAAAGACTTCAAGGTTGAAAACGGTAACAATCTTGAATTTTAAGGTTGGTAAAGTATGCTATAAGTAATAGATTAAAGGAGGAGTCAGCATGAGTGATTTATTTGGAGGCTTAAAAGCCAAATTAAGCGGACAGAATTTACGGATCGTGTTCCCCGAAGGCCTCGACGAACGGATTTTAGCAGCAGCTGGTAGATTGGCTGCAGACGGTGTGTTAACGCCAATTTTAGTAGGGAATATTGAACAGATCCAGGCGAAGGCAAGTGATATGGAAGTATCGCTTGATAACGTTGAAATCTACGACCCGGCAAATTTTGCGATGATGGACGAGCTTGTCGCGGCATTCGTCGAAAGACGCAAAGGCAAAGCGACGGAAGAACAGGCACGCAAAATTCTTCTTGATGAAAACTATTTTGGCACAATGCTTGTGTACGCAAACAAAGCAGACGGCCTAGTCAGCGGTGCTGCGCATTCCACTGCCGATACTGTCAGACCGGCATTGCAGATCATCAAGACAAAAGAAGGCGTCCGCAAGACTTCAGGCGTTTTCATTATGGTTCGTGAAGATGAGAAGTATGTATTCGCTGACTGTGCAATCAATATCGCTCCTGACAGCCAGGATCTTGCCGAAATCGCGATCGAAAGTGCGAAGACAGCAAGAATGTTTGATGTAGAGCCACGTGTGGCTATGTTAAGCTTCTCTACTAAAGGATCTGCTGTATCTCCTGAAACGGAAAGAGTTTCAAAAGCAGTCGAAGAAGCCAAGCTACGTGACCCATTGTTGATCGTAGATGGCGAATTCCAGTTTGACGCAGCATTTGTTCCATCAGTTGCAGCGAAAAAAGCGCCAGACTCACCGATCCAGGGTGATGCGAATGTTTTCGTATTCCCAAGCCTTGAGGCAGGGAATATTGGCTACAAGATCGCCCAGCGCCTCGGCGGATTTGAAGCGGTAGGACCGATCCTGCAAGGCTTGAACCGCCCGGTAAATGACCTGTCCCGCGGCTGCAGCGAAGAAGATGTATATAAGCTAGCTTTGATTACAGCAGCACAGGCACTTGTTAAATAAGATAGTAATTTTAGCCGGTCGGATTTTCCGATCGGCTTTTTTACGGTGTAAGCTGCTTCTGGGGAGTATGCTATAATATCAACGAAAAGATACAGAATGAAAAGAGGAAATGACGATGGATGAGGCGCTTATTTTATTGCGTCAGGATAAATGGAGATTGATCGACCAGTCGGCCCTCGGTACGCACTTTCATGCCCTCCAGTCGTTCGGGACGGATGATACGCTTTGTGAATCGGTCGGGACAGGGCAGTCGCCAGCTACCGCAAGGGCATGGGTGCACCATGATACAGTCGTCCTGGGTATCCAGGATACAAGGTTGCCTCATCTCCAGGAAGGGCTAGAGTATCTTGAAGAGCAGGGGTTTCAATACATTGTCCGCAATTCCGGCGGGCTTGCAGTCGTGCTTGACGAAGGAGTCCTGAATCTATCACTTATTTTACCTGAGAAGGAAAAATGCATAGATATTAACCGCGGCTATGATGCCATGTGGTTATTGATCAAGGAAATGTTTGCTGATTTCCATAAAAATATAGAGGCGAGGGAGATTTCTGCGTCATACTGCCCGGGCAGCTATGATTTAAGCATTGATGGGAAAAAATTTGCTGGAATCTCGCAGCGGCGGCTGAAAAAAGGGGTCGCGGTGCAAATCTATTTGTGCGTGACTGGCAGTGGAAGTGAGCGGGCCGAGCTGATTCGGGAATTTTACGCCCGATCCAAAAAAGGGGAGAGCACGAAATTCAGCTATCCTGAGATCCAGCCGGAAGTAATGGCGTCACTGTCTGAATTATTCGGTGTCGAGATGACGATTCAGGATGTCATGCTGCGGTTCTTAACATTCCTGAACAGAAACAGCAATGAGCTGACATCTGGCTATCTGAACGGAAACGAGATTGAGCTGTTTGATCACTACTATACTAGGGTCATTGAGCGGAACGAGAAATTCCTGGATTAATGGCTCCCATAAATAAAGATAAGCCGGAAACGATTGGGTTTCCGGCTTTTTCTTAAAGAGGGGGCTGCTGCTTGAATCTCCTTCTCCATCCAACATCTATCTATTTAGTAATTAGCAAATCTATTCCGCTACTTTTTCGAGATTGCCGTTGCGGTCCATCTTGAACTTTGTTGCCGGACGTTCTTCTTCTTCAAACAGAGCAAGCTTTCGTGCACGGTTCATGATTTTCATAAGTGTTTCGTAATCTTCCTGCATTGTATTCGTGTTTTTCTCGAGCCTGTTTATTTTTTCCTGCAGCTCTCCGTTTTGGTTCCTTAAACTATTTATTTCACGCTTTAATCTTTCATTCTCGCTCTTGTAAATATCGACCTGGAGCGATGAGCCGTTCAAGCTTTGCAGATAGGCGATTACATGTCCCATCGTCAAGCCCGTTTGAGGAACGGTATGTCGTACAGGTGCTGCCTGTGTCCTTGCAACTGGAACTGGCGTCTCTGCGATTTCAGCAGCTGCTTCTGCAGAGTAATCTTGTTTCTCCTCTTTCCTACTCATTAAATCTTGCATATCGGCCATGAGTGCCGCGTCAATTTGCTTGTCATCCTGCTCAAGCAATGATAGATCGAATGTAGCCTGTGATTCAGTCAGTTCAGCTTCTGGCAACGAACCTGTCAAACTTTCATCCATCATTGGAACCGGCGGGGCATAGAGCAATTTCTTCTTGCCGCCCTGATCCTTGCCTAGGATTCTCTGTCTCTGTTTTCGCTGTTTTTTGGCAAGCTGCAATGCTTTTTCATAGTTATGCCTCACGACTGCGTTCCATCTGAATCCGCAGGCAGCTGATGTACGATCCAGCTTGTCACCCACCTCTTCAAAAGCATTCAATTGTGTGCTGCCTTCCCTTACATGCCTTAGCACGGTTTCAGCCAGCAATAAATCATTTTCATCTGTCCAGGCATCTTGTCGTACCTTCATTTTTCTTCAACTCCCTTTTACATTGGTTAACTATTTAAAACTCATATTCCAATCATGTCCTGAAATTGGAAACCTTATACATCGTAAAATGGAAGGATAGTAGATTTTTCGCGTAAATACGTGTTTTCCATAAAGATAGATATGCAAAAGGACCTCTCCAACAGCTTGCATTCATTTTAAATAAGAGGTAAAATACGCTTTAGTCTTAATATTAGTGTCATCAACTTCACGGTTGATCTAGAAAGGGTTGTCCTAAATGGCAAACGAATTCCGTGTTTGCGACGATTGTCAGGCCGTAAACCTTAAAACATTGATTCCAAAGCTGAAGCAGCTGGATTCTGAAGCGACTGTCGAGATTGGGTGCCAGTCCTATTGCGGACCTGGAAGAAAGAAAACTTTCGCATTCGTCAATAATCGGCCCGTCGCTGCGCTGACTGAAGAAGAACTTATGGAAAAAGTCCAGAAGAAACTGAAGTAAGCTTCTTCTCTGTTTTTTATATCATTCATAATAATGGCTCGTGCCCGTTAGCATAGCCTGTATAAATCACCTTTAAACAACCGTTTAGAGGTGATTTTTTTTCCGCGGTAAACTTGCAAACTACAAGATTGTTTAGAAATCCTTCTAAATTGGAATTAAAGGGATATGGGAAAAGGCTTTGCAAATCTTTATGAAAAATTTGTAAAAATTTGCAGAAAATCGAGATGATTTGACGAACGAAACAGGCTATAATAAAAACAAGCTGAACAGGAAGAAGGAGAACGATGGGATATTCGGAAGAAAAATTACTTGAAGAAAAAGTATTCAAAGATCCAGTACACCGGTATGTCCATGTCCGTGACCGGGTGATCTGGGATTTGATCGGAACGAAAGAGTTCCAGCGCCTGAGAAGGATCAAGCAGCTCGGCACGACGTACTTAACCTTCCACGGAGCGGAACACAGCAGGTTCAACCATTCATTGGGAGTCTATGAAATCACACGCCGCATTGTCGACAACGCGTTCGCTTCCCGCCCTGAATGGGATGAAGGGGAGAGGCTGCTCTCATTGTGTGCAGCATTGCTTCATGACCTGGGCCATGGACCGTTCTCACACTCGTTTGAGAAGGTGTTCGATCTTGACCATGAAGATTTCACAAGGGAAATCATCCTTGGTGATACGGAAGTGAACCAGGTGCTTACGAGAGTGGCTCCAGACTTTCCGAAAAAGGTCGCTGAGGTTATTGAAAAAACGTATGAAAACAAGCTTGTCATCAGCCTGATTTCAAGCCAGATTGACGCTGACCGAATGGATTACCTGCAGAGGGATGCCTATTTTACCGGTGTCAGCTACGGACATTTTGATATGGAACGGATTTTGCGTGTCATGCGCCCGCGGGAAGACCAGGTCGTGATTAAGCAAAGCGGGATGCATGCTGTCGAGGACTACATAATGAGCCGCTACCAGATGTACTGGCAGGTTTATTTCCACCCGGTGACAAGGAGTGCCGAGGTGATCCTGACGAAGATTCTTCACCGTGCCAAACACCTTCATGAGCAAAACTACACCTTTAAACATAAGCCGCATCATTTTTACTCAATATTCGAGGACCGTATGACACTGCAAGACTATTTAAAATTGGATGAAGCCGTGTTCCTCTACTATTTCCAGATTTGGGAGGAGGAAGAGGACCAGATCCTGAGCGATTTGTGCCGCCGCTTCAATAACCGCAATCTATTTAAATATGTCGAGTTCGATCCTGCCAAGGAATACAAGAAGCTGGCGAAGCTTTCCGTGTTATTCGAACAGGCAGGGCTGGATCCTGAATATTACCTGGTAGTCGATTCATCATCAGACCTTCCGTACGATTTTTACCGACCAGGTGAGGAGGAAGAGCGCCTTCCGATCCATCTGCTGAAGAAAAACGGCGAAATACGCGAGCTGTCGCGGGAATCTGAGATTGTCGATGCCATCTCTGGCAAAAGGCGGACAGACCATAAACTTTATTATCCTGCCGATTTTTTGGAAAAGGAAAAAGCACGCCCTGAAATCGGGCAGATTGCACAGATTCTTGAGCTGAACTTAGACAATGGGACCATTTGATACAGGAGTTGACGCGTTTTGTTAAAAGACCACGCTAAAATCATACATGCCATTTCAGTTTCTGGAGAGGTCATCGGCAGGAAAAAACTTCAGAAAATGATCTATATCGCGAAAAAGATGGAGTTCCCTTTCCAGGAACGATTCCAATTCCATTTTTACGGACCGTATTCCGAAGAACTGACATTGCGGGTGGAAGAACTATGCAATATGGGCTTCCTGGATGAAGTGAAGGAAAAGAAAGGCGGCTACTACCAATACCGCTATACATTGACCGAAGCAGGCCAGGAATTCCTTGGAGAAAACAGCATCGAGATGCCATGCCTCGGAGACTGCCTGACCGACATCAACGACCAGAATGCAAGATTCCTTGAACTCGTTTCCACGGTTTTGTATTTTGATAACTTGCCAGATGATGAGGTTCGCGAAAAAATCCAGACGGTGAAAAAAAGCCAGAAATATACTGATGAAGAAATTAACGAAGCTAACGCATATATAGCGAGCTTGAAAGAAAAAGCCAGGCAATTGGCGTAAGGAGTTTAAATCGGGTACGAACCCTTTTGGGGTTTGTGCCCGATTTTTTTGTGAAGGGAAATATGTTCCCGGAATAGGGGAAGAGAAGAGAAACCGGTCACAAAAAAGGGAAACATGTGCCCGTGGATGCGTAGAAATCGAGCTGACGATCACAAAAAAGGGAAACATGTGCCCGTATGCGCGTAGAAATCGAGCTGACGATCACAAAAAAGGGAAACATGTGCCTGTGTGCGCGTAGAAACCGAGCTGACGGTCACAAAAAAGGGAAACATGTGCCCGTGGATGCGTAGAAACCGAGCTGACGGTCACAAAAAAGGGAAACATGTGCCCGTGGATGCGTAGAAACCGAGCTGACGGTCACAAAAAAGGGAAACATGTGCCCGTGGATGCGTAGAAATCGAGCTGACGGTCACAAAAAAGGGAAACATGTGCCCGTGGATGCGTAGAAACCGAGCTGACGGTCACAAAAAAGGGAAACATGTGCCCGTGGATGCGTAGAAACCGAGCTGACGGTCACAAAAAAGGGAAACATGTGCCCGTGGATGCGTAGAAACCGAGCTGACGGTCACAAAAAAGGGAAACATGTGCCCGTGGATGCGTAGAAATCGAGCTGACGGTCACAAAAAAGGGAAACATGTGCCCGTGGATGCGTAGAAATCGAGTTGACGGTCACTAAAAAGGGAAACATGTGCCTGTGGGCGCGTAGAAACCGAGTTGACGGTCACAAAAAAGGGAAACATGTGCCCGTGGATGCGTAGAAATCGAGTTGACGGTCACTAAAAAGGGAAACATGTGCCTGTGGGCGCGTAGAAACCGAGTTGACGGTCACATAAAAGAGAAAAATATCTTCCCGATTGAGGCTCAGAATAGAAATTACTGCGGCATAAATGAAAAAAGCCCAGAATCCCTGAGCTTTTAGTCCATCCTACTCGTCGCTTAACCGCTTGCCTGCTACGGCATAGTGGTTCTTCGTCATTTCCTCGATGAACACGACGATTTTTTCTTTTGGCGCGCCTGTTGTTTCGCTGACTGCGTCTGTTACTTTTTCGACTAGTGCTTTCTTTTGGTCCTCACTGCGGCCCTCAAGCATTTTCACTGTTACGTATGGCATTTGATTTGCCTCCTTGAATGACTAATATGTACATCTAAATTGAGTTTTTCATAATTCGCTAAAATACGCAAGCCCCTCGGAAGATTCACTTTTTCACATTCACATTAGAATGGGTTATACTTTAGAGAAAAGACAAAAAAGGGGAATGGATTGTGTTTTTTTATTATTCATTGGAGGAAATTCCGTATGTGGCTGCGGCGCTGATGATCGCGTTTGCGGTGCATGAGTTCGCACATGCGTGGGTCGCGTATAAGTTCGGAGACCCGACTGCCCAGAGGCAGGGGCGGCTGACGCTGAACCCGATCAAGCATCTCGATCCGCTTGGTACCATCTTGATTTTCATAGCGGGCTTCGGCTGGGCGAGACCGGTTCCGGTCAATCGTTTCATGTTCAAAAATCCAAAGCTGGCCGGGGTGCTGGTGTCCATTGCGGGGCCAATCAGCAATCTGATCCTCGTTTTCCTGGCATTCGTCATCTGGTACATATTCGTTGCACTTGGATTGGCATCTGGGGTTCCGGAGTTTTTCCTGAATTTCCTCAACATCTTCATCGGGCTGAACGCGATGCTGTTTGTCTTCAACCTTCTGCCGTTCCCGCCGCTTGATGGCTACCGAATCATCGAAGATCTCGCACCAGCGAAAATCAGGGCAAAAATGGCACAGTATGAAGCGTACGGATCGATCATCTTTTTGATCCTGGTGATCACACCCCTTGACCAATACACAATCCAGCCGATTTTCCACTATTTGATTCCGGCTGTGACGGATGGAATATACAATCTGTTTTTCTAGAGGAGGTTATTTTTCATGGAAGAAAAAAAAGGCAAGAATATTGGATTCAATATTATTAAAAATGACCCGATGGACGGCCATAAGGGCTTCGGGAAAGGTGCTCTCACATTAGATAATGTATCGCCGGTGATCGTTGACGTGGACGCAGGAGAGGCGACTGTTGATGTTGGTGCGATGCATGCGCGAAGTGTGGTGGAAAAGGGAATCAAGTTTCTTACCGACCGCAATGAGGTGCCGGATGCAAAGCTGTATTGGGTTGTCTGGGTGACAATCGACAGGAAGGAAGATGGTCCGTATTATGCTGGCGTCACAGCATGCGAAATGACCGTCAACCGTGAGATCCGCCGGGGCTATAAGCTGCTTCCTGAGCACGTGAACCGTCTTGATAAGTCGATTAAGCGCCATATCATTGTTAATCATATGGATGAAAAATCGAAAACAATCCTGGCTGATTTCCTGAAGAATCACGACCCGGGAATGTGGGATCGATCTTCAGACGAGTTGAAAACTGGACTATCCGTTAATTAATTTTACAGTTGGATAATAGTCCCTTAAATTTGTCGAAATTGTGACACTTCTTCATAAGTGACAATATCTGGCTTGCTCAAATCCAATAAAAAAAGTAAACTGATAACAGCGTAAAACACATTTTATGCTAGGACGAGAAAAACCCCGGAGGCTTGCTTCCGGGGTTTTTCTTTTGCTCTACAGAGATAAAAGTCGTTGACACTGAATGATAGGGCAGATTCCTAACGCCCGAAAATCCGCTTGTACCAAGGTTTCTTTTCCTTTTTCTCCTGCGGTTTATCTTCCTTATGTTCTTCATGGTCAATGTGATCTGTGCAGTATTCAGTCGGTTCCGTGCCGGCCGCGAATAAGGTCAGCCTCTTGACCGGACAGCCATCTGCGGCAAGCTTCCCATTTGCTGGGTCGACATAGACTGAAACGGTGCCTTTGGCGGCTTTAAATTTCTTCGCAGGCTCTTTATCAAGCGCTTTTTCCATAAAATCAAGCCATACATTCTTCGCATATGATTTTTCCACTGTCAGCTCGATTGGTTTTCCTTTATCATACCCAGTCCATACAGCTGAAACGAGCTGCGGTGTATAGCCAACCATCCAGCTGTCTGTTTCAGTAGTTCCTGATTTTGCTGCATACGGACGTGTCATTTTTTTAATCAGCGTGCTTCCCGTCACAGAAGCATATCCATTAAGTTTTTTATCAAAAATGCCAGTCAGCATATGGGTCATGACAGAAGCAAGTTCTGGCTTCAGAACTTCTTCTTGTTCACCTTTATATTCGTAAATGACTTCACCTTTATGGTTTTCAACTTTCTTGATCAGTACAGGGTCCACTTTTTTGCCGCCGTTGGCGAGTATGCTGTATGCATTTGCCATCTCAATGACTCTTACGCCCGACGTGCCGAGTGCAAGAGATGGTACATTGTTCATTTCGGATTTGATCCCAAATCGTTTGGCAGTTTCAATCAGTGTTTGCTCGCCAAGGAAAAGATGTGTTTTTACAGCATATACATTATCGGACAACGCCAATGCCTGTGCCATTGTAATGTCATTTTCGGCATATTTATTGTTAAAATTATGCGGTGTATATTCAGACCGTCCGTCATCGAACATGAAGGTTGTCAACTGGCTCTTCATTGTCGACGATGGTGTAAAACCATTTTCAAGTGCCGCGTAATAAAGGAGTGGCTTCATCGTTGAGCCTGGCTGCCTGACAGCCTGCACCGCCCTGTTGAACGGGCTTTCCTCATAATTCCTTCCACCAACCAGCGCTTTTACATGCCCATTCTTCGGATTCATCGCCACAAATCCGGCTTGGATGTCAGAATCCTCGGATATCATCTTGCTGATTGATTTTTCCGCGATTTCCTGCTGCGAAAGGTCAAGTGTCGTATAGACTCTTAATCCACCAAGTGAAATCGTCCTGTCATCGAAATTCAATGAGTTTTTAAGTGCATTGCGGACCGCATCCTGGAAATAGGGAGCAGCGCCTAAAGTGTCATGCTGGTGCTTGCCAACGAGCTTAAGCTTTTCGATTTTTGCTTTTTGTGCAGCAAGTTCTGTGATGTAGCCATTCGCTTTCATCGTATAAAGAACAGTATTCTGGCGATGCTTTGCTTTTTCCATCGATGCCAAAGGCGAATAGATGTTAGGGCCTTTCGGTATTCCCGCAAGCATGGATGCTTCCGCCAGGGATAAATCCTTCGCGTCCTTGCCAAAATAATAACGGCTAGCTGCCTGGACACCGTACGCGCCATTTCCATAATAAATCGTATTCAGATAGCCTTCGAGGATTTCATCCTTGGAGTAATTCATTTCAAGACGCAAAGTATAAAGGGCTTCGGTTGCTTTGCGCTTCCACGTTTTGTCGTGTTCCAGGTAGAGATTGCGCGCATATTGCTGGGTGATCGTGCTGGCACCCTGCACTTTGGCCATTGCCTTCAAGTCAGCCAGCGCTGCCCCGGCAATCCGTTTATAATCAAACCCATTGTGGGCGAAGAAGCTTTTATCTTCAATGGAAATAGTGGCATTGATCAAATGCGGCGAAATATCCTTGAGCGCCACCCAATAACGCTTTTGCCCGGAATGGCTCTCACCAATGACCGTTCCGTCGTATGAATAATATAGAGTCGACTGCGGTACGGCAAGAGGAGGCGGTCCCTGGAGCTTCGCGTACCCGATCAGAGAAAAATAGAGGACGGTCGCCAAAGCAAGCCCCGCAAGCCCGAAGAAAATCAAGGCGCGCAAATATTTAATTGTCTTGCGAAACCGCTGGTCAGTCATCAGCTCCATACTGCTTCCCCCTAAATAAATAGATAATATCAGTATGAAAAAAAACGGCATCTTTTAAACATAGAATCAGAGAGAATTAAATTTTGCTTGCATTTTTGCTAGATTCAACTATACTTTTTCTGATGTTTGTATTTGTGATGTTGGGGAAGTATAACAAATAAATGTAAGCGCCACGCTTGATCAATATAAATTTGGACAGCAAAACTGCTGCCTGCCGTGAGAATTCGCCGCATCATAACGGAAATTTTTTTTGCCGAAAGGAAGGATATTAATGGGTCTTTGGTTTACAGAAAAGCAGACAGAAAACTTTGGTATCACAATGAAAGTGAACAAGACGTTACATACAGAACAGACTGAGTTCCAAAAGCTTGATATGGTGGAAACAGAAGAGTGGGGCAACATGCTTCTTCTTGATGACATGGTTATGACATCTGTAAAAGATGAGTTCGTATACCACGAGATGGTTGCGCATATTCCATTGTTCACACACCCAAACCCTGAGCATGTATTGGTTGTTGGCGGCGGCGATGGCGGAGTAATCCGTGAAGTCCTTAAGCACCCTAGCGTGAAAAAAGCGACTCTTGTTGATATCGACGGAAAGGTAATCGAGTATTCCAAGAAGTACTTGCCTGAAATCGCAGGAAAGCTTGACGATCCACGTGTTGATGTCCAGGTTGGCGACGGCTTCATGCATATCGCAGAGAGCGACAACCAGTATGACGTCATCATGGTTGACTCTACAGAGCCAGTCGGCCCGGCAGTGAACCTGTTCACTAAAGGCTTCTACGCAGGAATTTCCAAAGCGCTGAAGGAAGATGGTATTTTCGTAGCGCAGTCTGACAACCCATGGTTCAAGGCTGTCCTGATCCGCAATGTGCAAAAGGATGTAAGAGAAATCTTCCCGATCACACGCCTTTATGTAGCGAACATCCCGACATACCCAAGCGGAATGTGGGCGTTCACACTAGGTTCAAAGAAGCATGACCCGCTTGAAGTGAGCGAGGAACGCTTCCACGAAATCGAAACAAAGTACTACACGAAAGAGCTTCACAAAGCAGCTTTCGTATTGCCAAAGTTCGTTGGCGATCTTCTAAAATAAAAAGGATTATGTGCCTGTTTAACCGGCATATTCCATACGGCTTCCCGGTAAAATCCGGGGGCCATTTTAGTGTAAAGGCTGTATTAGCGGAATGAACGGAAATCACTAGCTTAAGTTAACATAGCCAATGCAAAAAATATTTGAAAGAGGTGTTTGGAATGCGTTTTGATGAAGCCTATTCTGGCAATGTATTTATCGGCAGCCATTCAAACTTTATGGAAAGCAAGGCTGTCCTTTACGGAATGCCAATGGACTGGACGGTCAGCTACCGCCCTGGTTCACGTTTCGGCCCTACGCGTATCCGTGAGGTATCGATCGGCCTAGAGGAGTACAGCCCCTATCTTGACCGCGAAATGGCTGACCTTCAGTATTTTGATGCAGGAGATATCCCGCTTCCATTCGGAAATGCGCAAAAGAGCCTTGATATGATTGAGGAATTCGTGGACAAGCTTTTAGCTGCTGAAAAATTCCCGCTCGGAATGGGCGGCGAGCACCTGGTATCATGGCCGGTCATGAAGGCAGTGGCAAAAAAATACGAAGACCTTGCGATCATCCACTTTGACGCGCACACTGACTTGCGCGAGCACTATGAAGGGGAGCCATTGTCCCACTCAACTCCAATCCGCAAGATTGCGGAGCACATTGGGCCGCAAAATGTTTACTCATTCGGAATCCGTTCGGGGATGAAGGAAGAATTCGAGTGGGCTAAGGAAGTGGGTATGCACATTTCCAAGTTTGAAGTGCTTGAGCCTTTGAAGGAAGTATTGCCTAAGCTTGCCGGCCGTCCTGTTTATGTGACGATCGATATCGATGTTCTGGACCCGGCGCACGCTCCTGGAACAGGAACAGTCGACGCAGGCGGAATCACTTCCAAGGAATTGTTGGCATCCATCCATGCGATTGCAAACTCTGATGTAAACGTAGTAGGAGCTGACTTGGTAGAAGTTGCCCCAATCTATGATACATCTGAAATGACAGCAAACACAGCAAGCAAGATCATCCGTGAAATGATGCTTGGTTTTGTGAAGTAATATTAGATGAGAAGCCGCTTCCTTATCAGGAGGCGGTTTTTAATTTGCCCTTTTTAGAAGGAATATTCTTAATTATCTAGAAAATATAATGATTATGAATGTAACTACTAATAAGGAGGTTAAAAACATGAAGATGTTAGTTTCTTTTTTCAACCGCATTATGCAGCGGTACTTGCCTGATCCATTTCTTTTTGTCATTATTTTAACTTTTGTTGTATTCGGATTGGGCCTTATTTTTACAGATAACGGACCGTATCAGATGGTCCAGCATTGGGGCAATGGATTCTGGGGTCTGTTGGTCTTCACTATGCAAATGGTGCTTGTTCTGGTGACAGGCCACGTACTTGCGAGCAGCCCTATTTTCAAGAAGGGGCTGGGTTCACTCGCATCACTTGCTAAGTCTCCGGGCCAGGCGATTATTTACGTAACAGTAGTTTCAATGATAGCGAGTTTAATCAACTGGGGATTTGGCTTGGTCATCGGTGCCCTGTTTGCGAAGGAATTAGCTAAGAAAGTTAATAATGTTGATTATAGGCTGTTAATCGCAAGCGCTTACTCAGGGTTTGTCGTCTGGCATGGAGGGATATCAGGTTCCATCCCGCTAACCATTGCTACAGAAGGACATTTCACTGAAAAAATGATCGGAGTTATCCCAACGGATCAAACTATTTTTTCTAGTTTTAACCTATTTATTGTCATTTCCCTGTTGCTTATTCTGCCGATAGTGACGCGTATGATGATGCCATCAAAGGAAGAAACCATTACGGTCGATCCTATTCTGTTAGAAAACGATGTGCAGGCGGCAACGCTGGAGCAGGGATTGATGACTCCTGCAGAGCGTCTGGAAAATAGTAAGGTAGCATCGTTGCTGATTGGTGTTTTTGGACTTGTATTCTTATTCTATTATTTTGCGAACAATGGCTTTAAACTAAATCTGGATATAGTCAATTTCTTGTTTTTATTCCTGGGGATCCTGTTTCATGGAACTCCGAAGCAATTCCTTGATGCAGTTTTGAATGCGGTAAAAGGAGCAAGCGGAATCATAATCCAATTCCCTTTTTACGCAGGGATCATGGGAATGATGACTACTTCGGGTCTGGCTGCGGTCATTTCTGAAGGTTTCGTTTCGATTTCAAATGAGTTTACCTTCCCGTTGTTCACTTTCCTGAGCGCCGGCTTGGTTAATATCTTCGTTCCTTCCGGAGGCGGACAATGGGCTGTCCAGGCTCCAATCATGCTGGAGGCAGCTCAAACAATGGGTGTCTCCATACCGAAAACAGCTATGGCTGTCGCATGGGGGGATGCATGGACAAACCTGATTCAACCGTTCTGGGCACTGCCAGCTCTGGCCATTGCCGGACTGAAAGCCAAGGATATCATGGGATATTGTGTGATAACTTTGATTGTGAGTGGAATTGTGATATCAGTAGGGATGCTATTTTTCTAATAAAATTGAGAAGGAGGAGCAGATTGCTTCTCCTTTTTTACTGGGAAAAATCGTTGATATTTTCCAGTTCGCGGAATGATGGTTGTTTTTCGCGGAATTAAGGTGTGATATCGCGGAATTAACAGGCCGTTTCGAGGAATAGACCTATCTTTTCGCGGAATGCCCAAGTTGAGTTCCGATAAAAAACAAAAACCGGATAGCATCTCGCCGTCCGGTTTCTTAAAATTACATCTTTTCGAATGTATCACAAATTGTTTCGCGTTCATTTCTTGCTTGTTTTCCTGTATTGGCTACGACAAGGATTGAGTCAGCAACACAATCGTTGCCTTCTGCCCAGTATTTACAGTTTTCTACGTCACATTTAACTTCGATTTTCATGGATGCCAACTCCTTTATTGGTTTTGATATACAATACCCGCTATAAATCGGGGCTAATCCTAATCGTCAATTCCTAATTTTTCCTGATTTTAAAATAAGGCAATACCCGGCGAACCTTGCACTTTTAAAGGAGAATATTTATACTTATAAAGTTATAATAAGAGATAAAGAAGGGTGTGTTATCGGTGTCTAAAGGACCCGCTGAACAGATTCCTGTCAAGGTGACGGTAAAAACGGCAATTTACAGTGGCAGTGAGAAGGAAACTTTTGAATTGACCACTTTTGGCCGATACTATAAAAAGGCGAACAGCTCGTACCTCCAGTACGATGAAGTGATGGAGGAAGGGGATGTTCAGACGACGGTAAAGATAACAGGAGACGAAGTGCTGATTTTGCGCAGCAGTGCGATCAAGATGAGGCTTCATTTTCTGCTGAATAAAAAAACTCCTGGCAATTACAAGACTCCATACGGACTGCTTGAGACATCTGCTCTCACGAAGCGTCTGGATACGAATTTTAATGAGGAAAAGCAGGAGGGACATGTGGACTTGCTGTATGATATGGCGATCCAGGGTTCGAATGCAGGTACATACCATTTGACGATCAATTATAAGGAGGAAGGCAAATGAATATAGTTGAACAGGTTCAATTGAAGCTGAAGGAAGAAATCAAGCAGGCGATCATCAAGGCTAATCTCGCTGAAGAAACACAGATTCCTTCAGTGATTCTTGAAACGCCGAAGGAAAAGGCACACGGAGACTATTCTACGAATATGGCGATGCAGCTTGCACGCGTAGCGAAAAAGGCACCTCGCCAGATTGCTGAACAGCTGATCGAGAACTTTGATAAAAGCAAGGCGTCCATCGAGAAGATTGAGATCGCCGGACCGGGTTTCATCAATTTTTACATGGACAACAGCTATTTGACGGACTTGATTCCGGCAATCCTGGAAGCAGGCGAAAAGTATGGGGAATCGAAGGTAGGCAATGGCCAGAAAATCCAGGTCGAGTTCGTTTCAGCTAACCCTACAGGCGACCTGCACCTAGGACATGCGCGCGGCGCGGCTGTCGGTGACTCGCTTTGCAATGTGCTCGCCAAGGCTGGTTATGATGTTTCCCGCGAGTATTATATTAATGATGCCGGGAACCAGATCAATAACCTTGCGTTGTCTGTTGAGGCCCGCTACTTCCAGGCGCTTGGCATGGATAAGCAGATGCCGGAGGATGGCTATCATGGCGAGGACATCATCGGAATCGGCAAGAAGCTTGCTGAAGAATTCGGCGACAAGTATGTGAATGTAGCCGATCAGGAACGCTTTGATACTTTCCGTGAGTACGGTTTGAAATATGAAATGGAAAAGCTCAAGCAGGACCTTGAGAATTTCCGTGTTAAATTCGATGTTTGGTATTCAGAGACTTCTCTTTATAACAATGGGAAAATCGATGTGGCGCTTGATGCACTTCGTGCGAACGGCCACATCTATGAGCAGGACGGCGCGACGTGGTTCCGCTCGACTGAGCTTGGCGATGACAAGGACCGCGTGCTGATCAAGCAGGATGGCTCCTTTACGTATTTACTTCCGGATGTTGCCTACCATAAGGATAAGCTTGAGCGCGGTTTTGAAAAGCTGATCAACATCTGGGGTGCGGACCACCACGGTTACATCCCTCGTATGAAAGCGGCAATCGAGGCACTTGGCTACGGCCGTGAAGCGCTTGAAGTTGAGATCATCCAGCTTGTTCACCTGTACAAGAACGGCGAGAAGATGAAGATGAGCAAGCGTACGGGTAAAGCAGTGACGATGCGTGATTTGATTGAAGAGGTAGGTCTCGATGCAGTCCGTTACTTCTTCGCGATGAGAAGCGCGGATACTCACATGGATTTCGATCTAGATCTGGCAGTATCTCAATCGAATGAAAACCCTGTATTCTACGCACAGTATGCGCATGCCCGTATCAACAGCATCCTGCGTTCTGCAGAAGAACAAGGGTTCACGGTCGGCAAAGATGCTGACTTTAAATTGATCGAAGCGGAAAAGGAAATCGACCTTTTGAAAAAGCTTGGCGAATTCCCGTTGGCAGTAGCCGAAGCAGCTGAGAAGCGCATGCCGCATCGCATCTCCAACTATATTTTCGAGTTGGCTTCTGTTTTCCACAGCTTCTACAACGCTGAAAAAGTATTGGATATGGACAACAAGGAAAGAACACAAGCACGTCTTGCACTGATCAAGACAGCAATGATTACATTGAAGAATGCTCTTGCATTGATTGGGGTTTCTGCTCCGGAGAAGATGTAAATGAATGAAAAGGCATAAACCTCTACTGAGGATTATGCCTTTTTTTATAATAGGAGATGGATTAATCCAGATATGGCAATTAAGACGAATAAAGTTCCTAGTCCTCCTAATATTAAAACACTTAATAAAACTTCAAAGAACTTGCTATATCTTGAATGGATCATAAAGTAACTTCGACCTTCTTTCCATTCTTTGAATAGAAACCTCAGTGTTTTCAGACTGGTAAACCCTAGAAATAAGGTTACTCCAATGAAAAGCAGGTTCTTGATCACATCAAACCCTGCTATTATCGTGTCCATCACCTTTTAACCCTCCTTATTAAACAAGAACGTTAGAAAAAACTATCTTTGTTAACAATAATAATACAATTGTAAATTAATGTATTTAAGTTTGATAAAAAAAGCTGCCCAATATATAGGCAGCAATTACTTGATTGAATTAGTTTACTTCCACTCCAAAACAGCCCCGCCAATCCGTTTCACACCGCGGATTTTGGATAAATCCTCGACAAGCTTCAGCGCTGCTTTGTCTTTCTCCTTCGCTTCGATCATGAAATCAACGTCCTGTCCAATGCCCCGCAAAATTCCAATCAAAGGCAAGATGAATTCGTGATCAACATAGTCGGCATGCGACCGGTATGCTTTTTCCGATTTAGGCGATGAAATATGGATTTTCGGTTTCATCCCGATCCGTTCCCAAGACGTGAAGCCGACCGGAAGCAGTTTCTCTAGAGATTCTTCAGAAAGATTTGCGATGTGATGATGATAATCGAACATGAACGGCACGTCTTCTTTCAAGCAAGCCGCCAATGTTTCTTCAGTGTTATAGGTTTTATCATCGTTTTCAAGAGTAGTGATTTTCTTGATGTGATCCGGGAGCTTTGCGAAGTTTTCATGAAAACGCAAAATTGTCTCTTCCTTATTTCCGTATGCCCCGCCGATATGGATATTGATCAGTGCGCTGTTTTCCAGTCCCATCGCTTCGAGCATACCGTAATGGTACTCCATATCCTTTATCGCGTTTGCGGTTACTTCCTCTCTCGGAGAAGTGAACAAAGTGAACTGGTTCGGATGGAAGCTCGTTCGCAGCCCATGCTTTTTTACCAGAGCCCCGATTTCCAGCCATTTATCGCGGAATGGGGTGACATAATCCCATTTGACCTCCGGATGGGTGGCAAGCGGTGCAATGGAGCTGGAAAAGCGGTACAAGGGGATATCCTGGGCGATATTATAGTGAATCATTCTTTCTGTGTTCAAGAGGTTTTGATAGGTTACGGAAAGCAGCTTTTCGTGCCGCTCATCCTCAGGCAGCTGTCCGTAACGAGCGAATGTAAGTGCCTTTGAGGGAGATGCATCCCAGAGGCTTATGGCGGTGGATACATATCCTAGCCGAATGATCATTTCGACACTCCTTCATTGCCCGGCGGCCGGCTTATTTATAAAAAATAAGAAATCGTACTTGCGGCTTTTTCCTTCAGCAGTCCGTGTTTGAAGTCTTCCACAGCAGCTTTTCTCGAGTTCAGGATGTCTTCTGCCAGGATCATTTTGACCTTTTTGATAAAATCGCCATCATAAATCAGACAGTTCAATTCATAATTTAGGTACATGCTTCTTTTATCAAAATTGGCGGTGCCCAAATCACAAACTTTGTCATCTACAAGCAGGATTTTTGAATGGTAAAAACCATTCAAAAACTGATAGACTTCGGCTCCATCCTTGATAAGGGTCCGCAAATAAGGGTGGGAGGCTTCTTTTACAAGCATGTGGTCAGAGATAAATGGGACTAATACCGTGACCGAAACACCTCGCCCTATTGCATCAAGCAGAAGATTGAATACTTTTGTACTCGGGATGAAGTAGGGTGTTCCGATAAAAACGGAAGTCCTCGAGTTCCTGATTAAATCGGACATCATTTCCTCAAGAAGGATGCCTTCGGTGGGAACAATCTGATGGCGGATCGGCCCTTTTTCAAGAGCAGGAAAATAGGCTTTGCTTTGCAGCAGATTCACTTTTGCTGCCGCCCGCCAATCCTCGAGGAACTCTTTTTGCAGGTCCTCCACTCCTTCACCAGACATTTTTAAATGATAATCCCGCCATGGCGTGAGCTTCGGATCCTGATCATAGTATTCCTTGCCAATGTTGAATCCGCCGATATAGCCGATTCGTCCGTCAATCACGGTGATTTTGCGGTGGTTGCGGACCTGGGAAGAATAAAACAGGAACGGGAATTTAGGCGTTTGAGAATATGAGAATTCAACACCGGCAGCCTTCAGAGATTTGATCGTTTTGTGCTTCAGACCGTTGCCGACCCAGTCAACCAACAGCCGGACTTCAACACCGGCCTGGGCTTTTTCTTTAAGAATGGAGAGAAACTCCTGACTGATTTTATCATCCTGAACGATATAAAACAGAATATGAATGTGCTGTTTTGCATTTTTTAATTCGGAAAAAAGATCAGAAAATAATTCAGGACCCTTCGCAAAAATTTCAAGGCTGCTTTCGCGGACGGGCAATTTATTGGTATTGGCATTTGCCAGATGCTTTTTTCGTCCAAGCATGAAGTCCGCGTAGACCCACAGGGCGAGCCCGGCTATTATTGCAATCACAATCCATCCAATTCTCATAGCGATTCGGCTCCCTTGAAAAAATAATAAGAAAAATTTTGCTCACATTGAGCAGTGTCCAGCTCCAGCGCCTAGCCCCTCGAGTCGCTTCGTTCCTGCCAATGAAGTCAAAAAGCAACTTCACTGTCAGGCCCTCCAGCGCTTGTCGGAGCTGAAAGAGGCACTTCCGCTTTTCATATTATCTTTGCCGAAATTGCTTCTTATATGTTAAATTCCTTTAAAAGGGAAAGTGTAAACAATTTTCAGAAATGATAGGAAATGAGTTGACTGAATGCTCATTCATTATATAATGGAGTTAAGGTTATATTCTGAAAATTGGTTTGTTTAAAAATTTTCTTCCAAAATCAGTGTTGAAAGGGGTAAATGATTTTATGAACGGTCTGCTATGGATCAATCTTGTCGCGTTCCTTCTTGTAACCGCTTACGCAGTCAGCTTGTTTGTATATGTGGTCAAGACGAGAATCGAATACATCAAGCTCGGCAAAAAGTCAGAGTTCGATGATGATGTTAAAGAACGTGTAAGAAGAATCTGGGTTCATGTATTTGGCCAAAAAAGGCTATTGAAGGAAAAGAAAAGCGGTATTATACACGTTATGTTTTTTTATGGGTTCATCCTTGTCCAATTTGGGGCAATTGATTTTATCTGGAAAGGGCTGAAGCCAGGCAGCCACCTGCCGCTGGGCCCGCTGTATCCAGGTTTCACCTTCTTCCAGGAAATCGTCACATTGACGATTCTTGTGGCTGTTGTATGGGCTTTTTACCGCCGATATGTCGAAAAGCTTGTCCGTTTGAAGCGCGGCTTCAAGAATGGTCTTGTTCTTCTGTTCATCGGCGGCTTGATGCTCTCCGTTCTTCTTGGCAACGGGATGAGCATGATCTGGCACGGACATGAAGGAACATGGACTGAACCGGTTGCTTCCTTGATTGCCACAGCATTCAGCGGAATTCCTCAGGCAGCTGCCATCACGATTTTCTATATCGCATGGTGGATCCACCTGTTGTTCCTTCTTGCATTCCTTGTTTACGTGCCGCAATCAAAGCACGCGCACTTGATCGCAGGACCTGCCAATGTCTATTTGACAAAGGTAGATGCTCCGGGAAAAATCAAGAAAATCGACTTTGAAGATGAAACTCAGGAAACATTCGGTGCAGGAAAAATCACCGATTTCAACTATGAGCAGATGATTGACTTCTACGCATGTGTGGAATGTGGACGCTGTACAAATATGTGTCCGGCAACTGGCACAGGCAAAATGTTGTCGCCGATGGACCTCATCGTTAAGCTTCGTGACCATCTGACGCTTCATGGTGCAGCAGTCACATCCAAACAGCCATGGGTTCCGACTTTTGCTTTTTCAAACACGAAGGGCAACCAGATTGCATTGGCAGCAGCAGGCCAGGGTGCAAATGAGGCAGCAGCAAGCCTTGCCTACAGCCCAAGCATGATCGGCGATGTGATTACAGAAGAGGAAATCTGGGCATGTACGACTTGCCGTAACTGCGAGGACCAATGTCCGGTTATGAACGAACACGTTGACAAAATCATCGACCTTCGCCGTTACCTCGTCTTGACAGAAGGTAAGATGGACGCTGACGCACAGCGCGCGATGACGAATATCGAGCGACAGGGCAATCCATGGGGCTTGAACCGCAAGGAAAAGGAAGACTGGCGCGAGCTTCGCGACGATGTCGTCGTTCCTACGGTAAAAGAAATGAAAAAAGCAGATGAAGAATTCGAATACTTATTCTGGGTTGGCGCGATGGGTTCATACGACAACCGCAGCCAAAAGATTGCCCTTTCATTCGCAAAGCTGCTGAACGAAGCAGGCATCAAGTTCGCGATCCTTGGCAACAAGGAAAAGAACTCTGGCGATACACCACGCCGCCTGGGCAATGAGTTCCTGTTCCAGGAGCTTGCAACGAAAAATATCGAAGAATTCGAGAAAAATGAAGTGAAGAAAATCGTGACGATCGACCCTCACGCATACAATATCTTTAAGAACGAATATCCTGATTTCGGTCTTGAAGCGGAAGTGTACCACCATACCGAGCTATTGGCGAAGTTGGTTAAGGAAGGAAAGCTGGTACCTAAGCATGCCTTGAACGAAACCATCACTTTCCATGATTCATGCTACCTGGGCCGATACAACGAGGTTTATGACGCACCGCGTGATATCCTCAAGGCGATCCCTGGCGTGACACTGAAGGAAATGGAACGCAACCGCGATACGGCAATGTGCTGTGGCGCAGGAGGCGGCTTGATGTGGATGGAAGAAGAAACAGGCCACAGAATCAACGTAGCCCGTACGGAACAGGCATTGTCCGTTAACCCATCCGTCATCAGTTCTGGATGCCCGTACTGTCTGACAATGCTTTCAGATGGAACGAAGGCGAAGGAAGTAGAAGAATCAGTCGATACACTTGATGTAGCCGAACTGCTTGAAAAATCCGTTTTCGGTGAACTCAAACCGCTTGTTTCTTAATATCTAACCATGAATAGTAGAAGTTGACTCACAATAAAAATTCGACATATGACAGAATTTTTAGCAAAGTGTTTCAATTTCTACTATTTTTAAAGTAAAATGAATAATATAATAAAGCGCTTTCATCATTCTTCAGCAAGAAATCACCGTAGAACCTCACAAAACAAGAAAACACATATTTTTTTGGACCAGTTTCGAGCGAGCGTTCAGTCACTCGAGCATAGCTGGTTAAATGTTTATTTTTCCAGAATTAAATTTAATAGATTGAAAGGGAGAGATGGCAATGGGGAAGACAGTCGTTTTAGCAGGGGCAAGAACACCATTTGGCAAAATGGGTGGAGCTTTGAGTGGATTCACAGCGAGCCAGCTCGGCGGAATCGCTGTAAAAGAAGCATTGGCACGTGCGGAAGTAAAGCCAGAGGAAGTCGGAGAAGTCATCCTTGGAACCGTATTGCAGGGAGGCCAGGGACAACTGCCCTCACGCCAGGCTGCGAGAGAAGCAGGCATTCCATGGGAAGTGAAGACGGAAACGATCAACAAGGTTTGTGCATCAGGCATGCGCAGTCTGACGCTTGGCGACCAGATCATCCGTGCAGGGGACGAGGAAGTCATCGTTGCCGGCGGAATAGAATCAATGAGCAACGCACCTTACATGCTGCCAAAAGCACGATGGGGATTGCGAATGGGTGACGGACAGGTCAAGGATTTGATGGTCCATGACGGGTTGACATGCAGCTTCAAGGGCGTCCATATGGGAACGTACGGAAACGAAGTAGCGAAAGAGTTCGAAATCAGCCGTGAAGAGCAGGATCAATGGTCCTACCGCAGCCACCAGAGAGCGATCGAAGCGATTGAATCAGGAAAGCTTGCAGCGGAAATCGTTCCTGTTGAAGTACCGCAGCGGAAGGGCGACCCTGTTGTTGTCCAGCATGACGAATCACCAAGGAAGGACACTTCAATCGAAAAGCTTGCCAAGCTCGGTCCTGTTTTCAACTCTGATGGAACAATAACAGCTGGCAACGCACCAGGCGTCAATGACGGCGCAGCAGCCCTTGTGCTGATGAGTGAGGAGCGCGCCATGCGTGAAGGCAGGACGCCACAGGCAGTCATCCTTGCCCACGCAGCAATCGCTACAGAGGCAAAGGATTTCCCGAAAACTCCGGGAATCGTCATCAACGAGCTATTAAAGAAGACAGGGAAATCGCTTGAAGAAATCGACCTTTTTGAAATCAATGAGGCATTTGCAGCGGTTGCTTTGACTAGCGGACGCATTGCCAGTCTGGACCCGGAGAAGGTGAACGTGAACGGCGGTGCGGTTGCCCTTGGACACCCAATCGGCGCAAGTGGGGCACGCATCATCCTCACTTTGATGCACGAACTGAAGCGCCGTGGCGGCGGGGTCGGCATTGCGGCGATCTGCTCAGGCGGCGGCCAGGGTGACGCTGTGATGATCGAGGTCCCTAAGCAATAATTTTTATAATACTGCAGGAGGGCAGCAATGAATCTGCCCTCCGTTAACATGAATTTTTCATAACTTTTTTATAGGGGGAGAAACAATGAGTGTAAAAACAATTATGGTAATCGGCGCTGGACAAATGGGTTCAGGCATTGCCCAGGTGTGTGCGCAGGCAGGATACAGTGTATTCCTGAACGATTTGAAACCTGAATTTGTTGAACGTGGATTGTCCGGAATCAAGAAGAACCTTAACCGCCAGGTAGATAAAGGCCGGATGACAGCTGAACAGCTTGATGAGATTGTTGGCAGGATTACTTCTTCAAGTGATCTGCAGGAAGCAAAAGGTGTGGACCTTGTCATTGAAGCTGCGGTCGAGAATATGGACATCAAAACGAAAATCTTTGCCCAGCTTGATGAAATTGCGCCAGCACATGCCATCCTTGCTTCCAATACATCATCATTGCCAATCACCGAAATTGCTGCAGCGACAAAGCGTCCGGAAAAAGTCATCGGCATGCACTTTATGAACCCGGTTCCGGTGATGAAGCTGGTTGAAATCATCCGCGGCCTTGCGACTGCTGATGAAGTCTATCAAACAATCGAAGACATCACAAAAACATTGGAAAAAGTTCCTGTTGAAGTGAACGACTTCCCAGGCTTTGTTTCAAACCGCATCCTGATGCCAATGATCAACGAAGCGATCTACACATTGTACGAGGGAGTCGCAACAAAGGAAGCAATCGACGAAGTCATGAAGCTTGGCATGAACCACCCAATGGGGCCGCTGACTCTTGCTGACTTCATCGGTCTGGACACATGCCTCTACATCATGGAAACACTGCACGAAGGATTTGGTGATGATAAGTACCGCCCATGCCCGCTGTTAAGGAAGTACGTAAAAGCAGGCTGGCTTGGCAAAAAGTCCGGCCGCGGCTTCTACACATATGAATAATTTCTTATCGAAGAATCCGTCCTTACATAACTCATTGTCAGGACGTCGGGAGGATCTAAGATGAATCTGAGATTTACAGAAGAGCAGGAAATGATGCGCAAAATGGTCCGTGATTTTGCCCAAACCGAGATTGCGCCGTTTGTGGAAAAGATGGAGGAAGGCGAGTTCCCAAGGGAGATTTTGAAAAAGATGGGCGAGCTTGGCCTGATGGGAATTCCGGTGCCTGAAGAGTACGGCGGTTCAGAAATGGATTTCATTTCCTATATCATCGCCATTCATGAGATTTCCAAAGTCAGTGCGACGGTCGGGGTCATCCTTTCCGTCCATACATCGGTTGGAACGAATCCGATTCTATACTTCGGAACAGATGAGCAAAAGAAAAAGTATGTGCCGAAGCTCGCTTCAGGTGAATATCTGGGAGCATTCTGCCTCACAGAGCCGAGCGCTGGTTCTGATGCCGCCAGCCTTAAGACACGCGCGGTCAAGAAAGATGGACACTATGTACTGAACGGCTCGAAGGTGTTCATCACAAATGGCGGCGAAGCGGATGTGTATATCGTATTTGCTTCCACTAATCCGGAAGCTGGTCCGAAGGGAGTGTCCGCTTTTATCGTCGAAAAAGACACGCCAGGATTCATCGTGGGCAAAGATGAGCACAAAATGGGACTTTACGGCTCGCGCACGGTCCAGCTGACATTTGAAGACATGAAAGTTCCGGAAGAAAACCTGCTTGGCCAGGAAGGAGAAGGATTCAAAATTGCGATGAGCAATCTTGATTCCGGCCGTATCGGCATTGCCGCACAGGCACTTGGTATTGCGGAAGCTGCATTGGAAGCCGCTACTGGATATGCAAAAGAGAGAGTCCAGTTCGGGAAGCCAATTGCCGCCCAGCAAGGCGTGGGTTTCAAGCTTGCAGATATGGCTACATCAGTCGAAGCTGCAAAACTGCTAATCTATCGCGCAGCCCAGCTTCGTTCGGAAGGACAAAAATGCGGCCTCGAAGCATCAATGGCGAAGCTGTTCACATCAAGAACAGCAGTAGAAGTCACAACAGAAGCCATCCAGGTGTTCGGCGGCTACGGGTACACGAAGGAGTATCCAGTCGAACGCTACTTCCGCGACGCGAAAGTGACGGAGATTTACGAAGGCACAAGCGAGATTCAGAAGATTGTTATTAGTAAGCAGTTATAAAACTGGTGATAAATTCGGTTGGTGTCTAAAAACGGCAGAGCGGTCGAAAAAAGGTCACCAATCAAGCCAATTGGAGCCCGAAATCGGCGGGGCATTCAAAAAAAGGTCACCAATGGAGCCGATTGGCGCCCGAAATTGGCGGGGCATTCAAAAAAGGTCACCAATGGAGCCGATTGGCGCCCGAAATTGGCGGGGCATTCAAAAAAAGGTCACCAATGGAGCTGATTGGCGTCCGAAATCGGAAGAACATCCGAAAAGAGGTCACTAACGAATCTGATAGGCGGCTCAAACCTGCTGACGTCTCGAAAAATCTACAAATCCAATAAACAGTAACGGAGGAAATGAAAATGAACTTTCGATTATCCGAAGAACATGAAATGATCCGGAAAATGGTCCGTGATTTTGCGAAGAATGAAGTGGCTCCTACGGCTGCTGAGCGCGATGAAGAGGAGCGCTTTGACCGCGAGATTTTTGACAAAATGGCTGAGCTTGGCCTGACAGGGATTCCATGGCCTGAAGAATACGGTGGCATCGGCAGCGACTATCTTGCATACTGCATCGCGGTTGAAGAATTATCACGTGTTTGTGCATCCACTGGCGTTATGCTTTCAGCGCACACCTCACTTGCAGGCTGGCCAATCTACAAGTTCGGCAATGAAGAGCAGAAGCAAAAATACTTGAGGCCAATGGCAGAAGGCAAAAGCATCGGCGCATACGGTTTGACTGAGCCGGGGAGCGGTTCTGATGCAGGTGCGATGAGAACGACTGCTAAAGAAGACGGCGACCAATATGTACTGAACGGCTCAAAGATCTTCATCACAAACGGCGGCGTAGCGGACATCTATGTGGTATTCGCTTTGACAGACCCTTCAAGCAAGCATAAAGGGACGACTGCATTCATCGTTGAAAGCGACTTCCCTGGTTTCTCTGTTGGCAAGAAGGAGAAAAAGCTCGGCATTCGCTCATCTCCGACAACGGAAATCATTTTTGAAGACTGCCGCGTTCCGAAGGAAAATATCCTTGGTGAAGTCGGCGAGGGTTTCAAAATCGCAATGATGACGCTTGATGGCGGACGTAACGGTATCGCAGCACAGGCGGTAGGGATCGCTCAGGGCGCACTTGATGCGGCTGTGGATTATGCAAAAGAACGCCAGCAATTCGGCAAGCCAATCGCTGCGAACCAGGGAATCGGCTTCAAACTTGCGGACATGGCTACTTCTGTTGAAGCTTCAAGACTATTAACCTACCAGGCTGCATGGCTTGAATCTGAAGGACTTCCATACGGCAAGGAATCCGCAATGTCCAAATTGTTTGCCGGTGACACAGCGATGAAGGTGACAACCGAAGCGGTCCAGGTATTCGGAGGCTATGGATACACGAAGGATTATCCAGTTGAACGCTTCATGCGCGACGCGAAAATCACTCAAATCTATGAAGGAACACAGGAAATCCAGCGCCTTGTTATCTCAAGGATGCTGACGAAATAAGTCCTGATGGAATTCAGAACAAGGCGGGTAGAGAAGTGATGAAAAAGCGAGAAGTGCAGGCGTCGGTAAAAGATGAGCGACTTGTGAAAAAAAGGCGCGACCAGATGATCAAAGGGGCCGTTACCCTTTTCAAGCAGAAGGGCTTCCACCGTACGACGACCAGAGAGATTGCCCGGGCTTCAGGCTTTAGCATCGGTACCCTTTATGAATATATCCGCACGAAGGAAGATGTGCTTTACCTCGTCTGTGACAGCATCTATGACGAGGTCCGCGATCGCCTTCAGGAAAATCTCGATACGAACCAGGGGACACTCGAGAGCCTGAGGGTCGGGATCGCCAACTACTTCAAGGTCATGGATGACCTGCAGGATGAAGTGCTTGTCATGTATCAGGAAGTAAAGTCGCTGACAAAGGATGCCCTTCCTTATGTGCTGAAAAAAGAAATCGAAATGGTGGGAATGTTTGAGGATGTTATCCAGCGCTGCGTCGAAAATGGCGAGCTGGACCTGGATGAAAAACATATCAAGATCATCGCCCATGATATTTTCGTCCAGGGGCAGATGTGGGGATTCCGCCGCTGGGCACTGCAAAAAATGTACACTCTCGAGGAGTATACAGAGCTCCAGACCGAATTGCTTTTTAAGGGGATAAAGGGTTCGGAAATAAAATTAGGAACAGGGGGAACAAAATGAGTATGACGGAAACGTATAAGCCAAAGAACCATATTCGCTTTGTGACAGCTTCAAGTTTGTTTGACGGCCATGACGCCTCAATCAATATCATGAGAAGAATTCTCCAGTCGTTGGGCGCCGAGGTCATTCACCTTGGCCATAACCGTTCGGTCGAGGAGGTCGTCAATGCTGCCATCCAGGAGGATGCACAGGGGATTGCGATTTCATCCTATCAGGGCGGGCACGTCGAATATTTTAAATATATGTACGACCTATTGAAGGAAAAAGGCGCTTCTCACATCCGGATTTACGGCGGTGGCGGCGGCGTTATCATTCCTCGGGAAATAAAAGAACTTCATGAGTACGGAATTGCCCGTATTTTCTCGCCGGAAGACGGCAGGAAATATGGCCTTAACGGCATGATCGAGCAGATGATCAAGGAATGTGATTTCCCGACTGTAACCGCAGAAGGCGTCGAGGAGATCGAAAAGCTTGAGGCAGGAGATCCAAATGCCGTTGCAAAGCTGATCACCCTTGCTGAGCAGCATGTCGGTTCCGAAAAAGAAACCGCAGCAGCTGTCGAAACACTGATGGAAAAAGTAAAGACAATGACGAAGGCCGTACCGGTCGTCGGCATCACGGGTACTGGCGGAGCAGGAAAAAGCTCATTGACCGATGAGCTGATCCGAAGATTCATCAATGAAATTCCTGAAAAGAAGGTTGCCATTTTATCTGTGGACCCAACGAAACAAAAGACTGGCGGCGCCCTTCTTGGTGACAGGATCCGCATGAACGCGATTTTCTCTCCACGTGTTTACATGCGCAGCCTGGCGACTAGGAAATCCAGGTCCGAACTTTCACTGGCAATCAAAGATGCGATCGATGTTGTAAAAGCAGCAGGCTTTGATCTTGTCATCGTCGAAACGAGCGGAATCGGCCAGGGAGACGCGGGAATTACCGAGGTGTGCGATGTTTCCATGTACGTGATGACGAGCGAATTCGGAGCGCCATCACAGCTTGAAAAAATCGATATGATTGATTATGCAGACCTGATCGTCATCAATAAATTTGAGCGTAAAGGTTCTGAAGACGCAAGACGCCAGGTTCAGAAACAGTACCAGCGGAGCCATCTTCTTTGGGAAAAAGAACTGGATTCAATGCCGGTATATGGCACTATCGCCAGCCAGTTCAACGACCCAGGCACGAACGCGCTTTTTGCAGCCTTGGTCAATAAAATTAATGAAAAAGCGGGTACAGATTGGACGACAACTTTCTCTACTAATGCAGTAGTTGAAAAGCAGAACGTCATCATCCCGAATGACCGCCGCTATTATCTGCGTGAAATCTCCGAGGCGGTGCGCGGCTATCATAAGCAAGCGGCAGAGCAGGCAGATCTTGCCCGCAGATTGTTCCAACTTGAAGGCGCGATCGATGCGGTAAAAGAGCGCGAAACGAACAGTGAAGTCCTTCCTTCTCTTCAGATGTTAAAAGAAGAAACGGAAAAGAAGCTGACGCCAGAATCAAAATATATCCTTGAAAACTGGGAAGCCCTGAGGGAAAAGTATAGTGCTGACAAGTTCGTCACAAAAATCCGTGACAAGGAAATCGTAACGGAACTGAAGACAAAGAGCCTATCCGGATTGAGCATCCCAAAGGTAGCATTGCCGAAATACAAGGATTATGGCGAAATCCTGCGTTGGGTTTATCTTGAGAATGTACCGGGCAGCTTCCCGTACACTGCTGGAGTATTCCCGTTCAAGCGTGAAGGAGAAGATCCGAAGCGCCAGTTCGCTGGTGAGGGAACACCTGAACGGACGAACCGCCGTTTCCATTACCTCTCTAAAGACGATGCGGCAAAGCGTCTGAGCACAGCATTTGATTCGGTAACACTATATGGTGAAGATCCGGATTACCGTCCAGATATTTACGGAAAGGTCGGCGAGAGCGGTGTCAGCGTCTGTTCGCTAGATGACATGAAAAAGCTGTATGCAGGCTTCGATCTTTGCCATCCATCAACATCTGTATCAATGACAATCAACGGTCCGGCACCAATCATCCTGGCAATGTTCATGAACACAGCTGTTGAACAGCAGGTTGAGAAGAAAGAGGCGGAACTTGGACGAAAGCTGAATGATGAAGAATTAGCTCAAATCAAGGAAATGACTTTACAGACAGTCCGTGGCACAGTCCAGGCAGATATTTTAAAAGAAGACCAGGGACAGAACACTTGCATCTTCTCTACTGAATTCGCACTCAGAATGATGGGCGATATCCAGCAGTATTTTATCGATGAGAAGGTAAGAAACTACTATTCTGTATCGATTTCCGGCTATCATATTGCAGAAGCAGGAGCGAACCCGATTTCCCAGCTCGCATTCACTCTCTCAAACGGCTTCACGTATGTTGAATACTATTTGAGCAGAGGCATGAAGATCGATGATTTTGCACCAAACTTGAGTTTCTTCTTCTCGAACGGCCTGGATCCGGAGTACTCCGTGATTGGCCGTGTTGCCCGCCGCATCTGGGCGACTGTCATGAAGAACAAGTACGGCGCAAACGAACGCAGCCAAAAGCTGAAGTACCACATCCAGACATCAGGCCGTTCGCTGCATGCGCAGGAAATCGACTTCAATGATATACGTACGACGCTTCAGGCACTAATGGCATTGCACGATAACTGCAACTCGCTCCATACGAACGCATATGACGAAGCGATCACAACACCGACGGAAGAATCCGTCCGCCGAGCGATGGCAATCCAGATGATCATCACGAAGGAGCACGGATTGACGAAGAACGAGAATCCGCTCCAGGGTGCGTTCATCATTGAAGAACTGACAGACCTTGTTGAGGAAGCAGTGCTTCAGGAATTCGAACGGATCAACGACCGCGGAGGCGTGCTTGGTGCGATGGAAACACAGTACCAGCGCGGGAAAATCCAGGATGAATCCATGTACTATGAAATGAAGAAACATTCAGGAGAACTTCCTATCATCGGGGTAAACACTTACCTGAATCCAAATCCTCCATCAGAAGAAGAAATCGACAAGATGGAACTTGCCCGCGCGACAACTGAGGAAAAAGAAACACAGATCCGCAACCTTGAAGCTTTCAAGGGCAAAAATAAGGATCAATCAGAAGAAGCCCTCAAGCGATTGAAAGAAACAGCAGTCAGCGGCGGCAATATCTTCGCGGAACTGATGGAAACCGTAAAATACGCAAGCCTCGGACAAATCACAAGAGCACTTTACGAAGTAGGCGGCCAGTTCCGCAGGAATATGTAGAGGATAGCCATTGTTTTAGAATATATCAGTGGATTTTTGGATATATCGACCACATCTTGAAATATATCAGCGGATTTTCGAATATATCGACCACATTTAAAATTATATCGACCAACAATAAAATTCTGGCTGTTTCATTGGCTGTTATATAGTAGTGTATTTATAATCAACAGCCAGATTTTCAGAAAAGCTAAGTTTATAACTAGCGCCCATGGTGTACGTGGCAATCAATAATCTTTACGGTGCATCGAATGAAGCAAGATGGCTTATAGGAAACTATGAGCCATCTTGTATTATTTTGATAAGGAAATCACCAAAACAAGAAAATTTTTCATATCTTTTTCCAAAATATCTTACTATAATCTAGTTAACACGTTTTTTCGCAGACAAATGCGGAAAGGCTATAAATATTACATACGACCTACTTCAGGATGTGAAATTACTTGAGATTGGTATTGCTTTTGGCCGGAGCTGCCACCGCAGTTGCTGCTTTATTTTATCTATACCAGCGTCAGCTTGGTGCCGTATCTTTTTTCATTCTCTCGATTCTTTTCTTTTTCCTAGCGTATACACAGCTTTCCAAAAAGAAAAAGGCTGGCATACAGCAAAGTGAAAAAAGGCGAGAAAACGACAGATAAAACTAGCATAAAGGTTTGGAATTTGTTTATAATGTAGAATATGCATTCTGGGATATTTTCCTTGTTTTCGGACGCAAGGCCGGGTAAGGCCTGGAATAGAGAAAGGAAGTGCGAAGGTTGAGTTTAAAACAAGTCTCAAAAGAAGAGCTTCAAGAAATGTCTTTGATTGAAGTGGCATTCGAAATTTTAAAAGAAAAGAAGCAGGCAGTCACATTCCAAGAATTGATGGCTGAAATCACGAAGATTCTTGAATTGGACGGGGCAGATGTAACTGAGAGAATGGTTCAGTTTTATACAGATATAAACATAGATGGACGTTTCATGTCACAGGGAGAAGGACGCTGGGGACTCCGCGTATGGTATCCTGTTGACCAGATCGAGGAAGACAATGTCACGACAGTCAAGCCTAAGAAAAAGAAATCGAAGAAAGCAGTCGATGAGGATGATCTGGATCTTGACGAATTCGATGAAATCGATGAAGAGGATCTTGACTATGACGACTTTGACGAAATCGACGAAGATGATGACGAGGACGACGATGATCTTCTCGATGACGACGATGACGAAGATTTCGATGAAGAACTCGAAGAAACTGAAGACTTCGAAGAAGATGATGAATTGATCGATGAAGAAGATGAGGATGAAGATCTTCCGCTTGAAGATGAGGATCAGGACGAGGAAGAAGATCTGTAATTCTCGGCTTGACTTTTGCCAAAGCCGGCTGTAGAATACTTTTTGGGCTCCTTAAAAAAGGACGATTATTTAAAACAGCGACAAAACGCTCCCCATACTTTGTATGCGGGGCGTTTTTTTTATTTTGACCTGATAGGTGAAAACCCCCGGGAATAAAGGTCTGCATGAAGCGATGCACGCCTTGATGAAATAGTTAAAAATTTTATTAATAAATCAATTAAACAGGTACATATTGTACAAACTGTTTGATGAGGGGGATTACATTATGGCAAAGTATATTTTTGTTACCGGCGGCGTAGTTTCGTCATTAGGAAAAGGAATCACGGCAGCTTCCCTTGGCAGATTGCTGAAAAACAGAGGCATGAACGTGACAATCCAGAAATTCGATCCATATATCAACGTGGACCCAGGGACAATGAGCCCTTATCAGCACGGTGAAGTATTCGTTACTGACGATGGCGCTGAAACGGATTTGGATCTTGGCCACTACGAGCGCTTCATCGATATCAACCTGAACAAGTACTCTAACGTGACTACAGGGAAAATCTACTCAACTGTCTTGAAAAAAGAACGCCGCGGCGATTATCTTGGCGGAACAGTTCAGGTCATCCCGCACATCACGAATGAAATCAAAGATAAGGTTTTCCGTGCCGGAAAAGAAACAGGCGCAGATGTTGTCATCACTGAAATTGGCGGTACAGTAGGGGACATCGAATCCCTGCCATTCCTTGAAGCGATCCGCCAGATCAAGAATGATGTCGGCCGCGACAATGTGATGTACGTCCACTGTACATTGGTTCCTTATATCAAGGCAGCTGGCGAAATGAAGACAAAGCCAACCCAGCACAGCGTAAAAGAACTGCGCAGCCTGGGCATCCAGCCAAACATTATCGTTCTTCGTACCGAAATGCCGATTTCACAGGAAATGAAAGACAAGATTGCTCTTTTCTGTGATATCGACAAGGAAGCGGTAATTGAAGCTGCAGATGCAGATACACTTTATTCCATTCCATTGGCATTGCAGGCTCAAAAGATGGACCAGCTTGTATGTGACCACTTCAAGCTTGATTGCGGCGAGGCCGACATGACCGAGTGGAATGCACTTGTAGAGAAGGTTACTCACCTTTCTGGCAAAACAAGAATTGCACTTGTTGGTAAATACGTAGAGCTGCAAGACGCGTATATCTCTGTTGTTGAATCACTGAAGCATGCTGGATATGCATTCGACAGCGACATCGAGATCAAGTGGATCAATTCTGAGGAACTCAATACTGAGAATGTTACTGAATTGCTGAATGATGTTGACGGAATCCTTGTTCCTGGAGGATTTGGTGACCGTGGAATCGAAGGCAAAATCCTTGCTACCCAATATGCTCGTGAAAACAAAGTTCCATTCTTCGGAATTTGCCTTGGCATGCAGCTGGCATCCGTTGAATTCGCACGCAATGTTCTTGGCCTTAAGAATGCGCACTCTGCTGAGATCATGCCTAGCACGCCGTACCCAATCATCGACCTTCTTCCTGAACAGAAAGATATCGAAGATCTTGGCGGTACACTTCGCTTAGGGCTGTATCCATGCAAGTTGTCAGAAGATACAAAAGCATTCGCCGCGTACGGTGATGATCTTGTGTACGAGCGCCACCGCCACCGTTACGAGTTCAATAATGAATATCGTCAGGCAATGGAAAAAGAAGGCTTTATCTTCTCTGGTACAAGCCCGGATGGCCGCCTGGTAGAAATCATCGAGTTGCAAGATCACCCATGGTTCCTGGCATCCCAGTTCCATCCTGAATTCACATCAAGACCAACACGCCCACAGCCATTATTCAGAGACTTCATTGAAGCTTCAATCAAGTCAAGTAAATAATTTCTGTTAATATTCGAAAAGCCGGTGATATCACCGGCTTTTTTGTGCATTATAAGACTGCTTTTTACATATCAGACTATGGATAGTTACTTATTAAGATGCCAGAGGAAATCCGGTTAGTACTCCTCAAGAATTTCATCAATCGTGAATTTCAGGCCGAAGTAAACAAACAGCGCCGCCATTGAAGCGGGGTATCCGAATCGATTTCCCATGTCGTCGGGAAGAAGTCCCTTCTTGATCCGCAAATCAATGTGGACATCGGAAAGAGTTTGCAACCCTTCCGCTTCGTCGCGGACAGTGGATATCGCCACAAAGTGAATTCCTTTTCCCTGTAAATGACGGGCAACTTCGACAGCCTCTTCATCATCTGCATAACGGCTGACTATTAATACCCGATCAGCGGGTTCCAACTCTGTTTCCTCAGTGAAAATCGCAGCAGATTGCATTGGTTCCTCGCCATATACTGCTTCAAGGGCGACAGCCTGCATTTCACTTTTTCCATAAATATAAATCTTACCTTCTCCAACAGCAGCCTGAGCAAGCAGGCGTGCGGCATCTTCCATCGAAAACTCTTCTTTTTCCTGCAGCCTGTTGAACAATCCGGTTAACTGTGTCGAAAACATTTTTAACATAAAAGCACCTCCGTCTTTGCCATTATTGATTATAAAGTACTACAATGAGAGAGTAAAAGCATCTGTCGAAAAATAACTTTGGAAATATGGCAGGAATTTCAAGGATTTAAACGAATTATGTAAATGGGGATTAGGCGGAGACGTTTCCTGGACAAAAACATTCATCATTTACTATTTTATTTAGGGGGAAGAGGCGGCATGAAAGAAAAAATACTAATTGTTGACGACCAGTTTGGCATCAGAATTCTACTAAACGAAGTGCTGCAAAAAGAAGGTTATCAAACGTATCAGGCTGCAAATGGCGTCCAGGCCCTGGATATCGTTAAAAAGCATCCACCGGATCTGGTGCTATTGGACATGAAAATCCCTGGTATGGATGGAATTGAAATTTTAAAAAGAATGAAAGTGATCGATCCGGACATCCGTGTCATCATCATGACCGCTTATGGCGAACTTGATATGATCCAGGAAGCAATGGACCTCGGTGCGCTTACCCATTTCGCAAAACCATTCGACATCGATGACATCCGGGCAGCCGTAAAAAAATACTCGCAAACCGTTTCATAAGAAATTCATACAGATTACATAGAAATGTCCTCTCGATTCTTTCGGAGGGCTTTTCCTTTTAAAAAAGCAAGGAAAAACCGAGTTTACAGAGTAGTAAAACTATTGGTAGCGCTTGCTTTATAGCGATTTTATGACACTTGCAAAAACAAGGGTAGAACAATGGCAATTCTGATTTTCTTTTGGTATGATACTTATGAATTCCACAGGATCATTTCGTTTTGATGAATGCCTTCTCGGGTACATAATCAAAAGCAGAGAGGGAAAACCTTTAAAATGGTAGCATAGTCAAAAAGAAGATTGATCATAACGAAGGAGGAAAAATAATGCCTTTAGTTTCAATGACTGAAATGCTGAAAAAAGCGAATGCGGAAGGCTACGCTGTTGGGCAATTTAACTTAAATAACCTTGAATTTACACAAGCGATCCTTCAGGCTGCAGAAGCTGAGAAATCACCAGTAATCCTTGGTGTTTCTGAAGGGGCTGCACGTTACATGGGCGGCTTCAAAACGGTTGTGAAAATGGTAGAAGGTTTGTTGGAGGACTATAAAATTACAGTTCCTGTCGCAATTCACCTAGACCATGGTTCAAGCTTCGAAAAATGTAAAGAAGCAATCGATGCAGGTTTCACATCTGTAATGATTGATGCTTCTCACGGTCCTTTCGAAGAAAACGTTGAAATCACTTCTAAAGTGGTTGAATACGCTCACTCAAAAGGTGTTTCTGTTGAAGCTGAACTAGGAGTTGTTGGCGGACAGGAAGATGACGTCGTTGCAGACGGAGTCATCTATGCTGATCCTAAAGAGTGTGAAGAACTTGTTCAGCGCACTGGCATCGACTGCCTTGCTCCTGCACTGGGATCTGTTCACGGCCCTTACAAAGGCGAACCGAACCTTGGCTTCAAAGAAATGGAAGAAATCAACAAGACTGCAGGCGTACCATTAGTGCTGCACGGCGGTACTGGTATCCCAACAAAAGATATCCAGAAGTCCATTTCTTTCGGAACTGCTAAGATCAACGTTAACACGGAAAACCAAATTGCATCTGCAAAAGTCGTGCGCCAGGTATTGGCTGAAAAGCCTAACGAGTACGATCCACGTAAATACCTTGGACCAGCTCGCGACGCAATCAAAGAAACTGTAATCGGCAAAATGCGCGAATTCGGTTCTTCTAACAAAGCGTAAAAGCAATAAATTTTTGTTATAATTAAAACCGCCTTAACCAAGGCGGTTTTTATCCATTTTAATAAGATTGAAAATTTTGTCGAGTGGAGGCGTTTACAAATGAAGTTTTTTATCGATACTGCGAATATGGAAGAAATTCGCGAGGCATACACATTAGGGATTTTATCAGGTGTCACTACAAATCCATCCCTCGTAGCAAAAGAAAAGAATGTGAAGTTTGAAGATCGCTTGAAAGAAATCACGGAGCTAGTACCTGGTTCTGTCAGTGCCGAAGTTATCGCACTTGATGCAGAAGGCATGATCAAGGAAGGAAAAGAACTTGCGGCAATCGCTCCGAACATTACAATTAAAGTTCCAATGACACCAGAAGGCTTGAAGGCTGTCTCTGTTTTCTCAAAAGAAGGAATCAAGACAAATGTAACATTGGTGTTCAGCGCGAACCAGGCATTGCTAGCTGCCAGAGCAGGAGCTACATATGTTTCCCCATTCCTTGGACGCCTGGATGACATCGGCCACAATGGACTGGACCTAATTTCAACCATTGCTGAAATCTTCACCATCCACGGAATCGAAACAGAAATCATCGCCGCTTCCATCCGCCACCCACAGCACGTGACAGATGCAGCATTAAGAGGCGCGCACATCGCAACAGTACCATACAAAGTCATCCAGCAAATGTTCAGCCACCCGCTGACAGACAAAGGAATCGAAGCATTCCTGAAAGACTGGGAATCACGCGGGCAATAATTTTAAAAATTGTCCAGCTGCGGCGCCTAGCCCCTCGAGGTCGCTTCGGTCCGCCCAATGAAGTCAAAGAACGACTTCACTGGCCGGACCTCCAGCGCTTGTCGGGGCTGACCAAGGCGTCTCCGCTTTTCGGTTAGGAACTTTCACCCAATTTTAACTTTTTTGCATTTTATTACATGAAATTGGGAATATCGTGTAAACTAGAGGAATAGAAAACTCCCGGAATCTGACTTTATTTGTTGGAAAAATATACCTATTCAGTTCCGGTGAAATCCAAATCAAAGAAGAGCCTATATCGGTCTTAGCTGTACATTGTTTGCATCTCCAGCTTGACCATGAGACATCACGGCTTAGAAGGGAGTCAAAAATGGAAAAGCTTAAGATTGCAGGCGGTTATCCATTAAAAGGAACTGTTAGGGTCAGCGGCGCGAAGAATAGTGCAGTTGCCTTGATCCCCGCAACGATTTTAGCTGAATCGCCTGTAACCATAGAAGGTTTGCCGGATATTTCCGATGTTCATATGCTGAAGGATTTGATGGAGGAAATCGGCGGTTCGGTTGAATTCTCAAACAATGAAATGACGGTTGATCCGTCTTCCATGATTTCCATGCCTTTGCCGAATGGAAAAGTGAAAAAGCTGCGAGCTTCATATTATCTGATGGGAGCGATGCTCGGCCGTTTCAAGAAGGCGGTTATCGGACTGCCGGGCGGCTGCCACTTAGGGCCAAGGCCGATTGACCAGCATATTAAAGGATTCGAGGCGCTTGGTGCAAGCGTGACGAATGAACAGGGTGCGATTTACCTGCGCGCGGATGAACTGCGGGGTGCCCGGATTTATCTGGATGTCGTGAGCGTTGGTGCAACGATCAATATCATGCTTGCCGCTGTCCGTGCTAAGGGACGTACCATCATTGAGAATGCGGCTAAAGAGCCGGAAATCATTGATGTAGCGACATTGCTCACCAATATGGGTGCGAAAATCAAAGGTGCAGGGACGGATGTCATCAGGATCGATGGTGTGGACGAGCTTCACGGCTGCCGTCATACGATTATCCCTGACCGCATCGAGGCTGGAACATACCTGATTCTTGGTGCCGCAATCGGGGACGGTGTGACGATCGACAACGTTATTCCACAGCATATTGAGTCGCTTGTGGCCAAGTTAAAAGAAATGGGTGCTCATATAGAAGCAAGTGACGAGCAAATTTACGTCGGCCCAGCTGAAAAATATAAAGCGGTCGATATAAAAACACTTGTGTATCCTGGATTCCCCACGGATCTGCAGCAGCCTTTCACTGCGCTGCTCACAAAGGCGGAGGGCTCAAGTGTCGTGACGGATACAATTTACGGTGCTAGATTTAAGCATATTGACGAGCTGAGAAGAATGAATGCCAATATAAAGGTTGAAGGAAGATCGGCGATCATCAGCGGCCCTGTCAAGCTGCAGGGTGCAAAAGTGAAGGCGAGCGATCTTCGTGCCGGAGCAGCGCTTGTCATTGCTGGTCTTATGGCTGAAGGAGTCACTGAGATCACAGGTGTAGACCACATCGATCGCGGCTACAGCCATATCGTTGATAAGCTGAATGGACTTGGTGCGACAATCTGGCGTGAAGATATGACCTCGGAAGAACAAGAAGAGGTAAAAAAATCATAAAAAGTATAGTACAATATAGATGTGCAATACAAAAAATAGTCCTAATGCCTATCGAAATGTGAAAAAGTATAGCACATTCACTTCGCAATAAAGACGCCATATCTTCCTGTACAATTCTGACGGCAAAAGACCAGCTCGGATATCTGGAGGCGGCGTCTTTTGAATGGAGTATTTGCTGCTGAAGCTAAACATTTTCACTAGGCATTAGCACTTTTATGATTAGGGGAGAAACCGATGGAACGTAGCTTAACGATGGAGCTTGTCCGTGTGACTGAGGCGGCTGCACTTGCTTCAGCCCGCTGGATGGGACGCGGTAAAAAAGACGAAGCTGATGATGCTGCAACTTCGGCGATGAGAGATGTTTTTGACACCATCCCGATGAAGGGTACAGTCGTGATCGGCGAAGGGGAAATGGATGAAGCGCCGATGCTGTATATCGGAGAAAAGCTTGGGACAGGCTATGGCCCGCGCGTTGATGTGGCAGTCGATCCTTTAGAGGGAACGAATATCGTAGCGTCAGGCGGCTGGAATGCACTTGCCGTTCTTGCAGTGGCAGACAACGGCAACTTGCTTCATGCTCCAGACATGTATATGGATAAACTTGCGGTTGGACCCGAAGCAGTGGGAATGGTGGATATCAATGCATCAGTCCTTGATAACCTGAAGGCAGTCGCAAAAGCGAAAAACAAGGATATTGAAGATGTCGTGGCAACTGTATTGAACCGCCCTCGCCATGAGCATATCATTGCCCAGCTTCGTGAGGCAGGAGCAAGGATCAAGCTGATCAACGATGGAGATGTCGCTGGCGCAATCAACACGGCGTTTGATTTTACAGGCGTGGACATCCTGTTTGGTTCAGGCGGAGCACCAGAAGGCGTTATTGCTGCAGTAGCATTGAAAAGCCTGGGAGGGGAAATCCAGGGTAAGTTGCTGCCGCAAAACGATGCTGAACTTGAGCGCTGCATAAAGATGGGCATCGATGTGAACAAAATCCTTCTAATGGAAGATTTTGTCCGCGGTGATGATGCCATTTTCGCTGCCACAGGTGTTACTGATGGCGAATTGCTGAAGGGAGTCCAGTTCAAAGGCTCTTACGGCTCAACCCACTCAGTCGTCATGCGCGCAAAATCAGGCACAGTCCGCTTTATCGAAGGTCAGCACAGCCTGAAGAAAAAGCCTCATTTGGTTATGAAATAAGAATATTTTTTTATCACGAACTGCAAACCCTTACAAATAAGCTCCCTTCACCGCATTCTATAGGTGAAGGGAGCTGACTAAGAAAATGATTGATTATTTTTCCTGTTTAAGGGTAAAATGAAAATTGCTTTACAAGGCTCATTTACGAAACTGCTATACATCATGAATTTTACATTCTTAGTTATAAATTTTTTCTCGAAAAGAGCCCAAAGATTTCATGAACGAAACCTTCATTAAACTCTTCTTACATCCTTCAAAGGAAACTCATTTCTTCTTTTTCCATCCATACGCTGAAATTCTAATACATTTTTTCATGGGGGAAATCGAAATATTTTAAGGCGTGGTGACATTATGGAAGTAAATATTTCAAGCTTAGAAAATATGAAATTAAAAGAGCTTTATGAACTGGCGAAAGAATATAAAGTCTCTTACTACAGCAAGTTGTCGAAAAAAGAACTTATTTTTGCCATTTTGAAAGCTCGTGCCGAACAGCAGGGTTATTTTTTCATGGAAGGTGTCCTGGAAATCATCCAGTCGGAGGGTTTCGGTTTCCTCCGTCCGATCAATTACTCACCGAGCTCCGAGGATATCTACATCTCAGCTTCACAGATTCGCCGCTTTGATTTGAGGAACGGTGATAAAGTATCGGGTAAGGTCCGTCCTCCTAAGGAAAATGAGCGCTATTTCGGCTTGCTTCAGGTTGAGGCTGTCAATGGTGATGACCCTGAATCGGCAAAGGAAAGAGTCCACTTCCCTGGTTTGACGCCATTATACCCAGACCGCCAGATGAAGCTGGAGACTACGCACAACAAAGTTTCCACTAGAATCATGGATGTCCTCGCACCTGTCGGCTTCGGGCAGCGTGGATTGATCGTCGCTCCGCCTAAGGCTGGTAAAACGATGCTGATCAAAGAAATTGCTAACAGCATCACAACGAATCATCCGGATGCAGAACTAATCGTACTTTTGATCGATGAGCGTCCGGAAGAGGTAACGGATATTGAACGTTCAGTTGCCGGGGATGTTGTCAGCTCAACGTTTGATGAAGTGCCTGAAAACCACATCAAGGTAGCAGAGCTTGTTCTTGAGCGTGCAATGCGCCTTGTTGAGCACAAACGCGACGTTATCATCCTGATGGATAGCATCACTCGTCTTGCACGTGCCTACAACCTTGTCATTCCGCCAAGCGGACGTACCCTTTCAGGTGGTATCGACCCTGCGGCATTCCACCGTCCGAAGCGCTTTTTCGGTGCGGCGCGTAACATCGAAGAAGGCGGCAGCTTGACGATCCTTGCGACGGCGCTTGTGGATACAGGGTCCCGCATGGATGATGTTATTTATGAGGAGTTCAAAGGGACGGGTAATATGGAGCTTCACCTTGACCGTTCACTTGCAGAAAGAAGGATCTTCCCGGCGATCGACATCCGCAGATCCGGAACGCGAAAAGAAGAATTGCTTATTCCGAAAGACCATCTGGACAAGCTGTGGGCCATCCGCAAATCGATGTCCGATTCGCCTGATTTCGCTGAGAAATTCCTGCGCAAGCTAAGGCAGTCCAAGTCGAATGAAGATTTCTTTGCGGTCCTTGGCGAGGAAATGAAGGGCAATACAAAGCGCTCTTAATTTACTTTTTATGGCAGGTAAAACAAGCTTGAAAAAAGTAAAGGTACTTGTTATACTGAGTACAGTGTGTTTTTACAAAAACGGTATGAACTAGGTTCGCCGTTGATTATAACTCTGTTTCGGATATGATTCAGGGCGGAAGGAGATGAAAAGAATGAAATCAGGAATTCATCCAAACTACAAAACAGTTAAGGTGACTTGCGCATGCGGAAACGAATTCGAAACTGGTTCTGTTAAGAACGAGATTCGCGTTGAAACTTGCTCTGAGTGCCACCCATTCTATACTGGACGTCAAAAGTTTGCTGAAGCTGGCGGACGTGTTGACCGCTTCAACAAGAAATACGGTCTTAAAAACAACCAGTAATATAAGAAATGATAAAACAGGCAAGAAGCTTTGTGACTTGCCTGTTTTTTATTGTCTATAATTCCATGTACTTTGGGGTACATATATATAAAAATTTAATTTTGCCAACTTAATTTTTCTGTCTGGATTCGGCGCCATTTTTTGTTATAATGGAAAAAGCTGAAAAAAAGTGTCGAACTTTTAACCAGGCTTTTTTCGTACCTTTATGGCAGGAAAGAGCCGTAAAATTACGAAAAAAGCTTATATTTTTTTTATCGAGGAAGGAGAGGCCGACCATGTACGTTATGAAACAAAGCGGTTGGATCGAATTGATCTGCGGCAGCATGTTTTCCGGCAAATCGGAAGAACTGATCCGCCGCGTGCGCAGAACGCAATTTGCCAAGCAAAAAATTGCTGTCTTCAAGCCTGCGATTGATAACCGCTACAGCGAGGAATCGGTTGTATCACACAACGGAACTGCAGTTACTGCAAAGCCTATTGCCAACTCTACTGATATTTTCAAGCATATCAACCCAGATATCGATGTGATTGCCATCGATGAAGTCCAGTTTTTTGACAATGAAATCCTCCAGGTTGTCCAGCACCTGGCAGACAGCGGATACCGCGTCATCGTTGCCGGTCTTGACCAGGATTTCCGCGGCGAGCCATTCGGCCAGATGCCTGCGTTGATGGCTGTTGCTGAAATTGTGACCAAGCTCCAGGCTGTATGTGCCGTTTGCGGATCGCCATCAAGCCGTACACAGCGTTTGATCAACGACAAGCCGGCCTCTTATGATGATCCCGTTATCCTCGTAGGTGCGTCTGAAGCATACGAGCCACGCTGCAGGCATCATCACGAAGTACCGAAATCACCAAACGAGCTGAAAATCGAGAAAACGACAGAAAGCTTAACATAAATGAAGAAATCCTCCCTGTTTGGGGGGATTTTTTTGCTTTTTTCGTGGATGCATGGTACCGGGCAGAGGAGGGCAAGCTAACAGCGGGAGGTGCCATAATTTGAAAAAAATAATGATGCTGATGATGTTAGCTTTGATTATGGTTACTGGATGTGTCCAGGACAACGATGAATCAACCTATGACAAAAATCAGGACCAGGCTGGCCTGGACTTGACGACAGAAGATGATGGTGTCCGTCACGGTGATGGCCCTAATTTCGCGAGGGACCAGGATGATGGCATGACGATGACCGACCAGAACCCGAATTTATTGAATACCGATAATGAGAACCATCATAGTTTTTCCCAGGATGTCCAAAAAGCGAAGGACGTCATTTCTGAGGCAGGCTATGAGCCGGGTTCAATCTGGATCAACGGCGGAGAGTTGAACGTGACAGCTCAGCTTGAAGGCCGTGTAACCAGAAAAGACCGTGAAAATGCCGAAAAGACATTGCGAAGCAAGCTGGCCAAAGCTTTGCCGCGCTATGACATCAATGTAGATATTGAGTAGCACTTTTGTATCATCGAAGCATGCTCGGCCAGGGGCATGCTTTTTCCAATTGAAACCTCTCTAGCATAATGGCTTTGACTGAGGATAGCACCTATACTATAATTAGAATGTTATGCTATGCAATTTTACATGAAAATGAACTTTTCTAATCCATATGCTAAGGATATAAAAATAGAGGTGAATGTCCGTGTTTGATCGTCTTCAAGCTGTTGAGGATCGTTATGAAAGATTGAATGAGCTATTGAGTGACCCGGAAATTGTCAATGATTCGAAGAAACTCCGCGAGTTTTCCAAGGAGCAGTCTGACATCCAGGAAACGGTCATGGCTTACCGTGAATATAAGGAAGTTAAGGAACAACTGACAGATGCGAAAGCGATGTTAGAGGATAAGCTTGATGCTGACATGCGTGAAATGGTAAAAGAGGAAATCTCCGAGCTTGAGCCGCGCATTGAAGAGCTTGAAGCGCGCATCAAAATTCTCCTGATCCCGAAAGACCCTAATGATGACAAGAACGTAATCATGGAAATCCGCGGTGCTGCGGGAGGAGATGAAGCGGCATTGTTTGCCGGCGACCTTTACCGTATGTACAGTCGTTATGCGGAATCCCAGGGCTGGAAAACTGAAGTCATCGATGCGAGCACGACTGGTGTTGGCGGCTTTAAGGAAATCATTTTCATGATCAACGGAAATGGTGCTTATTCCAAGATGAAGTTCGAAAATGGAGCACACCGCGTACAGCGTGTCCCAGAGACAGAATCAGGCGGCCGGATCCATACATCAACTGCGACGGTTGCATGCCTTCCGGAAGCTGAAGAAGTGGAAATCGAGCTGCATGATAAAGACATCCGCTTTGACGCATTTGCATCAAGTGGTGCTGGCGGACAGTCTGTTAACACGACAATGTCAGCTGTACGTCTGACGCATATTCCAACAGGAATTGTCGTATCGTGCCAGGATGAAAAATCACAGCACAAAAATAAAGACAAGGCGATGAAGGTACTTCGTGCCCGCGTCTATGATAAATTCCAGCAGGAAGCACAGGCTGAATACGACCAGGTTCGTAAATCTGCCGTAGGTACAGGCGACCGTTCTGAACGGATCCGTACGTACAACTTCCCGCAAAACCGTGTGACCGACCACCGCATCGGCCTGACAATCCAGAAGCTTGACCAGATCCTTCAGGGCAAGCTAAATGAAATCATTGAAGCTCTTATTATGGAAGACCAGTCTCAAAGACTTGAGAGTGCAAACAATGAGTAATGTGAAAATGTTTGAAGCCCTCAATTGGGCTTCTTCTTTTTTAAAAGAACATAATCGCGAAGAATTTGCCGGCGAGCTTCTGCTGCGCCATTTTGCCGGTCTTTCGCGCACTTCGATGCTGATGATGATGCGTGATGATTTGGATGAAGGAGTATGGATGGAGTTCCAGGCAGCGGTAAAAAAGCATGCGGCTGGTGAGCCGATACAATATATCATGGGCTCAGAAGAGTTTTACGGCCGGCGTTTTCAGGTGAATGAGCATGTGTTGATTCCCCGTCCAGAAACGGAAGAGCTTGTTTACGGCACGATTCAGCGTCTGGAACAGCTTTTCCCAGAGAGAGCGCAAATTGAACTTGTCGATGTCGGGACGGGCAGCGGTGCGATTTCGGTTACGTTGAAGCTTGAAAAGCCAGAATTGAACATGACCGCGATCGATCTTTCTGAAGAAGCCCTCGGTGTTGCCCGTAAAAATGCCAGCCAATTAGGGGCAGAAATTGAGTTTGTCCATGGAGACCTTTTGCAGCCGCTCATTGCACATGGAAAAAAAGTCGATGCTGTCATATCGAATCCGCCATATATTCCGGTTGGCGACCAGGCATGGATGTCAGACATCGTGACCGAGCATGAGCCCCATATGGCGCTTTTTGCAGGAGAAGATGGACTGGACCTTTACCGCCGCTTTATGGAAGAGCTGCCGCTTGTTTTAAAAGAAAAAGCCCTGGTTGGCTTTGAAATTGGTGCCGGGCAGGGAGAAGCCGTACGCGCACTGCTGGAAAGAACCTTCCCGAGTGCTAAGGTTGAGGTTGTTTTTGATATAAACGGCAAGGACCGGTTGGTGTTTGCTGAGTTGGACTCCTGATTATAAAGGGGTCCAATTTTTTTCAAAATTACTAGTTTAAGAATCTATCAATCTGTCCACACTGTGACTAGTGAAGGGGCGGTGCGAGAAATGATGATGAAAAAATCAGCAGCTTTATTATACATACTCTTATTATGTGCAGGTACGATTATAAGTTTATATACACCGAAAAACGAAGTGACAGCACAGGAAGCGATGGTCATTCCGAACGAAGCGATCCGGCTGAGGATCCTCGCAGAAAGTGATTTGGAAAAGGACCAGGAAATCAAGCGCCTTGTCCGCGATGAAGTGAACAAGGAAATCACCAAATGGGTCAAGGACCTGACTTCGATTGACGCCGCAAGAAACCTGATCAAATCGAAGTTGCCTGAAATCCAGGCCATCGCAGAAAAAGTCGTAGCAGAACAAGGATCGACGCAATCAGTAAAAACAGAGTTTGATAAAGTACAGTTTCCTACTAAACTATACGGCCTGTTCCTCTATCCAGCAGGTGAATACGAGGCAATTCTCATTACCCTGGGTGAAGGAGAAGGAGCAAACTGGTGGTGCGTCCTGTATCCGCCGCTATGCTTCCTCGATTTTTCAAACGGTGAAGCAACAAGTGAAGGCTTCGATGAGAACGACAGCAAAGGTGATGTAAAAGCAGACGCTGAAGACGAAGCTGAAGATGCAGATGCCGAGAAGGGTAAGGATAAAAAAGAAGCTAAAAAAAGCAAGAAACCAGTCTATGAATCCGGCGAGGAAGAAGAAGTAGAAGTCACTTTCTTCCTGGTTGAAATTTGGAACAGGATATTTGGATAAACAAAGGCCCCTGCGCAGTTTGCAGGGGCCTTTTTATCACTTGAAGATCACAAGTAGGAAGTTATATCAGCCGGTATTAGAAGATATCGACCACTTTTTATAAAATATCGACCACATTTTGAAATATATCAGCGGATTTTCAACTATATCGACCACATCTTCGAAAATATCGACCACATTTCCGAATATATCGACCACTTTTGCAATTATATCGACCAACTTGAAAAATTCCTATCTCACTGGCTATTAATCATGATAGGCGCAATCTGGCTCAGGCGCTCGAACAATGCTTTTCCTCCCTCTGTTTGGATCAAACCTGTTTCGGACAGCGTTTCGTTCATCAGCTTCAGCCAGGCTTGTGCCCGTTCAGGAGTAATTTCAAAAGGCATATGTCTTGCCCTCATATTGGGTGGTCCAAATTCCTCACTGTAAAGCGGACCGCCGCCTGTCAATTGCGTTAGGAACATCCACTGTTTCCTTTTAATCTCATTTATATCGCCTTCGAATAAAGGACTGAGCAACTCGTTTTCATACACCTTTGGATAAAACGTATCAACGATCTTTCGGATTGCTTCGTCTCCGCCGATCCGTTCGTAAATAGTTTGAATCTCCATACCGTTTCCCCCTTTGCTGAAAAAGGATTTCATTTCATTTATTATAACCATCCGCAGCAAGTAAGATAGTGACCTAAATCACTCAATGATGAATTTTTCACTATTAACAGATAGGAAACTATTTTAAGAAATACATGGAAGCAGTGGCAAAACTTCTGTGAGAATTTCCAAAAATATTACAAGGTTTGAACAAGCAAATTACATTCTCTTAAATCCAGTTTTAAAGAAGAGCATGCCGGATATTCAAGAGAGTGTAACATCAAAACTAAGATTTTCAAGGAGGATGAGTAAGATGGCTAAGAACAATAATAATGGTAAGATGTCACGTGAAGAACGAGGACGCATGGGCGGCGAGGCAACAAGCCAGAACCATGGAAGCGACTTCTATCAGGAAATCGGCCGTAAAGGCGGAGAAGCAACTTCGAACAATCACGACAAAGACTTTTATCAGGAAATTGGCCGCAAAGGCGGAGAGGCTACTGCTGAAAGCCATGACAGCGAATTCTACCAGGAAATCGGACGCAAGGGTGGCGAAGCAACATCTCAAAGCCATGACAAGGACTTCTACCAGGAGATCGGCCGCAAAGGCGGAGAAGCGACTTCAGGTAATCATGACCGAAGCTTCTATGAGGAAATAGGACGTAAAGGCGGAAATTCTCGCAACAACGACTGATAAACAGGCTAAATAAAAATCAAGCCAACAAATGCACGGCAGCGATCATCATGCTGCCGTGCCTTTTTTGGTTCTACTTCCGCAATTCTCTCATATCTTTTACTAGAATCTAAATTTTGAGGTGAAAGATATGACGTGGAAAATCAGAAGTGCAAATAGAGAGGACCTGCCGAAGCTTGAGGCATTTTTAACAGAGGCGGGAGTGAGCCCGGAAGGATTAAATGATTCAATTGAAAATTTCTCGCTTATGGAAAACCAGTCAGGAGATTTAAAAGCTTGCCTTGGTGTGGAGCCTGTGGATAGAGCTGGATTGCTTCGTTCTTTCGTCGTCTCGCCGCAAATCGCCCAGCCGGATTTAATGCTTCTATTTAAACGGGCATTTCTGACCGCGAAAAATCAGGAGCTCGAAGCATTATATCTTGTGACCAATAAAATGAGTGCGGTGTCTTTTTTCAGCAGCTTAGGATTTGAGATGGTGAACCAATCTGATCTTCCAGCATCTCTTTTGGAAAAAAGTCATTTAAAACAAGTACTGACTGTGGATAACTCTGCAATTATGAAAATTATTCTGTGAATTGTGGATTAATCCACAAAGTTATCCACTGATTCCTTAAAATTATACACAATTTGTGGATAAAAACTTGTGTTCGCCTTCTTCTTCTTTTATACTTTCATAGAAATAGACTTGTATAGCGAAAGAAGACCCAGAATTAAAAGGTGGATGTACATGGATACACAAATGTGGACAGTGGATAAGAATGTGGATAATTTAAAAACATATCCACAAATCAGCGAAGCTGCACAAAATCTTAAACAAAATGAAGTCGTCGCTTTTCCGACAGAAACGGTTTACGGCCTTGGCGGCAACGCGGAAAGCGATGAAGCCGTTTTGAAAATATTCGAAGCAAAAGGAAGACCTGGGGATAACCCGTTGATCATTCATATTGCAAATCGTGAGCAGATTCATTCCTTTGTAAAAGAAATACCTGAAAAGGCAGCGTTATTGATGGATGCTTTCTGGCCAGGACCGCTGACGATCATTCTCGAAAAGAAGGACGGCGCGCTTTCAGAAAAAGCAACGGCTGGACTCTCAACGGTTGCTGTCAGGATGCCCGACCATCCAGTTGCATTAGCGCTGATTGAAGCAAGTGGACTGCCGCTTGCAGCACCGAGCGCAAATTTGTCAGGCAAGCCAAGCCCAACGACCGCGTCGCATGTTGCTGACGATTTAACAGGCAGGATTGCCGGAATCGTCGATGGCGGCGCGACCGGAGTCGGCCTTGAATCCACAGTCGTCGATTGCACTGGTGATATTCCGGCTATTTTAAGGCCAGGCGGAGTGACAAAAGAACAGCTGGAAGCGGTTGTCGGCGAGGTAACGGTCGATCCAGCGCTGAAAGATGCTGAACAGGCGCCGAAATCCCCCGGCATGAAATACCGCCATTATGCTCCAGATGCTCCCTTTTACCTTGTGAAAGGAACGAGAGAGGAAATTCAGGAACTGGTGAATGAAAAGCGAATCGAAGGCTTGAAGGTTGGCGTGATGACAACGAAGGAAAACGAACATTTCTATGATGCACATGCTGTTATTGCCTGCGGGGAAAGAAATAGGCTGGAAACAGTCGCCGAAGCACTCTACGATACGTTGCGAACCTTCAATCGGAAGGACCTCGATATCATTTTCGGCGAAATCTTCCCGGAAGAAGGCGTCGGCCAGGCAATCATGAACCGCCTCTCCAAGGCATCGGGGTTGCCGGTTATTGAAAAAGAAAGCTGAGTGAGAGAAGCGCTTCGGATTTTCGAGGCGCTTTCTTTTTCAGCTTGCGAAAAACCTGATCCATCCATGCTTCTAAATCCCTTTGGACGTGCATATGCTGAATTAGCAAGTCCGAGGGGGCGAAGACATGGCAGCAATGGCCGGTGAATTAATCACTCTGATTTTGATGGCATTCGCATTAGGAATGGATGCATTTTCCGTGGGTCTCGGAATGGGCATGTTCAGGCTGACCAAAAGGCATATATTTAAAATTGGCGTCACGATTGGTTTATTCCATGTTTGGATGCCTTTGCTTGGAATGGTAGCTGGCCGATTTTTGTCCGAGCAGTTCGGGGCGATTGCCGGGTATATTGGGGGATTACTCTTGATTTTGCTCGGTGTCCAGATGATCTGGGCCAGCTTTAAGGAAGATGAGACAAGTCTGATCACTCCGGTTGGCAAGGGGTTATTTATTTTTGCCCTGAGCGTCAGCCTTGATAGTTTTTCGGTAGGTCTCACGCTTGGAATATACGGGGCAAGGACTCTGCTTGTGCTGACTTGTTTTGGTGTCGCGGCAATGGTCCTTACATGGGCAGGCCTCCTGGTGGGGAGAAGAGTGCAGGGTTGGCTCGGTACATACAGTGAAGCATTGGGCGGCAGCATTTTGCTCGCTTTCGGAATCAAACTCCTGCTTCCTCTATAAAACTTTTTCATGCACCTGTTAAGCAGGTGTATTTTTTTATAAAATAAGAAAATATAAGTTTACTTCGAGAAATGTCCAGCTCCAGCGCCTAGCCCCTCGAGACGCTTGTCTAGTTTCGCCTCCTAGAAACTCCGAAACTTCAACTCCGCCGGCAGAAGCAAACAACGCTTCTTTGTCGGAGTCTCCAGTTTCTGCGTTTCTGGGCAGTCGGCTACACTTTTCGATTTCGGTCCTGCCAATGAAGTCAAAGAACGACTTCACTGTCAGGCCCTCCAGCGCTTGTCGGGGCTGACCAAGGCGCTTACGCTTTTCTTATCAATCTACCAAAGATTATCTTATAATGGATAAAAGCACTCACAGGGGGAGAAAAGCATGGCGAACATCCTATTTGTCTGCACCGGAAATACATGCCGCAGCCCGATGGCGGAAGCGATTTTGAAAAGCAAGCAGCTTCTCGGGGTCGAAGTGAAATCGGCAGGAGTGTATGCTCCGAATGGTGCTGAAGCTTCAGTCAACGCAAAAATCGTGCTCAGGGAAAACAACATCAGCCATGATCATCGCTCCACAACTTTGACAAAGGCAGACATCGACTGGGCCACATTGGTCCTGACGATGACGCAAAGCCATAAAGCGCTGATTTTGAGCCAGCATACAGGTGCGGCTGATAAAACTTTTACATTGAAAGAGTTTGCCGAAGTGAAGGGAAATCCGGATGTAGCAGATCCTTTCGGCGGAAATGAACAAATCTACCGCGAAGCTTTTAAAGAAATTCAAGAAAGTATCGAAAGAATCGTGGATAAAATCCGATAATACCTTTAAGGAGTTTTTATTACTTTTTCAGGGGGATTATCAGTGGGGTCTAAACGCAGCTACAAAATGGGATTAAGAAAGAAAATGGTTTTGCTGACGACTGTGTTGGCAATCATTACTTATTCAACAAGCGCATTTTTCATTTATTTCCTTCATCCTATCGTCCAAAAATTCATTGAAGTTGAATCAGTCGTCTATACGGCAGCCGTTCTTGGAATGGGGATTTTCTGGTCCGGCTTCCTTGCGTATATGGCAGCAGGCCTGATCATCAAGCCGCTGCAAAAGCTTGAGCAATCAGCGTTAAGAGCGGCACAGGGGGAAATTGGCGAGGATGCAGAGGTTTCCAAATCGGATGACGAAATCCGCTCACTTGGACTTGCCTTCAATAATATGCTGGCTAACTTGCGTGAAATGGTCAGCCAGATTGATGCGAATTTCAAAGAGACGAATGAAAAAGTCATTCAGATTTCCGGACAGTCAGCAGCAGCCTCCGAGCAGGCATCGATCATCTCAACGACTATTAAGGAAATTGCTGCCGGGGCCGACTCTTCTGCATTATCAACACAAAGCACGGCAGAGTCAGTAGATGAAGTCATCCGGATTGCTGAAGATGTCCAGGAAAAAGCGCGGACATCCGAATCGATTTCCGTGGAAATGGTAAAAGACTTGCAGGAATCAAAGAATGCCATCCACTCATTGATTTCCGGTATCGAGAGACTTGCCAATGACAATCGCGAATCGCTTGGCACGGTGAAACGTCTGGAAGAAAACGCGACAAAAGTCGAACAAATCATCCAACTGGTGGGCGATATCGCGGCACAAACGAATTTGCTTGCTTTGAACGCTTCAATTGAGGCAGCAAGAGCTGGTGAACATGGAAAAGGATTCGCTGTCGTTGCAGAGGAAGTCAGGAAGCTCGCTGACCAGAGTGCGGGTGCTGTCCAGGGCATCTCTGAGCTGATCCAAAACATTCAGACTGAAGTCCAGAATGTCGTCGGCCAAATTAGCAGACAGGTTGAAACGGCCAATGGCGAGGCGAAAAAAGGTGAGAAGACGAACCAGGTCATCGATGAAATGACGAAAACCATCCACGAGATGGCCGAGGTCATCCATACGATTACCGGACTCGTTGAAACACAAATGGAAACAATCCAGCACACCTCCACACAGTCACAGGAAATGGCGGCAATCTCAGAAGAAACCTCAGCCGGAGCTCTAAGCGTCGCATCAGCAGCTGAGCAGCAGGCAGAAGTCATCGGCAATGTCGAGGAGTTAGCTGTGGAACTGAAGACTCAAGCGGAAAAATTAAAAAAGACGATCACGAAGTTTTCTCTATAACATGGAACCACAGCTGATGCTGTGGTTTTTTATTTTGATGAAGACATTGTAAACTGACCCGATTTCTTTATAAAATCGAACGAATATGAGAAAATAACGATAGAATTGATCGCCCCGCACGCCGGGAACACATAGGAGGATTTTACAATGAGAGTTGCAATTGCTTCAGACCATGGCGGAGTGAATATCCGCGAAGAAATTAAGAACTTGATGGACGAAATGAATATCCAATACGAGGATTTCGGCTGCGAATGCGGTACTTCCGTGGATTATCCAGACTATGCGCTTCCGGTTGCTGAAAAAGTGGCGAACGGTGAGTTTGATAAAGGGATCCTCATTTGTGGTACAGGAATCGGTATGAGCATTGCTGCGAATAAGGTAAAAGGAATCCGCTGTGCCTTGGTTCATGATGTATTCAGTGCAAAGGCTACACGCCAGCATAATGACAGCAACGTCCTTGCGATGGGCGAGCGCGTCATCGGAGCGGGACTTGCCCGGGAAATTGCGGCAGCATGGCTGTCTACTGAATTCGAAGGCGGCCGTCACGAGAACCGTGTCGGAAAAATTAAAGAATACGAGAATAAATAAATGACAGCAGGCTGGATAACTTATTCCAGCCTTTTTCAAAAGGAGGCGTCTACGCTGGCAATCGAACAATGGGAAGCAGAATTGAACTTGATACTGACTGATTTTGATGAACAGGTCCAATTGAAAAAAGGTCAAATCCTGGTGATAGGATGCAGCACGAGTGAAATTATTGGCCGGCGGATCGGAACTGCTGGGACAGAGGAAGTTGCCGAAATGGTATTCAGGCAGCTTCGGGAACTGCAGGCGAAGACAGGCGTCAAGCTGGCATTCCAATGCTGTGAGCATTTGAACCGGGCGATCGTCGTCGAGCGGGAAACGGCTAAACAAAAGCAGCTGGATGAAGTCACAGTGATCCCGGTCAGGAACGCTGGCGGGGCAATGGCTGCTTATGCCTTTCAAAACCTTGAGGATGCTGTGGTCGTAGAATTCATCAAAGCTGACGCCGGAATCGACATTGGCGACACATTGATTGGCATGCAGATGAAGCATGTTGCCGTCCCGGTTCGTGTACCGCAAAAAAGCATCGGACATGCCCACGTTACGCTCGCGAAAACAAGGCCAAAGCTGATCGGCGGCGCCCGGGCGGTTTATGAGCAGAAGAAGGAAAATGAGTCCTGTTAGTAGGATATTTGTGAAGGGGAAGCCATGCTATTTTTCAGCACTACTTTTCCCCTTCGTCCTTTCCTTTCGAGAGAATATCGGCTAAAATAAGAATGAATTTTCTAATAACGGAATCTAGCAATACATATCAGAGGGGGAACTCAAGTGAAGCACTTGTCACAGCAGGACAGCCAGGTTTACGCATCAATCCAGGATGAATTAAAGCGCCAGCGCACGAAAATCGAATTGATTGCATCAGAGAACTTTGTCAGCGAGGCAGTCATGGAAGCGCAGGGGTCTGTACTTACCAATAAATATGCAGAAGGCTATCCAGGCCGCCGCTATTATGGCGGGTGTGAATATGTCGATGTTGCGGAAAATATTGCCCGTGACCGCGCGAAGGAAATATTCGGTGCAGAGCACGTGAACGTCCAGCCGCACTCAGGAGCACAAGCGAATATGGCTGTTTATTTTACAATCCTTGAACAGGGCGATACTGTCCTCGGGATGAACCTGTCTCATGGCGGACACCTGACGCACGGCAGCCCGGTCAACTTCAGCGGCATCCAGTATAACTTTGTAGAGTACGGTGTCGATGAAGAGACACATGTCATCAACTATGATGTCGTTCTTGAAAAAGCGCGTGAGCATAAGCCGAAACTGATCGTTGCCGGTGCAAGTGCCTATCCAAGAGCAATCGACTTCAAGCGTTTCCGTGAAATCGCAGATGAAGTTGGCTCGTATTTGATGGTCGATATGGCCCACATCGCGGGATTGGTCGCAGCCGGCCTGCACCAGAATCCGGTTCCTTACGCTGACTTTGTTACGACGACTACTCATAAAACACTTCGCGGACCGCGCGGCGGAATGATCCTCTGCAAAGAAGAATTCGCGAAGAAAATCGATAAATCCATCTTCCCTGGCATCCAGGGCGGGCCGCTTATGCACGTCATCGCTGCAAAAGCAGTAGCTTTCGGCGAAGCGCTTCAGGATTCTTTTAAAGAATACGCTGAAAATATCATCTCGAACGCAAGCCGCCTTGCAGAAGGATTGAAAAAAGAAGGGATCGACCTCGTTTCTGACGGAACCGACAACCATTTATTGCTTGTTGACCTGCGCTCACTCGGCTTAACCGGGAAAGTGGCCGAAAAAGTACTGGATGATATCGGAATCACCGTAAATAAAAACACAATCCCGTTCGATCCTGAAAGCCCATTCGTAACAAGCGGGATCCGCATCGGTACAGCTGCCGTCACAAGCCGCGGCTTCGGTCATGCAGAAATGGACGAAATCGCATCAATGATCGCCTTCACATTAAAAAATCACGAAGACGAAGCCAAGCTTGAAGAAGCCAAAAAACGCGTCGAAGATTTAACCAGCAAATTTGAATTATATCCAGAGCGTTAAGAGCAGACGGAATTTCACCGAGAAATCAGACAGCGGTCCTCATCGAATGGGGGCCGTTTTTTCTGGAAAAAATCTATAGTCTGAAGCGGTTGCTTGTGGAAAGGTTTTTCTGTAAAATTATACGAAGTGTGATTCAACAGATCTTACATATAACAGACAGGTGTTCACAACTCATTTACCTTAAAAGGAGCGATAAACATGGCAAAAGTATACGTATTTGACCATCCATTGATCCAGCATAAACTTACTTATATCCGCGATAAGAGCACAGGCACAAAGGAGTTCCGCGAGCTTGTAGACGAAGTCGCAACGCTGATGGCTTTCGAAATCACGCGTGACATGCCGCTTGAGGAAATTGAAATTGAAACACCAGTCGAAAAGACCAAATCGAAAGTACTTTCCGGCAAAAAGCTTGGGATCATCCCTATCCTGCGTGCAGGAATCGGAATGGTTGACGGCATCCTGAAATTGATTCCGGCTGCAAAGGTCGGACATATCGGCCTTTACCGTGACCCAGAAACATTATTGCCGGTTGAATACTATGTAAAACTTCCAAGTGACGTCGAAGAGCGTGATTTCATCGTTGTTGACCCAATGCTGGCAACAGGCGGATCTGCTGTTGAAGCAATCAACTCACTGAAAAAGCGCGGCGCAAAGCACATTAAATTCATGTGTTTGATCGCAGCTCCAGAAGGGGTAGAAATGGTAAAAGAAGCACATCCTGACGTGGATATTTACATCGCGGCACTTGATGAGAAGCTGAACGACCACGGCTACATCGTACCTGGATTGGGAGATGCAGGCGACCGTTTATTTGGAACGAAATAAGACTACTGAGGCACCTCTTTAAAAGAGGTGCTTTTTATATTCATTTGGATTTAGACTAATTCTAGTTAGCGGAATTGGGGCATGTTTTCGCGGAATTCCGGGTTGTTATAGCGGAATTACGTTCTAGTTTCGCGGAATTCATATACCAAATAAGTAACCTGAATACGAATCCCCATTAAATGAAACGCTAAGTCAAAAGGGGGGAGCTATTTTCATGAAAAAGTATAAATTTTACTTCATTTTTCTTTCAATAACAATCCTCGCTGCCTTCCAGCCTGTAAAACTTCAGCATCCACCGATTCCATCTGAAGATCCACATGCCGAAAAAATTGCAATCGTCTTGACTAAACAACAATTAACAGAACAGGAAATCAGCCTTCAACTCCAAAATCTAAAAAACACAAAACTTCGCAGGGTTTTCAGGCATGCGATCCATGGATACTCTGTCAAGGGGCCAGTAACCGAACTGAAACAGCTGGAGAACTCAAATGATATTGAACTAGTATCAGAAGTGAACACGTACAAAGTTGAAAATTCAGCCCATCCTCCTGCTCGATATCGTTCTAGTTCCAGCTTCATCGATAACTTCGAACTGATTGGGTCTGAAAAAGTTCGCGGGATCCTCGATAAAAAAGGAAATCGTTTGACTGGCAAGGGAGTGACGATTGGGGTGATTGATACAGGAATTGATTATGAGCATCCTGATCTGCGCCGCAATTTTGCCGGAGGACATGACCTGGTCGATGGAGATGACGACCCGATGGAAACGAAGGGTTTTGGGCTTAGGAGTACGCTGCATGGAACGCATGTGGCTGGAGTCATCGCGGCAAATGGGAGAATGCGAGGAATGGCACCTGATGCAAAAATTGTGGCATACCGAGCGCTTGGTCCTGGCGGCAGTGGAACGACAGAGCAGGTAATCGCTGCGATTGATGAAGCGATCAAGGACAAGGTGGATGTTCTGAACCTTTCGCTCGGAAACGATGTGAACGGTCCTGACCTGCCTATCAGCCTCGCCCTCAATAAAGCGGTGGAAAATGGAATAGTCGCCGTCACTTCATCTGGAAATTCCGGACCTAACCGCTGGACAGTCGGATCGCCGGGTACCGCTTCAAAAGCGATTTCGGTCGGTGCCTCTACTCCGCCTATGCAAGTTCCTTATATAACAGCGCCTGGCCAACAGCAAAAAATCAGGCTTGAGCTTTTGCAGGGTTCGGACAAATGGAAGCTTACCCAGAGTGAAAATCTTGTGTTCGCTGGATTGGGCAGCAAAAAAGAGATGAAAGACGTTAGGGACAAGGTCGTTTTAGTCGAGAGGGGAACACTGACTTTTACCGAAAAAGCGAAGAATGCCCTTGAAGCAGGAGCGCTCGCGGTCATTATCTATAACAACACGAAAGGGACGTTCTTCGGCAACCTCGAGGAAAGCCTGCCAATCCCGATTGCGGCAATCAGCAAAGGGGAAGGATTGGCATTGAAAAAACAGCTTGAAAGAGGGCCAATGCTGATCCGGACAGATTTAATAGAAGAAAAAGATATTCTTGCCGACTTCAGCTCACGCGGTCCGGTGACAGTAACATGGGACATCAAGCCGGATATCGTCGCTCCTGGTGTGGCGATCAACAGTACGATTCCCGGAGGATACCTTTCTCTTCAGGGTACAAGCATGGCTGCTCCACATGTCGCAGGTGCCGCAGCCCTCATTAAACAGGCGCACCCGGAATGGAGCCCGGATGAAATCAAAGCAGCGATCATGAATACAGCCCAGCAGATTGCCGACCTGAATGGTAAGACGTACAGAACGTTCGAACAGGGGGCGGGCAGAATTCAGACTGAAGCGGCAATCAAGGCGGAGAGTCTGGTGATTCCCGGGTCGCTGCAATTCGGAAAATTTCAGCTAGCGGATAATATGCACCGCCACAGTTCGAAGCTTGAAGTTAAGAATATAAGTAAAAGTACAAAGAGCTACTCATTCTCCGTTCCAAAAAGTGAAAACGGCATCGAATGGGAGCTGCCCTTTACTTTTACTCTAGAACCTAATGAAGTGAAAAAAGTTGATGTGGCGATGAAGGTCAGCCCAGAACATTTAAAGGATAAAATACACGATGGCAGCCTGATTTTAAACGATGGAAAAATTAAGATCAGGATTCCTTACTTGTATGTCCTTGAGGAACCAGATTATCCACGAGTGATGGGCTTCGATTTTGCACCAGCAGACAATGGGGATGCTTATCGATATGAAGTCTATCTGCCTGGAGGGGCCGATGAGTTCGGCATCGCCCTGTTCGATCCGGATCAGTACCGCTTTGTCGGGTTTCTGGACTGGGGAAGGAAAATGGAAAACGGGATGATTTCGAAGGAAATACCGAATGAAGATCTGCCACAGGATGGAGTATATCTAGCCAAGGTTTTTGCTAAAAAAGCTGGTCGCGAAAGTACCATCGATGCGGTGGTCACAATCAGCAAAAATCAGAAAGAAAACAGGGCTGGAAGAAGGTGATTTTCCTTCCGGCCTTGTTTTTATAATATAATTTCAGAATAGATTTTATGGCATATATTCACAGTGAAAACTTTGTGAATTTTTTCACCCCAATGGATTGACATTGACAATAGCCTATTGTATGCTTACAAAGGGCATAAAATGATAAGGTTTTCAATGTTGATTTGCAAGCTTTTTTAAGTGAAAATTTTTGTTTTTTCGAAAAATATTTTTCACCCCCTGATTCGTCCATTCTCAATAGCGAGGATGCGTTTTTTATGCGCCGAAACAACCGCCACCCATATAAAGCGATGGCACTCATGTCCGCTATACTATCTCAATTGGTAGGTTCCATTTTAATTGGCATTTTTTCCGGCAGATGGCTCGACCGTACCCTTGGTACAGACCCGCTTTTCTTAATATTCGGATTGCTGATCGGATTGGCGGCAGGTGTATATGCCATGCTCCGCCTCGTCCAACACTTCTTCTCGGGAGACTAAGCCGTAAATGGAAATTAAGGATATGTTCCAACGTTATCGAAAATACATATTTACCTTGTTGTCGCTGTACGTACTAGGGTATGCTTTTACAAGCTATCAATCTGAATTTGCCGGATTGATTTTTGGTACAAGCCTTGGTTTGTTCAATTTATGGCAGCTCACAAGGAAAATGGATCGTTTTGGGGACTCGGTTTTGCAGGGGAAGAAGGTGCGTTCACTTGGATTCGTTTCGAGGCTCGCAACTGGTGCGCTTGTAGTCATCATTGCGATGAAATATCCAGATCGCATAAGTCTTATTTTTTCCGTTTTGGGATTAATGACATCCTATATTGTCATTATGATAGATTTTTTTGTCCAGTCTTTTCATAAACGTAAATAGCGGGGAAGAGAGGTGAATATTTATGGCACATGGAGCCCCAATAGTTGATTTTTTAGGGCTTAATTTTAACCTGGCAAATATGCTGATGATCACTGTAGCATCCGCTATCGTTTTCATCATCGCAGTTCTTTCCACTCGCAATCTAGCGATGAAACCGACAGGGATCCAGAACTTCATGGAATGGGTAATGGACTTTGTAAAAGGAATCATCAACAGTGCGATGGACTGGAAAGACGGGGGAAGATTCCACGTGCTTGGTATTACATTGATGATGTACGTCTTTGTTTCCAACATGCTAGGACTTCCATTCTCAGTCACTTATGACGGTGTGCTTTGGTGGAAATCACCAACAGCTGACCCAGTCATCACTCTGACTCTTGCAGTCATGGTTGTAGGTTTATCCCACTACTATGGTGTCAAGCTGAAGGGGACTGCTGAATACGGGAAGGAATTCTTCAAACCATTCTGGTTTATGTTCCCGATCAAAATCATTGAAGAGTTCGCAAATACGCTTACTCTTGGTCTCCGTCTTTACGGAAACATTTACGCGGGTGAAATTCTACTTTCCCTGCTTGCAGCCGGACTCGCAACTGGAGTAGGCGGACATTTGGCCGCAATCATTCCAATGCTTGCTTGGCAAGGATTCTCCGTTTTCGTCGGTGGAATCCAGGCGTTCATCTTCACAATGTTAACGATGGTTTATCTCTCTCATAAAGTGAGCCATGACCATTAATATATACCTGTTCATTTAATGGACAAAACTTTTTAAAAAACTATTTTTTCATACATTAAAGGAGGAACTTTATAATGGGTCTTTTAGCAGCAGCAATCGCAATCGGTTTAGCAGCACTTGGTGCAGGTATTGGTAACGGTTTGATCGTATCACGTACAGTAGAAGGTATGGCTCGCCAGCCAGAAGCTAAAGGTATGCTTCAAACTACAATGTTCATCGGGGTTGCATTGGTTGAAGCGATTCCTATCATCGCTGTAGTTATCGCGTTCATGGTTATTGGCGCTGAATAATCGATAAACACAAAGCAATGGCGAAGATCATTCCGCGCGAACCTTCGCCATTCTATTATGTAAGCTCTTTTTGAAAATGAACACAAACAATCGTTTGATATAAAAATGGGCAAGCCTGCTCTTTGCAGACAGGCCGTCCGCAGCGCGTCGTCTTATGCCTGTTATGGCTGAACTAAGCGCTTACGCTTTTGAAATCACGGAACAACTCTTGAAGGGAGTGAATCGAGGGTGTTAACAATGAATTTTTTAGTATTGGGAGCAGCTACTGAAGGAGCACACGGTGGCTTGAACACAGGAGATATCTTATTCCAGCTGATTATGTTCCTCGTTTTGTTAGCATTGCTCAAGAAGTTCGCTTGGGGTCCATTGATGGGCATCATGAAGGAACGTGAAGAGCACATCGCTGGCGAAATCGGAGCGGCTGAAAAGAGCCGTGCTGAAGCGCATAAACTTTTGGAAGAACAGCGTGAAATGCTTAAGCAGGCACGCACAGAAGCACAGGGCCTTATTGAAAATGCTAAGAAACAGGGCGATGTACAGCGTGATGAAATCATTGCACTTGCACGCACTGAATCTGACAGAATCAAAGAAGCTGCAAAGCTTGAAATTGAACAGCAGAAAGAGCAGGCTGTCGCTGCAATCCGCGAACAAGTTGCATCACTTTCTGTATTGATTGCTTCTAAAGTAATCGAAAAGGAAATTTCAGCTGCTGACCAGGCGAAACTCATCAATGAATACATTCAAGAGGCGGGTAATGCCCGATGAGCAACTCGACAGTAGCAAAGCGCTATGCCCTGGCACTTTTCCAGATCGCTTCTGAAAAGCAGGTTCTTGCTCAAGTTGAGGAAGAGCTTCGCGCAGTGAAAGAAGTTGTAACGAACACACCTGAACTGACTGTCTTTTTAAAGTCTCCTAAGCTTTCTAATGAAAAGAAGAAAGAGCTTTTAAAACAAGCATTCGGAACAGCAAGCACATATGTACTTAACACACTGATGATCCTGGTTGACCGCCACCGCGAAGACCAGATCGCAGAAGTCGCTGAGCAGTTCATCGCCCTTGCAAATGATGCAAAAGGTGTTGCTGAAGCGAAAGTTTACAGTGTCCAGCCGCTTACTGCAGAACAAGCTGAAGCTATTTCGGCTGCGTTCGCGCCGCAGGTTGGCAAGCAGACACTTCAAATCGAAAACATTGTGGATTCCAATTTGCTCGGAGGCGTAAAGCTTCGCATTGGAAATCGCATTTTTGACGGCAGCTTGCGAGGCAAGCTAGATCGTTTAGAACGTAAATTGCTAGGCTAAGATTCGTAGATAGGGGTGAAACTCATGAGCATCAAAGCTGAAGAAATCAGTGCGCTGATAAAATCGCAAATCGAAAATTATCAGTCGGAAATTCAAGTGAGTGATGTGGGTACAGTTATCAGTGTTGGTGACGGTATCGCCCGTGCTCATGGCCTCGACAATGTCATGGCTGGAGAACTTGTTGAATTTTCAAACGGCGTTATGGGTATGGCACAAAACCTTGAAGAAAATAACGTCGGTATCATTATCCTTGGACCTTTCACGGACATCCGCGAAGGTGACGAGGTACGCCGTACGGGCCGCATCATGGAGGTTCCTGTTGGGGAACAGCTTATCGGCCGCGTAGTTAACCCACTTGGACAGCCAGTTGACGGCATGGGTCCAATCAATACAACGAAAACTCGTCCGATCGAATACAATGCACCAGGCGTAATGGACCGTAAATCAGTTCATGAGCCGTTGCAGACTGGTATCAAGGCGATCGACGCTCTTGTTCCAATCGGCCGCGGACAGCGTGAGTTGATCATCGGTGACCGCCAGACTGGTAAAACGTCTGTAGCGATCGATACAATCCTTAACCAAAAAGGCCAGGACATGATCTGTATCTACGTTGCAATCGGACAGAAAGAATCAACTGTACGTAATGCGGTTGAAACTCTCCGTAAGCACGGCGCGTTAGAATATTCTATCGTTGTTACAGCATCTGCATCACAGCCTGCTCCACTCTTATACCTAGCTCCTTACGCTGGTGTAACGATGGCGGAAGAATTCATGTACGAAGGTAAGCACGTGCTTGTAGTATATGATGATCTTTCTAAACAAGCGGCTGCATACCGTGAACTTTCCTTGCTACTTCGCCGTCCTCCAGGCCGCGAAGCTTACCCAGGGGATGTATTCTACTTGCACTCACGCTTACTAGAGCGTGCTGCTAAGTTGAGCGACGCTAAAGGCGCAGGTTCAATCACAGCACTTCCGTTCATTGAAACACAAGCAGGCGACGTATCTGCTTACATTCCAACGAACGTTATCTCAATCACAGACGGACAGATCTTCTTGCAGTCTGACCTATTCTTCTCTGGCGTACGTCCAGCGATCAACGCAGGTCTTTCTGTATCCCGTGTAGGTGGATCCGCTCAAATCAAAGCGATGAAGAAGGTATCTGGTACACTTCGTCTTGACCTTGCTTCATACCGTGAATTGGAAGCATTTGCTCAGTTCGGTTCTGACCTTGACAAAGCAACTCAAGCGAAACTGAACCGCGGTGCACGTACGGTAGAAGTCCTTAAGCAAGACCTGAACAAGCCGCTTTCTGTTGAAAAACAAGTAGCGATCCTATATGCATTGACTCGCGGCTTCTTGGATGAGATTCCATTGCAGGATATCCGCCGCTTCGAAGCTGAATTCCTTACATGGTTAGACCACAACCGCAAAGAAGTGTTAGACCATATCCGCACTACGAAGGAACTTCCTTCCGACGACGATATGGCTGCTGCAATCAACGACTTCAAAAAGACGTTTGCAGTATCTGAGTAAATTGAAAAGCGGATGTGCCTCGGCGCAGAAGCTGGACATGTGAAGCAGCGCCAGCCAGACACTAAACAGCTAGCTGGTCCTGCTTGACCTTGGACTAACAATCTTTGAAAAAAGGGTGGTGAGAACCGAAATGGCATCTTTACGCGATATAAAAAACCGTATTACTTCGACTAAAAAGACGAGCCAGATTACCAAGGCAATGGAAATGGTATCCGCAGCTAAATGGAACCGTGGAGTCATGAACGCGAAAGCATTCGTCCCTTACATGGAAAAAATCCAGGAAGTGACTGCCTCCATCGCAATGGGCAGCAAGGATTCCAATCATCCAATGCTGAACAGCCGTCCAGTCAAGAAGACGGGATATCTAGTGATTACATCTGATCGCGGACTAGCAGGAGCTTACAACAGTAACGTTCTTCGCCAGCTGTATCAGACAATCCAACAACGCCATAAATCAAATGATGAGTTTGCAATCATCGCGATCGGGCGCGTAGGCCGTGACTTTTTCCAAAGCCGTGGCATGAACGTTGTCCTTGATATCGTCGGGATTGCGGACCAGCCGTCCTTCTCTGAGATCAAGGATATCGCCAGCAGCACTGTTGGCATGTTCTCAGATGGAACATTTGATGAACTATATATTTACTACAGTCATTATGTCAGCGCGATTTCACAAGATGTAACGGAGAAGAAGCTCCTTCCGCTTACGGATATTGCTGGTACTTCAACAAAACTTACATCTTATGAATTCGAACCAAACGCTGAGGAGATCCTGGAAGTTCTCTTGCCTCAATACGCAGAAAGCTTGATCTACGGTGCACTGCTTGACAGTAAGGCAAGTGAACACGCTGCTCGTATGACAGCCATGAGAAACGCAACGGACAACGCGAAAGAGCTGATCAATTCACTCAGCTTGAGCTACAACCGTGCGCGTCAGGCTGCCATTACCCAGGAAATCACCGAAATCGTCGGTGGAGCTGCAGCGCTCGAATAGATTTTATCATTGGCTCCCGCCACTTGATATTTCGATGACAAACGGGGATGTGGCATGAAGCTGCATCCCATCATGATGTATATATTTGAACAAGTACGATAGGAGGGAACAAGATGAACAAAGGACGCGTTCTCCAGGTTATGGGTCCGGTTGTTGACGTAAAGTTTGAAAGCGGCAATCTTCCAGAGATCTATAACGCTTTGAAAATTGTAAGTAACGACGCGGATGTTAACGTCGAACTAACTCTTGAAGTAGCGATTCACTTAGGTGATGACACAGTTCGTACAATCGCGATGTCTTCCACAGACGGCCTTAAGCGTGGAGTGGAAGTAGTAGATACAGGTGCTGCCATCTCCGTTCCAGTTGGGGATGTAACACTAGGACGTGTATTCAACGTATTGGGTGAGTCAATCGACCTTGATGCTCCAATCGCTGCTGATTCACGCCGCGATTCAATCCACAGGGAAGCTCCAACTTTCGAACAGCTTTCTACTGAGGTTGAAATCCTTGAGACAGGTATTAAGGTAGTTGACCTTCTTGCTCCATATATCAAGGGTGGTAAGATCGGATTGTTCGGTGGTGCCGGTGTAGGTAAAACTGTATTAATCCAGGAATTGATCAACAACATCGCTCAAGAGCACAGCGGTATCTCTGTATTCGCAGGTGTTGGTGAGCGTACACGTGAAGGTAATGACCTTTACCACGAAATGACGGATTCAGGCGTTATCAAGCAAACAGCGATGGTATTCGGACAGATGAACGAGCCGCCAGGAGCACGTATGCGTGTTGCACTGACTGGTTTGACAATGGCTGAATATTTCCGTGATGAGCAAGGACAGGATGTTCTTTTCTTCATGGATAACATCTTCCGTTTCACACAAGCAGGTTCTGAGGTTTCCGCGCTACTTGGCCGTATGCCATCAGCGGTAGGTTACCAGCCGACTCTTGCTACAGAAATGGGTAAATTACAGGAACGGATCACATCTACTAACGTAGGTTCTGTTACTTCCATCCAAGCGATCTATGTACCAGCCGATGACTACACTGACCCGGCTCCGGCTACAACATTCGCTCACTTGGATGCAACAACGAACCTTGAGCGTAAGCTTTCTGAAATGGGTATCTACCCTGCGGTGGATCCACTTGCTTCGACTTCACGTGCATTGACACCTGAAATCGTCGGCGAAGAGCACTATTCAGTTGCTCGCCGCGTACAGCAAACATTGCAGCGTTACAGAGAACTTCAGGACATCATCGCGATCCTTGGTATGGACGAGCTTTCTGATGAAGATAAGCTGATCGTTCACCGCGCTCGCCGTGTCCAGTTCTATCTATCTCAAAACTTCCACGTAGCCGAGCAGTTCACAGGACAGCCAGGATCTTACGTGCCAGTTAAAGAAACAGTTAAAGGTTTCGCTGAAATCCTTGACGGCAAATATGACCACCTTCCAGAAGATGCATTCCGCCTAGTTGGCCGAATCGAAGAAGTTATCGAGAATGCAAAACGTATGGGTGTAGAGGTCTAATAACGGACCAGGAGGGTAAAAAATGAAGACGATTAAAGTCAGTGTTGTTACTCCCGATGGGCCGGTGTATGAATCAGATGTTGAAATGGTAAGCACAAAAGCGAGCACAGGCGAGCTTGGAATCTTGCCAGGTCACATTCCAATGGTTGCACCGCTACAAATTGGCGCTGTCCGTTTAAAAAATGGCAGCAATTCCGAGTTCATTGCGGTCAGCGGAGGCTTCCTTGAAGTCCGTCCCGACAAGGTAACAATCCTTGCTCAATCCGCTGAACAATCCTCTGAAATCGATCTTGAACGTGCACTGAGAGCAAAAGAACGCGCTGAAAGCCGCCTGCATGAAAGAAAGCAGGAGAACATCGACTTCAAGCGTGCAGAACTTGCCCTGCAGCGTGCGATCAACCGTATTTCAGTTGCTGAACGCAGGATTTAATTTTAATGATACGACCAACACCCTCCGGCGATGCTGGAGGGTGTTTTTTATTATTAGTAATTTTGACTTTAGGTCAATCCCTTTACAGATTACTTGTAAATATGGGACTGTCTTCCGTTTCGCTATAGAAAAGAAGAATTCGCTAAAATATTTTTATTTTCGCTAAAAATTAAAGAAATCGCTATTAAAAATATCCTCTGAAAAAAAATCCCACAATAAACACTTTGAGAACCTCGATAATGGAGGGAAAAACGAAAAAATTAATGATTATGTGGATTACGCCTTAGAATTTCAAATTTTTCAGGAGTAAGTAAGGACTTTTTCGAAATATGTCCATTTATTATCTCTCCAAAATGTCTCCTATTAGAAAATCTGATGTTTTTTTGCTATGAAAGTACCCTGCACCTAATATAAAAATGTTGATAAACGTCACTGACAAGCGAATCGACTTTGGTTTTTAATATAGAATGTAACCGATTGCCAATTCCGTGTGTTGAATGCATTTTACAGCAACAGTTTGAGCGTTGTTTCAGGCGGCTGCACCTTCCTGAAATTTGACCGCTTTCATCCTCTAATCAAAACAAGAAGAATAAATTCCTTTCAACGCAACTAAGTATGGAAGGGGACGGCTCAATCTGACAGTCCAACCAAGTCATTCTTGCCCCTATTTATCTATTGAAAATGCTATGGAAGAAGGTTGCCAGTTTGTTCAAAGGCTTGTCGACACACTATTGTAACAATGGTATAATTGTTATCGGTTACAAGTTTGATAAGTATGAAAATTTTACAACATTGGAGGGATGGGCATGGAACAGTTGAATCTATATCAAAATAACTATTTGATAGTCTTTGTGTTCCTATGTCTCGGGGTATTGCTTCCAGTCGTTGCCTTGTTTGCTGCAAAACTTCTGCGGCCGAAATACAAGAAGGACGAGCGGAAATATACCACCTACGAGAGCGGAATGGTGCCGTTCAGCGATGCGCGTGTACAGTTTAACGTCCGTTATTATGTGTTTGCCCTTATGTTCGTTATTTTTGATGTAGAAACAGTATTCTTGTATCCATGGGCTGTTGCCTATGAGAAACTGGGAATCTTTGCGTTGATTGAAATGCTGATCTTCGTCGTATTGCTTCTCATCGGACTCATCTATGCATGGAAAAAGAAGGTGCTAAAATGGATTTAAAATTGGATGATTTTTCACCAGAAGAAATGGCAGAACTCCAAAGAAATGTATTCGTGACAACGCTTGAACAGGTTAAAGGCTGGGCGCGAAGCAATTCTATGTGGCCGATGACATTCGGACTTGCATGCTGCGCGATCGAAATGATGGCATCCAGTTCGGCTCACTATGACCTGGACCGTTTCGGAACATTCTACCGGAATTCTCCGCGTCAATCCGATGTCATGATCGTGTCAGGTACGGTTACGAAGAAAATGGCTCCGACAGTCCGCAGGCTGTATGACCAGCTGGCAGAACCAAAATGGGTCATTGCCATGGGATCATGCGCAACAGCAGGCGGTCCATATGTAAAATCATACTCAGTTGTCAAAGGGGTCGACCAAATCGTGCCGGTCGATGTTTACATACCAGGATGCCCGCCGAATCCAGCAGCTTTAATTTACGGGATTAATAAATTGAAAGAAAAAATCCGTTACGAGGCGAAAACCGGGAAGAAGGTGATCTAACCGATGAGCGGGGAAAAGGATTTAGAGCAGATAAAGAAAGAAGCAGCGGCAAAAGCGAAGGAGCTGGCAAAGCAGCGCCAGGCCGACAAACAAGCTGGGGAAGGAAACGACCCGAAACAGGTTGCCGACGAAGTCGCAGAACCTGAAGTAAAAAAAACCGAGGCAGCTGCAACGAGTGATGATGCAGACCTCGCAAAGAAGAAAGCAGCGGCAGCAGCAAAAGCCAAAGCTGCAGCAATGGCAAAGATGAAAGCGAATGCGCAGGCTGGTGAAGCCCCGGTGGCTCCTGAACCTAAAGAAGAGGTTTCAGCTCTCGTCGAAGGACAAGATGCTGAATTGGCCAAAAAGAAAGCTGCAGCGGCAGCAAAGGCGAAAGCAGCCGCACTGGCAAAAATGAAGGCGACTGGCCAGCTTGAAGCGAACACTGGTTCAGAAGCTCCTGCGGCGACAGAGACTGCATCAGGAGACGACGATGACCTCGCGAAGAAGAAAGCCGCAGCGGTGGCCAAAGCGAAGGCAGCAGCGGCAGCGAAATTGAAAGCTAAAGCCGAGGCGGGCGAAGGATCAACTGCATCATCAGGCGATGATGAAGAAGATCTAGCGAAGAAGAAAGCCGCAGCGGTGGCAAAAGCAAAGGCAGCAGCGGCAGCGAAATTGAAAGCAAAGGCAGAGGCAGGCGAAGGAACAGACGATTCATCAGGCGATGAAGAAGATCTAGCGAAGAAGAAAGCCGCAGCGGTAGCGAAAGCAAAGGCAGCAGCAGCTGCAAAAGCAAAAGCAGCAGCAGGCGGAGGATCGGCTGACGATGAGAAAGCGAAAGCGATTGCCGCAGCGAAGGCGAAAGCAGCAGCAGCCATGAAAGCTAAAGCCGCGGCCGGCGCGACAGCTGGAGCAGAAGAACCGGCTGAAGAGAAGAAACCTTCTCCAAATCAGCCATACTTGGATAAGTACGTAAAAGTGATCACAGACAACCTAGGCGATGACATTTTGGAAGATTCGTATATTAACCCTCTTTCAAAGGATGTCCCGACGCTTGTCGCCAGGAAAGAAAGCTACTATCGACTAGCTGAATTCCTGAAATACAACGAACTGCTTGGATTTGATTATCTATCAGAGATTCACGGCACCGATTTCCAGACACATATGGAAGTGTATGTTCACTTGTACTCATACAAAAACAGACAGTCCGTCGCATTGAAGGTCAAGCTTGACCGGGATGAGCCTGTCATTGAATCAGTATCTCGCCTGTGGGCAGGAGCGAACTGGCCTGAGTGTGAGGCATATGACCTGCTTGGAATCAAATTCGAAGGCCATCCTAACCTCCATCGCATCATGCTTGGTGAAGACTGGGTAGGCCACCCGTTAAGAAAAGACTATGAACCGTATGATGTGGAGGTGTAGCCCGTGATACGCACAGAAGAAATGCTCTTGAACGTGGGCCCGCAGCACCCTAGTACGCACGGTGTATTCCGCCTCGTTCTTAAAATTGACGGTGAGATTATCGTTGAAGCAAAACCGGTCATCGGATATTTGCATCGCGGGACTGAGAAGCTTGCCGAAAACCTGCAATACACACAAATCATTCCGTATACAGACCGGATGGACTATGTTTCAGCAATGACGAACAACTACGTCATCTGCCACGCAGTGGAAACGATGATGGGCGTCCAGGTGCCGGAACGCGCTGAGTACTTAAGGGTACTTGCGATGGAATTGAACAGGGTTGCCAGCCACTTGCTGTGGTGGGGAACATTCATCCTCGACTTCGGTGCGACAAGCCCATTGCTTTATGCTTTCCGTGACCGCGAGATGATCCTGAACCTGCTGAACGAATTGTCTGGTGCGCGCCTGACATTTAACTATATGCGTGTAGGCGGCGTTAAATGGGACGCTCCTGAAGGCTGGCTTGAGAAGGTAGCAGAATTCGTCCCTTATCTGAGAGGACAGCTGAAAGGCTATCACCAGCTTGTATCAGGAAATGAAATCTTCCTTAACCGTACGAAGAACATCGGTACTTATACAAAGGAAGACGCAATCAACTATTCATTGAGTGGCGCAAACCTTCGCTCAACCGGCGTTAAATGGGATTTGCGCAAGGATGAGCCGTATTCAATCTATGACCGCTTCGACTTCGACGTTGTCACACGCGACGAAGGCGATGCACTCGCCCGTTATCATGTAAGGATGGGCGAAATCGAAGAATCTCTTAAAATCATCGAACAGGCTGTGCAGCAGTTCCCGAAAGAGGGAGAGATCATGGCCAAGGTTCCAAAGATCATCAAGGCTCCAAAAGGGGAAGCGTTTGTCCGGATCGAAGGCTCCAGAGGCGAAATCGGCTGTTACATATCCAGCGACGGCAAGAAAGAACCATACCGTCTGAAATTCAGAAGACCGAGCTTCTACAATCTGCAAATCCTTCCTAAACTGCTTGAAGGTGAAAGCATTTCTAATCTGATTGCTATTTTAGGAGCGGTTGATATCGTTCTTGGGGAGGTAGACGGTTAATGGTTCAGGATCTTCTCGAATCAAGCGCAGGCCTATTGAACTTCAGTATTTTCTTTGTCCTGGCAGTCGTCCTATTGCTCGTAATCCTCGGATTCGTAACGATGGCGATTTTGGCCGAGAGGAAAGTACTTGGTTTTATGCAGGGCCGTTACGGTCCATCACATGTCGGCGGTAAATGGGGACTCTTGCAATCGGTAGCCGACGTTCTAAAGCTTCTTGTAAAAGAAGATTTAATTCCGAAAGCTGCGGATAAACCGCTATTCATCATTGCACCAGTCATCGCATTCGCACCTTCCTTCATGGTCATGGCGACGATTCCGATGACAGACAAATTGCAATTTGCTGACTTGAATGTCGGTGCCCTGTATTACGTCGCAATCTCCGGACTATCAATCGTCGGGATGCTGATGGCAGGCTGGGCATCGAACAATAAGTATTCCCTGCTTGGCGGTATGCGTGCCGCTGCACAGATGATTTCCTATGAAATCCCTCTTGTCATGAGCATGCTGGGCATTATATTGCTTTCAGGCAGCCTTAACCTGAATGAAATCGTTGCAACACAGCAGGAGAACGGCTGGTTCATCCTATGGCAGCCAATCGCGTTCATCGTGTTCTTCATTGCAGCTACTGCTGAATTGAACAGGGTGCCATTCGACCTTGCCGAAGCGGAAAACGAGCTTGTTGCCGGTTTCCATACGGAGTACTCTGGCTTCCGCTGGGCAATGTTCATGCTTGCTGAATATGTGTATATGTTCGCAATGTCAGCTTTGATCACCGTATTATTCCTTGGAGGCTGGCTGCCGTTGCCATTCCTCGGCTTCATACCAGGAGCTGTGTGGTTCGCGCTGAAATTCAGCCTTGTCGTCTACATCCTCATCTGGTTCCGTGCTACGTTCCCGCGTATCCGCGCTGACCAATTGATGGAGTTCGCATGGAAAGTGCTTTTGCCGGTTGCATTGGCAAACATCTTCCTGACGGCATTGATCAAAGAATTTTTCAATAACTTTTTCTAAAATAGGAATGGAAGCAGCACTGCTTCCTGCATTAAAGGGGTGAATAACGTGCTAGGATGGACTAAAGGATTAGCTTATACCCTTAAACAATTGACTCGCGAAAAGCTTACTTATGATTATCCAAATCAACCCATTCCGCTTCCTGACCGGTTCCGCGGAATCCAGAAGTTTTATCCCGAAAAATGCATCGTCTGCAACCAGTGTGCCAATATCTGTCCGACAGAGTGCATTAATTTGACTGGTAAAAAGCATCCTGATCCAACGAAAAAAGGCAAGATCATTGATACGTATGATATCAACTTCGAGCTTTGTATCCTCTGTGACCTATGCACAGAAGTTTGCCCGACTGAAGCGATCATCATGACGAACAACTTTGAGCTTGCTGAATACAGTCGGGATGATTTATTTAAGAACCTGGAATGGCTTGACGAAAATGATGAGAATATACGGAAGGTGAATAAAGCATGACGTTAACAGGCGAATTTTTTGCGTTTATGTCACTTGCTTTAGTGGCGGTAATCGGCGGCGTGCTTTTATTGAACCTCACCAGGGTCATCCACATGGTCGTTGCGCTCGTCTTTACGTTCGTCAGTATCGCAGGTATCTATGTTTTGCTGTCCGCCGAATTCGTAGCGGTTGTCCAAGTAATGATCTATTCCGGCGCGATTACAATCATCATGCTGTTTGGGATCATGCTTACCCGCCACCATGGCGACGAAGAGGAACCAAAGGGCGGGGTATTGCGAAAGCTTCTCCTGTTCCTTGGTGTCCTTGGCTTTGGTGGAGCAGTTTACTTCGGAATCTATGACTTGAATTTCGAAACAGTGCCTAACACGCTTCATGAAAACAACACAGAACAAATCGGGATCTCACTGTTCTCGCACTATATCATCCCGTTTGAACTGACATCCGTAATCCTGCTGGTCGCGCTGGTCGGCGCAATCGTCCTGGCGCGCAAGGATGACGAAAAGGAGGGTGATCAGGAATGAGTTCTGTTCCAGTTTCAGCCTATCTGGCACTTGCACTGATCCTTTTTTGCATCGGATTGTACGGTGCCCTGACAAAAAAGAACACCGTCATCGTATTGATTTCAATTGAATTGATGCTGAATGCGGTTAATATCAATCTGGTAACCTTCAGCAAATATGGGGTGAACCCATCCATCACTGGCCAGGTTTTCGCGTTGTTCGCCATTTCCGTGGCAGCAGCTGAAGCGGCTGTAGGCCTTGCGATTCTGATTGCTCTTTACCGCAACCGCAGAACGGTCAAAATTGATGAAATGAATCAGCTGAAGAATTAAGCTGATCCTCTGGTAAAAATGAAAAGAATCAGGTAAAGAGTTAAGCTGATCCTCTGGTAAAAATAAGGGTAGAATCAGAGTGAAATTAACCACCTAATTAAAACTGTGCTTGAAAGGCGGCAACTGCCGCTGAATAATGAAAAAATCTAGTAGCTGGACTGCCCCGCATAATGCGGGCCTCAATCTGACGGGCGTATACATGATAGACAACGCGCGTTCAAAAAAGGGGATTGTGATATTAATGGAGAATGCTTGGCTCATTCCGCTGTTCCCGCTTGTATCCTTTCTAATCCTTCTGCTGTTCGGTAAAAGGCTTAAAGAAGCGAGTGCGTTTGTCGGTATCCTGGCGACGCTTGCCTCACTGGTTTACTCCATCCTTGTGCTGCTAGAGCGCTTTTCGGAGTCGACCTACAAAGCTGAAGCTGTATGGCTGACAATAGGGAATTTAGAACTTACTGCGGGCTTTGAAGTAAATCAATTAAACGCATTGATGCTGGTGATCGTATCTCTTGTCAGCTTCCTTGTACATACCTATTCAAAAGGATATATGCATGGTGATGAGCGGTTCCCGGTATTTTATGCTTATCTAGGACTTTTTACTTTTGCAATGCTTGGTCTCGTAATCTCGCCGAATCTCCTGCAGACCTATATTTTCTGGGAATTGGTCGGTGTAGGTTCATTCCTGTTGATTGGATTCTATTTTTACAAAGAAAGCGCCAAAGCGGCTGCAAAGAAAGCTTTCATCATGACACGTATCGGGGATGTCGGGTTATTGATCGGGATGATTTTATTATTCTGGCAAACTGGCAGCTTCGAATATGATGAGATTTTCTCTGCAGTAGAAGAAGGCGCTGTTTCTGGAACGATGATTACCCTGACTGCCATTCTGATTTTCATCGGGGCGGTTGGTAAATCAGGCCAGTTCCCGCTTCACACATGGCTTCCTGACGCGATGGAAGGTCCGACGCCAGTTTCTGCGTTGATCCACGCAGCGACAATGGTTGCGGCCGGTGTTTACTTAGTCGCATCACTGTTCCCGCTGTTCAATGCGAGTGAAACAGCCATGCTGACTGTTGCGATCATCGGTGCCTTCACTGCGATTTTTGCAGCAACGATCGGCCTTGTCCAGACTGACATCAAGCGCGTTCTTGCGTTCTCGACGGTCAGCCAGCTTGGCTACATGATGCTTGCACTGGGATCTGCCGGATATGTTGCCGGAGTATTCCACCTGATGACCCACGCTTTCTTCAAAGCGTTGTTGTTCCTTGCAGCAGGTAGTGTCATCCATGCTGTACATACTCAGGATATTGAAAAGATGGGCGGGCTTTGGAAAAAGCTTACCTTCACTGGACCTCTGTTCCTGATCGGAACGCTGGCAATCAGTGGTGTCCCATTGTTTTCAGGCTTTTTCAGTAAAGACGAAATTTTGATCGCTGCATGGGCACATGGCAATTACGGCCTGTTCTGGCTGGCAGTGATTGCGGCGTTCTTCACAGCATTCTATATGTTCCGCCTGTTCTTCATGGTCTTCTCCGGTGAAGCTCGAAGCGAAATGAAGAATGTCCATGAATCGCCATCCGTCATGACCTTGCCAATGGTTGTCCTCGCTGTACTGGCTGTAGTTGCCGGTTATGTGAACACACCGTGGTTCGGTACAGTCCTTGGCGACTGGCTGGTAGAAGGCAACGAAGCTCTTGGACACGGCCATATCGCTGGTCCAGGGTGGATTATGGTTGTCGCTACAGCTGTTTCCCTGCTCGGCATCCTGCTTGCATGGATGATGTACAGCAAGAAGTCCATTTCCCGCGACTGGCTCTCAAGCAGAGCACCAATCGCATATGGAGTGGTCAAGAATAAGTACTATATCGACGAAATCTACAACCAGACCGTCGTGTTTGGAGCGAAAGCAGTCAGCTTGTTCCTGCGCTTTATCGAGATGTTCCTTGTCGAAGGTCTTGTGAAGCTGACGACCGCTGCAGTCCAGACGCTCGGTAAAACTGGAGCGAAAATCCAGAGCGGCCAGGTACAGACATATGGAATGATCGCGTTTGTCGGCCTTGCCGTTCTGATGGTCATCTTTGCGTTAACAGGGGGGTATTTGTAATGGATTTCAATTATTTTCTTACCTTGCTGGTATTCTCCCCTTTACTAGGTATCCTGCTGCTGGCATTCATGCCAAAGGCGAATGAATCAGGCATTAAAATGCTCGGAGTTTTGGCAACCTTGCCATCATTGATCCTGGCGCTGATCGCGTACTTTTCGTATCGCGGCGGCACTGAACTGGCCAGTTTTTCGGAAAAATTCCGCTGGATCCAATTTGGCGGACCAGGTGCTGAACAATCTGGGATGTTCACTGTAAACTATGAACTCGGCATCGACGGTTTCGGCCTTGTGATGGTCGTGCTGACTGCTGTAATCGCAACACTTGCGGCCATTGCTTCCTTCCATATCAAGAAAGAATGGAAAGGCTACTACATGCTGTTCCTGCTTCTTGAAATCGGGATGCTTGGCGTATTCACATCAGAAAACTTAATCTTGTTCTTCCTTTTCTTTGAAATTACGTTGATCCCAATGTTCTTCCTGATTGGAAAATGGGGCTATTACGAAAAAGAAAAGGCTGCATACAGCTTCTTGATTTATAACGGCCTGGGATCAGCAGTTCTGCTGATCGTCATCATGGTGTTATTTTCAAGAACAGGCACATCAAACATTGAAATGCTGAGAGTCATTTTGAACACAGAAAACGCATCATTAGTAGCGCCGATTTCCGAGTCATTGAAGATGGGATTATTGATTGCATTGCTTGTCGCTTTCGGCGTAAAGCTGCCAATCTTCCCGCTGCACAGCTGGATGCTGCGCGTGCACGTTGAAGCGCCGCCATCCATCGTCATGATTCACTCAGGAATCCTGTTGAAAATTGGTGCATTCGGTTTGATTCGCTTCGGGATGGGAATCTTCCCTGGACAATTTGCGGACTTGGCGATGATTCTTGCAGTACTGGGGGTCGTCAACCTGCTGTACGGAGCGTTCCTTGCTTTTATCCAGACAGATTTCAAAATGGTTCTTGCTTACTCTTCTATTTCCCATATGGGAATCGTTTTAATCGGCCTTGGCGCATTAAATGAAGCCGGTATTCAGGGAGCTATTTTCCAGGTCGTATCACACGGTCTGATTTCAGCATTATTGTTCTTCCTTGTCGGTGTGCTTTATGAGCGCACACATACGACAACACTTGCAAACCTGGGCGGAATGGCAAAGGGGATGCCGGTCGCATCAGGATTCCTGCTTGCAGGCGCAATGGCGTCATTAGGATTGCCGGGCATGTCCGGATTCGTCAGTGAATTCATGGCATTCCTGGGGCTTTTCGAGGAAATGCCTGTCCTGGCAGCAGTCGGTACACTGGGCATCATCATGACAGCTGTATATCTGCTGCGTGCAGTCCTTGCGATCACATATGGCAAAGCAGAACGCGAATTCGTCGGCATATCTGATATCCGCTCATTTGAATGGGCACCTGTACTGGTACTCATTGGACTGATTGTGTTGATCGGTGTATTTCCAGCCGTTCTCAGTGAACCGCTTCAGGCAACATTAGAGACTATCATGATGGGAATAGGGGGGTGATGAAGGATGGATTTAGATACACTTCTATCATTTGAATGGGGAACGATGACTCCGGAATTCATCATCCTTATTGTCGCTACATTATTATCCGTGCTTGATTTATTCATGCCAAAACATGTTGACCGTAAAATCCTTGGCTGGATTGGCTTTGTTGGTGTGGTGCTTGCACTTGTTTCACTCGTGAGCCTGGTTGGCCATGAAACCACATCGATTTTATTCGATACCTTCAGACTGGATTCATTCGCGATCGCCTTCAAGCTGATCCTGCTTGTCGGTGCGGCACTAGTCATGCTGCTCGCAATTGACTTCAATCACAACGATGGACTCGAGGAATACAAAGGGGAATTTTTCTACCTGCTGCTTGCAGCTTTGCTCGGAACAATGATCATGGCATCAAGCGGCGACTTGATCACCTTGTTCATTGGTCTTGAATTGCTTTCAATTCCTTCTTATATCCTTGCTGGCATGAGAAAAAGAAATCTTAAGTCAAACGAATCAGCAATGAAATACGTCATCAATGGCGGTATTTCAACTGCAATCACATTGTTCGGTATGAGCTATGTGTACGGAATTGCCGGCACGACGAACTTAAAAGAAATCGCGACAGTATTTGGCGGCCTCACTGACGGGCAGCACATTTACATTCTTGGACTGGCATTCCTGATGATTTTTGTCGGACTGTCATTCAAGCTTGCATCCGCGCCGTTCCATATGTGGGCACCGGATGTGTATGAGGGAGCTCCAACTCCAGTGACGGCGTTCTTGAGCGTCGTTTCAAAAACAGCTGGATTTGTGATCATCCTCCGCATCCTGTTATCCGTGTTCGGATACATTCCTGTTACAGGTGAGGACGGCCAGCAGATGCCGCTTCTGTTCGCATTCCAGGACTACATCGCATTCCTTGCAGGGGCAACGATGATCATCGGTAACGTCATCGCCCTAAAACAGCGCAACATCAAGCGCTTGTTCGCTTACTCAAGTATCGCACATGCAGGTTACATCCTTGTCGCTCTTACAGCGATGTCATTCGTGACCTTCGATGCAATCTGGTTCTACCTTCTTGCCTATGTATTGATGAATCTTGGCGCATTCGCCATCATTCAGCTGATCACAATGAAAACGGGCTCAGAAGACATCAGCCAATTCGCCGGCCTATACCGCCGATCACCGCTGATGGCTGTCGCAATGGGAATCTTCATCCTGTCACTCGCAGGAATCCCAGGTACAGCAGGCTTCATCGGCAAGCTTAACATCTTCATTGGCGCATTGATGGTCGATCAGGCACATTACGTGCTCGTATCCATCATGATCGCCACAACAGTGGTATCCTATTTCTACTACTTCGGAATCATGACGCAGCTGTTCTTCCGACCAGCAGCAGATGACGCAAAAATACAGCTGCCAGCAGGCATCACAGCAGTCATTGTATTGACTGCAGTCGCAACCATCCTGTTCGGAGTAATGCCAAATCTGGCATTGGACTTCCTGCACACAAACTTTAACCAGTTTGTCGATTTCATGAAGTAATGCTAAACGAATGATTTAGGTTTTGGGGAAAATCTATTCATGAGAACAAAGGGGTAAAATAGAACTGGCCTGCGCTAAGTGTGGGCCGGTTTTTTTGTGGGGTTATGTGACCGATGTAGAGAGGGAAATTGGATTACGGTCACATAAAAAGCGATTATGTTACCGAAGTCGAGAGAAACAGAAGATTACGGTCACATAAAGAGGATACTGTTATCCAAGAAAGAAACATACCCGCAAAAAGTATCGTCCACAAGTTAATGAATGACAAATACATATTACATTTTACCAATAAAACTTTGAAACTTTCCGGTACCTGATACGTCTATATTACAGATAAACATCTCCTTTATGATAAAATAAACATGTAAAAAGGAGGTACAGCAAATGATTTCAGGTTTTGGTCCGTTTGCTTTGATCAGCATACTTATGCATTTAGTTTTCATTGGCCTTTCCTGGTGGGCGCTTCAGGCAATCCAGTTTGAGAAACTGCTCAGGTCTAACCATGTTCTTCAGGCGCGGGTTTTATACATTCTCGTATCCATCGCACTAGGTTCCACAGTCAGCAATTTCTTCCTTGATTACCTCCAATGGTCACAGCAGCTTCCGATGATTTTTCAATAAGGCTTTACCGACAAATTTTTAGGAAATCTTGTCCGATAAACAAGCTAATGGTTAGCATTTCCCACCAATCTTTTGTTAAGTGTTAGCTAAAATGGTAAAAAATTAGGTCTTCATACATGTTTTCAAAACGCTGATTTTTAAGTAAAATTCATTTTGTGCTTGTTTTTATGAATAAGTATGTTTATTTTTTCACAAAAAGATAAACACCCGGCCAAGTTGGTACATAGAATCATGTCAAAAAGTGACGAGAATTCCCAAGTATGTGATTCACTCTCCTGGTAAGAATGGTAGTAAGGGGAGAGTGACAGAGACATGAAGAAAATTTCGTTTATTTTATCAATTTTTGGCATTATTGGTTTTATTGTGCTTCAAGCTGGGAATAAGACGACTGTAGCTGATGCAGATCATGAGATCAAAACTCTGGCCTCGATTCTACAGGACGAAGATATTTTGATCACTGGGTGGTCTATATATGCAAGGGAAACATTGGAAAAAGAAAAGGCAGACGCTCTGGTAAAAGAGTTAAAGGGAAAGTTCCCAAGTTGGACATGGACTGACAGCAATGATTCTGACCATGGAGAAATCACTGCTGTATCAAAGTCGCCAGGACTTGAGGAAAAAATTAAATTTGTTTCAACGGACACAAAAGGCCAGGTACATACGTATGTCATGTATGAGGTCAGAGGTCAGTTCTGGAATAATAATACAGAAGACTTTTTGAACAAAAATTTACCAGGCAGAATATTTGACATCTTTCGAGGAAATGCCACAACTTTCTCTTGTATTGAAGGCGAAATCAATGATAAGATAAAATCGGCTTTACCTGTTTATAAAAGTAAATTGCTAAAGGCATTTGATGCAAGGGAAGTCGAAGGATTGGAAGAGGAGTCATTCATTTCCACATCCGCTGTTTCGTCTTTATTCGACAACTCATTGAGCAATGAACATGATATGAATATGCAGCTTGGATTACGGAAAACTGAAGGATTGGGCGCAAAGACTACCCTCGTAGTTGGCACACCCATCATAACGATTGAATATTAATATAGAGAAATTGGACGCGGAGGGGAATACACTTGGAAAAAATCATCGTCCGCGGCGGACAAAGGCTAAGCGGTTCTGTAAAGGTTGAAGGAGCTAAGAATGCCGTCTTGCCTGTTATCGCTGCAACATTATTAGCAAGTGACGGAAAAAGCGTAATTCGTGATGTGCCAACTCTCTCCGATGTATATACCATCAACGAAGTATTACGTTCTTTAAACGCCGTAGTGGAGTTTGAAAATAACACAATTACAGTAGATGCATCCAGAGAGTTAAAAATAGAAGCACCTTTTGAGTATGTTCGTAAAATGCGTGCTTCTGTATTAGTAATGGGATCCCTGCTTGCCAGGAATGGCCGTGCTCGCGTAGCATTGCCAGGAGGCTGCGCAATCGGTTCCCGTCCTATCGACCAGCACCTTAAAGGCTTTGAAGCAATGGGTGCGACAGTCAAGGTAGGCAACGGTTTTATCGAAGCAGAAGCAGTCAATGGTCTGCACGGAGCTAAAATATATCTTGATTTCCCTAGCGTTGGCGCTACGGAAAATATTATGATGGCTGCTGTCCTTGCAAAAGGCACAACGATCATCGAAAACGTCGCAAAAGAACCAGAAATCGTCGACCTTGCAAACTTCCTGAACAAAATGGGAGCAAAGGTAAAAGGCGCAGGAACTGGAACGATCAAAATTGAAGGTGTGGAAGTACTATTTGGTGCTGACCACAACATCATTCCTGACCGTATCGAAGCGGGAACATTCATGGTTGCCTCCGCAATCACAGGCGGAGACGTGCTTGTAAAAGGCGCAGTGCCAGAGCATCTTTCTTCATTGGTAGCAAAGATGGAAGAAATGGGCGTTACCATCATTGAAGAAGAAGAAGGCCTTCGCGTCATCGGTCCTGAAAAATTGAAAGCAGTCGACATCAAGACAATGCCGCACCCTGGCTTCCCGACAGATATGCAGTCCCAGATGATGGCCTTGCTATTGCGCGCTCAGGGAACAAGCATGATCACAGAAACTGTTTTCGAAAACCGTTTCATGCACGTGGAAGAATTCCGCCGCATGAACGCTAACATCAAAATCGATGGACGTTCTGTTATCATGAACGGACCTTCAAACCTTCAGGGAGCAGAAGTGGCAGCAACTGACCTGCGTGCCGCGGCATCACTGATCCTGACTGGCCTTGTAGCTGATGGAATTACACGCGTAACGGAGTTATACCACCTGGACCGCGGATACGTAAACTTCCATAATAAGCTTGCAGCACTAGGCGCAGACATCGAACGCATCAGCGAAGTAGATGAGCAGCCAGTAACTGAAAAATTAGTCTCAGACATGAACGCATAAATAATACTACTCATAAAACCGGAGAATTGTGCTTTTAACGTATAGTTCTGCGGTTTTTTGATTTTTAAGGACTGGATCCAGCCCGAAAATTCATGTCCAATTTCGTAATTTGGTTTTGCCTGACTTATTATGAGATTTGAAACCGTCTACTATTCAACAATTTATGTCATAAATGCTTGTCCGCCTCCATATGAATGGAATGAGACGGTTTTCGGCCGTAATAATTTCATAATGGAGGCTTTTTCTATGTTAAAATTCAAACCATTCATCGTACTAGCTGCAATCCTTTTCGCTGTCACGCTCCTGATCCCATCCTTACTGGTCCTCCCTTTTATGGAAGAAAAGGCGGGCGGAAAGCTTGGGGAAGAGCTGAAAAGCGTAGCGAAGGATGCTGCCGCTGTCCCGACTGCAGATTCCGCAGTGGAAGTTGCTGTGTACAGGACGGCATTGTCTAAGACAGAGAAGCTTCCTCTGGATGAATACCTAATTGGCGTAGTTGCCGCCGAGATGCCGGCCGAGTTCGAGCTTGAGGCGTTGAAGGCGCAGGCACTGTCAGCCAGGACCTACTATGTAAAACAAATGCTGAGCCCGAATACAGTAGGCGTTCCAGAGGGCGCACAGCTGAATGATACCGAAATCCATCAGGTCTATAAAAATAAAGAAGAATTGAAAAAACAATGGGGCGTCGATTACAAATGGAAGATGAAGAAAATCGCCGAGGCAGTAAAAGCAACCGACGGCCAGGTGCTCACCTTTGACGGAGTCCCGATTGATGCGACCTTCTTTTCAACATCAAATGGATTCACTGAAAACTCAGAGGAATACTGGTCGAATTCACTGCCATACCTGCGAAGTGTAGAAAGTCCGTGGGATCTGGAGTCTCCGAAGTTCCGCAGCCAAACCGTGCTGACCGTCGCTGAGGTGGAATCCAAGCTTGGTGTCAAGCTGCCGAACTCAGCAACAATCGGGAAAGTCATCTCAAGAACAGCCGGAAACCGCGTAGCAAAAATCGACATCGGCGGGAAGGTCCTTACGGGAAAGGAAGTTCGCGAAAAACTGAACCTGCGCTCAAGCGACTTCAGCTGGGAGCTAAAAGGCAATAACGTCGTCATCACCACCGAAGGCTTCGGCCACGGCGTCGGCATGAGCCAATACGGCGCAAACGGCATGGCCACCGAAGGGAAGACCTACAAAGACATTGTGCTTCACTACTACAAGGGTGTTGAGATCAGCGAAGCGGATACCATGCTGGCGAAAGTGACGGCGCAAAAATAAAGACGTGGCCAGGGTAGAAAGCGCCCTGGCTTTTTAGCGCGATTCAGTTTGGTGGATGGAGATTTTATTATTTCGCGGGTTTGAAAAATGTTTCGATGTCAGGTGGCATGTGGTAGATGCGGCCCTTATTGGAGCCTGTGAAGGGGAGACTCAGTGAGAATAAAATGTTCGTGATAGTCTTAGATGATACACCGGGGCAAAACTCTCTGCACATCTTATTTTTAATAGTAGGACTTATAAGGAGGAAAAATTCTTTTACAGTTTTATGATGAGCCGTTTTGGATTTATGCTCACACACTGGGCAACGCCAAACCCATTTTTCCCGAAACATGCCATATGTTAAACAAGAGGGACATTGAACACCTTTTTGAAGGTCGTCTGGGGTTAGGGAATACTGTTTTAGAATATCAGGGTGGTGAGGAGAATGGTTCTTTAGTAGTGACCTGGATATCTTTTTTACTTCTTTATCAGTAAAACTTGGATTTGAAATGGTTTCATCGATCTGAAGAACTCGGCTTAATAATACATCCCCTTTTACAATCAAATTATTCAGGGACCGATCACTAACCTTGATAATAGTAGAGGGATTACTTATGGCAACGAGATAATAAATGGGAGGGATATTGAATTTATGGTTCTGCAGCCACCTTTTCAAATGCCAGGCTTGCATTCGAACTTGGTTAATGGGATTATCGTATGATTTTTCTTGATCATCCTTTGTTTGAATCATTTGTTCGGAATGTTTGTCGAAGAAAAGGGTTCCGGAATAGGCTTTCGTTTCAATTAGAAGAATATAGCGAAGAGTTAGGATGAGGGTATCAATCTGAAAATACCATTTTTCATCTACAAGGCGTAAATCCCGAAAGATATGGAAACCTTTTTCGGGTAAAAAACTCAGGCGGTAGTCCGTCTGCAATTCACCCTTATAACCAGCACGCCATGCTTTGTAATCTTGTTCAATGAATGAGGTTTTAGGATGATTTGGGATGATTCTTTCCATTAACGCCTCATACATGAGAAGTCGTATCGGATATGTCCTTTCTTTTTCAATCAAATTGGTCACTTCCTTATTAGTTTTTATATGGATTCTTTAATTGCACAGAAAACACCTGTTGAAATAACTATATTATTATGAATTTTTTATGTCCGAATTATTATTTTTAATTATATCTCCGGTTGCAGCGAATATTTCTCCAGTTGAAGAAATTTTATCTCCGGTTGAGCAGTTTTTTTCTCTGGTTATGCTCGTTTTATCTCCGTTTTAAGTTATACCCACACTAAAAATACAAAAAGCCAGCCTCAATCAAAAGGCCAGCCCCTTAAAAATCGTAACTAATAACGATCTTAAAAATAAATCAAAACTAAAATCCCCGAACTCTCTCCTCAATCCCACGCAAAACCCTCCGCAACCTCGCGAACTTCCCGCTGAAGTAAGCATGATGAATGAAGTGCGAGGCCGCTAAAACCCCAATTACATCTTTTACAAAATCAATAACAGTTGCGGATCGATATGGAACGAAGCTTTGATGGATTTCATCTAGCAGGCCGTACAGGACGGCCACGCCCATGAATACAAAGCTCATCACAGGTGTGAAGCGTCCGGTCGTCAACGCAGCCAGGACAAGGAGCGCATACAGGATACCGAATTCAACGAGGTGGAGAGATTCTTTTATAAACCGGTCGACACCCTGGTTTGGCAGCTCAACCAATGCATCGGATGGATTGCTGGACATAATCCAGATTGCCGCCATGTAGGCGAAAGGAAGAATTCTTAAAAACCATACTAATAACTTTCTCACGTTAAACCCTCACTTTATAGTAATATTCCGAACAGGGCGGGAATGGTATGTAAAAGCGATGCCTCGAAAAGAAGGAGAAATGCCTCTCAACGTCATACCCTGAACAGAGCAGAATATGCCTCTCAAGGTCATATCCTGAACAGATCAAAATACGCCTCACAGATTCCCAAGTAATAACTTCAGCAGAGCCCTAAACCCACCCAAAAAACTTTCTTGCATAAAATCTGCACCTTTGTCGAAAAATAAGCAGTAAAAAATTTTTTCAACTCTATGTATATATTTTTTCGCATCTGTTCAAACTGATTGCTGAGGTGATGAAAATGAGAGAGGAAGAAAAAAGATCTTCTCAAGACAAAAGCAAGAACAGCTTTTTCAAGAAGCGGTGGGTGTATCCAACAGTTTATATTGCTAGTGCCGCAATCATTCTAACTGGTGTCCTGTGGTATCAAAACAGCGCAAGCGACAACCTTGATCAGTCCGAGTACAAAGCGACTGACATGCCTGGCAAAAAGATGAATGAACAGCCAGCAGTTGAAGTAAACCGCGCGATGGAGAACTTCGTAATGCCAGTGGTGAATGAAGACGATGCTGTCATCCAAATGGGATTCTATGATAATGACAGCGACGCGGCTGAGCAAGAAGCAGCTCTAGTGTTCTATGATAATACGTACCATCCGAACACTGGATTAGACATTGCTTCGAAAGACGGCAAGGAATTTGATGTTATCGCATCACTAAGTGGTACTGTCACTAAAGTCATGGAAGATGGTTTACTTGGAAATGTCATCGAAATCGAGCACGACAAAGGTATTGTAACACAATATCAGTCAGTGAAAGACTACGAAGTTAAGGTTGGCGACCAGGTTGAGCAAGGACAAGTCATTGCGAAATCCGGAACAAGCCTGATCAATGAGAAGGCTGGCAACCACGTACACTTTGAGATCCGCAAGGACAATGTCCCTGTCAATCCGCATGAGTACTTCAACAAATCTCTAAGCGAGTTGCAGGAAGCTCAAGTGACGGAAGAAAAAGCTTCATCCGATGCAGATGCAGGAAAGTCTGAAGAAGCAACGGAAGAAGATGCTGAAGGAACGACTCCATCAGAAGAAGGTACTGAAGGGTCAACTCCAGCAGAAGACAAGCCTGCCGATGACAGCTCTGATAAAAAAGAAGCTGGCCAAGATGAAGATAAAGATGCAGGCGAAGACAAAGATTCTTCAACTGACTCAGACACTTCAAGCAACTCTTAATAAAAATCTAACATTTCAGAACCTGCCTTGCTATAAAGGCGGGTTTTTTTATTGGAATAATAAGAAAACCCCTAAACTTAATTAAAAAGCAAAACTATGGTAAAATCAGACAGAAGGAGGGATACATATGAAACGGGCAATATTCATGATCTTGTCGATGCTGATTGCGGCAATCATTTCAGGCTGCAGCAAGGAGCCGACTCCCGAAGAACGGTTTTCGCAGTATGTAAAGCTTTGGAACGAACAGAAGTTTGAAGAGATGTACGGGTTTTTATCGGAGAAAGCGAAGGATTCCATTACGAAAGAGGAATTCGTCAATCGCTATAATAAAATTTACAAAGATTTAGAGATTGACAAGCTGAAGGTGAGCTACAAACAGCCTGAAGAAGAAAAGGAATATGAAGAGAATGCCGATCTTCCTTTTTCAGCAAAAATGGAAAGCGTCGCTGGTCCGATCGCATTCGACCACACAGCGACTCTTGTAAAAGAAGAGCGTGACGACAAAGCCAATTGGTATGTCGATTGGAATACGACTTATATTTTTCCGGAGCTCGGAGCCGGGGATAAAATCAGCTTCAAAAATGTCCAGGCGGAACGCGGCAGCATCCTTGACCGCGAAGGAAATGGCCTCGCCATTAATGGGACAGCCGTCCAGGTCGGCGTAGTCCCTGGACAAATGGGCGAGCAAAAAGCGGATTCCATTAAGAAGCTTGCGGAGCTTCTTGATATGACCGAGGAGCAAATCGATAAGGCGATGAACGCAGGCTGGGTAAAGCCAGACCTGTTCGTGCCTCTGAAGAAAGTTTCGAAGACAGACAAAGCGCTCCATGAGAAGTTGTTCGCACTCGATGGAGTGACAAGCCAGATGGTCGGGGCAAGGGAATATCCTTATGGCGAAGCGTTGTCCCACCTAATCGGCTACATCGGGCCAATCACAGCCGATGACCTTGAAAAATTGGAGGGAAAGGGCTACACAAGCACAGACATGCTTGGCCGCCGCGGCCTTGAACAGGTTCTTGAGGAGCAATTGAAAGGAACGAACGGTGTCAGGGTTTCGATTGTAAAAAAAGATGGAACAGTTAAGACGCTTGCAGAGCAGCCGGTACAGAACGGGCAGGATGTCAAGCTGACGATCGACGTTATTGCACAGCAGCAGTTATATGACCAGCTAAAAGGGAAAGCGGGTACTTCTGCAGCGTTCAATCCAACAACAGGTGAAACTCTGGCACTCGTCAGTGCACCAGGGTTCGACCCGAATGAAATGACGCTGGGAATCTCTCAAAATAAGCGGAAAATGCTAGAAGAGGATCCGCTCCAGCCATTCCTTAATAGATTCAAGCTGACGTATGCGCCAGGATCTGTATTAAAACCCGTCACAGCAGCAATCGGACTGGAAAACGAAAAGCTCCAGCTTGATACTGCATATGACATCACCGAGAAGCAATGGCAAAAAGATGCTTCATGGGGCAAGTACAAGGTGACGAGATATTCAGATGTAAAAGGAAGCATCAATCTCGAAAAAGCGCTGATTTATTCGGATAATATTTACTTCGCACGGGCGGCGCTTGGTATGGGGAATGACATTTTTACAGAAGGCCTGAAGAAATTCGGCTTTGAAGACCAGCCGAAATACCTGTACCCAATCGAGCCATCACAAATCGGAAAAATCGAGAGTGAAATCAGTCTGGCGGATTCTGCCTACGGCCAGGGACAGGTTGAAATGAATATCCTTCATCTGGCGGCGGCTTATTCGCCACTGGTGAACAAGGGCAATATGGTAAAACCGATCCTGAAGCTGGATGAAGAGAAGGGCCAGGTCTGGAAGGAAGGCTTGATCAGCGCTGAAAATGCTGCTGCCCTAAATGGTATGCTGACAAAGGTCATCACCGATCCAAAGGGAACGGCACACAACGGCCTGATTGCCAACTACCCGCTTGCCGGGAAAACAGGCACTGCGGAGATTAAACAAAAGCAAGGCGAAAAAGGCAAGGAGCTTGGCTGGTTCGTCGCTTACAACCCGAATTCAACGGATATGATTGTCGCGATGATGATCGAGAACTCCGGGTCAAAGGATGTTGTGACGCGCGTGAAGGAATTTTATGAGTTAAGAATCAATAGTGGATTATAAAATGCAAATCCGGTCTTTATGGAGACCGGATTTTTTTTATGCAGCTATATAATCGTTATAGACTCGCCAAATCTATGGAAGTAATGTCGTTTCAGCAAATTTTTTTTTCGACAAACATTCTCGTCCCGAAACCTTTCCAATCCTAATTGTATAGACAATTTTTTAACGTTCGTAAAAATATCGACATAGTAAACGGTTACATTTTTTGGATGTTATACCTTGACCTGCTTGGGCATTATATGGATAATTAAATTAAATTTTCTAAAGATTTAGTTAAATTAATAAGTTGGAGGAATTGATTTGATTATTCTTATTGGCTTGCTGATCATTACAGGCATGAGCCTTTTCCTTGGTTTAAGGAAAAACAAGGTCATATTCCTGGCCATCCCGTTCGTTAGCATATTTCTCTACTTCCTCATCCAGATCATCATGGTTCCGGCTCCATTTTTCGAAACGCTAAAATTCATCTTCAGCCTCAGCTAATCTATTACTCGTCGTCCAATCCCTGGTATCAACTTTGCCTGGCGCAAAGTTCATATAACTCAAATTCAAAATAAAGGAGTGGGGAGTTTCCGCCCAATGATTTGAAAGACTGTGTCCGTCATTCATTAGGATTATTCAAAGGGGATTAGCAAACACAAAGGGGTGTAATTGTGAAGAAAATTGATAAGTCCGTTGCTGACGCTTATTTTCGAGAAAAAAACCGTAACATGATCATTTACTTCGCGATCTGGTTCCTCGTTTCGTTCGGAGCGGTGATGATCGCCGAGCCGTTGAGTGAGTTTTCAATCGGGGGATTCCCGTTCCACTACTTCATGGGAGCACAGGGAGCGGTCCTGACTTTCATTATCCTGCTTTTCGTCAATGCAAAGGTTAGCGATGGCATCGACAAAAAGTATGGAATCGACGAAGAAAAGAATGTCCGTTTAAGTGAAGGAAAAAGCCTGGACCACTAAGCTTGTGAAATATAAAAGAGCGTTGAAAAAGGGGGAGAACTTTGGATACACAATTCTTGGTCTCATTATCTATTATTTTAGCCACTTTTGGTTTGTATATCGGCATAGCGCTATACAATACGGCGAAGGCGACTTCTGATTTCTATGTAGCGGGACGCGGTGTACCGCCTATTTTTAACGGGATGGCGATTGGTGCTGACTGGATGAGTGCGGCTTCCTTCATTGGAATGGCCGGTACGATCATGCTTCTCGGATATGATGGACTTGCGTATATCATGGGCTGGACGGGCGGTTATTTGCTGCTTACCTTCCTCCTTGCTCCACAGCTGAGGAAGTATGGGCGATACACAGTTCCTGAATTTATCGGCGACCGTTTTAACAGCCATACGGCCCGCGTCATCGCGGCGATTACAACGATCATCATCAGCTTTACGTATTCAATCGGCCAGCTTTCCGGTTCCGGCGTGGTAATTGGGCGACTGTTCGAAATCGATGCGAAGCTTGGAACGATGATCGGGGTAGTTTTGATCGCATTTTACGCTGCATTTGGCGGTATGAAGGGAATTACATGGACTCAAGTTGCGCAGTATATCATTTTGATCATTGCGTATTTGATTCCGGTCATCTTCATGTCCCTTCAGATTACGAGCAGCCCGCTGCCATGGCTTTCCTATGGTGAGCTCGTCGGCAAGATGGGTGAGCTGGACCGTGAACTTGGGATTTCTGAATACTTCGCTCCATTCACGAACGGCACGAAATGGCAGTTCCTTGCCCTTATGTTTACATTGATGGCCGGTACGGCGGGACTTCCGCACGTCATCGTCCGCTTCTATACTGTTTCAACGATGAAGGCTGCGCGCTGGTCTGGTGCATGGGCACTTCTATTCATCGGCTTGCTTTACCTTTCTGCACCTGCATATGCGGCATTCTCACGATTCATCCTGATGACAAAGGTTGCCGGCAGCAAAATCACTGAGCTTCCTGCCTGGACGAAAACATGGGTTGATACTGGAAAGCTCCAGCTCGCTGATGGAAATGGTGATGGCGTCCTGCAATGGAAGGAACTGATCATCTCCAACGATATCGTCGTTATGGCGACTCCTGAAATCGCAAACCTTGGTGTGTTCGTCATCGGCCTTGTAGCGGCAGGCGCTATGGCCGCTGCGCTATCGACTGCCGGAGGTTTGATGATCGCGATTTCTTCCGCTTTTGCCCATGACATTTACTACCGTGTCATGAAGCCAAATGCGACTGAAAAAACTCGTTTGAACGTAGCGCGTATTTCAATCGTAGTCGCTACATTGTTCGCCGGCCTTATTGCGCTTGACCCTCCTGGAGCGATCACGCAAATCGTTGCCTGGGCATTTGCACTTGCAAGTGGAACTTTCTTCCCGGCACTGATCCTCGGTGTATGGTGGAAACGTTCGAATGCTCAAGGCGTAATCGCAGGGATGCTCGTGGGTCTTGCAGTGACATTAGCCTACATTTTTGCTGCAAAATACGGCGGCTTCACGATCCTGGGCATCATCGACACAGGTGCCGGCGTATTCGGCGCTACGGCTGCCATCCTAGCCAATATTGTTGTTTCCCTTGCGACTCCGGCTCCATCGCAAAAAATTCAAGAGGAAGTACTCGACCTTCGCTATCCTGAACAGATGGTGTATAAGAACGGTGAAGTTTGGATGAATGACGATGCAACAAAAGCTCAATAGTGAAACGTGGAAGGCTGTGCAGTTCCACCCCTTATTCAAGGGGGTGGATGAACGCACGGCCCTTTCCCTTGTCGAGGAATGTGAAGCTTTTACCTATGGAAAAAGAGAAATGATGCTCCACGCGGACACAACGCGCCAGGGGCTTTTGCTGATTTTACAGGGAATCGCTGAAGTATTCGTAAAAAATGCAGCTGGCCAGGAAGAGGTGCTCGAGGTCATTCAAAAAGGAGAAATCGTCGGTTTTTCGAGCCTGGCCGATTTCCTTGGGTTGATAAAATCGGAGAAATCTCAGCCGTCTGTTGAGGTTCGCGCAGTTGAAGAAGTCCAAGCTTTGCTGATCCCTTTTTCCGTTCTTGCAAAAAGATGGGATGACCAGGATGTTCACGATTATTTGCTGACACAGGTTTCCATGCGGCTGAAGGATGTATATGGATCGCTTGCCGAGCAGGTGAAAATGGCAAAGGGAATTGGTGAGGGCGAAATGATTTTAGCGAGGGTACAGGATCTGATGTCTGAAAAAGTGGTATCGGTCACGCCGGAAACTAGCATCCAGGAAGCGGCGCAGAAAATGGCCGGGCATAAGACGAGTTCGGTGCTGGTTGTGGAAGGCGGCAGGTTAAAAGGGATTATCACCGAAAGGGATATCGTCGGACGGGTCGTTGCGAAGGGATTGTCCTTTGCTGAACCATCGAGGCTGGTAATGACAGAGAATCCTGTGACAATCTCGAGGTTCGCGTATTACTACGATGCTTTATCGGAAATTTTACTGAAGGGGATCAAGCATCTGCCAGTGGTCGATCACGGTCAAATATCAGGTATCGTCTCACTGACCGATTTGCTTCGGAAAAAGAATGACAGCCTGATGAAAACCATCAAAAAAATCGAGGAGGCGGATGAAGCCAGCCTGCCTGATATAAAGGCAGCAATCTATGAAATTACCGAAACGCTGCTGCGGGATCGGGTTCCTGCCCTTGCATTGCTCGATATCGTTACCAAACTCTATGACCGACTGATCGGACGGGCTATTGAATTATCGGTTGATACACTTCGCAGAGAAGGATTTGAATCGCCTGTCCCTTTCGCATTTTATCTGATGGGTTCCAGCGGGCGGGGCGAGCAGTTCATGCTGACAGATCAGGATCATTTCCTTGTGTACGGAGAGACGGAAGAGCATGGTTACTTTGAAAAATTAGGTGATGAGATCACCAGTAAGCTTGAGATAGCTGGCTACGCCCGCTGCAAGGGCTTGATGATGTCGAGTGAGGAGCAATGGAGGGGAACGGTACTGAAATGGCAGGACCGAGTCCGGAAATGGATGCTGCAATCGACAAGCGAAAATATTATGCTGGCACAGAATTTCTTCTCCTATCGTTTCGCGGCAGGAAGTGAAACGATCCATCGAGAATTCGAAGCGAAAATCACGGAATTGCTCGATCGTTCGAAAATCTTCCTCTACCGGATGGCCCAGGCAGAAAGAGAGCAGGAAATCCCGACGCTCGATGAGCCAATCCGAGCATTGTTCAAGCTTGGCCGGAAAAGCATCGACATGAAAAAAGAAATCTTATTTCCATTCCACCACAGCCTGCAAATTCTGTCACTTTATTACGGAGGAATCCCTGGAACACCTCTGGAGAAAATCGCTAGTTTAAAAGACAAAGGCATCTTCACAGAAGGATTCAGCCACGACCTGAAAGAGGCATTCAATCACGTACTGGAACTCTACATCAGACAAAGATGGGGAATTAAAGACGGCAGCTCTGTCCTATCATTTTCAACCATGTCCACCAGGCAAAAAGAAGAGTTGATCTTAAGCCTGCGCACCCTAAGGGAACTTCAGGCTATGGTGTTTGCGAGATTTTCAGTATAGTAGGGCAGTTCAGCAAAAATCGGTGGGGAAAGTTATCAAGGTAGAGATTCAGTTGTGGTGGAAGTAGCAATAAGGGAAGTGTTCGACAAAAATCGTCTGGAGGCAGGCGCCAAAAAAAGGAGGCTGGCATGTTTTTTCAACGGAGAAGTATTTCCTGCTCGCTTAGGTACGATATGATTCCTTTATCGACTTCAATCGATGATCTTGTGTTTGTTGTTTTCGACACGGAGACGACTGGTTTCCAGGTTGCGACGGCTGATCGGCTCATTGAAATCGGCGCGGTTCCGGTTAATGGGCTGAGGGTGTTTGAAAATGACAGATTCCAGACATTTGTGAATCCAGGGCGACAAATTTCTCGGGAAATAATCGAGCTGACATCGATCACGAATGAACTGGTTGCAGGGGCTCCAGCTGCTCAAGAGGCCATCGCTGACTTCTTTGACTATGTGGAATCGCATGAGGCTGTATGCTTGGTCGGGCACTATGTGGGCTTCGATCATCTTGTCCTGAAAAGCGAGTTGAAAAGGGAAAAGCTGGCGCTGAAGAAACTATTCACGATCGATACCCTCGATTTGATCGGCTTTATTGCCCCGTCCTACGATATGCGCGATCTTGAGCGATATGCAATGGCGTTCGGCACACGTATTTATGACCGCCACAGTGCAATAGGGGATGCATTGACCACAGCGTACCTGTTCACTGAACTTTTGCAGCAGTTTAAAGACAGGGGGCACACAACCTGGGGCGAGCTGATCAAAGCAACGGACAGCCAGGCGCGGTCGATGCAGTTTTAGGATCAGTGGTCCCGGAAAGAAGCATATGAAGATTTTTAAAATTAAAACCCATGGCATTTCGCCACGGGTTCTTCATCATTTAATGTATATTAATCAAAGCCCCATTCTTAAAAGCTATGAGAAGTTGCTGCCCTGCCAGCTGCTGATAGTCACTCGCTGTTCCATAAGAAACCTTCAAGGGAATTGCCTTTCCCTCAGTTTCAAACTCGACAGTAAAATTATCGGCTGCCCCGACTACCTCGGCTTCGATGATCTCAATTTCGCCTGGAATTGCGAGCTGCTGGCCGATCAGCACCATGTCTTCCCTCAAACTATTGGCTTCCTTCAATTCTTTCACACTAACACCAAAACGCTGCGAAATATTAAATAATGTATCTCCAGGATTGACTCCATATATCCCTTCATTAGCTTCATAAAAGTGAGTGGGAACAAATAGGGCTTGTCCAATAAAAATGGATTCACTCGCCAATTTATTTTCGTTTATTAAATCCTTAACGGTTACTCCGTATTTTTTGGCTAAAGAAAAAAGTGTGTCTCCTTTTTTTACAATATAGATTCCGGCTTCAGATTGAGCAGGTACTTCAAGCTGCTGTCCGACTTTAATAATTTCAGAGGACAGCGAGTTCGCTTCCTGAAGCATCTCTACCGTTGTATCAAAATTTTTCGCAAGGCTGTAAAGTGTGTCACCTTTTTTGACGGTATAAATGGCCCCGCAGGCATCGGCTTTCTTTTGCCCAATGCCAAGCAGCAGTCCTGTCGCTACCGAACCGGCAACTGCGGCACCAATGACCTTTCTTCTCCGCTTCATAGCTGCTTTGCGTTTTTGTGCTCTGATCCTTTGGTTTCTTGTTTGTCTGTATGTAACCAAGGTTGTCTCCCCCAATGTAAAAATAAACTCCTTTACAAAAGTTCGAAGCAAAACAGGTTTTTTTGGACATAAAAATGGGTAAGCAGGAAATTTTTTCACCTAAAAATAGTTGAATTTTTCAAAAAATTTCACAATACCTTGTCCCTATTGCTTTTTTCGTGCATATATCCTCAACCAAGCTAATAAAATGTTACAAACCTGACAAAGAGAGTGTTTGAGGTGAGGAATCGTTTGAACAATATGAGGATTCAGCCGGGGACATGATTAATCATAGTAATTTCCAGAAGGTACATCCTTCTGCCGCAATGGGGAGTTTTTTGCGGAATGCAGTATTGGCCGATAAAAGCGAGTCTCATTTCACACTTCTCACATCCAATTTAGGGAGGGCGAGTGGTGTGCACGATTACATCAAAGAGAGAACAATCAAGATTGGAAAGTATATCGTGGAGACGAGAAAAACAGTTCGCGTCATAGCGAAGGAGTTTGGCGTATCCAAAAGTACAGTCCATAAAGACCTGACAGAAAGATTGCCTGAAATCAACCCTGACCTTGCCAATGAAGTAAAAGAAATCCTTGATTATCATAAATCGATCCGCCACCTCAGAGGCGGCGAAGCCACAAAAATGAAATACCGCAAAGAGGAAAGGGAAGAAGAACCGGTAAAGTGAAAAAATCAGAATTGAACAGATTGGAGGGACCGTAATTCAGCTGTGGTATAACTGCCGACATCAAAATAAAAAATGCCCAGCTTAGATCCAGAAAAGCCGGGCATCGCCACAAAAGGCGTGTATGATTCTGCTTTTATACATAGCGGAGGCTGCCGCCTTTTTATCATGGAGAAAACAGAGGGACGGTTCTTGTGTTTCAAAACACAAGAACCGTCCCTCTGTTTCTGCTTTTCTACTTCAGCCTTGCTTCTTTCAGCCGGGCCTCTCTCTCAGCTGCCGCTTTTTCTGCGGCCGCCCGCTCCGCTGCTTCGCGAGCTTCTTCCTCACGGCGAATTTCATTAGCAACTGCTACGATATCAGGCCCGATGGTGAATAGCAGTGTCTGCAATTCAGAAATTTCCCGGCTGATCCCGTCGATTGCCTTGTTGATATAGGCCATTTCCTCAGCCTTCCACCCGCTGTTCAGATTCCCTTTGAAGTCCTGAAGCCTGCTTTTTATATCGTTTAAATCCTGCGCATAATCACTTATTCTACTAGCCTGTGAATAAGCCTGGCCAACATTAATCTTCATTCTGGATCACCTGCTCAAATATTAGATTCTTTGATTATAAAAGGTCATTGAAAATATTTCCATTGAAAACAAGGAAAAAATATAAAAATATTTTGGTTAAATTTGGTTTCAATTAATTCTGTTCAGGGTAAAAAGGACTAGATTTGTGCTTTTCACTTATTCCTTTTAACTTTCTACCCATTTTCTCCATAATTAACCACAACAAGATTAGGACTAATTTCCCTATTTTTCCAAATTAGGGGGTAATCAGTTGAATAAAGTTCCTTATATTGTAAGATATTTATATATTTAGAGATGCATCAATGGTTAGATGTAAAATTACACTTTTTGAGTTAAAATGGTAAAAAATATCAAATTACCAATATACATACCTTGAAAATATAAGAAAAGGCTGGGGAGGTATTGAGTTGATTCTCACACTTTTTGACCGGAATCGCGTCTTCGATCTGGTGCTGCCTGAGCGCGTCACTGGAAGATACATACTGAATACAGAGGATAATGACAAAAATCCAATTGATATGCTGGCTGTTGAAGCTGAGGATGGCCAGTGGTACTTAAAATCGAATAAGAATGCATTCCTGAAAGATCCTGCAAACGAAATACAATCAAAGGCCCTCATAGAACCATTCAAAACGTATACAATCCACCGTAACGATGGCCAATCGGCTCTGCTTTATGTCGAGCCGCAGACGGCTGACCGGAACGAATTCACAAAACATATCGCTACTACCAATACCCTTAAGGTCGGGCGCTCCCAGGACAGCCAGATCTGTTTTTCGAACAAACTTGTCTCCGGTTCACACTGTGTCATTGAATATAGCAGCAATGGCGATGTTGTCATCAAAGATTTCAACAGTTCGAACGGTACATATGTCAATGGAGAAAGAATCAAGGAAAAGGCGCTTGCTGTCGGTGATGTCATTTTCATCATGGGACTTAAAATCATTTTCAATGGCCGCCTGCTTTCACTGAACAACCCACATAAATCAGTGTTCCTTGACCGGAACGCATTCAACTCTTTTATCGCTGAAAAGCCGGTAATTGAAAAAGAAATCAACCTCGACGAAATTCATATCGAAGAAGAGAACGATCAGCTTTTCTACCGTTCGCCGCGCTTCAAGCGGGATATCGAAAATACAACAATTAAAATTGATCCGCCGCCACAGCAGCCAAATCTAGATGAAACGCCCTTGATGCTGCTATTGGGACCATCCGTCACGATGGGGATGGCCTCAATGTTCACAGGACTCCTGACACTGCAGAATGTGATGCGTAACGATGGGGATATCATGCAGGCGATGCCTACGCTTGTTATGTCGCTGAGCATGATGATCGGGACCGTACTCTGGCCAATTTTAACAAAAAAATATGAGAAAAAACGCCGCATCAAGCTAGAAGGCATCCGCCAGGAAAAGTATTCAAAATACCTTACAGAAATGAAGCAGGTGATCGCGGATGAATGCAAGCACCAGAGCGAAATCCTGTTTGAGAACCATGTCACACTGGAAAACTGCCTGACAAGAATCAAGCGCCGCCAGCGTAACCTTTGGGAACGCGGAATCGGGCAGAATGACTTTTTAAAGGTGCGCCTTGGAATCGGCGACCTGCCGCTCAATGCTGAAATCAAATTTCCGGAAAAACGCTTCATGCTTGAGGATGACAACCTTCAGGATGAGCTCTATCAGATAGTGGAGAAGCCGCAGATTTTAAAAGATGTTCCAGTCACGGTCGACCTGACTGAAGAACGAGTCAGTGGGATCATTGGCAGAAGGGAAGAAGTGAAGAGCTTCGTCCAGGGGCTGATTTTTCAGCTTACTGCATTACATAGCTATGACGAGTTGAAAATGGTGTTCATTTATGATGAACACGAGCATGATACATGGAAATTCGTGAAGTGGCTGCCTCATGTTTGGGATGACGGCAAGACGATCCGCTTTGTCGCCACTGATGCGAATGAGATCAAAGAGCTTTCTTCTTATTTTGAAAAAGAAATAAGTTCACGCCAGGCGCTTGCAGAGGAAGACCTGGAGGAAATCAGCCAGCATTACGTGGTGTTCTCGATGAGCAAAAGCCTTGCTGCGAAGGCTGAGATGATCAATCTAATTTTAAAAGAAAAGAAGAATATCAAGTTCAGTTTCATTGCCTTATACAATGAGCTGAAAAACCTGCCGAAGGAATGTACGAATGTCATCGAGCTCGACAAGAGTTTCTCGAAAATCTATGACAAGGATGATATTTCCGGGAAATATGTGGGATTCAACGCGGACAGCTATCTGGAGGAGAATGCTGAAGAGCTGGCGGTAAAATTGGCCAATATCCAGCTGAATACCTCAGAGAAGGCTTATACCCTGCCAGATATGCTGACATTCCTGGAAATGTTTGGCGTTGGCAAAATTGAGCACCTCAATGCGCTGACAAGATGGAAGGAAAACAATCCGGTCCATACAATTGAAACGCAGATTGGTGTTGACACGATGGGCGAGCCTTTCATGATCGACCTTCATGAAAAATACCACGGTCCGCACGGCTTGATTGCCGGGATGACCGGTTCAGGTAAGAGTGAGTTCATCATGACGTTCATTTTATCGCTTGCAGTGAATTACCACCCGGATGAGGTTGCGTTCATCCTGATTGACTATAAGGGCGGCGGCATGGCGAATGCATTTGAGGAATTGCCGCACCTGGCAGGTACGATCACGAACCTCGATGGGGCAGCTGTTAACCGCTCATTGATTTCGATCCAGAGTGAGCTGAAACGCCGCCAGGCTATTTTCAGTGAAACGAGCAGGGTCGTTGACCAGAGCAATATTGATATCTATAAATATCAGAAGCTATACCGCGAAGGCCTGGTAAAAGAGCCGCTGCAGCACTTGTTCATCATTTCCGACGAGTTTGCCGAGCTGAAGGCACAGCAGCCTGAGTTCATGGATCAGCTCGTCAGTGCAGCGCGGATCGGCCGAAGCCTTGGTGTCCATCTGATCCTGGCGACACAAAAGCCGTCCGGGGTCGTGGATGATCAGATTTGGAGCAATAGTAAATTCCGCATCAGCTTGAAGGTGCAGGAAAAAGCGGACAGTATGGAGGTCATCAAACGTCCTGATGCCGCTGAACTGAAGCAGACCGGACGATTCTATCTCCAGGTCGGCTTCAATGAATTGTTCGAGCTTGGGCAGTCGGCATGGGCTGGCGCACCTTACTATCCGTCCGACAGGGTTGAAAAGCATAAGGATGACAGTGTAGTCGTCATCGATGACCTCGGCCGCGTTATTAAAAATGCCCGAATCGATAAGCGCAAAACGATGGTGAAAAATCCGCCGAAGCAAATCGATGAAATCACGGAATACCTTGCAAAAATGGCACAGCAGGAGAACATCAAGGTCCGCCAGCTGTGGCTAGAGCCGATTCCGGAGCTCGTTTACGTTGATAAACTGAAAAAGAAATATAGAGTCGCCCAGCAAGGCTTCGAGCTTAACCCGATCATCGGGGAATACGATGACCCGGCGAACCAGAGGCAGATGGTCATGCGCATGCCGATTACTCAGGAAGGCAATGCGGTCATTTACGGAATCGCCGGCAGCGGAAAGACAACGTTCCTGACAACGATGCTTTACTCGCTGATGGAAGAACATACGCCGAACGAGGTCAATTTTTACCTGCTCGACTTCGGCTCTGAAACGCTGACCTGGTTCCGTGAAGCACCACATGTCGGCGATGTCATGCTATCGCACGAAAGCGAGAAAATCCACAACCTTTTCAAGATGCTGACAAGCGAGATTGAACGGAGGAAGAAGCTGCTTTCGAATTACGGCGGCGATTTTATCACATATAACCAGATGTCCGGTGAAAGTCTGCCATCGATCATGGTCGCGATTCATAATTACGCTGCGTTCTCCGAGATGTTCGAGGAGCTCGAGGAAGCCGTTTCGTTCCTGACGCGCGAGGGATTGAAGTATGGCATTTACTTCATCGTCACTGCGATCAATACGGGCGCGATCCGCTACAGGCTGCTGCAGAACTTCAAGCAGATGTATGTGCTCCAGCTGAATGACCAGAGTGAGTACTCAGGAGTGCTAGGCAATACGGACGGAGTGTATCCATCGAAATCGAAGGGCCGAGGCATATTCAAGACAGACACGGCGTATGAATTCCAGACGGCTCATATCACAAGCGATATAGACAATATGTACTCCTTCATCACCGATTATTGCAAGAACCTGCGTGAATCATGGACGCAGCCGGCCGCAATGCGCGTCCCGATCCTTCCGGAAAAAGTGGACCTGGACTATCTGCGTGATGAAGCAAGAAATATGAACAGCAACCGAGTGCCGGTCGGCATCGAAAAACACTCGCTGAAGACTGCCCATTTTGATTTCCTTGGTTCCTATGTAAATGTAGTCACCGCGCAGCAAAACGACCAGTGTTCAAGCTTCATGCAGGGAGTCGCTGAAATCTTCACCGCCTCAGAAGGCAGGGAGCTGATTATCATCGATCCTAATGAGCACTTCGCGGCGGGCCGCACGCAGGATTACAAGTATGTTTGCAAGCCTTCGGAACTTGAAGACACCATCGTCTACCTGTTTAACACGCTTGTTAACCGTAATAATACGACGAAGGACGCAATTGAAGCGGGCGAACAGCCGCCAGTGTTCGGCAACATCACTTGCATCATCGATTCCTTCGCCGATTTGATGATGTACCTGTCGCCGGACGGCCAGGATAAGCTCAAGGTCTTTCTTGAAAAAGGCAATGACCTGAACGTTAACCTGATCATATCCGACAGTGCCGATAAACTGAGCTCCATCTCATTTGAAAGCTGGTTCAAACAGCACGTATCGCTAGGCGATTTCATCTGGACAGGCAACGGCATCACCGACCAGTACGTGATGAAGCTAGTCAAAGTTACAAACGATATGTACCAGGAAATCCCGCCAGGATTCGGCTACGTCGTGACAAAAGGAAAACCAGTACTAGTGAAGTTGTTATCCTCAGTCGAAAGCAAGAAAGAGGAGGTAGCGTACCATGGATAAGGTGCTAGTAGAGATCTTCATCCCCGCCTCAGAAAAATCATACGACGTCTTCCTGCCGCTCGAAAGCAAACTGCACGAAGTCGTCTACCTATTAGCCGGCACCATGACCGAACTCTCGCAAGGATACTTCTCAGCAACACACGACACCATCCTCTGCGACCACAAAACCGGCACCATCCTAAACATCAACCAGACCGTCGAAGAAATTGGATTGATGAACGGGGCTAAATTGATGTTGATATAGAAACAGGGGGACGGTTCTTGTGTTTCAATAATATGAAAGTAAGACCATGGGAGACGGTTTTAAAACCGGACGATCCTCGTTTTTAAAAATATCGAAGCAGCGGGACGGTTCTCCTGCTTCCAAAAGAATCGTTTCTTGTTAAGGGAAAAACGGAAGGTGTGGAGAAAGTGAAAAAATGGATCATGCTGACTGCGTCAATTTTGTTCGTAATCATGGGAGGGGCGGGGTGTATGAGTTCGGAGAGTAAGGTAATAGAGCACTTGGAAGATAAATATAATGAGAAGTTTGAAGTTGAAAGCACGAAAGAAGGCAGTGTTATTTTTCCAGAGATGTATGGAAAAGACAAAGTTATGGCTCACCCAGAAGGAAAGCCAGAGCTTGTCTTTCTTGCAGGTGAAAGCAGAAATGAAGATGGTGTATATTATGACACCTACATTTTATCAAGATGGTCGAATCAGCTTGATCAACTGTATAAAGATAAGGTAAACCAGGCGTTCAACGAAGATGTTGATTTCAAGACAATGTTGTTTGTAGAAGAAGAGAAATATTCTGCAGAAAAGAAAGATTCTTCTGTAAGTGACTTTTTGAAAAAAGATGATAATGGTGCGTTGCTTACCTTGAACATTGCAGTAAAAACGGAGGGTGAACCGGAAGTTGAACAATATTTGGAGCCGGTTTATCAACTGCTGAACGAGCTCAAGAATTCGAACGCGAAATATTATGGTGTGACCGTCGGCTTTGTGGACAGCTCAGAAAATATCTCAGACTATATAAGGACCTCCAATGTGAACAATATTGACTGGTCAAATCTGGATGCTAAGGTGCATGGAACGATTATGGTTGATGATTCAATGGAAATTAGCAATCCTGAACAGGTTAAAGAATATTATCAACCGCATGAGGGGTGAGGATATGTCCCTTGATCAATTAACCGATGAAGAGAAAAATGTCCTGCTGATGTTGTCCTATTATGATTTGCCTAATAATCAGCCTCTTAGCGGAAAGAGTATTGAGCGGATTTGGGACTATGCAAAAATGAGTGCTGATAAAGATGAAGCAAGCTTTAAACAGCTCGAAGCATTTTTTACAAGTGACAGTTTCAAGAACTCCAATCTTCAAAATGTGAAATTATCGGGATACCAGAACCATAACCCGAATGAAGGCAACAATACAAAGGGTGGCTCAAACTCCGGCTTTGTTGGTTACGCATTTGAAGACAAAAGCGGGAACGCAACTGCTGTTTTCCGAGGCAGTGAATCGATGGGGGATATGGGCCATCTAAGTACTGATTGGAAATCCAACGTTGATGCTTCAGTTGGAGTGGAAATCAAGCAGCAGAAAGAGGCCAATGCGTTTTATCAACAGTATCTGGGAGGGGCTTCAGGAGAAAGGTTATTGCTTGGCCATTCTAAGGGTGGCAATCTGGCGGATTATGTCTTCATCAACAACCTTGATGATAACACGAAGGCATATGTAATAAATGCTGCTCCATTATATTGGTGGTCGTTATCAAAGAAGGAACAAGAGGCGTTGATGGGAGACCGGCATGATTTTATCGTTTATGCATATGATCCAGTTTCACAGCTGGGCAAAGTTCCGTATGTCGATAAAACGGTCGGTCTAAATGGAGATTATGATATCAAAGCTCCTTTTTATCCTCATTCACTGACGAGCAGTGCTGGCTTTGATGAAAATGGCAATTTCAAAGTTTATGAGAATGGTCAATCGTTTGAAAGATACGTTTTAAATAATATGATTTTCGAAGATTTATTTTATGAATTATCCACCTCCAATCCTGTGCGAGCCTATAAAACGGCATATGTTGTTGCTAATGCGGCAGTCAATGTCATGCATTATGCGGCAAAGGAAATGGCTGCGGCTGCTCATTTAATCCGGGAACAAACTGTGAAACTAGTGGTTGAGCTGGCACAAATGAAGAAGGAACTTGAACAAAAGGTAAACTCCTTCCTGGTCGGCCTGATTACAAAGTCAGCTGTTAAGATTAGTAAATTCATTGACTCACTCAACGGCGGAGGGTTCCCAATCGAGCCCTATATAAAAGTCGACATCCCAAGGCTGTTCTACTACGCCAACCGGCTTCGTTTGGTGCAAAGGCGGATTGCCCAGCTCAACGACATGATTGATGATCTGTACTGGGAAGCGGGAGTTGCTGGCCTTGATAACGTCCTTGCGGCGGATATCAGCACATCGTTTGACTTCCGAATTCCGGAAAGCATCAATTACCTTAACCGTACTGCTGAGCTTTTACAGAATAGTGAAAGGTACCTGGCCGGGAAAGCCGGTTCGATTGGAGGCTAAGAGATGGATGCGAAAGTGAGAAGCAAGATTAATAGAATTGCAGCTGAGGCGAATGCCATCGCCATGGAGCTGGAAGAAATCTCGAACGGCCTCAGTCATGAATTCAAAGGGATCGGTTCGGTAAAAGCGGCATCGGGGTTGCGAAGTTCAGCAGAAAAGTATCGCTATGTAAGCTATAAGTTAAGAAGAATATGACTCTTTTAGAGTTCATATAAATATCACTTTAAAGGAGGTGAAAAAGATGGCGAGATCAATCACAGTTGAACCAGCAAAGCTTGATGCGACTGCAAACAAGATTGACCAGCAGGCAGCTGACTACGAAAGAACGTACAAAGCTCTTTTCAGCGAGGTTGAAGGAATGGGCGCTGCATGGCAGGGTACTGACAACATGGCATACGTGTCCCAGATCAAAGGCTTCATGGACGACTTCCAGAAGATGACTCAGTTAATGAGACAGTACTCTGAGTTCCTGAAGATGAGCGCGAAGACATACCGCGACACGCAAAACGAAGTCATTAACCAGGCTAAGAGATTGAGCAACTAATCCTTAACATAACGCAGGAGGTGAAATACATTGGCAGGAGATGGAATCAAAATCTCGCTTGGCGAGGTTAGCAAAACGGCGGGCCAAATCCGCAACCTGAACCAGCAATTATCCACTAGACTCGAAGAAATCAAGAAAGACATGAACGCACTAGCGTCAACATGGAACTCTGATGCTTCCAACACCGTCCGCGGCAACTTCAACTCACTTGCTCCACGATTTGAAGAATATCGCCAGGTGGTCGACAGCTACGCCAAATTCTTGGATAACACTGTCACAAACTACAACACGGCAGAAACAGCGATCAACAACAACGCTAGCTCTTTTAAGTAAGTTCTTTTACAGAGGGTAGGGGCAAGCCGCGTGTGCAGTTTGCCCTTCTGTAAAATGAATCCCTGCAAAGTGGGAAAAGCATCCAATGGGGATTATCCGCAGTTGAAAGAAGATGGAAAGCGTAACAACGGAAAGTACCCGTGACCGAGTTGGTAGAAAGGGTCCCAACAATGCGGCTTCATGGAATAAAACGGTCTCAACCGGAGAAAAAATCGTCTCAACTGGAGATAAAAGTTCTCCAACCGGAGAAAAAATCATCTCAACTAGAGTTAAGAGTTCTCCAACTGGAGATAAAAATTCTTCCACGATAGATAAAATCATATTGTTCAAAAAGAAGAAGTTCGGTGGACCAAACCCATACATAAATTCAAAATTGGAGTCGAAAAGCGATGATTAAACATGTGGAGTTTAAGTTAGAAAGCTACGGAATCTCAAAATTCCTTTATTTTCATGCGGGAAGCAAGGCAGACATCGATGGCGGCCAAGTCGAGCTGTTGAGAACGAGTCGAATTCCCGGAATCCTTCCTTGCCATGCGATTTTAGAGGGGGACAACTGCTTTCTTCGCTATGACATGATTTCCGACAATACACTGGAAATGCTGAATTCCACGCCAGCCAATAAGGAGCAGCTATACAACAGCTTCCTCAATATTGCCGAAACTTTGGCGGATGCTAAAGAATGCGGCCTCGACATTGAGAATTTTGTGTTCAGCCAGCGTGACATCTTTATTGATAATTTTTCAAACAGATTAGTTTTTATCTACCTTCCTGTAAAAAATAATATTTTTGAAAAGGGATCACTTAAAGAATTCCTCTGGGAATTGATGCGTTCGGCTCCTTATGATGAAGAAGATGATGCGGTATTTTTTATTAAACTGCACAACTATTTAATTGGAACAGAAAACGTCACCCCAGAAAACCTCCTGGAAAAATTGAGTGAGCTGGCGGCGGACGAAATGATCGAGCGTAAGCCTTATCAGATGCCGGAAAAACAGGTTACTGAGGCAGCTAACTCAGCGGCAGGAACTGAAGGAGTGACTGCAAAAGCAGCAAATGAAGGTGCTATATCAAAAGCAACATCTATAGCAAAAACAACATCAACCATTCCAACAGCATCCACAGCCGCAAAAGCATCGGTAATCCCAATGGATGAAAGCGAGTCGGAATCGCCGGAACTCGAACCCATGGCAATCAACCCTAACTTCTACAGTCCGGGCAGCGAGGTCCATACCGTCAAAACGAGCGTCGATAACGGCGTGCTGACCTCCGAATACACGAGCCAGAAAAAGGATGTAAAAACAGGCCGCAATCTGGAAATCGAAGAAGAGGTCAATTACAAGCGGATTACGAGGGCAGAGCTTGGCGAAAATAACGCGCTTTTAAAAGAAGCCGCTGTACTCGGCGGAGGCACGTCGATTAACATCCAGCCGGCACTTTCGAACATCGAACCAGATCATGAAGGCACCACGGTGCTGGGAATGCTATCCGTTGAAGAGGATGAAGGCACAACGACGCTCGGGCACGCAACGCGCAGACCATTTTTGCTCGCAGTGTCCAAGAACGAAAAAATCACGATTGCCAAAGAATTTTTCAAAATTGGCCGCGATCCGGTGAGAGCAGATTTTGCCTCGGAAAATAAGGTGATCGGCCGTGTTCACGCGCATGTGATCACAGCGAACGGCGAATATTTCCTGGAAGACAATCACTCAACCAACGGCAGCTACGTGAACGGCGTGAAGGTGTCGCCGAAGGAAAAGGTCAAAATCAAACACGAAGACAAAATAAAGCTTGCGAACGAGGAGTTCATCTTCAGGCTATATTAAAAAAATGCCTGATGAATTGGGGGAACTAAAAGATGGCATTTCAAGTGGCATACCATACAGACATTGGAATCAAGAAGAAAACGAACCAGGACGGTCTGCTATTGAAAACGGCGAAGACGCCCGAAGGAGAAATCGGCTTGTTCGTCATCTGTGACGGCATGGGTGGTCTTTCCCACGGGGAGCTGGCGAGCGCGACGGTGATCAGGGGGTTGTCAGACTGGTTCGATCATGAGCTCCCGGAGTTGCTTGAGGCTGAATCCCTCGGAAAAGAAAATGCCGCCAGGCTTGCGGCCAACAACATCGAGGGAGAAATTCCCCTCAAGCTTGAGCAACGCGTCCGTGAGCTGAATGCGAAAATCCTTGAATACGGCGAGGTTTCCAACATTAAGCTCGGGACGACGATCACGGCTTTGCTTATTCTCTACAAGCAATATTACATTGTGCAGATTGGCGACAGCAGGGCATACAGCATTCATAACAAACTTTTAAAATTGACCGAAGACCAGACGCTCGTTGAACGCGAGCTGCAGCGCGGCAACATAACGGCCGAACAGGCGAGAATCGACCCGCGCAGGAATGTGCTGCTCCAATGCGTTGGAGCAACGAAGGACATTGACGTCGTCATCACCAAAGGTGAAGTAGCACCAGGCACGATGTTTATGCTCTGCACCGACGGCTTTTACCATGAGATTACAGACGAAGAAATGCTCAAAAACCTGAACCCGCTCCATTTTACAGAAGAAAAAAGCATGAAGGAAAAAATCGTCGAACTTGTCGAGCTGGCAAAAGCACGCCAGGAGACAGACAACATATCCGTCCTGCTGACAAAAGTAGAAGCATAGGGACGGTTCTCTTGATTCGGAGCGCATAAAGAAACAGAGAAACAAGTTGTGGGAAATTGTTCTATGAAATGAAACAAAAGAACCGTCCCCATGTTCCAGGAGGAATGACCTTGATACAAATTGGCACGATCATTGATGATCGATATGAAATATTGAAGGAAATTGGGCGCGGCGGGATGAGCGTGGTCTATCTGGCGATGGACAACAGGCTCAATAAGTCGCTTGTCGTCAAGGATATCCGCAAACGCGGCAACAGCAACAATGAGCTCCTGATCAACAGCCTGGTCGTTGAGGCGAACATGCTGAAGAAGCTTGACCACGGTTCGCTGCCGAAAATCTATGACATCATCGAATCCGAGGGCGACATCTATGTGGTGATGGACTATATTGAAGGCGAGTCGCTCAAGGAAAGGCTGAAGCGTGATGGCAAAATTCCTGCAGCCGAGGTAACTGAGTGGGCGAAACAGCTGAGCGAAGTGCTCGGATACCTGCACTCCCGCAAGCCGTACCCAATCATCTACCGCGATATGAAGCCTGATAACGTCATGCTCACGCCTGAAGGTAAAATCAAGCTGATTGACTTCGGAATCGCGCGTGAATTCAAAACGGAGAATCTATCAGATACGACGAATCTCGGGACGAAGGGGTACGCAGCTCCGGAACAAATCTCTGGCAGGCAGACGGACGCGAAAACCGATATTTATAGTCTGGGAATCACGCTCTATCACCTCGTTACCGGGAAGAACCTGAGCGAGCCGCCGTTTGAAATCAGGCCGATCCGCGAGTGGGATCCATCGCTGCCGGAGGGCCTTGAGCATATCATCAAAAAATGCACACAGGCGGAGCCCGCGAACCGTTATCAGAGCTGTGAGGAACTGAGCTATGACCTCGAGAACATCAACAGGCTGACGAAGGGCTATAAGAACATGCTGATCAAAAAGCTGGCAATGTTCATCGTTCCGGCCGTGCTGTTTCTGGCGTTTTCCACCACCTCCGCACTTGGCTATAAAGGCATGAAGAACGAGCAGTTCCAGGATTATATGAACCTTGTGAATCAGGCGAGCATTGCACTGATGGACGGAGAGCAGACCGAAGCAATCAAGCTACTCGAGAGCGCGACCCGCGTCGATAATGAGCGCCCGGAGGCATACATCAATTTACTTGATTTATATATTAATAGGGACCAGACAGACGAAGGGCTGGCCAAACTGGAATCATACATACAGGATGAATACGGTGCAGTCCATGAGAATAACGAGGTCCTTTTCAAGATGGGGATGACCTATTTCGATGTAAAAAGGGACTACAACAATGCGCTGAAATATTTCCAGCAGGTCGATGAAAAAGAACTGCCGGATGCGCAATATTACAAAGCGCTGGCGACAACGCTGAGCAGCCTGAACATCGATTACAACAAATTCGCTGGCGACCTCCAGGAGTTCCATGAGTACAATGATGGCCTGGCGAACGACAGCAAAAAAATCGATAACTACAATTCACTCGCAAATATTTATATTTCCTATAAAAGCCAGATCCCTGAAGCGAACACCAAGGCAATCGAGATTGTCCAAAAAGCAGATGATGTACTGGCGAAACTTGAAAACGAACAGCTTCAATTCAAATACGAAATGGAGTTCGAACAGAAGCTGGCACAGGCATTCTACAGCCGTGGCGTGAATTCCGAGGACCAAGCCAGTGCCCGCGACGATTTCGAACAGGCAATCGAGCACTATAACAATCTCCTGGATCTGAATGTCGCCGACCAGGAAGACGTCCACGTTAAAATTGGCGTCATCTATCAGGAAATGGGCGAGCTCTCACGTTCAGTCGAGCACTTCCAGACAACGCTCAAAAAGTTCCCTGAAAGCATTAACGCCTACGTCAAACTCGGCAACCTGCTGCTCGATATCGAGCAAACAAAAGAAGAAGGAAAGCGCAACTATGCTGAAGCGAAAAAAATATACGAAAAAGCAGGCACACTAGCAGGCGCAAAAACCGATGAAGCATACAAAAAACTCACCAGACGCATGGAGAACTTAAATATTCTTTAGAAACGCAGGGACGGTTCTTGTGTTTCAGCGGAACCAGAAGAACCGTCCCCATGTTTCAGGAAGGCAGTGAAAAGATTGGCATACCAGATCATGTTTTACGGCGGTATGGCAGGCGCGGCGGTGACGCTGGTGATTGCCATCCTTGTCTATGTGAAACTCAATATTGCCCAGGTGATTACGGATCTTACGGGCTGGAATTTCCCGGGTGCAGGTAGAAAAGCCTGGAAAACGACCAGCAACAATACCGATACAAGCACCAGGCCAACAACAAAGGAAATTCACGTCCGGAAAAATGTCGAGAAGGAAGTGGCTGCAGGCGAGTTTGTAGAGCCTACTGAGAAAATGGTCAGCGGTTCGGTTGGACAGACGGGGCTGATTAACCAGCATGGTGTTGAACCAACAGCGCTGCTTCACATGGACGGCCTAGAACCAACAGCACTGCTTAAATCAAATGGCCATGAGCCAACAGCCCTTCTCAGTCAGGAAGCATCTGAACCGACCGCATTTATGGCAGGCAGTCGAAGGGGAGTTGTTGCAGCTGCAGTACACGGTTCACAAGGCCGTTCTGACACCACACTCTTAGCTGACGCACCAACAGAAACTACGATTCTATCAGATTGGAATGAAACAACTGTCCTGACAGCCGATCCGGATGAAACAACGCTTTTGAATGACATGGACGAAACAACCTTGCTGACAGAAGTGGAACCACGTTTTAAGAAACAAGTGGATATCATGATTGTTCATTCAGAAACTATCATTTGAAAAGGAGAATGAGAAATGCTTGAACCGAGGAAAAGGAAAAAAGCCCGGAATAAGTGGGTTGTAATTATCCCTATTATGTTAGTGTTGATTTCATCTGTTTTGGTTTTTAATGGGAGGGTTTGGTCTGAGGGGGATTTTGTAAGAAATATCATATTTAATGATGATGTGTGGAATATGACTGCTGATGAATTTGGTGAAGATTGGAAATTATCTTCTGAGAACATTGTTGTTTTCACAGTGGACTTAAGTGCTGAATTTAAAAATAAATATCCTTCAATCCCCGCCCCAGGCACAGTGGATTTACAGAAAATACCTTTTACTATTGCTGCTAAACATGGTGAAACTGAAGTACAACCAACAAACATTACACCTTTAGGAGGAGATAGTTTCGAAGGAAAATATAAGGTGGAAATCCCATTTAACCATCAGGGAAGGTTAGATGTAAATGTCATGGTGCTGAATAATGTTACTGAGTGGGTCACACATGAATCTTCTGACTATTTCTTCATAACACGTGATTCGATTGCTCCTGTAATATCCATTTCCGGTCCGGAAGATGGATTATTATATCCTTCTGACATAAACGTCAAAGTGCAGGTAGAGGAAGAAAATCACAATTCCAATACAGTAACTGTATTAGCTAAAAGAAATGATGAGGTATATACAAATGTCCCAGATTGGACTAATACGCAAAAAACTTCTAGTTTAGATTACCTCTTTAAAGAAGATGGGGATTATGAACTCACAGTCTCTTCAACTGATGCACATGGAAATGTGGGTATTCCACAAACAATTAAGTTTTCAATACTTAAAGGTGCACCTGGTTTAACGTTAAAAGAAAAAGCAAGCAACACGGCAATTGCTTCAAATGGTTACACTTCATCAACTGAACTTCAGGCTTTAGTTGAAAGTAGTGTCTCTATTGAAAAAGCAATAATGACCATTAAAAAAGGTTCTGAGTCAGATACTGTGGACTTAATTGCAGATAGAAGAACAGCATCTGTAGATTTTCTTGTTTCCGAAGGTAATTATGAAATAACTATAGAAGTTACTTCCCGATCAAAAGGTAATCCTTATACATTAGGCCCTATAATGTTTACAGTTGATACCTCTCATCCTGAAGTATCTTTAAGTTCCGAAGAAATAGAAGGTAAGAAAAAAATAACAGGGAATGTTTTTGAAAAGTTTTTAGATCTAAACCTCTCGAAAATAACAAAAACATTAAAGACTTTGAATGGGGAAAACCAAACTAATATCCCATTTACCGTATCAGATCAATCAACATATACAGCTTTTGATACAGTGAGTGAAGATGGGGTGTATATTTATGATTTATCAGCAGTCGATAAAGCTGGAAATCTCAAAAATGACACGCTGGAATTCATCATTGATAATACAGAGCCACTTTTATCGATAAAAGATGAAGAGAATAATGACCCTAACAATAAATACTTTAATAAGGATAAAAAAGTATTAGTATCAGTAAAAGATTTGACACTGGATTTGAATCCAGTGAAGACAGAGTTAAAAGTGATAACAGATAATGCTGGAGAGAAAAAAGAAGAAATAGTTAGTCTTATCCAGAAATTATTTAACTTTGCTGAAGTCGAAAAAACTTTTTCGGCAGATGGGAAATATTCGTTTGAATTAAGTTCAGAGGACCAAAAAGGTAACTTTAAAAATGATACTGTAAATTTCGTAATAGACCAAACTCCACCAAAATTAGAAATCAATAATGTCAATAATGAGGAAACCTATGGAGGAACTCAAGATATTGAACTAAAAGTGATTGATGAGAATTTTGATTTCTCAAACACTAAACTTAAGATTTTACGTGATGGTGTTGAAGTTGATGAATTGCCAAACCTTGAGCTTATTGAGGAAAATGGTAAGCAAATGGGTGCTTTGAAAAGATATAGATTTGACCAAGATGGCTATTACGAAATCCATTTCGAATCAATGGATAAGGCATTAAATAAAACAGTTCATCCCCCAGTGATGTTTACCATTGACCAAGAAGATCCGATTTTGATCGTGGATGGAGTAGAGAGCAATGGGCATTATCCAGGATTGAACGGAGTTATTTTTACAATTGAGGATTTGACTCTTGATATTGAAAAAGTAAAGCCGGTTTTAAAAGTTACAAAAGAAGATGGATCAATAAACGAATATGATAATTGGAAGAAGGATGGACGCGGAAGGATAAAGACAGCGCAACAGGTTTTATCGTTTAATGAAGAAGGAGACTACAAAATTGAATTTAGTGGCTATGATACAAAAGAAAATAGTTACTCAATAGAACCAATCCATTTTACAATCGATAAAAGAAGTCCTGGAATTACATTTAGTGGAATTGGAGAAAGTTCTTTTGTTAAAGAAGGAAATGTAAATGTTCAAATTGAAGAACATAATTATGACCACAACAAGGTAGAGGTTTATTATCAATTGAATGGATCAGAAGAAAAGTATATTCTTCCTTGGAAAAATGAAGGTGAAATTTCAAAAGAGCCTTATCCATTTAACATAGAAGGATATTATGAGTTTACAGTTGTAGCTACTGATAAAGCTGGAAATAAATCAGAGCAAAAAAGAAGCTTCACAGTGGATAAAACCGAACCTAAGATTCGAATCACTGGAGCAGAACATAATTCTTACAATAGCAGCAGTAAGGAAGTGAAAATTGAAGTAGATGAACGTAATTACAGCAACAATGCTGTTGGAATTACAGTCACCAGGAAAGTTGAGGTCGACGGAGCCTCAGTAGACTTCCCGATCGGCGAATGGAAGAACGTAAATAAGATATCTGATTTAGGCTACGTCTTTAATCAGGATGGTGAATACCAAATAAATGTTAATGCAACGGACGCTGCAGGAAATATTGGTGCAACGGAAAAACTGCTATTCACGATTGACAAAATTGACCCGGAACTTAGCATTTCAGGTGTTGATAACGAACATAACTATCGGACAGATAAACCGGTTAATTTTAGTATCGCTGACCGTAACATTGACTTGTCACAAACTAATCTAAAAGTCCAAAGAAACGGAAAGGACTACAACATTGGTGAACTGTCAATGATGGGAAAAATATCTGCTGTAAAGACTTTCACATTCTCCGAAGAAGGCAGCTATTTAGTCACCCTTGACACAAAGGATAAAGCGGGCAGGGGCGCGCAGGACAAGAGAGAGTTCATCATCGATAAAACAAATCCTGTCGTGAATATAGTCGGAGTTGATAATAACTCATACAATCCGACAGGTAAAAATGTAATGATCTCAGTTGACGAATTGAACTTTGATACAAACAACGTCGATATCTCTGCTACTAAAGATGGGCTGGATTTCAACATCGGCAAATGGGAAAATTCAGGTAAACTGTCGAAGCTAGGCTACAATTTTAACCAGGACGGCTTATACACAGTCCTGGCAACAGCTGAAGATAAGGCTGGAAACGGCCCGATTTCGAAAAAGATGACCTTTACTGTAGATAAGGTGAAGCCGTCAATCGAGATTACAGGTGTCGATAATAATGCCTATTACAATGTTGATAAACCTGTAAACGTCACAATCAAAGATCTTAATTTGGATATTAACAAAATCAATGTTACAAGAAATGGCGCACCATATAGCGCGGGCGGCTTCTCTGTAAATGGTGACCTTGCTTCCTTCCGCCACAACTTCAGCGGCGAAGGTGATTACAACATCGTGGTTGAGGCGACCGACAAAGCGGGTAACAGCTTCAGCAAGACGATGACATTCACGATCGACAAGACGAAGCCGGTCATCACACCAAAATTCAAAGGACAGAATCGCGTCATTAAAAATGGTGAGTACATCAATGAAGTGTTTACTCCAGAGTTCGCTCTGGATGAGGCAGAGGATACGATTGTTTCTGCAACACTTAATAATGGTGGAAACCTCGGTAAAAATATCCCTGTCGCAGCAAGAGAAATGTCATACACTTACAAAGTTCTGGCTCGAGATAAAGCCGGAAATGAATCAACACTCGAAATCAGCTTCACATTGGATACAACCAAGCCGATGCTGAACATCTCCGGAGTGCTTGATGGTTTCTTTAACAAGGATATCGCGCCAAAAGTGACGTATTCAGATATCCATCTGGATCGCAGTAAAACATCCGTAACATTGAACGGAAAGCCATTCGAAAACGGAACAAAGCTTGAGTACGAACAGGATTATATTTTAAAAGCAGTTGTAACAGACCTGGCGAAAAATGTTTCGGCAAGAACAATTGTCTTCACAATAGACAAAACAAAGCCAGTCATTAAGTTTAAAGAGCCGATTTCAAATAATTATTTCAATACCGACCTGCTGCCTCAGCTTTTAATCGAGGACATGAGTTCTTACGACATCATCGCAATGATGCTTGACGGAAAGCCATATAAAGCAGGAGATCCAATCAAAGAAGAAGGAAAGCACGTCATGTTCTTTGAAGTAAAGGATAAGGCAGGCAACATCCAGCAGCTGAGCGTCGAATTCATCATCGACAAAACCGCGCCGAAGGTAGTTTATGAAGGTGTGAAAAATAAAGAAAAATACTATGATCCAGTCGACATCGTCATCCGCCTTGATAACCCGAATGACAAAATAAAATCAGTCATGATTAACGGTGAGTTATTCGATGGCGAAGTAGTAGAAGAGAATGGCTACAAAGTAATCAAAACCACAGTCGCTGAAATCAAGCCATATGAAATCGCAGTAACGGCCTATGACGATGCAGAGAATGAGAAAACAACCGTTATTTCATTCGAAATAGTCGAAAAGGGAGCTCTAGTAAAGTTTTATGAAAATAAACCTTTACTTGGGGGGACACTGGCAGGAGCAATCGGTCTGATCGCAGCCGCTTCAACCGTTTTGGCACGCAGACGAAAGATGAAGGTTGAGGAAGAATAAAATGGATGTGAAGGACCCGGGAGAGATCCTGGGTTCTTTTTTATGGGTTGAAATTTGTGGGTTTTAAGATGTTTAGGATGCATTGCCCGAAAAAGGCGAGCGAGATGAAAACGGTAAAAGGAAGTGCGTTGCATTCCCCAAAAAGGGGAGTTCGAGATGAAAACGGTAAAAGGAAGTGCGCTGCATTGCCCGAAAAGGGGAGTGTGAGGTGGAAATGGTAAAAGGAAGTACGTTGCATTGCCCGAAAAGGGTGCGAGATGAAAACGGTAAAAGGAACTTATTTGGGTCACAGTAATTTTAGCCCGTTATTTTGCATAGATACTCAAAAAGACGAAGAGTGGATGACAATTCACTCTTCGTTTTTTTCCTCAATCCCCAATATCGCCATCTCCATCGTCATCCCCTTTATCCCCGATGCTGTCGGGTGCCGATTTCGGTTTGTTGATGTCCGGACCTTCGCCACGGTCAGAGGATCCGCGGGCATTTTTAATAACCAGAAAAGAAGCAAATAGCAGAACCACGACTGCTGCTACTAAAAATTCCATCAAAATTCCTCCTGTCTAAATTTCCTGTTATGACAATTTTACATGAATAACTCGGTAAATTCACAAATTGTGACAAATTATATCAAAGTGTGTCAAATTTTTCAGCAATATGTTACTTATTTCTTCTCTATGTGATAAAATAAACAATTAGGGTAGAATATGGTTCGCAGATTGCGGCAACGTCTGTATATTCTCGGACATCGCGATTTATTTTACATATATAAGGGTCTAATACACCTGAGAAAATCGAGGCTTAATCAGCCGCAGCCTGCCATTGATCAAGGAGGAAAAGAACAGTATGTTTGCTAGGGATATCGGGATTGACCTTGGTACAGCCAATGTGTTGATCCATGTTAAAGGCCGTGGAATTGTATTGAATGAACCGTCTGTAGTGGCGATTGATAAAAACACCAATAAGGTTTTGGCTGTCGGGGAAGAGGCGCGCAAGATGGTTGGGCGTACTCCTGGAAATATCGTTGCAATCCGCCCGTTGAAAGACGGAGTCATTGCGGATTTCGATGTGACGGAATCGATGCTTAAGCATTTCATCAATAAGTTGAATGTGAAGGGCTTCCTTTCAAAGCCGCGCATTCTGATTTGCTGTCCGACGAACATTACGAGCGTTGAGCAAAAAGCAATCAAGGAAGCTGCTGAAAAGAGCGGCGGCAAGAAAGTTTACCTTGAAGAAGAGCCAAAAGTTGCGGCAATCGGCGCGGGCATGGATATCTTCCAGCCAAGCGGGAACATGGTTGTTGACATCGGCGGCGGTACAACAGATGTCGCTGTACTTTCTATGGGTGATATCGTTACTTCCGCTTCCATAAAAATGGCGGGCGACAAGTTCGACGCTGAAATCTTAAGCTACATCAAACGTGAATACAAGCTGTTGATCGGTGAGCGTACAGCTGAAAATATCAAGATTCAAATCGGCACTGTGTTCCCTGGCGGACGCAACGAGGAAATGGAAATCCGCGGACGCGACATGGTTTCCGGACTTCCAAGAACGATTTCAGTGCGTTCTGAAGAAATCGAAAAAGCCTTAAGGGAATCCGTTGCTGTCATTGTTCAGGCTGCAAAAACGGTACTGGAGAAGACTCCACCTGAATTATCGGCTGACATCATTGACCGCGGCGTCATCCTGACGGGCGGCGGCGCCTTGCTTCACGGCATCGATCAGTTGATGCAGGAAGAGTTAAAAGTACCTGTTTTAATCGCGGACAACCCAATGGATTGTGTTGCAATCGGTACAGGCATCATGCTTGATAATATCGACCGCATCGCTGGCCGCCGCAGAATCATCTAATATGGAAGTTTTAAAAAAATCTGGAGAATTCTCGGTAAAAATACCGCAGGGTTTCCAGATTTTTTTGCTATTTACCCAATTTTTCTGGTATAAAACCCAAAATCCTACATTTTCCTGCAAATTTTTAATGTTTCTTGCCGATATATTTCTTATAATAGAAAGTAGTGTAAAAATTTCCTGATAAATAGGAATTTTTCCAATAGAGGTGGAACCATGTTCAAAGGTTTTTATACAGTAGCTTCCGGAATGCTAGCTCAGCAACGGAGGACGGAAATGCTGACGAATAATATGTCCAATGCAAATACTCCTGGTTTCAAAGCAGATGAAGCTGCGATGAGGGCGTTTCCTGATATGCTGCTTCAGCGTATGGAGAAACAGCAGGTCCCTACAGAAGATGGATTGAATTTGCCGTTTAACAAAGAAATAGGAACGATAAATACAGGGGTTTACATGCAGGAAGCCATCCCAAAATTCCTTCAGGGTGATTTGCGCGAGACAGGAAGAAAGACAGATGTTGCACTGCTTGATGTCAATATGCCTGAAAATGGCTCTGTCTTTTTTACAGTCCGAAATACTGACGGTTCAGTCAGATATGCAAGAAACGGCAATTTCACGATCGATGCACAGGGCTATTTGACAACTGGAAGCGGTCATTATGTACTTAATTCTGAAGGTCAGCAAATCCAGCTCTCCAGCGACCGGTTCACAATTAATGAAGCAGGTGTTCTAACTGGAGAAAATGGAGAACGTGCTAATCTTGGTGTTGGTTTTGCCAATGATCCACGTCGGCTGATTAAAGAAGGCGATGGCCTGTTCAGGACAGAGGATGGAAATCCGCTGCCGAACGCTTTTGAAGCGAATGGTGTACAATTCAGAATGCAACAGGGATTCCTCGAACAATCGAACGTAGATGTCAGTAAAACGATGACGGATATAATGACAGCCTACCGTGCCTTTGAAGCAAATCAGAAGATTCTTCAGGCTTATGATAAAAGTATGGAAAAAGCAGCAAATGAAATCGGTCGTTTATAGAGGATTTTGGATGAATTTTAATAAATGGCGTGCCTAGCTTAGGCTTCGCATTGAGGGATAAAATATGAACAGAACGATGATTACTGCGACGAATACACTTTCACAGCTGCAAAAGCAGATGGACATGATCGGCCATAACCTGGCAAATGTTGATACGGCTGGCTATAAGCGCCGTGAAGCGTCTTTTACTGACCTTCTAGTCCAGGAATACCGCAATCAGCCTAATAATGCACTTGAACCACAGAACCGGATGACGCCGTTTAATATTCGTCAAGGGAATGGGGCTCGACTGGGGCAGGTACAGCTGGCTTTGTCACAAGGCAGTTTAAAGACAACTGACCGCTCACTTGATACAGCTTTCACTGCAGAGGGACAGTTTTACCGCGTCATGGTTCAAAATGAAGACGGAAGCTCTTCGTTGCGTCTGACACGTAATGGAGCGCTCTATTTATCGCCGGTTTCCGAAAATGAATCAATGTTGGTAAACAGTGACAGACATGCAATCCTGGATGAAGACAATCAGCCGATTACCATCAACGGAAATGTTAAGAACTTTAAAATCAGTCCAACTGGTCAATTTACAGCTGAATTTTACAATGGTACGAGCCAAGAAGTAAATCTTAGTGTAGTATTGGTAAATAAGCCTCAATTTTTAGAGCAAAAAGGGGCTAACCTTCTTGGCTTACCAGAAAACCTGGATGAACTGGGGGTAACCGAGGAAGAGGTCATGACAAATATGGTCGGCCCATTAAGGAATCAGGTTTCAATCCAGCAAGGTGCATTGGAGCAATCGAACGTAGATATGAGCAAAGAAATGACGGATATGATTAATGTTCAGCGCAGCTATCAATTTCATGCAAAGACAATTATGCTTGCTGATCAGATGCTCGGACTAGTGAACGGAATCCGTTAAGAGGGGAAGAACAATCACAATGGCTTTAAACAAGAATAATTCAGAAGCGGCAACGCGTGAACAAGTAAAAAAAGAAAAGAAAACACGCGAAAAAAAGAAAAGAATCCGGGTTCGCCTTATTCCGATCTGGCTTCGGATTATTATTGTACTGCTCCTTTTAGCTGCCAGCATCGTCCTTGGGGCAATGTTTGGCTATGCCATAATGGGCGGCGGAGAAGCGAAAGAAGTTTTTGAAAAATCAACCTGGATGCATATAATGGATCTTGTTAATAAAGAATAATTTCGGAAGGGAGGGAAGTTTCCCTTCCTTTTTATTTGGTTTTTTTAGTACAATAGATGATAAGCACCTAATATTAATAGGAGGTACTAAAAAGATGCTTGATGTTACACAAATCAAAGAAATCATTCCACATCGCTATCCATTCTTGCTCGTTGATAAAATCCTGGAAATCGAAGAAGGAAAGAGAGCAGTCGGCATTAAGAATGTGACGGCTAATGAAGAATTCTTCAACGGCCATTTTCCTGATTATCCTGTTATGCCAGGCGTGCTGATCGTCGAAGCTTTGGCACAGGTTGGGGCAGTAGCTGTATTGAAATTGGAAGAAAACCGCGGCAAAATCGGTTTCTTCGCCGGAATCGACAACTGCCGTTTCAAAAGACAGGTAAAACCAGGCGACCAGCTTCGTCTTGAAGTGGAAATGATCAAACTCCGCGGTCCAATCGGAAAAGGCAAAGCCGTAGCCACAGTAGATGGCGAGCTTGCATGTGAAGCAGAAATTACATTTGCGATAAAATAAGTTTGACGAGAACCCAATTTACATTTTGGGTTCTTTTTTATATAGAGCGGATAATTTTTACAAAAAATCATTAAAAACCATGCAAGTTTTTTTCATTGGTGGGCAACATAACAGCAGACCCGTGCAACAGGTCTCAAAAAACCTACTTAATGAAAGGGGCTTTTACTCATGAAGAAAAAGCTATTAATGCTAATCGGTGGCTCTTTACTATCGGCTATGTTCCTTGCAGGCTGTGCGAATGATCAGGATCCTCCTCCGGATGACGATGTGGATATCGAGAATCCAGCGGACGAAAATGGTGACATGACGGATGAAAACGGCAATGTCGATGAGGATGGCATGATCGATGATAACGAGAACGCTCCAGACACTCCGGACACTAATACAGACGAAGATGGCGACATGATGAAGGACAACAATGAGCCTGGTGAAGATGCTGTTGAAGACAACATCGATATTAACGATGAAGACAAAAAGGATGAATAATGAATGGAAAATGGCGGGATTTAGTTCCTGCCTTTTTTATGTATACAGGCACTCCGGCTAGGAGCCGTTCTTATCAAATAAAAAACCCCCGCTGAATCAGCAGGAGTCGATTTACACTTTTTTAGGCTGCAAAATCTGTGGTTTTGAAATAATCTTTTCTTTAAACTCAGAAAGCAGTTCTTCACCGGTAAAGCCTTTATCCATTAAATACTGCAGCAGCTTTTCCGGATAGTCGCTCTTCGGCTTCGTCAGCTTTCCGGTTAAAAGAATGCTGGCATGTTTCTTTAGTTTCTTCACGCAGCATACTTTCGTCGCGAAGGCTGCAGGATCGTTCTCGCGTTTGGTGATGACGACTTGGACGATGATCTCTTTTTCGTTATCGCATGCATCCTGAAAATAAGGAATATATTTATGGTCGGTAAAAACTTCGACTAACCACGTTCCTTTATCATCTTCTTTATTGATAATCAGGCCGTCTTCCATTTCGATATCCAATAAAGCATCATCATCAGCAAGCTGCATTGAAATCAACTTAAACGTCTTCATGTCAACCACCTCCCAAAATACTTGTCCAAATTATAACACAGTCTTTATGGAAAACGAAAAGATGCCTGTTTGTCGAAAAGAATTTTTCTGAATTAGTAAAATTCAATTTTGGCTAGGTACCGAGATTGGAAAACTGAATTATGAGCCGGTATTAAGTGTGGAGCTGACAATTTTACAGACAAAAGGGTTATTTTCGCCATTTTACTTCGGAATGGAAGAGGAATATTATCGGGGTATAACATAGAAAGGAGTTGAAAAGGTGATCAATCAAGTAACGCTAGTAGGCAGGCTGACCAAGGATCCGGATCTCAAGTGGACACCGGACGGAAAAGCAGTGTCACACATCACGCTTGCGGTGAACCGGCATTACAAAAATGCCAGCGGGGAAATCGAAGCCGACTTTGTCCACTGCATCCTTTGGGGCAAGACGGCAGAGAATACAGCCAACTATTGCCGGAAAGGTTCGGTCATCGGAGTAACGGGCCGAATTCAGACCCGAAACTACGATAATCAGGAAGGCAAACGAGTCTATGTCACAGAGGTTGTCGCCGAGGGAGTACGGTTTTTGAGTTCGAAACCAGCCAGCACGAAGGAAGCCCAGCCGCAGACAGTGCCCTCTGTGCCGCAAAGAGAGGAGCTTCCATTTGCATAACGAATCGGAATCCATCGAAGGGCTGTTGATTAGCCTGATTAAAATGGTCGGTAAGAACAATGAGAAGGTCGACGAACTTAACAAACGCGTCCGCCAGCTCGAAATCGCCTCCAAAGAACAGCAATTCAACAGAGTTTACTCCTTCATAGCCGAACCTCCAAGACCTGCCACAAGTAAAAAAGAATACACCAAAGTATAAAAATTACCCACGATCAACCCATTTCCTTAGAGAGAATCAAAAACAAATCTCCAATATACCCTCAAAATTTTGTGCCGGCTGTTGAGCCGGTTTTTTTATATTTTAAGCTGTATGATGATAGCTACCAAATTACTATAAGATGGGTACATTTTACTGAATTTTACTTAAAAGCTAGTTATTGGGTGTAAGATTGTTTACGCTTTCATTTCCATGTGCTAATCTATTATCGAAACGTTTCGATTAATCAATCAAACAGTTAATGGAGGGTGTTTATGTCATTTTTGAAGAAAGCAACAGTGTTCGTTACTATGTTCTGCCTGATTCTGTCTTTACTGATCACTCCTGCATCAGCCTCCAGGCAAAGTGCCCAGGAATTATTTTTTCAGAAACAATTAAAATCGATTTCCAAGAAAACGTATCGTTATTTTGAAGATTTCACCGATCCTAATACGGGTCTGACCAATGATATTGTGCGCTTCAAGGATGGAGAGAAAGTGGAAGGGAACCACACTTCACCAACAAACATCGCGATGTATATGTTAAGTACGATTTCTGCCGAGGAATTGGGATTGATCTCGGAGGAAGAAGCGGTATCAAAGCTTCAGAAAACCATCAATACACTTGAAAAAATGGAAAAATGGAATGGACTGTTTTACAACTGGTATTATACGGCGGATGGTTCATTGATGACGGACTGGGGCCAATTCATCTCACAGGTGGACAATGGCTGGCTGTCAGCTGGGTTGATTACGGCAGGACAGGCCTACCCAGAATTATATGACCAGACAAGCAGATTAGTAGAGGCGATGGACTACTCTACCCTGTACGATCCGGAAGTCGGCCAGTTCCGCGGCGGCTACTATGTTGATAAAGGGGAACATACCGGACATCATTACGGAATGTTCTACACCGAGCCGCGATTAGGCAGCTATATTGCGATCGGGAAGGGCGACGTTCCTGCCGAGCACTGGTGGAAAACGTACCGCACGCTTCCGCCTGAGTGGGATTGGCAGGCACAAATTCCAACTGGAGAAATGCGGACATACCATGGTGTCGAATTATTCCAGGGGCATTACGAATACAAAGGTGTCAAATTCGTACCAAGCTGGGGCGGCAGTATGTTTGAAGGCTTGATGCCTGGAATCGTCCTCAAGGAAAAAGAACTTGGAAAAAATGCATTGGGACTGAACAACCAGCATCATGTGGATCTGCAAATCGCTTTTGCCAAGGAAAAAGGTTACCCGGCGTGGGGCTTTTCTCCAGCAGCAACACCTGAGAACTACAGTGAATTTGCAGCCACTCCATTAGGGACATCAGGCTACAAGGATGACGGCACTGTAACCGCGCATGCCTCATTCCTGGCTTTGGAATACGCTCCTCAGGAAGTAGCCAAAAACATCAAAGCGCTTAAAGCGTTAAACACTTACAGTGACTACGGATTCTATGATTCCGTCAACGTAAAAACTGGCGAAATCGCCGAAGCATACCTGGCACTGGACCAGGGGATGATCATGGTCTCCATCGCCAACTACCTATTGGATGGAGTCATCAGAGACCACTTCCACAACGATGAAATCATCAGCAAGCCAGAGTATCTGCTGGAAGAAGAGGATTTCTTGATTCGATAAAAACATGGGGACGGTTCTCGTGTTTCCTTCGTTTTGCTAAACGAAAGGATCATGAGAACCGTCCCTCTGTTTCTTTTTTAAGACAAAAACACCAATTCATGCAATTCATCAGTCGACAGCTCGGTAATCCAGCTGTCGCTCTGGATGATCTGATCGTTCAATGACTGCTTTTTCTCGAGCATCGCGTCAATTTTTTCCTCGAGTGTTCCGGTGCTGATCAGCTTGTGCACATGAACGAAGCGGCTTTGGCCAATCCGGTAGGCGCGGTCGGTTGCCTGGTTCTCTACGGCTGGATTCCACCAGCGGTCATAGTGGACAACATGGTTTGCTGCGGTCAGATTAAGTCCCGTACCGCCAGCCTTCAGTGACAGCAGGAATACAGGGAACTCACGATTCTGGAACTTCGCAATCAGGTCATCACGCTTTGCCTTAGGCAGGCTGCCGTTAAGGAACGGTACATCGATGCCGAATTCCTTTTTCAAAGCATCCTGGATCATCTCGCCCATCCCGATATACTGAGTAAAAATAATGCAGCTTTCTTCCTGATCGAGGACGGCGCGCACAAGTTCGACCATCTTCTCCATCTTCGCGGAACGGTCGATCAGGTGCTTTGGATTTTCCTCTTTCAAATACAGTGCAGGATGGTTGCACAGCTGCTTCAGCCTGCTCAACAACTGTAAAATCAAGCCTTTCCGCTCAAAGCTCGATAATGTTTCGATCTGCGCGAAGGTGTCCTTGACGAGCTGCTCATAGAGCGAAGCCTGCTCCGCCGACAGCGGGCAGTATTCCTTCTGCTCCACCTTATCCGGCAAATTCAGCGCCACATCTTCATCCTTCTTCGTCCTTCTCAGCAAGAATGGCTTGATGAACGACTGCAGCTGAGTGATTTTTTCCTTTTTATCTTCTTTTTCAATCGGCAAAATGAACTGCTTCTGGAATTGCCCGGCACTGCCGAGATAGCCTCGGTTCGTGAAGTCGAAGATCGACCACAGTTCCGACAGGCGGTTCTCCATCGGCGTCCCGGTCAGGGCGATATGGTGCTTGCCCTTCAGCTTGCGCACTGCACGCGACTGCTTCGTATCGGCATTCTTGATATTCTGCGCCTCGTCAATCGCGATGCTGCTCCATTCGACCGCTTCAAGCTCCTCGAAATCCAGGTGCGTCAAGCCATAAGAAGTCAGCACAATATCCGATGTCATCGCTTCTTCAGTAAAAAGAGTACCCTTCAAACGGTTCGGGCCGTAGTGGAGGTGGAGGCGTAAATCAGGAGCGAAGCGCTCAACTTCCTTTTGCCAGTTGCCGAGCACGGAAGTAGGACAGATGATTAGTGCCGGATGGCCATCGTTTTCCTGTTCTTTTACCGACAGCAAATACGAAATCAGCTGAATCGTTTTCCCAAGGCCCATATCATCCGCAAGCAAGGAACCGAAACCGTATTTTCGCAGAAACAGTAACCAGTTCATCCCAAGCTTCTGGTACGGACGAAGCTCGCCCTGCAATCCAGCCGGCACCGGCGAATCCGGGATTTCCTTCGTTTCAGACAGCTGCTTCATCATCTGCTTCCAGTGGCGGTTCAGCTCGATCTGGATTTTCGCGAACGCCCGCGGGTCATCTGCACCCTCGCCATCTTCTTCCTCATCGGACAGCTCCTGCTGCAGCAGGTCGCGAATATGCAAGCCTTCCTTATCCGCTTTCTTCATGAGATCCTGAATCTGCCGAATGAATCCGTGGTCTAGCTTGATCCAGCGGCCCTTCAAATACACAAGCCGGCGCTTTTCATTCACAAGGCGCTGGAACTCATCCTCGCTCAGGTCCACACCATTCATGGAAAAACGCCAGTCGTAATCAAGCATTGCATTCAGGCCAACGAAAGAGCGGCGATAGCCAGACTGGCCTTTCAAGCGAGCCTTCACCTTCAGGTTCGCATTCTTTACCGCTTCCCACCACGAAGGGAGGAGAATCTCGATGCCGAGAGCAATCAACGTTTCGCTTGCCTCGGTCAGGAACATCCACGCTTCATCCTCGGTTAGGGTAGCCTTCAGGCGGCCATCCTCCTCAATCCACGGAAAAATCGCAGCGAGACGCTTTTCCTCATCTTCAACCTTCTCGCTAAAATCTTCCCAGCCAGCAGGGTAGCTTTCGTAATCACGGGCTGCAATCATCATTGGCTCGTCTTTTCCCCGCAAAAATAAACCAAGTTCCCAATCACCGAGATCATCCAGCGGCTCCTCAAGGCGCATCCCGATAGAAAACGGCGCTGGAATCTCCTTCAATCCAATCCACTCAAGCCAGCGGTCCTCATCAAAATACGCCGCCAGCTGCGAAGCCGAAAGCTGCTTTTTCCGCAGCACATCAAGCTTATCGCCAAGCAAATACTTCATGGTCTCATTTTCATGGAAGTAAGATTCGAGACCATGGTGGAAAAGGTCCGCGACGAAGTCACGCACTTTGAGTGGTTCATCTTTCACCTTGAGTTCTTCGTCCCAAAATGGCGCATGGAACTCGTCAAGCACACTCACGGGAAGCTTCCAGCGAAAATCCTCTCCATCCAGCTGTTGGAAATCAGGATGCCACTCCTTCGCAAGAATCGCATCATAAATCGCATGAGCCGTCGACAGGCAAACGTCGCCAAGCTCATCCCATTCCCATTCCACAAGCCTGTTGAAACTCTCCTCGCCAAACAGCGTCACAAGCTGCCACGCACTCAAAGTCACACCCTCAGCGCCGCCCCATTTGTCACTGTCCAGCATCGTCCCGTAATAACTCTCCTTATGACGGAAAAACAGCAGCTTTTTCCATTTCGCTTTATAAAGGTCGCGGCCATCAAAATCCTCAGCACTCAAAAAATAACGCCCGCCCGCAACCGGCATCAAATTAATCCGAATCTGTTTAATCTCAAGCATCGAAAGCACCTCCTTTTGAAACATGGGGACGGTTCTACTGTTTTAACAGCACTCCCGGTGAGTTCTTAAAACACGAGAACCGTCCCTCTGTTTCACTCGACTTCAATAAGTTTGCTCCTAGTGCATTCCTCATGAAATGCCCGCAATCGCTTTGTCCGCGTCAGCAGCTTTTCAAAAAACGCTTCCCATTCTGGTATTCGCTTCAGCTTTTTATAAACCGTCCGCAGTTTTTTCAGCAATCGTGCAGCCTGCTTATAGCTGCTTCGGTTTTTCATTTCGACAAGGTCGCCGATCATCTGATGATATAGAGGAATCAAAACTTCGGGCGCTTCCTTCTGTAAAAGTTTCAGACGGTCATTGGAAATTGAGTTGTATTCAAAGCCAAAGTACGATTGCAGTTCGCCCCATTGTTCGTACTGTCCTTTTTCAAACAAAGCATCTTCGTACTCGTAAAAGCTGTACGGCATCGCCTGTGCCAGCGCGCGGTCATACAGCTCGCCGCGGCCAATTTCGCGGGTATATGCCCCGACCAGTTTCAGTGCATATCGAGTAAACTTTTTACATGTATAATAATCACCTAAGTGTTTCAAATAGTTTCGCAGCTGCTGGACAAGATAATCGATGAACGGTCCCATCCGGTTCCACTCGCGCTGCACCCGAAAGCCATCAAGCCAGTAAAATAGATAGGGAAGAGAACCGACAGGCAGCGCCGCAAACCGCTTCAATGCATCCCCGTCCTGCTTCGCCAATACAAGCTGATGTACCAGAGCCACTTCCTCCACCAAATCCCGCTTGCCATCGCCAAACGCTTCAAGACGCGTCCGTTCAGTCTCACGCCATCCTGCATTCTTAAAGAGCTTCTCCCACAGCAGGCGATACAAATCGATACGATCATAGCCGACAGAAGCATCCGGAATCGTCAATCCAACCACTTCATCCTTCAGCCTCTCTAAAAATCCATCGAATGAAAACGGCATCGTCCCATAGGCAAGCCTCTCGACGTACTCCTCTGCATCATTGAACAAATCCTCGAACAGCGGCCGATAATACCGGTCCATCGTCGCCTCTTCATCATGCCCGAGCTCACGTGCCAGTTCAGAAAGTAAATTGAATGAAAACACCGCGGACGCAATCATATAGAGGTTTTTCCAAACAGCCTCAAGCGGTGCGGAAACCTCTACGCGTCGGACATAGGACCTGAACAATCCAGGCACAACATAGGCCTTAGGCTCACCCTGACCCTTCATAATCTCTGCAAAGCTTTCCTGGAATGAAGTGGCCCAGCTATCATAATCATGCCCCGAACGGCTATCCTTTTTAACGAGATCCTTCGCCCGCTGCAGGCCCCATTTTTCCGCATTCAGCTGTTCCTTGGCAGGTTTGCGCCAGGCTTCGACCCAGTCAGAAACGCTCGCGACATCACTGTAAGCCTGGAAAAACGCAGCCAGACGATGGCGGCAAAACGAGTCAGCCGGGCAGGTGCAGCTGCTCTCGGCAGGGTCGGACACATTTATGTACACACGAACCGGAGTCACGTCCTGAACCGTCGCCCAAATCGACTTCACCATATACTTCAGGTGGTGGACTGTCCCCTGGCGATACAGCATCAGCCCCTTCTGGACAAGGCGCGCGTCCTCCTTGACCTCCGGCTTCATGATCGTATTCAGTTTTGCAGCAGCTTCTTTAAAAATCGGCGCATGGTTATCAGGTATGACAGCCACGACAACTCCCCCGTTCTTGCAACGTCAATCGACTTTTTGCGGAAATTGATTCTTTTTTCATAAGAAATATGCCATAAATCGACAAGCCCGTAAGACAAGCTTTGTTAAAATCATAATTATAAAAAAACATATTCTTTTATTATACCCAAAAATCGGCTATTCGAGGAGAGGTGGATATAGCTTTTGAAAAAAATGGGTATATGTTTTCAGGGGAAAACATTCCATTTCAAACCATACGTGGGTTATTATTTTAATATTGGAAATTATTCATATAAAATAAACATGAGACATATAACCTGGGGGCAAAAAGATGAATAACCGAGTAGAAGTGCTTCGTGGACTATTTAATTATAAAGATTATACATATAAAATCAGAGATTTAGAAAATGTTCCAGGTGTGTGGAAAAAAGCTTCACTGCTTATCCTGCTTAGCGGCCTCATATTTGGAATCAGCGCCTACTTTGGAATCGGCTCAGAATACCTTTCAAGGAAGCTGACATCAATATCCAGAGAAGAGTATGAAATACAAAAACTCCTGTTCATGATTGGACAAACAGTCCTCGGCCTGTTTTTCGGCGCAGTCATGATCTTCCTGCCAGCATTGTTCTTTTGGACATTATCGGACCTTGAGCTGAAAAAGCTTCTGACAATCCAGTTTTTCGTCATGCCGATCTATTTTTGGGAAAAGTTTCTGCTTATCCCGTTTGCACTTTCGCTAGGGATGACACAGGTATCTTCTCCGTTCTCACTCGGTATCATCGCCCAGTACATAACCGGCAATGACTTTATTATTTATTTCCTTGCCTATCTATCAATTTTTAAAGTTTGGGCCATTTTCATAGAATATAAGTATTTAAAAATGCTGACTGATCGAAATCCAAGAGTCGTATTATTGATTGTCCTTGCAATTAATCTTGTAATATGGCTTTTTGCAGCTTTATTTTCATTCATCCAATTCGAGAAGATTCTATAAAGGAGGGACACCAATTGAAAAAGAAGACAGCACTTCTGTTATCAGCAGGAATTCTATTTTTCTCAGGAAATCTGTATTTGGCGTTAAAAGAAGACAGCAAAGCGGTGCGTTCCTCCTATATCAATAAGTGGACTGCAGCAGGGAAGGAAACAATGACGGAAACCTTGCATGCGTCAGGCGTTGTTACTCCTGAGGAAGAACACCACGTATATTATAATGACAATTCTGGTGAGTTTAAGAGTTTCCTTGTGAAGGAAGGGGACAAGGTGGACACTAACACGCCACTATTTGAGTATTCTTCAGATAATATTGACAAGGATTTAGCCGAGCTTGAAGCAGAAAAAAGCCAGCTAGTCACCGAAGCGACCCTGCTTGATGAGCAAATCCAACAGCTTCTTTATCTGCAATCTGTTTCAGCATCTGCTTCCGACAACAGCACACCGGTCTTTGGGGATGGAACGTCAGGAAACAGTTCTTCGAACGACCTTATGCAGGTCTCTATTGAAAAAGAAATCTACGATAAGCAGCTTGACAAAAGCCGTGTAGAAGCCGAAATCGATAAATATGATGATATGATTGACTCTTTCGATGGAAGTGACCAGCTGGAGGGCAGCAGTGAGGTCGCAGGAACGGTGAAAAATATCAATTATGAGTTAAAAAATCCAATACTCACGATTATTTCTGATACACCGATGGTGAAGGGTACTTTTTCCGAAAGAGATCTGAAGAAGGTTGAAGAAGGAATGAAGGTGTTTGTGAAATCTGACATGCTTGATGGAAGGGTGAATGGAACGCTGGCGAAAATCGCTGACTTTCCAGAAGCAGACCCTTCAGTAAAAAAAGAAAGCCACTACCCATTTGCGATAGCTCTTGAGGAAGGGGCAGAAGGAATCATCAAAGGGACACATGTCGATGTTTCTGTAGTAACCAATCAGGTAGTGAATGCTGCAACTGTCCCCGAAAAATCCGTTGAAAAGGGCAAGAAAAACAGCTACATCTATGTATTGAATGAGAAGGGAAAGATCGAAAAGCGGGAAATTAATAAAGGCCTGCAGCTGGGCGGCAAAACCGAAGTGAAAAAAGGTGCAAAACCAGGCGAGCTGGTGGTCAGCAAGCCAAACGAAGTCCATCAGGAAAACAGCCCATTCTTCAGTAAGCTAAAACCAGGCACACTGAGGAAAAAAACATTTAGTGAAGAAGGGAAGCGGGCCATTTTCAAGCAAATTATGGTGGGGTTCTTTAAATAAAGCGGAATGGCCAAATCGGATGACGATTTGGTCTTTTCTTTTACGAAGGAAAAGGAAGCAGTAGCAGCGAATAAGAAGAAAAACGAAATCAAGAAGGGGAATATAAATAGCTGTATACAGACAGTTTTTGAGGGAGGCATTATGAGAGAATACGAAGTCTTGCTAATGAAATGGAAGGAAATACTTCATAAACTGGAGTGGAATAATGGAAAAGTTTATGCGATTGAGATAGGTGAAAGGGCTACTGCTGAGGAGTTAGAAGAAAAGGAGAGGAAGATTGGATATGCGTTACCTCCTTCATATAAGGCGGCTTTGCGGGATTTCGGGAAATCACTCTCGTTTTATTATTCTTTTTCTGACGATACGATGATACCGGATGAATTTCGGGAGATTTTTTCTGGGATGATTCATTGGGATATTAATCTTCTTCAGAATCTTGACTCTCTGGCAGACGATTTAATGGAAGACGGTAACGATTATGGAACAACCCTCAGGGGCAAGCTCGAATTTTCCCATTCTGGGAATGGTGATGTCTATGCGTTTGATATGTCTGTTGAGGGGGAGGAAAAACCAGTCATATACTGGGAGCATGAGGAGGACAAGGTCACTAATATTGCCGATTCTTTTATCGATTATTTGAACAAGATTACAGAGCTGAAATGTGTCGGCAGCGAAAAATGGCAGTTTGAGTCATTTTTAAGCGAGAGAGGTTTGGAGACTGAAGGTGCAAGTGCCCTCAAGTGGAAGCAATGGTTTGATTCCTTCTCTGAAACGAATTTAAACGATATTAAAAACAATCTTGACCAGCTAGTCGCTTTTATAATGTTCCGCAAGAAATTAAATCAAGAAATGATAGAGGCGCTGCAAGCTTTTGATAAAAAAACGTTATTAGACTTTCTAATAGAAAAACTACATCAGCATGATACATACCTTGAAAAAAGAGTCATATGCAAAATGATCGGCAAAGGGTTGGGGAGTTATGCGGGTAAATGGGTCAAAGGCTTATGGCTGGAACACCAGGAGTTTTTGGATACTAGATTGAGAGCCTATTTGACCGCGGGGTGCATGCCTGATGATGATGGGCTTGAACTTGTTTTTCAACAGCTTGACCAACAAGCAAAAGGAAACGTATCCGGGTTTGACGCACTTTCGCATCTGGGTCCTTTCCATTCAAGGAAGGTCATTACCTGGATGGAAAATCGAGTGAAGTTCCCGGTGACAGAAGGGTGGGATAGGGTTTATGTAAAATCCAATCCTGCGTGGGAGGACATAATAAGATGGACGGAATTAGAAGAAAAACATGAAGTGACAGTAATTCATGCCATGGAAGCTTATATCAAAGATAAAAGTCCCTTTAATATAAAAGAAATCCCGCCAAGAATAGGATTCAAAGACTTTTTGCTTAAATTAAAAAGCAGGCAGAAATTAAAAAGGAGAACCGATGCTTTGGAATATGTAATCCAAAACATTGATGATTTCTACATTTAAGGGAGAAGAAATAATGAATCTGAAACAATATCAAAGACGAGTTGTCGAACAGGAGGATTGGGCACCTGGATGGGAAGCGATTGATGAGGTCTTTGGTGAACTTTATCCTGAACAGGCACCTGCCCATTTTGGGACACATCTGCATGCCAGGGCGAATCTTGGAGGTGATCAGCATCTGGACGGCTTCAGTATTTATCAATCACCAAATGGCTACAAGCATTTGGTGACATATGGACTGACAGAGCTTTACATAAATGAGGATGCTCTTGGAGGGGAATGGAGCAGATGGGGCTATGAAATGACGATAAAACTAAAGGAAGATTCTAATGAGGATTGTATGTGGGCAATCGATATGCTGTCAAATCTTGCTCGCTATACCTACACCAAGGAAAGATATTTTGAACATTTGCAATATGTGGCAGGGAACGGGGAGTCCCTCCATATAGGCACAGTCTCCGCCATAACAGGTCTGCTAATAATAAAGGATACAGAGGCAAATGGGATCGACACCGTTCACGGTAGGGTAGACTTCTTGCAACTGGTTGGGATCACACAACAGGAGCTGGAAGTGCTGAAAAAGGACCGCACAAAAGCAGAGGTTCTTGTCGAGAATATGAAGGTGGATAACCCTTACTTAATTACGGATATGAGAAGGAGAACGTCTTATCTATAAACAGAAGGCTAAGCCTTAAGGACATTTAATTCTATTATGTATTTTCTGTAGCAACCCGTTTACTCTTTTTGTACTTGCATCAGAATCAAGTTTTACCCGTTATGAAAAAAGAACTATCTCGATAAAAAAGGGATGCCTGACCCCGGAAAAGGTCAGGCATAGAACTTATTTGGCTTCAATATCGGAAATCAGCCACTTTTGATCAATATTAATAAAGGTAGCAGTCATACCGCTATATAAACCATCTGCAAATATTTGTGATAGTACGTATTGATCATCATTCACTTTGCTGAATGTGTAAGGGTACTCTTCTGAATAAAAGACAGGGAATTCTGTGGGAACTGCATAAAGAGCGCCGTCTTTCTCTTCAAGTCGAGGTTTATATAGGTTAACAGCTGTCTCTCTTGTCATTAAATCTAAAAATAATTGATAATAATCTTCTTTTGTATGAAGATTATTGTATTTCAAATTGTCCCGATCAGAGTTAACACTTCTTGTTTTTTCTTCATATTTTACCAGCAGGCCGATCGCTGCTTCTTCAGTCAACTCTTCATTAGCTGGCTGTTCTGCGGCTTCTTCTAATTTCTCGATTTCTTCTGCAAGCAATGAGCTCTGTCCTTTTTTCACCAGGATGGAATCAATGATTTTTAATAAATCTATCTTGCTCATAGAGCCTTTTTGCTCTACAAGCTGGTTGAATCCTTCATCTTCCCAAATCACATAGGAATGATCATCTGTGACTTCGACTAAGATGCCTTTGTTCTCAGCAGTAAGCTGTAAGTCCTGCGACTGCCCTTCATCAAGCTGCGGTTCTACGGAACTCATTCCATACATAAAAGTATCATTTTCATCTTTAGGATTCACATATACGTGCTCGAAAATGTCTCCATCTGTATGTGTATGTTTAAGAACATAGGGTTCAGGAATGTACGCCGGCTGGATCAATTCAGGCTTTTCATCCTGGCCAGGTGCAGTGGTTCCGGGCGGGTTTGACGGTCCCGGATTACTTGTATAATTAGAGTCTATGAGAAAATACATTCCTGCAAGGAATACTCCGACCATAACAAAACTTAATCCTGCTGGGACTATTCTGCGAACGCTAAAGGATCTTTTTTTGTTCATTTTCCGGACAACTTCATCCTTCATCTTTGACGTAAATTCAAAATCAGCTAGTTCGCCCTTTAACATCTCGTTTTTCATCTGTGTTAACCGATCCTCCATATTCAAAGCTCCTTTCATCTAAAATTCCCCTTAATAATTCCTTTGCGCGAGTAAGTCGGGATTTTACCGTGTTAATGTTCAAACCGCATATATCACTGATATCTTTTTGAGAACATTCCTGAAAATAAAAGAGAAACAGGACTTCACGGTACTTGACCGGCAGATTGAATAATGCCTCCTGCAATTCATATTTCTCGTCATTACGAAGATATTGTTCCTCAGGCCCAGCTTGATTGCTTTTGAAAAATGATGAAATATAGTCTGTCACATGGTTTTTTCGATAGTACCAGCTTTTCAGGTAATCTTTGCAGTGATTCGATGCAACCCGGTACAGCCATGTTTGCAGTCCGGAATCCCCGCGGTAGGTATCGAGCTTTTCAAAGCATTTCAAGAAAATTTCTTGTGTTAAGTCCTCGGCTGTCTGACGGTTGCGGACGTACGAATACGCCAGATGCAGCACACTGGTACCGTAATGATTCATTAAATCATTGATCACTTCATGCCTATCCACTTTTTCACCTCCAGAGTACAACGATTAGTTCAGACTTTAGACGAGAAGCAAATATGAAAAGTTGATTTAGTTTTTAAAAATTTTTATTCGCTAACTGGTACTATTTACATTTTATGTTCTTTATGGAATATCGTAAAATCTATCTGCAATCAACTAGATAAAAGGGAGAAAACGATGAAAACTAAATACATAAAGGTTATGGCCGCCTTCATCATGGTGCTTTCACTGTTGCCGTTTAATCCGCCAGCAGAAAAAATTAATGCGATGTACCCTGATTTCTGGGAAACTAGCCTGAATGCCTATTCAATCGGGTATGGCATCAACACAGGCAAGGGCAGAATCAGTCTGTCGTGGTCAGCCAAGACAGGAGCAACGGGCTATAAGGTTTTGATTTTTAATGGTAGAGAATATGAAGCTATTGATGCAGGAAATGCAACTTCCTGGACTTCAGAAGGTAAAAAGTTATGGCCGACTTCTGATCAAATAGCAAGTGGTGAATATAAAATCAGGATGGACGGAACAGGTGGAGAGTTTGCTGACGACCCGCGTCCCGTCTATAAAAATGCAGACCAGACCAATGCGGATCAAAGATACTATCCATTCAAAGTGACTGCCTATAATGAACAAGGGGAAATTGCCACCACTGAACCTGCAATTACTTCTATTGAAGATCAGACGGCTCCGTCAATACCAGCAGATCTAAAGGTGACAAATCCATTGGCTGATCAGTTTACAGTAGCCTGGGCGCCTTCAGGAGATAGTGATTCGACTGCTTTGGAGTACAGAATCAATGTAGGAACTTCTCCGGGTAAAAATGATGCGGGAAGCGGATATACAACAAACCAATCCTACACATTTACAAATCTTATTCCGAGATTGACCTATTATGTACAAATAAGCGCGAAGGACGATACAGGGAATTACTCAGAGTTTTCCTCACCGCTTGAAATAAAGCCGCGCCGCCAGCTGGATGCGGTACTTGAAAGCTACTCAATGCAAACCAATTTGCAAACGAACTCGCAGACAGCGGCAAGGATTACTTTCAGAAATGAAGGAGTAGAACCCTGGACTGCACAGGATGGATATTATCTAGTCAATACGCAGCAGGATTTTCCGCTATCTCCTATAAAAGTTCCATTACTTGAGAACGAAGCAATTGAGCCAGGAGCCAGCAAAACGTTTAGTTTTACATTGTCTTCCGGCAGCAATACTGGAACCTTCAATAGTAACTGGTCAATGGCGAAAGAGGAATCAGGCGTATTCGGGAGCAATCTAGCTAAACAGTTTACTGTAGCTGATACGCAGAAACCGATATTTGATTTTTATAAAACGGGTGACCCTGTTTTCACTGCCTCTAAAAATATCAACTTAGGATTTTTTGTTACAGATACCAGCCATACATTTTTTAGAATGAAAAATGAAAACTTAGCCTGGAGCGAGTATCAACCATATACACCAGGAATGACCTATAATTGGTCATTGTCTGGGGGCCAGGGTCAAAAAACAGTATCCGTTATGTTTAAGGACGAATACGGAAATGAAGCAGAGCCTGTATCAAAAACCTATTATCTGGATACAACAAGTCCAGTTGTAAGTATAATCTCTCCGGCTAATGGTGCTTATTTTGACGGTACTGTCAGCATTAACGGGACATCAAGCGATTTAAATCTTAAATCCTATACACTTTCATATGGTCAGGGGGAAAATCCTTCTGCCTGGACCAAAATAGCAAGTGGCGGCACAAGCATTTCAAATAGTATTATTGGTACCTGGAATACAGCAGGGCTTCAAGCAGGTATTTATACAGTGAAATTAGAAGCAATCGACAAAGCTAATAATACAGCAGCTTTCCATGTACAAGTATGGGTAAAACCAAAAGAGGTTCACAGGATCGGAGGGGCAAACCGCTTTAAGGTCGAAGAAAACTTTAACAGCAGGATTTCTGATCATTCTTTAGATACAGTGATCCTGGCATCAGGGCTGAATTTTCCGGATGCCTTATCCGGCGGACCGTTGAACAAAGCGCTAAACGGCACCCTCCTGCTTGTGTCAGATAATGATACCGTCATTAAAGAAAAAGTCGAGCAGGCAAAAAGACTTTTAAAGCCAAGTGGCAAGGTTTTGATTCTCGGAGGAACTGCCTCTGTATCCAGTAAGGTAGAATCACAGTTTAACAGACTATTTCCGGTAGAAAGGATCGGGGGCCGCAATCGACAGGAAGTTTCGGTAAGGGTTGCCGATCGAGTCAATTCGAATCCTGAAGAAATCTTTATTTCCTGGGGGCTTTCATTTGCAGACTCGCTGAGTGTTGTTCCGCACGCTACAAAAACTGGGACGCCAATTATTCTTCAAGTAGGAAAAGATAAATTAGATACAGATGTAAAAAGCTATATTCAGAGAAAAAATATTAAAAAAATCACCATTGTCAGCGGTACAGGAGTTATTACCCCAAAAGTAGAAGAAGAGCTAAGAGCAATGGGGATCTTGAATGTCCATAGAATTGCAGGCAAGGACCGCTTTGAAACCTCCTTAAAAATCGCTCAGGCTTTCTACCCTGATGCAAAGAAGGTCGCATTATCAAATGGTACGGTCTTTGCAGATGCTTTAAGCGGCTCAAGATTCGCATACATTAACAACATGCCTATTTTGTTGATTAAAAAAGATTCGGTGCCTGAAGGTGTAAGCGACTTTTTAACAACTGTAAATACTAGAGATTTTTATCTGTACGGCGGGGAGGGCACAATAGCCCCAATAGTAGCGGAAAACCTTATCAAGTAAGTAAGCAGGCCAATTCAAATTTTGAATTGGCCTTTTGGAATTTATGGTAATGTTAATTTAGGAGGTCAAAACAATGCCGACAATTAAACTTCATATATTTATAAATGCTCCAATTGAGATTTGCTTTGATCTGGCCAGGAATGTGGATATTCACATTGTGACCACCTCGAAAACACATGAAAAAGCAGTCGATGGAGTAACAAAAGGTTTGTTGGAGGAGGGAGATTGTGTTACCTGGGAAGCAGTCCATTTTAAAATGAAACAGCGGTTGACTGCGAAGGTTATCAAAATGAGAAGACCGTATGAATTTGTCGATGTCATGGTGAAAGGTGCTTTTCACGCGTTCACCCATACGCATCAATTTGTCGAAACAGAAAATGGAACCTTGATGACAGATCTATTTGAATATAAATCCCCTTACGGATTGCTAGGAATACTGGCTGATAAAATTTTTCTGGAAAGGTATATGCGTAAGTTTATTAGAGAACGTGGAATATCCCTAAAAAAAATTGCAGAGGAACATGATAGATTTTTTTAAAGTGTCGCATATCCCGAATTGATAAATCTTAATTAAAAGAAGCTCTTTGGATATAAATAGATAGCTAGAAATTACCAAATAGAGTAATATGTTTATAGTTAAAATTACTCAATACATTTATGAATTATCCGATTAGAATGAATTTTGGATATACTTCCAATTTATTGAAGGAGCGGAAAAATGAAACCAATTACAAAGCTGTACTCAACTCTCTCAACAGCAGCTCTTCTTACGTCACTAGTTTTTACACCAGCTACATTTGCCCAAGGAACGGAACTACCGGACTATCAAAAAGAAATGAATGCACAGCAAATCCTATCTACATTGAAAAACCGCGATTTCCAGCCAGAACAAAAACAATCTTTTTCCGCTTTAGCTACAGTAACAACAGCGGTATATGCAAACAAAGTAGATTACTATCACACCCATGAATATAATTTCCAATCAGCTGGCGGAAAATTTACGATTATCGACAATAACCCTGCTGATATAGACTACATTTTATACACTTACGAGACAGAAGAAATGGTTTATCCAGATGCGGATGGTACATACAATCTTCCTGCCGGTAATTACTCTTTAGCGGTAACTAGCTTTGGAGATGGATTGACGGACTATCGATTTGAATTGAACGGCAATTTTGCCAGTCAGCCTGATACAACATTGCCTAATTTGCAGGTTACCACACCAGCTGGCAATGAAGAGCGCCTTGCCAAGGGAACATCAACAACCTTTACGGTAAAAGGCAGCACTGATGCTCAATATCTTGGGATTGAAAGCAACAATAATGTCTATGACCAGATTCAGAATCCTGGGACATTCAGCCAGAATGTAACCATCGAAAATGGCCTAAACGGTCTCTACCTTTACGCAATCGAATCTACTGGAAACACAGTTTATTCTGACCACTATGTTACTCTTCCTGGTGTTACAAGGATTGCCGGAAAGGATCGATATGAAGTTTCTGCTGGTGTGAGTAAGCAGCTGAATAAATGGTATTACAACACTGGCACAATCATAATTGCGCGTGGAGATATGTATCCTGATGCATTGTCAGGTGGACCGCTTGCAGCAATTGAAGGTGCTCCAGTTTTGCTTACGTCAACGAATTCACTGCCAGCGGCCATTCAAAACCAAATTGCCGACCTTGGAGCTGAACGTGCCATCATCCTGGGCGGAACGGGTTCAGTATCGACAAATGTCGAAGCTCAGCTGAAAAATCTTGGAGTAACAGATATCGAACGGATTGGCGGGAAAGATCGTTTTGTCGTGTCTGCTGATACGGCTGAACGGGTAGCAGACACCTTTGAGTCCGATACAGCGATCATCGCAAGCGGAATGGTATTCCCAGATGCTCTATCTGCATCAACGATTGCCGGTACAACTGGCATGCCGATCCTTCTGGTGAAAAATGATAGTATTACAGATCCTGTTCAGGCATTCATTCGAAACCATCCGGAAATTACGAATTACATTGTCGTTGGCGGGCCAGCAACGGTGAACGATAGTGTTATTACAAAAATCAAGCAGCTTCGAAACGGTGCTTATGTTGAAAGAATTGGCGGTAAGGACCGATACGAGGTAGCAATTAATGTCGCGAAATTCGGAGTTGAAAACTTCGGAATCCGTATGGATACGCTGACAGTTGTTCGTGGTGATATCTTCCCTGATGCCTTGTCAGGCGCTCCACTGGCGAACTATCACAGAGGACCAATCCTGCTGACGACTTCTGCTAAGCTGGAAGCGAAGGTCGACACCTTCCTGCAGAACGATCAGTCAGAGATTGATAACATCTATATAGTTGGCGGAACAGGCTCTGTATCGACAACAGCAGAGCAGCAGCTTAACGGTCATATCCGATAAAATTAAAACAGGGTATCTTCCTTCTGGAAGATACCCTGTTTTTTAATGTTTAAAAAGTTAAGCAAAGTGGAATAAAGAAAGGCAGCTTACTAATTTAATAAAAACGCTTAAAGCTATCGAAATGCTTTTTGTAATAAGGGTTGTCAAGGCTGCTCTTGATCACGCCGCCTGAAGAGCTGGCGTGGATGAATTCATTATTGCCGATATAAATTCCCATGTGAGATATACCGGGTTTATAGGTATTGGCAAAAAATACGAGGTCGCCAGGCTGTGGTTGATCGATGTAATAGGCACGGCTGAAATACCCTTCGGACGAATAACGACCAATCTGTTTTCCGGACTTGTTGAAAGCATAATAGATGAAACCACTGCAGTCAAAACCGCTCGGAGTATTGCCTGCCCATTGATAGGGAACACCCAGGAGATTCATAGCTTGAGTGACAACATTCGGACTATCGGAAGGCACAGTTTGGATTGGCTGAGTAACAGGCTGGCTGCTTCCTGTAACTTTTAATGTCTGTCCAACATAAATCATGTCTGAAGTAAGGTTGTTCAATGACTTTAACTGCTGGACGGACATGGAATAAATGCTGCCAATCTTGCTTAATGTATCACCAGCTTTTACGGTATAAAGCACTTCTGTTGGGACAGGAGCTGCTTGTGCTGGTTGTTCAAGAACTGGCGTTGTTGCTTCTTTAACGACAATCAGCTTTTGCCCAGGGTAGATTAAGTGACCCTTGATCCGGTTCCAAACCACTAGCTCTGCCACGGATACTTTATGATTGTTGGCAATCTTGATAAGGGTATCGCCATTGTTGACAGTATATGTACGGTTTTCTGCTGCTGAGACTTGGCTGGAATATGTAGTGGATTGAGGAATAGTTGTGACTTCAAGCGTTTGGTTAACATAAATTAAATCAGAGGGCAGATTATTTACCTTTTTTAATTCAATAATACTTGTATTGTATTTTTCAGCAATCTTGAAAAGTGTATCTCCCTTTTGGACGGTATAAGTCATAGCAGAAGCGTGTGCGGCTAATGTATTGGAGGCAAGTATGGCTACAGTTGCATAAGCAGCGACTTTCTTTTTCAAAATATTTTCAGCTCCTAAAAATAATAGAGAATTTTGTTATTATTCTATCATAGGAGACTTTTAATTTATACCTTATCTGACAATAAATTACACATATTTTTACGCAGTATGACGATATCTTTAAAGTTCTGTGACAAATTGGAAAAATATTTACAATGTTGATAGAGTTATATAGAATAACCATAACGGAGATTCAGGGAGGTTCTTTTGGTGGAACAGCATTTAGAAGATACGGGACTCAACCAGGAACACTTTTTTAATATCTTGAAAAAGGCCTATGAAAAAGGCATAAATGAGAAAGAAATCACGGTAAAAAAGATTTTGGATGAAATAAAAATAGACTTGAAGAATTCAACGGCGAAATAATCGGAAGCAAATGGGTCAATACACGCTCATTTGCTTCTTAATTTTTATAAAGAATTCCCTTGTTTGTCATGCACAGCAGTTTACGGATCGAATTCAGAAGCTCAGGATGAGAAGCTCAGTATTGATCCTAAAATACTTAGATGAAATGATACATCTTGAAGATGATGTAAAAAATTGTGTCCTATGGGGCACACCATTTTTTGTGTTATTTTGAGATGAAAAAATCAATGAGATACTCCGCCCATAACTGGTGCCCTCGCTCATTTGGATAGCTTGGGTCGCCGGTATCTAAAAGCCCTCTACGCTCATTTTCAGTTTCAGGCCATGCTTTCCAGTGATCAAGGTAAGGAAGGCCATTGGTTACTGCATATGCTTTTAATGCTTCAACCTGCTGTGGGTAAAATATTGCTTTTGATAAAGGATTGGCCGGCTGAAGTATGACAACAGCATCTTCTTTAGCGGCTACAATGGCATTCAGAATCTCACTGTAATTCTCGGCAGCAAGATCATTCCCAACCTTTCCATTATCCTTCAAAATAAACGGTTCAAGCAAAATCAAATCAGCCAGTTCTAAATCTCTACCTGATGAACGATTTGATTATCCTGATAAAACGTGCCCTTTAAATAAAGGATATTATCAGTTTCCCTAATAACCTCCGAAATGGCAGAAATCGAAATTGGATGAACCTTATCATTCTCAAACATAAGTATGCCGTCCGAGTAAGTAAAAGCTGTATAAACACTAGAATTATTATGAGCCATCTTAAAATAACAATCACCGCTGAAAGACTCCAGCTGAGAATTAACCGTCATATTACCCTCACCCCCATATTTATTATCGGAATCCATAGACAATGTTGAAGTACGAAGGAGACAATGGACAGTTCTCGAGAGACACAAGGACGGTTCTGGTATAGCATTCGGGAGTACAAACAAAGGATGAGAGGCGTGGAGGGAGGATAGCTTCACACTGCTTTTTTGGGTGTATTACTGACGATTTATATAGTAAATCTGAAAGTTAACATAGATTACTTTCAGTAAAGGAAAGAGTCAATTTATTTGTAGACTACACGATGGAAGTCGATACTGACGATCTGAAATAAATCCTGACAAATTCTATGATTATACTTTTACATAAACAATCCGAGCAGTGTCTGGAACAACTTACTATTGAGGAACATAAAGAAATGATAAGTTCCTATCAAGGTAGGGGCACCCGGGATGTGGAACTGAGTAGGGAAGAATTGTTCGGAGAATTGGCAATCATGCAGTAGATAATAAGTGATCAGGAAAAGATATATAGTAGATATAGTTAATATGTTTTGAGGGAAACAATACAGTTCTCTTTGTTCCACGAAAGCTTGATATATATTAACTTCATAGGAGAAAAATAAGTGTTTTGGTTCATCATTCCGATATTAGTAATGTTTTATATGGTTACTGTCCTTTTAAATCTTATGCATGAATATCCAAAAACTTATGGAATAGCAGCTGTTATATTGGTTATTTTCGTTGTGCTGCCCGATGCTTCGGTGAAAGAGTCAAAAGAGAGGGTGACCGAGGCGCTGCACACTCTCGGTTTTCCACTGGTGGAGAAGAAGGTGATCATCATTCTGTCACCGGCGGAGCAGGCATTGCTCAGGTGAAAAGTCACCTTGGTGGCAAAGGGATCACTATCTTATCCAAGTCAAAACGATTGATGGCATCACCATCCGACAGGCTCCCCAGGATTTTGGTGCCTAACACATTTCAATGTCTCTTAATCATCGACTCTTGTCAAAAATGTGTAGCATCTTAGCAACCTGCTATCGAATAGAGTTATATCTTCAAGCATTTTAGGAAGTCTGTTTCTAACCTCTCTAAATTAATTAAATATACAAAATTTACAGAATATATTGACATAAAATATTAAGAAAGTGTATATTATGTTTGTAAGCTGTTGTCTGACAACGGATAACATAAAAAAGATTTAGGAGGAATGAAGATGAGTAAGTTAAAAGGGATTATCCCACCAGCAGTAACAGTTTTTAATGAGGATGAGTCAATTAATGAAGAGCTATTTAGGGAGCACCTTAGGTTTTTACTGTCACATCGAATTGGTGGTATAAGCATCGGTGGAAGTACTGGAGAGGGACACGCACTTTCTGTAGAAGAAACTAGACGTCTTATTGAAATCGGTAGGGAAGAAACTAAGGGAAATGTTCCAATTGTTGCAGGAATCATTCGAGATACTACACGGGATGCAGTTGCCTACGCTAAAGCCGCATATGAAGCAGGAGCTGACTACTTAATGGTGACTCCTGTTCACTACTTCAGACCAGATGATGATGCACACTTCGCTTTCTTCCAAACTATTAGTGACTCTGTAGACTTACCCATTATTATTTATAACGTCGTAGCAACAGCAGTAATCACTCCAGAATGTATGAAGCGTCTTGGTACTATTAAGAATGTTCAAGGCATTAAGCAAAGTGGTGGAGATATTCATGCATTAAACAAAATGGTTGCTACCCTACCCAAAGATATAATTGTATATAGCGCAGTGGATGAATTACTATACCCTACATACGCTTTAGGTGCTGAAGGATCTATTGCAGCTATATTGACTGTGTTACCAGAGTTATGTGTTGAGCAATGGGAAGCTTATGAACGTGGTGACTATGAAAAAGCTAAGGAAATACACTTCCAAATGCTCCCAACCTGGTTATCGATGGATAAACATAACATGCCTGCACATACAAAAGAAGTGCTTAGACAAAGAGGTTTTAACGTCGGCGAACCGCGCAGTCCTTTCCATCCAATTTCAGATTCAGATAAGCAAGAAATCCGTGAAGCATTATTGCATGCTAGCATTTTATCCCAAAAAGTTTAATAGTAAGTCGATAATCATTAAACCATAAAGTCACTCTTTTAGTGGAGATGATCGAAGTGAAAAAGATAATAAATGATCCTATGCAATTTGTTAAAGACTCATTAGAAGGAGTTGTCCTGGCACACAGCGATAAGCTCCGGTTGGTTGGAGATGAATTTAATGGGGTTGTTCGGAAGGATGCCCCGATTAAGGGAAAGGTTGCAATTGCTACCGGTGGTGGTTATGGTCACTTGCCCTTATTTTTAGGCTATGTTGGTAAAGGTTTAGCTGATGGTGTTTCAGTAGGAAATGTTTTTACCTCTCCAAGTACGGATGCGATGTATGACATTGTAAAGGAAATTGACGGAGGAAAAGGGGTGTTTTTTCTTTACGGGAACTACTTTGGAGATAAAATGAATTTTGATTTGGCTGCAGAAATGCTAGATGAAGATGATAATATCTTGGTAGAATCCATAAGGATTTCGGATGATGTAGCATCAGCGTCTCGAGAAAATTGGAAAAAACGTCGAGGTGTTGCAGGTATTTTCTTCGCATATAAAGTAGCAGGATCAGCAGCGGAAAAAAGACTCTCATTGTCAGAGGTGAAGCGCCTTACGGAAGAAACTGCTGAGAATATTGCCACTATGGGAGTAGCGGTATCGTCTTGTACCATTCCTGCTTCGGGAAAGCCAACGTTTGAACTAGGAGCAAATGAGATTGAAATTGGTATGGGCATTCATGGGGAGCCTGGAATCCAACGAACAGAAATCAAAACAGCAAAGGAAGTTGCCCAAATTATTTTACCAAAATTAATCGAAGATTTATCCATCTCAAGTAACACAGAAGTTGCTGTGTTAATAAATGGTTCCGGAGCGACACCCTTAGAAGAGCTTTATATCGTTTATAAGGAAGTTTATCAATTCTTAACTGATAAAAAGATCAGCATTTACAAATCTTATGTTGGTGAATATGCCACCTCGCTTGAAATGGGTGGATTTTCAATCACATTATTTAAGCTAAATAGTGAATTGAAAGAATACTTAAATGCTGACATGGATTCCCCATTTATCAAACAAGTGAGCGATGCTAAATGAAGAAATTACTAGAATTTTGCAAACGGTATGAACAGTGGGCAGAGAATGAGATGGATCACTTCAATCAATTGGATGCTGCTCAAGGGGATGGAGACTTAGGTGTTACAATCGTAAATGGGGCTAGGGCACTTAATGCTTCTGCTCTTACCGCTTCCTCATTCGTAGATTGGTTGGAAAGCGGTGGGAAAGCTTTTAGGAAAAAAGCACCATCAACAATGGGAATATTGATTGCTTCTGCAATGATTGAAGCAGGCAAGAATTTTAAGAGTCGGCAAGGTGAAAACTTAAGCCCTAACGATTGGGCGGAAATTCAGGAAGTTATGATAAACGAAATAAAAAAGAGGGGCGAAGCGGACTTAGGGGATAAAACGATACTGGATTCGTTTATACCAGCGGCAAATGAATTCAAACGTCAAATTAATGATGGGAGGAGTATACAAGTGGCTACTGCGCAGGCAGCATTAGTAGCAAAGCGGGAAGCAGAAGCTACGACTAAACTCCAATCCAGGGTGGGACGTTCTAGCTGGCTTGGTGAGAGAGCAAATGGACATATTGATGGTGGAGCTTGGTATTGCTATAAAACCTATGAATTTATTGCGAATCAATTGAGTAAACACTAGGTTTTATATAAAGCTTATTTTATTCACAGAAAATGAAAGCGCTTAAAAATCGGGGGTGGGGGCTTGATCATGATGAGAAAATTAAATTTGTTAATTCCGATGTTTGTTCTTATTCTTTCCCTTTTTATTACAGCTTGTTCATCTAATACTTCTGGGGGCAAAAGCGATAATGATACTAAACCTGAAGACAATGTTGAAGCTAGTGGCTATCCAGAACGTAAGATAGACATTATCGTTCCTTTTGCTGCTGGGGGTGGAACAGATGCTGTTGGCCGTACTCTAGCAGATTCGTTAAAGGATATTCTTGGTGTTGAAGTAATTGTTGTCAATAAGGAAGGCGGCTCAGGCGCCGTAGGTATGAATGAGGGGTTGAATGCTAAAGCGGATGGATACACGTTAACAATGGTAACAAGAGAAGTAACATCATTACCTTTGCTTGGCACTGCTCCTTTTAAAACAATGGATTTTAAGTATGTAGGAAACCTTAATATAGACCCAGCTGTTTTGGTAGTATCTGCTGACTCAGAATATAAAACAGTTGAAGATCTAGTAGATGCTCTAAAGAAAAATGCTGGAGAAATGACATTTGCTGCTTCTGCAGTTCCTAGTTACTATGGAATACAGTTCTCGGAAGAAGCAGGTGTAGACTTTATCACTGTACCCTATCAAGGTGCAGCACCTGCAATAACTGAACTATTAGGAGGCGGAGCTGACTTTGGGATTTATAATCCTGGAGAAATTAAGTCCTATGTTGAGAGCGGACAACTGAAAACTTTGGCTGTAATGGCTGAGGAACGATTCAGTGGTTTCCCGGATACTCCAACTTTTAAAGAAAAGGGAATTAATGCTGTTTCAGGAACTTATCGAGGTATTGCTGTACCGCCTGAAACACCGGATGATGTAGTGGAAAAATTAGAAACTGCTATCGCAGAAGCCGCCAAGTCTGAAAAGTTTGTTGATTTTATGAATAAGTCGTTTTTGGGTATAGGCTACCGAAATGCAGAAGAATTCACAAGCTTAGTTGAGAATGACATAGAGGTTCTAACACCTGTTATTGAAATAGCTAAAAAACAAAATAACTAGTTCAATAGGGGGCGGTAATTTATCGCCCTCTAACTTAGAAAATAGGTGATTGTATGAGAAGTATCAACTATTTCATAGGGTTAATAATGATTATACTAGCAAGCTTTGTGATCTATGCTTCTAAGAATTTTGTTAGTATGGGAACATTTGATATTGGCGCTGATACATTTCCAAAGGTAATTGCGATTCTCACAATAATTCTATCTATTGTTTTAATCTTAACAACATATTTAAATAAGAATATATTAGGTAAGTACAAGGATGTATTCGAAAAAAGAGGATTAGTTAAAGTTGGTGTTGGCTTAGCCCTTTTCATTATCTACTTCACTATCATGAGTTATATTGGGTTCCTGATATCAACAGTTCTTTTTCTCGGGTGTTATTTATACATACTGGGAATTCGAAACTGGTATAAGATTATTGCTGTTTCCATATTGACATCTTGTATTGTGTTTTATGTTTTTTATCAATTCTTTAATGTTCAGATACCTGAAGTGCTATTTTAGGAGGTGAAATGATGTTACTTGAAGGGTTACAAGCCATTTTTTCTTCTTATAATTTATTCGTAATATTTATAGGTGTAGCTTTAGGGATTCTTGTAGGTTCCTTACCAGGCTTAACCGCAACAATGACAATAGCTCTTTTACTGCCTTTTTCCTTTGGGTTAACTCCTCTCGCATCTATCGCCTTAATGGAAAGTGTATTTATAGGTGCAATTTTTGGTGGATCTATTGCGGCCATACTGTTGCATATTCCAGGTACTCCAGCTGCTGCAGCAACTGTCTTTGATGGTTACCCATTAGCTCAGAAAGGATACGTTGGAAAGGCAATTAGCACATCAGCAGTCTCTTCTTTTATAGGCGGTACAATAAGTACGATAATGTTAATCGCTTTTTCACCTATAATTGCTAATTTTTCTTTGAAATTTAGTGCTTCAGAATTTTTTGCACTAGCAGTATTTGGATTAAGTATAATTGCGAGTATTTCCGGACGATCTGTAGTAAAAGGGTTGCTGGCAGCATGTCTTGGATTATTTATAGCAATGGTTGGAATGGATCCAATTACAGCATTTCCTAGATTCACATTTAACACTACTTCATTAATGAGTGGCTTCAATTTAATTCCTGCCTTGATTGGATTATTTGGGGTTGCTCAAATATTTATATTTATGGATCAAAAACTGGAGATTACGGAAAAGATTCAAAAAAGTATTAGTACGAAAATTATAACTTTAAGGGAAACAAAGGGAATTTTAGGAACTACTCTGCGTTCAGGCTTTATTGGTACGTTTATTGGAGCAATACCAGGCGCTGGTGCCGATATTGCTGCTTTTGTAAGTTATAATGAAGCAAAAAGGTGGTCAAAAAAGTCTGAGAAATTTGGGACAGGTATTCTAAAGGGGATTGCCGCTCCTGAAGCTGGGAATAACGGTGTTACTGGTGGCACAATGATCCCACTCTTAACTCTAGGTATACCTGGAGATGCAGCTGCAGCTGTTATGTTAGGAGCCTTTCTAATTCATGGTCTCCAGCCTGGACCAAAGCTATTTATGGAAGAAGGCGAACTCGTATATGGTCTCTTTGCTGGCATGATAGTTGCAAATATAATTATGCTAATATTGGGATTATTGTTTATCAAATATTTTGCAAAGGTTTTACAAATAGATACTCGCATTCTCATGCCTATCATCCTAGTTTTATCGGGTGTTGGTGCTTACGCTATGAATAACACGATGTTTGATGTATATGTCATGTTGGGCTTTGGATTAATGGGTTATTTTTTCATGAAAGTAGAAATTCCGGTATCTCCAATAATACTTGGAATCATTCTAGGCCCAATGGCAGAGGAAAATCTAAGAAGAGCAGTAATGCTTAATAAGGGGAGTTTTTCATTTTTATATGATAAGCCGATTACAGTAATTCTACTATTAATGGCAATTATAACGATTATATCTTCTTTAATTTCGCAAAAAAGAAAGGCGAATTCTTAGTTTTTAATACTAAAAAAAGGTGAAGATTATGTTAAAAAAATTATCGCGCACTCCAGTAGTTGAAGAGGCGCTAGGAATTATTAAAGATTTAATTTCTCAAAAATCAGTTGGAGATAAATTACCTACCGAGAATATGCTGGTCGAAAATTTAGGTGTAAGTAGGCAAACGGTCAGGGAAGTATTAATTACCTTACAAGCAGAAGGATACATTGAAATTAAAAGAGGTAAAGGTGCCTATATTATTGATCAAGAAAAATTTAACCGGGAAAAGTTCATTGAATGGGTGCAAACCAATCAGTTTAAAATTCAGGAATTAGTTGAAATGCGTATGGCAATTGAACCTTATATAGCCTCTTTAGCTGCGGAAAAGATTACTAAGGAAGAGATAATTGAGTTGTGCCATATTAATGATTCTTTAATAAAGAGTATTGCTACAAAAAATGTTGATCAAATTGTAGATAAGGATGAGCAATTTCATTACCAGTTAGTAAAAGTCTGTAGAAATAGTGGCCTTACGTTCATGTATGAGAGTTTAGTGAGCTCTTTGCGTGAATATCGTAAGAAAGCTTTTTCTCCACCTGCAAATCCAAAGTTAGTTGCAAATGCGCATAACAAAATTATCAGTGCTATAAAAAAAGGGGATAGTAAAATGGCTTATCAGGCAATGGTAAACCATATTATCGAGTCTCATGATGATATTTTAGGTACTGTAAACACACTCACAAATTCAAATAAAGCTGTTAATGATTCAAACAGTATTGATTAGGGAGGTAGTAATGAAAAAACATGTATCCTTCGATTCAGAGCTTCAAGGGAAACTATATTCTGCCGTTCTTTCAGATATATTGGACTCCTTATCTTATCGAAATCAAACGATGAATCCGTCAATTCGACCACTAACTGATAATATGGTGGTCTTTGGGAGAGCTAAAACCGTCTTAGCTGCTGATGTGTATGATATACCAAAAAAGCCTTATCAAAAACAAATTAAAGTATTGGATAGTATCCAACCGGGTGAAATATTTGTAGCTAGTATAAGTGGGTCAAAGCGTTCTGCTTTTTTCGGTGAGTTAATGTCGACTGCAACAAAAGTTGCTGGTGGAACAGGAGCAATTATTGATGGTCTCACCAGAGATTCAAAAAAGATCATAGAATTAAATTTTCCTGTCTTTTGTACAGGGTTTAGACCAACCGATTCTATGGGGAGAAATGAAGTCATAGATTACGATGTTCCAATTGAATGTGGTGGTGTCACTGTTAATCCAGGAGACCTCATTTTCGGCGATATGGATGGTGTTGTGGTAATACCACAATCTATAGAAGAAAAGGTTATTATGCTGGCATTAGAGAAAGTTGAAGGTGAAAATTTGGTTCGAGATGAAATTCTTAATGGAATGAAAGTCTCAGAGGCCTTTGATAAATATGGATTACTTTAGGTTTATAAGAGGAGGATGACGAAATGGCTGCAAAAGTAGATGTTAAACACTTTTTAAATTTTATTAACGGGACATGGGTTGAGAGTATATCTGGAACTGTAGTGAGCAGTTACAATCCTGCTGACTATCGAGTGATCGTTGGAAAGGTGCAAAACTCTACTATTAAGGACTTGAATCATGCAGTCCAAGCAGCAAAAGCTGCCAAAAGCACTTGGAAAAAATTTGGTGCTGTGGCTCGTGGGAACTTACTATTTAAAGTTGCGAATATCATGGAAAATAATCTGGATGATATAGCTGAAACCCTGACATTGGAAATGGGAAAAACTTTGCAAGAGGCAAAGGGTGAGACTGCAAGAGGTATCGCTATTCTTAGGTATTTCGCGGGAGAAGGAATGCGAAAAAATGGAGATGTGATTCCTTCTACTGATAGTGAGGCTCTAATGTTTACAACAAGAACACCATTAGGAGTTGTCGGTGTCATAACACCATGGAACTTCCCGGTTGCCATTCCTATTTGGAAAATAGCTCCGGCACTGATATATGGGAACACGGTAGTATTTAAGCCTGCAACTGAAGCGGCCGTTACTGCAGCGAAAGTAATGGATTGCTTTACCCAAGCTGGATTTCCAAACGGTGTCATTAATTTCCTAACTGGGTCTGGATCAGTGATTGGTCAGGGGATAATTGATCATAAAGATATTGATGGGATTACGTTCACTGGATCGGAATCAACAGGCAAGCTTGTTGGGCAAGGTGCCGTTGCCCGAGGAGCTAAGTTTCAAATAGAGATGGGTGGGAAAAACCCTGTGATTGTAACAGAGGATGCAGACCTTGATAATGCTGTAGATGCCACCATTAGTGGGGGTCTACGCTCGACTGGACAAAAGTGTACTGCAACAAGCCGAGTAATTGTTCATGAGATTGTATATGAAGAATTTAAGAAGAGATTAGTAGAAAAAGTTAAAAATATAAAAATTGGTTCAGGTATAGATAATCAAAGTTGGATGGGTCCTTGTGCTAGTGAAAATCAGTTGAAAACTATAAAGGGCTATATAGAACAAGGGAAATCAGAGGGTGCAACTTTATTATATGGAGGCGAAAGTCCAAAGGGTGTTGAGTATGAAAACGGTTATTATATTGAACCAACTATCTTTGATAATGTAACAAGTGACATGGTAGTAGCACAAGAAGAAATTTTTGGTCCCGTACTCGCTTTATTGAAATATCAGAAACTTGAACATGCTTTGGAAATTGCGAACGATTCTGCCTACGGGTTAAGTGCATCCATTTTTACACAGAACATCTCAAAGATGTTGACATTTATTGAAGATATGGATGCTGGACTAATACGAATCAATGCTGAAAGTGCGGGAGTAGAACTTCAAGCTCCGTTTGGAGGAATGAAATCCTCTAGTTCTGGTTCTAGAGAACAAGGTGAAGCAGCAAAAGAGTTTTTCACCTCTATTAAGACAGTTTTTGTTAAAGGATAATCAAGTCATAGTCTTATAAGAAAGTAGGGGGATTATGAAGCTTGTTACATTCTCGCATGATGGTGAACAAAGGATTGGGATTGTTGAAAACGATACCATAATTGATATCCATGCAATTTTAACTTCATCAAATTCTTTGCAGCGTAATGAAGAAGAACTGATACCGACCAATATGAAAGATCTACTAACAAAAGGGCCAGACTATCTTGATAAAACATATGCATTGATAAAGGATTACAAGAACAGAAAAGAGCAATATAATGTAAGTAAAATAGAGCATAAACTTGATGAAGTAAAGGTTGAAGCACCGATTCAAAATCCAAGTAAACTAATTTGTGTTGGTTTAAATTATTTTGATCACTGTAAAGAAGCTGGTATGGAAGTCCCAAGATCTCCTGTCATTTTTTCAAAATATAATAATGCAATTATTTCAACTAATGAAGCAATTATACTTCCATCTAACACTGATCAAGTCGATTATGAAGCTGAACTTGCATTTGTTATTGGTGAAAAAGCTAAAAATGTTAACATTAAAGAAGCAATGAATTATGTTGCTGGTTATACTATAATGAACGATGTCAGTGCAAGAGATATGCAATTTGGAGATGGACAGTGGACTAGAGGCAAAACTGCAGATACCTTTGCCCCAATTGGGCCTGTCCTGGTAACAAAGGATGAAATTGATGATCCACACACTCTGGATATAAAATTATTCCTAAATGGAGAAGTAATGCAGGACTCTAATACAAAAAACTTAATCCATGATATTCCTTCGATTATTTCTTACTTATCGGTGTCTATGACACTGGAGCCAGGTGATATTATCGCAACCGGAACACCGCCAGGAGTTGGAATGGGAAGAGAACCAAAAGTATGGTTAAAACCAGGTGATGAGGTTGTTATTGAAGTGGAAAAAATCGGTCAGTTGAGGAATTGGGTTAAGTGAATGGCGATTTTTTTTCTGAAGCATGGGTTTGAGACGCATGGACGATCAAGACCACTACGGGACATAGGGACGTTTCTCGTGTCTCCTTTGGGAGTTGAATTAAATGTGTCAGGGCGTGAAGTCGGTGTGGCTTTACGCTTGTTCTTTTTGATGTTACTGAGGGTTTTATATCGTAAATTTGATGTTGGTATCTCAATGTTTTAGTGTTTTTTGTCGGTGTGGATATAATGAGAGCTTATTTTTGTTGATTGGTTTATGATTGAATTGATGAACGATTTCCCCTTTTATTCTACTATCATTCCTTTCTATGTATTCTTCTTTTTAGCCTTGATTCTTCTATGAGTATTTTCCTGTTATTAAACTACCTTCATTATTCCTTCTTTGGATTCTGCATAAATTCTTCAATATAAATCTAAAAAAAGTAATGAAACTTATCGATTTTTAAAAAGTTTGAATTTTATATTGTTAAATATATCCTCACTTGTTATAATTAGCTCAAGTTAATCGATTAAACTATTTGGAGGCCCATGTGAAAAAGAGGAAAACTTTAAGAGATGTAGCGGACTTAGCCGGGGTTTCTACTGCAACTGTTTCTTATGTAATCAATAAGACTAAGAAGGTAAGCCCGGAGGTCGAGAAAAAAGTTTTAGATTCATTGAAAGCGCTTAACTACCATCCTGATATGATCGCTAAAAGTTTGAGAGTGCAAGAATCTAAGTTGATTGGATTAATGATTTCAGATATCTCGAACCCTTTCTTTGCTTCTGTTGTAAGGGGAATCGAGGACGAATTGATTGAAAGTGGATATAACATTCTTCTTGGTAACTCGGATTCCGATGTGGAGAAAGAGAAAAAGTATCTTAATATTTTGCTTGGCAAGAGAGTTGACGGCCTGATTATTTCGGCAGCAGGAAATACTAATTCGTATTTCAAGAGTTTAAAGAATACCGGCGTTCCTGCTGTATATCTTAACCGAAGCCCAGCTTTCACCAATCTGGATACTGTGACAACCGACAACTTTGGAGGGAGCTATAAGGCTGTTGAGCATTTAATTGATCACGGCCATACAAAGATTGGTGTCATTACCGGCATTCAATCTGTTAATACAGGCAGAGAGAGGTTCCTGGGATATAAACAGGCTCTGGAAGAACATGACATTGAGGTAAACGTTCAATGGGTTAAGGAAGGCGATTTTACAGTTGAAAGCGGCTATTTGAAAATGAAAGAACTGATGGAACAGGATGAGCCGCCTACAGCTGTTTTTGTGTCAAACAATTTCATGTCACTAGGTGTATATCAATATATAAAAGAAGTGAATTTATGTGTTCCAGAGAAAGTAGCCATCATAAGTTTTGATGATCCTGAATGGTCAACCATCGTAGAGCCAAAGCTCACAGCGGTTGAACAGCCTGCCTATGAACAGGGTATACAGGCTGCGAGGCTGATCCTTGATAAGGTCAGTGGAAAGACCCCTAACAGCCAGCAGGCAATCACATTGAATCCACGTTTAATTTTAAGGCAATCATGCGGTTGCAAAAATTAAAATAAAAGAACTTTAAGGAGGGGATGCGAAAACTAGTTTGCTTTTTTTTTACAAATTTGGTTAAACGATTAAACAAAAATAAGTAGGGGGTAAGACGTTTGAAGAAGTTTTTAGTTAATTTGTTAACCGTATTTTTGATAGTAGGTTTGATTTCAGGCTGTGCTTCAAATAAGCAAACAAATAGTGACGCGGAGAAGAAAGATGGGGAACCTACTACGATTACTTGGGCGGTTTTTAAAGATCCAACGCCTGCTGTAGATAAATTAGTAGAAGAATTTGAGAAGAAAAACCCGGATATTAAGGTTAACTTGCAAATCCTTCCCGCTGGAAGTGACAAGATTCATACTGCTTTGGTAACTTCCCTCGGAGCTCAGGATGACAGCATTGATATCGTTTCATTAGATATTATCTGGCCAGCAGAATTCGCATCTGCCGAATGGATCGTTCCTCTTGATAAGTATTTTGCAAAGGAAAGCCAGGAAGGTTTCCTGAAAGGTCCTATGGAAGGTGTTACATACAAAGATAAGGTTTATGCAGCTCCTTGGTATACAGATGCTGGTGTTCTTTTCTACCGTTCTGATATTGTCCAGACACCTCCAAAAACTTGGGATGAGTTATTGCAAATGGCTAAGGACGGAAGCGGCAAGAACGGAACTGAAAATGGATTCGTATTCCAGGGTAAGCAATTTGAAGGCTTAGTAACAAACTATCTTGAGTTTTTATGGTCAAACGGAGGACAGGTCCTGGATGGGGACAAAGTTGTCCTGAACAGCCCGGAAGCTGTAGAAGCATTACAGTTCATGGTTGATCTTGTACAAAAGGAAAAAGTTGCGCCTAAGGGTGTAACTACTTATGAAACAGAGGATAGCCGACGCTTGTTTACTGAAGGAAAAAGTGTTTTCGTGAGAAACTGGCCATATGTTTGGGCGAAGAGTACTGAAGCGGAATCCAAGGTTTCAGGCAAGGTTGGAATCGCCCCGATGCCTAAGGGACCAAATGGGGACTCTGGTGCAGCGTCTCTGGGCGGCTGGAATCTTTCAATCAGCAAGTTTTCTAAAAACCAGGATGCAGCATGGAAATTCATTGAGTTTGCGATCAGTGAAGAAGGTCAAAGAATCAACGCGGTTGATGGCGGACGTATTCCTACATTAGAAAAGCTTTTCAAGGATGAGCAAGTATTGGCGCAAAACCCTCACTTCGAAGATTTCTATCCAGTATTCTTGCAGGCGAAGCCAAGACCAGTTTCACCGCAATACCCAGCAATCTCAGAAAAAATCCAGATCCATGTCCATAATGCATTGAATGGAGAAGAAACAGCAGAGGAAGCAATTGAAAAAGCTGCTAAGGAAATTGAACAAGTAATAAAGAAATAAAGGTGATTTTGGCGGATGGTGAGAGACATACTCCCATCCGCTGACTAAGAGGTGGGAAAGGTGCAAATACCAACAGATGTAGTTCAGCAAAAACAGGCTGTTACCAAAAAGACGAAGAGCAAAGAAAAAATCACTGAACAAAGAACAGGCTATTTACTGGTCTTCCCGGCTATTATCATCATTGCAATTGTATCTCTATATCCCATCTTAAGAACAGTATGGCTAAGCTTGCATTCGATGCAGCTGCAATTCATGAGTGAAACTAGATTCATCGGGCTGGAAAACTATCAATTTTTAATCAGTGACTATCGCTTCTGGCATTCCGTAGGGAACACAGCCTATTTTACAGTGATTTCTGTTGGAATGGAACTGTTGCTTGGGATTCTTGTAGCCTTGTTGATTAATAGGCCATTCAGAGGCCGAGGGCTTGTCCGCGCCTCTGTGCTGATTCCCTGGGCAGTTCCGACCGTTGTTGCAGCAATGATGTGGAAATTCATCTATGATGATCAGCTTGGAATTTTGAACGATATTTTGTTCAAGTGGGGAATCATTGATTCTTATCAAACGTTCCTTGGAACAGAGTCAAGCGCGATGTGGTCGATGATCTTTGCAGATGTCTGGAAAACGACTCCGTTTATGGCCTTACTTTTACTAGGGGGATTGCAGACGATTCCAAAGGATATTTATGAATCTGCAGATATTGATGGCGCAAATAAAATTCAGCAGTTTTTCTCGCTTACATTGCCTTTGCTGAAGCCGACCATACTGGTTGCGCTGTTATTCAGGACACTGGATGCATTCAGGGTGTTTGACTTGCCGTGGGTATTGACAGGGGGCAGCGTCGAATCTATTTCGATTTACGCTTATCAGTCATTATTCACGAATCTTAACTTTGGTCTTGGATCTGCCCTTTCGTTTTCGGTATTTATTTTTGTTATGCTAATAAGCCTTTTCTATATTAAAGTACTCGGAGTAAAGAGGTAGGTGAATGGAATGAGCAAGAAGTCAGGTTTGATTATCGGTAAAAAAATCGGTTTTGGGATAGCGGTTACTTCATTTTTGATCATCGTTTTGTTCCCTTTTATATGGCAGTTGATTACATCTTTAAAACCACCAGCTCAATTATACAAAATGCCTCCTGATTGGTGGCCTGAGGAATTTTTCTTTGAAAACTACATTAACACTTTTATCAATTATCCTTTTGCGAATTACATCCTCAACAGTGTGCTCGTTGCGGGAATCACAACTTTTATCTGCCTGGTGGTGGCTTCGTTCGCTGCCTATGCTGTTGCCCGTCTGGATATTAAAGGGAAAAACTTCATTTTGATGATTGTGCTAACGGTATCGATGTTTCCGCCAATCGCGATTATTAGCCCTTTATATTTAATGATGAAAAACGTCGGATTGCTGAATACATACATGGCTTTGGTCATTCCTTATACTACCTTTGCCCTGCCGCTAGCAATCTGGAATTTATCAGCCTTCTTTAAAACGATTCCATTTGAGCTTGAGGAGTCAGCGAAAATGGATGGTGCCTCCATTTTTCAAACGTATTTTAAGGTCATTTTACCATTGGCGCTTCCAGGAATATTTACAACGGCAATTATCGTGTTCATCACGGCTTGGAATGAATTCCTGTTTGCATTGACATTCAACACAAAGGAATTGATGCGTACCGTTCCTGTAGGCATCTCAATGTTCCAGGGCCAATATGACCTGCCATGGGGAGAAATTGCTTCAGCCACGATCATCGTAACGGTCCCTTTGATCATCCTTGTGCTGTTCTTTCAGAAGAGAGTGGTTTCAGGCCTTACATCTGGTGCGGTTAAAGGGTAATTGACATCTTAAGGAGTGGAATACTAGTGCTAGAAATTAAGGAGTATACCGTTAATGGAAGTGATATTTCCTTTGGAACAGAGCAAAACAAAGGAATTATTCTAAGGCTTATTAATGACTCAGTTGTGAATGTCCGTGCTATCGCAGCAGAGGATACGATTGCCACTCGAGGCATGAAAAGAAGCGAAGTTAAGTTTAAACTGTCTGAAACCGATGATGATTATTTGGTGGAGACGGAGGGCTTGATTGTAAAAGTACATAAAAAGAATTTATTGATTACATTTTTAGACCTGGAAGGAAAGGTCATTAATGAAGATCATAAGAAAAATCTTGCATCTGAAACGCCGGCATCTTGCTATAAAGTGCTGAAGGAAAATGAGCAGATCTTTGGGTGCGGTGAACATGCGGGTTTCATTAATCATCGAGGAAAAAAGGTGAAATTCTGGAATTATGCTGAGCCCAAGCATTTTAATACAATCTCGAATGAAATGTATCAGTCAATCCCATTTTATATCAGTAAAGATAATGAGACTGTTTATGGTTTGTTTTATGATAATTCATTCCGAAGCTCTTTTGATTTCGGTGTTGAGAGCGAAGAATATATCTCCATTGGCGCGGATGGTGGAGAACTAAATTATTATTTTATTTATGGTGAATCGATTAAAGAAGTTCTCGGGTTATATTCAGGCCTGACTGGCACATCGCCAATGCCGCCACTATGGTCACTTGGCTACCACCAATCAAAATGGTCCTACTATCCCGAAAAACGGGTATATGAGGTAGCCAACACTTTCAGGGAAAAAAATATCCCATGTGATTCCATTCACCTGGATATCGACTACATGGATAATTATAAAATCTTCTCGTTTAATCAGGACCGGTTCCCGAACCCGAAGAAGATGTTCTCTAATTTAAGCGACAAGGGCTATAAAATGATTGCTATTGTGGACCCTGGCGTCAAAAGAGAGGCTGGGTATGATGTTTATGAACAGGGTCAGCAAAACGACTTCTTCTGCAAGTATCCGAACGGTGAGGATTTTATAGGGGATGTCTGGCCGGGCGGCTGTGCCTTCCCGGACTTCACAAATCCTGAAGTGCGGAATTGGTGGACTGGTCTGAACAAGGAATTTTTAGAGTTAGGCTTAAAGGGGATTTGGAATGACCTGAATGAACCTTCTATTTTGGTCGAGCCGCACACGATGTCGAACGATGTCATCCATCGTACTGAACAAGGGGACAAGACTCATGCTGAGATCCATAACCTGTATGCGAATTACGAAGCGATGGCAACATGGTCCGGCTGGGAGGAGTTTGATCCTCATGCACGTCCGTTCATTTTAAGTAGGGCAGGATTTGCCGGTATCCAGAAGTATGCGGCCGTTTGGACTGGCGACAATACTAGCAGCTGGGATGCATTGCTTGTTTCAATTCCAATGTTCATCAATCTAGGGCTGTCCGGAATCCCGTTCGTTGGAGCTGATGTCGGAGGTTATGCGGGTGACTGTTCTGAAGAACTGCTGATAAGGTGGACCCAGCTTGGCGCATTCACACCGCTATTCAGAAACCATACACGGAAGGAAGTCAGGGACCAGGAGCCTTGGGCATACAGTGAAAAAGGTGAAGCAATTATGCGCAAGTTCATCCAGCTGCGTTATAAGCTTCTTCCATATTTGTATACAGCCTATCGCGAGACGCATGAAAAGGGATACCCATTGCTTCGTCCAATGCTTTTTAATTATGAAAATGACCAGAATACACACGGTATATCTGACCAATTCATGATTGGTGATCATTTGATTGTGGCACCGATTTATATGCCAGGTCAAAATTATCGCGCCGTTTATCTACCAGAAGGCGTATGGTATGACTATTGGAGCAATGAACAGTATCAGGGTGGCCAATTTATTGTCGCCAATGCATTAATTGATTCCATGCCGATTTTTGTAAAGTCAGGAGGAGTGATTCCTGAATATCCGGTTATGAATTACGTAGGGGAAAAAGAAGTTGATGAACTTACATTGAATGTGTATTTTGGCGATGGTGAGTACATGTATTACGAAGACAATGGCACTGATAAGGATTACCTCGACGAGAAATTCAATAAGACTTTAATAACTGCTAATAAAGGGGAAAGTGAATTTACCATAGATATTTCCTCTCAATTTACAGGTTATGATTCGAAAGTTACAACATATCGGTTTATGCTTAACGGCTTTGACTCGGTTTCAAATATAACCGTAAATGGAAAAGAAGTACCCTTTTCGCAGTCAGAGAAAGTGGAGTTCAAGGTGAAGGCAGAAAAAGAAATTAAATTAAAAATAACTTATTAGGGAGAGATTTATTATGAAAATTGCAATTGGATCTGACCACGCGGGCTTTCCTTTAAAAAAACCAATTGTTGAATTCCTTGAGATGAGAGGCCATGAAGTGAAAGACCATGGAAGTTATGATCCAAATCCAGTAGACTTTCCCGATATTGCGAAAAAAATCGGCGCATCAATCAATGAAGGGTCGGCTGACCGGGGAATCATGGTTTGCGGAACAGGTGTAGGAGCGGCAATTGCATCAAATAAGATTCCTGGAATCAGAGCATCTGTGTGCCATGACGTTTATTCAGCGCATCAGTGTGTCGAGCATGATGATGTAAATGTTCTATGCATCGGGGCGCAAATAGTTGGTGACCGACTCGCATATGATTTATTGGATGCTTTTTTAAATGCTAAGTTCAAAGAAGAAGAACAATTCATCCGCCGAGTCCAGAAGCTGCATGAAATGGAACGTGAATGTGCAGTTAAGTTTGCTGAAAGCAAATAATTAAAGGGATTGAGTTTGTATGAATGAAATATTAATCCTCGGCAGTTATAACATGGATTTATCAACATCTGTCATAACATTTCCGAAACCTGGTGAGACTGTCCGTGGTCTCGGTTTCCAAAAAGGCCATGGAGGCAAGGGATCTAATCAGGCGATTGCGGCTAAAAGGTTAGGCGGCAAAGTATCATTCGCTGGCTGTGTAGGAGACGATGTTTTCGGAAAAGAAGCGGTGGAGATGTTTGTGGAGGAAGGAATCGTTACCCAGCATCTGCTTATCGATGAAGAGGCGGCAACAGGCACAGCAATTATTATGGTAGATGAATCAGGAGAAAATCAGATTGTTGTAAATCCAGGAGCCAATAATCAATTACTTCCAACCTATATTGAGAGTAATCTGGATTTTACCGGTATAAACTGGCTGTTAGTTCAATTAGAGATTCCTTTTGAAACTGTTAAAAGAGCGGTTGAGTTGGCTGCGAAAAATGATGTGAGGGTTATCCTTAATCCAGCACCTATCTCAAATGATATTTTAGAAATCCTTCCTCTTGTTGATGTTTTAACTCCAAATGAAACAGAGGCTGAGATCCTGACGGGGATTCCGGTCAATTCGATTGAAGATACGGAAAAAGCGGCAAAGTGGATTCTTAATAAAGGGGTAAAAGCAGTTGCCATTACACTTGGTGCAAACGGGGTTTTTATTGCAACAGAGGATTTTGGTGGTTATGTCTTCGAACATATTCCATCGATAAAGATAAAAACTGTTGATACAACAGGTGCCGGTGACTGCTTTAACGGCGCACTGGTAGTTGCCTTGTCAGAAGGCAAAAGCTTGAAAGAAGCAGCGATCTTCGCAGTCAAAGCAGCTGCTAAATCTGTACAGAAAAAGGGCGCTGGCGACTCGATGCCATATAGAGAAGAAGTAGAGTGAAGTATCAAATTTAGTAATTTTAAAACGTAAGATTGCCATATTTCTGAATTACGAGGATGATTTATTTTGCCCATCACAATACGTGATGGGCATTTTTATTTGTAAGTGATTATTAGAGTATCGGAAAACCATATGAAACGGCGAACCTTTGCGCACTTTTTGCCATTCATCCAGATGACGGCTTCAGACAGTAATGGGCTTAGCAGTAGTAATGACATTATATCTTATAAAATCTTTAAGCACTGCTAGACTAAAGTGAACTATTTTTAAAAGACACGGGGACAGTTCTCGTGTGCTTCCAAGATCCTTTGTATAATATAAAATTTTTAATCTAGCTAAGTAATTGGCTAATTGAAATCGCAAGAACCGACTTCCATTGAAACGGTTCCTTTCCACCAATGAACTGATGTGCATCCATAAAGTAAAAGTTGAAAAACAAACAGTTTGGGTCCAATCAGACAAAAAGGCGACCTTTCTTTAAAGAAAGGTCGCCTTTTTACCAGTAAAGTGGTATTTAGTTACTTAACTTGATGGATTTGGAGAACATCCCTATGCTTCCTTTGATCTTAGGGTTTCATTCGCAAACTCTATCTCTTCTTCATCCTGGAAGCCGATGAAGAAGACTTTTTGGATTTGATCGTGATTGAATAGATACATATACTCTTCGTTTAAATTTCCTTCTGGGTAAAGGCAAGCAATATAATCCCATACTTTATCAGATTTTATTTCCTTTTGCTGCCTTCCGTAGATCATGATTCTCTTTGTTCCGCCGTTTAGCAGTACAATGGAGCCGATTGGCAAGTATTTATCCATTTTTTTGAGCCTCCTTTTTTGTTCGAATCATACTCATTCCTAATACTGTAGCTGGAAAAAGTGCTAGTACAGATCCCATAAAGAACTGATAAGAAGACTTTACAGTATCCGGATGGATGAAGGCTGCCTCTCTTATGCTTATTAAAGCAGCAAACATTAGAGCTATGATCCCTACAGCCAAAATAGACCCTATTACATAAGCTTTGCGATTATTCATGCTCCTTAATTTTGGTGAAGAGATGAATAGAGACAATACAAGCAGAAGGACAGCACCTGCAAGATAGAGGAGGAAGGTTAACTGAGAGTAGTTTACTTCCTCAATAATTTGTCCTTCCTTGACTCCGATCGTATACATCCCATTTGATGTTAGGAGCAGTTGAATGCTTATTACTATAAGGTAAAAGAATAAAAAGCGACCTGACTCAACCCAGGTTTTGTACTTTTTGGATAGTGATAATCCATAGCCAAAGAGCGCAATCGAACAGATTAGTAAAATGATAAAACTTATATTCAACCAGCTTGGCAGGATTGAGAAGGACTGTAAATTTATTAGTGAAATAAACAGGCTGATCAGGAAGAACGCTATCGTCACAAATCTGATATTTTTTTGCATCTCTTCGTGGTTTGTATATACAGACCGAGTTTTAACCGTTTTCATTGTATTCCCCTCTCTAACTAGGTAACAACAGAGGCAAGTTTTCTAACTTGGTCTCTCTCAGAATGACCTTGTCACCTATATCTGAATGGATTGTGGTCGCTGTTTTGATATTCCCGTACTCATTTGCCACAACTGTCATTGTAGTTTCTCTATGACGAAGGCTCTCAGTCAAAAAGACTGTTGTGTTTTGCGAGTGAACCGCATTTAAGATAGTGTGAATCGATTTTGGAGGTAGATTCATATTTTCACAGTGTGTGAAAAGAGCATCCGTACCTTGTTCAGAAAAAATCTCTAATAATTTTTCAAAATCAGAAAGAGATACATCCAATTGTAATTCATTCACTTGGTTCATTTTCTCGTAGTTGTCGGAAACCGCGGATTGTACTTCACTGTGAAAGGCCTGAGAATCCACTAATGACATTGAATAGTGAGTGGGGCCTACTTTTACGACAACATTCTTTGAAGTTCCTTCTCCTTTATATATAATGGTTCTTATTTCTTCATCTTCTATAATTGTAATTACTTGTTCAGCTGTGAAAATTCCTGCCAAGTGATCCATTAAATCGACTGCTATATATGGTTTTCCTTCTTCATTCAATTTTAAAAATCCTTTTGAATAAGATAATTGGCAAAAATCCTTCCATTCTCTCTCCATTTTTCCAGAGGAAAAGTCGACGAAAGGGTCTTCGATGAAAAGAGGAAATGGCTGCTCAATGATCACGAATAAAAAGCCAATATCAGTTGCCGATAAATCATATGTCATCCTGAGGTCTCCTTTACTCATCTAACCTGGTGCCACCTCTCCAGTTTTGGGTTTAGATTTAAATAGACTGCCTGCCCATTCAGCCGCACCCTTTACAGCACTACCGACAGCTTCTACACCATCCCCAACTACATCCTGAACCACGCCTAATGTAGACTTTTTCTTCTTTCCGCTGCCCCATACTTCAGCTTTGAGAAGTTTATCTCCAACATAAGCTGAGAGGACACCTACACCTGCACCAATGACAGCACCTGCAACAGTTCCCACTCCTGGTGCGATAAAGGTGCCGACTGCTGCGCCGATTTTTGCACCAGCAATTCCAACACCAACTGATGCCCCACCTGCGATCACTGCGTTACTAACCTTTCTTTCTACGGATATTTTCTTTTCTGTAGTCAATTCTTTATATGCTTCTGCTCCACCCGAAACCCAAGGAGCCACCTTTGATACTACATTAATCCCTTTAACCCACTTAGAGATCTTGTAAAGCTTCGAGGCATGAGGGTATTTGTTATTTTTGATGTTTTCAATAGTATATCTTCTTGCTAAACCATGTCCACCATGGTAAGTCTCACTGTTTAAAACTTTTAGATACTTACCATCCACAATAAATCTTGGCAGGTGGTAATAAGCAGGAAGTCCAGATAACGGCAACTCGACCAACATATCCCGGATTAAGTTAATTTCATTGTGAGTCAAAAAGTCCGCCAGCCCTTGTTCCCAGCGAACAGCATTGGTGGATTTGACCTTATCAGGAGTTTTTTCATTACTAGGATTCTTGCAAAATTCTAATACTTGAGCTCCTTTATTATTCATTTTTAAAATGGATTGAGCCCGTTTCTCAATGTGTTTCTCTGCATTTTCATATTTTTGTGTCGCAAGATTTATAAAGAATTTAAGTGCTTTCACGTGAGTTTCCAATTCCTGAATCTTTCGATTGGAAAACGACATAGAAGAGCCAATTCCTTTACAAGCTTTAATTCGAGAATCGACCGTATTATTTAATGAGAAAAGCTGGGATTCAAGTTGATCTAATTTCGAGGATATTCTTTGAAGACTTGTACCTGCATTCCTTACTGTGTCGATATTGAGTTTAATCATTCCAGATAATCGCCTCCTTTGCTGTTACCATTTCAATTTTAATCCCTTCTGGCCATTTTGAAGTAGACACGATACCAAAATGTTATAACAAATCATCGATTTTAACAATATTTAACATTATTTTTAGGTAGTAAAATAAAACTAATACTAAACAGCATGTTCGTGGTGTAGAACTATCCAGATCATTAGGCTATATGAGAATGTACAAACAGGAATTTTGTTCTATCCGAAGTGAACTAAACAGGTTGTTGGATAGGAATCTTAGAAATAAGCAAGGAGGACTCCGTGCCAAACTAAGATTATTATTCTATTGTTTTTTAAGTAGGGGAATGTGAGTTTGGGGGATAAAAGATCCGTTTTCATATCCACTAAAAATAGCACCAGTCAAAACGAGCCTTTTTTCCTAAAGATTCCATATGGTTTTCCGATATAACAAATAAACCCATTTTATTGGAGTGAATGATATGGATGATCAAACATTTTTGGAAGTGTTGTTATTTGCTAATTTACAACCTGGAGAGATGAAGCGGAAGTTGCTGTTGAACCCTAATATGAATCAGGGGATTGATGTAACAACGCAAAATGGAGAGGTGCTTTACAGCTTCCAGCCTGGTGTGAGTACGGAGGGGGCAGCCCTGATGCAGGATGGTGAGAAAATTGCCTCCATTCGCGATGGGGTGCATGGTACGGCGGTTATTGATAATGGACTGGGTGAAACTGCTGTGGCGTACCCTGACCTATTCGGCAGCAAGATCATCGATCATGGTGAGGGGGTTATTGGATTTACTCGTCCTGCGTTCGATGGTGGCCTGGAATTGCAAAATCAGTTCCATCAGCAGATTGCCTCTCTTGAAGGCAGAGAGATGCTGATAGAAAAGAATGCGAATGCTTTTGATTTCAGTACCTCGATCCCCGGCAATTCTTTCGGGTCATCAGCGGAGTTGTACGAAGCGACGGATGTGGCGGATGATGCAATGGATCTTTTTGATGCGGCAAGTGTGCTGGGAGATCTATTTTGATGGTTGCTGCAAAGTACACGCAGTCATCCGAAAGGCTGAAATCGATTCTTCCTGAAAAAGTATACCAGGAGCTTGAAGCATTCGCAGCCTTTGAGGCAGAAGAAAAATTCTCTAGCATTTATGAAATATTGAACAGGCGTTTCGAAAAAATGAATGATTTAGTTTTAGAAGTTACGGAACTTGAAAAATCAGGGCAGGAAATCAATGTTCAGGAAGTTCAGCGGCTTTTTTTCGAAATTGCCAATCCAAAAGAAATGCATGAGGATTTGAAAAGAGCGTTTCATTTTAGCGAAATCAGCCGCAAGTATAATTATTTTTTAAAAGAAATGAAAGACAATCCATACGGTTCACTTTTTTCAAAGCTATCGTTGCCTGAACAGGCATTTACATACCTTGATTCTCAAATTTTAATAGAGGCTGAACCTGCATTCGAAGCACTGGAATCGTATACAATTCTTGTGAAAAATCATTTCGAGCTGATCCGCAGTGAAAAATCCGCAAAGGGAATTAAGCTGTTTGTGAAATTGATTGCTAAAAGTATGAGCTTTGCGGTGCTTGGGCCGATGGGCTCGATTGGCGCCGGCATCTTCGTGAACGCGTTGTTTGACCAGAAGACCGCGATTGGCCGTTCCATGAATGATGTAGGAGATCAGTTTGACGAATATGAAGCGGAATTGAATAATTCTCTGGACAACATGGAAATCGCATACCGTTATGTGCTGATGAGTTTATATGGCGGGGCGCTTCTCAAGGTGAATGAAGCGCTGGAGAATCATTACCTGGAAGTCCATGCGCTTAATCTGAAAAGGAAGAAATACAGCCTGAAATATATTGAAGCAGAGGAAGTCAATACACGCTTGTGGGCTGAAAGACAAATCTACATGATCAAACGGAAGATAGCAGAAGAGAAATGGTATGAAGTTCATGCAATGACTGATCGATTTTACCATTATGTAAGAACGAACCCGGGGATGGGTCCGGTCCTGCTGACGAACGGGAGAAGCCTTGGACGGGAAAGCTTTTTGCTGAAATACTTTGTCGTTTCTAAAATAGCCGAAGTGCTGAGGTCCGAAGGGAATCCGGGATGGGCCGAATATGTCGGGAATATGATCAAACAGCTTCCTTTTACGGTAAAAAAGGAGGAGGCAAAAGAATTTGGCGCTAAGCTACCTGCAGAATGGGGCATGCTGCTGGTCCATTACGCTTTGGTGAACAAAGAGTTGGCGACGGTCACGGTTTATTTGGATTATACATATCGAATTGTAAGAAGAATATTGAATGAATGGGACATCCCTGATGAGGAACGGTTCCCGGAGAATGAAGTGGATTGGAATATCGCTTTTGGGTATGTTGTTTCCCTTTTTGCCGAAGATCGATTGAAGCTTCAGCATTCAATGGCAACATATCATGATGAATTCTTGCTGAATCGTCCGCTGGCTAAAGAGCTTTATAGCTGGTATTCGAAGGTTGCTGGAAAGGACAAGCTGAGCCTCTATTTGTGGGTATTGGTCCAGATTGCGAATGCGGCAGTTATCATCTCGCCTCTTGTGAAAACTGGAATGAAGTTGGGAGGCTTGTTGAAGTCTGGCTTCCGGCATGTCGGCGGATGGCTGGGAATGAATGGCGGGAAGCTGGCTAAAAATACAGTGAAGTTAGCGGCCATCTTGCTGCTGATTTATGGAGGATATCAGTATAAAGATGAAATTCTTGAGGCGGCGGCTAGTATGACAGCGGGGGATTCTGCCGAGGGGGAAGTTTATGAGGATAACTGGAATGATGAAGAAGCTGCGGAAAGTTATGGCGAGAGCGATTTTACAGAAGAAACCGTAAAAGAGAGCTTGGGTGAGGGCGAGGAAACCTTTGAAAACGATCAACAGGATTTATCTGCATCGCAAGACGAATCGGCTGGATCGACAGATGAAGAAGAAGTTTCAGAAGTCGAGCTGGCTGGCGAGTCGGAAGCAGTGGCAAACGATGCAGTTTCGGAAGAGGAGCTTGCTGATGCATCGCAGCCTGAACTACACATCTACAGGTTGGGATCCGCTGGGTTCCAATTGAACGGAAGGACTTTTGGAGCTCTTTTAGAACAACAGACTGCTCCAGCCACAGATACACCATACTCCCTTGTTATTACTGAAGAACTTCAAGACGGCATGTATGTCTATTCGGAAGAGGTATTGCATTCCGAACCTGAGGGGATTTGGGCAACCAGATTAATAGAAGAACAGAGTCAACTGCTTGCTGTCACTTATTCTGGTTCAAAAAGCGTTGATATTTTTAAGGTAAATGCAGAAGGAGTCATTGTCGAAAAGCATGAGGTCTTTGCTGAACTCTTCACCGCTTATCCAGATATGTTCACCTATACCGAAGCCGACACCATGGAAATGAGGAAAATTACTATAATCGCCGGGGAATACGTGGATGAGGTTGAAAACTGAGTTTGTGACAAGTAGTTGATGAAGGTTGAAAATCGAGTGTGTGTGATAAGATAGGAAATTAATCGGATGTAAAACTGATTGTGTCTTTATGTTACGAGACCTACAAAGTCCTAAACAATGTTGAGAATTATCAAGAAGAAAATCTGATTATGAAGCAACGGCTGCAGTCCCGAGGAACCTAAGGATGAAAAGTCACCTTATGCAACGGAACCGGAAGAATATGAAGAGCAATCAAAAACATAGGCGGACAAATCTTTGAGCTAGAATTGACTGATGTAACAACAGAAAGTGAGATTATCGAAATCATGCACAAGATGACTCATCAAAAAGTCAAAGCTGAAGATAAAAGGGGAGCAATTCCTATGTCAGGCCATACAGTTTCATAAGTTCTCGAATTCCTGGAGAAATTCAACTTTTCTTCAAAAGAAGACCTAATTGACATCGCGGAAAAATGGGAAAAAGGAAACTTTCAGACTGATGATTATGATCACAACTATTCTAAAAATGTCAGGGCAACACAGTCGGTAGAGCTTACGGCATATTGAGCTCAGCTGGGGAAGAAGAATTTATTAAGAATAATTTCTAAGGGAGGAGGCATGAAGAGCGATTGTGCTTCCTTTTTTATTACAGTAAACTTCTTTGTTTTACATAGGCAGGAGTATAAATGCCTTTACATTCCCTCATTTCTTTTACTTTTATATAAAAATTACTTTCTCAGATGATTAAATAACTCCATTAATAGACAAAATGTGATTTTATTTTTAGAAAATAGGACTTTTGGTAGAAAAAATAGAAAATTTAGTACAAATTACCTAATATATTGATATAATGTTATTGGTTTAATAATTTACTAGGGGGAGTATGATGAATAAAAGAAAATGGCTTCCGTTAACATTAGCTTTCATTCTAATGTTAACTTTGTTGAGCCCAATAAAAGTAGCGCAGGCGTCAAATGAAATTTATTTTAAAAGTGTAGAATTACAGGAAGATAGCAAAATTAATTTGCAGTGGGAAGCCCTTATTGATAAAAGAACAGATTTCGACCGCTTTGAAATTAAGCGAAATGATGAAATTATTACTATTGAAAATCCTGAGCCAATTGTATCTGAAGAACAGGCAGATGGTTTTTTTAAGAAAGAAGAGTTCCAGTTTACTGATCAGTTAACTGAACAAGAAGCTAAGCAAAATACAGTTAATATTATTTATGAAATAACGGGTTGGATTGGGGAAGAATCAGTCATTTCAGATACTCGGGAAGTGGGGTTTGCTGAAAATGTAGAAGAGGAGGTTATTGTAGAACAACCAACTTCAGGAATAGAAGTTGGATTTACTTCTAAAAATGACGAGTCAATCAATATATACTTCTACTACTTTGGACCTGAAGGTGATCAGGGAGCTAGCAAATATAAGGTATATGTGAATGATGCAGAAGTTGCACAGGTAGAAGGTTCAAGTGATAACTATCGTGTTGGCAAATTGGAAGCTGATACAACATACACAATAAAAGTTGTTGCTGTTGATGAAACTGGTAAAACTTTAGCTGAGAATACTTTTGTATCCGCTACACTGCCGGTTCCAATCGGTAAAACAGTGACTTTTCTGGATAAAAACCTGGAAAATGCAATTAAAGATCAACTGAATATCGAAAGAGGCATTTTTCAAAGTGAGTTAGAAGGTTTAACCTATATTGATTTTGATAGCAAAGGAATTATTGATTTAACTGGAATTCAACAGCTAATCAATCTCGAATCAGTTGGATTAAGGAATAACAAGATCCAGGATGTTACGCCGCTGCTTTCCTTGCCAAGAATAAATGATCTGGACATTAGCGGAAATCCAATTTCTGACGGTACAAAAGTGGGGCTGTTAAAAAACTTAACTGCCTTAGATATAGGAAATGTTAAAATTAAAGACTTTTCTTTTATTAAGAACTTAACCAATCTTAATGGACTCAGTTTGGATAACAACAATTTGAAAAATGTAGACTTTTTGTCAGGCCTTAATAAACTGGCATTTATTAGTGTTGATGACAATCAAATCTCTGAGTTAGGAACATTTTTAACCTTAAAAAATCTTGTAGCATTAGAGTTGAAAAACAATCCTATATCTGATATTTCAGGACTTGGGGTCTTAAAGGAACTGCAAATTATTGACCTAAGGCTTACTAATGTATCAGATATTTCAGTGCTCGAACAGTTTGGTGGATTGTATTCGGTTGCCTTATATCAAATGCCAAATTTAGATCTTACAGAAAATTCTCCTGCTATGAAAACGGTTAAAAAGCTGGTAGAAAAGGGAGTGCTGGTAGGGTATTTAAATCCAGCCGATGAAAGAGATGGAATGCTCAGGGTTGATAAGGTAACGACAGACTCAATCAGTTTATCGTGGAATGATGTTGAGGGTCATGAAATAGGGACGATAGATATAAATGGCGATGTTTATACTGTGACTGGTAACTCTCATACTTTCACCGGTTTGCTTCCAGGGACTAAATACACTCTTACTCTAATGGCATATGGCGAAACTAAACCTCTTCATGACACGATCACAACCTATACAATTGCTGTGGAGACTAAGGAAGAAGCAGAAAAACCAAAAGTATTGGTTGTTGTTCCTATAGTTAAGGAAGGGAAAGCAACAGTAACAACCGATGATGTGAAAAAGGTTGAAGCTGGCGGCACCTTTGCAGTGAACCTCGAAAAAACAGAGGATAAAGTAGATGTATTAGTAACAAAAGAGCAAATCAAGGAATTGAAGGATAAAGGTGCTCTTCTTCAGGTAAAGAATGAAGAGGTCACTGTCAATCTCCCGCTTAGTATTTTTTCAGAAGAAGAAGATACTAGCATACGCTTAGATAAGCTTCCGGCTGTTAAAAATTCACGCAGTGAAGTTTATGATTTCACGATTACACAGGGAAATAAAGTTGTCAGTGAATTTAACGAACCTGTTACATTAACGTTTAACGTAAACCTCGATGGTGTAAATGACCCATCGAAACTGAAGGTGTTTTACTTTAATGAAAAAACAGAGCAGTGGGAGAACATCGGCGGGACATACGAAAATGGAGTAATTACAGCTCAGACAAGCCATTTTAGTATTTACACTGTTTTTGAAACAACGGAACAGATAGCATCGGAAGATAAGCCAAACCATGATAATTCCGGTAATACTGATTCTGAGGAAGGAAAAAACGAAGCAGAAGAGGATAAGGCAAAAACTGATCAAAATCAAGTATCAGCCAGTCCTCAAAACAATTCACAGACAGAGCCTGCAGATACAGAAAATGCAAAAGAAGAAACGAACAAAAATAAAACAACAATTAAAACAGAAGGAAACACGTTGCCAAACACCGCAACAAACGTCTATAATTTAATCCTTTTGGGCGCAATCATCATCATTGCTGCCACGTTATTAATGGTTATTTCAAGAAGAAAAGTTTCGTAAATTGTAGTGAAGCACTGGGAACGTCTCTGTGCTCCCAAAAGAAAAGCCCAGCGGCCTTCAGATGGCTGCTGGGCATTTTATTTATAGACTAAATTACTGATTTTCTTCTCTAAATGAAGAATAGCGAATCGGCACCAACTATTAACAGTAATATTCGTCCCTGTATTAGGCAGTTTCTTTCCGCCTTTATCGGTGGATTATCCTCAGTTACTTTATCGTCATCTTTGTCTGTACTTGGTGTGGATCCATCATTTGAGCCATCGTTACTAAGGTTATTATTTTCGTAACCGTCTCCGCCATCTGATACTCTTTGTATTACGGTAGGATGCGGTTGAATGAGAAGTGCAATAGTCAACTTGGGGAAACGGCCTTCCTTGAGATCAACCTCGCTTGCTCCGTTTAAACTGTTTTCATATTAACAGGGCCAATTACCTTTAAGGTGTTGGCAGAAGAAGTCAAGTTAGATTCAGATGATGTAAACAAAGATGTGAATGCAAATTTTCTATACAACCCAAAATCCTCCTTTTTTACACATTGAAAATGAACGAATATGAGTTTGGTAACTATACTACTGGTACCGTCCAAGGTGTTTGGGATGCAGGTGAAACGGTTGAACGTTATATCTTTAATGCTGGCGAAAATGGTCTATATGGTCTTTTAAGTTTTGATTTGAAACGTTCCTAGTGAATCTCCCTTGCTCTTCAGAGTGAATTGAATATTGGTTCACTTTCATTTTGAAGGGCTACTACAAATTACCTAATAAATATCTAAGAATGGGATACCATTTTCAGGGATTATAGTTATAATATTATAGTGGATTTACAAATATAATTATTATCCCTTTGATATTTATAAGGAGGAAGAAAGATGGATTGGAAAGCAACTGCGGCTAAATGGACTTCATTTCCTGCTTTAGACGAAGAGCTGGCAAAACAATTAACAGAAGTAAGCAACAATGAAAAAGTAATGGAAGACTTATTTTATAAACATTTAGAATTTGGTACAGGGGGCATGCGTGGAGAAATCGGTCCTGGGACAAACCGGATGAATATCTATACTATTCGCCGTGCTGCTGAAGGCCTGGCGCTGTACCTTAAAGAGCAAGGAGTAGCAGCAATGATGCGTGGCGTGGTGATTGCCTATGATTCACGCCATAAATCACCAGAATTTGCGTTAGAGGTTGCGAAAACAGTAGGTAAATATGGGATTAAAGTATACTTATTCAATGAACTGCGACCTACACCAGAATTATCTTTTGCAGTAAGATATTTAGGTGCTTTCGCAGGAGTTGTAGTCACAGCTAGCCATAATCCACCTGAATATAATGGGTTTAAAGTGTACGGTGAAGATGGCGGCCAAATCCCCCCACAAGCAGCTGATACCATTATTGGATATGTAAATGCAGTCGAAAATGAATTGACAATTGAAGTTGCTTCAGAGAATGAATTATTGGAAAAAGGCTTGTTAGAATATATAGGTGAAGAAGTTGATCAAGAATATATCTCCAAGTTAAAAACGCTTCAGTTGAACGAGGATATAGTAAATAGTGTGGCTGAGGAGCTGAAAATTGTCTTTTCGCCGCTGCATGGGACGGGCAATAAGCCAGTTCGAGATGGTTTGGCTGCATTTGGTTTTAAGAATGTAACAGTTGTAAGTGAACAGGAAAAGCCTGATGCTGACTTTTCAACTGTAGAATCTCCTAACCCTGAAGAACATGCCGCGTTTGAGATTGCAATCCGCTATGGAAAACGGTTGGATGCTGATCTATTAATGGCAACAGACCCAGATGCAGATCGTCTTGGTATATCAGTCAAAAATATGGAAGGAGAGTATATTGTTTTGACTGGTAACCAAATTGGTGCCTTAATGCTGGAATACTTACTTTCTCAAAAGAAAGAAAAGGGTCAACTGGCTGATAATGGAGTAGTGGTTAAGACAATCGTTACTTCAGAAATTGGTCGGGCGATTGCAAAAGAGTATGGTATTCCAACCATCGATACCTTAACGGGATTCAAATTTATTGGTGAGAAAATCAATGAATTTGAACAAACAGGTGAGCAAACATTCCTTTTTGGTTACGAAGAAAGCTATGGATACTTAATCGGCGACTTTGTTCGCGATAAAGACGCGGTTCAATCTGCTATTTTTGCAGCTGAGGTGGCAGCGTATTACAAATCAAAAGGCAAAACACTTTATGAAGGTTTGCTTGAAATCTTTGAGAAGTATGGATTTTATCAGGAAGGATTACAATCCATTACATTAAAAGGTAAAGATGGAGCAGAAAAAATAGCGATGCTCATGGATCGTTTCCGAGAAGAAAAAATTAAGGAAGTGGCTGGGGTAGAGGTAGCCTCAATAGAGGACTATTCCGAAGGTGTTGCTCTAGATATGAGAGCAAATTTGAATAGTGAGATTGATTTACCAAAATCCAATGTATTAAAATATCATCTAGCTGATGGGTCTTGGTTCTGCCTGCGCCCATCTGGAACAGAACCAAAAGCGAAGTTTTACTTTGGTGTGAAAGCAGATACATTAGATGAGAGCCAAACCAAGCTTGAAACGCTAAAGGGCGCAGTAATGAATAAGGTAAACGAATTTTTAGCATAAAGTGAAAAAAGCCTTTCTTGTGTTCAAGAAAGGCTTTTTCGTATAAATAGAGGTCTGAGTTATGTTGTATTCCTGAGTGGTCTTTTAAACATTTCATGTAATCCCAATCACCCAAAATTTTGCTAACAAACATTGTGACAGAATATTATGTTAATTGTAAGCGTTTTCTAATACACTTCGAGTAAGGGGGAAAGACAACATGTTAGAGAGCAGGAGTCTGAATACTTTTTATCAGTTGATGTCTTTGCAGCCGGCTCAATTGAACTTATTTCTGGAAAAAAAACAATTTACAAGCAGGCAATTTCACTACGATTTGAAGAAAATCAATTACTCTCTAGCCCAAAAGGGATTACCACCTATTAAAATTGTGCAAGACAGAATCATAATCCCGAAAGAGACAATCGCCATTTGGAAGAAGAATGGGACGGGGGTGTTAGACAGTATTTATCTGGCTACCGACCCTGAAGAGCGTGTCATCATTATACTTTTATACACATTTATCAGGCAAGAACCCCTTTCAAGCTTCCACTATCAGGACTTTCTTGATATTAGCAAGAATACTGTCAGTGCTGATATGAAGAGGGTGAACCAATTTTGTCAGGATTTCCGTGTCAGGATCGCTTATACGAGGGAAAGCGGATATCACCTAAAAGGGGCGGAAGAGGACAAAAGACATTTAATGCTAAAGGCCATTTCGCTTCTATCGATCAGGCCAAATGCCCGCGAAAAATTCAGCGCAATTTTTCATCAGCATCAATTAGAGGATCGCTTTCCTGTTTATCAGCAAGTGTTAAAGAACCTGGAAAAGCAATTCACTCTAACTTTCATTGAAGAGAGAATGTTTGACTTTATCTACTTGTTGCAAATGGTTCACATTCGGCAAATTCAGAACAAAATGGTCCGTATTTTTTCCGATACCCTCAATTTCCTAGAAAACCAAGAGATGTTTCAAGCTGCCGAGTATGTCCAACAGGAATTATGCTTACCTGCAGAAAAAGAAGAACTGGCATTTTTGACGATCCAGCTGCTAGGTATATGCCAGGGTCAGATTTCCCCCTCATCAAACGATACACTGCTTAATATCACAGAGCAAATTCTAAATGGGTTTGAACGTTATGCTTCCATTAAGCTTTCGTGCAAGGAAAATGCGATTCAAACACTGTATCACCATTTAAAACCAGCTTATTACCGTATGTTGTTTAAAATCCCAATCACGAACTCTCTGCTTCCTGAAATCAAGAAAGAGCATGATTATCTTTTTACAGTAGTAAAAGAGGTGATGAAGCCGATCGAAGAAATGCTAAACCTAAAAATTCCTGAAGATGAGATTGGGTTTTTGACCTTGCATTTTGGGGGTTTGCTTGAACGGAGCACTGAAAGAAGGCAGGTTGAGAACAGGGCAGTAATCGTTTGTCCGAATGGGGTAAGCTCCAGCCTCATGCTTGAAACGCAGTTAAAGTCACTTTTTCCTCAGTTTCACTGGACTTCATCACTATCAACCTATGATTTTAAAAACATGGCAGAGAATGCTTATGACCTGGTATTTTCTACAGTGTTTTTGGAAACCGCGAAACCGCTCTTTATCTTGAAGCCGATTATGAATGAAGCGGAGAAAAAAGAGTTGGTCCAAACCGTAAAACAAACAATTGACCAGCAGTCGGTCAGATTCCCGACAACGGATGAGCTTATGAAAGTGATTCGTCAGTTTGCTGAAATCAAGCAGCCGGAATTGTTGAGGGAAGCCTTGCAAAATGCAATCTATCGTAGCAATGAGACTATCATTGGGAGGAAGCAGCCTGTGTTAAACGATCTATTAACAATTGATACCATCCAATTTGAGGAAAGATACGATAACTGGAAGGAAGCAATTGCTAAAGTTGCTGAGCCTCTTTTATTGAATGGTTCAATTACAAGTCATTACATCGATTCAATGATTCATAACATCGAAACTCTCGGTCCTTACGTAATTGTAGGGGAAGATATAGCAATCCCTCACTCACGCCCGGAGAATGGTGTTAATAAAGTGGGCATGAGCTTGTTGAAATTGGCCCAGCCGACACATCTTTTAAATGAAGAAAAAAACAGTGTGAAAATTTTCATCTGCCTGGCAGCAATCGACAACCAGACGCACCTGAAAGCTCTGGCACAATTAACAAAATTGTTGAGTGATCCTGCAAAGCTGGGGGAATTGAAGGCAGCAAAAACGAAGCAAGAAATCATTGATTTGGTATCTGAGTATTCTATTCGATAATTTGATAAATGTTGGAGGTCATGAAAATGAAGATCCTTGCAGTATGTGGTTCAGGATTAGGCAGCAGCTTTATGCTCGAAATGAATATCCAGGATGTACTTGCAGAAATGGGTGTTAATGGCATAACGGTCGAACACTCAGACTTAAGCTCAGTTACACCTGATGCAGCAGATTTATTCGTAATGGCAAGAGATATTGCTGATGGGGCATTTGGTTTAAAAGATATGGTCGTTCTTAACAGCATCATTGATAAAAATGAGCTTAAAGAAAAGCTGCAGCAAAAGCTGTCTGAAATGGGAAAGCTGTAAGTCGATAAAATCAAAACATATCAGGGGGTAATGGTAGATGATTAAAGAAATTTTAAGATTGTTCATGGACATCTTAAGCCAGCCTGCAGTATTGGTAGCGCTCATTTCCTTCATTGGTTTGATGATCCAGAAGAAGCCTGCCAGTGAAGTTATCAAAGGCACGACAAAGTCGTTTTTAGGATTCATCGTCATCTCCGCTGGTGCCGGAATTCTTGTGGGATCATTAGAGCCGTTTGGAAAAATGTTTGAGGAAGCTTTTAATGTAAATGGCGTAGTGCCGAATAATGAAGCGATTGTCGCGATGGCCTTGTCCGAGTTTGGTTCGAATACTGCACTTATCATGTTTTTCGGTATGCTGGCTAACATCTTGATCGCCCGTTTCACTAGCTTGAAATACATCTTCCTGACAGGCCACCATACACTATACATGGCCTGCATGATTGCCGTGATCCTTGCAGTGGCAGGGATGGAGGGAGCAATGCTAGTCGTTATTGGTTCAATTGCCTTAGGGTTGATCATGGCTTTCTTCCCGGCGCTAGCCCAGCCATTCATGAAGAAGATTACTGGCACTGATCATGTGGGTTTTGGGCATTTCAGTACTCTTGGTTATATTTTATCTGGTTATATTGGAAAGTTCGTTGGCAAGAACTCGAAATCAACAGAAGAAATCAACTTTCCGAAAGGATTGGCTTTCCTTCGCGATAGTTCAGTAAGTATCGCTTTAACGATGACCATCCTTTATGTAATTGTTGCTTTGTTCACTGGTCCTGCCTATATTGAGGCTGAATTGAGCGGCGGTACACATTATCTTGTTTACTCAGTCATTCAGGCTGTAACCTTTGCCGCTGGCGTATTTGTCATCCTTGCCGGTGTCCGTCTCGTATTAGCTGAAATTGTTCCAGCGTTCAAAGGGATTTCTACAAAACTTGTTCCCAATGCCAAGCCTGCACTTGACTGTCCGATTGTATTCCCATATGCACCAAACGCAGTACTGATTGGGTTCTTCTGCAGCTTCCTTGGCGGTATTGTAGGTATGGCGTTCCTGGGCATGGTCGGCGGAATCATTATTTTACCAGGAGTTGTACCGCATTTCTTCACAGGTGCTACCGCAGGTGTATTCGGAAATGCGACCGGCGGGATCAAGGGAGCAACAATCGGTTCATTCTTTAACGGTCTATTGATTACCTTCCTACCTGTATTCTTAATGCCAGTACTTGGTGATCTAGGCTTCGCTAACACGACCTTCTCTGACGCTGACTTCGGTGCAGCAGGAATCCTGTTAGGAAATGTAGCGAATTCCTTCGGTTCAACAGGTGTAATCGCAACGGTAATTGTGTCGTTAGTTGTAGCAGTGGTATGGAATGTCATGCGCAAAAATAAACCTGTAGATCAAACCAAAGTATCTGCATAAGGAGCGGGGAAATGGAACATTCAGATGAACTCGAGCAATTAAGAGACAAAATCAGATTGTGGACACTAAAGGAATTGAACCATTTAGGATTTGGCCACTATGGTGGCAGCCTTTCGATTGTGGAAGCACTGGCTGTCCTATATGGTGAAGTTATGAATATAAGTCCAGAAATGAAAGACGACCCTGATCGAGATTATTTGATTTTATCGAAAGGCCATGGCGGCCCGGCGTTATATGCTACCCTGGCCGTAAAAGGGTTCATCGATTATGAGTGGCTTTATACACTGAACCAGAATGGAACAAAACTTCCTTCCCATCCGGACCGAAACCTCACTCCAGGTGTGGAAATGACAACCGGTTCCCTCGGCCAAGGAATATCGGTTGCTGCAGGGGTTGCCTTGTCTCACAAACTGGCTGGCCGTGATTCTTATACGTACACAATTGTAGGGGATGGGGAGCTGAATGAGGGGCAGTGCTGGGAAGCGATCCAATTTGCCGCTCACCATCAATTATCAAACTTCTTTGTTCTAGTCGATGACAACAAAAAGCAGCTGGATGGGCTGACGGTTGATATCTGTGATCCATTTGACTTTGTTGAAAAGTTCCGCGCATTTGGCTTTGAGGCTGTTCGTGTCGATGGATCAAATATAGCAGAGATTCGCCAGGCAATTTTAGCAGGGAAAAAACAAAGCCAGAAACCTGTTGTTATTATTCTCGATACGGTAAAAGGGCAGGGAGTTCCTTATCTAGAGGAGAAGGCAGATAATCACCATATTCGTCCAAGTGAAGATGATCAGGCCGCGATTGAAGAGGCGATTGCCATCCTGGAAAAACGCGCTTCAAAGGAGGCGGTAAAATGATTCAGCAGGAATTAGTTCTGGAACATGATCAGAAGGAAATGCGGCAGGTATATGCGGAGACCCTTTTAGAGTTGGCAACCAAGAACCCCAAAGTAATTGCCCTTGAAGCTGACTTGATGAGTGCAATTTCCACGAATAAAATAAAAACGAAAATTCCTGGCCAGCTCATCAATGTCGGAATTATGGAAGCAAATATGATGGGTGTAGCCGCAGGACTTTCGCTTACTGGCCGGATTCCATTTGTGCATACATTCGCCCAGTTCGCTACTCGCCGGGCATTTGATCAGTTGTTTGTCTCACTTGGCTATGCCAGATTGAATGTGAAAATCCTTGGTTCAGATGCAGGTGTGACAGCGGAGCACAATGGCGGTACACATATGGCATTCGAGGACCTTGGGCTCGTGAGACTCATCCCGAATGCAACGGTTTATGAAGCAAGCGACAGTACGATGTTGAAGGCTCTTTTAAAGCAATCTTATGAAGAATATGGCGTGCATTACATCCGGACAATCAGGAAGAATGCGGTTAAGCTCTATTCTGAAGGAGAAAACTTCCCGAAAGGAAAAGGGAAAGTACTCCGCGAAGGCTCTGATGTTGCCCTGGTAGCTTCGGGAATTATGGTAGCCGAGGCACTGAAGGCTGCCGGCGAGCTGAAGAAACAAGGCATAGAGGCGATGGTCATTGACATGTACTCTATTAAACCAGTAGATGCGGAGTTGCTCGTGAAAGCAGCTAAACAAACAGGAAGAGTGATTACACTTGAAAATCATAATGTAATCGGCGGTCTTGGCAGTGCTGTAGCTGAATCACTGAGTGAAAATTATCCCGTTCCAATTAAGCGCATAGGCGTTCGCGAACAGTTCGGCCAGGTAGGTTTGACTGACTATCTTAAAGATTATTATCAATTAACATCTGACCATATCGTGAAGGAAGTAAAGGCATTTTTATAAGAGGTTTGGGCGGGTCTTATGTTTATAGGATCTGCCCGTTTTTTTTCAAAGTATAGAAAGGATGTTGAACATGGAAATGGTCATTGATTCAGCTAATATCAATACAATAAAGAAACTAATCGATTATTATCCGATTGATGGGGTGACAACGAACCCATCAATTATCGTAAGAGAAAAAAGGCCATTCCTACCTTTGCTGCAGGAAATCAGGTCGGTTATCGGAGAGGAAAGGATGCTTCATGTACAAGTCCTCTCAAATACGGCGGCAGAAATGGTAGAGGAAGCGGTCTATAATCGTGATCAAATAGGAGGTAACTACTTTGCTAAAATACCAGTGACCCCTGAAGGGATTAAAGCGATAAAAGAACTAAAGCAAAGAGAGATTAAAATACTCGCAACAACAATTTATACACCCATGCAGGCTCTGGTAGCGGCGAAGGCAGGAGCTGATTATGTGGCACCGTATGTAAATAGGATCGAAAACCTGTCAGGCAATGGGATAAAGGTCGTTGAAGAAATCAGAACCATGTTGGATCAACATCATCTTTCATGCAAAATTCTCGCTGCCAGCTTCAAGAATGTCCACCAGGTCCAGGAAGTCTGTTTGGCAGGGGCCCATGCCTTCACAGCAAGCGGAGACATTATCGAGAGTTTCCTAAATCATCCTTCTACAGAATCTGATGTGGAAAATTTCAAGAAGGATTGGCAGACAGCTTACAGATGAGATGTGGAAAAGGATTCATTGTGAAGCATGAGATATCTCTTATGCTTCATTTTTATTATCCCTGAAAATGCCTCAACCATTTTGGGTCTCAAAGTTTCCTGATACCCTTCTATTAACTTAATAGGAATTCTAATCTTTTGTCATAAGGATAAAATTATAAATTGGAATTGTTCTGCTATGTCAAGTAAGTTATATTATGGGAATAAACATCTCACTTCCAGAAAAAATAGGAGGTTATTTAATGTATAAGATTAATGAGTTAGTAGACCAAGATTATAAGATTTACGAGCTTACCGACACTAAAACAGATTCAAGGGTTAGGGTAGCGCCAGAACGAGGCGGTATAATCTTTTCATACGTGGTTCGAGGTGAAGAGCTGCTCTACTTAAATAAAGAAACCTTTTATGACAAAACGAAAAATGTCAGAGGCGGCATTCCAATTCTGTTCCCGATTTCAGGTCAATTGACTAACGGAATGTATGAGTGGAAGGGCCAAACATATTCCATGCCTAATCACGGGTTTGCTCGTAATGCCTCCTGGGAAGTAATTGATAAAGTTACAACTAAAAGTGCTTCTCTCACTTTAAGGCTGACAAGTAATGAGCAAACCAAACTCTCCTATCCCTTTGACTTTAATGTTGTTTTTACTTATGTCTTGGAGGAGGGTAAGCTTACGATTCTTCAGGAATATAACAACGAGGGCAACAGCCCCATGCCTATCTATGCAGGGTTTCATCCTTATTTTAAAACAAGCGAAAAGAACCTTGCTTATGAAACTGATGCCACTAAATACTTTGACTATAACGACAGCCAGGAAAAAGAGTTTAAAGGTGGTATCGACTTATCTAGCTTGAGAGAAGCTGTGGTCTTATTAAATTCAAATCGGAATAATATTTCCTTTGGCTATGAAAAATGGATCAAGCTAAGTTATGGTAACATCTTTAAGTACCTTATGTTATGGACAGAAAGCGGTAGTGACTTTGTATGTGTAGAGCCATGGATGGCGAAAACTGATGAACTCAACCGTAAGGAAGAACTAGTAATAATTAATGGAAATGGAAGCCTTAAAACTGAATTCAGCATTGAGGTAGTGAAATAAACTTCTATTAAATGTGAAAACAAGCATGGTTTTAGAATAATTAGACGTATTGCCACAAGCTATTGTAAGAAGTATATAAGAGTAAGCCCCCTTTAAGTTTTAAAGAATCTAAAGGGGCTTATTTTTGATGGAAGTAAAAAATCGCAATAATAATTGTTAGTGGAGCTTAAAAAACTCATTGTAAAGAAAATAGGGAGCCCCAATAAATGTTTATTCGATATTTACCCCATACCTTTATTCCGCAATTACTATACTTTTAAAGGAAACGAAAGCAAGGTATGGAATCCTTGCTCCCACGGCTTAATTTTTATATCGATTTAACTTTATTAACAGAGGTTGATTCTCTAACAATCAATGTAGTAGGCAGCAGGATTTCATGGATAGGTTCATCCTTATGATTAATCCTCCAACCCAGTTGTTCGACTGCTCTTATTGGTGATCTTTAGAATTCTGTCACAAATATCAATGAATATGATCAGCACTTCGATGGACACGATGATTTACGAGTCGATTGAAAGGGATCTAAAATATCAAGAAAAGAGACTCGATTACATCATAAATCGTGAGATTCCGCTTGGGGTTGGAAGGATTATTGATGTAGTGCTATTTTTAGCAATAAGAAAGTATTTTGTTCTTAAGAGTTATTACCTATCTCATTCAGTATTTTTCGATTGTGTATGTGATCATGATTCCTACTCTGTACTTCATTTGGAAAAAGTCAAATGGTAAACCAGGATGGGAACAAATTAATGCTAAAATAATCTTAAATCTTTTAGCCCTGGAGGAATGATTATGCTAGGAGCAATTGAAGCAGGCGGAACAAAGTTCGTTTGTGCCGTAGGTGATGATACGGGTAAAATCGTGGAACGAATCCAGATTCCAACCACTTTTCCATCTGAAACAATGCCACAGGTCATTGCCTTTTTTAAAAAATATAAAATTGCTGCAATTGGAATCGGTTCATTTGGTCCTATTGACGTTAACGTGGAGAGTGCAACATATGGTCATATAACATCCACCCCGAAATCTGGCTGGAAAGACTATGCGTTTGTGCAGGAAATAAAAAATGCTTTGTCCGTACCAGTTGGATTCAATACGGATGTCAATGCGGCCGCTTTAGGAGAGGTTACCTTTGGGGCTGCGAAAGGATTGGATAGCTGCTTATATATTACTGTGGGGACAGGAATTGGGGCAGGAGCAGTCGTACAGGGGAAACTGCTTCAAGGACTTTCACATCCTGAAATGGGGCATATCCTAGTAAGACGGCACCCAGAGGATCACTATTACGGAAAGTGTCCTTATCATTCAGATTGCCTGGAAGGACTTGCTGCTGGCCCTGCTATTGAAGAACGTTGGAATACAAAAGGGATTGATTTAGCGGAACGTGAAGAAGTCTGGGACTTGGAAGGGTATTATATTGCCCAGGCGCTAATGCAGTATATCCTGATTCTATCGCCGAAAAAAATTATCCTTGGTGGCGGTGTCATGAATCAAAAACAGGTATTCTCGTATATCCATAAATACTTACAAGAGTTTTTGAAGGACTATGTTGCCTTGCCGGAGCTATCAAATTATATTGTCCGTCCAGGCCTGGGTGATAACGCTGGAATTGTAGGTTCTCTTTTACTTGCTAAGGATGTTTTAGGAGTACAAGAATAAGGTGATTGTTAATAATAATGGTATTGCCCTTCCTGAAAATGTCTTTTATTATGGTAGTTATGTGAATTGTTACTATGGAGGTCTATGAACATGTCAATACAACCATTATTTTTTAAACCTGTTTTTAAGGAACGGATTTGGGGAGGGGAACAGCTGAAGTCGTTCGGCTATGAGCTTCCTTCCGATCAAACAGGCGAGTGCTGGGCATTTGCAGCTCACAGCAATGGCCAGAGCATTGTGAAGAATGGGGATAATAAAGGATTAACATTAGGTGAACTATGGGAAAACAAGCGCGAGCTGTTCGGGAATATTGAAGGTGACCGATTTCCATTGTTGACGAAAATCTTGGATGCAGCCCAGGATTTATCTGTGCAGGTTCATCCTGATGATGAATATGGTCTTAAACACGAAGATGATTTAGGGAAGACAGAATGCTGGTATATCATGGATTGCGAAGAAGGAGCAGAAATCATTTACGGACATACAGCTAAAACAAGAGAAGAGCTCGCATTGATGATCCAGGAAGGAAAATGGGACGAGCTTCTTACGAAAGTGCCAGTTAAGCCAGGCGACTTCTTCTTTGTTCCAAGCGGTACTGTCCATGCAATCGGAGCAGGGATTGTCATTCTGGAAACCCAACAGAACTCGGATACGACTTATAGGGTTTATGACTATGATCGCAAGGACAATGAAGGCAATTTACGGGAGCTGCATATCGAGCAGTCGATTGCTGTAACGACTGTTCCAGCTGTAGAGCCGCAAATCCAGGCTGTTATCGAAACATCAGGTGATATGAAAATCACTACATTTGTGGAAAGCGACTACTTTACCGTCCATAAATGGGAATTGAAAGGCACGACTAAATTGAGTCAAGACCTTGCCTTTCAGTTAGTAAGTGTTATTGAAGGAACAGGAACACTTCTAAAGGGCGATGATAGGTTTGAGTTCAAAAAAGGTGACCATTTCTTGCTGCCATTTGGCTTTGATGATTATGAAATTGCTGGAAATGCTGAAATGATTGTTTCGCATTTGTAATATGCTTTGAGAAAGCAGTCGTGAAGAGATTACGACTGCTTTTTTATTAGATTTTCTTTTATGGATTTATTTTTTTGAGGCGATACGAAACAGATACCTTATAAGTTTGAATGAGCATAATTACCTACCCGTCAACATGTTATAGTTGGTTGTTTTAGTAAAATAGATACCGTCATGTTTTTTGTTTACACAGTTGCATGTTTACTGATTATTTTTTACTATATTAGAATTTTTTTTATATGAGATATTGATTATTTAAAATGGATAGTTTAGCATATAAAAGAAATATTTAACAATATAATAATAGTGCTAATGGGGGAGTTAATTTTGAAGTTATACCACGAAAAAGTTTTAGACAAAAAAGGTTTTCAGTATGCAGGTCAAGGATCAATAGCAGATCAAGTTTATGGAGAAGTAGAGCGTGTTATTAAGCAATCTGGAACTCCAGTTAATATAGAAATTAAAAATATATCCGCTGGCATTTTTTCTGGTAAGAAAAAGTTTTTACTTGTAAGTGGAAAGATGAAAAAATATGTTATTGGAATCTGTGCTGAAGCTTACGGGGATTACCTTTGTGTGGATGTTTATTTAACAAAAGAACCAGGATTCCTTGACAAAGTAAAAGGAGCATTTGTTGCAGTTGCCACTCGTGACGGAGCGACAGCATCTAGCGTCATGCATGCAGCAAACCTAAATGTTTTCGAACTTCAAGAGCTTGGTAATATTTGGGGAACAACGACTGCAAGTGTTGAGGAAGCATTAGAGCTTTTAGGTTTAAAAGGAAACCAGCGTGGTTTCGGAAATATTGCGTAGTCTTTTGGTATAGATTATGAGTATCATAAAAAATATGCTTACGAAAGTAAGAGAGAAAGTGAAAGAATACGAGGGGAGTAATGGAAATCCCCAAGAGAAGCAATTACCTATTAAAAATGAATATGAAAATAAGAATACTAATTTTGCTGCGGAATATATTGAAAGATGTGAAATAGATACGTATTCAAACCACGAGCATATTATTGTGGATAAGCAAAAAGTTTCACTTAATGGAAAAGTAGAAAAGAAGTGGGTCGGACTCTGGGCGGCTAAGATTTCAGAGATACCAGATGCTGCCCAGATTAATGATAGCCAAGAAAAGGCATTGGCTGGAATTACAGAGGCGTTCAACCGTTGCATGAATCAAATTGTAATCTATCCTAACTTTTCTATTGAGTTAAAATGGGTTTATGTTCCAGATAGTTCCACTACAGCAGGCGGAAATATTCAATTTTACTTCATTGGCAGAATTATCGAAGATGATCCTAAAGAAATTATTGAGAATTCTGAGCATTCATGGAATATTTTTTTGAGTTCTTTTCCGAAAAAACTTTATAATATCGTATTAGTTAATAAGGAGGAAATTGAACACATTCGCTCTTTTTCAGAGAATGCTAACTCTTCTTTATTGTTCAAACAGGAAAGCGTTGCTGACGTCCAGTATATTACCAATGGAGACTTTTATTATTGGGTAAATCCTTTCCCAAAATCTTCGATGGGAGAACTGGATTTCATTGCCGAAACGATGCTTAGTTATGGAAATAAATGTTCAGTTTCTTTTACACTAATACCAGTTCAGTTATCGTGGGAAGAGATACAGGGGGTTGAAGCGGCAAGGAACTTTTTAAATAAGGTTTCCAATGGCTTTCACCACCAATATTATGGACAAATTCCCGCTGACACGAATGCGCAGCAGGCAATGCCGAGTTATGAATTTTACAGTCAAGAAAGTAGAAAAACATTATTCCTTTATAAAGTTCAAGTCTGGGGAAACGGGCAAACGGTAAACACTTTGACTGGTGCTTTAAGTACTTTGTTAAAATCATCTTCTGAACCAATCATGCCTTCTGATGTTACTATTGAAAATGAATATAACCTTGACTCAGTCGACAAATTTATAACCGGGGGATGGGATCCAGCTTATCAGGAGTGGATTAAATCGACAAATGGAGTAGATTTTTGGGAAAGAGAGGACGCGCCATTTACTCTAAAACGTCTCCGGTATATTGTCACTCTCTCAGAAGCATCTACATTCTTCCGTTTGCCGGTTGCAATGAATGACGAATTCCCTGGTGTGAAAGTCAAAGCTGCGAAAGGGAAGAGTCTTGGGAATGTTCCGATGGTAAAAGAAGGTGTGAAAGCCATTTCTTATGGTAAAGCAATTTCAAGGAATGCTCAGACTAACATAGAAATGAAACTCCCAGTTGAAGGGATTAAAAAGCATGCCCTTGTCGTGGGAGTGCCTGGGTCTGGTAAAACTACTTTTACGTTGGATTTTCTTTATCAGCTTTGGGAAAATCATGAAGTGCCGTTCCTTGTTATTGAGCCTAGTAAAAAAGAATACCGCTCCTTGCTTACCGTCATTCCTGAATTACAGGTGTTTACAGCTGGAGTGGATCATATATCACCTTTTAGGCTAAATCCACTTGATGTGCCTAAAGGAGTAAGGCTGGAATCACACTTAGGCGGGTTGAAAACGGCATTTGCTGCAGCTTTTCCTATGGGAGGACCACTGCCGGCTCTGTTTGACAAAGCATTATTAGCTTGTTACCGAGCGCATGGCTGGAGGTTATCTAGTACCGGAGGTGAAGAAGGGTTATCGTGTCCTTCATTTCGTTCTTTCGTAGATACCTTCAAAAATATGGAAACGGGTTACTCGGAAAAAACAAGTGCAGATATTATGACTGCAGGACTGGTGCGCCTTGAATCCATGCTGAATGGATCCAGAGGCAGAATGTTTGATACAATTAATACTATTCCTATGGATGATCTTCTTTCTAAGCCTACCATCATTGAACTTGATGGGGTAATGGATCCAGATGAGAAAGCATTAATTATTTCCTTGTTATTGATTCGCTTAAATGCTTATATAAGAGTGACTCGAAACTCCGGATCGAACTTAAAGCATGTTTTACTATTGGAGGAAGCACATACCATATTGGCAGAAAGTGTGGACGTAAGTGATGATAAAGCTAAATCACGATCTATCGCTGTAGAGCTGTTCACGAATATGCTTGCTGAAGTTAGAGCACTGGGGCAAGGCATGGTGGTGGTTGACCAGTCACCAAGCGCAGTTTCATCCAAAGTTGTGCGCAATACAGGGATTAAGTTGGCATTCAGGTTAGTGGAAGAGCGAGATCGGCTGATTGCTACGAAGAGCATGAACATGGAAGATGAAGAAAGTCGACATCTTTCATCACTTACACCGGGCGAGGCTCTACTATACTCTGAAAATACACCTCAAGCACAGCTTGTTCAGACGCGGGATTTTAAAGAGTTATTTGATGTTCAGGAATCATTGACTGATGAGGAAGTAAAAGCAGATTGTGCTTATTGGACATCCAGGGAACATCTCTTAATACCCTATAAGGAATGCGCTAGTGTAGGCTGTAATAAGTGTGCTTTTCACATAAGGGAAGAAGCTGAATTCATTGCAGGGGACAACCAACTAATCGCAAAATTTGATGAGTCTATGAATCAGGTTAAACAGACCAGAAACAGACAAAGTTTTATAGATGAAGTGAGAAACAATGTTCTTCCTAGAGGGAAGTTTCTTGATGAGGAAGAAGAAATCTATTTTGGGTGCAGTTTAATGCACTTGTTAAAGGAATCAAGAAAACATCAAGATAATACGGATGGAAGAGCACATTTTATAAAGTTATTATTAAACAAATAATGAATATGTAAAAGGCACTCGAGGTTTTGAGTGCCTTTTTACAGTAGGTAGAATTAAAAGGCAAGTGATATTGTCATAGTTTGGAGGGAGAAAATTGCTAGATTGGAAAGATAATGACGATGATAAATTCATCCCGAATGAATTTGATGAACATAAGGATACCAAAAAAGAGAAGACTAATGAAAGTCTAAAGGATTTTAGTTTTGACACACCTTCTAAAAACGAAAAAAAACCTGAACTGCAGCAGAAGGAAGACGACTTAACTACTAAAAATGAATTGACTAAAGAACATGTTTTGGATATCAAAGAATTCGTTGGAGATGGTGGACTAAAACGAGAGCAGGAAGGTTTGAAAAATTTCCAATTCGAAGATAATATTACAAAATTCAAACTAGATAATCATCTGGAGTCAAAGGATCTCAACAAAGATGAAGAGGTAGTCAAGCAAGATAGGCTGGAAGGATTCCAGTTTAATAATAGTATAAAGGTAGAGCAATCAGATCATAAAGAATCACCCGACTTGAACAAAGAAGAATTAGATAAGCAAAATACGCTGGAAGGATTTCAGTTTGATGATATTACAAAGGTAGAACAATCAGATGATAAAGAATCACTCGACTTAAACAAAGAAGAATTAGATAAGCAAAATAGGCTGGAAGGATTTCAGTTTGATGATGGTACAAAGGTAGAGCAATCAGATGATAAAGAATCACCCGACTTGAACAAAGAAGAATTAGATAAGCAAAATAGGCTGGAAGGATTTCAGTTTGATGATAGTACAAAGGTAGAGCAATCAGATGATAAAGAATCACCCGACCTGAACAAAGAAGAAGAATTAGACAAGCAAAATAGGCTGGAAGGATTTCAGTTTGATGATAGTACAAAGGTAGAGCAATCAGATGATAAAGAATCACCCGACTTGAACAAAGAAAAATTAGATAAGCATGATAGGCTGGAAGGATTCCAGGTTAATGATAGTACAAAGGTAGAACATTTAGATGATAAAGAATCAAGCGACTTGAACAAAGAAGAATTATATAAGCAAAATAGGCTGGAAGGGTTTAAGTTTGATGATGGTGAAAAGTTGGAACTATCAGATCATAAAGAATCACCCGACATGAACAAAGATGAAGAGTTAGATAACCAAGATAGGTTGGAAGGTTTCAGATTTCATGAAACAGAAATAGATGATTTAAAAATTACAGCTATAGAACATGAATATGAAGAAAAATACGAGGAAATAGAAAGACAGTTTCAGGATCGTTTAAAAGAAATTAATAAACAATATGATGATACTATTAATGGGTTAGATAAAGAAAATGAACCGGTGGATCTCCTAAAAGTAATACAAGAAACAGGAGAATCAGGCAATCTTGGAACCCCTGGTAATAAGGAGGATTTCTTAATAAACGATACCAAGAAAAAAGAAGATCCAAAACCAAATCCTGAAAAACAGAACTTCTATGCCATTTGGGATGATAAAAAGGAGAATACAATAAAAAAGGTAGTAGATCAAGTCGTTGATTTTTCGGACCAGCATGGGAAAGTTAATAAAAATGATAAGGAGAAATTAAAAGAAGTTGGGAAGGATTTTCTAAAAGAGAAAGTGGATAAGTTGGAAGATGAAATTGTAAAAGATAACATCAAAGATTTATCAAAGGGAGAAGATAGTGAGTTATACAATGACTTGGTCAATATGAAAGAAACCTGGAGTGAAATTAAAGAAAATCCAGAAGAGATCTTTGAAAATATTAAGCAATCAGTAGAAAGTTTAGACGAAATTGTGGGTGAAATAATAGATAACTCAGCAGAGGTTCTGGATGACCAAGTGGTACAAATTGATAAAGATTTTCATGAAATGAAAGATTATGTTCAGGAGTATAATGAGTACCTTAAGGAATGGTCAGAAAATCCAAGTGAATTCAAAGAAATTGTACATGAAAAAGCAAGGGAATTCAGTATAAAATTTTGCGAAGAAACTTTTAATTATACGGACGAACAATTAGTAGACAATGTAGTTGGAATAGTAGAACGTGATGCAGAGGGAATACATAAAGCATTGTTTGATAATCACAGCATGAAAGAAGCAATAAGTGATCATTCAAATGAAGTATTGGAAGATCTTAAAGAGCAAGCAATTAATGATGGGAAACAAATTACAGACGAATTACTAGATCAATTAAAAGAAGAAGCAGCCGGTAAGTCGCTTGATGCCGTATTAGATGTTTTTGCAGGGGAAGGAATAAAGTTGTTCCGCATGGTAAATGATACAGTGAAAAAAAGATCGGACAAACATAGTATACACTATGAAGGTGATACATTTAAGGAACAAATTTTAAACGGAATTCAGTCTTATAAAAATGCTTATAAAGAAGAAGGGATTTTAGGTATTGGCAAAACATTTGGCAAAGGTATTGCGGTAGAAGCAAAAAATATTTGTGTGGATTACTACGAGAAATCAACTACTACTATTCGGTTAGGTTATAGATTATACAAATTTGCTAAACAACGATTGGGGTAGCGAAATTCAAGAGCGTAAGTTATTGAATTAAGTTAAGGGTGGTTAATAGAAAATCTGCCCCGTAAATTTTCTAACAGATTCCTGTAAAGATACAAATAAGTAAATTCAGAGATAATTCGCATTAGAATTTACCTAGGAGAATTACTTTCTATTTTATAGGGAGTAGTCAAGTTGTTTCCTTTTAATTTGTAAAGTAAGTGTCTTCGAGTTAAAAAGGTTTTTTACAATGTATTCACGAAATGTTAATTATGCATTCTTTTGAATGGAATTCAAGTTGGTGGAGGAGAAGGATGGGAAAAAGGTGTGTGTTGGTGGTTTTGCTCTTTGGATTATTTTTATCCGGTGGCTGCTCGAAAATGGAGGAAGAAGTAATGGTAAAGGTTATACCACCAAAGCCAAAACCGGTTCAAACAGAGACACAAATCCCGGTGATTGAAGATTTTATTCCGAAGATGAATTTTGTTCCTCGAAGTAATGTAAAAACCCATGTAGTTCTTCATTTTATTAGCAATGCCTCAGTGAACCCTGAGAAGCCATATATATATGAAGATATTCGAAGTATCTTTATAGAATACGATGTATCCCCTCATTATATGATAGATCGGGACGGGGAGATATATTTTTTATTACCAGAATCCCGAGCTGCCCGCCATTCTGGTAAGGGGGGACTCATAGGATTTCCTGAATACAAAGACCATTTGAATGATTATTCAATTGGAATCGAACTGATGGCAATAGGAACAGAAGCCGAAATGCAGTCGATGATGTCTATAGATCATTATAGCAAAATTCCCAAAGAGCATATTGGATATACGGAAGCCCAATACAAATCTCTAAATTTATTACTTGATGACATTCTAGAACGAAATAAAAAGATTAAGAGGGATCGAAATCATATCATTGGACACAACGAATATGCGCCGGAACGTAAGTCAGACCCTGGAAGTTTTTTTGATTGGTCGAAGATTTTTAGGTGACAAAGCATGGAGCGTGTCCTACTTCAACTAGCTTTTATGAAGAGACACTCCGATAATATTTTGAATATTATATAAACAAAATCTTGACTAGTCCCTTAGCCCTATAAGAAAATAAGGATAGTACATATTACTTTATTGGACGGGATGAATAAGTGAAGGTAGAGAGTGTCGTCATTGTTATTAATAATCTTATGGACAAACAGCAGTATGGATCGGCCAGGGATATGATTCAAAAAGAGTGGAAGAGAATAACGGAGCCTTTAAATTTTCAATTGCTTGGCAGTGAGGCGAAAGAACTCGTTAAGGTAATTGCGAGAGAAAAGCAGTATAGTGAATTCAACGTATTGAGCGAAAAAGATAAACGTATTCTCAATTTGTTGAACGAGGCTGTCAGGGATGTTAAACTCCCTTATGCCAAGAAGATTTTCTTTGAACACAAGGAGCTGTTTGACCAGTCACATGCCCAGAAATGGCTGACTTCTGACGCGCGCTTCATGTGTTATGCTTGGAATAAACATGCTTGATATAGAAGCAAGGGGTCGTAATTAGAACCCTTTGCTTCTTTTTTATCTCTTTCTAGTTGGACATCCAGTGGATGCTTTTATGTCAATAAGGCAGGTGAAAGAAGAGCAATATTAGCTTTTCTTTTACATTAAAGATAATTTAAAATTTTTTAAAAATACTGATTGCATTTTGAAAGGGGTTTCATTTATAATCTTACTAAACCGGTTTACTAAATCGTTTTACTAAATCGGTTTAGAGGTTTTTTAAGAAGGGATATCTATGAAAAAAGTAACCATGCAAGATGTTGCTGTAAAAGCGGGCGTTTCGAAAAGCACGGTTTCTCAGTACATAAATAATCGATATGAGTTTATGGCGGAGCCTACTAGACTGCGCATTCAGGAAGCGATTCGCGAACTTGGCTACATTCCGAATTTTGTTGCGAAGAGCTTGAAGCAGAAGAAGTCATCGACGATTGGAGTGATCGTGGCGAATATCCTCCATACCTTTTCGACGGAAATTATCCGGGCGATTGAAGATGCGTGTGAGCTAAGCCAGTTCCATATGTTCGTCTGCAATGCCGATGACAATCCGGAAAAGGAACGGGAGTATATCAATATGCTCCTTGCAAAACAGGTTGATGGTCTGATCATCTTCCCGACTGCGGACAACAAGTGCTTGTATGAAGAGTTGAAACGCTCGAATTTCCCGGTTGTATTCGTCGACAGGAAATTGGAAGAGCCTATTTATCCGACTCTGATGCTGAACAATGAGAGGGCGGCAGAGATTGCGGTCAGGGAGCTGTTGAAAAAGGGGCACAATAAAATCGGTGCCGTATCGATGTCCATAACTCAAAAAGTTTCACCAAGGGTTGAGCGTATCAGCGGCTTCAGGAAAACGCTCACTGCTAATGGTATTACTCCTAATGAAAACTGGATCATTACTGCCGAGCGGAAGGGAATTATGCCAGCGCTTGAACAGCTTTGGCTGCAGGAAGAAAGGCCGGAAGCGTTTTTTGCCACAAATGATCTTTCGCTGATAGAGTTGCTGAAGTTTTTAAGGAAAAAGAATCTTCAAATCGGCAAAGATGTAAGCGTTATCGCTGTGGATGATTCGGATTTTCTGGAAATCGCTGCTACACCGATTTCGGCAATCAAGCAGCCTACCTTCCAAATCGGGAAGGATGCAGCAGAGGCGCTGTTCAACCTTATTGCTGAGCCGCAAATGCAAGATTCATATGATTTAAGAAGGTACGACCCTGTATTAATCGAACGGGAGTCTGTGCAAGCGTTGGGAGAGAAGAACAATGCCAGATAGACATAAAGTTTTGACAATCGGAGATGCAATGATCACGTTCAATCCATCTGTGCAGGGTCCGCTCCGCTTTGTGGAGAGCTTTAACCGGAAAGTTGGCGGTGCCGAACTGAACTTTGCGATTGGATGTGCCCGGCTGGGAGTGGAGAGCAAGTGGATCAGCCGGCTCGGCAATGATGAGTTTGGCAGGGTAATCTATAATTTTACCCGCGGAGAAGGTGTCGATGTATCTGAGGTTAAGTTGGTAGAAGGCTATCCTACCTCTCTTAATTTTAAAGAAATCAATGGGGACGGTTCCGGTAAAACTTTCTATTATCGATACCATTCACCAATTACGACCTTAACGCCTGAGTCAGTAACAGAAACTTGGCTCGAAGGCGTAGACCTGCTTCACCTGACAGGAGTGTTCATGGCAATTGATCCTAATAACCTGAAGGTGGTTAAGAGATTAATAGATATTGCCAAAGATAAAGGAATACCAATCTCATTTGATCCAAATATCAGACTCAAGCTATGGACGATTGAAGAAGCCCGCAAGGCATACAACGAGATTTTCCCTCATATAGACATCCTGCTCACTGGCCTGGATGAAATACGTTTGATCATTGGCAAAGATTCTGCAGAGGATCTTGGAAAGTTCGCTGATGAATATGGAATCAAGGATCTGGTAATAAAGGATGGCGCGAATGGATCAAGACTTTACCGGGATGGAAAATGGACCGAGGCACCGGGTTTCAAAGTCAATCCGATTGATACAGTAGGGGCCGGAGATGGCTTTGATGCTGGATATGTATATGGCTGGCTAAAAGGCTTCACGCCTGAACAGCTGCTCAGGTTCGCAAACGGTGTAGGCGCACTTGTCACCACGGTTTCTGGGGATAACGAAGGTCTTCCTTATTTTGAAGAGGTAAGCGCCTTTATCAACAATGAATCGATCATCGAACGCTAAAGGGAGAGACGCAATGGAGACAATTGCAGCTGTATTAGAAGAAATGCAGGAAGTATGCATGAATGTCAATGCAGAAGAGTATGACTCCTTCGTTAACCTTTTAAAGAATAATAGCCGCTTCTTTTTTACCGGAGAAGGGCGATCAGGATTTGTGGCCAGGGCCATTGCCATGAGGCTGATGCATAGCGGCAAAACGGTTTATGTTGTTGGGGAAACTACTACACCGGCGATTCAGGAGAATGATATTTTGATAGTCCTGTCAGGCTCAGGGAAAACAGCCCAGGCACTGAACATATCAGAAAGCGCTCATGGTGTGGGGGCCAAGGTTTTCTTCATTACGACAAATGTGGAAGCGCTTCAGCTGCCTTTCATCTCGAGTGGCATGCGGATTCCGGCCTCAACTAAGTATCGCCTTGAGGATGAACCAGAAACGATCCAGCCTCTGGGAAACCAGTTCGATCAGGCTGCGCATCTGATCATGGATGCAGCGATCATTGACAGCCTGGCAGAAGGAAAGACGAACGAAGAATTACGAAAAAAGCATTCTAATCTGGAATAGGGGGACAAAGAATGTCTACTGTAACCATTCCGCATGAGGAAGCCAAAGAGCTGGTTGTAAAAAAACTTAGCGAGGCGGGATTGAACAAGGAACACGCAGATAAGGTTGCTGAAATCCTTGTCCATGCGGACCTTCGAAATGTTAATTCACATGGAGTTTTGCGCACCGAGCATTACTTGAACCGTTTGAATGCAGGTGGCATCAATCCAGATGCGAATATCCAATTCAATAAAACCGGTCCAGTTACAGGTGTGGTCGATGGTGATGACGGCTTTGGCCATGTGATTGCGGATGTTGCCATGAAACAGGCAATCGAAATGGCGAAGGAAAATGGCATTGGCATGGTAACTGCCATAAACAGCAGTCACTGTGGCGCACTTAGTTATTTTGTGCAGGAAGCTGCTGAACAAAAGCTGATTGGGATTGCGATGACCCATACGGATAAAATTGTTGTTCCGTTTGGCGGAAAGGAAGCGTTCCTTGGAACGAATCCAATCGCTTATGGCATCCCTGCTAAAACAAGCAAGCCTTTCATTTTGGACATGGCTACATCGAATGTGGCTCTGGGCAAAATCCTTCAGCACAAAGAAGAAGGCAAGGATATTCCGCCTGGCTGGGGAGTAGACGAGAATGGAGAAACGGTGACGGATCCTGCCAAGGTAGTATCACTTCAGCCATTTGGCGGTCCAAAGGGGTATGGACTGTCGATGATTGTGGATATCTTCTCGGGATTGCTGGCTGGTGCAGCCTTTGGTCCGCATATTACCAAAATGTATGGTGATTTGGATAAGAAACGCAAGCTTGGCCATTACTTCTGCGCGATCAATCCTGCATTTTTTACAGATGCGGATGCATTCCTTGAAAGCATGGATCAAATGATGGTTGAAATTCGCCAGTCACCACCTGCACCGGGATTCTCACAAGTCTTCGTGCCTGGGGAAATCGAACAGCTGAATGAAGAAAGAAACATTCAAAATGGGATTACAATTGCTTCCAGTGTGTATGAATTTTTAAAAAAATAAATCATTGCGAACAAAGGGAGGAAATATTTCATGAAGAAAGCAAAATTATTATCAGGTGTTTTGGCAGCATCACTTTTACTAACAGCATGTGGCTCTGGAGATTCCGAAAAAGCTGGCGGCAGCAAGGATGTAATCAAATGGAAGTTTGGCCACCTTGCTGATGAAAATCACATCTGGCATAAAACAGCTCAGAAGTTCGAGGAGCTTGTTGAGGAAAAAACAGACGGCGGGATTGATATCTCGATTTATCCAAACAACTCACTTGGCGGGGAGACAGATACAATCAACGCTATCCAATCTGGAACTGCTGACATGGTCATCTCTGGTGAGACACTTCAAAACTGGGCTCCAAAAGCGGCTTTGATGGCTGTTCCATACGCATTCCGCGATCTTGATCATGTTAAAACGGTTGTTGAAGGAGAAATCGGTGATGAAATTGAAAGTGAAATCACTGAAAAAGCTGGATTAACACCTTTGTACTACCATACTCGCGCACCACGTAACCTGACATCTAACAAAGAAATCAAATCTCCAGAGGATCTAAAAGGTTTCAGCATGCGTGTTCCGAACGTTCCGTTGTTCCTGAAGGTTTGGGAAGCTGCTGGCGCTAAGCCACAGGTAATGGACTTCAATGAAGTATTCACGGGTCTTCAGCAAGGAGTAATCGATGGCCAGGAAAACCCTGTTGACTTAATCAAGAGTGGTGCACTATATGAAGTTCAGGATTATGTAAACCGTACTGAACACGTTTATTCCTGGATTTACATCCTTGTTGGAAACAAGCAGTTCGACGCGTTAAATGACGACCAGAAGAAAGCAGTAACGGAAGCAGCTGCTGAAGCTCAAAAATACGGCGAAGAGCTTTATGACAAAGAAATCGCACAAATTGAAAAAGATCTTGAAAAAGAAGGCATGAAGTTTGTCGATGTCGATCAGGATGCATTCCGTGAAGCGATGATTCCTGCAATTAAAGCAAACTTGAAGCCAGAACAATATGAACTCTACGAAAAAATTCTTGAGACTAAGTAATTTGAATTAAGGCACTGTCCGGCTATCATAGCTGGCTGTGCCTTTCCTTCAAGAAAGGGTGATTCCATGAAAATACGCAAATGGCTCGATATGATATTGTCCATTTTGACCGTTGCCAGCTTTGCTGGTGTCATTGCTGTCGTGACAATCCAGATCATGTCCCGCTACCTGCCTTATACTGCGATTTGGACAGAAGAACTGACGCGATACTTATTTATTTATGCCGTATGCTTTGGCGCTCCACTTGCACTGCTGCGAGGAGATTTCATCAATGTCGATATGATTTTTGCTAAAATGACGCATAATTTCAGACGTTTTTATGAAATAGGAATTTACATTCTGCTGATTGTTCTGTTTGCCGTAATGATCAGGACTGGCTATGATTTCACACTGGTTGGCACGCAATTATCTGCGACGATGCCATTCAAGATGTCGGCAGTCCATGCAGCCATTTTAATCATGTCAGCACTATTAGCGCTGTATTCAATCATTAAAATTGTAAGATTGGTTCGAAACCAAGAAGACTTTAAGTCAGAAATCGATGGAGGCGAAATCTAATGGCTGCCATATTGTTCATTTCATTTATTGCATTGATATTTTTAGGCGTGCCGGTTGCTTTCAGCCTCGGTTTGTCTTCCTTGCTATATTTATTCATGGCGGATATTCCTCTGACCATCATTCCCCAAAAGATGTTTGCGGGACTGAACTCATTTGTCCTGCTTTGTATTCCAGGGTTTATCCTTGCTGGTAACCTGATGAACGCGGGCGGAATTACCGACCGGATTATCCAGTTTGCCAATAATCTATTTGGACATATCCGCGGCGGTCTTGGTCTTGCGAACGTCGGTTCATCCATGGGATTCGCAGGAATTTCCGGAACAGCACTTGCGGACACAGCCAGCATCGGAGCCATTTTGATTCCTGCGATGAAGAAAGAGGGCTACGGTTCAGGCTTTTCTGCAGCAGTAACTGCCTCTTCATCGACTGTTGGTCCAATCATTCCGCCATCGCTGCCAATGATCATTGTGGGAACATTGGCTTCTGTTTCTATCGGGGATCTATTTTTAGCCGGTGCAGTGCCAGGCATATTGCTTGGATTAGGTCTGATGATCCCAACTTACATTATCTCAGTAAAGCGCAACTATCCGAAAGGCGAAAGAAAATCGCTTAAAGAAATCTTTGAGAGCTTTATGGGTGCTTTCTGGGCCCTGTTCATGACATTCATCATTATGTGGGGCATACTGGGAGGCTACTTTACTCCAACAGAAGCTTCCATTGTTTCAGTGCTGTATGCACTAGTTATCGGTATCTTTGTTTATAAAGAATTGCCGATTAAAAAGATTCCTGGAATCATGCTATCGACTATGAGATCAACAGCATCCATCATGCTGCTTGTTGGATTTGCCAACCTGTTCGGCTGGATCATGGTCAGTGAGCAAATTCCACAGATGGTTGCAGATGCGATTCTTGGAATCTCGGAAAATCCAATTGTCGTAATCTTACTGATTAATCTATTATTGTTATTCGTTGGAACATTCATGGAAACGATCGCGGCACTTGTCATCTTATTCCCGGTTCTATTGCCTGTGGCAGCGTCAGTCGGTATGGATCCTGTGCAGTTCGGAGTTATGATGGTGCTTAACCTTGTTATTGGTCTAGTTACACCGCCAGTAGGTGTGTGTCTATTCGTTGCTTCGCAAATCGGTAAAGTATCAATCGGAAAGACAGCGAAAGAGCTTGTACCTTTCATCGGAGTCAGCCTGGCTGTATTGATGCTGGTAGCGTTTGTTCCACAGATTTCACTTTATCTACCAAGCTTATTTGAATAGGTGGTCATAGAATGAAAGCAGTCCAAATTCCTAAAGCAATGGAGCTCGTGATTCAAGAGTTAGAACAGCCAGTAATTAATAATCCGGAAGATGTTCTTGTAAAAGTAAAGCGTGTAGGCATTTGCGGTTCGGATATGCACATTTACCATGGGACGAACCCGCTTGCTACTTATCCTCGCATCCCTGGCCATGAAGTTGCCGGGGAAGTGGTCGAAGTGGGGTCAGCTGTCAAAAATGTAAAAGCTGGAGACCATGTGGTTGTGGAGCCGATCCGCTTCTGCGGTGAGTGCTACGCTTGCCGTAAAGGCCGGCAGAACGTTTGTAAATCATTATCCGTTTTTGGAGTCCACCAAGATGGCGGAATGAGAGAATACTTTGTGCTGCCGGAAAGACAGCTGCATGTAGTGGATCCTTCATTGGATTGGGATGAAGTGGTTTTAGCTGAGCCATATACAATCGGTGCCCAGTCCGTTTGGCGTGGAGACGTACAGGAAATGGATACTGTATTGATTCAGGGGTCAGGCCCGATTGGAATCTGTATTTTAAAAATGGCGAAGCTTCAAGGTGCTAAAGTCATCATGACCGACCTTGAGCAAGAGAGACTCGCATTCGCTAAGGATAATGGAGCGGATGAAGTTATTAATGCGCGTGAAGAGTCCGTGGTGGACAGAATTATGGAACTGACGGATGGTGAAGGTCCAAACGTTGTGATTGATGCTGTTTGTCTGCCATCAACCTTTGAATTGGGAGTCAATGTCGTTTCACCTGCAGGCACAGTCGTAGTGCTTGGATTTGATGAGCGGCCATCACAGATTCCGCAGCTGCCGATCACGAAAAAGGAAGTAACAATCGTTGGCTCACGCCTGCAGACGAATCAGTTTGGCAAGGTTGTCTCATTACTTAATGATAGAAAATTAAAGGGAAATGGTTTTATCACCCATCACTTCCCGCTTGATCAGGTAAAAGAAGCTTTTTCATTCGTTGAAAAGAATCCGGGTGAAGTCCGAAAAGCAGTTATTGTTTTTGAATAGGGAGCGATTGGATGAACTTAAAGATTGAAACATTACATCAATTGTCGGAATCCAAAGTAGTGGCCGTTGTTCGTGGTTCAACAGCTGAAGAGGCAATCCAGATTTCTGAGGCAGCAATCGAAGGCGGCTTCCGGGCAATCGAATTAACCTATACAACGCCCGAAGTGGCAAAGGTATTCGAAGCGCTGGCAGGCATGGACGCTATTCTGGGTGCTGGAACAGTCCTCGATCCTGAAACAGCGCGACACGCAATCTTAAGTGGGGCAAAATTCGTTGTCAGCCCGAATTTTAATAAGGAAATCGCTGTGTTATGCAACCGTTACTCAGTGGCCTATCTGCCAGGCTGCATGACCATTACTGAAATTGTTACGGCCATTGAAAGTGGCTGTGACATCGTAAAGCTGTTTCCGGCAAACCGTTTTGATCCGACCTTTATTGGTGCGGTTAATGGGCCTCTGCCGCAGGTGCGCGTAATGCCGACAGGCGGTGTCAATCTGGGGAATGTGAAGGATTGGCTTAACGCAGGGGCAGTCGCAGCAGGAATCGGCAGCGATTTGAATAAAGCATATCGTAGTGCTGGCAAAGACGGAGTCAGGGAGCTCTGCAGCAAATACATCGAAGCTGTAAAAGGAGGAAATGTCTCATGAATATAACGTTCCGCTGGTATGGACGCAATAATGATACCGTAACTCTGGATCATGTAAGACAGATTCCAGGCGTGAAAGGCATTGTTTGGGCTTTGCACCAGAAGCCTGTCGGTGAAATATGGGAAAAAGAAGAAATCAAGGCGGAAATGGATTACATACAGTCCCATGGCTTCCATGGTGATGTGGTTGAAAGTGTGAATATCCATGAAGCGATTAAACTTGGAAACGAAGAGCGTGACCGCTATATCGAGAATTACAAGCAAACGATCAGGAATCTGGGTGAGTTCGGCGTAAAGGTCATTTGCTACAATTTCATGCCGATTTTCGACTGGACCAGAACTGATATGTTCAAGGAGCTTCCGGATGGATCTACTGCTTTATTTTTCGAAAAAGCGAAAGTGGAAAACCAGGACCCACAGGAACTAATTGATACTGTCGCCTCCGCTTCTGATTTAACGCTGCCAGGCTGGGAGCCTGAAAAAATGGCTCGGATCAAGGAATTGTTTGCGGCGTATGAAAATGTAACAGAGGATGACCTTTGGGAAAACCTTGGGTACTTCCTGAATGAAATTCTGCCGGTTGCTGAAGAAGCTGGCATAAAGATGGCCATCCACCCGGATGATCCACCATGGACGATTTTTGGATTGCCTCGGATCATGACAGGAAGAGAAAGCCTGGAGAAGCTTCTATCAATCTCTGACTCTCCTGCAAACGGGATTACCTTCTGCACAGGATCACTTGGCGCCAGTCCTAAAAACGATATGGTAGCCCTTGCGGCTGAGTTTGCACACAAGGCACCATTTGCCCATATTCGAAATGTGAAAATCTTTGAAAATGGCGATTTTATTGAAACATCTCATTTAACATCAGATGGGTCGGTCAATATCAAAGGTGTAGTAAAAGAACTATCCGATATCCAGTATGAAGGGTATGTCCGTCCGGATCACGGCCGTCACCTGTGGGGCGAGGTGTGCAGACCAGGATACGGTTTATATGACCGCGCGCTAGGCATCATGTATCTTCTTGGATTATGGGATGCATACCAGGCTTCAAAATAGGAGGAATACGATGTTTCCAATCCATGAAAACTTAAAGGGTAAAACAGCAGTTATTACTGGAGGAAGCGGGGTACTTTGTTCTGAGATGGCACGTGAGCTGTCCAGGCATGGTGTCAATGTCGCGATTCTTAACCGCACCGTCGAAAAAGGAGAAACAATTGCTGCAGAAATCAAATCTGCAGGCGGTTCAGCGCTTGCGGTTGCAGCAGACGTGCTGGACCAAACTTCCCTGGAAGCTGCAAAAAACTTGGTGGTCACCGAATTCGGCGGAGTTGATATTTTGATCAATGGAGCTGGAGGAAATCACCCTGACGCAATCACAGCAGTGGAGACTTATGAAGAAGACTCAACCGATCAATCCTTCTTCGATATGGATGCCCGCGGTTTCTCAAAAGTATTCGACACCAACTTTACCGGAACATTTTTAACCTGCCAGGTATTCGGCAAAGAGCTGCTTAAGAAGGAAGCTCCAGTCATCATTAATATATCGTCCATGAGCGCGTATTCGCCGATGACGAAAGTACCGGCATACAGTGCAGCTAAGTCGGCTATTAACAACTTCACCATGTGGATGGCCGTGCATTTCGCCGAAACAGGTCTGCGTGTCAATGCGATTGCCCCAGGATTCTTCCTGACATCCCAAAACCGCAATCTGTTGCTGAACGAAGACGGGACGCATACAGATAGGTCCAAGAAAATCATCGCGAACACGCCGATGAAGCGATTCGGGCAGCCAAAGGACTTGCTTGGCGCACTTCTCTGGCTTACAGATGAGGAATACTCCGGCTTTGTTACTGGTATTACTGTACCGGTAGATGGCGGGTTCATGGCTTATTCCGGAGTGTAAAATATTTTGAAAAGACAGCCGCAGGACGCGTTTCCTGTGGCTGTTTTCTATTTTTTTAAAATTATTCATTTAAATAATTCTGCAGCGATGGATGAAATCCTAAAAATAAAGTCCGGGAGAGATCAATTATGAAACTAATCGTAATCGGAGGAGTTGCTGCAGGATTGTCACTCCCTCACTTGTGTTAAAGGGAAGAAGAAAGTTCAACAATTTTAGCAGAATGCTAAAAACCACAAAGAGAATATCGTTCGGAAAAGTTATTTTTTTGGATAATCGGGTAAATAGTAACTAACAATTAACCCACAAAAAGGCAGGGATGACCATGAAAAATGAAAAGAATTCTAATTCCTATAAACAAGATTTGAACTTGAATATGTATATGGACGCAATACATGACCCTGACAATACGAACCTGATTTTAACCCGCAAAACAACAAGATATACGGATGGAGCGAATAAAATCATTCAAAAAGTCCAGAAGGAATTCCTTGAGAAGAAAAGGGCTGAAGAGATCGATTTAGCCTTAGCGAAAAAAGATAAAGAGCGTTTCATGGAATTGACTTCTAACAACTGGAAGGATGCTTTATAGAGTGAAAATGCAACTGAATCCAATTTAAAAAGCCTGAAACCAAGTGAGTAATCCGGTTTCAGGCTTTTTGTTAGTCAATAAGTTCAATAGAATCCTGCTTCAGTTTCTTCTTCGCTCCGCTCCTCCACTGCTTAACAGCTGATATAGAGACATGTTCTTTTTCTGCTATTTCCTTTATCGATAAAAATTCAACACATGTGTATATAACCCATTTTGTTTCTTTCTCAGTCAACGACTGGCAATAGCTTAATAAAAATTCAATTTCTAACGGGTTACCTGGATACTGATCTTCAACAGTTTCCCAATATTCTTCCATTGGATAGACGTTTCGTTCCTCCTGTTTATTATTCCGGTTCAACTCATTTAAGATTTGCCCCTTTATATAGGAATATGCATAGTTAGCAAATTCACCTTTATCAGGGTCAAACGCTTCAGCTGCTTCCCAAAGGCCAACAAGTCCTGTATGAAAATATTCTTTTTTATTTTTATAGATATTAAGGGAACGAATAATCTTGTGGATCATTGGCTCAAATTGCTTTGCTAACTGCTCGAAATTCTCCATTTGCAATCCTTTCAGATCGCGCGCGTATATGTTGTATTCCCGGGTAGTTTTAACTTAGCGCATCTGCAAGGGGATAAGCCAAACTTGAAAATTCATTTTTGAGCGAAAAAAGACACGGTATTTATACCTTTTAGCGGTCAAAATTGAATTATCGAGAGTTATTAGACAATTTCATGATTAAAGACTATAAAAATGATTTTTCTTATAAATTGTGAATATTGTTTGGCAGGCATTTAAAAATATTTTTTAGAAGAGGTTAGTACTATGGCTGGATAATAAATATACGAATATACAGTAAAAGGGGATGGAAAAGTATTAAAATACCGAAAAAAAAGAAGAATTGAAAAATAAGTCTTATATTATACTGAAAAAATGATATTTTAACAATATTCCGTTAGGTGCATCTTCATTGATCCTGTTTTTAGACAATGTATAGGCGATTTACTTATAAAAGGGAAAATTTATATAATATACCTGTTAGGGTTATTCTGTTTGTGGAGGTGAGGAGTATTATTTTAGGATGAAAAAAGCCCCCGGGAAATGTCTTGGAGGACTCCCGGGGACTGTGGGTTGGGTATACCAACTATGTTAGTATACCCTTTCTGTAAGATTAATCAATAGACTTAAGGAGAGGGTTCGAATGGAGATGCTAACTGAGTACATAATCAATCAAGAGACAGTGCTGGTGACTGGGGAATTCGATGAATATGGAAAACTTTGCACCAGAGTAATCGAAGGTGAAAAGACTTTCCTAGTAGATATGAGACCGATAGAAATGATTAATGAAACGATGTTGGAATTGGGATCGGATTTCAAAACTGGCAGGAAATGCTCAAGAAGAATTCTTGGCAATATCAGTATGTGTCCAATAAAGATTAACTGTAACCTTGGAATTTGGTTGTTCCCGACTAAATCATACACTGATGAATACTGTATCTGGTTCTCACTCACTCATGTTAAGGGTACAAAATCTATTGGAGTTCGCAGAACTGAAGTTCAACTAAGCTACGGACATAAAGTTGTCGTCACGATGAAGGAATCATCCTTTAATCAAAAACGCAAAAAAGCCGAGGATCTTAGAGAGCGGATGACCAAAAATTCAAAAGGATCCCTTACCTTCTATATTGAGCAGAAGAAGGGAATTAGCCTGGTTGAGGAAGACGGTGCTAAGAGATATACAATTAAGTGAAAGAAAAATAGAATAGCTATTTTAAAGTAAAAGAAAGGGAGAAGCACTGAGGCTTTCTCCCTTTCTCCATTTTTATTGATTCGAAATATTGACAATTCGTCCTTCGGTAGTTGGATTAACTGTTTTATTTTCTTGTGCACCGACATATTCCGTGAAGATTTCCCAATCAACAAAGCCTGGCTCGCTGACACGGCCTTCATTGTAAGCTTTTGCAAAAACTTCATATCCATCTCCGCCTTTTGCAGTGAAGGTATTGGTTGCGACGGCATATGTCTTGCTAGGGTCCAAAGTGACGTAATTAACGTCATCTTCTTTCACTTCAATAGTCTGGACTTTCTGTCCAACAGGTTTGCTGCTGTCGTAAGTGAATTTCAATCCTGAGACTTGAAGGAAACCGCCGAATGCCTTTGATGGGGCATCCTTTACGCTGTATTCTAATGCTTCTTTAATTTCAGCACCAGTCAGCTTCATAATCCCTAAGGAGTTTCCGAAAGGCATTACCTCTAATACTTTAGCCAATGATATATCTCCAGCACTTACGGATGTTCGGATTCCGCCTCCGTTTTGAAGGGCAATGACAGTATCCGGATTAATCGTCTTCGCTTTTGCAAGCATACCGTCAGTAATCAAGTTTCCTAAGTTTGTTTCACCTGTTCGGGCAGGTGGGTTTCCGCCGATCAAGTCAACTGTGGTTTTTCCGATGATTGTATTTTTCATCTGATCAACTGCAGGTTTATATTTTTCTTCTAAAATTTTTGCAGCTTCAGTGTCAACTTCGAAAGTGCTGACTTTAAGTAATTCGCCTGCATGCTCAACAACTTTTCCTTTTTTATCAAATTGAACATTAAGGGTTCCAAGGAATTTACCATATTCATTCGCTTGGACAATAACCGTTGGTTCTGCACCTGCATCCACTAATACAGGCTTATCCAACTGAACATGAGTATGGCCGCCAACGATGATGTCAATGCCATCTACCTCTTGAGCAAGTGTCAAATCGTTATCTCCACCGCCATCGTTAAGTCCGATGTGGGTAAGTGCGATAATTTTATTGACGCCAATCTTTTCAAATGCTTTTACAGCTTTCTTTGCTTCCCCGATATAGTCAGTAAATTCTACACCTTCACCAGGGCTAGAGATGTCTACAGTCTCAGCAGTAGTCAGACCGAAAATCCCGATTCTTTCCCCATTAATTACCTTGACGACTCCGTTGTATATTTGTCCGTCAAAAGGTCGAGGCGTGATTTTATCATGGTCGTTCTCTGCGAGATTCGCGTCATTTTCAAAATTAACATTCGCGCTGACAAACGGGAAATTCGCCTTGTTAACAAAATTAGCTAAAGTTTCTGTACCTTTATCAAACTCATGGTTACCAAAAGTCATAGCATCATAACCTAATAGGTTCATGAATTCTAAGTCTGCTAAACCTTGATACTCATTGAAATACAACGTTCCGGAAAAAACGTCACCTGCATCAAGTAGAAGTGCATTTGGATTTTCTTCCCGTACTTGCTTAACAGCAGTTACTCGCTTAGCGATATCATCTAAATGGGCATGGGTATCATTCGTGTGCATAATGGTTAAATCGAAAGAGTGTTTTCCTTGCTTTACATCCTTGTGTGCGAAAGCCGTAGGTGCCGCCACACCTGCTAATAGAGCTGCAGCGCTTAAAAGTGATAAAAATTTACGGGAAAGCTTTTTCTGGTAAAACATATAAAACCTCCTCATATTATGTAAAGTCTGTACTTGATAAGCTGCTAATAGTGCAGCCGACTAGCACATCACTTATATTCTATCAAATTTATAAAGAATTGGACTGAATTTACTATATTTTAATTTTATTCTAAAAATTTCACATGAATGTGGTTTTCCAATGGTTTCTATTGGTAGTCCAGCCGAAAATGGCTGGGCTATTTTAATTACCTAGTTGGATATCCCTCTCATTGTATACAAAAATTAAAATTTTTAGAAAAAACATTGTATTTTGAAAGCGTTTTATTTATACTAAGTAACAAATGGTATACCATTTAATTGGAGAGGAGATAACAAAATGAAAAAGAATTGGCTTCTGGTTTTATTTTCAATTGTTGTAATGCTTTTGGCTGCATGTAATTCTCCGCAAAGCTCAGGTGAAGTGAAAGCGAACAATGGAAACGCTTCGGGCAAAGAAGCAAAGAATTTCCCTGAAAAACCAATCACGATTCTAGTACATACAAGTGCTGGTGGTCCGACGGATTTAATGGCCAGGGAGCTGGCGAAGGCCGCTGAACCAATCCTGGGTCAGAAAATCCTTGTTGAAAACCGTCCTGGAGGCAGTGGTGCAACTCAGATGGCAGGTTTGAAGTCGGCAAAATCTGATGGCTATACTCTTGGTGCTATGACGCCATCTCAAATTGGATTAATTGAAGGTACCTTAAAAGACCAATATAAACTGGATGATTTCAGCTGGATTTCAAGGGCACAGGTCGACCCTTATGTAATTGTTGTAAACAAGAAGAGTCCTTTTAACACCTTGGAGGAACTTGTGGCTTACGCGAAGGAAAACCCAGGAAATCTGAAGGTTGGCGGATATGGAGCAATCGGCTCTGGACATAATGTTGCCTGGAATATCTTTGCCGATAAAGCTGGCATTGATGCAACTTGGGCAGCATATGAAAGCACTGGGGATGCTGTAACGGCGATCCTTGGGAACCACATTGATGTAGCGAATTCAAATCCAGGTCAGGTAAGCCAGTATGCCGAATCTGGCGAGCTTAAGGTATTGGGTGTCATGAGTGATGAAAGACTGGAAGATCTTCCAGATGTCCCTACCTATAAGGAAGCTGGATATGATGTTGACACTAGCTGGGCACAGTTCAGAGGAATTTTTGCTCCAGCCGGTGTAAGCGAGGAAGTCCAGGAAAAACTGAGCAACGCTTTTGCAGAAGCGATGGAAACTGAAGGCTACAAAGATTATATGAAAAAGGCACAGATGGTCAAGGGGTCCATGAGCAATAAAGATTTCACAGAATACATCAATAAACAATCCAAATTAACAAAAGAGTGGTATGAGCGATTAGGTGTTAAGTAGTAAATAAAGCAGAGGTGTTCCAATTGAAATCGATGACGGCAAATGCTATAGGATGTATCTTTTTTATATTAATAGGAATATGGTTTTTAATAAATTCGTTATTCTTGACAGGCACGCAAAATGCGATGGATGTTGGCCCCTCTGCTTTTCCAATCCTTTCTTCCGTTGGTATTATCCTTGCATCCGCACTTTATCTGGTACGGGAATTGAGAAGTGGGAAGAAGGATGAAGCTGAGAGAATATTGATCAGGAATCAGAATAAAGTGCTGCTTTCGATGATTCTTCTTGTCGCGTATGTTCTTGTCATGCAAGTTGCGGGTTACTATATCTCAAGTTTCCTGTTTATTCCCTTGTTCTTATTTGCGGTTGGAGTAAAGCGGATTGTTCAGCTTATTCCCATAAGTGCAGGTTTTGTGTTATTTGCCTATATTGTGTTTGATATCCTACTTGGGGTGCCAATGCCATAGAAAGGAGGAGATAAGATGATTGAATCATTACTGTCAGGATTTGAAATGGTATTTTCTCTAAAAGTATTATTGGCAATCCTCGCCGGTTCTCTAATCGGATATTTTGTCGGAGCTCTTCCAGGCTTAACCCCGAGTGTGGGTATCGCGATCCTAGTCCCGATTACCTTCACGATGGAGCCGGTACCAGCTTTGGTATTGCTGGTTTCCCTTTATGTAGCTGCAGAGTATGGAGGTGGCATCACGGCGATTCTTTTGAATGCTCCTGGTACACCAGCAGCTGCTGCGACTTCATTCGATGGCTACCCATTAGCAACAAATGGCCAAGCGGGAAAAGCGCTGACCGTATCCATCCTTGCCTCAGGAATCGGGGCATTCATCAGTTCGGTGCTGTTAATTTTTACCGCAGTACCTATGGCTCACTTCGCGCTTCAATTCGGGCCACTCGAGTACTTTGCTCTGGCCATCTTCGGATTAAGCTTGATTAGCAGCCTAAGTGAAGGGTCGATGGCTAAGGGATTTATTGCGATGTTCTTTGGACTGTTAATTATCTCAATTGGTATTGATCCTATTGTTGGTGTCCCGAGATTTGCATTTACCAATAGTTTACTTGGTGGTATACCATTTCTCCCTGCCTTAGTCGGCCTGTTTGCTCTATCTGAGGTATTATTCATGATTGAAAACTCAGATGAGAAAAGAAAGAAAGTTGAAAAGATTACTGGTTTAGGAGTTTCGAAAGCGGATATCTCGAAAATTAAGAAGACATTGTTCCTTAAAGCACCTATTCTCGGATATGTAATCGGGGTCATTCCTGGGGCAGGAGCAACAATTGCGTCACTCATTAGCTATAATGAAGCAAAACGCTCATCAAAAGAGAAAAATACGTTTGGAAAAGGGAATATTGAAGGAATTGCAGCCTCTGAAGGAGCGAATAATGCTGCTGTTCCTGGCGCGCTGGCACCTTTGTTGTCCTTGGGTATCCCTGGGTCTGCAAGTGCGGCGATTTTGATTGGTGCCTTGACGATGCAGGGGCTGCAGCCTGGTCCTAAACTATTTTCGGATAATCCGGAAATCCCTTACTCGCTGTTTGCGGCTTTATTAATCTCAGTTCCTATAATGTTAGTTTTAGGGTTGCTCGGTGTTCGTCTATGGGTGAATGTAACAAAAATACCTAAGAATATTTTAGCTGTAATTGTTTCGGGTATTTGTATCATAGGAGCATACGCATACAGCAATTCAATGTACTCTGTATGGGTTATGGTTATTTTCGGGATCTTCGGTTATTTAATCAGGAAAATTAAAATCCCGACGACTCCAATAGTTCTGGCAATGGTGTTAGGATTTATGATGGAAGTTAATTTCAGAAGAGCGATGATTGTATCTGGCGGAGAATTCTCCTTTATTTTCTCGCGTCCGATATCATTAATTTTAATCGTATTATCCATCATTACCTTGATTGTCCCAATCATCCAAAGTAAAAAGAAAAAGAGCGATGATGAAAACTTGAATATAGGAGCATGAATAATGGCAGTTGCAAATGGTGTAAAAGGAAATTCTGTTTACGATTATTTATACAATGCGATAAGAACAGGTGATATAAAAGCAGGACAGACATTAACTGAACGCGGACTGGCAGAAAAACTTGGCGTCAGTCGGACGCCGATCCGTGAGGCCATCCGCAAGCTTGAGGAGCATGGTCTCGTAAAATATGAACCTCATAAAGGCGTAAAGGTGATTACTTTATCAATTGAAAAAGTAAATCACTTATATGAAGTTCGTGAGCTATTAGAAGGTTTATCTGCTAGAACTCTTGCACAGCTGGATGATCAAGAAGCAATGATGGAACTTGACCATTATATCGAAATCGCCGAAAAGGAAGCGAAACTGAATAATGTAAAAGAACTATCCAGAATTAACTCGCAATTTCATCAGGCAATGGCGAGATTATCGAAGAATGTGTATTTGGAGGACATCATGCATATGCTGCAAACACATATAAGCCTGATGATGTCGACATCACTATCTTATTCTGGCCGTCCGCTGGAAAATATCGAAGAACACAAGATGATTATTAAAGCAATTAAATCAGGTGACAGCGAGCATGCTGAAAATGTTGCCCGATTCCATGTCAGGCAATCAAGGGAACATGCTTTAAAAATGATGGAAAAGGATGGTTTACAATGATCACAAACTTACTCGTACAGAACGTTTTGAATACAAAATTTACTGATATCCCAGAAGAAGTAAAGCTTCATGGTAAAAGAAGTCTTTTGAACTGGATGGGGGTAGCGGTTGGGGCTTCGAACCATCCATCTGTTGATATGGTGCTTGGGCTAAAAGAAGACATCAATTCAGCCGAACAAGTTTCTGTTTTTGGAAGAAAAGAAAAAGTGGATCTACTTTTAGGAAGTTTGATTAATGGTATGTCATCTCATATTTTTGATTATGATGACACCCATCTTGATACCATCCACCATCCAAGCGGTCCGGTAGCTCCTGTCGTCCTTGGGCTTGCAGAAAAGCTAAACCTTTCTGGTGAAAAGGCACTTCATTCATTTGTTTTAGGCTGTGAAGTGGAGCTGCGCATTGCAAATGCAGTTTATCCAAGCCACTATCATCTTGGCTATCATATTACAAGTTCTACAGGAGTATTCGGAGCAGCAGTCGCGGCTGGTATTTTACTTGAGCTTAATGAAGAACAAATGACATGGGCGCTTGGAATCGCTGGTACACAATCATTCGGCTTGCGAGAAATGTTCGGCACAATGACAAAGCCATTCCACCCTGGAAAGGCGGCTCAGAACGGATTGATGGCCGCCCTATTGGCAAAGAAAAACTTTACAAGTTCAACGGAAGTTTTAGAAGCGAAGAGAGGCTTTGCGAATGTGCTTGCGCCAGAGCATGATTTGTCAAAGGTGAATGTGAAGTGGGGAGAGGAATGGGAGCTTTTGAAAAATAGCTTTAAACCATATGCATGCGGCATTGTACTCCATCCTGCGATTGATGCCTGCATCGCGCTTGGGAAGCAAGTGTCTGCAGAGGATGTTGACCGCATCGAGCTAGTGGTGAACCCATATGTATTGGAGTTGACCGGCAAACCTGCTCCTGCAACTGGCCTGGCTGGCAAATTCAGCATTTTCCATACAGGGGCTGTTGCATTCCTGGAAGGTGATGCAGGTGAGAACCAATACGCTGATTCCAAGGTTACTGACCCAAAGGTGATAGATTTCAGAGCGAAAATCAAGCCAAGCGTGGACGAAAACGTCAAGGAAGAAGAAGTTTATGCAACAGCGTTTTTAAAGAACGGGGAAAAAATCGAGCATGTGGTTAAAAATGCTACTGGAAGTATCGAGAATCCAATGACGGATGAGGATCTTATCAGGAAGTTCAAGAATTTGACTGATCAAATCCTCGGGGATGATCAAGCAAATGAGCTTATTGATGTGATGTACAAGATTGATAAATTTGAGGAATTGAGCTCACTTTTTGAGTTGACAAACCCTTATAAACAAACAGTTTAATTAGAGGGGAAGGGGTCTTTTATAAAAGGGCTCCTTCTGTTTGTTTATTTTTGGTTAGAAAGAAGGAATACGATGTCTATCCTTTTAAGCGTTATGATTAATGTGATTGTTCCGATGTTTACCCTTGTTGTTGCTGGCGTGCTCATGCACAGGAAATTCGCCTTTAATCTGCAGACATTCAGCCAGCTGATCATATATTTATTGCTGCCAGTTGTCGGCTTTTTGAATATTTATGAATCTGACATGTCGAGCGATATCATTTGGCTCGTGTTGTTTTACTTAGCATTGTTCAATGCAGTACTAATCGTGATTTCACTAGTAATCTGCAAGATTTTCAAATTTGACAGGAAGCTTTCTGCCACTTTCCAGAATAGCTCTGTCCTCAGCAACTCAGGCAATTATGGACTTCCGGTAAGCAGTCTGGTATTTGTACATAATCCACTTGGGCTTTCCATTCAAGTAGTTGTTGCAATCGCACAGAATGTATTGACGTATACATGGGGGTTTTATAACTCAGTTTCTGCATCAACCGAGGGCAGCGGAGTTATTAAAAAAATACTCAAACTCCCAATTCTTCATGGCGTAATACTTGCCTTGCTTCTCAGGTATTTTGAGATCGAAATACCACATTATATTTATACTCCTATTGAAAATGCAGCTAATGCTTTCGTGGCAATCGCCCTGATTACGCTAGGCAGTCAAATTGCCTATATAAATATAAAATCAATTTCAAAGATAGTAATCTTCTCATCAATCTTTCGTTTGGTATTTTCCCCTGCAGTTGGTTTGTGCATCATCCTGTTGTTGAACATCGAGGGGACAATCGCACAGGCATTATTCATTGCCAGCTCCTTCCCATCAAATAGGAGTGCCTCATTACTGGCATTGGAATATGATAACTATCCAGAAATCGCCTCATCAGTCGTCGTCATCACCACCCTTGCCAGCTGTATCACCGTTGCGGTTGTAATTTATCTATCTAAGTTGATCTTTGTATAGAAATTAAAAGCCTGAAAACTTAGGCATGCAGTTTTTTTAAAACCCGTGTCTGTCACCCTGAAACAGTTTTTGGTTCATTAAACCTGATTCCTTAATAAATTTATATATAAGTATGAATTGAAAAGGAGGTCAGGATATAATTCTAGTAGTCGGTGGTGCAGGATATATCGGCAGTCATCTTGTTGAGGAATTGGTTAAAAGGTGCAATGTTATCGTGTTGGATAATTTATCAACTGGCCGCGAGGAGGCAATTGATCCGCGGGCGGAGTTTGTTAAAGGGGATTTGGGTAGTGAAAGTGACCTTGAAGCTGTTTTCAGAAATTACCCAATCAATGCAGTTATGCACTTTGCTGCAAATAGTCTCGTAGGAGAATCTGTGATTGACCCTATTAAGTACTATGAAAACAATTTAGCATCTACTCTTAAATTGTTAAAAGTAATGCTGAAAAACAATGTGAGGAATTTCATCTTCTCCTCGACAGCAGCGACCTACGGAATTCCAGATGTGGAGATCATCAGTGAAGACAGCAGGACGCAGCCAATCAATCCATATGGCCAGTCCAAGCTGATGGTAGAGAATATACTGGCTGATTTTGCGGTTGCATATGACCTCCGCTATGTAGTATTGCGATACTTCAACGCTGCAGGGGCAAGTGCGTCAGACAGAATCGGCGAAATGCACGATCCGGAGACGCATTTGATTCCAATCATCCTACAGCATCTATTAGGCCATCGTGAGCAAATCTCTATTTTTGGCGATGATTATGATACGCCAGACGGCACATGCATACGCGATTACATTCATGTCACAGACCTTGCGAACGCTCATATAGCAGCCCTTGATTCTTTGCTGAATGGAAAGAATCATACGGAGACATATAACCTTGGCAACGGTCAGGGCTATTCTGTAAAAGAAGTCATTGATACATGTGAGAAAGTGACGGGCAGAAAAGCGAATGTGGTCATTGCTGAACGACGCGCAGGGGACCCGGCAAGATTAGTAGCATCTGCTGAAAAAATCCGCCAGGCAATTGGCTGGAAGGCTGAAAGGAATCTGGAAGAGATCATTTCGAGTGCGTGGAAGTGGCATCAAGGAATTAAGTAAATAAGTAAATAAGTAAATAAGTAAATAAGTAAATAAGTAAATAAGTAAATAAGGAGCCTGTCTGTGACGGGCTCCTTTGCTTGTTCTTATACATTTTGCACCGAATCCCCAGTTATCAGCGTCACATAAATCCGTTCGTTTTCCGCTGGTTCGTTTGCGATCAACTTCAACAAATGTTCAGCTGAGACAGCACCCCATTTTCTTTCAGAGTAGTCGATGGTTGCGAGTCTTGGCTGGATGTATTGGGTAAGCTCGATGTTGTCGAATCCGATGATGTGGATGTCTTTCCCGATCTCGTATTTTGTTTTTGCAAGATAGTTGTACATCCCGATGGCCATTTCATCGTTCAGGCAGAAAACTGCCACGGGTTCGGTGAATTCCTTGACGATCTGTTTAGCAGCTTTTTCGCCGGCAGGCTTGTTGAAATCGCCCGGTATTTCGTGATAGTCGATGTCGTTATATCTTTTCACAGCCTGGCGCACGGCTTCAATGCGCTGCACGGCATCATAAGAACCTTCTGGGCCGCTGACCGCATAAATTTTCCGGTGGCCTTTCTCGATCAGGTGATCGATCGCAAGGGTTGCGCCTGAAGTATTATGCAATAACACTTGATTTATGTTAGAATGTTCCAATTCTCTATCCATGACAACGATTTTATGGCCGGCGTTCGCGTGCTTGAGCAGTTCCTCGCTTGAAAATGAGAAATCGAGGACGATAGCGCCGTCAATCATCCGTTCCGGAATAAACCGATGCGACTCCTTGCCGCTGCAGACTATCATCTCGTATCCTTTGTTATTGAGGGCGTCCTGAATGCCCTGCAGCAGTTCTCCGTAAAACGCACCACCGTAATTGGTCAGAAAGACGCCGATGATTTTCGTTTCCCGCTTTTTCAATGAGCGGGCAGCGGCGTTCGGGACATAATTCAGTTCCTTCGCTATGGCAAGGATTTTCGCCGCTGTTTCCTCGGTTACCTTAGGGCTGCCATTAAGAGCATAGGAAACAGTCGATATCGAAACGCCTGCTTTTTTCGCTATATCTTTAATACTTGCCACGATACTCTCTCCTGTCTCATCAGTAAGCTCTCTATTTATTATACATTGTGAGCGTTTCCATCTATAGTTAATTTTTCAGTTTATAAACAATCGCCTCGTATGGACGCAATTTTTCAGCAGGGGAGTCATAGTTATGGAGGACGATTTCTCCGTCACATACTAACGAACTATCAACCTCTCTGTCGGTAAAATTGCACAATACCCGCAATTGTTCATTATGATAGGTTCTTTCGTAAGCGAAAATCTCCGGTTCACTGTCAAGCAGGCGGTAGTCTCCGTAAACAATCAGCTCATTATTCTTACGCAGTTCGATCAGCTTTTTGTAAAATTGGTAGACAGACTTTTCACTATTTGTATCATTCTCAACGTTGATGGTCGAGTAATTGGGATTAACCCCAATCCATGGTTCTCCTTCGGTAAAACCGGCATGGGACTCGTCGCTCCACTGCATCGGCGTCCTTGCGTTATCACGGCCTTTTACATAAATCGATTCCATGATGTCTTCATGCTCAAAGCCTTGCTCGATCCGCTCTCTATACATATTGAAGGTTTCGATATCGCGATAAGAATCCAACTCAGTAAACTGAACATTCGTCATCCCGATTTCCTCACCCTGGTAAATATAAGGCGTCCCTCTCATCAAATGGAGCAGGGAAGCGAGCATTGTCGCACTTTCGTACCGATACTCCTGATCATTTCCCCAGCGCGAAACGATTCGAGGCTGGTCGTGGTTGCTCCAGAAAAGACTATTCCAGCCTTTGCCCGCAAGTCCAGTCTGCCAGTTTGACAGCACACTCTTCAAATCCGCCAGCTCAAGTTGCTTCAAATCCCATTTTTGCTTGCCTGCTTGTTCGTCGAGAGCAATATGCTCAAACGAGAACACCATATCGAGTTCCTTCCGTTCAGGACTCGTAAAGAGAATGCCTTTTTCCAAATCTGCTCCGCCGGTTTCGCCGACCGTGACGATGTCTGCATCTTCTAGAACTTCGCGGTGCATCTCCTGCAGGTACGTATGCAGCAGGGGACCGTTGGCGATGATGTCCTGATCCAGTTCTTTCGCAATCAAGTCAATAACATCAAATCGGAAGCCTTTGATTCCTTTGTTGATCCAGAAGCGCATCACATCATAAATCGCCTCGCGGACAGGTGGGTGGTGCCAGTTCAGGTCAGGCTGTTTCTTGCTGAACATATGCAGATAGTACTGGCCAGTTTGTGAGTCATGCTCCCAAGCGGTGCCGCTGAAAATGGACTGAAGGTCACTCGGAGGACAGTCGTCCACGCCATCACGCCAGACATAATAGTCGCGATACGGGTTATCCTTGCTGCTCCTTGACTCGATGAACCAAGGGTGCTCGTCGGACGTATGATTCGCGACGATATCCATCATGATACCCATCCCGCGCTTTGCAGCCTCGGCAATAAGCAAATCCATATCTTTCATCGTGCCAAATTCGGGATGGATTTGATAATAATCGCTGATATCATAGCCATTGTCATCATTCGGCGACGCATAGACCGGACACAGCCAGATCATGTCGGCTCCAAGTTCCTTGATATAATCGAGCTTCGAGAGGATTCCCTGCAAATCGCCGATGCCATCCCCGTTCGAATCCTTGAAGCTGCGAGGGTACACCTGGTAAACCACGCTTTTATGCCACCATTTGCTGTCCATATTCCTAACCCCCAAATATGAAAAATGAAGCGGCCTTGTGGGCCGCTCGTTTTTTACAAATAAACTTCAATCGTATTATTCTCTTCATTCAGTTTCTCAAGCTCAGCAGCGCTGATACGGTAGCCGCCGTCACGATAACGGTTGGACACGCGTTCCGCAGCAACTTCCTGCCCGTTGATCTTCACGTCTGCTTTATTTCCAAAATGGTAAGCGATTGTCACTGGTTTCCCGTCGATATTGAACGTGAACTCAAGCCCGTCTTTTTCCTCTGGAAGAACAGGGTCGATCACGAGATCCTGACCTTCGCGGCGGATGCCAAGTGCGTTCGAAATCAGCTGGTTCATGTAGATTCCAGGGCCGCTTGAGTAAATGCGCCAGCCGCCTTTTACAGGAGCGGAGCCGTCGCGGAGCTTTTCAAAATTCTCCGCTGCCTCATAACGCGTGTTGAACTTGCCGTCAGAGCTGCTGAAGTAGGCATTGCTCTGGCGCAATTCCGCGTTCGGAACGACCTTCTGGATGCCGATCGGGTTGATCGTCTGCAGTCCAGTCCAAACCTCATCAACTTTGCCGAGCTTCGCCATTGCCTCAACGAAACGGATGTGGGCATGTACGTATTGCAGGCCGATTTCACGTCCGAAGTTCGCTGCCTGCTCGGCACGCTTGAAGTTCGTGCTCACTCCGCCTTTATAAGTCGCAGGGCGGTCCATCAGGCGCACGCCATCCGGATGGTACAGGCGCTCTTTGATGATTTGATAATGTGATTCCGCCTGTTCCGGCGTCAAAAGTTCGCCTATCATGCTTCGCGTCATAGGCAGAAGACGGTATTGGATGCCCGTTTTTGTATCAGTAGGGTGGACCATCAGTTCCGGCTTGTCCGCTTGATCCATGAACACGAAGCCAGGGATTGTTTCGGTTGACAGCATGTATTTATTGAAATCTTCCTTGATTCCAGCTGCCATTGTGCTAAGTTCATCTGCAAGCTGTGCATCTTCTTTTGGTAAAAGCGATGCGAAGTGGCTTACGACCTGGTAGGTCAGCGCAACTGTCCAGCTGCTGGCCATATACTGCTTCAGCTGTGCGTTCGCCGGCTGGAGCGTGTCATCCCAGTCTCCATCTCCGTATGATGATAAATACGTATCATGTAAAAAATGATCCTTGATATATTGAAGCTGCTTTTTCACATGGTCAAGCAAGGTTTCTTTTTCCGCGGTGAATTCAAAGCTGCCTTTTTCTGTATAAGGAAGCTGTTCGCTTAAAATTGTGTAATCATTCGTTGCGCGCAGATATTCAACGATGACCTTCAACGGCCAGACGATGATGTCGCCGTGGCTTTCTTCCTGCTGGAAGCGGTAGTAATTATCGAACATGAACCACTGCGGCCAGTTTCCATCATCACTGTACTGGTGGGAGTAGACCGTCTTGATGATGTCCTTCACATTTTCATATTTCTGCGTCGCGATGAAATACTCAGTCGGTCCCTGGCAGACATCCCGCGTTCCCCAGGCAGCGCCGCCGTACTGCTCAAGACCATGAGGCACAGAGTAGTGGACGAGCATATTATGCGTGTACCACCATGCAAGTGCATTGATTTTCTTGAGTTCTTCAGTCGCTTCACCGTTTTGCGCAAGCTTGAATCCATTCATTGTTTCAGCGAAAAACTCGCGGTATTTGGCGATTTCTTCTTTTGCTTCACCAGTTGCGAACGGAATTTCTTCTCCATCAAGAAGACCCTGAATCACGATATTCCACTCAGTAGCTTCGTTCAGCTCGATCACAGACAAAGATGCAGCATCTGCGTCAATGTTCTCGCCAAACACGCTGGAATCCTTCACTTCAAATTCGCTGCTGATTTGCATGCGATAACTGAGGTTAGGGAAGACATCCGAGCTGTCGGATTCTTCTGCTGCTGTAAAAGTAAGGACATTTCCGTCCTGCTCCATTTTAAATGGCTGGGCATACTCGTTGTTGTTCATCGAAACCTGGTTCGTCACGAGATAGCGGTACGCCTTTGCATTAGCAGAGCGGACCTGCAGCTGCAATTGTGGAGAATCAACGGCTGTGTGAGTTGTGACGATAATCATGTCATCATCCGTCTTGTAGAACCAGCGGCCATAATTGAAGCCCATCTCAAACATCGAAGGCATCGTTAGCAGGCGGTATTCGTCTTCAATTTCAACATAAACCCTCTGGCCGGAAGTCTTCATCACATTCAGCGCGTTGCGGGCATTCGTCAGCATCTTGTTGAAAGACGTGTTGCCTACAACAATGTGAGAGTTGAAGATTCCGTACATATATAAAGAAGTCGTCAGGACATTTTTGATATTATCGACGTTTCCGCCTGTCATCAGGATATGCCCGTGCGGACGCTCAACAAGCAATTCTTTTTCCTTTAAAACGACATGCTCATGCTGCTCCGTGAAGAAGGACAGCAATGCATCGCCGGATGTTTCTTCCTGATGGCGGTGTGGGAACAGCTCGTCAATTTCTTCTTTCGTCATCGAAACCGTTTCTAAAGGTTTTCCAAAAGAAGGGGAGGGCTGTACTGGCGTTAAGTCAGCAGCTTTCGCGCCGTCAAATGACTGGACACTTTCCCAGGCTGCCGCTACTTCATCAGCAAATTCCAATTCTGTTACTGCTGCCGGATGGTTCTCTTTGAACATTCCGTAGAATACGAATTGCGCTTTGCCATCCAAGTTCACTTTTTCAGACTGCAATGCCGTATAAGCAAATTCATATTGATAGACTTCATTCGCAAGATTCTCTTTCGTTAAAATTTCAGGGATGTCCGTTTCTTTATAAGACAATCCGAAAAATTGGAATCCGTCAGTTGAATATCCTGTTGCCTTCGTCAGCGAACCCTGCTGCACATATGGGAAGCAGCCGCCGCTCATCGGCTGGTTCTGGCGGGAGCAGACAACATAGCCTTTTTCTGTGTCGTTGAAAACATTGTGGTCGATATACTGTGACATATACGCTTCGTTCGTGCGTACAGCGCCCTTGTCAGCAAGGCCCATGTCCTGACCGTAGATCACATCGATCACCGCATTGCTTCCTTCCACTTCAACATCCCAGAACCAGACTCCGCCCTTTGCCAGGGTAAAATTTACCTGGTATTGAAGGCCGGCAGCATTGCCCTGCCATAAAACCTGATTGTCATAGTGGCGGACAGTGCTCGCTGATTTTGAGCCAAGCAGGGGATAGAACTCAATTCCATTCTCCCTGTGGATGCGCAAAAATAAGTTATTCATAGAGCCATCGATCGGATTCGAAAGCCACTGGTTGATCATCGTCGATTGATTCGCGATCTCATAAACATCGCCGCTATTCAAAAACGTAAAGCTAAGATCATTTGCCTGTATGGTGAACTTTGACTGTGTCATCGGTGTCAACTTCTTTCCTTTTAGGTTTGTCATTCGTAATACTACTTTTGCTGGCTGAAGTGTAAAACCAGCTTCAACCGTTAATGAATTTCAAGTAACCGTTAATAAAATGGCTCCAACTGGAGGTAAATTGCTTTCAACCGTAGATAAATGTCGCTCAACCGGTGATATATTGCCTGCAACCGGAGATAAATTGTCATTTATTCTTTTTAGCTGACTTCAATTGATAGTAATTCGGCTATATATCGTTCAAATTCAAGAATAAATTACTCATTTATAAGTTCAAACGCCATTTCCACCGTATCTCTGCTGTTCGTCCCCACAAAAGCGATGAATTTTCCTGGGTCGCTCTTGAAAGTGAGGTCTGCATGGTGATAGCGCAATTGCTCTTCGTTAATCTCAAATTCAACTGTCACTTTTTCGCCTGGTTCTAAAGTGACTTTCTTGAAGCCTTTCAGCTCCTTCATCGGTCTTACGACTTCGCCGGCTACGTCGCGTACGTATAACTGGACAATTTCTTCACCGGCTAGCTCGCCAGTATTCTCGACAGTAACGGAAACCGTCAATGGCTTGGATGCCGACATCGTCGCAGCACTGATTTTTACATCGCTATATTCAAAGTTTGTGTAGCTCAATCCAAAGCCGAATGGCAGCAATGGCTCGTTCGGGATATCTAAATACTGTGATACATATCGTTCTTGTGCGTCAGGCGCTCCCTGTGGACGGCCTGTGTTGAAATGGTTGTAGTAAACCGGTACCTGTCCAACGGAGTAAGGGAAGGACATCGTCAGCTTCGCGGATGGATTTGCATCCCCTAACAGGATGTCTGCAACCGCGTTTCCGCCTTCTGTGCCTGGATACCATGCCTCCAAGATCGCATCGGCTTCGTCCCAGATTCCGTGGAGATCAAGCGGACGTCCGTTGAATAATACTGTGACGATCGGCTTGCCTAGTTCTTTCATTTTAGCCGCAAGCTCCAGCTGCACCTTCGGCAGGCGGATGTCTGCGCGGCAGCCGGCTTCACCGCTCATGTCGGAATCCTCGCCTAGAGCAAGCACGATCACATCTGCTTTTTCCGCAATTCTCACTGCCTCATCGAATTGCTCCTCAGAACCAGATTCAATGTCACAGCCTTTTGCCTTTAAAAGAAGGGAGGAGTCAAGCTTCGAGAGCAGGCCATCATATAGCTGGACAGCTTTTTCCTTTGAACCAAGGAATGACCACGGCCCAAGAATATCGCCGCTTTGCGCGAATGGACCGATCAAAGCAATTTTCTTTTCATTATTAATAGGAAGAACTCCGTTGTTTTTCAATAAAACAGAGGACTTTACCGCTAGTTCTCTTGAGGCCTGGCGGTGTTCAGCACTCATGACCAGTTCCTTTTCGAGGGCTTCGTCTGCACCACGGAATGGATTTTCAAAAAGTCCTAATTTTTCTTTGAATGTAAGAATCCGCATGACTGATTCATCTATTAGTTTTTCATCCACTTTTCCGCTCCCGACCTGTTCTTTCAAATGGTCGACATAGCAGGATGTCATCATTTCGATATCGACTCCGGCCTGGATCGCTTTGTAGGCAGCTTCCGCTTCATCCTCTGCGACACCGTGAGGAATCATTTCTTTTACCGCGCCCCAGTCGGAAATAAGGACTCCATCGAAGCCCCATTCTTCGCGAAGAAGGTCGCGCATTAGTTTTACATTGCCAGTGGCCGGGATGCCATCGACCGTGTTGAACGCGGTCATGACCATTTCGCAGCCTTCATCAAGCGCTGCCTTGTAGGCAGGCAGGTAGGATTCCCTGAGCTGGCGTTCCGACATATTGACCGTATTGTAATCACGGCCGCCTTCTGGAGCACCGTATGCAGCGAAGTGCTTCACGCAGGCTGCAACGGATTCTGTGTTATTTTTCAAGTCTTGCCCCTGGAAACCGCGGACAAACGCCTTCGCGAATTCTCCATTTAAAAATGGATCTTCACCTGTCGACTCCATCACGCGTCCCCAGCGAGGGTCGCGGACCAAATCAACCATTGGTGAAAAGGTGACATGGACGCCTGCAGCTGCAGCTTCTTTCGCTGCGATTTCCGCGCTCTGCTGCGCCTTGTCCAAATCCCATGAACAGCCGACGGCAAGAGGGACAGGGAAAATCGTTTTATACCCGTGGATGACATCCGCCATAAATAATAGAGGAATGCCTAATCGGTTCTTTTTCATGTGAGCTTTCTGGATAGAGATCGCTTCTTTCGCTCCGCCTGAAGCTCCCAGCACTGAACCAGTGTTGCGTACGTTTTCATCAGATATATTCATAGAAGCAAGTGGTCCGGTAATTTGTCCTTCATCCTTGGATCCTTCGAAAAAGGGAGTTGCTAATTGAAGCAATTGTGCGATTTTCTCATCAAGCGTCATTTCTTTTAATAAAGAAGTAAGTCTCTGACCGTTCATAGGGGTGAACCTCCCGTGAAATATATTAGAAATAAAATTTAATAGAAACGTTTCGAATAAGAATACAACTGCATTATAAGCGCTTTCTTTTTCAGAGTCAATAAATTATCGAAACGTTTCTATAAAAGAATGAAAGCGAATCCATTCCTGACAAGCTTTTTCGTAAAAAAGTAAAATTTGTCTCAATTTTTTACTTGAAAACGATTTCACCATGAAATATAATAGCCCTATCGAAACGTTTCAATCGTTCGCAACCCCTCTTTTCGGTAAAAGAGCCAGGAAACCTTGAATCGTTTCGCAAGATTCACTTATTTATTTTTTTGCATGTTTTCGAAACGTTTCACTGCAAGGGGGTTTTCGTAAACAACAGTAGAATTTCGTAAGTTATAAGTAATTATTTGCTTTAACGGGAATTTTAAATGCAAGAACTCAAGAACTTATCATATTATTTTGGGGGTTTTACGAATGAGCCGAAAAATGTTAAATGTATTCAGCAGGAAATTTGCAGCTGCCGCAATGGTAGGAACACTTGTCGTATCTGGTGCACTTGCAGGATGTTCTTCTGATTCAGGATCTGAAAAAGACGGCAAGAAAGTCATCACAGTATGGGGTATGGGTGAAGAAGCGAAGACTCTTCCGAAGATTGCTGATGAATTTGAAAAAGCAAATCCGGAAATCGATGTAAAAGTCCAGGCGATTCCTTGGGACCAGGCACATGATAAGCTGTTAACAGCGGTTGCTTCTAAAAAAGGCCCGGATGTTGTGCAAATGGGAACAACTTGGATTCCTGAATTCGCATCTGCAAACGCATTGATGGATCTATCAGACCAGACAGAAAAATATCCGGAATTAGCGGCTGAAAATTTCTATGATGGTTCAATTGAAACAACAAAATACGAGGATAAAGTGGTTGGCGTACCTTGGTATGTTGATACTCGCGTCCTTTTCTACCGTACAGACTTATTAGAAGAAGCTGGTTATAAGGAAGCACCAAAAACTTGGGACGAGCTTCGTGACGCTGCTAAGAAGCTAAGAGAGCGCGGCGATGACAAGTACGGAATCAGCATTGATACTAATGAGCAAAGCTTATCGTTCATGCTTGCGCGCCAAAATGGTTCTAAGCTGATTGAAGGAAACAAAGCTTCTTTCAACGAGCCTGAGTTTGTTGAAGCTGTTGAATACTTGAATGGATTCTTCAAGGATGGATCTGCGCCGGTTGACCTTGGACTGGATATCGTCCAGGCATTCAAAGGCGAAGGCATCCTGCCGATGTTCATCAGCGGACCTTGGATGGTCAAGATCATCAATGACCAGGCACCTGAGCTTGAAGGCAAGTGGGCAACAGCTGTCCTGCCTGCAAAAGAAACAAACACATCTACTTTAGGTGGATCTAACTTGTCTGTATTCCAGCACACAAAGAACAAGGAAGAAGCGTTGAAGTTCCTTGCTTACATGAGCAAACCAGAAACACAGGTAAAATGGCTTGAAATGACGAACTCCCTGCCAGCAAGCAAAGAGGCATGGAACGACAAGCAACTTCAAGAGAACCAGTACTACAAAGTATTTGGTGAGCAATTGGAAAATGCACAGCCAATGCCTGTAATCAAGCCGTTCGAAAAAATCGCCCAGGATTTCTTGAGCCGATTCGAGAAAATCTACCGCGGCGGTGCTGACATCCAGGAAGAAATGGATGCATTTGATCAAGAGGCTGAAAAAATCCTCTCCAAGTAATCTGAAACAGGTTGACTGGCAGGCCTATGCCTGCCGGCCAACTACATTAGTCCGAGCAAATACGGACTGAGAAAGAAGGGACTTACAATGAAAAGCTTTTTGGCAAACAAGACTCCTTACTTTTTTATAGCTCCTGCCATCATTCTTTTATCATTATTTTCTATTCTGCCTATATTCGTAGCGCTGATCATCAGCTTTACGGATCTTGATTTAGTCGGGATTGCCGATTGGTCATCCATCAGTTTCGTTGGCCTTGAGAATTATAAGGAAGTTGTAAGTGACCCGATCTTTGTAAAATCAATTTTTAACACCTTGTTCTATGTTGTGATAGGTGTTCCGCTCGTTATTGTTCTATCATTGGCAATAGCGCTCCTGATCAATTTTGGAAAAGCGCGTATTTTCAAGGCTTTCCGGGTTGTCTTCTACATGCCTTCCATCACAAACGTTGTTGCGGTTGCTGTTGTCTGGAGCTATCTGTACAACCCTCAGCTTGGATTGTTCAACCATGTATTAAACCTGCTTAACCTGCCAGATGTACCGTGGCTTCAAGACCCGGTGATGGCAAAAATCTCGTTGATTTTATTGGCGCTTTGGAGAGCGATCGGCATCAATATGATTATCTTTTTAGCAGCATTGCAGGGAATTCCGAAAACGTATTATGAAGCAGCACAGCTTGATGGCGCGAACAACTGGAAGCAGCTGACGAAGATTACGATCCCATTGCTTCGATATGCGATCTTCTTTGTTTCGATTACGACGATGATTGGCTGGCTGCAATTCTTCGAAGAGCCGTTCGTCATGACCAATGGCGGCCCGCTTGACAGCACGACTTCTGTTGCGCTATTCATCTACCGCAATGGATTCCAATTCAGTAACTTTGGCTACGCGGCAGCTGGATCTTTCATATTGTTCATTGCCATCATCATCATTACAATGATTCAATTCAAGATCCAAAACAAACAACAGGATTATTGATGAAAGCAGAGGTGGAAGACAAATGAAATCCAGTGCAGTCCCAAAAGAATCCTTAAGCAGCAGTGTAAAGCAGGAAAAAATGCAGCAGTGGGTTGTCGGCATCATCCTGACAATCGGCGGCCTGCTTGTAGCCGTTCCGTTTATTTGGATGATCCTTTCATCCTTCAAGCCGGAAAGTGAAGTCATGCAGCTGACGCCGACACTGTTCCCAGAACAATGGACACTAGAAAACTTCCAGAATCTATTTGTGAACATGAACTTCGGTCTCTATTTGAAAAATACAATCATCGTTGTGCTCTGGTCCTTCGTTGGTTTGCTTTTGAACGCAATGGCCGGCTACGCATTTGCCAAGTTTGAATTTAAAGGACGCAATAAATTATTCTTCATGGTTCTTGCGACAATGATGATTCCTGGACAGGTAACGATGATTCCTGTTTACCTGATTTTGAACCAGATGCAGCTGACAAACACAATGGCTGGGATTGTCTTGCCAGGCCTTGTTGGCGCATTCGGAATCTTTCTGTTCCGCCAGTTCATGATGACAATCCCTGACGAACTGCTCGAAGCAGCTAGACTCGACGGCGCCAGCGAATTCCGCGTGTTCTGGCAGATCGTCTTGCCGATGACAAAGCCAATCCTTGCCGTACAAGGAATCCTGACCTTCATCGCAGGCTGGAACAGCTTCCTGTGGCCGCTGATCATCGCCAATGACGAAAGCCTGTACACACTATCAGTAGGACTATCCCTATTGAAAGGCCAATACGGCGGCAACTTCGCCCTGCAAATGGCCGGCTCCACCTTCATGGTCGTCCCAATCGTCATCATCTTCATCATCTTCCAGAAACACATTATTGATGGATACACGATTTCAGGGATGAAATAAAAGTAAGGACAGTAAGCTAAGAGCTTGCTGTCCTTTTTCGTTGTCATCACTCGAAAATTGATGAAAAAAAGTTAATCAAACGTTTGATTAGTTGAAGAACTCCGTGTGTATGAGTTTTTTGTTTGTTGCTGTGATAAACTCGGCTGTTGATTTTACACTATGAAAAATCTTAATAACTTGATGCTGCTTCGACAAAGTGTGGGGCAAAGGATGTAAAACTGTCCGAACTCATGCCATCTTCGGACAAAGATCAAGAATAGTCGCGGCAAAATGTCCGAAGTCGTATCCTCTTTTGACAAAAATTTAGAGAGGACGCTCGAAAATATCCGAAGTTATGTCCCCTTCGGACAAAAATTCAGAGAGGTCGCGAAGAATTGTCCGAAATAGTTGTCCCCTTTAGACAAAATTCCAGAGAGATCTCGCGAAAATGTCTGAAGTCCTATCCCCTTTGAACAAAAATCGGGAGACGCCGCTCCTAATTGTCCGAACTTAGTCCTGTTTCGGTAATATTGATAATAGACATGTTTAATAATCAAGACTTAGCTATATTAAAGCCTTGTTTAAAAGTATATGGATATTGTATGTATCTGAAAAAACATAGTTACTTTGAAAAAACCAGGCTGAATTGGGTATAGTTAGGTTAAGTATTCTGTGATTGTACATATCTTTTAGAAACGAATGGATCAAATTCAGGGGGGACATTATGGAAAAATACATCCTTTCATTAGACCAGGGAACGACGAGTTCGCGGGCAATTCTTTTTGATAAGAATGGCGAGATCATCCATGTTGCACAAAAGGAGTTCGCTCAGCATTTTCCGAAGCCGGGTTGGGTCGAGCATAATGCGAATGAAATCTGGGGTTCCATTTTGGCGGTTATTGCTAGCGTATTAAGTGAATCCAATGTTAAGCCGGAACAAATAGCCGGTATCGGGATTACGAACCAGCGTGAAACGACGGTTGTTTGGGATAAGGAAACAGGAGTGCCTGTCTACAATGCGATTGTATGGCAATCAAGGCAGACCAGCCAGATTTGCGATGAGCTTAAAGATGCTGGTAATAGTGAGCTTTTCCGCGATAAAACAGGCCTGCTGATTGACGCGTATTTTTCTGGAACAAAAGTAAAGTGGATCCTTGAAAATGTAGATGGCGCAAAGCGAAAAGCAGAAGAAGGTAAGCTATTGTTCGGCACGATCGATACATGGCTGATCTGGAAGCTTTCCGGCGGCCGTGCCCATGTTACGGACTACAGCAATGCCTCAAGGACGCTGATGTTCAATATTCATGAATTAAAATGGGATGAGGAGCTCCTTGAAATCCTTGGCGTTCCGGCATCCATGCTTCCGGAGGTACGGCCATCCTCTGAGGTCTATACCAATACGGCACCGCACCATTTCTTTGGAAAAGAAATCCCGATTGCCGGAGCTGCAGGCGACCAGCAGGCTGCTTTGTTCGGGCAGGCATGCTTCGAAAAAGGAATGGCGAAGAACACCTATGGCACAGGCTGCTTTATGCTGATGAATACCGGCGAAAAAGCAGTCAAGTCTGAGAACGGACTTCTGACTACGATCGCCTGGGGCCTGAACGGAAAAGTAGAGTACGCTCTCGAGGGTAGCATATTTGTGGCAGGATCAGCAATCCAATGGCTCCGGGACGGCTTAAGAATGCTGAAGGATGCCAGGGATAGTGAAAGGTATGCGGAGAAAGTAGAATCCACGGATGGAGTTTATGTCGTCCCGGCATTTGTCGGGCTGGGCACGCCGTATTGGGACAGCGAGGTGAGAGGTGCGGTATTCGGCCTTACCCGCGGAACGAGCAAGGAGCATTTCATTCGTGCGACTCTTGAGTCGCTTGCCTATCAGACGAAGGATGTGCTGTCAGCGATGGAGGCAGACTCGGGGATTGAACTCAAAACGCTTCGTGTGGATGGCGGTGCGGTAAAAAATAATTTCTTGATGAAATTTCAGAGTGGTATTCTCGGTGTTCCTGTTGAACGTCCGGTGATTAACGAAACAACGGCATTGGGAGCTGCCTACCTTGCCGGACTGGCGGTCGGATTCTGGGAAAGCCAGGATGAAATCGCTGAGCAGTGGGCAAAAGACCAATCGTTTTATCCACAAATGCTGGATGAATTCAGAGACAAACTTTACAGTGGGTGGAAAAAGGCTGTTGCTGCTGCGATAACTTTTAAATAAACGAATTAAATGTATCATAAAAAGAAATAGAGACTCAGAGTGGAACCTGCCAAATTGGAGGCGTCGTTTGGAGTGACATGGACTAGACATTTAGCAACAAAAGCTTTTATGTAGCTGAAAAGCTCCTAATCGATAGAGATTGGGAGCTTTTTGGTGTTATATTTGTTGTGAACCTAAGAGATTTTGGATGAATGAGTTTCCTTCTATGAATGCAAAAAAGTGGCTCTTCAGCCACTTTTTAAAATTATATTCTTTTAGCCCCAATAAATCTAGGTTTCCAATATGAATTGTTAATGCTGGCGATTGATACGCCCTTGGATGTTGCAGAATGAATCATTTGTCCATTTCCAAGGTAAACAGCTACGTGAGTGACTTTATTACCGCCGCTAGTTGCATAGAATAATAGGTCTCCAGGCTGTAAGGAAGTTACTTTTGTGCCAACGTTGTACATTTCTCCAGCTGTGCGTGGTAAATTCACTCCAGCTTTTCCGAATGAATAGGTTACTAGACCTGAGCAGTCAAATCCGCTTGGTGTGTTTCCTGTCCATTTATACTTTACACCAAGATTGCTCTTGGCAACTGAAATAGCTTTGGCTTTATAATCACTTGTAGGTGCTACAGAAGCTTTTTTAACAGTTGTTTTCATAACAGATGCATTTTTAATAGTTTTAAGTGCAATAAACTTTGAACTTACATATCCTGTCTTTCCATTTACAGAGATTTTTGCCCAACCTTTTGATTGAGAATTCACAGTGACAGCTTGTCCATTTGCTAGTTTAGTAACAACTGCTCCGGAAGTAGAAGGCGTTTTGCGTACATTTAATTTGCCGGAATTTAGATTTACATAATATGAGTTTCCAGAGGCAGAGGTTTGATCTATTGACGGTGCGACAGTGGCTACTAGTGTAAAGAACAAGAATGCTGCTAGTACTCTCTTCAACAAAGTTGTTTACCCCCGTTTGTTAGTTGGTAAACCTATTATATAAAGAAAGGGGTTACAAACGAATAACAGAAAAATTACATTTATATTACAAAATCCGACACTATGAAACTTTTTTTGCGAACATTTCCTAAGATTCGCAAAAAAACGAATTGACAAGAATGTCCCTTATCTAAACCTTAGAATAAATAAAATTAAGTGTAATCCACTGGGGAAATATACAACTAGTGTATTAAGTAACGAGATGGATTTCACATCTGAAAATTGGGTATCCACTCAAAAGGCAGTGGCACCCATTCTTTTTTTATAAAAAACCTCTATCATTAAGACAGAGGTTTCTAAGTGGCATCTATTAAGAAAAAAGTCGTTCAACCAGCCAAAATGCACCAAATAGTATAATGATAACTGAACCGTATTTAATAAATTTAGGTGACTCCTTCAGTCTGTGAACATAAGTCAAGATTGGCAAAAGCAGCAGTACAATGATTAGTTGGACGACTTCAATCCCAATATTAAAGCTTACCAATGCTGATGCAAGACTGGATTTAGACAGGCTCATCTCCTGAAGGATATTTGCAAAACCAAGACCATGGATTAAGCCGAAAACAAAGGTCAATCCCCATCTATGGTTCACTTCTTTTTTGATTATATTCTCTAATGCAACATAGATAATGCTTAAGGCAATGAATGATTCAACGAATTTAGACGGCAAATCCATTATTCCCAATACAGCAAGACTCAGAGTAATACTGTGGGCGATTGTAAAGGAGGTTACAATTAAAGCATACTGCTTGAATGTCTGTTTTCTCAAAAGCAAGGCAAAAAGAAAGAGCAGATGATCATATCCAGTCAATATATGCGACATGCCAAGCTTGAAAAAGGACAACCAAGAAGAAGTGGTTGTAGCTGAAGGCTTAGAATCTTTTTCGGAAGTGGAATCAGTCGACTGCTCTTCACCTGTTTGCTGCTCCTGCTGATCTTCCGTAAGCAGGATGGTCCATGAACGATTCTCTCCCTGTAATGCTGCCTGACTCGAGCCACCTGTATAGGTTGCAGTCAATAAATTTACATAGTTAGTATCTTTGTCATTAAAATATAGTCCATCATTAATCGTGATTGTATCACCTGGCTGATAAGCAGGGTATTTCAATGAAATTGTCAGGAAGTCTTTATTTTCTTTTTTTTCAATTTTGATATCTAAAACTTCTGGCTCTTGCTGTTCATTGTTCTTATCAAGAATGACAGTGTGTGTTAGGAATTCTACAAGATGATCTTGATCTTCCTCAACTTCACTTATCTCTAGAATATTATTCTTGTTAACATCTATATCCTCTTGGAGTTCCATGATAGACAGGGCATCAATTGAAAATTGAAATTTTGTTTCATTCTCTTGAAACTCAATTGTTGTGAAGCTGGCGCTGTATGGATGGGCAGCGGCCATTAATGGGAAGGTAAATAAAATTAAAGGGAGAATTAACATGTAATACATTGTTAATCTGAATTTTTTCTTGTAGTGCATGGTCCTCATGAATTGCCCTCCTGAACTATTAAAACTAAACAATGAATTATTCAAACAATTAAATCTAATCATATTTTCCTATAGGTGTATAGATGTTTGAAAATTTTATTTAAATTCATAGGAAATATTTATTTCCAGTTATATCTTTAATATTTGGAATTTTGTAGAATTATAGATGTACTCATACTTTTTAAGGAAAGGTTGTGGATAATCTTATAGGGATTATGACCTAGGGAGTTGCTTAAAAAATCGTAAGGGTGGAAGATGAATGAAGAAAAATAAGAGAAGCTTTAAAAGATGGACTAGCCTGTTGACAGCAGTTATATTGCTGATTACCACATTCTTACCAGCTGGTTTGACCCAAAAAGCAAGCGCTTCCATTTCGGGGCATGTGGTCATCAGCCAGGTATATGGAGGAGGTGGTAACAGCGGTGCATTATTTTCAAATGATTTCGTAGAATTATATAATCCAACTGATAAAGTAATATCTTTAGAAGGTTGGTCTGTCCAAAAAGCCAGCAGTACTGGTACGGGTTGGCAAAAAATTGCATTAAATGGATCGATAAAGCCTTTTAGTTACTATTTGATAAAAGGGAAAGCTGGTACATCAGTAACTGATAAACCTCTACCACAGCCAGATATCGAAGATTCAACGTTTGATCTTGCAGGATCGGCAGGAAAGGTTGCGCTAATCAACAATACTGATTTGCTTAATGGTCAATCACCAGCAAATACAATAGACTTCGTTGGTTTCGGTAACGGGACTGTTGGATTTGAAGGTACTGGTTCAACTCCAGCACCATCCGCAACTAAGAGTGTTCAGCGCCGTCCATATGCAAACGTTAATCCAGAACCTGGTTTGGGAAATGCATGGGATTCTGATGATAACGCATTGGATTTCGTGGCAGCAACGCCTGTTCCAAAGAATAGCGCAAGCCCAGCGGAACAACCAATGGAATCAGACACAAGTCTTCAGCCAGTAGGAAACAATATTCAGTTTACTCTGCATGATGGCAAAGTAAAAGTGATTGGATTGGCTGGAGCAGTATCTGAACTATCTGTAATCAAGGTATATGAAACATCTGCGAAAGGAACAGTGCTTGGCAGTAACAATGCAGGTACTGATGGATCATTTGAAGTAAATTTTACAACTGAAAAAGCATTAACTTCGGTATTTGTTACTGCAACCCAAGGTGGCAAAGGGGAAAGTGATGCCATCCAGGTTAACCTGGCACAGGCCAGCAATGGTGTTGCAGCCGATAAATTAAGCTACAGCGTTGACAGCAACGGAAAAGGTACATTAATTGGCAATGCTGGAGCAGGCGTTGCTAGATCAATGATTTACGTTTATCCGAATTCATCAGCAAACAAAACGGAGAGATTGAACGGCAATGGAGCTGAGGTTCTTGGCACAGGAGCGTTCAATGCAATTACTTTTAACAATGCTCCTGCAACCGTTTATGTTACACAGCAATCAAGCGACAGCAAAGGGGTCATGCTGGAAAGCGTCCCAGTTTCAATAGAAAAAGCTGCGACTGATGTCGTTACTCCTTTAGATGAAGTAAAGGCAACTGATTCTAAAGGTATACTTGCGAATCTTAACCAGTTTTTCACAGTTGAAGGGGTCGTCACTGTCGATAATGGCGTAATGGGAACCCAGAAGAACAATTTCTACATCCAGGACGAAACAGCAGGAATTAATATATTTGGATTCTATGATTCAGGCTTGAAGATTGTCCGTGGCGATAAACTTAAAATCACTGGTAAGCTCATTCAATACAATGGCTTAACCGAATTAGAAGCAACTGCTATTACAAAAATAGGCGAAGGGGAAGCGATTTCTGCAGCGAAGGATGTAACAATTCTTGACCTGAATACTTTTACTGCAGCAGAGCCCCTTGAAGGCAGCCTTGTCAAGGTAGAAGGCAAGGTTGCATCAGTCGCTACATCAGGCTCAAACTGGAACGTTACTATGATTGACGAAAACAATAAATCCACGACAGTTCGTGTGATGGAGAAAACAGGGATCAAGGCAGATGAGGTTTTTGTAACGGGCAAAAATTATGCCGTTACCGGAATCGTTGGCCAATACACGACGAATGCAACTCATGTCAGCGGCTATCAAGTATTCCCTCGCGATATGAAGGATGTCATGGCGCAATTGAGCATTGACCATAAGCCTCTTACAGAGGTTTATAAAGATACGAATGTTGAGTTCGTCGCAAATGCAAGCGGAGCAGAATCTGTAGTTGTATACTATCGCGCGAACGGAACTGCGGAATATATTGCTGTGCCGATGACAGCAGGAAACGAGTCACGTTATACAGCAGTCCTGTCGGCTGAAAATGTCCCGGCAGACGGTTTCGAATACTACATTGAAGCAAAAGCTGGTGAGAAAGTCCAAACTTCAGGAACAAGTGCAGAGCCTCATAAGGTTAGCTTGATTGAAGATGAAGAAGGACCGCGTATTTATGGGGAAGCGCCAGTTGGCGGAACGAAGGTTGAAAGTCCTCGTCCAGAAGTTTCTGTTTTAATCGAAGATCCTAGTGGTGTTGACCAAGAGAGTATTACAATTTGGTTCGATGGCGAGGAGCTTGAAAATGCTCAAATCAGCCAAAGTCAGGTGAAATTCACACCTGAGGAAGATCTCTCAATTGGTATGCATACCGTTAAAGTAATCGCTGAGGATTTAAAAAATAATCCCACTGAGTATGAGTGGAGTTTTGAGGTCGTCCCACGCTTTGAAGGTGGAAACCACTATCGTGGAACGACACACAATCATACGAATATCTCCCATGACGGTGCCGGCAATCCAGAAGACGCACTGAAGGCGGGCCAGAAATACAATTATGACTGGTTTGCATTCTCTGACCATTCACACGATATCGATCCAACCTTGTTAGGTCAGGACACGGTAGAACGTGACGGTTTGTTTGAACGAAGCGGCGGAGAAGATTGGCAGTTAACAAAGGATTTATCTGCTCAATACACAGAGAATGGTGAATACGTCGTATTCCCTGCTTTTGAGATGACTTCCACAACCTGGGGACACTCAAACATTTTTGGTACAGAGAACTTCATTGACCGAAACATCAACGGAAAGATGTACCAGGACTTGAACAAGTACTATGCATGGGTCATGACTTATGATGATGTGGTTGGTCAGTTTAACCATCCGGATATGTCTAAGGATGCGTTCAACAACTTCAAACCATATAACAAAGATATGGATAAACTCTTTACGATGCTAGAGGTTGGAAATGGATCCGGCCACTATGGCTATGCAAATGCCGAGAAGAAATTCTTCTCCGTATTGGATTTGGGCTGGCATGTTGCACCGACATATGGTGAGGACAATCATGAAGGAACTTGGGGAGAGACAAGGGCTCGTACCGTTATCGTAGCGGAAGACCTTTCCCAGGAATCTCTTCTCCACTCCATGCGCAATATGCGAGTGTACATGGTAGAAGACCCTAACTTCAAACTTGATGTAAAAGCAAATGGTTTCTACATGGGATCAACTGTGGACAGCAAATCACTGAAGTTCAATATCTCAGGCAGTGATGCGGTAGCGGAAAGCAGATCAATGGAAGATTATAGCTACCTGCCAGTTGATTACAAGTCAGATGACCGAGTAGAAAAAGTAGAATTGATTACAAATGGCGGCAGAGTGGTAGAGTCCTATTCTCCAATGACAGAAGACTTTACTTGGGAGCCTTCTTACACGGTGACTGGCGGCCAGCAATGGTTTGTCGTAAGAGTAACGCAAGCCGACGGAGAGCGTATGTATTCCGCGCCAACCTGGTCCAAAGAAGAAGCACTTGATGTAAAGGTGAACGGGATCGATATCATTGGTGACGTAATCATTGAAGGCAACCCTGCTACTCTAAAAGCAAATGTAAGCAATAATGGTACACAGGAAGTAAAGAATCTTAAAGTAGATCTTTATTTTGATGAAGTAAAGGAAAGCAACTTGATTGGGTCACAAGAAATCTCTTCCATTCCTTCAAAGGGTGTAGCTGCAGCTTCAGCTGTCTGGAACAGCCCGTTAAAAGGAGAACACAAAATTATTGCAGTAGTATCTTCGCTTGATGGGCTCGATCTTGGAGATGACCAGTTTGTCTTGCAAGTGAAAATTAAAGAGCCACTTGGAATCAACGTTTTGATCGATGCAAAGCATGGCAATGAAAACACAAGCGGCGATGGCGGAAGTTATAAGGATAATTTAAAAGCCTTTACAACTATGCTGCAAAAAGAAGGCTACAAAGTTACCGAGAACACTTCGACAATTACAGATACAGTATTAAGCAATGTAAATGTTCTGGTGATTACACATCCAAGATCCACATACACAGCAGATGAAAATGCAGCAATCGCAAAGTTTGTTAAAGATGGCGGATCATTATTGATGGCAGGAAAGAGCAATCACAGTACTAATCCTACTATTAATAACGATATGTTAGACCAAATGGGAGCAAATATCCGTATGGGCAACGATGGAGTATTTGATGACAGTAAGACAGGAAACTTCTGGAATGATCCAAAAGTAGCGCCGTATGCTGTCCGTGTATTCCCAGAATTGGTTTCCAACTATATCACGGATCGCGTATCGTTCCTTGATTATTACAGCGGCACAAGCTTATCGGGACCAAATGACACAGCCCTTACTCAAAGCGGAAAAGTGGTCATCCTAGCAAAAGGAAATGAAACGACGTATCAAGGAAATATTAAGGGCGGCTTCACCTATGATGCTGTTTCCGACGAAACTGGCGGATCTGCCATTCCGTTGATTGCATCAGAGGAAATCGGCGACAAAGGCCGTATCATCGTATCCGGCATGAATATTTTCAATGATAAGCAAATGGATGAGTCCTATGAACCGAAAGGAAACGATGAGTTCGCACTGAATGCTGTTAACTGGCTTGCACATCGCGGAACAACAGTTACATCGATTGGCGATGCCAGAAAGCTTGCTGAAGATTCTCATACCGTCATCGAAGGTACAGTAACTACGGGTGCTGGAGTATTCTTCGACGCATTCTACGTCCAGGATGAAACAGGCGGAATCATGGCATTCCAGGAAGTGCCGGCAGGCTCACTGAAGCCTGGTGATAAGGTCCGAATCTATGGACATATCATCACATTCGATAACAACAAGGAAATCGAGTTCGCCAAGTTTGAACAGGATGTCATCAAGATTGGAGAAGGTGATCCAATACAGCCAAAGGATGTGCCGACGGGAGAGGCGACCTCTGAAGCTAACCAAGGCCTTCTTGTAAAAGTAACAGGTAAAGTCGTTTCGCAGTTCGATGCCAACTCTTATGTTATTAACGACGGTTCAGGCGATGTATTAGTATTTACAGACGGTTATATCGTGAACCAAAGCGGACCGGTTCCAGTCTTGAAAGTAGGAGATACTTTAGAGGCAGTTGGATTATCCGGATCATTCGCTCAAGGAACAAGAATCCGCGTACGTGATACGAAAGAACTGGCAAAGGTAGATACTACCGCTCCAGTTACAACAGCAACAGTAAATCCTGAAAGCCCTACTGGAGAAAACGGCTGGTACACAACGGATGTAACAGTAACCCTGACGGCAGTAGATGAAGAGTCAGGTGTTAAATCTCCTAAGTACAGAATTAACGGGGAAGAGTGGAAGGATTACACTGGAGCTCTTCAGTTTAATAAAGATGGTATTTTCACAATCGAATACCGTAGCTCAGACAATAGTGGCAATGTTGAAGAGGTAAAATCTATTAAGATCAAGTTGGATAAGACTGCTCCAGAAACAACTGTTGTTGTAAATCCAGAAAGTCCAACAGGTACAAACGGTTGGTATACATCTAATGTAACCGTGGATCTTTCTGCATCGGATTCTATGACAGACGTAAAAACAACTGAATATCGTATTAACAACGATGATTGGAGAGAGTATACAGAAGCTATTCAACTAGCAGCTGACGGAGAATATACGATTGAATATCGCAGTGTAGATGGTGCAGGAAACGTGGAAGAAGCGAAAGTGAAGGAGATTAAGATTGACCAGACAGCTCCTGAATTAACGGTTTCAGTAGATAAGCCGATCCTTCTTGTGCCAAACCATAAGCTGGTTGATATTAAAGCCGATTTAGACTATGGTGATGTGACTTCAGGGATTGATTCAGTAGTATTAGAATCAATCACCGTTAACGAACCAAACGCAGACTATAGTGATATCAGCGGCGCATTGTATAACACATTGGATACGGATTTTGCACTCCGTTCAGAAAGAAACGGGAAAGGCAATGGCCGAATTTATACGATCACATACCTTGCAACAGACCAGGCTGGAAATACAACCGAAGCCCAAGCGACTGTTACTGTATTAAAAGGCAGGTAAAAATCAAAAAGACTGCTTATGAGGGAACATCCTGTTTCTTCATAGCAGTCTTTCTTTTATTAATGCCAACCATTTTTTTATGTCCATCCCAGTTGTATTCACTCCATATCCACTATTCATTCATCTTCTGCTTTTTAGACTGGTTGCTAATGACCGTCAACAACAATAATTTTTCCTCTTGGCTTAACATGCTCCAGCTTCCTGCTTTTACTTTCATTTAAAACACTCCTTATCAACTGTATTTTTTTTACTTTGTGTCCTGTAATCCCTATATACCGCCTTTTTCAAAAAATCAAACAACAAAAGTTTCTACAAATTACCAGGTAATCTTACAAGCCTATCTACATCTTTTGTCGAATAGCAGCATACTGGTTTATTAAATATTTCCAGTTTAGCCTTCTTCTACGTCTCTGGACCTAGAAGAGATTACTGATAGAGTCTGTAGAAAAATGGCCTGTTTTGAAGTATTGTATAAATAAGAAAACATTTTTTTACAGTTGGTGAAACATTCCGTGTGTCCTATCCGTATAAATAGGAAGATTCTAAACAGGAGTCGATGATTATGAATAAATTTTTTTCACTCAGTGCTCAAACAGGTGCAGCTGTCCCTTTTTCAGCCTTTATATGGCTGTTGACCTTTACAGGCTTTAATCAAACGTTCTGGATGGCCTCTCTTTATGGTGTAATCGCAGGTGGTCTGATGTTTTTCGGACTGGGGCATTATTTGCAGAAGCGTTTCCTGGAAAAACACAGGCTCACTAAGAAGGAATACAAATACATTAAGAAAAATCTCTCTGAAGCAAATGATAAAATCAGCCGCCTGCAGAAATCGCTTTTTTCCATCCGCCATATCCGTTCACTAAAGCAAAGGATGGAGCTTTTACGGCTCGTGAAAAACATCCAGAAGTTGAGCAACCGGGAGCCAAGAAGATTTTACAAGGCAGAGCAGTTTTATTTTTCTCATCTTGATTCCATACTGGAGTTAAGCGAGAAGTATGCGTTCCTCTCTGCACAGCCAGGCAAAAACCGTGAACTGGAACACTCATTGCATGAGACACAATATACATTAAAAGAGCTTACTAAAATTGTTGAAAAAGACTTAAATTACATGCTGGCGGATGATCTCGACAATCTGAATTTTGAAATTGATGTCGCGAAGCATTCAATTAAGAAGTTAAATGAAAGTCCTGATGAAAACAGGAGGTTAAAATAATGGCAGAAAAAAATCCTGACCTTTTAAAAAATACCGGAAACATTATGGATGATATATTGGCCAATCCTTTCGGCGATACACCAGAATTGCAGATGCAGCCTCTAAAGCAGGAAGAGAACAGACCAGTTAAATTAATTGATGTTATTCCTGAGGAAAACCGGGCGAGAGCCTATCAATTAGCAGAGCAAATCGACCCTAAGAACCACCAGGCCATGATCCAATATGGTACACAGGCACAGGGGAAACTCCTTTCTTTTTCACATGCAATGCTTGAGCATGTCCAGAAAAAAGATATTGGTGAAGTAGGGGAGATCATCAGTGACTTAATGAAGCACCTCAATGATATGAATCCGGATGAGCTTAGGGCAGAAAAGCAATCTTTCCTTTCACGTATGTTCGGAAAGCTATCAGGTTCGGTCCAGGAAATCCTCTCAAAGTACCAGAAGACAGGAGCGCAAATTGACCGGATCAGTGTAAAACTTGACCGCAGCAAAAATGTCCTGCTATCTGATATCGGGATGCTTGAGAAGCTATATGAAACGAACAAGGATTATTTCAATGCACTGAACATCTACATTGCAGCAGGGGAGCTGAAGCTTGAAGAGCTCCATGAAAAGACCATCCCGGAATTGAAGAGGACAGCTGAAACGTCACAGGATCAGATGAAGTATCAGGAAGTCAATGATATGATTCAATTTGCTGACCGACTCGATAAACGTTTGTATGATTTAAAGCTAAGCCGGGAGATCACGATCCAGAGTGCACCGCAAATTCGTTTGATCCAGAACACGAACCAGGCGCTGGTGGAAAAAATCCAATCATCTATCGTTACTGCCATCCCACTATGGAAGAACCAGGTCGCCATCGCCCTGACGTTGATCAGGCAACGACATGCAGTGGAAGCACAGAAACAAGTTTCTAAAACAACAAATGAACTGCTCCTGAAAAATGCGGAAATGCTAAAAACGAACACAATCGAGACGGCTAAAGAGAATGAACGTGGTCTAGTCGATATCGAAACGTTGAAGAAGACGCAGGAAAACCTGATCACTACGTTGGAGGAAACATTAAGGATTCAGGAAGAGGGCAGATCTAAGCGTCGCCAAGCCGAACTGGATTTGGCTTCTATGGAGAATGAGTTGAGGTTGAAGTTGTTGGAGATTAAGGATCAGTAAAAGATAGGCCGGGTCCAGAAGATGGAACCCGGCTATTTTGTGCAGATCGCCCCAACAAGTTAATTTTAGGATGCTTATCTTTTTATGGAAATGTTTAATAAATGATAGTGATGGGTATTAATATTAAATATTTCCCAACATAAGAAGTTGCTTATTATAGGTCAAAAGTCCCTTAACAAATGCAGTTGAATTCGGTACTTTTGTTACATACACATAAATTGTACGATAAGGGCAAAGCCATTGAAAAATGGTGACGCAAAGCTAAAGGGACTAACTTCACTTTTGAGTGATCATGTCAGCCAGTTTCCGAATACGACTTAGATTCCTGCGATTTATGTATTAGAAGGAGGAATGAGTGTATTGAAATCATTTGTAAATTTGAAATGTAAAATCCATTTGTTTTTACAACAATATAATGAAGCATTGGTGCAAGATGCGGTATGTGATAAGCTTAAATCCCATTTAAAACAAAAAGCCAGTTACCATGGGCAAAGAGCGCTTTCACTAATGACGAAAGTATAGGAGCAGGCCATGGGTTTGCTTCTTTTGTTTTTTTAGCCAAAAATTTTCTTTCTTGGCTTGTTCCAAAATTTAATATAGGTAAATCCATCTTTGCATTTAAACACTTTAATCCCGAATGATTTAAGAGGTGTGAATATTTCCTTCATCTGCAATAATGGCATCTATTAATCCTCCTTGAGAGTGAATCAACTTTAATTTTAACTTAATAAAGAACTGTTTTAAAACAAATGTTCTCGATAAGAAACGACATTATTCCTCCTTATTTTGAATACTAAGAGGCGCTACTGTTCATGATAGGTGCGAAGAAGGTTTAAATTTGGTGATAGGTATTATTGATCCAAATGAGATGTCGAGTAGTTGTCTCTATATTTAATATCAATACTGTTTAGATCCATCACTGGTTATAATCCCATAAAATCACTAACTCTTTTTTATATTTCACTACATAAACATGTTGAGAGAAACTGAACTTACCGTATTTCCCTGTATAATCCTGTGTAACTATAAATTTGTAAGCATTTTGAAAAGGTTTTGCTCTGTTTGCTGGTTTCCAGCCTTAACTTCTGTTGGATCTCCAATTGAATGGGAAAACGTTTCTGAACCAAAATGACCATTAAATACATGTGCACGGTCCTGGATGAACGCTAGCTTTGGGAACTTTTCTTTCATAAAGGGATGAAACAAATCCCACGAATCTGAATATTTTCCATCCTGCTCAAATGAGTAAAAGTCGTTAACTAAGGATTCTGCCTTTTTAGATGGAGATAAAATCATTAGTCTAATGGAAAATAGAAAAACCAACAGTACAAAATTAAAAACATTACTTTGATAAATTGATTGCTACGCATATAAAAAGCTCCTCTGTATTTGAATGACACAGGCGTTTTATATAATATCTTTATATAACTTATATGTGTGAAGACATAAAGTAATACATGATTAGTGATTTTATCCAGTTGGGTTTGATATCAATAGGGAATATATTTTTAGTGGATGCTTTCTTTCTACTTTTAGCATATAACTAAATTTGTTAATATTAAGATTGGAAAGAATGAAAAATGATTAAAAACATCTGTTTATATAAATAGGAGGATCTTTAAATGGCTATTTTAGTTACCGGTGGAGCTGGCTATATTGGCAGCCATACATGCGTGGAATTATTGAATGCTGGTAAAGAGATTGTGGTTGTTGATAATTTTTCAAATAGTAAACCAGAATCCTTAAAACGAATTAAGGAAATCACTGGAAAGGAATTCTCCTTTTATGAAGTGGACCTTCTCGATAGGGAGGCACTTGCAAAAATATTTGAAGAGAACCAAATTGAGTCTGTAATTCATTTTGCTGGCTTAAAAGCAGTGGGGGAATCTGTTTCTATACCGCTTCATTACTACCACAACAATATCACGGGTACACTGATTCTTTGTCAGGTTATGCAGGAGTTTAATGTTAAAAATCTGGTATTTAGTTCTTCTGCTACTGTTTATGGAATGCCGGAAAAAATGCCGATTTCGGAAGATTTCCCGCTAAGCACCACGAACCCTTATGGCAGTACGAAGCTGATGATTGAGCAAATTCTAAAAGACCTGTACGTTGCAGATAACAGTTGGAGTATTGCTCTGCTTCGTTATTTCAATCCAATTGGAGCGCATGAAAGCGGCAGAATTGGAGAAGATCCGAATGGAACTCCAAATAACTTGATGCCTTATATAACTCAGGTAGCAGTTGGGAAATTGAAAGAGTTACAAGTTTTCGGTAATGATTATTCGACTGTGGATGGTACGGGTGTCCGTGATTATATTCATGTAGTCGACCTTGCTGTGGGCCACTTAAAGGCTTTAGAAAATGTTGTAAAAACAAAAGGAGTAGACGCTTATAACCTTGGTACTGGGACAGGCTATAGCGTTTTACAGCTTGTTTCTGCTTTTGAAAAAGTATCTGGAAACAAAATTCCTTTTAAGATAGTAGGAAGACGTCCAGGAGACATTGCGGTCTGTTATGCTGATCCAATGAAAGCAGAAGAAAAACTTGGATGGGCCGCTGAAAGAGGGATTGAGGATATGTGCCTTGATTCTTGGCGATGGCAGGAAAAAAATCCGCGAGGATACGAGGAATAGATAATAAAAAAGCACTCGCTTTGGAAAGTGAGTGCTTTTAATGTCTTTAAAAATTAAGTATTATAAAAAACTGAATAAAAGTTTAATCCATCCCAGAAAAGAAATCCAAAGCGGTATGCTTAGTGAAACTCCCCAAGATAACCCTAGTGCAAAATTCCCCTCGTATTTCATACCATCACTTCCTTGGATTTTTTTATATAATACCCGTAATTTATGTAAGTTATTCCTCTTTCTCTATACAATCCCCTTTTTTTGTTTCATTATTTTCATCACCAAAAACAGGGACATTACTACAATTTAGGACATTTAAACGGTGTATGAGTCACAATATGGGGAAAGAAGGAAATTAATGGATTCAAATATTTAAAAGGGAAGGTTGTTAAGTGGGTCATGTAATTTATTGTAGAGACATTTTCCTTACTAGACAATGGTAATAAATACTGCTAGTATTCTTAAAGTGTTGTACAAATATGGAAGAAAGACTCATTCTATTCAATGTTATGCAGAGTTATATAAGGAGGTTTTTGGGTGTGGCCCATTCATATAACCAATGGTTAAAAAAGACGATTTTTTTAATCTTTATCGTGACGCTCTCTATTATTATCGCTCTGAATTTTTTTCGAAGCAGAGGGTATCAATCCGCAGAACAAGCTTCCCCGCCAATGTTTAACTTTATTACCTTCGTGGCTGCTTCTATTATTGCTGTGTCACTGGTTATTAATAATGAAAAAATAATCAAGCTATTTGACAAGTTAAACAATCGTGTAGTTGTTGTTTTACTACTTGTTGTTGGCATCATTTTACAAGCGGTAGTAATTGGGTATCTAAACGTTAATCCAACCTGGGATTTTGGATCAGTTGTTAATAGTTCAAAATCGTTAATGGAGAATGGATCTCTTGAATCTTATTTTATTAGATATCCAAATAATATTTTATTGGTTATCATTTTGGCAGCGGTGGGTAAAATTTTTTCTGCAGACCTTTTTGTTTACCAAGTGCTGAATGTTTTGGTTATAACACTAAGCCAGTTTTTGATTTATCGAATATCAAATAAAATAGCAGGGAAAAATATTGCTTTAATAGCTCTTGTAGTAAGTGTTTTTTTCTTTCCTTATATCTTTTTTGCACCTATTGTCTATACTGATACCATTTCATTAATTTTTTTACTTTGGCCCTTAAATCTTTTGATAGACAAAAACGGGAATTTTGATAAAAGAATTTCTATGGTATTGCCGGCATCGATATTATTTTCGTTAGGGATGCTCTTAAAAGGATCCTTAATAATATTTCTAATAGCCTTTAGTATAGTTCTTTTTCTCTACTCTGTTAAATGGAGAAAGATTTACTTTTTAATTCCTTTTATAATCCTTTTAATCGTTAAGTCTCTTTTTAATTTCGGTATATATCAAAGTGGGATTCTTGAAAATGATGTGGTTGAGCGTTACAGTTTTCCGGTCACTCATTGGCTATGGATGGGGCAAAATCCTAGTCGTTTCGGTAAATTTGCTTCAGAAGATGTAAATAAGACAGATCAGCTTCTGAAGAAAATGTCGAGGGATGAGGTTGCTCAAATACATATGGAAGAGTTGAAAAAAAGGATAAGAGAGAAGGGGTTAACAGGGAATCTTCAATATACTCTAGAAAAGATCAGCCACACCTGGACGGATGGGACATATTATTCCTTGAACAAACTAAAGCGAAGTCCTCTATATCCAGAAAATATTCAAAAGTTGATTGATTTTAATTCTGGCCACATACTTCAGTCATTTGCGAGAATAGAACATCTAATTCTAATGGCTGGATTACTGCGTTTCTGCAGGATAGCCTGGAAGAAAGATAATGAGTTATTTACTTTTTCTATGCTCTCTATCATCGGATTCTTTTTATTTTTTATATTATGGGAAGCAAGATCGCGTTACCTTGTAAGTCTGACTCCCCTAATCATTCTGATGAGTACGCTTGGTTTTTTCTACAGAAGGGTAGAGAAGTAGTATAGAGTGATGAGGAAATATTAAGTACTTAATTTAGGAGAATTTAAAAACATGGACAGGTTCCTCAGGTTTGGGGCAGTTGGAATACTAAATACAATCATAACCGTTCTGAGCTTTATGCTCTTGGTTTATGCTGGAGTAAATTATTTACTTGCAAACATTCTGGCTTATGGCCTTGGTGTAATCAATAGTTATATATTGAATAAGAACTGGGTTTTTAAATCTGATGCACAGCATCAGAGGCTATTTCTAAAATTCTTGTTAGTCAATTTAATAACTCTCGGATTTAATACCGCATGTCTATTCATTTTTGTAGACTATTTTAATTTCCATCCGTATTTTGGCCAAATAATTGCTACTGGGTTTGGCATGTTTATTAATTATTTTTTGAATAAAAATTGGACGTTTAGTAGTTGAGTTACAGATACCCGGTATTCTGGAGGTTTTGAAATGAAAGAACTAATTTCTGTTGTCGTTCCAATGTATTATGAGGAGGAAGTTGCTCAGGAGTGCTACAACCGATTAAAGCAAGTAATGGATAACAATGAAATTAACTACGAATTTATATTCGTAAACGATGGAAGTACTGACGATACAATTAACATATTAAAAATGATTGCTGCAAAAGACTCAAAAGTTAAGATTGTCGATTTTGCCAGGAACTTTGGACATCAAACGGCAGTCACTGCAGGCATTGATTATGCCATGGGAGATGCCATTGTAATTATTGATGCTGATTTGCAGGACCCTCCAGAGGTGATTCCGGATTTAATTGCCAAGTGGAAGGAAGGTTATGAGGTTGTTTATGCTAAAAGAAAAAAGAGGAAGGGAGAGACTTGGTTTAAATTACTCACTGCCAGGTATTTTTATCGCTTTTTGAATTATATGTCTGATATTGATATTCCAAAAGATACAGGTGATTTTAGGATTATTGATCGGAAGGTAGCAGAGGTCTTTAAACTAATGACCGAACGAAATCGATTTGTCCGTGGGATGATGTCGTGGATTGGGTTTAGGCAGACCTATATTGAGTACGAGAGAGACGAGCGTTTTGCCGGAGAAACAAAATATCCATTAAAAAAAATGGTGAAATTCGCTTCTGACGGAATATTTGCGTTCTCTACTAAGCCTTTACGTATTGTAATGACTATTGGTTTGCTTTCAGTATTACTATCTTTCATCGTCCTAGTTTATGCGGTTACAGTTAAATTGTTCGGTAATGATGTAGAGGCAGGCTGGGCGTCCATTATGGTAGCGATCACCTTCTTTAGTGGGATCCAATTGCTAGGGTTAGGGATTGTAGGTCAGTACATTGCCCGCATTTATGATGAAAGTAAAAATAGACCTATTTATATTGTGAAAGATACTGTTAATTTGGAAAACGGCGAACTCCCAAGCGATGTTAAAAGACAAGGAAAGATCATAAGAAAGGGCGTCTCAAAGGTTTAACTTTGAGCGCCCTTGTAGTTATTTTATCTCTTTTTCTTACTTGCTTAGAACAGTTATAACCCCATTACCTACTGACCCGACTCCTCCGAGTATTATATGCTTGTCAAACTTCCTGGCTGCCAAAATTGATATGACGGATTCTGGAAGTTTTTCTTTTTGAGTCAATAAAAGCGAAGTGTTCTCTTTTGAGATAAGAGCGGAACCAGTTAATGCATCAGCAAAAGTTGACCCTGTTGCATAATAAATCTTATTTGTATTTGAAAAATACTGATTAAAGATATTAGAGGCAACCTCATATCGATCTTTGCCTCCAATTCTGGTTGCGGCAGGTAATTGCATGAAAACATTATTGCTTACGCTTGCCTCTCCACCGACAACAATCGTATTTAACGGTAATTTGTTTTGTAAAACAGTGATTGTTTCATTAGGCAGATAATTAGGCGCAGTCAGTAAAATTGGAAAACCATTTCGAGAAGCATATGGCGCAATCGCCAGCGCATCGGGAAAATTTAATCCGTTTGCTATAACAGCAGTTTGGAAGTTACCAAGTTCAAAAGCTATATTCCTGGAAACTTCAAATCGGTTTTTTCCGTCAATTCTTCTTACGTTAATCCCCATATTTCTTAATTCAACTTCAATACTTTCACTAATGCTTCCTCTTCCGCCTACAAGAATAATCTCTCTAGCACCTAATCGAACAATTTCTGCTCGGGTAAGTGGATGTAGGCTGGATGAACCTGTTAATAGTAAAGGCGAGTCCTTTTTAAAGGCTAATGGAGCGGCGGATAATGCATCTGCAAAAGCATTATTATTACTAATAAAAACAGTGTTGGATGATTGCCACCCTTTTTTTGATATATTGACTGCTACCTCGAAACGGTCTTTGCCTGCTATCCGTTCAGCACTTTGTGGAGATTGCACCAAACCAAACCCAAACCAAGGATCCCTGCCAGGAGTTCCTAAATCAATAGCTGTTTTCCTCAATTGTTCTCTGAGTTCATTATTGGACATAGTTGGATACATTTCTTTTAATAAAGCCAAATTACCAGTGACAAAACCGGTGGCCATAGAGGTACCGCTTAATTTTGCAAAGCCATTGTTAAGATGTGTGCTAAGAATTGCAACTCCAGGAGCCGAATATTCAATTGCATTACCAGTAGCCGAAAAGCTACCGCGATTTTTTTGTTGGTCTATAGCAGAAACTGCTATTACGGAATTGTATTTAGCTGGATAAGCAACATTGTCTCCAGTTCCTTCAGGGTTTCCTTCGTTTCCTCCAGCGGCAACAATAAGGGAACCCGAATTGTAAGCTTTATTAATGGAATATTCAAGGATTGGTGAGGGATCCAGTGAACCTAAACTAAGATTGATGATATCCATTTTATTTGTAATGGCCCAGTCGATGGCTGCGATCATATCTGTTAAATAACCGTTCCCGTTGCTGTCAAGCACTTTTACTGCATATAGCTGAGCATCAGGTGCAACCCCAACAGTTCCAATATCATTGTTCAAAGCTGCCACAATGCCTGCTACATGTGTGCCATGGCCGTTGTCGTCTGTGTATGAGTTTGTATATGTAACAAAAGATGCTCCTCCAGCTAACTTGAGATCAGGGTGAGGAGCAATTCCGCTATCTAGAATAGCGATTTTTACATTTTTACCAGTATAATTAGCTTGCCAAGCCCTAGCTGATTGAACGGTTGACGTTCCCCAATCCACTACTTGTCCAACAGCTTCAATTAATTGCTCATCTTCTATCGAGAGAACAGACGATTTGGATTTAAATTTGTCCAACTGGTTGAAAGGAATTTCTATTTTAACAGCTGGTATATTTTGGTAATATTCCAAAATGGTTGAATTAGTTTTCTCTAACAATTCAATATCCAACTTCTCTTTAAACATTACCAGTTTTTTTATTTTGCCTAATTCAGATGCTGATGCAAAGTGATGAGAAAACGAAAAAAAATATAAAACAACCATTACCGAAACAAATACTTTATTAATTAAAGACATAATGGTTCTCCCTTTTTATTTATAGGTGCAGAAATTTATCTTCTGTAAATCGTGAATTAAAAAAGGAAGAACAAATTACCTATTGCTCTTCCAGTAATACAAGAATTATTGCTTTTTTATTGCCAAAATTTCATTTAAGAAATCAAGAACATCATTTCGAAGATCTTCGTGTTCTAGTGCAAATTCTATAGTGGTTTTAATGAAACCTATTTTTTCTCCAACATCGAATCTTTTACCTTCAAAATCGTAAGCAAATATGGGTTGTTCCAAATTTAATCTTTTTATAGCGTCAGTAAGTTGAATTTCCCCACCCGTACCTATGTCCTGCTTTTCTAAGAATGAAAATATTTCTGGAGTTAAAATATATCGACCCATTATGGCTAGGTTTGAAGGAGCAAAACCTTTTGCTGGCTTTTCAACTAAAGTATTTACACTATACCTTCTTTCATTATTTTCCTTAGGGTCAATAATTCCATAACGATGTGTTTCGTTTTCCGGCACAGTTTGAACTCCAATTACTGATGAGTTAGTTTTTTCGTATTCATTAATTAATTGTTTTATACATGGAACTTCACTTTTTACTATGTCGTCTCCTAATAGCACAGCAAAAGGTTCATTTCCAATGAATTTTCTCGCGCACCATACAGCGTGACCTAGTCCTTTCGGTTCTTTCTGTCTTATAAAATGTATATCTACTTTTGATGGCTCTTTTACTTTTTCTAGCAAATCATATTTTTCTTTTAAAATTAAATTCTCTTCTAATTCAAAGGCATTATCAAAATGATCTTCTATTGCCCTTTTCCCTTTACCAGTTACAATAATTATATCCTCAATCCCTGATTGTATAGCTTCTTCCACAATATATTGTATAGTTGGCTTATCCACAATAGGCAGCATTTCTTTAGGCATAGCTTTAGTTGCTGGAAGAAATCTAGTACCCAGACCTGCGGCTGGAATGATTGCTTTTCTTACTTTTTTCATCGGTACCTCCATTAGGTTGTTTACAGAAGAAGTTTTCCTTTATCTGTAATATAGCAGTTTTTTAATAAAAAAGAAATAACTCGAAAAGGTATAATGATGTCAAAATATTAATTTTAATAGTTAACAGAATCAAAAGTTGTATTTATATTTCTTTGTGAAAAACTATTGTATATTATACACTTCATCTAATATACACATTAAGAGTTATTTTTTACATATTTTTTGAAGGTTAGAAATTCATTAATAATGATATAAACTTCTTTTTGTTAAAAAAATGACAAAAAATTAAATTTTGATGTTATAATACTTAATTGAATTAATGAATATAGAAAGATTAAATGTAAATTAAATGAATGTATACGTAAAGGAGTTCTTAAAATGAAAGATAAATCAGCTTTGATTACTGGAATAACTGGGCAGGATGGTGCATACTTAGCCCAATTGTTATTAAAAAAAGGGTACAAGGTTTACGGGCTGTTGGCTAGACGTAGTACAAATACAATTTGGAGATTAAATTTTCTTGAAATTGCTAACGAAGTAGAGCTATTAGAAGGAGATATGACTGATGTCACATCACTAATAAGGGCTTTACAGATATCCCAAGCCACCGAGGTATATAATTTGGCCGCTCAAAGTTTTGTAGGGACTTCGTGGGAGCAACCTATCTTAACTGCTAACGTTACGGGAGTGGGAGTAGTAAATATTTTAGAAGCAATTCGTTTAACTAATCCATCAATTAAATTTTATCAAGCATCGACAAGCGAGATGTTTGGATTAATACAAGAAGAAATGCAATCAGAAAAAACTCCGTTTTATCCAAGAAGTCCATATGGTGTAGCAAAGTTATATGGACATTGGATAACAGTAAACTATCGAGAAAGTTTCAACATGCATGCTTCAAGTGGTATTTTGTTTAATCATGAATCCCCCCTTAGAGGTATTGAATTTGTTACTAGAAAAGTAACTGATGCTGTTGCTAGAATAAAATTGGGTGTTCAACAAGAATTAAGATTAGGAAATATTGATGCAAAACGAGATTGGGGTTTTGCGGGTGATTACGTTGAGGCTATGTGGTTAATGCTTCAACAAGAAAAGCCTGATGATTATGTTGTAGCTACTGGTAAAACAACTACAGTTAGAGATATGTGTAAAATTGCATTTGAACACGTTGGTTTAAATTACGAAGAATACGTTGTTATAGATCCTAAATTCTATCGACCTGCTGAGGTAGATGTACTCTTAGGTAATCCTGATAAAGCAAATAAAGTACTCGGGTGGGAAGCTAAAACTTCTCTCCAACGACTTATTACAATGATGGTCGATGCTGATTTAAACAGAGTGAAAAAAGAATTATAAGTAGGTTAATTAATATGAAAGTACTAGTGACTGGAGCAGGTGGATTTGTTGGGCACCATTTGGTAAATAAGCTAATTGAAAGAGGTCATTATGTAGTTCCATGTGTTCATAATAATAAAGGGAATTATATTATTCCTGTTAATGTTATTAACTTGGACATTTCCAATACTGATGAAATTCAAAGGGTGTTGGAAATAACCAAACCGGATGCTGTGATACATCTAGCAGCTCAAAGCAGTGTTCCTGTTTCTTGGGACAACCCGGCGCTTACATTTCAGATAAACACAATAGGTACGGTGAATTTATTGCAAAAAATCGGGGAGTTTAACCCGGAAATTAAATTCATTTATGTGGGGTCGAGTGAAGAGTATGGCTTATCTGCGAAAACTCATTCGCTTTTAGTAGAAGAAACAGAGTGTATCCCTCAAAATCCATATGCAATTAGTAAGTTGTCTGCAGGTCAGGCGGTTATCCAGCTTTCTAAAAAATATAACATCAATAGTTTGCATGCTAGGCCTTTTAATCATTTTGGACCCGGTCAAAAACAAGGGTTTGTAATAAGTGACTTTGCTTCACAAATTATAGAAATAGAACGAGGGTTACGGGAGCCGAAAATTCACGTTGGTGATATATCGACATATAGAGACTTTACTGACGTTAGAGATGTGATAAATGCTTATATATTATTACTTGAAAATAAGGTGGATAATGGCATTTATAACATTAGTTCAGGTAACGCTAGAGAAATAAATACTCTTTTGAATCAGTTGATATCCTTGGCGCAACTAGATGTAGAAGTTATTACCGATCCTAATAAATTTCGGGCAAGTGAAGTTAAAAAATTTGCAGGGGATTATACTAAAATCAAAAAAGCTGTGGGATGGAATGTTGAATATTCTATAGAAATAAGCTTACGGGATACCCTGGATTGGTGGAGAAACCAGATTAACTAATTTTAATCTGGCCAGACTGTAGACAAACTCGATGAATATCGAGCCTGCCTACAGTCTTTTTTTCTTTAATAATTAGTCTATTAATTTCCGTTCCAGGCGCTTCGCTTTCCGCGGGGATGGCGGTGAGTCTCCTCGTCGCAAGCTCCTGCAGGGTCTCACCTGTCCAGGTGAGACCCTAGGAGTCTGAGTGCCTTCCACTCCAATCAACCGAGCTTCAAAGATTGCCGTGGAACTATACCAAATTCTAAAATAAAATAAGCAAAAAACGCATGAAGAGATGAAGATGCTTCGAAAAATAATCCAATCCTTTTGTCGACAAACTGACCGGACAAACTAATATTAATCTAGCTTTTTTATGTTATACGATTATTTTGAAAAAGTATGGAGGCTTGTTTAATAGTAATTTCAAAATAAAAAGAAAAACAACATGCCTATTTTTGGAAATGTTATTTCCAGTTTCTATATGTTACAATTGTTTAAGTGATATTAAAGTTTTTAATATTTTAATGTAATAAATGAAATGCTATGATAATATTTATAAGTGATTTTACTGTAAATTTTATTAATAAAAGAGAACTTAAGGTAAAATAGGAGGATTACAGAAGAAATGGACGATACTTTAATGAATGTGGAAAATAGTTATCATCAAACTGATAAAGTTAATATAACTGATAAAAGGGTTTATTCTAAAGTTAAAAGATTCATTGATATAGTTGGTAGTTTGATAGGATTAACTATTTTGATGCCATTATTAATCATCGTCGCTATTAGTATAAAAATTGAAGATTCTAAAGGCTCCGTCCTCTTTAAGCAAAAAAGGATCGGTAAAGACGGAAAACCTTTTTACATGTATAAATTCAGATCTATGGTATCTGATGCAGAAAAAATATTAGATTCGCTCATAGTTCACAATGAAACCACAGGCGCTATGTTTAAAATGAAAAACGATCCGCGAGTTACCAAAGTTGGAAAATTCATAAGGAAAACTAGTATAGATGAGTTGCCTCAATTATGGAATGTCCTCAATGGGGATATGAGTTTAGTAGGACCACGCCCTCCTCTTCTTCGTGAGTATAAACAATATAGCGACTTCCATAAGCAAAGATGCCTTGTAACTCCAGGATGCACCGGACTATGGCAAATAAGTGGAAGGAGTTCTATAGGTTTTGAGGAAATGGTAAATCTGGACCTAATATACATTAAAAAAAGATCTATTCTATTTGACTTAGTAATTATAATAAAGACTATTAGGGTATTATTCGGCTCTAAAGATGCTTATTAATCATTAATTAAACAGGTGATGAAATGACAAAAGTGAAATTATTCGATATTGATTTTGATAACTACGACTTTAATGATTTGAAATCTTTTATAGACAATAAAATTCAACATAGAAAAAATTCGTATATAGTAACTTGTAATGTTGATCATATAATGAAGTTGCAAAAAGATAAAGAATTTAAAAGAGTATACAATGAGGCAGATTTAGTTATAGCAGACGGTATGCCTATTATTTGGGCCTCGCATTTACTAAGAAAGCCAATAAAAGAGAAAATATCAGGCTCTGATATTATTCCATTTTTAATTAGCCATTTTGCTGAAAAAAAATACAAATTGTTTTTTTTAGGGGCTGCACCAGGAGTTGCACAAAAAGCGGCAGAGAACCTCAAAGAAAAATACCCTAATGTATCTGATATTGGATTTTATTCACCTACATATGGTTTTGAAGAAAAGCCAGATGAAAATAGAATGATAATAAATATGTTGAATGAATTCAAACCAGATATATTATTTGTAGGGGTTGGTGCTCCTAAACAAGAAAAATGGATTAATAAAAATTTTTTAGAAATAGATGTTCCTATATCCATAGGTATAGGTGCAACATTAGACTTTCTTGCAGGTAATGTGAAAAGAGCTCCCATTTCAATGCAAAAGTCAGGATTGGAGTGGCTGTACCGTCTCTTGCAAGAACCTAGAAGGTTGTGGAGAAGATACCTTATCGAAGATAGCCAATTTCTATTATTACTAATCAAAGAAATCTTAAAAAGTAAAAAGTAGGTAATAAAAATGAAAAAACTTGATTTTATTTCCTTAAAAAACACGAAAATAAGGGACTTTAAGGATATTTCTATATTATTTGTAGTATTAATCATTATTATTACGCCTTTTATAGATTTAGCAAATGGGATTTTAACTAATAATTTTTTGATTTCTCCGGGTCAGGTTTTAAGGTCGATATTTATGATTATCGCGTTTATATTAGTATATTTACTATCTAAAAAATCTTTTTTTTACTTAAGTTATACCATTCTAACTATGTTAATTACCCTTTTGATTTATTTTGTGATTTATAATGAGTTTTTGCTATCACAATTTATATGGGATGCTAGAATTTTGTTTACCTTACTATTAACTGTTCTTTTCATAAATGTGATACCTATTCTATCAAAGAGAACCAGAGACATGCTATTAGATTCATTAGAGTTTATAGTGGCTCTTATATCCCTTGTTATTATTTTCTCAGCTCTTACTCAGACCGGTTATAACACTTATCAAAGTGGTCAGGGGGTCGGGAACAAGGGTTTTTTTATTGGTCAAAACGATATCACTGCAGTTATTTCCATGGTTTACCCTATATTAGTTTATAAACTGATAAGTACAAATCATCATAGGACCTTGCGAAGTTGTAATCTATTAGTAACATTGTTTGCAGCGCTACTTCTGGGTACTAAAAGCGGTTTATTTTTTATATTTGCTAGCTCTTTGATTGTTATTATGTTATTTTTCAATCCAACTAAGGTTGCAGCCTTTATAAAAGTAAAAAGTAAGTTACTTATTATTGTTTTTTCTTCTGTAATAATCTTATTGACTACTTTTATTCTTTTTTTTAAGAACTCACTCGAGAATTGGATAAACTACCAGATTTACTTTCTTAACAACAGTAATACATTTTTAACTTATTTACTCAGTGGTAGAAATAAATCCATTGAACCTATGTTCGAGATATTAGTAGAACAACCGATCTTTTTATTAATAGGATCTACTTTTACTAAAGGTCAAGAATTATTAAGCCAAAAGTTAGGTTATCCGGCTTTTGTTGAATTTGATCCCCTCTCTATCCTTTTTTATAATGGTAGTATTGTATTTGGATTGTATTTTCTTGTTTATATTAATTTATTTAAATATACCAATGTTTTATTTAAAAGCACTATAGAGGGAAAAGTTTTAATAATTTCTTTTTATATAGGTATGCTTTACTCTTCTCTTGGTGGGCATGTTCTATCTAGTGGGATAGCAGGGACTTACTTTGCATTTATATCTAGTTTAGTATTTTTTTATGGAGAAAAAGCATTGGAAAATAAGGGTAAGGTGGCTTCTGTGACCAAAAGAATCGCCATACTTCATTCAGGGAACTTAAAAGATATTTCTCAAGGTGGAGTATCTGAATATGTAAAACAATTTATATTAAAATCAGAGAACGCAGTTATACTCCTAGGTACTGAAAACAAAAGTGAAAATATAAAATTATTCCGTAAATATACTAGAGCTGTTAAAGGGAAGGATTATATTTTTATCCCCATCAATTATTCTGATAGGAAACCATTATCATTTTTTTATGTGGTAAATTTATTTTTGTTTATTTTGTTTAATTTTAAATTTGTTAAAAGTATTACCTATTATTATGCACAAAGAATGGAATATGTAATACCTTTTTACTTTTTCCTAAGAAAAAAAGTTTTCTTTGCGGTACATGGTTCTGGACGATATGCAACAATATTCTGGGGGAAGAGGATAGCGAAAATTTATGCCTTTATAGAGAGGCTCAGTGTAATTAGAGCACAGAAGGTGTTCGTTTTAAATAATAATGAAGATTTTGGAGTTCCTTATTATAAAAAGGTATATGAAAAATTTTCAAAGAAAATATTTTACACACCAGTACCAATAGACCAATCATTCTTCGTAGATTTACCCAAAAATGTTGTTAAAGATAAGCACAATATTAATAAAAATAGTAAAGTTATGTTGTACTTCGGTAGATTAGAACATAATCCCAAAAGAATCTTTTTTTTACCAGAAATTTTCAAACAAGTAAAGTTAAAGTATCCTGATTCTATAATGCTTATTATAGGATCTGGTAAGGATAAAAATGAATTAATCAAAAGATTCGAATCTCTAGATTTAGCAAATGATGTAATCTTAATTGAATACTTAGACCATGATGCTAAATTAATTGAAACGATTAATTGTGCTGATGTATCCTTAGTTTGTTCTTCTTTTGAGGGGATTTGTATGTCTGCAATAGAATCGTTAAGTTGCAAGGTCCCAGTAGTGGCTACAAATGTGGGAAGCATTAAGGATTATATAATTGATGGATATAACGGTTATCTAATAGATGAAGATAAAGAAGAAATACTCATCAAAAATATTTCTGATAAAGTAATTTCTACTCTTGCTACACCTTTGTCTTTCAGCAATAACTTAATTAAAGAATATGATGCAAGAAGGGTAATTAGCTCGTTAGAAAAACGAATGCTGAATCAGGTGGATGAATAATGAGAATAGTAGTGGATGCAACTAGTTTAGCCAGAACAATAACTGGGATTGAAAATTATACAAAAAATTTAGTGATTAACTTAATTAAATTGGATAAAGGTAATCATGAGGTTTTTTTTCTATTTAGAAACGGTATACCAACTTATTTAGTTGGTGAAATAGAACAGTCTAAAATATTTGTAAGTCCTTTTAAATCGCAACTATTGACAGAACAAATCTGGATTCCTTATATTTCAAAAAAAATAAATCCAGATTTAATTCACTTCCCTGCTTTTCCGCCGTCATTATTTTTAAAACGAAAATTTATCTTTACCATTTTTGATGCAACTATGTGGAAACATAAAGAAACTCTTTCTTTAAAAAACAGATTATATATGAAACCACTATCTTCGAGAGCAATCCGAAATGCGAATAAATTAATTACTATATCTGACTCTTCAAAAGAAGAAATAATTGATGTCTTCCCTGAAATTTCAAATAAGATTAAAAATCTTGGAATATCAATATCCAAGGAGTTTAAGATGATAGATGAACCAGGAAGATTATCATATGTAAAAGAAAAATTTAACCTTTCGGATAAATTTTTTCTAGCTGTAGGGAGTTTGGAACCTCGCAAGAATTTAATCTTTTTAATTAAAGCCTTTGCTGAATTTAAGAAGCTAAATATTAATGAATATAAATTAGTAATAACAGGAAGAAGCGCTTGGGGATCGTTAGAGGTTTCTGAATTAATAAAGAAGAATAACTTACAAGATGAAATTATACTAACAGGATATCTTGAAGATAATGACCTTCATGCACTTTATAATCTAGCAACTTTTTTTGTTTTTCCTTCAATATATGAGGGATTTGGGCTTCCAGTGCTCGAAGCTATGGCCTGTGGAACACCAGTAATTATATCTAATTCCTCATCTTTACCAGAAGTTGCTGGAGACGCTGGTATATATATTGACCCTTATGACCAAGACTCATTAGTTGCGGCTTTGAATAAAGTTGTTAATAATCATGAACTTTATGAGGATTTAAAATTGAAGGGCTTGCGAAGAGCTAAATTGTTTTCTTGGGAGAAAGTGGCTGGGGATATTTTCAATGAATATATTAAGTGAGATCTGTATGAAAAATAAGAAAACAATAAAATATGAATATATTAATATTTTTTGTTAGTTAACAGGTGTCTTTATGAAAAAAAACAAAAAGTTTATAGAGAATATATTCTCTTTGTTCCTAAATCAAGGTTTTAATCATATTCTCTCCCTTATCACATTCCCATATTTAATAAGGATACTCGGTCCTAGTAATTATGGTATAGTTGCCTTTGCAACGGTATTTACCCAGTACTTTATTATTTTTGCAGAATATGGTTTAAACTTAATTGCCACTAGAGATGTTACACTAAATAAAAATAACTTAGCTAAGGTATCAAGGTTATTTAGTTTGATAACTATTTTGAAGGTTTATTTAATAATTCTTAGTTTTATCTTAATGTTATTCATAGTATTTGCAGTTCCAAGTTTAAGAGAAAACTATATTGTATATCTTATAAGTTTTTTAATGGTGATTGGGAACTCCATTTTTCCAGTTTGGCTATTTCAAGGATTAGAAAAAATGAAGTATATTACTATTGCTAATGTGGGATCAAAGGTTGTAACCACGTTATGTATCTTTATTTTTGTTAAAAGTGAAGCGGATTATTTTGAAGCTATCTTTTTACAATCATTAGGTTATATAATTGCTATGATTTTTAGTCTATATTATGCATTTAAAATGTTTGGGATTAGATTTACTTTTTACCATGATATACCTGCAATGAAACAGTATTTAAAAGAAGGTGGAAATGTTTTAATTTCAAGTTTTTCACAAACTGTTTATGGACAAGGAGCTGTACTGATTACAGGATTTATTTTGGGCCAAACAACAGCAGGATACTATTCTGTCGTTCAAAGGGTTACTAGTATTATAGTAAGTTTAACTCATCCTTTTTCACAAGTTCTCTATCCATACATTTGTAAATTAATTTATGAGGATAAGGAAAAATATAATGAAATAAAGAAGATTATTCCACTAATTACTTTATTATTCGGTGCTACTATTGGTTTAATTATGTTTTTTTCTGCAGGGTTTATTGATAAAATTTTAACTGGTGGCTACAACCCTGAATTGGTAATGTTATTCAAAATTTATGCTTTTATTATAGCTTTAAACATAGTAAATGTTATTCTAAATCCCTTTTTATTATCTATGAAAAAATATAAAGAAATGAAAAAGATTTATGGATTTGCATCAATTATGTTTATTGCTATATCAATTCCAGCTACCTACTCTTTTTATAGTACTGGAATGGCTTTAAGTATCTTCCTAATAGAGGGATTCATTCTTTGGAAAATGTTTAGAGCAACAAAAGATGATCCGAAAAATAAATCTTTAGATTATGAATAATTTTGGAGGGAAATAAAATGAATTTAGTGCTTCTTTCAGGTGGCTCCGGAAAACGACTTTGGCCCCTTTCGAATAATTCTCGGTCGAAACAATTTCTGAAAATACTTGAAGACTCAGACGGGAATCATATTTCTATGGTTCAACGAGTATATAAACAGATTGAATCTGCAAAATTAAATAACACTGCTGTAATTGCAACCAGCAAAGCTCAAGTGGAAATGATACAGAGTCAACTGGGAAATAATATTCCTATTGTTATTGAACCAGAGCGTAGAGATACCTTTCCTGCCATCGCACTTGCTGCGACTTTCTTATATTCTGAGAAAAAAATTGATTTAAACGAAGTTGTAACTGTTCTGCCTGTAGATCCATATGTGGAGGATGCTTTTTTTCAAACGGTAGCAAAATTAGAGAAAGTCGTAATAGAATCAAACGCTGATATGGTTTTAATGGGTGTTAAGCCTACCTATCCATCAACAAAATATGGATATATTGTTCCTCATAATGCAGAAAGTGAAAATGACTTCTTAAAGGTTAGTCATTTTAAAGAAAAGCCATCGGAGGATTTAGCAAACTCTTTGATTAAAGAAAATGCACTTTGGAATTGTGGTGTTTTTTCGTTCAAACTAAGTTTTATTATAGATATTATCCAAGAATTGAGTTTGCCCTTAGAATATGAGAAACTTTCGCATTATTACAATCAACTGCCAAAGAATAGCTTTGACTATGAAGTTGTGGAGAAAGCTAAAAGCATTGCAGTTTTACCGTTTGAAGGTTATTGGAAGGACCTTGGTACTTGGAATACATTAACAGAAGAGATGGGATCCAATACTATTGGAAAAGGAAGAATAAGTGAGGATAGTGTTAATACTCATCTAATTAATGAGCTTGATATACCTATTGCTATCTTAGGGGTATCAGATTTATTAGTTGCTGCATCTCCTGATGGAATTTTAGTTACAGAGAAGTCAGCTAGCCCTAGATTAAAAGAAATGATTCTTGACTTTGAACAACGACCAATGTACGAGGAGAGACGTTGGGGTTGGTACAAGGTATTGGATTTTACAAAATATGATCAAGAAACCGAAGTTCTCACTAAGCGAATCCATATCTTGGAAGGTAAAAACTTAAGTTACCAAATTCATGATAAAAGAAGTGAGGTATGGACCGTAGTTATGGGGGAAGGGGAACTCCTTCTAAATGGTAAACACACGAGAATAAAGACAGGAGACACTATTGAAATTCCTGCAGGAACTAAGCATTCTATTAAAGCCGTAACAGATGTTGAAATTATTGAAATACAAAGAGGATCTGAACTGATTGAGGATGATATTATTAGATTAGAACATGATTGGGAAAATATACTGGAAATCTATGCCGAGAAAAATTTTAAATAATTAATATTTAATAAAAACAATTGATTTTAGCACTCTGTGGTAGTTTTTTCAAAGTATCTCACCTCAGAGTGCTTTAATAATAGTGAAAAAACTGGTGGTTTAAGGGGATGATAGATAAAAATTTATATAAACTTTTTAATTAATGTTTATAGTAGTAAGTTCGCTCTATTCTCAGCTTATACTTACCAGTGTTGGATAACCATCCCCAATATAAGGTACTTCATAGTTTACAGATTAAATCGTAAGCTGATTGTCACTTTGTCCTTAATAAAGAATGGTTATGGTTATAAATGCTCCTTTGCGTCCTCTGTAAACTTCAGGCACCACAAATTCTTTCCTTTTGATTTTCGTATGTGGGTGTATGATTAAAGATCCAAGGATATTGCCGTATATTAAAAGTGGTCAAGGGAGAGGAAAAGAAAATAAAATAGAAAAGAAAAGACACATTCTCAAACCAATACTGAAGAATCAAGTTTTTTTTTTCATTTTCGTTAAAGGCCATTATTCCACCGCCTACCCTAGCATACTTAGTGCATCTTTCATTTCGTTCATGAATCGGTTCACGACTGATTGACGGATACTTGCTGACGATTTCGAGAAGTATTTCTTTCCGTTATTGGCTGCTCTCTCGTTGTATACCCTCTGAATTATCTCTGATTCACTCATGCCCATCTTAATACCAACGCCTTTGAACACGTTAGCAGCACCGGCAGAACCATGCTGAACCGCTGTAGACCAAAGGACATTCTGAACAGCAGGGGAATATTTCGTTACATCAAACCCAATTGATGATTTAATCTTGTTGGCTGCAGGATCAAAGTGTGATTGTTTAATGAAATTATGTTGTAGCGCGTTAAACTTCTCTGCGCTATGGCATGCAATACTCTTCCAAACACCATCAAACTGAGATGTACCTGGCTTGTATTGGGAAAGTGCTTTATACGTTGTAGGGTCTGCGCCCTTTATGTAACTCATGAAGCTGTTCATCGTTCCTGTGTTTGTGGCTATCTGATAGGTTCCGTAGGAAGCACCGCCCCAATCGAACTATTCCGGGCAATGGTTCCTGGACCAGACGAACCAGACTCATATTTTTTCGATAATGAGCCTAGTTGCCCACCTCCTACGGTGTTAGAAAACCCGATTTATAGAATTCCAGTTCAGCACCAGCCATAGATTTATCTAACTCACCTTGATACTTAAGCGCGAACATCTTCCATGCAGCATCCTCGCCATATTGCAAACTTCGCCATTCAAGCTGAGCTTTTTCTGTCGCTGACATATTGTTGAATGTGTACTGTCTCCAGGCAATTTCAGAGTTCTTTTCCTGTGCATAACGATCATCCATAATCGCGTCACGGCTTTGCTGGTTTCCTCTATCCTCTGCCCTATTCTGAGCATCAACCAAGGCTCTAGCACGTTCTGCTTCGAGTGCTGCAATCATTGCCTGTTCTTCTGCAGGGTTGTTGATGTCTGCAATACGCTGGTCATATTCATTCATCTGAGCCTGTTCCTGGACATTCAACTGATTCAATGAAGCTTGTCGCTGATTGTTCTGCGCTACTTGTGCCGATACGTTCTCGCCTGTCGCTGTAAGCCTGTTTGCTGCCATTAATTCTCTTAAGCGTTGGACATTCTGCTGATTGACTACATCAGCCTGATTCCTTGCTTGCTGGAATTGTGGGGCTCTGCTGGTTGATACCGCCAATCGCTTTATCTCTCTGGGCCTTTAACTGGCTGAGTTGTGAGTTTTTCTTTTGATCGTATAGATGGTTAACCTGATTCTTTCCCTGGTCCACTAAGCTTTTCTTTGTCTGTTCGATGTCGTAGAGATTTTTCTGTTTCGTCAGGTCGGCTGTGTAATTACGGAAGTTGTTCTGGACCTCGTAACGGTCTTTACCGCCAATACGCTGAATATTTGCTCCTGAATTGACGAGCTGTTTTTAAAGGTTATCATTGATACCGCCAACAGCTCCGGCACCACCAAGGATGACAGGGTTAGCGCCTGTCTTATAGGCGTGTAAAAGGTCTTTATACTTCGAATCATCACCATAAGAGGATACATCGTAAAACTTTCCCTGTATGCCGGATTGCTTCGCTAGTTCAATATCTGTCTTAGAACCGTAATAGGTACGGTCAAATTGTGCCATGCTTTCACCTCCAAATAAAAAAGAGCCCTTAAAGGCTCTTGCTTGGTTGACCTATGATTACGTTTTCTCTCTTCTGCGTTTTTTTGAGAAGAAAGGTTAAAATGTATCTTCTTGCTGTTTCAATCGCTACACATCCATAAAAGACAACAATTACCGAAACCACCAAGTGAGGGAGGAACCACGGACTATTCCAAAACCATTGGGTTTTTAATACCGTTCGGTAAAGGAACCCATTTAAGTAGGGATTCGTATGGATGATATAAATTGCGAATGTAAAAGTAGCGAGATAATTTATCTTTGTCGACTGTATGTTAAGTTTCGAGAAGAACATGAACAAGGCCACTGAACTTACCAGGTTGTAAATTGTATTATAAGCTAAGTTGAATTCCATAAATGTGACTGTTGTTGATAGCAGGTATACTCCTAAAAACAACCACTTGCTGTTCTGATCCTGAACATGCGTTTTGATATACGCTCCAATAATATAAAGCATGATAAAGTTCAGTACCCCATAACCTCCATCATTGTATGATACACCTGGCATCAACGTAGGAAAGACTGAAAAAGAAATGATATTAACCACCGCTAATTGCTGGAATTGTTTCTTGGTTAAATGGTTCATCATCGTATTCAAGAAAGGTGATAATAGGAATAATACGATGTAAGAACCAACATACCAGTTTGATCCGTAAAATGGAATTGCTGAGTATGCCAACCCTTGAAGAGTGAACCCGTGCTGCATTAACGAAATTGCCGTATAAAATGCCATCCCATAGAAAACAGCAACTCCTACCAGATTAGTAGCTTTATTGACAACAATATAGGTCTTTCCTGACATGAAATAACCACTCACTAAAACGAAACAATTCACCGCAATAATACTCATACTCTCTAAAAATAGCATCGCATGATGATTAATCGTTCCCTCTGGCACATTCGACAATCCACCGCCCATATCCCCATTGAAATAATGAAGCACCAACACCATTAGAATTGAAACAATCTTTAAAAGCTCAAAGTTGCTATAGCGATTTCCCATTGTATTTCTCCTTATTGTCATATATCTTGATTAAACAACAGAAACGATATAACAACAAGAGGAATTTTGACAAATAGTAACAAAATCACATAAGGTTCACCAGTGATTTGTTCATACTGATCTGAAGTAAGTTTCCCGTATTGAACATATTTCGCAATTCGAGTTTTGTCGTGATAAATGGACCAATCGTTTTGAGCGTATGAAAACCAGTCCATTTAAATCACTCCCTTCATCATTAGCTCGAATACTAAATCCGTTTGTTGTTTTTTTAGCAATTCCAATTCAGAAAGTGGCTGCGATTGATTCCGAGTGGTTTCAATCTCTTCCTTTGTAGCCCCTTCAATAAACTCCGTACGAGAATCATTGAGCTTTGCTCTAAATAATCCATTTGGAGGCTTAAAAGGAACACAATCGGCTGGTATTAATTCACCTTCAACAATGAAAGGCCCTATATATTCCCCGTTCGAATCGACTTTAGAGTACTGTTTCATTCTTACACCGCCTTATAGTGAGCATAAAACTTTAACCAATTGCTCGCTGCGTTTTCATTAAGCAACACTTCTCCTGCAGCTGTAATGGTAATACTGGCATCACCTGTAACGGATGTTCCGTTGAACGCACTACCTGGCCCGAAAATATTCCCGGAAGGCATATAACCTACTGGCATTTGAGCGATTTTGGTACCTGTAGTGGCAACGCCGCCTGTAATCATACCTTCTACATGAACAAAGCCTAATTCATCCTTCATATATCGAGCCGGCACGTTGTTCCCTGGGAAAACACCATCCATTTTGAAGCACCATGCTGATCCAATTTTCCTGTTGTTTCTTCGCATATCCACTCGCGACACTTTCAAGCATGGTCTGCAAATCATTGCCGTTTAAACCATTAATGGATGTAGCTCCGATGTTTTTTGCTCCGCTATCTCCTGCTGTGGTTCTCATAAGAGCATCAATCAACTTGTTTAGATACTGCCTCACTTCATCTGGAGCTGCATCGAATTGAGCTTTCAATTCATTAGGATTCAAGGTTGGTTTATCCGCTAGATCCGCTACTTTTTTCGTGAACATACTATCACCTAACTTTGGACTGATAGCGATATGAAATACCCATCGACAAAACCGCCAGGCTTTCGTGCGCCTTATCGTTCTTAATAAGCAATTGGAAGTGTGTAATCTTCTTTGCTTTGATTTTCATTTTTGTTTCCTTTGGGAAAGTGGAGAAAATGAACGTAAAATTGGCGAAATCTATGTTCCCGAAATCAAAGGGGTTAAACTGAACAGGTTTCCCGCCTAATAAGGTGATTTCTTTCCTGTCTGATATATAATAAAGGTTCAAACTCGTTGCGCTCGCTGGCTTCATTGCGAAATACAAGCTATTCACGTACTTATAGTGTTCATCAGAACCGAATGTGAGAGGTTTGGACTTCCAATAAGCTTCAATCGACTGTCCATCATCAAGGTAAGAGTTTACATCGGAAGTTTCTTTCTTGAATCTGAAAACCAATCCTTCTTTTGTGCTGCCGAAATACAAATAACCTCCCATTTCTAAGAAACAGGAAGCAAAGATATTGGTATAGTAGCACCATTCGCCATGTGGATTGTTCATTGATTTCTGTGTATAGTCCAGGACATATACATTCCCGTTAATGGAAAGCCAGTATTTACGGTCGTAATCTGCGGAAGTAACTTGTTCTAGGGTGATTTCCTTCAATAAGCGAGGGTCTACGTTATCCGAGATATGAGCAACGTTCCTTTCGTCCCTAACATTGGAGGCTACAAGCATATAAACACCATCTTTAGAAAGCCATACAGGATTGTTCTCGATGATTTGTATAGAGTTGGTGGCGTAAGCACCCACCTGGTCATTAATCGGCTTAGAAGGGAACGAAGCGTTTCCTGCTTCATCTAAATCAAAGGAGATTACATGTTGGGCAACAATCTCTTATTATTTTACTTTACATATTCCAGTAGGATTTTATATCTATGATAAATTAAAATATTTCATTGGTGTAAAATTACCTTCATTTATTGATCCTATCGTTTTAACTGTAGTTACACTAATTTCTGTAACTCCTTTTGTTATTTTTATTAACAATAAAGCTCCATTTATCATTTCCAAAAAAAGAATAGAAAAGAAAGGGACTTTAGCAGCATAAGTCCCTTCTTTTCTATTGTTTCCATTACATAAAAGATCATTGAAAAAAGAATAAAGGGCACTGGTTTTTGTAACCCTAATTCAGGATTAGTTCCAATTTCTAATTCACTTTTATTTACATTTCTAAATGTTGTTTTAAAGTTGTTTGTATTCTAGACCTTTCATCGTTTGGTACTTGTAAATAATAGGTACCATTAATTTTTGTACCCTGTCCGTTTAATGTCAGTTGCTCAATTGATTTGCTGGCAGCCTTATATTTGCTTTGAATTGTCATCATTTCATCAAAAGTCAAATTTGTTTTTACATTATTACCTAACGCATCAAAAATTTCACCAAAATTAGCTAATGTACCTAAACTTGCACCTTCATTAATTACTGCTTGTATTATTTGCCTTTGGCGCTGTTGTCGGCCAAAGTCACCACGGGGATCTTCATAACGCATTCTGGAATACTTAAGGGCTTTCTCTCCAGAAAGCTTCAATTCTCCTTTAGGAAAATGTGTTCCTTCATAAGTAAAATCTAAATCATTTACAACTGTTACTCCTCCGACAGAATCCACGATATCTTTAAAGCCTTCCATATTAATCTGCACTACATAATCAATGGGTATATCAAGAAAATGTTCCACTGTAGCTAGCGACATCTCTACACCGCCAAAAGCATACGCATGGTTAATTTTGTCTTCTGTACCTTTTCCTATTATTTCTGTTCTAGTATCACGTGGTATACTTAACATTTTTACTGAATTTTGTTCTGGATTAATTGTTAGTGTAATAATTGAATCGGAACGACCACGGTCACCTTCCCTTTCATCTACTCCTAACAAAAGAACTGAAAATGGCTGTGCTTTTTTCAAAGAGACTTCTTCAGTACGTTTCTCAGATCTTTCTCTTTCTATGGGTGAATGCATGGTATCCACAGCGTCTGTCAGGGAATTATAGACTGAAAATGCATATGCACCTATTATTGTTAATAAAAACACAAAACTAAAAATTAAAACCCGAAGCCATCTCCGTTTTTTCTTTTTTGTCTTATTGTCCAATCTTGAACTCATTTTATTGCCTCCTATTTTGAACAATAACCTAATAAATTATTGTATTTTCTTATGACGAAATATTAGACGTTTTGTCGAAGGGAAAGTTTCTTACAAATATTAATAATAAGCGTTTAACTCTTTATAAACAATGGGTATAAAAAATATTTTTTACAAAAACTAGAATTGTATATTGAAAAAATACCTAGAATAATAGGTGGGTAATATGGTATAAATAAATGGTAATTATTTGTTAATAGGATGATTGATTACAGACTATTTTAACGGAGGTATTCTATTGAACAAACTCAAGTTATACATTATTGTTTTTACATCTCTTTTTTTGTTATCTGCCCTTTTATTACCACAGTCTTCTGAGGCAGAAGGTATCAGGTATTCTGGTGCAGATCGTTTTGATGTAGCTGGGAATATTGCTAAAGCTGGCTGGCCGAGTGGTACACACACAGTTGTTTTATCCAATTACGATGCTTATGCGGATGCATTGACTGCAGGTCCTCTGGCAAAACAGTTAGGGGCTCCAATACTGTTAACTCAATCAGGGTTTCTTACACCTAAAACCAGAGATCAACTGAATTTTCTAAAACCTGAAAAAGTAATTATTGTTGGTGGAGAAGGCAGTGTCTCTTCATCTGTTAAAGTTCAGCTTGAACAGGAATTGAAAATTCCAGAGGTAGAAAGAATCGGTGGAAAAGACCGCTTTGAGGTTTCAAAGAATATCGCTTCATTTATAACTTCGGATACTGCCTTTATTGCTTACGGGCTTAATTTTTCTGATGCCTTAGCTATATCACCCTACGCGGGAAGCGTTGGGGCCCCGATACTACTTAGTAATAAAAATGACCTTACAACACCCACAGTACAGGCTCTAGCTGGAAAAAATAAAACTTACATAATTGGCGGAACCGGAAGTGTTTCTCAATCAATAGAATCTGGGCTTCCCAATCCTACGCGTATTGGTGGGAAGGATCGATTTGAGGTATCTGCTAATATCATAAAAACCTTTAATATCTCTACTGAAAAAGTATATATAGCTACAGGATTAACTTTTGCAGATGCATTAACTGGTTCTGTGCTGGCTGCAACGGAGCAGGCTCCTTTGCTGCTATCTCACCCTGCATCAGTTCCTCAATCCATCAGGAATTTAATACAAGAAAAGAATATCAGTAATTATGTGATATTGGGTGGTCCTGCATCAGTACCTGATTCGATTGTGTCACAAATGTTCAGTAGACTTCCCTTGGCAGGTAAAAAGATTATGCTGGATCCGGGACACGGTGGTGCCCAGGATCCAGGAGCAAGTCACTTTGGTTATATCGAAAAGCATTTGAACAGTCAATTTGCTTTGAAATTAAGCAGGGAATTAACAAACCGTGGAGCAACCATACAATATACTCGTAATCCTAATCAAGACCTGTATTTATCATTAGAGGATCGAGCAAATATTGCGAATAATGCTCAAGTCGATTTATTCATAAGCCTGCATCATGACGGAAGTGTTGATCAGAACGCCAAAGGATTAAGCACTCACTACAGTAGCTATCGTCCAGGAATCGAAACACAGGACGTATATGTTATTTCTTATGGGAAAAGATATGAATTTGTTAGGGAAGATACACCAAATAAATCCTTCGTGGTTTCCAATGGTGGCGTACAAAGTTCTATTAGCTACATGGGACAAACGATTGCTTACGATACAACTTCACCAAGCTTGGCAGCCTCTGAATCTAAGAAATTAGCACAGCTTTTTGGAGCAGCTCTTACCACCCCGCAAATTTCAAATAGAGGTTTTATAGATCAAAATTTCTTTGTTGCTAGATGGACTAAGATGCCTTCTGTTTTGATTGAACTTGGCTTTGTGTCAAATCAACAGGAAGTTACTTTATTAGCCAATCAGGATATCCAACAGGCAAGGGCAATTAAGCTAGCGCAATCTATTGAGGATTTTTATAGAAATTAGTTTAGAAAACTGGATTTTGTGAATCCGGTTTTCTTAGACATTATTTAGTATTTTTTAGAACTTCATTTCATATTATTTATCAGTCAACCAAGAAAAAAGAAAAAATGGGGGAAAATTTTGAAAAGGTTAGTAGTAATGTTTTGCGCATTTTTGTTTTTGTTTCTGGGAAATACAGAGAAATCATTTGCTGATGCTTTACCGGATAGGTTTGGAGGGAAGAACCGCTTTGAAGTTGCAGTCAGTTTGTCACAAAAGTGGTCGATATCTGACTCAGTATTTATAGTTAACCATACTGCTTTTGCTGATGCTTTATCTTCTGGTCCGCTCGCATACAAAAATAACTCTCCCATCTTGTTAGCTCTCCCGGATCGTTTAACAGATGAGACTGTTAAGGAAATTAACCGTTTATCACCAAAAAAGGTTTTCGTTATTGGTGGGGAAGGCAGTATCTCAAATAAAGTAATAGAGCAACTTAACTCTATGGGAATTACTAATATTGAAAGAATAGGAGGCAAAAATAGGTTTGAAGTTTCTGCTAATATAGCTCTAAAGATTAACCAATGGGAAAAAGTTATCATCGCTAACGGACTTAATTTTCCTGATGCCCTGGCTATTTCTCCTTACGCCGCAACTCAGCAAATGCCTATCTTGTTGACTATACCCTCAGTATTGCCAAGTCCTATAGCAACTTTATTGCGTGAAAAAGGTACTAAACAATCATTTATTATTGGTGGAGAGGCAAGTGTTACCCCGCAGGTTGAACATAACCTGCCTGCCCCTTTAAGAGTTGGAGGGAAAGATCGTTTTGAGGTAGCTGCAAATATTGTAAAAACACTTAAAACTCCTACTGAAAAAATATATATAGCGACTGGTTTAACATTTGCTGACGCGTTGACTGGATCAGTAGTTGCTGCAAAGGAAAATGCCTCTTTGCTTTTAACACTAAGCGACTATACACCTGAACTAACTTTAAATATTTTCAAAGAATTTTCTATTCCAAATTATTCTATTTTAGGAGGAACGGGCTCAGTAAGCGAGGATGCAGTCTCGGATATTCAATATCATAAACAATCAGATAATCCTATAATTTATTTAGTGCCACATGCCGATGATGAAGTGCTTACATTTGGGGTAGATATTATAAATCAGATAAAAAACAACAGAGAAGTGTTTGTTCTCCTCTTGTCCCAAGGTGAAGATTCTACCGCTAGGGAAGTAATTAATGGGCTGTACGATGAACAATCCAGTCATATATATCCGCTGTTTGGTCCAGTAAAATGTACGTGGCATGGAGTATACCATGATCCTCATAAAGAATCATTTTTACATGGTCACCTGGATCGAAATGAATTTGGAGAAATAAGAAGTAATGACTTTAAACTTGCTTCAGAAGCTTTGGGTGTTAAAAAGGAAAATATATTTTTAGAAACTCTCTCTTCAGGGGAATTCAATAAGAGTAATATAAGCAGGATTATTGAAAAATACCATAGTCAATTTCCTGAAGCTGAATTCAGGACCATGTCATGGTATGACAGGCATGCTCCTCATGCTCTTATTGGTGCAATAATAAAGGAGAAGGAAGAGAAAGGTGAAATTCATCCCTTAAAGACAACCTATTTTTTATCTATATATACAGATCGCTTTGCTAAAGCAAGAGTGCCTTTTAAAACTAAAAAAATCCAAACACAGGATAATCAAAGTTTATTAAATGGTATAAATGTTTATAAAAATTTCAATCCAATGAATGGATTTTACGGGAGTGGCTATCATTCTGTAAAAAGTCAGTTTGACCAGTTGCAGCAGATACCATATGTTAATATTCATTATTAATATAAAGGTAAGGAATAAACCTTGTGGAAAAAGGTTTATTCCTTTTTGTTTTGGGACGGAAAAGTAATTTTTATGTCTTGCCTCAAAACTCTCAATATATTCATTAGATAAATAGACAAAAAATGATAAAGTTACCTATAACCCATTTACGGTTCTGTAAAATTTTGATAGATTAGAAATATACTTGTAAAAAAGGAGATGGTATTTTAATAATATTGTCTGAATTTGTAAAGGTTGTAGAGTTTAGTAGCCACATGAAAATAGAATAAAATTTGGGGGACAAAAAGTGAGAAAATTTTTAAGCATCTTTGTGTGTTTTGTCTTATCTATATCTCTTTTTAATGCGGCGCATTTAAATAGAGTAGAAGCAGCAGATTCCGGAGCTACCACGATTGATAGAATTGGAGGGGCAAACCGCTTTGAAGTGGCTGTCGGTGTTTCGCAAACTGGTTGGAGTACTGCCGATACCGTCATTATTTCATATTATGGTGCTTTTGCAGATGCTTTAACTGCAACTCCCTTAGCAATAAAGTATAATGCACCGATTCTTTTAACCCATAAAGATTATCTTACGAAAGAAACCGAAACAGAGATAAAGAGATTAAAAGCAACAAAGGCTATTATAGTTGGTGGTACTGGCAGTGTTTACACCAAAGTCGAAGAGGATTTAAAACGAATAGGAGTAACTCCTATTAAACGTTTTGGTGGAAGAGACCGTTTTGAGGTTTCTAAAAATATTGCAGATGAGTTTCCTGCTGCGAATAAAGCCATTCTTGCTTATGGCATGAATTTCCCTGACGCTTTAGCTATAGCACCTTATGCTGCAGAGCATGGCTACCCAATTTTATTGACTACTGCTGATAAAGTTCCAGATGTTATTAAACCGGCACTTTATAATACTGCTGTCACTAATACTGTTATTTCTGGGGGTCCTGCAAGTGTTGGCGATAATATTTTCAATGAATTGAAGGACAATGGCAAAAACCCAGTGCGTATAGGTGGGAAAGACCGATACGAAGTAGCAGCTAATATTGTTAGTACCCTTAATTATGGCACTTCAAACAATAAAGCGTTTATTGCTACCGGATTAACATTTGCAGATGCATTAACCGGATCTGTATTGGCTGCAAAAAATCACGCGCCAATATTATTATCACATCCAGATAGGGCAATGCCTTCAATCCAAAATACGATTTTCAATTATTCAAAGTATAATTTGACACTATTAGGTGGACCAGCCTCAGTTCCAGACCAGACCGTAACTTCACTTATCAGCTACAGGAAAGCAGTTGTAAATGATGATGGTACGTTGATGGTAAATAACACAAATTATAATTCTATGGATGCTATTCCATTAGCTTATAATAATGAAGTAGCTGTATTTGGAAATCAAATAGTTAAAATGCGATATGGTATGGTATATGCATCGCCTTCATTTGGTAAATCAACTGTAACTATTTACAATGCTGAAGGTGGATACCTTACATATGTTGCGCCTAATACAGAAATGCAATATATCTCAGGTGATAATGAGAGAGTAAAAGTTCAGGTTGCTGACTTTGAAGGTTATGTCTATCAATCACAAGTAAGAATGCTTCCGTGGAATGCAGTAAAGAATCGAAGTTATTACTATGTAAGCAATGGAGATTTGATTCACAAAGTAAATAATGTGAGCACGGTTGTAGGGAAGGCCCCAAGCTTTATGGCCACAGGAACAAGTTATTTCAGCTGGGATGGATACAATTTCTCGTTATCAAATGGGCAATACGCAGGAAAATATAGGCAATATTTTCAGTACCTCCCTATAAGAACTAAGACATCTTACACGTCAGAAGATTTGTTAGGTTATATAAATAATAACTCTGAAATTAGAGCTTGGGAGACTAGAGAGGGGCGTCAAAGTCCTTTAAGACAACGTGAGTTAATTGATGCAATGCTTAAAGCGCAAACTGATTACAATATTAATGCATTGTTTATCCTCGCTACAGCTATTCATGAAAGTGCATGGGGAGTAAGTGATATTGCTACTGCAAAACGCAACCTTTATGGCATAAAGGCTTACGATTCCAATCCAGAAAGTTCGGCAGAAGGATTTGATACGTTTGCTGAAAGCGTAGTAGAATTTGCCAATGTTTATATGTCCAATGGATACACAAAAACTACAGACTACCGCTATAATGGTGGCGTTCCTGGACACAAAGGAATCGGAATCAATGTTAGATACGCTTCTGATCCAAATTGGGGTTCTAGAGTTGCAGCCCATATGTATAAAATTGATAAATATCTAGGCGGTAGGGAGTTTGGAAAGTATCGGGTAATGGCAACAACAGAAACGTTTAAGGTTCGGTGGGATACAAACTGGAACGCTACAATTGTTTATACTTATCCAAATGCAAATATTCCTGTGGTGATTTTAGGTGAAAAACAGGGAGATATCTACGAAGAAAGTACACTATGGTATAAAATTATTTCTGAATCAAACGGACATGAAGTCTATATTCATTCAAAAGGTGTAAAACCTTTAAATTAGTCCTAGAAAAGCAGAAGCCTTTAAAAGGGTTCTGCTTTTTTAAATTAATAATAATATTAAAATAGATTACTTTTTACTCGGAGGAATAGAATTGCCTAAAAAATTATTATTACTGGTGTTGGTTTCTCTCTGGTTCTTTGGCTTTGCGGATAATGATCTTGCAAGTGCAGCCGAACGCCTTGATGGTAAAGACCGATTTGAGGTAGCTGTGAAGGTTTCACAAAAGGGCTGGCCTGCAGGTACTAAAACCGAAACTGTCATACTTACAAACTATTTAGCTTTTGCTGATGCTTTAGCAGCAACTCCTTTTGCATATCAGAAGAATGCACCGATTTTATTGACACAGCCTAAAGTGTTGACTACGGCTACCAAAAATGAAATACAAAGGCTGAATCCACAGGAAGTCATTCTAGTTGGAGGGCCAGGGAGTCTTGACCCTAGCCTGATTGAGCAGATTAAACAAACTGGGGTACAAACTATAACGAGAATAGATGGAAAAAACCGGTTTGAAGTAGCGAAAAATATTGCTGGAAAAATGGACCCTTCTAAAGGAGCTATAGTTGCTTATGGTATGAACTTCCCGGATGCGCTTGCAATCGCTCCTTATGCAGCAAGAAATGGTCTTCCGATTTTGTTAACAAACAAGGACGTTCTCCCTGCTGAAACACAGGAAGCCCTGAAAAGTCGCGCAGTACAAAGCACGCTTGTGAGTGGTGGGGAAGGGAGTGTAAGTGCAAAGGTTTATAATCAGCTCCCTCAACCAAAAAGAGTTGGTGGAAAGGATCGTTTTGAAGTAGCGAAGAATATTTTTATGCAATATAATCCTACTTCTAAAGTGTATATCGCAAATGGATTGACTTTTGCCGATGCTTTAACTGGATCAGTGTTAGCTGCAAAAGAGAATGCTTCAATCCTATTGACATGGCCCAATTCATTGGCAGATACTACTCAAACTGCTCTGATTGATAGAATGATAACTGATGTTTTAGTTTTAGGGGGTACTGCCTCGGTAAATAACAATATCATTTACCTAGCTGGCGATTGGACGATGAAGAACTGGGCGGGTTATGGTTTGCAAGGTTATACTTCTGCGCACTCAGTATTGCCCGGGCAGTCTTTATCTTTTTATATAAATAGTGACCAGCCATATCACCTGGAATTTTACAGAATGGGTTACTATGAGGGTAAAGGGGGAGTACTGAAAGGTACTAAAACTGGATTACCGGCACAACTTCAAAAGAATTCCCCGGATCCTGTGACTCTCAATGCACGTTGGAATCCATCACTTACTTATCAAATTCCATCGAATTGGGAAAGTGGATTTTACTTAGCGAAAATCGTACAAAAGAATAAGCAAGCAAGTTTTATACCATTTACCGTAAGAGAACAAAATCCTAAAGCGGACTTTACGGTTTTAATAGCTACAAACACTTACCATGCCTATAATAACTGGGGCGGTAAAAGCCTTTACGGATATAATAGCACCAATAAAGAAGCTGCTGTTAAGCTATCATTTAACAGGCCATATAAAAACTATTGGGGTGCGGGAGAGTTCTTTACTTTCGAATATAATCTTATAAGATGGCTCGAGAAAAAGGGCTATAGTTTAACATTTGTAACTGATTCGGATGTTCATAATGGTGTTCTTACCAATATAAATGCAAAAAATTTAATTATCGCTGGCCATGATGAATACTGGTCCAAGCAAATGAGAGACAATATTGAAAACCTGCCCTCCATGGATTTAGCCTTATTTAATGCAAATATTGGATACTGGCAGGTTCGTCTTGAAGATGGTGGAAGAACAATGGTATCTTACAAAAATCGTGCAGCTGAAGATCCTTATAATAAAATTGATCCATCACAGGTAACGACTCAATTCAGAAGTTCACCGGTTAACCGAGCGGAAGAATATCTATTTGGAACCATGTATAGAGGCATACCAGAAAAAACGATGCCGCTCGTTGTAACAAACGCAGACCACTGGATCTATAATGGAACAGGATTGAAAAATGGTGACAAGATTGATGGAGTAGTTGGCGGAGAAGTTGACCGGTCAATTTTCACTGAGAATGTAGAATATATAGCAAGATCCCCTGTTGTTCTTTATGGAAAAGATGGGTTGTCTGATATTATTTGGTATAACCACCCGGATGGAAGAAAAGTATTTTCAGTAGGAACCTTCTACTGGAATTGGTTTTTGGATCCATATGGGCACACGGATAAAGGGAAATATAATCAAAATATAGAATTAATGACTATCAATGCACTAGAAAAATTAAAAATTGAAAACTAGAATTGAAAGGCCCGTGGCTATCTCCACGGGTCTTTGTGTTTAGAATAGTGCTGTATTAGATATAAAAATATAATTCTAATTAACCAATTTATATTTTCTTTGGAAAAAATATAGAAATTTGTCGAAACCCTCCGATAAAATAAGAGAGATATAACAACTAGGGAGGCAAAAAAATGAAAAAAGTTTATGTAACTTTTCTGTTCGCTGTTGCTTTTTGCTTTATGGCTGTACTACCGGCGTCAGCAGAAGGTTACACAACAAGGTTGGGTGGACAGGATCGGTTTGAGGTTGCGGTAAATGTTTCTAAGCAGGGGTGGCCATCGGCAAATACAGTAATCATTGCTAATTATGATGCATATGCAGATGCCTTGGCTGCGGCGCCGTTGGCATATAAATATAATGCGCCTATTCTATTAACTCAGCCAGGAGTATTGACTGCAGCAACAAAAACAGAAATTGCTAGATTGGGTGCAACTTCCGTAATTGCGGTTGGGGGTACAGGAAGCATATCAGAGAATGTATTAAATGACATTCAAAATATGGGTATTAAGGTTGAAAGAATTGCAGGAGCTAACCGGTTTGAGGTTGCTAATAATATTGCATTGCATATTGGTCAAAGCAGCAAAGTGGTTCTTGCCTATGGATTGAATTTTCCGGATGCACTGGCAATTGCTCCGTATGCTGCAAGAAACGGCTATCCTATATTGCTTACCAACACAAATACGCTGCCGGATTCCACAAGAAATATCATTAACCAATGGGGCGTAAGCGAAACAATCATTGTTGGAGGAGAAGGCAGTGTTTCCAGCACAGTTTATAATAGTGTTCCTAATCCCAATCGCATAGATGGAAGGAACCGTTTTGAGGTAGCTGCCAATATTGCGAATAAATATTTCAGTACACGTTCACAATCTTCTATCGCAACTGGTATGACATTCGCGGATGCATTAACGGGTGCGGTTTTTGCCGCAAAACGTAATGAGCCGATTCTTCTTACTACATCAACTTCAATTCCAAACGAAACGAGGAATGCCATTATCAATAATGGGTACCAAAGTTTCTTTGTATATGGAGGTCCGGCTTCTGTTTCGGATGGTATATTTAATTCGTTAGCAGTTTCGGTGGTAGGGAAAACTATCATGATTGATGCGGGCCATGGAGGATCAGATCCAGGTGCAAGCGGTTCTACAAGCAATGGCACAAAGATAGTCGAAAAAGATTTAGTCCTCGATATGTCAAAAAGAATTCAATCCCGATTGACAAGCACTATGTCCAAGGTTTTAATGACGAGGACTGGGGATACCTACCCGTCATTAAACGAAAGGGTAGCACAGGCAAACAGTTCAGGTGCTGATATTTTTGTTAGTATGCATGTCAATTCCTATTCGACATCTTCACCACACGGTACAGAAACATGGTGGAATAGCACTTACGAATCTGCTGACAGCAAGCTGTTAGCAGAAGAGATACAAAAGGAACTTATAGCTACTCTTGGTACTTATGATCGCGGTGTAAAACATGGAGATTTTAGAGTTATTAAAGACACGAAAATCCCGAGTGTTCTAGTTGAAGTAGCCTTTGTTTCCAATAAAGGTGATGCAGACCTATTGGCAGACCCAACTTTCAGACAGAAAGCTGCTGATGCAGTGTATAGAGGCATTATTAGTTATTTCAATAAACAATAATAAATATCCCTATTGGATTTTATATCCGATAGGGTTTTCCTTTTATTACAACGTTTTAGAAGTGGTTTTTATATGGAAAATAAAAATAATTGACATTATCGTCATACAGGATAAAAATAAAGATTGTATTAATGTTTCGTCCCATGCCAAAAAGGAAAAATAATAACAAGGATATGACAGGCCCTGAAATAAATGTAACCAAAAATTAACGGATAAAAAATTGAATAATAGTTGGATTATGGTACACTTAGTTAGGGTTTGAATTTACCTTTTTACAGAGGGGAAGTCTACATGACTGCACAGTTAATCATCGGTTTTTTTGTTTCGTTCCTAACCGTTATGGTACTCACACCATTAGTAATAAAATTTGCGCACAAAATTGGTGCGACTGATAAACCGAATCATCGAAAAGTCCATGCTAAAGTAATGCCTCGCCTTGGCGGGCTAGCTATTTTCCTTGGCGTGGTTGCCGGATTTTTTGCTGCTGGACTGCATCACGAAAAGCTCACAGGTATTTCTATAGGTGCCGTTTTAATTATCATCCTTGGTATTTTGGATGATAAATATGAGCTATCAGCAAAGGTAAAGCTCATGGGTCAAATTGTTGCTGCAGGAATTGTCGTAAGTACAGGATTAACAATTGACTTCATAAGTATACCTTTTTTGGCAAAAATTAATCTTGGGATTTGGGCGATTCCTGTAACAATTTTCTGGATTGTCGCCATTACAAATGCAATTAACTTGATTGATGGTCTGGACGGCCTGGCTGCTGGGATCTCTTCAATCGGGATCGCGACCGTTGCATTTATGGCAGGTGCCGCAGGCAAGTCGCTTATATTAGCTCTTGCGCTTATTTTATTGGGAAGTACCATTGCGTTTCTTTTTTACAATTTCCACCCGGCCAAAATATTCATGGGAGATACCGGGGCGTTGTTTTTAGGATATTCAATAGGGATACTTTCGCTGCTCGGCTTATACAAGAGTGTTACATTATTTAGCTTTATTGTGCCAATAATAATATTAGGTGTACCTATATTTGATACAACCTACGCGATTATTCGCAGGGTAGTGAATAAGAAACCAATCGGGGCTCCCGATAAGAGCCATTTGCACCATCGCATATTGGCGATCGGGCTTTCCCATCGCAATACAGTTTTAGTTATTTATGCATTAGGTATTCTTTTCAGTGCAGCAGCAGTTATGTTTGAAACATCCACCTTATGGGGGTCTCTGCTGATTGTATTCGGTTTGCTCTTGCTTTTCCAGATTATCGCAGAACTTATTGGGCTGGTAAATGAGCGTCACAAACCATTAATTAAGATGTACCGAAAAGTAACTGGAAAACATTAAAACGGAAAACCGTTTGTGGCACAGCTTACAAACGGTTTTTCAAATCTTCTTGTGATTTGAGTGATGAGACATGCAAAAGGAATTGATTTTAATTACGAATCGATATCCATTTTATCCAGGTGAGGAGTTTTTAAAACTCGAATTGGATTTTTTATGTGAAAAGTTTCTCAAAGTACATATTATCCCGGTAAACAGTGCAGACCATTCCCAAAAAAGAGAATTGCCTGCAAATGCTGTAATTCATTTGATTCCGTCTTTTCAAAAAAAGAATACTTTTTCTTTTAAGATGAGCGGAGTTCGTGATGAACAAGGTCGAAAATGGTTTCTTAAGGAAGGCACCAGGGCAAGGAAGTTTGGAATTAAGGGCTTCGGCAAACTGATGTCGTGGACAGCGAATGCGCTCCATCTTCGTAATTACATACAAGAAAAGATAATTAAGGACTATAATTCATCAAAATTTGTGGTCTACTCCTATTGGTTATCCCTTGCGCCGGGAATAGGGCTGCTAAAGGAAAGGTACCCTGACATTTATGCGATTTCCAGGGGGCATGGGGGGGACATTTATGATTATCGTCACAGTCCTCCATTTCTGCCTTATAAGCATACGGTCATTAATAACCTGGATAAGCTATTTTTGATTTCCCAGAATGGGGCTGAGTATCTAGCAGGACAAGCAGGCCGAGAAAGCTCAAAGCTTGAAGTTGCTCGACTGGGAACCTTGAATCCGGAAGGAACCTCACAGGTTTCTGCTGATGGTATATTCCGTATCGTCAGCTGTTCTTATATAGTTCCAGTTAAGCGGCTTGATCTCCTGGTGAAAAGCCTTGCTGGGTGCGAGGAGAGAATTCACTGGACCCATATTGGAGGGGGCCCAGGGCTAAATGAATTGGAAGGTCTTGCAAAAGGACTTCCTCAAAATATTACGTATGAGTTCACAGGAAATATGGCGAATGATGAAATTGTCCCATATTATCTTAAGAACCCTGTAGACCTTTTCATTAATGTCAGCTCTAGTGAAGGAATTCCTGTATCAATAATGGAAGCATTTAGCTGCGGGATACCTGCGGTCGCGACAGATGTCGGCGGAACAGGTGAGCTGGTGAATGAAACAAATGGTGAATTAATCCCTAATGATTTCGAAATTAATGAACTAACGAAACTTCTCGACAGTCAATCTCGTCTACCATTAGATAAAAGGGAAGGCTACCGAAAGGCTGCTTTCCAGACATGGAATGAAAAGTATAATGCGGAAAAGAATTACTCTGTATTTGCAGCGAAAATTTCAGGTGATAATGGTGGAATAGATTCATGACAAAGCCAAACAGTTTTTTAAAGAATAGTTTCATTACTCTTGTTCGTCAGTTTACAAGCATTGTGATTGGAACGCTTCTTATCATCATAATCGCCCGGATGCTTGGGCCGGAATTACAGGGTGAGTATGCGTTAATAACAAACTTTCCCGCAATCCTGATGATGTTCATTAATTTAGGGATAAACATTTCTACGGTCTATTATGTAAGCAGGCAGGAAATTGATCCGGGTGAAAGCTTCTTCAATAATTTGATTATTGGTGTGATCCTTAGCATCATTGGGGTCATTGCAGGCTTTATTGCCATTTATTTTTTTGGAGATCTGTTATTTAAGGATATTGATGATCACTCTTACGTTTACTTTATCCTGATTGCGATTCCTTTTATGTTGATGAACACTTTTTTTCAGACTATTTTTCAGGGGATCCAGGATTTTAAAGTATTCAATACCATCTTGGTCGTAACTCAGATTACGAACCTTTTACTTGTATTGATCTTAATCGTTATATTCGATTTTGGACTGATGGGGGCTTTAATTGCTTTTATAAGTGGTCATGCATTAACCCTTCTATTTATTCTTGTATTCAGTGTAAAAAGATTTAATTTGACCAGGGATAATCTAAAATTAAATGTTCCATATTTGAGAAAGTCATTTCATTACGGGTTTAAATCTTATATGAGCAACCTGGTAACCTTTATGAATTACCGGATTAATATATATTTGCTTGGTTTTTTTGTTGGCAATACAGCAGTTGGCCTTTATTTTACAGCCTTGACCCTTGGTGAAAAGCTGTCAGTATTTACTCAATCTATATCTTCTGTCTTACTGCCGAGAATTGCTTCCATGGGTACAGAGGAAGAACGGAACCACCTGACATCGATTGTCAGCAGGTTCACGATGATCTTCATGCTTCTTTTTTCAGTGGTTATTTTTTTCGTAATTGATTTCTTGGCTCCGGTTTTAGGGAATCAATATAAAGAGACACCGTTCTTTTTAAAAATTCTTCTACCGGGGATTTCGTTCCTCGCTGTGGAAAAGATATTATCTAACGATATAGCAGCCAGAGGGAAGCCGGAAATCAATATGTATGTTTCAATTTTTAATGTGATTTTCAGCACCATTTTAAACATTGTTTTAATTCCTATGTACGAGGCAACAGGTGCAGCTATTGCTACATCTATATCATATAGCCTGAGTTTTGTAATCAAGGCAGTGCTTTTTAAGAAAGTTACAGGAGAAGCATTTACAAAGTTCCTCTTATTTAAAAGAGAAGACATCTCTTTAGTTAAAAAGTTGTTATTAAGGCAAAAATTTTTCAAAAAGTTAATTAGGAGTTAACAGGTTTTAGATAAAAACCCTCTGACGACTAAATAAATTGTGAAGGAGATATAATCATGGTTAATTTCGCGATCGTTGGCTGTGGCCATATTGCCCATAAGCATGCGGAGGCGGTCACTAAAGCAGAAGGTGCAAACCTTGTTGCTGTGTGTGATACAGACCCTTCTAAAATGGAACCATTTATCGAGCAATATAATGTAAAAGGTTATACACAGCTTTCAGAACTGCTGAAAAATGATGAAGTAGATGTCATAAATATTTGTACTCCTAGTGGTTTCCACGCAAATATTGCTGTTGAATCAGCAAACGCCAAGAAACATATCGTTGTTGAAAAGCCAATTGCAATGACACTTGAGGATACAGATGCAATTATTAATGCATGCAAAGAAAACAATGTGAAATTGTCAGTGGTACACCCAAACCGTTTCCGTCCAGTAATGATTGAGCTTAAAAAGGCAATGGATGAACAAAAGCTTGGTAAACTCAGCCATGCCAATGCAACCGTAAGATGGAATCGTAACGATCAATATTATAAACAAGCTCCTTGGCGAGGCACGAAGGAATTTGATGGTGGTGTGTTGATGAACCAGGCCATTCACAATCTTGATTTGATCCTTTGGCTGATGGGTGATGTTGAAGAGATCTACAGTATGGAAGCTACAAGGCTTCGTGACATAGAATCTGAGGATGTATCGACTGGAGTCATTCGTTTTAAAAATGGCGCTTTGGGTATAGTAGAGGCAGCCACTACGATTTATCCATCTAACCTTGAAGAAACGATCAGTGTTTTCGGCGAAACGGGGACTATAAAGGTTGGCGGCAAAACAGCCAGTCTTGTTGAACATTGGAATGTTCAGGATATGACAGATGCAGCCGTGAATGATATTGTAGAAACTGTAAAAAATGATCCTATAGGGAAGCCTGGACATTTGTGCATTATTGAAGATATGGTAGAGGCGATCAAAGAGGACCGAGAGCCAATCGTTACTGGGCTTGATGGTAGAAAAGCACTTGAGCTGGTCCTGGCTTTTTATGAATCAGCAAATTCCAATAAACCTGTTAAAATAAATTAATGAGAAGAATGAGGGATTAAAAATGAATGAACAAGTACAATTAAGCCAAACCGGCCAGGAACTTATGGAAAAAATTACGAATAGAACGGCTACAATCGGTGTAGTAGGCTTGGGATATGTTGGCCTTCCTCTTGCTGTAGAAAAGGCAAAGGCGGGATACCAGGTTATCGGCTTTGATGTCCAGCAAAAAAGAGCGGACATGGTTAATCAAGGTATCAACTACATTGGGGATGTTGTTGACGAAGAATTAAAGGAAATTGTCCAAGACAAAAAGCTATTTGCTACAATTGATTACTCAAAAATACAGGAAGTTGACGCTGTAGCTATCTGCGTTCCAACTCCTCTTGATACTTATCAGCAGCCTGATACTTCATATGTAGAAAGCTCTGGTAAAGAGATCGCGAAATATCTTCATAAAGGAATGCTGATTGTACTGGAAAGTACTACTTATCCAGGCACTACAGAAGAGGTTCTCAAGCCGATTCTTGAAAGCAGCGGCTTGAAGTGTGGAGAAGATTTCTTCCTTGCTTACTCACCTGAACGTGTTGATCCAGGCAACAAGCATTATAATACAAAGAATACTCCTAAAGTAGTCGGTGGGATTACTCCTGCATGTACTGCAATTGCGTCAGAAATGTATAAAAGTGTGCTTGAAGGCGATGTTCACCAGGTTTCTAGCCCGGCAGTCGCTGAAATGGAAAAAATCCTTGAAAATACATTCAGACATATTAACATTGCATTAGCTAATGAAATGGCGATCCTATGCAACAAAATGGGCATTGATGTGTGGGAAGTCATTGATGCTGCTGCAACAAAGCCATACGGCTTTATGGCTTTTTATCCAGGACCTGGTCTTGGCGGACACTGCATCCCTATCGACCCATTCTATCTTACATGGAAAGCAAGGGAGTATAACTACCATACTCGTTTGATTGAGCTTGCTGGCGAAATCAACAATGGTATGCCTGAATTTGTAGTAAATAAGGCAATGTATGCACTTAATGGTGAAGGTAAGGCATTGAGAGGTTCGAAAATTGCAATCCTTGGAGTGGCATACAAGAAGGATATTGATGATGTACGGGAATCTCCAGTTCTTCCTATTATTGAAACACTAAGAAATGAAGGAGCAGAACTGATGGTATGTGACCCACACGTGACTTCATTCCGCTCTTGCGATTTGGTTGTAGAAACTGTGGAGCTTACTCAGCAGGTCCTTGAAGAAGCGGATCTTGTTATGATAACAACTGATCATACATCATTTGATTATGATATGATCGGCAAATACAGCAAAGTCCTGTTCGATACAAGAAACGCAATGAAAAATTATCAAAAACCAGAAAAATACATTAAGCTATAAACTAAATTGGATAAGTAGCATAGAGGAAATTCTATGCTACTTCTTCATATGTCTTAAAACAAAGGGGATTCTTTATGAAGTTTCTGACCGTGATCGGAGCAAGGCCTCAATTTATTAAAGCTGCTCCGGTATCAAGAGAGCTTAGAAAATTACATACAGAAATATATGTCCATACCGGACAGCACTATGACAAAAATATGAGTGATATTTTCTTTGATGAATTGAACATTCCCAAACCTGACTATCATTTGAATGTGGGTTCATCCACTCATGGAAAGCAAACTGCTGTTATGCTTGAGGGAATTGAAAATATCATTTTTGATGAAAAGCCAGACTACCTGCTTGTATACGGTGACACCAACTCTACAATCGCTGGGGCGATGGCAGCAGCAAAATTGCATATTCCAGTTATCCATATTGAAGCTGGCTTAAGAAGCTTTAACAAAAGGATGCCTGAAGAAATTAACCGAATCATGACGGACCATATTTCTGAATACCTATTCTGTCCAACAGATACAGCGGTTCAAAATCTGCAAAACGAAAATGTAACGAGAAACGTCTTTAATGTTGGCGATGTCATGTATGATGCTGTTCTTTATAACCGCAATCTTTCAGAAGAAAAGTCAACAATTTTAGCCGAAAATGGTCTTGAAAAAGGTGGATATTATTTAATTACTGTCCATCGTGCCGAAAATACTGATGATCCTGTAAATATCAAAAATATTATCGAAGCATTTTCAAAAATTGAAGGCAAAAAGATATGGCCGATTCATCCACGTACAAGAAATATTTTAAGCGGCATGGGAATTGACCTTGCTTCCGTACCTGATTTACAGGTAATCGATCCTGTAGGTTATCTTGATATCCTTTCGCTTGAAAGTAATGCGAAGAAGATTATTACTGATTCCGGAGGCATGCAAAAGGAAGCTTATTTCCTTGAAATCCCGTGTGTCACCTTACGTGAACAGACAGAATGGGTTGAAACACTCCAGGATGACGCTAATATCCTTACAGGTACAGATGTGGATAAAATATTGACAGCAATCCAAAAAGAAGTTCATCCTGCATACAATGACTATTTTGGGGATGGACAAGCTTCAGTTAAAATAGTTGAGCATTTCAACAAAGAGGTTTAATCATTATGAGAATTACTTTCTTAAGTGAGAACTTCCCTCCTGAAACAGGGGCTCCACAAATCAGGCTTTATGAGGTTAGCAGGGAGCTGATTAAACGTGGCTATGAAGTAGAAGTGCTGACAGCATTTCCTCATCATCCTGACGGAATCATTCCTGATGAATACAAGGGGAAGTTTTATCAATTTGAGCATCTGGATGGGATTCCGGTGCATCGAAGCTGGATTTATCCGAGTCCAAAAGGAAGCTTTTGGCTAAGGCTGATTTCTTATTTTTCTTTTACATTCAGCGCTTTTTATTCGGTATTTAAATCACAGAAAACTGATGTGATTATTTGTACATCTCCACCATTGTTTTTAGGGATTACAGGCTACTTTGCTTCAAAATTTAAAAGAGCAAAGTTCGTGTTCAATGTTGCCGATATCTGGCCTGAGTCTGCTGTGGAACTGGGTATATTAAAAAATAAGACATTTATAAAGATGGCTGAATTACTTGAAACCTGGCTCTACAAGAAGTCTTGGAAAATTGCCACGGCTACTGAAGGAATCCTCGAGTATATGGTTAAAAAGGGGAAGAGGAGGGAACAAGTTTTCCTTCTTCCGAATGGAGTTAACACAGAAACCTTTGCCCCTAGAGAACCAAACAGACATTGGCTAGAAAAACTAGGATTTGAAGGCAAGAAAGTGTTTACATTTGCCGGCAGGGTGGGTTATGCACAGGGACTGGATTCTGTTCTGAAGGCTGCAAAAATTGTTGAAGGCCAGAACCCTGATGTGAAGTTTTTAATCATTGGCGATGGGCCAGAGAAAGAGACTCTTATAAAGCTAAAAGATGATTTGAAGCTTACTAACCTGGTTTTTCATGAATCAGTCCCGGTTACTGAAATGCCGAATATCTTTTCAATTTCTGATTTTTCGGTAGTTTCGCTAAGGAATATAGAATTATTTAAAGGAGCTCGACCTTCGAAGATATTTCCTGCACTTGCAAGCGGTGTACCTGTTTTATACTGCGGTGCAGGAGAAAGTGCTGAATTAATTGAAAGTAACAACAGCGGTATAGTTGCTGAACCTGAAAACCCTGATGATATTGCCAGTAAAATTCTTGAATGTGCAGCGATGGGAGAACGGGAGTATCAGCACTATTCACAGTCTGGAAGGAAGTTTGTAGAAGAGTCTTATTCCTGGAAATTCATCGTCGATGATTTATTAAAAAATATTCAGGGATGATCATTAATTAAGGTAGTGAAAAAATGAAGGTATGCCACTTAACATCAGTACACTCTGCCAATGATACTCGGATTTTTATAAAAGAATGCCAGTCGTTGCAAAAGGCTGGCCATGAAGTCTATTATGTAGTCCCCAATGTAGAGGATTCTGAGAAGGCTGGAGTTAAAATCCGCGGAATCCAGTCAGCGGCAAAAGGCCAGCTTGACAGGATGCGTAATACAACCAAACATGTTTATTTAAAAGCCCTTGAAATTGATGCGGATGTTTATCATTTTCATGATCCAGAATTGATTCCTATCGGATTGAAGCTGAAGGCAAAAGGGAAAAAAGTGATTTATGATGTACATGAGGATGTCCCCGAACAGGTTTTATCCAAGCAGTGGATCCCGAAGCCATTGCGGAGATTGATTTCAATGATGGTCAAAAGCTATGAGAAGTATGCTTCAAAGAAATTCGATGCGATTTCGACAGCAACTCCAACCATAGCAGAGCGATTCAAAGGTTATAATGAAAATACAATAACCATTCACAATTATCCTCTTTTAGATGAACTGTCTGCGGATTATAATGACAAAGTAGAAGAGTCTAAAAATACCGCTCTTTACATTGGAGGCATCTATGTTCTAAGAGGAATAAAGGAAATGGTACAAGCTGTTGAAAAGCTTAATGAAGACATCCCTTGTACCTTTGTACTCGCCGGATCATTTGCACCACCGGCTTTAGAGGATGAAGTAAGAAACATGACAGGTTTCAAATACACGGATTTTAAAGGGTTTCTTGACAGGGATGGAGTAAAAAAGACTTTAGCTGAAGCTGATATGGGACTTGTCTTGCTGCATCCTGAGCCACGATTTATCGTGTCCTTGCCCATTAAAATGTTTGAATACATGTCAGCTGGCGTCCCAGTAATCGCTTCTAACTTCCCTATCTGGCAGGAAATAGTGGAAGACAACAATTGTGGAATATGCGTTGATCCATTGAATGTCAACGAAATAGCCAAGGCAATGAAATGGATTTTAGAAAATCCGGAAGAAGCCGCTCAAATGGGAAGAAATGGCCGTCATGCTGTTGAAACCATTTATAATTGGGAAGCAGAAAGTAAAAAGCTCGTTGGAATATATCAAAAATTTGAAGGCAGTGCAGCTGCTTCATATTAAAAGAAAGAGGGAAAAAAATGAAAGTACAAATGCTTGACTTAACAGAACAATATCAAACACTTAAAGGCGAAATTATGGAGGCGCTGGATGATGTAATGTCCAAATCCCATTTCATCCTTGGTTCTAATGTGAAAAAGCTTGAGAGTGATGTAGCTGAATATAGCGGAGTTAAGCACGGAATTGGAGTAGCCAACGGCAGTGATGCGCTGCATATTTCTTTACAGGCTTGCGGCGTTACACAGGGGGATGAGGTAATCGTACCATCCTTTACCTTCTTTGCAACGGCTGGTGCAGTCGCAAGAGCAGGCGGCACTCCTGTATTTGTTGATATTGATCCTAAAACCTTCAATATCGATCCAAAGAAAATTGAAGCTGCTATAACTGAAAAAACGAAGGCGATCGTCCCTGTCCACCTTTATGGGCAAATGGCTGATATGGATGCGATTGTAGAAATCGCAGAGAAGCATAATCTTGCTGTAATCGAAGATGCTGCCCAGGCAATCGGATCTCTGTATAAAGGTAAAAAGGTTGGAGAACTGGGAACAACAGCTTGCTACAGCTTCTTCCCGACTAAAAACCTTGGAGCATATGGAGATGCTGGTATGATCGTAACAAAGGATGATGAAATTGCAGAAAAAATGCGCGTCATCCGTGTACATGGCAGCAAGCCAAAGTACTACCACCATGTGCTGGGATACAACAGCCGTCTTGATGAACTTCAGGCAGCAATCCTTAATGTTAAATTCCCTCATTTGAATGAGTGGAGTGATCTTCGCCGCGAGAAGGCCGAAAACTATACAAAATTATTGAACGAGAGTGTAAAAGATATTGTCACTCCGTTTATTGAAGAACATAACCATCATGTATTCCACCAGTATACTATTCGCGTTCAAAGAAGGGACGAGCTTCAGGCTTTCTTGAATGAAAATGGCGTCAGCACAATGATTTATTATCCAAAGCCATTGCACCTCCAGCCTGTATTTGAAGAATTAGGATACAAAGAAGGCGATCTTCCAGAAACAGAAAAGGCATGTGCAGAAGCATTGTCATTGCCGATGTTCCCAGAGTTAAAGCTGGAACAACAGGAATATGTAGTAAGCAAGATTGCTGAATTTTATTCAAAATAAGGGATAGGGAGCGTTTATATGAATACTCCAAAAATGGGGAATAACGTAGTAATCGGAGAAAATGTATCATTCGGTGAAAATGTCACTATTGGACATAATGTCATTATTTATGATGGCGTTACAATTGGCGACTATGTCCTGATTCAGGATAATGTAGTCATTGGCAAACAGCCAAGCAGGGCTAAGAATTCCATTTTGCCTGATGTAAAGCAATTGCCGCCTACTATCATTGGTTCAGGATGTACAATTGGTACGTCTTCTATCATTTACGCAAACGCTGAATTGGCTGATGATGTATTCGTTGCCGATCTTGCTACAATCCGCGAAAGAGTGACAATTGGAGAAAAAACAATTGTTGGCCGCGGTGTGGCAGTTGAAAACGATTGTAAAGTTGGCTTAAAGTGCAAGTTAGAGACAAACTGCTATATCACCGCCTACTCAGAGCTTGGCGATTATGTATTTGTAGCTCCAGGCGTGGTGACGACGAATGATAACTATATGGCTCGCTCTGATGAAAGATACGACAAATTCAAGGGTATCACGATTAAAAACGGCGGCCGTATCGGAGCGAACACTACTACTCTTCCTGGCATTACCATTGAAGAGGATGGAGCTGTCGGTGCTGGAAGCATCGTTACAAAGGATGTTAAACAAGAAGAGCTTGTCGTAGGAACACCTGCGAAGGTCATCCGGAAAGTTCCGGAAAACCAATTGCTTAGAAATCAATAACAATTCATTCAGGGGGTTGGTGTTTTACACCAGCCTCTTGTACAATGTAATAGGAAATAAATGCGGTTGAAAGGTGAAAAGGATGCAGAACATACATAATCTTAAACTTGTGCAGCAACTAATAGCGGCCTTTTTGATATCAATCCTACTTGCATGGGGAATAATGTCCATCTTATCATTAACCAGTTCACTGTTTATTTTGGGTGCAGCTGCTTTATCCCTGTTCATTCTTCCAGTTCTAATCTCGGTTGCCTGGAAACTATGGAAAAGATTTGGCTTAAATCGCCTGTTGCTTTATGCATTTATTATTTCTTCTTTCGTTGGTCCAGGTCTAATATCCCTCAAAGTAGGCCCCATTTCCTTATTTCCATATCGTTTATTTTTGCCTGTTGCTTTATTCATATTTTTGCGAAGCTGGTTCAAAAGCAAAAGTATATCACTTTACGGCAAAGAGCCTGTGAGGCCTGTCCTGATCTTTATGCTTACATGGATAGCCTTTGCGGTTTTATCTTTACTATGGGTCCAATCTTTATCCGATGGAGTAAAGGATATCTTCTTTCTTGTTTCGGGCATATTCTTTATTTTCCTTTTTACATCTCTTTTCAATAAAAGAGAAGATTATACCGCTTTGCTTTATACTTGGGTGCTTGTCATGACTTTTATGCTTGCTATTGGTTATTGGAATTACCTTACCAAGCAGCAGTTGCCAGTTTCTCGTCTAAGCACAATGGGAGCCTATGTTCAGCACAGACCAACTGCGGTATTCGCGAATGAAAATGATTATGCGAGTTATCTGGCACTGAGTTTCTTTTTTGCTTTTGCTGTTTTTCATCGGTATAAACCAGGTGTGCTGAGAATCAAATCTTTATTTATCAGGCTGGCTGCAGGTTTTCTGGTGCTCTCTGCCATCTTTCAAATCTATGTCAGCGAGTCACGAGCTAATTTGCTCTCTTTATCTTTAGGCTTGGTTTTCTGGTTTTTGTTTTTTACGAAGCTAAAAGAAAAAAGGTATTTAGTTATACTGGGATTGACAGGGTTTACAGGGGCCTACATATTCCTTAATGATTTAATGAATGGCATTCTTCAGAAGGTAGGAAGCCAAATAATCAGTGCGTTTACTGCATCAGACAGTGCCGTCGCATCGACCGATATAAGGATCAATCTTTTGAAAAACGCATTTATTTTCATTGCAGACTCTTTTGGCTTGGGTATAGGTGCAGGGAATATTGAGTACTATATGAAGAATTTTGCGGTACTTCCTACAGATGAAATTGTGAATATTCATAACTGGTGGGCGGAAATTTTTGTTCATTACGGTATTTTTATTTTTATCGGTTATTTAATACTCTATTTATGGTTGATTGTTAGCCTGTTCCGTTTATACAAAAATTCAGAGCATTGGATCGATAGAATGATCACCCAGGCTTTGAGTACCAGTCTTGTTGCATTCTCATTGGCAAGTATAAGTCCAAGTTCTTTTATGACTTTAAATTATTCATGGATATTAGTTGCCTTTGCCATAGGTTATATAAATTTTCGTTATAAAAACAAGGGAAAATTGAAGGAGCTAAACAATAATGAATGAACTATTAAAAAGAATCCTTTATCGTGCGAAAAAATTAGCGATACTTTTGTTGTTAATTCCAATATTAACTGCTGGAATCGGATATATATTTGCGGAAAAGCAGCCTGCAAGTTATATAGCAGAAGCGGAAATTATGCTGGGGAGCTATGAGCAAGACACTAGGAATAATCCTGCGATCATGAAAAAGAAATTAACCGCAGAACGTTTAATAGAGAAATTAAATGAAAACTATGATCTTGATTTAGATATAGAGGTGCTTAAATCAAAAATATTAATTGAAGAGACAGTTACCAATAAAACACTAAAATTAAGTTTTAATGACCAGGATAAAATAGTAGCTGAGCAAACGTTAACCAAATTTGTAGATGGAATCATGCTGGATAGTGAAGAATGGATAGAAAATAGAAGGAATCGACTCAAGGAAAGTATCAAACGTCTTGAAGATAGTATAGAAAATGCGGAAAGCAACGCGGCAGAAGTGGAACCATCGACTACGGAAGAAATCCTTAGTAAGCAGTATGATCAATATGAAGAATTAGAGGATGCACTAATCATAAATGAGGTCTCTGTTTCACCTGGCAACTTTGTTTCTCCTGTTCAACGGGCAATATTTGGCCTATTAATTGGAATAATAATAAGCGCATTGGTATTATTGCTGCCAGAACTATTCCGTGAAGAAAAAAATTAAGCTGCCCATTTAGGGCAGCTGTTTTAATATTCATTATTCTCGGACTGTGTCTCATCTTCAGTTGTCGTGGGTAATTCCAAATGATTTTTAAGCTCTGATGTTACTTCCTCCAGATTGTCAGGATCGACACTAAAATAATAAACATTATTAATGTAATTATCATATCCCTTTAATTCCAGCTGTTCAATGGAAGAAGAATCAAAGTCTGGATATTTTTTTCGAAAAGCGAGTGCTTCTTTCATCCGCATATTTGTTTCTATATTTCCACCGATTTCAGAAGCTATATCATCAATCTTCAAAAGTGTTTTCGGTGATGACAGGCTATCGATAACTCCTGTAACAATTTGACGCTGGCGCTCATTACGTCCAAAATCCCCACGTGGATCTTGCTTTCTCATACGGGCATATACAAGTGCTTCTTCACCACTTAGTTTTTGGCTGCCTTCATAGAAATAAAACCGGTCCCAATTTCGATTTATATCATTAAAGTCAAATGGAACATCTACTGTGACACCGCCAACAGAATCGATAATATTTGTAAAACCTTTAAAGTTAACTGTTGCATAATAATCAATAGGTATGTCAAGAAACTCTTCTACTGTTTCGATTACTTTCTCTTTGCCACCTATTGAATAAGAGTGATTTATTTTATCTTCCTTGTAATCAGGAATATTGACTAATGTATCTCGAGGGATACTTACAAGTTTCATAGATTGTTGATCAGGATTAAAGGTCGCCACCATAATTGTGTCAGATCTGCCATGATCATTTTCGTCTGTATAATTTTCAATCCCCAATAAGATTACAGAGACAGGATCGGTGGAAATATATACTGGTTCTTCACGCAGCTCGGATTTTCCCTCTCGGCCATCAAGTTCTTCATATGAATTCTTTGCTACAGCATATGTCTGGAATAACAGGTATCCTGAAAAGCTAATCAATGAGACAAATATCAATAAAAGAAAAAGTAAAAGGTTGCGCCTTCTGCGTTTTTTCTTTTTATAGGCGTTAGTACTCCGGTTTACTGGAGTTTGATTTTGGGATTTCATAAATAACATCCTTTGTATAAAATCGAATAACCTTGCAATATTTAATTATAATATATGAAGTCGACTTTTTTAATAGAATCTTTGAAAAAGACAAATATTACATAGGTAAGTCGTTTTCCATATAAATAACTTCGCCAGAACGAATTTCTCCCTGCCCGCTCGTCATTTCAATCATCCATTCGTGGAACTTTTCTGTTTGTGCCTCTTCTACATATGTCTCAATTTCAACTTTATCCAGGTAGTGAATTTCTTTTATCTGAAACACAGAAGCCCTTAATTCATTCTCAATCTTACCAAGCCAGGTGTAGTCAATTGTTGTATGCAAGATCCGCATCAGCTTTCTTTCCACGATTCCAGTCGCATTTAAACCTTCTGACGTTGCTTTTCCGTAAGCGCGAATTAATCCACCGGCACCGAGCTTGATTCCTCCGAAGTAACGAGTGATGACAACGACGGTATCCTTTAAGTGCTTCTTCTTTAATACTTCAAGAATAGGGACTCCAGCCGTGCCGCTTGGCTCGCCATCATCATTTGCTTTTTGGATCTGGTCATTCTCGCCGATCATATAAGCTGAACAGTTATGAGTTGCGTTCCAGTTTTTCTTCTTAATCATCTGGATGAACTCCTGCGCTTCTTCCTCTGTCTCTGCTCTTTGTATATATGCAATGAATCTGGATTTCTGAATCTCGATTTCATGCTCTCCATAACCTTTTACTGTATAGTAACTTGGCAGCAAATCTTTCTCTCCTCTCTAGCGAAAAATTTCCCAACATTACCTATTCTATATTCGACATCGTTTTTATGTTCGACAATACTGCTTAGTGCTACAATTCATTATAAGTTGACGGCAATCGAGGGACAACGATGTCTTATGATTGTAATATAACTTTAATACTGTAAAAGTGTTGGAATGTTATAATAGTTAGTGGTCTGACAGGCCTTTTGGAAAAATATTATTATTTAAAAATTGGAGTTTAGCTCCTAAAATAATAGGATATAAGACTTAGTGAGAAAAATCAATCCTGTGTCTTTGTATCGATTTTTATGGAAATCGGTATGGTTTTATTGGTGAAAATTAGTAACATTCTCAATTTAAAGTTAAAATATTTTTAGTGGCGCCCTTGGGGGAGTTTTGATATGGCGATAAAAAAATTCGACACAAAAGCCCTAGATCTAATTTTGGAAAAAATGATCGAAACGGTTGGAAACAGTAAAGACGAAATCTTCCGAATTGGTGAACAGTGCCGGACGGATTATGAGTCTATTACAAATGAATTAAGAGAGATTAAAAGGAAGGTCGCGCAAATCATCAATGATGGCGATAAGCTGGATTCACAGGTAAGGGCAGCCAGGGTCCGACTTTCCGAAGTGAGCAAACATTTTAAAGATTATACTGAAGGGCAAGTTCGTGAGGCCTATGAAGTGGCGCATAAGCTGCAAATGGATCTTACAATGAACAGGCAATTGGAAAAGCAGCTGCGAGAGAAGCGGGATGATCTTGAGCGCAGATTAGTCGGTTTAAATGAAACGATTGAACGGGCCGAACATCTAGTATCCCAAATTTCGGTCGTCATGAATTATATGATGAGTGATATCCGTCAAATGGGTGAGGCGCTTGAAACGGCTAAAGAGAAACAGGATTTTGGTCTGAAAATCATTGAAGCTCAGGAAGATGAGCGAAAAAGATTGTCACGTGAAATTCACGATGGCCCAGCTCAAATGATGGCAAACGTCATGATGCGTTCCGATTTGATTGAGAAGGTCTATAAGGAACGAGGGGCAAGTGAGGCAATCAGTGAAATCAGGAACATGAAAAAAATGGTCCGGTCAGCATTATATGAGGTCCGAAGAATCATTTACGATTTGAGGCCAATGGCTCTTGACGATTTAGGTTTAGTGCCTACCCTCAAAAAATACTTGCAGACAATCGAAGAGTATCATAAGACGACCAGAATCCAATTCACCAATATGGGTGAGGACAAAAGGCTCTCCGCAAAGTATGAAGTTGCGCTGTTTCGCATGATTCAGGAATCCGTTCAAAATGCTTTAAAGCATGCGGAGGCTTCTCTTATACAGGTGAAGCTGGAGATAAAGAGAGACTTGGTAATGGTAGTCATAAAGGATGATGGCAAAGGATTTGACATCAATGAAAAGAAATCTGAGTCATTTGGGCTGCTTGGCATTCGAGAAAGAGTCGAACTGCTTGAGGGAGAATTGTCCATCCATTCCAAAATCGGAACTGGCACTTTAATCATCATTCAGATTCCTATTAATTTGTAAAATGAAGTATAAAAAGAAAAAGAAGTATAAAAAGAAAAAATAGAGATAGAAGCCGTATGGGAGGCGAAGGATATGACAACAAAGATTGTTATTATTGACGACCATCAACTATTCAGAGAAGGGGTAAAACGAATTCTCGATTTTGAACCATCATTCCAGGTAGTAGCAGAAGGTGACGATGGCAGTGAAGCAATCCAGCTGGTTGAACAGTATCAGCCTGATGTGGTGATCATGGACATTAATATGCCTACTACCAATGGGGTGGAGGCAACAGGAGAGCTGATTGCAGAATATCCTAATTCAAAAGTCATCATTTTATCCATCCATGACGATGAAAACTATGTGACTCATGCCCTTAAAACAGGAGCTACAGGCTATCTGTTAAAAGAAATGGATGCTGATGCATTGATTGATGCAGTTAAAATAGTAGCTGATGGCGGTTCATACCTGCATCCGCGAGTTACTCACAACTTAGTTAAGGAATACCGCCGACTTTCTGCTGATGAGGGTGGTTCAGATAAGTACATATCCCCAGTTGAAATTCGTCGCCCGCTTCACTTGCTGACACGCCGCGAATGCGAAGTCCTGCAGCTGCTGGCAGACGGAAAGAGCAATAGAGGCATAGGGGAAGCGCTGTTTATCAGTGAAAAAACCGTTAAGAATCACGTAAGCAATATCTTGCAAAAAATGAACGTAAACGATCGTACCCAGGCTGTAGTCGTTGCGATTAAGAACGGCTGGGTTGAAGTAAGGTAATTTGAGGAACCACATTTGTCGAAAGACGGATGTGGTTTTTTGTCGCTTTTTGCTGGAAAAAAGCGACAAAAAAACCTCCGCAGATTTACAAAAACTTAATAATTTTCGATATAATAAGGGAACAATAAATCGTACGAAGGGGTGGTCAAAATTTCTTCTCTATGGGAACTCACAGACGAAAAGTTATTAGAAGCTTATCAAAAGGCTACTCTATTGAATTTAGATGTTACCTTCATTGAAATGCTTATAGAGGAAATCGATAGCCGAGGACTAGAGGATTTGATTAACCAATATGTCTCTTAATTTTGCGACGCTGTGCAATCGATTGCCAGCGTTTTTTTTATTTATTGGTATTTAATTTGGGGAGGAGGTTAAGCGGGCTCAAGCTGTGTTGTCCGAAATTATTTCAGCGAAGGAGAAAAGTAAATACAATAATGGTCCTCCGCATCTTTCAAGGAGTTTTTTTTTCTAAATAATGCATTTTGTCTGAAGTTCATATAAAATGGGGAATGTACATACAGTAGAGAAAATCATAAGGATGGTAATCTGATAATGAAAACGGCAGTTGTCACGGATAGTACTGCGTACATCCCGAAGGATTTGCGGGAGAAATGGAATATCCACATGATTCCGTTAAGCGTGATTTTTGATAATGAAACATATAGAGAAGAATTAGACATCAGTGCGGAGGATTTCTATAAGGAAGTAAAGCAGCGTGAGCTTCCAACGACGTCTATGCCTCCGATCGGGGAGTTCGTCCAGCTTTTTGAAAAACTCTCCAAGGAGTACGATGCGGTCATCAGCATCCATCTTTCCAGCGGGATCAGCGGCACGTACCAGGGTGCTGTGAGCGCGGGCGAGATGGTGGAAGGAATCAAGGTATATACCTTTGATTCTGAAGTCAGTGCAATGGTGCAGGGCTTTTATGCATTAGAAGCGGCCGAGTTGGCTGGACAAGGTGTCGATCCTGAAATGATCGTGGAACGACTGCATCAAATCAAAAAATCATCTACCGCCTACTTCATGGTAGATGATTTAAGCCACCTCCAGCGCGGCGGACGGTTATCGAGTGCACAGGCTCTGATTGGAAGTCTTTTGCAGGTAAAACCTTTGCTGCATTTCGAGGATAAAAAAATTGTCCCATTTGAAAAAATCCGTACGCGGAAAAAAGCATTGAACCGTGTGGTTGAACTGCTTGCCGAAGATGAGAATGGCGGCGGGGAGTATCGCGCGGTCGTGATTCATGCGAATCGTGAAGCAGAAGCACTCGAGTGGAAAAGCGAGCTCGAAGGCCGGTTCCCTAATGTGGAATTCATGCTTAGCTATTTCGGTCCAGTCATTGGCACACACCTTGGTGAAGGCTCGATGGGTATGGGATGGTATAAGAAATAACTACAGAAACGTTTTAACATCTATGAGAAAGCGCCGAATTCATGCTATCGATTTGGCGTTTTCACCTTTATCCACATAAATACACAAGTTATCAACAAAAACACCGATTATCAACAGAGTTTATCCACTTCAGTAATATTATCCACAGGTAAAACCGCTTACATCCCCATAAAAACATACTTACTAACAAAATAACCCACATTATACACAAGTTATCATGTTTATCCACAAACTTATCCCCAGAAGGCTGTGATTAAAATTGAGATTCTTAATAAAGAGCGGCAAGTTAATCCCCAAGTTAGAATTTTCTGTTGATGAAGAGTCATTCACCATCTCAAATACCCCAGGTGTCCCCAAACTATCCGCAAATCTATCTTTTCCACATAATCCTGAACTGCAAAAAATACTTTCCGGTAAACAGCTTCTATTAGAAGATCTCCCGTTTTCTCTGGAAGAAATCCAACAGCATTACGAAAATGGTTATCTGGTTTATCGAAAGGGAATCGAGAAACACGAGAACCGTCCCCATGTTTCGTGCACGAGATGCGGCACGAGGGATGAGAGCTGGTTTGCGGAGTTTCCGTGTGCTCGTTGTGGTGAGATGGATGTTTATTGTAGGAAGTGTTTGATGATGGGAAGGGTTAGCGGATGTTCGCCGCTTTTGAGCTGGGTTGGGCCTGAACCGGGCTTCCCTGTTAATGTTCATCCGCTACAATGGGAAGGGCAATTATCAGAAGGACAACAATCCGCGTCTCAAAGAGTTGTTGATGCGGTAAAAAATTCAACTGAACTGCTTGTTTGGGCAGTGGCGGGCGCAGGAAAAACCGAAGTGTTATTCGCGGGGATTTCCCAGGCTTTAACCACATGTAAAAGAGTTTGCCTGGCCACACCAAGGACAGATGTAGTCCTTGAACTTGCCCCTCGACTTCGAAAAGTATTCCCTGATATAAAAATCGCCGCGCTTTATGGCGGGAGTGAGGATCGCCATGAATATGCCCAGCTCACGATTGCGACCACGCAACAGCTGCTCCGCTTTTACCGCACATTCGATGTCATCATTGTTGATGAGGTCGATGCATTTCCATACTCGATGGATGAAACCCTTCAATACGCCGTCCAGCAATCCAGGAAACCAGACTCCGCTTTGATTTATTTAACCGCAACCCCGAACAAACAGTGGCAAAAAGAATGCCGGCTCGGAAAAAGAGATTATGTTACTATTCCTGCCCGCTTCCATCGCCATCCGCTTCCGGTACCGAGATTGGAATGGTCGGGCAACTGGGAAAAGAAGCTTTCAAAGGGAAGGTTGCCTACTAATGTATTAAAGTGGATTGAAACAAAAATCACCAGCGGAAAACAAGCGCTTGTTTTTGCTCCGAAAATTGCCTCTATGGAAAAAATCCTCAACATTCTCCGAAAAATGAACCCTCTGATTGAATCGGTCCATGCTGAAGTCCCTGACAGAAAAGAAAAAGTCATGAAGATGCGGAATAAAGAAATCCCATTATTGCTGACAACGACGATCCTCGAACGCGGGGTCACGTTCCCGAACATCGATGTGGCTGTAATTGGCACTGATGATAGGATTTTTACCGAGAGCGCGCTTGTGCAAATTGCCGGGCGAGCTGGCAGGAGCGCGGAGTACCCGACTGGAGATGTGGTGTTTTTTCATTATGGGAAGACAGAAGCAATGATTAGTGCACGCAAACAAATCATGTTGATGAACAAGGAAGGTCTGAAGAAAGGACTGATTGACCTATGAATATGAGGAAGGGTGCTCATTGTCTGCTATGCCATGAAGAGATGGAACCTGTGGTATCCTGGAACGCTCTTTTCGGAAATGAAGCAATCCAAAAGATCTGCGCGAAATGTAACGCCAATTTTACCACGATTACAGGTGAGATATGTGATATCTGCGGTCGGCCATTCGCATTTCTGGATTCGGAATATCGTGAGGGGAATGTCTGCCTCGATTGTAAGCGGTGGGAGGAAGACGAGCGATGGAGCGGAAGTCTGGATCAGAACCGCTCACTGTATAGCTATTCTGATTTTACAAAGGAAGTGGTGGCAAGGTTCAAATTTCGTGGCGATTATTTTCTAGCGGAGATTTTTGCGGAAGATCTTCAGAAGGCTTTGCAAGCTTTCCGATATGATTACATTGCACCCATTCCCTTGAGTGACGAACGCCTTTACGAACGAGGCTTTAACCAGGCAGAAGCAGTCATCAAGGCAGCGGGCTTCGAACAGACGCACTTGCTCTCAAGAATTCATACAGAAAAACAGTCAAAAAAATCACGGTCGGAAAGAATTCACTTAGAGCAAGTATTCAAATTGGCCGATGGTATTGAGATCAAAAGTAAAACAATTTTACTTATTGACGATATATATACTACAGGCTCGACACTGCGTCATGCGGCCAAGCTGTTGAAGGAAAACGGAGCTGCAAAGGTATGTTCTCTTACTTTGGCGCGATGACAGTATATGATAAAATTAGAGGAGGAAGGACATTGGATCTTACGAATTGTCCTGATTGCGGAGAAATCTTTGTTAAAAATAAATTTAGAGATATATGTGAAAAATGCTGGAAAAAAGAACAGACGTCCTATGATACAGTATCAAAATTCATGAAAAAACGTGAAAATCGGACAGCGACGATTCTTCAGGTAGTTGAAGCGACGGCTGTTTCAGAAACACTTATTTTAAAGTTTGTTAAAACTGGAAAACTTCAAATCACACAGTTCCCAAATCTGGGCTACCCATGTGATAAATGCGGATCAGTCATACGTACAGGCAGACTTTGTGAATCTTGTGTTGGAGCGATAAAAGCGGATTTGCAAGTTCATGAACATGAGGAGCAGCGCAAACGTGAAATTTCTAAACGCTCTGCTACTTTTTTCACCCATAGAGATTAGGTAAAAAGATTTATTAAATAACTCTTTTTGCTTGCCGATAATACTAATAGAATCGTTCAGAAAGCGAGGGTTAGAAATGAAAATAAACAATATAGGCCCATCAGGGATCAATCCATACAAACGCCAGATGAACAAATTAGATGCAGCAGCAAACACACAAAATAAAAAGGCTGATAAAGTTGAAATTTCTTCAACTGCGAAGGAAATGCAACAACTTTCCCAAGTATCCGTCCAGCGCCAGCAAAAAGTTGAGGAACTGAAAATTCAGGTTGAAAACGGTACTTATAAATTGGATCCTCAGGAAACAGCAAAGAGCATTATCAATTTCTACAATAAAAAATAGAAGGAATACTCGTCCTGAAGGCGAGTGTTTCTTTATGCCTAGAAGGAGGGCGGCCCATGTCTTCACAATCTCTTATTACCATCATGAACAAAATGCTCCAAATGCATAAGAGTCTTTATGAATTAACGATGACAAAAACTGTCATAGTTAAAAAAGGAGACACGGTTGCCCTAAATGAGCTTTTGAAAAATGAGCAAGCCCATATGGCCGGGATTAATAAGCTTGAGCAGGAGAGGCTTACTTTTGCCAAGGTTATTTTCCCGACAGCTGACAATCCATCCTTACAGGAGATTGCAGAATTGGCAGACCCTTCGGAAAAAGAGACACTTATTAAAGTGAAAGATGAACTGTTAAATGTGATTTCGGAAATTAAGGCTCGCAATGAGTTAAACCAACAGCTCATTCATCAATCATTACAGTTCATTAATTTTTCTAAAAGCCTTGTCATGCCGCAGGAAAAAGATATTAATTATGGACCACCTACGGGCAAGAAAAATCAGCCGGTGCAATCAGGCATGTTTAACTCAAAAGCATAACAATTGGAGGAACGAAAATGCGTTCAACCTTTATGGGATTAGAAACAGCGCGCCGCGGTATGTTCACGCAGCAGAGCGCTTTACATACAACTGGACACAATATTGCTAACGCCAACACACCAGGATATACACGCCAGCGCATAAATTTTGAGCAGACTGAACCTTATCCATCAGCATCATTAAATCGACCGCAGATTCCAGGGCAGGTGGGTTCTGGTGTAAAGGCGGGATCGATTCAAAGGGTAAGAGAAAGTTTTCTTGATGTTCAGTATCGGAGTGAAAACAATAAGCTGGGTTATTGGGAAACAAGGGCAGAGGCTTACACTAAGCTTGAAGAAGTTTTAAACGAGCCTTCTGATGCAGGGTTGTCCAAGACCATGGATCAATTCTGGCAATCATTGCAGGACTTAGCGGTTAATCCGACAAATCCGGGAGCCCGATCTGTTGTACGCCAACGTGGGGTAGCAGTTGCGGAAACCTTCAACTACCTGCATAACTCATTATCCTCAATTAAAAACGATTTGAAAAATGAAATAACTGTAACGGAAAAATCGATCAACTCGATCCTTGATCAAATCAGTAAAATCAACGGTCAAATTTCAGATGTGGAACCACATCAATACCTGCCGAATGATCTTTACGATGAGCGCGATCGTTTAATTGATGAATTATCATCAATGGTGAATATCAAAGTAGATTACTTGAGTTCTGGAAAAGGAGCCTTAGATATTGCCGATGGACAGGCTGTCATTAAAATGGTCAGCGACAGTGGCAAGGAACTTGGCATCCTGGTTAGCGGTGACCGATTTAACCAAGTGAAAGTAAACTACGACGGAATGGATGAGTCTGTTAAAACTGTTACAATTGGTCAATCAAGCTTTAATTTTACAGAGATGAATTCTACAGGGAAACTTAAGGCTTTAGTAGATTCATATGGATATGAGAACAGTGGTAAAGTTACGGGTGTATACCCTGATATGCTCACTAAGCTCGATGATTTGGCTTATACATTTGCTGCTGAATTCAATAAGGTTCACGAGACTGGCGTAAGTCCAAATGATATTTTAAATAAACAAAAAGCAGGGAATGCTTTTTTTGCAGATTCGGAGAACACTACCATTCAACGCAAGGGCTTTGCAAGCAGGATTGAATTGTCTAAAGCGATTCACAACAGTCTTGATAATATTGCTACTGCTCAAGGGGTAGTAAAAACTGATTCAAATGGTCAGAACTATGTAGATGCTACTGTTGGTGATTCTTCAAACGTTTTAGCTCTTGCAGATATTTTTAACAATTCTTATGAGTATGTAGACGACCTAACCCCTGGAGTTACCACTGACGATGAGCTTGCGAACTTCCGGAATTACTATGAGGGTGTAATCGGTGGAATGGCTGTTCTTTCACAGGAGGCAGTCAGGCTTACACAAAATAGTGGTTCATTAAGAGAAGCCGTCGAGGGGCGCCGTAAGTCAGTTAGCTCCGTATCATTAGATGAAGAAATGACAAATATGATCCAGTTCCAACATGCCTACAACGCATCAGCACGAATGATTACACTCCAGGACGAAATGCTCGATAAGATCATAAACGGCATGGGAACCGTAGGAAGATAGGTGAAATGAAATGCGCATAACTCAATCAATGCTTTCTTCCAATTCATTAAGAAATTTAAGTGAAAGCTATCGCAGGATGGGACAATATCAGGACCAGCTTGCGACAGGAAAGAAGATTACAAAACCATCTGATGACCCTGTTGTTGCAATGAAAGGAATGTTCTACCGTTCGAATTTAACAGAAGTAGAACAGTATAAGAGAAACCTTTCAGAACTTTATTTATGGATGGAGAATTCTGAAGCAGGGCTTGAACAGGCGAATAATGGTCTTCAAAGGGTTCGTGAACTTGTTATCCAGGGTAAAAATGGTTCATTAAGTCCTACTGATCGAGATGCAGTTGCCCGTGAAGTGGAACAGATTAAAAATGATCTTGTTCAGGTTGCTAACACTCAGGTTTCAGGCAGATATATTTTCCATGGAACGGATACAGCGAACCCGCCAGCTATTGCAGGGAATCCACCGACTGTAGCTGGAAATTTGACTAATGATAATATAAAAGATTATAAAATTGAGGTTTCCCGTGGAGTCTCATTAAGAGCTAACATTGATCCAGCTAATGTATTTAATACTGAATTATTTAGTACTGTTCATGAAATCCAGAATGCCTTGGAGAATGACAAGCCTGGAGAACTGGATGATCTTTTGAAGAGATTGGATGGGGTAATGGACACACTCTCTGCTGAACGCTCAGAGCTAGGTGCTCGTTACAATCGTCTGGAAATGGTTGACGACAGGATTGCCCAACAGGAAGTTATGGCGAATCGAGTTCTGTCGGATAATGAAGATGCAGACATCGAAAGGGTCATCACTGACTTGAAAACTCAGGAAAGTGTCCACCGTGCAGCACTAGGAGTTGGCGCTCGGATTCTGCAACCGACACTATTAGACTTTTTAAGATAAGCTATTCTCATTGGGAATAGCTTTTTTTTCTAGGAGGAGATTAATATGCAACTCCCACAGATTAGATTACAATCAACCTTTGCGCAAACTGAAATCCATACATACAATGCCAAGCTTGATATTGAACAGCCTAAAGCGGAATTGAGCATCGAGCAACCTAATTCTGAAATGAACATCAATAGGACCCCGTCAAAATTAACAATCGATCAGTCAAAAGCTAGGGAAGATATGGACCTTAAAAATATCTCTAAACGGATTGAAGAATTCTCCCAGCAGGGATATCAGGATTGGCTTTCAGGGCTTGCCCGTGTTTCTCAGGATGGAGATGAAATGATGATGATTGAAAATGGAGGACATCAAATTGCTGATCAGGCAAAAAGGAATAGTGAGTCGCCAAAGCTAGAATTCAGTATTGGATGGATTCCATCAGCTGGAGGAGTGAAAATAGGGTATAATCCGGGGAAAGTAGATATCAACTGGAAGGTTAACAAGCCAATTATCGAAAGCGCGACTAATAAGCCTGTTGTTAATTACTCTCCTGGTAAAGTAGAAGTGAGCTTAAAGGATTACCCATCACTAAAAATAGATTTTGAAAATCTTAAATATGTCGGAATTAATTATGAACAATCTATTTAAAGGAGATTGAATAATGAAAATCGTAACAAAGTATCATGGAGAATTAGAAATTAATTCGGATGAAATTCTAAACTTTGAAAAAGCTATTCCAGGTTTTCCTGATGAGAACGAATTTATCCTGATTCCTTTATCAGATGACAAAACTTTTTATGTCATGCAGTCTGTTATAAATGGACAGCTTGCTTTTGTACTTTCCAATCCATTTAACTTTTTTAAGGAATATGATTTCAAACTGGAAGACTCAGTTGTAGATGAGCTTATGTTGGTAGATGAAAAGGATGTTATTGTTTATTCAATTTTAACTGTGCAAGATCCTTTTGAAAAAACAACGGCAAATTTACAAGCACCAGTGATTATCAATACAAAGAATCGTAAAGCTAAACAAGTAATTTTGCATAACGAAAAATACAGTTCAAAACACCCAATCTTTGAAAAAACAAAAGTACAGGGGTGATTATAGATGTTAGTACTTACAAGAAAAAATGGTGAGAGCATCAAAATAGGAGATGATATCGAGATTACTGTCATTTCTTCAAAAAATGACCAAGTCAAAATCGGCATCAAAGCACCAAAAAATATTGACGTTTTCAGGAAAGAAATCCTGGAACAAATCCAGAATGAAAACGAACAAGCTTCCAAGGACATTTCAACAATGATCCAATTTATGAAAAATAAAAAAAGTTAAAGAAAAAAATTCTAAAACCTATTAAACATCTATTTATGAAGACGATAAAACTAATGTAAGAGAAATAAGGGCGGCCGACCTTATTAACTCAGACAAATAAACCAATTGTTCACAAGGACGTGAACAACAAATTCAAGGAGGAAAACAAGCAATGAGAATCAATCACAATATTGCTGCACTTAACACTTACAACAAGTTAAACAGTGCTTCAGGCGCACAATCAAAATCAATGGAAAAATTATCTTCAGGTCTTCGTATCAACCGTGCTGGAGATGACGCTGCTGGTCTAGCAATCTCTGAGAAAATGCGTGGACAAATCCGTGGTTTAGATATGGCTTCTAAAAATTCACAAGATGCTATTTCATTAATTCAAACTGCAGAAGGTGCTTTAAACGAAACGCACGACATTCTACAGCGTATGCGTGAGCTTGCTACACAAGCTGCTAACGATACTAACACTAAAGAAGACCGTGGCGAAATCCAAAAAGAAATTAATTCTCTGACTTCAGAAATCAATCGAATTGGTAACACAACTGAGTTCAATACTCAAAAGTTATTGAATGGTGATAAGGATACTAATTTTAATGGAACAGGTGCAACTATCGCCAACGCAACTATTGGAGGACAAGCAGGATTTACTGTTAGTTCTGGAGTGACAAATGGAGCAATTGGTAATATTAAGATTGAGTTCAGTGAAGGTACAACAGCAGGAGCTTCATTTAATGCAGCTGGAGATACATTAACAGTGACATTAACAGGTACTGCAACAAACGTTACTGCTTCTGACATTGAAACCCTAATCCAAAATGCGACAACTACAAATGCTCCAGCTGGAGTAAGCATGAGTGATTTTACAGTTACTGGAGGTACAACAATCGATGTAACTGCAGTAACAGTAGCTGCTGCAACTGACTCTTTTGAATTAACTGGTGGTAGAAACGAAGGACAAGCACTTTCATTCCAGATTGGTGCTAACCAAAATCAAAGCCTGTCCCTTGAAATTACTGACATGAGAGCTGTAAATCTAGGTATTTCAACTGTTGGTACTACAAATCCTGATTTAGCAGTAACTGATGGAACAAGTAATCTAACAACTGAACAAGCTCTTGATGTTTCTACTCATACTAATGCTGCAAGTGCTGTAACAAAAATTCAAGAAGCGATTGATAAAGTATCTGCAGAAAGATCGAAACTAGGTGCAAACCAAAATCGCTTAGAACATACAATTAACAACCTTGGTACATCAGCTGAAAACCTAACAGCTGCGGAGTCTCGTATTCGTGATGTGGATATGGCAAAAGAAATGATGAGCCAAACTAAGAACTCAATCCTATCTCAAGCAGCGCAAGCTATGTTGGCTCAAGCAAATCAACAACCACAAGGTGTACTTCAGTTATTACGTTAATATTACAGATTATTAACTAATGAAAAGGGGGATCTAAAATCACAGCAAGTGATAATAAGATCCCCTCTTTTTAATCCTTATATCAAAAATCTTAGTCCAGGGTATTCTTCCTACTTGTAATTTTTCTATTTAATTTGTATGTAAGAATTTTAGTCCAATTAGACTAGAGCATTAGATAAACGATAACGGTTATAATGATATATTATTTTTGTTAAAAGGTACCTGCGAGATGTTAAAAAAACTCTATTCGGTGGGTTTTGAAGTTAATTACTAGTTGAAACCAAAAAGATACTAATGAGTTTTAGCTGTTTTTACATATCTCAAAATATCTTCATAAGTCCCCGGTTCTTTCATATCCCTTATTTAATTCAACCATCTGAACACATATTTACGATAGTTATCTAATATTAGACAATATGGAGGATTTTATGGTACAGCTAAGTTTTACAATGATGGTAAAAAATGAATCAAAATACCTGGAGAGAGTATTGAAGAGTATTGATCCAATTAGAAAGTCTATTTCATGTGAAATTATAATTGTCGATACTGGATCTGAGGATGATACTGTTAATATTGCCAAAAAATATACAGATAAAGTTTATATTCATAACTGGACAAATGATTTTGCTGAGATGAGAAATATATCGTTGGACTATGCAAGTGGAGAATGGGTATTTATTTTAGATGGTGACGAGATAATTGAAAATCCCAATTCTATTATTGATTTTTTTAAGAATAATATACAAAAGGATTTCAATACGGCTTATATACATATAAAGAATGTTACTAGAGAATCTCAAGATCATACAAGCTATAATACAACGATTATTCCTAGGCTTTTCCGAAATACTGAGGACTTTAAGTTTGTTGGAAGTATTCATGAACAGCCAAACAAAAAGAAACCAATTACATTGATAGAAGCGTCCTTATTGCATTACGGATACTTAGCTACTGATAATATGTTAATGGAAAGAAAGTTTAAGCGTAACAAAGAATTAATTGAAAATGAATTAACTAAAGATCCAGAAAATATATACATGTTACATCAGCTCTTTAATACATACTCAATGTATAAAGATTATAGGAATGCACTAGAAGTAAGTTTGAAAGCATATAAAGTAGCAAAAAAGAAGAGATTGGACTTAAGGCAACATATGTATGTGTACTCTGATTTAACTATTTCCTATGTTTTAAACAATAGACAATCTGATGTAGAAAATATATGTCTAGAAGTGATTAACCTGACTAAAGGTGGGTATCCAGACTTTTATTATTACCTTGCGAAAGCTCAAGCAAGTTTAAATAAGAATAATGAAGCAATTGAAAATTATTTATTGTTCTTAAGAACATTAGAAAACTTTGATAATGAAGTAGGAAGATTAGATACTACTTTTGTACACTTTACAATGGGATTAGCAGAAGATGCCTATGTAAATTTAAGCTTATTATATTATTTGACAGAAAGTTATGAAAAAGTTATAGAGTTGTTCCACAATATAAACCAACCTTCTTATATAAAGTTAGTCATTAACGTTGTAATCAGTTCATACATTCATATAAACAAATATCAACAGTTATATGAAATCGTGGAAAATTTTAAATCAGAAAAATATAATGAAATTAGACCATATATATACAGTCAATTAGAAAATATAATATTTAATGTTACAAAAATAGAAAAAAAAGAGATTTTTCAAGTATTCTCAAATGGTGATGATACTTATAGCTTCTTAAATAAAATTCGTTTACTGATTCTTGATAATAATAATAAAGGCTCATTTGAAATCAATAATTTGGATTTTTCTAATTTACCTAATTACTTTGCTGATATTTTATACTATGCCATGAAGAGAAACATTCCACTGGGGGATAAATTAGGGAACTTAAAGGAAAATCAGATAAATAGTTATTTTGAATACTTGATTTCAAGATATGAGGATCTGAGTGATATTTTATTTGAATATATTACTACTTATGATACTCCTGAAAATTTCTATGATGTAAGATTTCTTAAGCTACTATGCAGATATATTCTTTCAATAAACGAATTAACTGACCATAAATACGAAATCATTTTTAATATATATCTTGAATTGGGATATCAATATATGTCAGAGATTTATCATTTAAATGTAATTGAAAATTTTTATTTGCAAGATATAAAAAATGATGAGGAAGCCTTCTTTATATATATGATGAATGCAAAAAAAATTAGTGAAGAAGACACCTTAAAATACTTTTATTTTATTAAAGAAGCAATAAAACAATTTCCGCTAGTAAAAAGAGGGATTGAGATGTTAGTGAGGCGCTATCAAATGGAACAGCAAGAAAATAGTAGTGATAACATGCTTTCTTATAAAAATAAAATAATAGAAAATATAAAACTGTTAATAGAAACAAGCAAATTAAATGAGGCCATTCACATTATAAATGAATATGTTAATATTAATGGTATTGATTTAGAGATAGCTTCTTTGAAAGGGGTAACACTTCTTTATTTAGGAGATTTAAAAGGTGCTGAGGAAGCCTTACTAAAAGGTATGCATATTAATAATCAGAATGAAGATATTTTATTTAATCTGGGTTACCTGAATAACATGAAAAAAAATTACTTAATGGCCCAATATTATTATCACCAAGTCCTTCAACATACTAATGATCAACATTTAATTGATGAGGTGAAAGGTCTTCTAATTGATATACAAAATCTTGTTGAGATAGAAAATTTTGATGATATGCCTTCATTGTCTCTTTGTATAATATGTTTTAATGCTGTTGAATATACGAAGCGTTGTGTAGATAGTATAAGAAAATATACGAAAGTTCCTTACAAAATTCATTTATTAGATAATGGCTCCACAGATAAAACAAGGGATTATTTAAAAAGCATCAGTAATGCAGAAGATATTGATGTCTTGCTAAGTAATACTAATTTAGGAGTACCGGGTGGTCGAAATTACTTAATTTCAAATTGTAAATTGAATGACTATGTAGTTTTTTTTGATAATGACATAGAAGTTAGTGAGGGGTGGTTTTTCCCTTTTTATGAAGAGTTAAATAACGATAACTCTCTGGGGATTATTGGAGTAGAGGGGTATGATATAAAGGTAATTCCGCCGACTAGATCATTACAAAAAATCGAATACGGAAAGGCAGATATTATAACAGGATATTGCATGTTTACAACCAGAAATTTAATAGAAAAAGTTGGTTTATTTGATGAAAACCTAGGGTTGTATTGGCATGACGACGATGATTATTCAGTAATGTCGTTTTATCACGGTTTTTCTAACAAAGTAATTCCTGCAAGTCTCATTCATCATGGAAGCAAATCCTCTGCAACCGAACCTAGTATGTTAAGTAGAACAATATCTCAGAAAAATTTAGAGTATTTAACTGAAAAGTGGACGGATTTAGGTATTATAAATAATGATGGAAGACTTACAAGTCAGAAATTTAATATCTTGTTGGAAGGTACAATATTTAGTAGTAGTAGTCTTTCTAAAGTCAATCAAGAAATTGCACTAAAGCTTATTAAAAAAACAGTTCATAGTTTATACCTAAAACCTTTGGATTCGCAACAACAATCAAGCCTGGATATTACTAATCATTTTTCAACCCATGTTATACAAGATGAACCATCTAATATTGATTTTCACATTCGTCATCAATGGCCACCGAACTTTAATGCCCCCAAAAAAGGCAAATGGGTAATTATCCAACCATGGGAGTATGGTTATATTCCAAAAGATTGGGTAGTCCCTATGAGAGATGATGTGGATGAAATATGGGTACCTAGTAACTATAACAAAAAGTGTTTTGTTGATTCGGGTATCCCAGAAAACAAGGTATATGTTATCCCTAATGGAGTGAATACAGACCTTTATAAACCAGACGGTGAAAAAATGTCCTTGGCAACAAACAAGAAGTTAAAGTTAGGATTTGTCGGTGGAACTATTTGGAGAAAGGGTATAGATATTCTGTTAGAAGCTTATATAAATACGTTTACTAACATTGATGATGTCACATTGATTATAAAAGACCATGGGGCAAACTCATTTTACAAGGGACAAACTATGTCATCTTATATTAATGAGCTTCAACAAAGACCAGAAAGTCCAGAGATAATTTACTTGAACGAAGACTTTAGTGAAGATGAAATGGCAACTCTATACCGATCTATTGACTGTCTTGTACACCCTTACCGTGGAGAAGGTTTTGGAATGCCAATTACAGAAGCAATGGCATGTGGAAAACCGGTGGTGGTAACAAACTTTGGAGCAGCTTTAGACTTTTGTGATAACGAGAATAGTTTTTTAATTCCTGCCAGAATTGGTCATTTTGAAGATAAGTTTGTAGGTGACATAGAAACAGTATCAAACCCATATGTAGCAATAGCAGACAAAGAGGCACTTTCAAGTATTCTTATGGATATTTACAATCTGCCAAGGTTCACTCTTGAAAAGAAGGGTGAAGAGGCTAGAAAAAGAATAGTGAAGGACTTTACTTGGGATATTGCAATAGATAAAATTATTAATAGATTAAAATTTTTACATGAAAAGACCAATAAAACATTTTCAAAAGATGATACTGAATATAAATTAAATAAAAAAGATACTTTCGTGCAGAAAGATAAAGTTGAAGACAGGAAACAAACACTATTAAATAATTATCAAGTGACGATTCCTGAGAATATTAAATTAGGGCAAAATGTATTGTTTTATCAAAATGCAATTTTTAATGGACAAGGGAACGTAATCATAGGTAACGATGTTGAATTTGGATACCAGTTTTCTTCTCATTTTTATGGGTTTCATGAATTAATTTGTGCTGAGACATTAAATTCGATAATATCTATTGGAGATAAAACTTCCATAAGTAACGACGTTTGTATAAGGGCATTAAATAAAATTGAGATTGGGAAAAAATGTTTAATAGGTGATAGGGTTACAATATACGATTCTGATTTTCATGAAATCGACCCACATAATCGAAGAAGGTCACCAGGGAAAATCTTGCCCGTTAAAATAGGTGACAATGTTTGGATAGGTTCGCAATCAATGATTATGAAAGGCGTCACTGTAGGAGAAAATTCTATTATTGCTGCAGGAAGTGTTGTAACAAAAAATGTACCAAGCAACTGTATAGTTGGTGGGAATCCTGCGAGAATTATTAGGACAGGGATTAATAAATAATTTTAAAAATATGATGTGTTTGGAAGTATTCCAACAATTTATTAATGGAACTTTATTAATAGTTGATATTCCGGATAGAAGACACTGATAAAAAAGTGCTCCTATCCGGTTTTTTTGTGTTGCAATATATTTAATAAATATGGGAGGAGGATATCATGAGTATGAATATTTTAACGAATATCAAATTAAAGAGCTTGAGAAGAATCCTAATGTATTTAGAGCTTCTGAAAGGTCAATCTCCTATAGTCCTGGGTTTAAGCTAAAAGCAGTTAAGGATTGCAAAAAGAAAAACACCATCGCAAATCTTTATTGAGCAGGGTTTTGACATTGCTATGATCCGGAAGGAACAACCCAAACATTGTCACAAACGCTGAAGTGATTCATATGAAAGGTTTGGAGAGAAAGGTTTCCTTACGTAACGCAGAGACAAAGGAAGTATAGGACGCCCCTCTTCAAAGCACCTTTCAGTTGAAGAGAAATTAAAGAAAGCTGAAGTAATAATTAAATTCCTTGAGGCAGAAATAGACTTCTTAAAAAAGCTGGAAGAGTTAGAAAGGCGGGCGCTGAAGAAGAAATGATTTTAACGGCAGTTGAGAGGTTTTCTTTAATAGAACATGAGTTAGAGAAAGCTGTTTTCTACCTATGTGAGCTGGTAGGTGTCAGCCGAAGTGGCTACAATGATTGGTTCAAGGATGTATCAATACGGGCACTACGTGAAAAGTAGGATGAATTGTATAGAGTTAATCAAAGAAATTTTAATAAGCAAAAAAGAAAAGTAGGTACCCTCCAGATTCGTTTACGGACAGTTTAAAAAAGTGCCTATATGGCTAACGATGCTGGAATCTGAATCTTAGCTTCTCTGAACCTTTTATAGTTAAACTTCCAGCATTTCCATTCAAAATCTCTTTCTTTAAAACAGAACGAACGTTCTGAGTCCGTTTTGTTATTATCTTGATATATAACAAACTAAAGAAACTCATTTTTCTTCCGATATAATGTAAAACAATGAAATATCAGGGGGACGTAGAGATGATTGAACGTGTATCATCAAATCAATTATCCTCACAACTTAGAAGCATTGAATTTGGAAATGCTGCAAACCAGATACAGGAAAAAGAAAGAAGTTTACCTATTGATCAAAAAGAAGAATCAGAGGAGAATATTACTTTTCCGAAAGAAAAAGCAAAAGAAATTGTTGATGGAATGAACAAAATCATGGAAGCTTCTCCTACTGCATTAAAGTTCGAATTCCATGAAAAGCTGAATGAGTACTACGTGAAAATCATCGACGAAAATACAAAAGAAACGGTAAGGGAAATTCCGCCAAAGAAAATGCTTGATTTTTATGCAGCCATGACTGAATTCATTGGCCTAATGGTGGATAAAAAGATCTGAAGGTGATAAATAATGTCAAGTATGAGAATAGGTGGACTTGCCAGCGGAATGGACATCGATCAAATAGTCGGTGACTTGATGAAAGCTGAGCGTATGCCATTAGATAAATTAAAACAGCAGAAGCAGACCCTTGAATGGCAACGAGATGATTATCGCTCTATGAACAGCTTATTGTTGAATTTCAGGTCCGAATTGATGAATATGAAGCTAACAACCCAATATAGAAGCCGTGTAACCTCATCTACACAACAAGATAGGGTAACTGCAACAGCAACCAGTGCTGCGTCAGCTTCCTCCTACTTGATATCGAAAGTTGACCAACTCGCAACTGCAGCTACCTTGAAAAATGGAAGCGAAATTTCAGCTGATGGTAAAAAAGTCGACCCAACCAAGGGATTGTTCCAATCCAGAACTGATTTTGCCAATAAGACATTTGGCTGGAAAGCTGGTGCTGTTGAATCGACTACCATTAATGTCACTTCTCAAGAAAATGAGTTCACAATTGATCTAAAGGGTGCTCAAATGAAGGACTTAGCCTTCATGAATGTAAAAGTCAATGGGACATCATATGAAGTTGTTTCCGCAATACCTGCAAATGGCCTGGGTGCTAACCAGGTATATGTAGATACTGCAGGTAAGCTAACATTCAAGGATGATCTGACAATCAATAGCAGTATCAAAGTGGATTATTTTACAGATAAGAAGGTTGAATCTTTTACATATAACGGAATAAAGAAAGATTTTCAGCTTGCCAAAGGCTCGATTCGAAATGATCTGAAATTGACGCTCGGGGATAAGGGATTCACTATTGATTCAACGGTTACTGCAGCAGACAAACCTCTTGTTGATGTAAATGACGGTAACAAAATTGTGGGAACCATCAATGTGGAAACTGGCAAGTTCTCGCTCAATGATGGGGTAGGTTCATCAGGAGAAATCAAGGTAGAGTATACTCAAAATTATTTTACCTTCGCGGTGTCATCCTATACATCAAAAGGGCTTGTACGGGAAAACTTTGGTGTTCAGGGATCGGAATCACTTAACAGTGTAATATCACGCGTCAATAGCTCAAATGCCGGTGTCACGATGTTCCACGATTCTTTTTCCGATCAATTGACTATGACAAGAAAAGAAACCGGGGACTTTAATACAGGGGAATCTTCACCTGGAGTTCTAAATCGGGAAATCATCACAACAGGAAATTTTCTCAATGAGGCTTTACAATTCGGCACTGGAATCGAAACAGGTGGTGAAAATGCTAAATTCACAATTAACGGGCTTGATACGGAAAGAAGCTCGAATACTTTTGAAATGAACGGGGTTACTTTTACATTAAAGCAAGAATTTACAACTGGAGCAGTTGAAATAAATGTTAGCAATGATTCAAATAAGGTATTTGAAAACATCAAAGCTTTTGTAGAAAAGTACAACGAACTGATCGATAAAATCCAAAAGAAAACTTCGGAAGAATATTATCGCAGCTATAAGCCTCTTACGGATGAACAACGTGAGTCACTGACAGATAAGCAGCAGGAGCAGTGGGAAGAAAAGGCGAAAAGCGGGTTATTAAAACGTGATTCAATTCTTACCGGAGTTCTCGGCAGTATGCGAAGCAATTTTTATGCTCCAGTTAGAAATGCAGCTGTTGATCCGCTAATGAATCAGTTAGCTAGCATTGGGATAAAGACTACTGCAAACTATCTTGAAGGTGGAAAGCTTGAAATTAATGAGGCGGCACTAAAGAAAGCAATTGAAGACAATCCTGAGTCCGTCGAAAACCTGTTCCGTGGAACAGGAACAACTAGCGATGAACAGGGAATCATACATCGTCTTTATGATACTGTTAACGGTGCGATGGATAAGCTAAAAGACAGGGCAGGGAACTCCTTCTCGACTACTAAGCAGTTCACACTTGGCCGTCAATTAGATAGTGTAGATAGTCAAATAAACCGTTTCGGGTCACGTTTGACACAAATCGAAGACCGTTACTGGCGTCAGTTCACTGCGATGGAAAAGGCAATCCAAAAAGCAAATAGCCAGTCTGCCTATTTGATGCAACAGTTTAGCGGCGGCATGTACTAATTTCCCTTTCAAAAAGGAGAGTAAATAATGGCACTAAATAATCCTTACCAGTCTTACCAGCAGAACTCTGTCAACACCGCTTCTCCAGGTGAATTGACTTTGATGCTATACAATGGTTGTTTGAAATTTATCAACCTGGCAAATGCTGCAATTAAAACAAATGATATTTCATCAAAGAATACGAACATTCAGAAGGCACAAAAGATTGTCCAGGAGCTAATGGTTACTCTAAATATGGACCTTGAAGTATCGCAAAATATGATGTCGTTATATGACTATATGAACCGCCGTCTGATTGATGCAAATATTAATAATGATCTTGCGGCTCTGAAGGAAGTTGAAGGGCTAGTAACGGACTTCCGCGATACATGGAAGCAGGTCATTCAAATGAATCGCCAGAAACAATACAGCCAGGGTGGCATGGCTTAATGAGCGCTGTAAAGGAATTTTATCAGGCTACTATTGAATTGATTCAAATTTTACAAAAGCCTCACGGAGAGCGGAATGATAAAATTTCTAAGGTTGAAGAGCTTTTGGAAAAGCGAGAGGTTCTAATAAAAGAAATCGTCTCTCCTTATACTCCTGAGGAGACAGAGCTGGGCAAGCAAATTGTCCAGCTGAACACCAGGCTTGACCAGCTTTTAAAGGCAGAAAAAATCTCAATTCAAAAAGATATCAAAAACCTGCAGGCGAAAAAAGAATCTAACACTAAATATGTTAATCCATATCAAAGCCTTTCGATGGACGGTATGTTTTACGACAAGAAGAAATAGGTGAATAGATTGGATGCATTATATGAAGAAAAATATCTATTGGTAAAACAGTATGTCGGACTGCTTAATACAATTGAAGAAGCTTTTGGCCACATTATTGCCAGTCTCGACCAAGGTAACATATCTGGTGCTGAACATTTATGGGAAGATGTTTTAATGGCTCTTATGCAAATTAAACAATCCAACAAGGTGCTCGCTGACCATTTTGCTGATCAAACAGGCGTACTCGATCAATTCTTTAGGATTAAATATGTAGTTGAAAAAGCACTCATGCTTCAATATAAGAACCACACAACTTGGGAGGAAGAAATTGGAGAAAGAATCTATCCTGCTTTTTCTGAATGGTCCAGGGAAATCACTAAATTATTCAGGCCTTCTTACATCAATTAACCGCCCAATTACGGGCGGTTTTTCTGTTTTAGGACAAGGTGTTGCAAAATATTTACTATCTCGACAGTAAAAACAGACATAAAATCGTCAAATCTTATTACTGTTTTTGCAGGAGTTCTTTGGGGTAAAATAGAATTAGTAATACATAGTCATATCCCAAAGGAGGAGTCCACTATGAACTACAACATTCGTGGAGAGAACATTGAGGTAACGCCAGCAATCAGAGATTATGTTGAGAAGAAGATTGCGAAGCTTGACCGGTATTTTACCGAGTCACCCAATGCCAACGTGAACGTGAACCTGAAAGTTTATCAAGATAAGAAATCTAAAGTTGAAATTACGATTCCGATGAAGGACCTTGTGCTTCGCGCAGAGGAAACTCATGAAGATATGTATGCGGCGATCGATTTGATCACTGACAAGTTAGAGCGCCAAATTCGCAAGCATAAAACAAAGGTAAACCGCAAATTCCGTGATAAGGAAAGCCTGAAGGACTTCGTTCCAATTTTCACTGAAGTCGAGCAGGTTGAAGACGAAGAGGATCTTGAAGTTGTCCGTACAAAGAGCTTCGACTTGAAGCCAATGGACAGCGAAGAAGCGATCCTTCAGATGAACATGCTGGGCCACAGTTTCTACGTGTTCACAAACGCTGAAACAAACCAAACAAACGTTGTTTACAAGCGTAACGACGGTCGTTATGGTTTGATTGAAGCACAATAATCTCAAAATCTACCCACAGTCAGAAATTGGCTGTGGGTTTTTAATTTGTGTTTTTGAAGGAGAAATTATACCGGACGCCGAAATAATTTTTTAATGGGAGGCGATCCAAAATGACATTTTCAATCGTAGGCTATGATCCTCATGAAAAAGAATGGGGAATTGCTGTTCAATCTAAATTCCTTGGAGTCGGGGCGGTTGTGCCTTTTGCTAAGGCGGGAGTGGGAGCTGTGGCTACCCAATCATACGCGAATACAGCCTATGGACCGCATGCGCTCGAATTAATGGCGCAAGGGAGAACAGCGGAAGAAGCACTGGAGTTGATCACAAAGGATGATCCTGACAAGGAGATGCGTCAGGTAGGTCTGATTGATGCTCACGGCAACGCCGCCACTTTTACTGGTTCATACTGCTATGACTGGGCAGGCGGGGTAACTGGCAAGCACTTCGCGGCACAGGGAAATATTTTAGTGGATGAAAATACGGTGAAGGCAATGGCGGAAACGTTTGAAGCTACGGAAGGATCTCTGGCGCACCGACTGCTGCAGGCGCTCAATGCCGGTCAGCAATCCGGTGGAGACAGCAGGGGCCAGCAGTCAGCAGCACTTCTTGTCGTCAAAGAGAAGGGTGGCTACGGCGGTTACAATGACCGTTACATCGATTTGCGTGTCGACGACCATCCTGAGCCAATCACGGAACTGATTCGTATTTACGGCCTGCAGCAGCTTTATTTTGCAAAATCAAAGCCTGAGAACGTGGTGGCAATTGTAGGTGAGGTAAAGGAAACGATCGTCCAGCACCTCAAGCGTCTTGATTACTTGAAGTCAGATCCATCAGACGAAGAAGAGCTCCATAAAGCCCTGACTTCCTACATCCACACCGAGAACTTTGAAGAGCGAGAGCAGGAAAAGGGTAAGATCGACTTAGAAGTTTTGGAGTTTATGAAGAATCAATAATAACCGAGTCCCTCTGTTAAACCAGCAGAGGGACTTTTTCGCAGTCCTGGATAAGTTGTCACCCCCAATCGTAAGTGGTAAGATAGTAATAAGAAAGAAATCGAATTTTTCAAAAAGGGATTCGGTGCATTCAGGGCGAATCTTTTTTCTTTGGAGCAATTTTTAACTAAACAAATACAACAAGATTCAATAGATAAAAGGAGCGTCTGTATGGGGATTTTAACGAAAATTTTCGACCAGAATAAACGCGATATTAAAAGACTGACTAAAATGGCGGATCAAATCGATGCGCTTGCAGGCGATATGGAAAAACTGTCGGACGAGCAGATTAAGGAAAAAACGGTCGAGTTCCAGAACCGTTACCAGAATGGCGAGACCGCTGATGATCTTCTTGTTGAAGCATTCGCGGTTGTCCGTGAAGCAGCAAAGCGTGTGCTTGGCCTGTACCCTTACAAGGTTCAGTTGATGGGTGGTATAGCACTTCACGAAGGAAACATCTCCGAGATGAAAACCGGTGAAGGTAAAACCCTTACGGCAACGATGCCTGTTTACCTTAACGCTCTAACTGGCAGAGGCGTGCACGTTATCACGGTCAACGAATACCTGGCAAGCCGTGACGCCGTTGAGATGGGCAAGCTGTATGAGTTCCTTGGCCTAACTGTTGGCTTGAACCTGAACAGCATGACGAAGGAAGAAAAGCAGGAAGCGTACCGCGCGGATATTACCTATGGTACGAACAATGAATTTGGCTTCGACTACCTGCGTGACAACATGGTGCTATACACGGAACAGAAAGTTCAGCGACCCCTGCACTTCTGCGTCATCGATGAAGTTGACTCCATCCTGATCGATGAAGCGCGAACTCCGCTGATCATCTCAGGTTCGGCGCAAAAATCTGCCGCACTGTACATTCAGGCAAACGCATTTGTCCGCACATTGAAGCGCGATGAAGATTACACATATGATGAGAAGACGAAGGGTGTCCAGCTGACTGAGGAAGGAATTACCAAGTCCGAAAGAGGATTTGGTATCGAGAACCTTTTTGACATCAAGCATGTGACATTGCTTCACCATATCAACCAGGCGATGAAAGCACAAGCGAGCATGCACCGCGATGTTGATTACGTCGTCCAGGACGGCGAGATTGTCATTGTAGACCAGTTCACTGGCCGTCTGATGAAAGGCCGCCGCTACAGCGAAGGATTGCACCAGGCGATCGAGGCAAAAGAAGGTCTTGATATCCAGAACGAAAGCATGACGCTTGCAACAATCACATTCCAGAACTACTTCCGTATGTACGAAAAGCTGTCCGGTATGACGGGTACGGCTAAGACTGAGGAAGAGGAATTCCGCAATATTTACAATATGAACGTTGTCGTTATCCCGACGAACCGTCCGATTGCCCGTGACGACCGTCCGGATTTGATTTACGCAACAATGCAAGGGAAATTCAAGGCTGTTGCCGAGGACATTGCAGAGCGCAATAAGGCTGGCCAACCAGTCCTTGTCGGTACAGTTGCAATCGAAACGTCTGAAATCATTTCTGCCTATCTATCGAAAAAAGGCATCAAGCATAATGTCCTGAACGCGAAAAATCATGAGCGTGAAGCGGAAATCATCGCTGAAGCCGGCCAGCAAGGTGCGGTTACGATCGCGACAAACATGGCAGGTCGTGGTACAGACATCAAGCTTGGTGAAGGTGTAAAAGAACTTGGCGGCCTTGCTGTTGTTGGTACTGAGCGCCACGAAAGCCGTCGTATCGATAACCAGCTCCGCGGACGTTCCGGACGTCAGGGAGACCCTGGTGTCACTCAGTTCTATCTTTCCATGGAAGATGAATTGATGCGCCGCTTCGGTTCTGACAATATGAAAGCGATGATGGAGCGCCTTGGCATGGATGACAGCCAGCCAATCCAGAGCAAGATGGTTTCAAGAGCCGTTGAATCTGCGCAAAAACGTGTTGAGGGTAACAACTTCGATGCTCGTAAGCAATTGCTTCAGTACGATGATGTTCTTCGCCAGCAGCGTGAAATCATCTACAAGCAGCGTGACGAGGTCCTTGAATCCGAAAACCTTCGCGGCATTGTTGAAACAATGATCAGGTCATCCCTTGAACGTAATGTCTCTGCCCATACTCCAGCAGGCGAGGATATGGAAAAATGGGATCTGAACAGCATCATCGATTATGTAAATGGCAACTTGCTACACCAAGCCGACATGACTGTCGAAGACCTTCAGGGCAAAGAGCAGGATGAAATCATCGAAGCCATCATGGCGAAGGTGAAAGAACGCTATGATGAAAAAGAAGACATGCTGACTGACGAGCAAATGCGTGAGTTCGAAAAAGTAATCGTTCTTCGCTCCGTTGACTCGAAGTGGATGGACCACATCGACCAAATGGACCAGCTTCGCCAGGGTATCCATCTCCGTGCATACGGCCAGATCGATCCACTGCGCGAATACCAGCATGAAGGCTTCGCGATGTTCGAGAACATGATTCTTTCCATCGAAGACGATGTTGCGAAATACATCATGAAGGCTGAAATCCGCAGCAACCTTGAGCGCCAGGAAGTAGCGAAAGGCCATGCGGTGAATCCAAAAGAAGGCGAAGGCGGCAAGGTCAAGAAAAAGCCAGTCGTCAAGTCAATGGATGTAGGCCGTAACGATCAATGCATCTGCGGCAGCGGCAAGAAATATAAGAACTGCTGCGGCAAAGCTGAATAAACTGATACAAGAGGCCGGCGGACCATCCGCTGGTTTCTTTTTGTGAGGCTAAATGTGAAATTCTTTTTAGAGTCAGATATAATAGAAATTAACTTTATTATGAGGTGAACGATATGGAATTAGCAGATATCAGGAATGAGCTTGAGAAAACAGCTAAGAAATTAGCGGACTTCAGGGGGTCTCTTTGACCTCGAGAACAAGGAAGCGCGAATCGCTGAGCTAGACGACAGAATGCTGGCACCGGATTTCTGGGATGACCAGCAGAAAGCGCAGGTCGTCATCAATGAAGCGAATGGGCTGAAAGAACAGGTCAATGTGTTCAACGAGCTGAGCGAGACTTACGAGAACCTTGATTTAACCTATGAGCTTGTAAAAGAGGAAGATGACGCGGATCTCAGGGAAGAGCTTGAGAAGGAGCTCGTTGAATTCAAAGAGAGCATGAGTGAGTTCGAGCTTCAGCTTTTACTGAGCGAGGAATACGATAAAAATAATGCCATCCTTGAATTGCATCCGGGTGCTGGCGGTACGGAGTCACAGGATTGGGGTTCCATGCTCCTCAGGATGTACACGCGCTGGGCGGAAAAGCGCGGCTTCAAGGTCGAAACTTTGGATTACCTTCCTGGTGACGAGGCCGGCATCAAGAGTGTCACGCTGGCGATCAAAGGGCACAATGCCTACGGATATTTGAAGGCTGAAAAAGGCGTACACCGTCTGGTTCGTATTTCGCCATTCGACTCATCGGGCCGCCGCCATACTTCATTCGTTTCCTGCGAAGTCATGCCGGAATTCAACAACGAAATCGAGATCGACATCCGCACTGAAGACTTGAAAATTGATACGTATCGTGCGAGCGGTGCCGGCGGTCAGCATATCAATACGACTGACTCTGCTGTCCGGATTACGCACTTGCCAACTGGTGTGGTTGTATCATCACAGGCAGAACGTTCACAGATCAAGAACCGTGAAACGTCGATGAAGATGCTTAAAGCTAAGCTTTACCAGCGTGAAATCGAACAGCAGCAAGCTGAGCTCGATGAAATTCGCGGCGAGCAAAAAGAAATCGGCTGGGGCAGCCAGATCCGCTCATACGTATTCCATCCATACTCCATGGTCAAAGACCACCGCACAAGCGCCGAATCCGGCAACGTGCAAGCCGTAATGGATGGGGATATTGATATGTTTATTGATGCTTATTTGAGGTCGAAATTGAGTTTGGGTGAGTAATTTTGCGGTCCCCTGCCTGGTTGAGCGGGGGATTTTTTGTGTGTAGAAAGAATCTCTCGGCAAAAAGGGATAATCTCTCGGTAAAAGCTTATAATCTCTCGCATATATTGGGTAATCTCTCACATTAGAACAAAATCTCTCGCCAACATATTTTATTCTCTCGTTTATCCAAATTCAGGGAAAATGCGAAGAATCCCCTGCCAAATTAAAGGGCAGGGGATTTTCTTATTTAGGATAATAAACTCTATTTTTCGTGGTTCCGGAAAAGGGGAGATTCATTTTTAGAAGGATTCTAGTGGCTGTTTTATCTGAAGGAATCAGTAAGAGCCTTCTAAGCTGCTTGTTTGTAATGGAAGGATTACCAATCAAAAAGTAATCCCTTATTGTTTGGACGTGAGCATCATTAGATCTGGTTCCACAACTTGGACAGTGCCAGCTCCCGGAAATTCGCTCCATATACAACTGGCTGCAGGATGGACATGCAACACCCTGGAGAAAATCGGTTGGAGATAGATTGAACTTATTTATATGGGATGCCTCGGGTTCGTGGCTTTTAATGAATAATTTAATTATCCTTTTTAGTTCTTTTTGGGAAAAGATCTCGTTTTTGTATGTATTTTTGAACTCTTCCACTTTCATGACTACAGAGCCGCCCTTACAAACTCTTTTATATATTTCTTCATTTTTTGTTGGATTTTGAAGGATGGAGCCTTGATTGCTGTAAGTAACGAGGAATTCAATAGGAGGAATCGTGAAGCGGTTATGTTTGAGCCATTGCACCAGCTGAATCAATTGCCTTTTTACTTGAATGACAGGATCATCATAAATTTCAACTTTATCATTATGTCTCCGTATGACTTGATTGAAATCGGGATCAAATTCTATAATACCTGGCATATTTTTATTTTCGATTAAAAGGATGAATGTATTTGAAAGTATGAGGAAATCCATTTGAAAGTGATTTTTGCGCAAGGGGAGGCGAATATCCTGGAGAATATAAAACTCGGAATCATTTAGAAGGTTTAAGTAATAATCCATATCCTGTTCACCTTTTAATCCAGCTTTTCGAATCAAAAGATCCTGGAGAATTTCGCTCCTTTTTGGATGATTGAGAGGAAGACGCCGCAATAAAGCTTCATCAATAAGGATACGTAAAGGTGTTGTTCTTTTTTTGACAATCAAAATGTAATCACTCCTTACTATTTTGGTGAGTATATTCGACATAAAGGTACAAAAATCCTGCTTTGTAAAAGGATGAGTTGCAAATTCGAGTTCTGAAAAATAGAATCTCTCACTAAATTAGGTTATTCTCTCGACAAGTAGCCAGAATCTCTCAGCTTCATCATATAATCTCTCGGATTATTATATTAATCTCTCTCGTAAAGGACTTAATCTCTCGTTTTGCCGTAATAAGGAAAAACCATAGGCAAATTACCTTTTTTCAACAACCCCACAAGCCCGTTGGCATGCTGCTGGCAAAAAAAGCAGCCTCCCCAAGGAAGGCCGCTCCCAAAATATTATATAAACAAATTCAACCCAGAATCTTCAGCATCGCCGAGAAAGGCTGCGACGCCGCCAATTTCAACTCCGTCGATGAGTTCTTCTTTTGCAATGCCCATGATGTCCATGCTCATGCCGCAGGCTACGAGTTTCACTCCGGCATCCATGGCGTTTTTCATCAAGATTTCGAGGCTGTCGACGTTTTTGTTGGCCATGACGGTTTTGATCATCTTGGCTCCCATGCCGCCCATGTTCATCTTGGACAGTGGCAGGTCGCCAGCGCCTTTTGGCATTATCATACTGAACATTTTCGCCATCATGTCTTTTTCGGTGGATGGCGCGTCGTTGCGCTTCAGGATGTTCAGTCCCCAGAAGGTGAAGAACAGAGTGACTTCTTTGCCCATCGCCGCCGCGCCGGATGCGATGATGAAGGTTGCGATTGCCTTATCAAGGTCGCCGCTGAAAACAACCATCGTAGCGCCATTTTTAGCAGGAACGCCAGTCGGAACTTCCACCGGAGCAGCAACTGTATTCACGGGCACCACCACATTGCCCTTCATGATTTGCGCTTTGAACTTCTTATCCTCAAACTTGTTGCTAACAAGCTTGTTGCCCGTCTTCTCGCACCATGCCTTGATATCCTTCGCGAATCCTGGGTCAGTTGCGTGAACCTCAAGTACTTCGCCGTTCTGCATGTCGCCGATTGTCTTATATACCTTCATGATCGGTCCCGGGCAAGACAGTCCGCAAGCGTCAAGTGTAGTCTTCACAGTCGGCGGTGCAATTCGAGCTTCAGCTACTGGTGCAGTTGTTGCCTGAGCAACCGTAGCTGCCTCAACGGCCATCCCAACGCTTGCCTCAGCAGCACCCGCAGCAATCTCTTCCATCGCGTGATTGCGTTGTGCAACCCCATTATCACTGATTGGCGTACCCCAGTTTTCGCTGGCGTCCGGCTCATACACACAAGAGTAAGTTTTGTAGCCGCCATCCAGGTTGCGCACCTTGAATCCAGCTTGAATCAAAATGCGAGTTGCAAGGTAACCACGTAGGCCGACCTGGCAATATACATATACTTCTTTAACAGGAATTTCATCGAGGCGTTCGCGAAGCTCGCCAAGCGGGATATTTACAGAGTCCTCAATCATGCCCATATCACGTTCGATTGGTTCACGGACGTCGATCAGATACCCGCCTTTAGCCAGGATTTCGTTGATTTCATGCCATTGAACGGTTTCCACCAGACCTTCCGCGATATTCTTCGCTGCATAACCCGCCATGTTGACTGGGTCCTTTGCAGAAGAGTATGGAGGTGCGTAAGCAAGTTCAAGATCCGGCAAGTCAAAAATGGTCATGCCGCCTTTGATTGCAGTAGCCAAAACGTCGATGCGTTTGTCTGCACCATCATACGATACAGCTTGCGCGCCGAAGATTTTTCCTGTCTCGCGGTCAAAAATCAATTTTAGCGCGATTGGGAAGGCGCCTGGATAGTATCCAGCATGAGAGCTTGGGTGAACGTGCACGACATCATAAGAGATGCCAAGCCGCTTCAATGTCTTCTCATTATTGCCAGTTGCTGCAACGGTCATGTCGAACACCTTCGCGATTGATGTGCCAAGAGTGCCCTGATACTTGGAATCGATGCCGTTGATTTGGTCAGCAACGATGCGGCCCTGGCGGTTGGCTGGCCATGCAAGCGGAATGTGAGTTGCCTGCCCATTGATATAGTCTTTTACTTCAATTGCATCTCCGATTGCATAAATGCTATCATCCGCCGTCTGAAGGCGTTCGTTCACCCGGATTGCTCCACGAAGACCAAGTTCAAGTCCAGCATTCCTAGCTAGCTTGTTCTCAGGTGCCACACCAATCGCAAGGATAACCAGATCAGTTTCAATTTGCTTTCCGCTGTTCAGGTTGATCAGCTTGCCGTTCTTTTCGAATGACTTCACGCCATCTTCAAGTACAAGGTTCACGCCTTTTTCACGAACATGCTGGTGTAAAATAGAGGCCATCTCAAAGTCGATTGGCGCCATTATCTGGTTTGCCATTTCAACGAGTGTCACTTCAATACCGCGTTCCCAAAGGTTTTCAGCCATTTCAACGCCGATGAAGCCGCCGCCGATGACTGTTGCTTTCTTCGGCTTTTGCTCATCCACATAAGCTTTTATTTTATCCGTGTCAGGAATATTGCGAAGCGTGAACAATGCTTCAGCCTCATCAATACCTGGAATAGGAGGCTTGATTGGGCTGGCGCCTGGTGATAAAACCAGAACATCGTAGCTTTCTTCATATGTTTCGCCTGTTTTCAGGTTCTTGATTTCAACCACTTTGCGCTCACGATCAATTCGAGTCGCCTCACTCAGATTGCGGATGTCCATGTTGAATTTCCTGGACATGCCTTCAACGGTCTGCACAAGCAATGCATCGCGCTCCTGGATCGCACCACCGATATAATAAGGAAGCCCGCAGTTTGCAAAAGAAATATATTCACCGCGTTCGATCATCACGATTTCTGTCTGTTCATCCAATCTTCTTAAACGAGCAGCTGTTGTAGCACCCCCAGCAACTCCACCTACAATAACAACTTTTTTAGCCATAATGATTACCCTCTTTCTGAAAAATATATATGCAAGTCAGTAATTTGTGATTTTGTCCCCCACACCGTAAACTTCAGTCTGGCCAGATGCTGACATACGGTAGTGAGCAAGTTTTTGATAAAATGTTTTCTATACAGGAAAGACTAATCATGTGATCGCCTCCTTATACGTGAAATATATCACAAAGTACGACTAGGGGTAAGGGTATTTTAAAAAACGTCAATAATTGTTCATAAATTCACAAACAAGCTAATTCCTGCAAAAGTTCTACTTGCAAAATGAATAAGTCGGGTTGTTTTTATTATTAGGGTAGAGGAAATGAAGTCAGAGGGTGATGATTACCGCAGCACGTCTTTCACCCTTTAACACGGCGCACTACTAGCGTTTACAGAAAATTCGACACATGCTATACTCACTGACGGCATAAATGTAAAAAGGGGATAGGACTTTGAAAAAAAGGCGTAATCATACATCAAATCCAACTATAGAAAAGCTTTTTGAATATTTATATGTGCTCATTGGTTCTGGGATTGTGGCGGTTTCATTCAATGTGTTCCTGCTGCCGAACCGGGTTGCTTCCGGCGGGGTGAGCGGGATCAGTACGATTTTGGATGCGACGCTTGGCTGGGTGCCGGCCTATGTGCAGTGGTCTTTCAATATACCTTTGTTTATTGCAGGGGTTGTTTTACTAGGACGTCAATATGGGTATAAAACTCTTGCAGGGACGATTTTCCTTCCATTTGTAGTGTTTCTGACCAGTGACGTTAAGCCGTGGACGCTAGATCCATTGCTTGGATCATTATTCGGCGGCATTGGAGTCGGCCTGGGGCTTGGGATTGTTTTTAGAGGGAACGCCTCAACTGGCGGAACGGATTTGGCAGCTCAAATCATCCACAAATACACTGGTCTCTCTCTTGGGACCTGTGTGGCTTTGATTGATGGATTGATCGTGCTGTCTGCTGCGATTGTTTTTGATATTGAAAGAGGTCTGTATGCACTTATCGGCCTATATGTCACCAGCAAAACAATAGACCTTGTACAGGTAGGAATTGGGCGTTCCAAGATGGCGATGGTCATTACCAATCGTCAGGATGAAGTTCGTGAAGCCATTCTGAATAAAATTGACCGTGGTGTGACAAAACTATCAGCATACGGCGGCTATACCGACCAAGAAAGACCAATTATCATGTGTGTGGTGGACCAGACGGAGTTCACAAAATTGAAACAATTGGTTCAATCCATTGACCCTGCTGCATTTGTCATTGTTATGGATGCTTCAGAGGTATTGGGGGAGGGTTTTAAAAGGACCTGAATCTGGTATAAAATAGTCGTGTATGCAAAATTTTCTTAGGGGGAGTTAAGTTGAAGAAGAAATTATTGGCTCTACTAATGGGTACCTCCTTAGCACTGGCAGCTTGCGGCGGCGGGGACGAAGCAGGCGGCGGAGATACAGCTGGTGCAGATCCGGAAAAACTTTTTAACCAGAAATGCTCAAGCTGCCATGGCGGCAATCTTGAAGGCGGCGTGGGACCGAAGTTAAGTGACGTAGGATCTCGTCTCTCCAAGGAAGACATTGAAGGCGTCATTGCAAATGGTCAAGGTTCAATGCCTCCAAAATTACTTGAAGGCGACGATGCTTCTGCAGTCGCAGAATGGCTGGCAAACAAAAAATAAGTTCTACAAAGGAAACGTCCTGAATTCTGGGACGTTTTTTTCTTTCGCTTTTTCCAATATAAAAACAGGGGAAATGCTGGCTTTATACATTACTATAAAATCGCCAAATTATTAAGCAATTCAGCAAGCTTCACAATTTATTCATACATATTTTGTCAAACCGGTGTTACATAAATGAAATGAAACTGAACATTTAATTTACTTGAAAATACCATTAAACATAGATCCCTAAAGGTAACTCGCTAAATAACTAGTGAAAATTATGGTAAAAATACTAGTATTGATTAGCACTCGAGGAAGTAAATGGATAAAAAATACTAATTTGAAAAGAAACTGTAATAAATTTATAGGTTTTTTTACTAGACGGAGATGCTATAATAGGTTTGTTACAAATTGTCGAAGTTTAGCCGAGTGATAAGACTAACTATCTAAGGTGATACAAAAATGATTGATATGCAGGATGTTTACAAAACATATCCCAACGGCATCGTTGCCGCGAACGGGATTAATGTTCATATAGATGCAGGTGAATTTTTATACGTAGTGGGACCCAGCGGTGCTGGAAAATCCACTTTCATAAAAATGATGTACAGAGAAGTGAAGCCATCAAAAGGATCCATCATTATTAATGGTGTCAATCTGGCAAAGCTTAAGGATAGCAAAGTGCCACTGCTGCGCCGGAATATTGGTGTCGTGTTCCAGGACTTCAAATTGCTGCCGACTCTTTCAGTCTATGAAAATGTCGCGTTTGCAATGGAAGTTATCGAGGAACAGCCTCAATATATTAAAAAGCGTGTCTTGGAAACTTTGGAGCTGGTTGGACTTAAGCATAAAGCAAGAGCACTTCCTACTGAGCTTTCAGGCGGGGAGCAGCAGCGTGTTGCCATAGCTCGTTCAATTGTGAACGCACCAAAAGTGGTGATTGCCGATGAGCCGACAGGAAACCTTGATCCGGATACTTCATGGGAAATTATGAACATATTTGAAGAAATCAATATGAGGGGAACCACGATTGTCATGGCAACCCATAACAAAGAAATCGTCAACACAATCAAGCATCGCGTCATCGCGATTGAAAATGGCAGGATTGCCCGTGACGAAATGAAAGGTGAATACGGATATGAAAGCTAGAACATTTCGCCGCCATGTCCGGGAAAGCTTTAAGAGCTTAGGCAGGAACGGCTGGATGACGTTTGCATCCGTAAGTGCCGTAACAGTTACCTTGCTTTTGGTCGGTGTCTTTTTCGTCATTATGATGAATTTGAATAAAGTCGCAACCACAATCGAGGAAGATGTAGAGATCCGAGTCCATGTGGATGTAGCAGCGAACGACAAAGATAAAGATGTATTGGAACAGCAAATCAACCGGATTTCTGATATTAAAAGTGTGACCTACTCTCCAAAGGAAAAAGAGCTTGAGAGTTTGATAGAAAGCCTTGGAGATGAAGGGGAAGCTTTTCAGCTGTTCGAACAAGACAATCCTTTAAACGATGTGTTCGTCGTAAAGACGAAAAATCCAACCGATACAATGAAAGTCGCGAAACAGATCGAGAGATTAAATTATGTAGCAACCGTTAAATATGGACAGGGCAAGGTAGAGCAGCTGTTCAGTTTCATTAAAGTGAGCCGGAACGTTGGACTTGTCCTGATTGTCGGCCTTCTTTTCACAGCCATGTTCCTAATTTCCAACACGATAAAAATTACAATCATGGCACGTAAACGTGAGATAGAGATCATGAGGCTAGTAGGTGCAACTAACGGATTTATCAGATGGCCATTTTTCCTCGAAGGTCTCTGGTTAGGAGTTCTTGGAGCCCTTGTGCCGATTGCCGTTATTTCTGCTGCCTATTATTATGCTTACGACTTCTTGAATGAGAAGTTAAAGGATCATTTTATTAAACTATTGGAATTTAATCCGTTTGTTTACCAGTTATCAGCAATCCTGATCATAATGGGAGCTGCAATTGGGATCTGGGGAAGTCTCATGTCCGTCCGCAAGTTCTTGAGAGTGTAATAGGGTTGTTTCCGGAATATTCCGGAAACTTACCCTAAAAATTACATAACAAATAGACGATAGATAGAAAGACAAAGTTACGAAACTATCATGAGTAAGAGAGGGGAAAGGTTCTAGTGAAAAAACAGATACTCTCACTAGCAGTAGTCAGTACTTTAAGCCTGGGTTCTTTTGTAAGCCCAATAAATTATGCTTCAGCAGGTAAAATATCAGATTTAAAAGATCAGAAGCAGGAAGTTTTAAACGAGAAGTCTGACTTGAACGCAGAAATCCAACAGAAAAAGGCTAAAATTGGCGAACTCAAAGGTGAACAAGATCAGCTGAAATCAGAAGTTAAGAGATTAGATTTTGCGGTTGGAAAGGCAGAAAAGGATATTCAATCAAAAAATGCTGAAATCACTCAAACAACTGCTGAAATTGAAAAATTAAAAGTAGAAGTCGCTGTACTAACAGAGCGAATTAATAAGCGAAATGAATTACTTAAAGATAAAGCGCGTTCATTCCAGGAAAATGGTGGAACGGTAAGTTATATGGATGTTCTCCTTGGGGCTCAGAGCTTTAGTGACTTTGTGGACCGTGTAAATGCCGTAACAACAATTGTCCAAGCGGATAAAGACATCCTTGAACAACACCGAAAAGACAAGGTAGAACTTGAAACAAAGACAAAGCAAGTTGAAACCAAACTTGGTCAACTTCAACAGATGAAAAAAGATTTAGAGGTACTTAAAGTCAAGCTTAACGGCCAGATCGCCGAAAAGAATGAACTTATGAAAGAACTAAAGCATGAAGAGGAACAAATGCATGGAGAGATGCTAGAAGTCGCTGAGCAAGCTGAAATTCTGGCTGCACAGGCCTCTGCCATCCAAAGAGCGATTCAACTTGAACAACAAAGGCAGGCGGCAATTGCTGCTGAACGTGCACGTCAGGCGGAATTAGAAAAACAAAGAGCAGCAGAAGCTGCAAAGAATGGTGGAAGCTCTGCTCCTGCACCAACTGTACAAGTTGCACCACCAGTATCCGGTGGAGCATTTATGATGCCTGCTAACGGTCGTATCACATCTGGTTTAGGGCAGCGTTGGGGTACATTCCATGCAGGAATTGATATAGCTAATAAAGCAAGCGGGGTACCTATTGTCGCAGCAGCGGACGGTGTCGTAATTCGCTCTTATTATTCATCTAGTTATGGAAATGCTATTTTCGTAGCTCACTCCATTAATGGACAAACTTACACAACTGTATATGCTCATATGAGCTCACGTGCAGTAGGCAATGGTGCAGTGGTTTCAAAAGGCCAGAGAATCGGCATTATGGGGAACACTGGACAATCATATGGACAGCATTTGCACTTCGAACTTCATAGAGGTTCATGGAATGCTTCTAAGTCAAATGCAATCAATCCACAATCAATGATGTAATTAATGGGAAGAGACTTAAGTCTCTTCCTTTTTATTTTTCCCGGATATGAACCTATGAAACTTGTAAATAATGGTTTTTGAATAGTTTGTTGACAATTTTAAACCATAAGTTAAAATTTTTAGTAGGTATATTTTCCTAAAATGATTCGGGGTGGACATTTTGAGATTGGTTTCAATACATAACTGTGAGGAAGGATTAATCCTTGCAAGGCCTATATTTGATCAAAGCAGCCGTACATTGTTAAGTGCGGGCAGTGTATTGACGGAAAGCTTTATTCAAAGGCTTAAGGATAAAAATGTCCATCATATCTATGTTAAATCTGAGATTACAGAAGATATCGAAGTGAATGATGATTTGACGCCCAAGCTGCGATTTGTGGCCATCCAAAAGTTAAGTGAAGTCTTCAGCACGCTTCAAGAAGGGAAAATAGGAAAGAATAATGCTCTAGGCCGGGTAAATTCAATTCGAAATATGTCTGAAGTTTTCAGCCAAATCATGAAAGAAATGAACTCATCCAAGCACCTTTTGAATTTATTAAGCCATATGCAATCGTCTATAGATAGTACCTTTGATCATTCTATTAATACGGGTCTTTATTCATTAACAATGGGAAGGCATCTTGGCCTTAAAGAAAAGGAATTGCATATTCTAGGTCTAGGAGCACTATTCCATGATATTGGTAAGCTTCAAATGGAAGGTGTAACGAAAGAGAATCGTAAAGAATGGGAGAAGCATCCTGAACTAGCGTTCGAAGCTCTTAGAAAAGAATCAAGTCTGCACCTCCTGGTTGCACATTGTGCATACCAGCATCATGAGCATGTGGATGGATCGGGATTTCCAAGAAAATTAAAAGGTCAGGATATTCACTTATATGCAAAAATTATTGCAGTTGCAGAGGCTTTTGATTATTTAATTAACAGCAAGAGTATGCTGCCGCATGAAGCTATGGAGATCATCGTTGCTCGTACTTTTACAAGATATGATCATCAGGTAGTAGAAGCGTTTAAAAATGCGATTGCTATTTACCCAATTGGTGTTACCGTGATCTTGAATACCGGTGAAAGTGGTGTAGTGGTTGCTTATAATAATCAATATCCTCAGCGCCCAGTAGTGAGGGTATTTAAGGATCGGTTTGGCCGAAAGCTGAATCAATTTTATAATATCGACCTCATGACATCTTTAAATACAATGATTGTCAAATGTGATGCGATTATTGAAAGAGAACCTGTAAAAAGCTAATACCAGCCTTTACAGGTTTTTTTCTGCATAAGTAGCGTTTACCTATAAATAATTAATCCTTCATACCCTGTCCCTCTTCATCATATAATGGGAATCATAGAAAATTTTTACGGCAGAGTAGCAGTTGATGCGGTAAACAGGGAGGAGTTTGGCAATGGAACGGAAGTGGATTGCCTTTTTGATGATGGGCTCGCTGCTGACAGGTGCGGGGAGTACATATGCTGGGATGCAATGGTACGAGAGCAAGGCGGGGGTATTGGAACGCCAGATTGTTCCTTCGCAGCCAAATGCGGAGTCCAGCAATCCTGACAGCCTTGAAAAAGTCGAGCAGGCATACAGTTTGATTTTTAATAGCTATGTAGAAAAAGTCGAAGAAGAGAAGCTGGTGGAAGGTGCAATCCAGGGTATGCTTTCTACCCTTGAGGATCCATATTCTGTTTATATGGACAAGGAAACGGCGAAGCAATTCAATCAGACACTGGAATCATCTTTCGAAGGGATTGGTGCAGAGGTTAGCTCGGTGGACGGGAAGATTGTGATTGTATCGCCTTTCAAGAATTCACCGGCGGAAAAAGCAGGGTTGAAACCGAATGACCAGATTTTGAAGGTAGATGGTGAAAGCATTGAAGGGCTTGATCTATATGAGGCAACTCTGAAAATCCGTGGAAAAAAAGGAACGCCCGTTGTATTGGAGATTGAACGGAAAGGCTTGAAAGAGCCTTTGCAGGTAAAAGTGATCCGGGATGAGATTCCTCAGATAACGGTCCATGCTGACATGAAAAAGGTAAATGGGGAAAAGGTTGGCTACTTAGAGATTACCTCATTCTCGGAGGATACATCCAAGGAATTCAAAAAAGAGCTTAAGGCGCTTGAAAAAGATGGTATGGATGCACTTCTGATCGATGTGCGTGGAAATCCAGGCGGATTGCTATCCAGCGTCGAAGAAATTTTACGTGAATTAATTTCCAAAGAGAAGCCGCTCTATCAAATCGAAGAACGCAGCGGTGAAAAGACTCGGTATTTCTCTAACCTTGAAAAAGTAAAAGAGTACCCGATTGGCGTGCTGACGGATAAAGGGTCTGCATCGGCGTCAGAAATTTTAGCGGGTGCACTCAAGGAAGCTGGAGGCTACCCTGTTATCGGAGAAAAAACCTTCGGCAAAGGAACTGTCCAGCAGGCTGTGCCAATGGGGGACGGCAGCAATATCAAGCTGACACTGTACAAATGGCTGACGCCGGATGGGAACTGGATTCATAAGAAAGGAATCGAGCCTAGCGTACCGGTTAACCAGCCCGCTTTGTATGATACCCACCCGATACAAGTGGAAAAGCCGCTCATGCGGGATATGAACAGTGAGCAAGTGGAAAATGCCCAGGAAATCCTCACGGGCCTAGGGTTTGAGCCAGGCCGCACAGACGGCTATTTCAGTGATATGACCGAAATCGCCGTCAAAGCATTCCAGCGTAAAAAAGGAATGGATGTAACAGGCGTGATCGATGCCAAAACAGCAACCGCCTTGGAGGATGCTGCAAGACAAGCAATGAAACAAGAAGAGAACGACATCCAGCTGCAGACTGCCTTGAGGCTGCTGGCGAAATAATTGGAAAGGGCTGCACTTTGAACTTGGTGCAGCTCTTTTTGTATTATTTTGGTAAAAGTAGAGGATATCCATTAATTCGTAGAGAATAATGCAATTTTCGTAGAGAATAAATAGTACCTTGTAGAGATTATTTTACATTTCGTAGAGATTAATCCGAATATTGTAGAGATTCCCCAACTACGCTAGCGAATAAACCGAATATCGTAGAGATTAGCCCCCACAAGGTAGAAAACACTCCGCAATTTGCTGTAATGAAAAAAATCCCATCAGGATTCCAAAACTATTGATAGGTTTTAACCAGCAGATTTGATAGAATAAGCTTAATATGACTAGTAAATTCAAAGGATGGTGACATAGGGGTGGCACAGGATTGGTTCGTTGAACTTTTAAAAGGATCGGGTAAGCTTCTGCTTCACCCTGTGTTCTATTTTTCTATATTTTTTGCTGCGTTACTGGGTGTATCGCGTGTGAAGCGGGAGCGGAAGAACTTTACAGTCAGGGCGAAGGATGCTTTTTTTGAACTCAGGCAGCTGTTTCCGCTTGGGCTGCTTCTAGGTCTGATTATATCGATTGCAATGATTGCAGCAGGAGTTGCGATTCCATTCGCAGCAGTTATTTTGATTGGGACATTCACTCTGCTGATCATGATGACCACGCGTTTCAGGCTGCTGACGCCTGCTTATACAATTGGCGCCGCGTTTTTTGCATTGATATTCCTTTCAGGTAAAAATATCAATCTGCCATTGATTGGAGACTTATTTTCAAATCTCGACGAGAAGATTTATCCATCGATTGCGATTCTTTTAGCGTTAATAACGATTGGCGAAGGCTTCCTGATCTTGCGAAATGGAAAAAAGGAAACTTCTCCAAAGTTGATTAAAAGTAAGCGGGGCCAGACGGTCGGTGTCCACGAAGCAAGACGCCTTTGGGTCGTGCCGGCATTCCTGCTTGTTCCGGGCACTGTGCTTACGCTGCCATTCGAATGGTGGCCGGTGTTTACATTGGGTGACAATACATATTCATTGATTCTCGTTCCGTTCGCGATTGGCATGCATCAGCAAATTCAGGGAATGCTCCCGAAAGAAGCCATCCAGCAACAGGGAAACCGGGTTCTGGGACTGGGAATTCTTCTCACACTTATAGCAGTGGCTGGATACTGGTTCCCGATTGCATCAATTGCAGTCGCGGCGATTGCGATGATCGGCCGCGAAGCGCTGACATTTGCACAGAGAATGCAGGAGGAGAACAGGCCGTTCTATTTTTCGAAAAAGAACCATGGTGTCATGATTTTGGGCGTACTGCCAGAATCACCAGCCGATAAGATGGCTCTTGCAGTAGGCGAGCTCGTCACAAAGGTAAACGGAACGAATGTCCGCGACGAAAAATCATTTTATGAAGCACTCTCGCGAAACAGGGCACACTGTAAACTGGAAGTCCTCGACACAAACGGGCAAATCCGCTTTGTCCAAAGGGCCCTTTATGAAGGCGATCATCACGAATTAGGCATCCTGTTTGTTCAGGACGAAAAGAAGTGGGACAGCGCGGTTGTATAAGTATTTAATATCGAATGCACTCACCTAAAGAGAAGGCTAGCCTTCTCTTTTTCTATTAATTAGGTTTTTTCCGTATACAAGCATGGGTTAGGTTAATGTATTTAAATATTTCATAGAACGAATATTTAAATGAAAATTTAAATAGTATTAAAATAACCAAATGAAAAGGAGAAAAACGTACGAATGGAGTTCCTGCTAGAAATAATAAATAGTTATCATACATTTTTTTCACTAGATGCTCTGGTAAGAGTATTTTCTGATCCTGCCAGCTGGGGAGTTATTGGAACTCTTGTTATACTGGAGGGTTTACTATCCGCTGATAACGCATTAGTGTTAGCGGTTTTGGTAAAACATTTGCCACCGGCACAACGAAAGAAAGCACTGTTTTACGGGATAATTGGTGCCTACATATTCCGCATTTTAGCAATCGGAATAGGGGTTTCGTTAATTCAAATTGATTGGATCCAAATCGTGGGAGGTCACTATCTCCTTTGGATTGTCTTTCAAAATTTTATAAAGAAAAATGAAGAGGAAAACGAAGTTCAGAATAAACCAATGGGATTCTGGAGAACGGTCCTAACAGTTGAACTGATGGACATTGCTTTTAGTATCGACAGTGTAATAGCGGCATTCGGGGTATCGAATCAAGTTTGGGTCTTATTTTTAGGTGGGATGTTAGGAATTTTAATGATGCGTGGTGTAGCTCAATTGTTTCTAGCGTTGATTGAAAAAATTCCTGAATTAGAAACAACAGCATTTGTATTGATTGCTATTATTGCATTAAAAATGATATTCAATGCATTCGGTTTCCAGTTAGATGAATTAGTTTTTTTCAGTATTTTAATTGCCGTATTCTTGGGAACAATCATCATTCATTTATTCAAGATCAATTCTGGTAGTGAGAAAACAATAAGATAATTTAAAATAACAAAATCTCCTTCATTGATTTAGGTGTTTATTAATAAAGGAGATTTTGCTTTGTATTTAATAGTTTTTTAAGAACCCTTTCCTGTATCAGCAGAAAAGGGTTTTTTATGATAAAAGTTTTGACATTCAAACGTACTTTTGAATATAATACACTCAAACATATATTTGAATATATTCACTGCGAGGTGGTTTTGTGAAGGAAATCGATGTATGCCAGGTGGCATGTGTGGATCAGGAAAGGGTCAATCGAGTTAAGGCGATACTCAATCCTGAAGTGACAAAGGATGTTGCCAAGATTTTTAAGGCCTTATCCGATGATACCAGAATGAAAATAGCCTACTCTCTATATTTAGAGGATGAGCTTTGTGTATGTGATGTGGGCCATATTGTCGGGGCTTCGACAGCGACTGCATCCCATCACTTACGGCTTCTTAAGAACATGGGATTGGCTAAATACAGGAAAGAAGGGAAGCTGGTTTTTTATTCCCTGACAGATGACCATGTAAGACAATTGATCAGCATCGCATTTGAACACCAAAAGGAGTTGAGCAGCCTTGAGTGAAACTTTGGAACAGAATCTTAATGCAGAGAAAACGGTTTATCGTATCGAAGGATTTTCCTGAGCGGGCTGTGCCAGAACGTTCGAAAAGAACGTAAAGCACCTGGATGGTGTTTTGGATGCAAGTGTAAACTTCGGTGCCTCAAAAATAACCGTGTATGGAGATACAACGATTGAAAAGCTGGAAGAAGCAGGTGCCTTTGAAAACTTAAAGATCTATCCTGAAAAAGGAGAAATCATACCGAAGAAAAAAGAACCATTCTGGAAGGAATATTCCACGGTTTTGGCTTCATTGCTGTTTGTGATATTAGGATATGTCTCTCAATCAATTAATGGCGAAGAGGGTTTGCCCACTATTACTGCTTTTCTGGCAGCCATCGTAATCGGGGGATTTTCTTTATTTAAAACAGGCTTGAAAAATCTGTTCCGATTAGAATTTGATATGAGAACTCTCATGACGATTGCCATCATCGGTGCTGGGTTTATCGGCGAATGGAGTGAGGGGGCAGTAGTCGTTATCTTATTTGCCATCTCTGAAGCGCTTGAAAAGTATTCCATGGATAAGGCGCGGGCATCGATCCGTTCATTAATGGATATCGCGCCGAAAGAAGCTCTGATCCGTCGCAATGGGCAGGAACTTTTGATTAAAGTAGATGATATCCAAATCGGTGATATCATGATCGTAAAGCCAGGGCAAAAAATTGCCATGGACGGCACCGTGGTTAAAGGATATTCATCCGTCAACCAGGCAGCCATTACTGGAGAATCAGTACCGCTGGAAAAATCAGTGAATGATGATGTTTTCGCAGGTACATTGAATACAGAAGGCTTACTGGAAGTCGAAGTAACAAAAAGGGTCGATGATACAACAATCGCGAAAATCATCCATCTGGTAGAGGAAGCGCAGGCGGAAAGGGCTCCATCGCAGGCTTTTGTTGATAAATTTGCGAAATACTACACACCTGTCATTATACTAGTTGCCGTATTGGTGGCAATTGTTCCTCCACTGTTATTCCAGGCTGACTGGAGTGAATGGATCTATCAAGGTCTTGCTGTTCTTGTTGTCGGTTGTCCTTGTGCACTTGTCATTTCAACGCCTGTAGCCATTGTAACTGCAATAGGAAATGCAGCAAGAAATGGAGTATTAATCAAAGGCGGGGTATACCTCGAGGAAACGGGTGCGCTTAAGGCGATCGCATTTGATAAAACAGGTACTCTAACAAAAGGAATACCTGCAGTTACTGATTATGTACTGCTTGATCAACAGCAAAATGAAAACGAGCTGCTGAGTATCACTTCTGCATTAGAATACAATTCCCAGCATCCTCTTGCCTCGGCGATTCTAAAAAAAGCAGCCGAAAAAGAAATTTCTTTCAAAGATGTAGTTGTGGAGGATTTTTCATCGATTACGGGAAAAGGGATTCAAGGAACGATAAAAGGATTAACTTACTATATTGGCAATCCAAAGTTATTCGAAGAGCTGTTAGGTAATAATATTTCACAAGAAATCAGCCAAAGGATTAATGAACTGCAGATCCAAGGAAAAACAGTAATGGTGGTGGGCACCACAGATGGTATATTTGCACTGATTGCGGTAGCAGATGAAGTTAGGGAAAGCAGCAGGTCGACTATTTCCAGACTTCATGAACTCGGTATTAAGAAAACCATCATGCTGACAGGTGATAATAAAGGGACTGGAAATGCCATTGGAGAATTGGTCGGAGTGTCTGACATTGAAGCGGAACTTCTTCCACAGGATAAATTGGCATTTATTAAAAAACTGCGTGATGAACATGGTAAAGTGGCCATGGTTGGAGATGGAGTCAATGATGCACCTGCCCTTGCTTCTGCAACAGTAGGAATTGCCATGGGAGGGGCAGGGACTGATACGGCATTGGAAACCGCAGATATAGCTCTTATGGGCGACGATCTCAAGAAACTGCCGTTCACGATCAAACTCAGCAGAAAAGCCTTAACAATCATCAAGCAGAACATTACCTTCTCCTTGGTCATCAAGCTTGTCGCACTCCTGCTTGTCATACCTGGATGGCTAACACTGTGGATCGCTATATTTGCCGACATGGGGGCTACTCTCATTGTAACGTTAAACGGCTTGCGGCTTTTGAGGGTAAAAGAATAATTTTACGAACGGGGTAATCAGATGAATAATAATTGGAATCAATTCATCTATAAAATTTGGTCCCCCATCTATGATTACTTTTTCAATTCCGGACTATTTTTAGAAGCTAGGAAGCGAGTATTTCAAGATCTTGATTTCAAAGAGGGAGAAAGCGTGCTCTTCGTAGGGGTTGGAACGGGTGCTGATATCGATCAGGTTCCCTATGACAGCCTCAAAATAACAGCCATAGACTTTTCAGAAGACATGCTGAACCAGGCAAGAAGGAAGTACGAAGGCGAAAAGATTGATTTTATCCAAATGGATGCACAACACATGAACCTTCCAGACAATGCATTTGATTATGTCATTGGCAGCTTACTATTGACTGTCGTTCCCGATGGCAGAAAGGCCTTTGAAGAGATGGTTCGAGTCACTAAGAGCGATGGAAAGGTCGTTATTTTTGATAAGTTTGCTGACGGTAAAAAAAATCTTCCGCTAACGAAGAGATTAATCCGGCCACTGATTAGATTATTAGGTACAGATATTGGTTTGTCGTTTGAGTCCATCTCGGATGGAACGAAGAGTATAAGACTAATAGAGAAGAAGGATTTATTATTCAGTGGAATGTACCAAAAAATCGTTTTAATGAAAGATTAATTTGAGCAAGGTGCCCGCATTTGGAATCATGAATGTGGGCTTTTTTATGAAAAATATATTTTATAAGGTCAAAAATGTATACTATTATTGTGCATATAACAGGCAGAAGATGCACAACATGCCTAAACTGAAATGATCGTTCATTAACAGAAGTTGGAGGTTTCCTCTTATGAAAAAGAGTTTCATGACATTTATTCTGATTTTTTTATGCTTTAATCCAGATATTGAGGTCTTCGCCCACTCTTATACCAAAGAATCCAACCCGGCAGAAGGGGAAGTTGTAGAGGAACCTCTTGAAATGATCGACATCACTTTTGAAACAGAAATTGAAACGATTGGTGAACTTTTTCTAACGAATAATTATGAGACTGTTAAAGTGGAAAATATAACGATTGAAGAAGATCAATTGATAGGGAAATTCGATAAACCATTGGAAAATGGCCGGTATAAGGCGACTTGGAAAATAGTTGGAGCAGATGGCCATCCTTTGGAGGGAACCATTTCTTTTACCGTTCAAGTACCTGATCAATCTCAAAATGAACCTTCAAACAAAGAGGATGAAACCGAGAACCAAACTGAAGACATAGAGCAGGAGGCTCAAGAGCAAAATAAGGAAGAAGACACTTTGGCTCAAAACGAACAAAATCAGAGAGTGAACTCACACTTCCAAAAGTGGTTTTTGCCATTGGCAGCTTTAACTATATTAGTAATGGCATTCTTTGTATTCAGAAAGGGTAAAAAATGACCTTTTATCTAATAGTATCTGAAACTGTTTTGTACCTCTCCTTTTCCATTTTAGTTGGGGCTATGATTTTTCAACTCGTACCTGAAAATCATAAACCAGCGATTGACATTCCAAGGGCAGTGTATTTTCTTTCAATCCTGGGAATCATCTTTGCTTCAATCGGACCATTAGTTCAAGTGATTTTCTACTTTATTGAAGCATTAGGATTTTGGCAAACATTAAAATCAGTTCTATATGATTTTGAAGTGGGGAAGGCTTGGATGTTCACTTCATGGACAGGACTGCTTTTATATTTTTTGATTTTATTTAAGAAATCCAGGTATATTCAAACTTTTCTAGTTCTCTTGCTTGTCATTGCAGTGGGTTATGCAAGCCATGCCGCAAGTTTATCATTTTGGTATGGCCTGACATCCCACACGATCCATTTTCTTGGGGTCACGGTTTGGACAGGGATATTATTGATTGTTTCTTTCTTCTCTAAAGACCTGCGTAACTGGGGCAAGTATTTGTCCTGGTTCACTCCTGCAGCGATTCTTTGCCTGATTTTCATCATTGTAAGTGGTTTTATGAGCATGAAGCTGGTTGTGGATCCAAAAAATTACGTCTCTTCTTGGATGCTGCCATATGGTCAGGCTTTATTAGTTAAGCATATACTAATCATGCCTCTATTGGTTTTTGCATTCATCAATGGAATCTTGATGAAAAAACAAGCGGAAAATCCATGTCCCACAACCATAAAATGGATGAAGGCAGAAAGCATATTTGTAACTTTGATATTTATTGTGACTGGTGCTCTGAGCATTCAATCCCCGCCGCATGATATCGAAACAATGATTCATACAGAGGGATATTCACAGTTGTATAAGGGGTTTCATCCATTCCCAGCGGATGGAGCAGTGAAATTGAACATAGATTTTTCCTTTTTAGCTGGCGGAGTGTTATCGGCTATTGTCGTGATGTTAATGGTATTTAGCTTTACTAGAAAGAACTCTGTGCTATTGTCCATCATAGGCGGAATATTATTTGTGTTTATAGCCTATATTACTCTGATGACTGCGGCACATTAAATGAAGCTATGGATTTAGGTATTTCTATTTAGCATAAATGTTAGTTAATAACCTGATATGCTATAATTTTGGATAAAAGCCGTTGAGGTGAAACCATTGAAGAAAAACGATGCTGAAGATGATTTCATGGTATCGAAAGGTACGTTGGATGAAGAAACATTATTTATTGTTTCCCAGACATTCAAAGCTCTTTCTGATCCGACCAGAATAAAAATTCTTTACCTGCTTGCCAGTGAGGAAAAGTCGGTAAATGAAATTGCTGAGCAGCTGCAATTGCTTCAATCCACTGTATCCCATCAGCTAAGATTCCTGAAGAACCTAAGGTTAGTTAAATATCGCAGGGAAGGTACTTCCATGATTTATTCTTGCGATGACGAACATGTAATGGGAGTGCTTAAACAAACAATCGATCATGCATTGCATCATTAGGATGCAAAACAAAGCTTGCAGGTTTTCCTGCAGGCTTTTTGTTTGCTCGGAATTCTTTAAGGAAGGATTTTTTCTTATTAAATATTGAGGTAGTCCATGACAGTTGAAGATGAATTGTTATATTTCTATATTATTTTTCAGGTTATCACATAGTTAATTCCTTGCTATCTCTGCTAATGCTAATAAAAAACGCTATATCACAAACTTTTTGACAATATGAGCATATGAACATATAATAAAAAACAAAAGTTGCCCTGGGCAAAATTTATGGTATGGAGGAAAAAGAGATGGCTCGGACTAAAAATTTAAGTTTGTTCGAAGGGGAAATAGGCGATTTAATCAAAATTTCAAATCTTTCTTTAGAAGGGACAATGCGAAGAAGGCTGCTTGACTTGGGTTTTGTGCCTGGGGCCATAGTTGAAGTCATCAGAAAAAGTCCATTAGGCGACCCAATTGCTTATCGTGTATCCAGCACATCAATCGCATTAAGAAAAGAAGAGAGTCTAAGCATTGAAGGGGAGCTGATCAACCATGAGTAAACGCTTTAGGATTGCATTAGCGGGTAACCCTAATACCGGGAAGAGCACACTGTTTAATACTTTGACTGGTCTAAAGCAGCACACAGGAAATTGGGCCGGGAAAACAGTTGATATTAAAGAAGGTTCATTTTTATATAACGGGAAATCTTTTTCGATGATAGACCTGCCGGGTACGTATTCCCTTTTTTCTAATTCGCTTGATGAGGAAACCGCACGGAACTACATTGTTTTTGAAAAACCAGATCTGACTGTTGTCGTTTTGGACGCAACTGCTCTCGAACGGAATATGAATTTGGCATTGCAGGTCATGGAGCTTACTGAAAAAGTAATTGTGTGTATCAACTTAATTGATGAAGCTGAAAAGATGGGCATCAAGATCAATGAGAAAATCCTCATGAGGCGCTTAGGAGTTCCTGTTATTAAAATTTCAGCAAGAAACAAAACAGGTCTGCCGCTGCTGGTAGATACAATCGACAGGGTAGTGACCGGGGTTATTCCGTGTTCGCCGGTGACCATTAAATATGATGAAGAAACTGAACAAAAAATAGATTCACTTTTACCAATGGTGCAAAAGGTTTTTGGGGATGAAATTCCAGCCAGATGGCTCTCTTTAAGGCTGTTGGATGGGGATAAGAAACTGCTGGACGAATTGAGGGATAGGCATTTGATGAAGGAGGTCTTAAGCTAATGGGAAATCTCGGGTATGAACAACAACAGATGCTTGTGGATCTTTTCGAGCAAGCTGAGAAAATTTCTTCATCGAAAACACGTGACAGGATTGTAGAAGCTCTCTATCAGAATAGCAGAGAATATATAGAGGCAGGAGTGGCATATACCAAAACCAAACATGATCAGCGAACGGAGCGCTTGGATGCGATATTGACATCTCCGATTTGGGGATTTCCGATCATGCTGCTCATGCTGGGAACTGTATTTTACTTAACCATTGCCGGAGCAAATATTCCTTCCTCTATGCTTGCAGATTTTTTTGGATGGCTAGAAGGGTACATTACGATACTCTTCCAGATGCTGAACGCTCCTGAGTGGCTGCACGGGGTGCTGGTGCTGGGGTTTTACCGGGGCACTGCCTGGGTCATCAGTGTAATGCTGCCACCTATGGCTATTTTTTTCCCAACGTTTGCTCTTTTAGAGAACTATGGGTATCTGCCTCGAGTTGCTTTTAATATGGACCGCCTTTTTAAAACTGTAGGAGCACATGGGAAGCAGTCGCTCACGATGGCAATGGGATTTGGGTGTAATGCAGCAGCAATGATGTCAACGAGGATTATCGAATCTCCACGTGAACGGATGCTGGCGATTTTGACAAACAACTTCGTCCCTTGTAATGGCAGGTGGGGAACACTGATTTTACTTGCTTCATTGTTTATGGCAGCCAATTTTACAGGAGGGATAAAATCTCTCGTAACGACTTCCGTCATTGTCGGAATCGTATTATTTGGAATTATTGTCACTTTCTCTGTTTCTTGGATTCTATCAAAAACGTTATTAAAAGGCATTCCTACTCACTATACACTGGAATTGCCGCCATATAGAAAGCCGAAAATCTTTGATACAGTTCTTCGTTCTTCCTTGAACAATTCACTTTCAGTCCTGAAACGTGCTGTTAAGATTGCCGCACCAGCAGGGATCTTGACCTGGGTCCTGGCGAATATCGATATTAACGGCACAAGTGTTTTGCTTCATTTGGTGCAATTTTTGGACCCGCTAGGGCAAATGGTGGGGTTGGATGGGTATATTTTGATGGCATTCATAATTGGTTTACCAGCAAATGAAATCGTGTTGCCTGTCCTGTTAATGGGATACCTTTCAACTGGAGAATTAGTCGATGCGGGTGGAATTGAAAATATAAAACAGATTTTCACCGAGCATAATTGGACTTGGCTGACAGCTTTAAATATGATGCTATTTTCATTGCTGCATTATCCTTGCGGAACGACACTGATCAATATTTACAAAGAAACAAAAAGCAAAAAGTGGACTTTTATGGCCTTTATCATTCCTACTGTCATTGCACTTGGTGTTACTTTCATTATTGCACAAGCGGTTTATTATTTTGGTTGGGTTTAATTCATCAGAACAAATAGATGATGGACTCTGCAATTTTTATTGCTTGTGAAAAGAGGTCTCGGACCTAGGGTGAAAACTTAAAGTGGAAACAGGAGAGGGTTTCAAAAATAGAGAGAACAGTAAGTCGATGATGAAATGGGAGGGTTACACATGTCCGTAAATGACAAAGTATCAAGAAGGGATATTCTAAAAATAGGATCAGCAGGGGCTTTGGGTCTAGCAGGCAGTTATTTTTTAAATAAAGTTACACCTCTTACGCCAAGGGTTAAAGCTGAAACGAACGGTAAAAATGATCATGTTCATATGAACCATAGTAATATGACTGACTTAACCAAAACATCCGGTTATTTAATGGCTGAAAGATTACTTACTACATTCGATTACGGGAAAGCCAGTGTGCTGCCAAATGGCCAGACCCTAAGAGAATATGAAGTTGTCGCTATTGACAAAGAAATTGAAATCGCGAAAGGCATTAAATTTCCAGGCTGGACATATAACGGGACAATACCTGGTCCTACTTTTCGATGTACGGAAGGTGACTTGCTTCGTTTTCATTTCACCAATCAGGGTAGCCATCCTCACTCTATTCACTTCCACGGCATTCATCCTCCAGAAATGGATGGTCTTGATCCGATTTACCCAGGGGATAAATTTACTTATGAGTTTGAAGCCAAGCCATATGGAATGCAGGTATACCATTGTCACGTATTGCCGCTTGCCCGTCATATTCATAAAGGATTATATGGGAATTTCATAATTGATCCAAAAAAACCTAGGGAAGAGGCTCTTGAGCTGAACATAGTCATGAATGGATTCGATTTAGATCTAGATGGAGAAAATGAGTTCTACACTGTAAACGGGTATGCTTTTGCCTTCATGAACCATCCAATTAAAGTGAAAAAAGATCAACTTGTCCGAATTTATCTAAGTAACTTAACGGAATTTGATTTAATTAACTCTTTCCACCTTCATGCTAACTATTTTACTTATTATCCGACTGGAAGAAGTGACAATCCCTCTCAATTTACGGATACGATAATGCAATGCCAGGGTGAGCGCGGCATTCTGGAGGTGCGTTTTCCTTATCCGGGAAAATACATGTTCCATGCGCATGTGAGTGAATTTGCCGAATTGGGTTGGATGGGATTCTTTGAAGCAGAATAATGGGGGGATGACAATGAAGACTAAGTTGATTTTTACGGTGTTAATTCCTATGGCTCTGCTGCTTGGGGTCATTGGATGGATATTTACAAATGGTGCAGGGGTCGAGAAAGATCCAGCTGCTCCTATTGAAGTTTTGAATATTGAGAGAATCATCGTAACAAAAATAGGTTTTGAGTTAAAGGTAAGCAATACCGGTCCGGAAACGTTAACAATATCCCAGGTGATGGTGGATGACTCTGTTTGGAACTTCAGTGTTTCACCTGGCACTACTCTAGAACGTTTTGATAAAGCAACGGTAAAAATCAATTACCCATGGGTTCAAGGAGATCCCCATGTCATTAAACTGATTACTGAAAATGCCATCATTACAGAAGGTGAGATTGCAGCTGCAACACTTACGCCACAAGCCGATTTTAACAACTTATTAAATTACGGATTAATTGGATTTTATGTTGGTATTGTACCGATAGCGCTCGGTCTATTGTGGTTTCCTTTTATGAAGAGGTTAAGAAGAAAAACGATTAATGCGATACTTGCGCTCACTGTGGGTCTATTGCTTTTCTTATTTGTTGGTACACTAGCTGACGGATTTGAGATCGGAGCAGAAGCTCCATCAGTATTGCAAGGAAACATGGTAGTTATCATCGGAGCATCCTTGACCTTCTTGCTGTTGATTGGCTTTGATCAATATCAAATCAAGAAAAAAGAATCAAAAGGGTACACACCGTTTGCTACGGCACTGTTAATGGCAACTGGAATCGGCCTTCACAATTTTGGAGAAGGCTTGGCAATCGGATCATCTTTTGGACTTGGAGAAGCTGCGTTGGGAACATTCCTGATTATCGGGTTTACTCTTCATAACATTACTGAAGGAATCGGTATTGCGGCACCGTTACTTAAAACGAAGCCCAGAATAAGAGACTTTTTGCTGCTTGGTACAATTGCCGGCGGCCCAGCCATTCTAGGGACGTGGTTTGGCGGTTTTATTTTCTCGCCAATATTGGGAGCTTTATTCTTAGGGATTGGAGCAGGGGCGATTTTGCAAGTTATTTATGTGATTGCAAAAATGCTCATTGAGGATCATCGAAAAAATAATGAACCTTCTGTTTCATGGTTAAACCTTTCCGGGTTCGCAATAGGTTTGTTCATTATGTACTTTACTGCATTTTTTGTTAAATTCTAAGGTTAGAGTACTTGGATTGACTCTATACAGGCACCCAATAAAAGCTATCTCCTAGGACCAACTGCTCTAGGCAACAAAAAGGGAGTGTCATTATAATGAGCTTCGCAGAAAAAAGAAGTGAATTTGGAGTATGGTTTGAAAATCAAAAAGATATCACGATATCTGAATTAGAAAAAGCATCAACCTTAAGCAACGGTACAATCATGAAATTATTTAGAGATCCACAATATCGCCCGCGTTTTTCAACAGTATATAAAATGAATCAAGGGTTAAAAAAGCTTGGTAAGGATGTGAATTTAAACGAATATTACCATTGAAAGAAGTGGTTAATAAAGGAATGACAAAATTCGTTACCAAGGAGTGAAATTATGCTTCAAAACATTGGAATCCCAGGGTTAATACTAGTTTTAGTGATTGCCCTAATAATATTCGGCCCTTCTAAATTACCGGAAATCGGTAAAGCCTTCGGTTCAACACTGCGGGAATTTAAGAAATCTACTCGAGATATTATGACGGATGATACAATCGAGGAGACAGCAATTCACAAAGATTCGGAAAAGGTTTGAATAGGCACGATATGAAGATGTGCTTGATTCATTTTTGATTATCGAGTAAACCTTTTTCCACTGCTTGCATATCTTTATGACACTGTAAGGTTTGAGTCAACAAAAATGGTTGAATCCACTTTGTTTGGTTACCTAAAAAAGAATGAAGAGTAAAATAACGAATAAACCCATTCCTTAGCATGAGGGATGGGTTATATTTTTGCCTATCAGGCTATTCATTTGCAGTACTTATTGCCTTGGTGCAAACAACATTACAGCTACGCCAATCAGACATATTGCTGCACCTGCCCAATCATATAGATCGGGTGTTTTTTTATCTATTCCCCATCCCCACAAAACGGAGAGAACGATGAACACTCCACCATATGCTGCATAGACTCTGCCGAAGGAGGGAAAGGTCTGGAATGTCGCGATCACTCCGTAAAAGGCTAAAGCCACTCCACCTGCTATTCCCCAGTAATAGGGCTTTCCTTCTCTAAGCCATAACCAAATTAAATATCCGCCACCAATTTCAGCAATTCCAGCTATGATAAAAAGCAATGTTGAATGAATGATGTTTAACACTTCCCATTATTGAATGTTACGTAAAGTATACTACAACTGAATCAGCTTCAAAATGTGGTCAGAGTTAACAAAGCAGCCGGAAAAAAGCAGAAGGCAATCACCTATGCGATGATTACCTTCTGAACTTGGATTTAGCCGATTTATTTCATCCCTAATGCCTTTTTGGTAGCAGGTCCGACTACTCCGTCAACTTTAAGTTTTTTTGATTTTTGGAATTTCTTAACCGCTGCTTCTGTTGCTGGTCCGAATATTCCATCAGTCCCTTTGGTGCTGTAGCCCTTTTTTGTTAGGAGCTGCTGCATTTTCTTAACTTCTGGACCCTTCATGCCTTTTTTCAGGACGGAGCTTGAAGGGATAGCAGACACCGGAACGGAAGCCTCTCCTGATACCTTGTATCCATTAGCGGCTGCGATGGAAGTAAAGGACTTCTTGGAAGTAGTAATGATAACAGGAGTATTCACCTTAACCTGCTTATAGAGCCATTCCACTTCATGATCGTACATCCGGATGCATCCGCCGCTTACATAACCGCCGATTGAATTAGGGTTATTGTTGCCATGTATGGCATAAGTAGTTCCCCAGGTCCCTCTTGCATTAATGCCTAGCCATCTGTTGCCAAGAGGATTTCGAGGGTCACCGCCAGGAATTTTCCCGCTGTAATAAGGACGATTCTTAATTTTGTTAACTATCTTGAACTTGCCCTCAGGCGTATAAGAAGGTTTCCTGCCGGTACCCACTTTGAACGTTTTTACCAGTTTATTATTTTGATAATAAGCGAGTTGATTTTTGGACTTATTGATGATAATAATGTCCCCGCCCGCAGCAAACGCTGGTGCCTCGAATAACACCATCGATACAAGAAGCACAATACAAATAATAAATTTTTTCATTCCCCATCCCCCTTGAGTTCAAAAACCGTCCTAACTTTTGCAGACCCAGCTTTCCAGAATGGCTATTTTGAAGTCGTGCATTATTTAAAACGTTCTTACACTCTAATAAACGAATTCCTTTCACAAAAGTTACATTTTTTACCGTTATATGGTAAGAATTTCTTTCTTGTTTTTATGACAAAGGAATCGGTTTTTTGTCGTTATTTGGAAGGGGTGGGCTTCTTAAATACTACGTTTTGTTAAAGTGGCGTCTTAGTGGGAATATCACTTTAAAACCAACGAAAAACCGCTGCCCAAAAAACAGCGGTTTTGCTTACTCCACAACACCAGTCCTCAAAATCTCAAACTCAATGTCAACGTTGACCTTGGTTTCTGGATACATCTCGTACCATTTTTCAGAAGTCAAATTGGATTTCCTGACGCTTTTGCGGTAAATCTCTCCGAAACCAAAAGGATCGGATCCTACCTTACGGGCTTTATCAATCAATGCCTCTACATCTGTTCTTATTTTTTCGGCCAGTCTGTTTTCAAGCTTCTTTAGATTGGCTGGATTCTTTAAATCCAGTGCCTGATTGATTTCCAATAGCCTTGTTTTCAATTCTATTTTCACTTGAAAATCGAGGTTTTCCTTGTTGATGAGCTTAATATCGCTTTTGCTATGGATTGTATCCATGACCACAGCCAGTTTTTCGGGACCTTCAACTGACTCGATATTGTCGAAACCTTCTTTGCTAACGGCTAATTCGATTGATCCGGCTTCGTAGCGGTCATTAATAAGTTTTAGATAAAAGGCGTCTCTTGAATTGATTTTGCCGACCATCTTATCCTTTTTTATCAAGGCAACTCCGGTGATTTCAACATTCCCATCTGTCGCTTTTAACGTAGGCATGATGGGATCAATCCCAACGGAATAGTAATCATGCAGGGTTTCCTGTAAGGTTGAAGAAGGGATGGCCTCTCCTTTGATGTTTTGATCAAGCTCCTTGTAAATCAGCTGGCTGATATCAGTGAACTTAGAGTTTCTCTGGTTTAGAAGCTCATTGGCGCTGCCCTCCACAACTGCAAGGTAGGTAAGTTCACTGATTGAAGGGTCACGGACGAGTGTATCAGCGAGATTAATAAGTCCTTTTTTGACGACTTCTTCACTGAATAAAGCTACCCGGAGCTGACCGGATTGGATTTTCTTTGGGCTCTTATGGTCTGCTTTAATCCTTGCGCCTTTGCTTGTTGGTGCTTTGGCCGTATAAATGACAGATCTCTGCTGGGATTCCGGGTCGATTTGGATTAGGACCATTGTCGATAGTATTTGGCCATCATCGGTTAAATCATAGCCAACAGTTGTGATCAAGCCCATCCGCTCGAGTGTTTTAGGCTCTGCACAGCCTGCTGCCAGTATGATAACAAGAAGCAAAGCCGTCACCTTATTCAGGATTTTGTGCATTGTTCTCACCCTTTTTCCTGAAAAATTTCTTCTTTATCAAAACAGCAGCATATAGGAGGAAAGGATAACCAAAGACAATATAGAACGCCCATCTCGCAAAGAAATCATTATACATGTTGATTTCAACTCTGTTCATCGGATAGAGGAAACTAATATAAAGAATGGCGAGCAGGAGCCAGCCGAACTTCTTCTCCTTTTTATTGAAAATCCTCCCAAGTCCCCTGGATGCAGCCCACATGAAAAACATCAGATTGGGAAGGATGATCAATACCCAAAAGGTGATGGCGACATACTCGAACCTTTCAATGAATGGAAACCGGACAATTTTAAATAGAGACAGTGTTCCCCAGATCGTCCTTTCAAGCTGACCGCCGCTGAAATAAGCAAGGGAGACGACCATAAGCGCAAGATACAGGATGGTGGTGAATAAAAGTCCCAATTGCATATGCTTATGGACCTTCTCCTTTTCTTTTAAAAAGGGATAGACAACAAAGATGATTTCAAAACCAATCACCGTAAAAGTCATTTGTTTTGCGCCTCTTAAAATTTCGGGAATACTTGACTCGAATATTGGGAAGAGGTAGTCCCAATTCGTGAACTGGAATGGATATGCAAGCAAAAGAACCAGCCATAGTGACAGGATGACACTGAAAAAGCTGACACCTACGATTGTCCTAAGTCCACCATTCAATCCATAGAAGACGAGGTACACTAGAGTCAGTGCAAGCAGCCAAATAGGGACCTCAGGGAAGATCCATGCCTGGATGACTTCCATATAATTTCGGACGACGGAATGGAAGGCGCCAAGAAAGTAGAGTATGAATAAGATATTCAAAGCATTTCCGATCCATTTTCCAAAAACTTCATGATGGATCCCATACAGGTCGGTTGATTCGAAAGCGGACAATATTTTTACCATGACAAAGCCAACCACAGCTGTTGCCAATCCGCTTAAAAGGACTGAAATCCAAGCGTCATGCTTTGCTTCGAGATAGATAATCCGCTGAAATCCCTGGATCCCAACACCTACCTGCATGGAATGAACAATAAAAACAAGCAGGAAGGTATTGATCATATTCTGAGGTTTGGGCTCGATAAACACCTTCATTCAAAACACCACAACTTTATTCTTTGGATTTTCGAGCTTTGTATTTCAATCTGTTCTTTGGTCTTGTCTGTAACGGACGGTAATTGGTCCATCCTATTGGAAGACGGACGATGCTGTCGCGCCAATCAGCGAACCGCGGCGGATAAAAGGGAGCCAGAAACGGGCTGCCGAGACTTGATTGCCTGAGCAGATGAATGAGCAGGAAACAAAAACCGATCATCAGGCCGTAAAATCCCCAAAATCCAGCTAAAATGATTAATGGAAATCTCAGCACCCTGATGACATTCCCCATCATATAGTTAGGGGTTGTAAAGGACGCCAGTGCACTTACAGCGATGATGATGATCAGGATATTACTCGTAAAACCTGCATCTACAGCCGCTGTTCCAACGACGATACCGCCAACGATACCCATTGTCTGGCCAACCTTTGTCGGAAGCCGGGCTCCTGCTTCCCTGAGGAGCTCGATCATTAATTCAAGCAGCAATGCCTCAAAGATGGGAGGGAATGGAACCCTCGATCTTGACTCACCCAAAGGAATCAACAATGTCTGGGGGATGATTTCATAATGGAATGTTAAAGCGGCCACATAGATCGGTGTGAAAAAAATTGAAACAATCATCGAAAAAATTCTTAAAATCCTGAGGAAGGTAGCAATTTGCCATCTGACGCTTTCATCTTCCATGCTCTGGAAAAATTCAATAAAAGACTGTGGTGCACCGATTACTTGCACGCTGCCATCCACCAGGATGACGATTTTGCCATTTAGCAGCCATGCACAGGCGCGATCAGGTCTTTCCGTGGTCAGCAACTGGGGGAAAATCGCCAGGGAATTGTCTTCGATTAAATGGACAAGCTGCGAGCTGTCGAGGACACTATCGATTTGTATCTTCTTTATCCTCTCACGCACCCGGTCTACCATTTCCTCATCAGCAATCCCTTTCAAATAAATGATCGAAACTCCCGAATTGGTTTGTTTTCCAACCGTAAAACTTTCGTTGCACAAGTTTGGGTTAGTGAGAAACCTCCGGATAAGGGATATATTTGTCGTAAGGCTTTCGTTAAATGCGATTTGCGGACCTAATACCTGTGATTCGTTTTCCGGGCGTGTTAATGAACGGTTTTCCTGTGTGCCGACCAAGGCGCTGACAATCATGGAGTGACCGGGTGAATGGATCAGGATGCCCCCCTTTAGAAGGGAATCCAGTCCGTCTTCGATGTATTTATGCTTTAAAGTATTCGCGACAGTGATGTGTTTGAGCGCTTCATCAGGGGAAGGATGAACATCCTCCAACCGGGTGAGAATATGTTCGTTAATCATCTTGTTATCTGTTAAGGTATCGATGAAAATGAGCGTAAAGCCATTCTGCATTTCCTTGATATTCAAATCCGCGCTATTGTGAAGCCGTTCCTTCATGATCTTGATGAACTCATTTTGAGCCGCGGGAATTAATACCCGGTCATCGAGATTTTTTTGATTCATGCTGTCAGGAACTTCCGCTTTCTTATTCTTGAAGAACATAAAAAAATCCCTCCGATGCAATCGTCTACTTAAAAGGTTTTGCCTCGTTGGGAAAAATTATACTGCTGATAGAATTTGTGATTACATGTAAAAGGTTGCTGCAGGTTTTTGACAGCAAAAAAGAGAGCTGGCATGAAGCCAACTCCCTTTCAAAAGAATTATAAAACTCCTAATGAATCCAGGAACACAACGATGATGACGACTGGCACAACAAATCTCATCACATTATACCAGAGGCTGAATAGCCAGCTGCCGCCTTTTGAATGCTGAAGCAGCTCCTGCCGCAAAACTTCCTTCTTTATCTTCAGCGGAACAAAAATCGAAATCAGCAGCACTCCAAGCGGCATGAGAATATTGCTTACAAGGAAATCGGCAGCATCGAAAATGCTTTTTCCGAAAACCACAGCTTCAGCCAGCGTCCCGAAGGATAGGGCAGAAGGGATGCCGAGCAGGAAAATCAGTCCGCCGGCAATCCAGGCATATTTTGTCCGCTTTTTCTGGTCGCCTTTAGCCATTGTGGCCACGACGATCTCGAGCATCGAGAATGCTGAAGTCAGTGTCGCGAACAGGAACAATGCCAGGAATAACAGCAGGAACAGCTCTCCGAACACCAATTTTTCAAAAACAGCAGGGAGAACGATGAACAACAGTCCTGGCCCTTCTGCCGGTTCGAATCCGAGTGAGAATACCGCCGGGAAGATCGCGAGTCCCGCCAGCAGCGCGATGAAGAGGTTCATCCCGACAACGGACAAGGCTGGCTGGACAATGCTCTCTTTCTTAGGCAAATAGGAGCTGTAGGTTACCATCACCGAAACCCCTACGCTTAAAGAGAAAAAGGATTGCCCCATCGCGAACAGGACACTTTCAGAGGTGATGCCCGAAAAGTCGGGAGCAAGGAAGAATTTCACGCCCTCCATGGCATTTTCCAATGTCAACGAACGGATAATCAAGATGATGAATAAAACGAACAATGCTGGCATCAGAATCTTGCTTGCTTTTTCAATCCCGGCCTGTACACCCTTTGCGACAACAACAATCGTAATCAGCAGGAATGCCGCCTGGGCAGCGAGCACGCTCCATGAGCTGCTGATTGTCTGTCCAAACAGCTCGCCATAATTTGCACCAGTTTCCACGACTCCTCCTGCCAGTCCCTTCACAAAATAAAGACTGATCCAGCCCCCGACTACGCTGTAAAAGCTGAGCAATACAAAGCAGGTGACAACCCCCAGTATTCCAATCCAATACCAATTGCTTTTCGGGGCAATTTCCAAGTACGCGCGAATTGCTTCCTTGTTGGTGCTGCGGCCGATGACAAATTCAGCAAGCAGCAGGGGCAGACCGATGAACAGCGAAAATAAAATGAACATCAGGAAAAATGCGCCGCCGCCGCTCACACCTGTCACGTACGGAAGCTTCCAGATGGCACCGATTCCGATTGCCGAACCGGCTGCCGCTAAAATGAATCCAACCCTTGATGACCATTGATCCTTCTCCATGTTGATTCTCCCTTTTCTCTCTCTATTTCAGCTAAAAAGATTGATGCCGGGGCAAAATAAAAAGCCACGCCTCTATCCATCAATCTGGATAGGGACGTGGCTGAACACGCGGTACCACCCTATTTGGAAGCAAAACTCACTTCCCGCTCAAGTTACTGGATAACGGCCATAACCGTTCCTTTTTTAAAAGGAAAAGCTCCAAGAATGAAATTCACCTAATCTATGTATCAGTTTCCACCAACCACTGATTCTCTGCAAACAGGGAGACCGGCTTACTATGCTCTCTTCAACGCTTCAACTTATTAAACTGTTTTTGAAATTATAGTATGATAATGAATATGTGTCAATATTTTTGAGAGAATCAGAATTTATTTAGAGAAAGTAAACAATAATACTTCCTGCTGCAATAGTGAAAAATCCAGTAAAACCTAAAGTGATCGCAACGAATTTTCTATGGTCGCCGGCCTTCATTTTAAGGTATTGTCCATATGAAAGCTCGCCTTTGGCGAAGCTGAGCCCCAATTCGTCAGGCTCAACACTAAATTTTTTTCCATCTTTATCTTGTAAAATAAGATTCTTGATCAGCGGCAGGTTCTCATAGCCTGCTAAAGAGTTTCTTAACGACACTGCTTGACTACATTCAAGAAAAGTATCGCCAAGGAAATAAACGCGGACTAAGTTGTACTTTGAGCTCTTTTGAATCTCCTCCGCAAAATGGTATGCCTGGAGTTCGATTGCATTGTTTGAAACGCACATTCCTGCCACCTCGCATTCTCTTGCTTCTCATTATATGCTATAAAAAGTTCGAATGGTGAATTTTCATTCTCTCCACATCGCAGCATCCATTGGTTTATAATGGTGAAAAAGGGCAGGGAATAAGAGTTCAGGAGGGAATCCCACTAATGCTGACGCTTATCAAAAACGGAGACATTTACGCACCAGATCATCTTGGGAAAAAAGATTTGTTGATCGTTGATAAAAAAATTGGATTCATCCAGGACAGCATTGATGTTCCAGATGAATTTGTTGAAGTGAAAGTCATTGATGCTGCAGGGAAAAAGGTTGTGCCTGGCTTCATCGATTCCCATGTCCATCTCATCGGAGGCGGTGGGGAAGGCGGATACAGGACTCGGACTCCTGAAATCCAGTTAACCGAGGCAACAACCGCTGGGATCACAACAATGGTCGGAGTACTCGGCACAGATGGAACGACCAGGACGATGGCGAGCCTGATCGCCAAAGCCCGAGGACTTGAAGAAGAAGGGATTACTTGCTATGTGCAAACAGGCTCGTACCAGGTTCCTGTCAAAACTCTTACAGGAAAAATCGAGGACGACATCATTTTAATCGATAAGGTCATTGGTGCAGGCGAGATTGCGATTGCCGACCACCGATCATCCCAGCCTACTCCTGAAGAGTTGGCGAAAATTGCTTCTGCCGCCCGGATTGGCGGCATGCTATCCGGTAAATGCGGCATCGTCAATGTTCATGTCGGTGACAGCCTGGATCATTTGAAGATTATTGAACAAGTGATCGAAAATACCGATATCCCTATCCGGCAATTTTATCCGACGCATATCAACCGTAATCCGCATTTGTTTGAGGCGGGGATTGAATATGCGAAAAAAGGCGGCTGGGTAGATTTTACGACAAGCTCAATCCCGAAGTTTTTGGCTGAAGGCGAAGTAAAATGCAGTGTCGGGCTTAAACGGATGCTTGAAGCAGGGGTGGATATCGGACAGATCACATTTACTTCCGATGGACAGGCAAGCCTGCCAGATTTTGATGAAAAAGGAGAACTGATCGGCCTGCAGATTGGACGCGTTTCCTCTTTATACAAAGCGGTGAAGGAAGCTGTTCTGACCGAGGGAATTCCGCTTGAAGCAGCGATTCGAGTCATCACTTCGAACCCCGCCACGGTCCTTAAACTTGCACAAAAAGGTAAAGTCGAAACAGGACGCGACGCAGACATCGTCTTGCTGGACGAGAACCTCGAAATCGATACCGTAATAGCAATGGGACAAGTGATGGTGGAGAACGGGGAAGCAATTGTGAAAGGTACGTTCGAATAAAAGCAAAAACCTTGGCTGAGCGGCCAAGGTTTTTGCTTTTTTTTGCTATTTAAAAAATCATCGATAAAATCAGCCCACCGCCAGCTCCGGTTACAACGATAACCCATGGCGGCAGCTTCCAGTAGACGAGCATGCTGAACAATGCAGCAGCGAAAACAAAATCGATCGGCTCGAGAATCGAACTTATCCAGATTGGATGGTAGAATGCAGCAATCAGGATCCCGACTACTGCAGCATTCACGCCCATCAGCGCTCGGTTGATCTTGCTGTTGCGCCGTAATGCATCCCAGAATGGCAATGTGCCAAGAATGAGCAGGAATGCCGGCAAAAAGATTGCCGCGGTTGCCAGCAATCCGCCTTGCCAGCCGTCAATGACCGCTCCAATATAGGCAGCGAACGTGAACAATGGACCCGGTACAGCCTGGGCAGCTCCGTATCCGGCCAGGAAGGCTTCCTCGCTCAGCCAGTCGGTTGGCACGAATTCCCGTTCAAGCAAGGGCAGGACAACATGGCCGCCGCCGAACACAAGTGATCCTGATCTGTAAAAGCTATCAAACATCGCAACCCAGTCCAAAGCTGTGGCTTCACGTAAAATCGGCAGAAGGATGAGCAATCCGAAAAATAAGCCGAGGCTTACATACCCAACACCTTTGGAAATCGGAAAATGCATCCTTGAATCATCCTCGGCGTTGTGGGATTTGAATAAAATATACCCAAGAATGGCAGCGATGATAATAACGCCAACCTGGGTAAACGCCGTCTGCCAAAGTAAGGTCGCGGCGAGTGCGAACAGAGCAATGCTTTTTCTCGGTAGATCAGGTGTCAGCTTTTGCGCCATCCCCAATACGGCATGGGCAACGACTGCAACGGCAACGATTTTCAAGCCGTGGATCCAGCCTGCCTCTCCGACATCGAATCCCTGTAGAATCAACGCGAAAATAATCAGCGCCAATACAGAAGGCAGGGTGAACCCGAGGAATGCGAACAGCCCTCCTAGTAATCCGCCGCGCATCAGGCCGACGCCGATTCCGACCTGGCTGCTTGCAGGTCCCGGGAGAAATTGGCACAAAGCCACGAGATCCGCATAGCTTTTTTCGTCCATCCACTTCCTGCGGCGGACATATTCTTCATGGAAATATCCGAGGTGGGCAACGGGTCCACCAAAGGAAGTCAGGCCCAGCCGGGTGGAAACCATCAAAATCTCCATGAGTGACTTGAAGGTTACGCTCTTTTTCTCTGTCATTTTTTCATCTCCTTTAAAAGATCAATCCTTGATTTCCTTGAAAAGTTCATAAGCCTTCTTACGGGCTTCCTCCAGAACTCGATTTCCTTTTTCTGTCGTACGATAATATTTTCGGATTTTCCCTTCGACATTTCGGTCCTCTTTTACGAGAAGGCCGTCGGATTCCATAGTGTGGAGAATAGGGTAAAGAGTGCCTGCGCTCATGCTGTAGCCATGCTCCTTAAGCTCCTCGAGCATCCACAGGCCGAAAATCGGATGTTCCTTTGCATGATGCAAAATATGAATATGAATGAATCCAAGAAAAAGCTTCCTGAGAACTTTATCCTCCATTAGAATCCTTCTTTCCTTGTTATCGAAACTCAATAACGAATTTCGATATTATTTTATCGTATCTGAAAAATTATTCAACTATTTTACTTTAATCTTTGCCAACAAGGAGGAAAACCCTGCAATATTCAAATCGAAGATTCTACAATAAATCTCTGCAGATTTTATCAATTTCATAAAGATGTTAAAGATTAGGGAGAAAAATTTAGATGTGTGATGTACCTAACATTTTACGTAAATTAACCCGATTATGATGAGGGTAGATTTATAAAGGAGGGTGTGAGATGAAGAAAAGCATAAAAATGATTAGTGTATTTGCATCCATTGTTCTGGTGCTGGCAGCATGCGGCAGTGATAAACCTGCTCTAGGAGATGAGAAGACATCAGAAAATAAAGCAATTCAGGAAAAGGCTTTGGAAAAATATTATTTCACCGCCAATGAGGAAGGATCAATCAGCAAAATCAGCGTCGATAACAATCAAGTGACGGATACTATCGAGGCCGATGGAGTGGTCCATAACATCCAGCTGTCACCTGATGGCAAAGTCGTGGCAGCTACTCTTGTTCCTAATAAGGAGGGAGGCCATGGCAGCCATGGCGGTCATGGGGAAGTAATGACAGGAAAAGTAGTATTCTATGATTCCTATACAAATGAACTGTTAAAAACTGTTGAGGTAGGGAACCATCCCGCGCACGTTGTTTATTCTGGGGACGGGAAATATGTTCTGGTGACAAACAACGAAGATGACACCGTTTCGGTGATCGATGCTGCAAAATATGAATTGGTGAAAACGATTCCTACTGGCAGTGGCCCTCATGGCTTCAGGATTACAGAGGACAGCCAATTTGCCTATATTGCCAATATGGGTGAGGACACGGTTAGCGTTATTAATCTCGAGACATTCCAAGAAGAGCGGATTGAGGCAGGGGAAACACCTGTAACAACTGGAATTACCACGGATGGACAAACTCTGGCAGTGACGCTTTTTGCTGAAAATGCCCTGGCCGTCATTGATTTGGATACGAAGAAAGTATCCAAAGTAGAAGTAGGGGTCGGACCGGCACAGGTTTATGTTGATCCGAACGACCGATTTGCCTACGTGGCTAATCAAGGAACGGAGGAATCACCTTCAAATTCCCTCTCTATAGTAGACCTAGGGACAAAAACGGTTGTCGATGTGATCGAAACAGGGAATGGAGCCCATGGAGTGGCGGTAAGTGATGACGCTAAATTTGCCTATGTAACCAATATGTTTGATAATACTGTCAGCATTATTAATCTGGAAAATAAAGAGGTAAAAACAATAAAGGTAGGCGAAGTGCCAAATGGCATTACCGTAATGAACTAAAACGATAATCTGCACACATTCTCCACTTTTTCAGGTTATGATGAAGATGCTTTTTTAACTATTCGGAAAATCTGCAAAAAGGGGAAGGTTACGAGATGGAAGCGATAGAAAAAATGGTGAAGCTTGCTGTCAATGGCGGTATAAGTTTTGGCTCCAAACTGAATGCTAAACAGCTGCTTGTTTTAGCCAAATACATGGATGAAGGCCAGGAACTCGAGCTGACCACCTTTCAGCAGCTATATATTGAAATACCGGAAAGCCGGAGGGAAGAGGCAGTGGTCGAATTTGAACAGGCTGGGCTGAGCTGTTACCCTGTCGGAAGCTTTGTTAAAAGCCTGCGTACATGCAATTTTTGCAAGGGGGCGGAGGAAGAAGGAATGCCTGTCGCAATTGAGATGAATAAAAGGATTGCCGGTAAGCCAGTGCCATTTACCCTCAAACCGGCCTATACAGGGTGCCCGGTTGGCTGCGGAGAGCCGCTCATAAACGATATTGGCATCATGAAAATAAAAGATGGCTATAACCTGTATGCGGGGGGCAAATCAAAAGGGGAGGATGCGGCACCAGGAAGCTTGTTGTTCGAACAGCTGACACCGGAAGAGCTTTATGAAAAGGTTGAGAGACTAATTGAAATTTATGCTGAGCATGGAAAAAGACGTGAGCAAATGCATAAATTCATTAATCGCTTTGGCAAAGATCAGATCCTGGAGCTATTGATTTGAGTGCTCATCATCATCAACTCGACATTAAATTATAGAAATAATAGATTTTTTGAGCATAAGGTGCCCAAAAGCCCCTTATGCTTTTTTGATTTCAAAAATACCAATCCGATCTGTCCTCCAAAATTGCTCCTGAAAAAATGTATTTCAATTATGCACCAACCGATTTTCTAACCAACCCTCAGAATAATCCCTTCCAAGCTGGGCATTCCTATGAAGTATGGCAGATAAATTTTCTCTAAAAAGGATGTCAACATGGTACTCTCGATTTATCTCACAATTACAATCCTGTACCTGCATTTTGCTTATCATGTCAAAAAAACACTCAACTTCCTTGAGAACTCGCTGATATTTATGGTATCGGCGATCATTACGCGCCAATGCCTGACGCTGTTTGCGCTGGAATGGGGCCTATATAAAATGACGGAGGATGATTGGCTGTTTGTCGCCTTGATCTTGTGCCGGGATATCTTGACTCCAATGACGGCGGTTATTTTTATCAATTTTTACATACGCGCTGAAACAACGATTTCCAGACTGGCGATATTCCTGCTCGCACTTGGTGTTTTGCTGGGCCTGCATAAGCTGGCGGTCCATTTTCACCTTTTAACATACCTGCGCTGGAACTTTTTTTATACGGCATTATTGAATACCGCTATTTTGCTGGTGGCAATTGGAGTATTCAAAATCATACAGCTAATGGAGAACCGTCAAAATGAAAACGTACGATAACGCTTTTAATCAAAACGAGTGGTTTGTGATTGGCAGCATGATTGTCATGAATGTGGCTATTTGGTTCGCACCAAGAATCTTCAGCAAATTAGAGGCAGTCGGTTATTATCTCTTTGGTATTTATGTTGGCCTTTTTTATGACCACACCATCAGCATCAAGCCATGGGACTTTTACGATGTCAACGATAACTCATCGTACCAGTTCATCGACTTCCTCAGTTACATCATGTACGGGCCGTATGGTTATTTCTTTCTTTATTTTTATGTAAAATGGAATATTTCCCGGCTTAAAATCATCCCATATATCCTTGTCTGGTCGTCTTTTTCGATGTTGATGGAATGGATAAGCCTCAAGCTTGGTTTGTTTCATTTTGACAAGGGCTACAAAATGTACTGGTCATTCCCGATTTACCTGTTATCACAAAGCATGATGATCATGTTCTATCATTTAAGTGTGAAAAAACCGCATCATGAAATAACTGGAAAAACACCGTGATGTCCACTATAATTTAATCACCATGAATCAAGCTGAGGGGATTAATTATGATCATAAATAGAACGCTGCGTCTTGCCCAAGTGATGGTGCAGTACGTTGTTGGGGTATTCATTTTCATTTTCATCGGAAGCCTTCCCGTCTTCCTGAGAGATTTAAGTTTTGACACAGACGGCTATATTGCGAGTGTTAAAGGCTTAGTTGTAAAAGTTTTCACCTTGAGCGGGTTGACTTACGATGGCGAGCACGCGCTGCTGCCGGCGATTGCAGAAAGGTATTTTTACTCTTTGAAAACACTCGGCCTTTCCTTCCTATTTGCTGTCATCCTTGCCTTCATCTTTTCCTACATCATTGTCCTTACCCTGAAAAATAAGAAAGATTATGTTCTAAGTTTCATAGAAATCATCCGCACTGTTCCGGATATCGTCGTTATTTTCCTGCTACAAGCATTATTTATCTGGATCAACAAAGCATATGGCTTGAAGCTGGTCCAAACGGTTTCCCTCGGCTCCGACAACCAGGCGTTCCTGCTGCCTTTATTAAGCTTGAGCCTGCCGATTTTCCTGTTCCTGACTCAGGTCATCGTTTTGAAAATTTATGATGAACTGGAAAAACACTACGTCATTTTTGCAAAAGCAAAAGGTCTGTCATTTTTTTACCTGCTGAACGTACATGTCATCCGCAATATTGCCGATGACCTGCTTAGCCACTTTAAAACCATCATCTGGATGATGCTCTCCACGCTCGTCATGGTGGAGTATCTTTTCAATATGGGTGGATTGATGATGTTCAACATCAGGTACATTTCAATTGAACTTTTTGTATTCAGTTGTATCTTGTTTTTTACTCCTTTTTTCATCATTTACAGATTGATAGATTTGAGAAGGTAGATAAGGAAGGTTGGCGCCATGGCTGCTTTATTAAAAACAAAAAAGTTCATTTTTGGAGTTTCATTTTTGGTCATCCTGATGACCCTCAGCATCCTTAATACCGTTTTGAATGATGGGAAAATCAGGCAGAAGCCGTTCTTCTATGATGAAAGCGGCAATCTGGAAAAGGTTCCGCCATATAAGCCATTCGATGTCTTTCTGCTCGGTTCTGACATGTATGGCTATGACATGCTACATACCGTAATCGAAGGAGCGAAGTATTCAATCGGAATCACCTTGATTGTCGCCATTTTCAGGATGCTGTTTTCCATCCTTTTCAGCTATCTGCTTTTCAGGTTTCCGGACAGAGGGTTCAACTGGCTGAAAAGGCTGTCAGAACCGCTGTCCTTCTTCCCACAGACGCTGATTGCCTATTTCTTGCTAAGAACAGTTGTGTTGTACACGTTCGAAGGCTTCCATCACCCTTTTTGGGTAAGGGCACTATATGAGTTCGTCATCCTGATCATGGTAGCTCTGCCGGCTCTGACAATCCAGCTGGCAGAGCAGAAACGCAGGATCTGGAAAGAAGAGTTTGTCGAGGCAGCGATCACCCTCGGAGGCAGCAAACGGCATATTTTCTTTAAGCATGTATTGCCCCATCTGTATGAGGAATGGATCCTGATCTTTGGGCAGCAATTTTTGCAGGTGCTGACATTGCTTGTCCATCTTGGCGTGTTGAAAGTTCTATTCGGCGGCACCGTCCTCGGCTTCGGTTTCGGTGGAGGCGACCCGCCATCATCCGTCACACATGAATGGTCAGGGCTGATTGGAGTCAACACAAGATTCCTGCTGACCAATGAATGGATCATCTACGTCCCGATCCTGTTCTTCACGCTTACCGCCCTGAGCGTGGCGATGATCAATAAATCGCTAAGCGACTGGTTCAAGCAGAAGGATATGGTGCGGAAGAACAGGGAGATGTAGTTATCCTAAATCGCATCGTACATATCGCTAGAAAAACGGCTTCCGAGAAAGTCGTTTTTTCTTTTGAAAATTTTACCCGGATCAGTATTTTACAATAAAACCAAATAAAGTAAAATGTATAATTAGTAGGTCTTTATTCCTATTAATTTTGTTCGATTTAAGGAGAGTTTACTGCATGGGTAAAAGCATCAAAGTCAAGATGTTGCTTGTTTTTTCTGGGTTAATCCTGTTTTCCGGTTTAATTATTGGCTATGTATCTATTAAAGCGTCAGAAAAACTAGTCGAAAATACGGTTAGTGAACAAGCGGAAGGAATATCCCAAAAAGCTGCCGATCTGATTGATATTGAAAAATACAAAGGAATTATTCAATCAGGTGAGACTGAGTATTACAAAGAACTGCGGAGCCAGTTGAATGAAATAAGAGAAACAAATGGACTCACGTATTTGTATACAATGAAACGGGAAAAATCCGGTGATGGCTATAAATACTATTATATGGTCGATGGCATGCCCCTGGATTCAGATGATGCTTCCCAGCTGGGAGATGAAGAGGAAGGGATGGAGGATTACCCTGCAATCGTCCGGGCATTTGAATCTGGGAAGACAGAAATTGAAATGACCAATACGGAGGAATATGGCGGTCTTGTATCTGCGTATGTTCCCATTAAAACGGAGTCTGGAGAAATAATAGGGATTGTCGGTTCGGATTTTGATGTTTCAAAAGTCTATAACGGAATAGAAGCCAATAGCTTGAAGATGCTCTTCATCATTTCTGGAATTTTAATAATCAGCATTATTATTACTGTAGCAGTAACTCTTTCAATTACCAAACCGCTTCAGCTTTTATCCAAAAATACTGAAGCTATTGGCAGTGGAAATCTTACCGTAAGTGTCGACTCTAATCGACAGGATGAAATCGGAAAATTGACCCTATCCTTCAATAAGATGCTTCAGGATCTAAGGGGCATTATCCAAACGATCAATAAGTATAGTCTGGAGTTGAATGATACTTCAACAATCCTTCTAACCAAGGCAAATGAAACAAAATCAGCAAGCAGGGAAATTGCAAGCACTATGGAAGTTATCTCGGTAAATTCTTCCTCGCAGCATCAGAGCCTGAACGAAAGTGTACGTGTAATCGAAGAGATGTCTAATGGGGTCAGCTATATTGCAGAATCATCTAATGCGGCAACTGAACTAGCTGTCCGTACATTAAATGAAGTGAGCAAAGGAAATCAAAACCTGAAACAGGTTATCGAGCAAATGCAGGTAATAAGCGATTCGGTTAATCATTCTTCTTCATTAATCTTGACATTAAAAAGTCATTCGGATGAAATTTCACAAATAGTTGAAATGATAAGCGGGATTTCGTCTCAAACTAATTTACTGGCCCTGAATGCAGCTATTGAAGCTGCTCGTGCTGGTGAATCAGGAAAAGGTTTTGCGGTAGTTGCTGAGGAAGTCAGAAAACTTGCGGAAATGTCAGCCAAATCGACAGAAAACATTCAGGCAATAATCGGGCGTATAAACGCAGATACAAAAAATACAGCAACGGCCATGGATGTTGTCCAGGATGATGTTAAACAAGGGATTGAAATGGTTTCGGAAGCTGGAGAAGCATTCACTTCTATCCAGTCATCGATCGAAGGTGTGACTAGTCAAATACAAGAGGTTACCTCCACTTCTGAAGAAATGTCCGCTTCAGCGGAGGAAATTACTGCTTCTGCTGTAGAAACAGCAAAAATTGCTGAACAAGCAGCAGTAAGCACACAGCAAACTGTATCAATTACCAATAAACAGGATATTTTCATTTCCGACATGGCTCAAATAGTTGAAGGTCTTTCTAACATGTCGGCAAAGTTGAAAGAACTGACAGGAAAATTTAAATTATGATACCAATCAATTAAGTAAAACTGGAGCAGCTAATTGCAGAATTAGCTGCTTTATTAATAGGTGCGCACTTCTTTGTTAATAATTTCAAATTTCTATCATTTACTGGAAAATAGTTGAATATACAATGGTGGGTATTCTTTAGCGTGCTAAAATGTGTTTTAATTAGCCAAGGAAAAATCAAAATGGTAGTAATTTTAGACTGAAGGACGGTTTGGATCTAAGATGAAGTATGCACCTGAAGATTTACAGCTGATCAAGGACCAGCTTGGCAGCCAATCATTGTCTGTTATCGCAAAAAAACTCAACCGCAGCCTCGTTGCCCTCGAAGTGAAAGTTACGAGAATGGGCCTTTCCCACACTAAATCTTACACAGGAATGCTTACAGCTGGTGAGCTGGCAAAGCTCCTCCATATCGACAGAAATACCGTCATGCAATGGATCCTCAATCATGACCTTGACTCACATCAGCGCATTACCCGCAATAAGAAGAGATTTACTTTTATCAATATCGATGAATTCTGGACTTGGGCAGATATGAACCGCAGCAAAATCGATTTTTCAAAGCTTGAACCTAATGCACTCCCGCCTGAACCGGAATGGGTAGCAGAAGAGCGAAAAGTCGCGAAGCAAATTACTAACTACAAAGCATGGACGAAGCGGGAAGAAAAACAGCTGCTGGAATTCTACTGTTGTGGAAAAACCTTGGCTGAAATCTCAGAAATACTGGGGAGAACAAGAGAGTCGATCCGAAAAAAAATTAAGCGGCTTACTGATAAACCTTATTCCTGAAATAATAATATAAATTATGGTAAATACCTATAACCCCTTGTTATAATTGTTAAATAATAGTATATTTTTCCTACAAAGTTATTGTTTAATATTTACAGAATTGGGTTTTCGTGAAGTTTCCAGGGGGATTCCAGATGGATATTTATGTTGCCAGGCAGCCGATATTTGATATTAATGAAAAGACAGTTGCCTATGAACTTCTTTACCGTAGCAGTACAGTCAATAATTATCAGCACACAAATGGGGATCAGGCTACTACTGATGTGATTGTGAATAGTTTTTTGAATATTGGGATTAAAGAATTATCAAATGGCAAGCCATGTTTTATCAATTTTACTGAAAAACTCTTGAAGCTGGGTGTGCCATCTTACTTCAATCCATTATCGATCGTTGTGGAAATCCTTGAAACGGTTGAATTGAATGAAGAAATTCTTTCAATATGCAAAGAGTTGAAATCACACGGATATACCATTGCGCTTGATGATTTCTTTGTCTCACAATGGAACGACCTCACAATTAAAATATTGGATTATATTGATATCATCAAGATTGACTTCAGGACAACCAGCCGAAGTGACAGGCAGGAAATGATCCGTTTTATAAAAGGAAGGAACATTCAGTTCCTTGCTGAAAAGGTTGAAACGATTGAAGAATATTTACAGGCAAAAGAAGATGGTTTTGTCTATTTCCAGGGCTTCTACTTCAGCAAGCCTGTGATTTTAAATAGCTATGATATTCCATCTTACTATCATTCGTATTTTCAAATTTTAAAAGAAATAGAGAGTCCGGAACCGGACCTGGAAAAAATCAAAGACATCATTGAAAAAGATATCTCGCTTTCCTATAAATTGCTGAGACTGATCAATAACCCAGTTTTCCGCCCCAGGAATGAAGTTTCATCTATTAAACAAGCAATCATCCTATTAGGGTTAAACGAGATCAAAAAATGGATTTATGTTCTCGCAATCAGAGGGGCAGACAGTGGTGCAGGCGAATCGAAGGAACGGGAAATTATCGAATTATCGCTCAAGCGCGGGAAGCTCGGAGAATTGATCGGCAGGAAAGTTGGCAGAGAAATACTTGCCTCCAAGTACTTTTTGCTCGGGATGTTTTCCTTAATGGATTCATTGCTGCATCATCCTATGGAAGATTTGCTTGAAGATCTTCCGCTAAGCAATGAGTTAAAGGCTGCGTTGTCGGGTGAAAAGAATGATGAATTCATGATGCTCGAATTCTTAAAAGAAATAGAAAAGGCATTCCATGAAGATAAAGATCTATCCTTCAATCCAACCGCTATGCCGAAAGCGGAACTTTTCAGACTCTATGGCGAGGCGAGTGACTGGGCAGCCAAGGTTTTGAGCGAAGTAAGTCCCTGATCATCTAAGCATGCTTATGCATGCTTTTTTGCATGGACAAAGTTTCTTGTAACCTGCCGTTAAAAAAGATATATTCATAAATAAGAGATTTTCGAAATTTCGTTATTTTTTTTGAATGAGGTGTTCATTTGGTTCTGAAGTATTTATCCGCACTTTTCCTGCCTGGATTCATGGTCGTGTTTTTTACCAGGGTTGCCTATAATCATATCCTTGCACTTGTGCTGACTGTCGCGTTGATTGCCGCTTCTGTCTATAAAGGATACACGGATTCCTTCCTTTTGATTGTCGTCGATGCTTTTTCATTAACCGTCGGTTTCTATTTTGCGAACCAGATGATGAAGCGGAACAGGAAGAAGCAATAATTTTTACAATGAGCCTGTCGAATATTGTTCGGCGGGTTTTTTCTTATTATAAAAGGTAAAACAACACTTCAATCAAACGTTTGATTAACGAAAATCTGACAGGCTGCAACATTTACGTCTTCGTCAAAAATATTAATTCGAATGTTTGTTCGCTTTTTGTTGGTTTGTTTTACCTTCTTTGTGGTAGAATGAGGATATGACTTTTTACAACTAAGTAAGGCTTATATAGAGGAAATTTATAATTACAGGAGGCTTTTCTGTGAAGGACCAATTTGAATTAGTCTCGAAATATTCTCCGCAGGGTGACCAGCCTGCGGCGATTCAAGAGCTGGTAAAAGGCATTCACGAAAACAAGAAGCATCAGACGCTGCTCGGTGCGACAGGGACAGGGAAGACATTCACGATTTCGAATGTAATCAAGGAAGTGAACAAGCCAACGCTTGTCATCGCCCATAATAAAACGCTCGCTGGCCAGCTGTACAGTGAGTTCAAGGAATTTTTCCCGAACAATGCAGTCGAGTATTTTGTCAGCTACTATGATTATTATCAGCCAGAGGCCTATGTGCCACAGACAGATACCTTCATTGAAAAGGATGCCAGCATCAATGATGAAATCGATAAACTGCGCCACTCCGCGACATCTTCATTATTTGAGCGCAAGGATGTCATCATCATAGCCAGTGTATCTTGCATCTATGGCCTCGGTAATCCGGATGAATACCGGGACATGGTCGTATCGCTGAGGACAGGCATGGAAATCGAGCGGAACAAGCTATTGCACAGGCTTGTGGATATCCAGTATGAGCGGAATGATATTGACTTCAAACGCGGGACATTCCGAGTCCGCGGAGATGTAGTAGAGATTTTCCCGGTTTCACGCGATGAACACTGTATGCGGGTCGAATTTTTCGGAGACGAGATCGACCGTATCCGCGAGGTTGACGCATTGACTGGGGAAATCATAGGGGAGCGCGACCATGTGGCAATCTTCCCGGCATCCCACTTCGTCACCCGCGAAGAGAAAATGCGGGTTGCGATTGAGAACATTGAAAAAGAACTTGAAGAACGACTCGAAGTGCTTCGTGCCGAAGAAAAACTGCTCGAGGCGCAGAGGCTTGAACAGCGGACCAGGTATGATCTTGAAATGATGCGTGAAATGGGGTTCTGCTCCGGCATCGAAAACTACTCGCGCCACCTGACATTAAGGCCGGCAGGTGCAACTCCATACACGCTGCTTGATTATTTCCCGGATGACTTTTTAATTGTCGTTGATGAGTCGCATGTTACATTGCCTCAAGTAAGGGGAATGTTTAATGGTGACCAGGCACGAAAACAGGTGCTTGTTGACCACGGTTTCCGTCTGCCATCGGCAATGGATAACCGTCCGCTCACGTTCCAGGAGTTTGAAAAGCATGTCAGCCAGGCTGTGTTTGTTTCAGCAACACCTGGACCTTATGAATTGGAGCATACTCCGGAAATGGTCCAGCAGATCATCCGTCCGACAGGCTTGCTTGATCCAACAATCGATGTAAGACCGATTGAAGGGCAAATTGACGACATGATCGGCGAAATACAGGACCGCGTGAAACGCAACGAACGCGTCCTAATTACGACTTTGACGAAAAAAATGTCCGAGGACCTGACCGATTATCTCAAGGAAATCGGCATTAAAGTCCAGTACCTGCATTCCGAAGTCAAAACGCTTGAACGAATCGAGATCATCCGCGAGCTTCGCCTTGGAAAGTATGATGTGCTTGTCGGAATCAACCTTTTAAGAGAAGGGCTTGATATTCCGGAGGTTTCACTCGTTACAATACTTGATGCCGATAAGGAAGGCTTCCTCCGTTCAGAGAGATCCCTGATCCAGACAATCGGCCGTGCAGCGAGGAATAACCGCGGGCATGTCATCATGTATGCTGACAAGATGACTGATTCGATGGAAAAGGCGATCAGCGAGACAAAGCGCCGTCGGGCCATTCAGGAAGAATACAACGAGAAGCATGGCATCACACCGCAGACCATCCAGAAGGAAATCCGCGATGTGATCCGGGCAACGATTGCTGCCGAGGAGCAGGAAGGCTACAGCCCGGCAGAAGGCTTAAAGAAACTGAACAAGAAAGATCGCGAACAAGTGATTTTAAATATGGAAAAGGAAATGAAGGAAGCGGCGAAGGCACTCAACTTCGAACGTGCTGCCGAGCTGCGTGACCTCATTCTTGAGTTGAAAGCGGAAGGATGACGATAACATGGCTATGGATAAACTGATCGTGAAAGGCGCCAGGGCCCATAATTTAAAGAATATAGATGTCACCATTCCGAGAGATAAGCTTGTTGTGCTGACAGGGCTTTCCGGTTCCGGAAAGTCGTCGCTTGCTTTTGATACGATTTATGCCGAAGGGCAGCGCCGCTATGTTGAGTCGTTATCAGCATATGCGCGCCAGTTCCTCGGCCAGATGGACAAGCCGGATGTCGATTCGATTGAAGGGCTGTCTCCGGCAATCTCCATCGACCAGAAAACAACAAGCAGAAATCCCCGTTCAACAGTAGGGACGGTGACAGAGATTTACGATTACTTACGATTATTATTCGCAAGGGTAGGCCGTCCTGTCTGCCCGGTGCATAATATTGAAATTTCTTCACAGACAATCGAGCAAATGGTCGACCGTGTGCTCGAATATCCTGAGAGAACGAAGCTGCAAATTCTTGCGCCTCTTGTTTCGGGCAGAAAGGGCACACACGCCAAAGTTCTTGAGGATGTGAAAAAGCAAGGCTATGTCCGTGTCCGTATCGACGGCGAGATGCATGATCTTGGGGATGAGATCGAGCTTGAGAAAAATAAGAAGCATTCAATCGAAGTCGTGATCGACCGGATTGTCATCAAGGAAGGCATCGCTGCCCGTCTTGCGGATTCCCTTGAATCAGCGCTTAAGCTTGGCGAAGGGAATGTCCTGATTGACGTAATCGGCGAAGAGGAATTGATGTTCAGTGAAAATCATGCCTGCCCGATCTGCGGTTTTTCAATAGGTGAGCTGGAACCACGCATGTTCTCGTTCAACAGTCCTTTCGGAGCATGTCCGGAATGTGACGGACTTGGTGCGAAGCTTGAAGTGGATGTTGATCTCGTCGTTCCGAACAAGGAGCTAAGCTTAAAACAGAATGCCATTGCTCCGTGGGAACCGACCAGTTCGCAATATTACCCGCAGCTGCTTGAAGCTGTCTGCAGCCATTATGGAATCGATATGGATGTTCCGGTAAAAGACCTGCCTGACAGCCAGATGGATAAAATCCTCTATGGTTCTGAGAAGGACCGGATTTATTTCAGGTACGAAAATGATTGGGGACAAGTGCGTGAAAACTACATCGTTTTCGAGGGTGTCCTCAAAAATATCGAGCGTCGCTATAAAGAAACCAGCTCCGATTATATTCGTGAGCAAATGGAAAAGTATATGGGCGAGCACGCCTGTCCGACATGTAAAGGCTACCGGCTGAAGCGGGAAAGTCTTGCTGTCCTTGTGGATGGCCGCCATATTGGTGAAGTGACAACATTGTCTGTCGAGGAGGCTCACCAATTTTTCCAGGGCCTTGAGCTTTCTGAAAAAGAAATGAAAATCGCCAACATGATTTTTCGCGAAATCACGGAGCGGCTAGGCTTCCTGATCAATGTCGGACTTGACTATCTGACAATGAGCCGCGCGGCTGGAACGCTTTCCGGCGGTGAAGCACAGCGGATTAGGCTTGCGACACAAATTGGATCCCGTCTGACAGGAGTCCTTTATATCCTGGATGAGCCGTCGATCGGCTTGCATCAGCGAGATAATGACCGGCTGATCGACACGCTGAAAAATATGCGTGATATCGGCAATACATTGATTGTCGTCGAGCATGATGAAGATACGATGCTCGCGGCCGATTACCTGATTGACATCGGTCCCGGCGCTGGTGTGCATGGCGGCCAAATCATCTCACAGGGGACACCTGCAGAAGTAATGGAAGACCCTAACTCACTGACAGGGCATTATCTATCAGGGAGAAAGTTCATCCCGCTGCCTGTTGAACGCCGAAAACCAGATGGCCGCTACATCGAAATCAAAGGCGCGAAGGAAAACAATCTTAAGAACGTGAATGTGAAGTTCCCGCTAGGTACTTTCATGGCCGTTACCGGTGTATCCGGTTCTGGTAAAAGTACATTGATTAATGAAATCCTTCATAAATCGCTCGCCATGAGGCTGCACCGCGCAAAAAGCAAGCCAGGCGAGTTCAGGGAAATCAAGGGTGTCGATCATCTCGACAAGGTCATCGATATCGACCAGTCGCCGATCGGACGTACACCAAGATCGAATCCGGCTACTTACACGGGTGTTTTTGATGATATCCGCGACGTATTTGCTACGACAAATGAAGCAAAAGTCCGGGGTTATAAAAAGGGCCGCTTCAGTTTTAACGTCAAAGGCGGGCGCTGTGAAGCCTGCCGCGGCGACGGAATCATCAAAATCGAGATGCACTTCCTTCCTGACGTGTACGTTCCATGCGAAGTCTGCCATGGCAAACGATACAACCGCGAAACGCTGGAAGTGAAATATAAAGGGAAAAACATTTCTGAAATTCTTGATATGACGGTTGAAGCCGCAGTCGAATTTTTCGCTAATATCCCTAAAATCGCCCGCAAGCTGCAGACGATTTACGATGTCGGGCTTGGCTACATCACACTCGGCCAGCCGGCGACGACACTTTCCGGAGGGGAAGCCCAGCGCGTCAAGCTTGCTTCCGAGCTGCATCGCCGCTCAACAGGCCGCTCGCTCTATATCCTGGATGAGCCGACAACCGGCCTCCACGTCGATGACATTTCCCGCCTGCTAGTCGTCCTTCAGCGTCTCGTTGAAAATGGCGACACAGTGCTGGTAATCGAGCATAACCTCGACGTTATCAAGGCTGCCGATTATATCGTGGATCTCGGACCAGAAGGCGGAGACCGCGGCGGTACGATTATTGGTACCGGTACACCGGAACAAATCGCTGAAATCCCTGAATCCTACACAGGCAAGTACTTGAAACCAATCCTCGAACGCGACAGACTGCGAATGAAGGATCATATCGAGGAAAAAGAAAAAAGCACCAGCAATGCTTAATATCATGGAAAAGCTCTTCCGATTAATCGGAAGAGCTTTTTTATATTCGTATATAGCGCAGTCACTTTTTAAAAGTGAATCATGTGCCTGAAGTGAGTGGGAATCCAAGATAACGGTCTCATAGAAGAGAACTATGTGACCGAAGTGAGAGGAAATCCAAGATAACGGTCACATAGAAGAGACCTATGTGCCCGAAGTGAGTGGGAATCCAAGATGACGGTCACATAGAAGTGAACTATGTGACCGAAGTGAGTGTGAATTCAATATAACGGTCACATAGAAAAGAACTATGTGACCGAAGTGAGTGGGTATCCAAGATAACGGTCACATAGAAAAGAACTATGTGCCTGAAGTGAGTGTGAATCCAAGATAACGGTCACATAGAAAGGAACTATATGCCTGAAGTGAGTGTGAATCCAAGATAACGGTCACATAGAAAAGACCTATGTGCCCGAAGTGAGTGTGAATCCAAGATAACGGTCACATAGAAAAGACCTATGTGCCCGAAGTGAGTGTGAATCCAAGATAACGGTCACATAGAAAAGACCTATGTGCCCGAAGTGAGTGGGAATCCAAGATAAAGGTCATATAGAAAAGAACTATGTGACCGAAGTGAGTGTGGATCCAAGATAACGGTCACATAGAAAAGAACTATGTGACCAAAGTGAGAGGAAATCCAAGATAACGGTCACATAGAAAAGAACTATGTGACCTAAGTGATGGGAAACCCAAGATAACGGTCACATAAAAGAGAATGATGTGCAATTGGCCAGCTATTTCAAATGTATCGGTGTCATTTTCGCATCCAACGCTTTAAAACTATAATTCTGTTCTTTTAGGTACCTTAGCAATTCGGGCAGCTGCTCTAATGTTTCTTCTCTTTCATGGAAGAGGATGACGACGAGCGGTTCTTTTTTCATGGACTGTTCGATAACCTGGGTGATTGTGTAATCAACCAGCCTTTGGTCACGATAATACCAATCCTTGCTGTCAACGTTCCAATCCCACATCTGATACCCCTTATCATTGACTGCTTTTTTATAAGGCTCTGTCATATGGGGAGCGCTTCCATATGGAGTGCGGATCATGGAGGAGTCAATTCCGGCAATCTCTTTGATTGTGTTTAGGGTTTGGTGCATTTCAGCGATAACGGTTTGTGGAGACTTATATATTTTCTTTTTATCATGAGTAACTCCATGTGCTCCAAGGCTGTGTCCGTCTTCCGCCATTCTTTTTACCGCCTCAGGATAATTCCTCATATTGCCGTCCAGCATAAAGAAGGTTGCTTTAGCGTCATACTCATCGAGTGTCGTTAATATTTGTTCAGAAACTTTGTGAGGACCATCATCAAATGTTAGATAAACAATTTTAGAAGGTTCTTGAGAAGTTTCATCTCCAGGAATGGTCGTTGGGATTTGGGGTTTATTTTTAATAGTGTCGTCCGTATCTTCAAATCTAGGAAGCTTTGTATCGATTTTTTTTAGTATATCTCCTGTCCGTACGTATGCCAGTTTAATCTCTCCAGGAGGTTGACTTGCCACTTTGAAGTCCGTTTTTTTAACCTGGCTTGCCACTACTGAAGAGGACGTGACTAAACCCCCGATTAAACACACCACTGAACACCATTTTGCTGTTTTACTCTTCAAGCTGAACACTCTGCATCCCTCGCTGATTTCTAATTTGCTTCCTGCTTAGATAGACATTTATATTTCAGTTTTGTTACATAAATATTTCTCTTCTATTACAGAATAATATTTAACTAGTTTTATTAAAATGAGTAAATAGTGGAAAAAGCCTATTTTTTTGCTTCACTAAACTTATGCTAAATCATCTTAATTTCTGCGAGGGTTCGCATTCACTTTGTCGAACTTATTTCACCAAGATATGAAACTTCTTGCGTCTCACTGCGTATTAATTGCTAAGGAGATGAAGAGGATGGATACCAAAAGGATTCTGTCAGCTTTATGTTATTTCAGCGTTATGTTTGCAGGAATTTTGTTTCCTTTGGTTGCATATTTTGCCTCAGAGGATGAAGAGGTGAAGGGGCATGCAAAGAAGGCGTTATTTTCTCACCTCATCCCGCTGGTTCCGTTGCCGCTCGTTTTGTTGGCGGTTTATCTCAATATCACCAGGGGAGCGGGAGAGTTTCCTTTATTGATGTTTAGCAGTGCGATACTGATGGTGTTAGTAGGGTTCATTGTTTTGATATGGAATTTAGTGAAAGGTATTAAGGTATTGAATATAAAGAGCTAAAGCGGGGAGGAAAAGAATATGAAGGAAGAACGGTTACGGATTTTAAAGTTGGTTGAAGAGGGGAAAATGACGGTGGATGAAGCTTTGTTCCTGATTGAGCAAATGGAAAAAGGAAGTGCAAAGCCTGAAGAAAAAACTACGGCATTGTCCACTTCCGTAAAGTTTGAAGAAGCTAAAAAGGAAGACTTCCATGCGCATACATTCAATTCGGTAAAAGATAAGGTGCTTGATTTCGTAGATACAGCCTTTAAGAAGATTAAGGATTTCGACCTGGATTTGAACTTTGGCAAATCAGTCGACATCACCCATATTTTCCAGCAAGGTGATGCATATCTGAACCAGATTGATATTGATATGGCAAACGGTTCTGTAAAAGTGGTGCCATGGGACCAAAGGGATGTGCGAATCGAGTGCAGTGCTAAGGTCTACCGCGTAGAAAACCAGGATGAAGCAAGGCGGAAATTCCTGGGGGATGCTGTTTTTGCGATTGAAGGTCAAAAACTGCGCTTCTCAGTACAGCAGAAGTGGATGAAGGTGGATGCAGTTGTCCATGTTCCGAAAGAAGATTACGAAAGTGTCCGGATTCGCCTGTTTAATGGATCGATCCACGGTGAAAACTTGAATATAAAGGATTGCCGTGCGAAGACTGCAAATGGCAAAGTGCTGCTAGAAGGTATGGAATGCAGCAAACTTGAAGCTGAAACTGTGAACGGACAGATTGACATTCACCGCAGTGCAATCAGGGACCTTGAAGCAGAGACGATCCACGGAGCGATCAAGGTGGATGGATATTTCAATCAGGTTGATTTACAGTCGTTCAATGGAAACATCACTTGTTTAGTCAACAATAATGACTGCCAAAGCATTGAAGTGAAGGCAACCACGGGCAGCATCGATGTGAGCCTGCCGGAAAAAACGCAAGCCAGCGGTGAACTGAAATCGAATCTTGGGAACTTCACGATCGAACTGGATGGAATCCAGGTTGTAGAAGAGAAAAGTGATATGGTGCAAAAGACGCTCCGTTTTAAACCAGCGGATGTCGGCATGAATGCAGTAAGTCTTTATGCAGACGCGAAGACAGGCTCCATAGCTGTTAAAAAGTCGATCTTGAAATAGGAAGGTGTTAGGGATGAAATTGATGCGCTCACGGACAAATCGATTGCTGGCAGGAGTGCTCGGAGGCGCGGCGGAAGCGTTCGGTATGAATGCGACGCTGTTAAGGATCCTGTTTGTAATCTTAGTGTTCAGCACGGCCGTCTTTCCAATGGCGCTCCTTTATCTTGTACTGGTCTTTGTAATGTCAAACAGGGATGGGCACTAACAGATGAGGTGGTTTCTAGGTATTTTAATCAATGCAGTACTTTTCATGGCGCTTGCTGGTTACTTTGAGGATGAAATTTATTTATCGGGTTTCGGCGCAGCTCTTGGAGCAAGTTTCATTCTCTCGATTCTGAATATATTGGTTAAGCCAATATTAATTGTGCTGACATTACCGGTGACGGTGCTCAGCCTGGGGTTATTCCTGTTCGTCATCAATGCGATCACGCTGATGCTGACTGACAGCCTGATGGGCAGTTCGTTTGAAATTGCAGGTTTTGGCATGGCGCTGTTGACTGCAATCATAATGTCGGCAGCGAATTTGATTATCCAGAATACGGTGTTACGAGAATCAAAAAAATAACTATGGCAAAGGCCGGCACTCAGAAGTGCCGGCCTTTTAGTCAGTCTGTATCAATATATGCATCGAATCCTGCTTTTCGCAGGCGTTCAGCAAGTTCTTCTGCGCTTTGCTCGGTTTCGAATGCGCCAGCCTGAACTTTATAAAGTTCGCCTCTTTTGGCAGGAGCAGGCGATTTGGCTGAGGCAGGAGCAGCTGCAGGCGCTGGGTTTGCCTTTCGCTTCAACTTGAATTGGTCAGCCAGTGCTTTGACAATTCCTTCTGCGATCGTCCTGCGATACGTTTCCGAGCGGAGCAGTTTCACTTCCTCCCGATTCGTCATGAACCCACATTCAACTAGTACAGCATCCATTTTTGTCTCGCGAAGGACATGGAAGTCTGCTGTTTTCAACCCGCGGTTATCCAAACCGGTTGCTACGACCAGGTTTCGCTGGATTTTCTGGGCAAGCTGATAAGCCACAGGAGGCCTTGAAGGATATACATACGTCTCAATTCCGCTGGCATTATTCCAGCCGCCGCTGCCAAAAGCATTGGCATGGATTGAAACAAATATATCCACGTTGAGGCTGTTCGCCTTATCCGTCCTTGCCTGCAAAGAAACATCCGCCTTGTCAGAATGAGAAAAGTAAACAGTGACATTTTGATAGTTTGCCAGCAGCTGTTTTGCATAATTGGCTACGGCTCTGCTAAACTCATACTCTCTCATGCCATCAGGACTTCGCTTACCCGGGGTGTTGTAGCCATGCCCAGCATCAAGCATGATCTTCATCATCATCACACCTTCCGATAAAAGATTTCCTCACAAAGTATATATATGAGCAAAGACGGAAAAAGGACATAGTGCCCATCCCAAAAAGTCACCTTCTGCACTATTTATTCAGTTCAAATATATCCTCAAGCTTCTGTGTCATAAAATCATGTGCTTCCTGGACACCTGCATTGTAAAAATGAGGTGCGAGCTTGTCTGCGAAAAATTCAAGCATGAGCAAAGCTGCCAGATCCCCTAGCTCCTCTCCGCGTTCATCAAGAAAATAACGTTTGATTTCATCTGTCATTAACTGCTTTGCATGGTCATCCACCGGAAAATTTTTTAGCATTGGATTTACTCCTTCTTTTGATCTTTTACCCCATTTTATCCTAAGAAGACACGATAATGCCCTGTTAAGATGAAGTTCGACATACGACTTCGATTATTTCCGTGGAAATAAGCTAATATATTTCACTTTCGACATGGCGGTTAAATTAATGCCGCTGCTTCTTTATCAGCGAAAATCGTTACGTTCGGATGGTTTTTCAGGATGGATGCGGGGAATTGCTCACTCACTCCGCCAGTCATCAACCGCCCAAGTGCTTCTGCCTTGGAACGGCCAGAAACAAGTAAAAAGATTTCCCTGCTTTCGATGATGGAGGCGATTCCCATCGTGATGGCCTGAGTGGGAACGTCCTCAGGCGACTCGAAAAATCTGGAGTTCGCCCTTCGCGTGCTTGCGGCAAGATTGATGATATGGGTTCTGCTTCCGAAAGGGGTTCCCGGTTCATTAAATCCAATATGGCCATTCTGCCCGATTCCGAGAATTTGCAGGTCGATTCCGCCGTGCTCGCTGAGAAAATTTTCATAGCGCCTGCATTCCTCCTCAAGATTTTTTGCTGTGCCATCCGGGATATGAGTCTGGTCTAGAGGTATGTCAATATGGCTGAACAATTTTTCACACATGAACTGGTGATAGCTGTTTGGATCTTTCTTGGAGATCCCGATATATTCGTCAAGATTGAAAGTGTTTACTTTTTTGTAGGATGTCAAATGATCTTTATGGTTTTCGATGAGCTTTTTATAGACACCAATCGGAGTGCTGCCAGTAGCCAGGCCAAGGTTCAGCTTTGGATTATTTTTTACACGGGAGATGATTTCCGCTGCAGTTCGCTGACTTAGCTCTTCATAGTCATTTGTCGTGATCATCTTCAATGTTATCACCTCTCTAGAATCTGTTACATTCGCTTGAAGCTGGCAACTCCCCGGCAAAATGCCATCGTAACCTCAATATTGCTGTCGAGCACGACGAGGTCGGCATCCTTTCCTGGTGTGATGCTGCCTTTCCGATCAAAAACCTTCAGCTGCTTGGCGGGATTTTCGCTTGCAAGCTTCACTGCTTCTGACAGGCTGATACCTGTGTATTGCATCAAATTCTTCAAGGAATCTTTCATTCTTAAAATACTGCCGGCAAGGGTTCCGTCGGATAACAGCGCCTTTCCGTCAGCGACACTCACTTTCTGCCCGCCAAGATCATAGTTACCGTTCTTAAGGCATTTCGCCCTCATTGAATCGGTAACCAATATGACGCCGTCTGTTCCTTTTGCCCGGAGCGAAAGGTCGACCATCTCAGGGACGACGTGGATTCCGTCGGCAATGATCTCAGCCTTTAATTCTTCAAATAGTAAAGCGGCACCAGCAACCCCTGGATCGCGATGATGAATCCCGCGCATGCCATTGAATAAGTGGGTGACATGGGTGGCTCCAGTTTTTACTGCTTCAGCCATCTGTCCAAAAGTGGCGTCAGAATGACCAACTGATGCAATGACCCCATGTTCCGCTAAATAAGTAATGAGCTCATAGCCGTTTTCTTTTTCAGGGGCAAGTGTCACCAGGCGTATATTGTTTCCTGAGGCTTCCTGCATCCTGGCGAAAAGCTGGATATCCGGAGCGATGATGTGCTCTGCAGGCTGGGCCCCTTTACGGACTTCATTGATGAAAGGTCCTTCCAGATGGATCCCCAGCACTTCCGCTTTCCCTGGCTGATTATGGTTGCAGATAAAATCCGAAGCATTCTCCAAAGCTTTCATTATCGCTTTCTGACCTTGGGTGATTGTTGTTGCAAGAAAGCTGGTGGTCCCTTCTTCAGGGAGGACAGATGCCATTGTCTTCAGTGCCTCTGTTGTAGCGTCCATCGTGTCGGCGCCGCCTGCACCATGGATGTGCACATCGATGAAGCCGGGAACAATCGTGCTGTCATCCGCAAGTTGTATGGTCTCTGCTTCGTGATTTGGAGTAGAAGAGGCAGGTCCTATTCCAGCGATTTTGCCGTCCTTGATATATACGAATCCGTGCTCAAGCAGTCCATCTTCCGTTAAAACATTGCCGCCGATGAGAAGTAAATTTTTCATACTATCACTTGTCCTTTTCGTTATACCCTCTGTGCCATAAATTATACAGATGTGAAATGATTGTCGTCCATAAATGGCAGCCTTAGACCGGTTGTTTAATGTCGTCAATAAAAGTTTATGAGAAATGGAAGAGCTGTTTGCCTGTTTTTTAGCGAGTTATATTTGGTTCTTGCTTAAAAAATGCTAAAATAAATAATATTGTTATCATGTGGAAATTAAACGTTCTAATAAAGGAGGAACTTCTTTGCCAAAAGTCCGTACAAAAGATATCATCAAGAAATTTGACATGGAATTGGTAAGTGGAGAAGAAGGCATCAACCGTCCGATTACGACGACTGACATTTCAAGGCCAGGACTCGAAATCGCCGGTTACTTTGAATATTACCCTGCAGAACGTTTGCAGCTGCTCGGAAAAACAGAGCTTACCTTTTTTGAAAAATTGGACCCCCGCGACCGGGCAGAGCGGATGCAAAAGCTCTGTACAGATATTACTCCAGGCATCATTGTCACGAGAGACAGGGAGGTTCCTGCCGAACTGATTGAGGCAGCAGAAAGAGAATCAGTTCCAGTGATGCGCTCAGCGTTAAAAACAACACGGCTTTCCAGCCATTTGACAAACTATCTAGAAAGCAAGCTGGCACCAACCACTGCGGTTCACGGTGTATTAGTCGATCTCTATGGAATCGGCGTCCTGATTACTGGAAAAAGCGGTGTCGGTAAAAGTGAAACCGCGCTTGAACTGGTAAAAAGGGGACACCGTCTTGTTGCGGATGATTGCGTGGAAATACGCCAGGAAGATATCGGGACCCTGGTTGGGAACTCACCTGACTTGATAGAGCATCTCCTCGAAATTCGCGGTGTTGGCATTATCAATGTCATGACGCTGTTTGGTGCAGGTGCTGTACGTTCCCACAAGCGGATTTCACTGATTATCGACCTCGAGATTTGGGATCAGAAAAAGGCATATGATCGACTTGGATTAGATGAAGAGAAAATGAAAATTCTCGACACGGATATCACCAGACTGACGATTCCAGTCCGTCCAGGCCGAAACCTCGCAGTCATTATCGAGGTAGCAGCGATGAACTTCAGGCTGAAACGCATGGGCGTGAACGCAGCTGAACAATTCACCAACAGGCTGTCCGACGTCATCGAAGACGGCGACCATGATGAACATTAAGCTGTTGCCTTAAAAAATTCTTAATCAAACGTTTGATTAAGAATGGCCAAAGTGTTGATACGAATGACTTTTTTAAAAGTATATATAAAATTCACCGAGAAGTGTCCAGCTCCAGCGCCTAGCCCCTCGAGTCGCTTGTCTAGTGTAGCCTCCTAGAAACTCCGAAACTTCAACTCCGCCCGCAGAAGCAAAAAGCGCTTCTTTGTCGGAGTCTCCAGTTTCTGCGTTTCTGGACAGTCGGCCATACTTTTCAATTTCGGTCCGCTCAGGTGAAGTCAAAGAACGACTTCACCGGTCGGCCCTCCAGCGCTTGTCGGGGCTGGACAAGGCGCTTGCGCTTTTCTTGTAGAAAAAGGGGAAATGACATGGAAAACAATATTCAGCCAATCGACCCGATTGCCTTTTCGCTTGGGCCGATCCAGGTCCACTGGTATGGGGTCATAATCGGCGCCGGAATAGCACTTGCGCTTTGGCTCGCCATGCGTGAAGGAGAACGCCGGGGTTTGCCGAAAGATATTTTTGCGGATTTGATGCTATGGGCCATTCCGATTGCAATTATCTCAGCGCGTCTATATTATGTAATTTTTCAATGGGATTACTACAGCCAGTATCCATCAGAAATCATTAAGATCTGGAATGGCGGGATTGCGATCCACGGCGCCTTGATTGGGTCAGTGGCAACCGCATATTTCTTTACGAAGTCCAGGAATGTTTCCTTTTGGCAGCTTGCGGATATTGCAGCACCAAGCCTGATCATCGGCCAGGCAATCGGACGCTGGGGAAACTTCATGAACCAGGAAGCACATGGCGGGGAAGTGAGCAGGGCATTCTTGGAGAACCTGCACCTTCCTGAATTCATCATCAACCAGATGTATATCAATGGAACGTATTATCATCCAACATTTTTATATGAATCAATCTGGAACTTGCTTGGTTTCATCCTGCTGATGTCCTTGCGCAGGGTTAATCTCGGCCGAGGGGAGATTTTCCTCAGCTATGTGATCTGGTATTCAATAGGGCGTTTCTTTGTTGAAGGAATGCGCACAGACAGCCTGATGCTGACGGAAACATTGCGTATCGCTCAGACAATCTCAATTGCGCTGATCGTTGTTGCAATTGCGCTATGGATTTACCGAAGAGTGAAGGGATACTCAAAAGTACGTTATCTTGAAAACTAAATTTTACGGTCTTAAATAGAGAGAGCTATTAAATCAGAATTTTTATGGCGAAAAAATGGGAGAGATGCTTCGATGGGTTCTTCATTGAAAAGAGGATTAATGGTAGGCTTGAAGACGACTTGGAACCTTGGAAAAGTCATTTTTCCCGTTACGTTGATCGTTTCAATCCTTCAGTACACTCCTGTCCTGCCGTGGGTGATTGAGTTGATCACCCCGCTGATGTCGTTGATTGGATTGTCAGGAGATGCAGCAATACCGCTTGTCATCGGGAATTTCCTTAATTTGTATGCCGCCATCGGAGCCATTCTGACGCTGGATTTGACAGTAAAAGAAGTATTCATCATCGCGGTGATGCTGAGTTTTTCACACAATATGCTTGTTGAATCAAGTGTTGCCGTCAAGGTTGGCGTCAAACTGTGGATTATTGTCCTTGTCAGGATCGGCTTAGCCTTATTATCTGCTGTTGTGATTAACCTCGTTTGGCATGGTGGTTCGGAAATCGCTAAATACGGTATGGTTCCTGCCAAGGGTGAAAGTGTCAGCGGCTGGGGTCCAATTCTGCTTGAAAGCATCACGAAAGCAGGAATCGGCATTTTCCAGCTGGCAATTATCGTCATTCCGCTGATGGTAATTGTACAAATCATGAAGGATAAGCAGTGGCTTGCTGTTTTTTCAAGGTGGATGGCACCAGCTACAAGGGCGCTTGGCATGAAAGAGAACACCTCAACGACGATGGCAGCAGGCCTGCTGATCGGCCTTGCGTACGGAGCAGGTGTGATGATTCAGGCGGTCCAGGAGGATGGAGTCAGCAAAAAGGACGTCACACTTGCGTTCATTTTCCTCGTAGCCTGCCACGCAGTCGTTGAAGATACATTGATTTTTGTTCCGCTTGGGATTCCGGTGCTGCCATTGTTATTAATCCGCCTTGGAGTGGCCATATTATTGACAATCACGGTCGCGTTCATCTGGAACCGCGCGGACCTCGCAAAAAGAAAGGAAGCAGTATATGAGCAATAAGATAGACACAGTCCTGTTCGATCTGGACGGGACTCTGATTGATACAAATGAATTAATTATTTCATCCTTCCTTCATACGATGGAATCTTATTATCCCGGACAATACAAGCGGGAGGATGTCCTTCCGTTTTTAGGGCCGACGCTAAAAGAAACATTCGAAACAGTGAATCCTGAAGGCTATGAGGAAATGATCAAAACATACCGTACTTACAATCTGGCAAACCATGATCTTTTGGTAAAAAGCTTTGATGGTGTGTACGAGACAGTCAGGACATTGAAAGAAAATGGTTTCCACTTGGGAATCGTCACAACGAAGCTTTCCGACGTCGTTCAAATGGGCTTGAAGCTGACAGGATTGGACGAGTTTTTCGAAGTTATCGTCGCGCTTGACCATGTCGAAAAAGCGAAGCCGGATCCAGAGCCGCTTTTGAAAGCATTGGACTTGCTAGGTTCCTCGCCTGACCGTGCCATCATGGTCGGCGATAACCATCACGATATCCTCGGCGGAAAGAACGCCGGCACAAAAACAGCAGGTGTTTCCTGGTCTGTAAAAGGAAGAGAGCATCTTGAAGAATACAAGCCAGACTATATATTAGAAAAAATGGCTGACATTCTGCCAATTCTCGGGGTGTAAGATGAGAAGGACGACGCGCTATCGTGTTGAAGGCGGAAACTCTCTCTGGCATGTTTATAAAACAGTACCGTTCTGGAAGGTAGTAAAAAACTTTGTCGTCATCCAGATAGCGCGGTACACCCCATTTCTTGGGTTGAAAAACTGGCTGTACCGGACGTTTTTGCGGATGGATGTCGGGGACCAGACCTCGTTTGCGCTCATGGTCATGCTTGACGTCATGTTCCCTGAAAAAATTTCCGTAGGCCGCAATACAGTGATTGGCTACAACACCACGATTCTAGCGCACGAATATTTGATCAAAGAATACCGCCTAGGCGACGTCGAGATCGGCAGCGAAGTCATGATCGGCGCAAACTCCACGATCATGCCCGGCATCAAGATCGGCGACGGAGCAATTGTTTCCGCCGGAACCCTCGTCCATAAAGACGTACCAGCAGGAGCCTTCGTCGGGGGCAACCCAATGCAAGTCATTTACACAAAAGAAGAACTTGCTGAACGATGGGCCGACGATGAAATTTATGGACAGCCCACAACTAAACAATAATTGTAAAAAGCGAAACGGATTATTTTGATCCGCTTCGCTTTTTTATTTTATTAAAAGCAAACATGAAGAGGTTTTGGTTGACGGATACTACAATGAAAGGTACACTACATATAACTTCATCTTGTTACCATATTAGCGAACTAAAGGATTTTGATAATTTAAATAGAAAACACCAGCAACGAAGAGGGTGGAAGATATGAGCAGATTATTCATGTTTGAAAAACCGCTTGGCATGAGGGATACCCTTCCTGAATTGCACGAAGCGAAGGATAAAGTTCGAAGTGCTATTGAAAAAGAAATGAAGCGTTGGGGCTTCCAATTCATTGAGACTCCAACGCTGGAATATTACGAAACGGTGGGTACTGCTTCAGCAATCCTTGACCAGCAGCTATTCAAGCTGTTGGACCAGCAGGGCCACACACTGGTTCTCAGGCCGGATATGACCGCACCGATTGCCCGGGTTGCCGCTTCAAAACTTTTCAAGGGCCAGGTGCCATTGAGGCTTGCTTATTCGGCAAATGTATACCGCGCCCAGCAGCGGGAAGGCGGCAGGCCGGCAGAATTCGAACAGATCGGTGTCGAGTGCATAGGAGACGACTCTGTCAGTGCTGATGGAGAAATGATTGCGCTGGCGATTTCTTCATTAAAAAAAGCAGGTCTTGTACAATTCCAGCTGTCTGTCGGAAATGTTCGCTTCGTCAATGAGTTGTTCGTCCAGATTCTAGGCACAGAAGAACGTGCCAGAGAATTGACGAAATTTTTATATGAAAAGAATTACGTAGGCTACCGGGAGCACGTAAAATCATTGCCACTGTCATCAATCGATTCACAAAGATTGCTAGCATTCCTCGAACTCAGGGGAGGTCCGGAGGTGATCGACAAGGCATCAGAGCTTGTCGAGAACGGGAAAGGAAAGGCGGCACTGGATGAGCTGAAGCTGCTTTGGGATGTACTCGAAGATTTCGGGGATAGCGACAGGATAAAATTTGATTTAACAATCGTCAGCCATATGAGCTATTACACAGGAATCCTCTTTGAAGTCTATGCAGGGATGGTCGGCTTTCCAATCGGGAATGGCGGACGCTATGACAAATTGCTTGAGAAGTTTGGCAAATCGACGGGAGCGACAGGGTTCGCAATCAGGCTCGATCGCCTGCTCGAAAGCCTGGGAGACTTGGGCAAGCCTGAGCCGGTCACATGCATTCTTTTCAGTGCAGAGCGAAGAAAGGAAGCATTCCAGTTAGCGGCGCAGCGCAGAGAAGACGGTCAGAGGGTTGTATTGCAAGACATCAGCGCCGTGCGAAATCTCGATGCATGTTCCGATGTATTTTCAGATGTTGTGTTTCTAGTCGGGAAGGAGGGAGTGCAATGAATGATCAGCTAACCATTGCCATGCCTAAGGGCAGGATTTTTAATGAAGCAGCAGACTTGCTCCGGCGCGCTGGATTTGATTTGCCTCCCGAATTTGATGATTCACGCAAATTGATCATCGATGTCGATGAAGAGAAATTCCGCTTCATTTTAGCGAAACCGATGGATGTGGCTACATATGTGGAACATGGTGTCGCCGACCTGGGCATTGCCGGGAAAGATGTCCTGCTTGAAGAAGAGCGTGATGTATATGAGCTGCTTGATTTAAAAATCAGTGGCTGCTATCTGGCAGTTGCCGGTCTACCTGATACGAAAATGAATGATGTGGCCCCGAAAATCGCGACGAAATATCCAAATATCGCAGCAGCTTATTTCCGGGAACAAGGCGAGCAGGTTGAAATCATCAAGCTGAACGGCTCTATTGAGCTCGCGCCATTGATTGGCCTTGCAGACAGAATCGTCGATATTGTATCGACGGGAAGAACTTTGAAGGAAAACGGACTGGTCGAATATGAGACGATTACAAATGTGACTTCACGATTGATTGTCAATCCAGTCAGCTATCGGATCAAGGACGTCCGTATCAGTGAACTGATTAAGCGATTGACCGAAGTGATTTAACAAAGTTTTAACGAGAGAAATGATTGTGAATCTGAAAGGATTTGAGTCTCGATGGAAATCGTACTAATAGATGGCAGTGTATCACTGAAACGGACGGTTGATGGCGGAACAGAGGAGCAGCGCAAAGCTATCCAGGCAATTATCGCGGAGGTCAGGGAATCTGGTGATCAGGCTGTCAGGTCTTTTACGGAAAAATTTGATTCAGTGATGCTAACCGATCTTAGGGTAACTCCGAAAGAAATTTCGGAAGCATATCAATCAGTAAGCGATACGCTTGTAAAAATCATTGCTGAAGCCGCCGACAATATCCGTAAATACCATGAAAAACAACTGCGTCCATCCTGGATGACAACGGAGGAAAATGGCACGATGCTTGGCCAGAAGGTGACACCGCTCGATTCAGTCGGTGTATATGTACCTGGAGGGACAGCTGCCTATCCTTCATCTGTTCTGATGAATGTCATCCCTGCCAAAACAGCTGGGGTTGAGCGCATCGTGATGGTGTCTCCTCCTGACCGTGAAGGCAGGCTGCCGGCAGGTGTGCTGGTTGCGGCCGACATTGCCGGGGTAAAAGAAATCTATAAAGTTGGCGGAGCGCAGGCGATTGCAGCCCTTGCTTACGGAACGGAAACGATCAAGCCGGTTGATAAAATTACCGGGCCGGGGAATATCTATGTCGCCCTTGCCAAGCGTGAAGTTTTTGGTGATGTCGCGATTGATATGATTGCCGGGCCAAGTGAAATTGGCATTTTAGCGGATGATACTGCACATGCCAATGAAGTTGCGGCTGATCTGCTTTCTCAGGCAGAGCATGACCCGCGGGCATGTGCGATCTTGGTGACGACCTCAAAAGAGCTTGCTGAAGACGTACAAAATGAAGTATATAAACAGCTGTCTCATTTGCCCAGGAAAGAAATCGCCACTCAAGCGATAGAAAATTTTGGTGCAATTTACGTTGCGGCTGACATGGATGAAGCAATTGCGGCAATCAATCAGCTGGCACCTGAGCATCTGGAAATCGTAACAGAGAATCCGATGGAATTGCTCGGTAAAATAAAGCATGCTGGTGCGATTTTTCTGGGACGGTACAGTTCGGAGCCTGTCGGCGATTATTTTGCCGGACCGAATCATGTCCTGCCAACGAATGGTACAGCCCGATTCTCAAGTCCGCTGAGCGTCGAGGATTTCCAAAAGAAATCAAGCATCATCCTTTACAGCGAAAAAGCGATGAATGATAACGGAGCGAAAATAGCCGAGTTCGCACGGCTTGAAGGATTGGAAGCACATGCACGGGCAGTAGAGACGAGACTTAAATAAAGGCTGATTTTAGATTTGGACCCATAGAAAACCACTCGGTTGGACCAAAAAATGGAGGTAAATATTATGGAACGCACCTCAACGGTGAATCGATATACGAATGAAACGAAAATCGACCTGACTTTTGGCATCGATGGCGAAGGAAAAACTCACCTTGAAACAGGAGTGCCTTTCCTTTCACATATGCTCGATTTGTTTGCAAAGCATGGCCAGTTTGACCTGACAGTGGATGCAAAGGGAGACGTAGAAGTGGATGGGCACCATACGACAGAAGACATTGGGATCTGCATCGGACAGGCACTTCGTGAAGCACTTGGCGATAAAAAGGGAATCAAGCGTTACGGCAACGCCTTTGTGCCAATGGATGAAGCTCTGGCGCAAGTGGTAATTGATTTAAGCAACCGCCCTCACCTTGAAATGCGAGCGGAATTCCCATCCCAGCAGGTGGGGACATTTGATGTTGAACTCGTTCATGAGTTCCTCTGGAAGCTCGCGCTTGAAGCGAGAATGAATCTGCACGTCATCGTCCACTACGGCAAAAACACACACCATATGATCGAAGCCGTATTCAAAGCATTGGGCCGGGCGCTTGATGAAGCAAGCACCATCGACCCGCGGGTAAAAGGTGTTCCTTCAACGAAGGGGATGCTGTAATAAGACATTTCATGAAACTTGCACATTGCAAATAGGAAGGAAGTTTAAACCATGATTGGCATCGTCGACTACGGCATGGGCAATCTGTTCAGCGTCAGCAAAGCGTTGGAACGGCTGGATGCGCCCTATTTTATCTCACAATATAAGGACGGATTGATGGAGGCGGATGCCTTGCTCGTCCCGGGCGTCGGCTCATTCCGTGACGCGATGGATGTGCTGGATCGCACCGGTCTGACGGAAATGATCCGTGAATTTGCAGCGACCGGCAAGCCGGTTCTCGGAATCTGCCTCGGCATGCAGCTGTTGTTTGAAGAGAGCACTGAGAATGGCCTGACAAAGGGCTTGAGCCTTCTTCCTGGCAAAGTCGGGAAATTCAGCGGGGAGACTGCTGATGGCGAAGCCTATAAAGTGCCGCACATGGGCTGGAACAAGCTTCGTTTTACTGGTGAATCTCCCTTATTGGAATCTCTTGAAGAAGATTACGTCTATTTCGTTCACTCTTATTATGTAAAAACAAGTGACCCGGATGTCCTGGTTGCAGTCGGTGACTATTATGACGTCGAAGTACCTGCGATTGTCGGCAGGGGAAATATATTCGGAATGCAATTCCATCCGGAAAAAAGCAGTGATATGGGGATGGGCTTGCTCCGCAATTTTGCGGAACTTGCAGCAGAAAGGAAGTCAGACTTATGAAATTCACAATCTACCCAGCGATCGACATGCGCGGCGGAAAATGCGTCCGGCTCTTACAAGGCGATTATGACAAGGAAACAGTATATGGCGATTCTCCGTTCGAAATGGCGAAAAAGTTTGCGGCTGAAGGTGCGGAATGGATTCATATGGTCGACCTCGATGGCGCAAGAGACGGGAAACGGGTAAACGATCAATTTGTCATCCAGTCGGCGCAACAGCTTGGCGTGAACGTCCAGATTGGCGGCGGCATCCGCAGCGAAGCGGATATCAACCACTATCTTGAAAATGGCGTCACTCGCGTCATCATCGGCAGCATTGCTGTTTCTAACCCTGACTTCGCAGAAGAAATGGTCAGGAAATACGGAACGAGAATTGCGATTGGCCTTGATGCGAAAAATGGCCTTGTCGCGACCCATGGCTGGCTGAATACCTCTGAAGTGACGGCAATTGAGCTCGGAAAAAGGTTCGCAGATGCTGGAGCGGAAACATTTATTTTTACCGATATCGCAACAGATGGCACGCTAGCTGGCCCGAATGTGGAGGCTACACGCCAGCTAGCAATCGAAACGGGGAAAAGCGTGATCGCATCGGGCGGAGTCAGCTCGCTTGAAGATTTAACCGCCCTCCGCCAGTTAAGTGGAGATGGAGTCAGCGGGGCGATCGTCGGGAAAGCAATTTACGAAGGGCGTTTTTCGGTAAAGTCTGCGCTGGAAACGGGGAATGCCTGATGCTTAGCAAACGAATCATCCCCTGCCTTGACGTAAAGGATGGCCGAGTTGTTAAAGGAGTTCAGTTTGTCCAGCTCCGCGATGCCGGCGACCCGGTCGAGCTTGCCCACTTTTACGATGAGCAGGGCGCCGACGAGCTTGTGTTCCTCGATATCTCTGCTTCCGTTGAAGGGCGGAAGACGATGGTCGAGGTAGTCAGGGAAGTTGCGTCAGAGCTGGCGATTCCTTTCACGGTCGGAGGCGGGATCAACACCCTGGATGATATGAAAAAATTGCTCCGCTCTGGTGCAGACAAGGTGTCATTGAATACTGCCGCAGTCAACAATCCGCTATTAATTGCGGAAGGTTCCGCATTCTTCGGTGCCCAGTGCATCGTCGTAGCGATTGATGCAAAATACGACTCTGATCTAGGCTCATGGAGGGTTTTCACCCATGGCGGCCGCACGCCAACCGACTGGGAAGTCATCGCATGGGCAAAAGAAGCCGTCCGACTTGGAGCAGGGGAAATCCTGCTGACGAGCATGGACAGCGACGGCGAGAAAAAAGGCTTCGATCTTTCCCTGACACGTGCTGTGAGTGAGGCGGTAACAGTACCGGTCATTGCATCAGGCGGTGCCGGAAACTCTGATCATTTCGTCGATGCTTTTATTGAAGGAAAAGCAGATGCCGCACTGGCAGCTTCCATTTTCCATTACCGCGAAACTTCGGTAAAAGAGGTAAAATCCTATCTCCGCGAAAAAGGAGTGACTGTACGATGAATATAGATAAATTAAAATTTGATGCAAATGGGTTGATTCCTGTTGTCGTCCAGGATTCTGCGACGAGGGAAGTTTTGACTGTAGCATATATGAACAAAGAATCTCTGGAAAAGTCGCTTGAAACCCGCGAAACCTGGTTCTACAGCCGTTCCCGCCAGGAGCTGTGGCATAAAGGAGCGACGAGCGGCAATACCCAGAAAATCGTCGAGATTAAATATGATTGCGACGGTGACGCTTTAGTCGTGCTCGTCGAACCTGCTGGTCCGGCGTGCCACACGGGTTCTGTCAGCTGCTTCTCTGAAAACCTGCTGGATGCGTCCGCAGCTGAGGGTACATCATTAGCTGATTTTGCCGTCATGCTCGAGTTGGAAAAAACAATCCGAGTGCGAGAGCAGGAAATGCCAGAAGGCGCCTACACAACGTACCTTTTTGAAAAAGGCGTCGACAAGATCTTGAAAAAAGTAGGCGAAGAAGCCGCCGAAGTCATCATCGCAGCCAAGAATCGCGACCAGGAAGAACTCAAGTGGGAAGCAGCCGACCTGCTTTATCATCTTATGGTTCTCCTGCAGGAACAAAAACTGCCGCTTAAAGAAGTACTAGTTGTATTAAATAAAAGGAAGAAACCCGGCGCAGAAGAATGAATCGCGCTGGGTTTCTTCTGCTTTTAACCACCTCTAGGAAAAGAAGTTTTTTGACGGAGAGTAGGAACGTCCTTTATTCGTGCCGATAAAATATAAGTCCATGGTTGATAAAAGTCGTTTTGCAGTAGAAGAAGATTTAAGCTTCATAAATTCGCGGAATTGCTTGCTGGTAATTGATGGACCATAAATGAGGAAATAATCTCTCAATGCCTGGATATGGGCATCGGCTGATTTGTATCCGCAGCTTTTGCAAGTCCATTTCCCCTGGTGGTAGTCCAATCCGAATACATCACAGTTTGGACATTGTACACCTTGAACCATTTTATCGAATGGCAGGTTCATTGTTTTTGGGTTAGGAATTAATGATTCATGCGCCTTTATTAAATGTCTGGAGATTTTTTTTATGTCATTTTTAGAAAGGATGGATTTTGTATGCTTTTGATAGAATGAAGGGATTTTAAATGCAATATTCGAAGACCTGAACACTCTGTTTCTGACTTCTCGATCATTTGTGGGATTTTTAATGAAGGCTTGCGGATTGCTGATCGCAACAAGGTATTCAATAGGAGGCGAGTTAATGTGATGTTTTCCAAGAAATGCTTTTAATTGGGATGCCTGGATTTTTGTTTGGAGAATCGGATCAGAAAAAACTTCTTCTATATCATTGTGGATTCGGAGGAGTTGGTTGAATTCGGGAAGGAAAATCAGTGTTCCTGCATAATTTTTGGAATCAATAATGAGGAGATAAAAAGGGGTAATGATTAGGGTATCAATTTGGAAGTGGGTACCGTTGATGGGGATTCTTAAATCGTGCAAAATCAACATTTCCGAGTGGTCGATTTGGGCTAAAAAGTAATCCAGTGTCTTTTCGCCTTTGTAACCGGCTCGTTTTCGATAAAGTTTCTTTTCTAGTTCTGCTTTTTGATGATCTTGATGAGGGTAACGCCTCACTATTGCTTCGAGAATCAATAATTCTTTCGGATATTCTCTATATTTCCCGATCAAATGCCATCACTCCTTGAAATTTTTACTGTATCTATTCGCCTCGTTATTGCAAAATACCTTCTATTTGTTCCATGCATTGATTTTATTGGCGAAATCTAAAATATATCGACCACATTTTGCATTATATCAGCGGATTTTTAAATATATCGACCACATTTTAAGATATATCGACCACTTTCCCCAATATATCGACCACTTTCCCCAATATATCGACCAACCCATGAAAACCCAACTACCTCCTTTAGCTAAAACCCCATGCCTGCCACTCATCCAATCTCCCAATCTCCACCCCGCCACTACATTTTCAAATCCACACCTTCTCGAATACTCTGTCCGTATGTTATACTACATTAGTTAAAGTTGCTTCGATAAAACACTATATGTGTATTTATATACAAATCAAGGTTCCGAGACTAACTAATAAAAGGTTTCACAATTTTTTTTACGGAGGATCACATGGGAAAAGACTCTAAAGCAAGGAAACAAAAAGGCCTATTGCTGTCATTTGTTCCTACAGGTGAATACTACTTCACCAAAGGGGTCAAGGCTTTCCACAGGCGGGATTTGAAGAAGGCTGAAAAGTATTTCCAGCGCGCAATGCAGCTTGAACCCGGCGAGCCGATGATCGTTTGCCAGCTGGCAATCGTGCAGTCGGAGTTGGGGGAATACCAGCAGTCTAACCGTCTTTTGCACTTGGTCCTCGAAGAACTTGATGAAAACATGGCGGAGAGCCATTATTTCTTAGCGAATAACTATGCTCATATGGGATTATTTCGGGATGCTTTCAGGCATGCGAACTTATACTTGGAATTGAATGAAGACGGGGAGTTTGCTGAAGATGCGAACGACCTTCTTGAGCTTCTGACGCTTGAGGCGGAAGAAATGGATGAGGATTATTACGAAGAGGATGACTTGATCATCAAGCAGGAGGAAGCAAGAAATCACCTCGAATCCGGTGAGTTTCCGAAGGCGATTGAGATTTTCCAGGAAGTCATCGAAGAGTATCCAGAATACTGGTCGGCTTACAATAATCTCGCGCTGGCTTATTTTTACCTTGGTGAGACGGTTAAGGCTCGTGACATCCTGAATGATGTATTCGAGCAGAACCCAGGCAATCTGCACGCATTGTGCAATGCCCTTGTTTTTGCGCATTACCAGGGTCACGATAAGGAAGGCCAGGATTTAAAGGACTCCTTAGAAAAAATACATCCAATCCATGTTGAGCATCAGTTCAAGCTTGGCGCAACCTTTGCGCTTGTCGGCGAATACGAACTGGCTTACAGATGGCTGAAGAAGCTGCAAAAATCAGGCTTTGAAGGCGACGGAGCATTCTATTACTGGCTGGCTCACGCGTCTTATTTTACCGGCAGGGAAAATACAGCACGTTTAGTGTGGAAAAAGGTACTCGAGTTCAGTCCGGAAAAAGAAGGCATGGAACCTTGGGCTGATCAACCAGGCGTGAAGTTCGAAACCCAGGTATCTGCCATCCTGAACCAGCTGAACAGTGATTATCCGGAAGAGCGTCTATTTGCCCTTTTCCTTACATCTGTGTCCGCAAAAAAGAAAGAAATACTCGAAGCGGATAAATCCACAGATAAAATGACGGAAATGGAAAAATCGTATCTTTCCTACCTGGCATCAGGCAAGTTGAACAGCAGGAAAGAGGAGGTCAAAGGCGCGCATGAAACGGCTAAGCTCCTGTACGACCACCACCGGCCAATCAGCAAAAATGAAGCTGGCGTCTACATTATGTGGTTTTCAGTATTCGAGCAGGCAGCGAAAGCAGGCTATGACTTCAAAAACAAGAAAGCATGGGCTGCGGCAGTTGACTATCTCTGGGATAAGCTAAGAAATATCAAGACATCCAAACAGGCAGTCGCGAAAAAATACGGATTGTCTGTCTCCACGCTATCCAAATATATTAATTTGGCAAACGAGTTCCTTCAGGAAGAAGACAGCATGTAAAATAAAGGCTAGCCCATCTGATTGGCAGAAGGGCTGGCCTTTTTTTGTACTTCGACAATAACTCTATTTCTCTTGTGACCTGTACGCTTTATTCCCCTGGCATGAAAATTTCCCAGCTTACCTTACGAGGGCTTTGTAATCGTTGATTTCCCACCCTTCAAGCGTGTAGGCCATTTCCCAGAATTGCAGCTCGTAATGGCTGCTAATCAAAAAATGCTGTTTCATTTTTTCTCTTTCATTTTCCGATGAGCTCTCTGCCAGTTTATCCAAAAGATTGAGCTGCTCTTTCACAAGATCGCCAAACCAGTCGCTTCCATAGGCCGAGATCCATTCCTGGTAGATCGTGGTTTCTGGCGTTGCATTCTTAAGCTTTTCTCCAATCTCATAGTAAATCCAGTAGCAAGGCAGAATGGCGGCAATGATTTCACCAAGACTTCCTGATGCGGCCACCCGGTAAAGGTGGGAGGTATATGCATAGGCTGTCGGTGCGGGTTCAAAGCTTTGCAACTCTTCCTTTGTGACCCCAAGCTGTCCTATAAATTTCTCGTGTAAGCCAAGCTCAGCCTGATATGTACCCTGGGCATGGGCAGCCATTCTGGATGTTGTAGCCAAATCCTCCGCGCGTGAAGCAGCAATCGACTGGATACGAGCGAAGTGGGAAAGGTAATAAGAATCCTGCAAGACATAATAATGAAAGCTTTCAAGTGATAATGTTCCATCGGCGATTCCCTGTACGAAAGGGTGGTTGAAATTTGCCTCCCAAATCTTGTTTGCTTCTTGACGAATGATCTGTGTAAAACTGGACATGAAAAAACCTCCTTAGATTTCAGCATCCTCAGGTTGAAGGATACTTTTTTCCAATAAAAAAACCACTTTCTGCAGGCAGAAAGTGGTCGTATTGGCAGCAAGTAAAATCGATAAGCTCCAGATACTCCACTTCCCTACGCTGGTATGATCCAGATCAGGTTCAAAGGGTCTTAAAGTTTCACTTTAATCTCAGCCTTAGCAAAAGGCTCCCCTAGCAGATTTGCATTATAAGTGTTTATTTGTAAATCATCATAACATCCTGCGTATTTATGTCAATATTTTAAACAGATCCTGTCCATCAAACCATTTTTGGCAAATAAGTGAACACGATCATTTTTCAAGCATATTTTTGGACTATATGCTTCCTGTTTTATAGGATATGTTTAGGCAGGAAATACTATTTTCGAATGAAAACCGAAAATGATTGCGGATTATGATATTCAAAGGAGTTGTACACCATGTCAGAAGAGAAAATTTATGACGTCATTATCATCGGTGCGGGTCCGGCAGGGATGACGGCAGCTGTTTATACATCACGTGCGAACTTGTCGACGCTGATGCTTGAGCGCGGCGTACCGGGCGGACAGATGGCTAATACAGAGGAAGTTGAAAACTACCCTGGCTTCGACCACATCCTGGGACCGGAACTTTCGACCAAGATGTTCGACCACGCAAAAAAATTCGGTGCGGAATATGCTTACGGTGATGTAAAGGAAGTCATCGACGGCAAAGAATATAAAACGATCAAGGCTGGAAACAAAGAATATAAAGCACGCTCGATCATCATCTCTGCAGGTGCTGAGTACAAGAAGCTTGGCGTTCCTGGCGAACAGGAGCTCGGGGGCCGCGGCGTTTCTTACTGTGCAGTTTGTGACGGTGCATTCTTTAAAGGAAAAGAACTTGTGGTAGTCGGCGGCGGAGACTCTGCGGTTGAAGAGGGTGTATATCTGACCCGTTTCGCTTCAAAAGTGACGATCGTTCACCGACGCGATGAGCTTCGCGCGCAAAAAATCCTTCAAGACCGTGCATTTGCCAATGACAAGATTGATTTCATCTGGAACCATACTGTCAAGCAAATCAATGGGGACGGAAAGGTTGGCAGCGTGACACTTGTTTCCACACAAGATGGCGAAGAAAAAGAATTCGCGGCTGACGGTGTTTTCATTTATATTGGAATGGTTCCGCTGACGAAGCCGTTCGAAGGCCTTGGAATCACAAACGGCAACGGCTACATCGAAACGAACGAGCAAATGGAAACGAAAGTTCCGGGCATCTTCGCAGCTGGTGATATTCGTGAAAAAACACTTCGACAAATTGTTACAGCAACGGGTGATGGCAGTATCGCAGCCCAGAACGCACAGCATTATGTCGAAGAGCTCGTTGAAGAATTAAAAGCAAACGCATAATTTTTATGGACTGCTGAATCTGTCAGAAATTAATTGGTAAAAACAGCATGTCTCGGCATAAATTAACAAAACGTAATTAGATATTAATTCTTCTGTAACAGTAGTGAAACAATCATGGGGTATTATAGAAGTAGAAATTGACCCCCTTTTAAAAATATAATCCTTTGACGGCACAGGTTATCCTGTGCTTCTTTTTTTACATAAAAGTGAAACAGGCTGCTTCCAGGGATTATAACACCTCTCCTAGTCGACCATACTTCTAATTGACAATCCTTAACAAAAATATCATCTTTGTATTCATTGTGGCGAAAATCTAAAAATAGTATAATGGAAAGAATAAAAGTTCGGCGTATGATCAATGGCTGTTTTCGCATTGAGCACTGCTTTTATATTAGCTTACAGCGTTTTCATCAAAAGCAGTTATAGCAAAATGTCCAGCTTCAGTGTCTAAAACATGAAGGTATGTGATTGGGCACGTATGTATATTTGAAGAGGTGGAATCGATGCAGCGCGTGACGAATTGTGTTTTGGTAAAAGATAAAAAAATTTTACTGCTGCAAAAGCCGCGCCGCAATTGGTGGGTGGCTCCGGGCGGGAAAATGGAACCAGGAGAAACCGTGAAGGATTCCTGTGTCAGGGAATTCCGCGAAGAAACGGGCATATACTTGAGAAACCCGCAGATTAAAGGGATTTTCACGTTTGTCATCAAAGAAGACGATCAAGTGGTGTCCGAGTGGATGATGTTCACTTTTTACGCTACTGCAGCGGATGGAATCAACCTTGATGAATCGGAGGAAGGAACGATATCCTGGCATGACCTCGATACCATCAAAGATCTTCCGATGGCTGCAGGCGATTATCATATCCTGGATTATATGGTCCATGGACAGGGTATTATCTACGGAACCTTTACTTATACACCGGATTTTGAGCTGATCAACTACAGGCTCGATCCTAATTGATATCGTATTAAACTTCATTTTCAGGGGGAAAGAGAAATGAGTACCGGTTCAACTACTGATACCCAGCTCGTGATTATTACAGGGATGTCTGGCGCTGGAAAGACCGTCGCGATCCAGAGTTTTGAGGATTTAGGATTTTTCTGCGTGGATAATCTGCCGCCAACATTGCTGCCGAAATTCCTTGAGCTAATGAAGGAATCAGGCAATAAAATGAATAAAGTCGCACTTGGCATGGATTTGCGCGGCCGTGAGTTTTTTGACTCGCTGTTTAAAGCGCTTGATGATTTGGCTGAAACTTCATGGGTTGCACCGCAGGTATTGTTTCTTGACGCTGATGATTCAACGCTTGTGCGCCGTTATAAAGAAACAAGGCGTTCACACCCGCTGGCTCCATCCGGACTTCCGCTTGAAGGCATTCAGCTTGAGCGCGAGCTTCTGGAAGAGCTGAAGGGCAGAGCACAAATCATCTATAAAACAACTGACATGAAACCGAAGGAGCTTCGTGAGAAAATCCTTGAGGAGTTTTCAGTCAATAAAAAGACCATTTTCACCGTAAATGTGATGTCTTTCGGATTCAAGCATGGAATTCCGATCGATGCTGATTTAGTTTTCGATGTGCGCTTTTTGCCGAATCCGCACTATATTGATCATATGCGTCCAAAAACAGGTCTTGATGAAGATGTGTCGACATATGTTTTGAAATGGAACGAAACGACCAAGTTCCTTGAAAAGGTGACGGACCTTTTGAGCTTCATGCTTCCGCATTACAAGCGAGAAGGCAAGGCCCAACTGATCATCGCCATCGGCTGCACAGGCGGACAGCATCGCTCTGTTGCACTTGCTGAACATATCGCCAAGTTTTTCGAGAAGGACTATCATACTCGTGTGACACACCGGGATATTGAAAAAAGGAAGGGACAGACCACATGATGACGGACCGACAGCCAAGAATCGTCATCATCGGGGGAGGAACCGGCTTGCCAGTCCTTCTTCGCGGCCTGAAGAAATACCCTGTTGATATCACCGCGATCGTGACAGTTGCCGATGATGGCGGAAGTTCAGGCAGGCTTAGGGAGGATATGCATATTCCTCCGCCTGGTGATATCCGAAATGTCCTTGCTGCACTGTCAGACGTGGAGCCGTTGATTGAAGAGATGTTCCAGCACCGGTTCAATACTTCTAATGAATTGTCCGGCCATTCTCTTGGGAACCTGATTCTTGCGGCAATGACATCGATTACCGGTAACTTCGTCCATGCCATCCAGGAAATGAGCAAGGTCCTGAATGTGCGCGGCAAGGTGCTCCCGGCAGCGAACAGAAGTGTCATGCTGAATGCGGTAATGGAGGATAACAGCATTGTCAGGGGCGAATCGAAAATTCCTTACTCGGGTAAAAGGATCAAGAGGGTATTCCTCAATCCTGAAGGTGTCAAGCCGCTTCCGGAAACGCTCCAGGCAATCAGGGAGGCTGATTTGATTGTCATTGGTCCAGGAAGCTTATATACGAGCATCCTGCCAAACCTTCTAGTTAAAAAACTGGGGAATGAAGTATGCAAGGCCCAGGGGCGAAAAGTGTATATTTGCAACCTGATGACGCAGGCAGGAGAGACACATGACTTTGCTGCCAGTGACCATATAAAAGCAATCTATGACCATGTAGATTGTGCTTTTATTGATACAATCCTTGTTAACAGCGAAACCATCCCGCCGGATGTCGAGCTCAGATACAAGGAGGAGCTTGCCCAGCCTGTTCATTTTGATCTTGATATGCTGATGTCCCTTGGGGTTGAGGTTGTCCAGGAGGAAATCGCTGAACTCGAGGGCAATGTCATCAGGCACGATACAAAAAAAGTAGCAGAAATTTTATATTCTATGATTTTAAATGAAACCAAAAAGAGATATAACGCGTAAATAGAGGATGCAAGCGTTTGTCTTCTTTCGGACCAGTATAAATATCGTCGAAGCTTTTAAATAAATCAGGTTGCTGCGCTATACAAATTAGGGGGTGAGAAGGTGTCGTTCGCTTCGGAAACAAAAAAGGAACTCACGAATATTGACGTGAAGGGCTGCTGCGCAATCGCGGAACTGTCCGCTTTGATCCGGATGAATGGTTCCCTTTCCTTCTCAAATCGCAAACTCATCGTAGACATACAGACTGAAAATGCCGCAATTGCAAGGCGCATCTATACTTTGATCAAGAAAAGCTATCAGGTCCAGGTGGAACTGCTGGTGCGCAAAAAGATGAGGCTGAAAAAGAATAATGTTTATATTGTCCGCTTGAAGGAATCAGCCAGAGAAATTCTGGAGGATTTAAAGATTTTAGGAGAAGGCTTTGAAATCATTCATGAAATTTCGCCAGAATTGGTGAAGAAGAAATGTTGTAAGCGTTCTTACCTTAGAGGCGCATTCCTGGCAGGAGGGTCTGTCAACAATCCGGAGACATCTTCCTATCATCTTGAAATAGCCTCTATGTACCAGGAGCATAATGACTCATTATGTGAATTGATGAATACCTTTGGCCTGAACAGCAAAACGCTTGAGCGGAAAAAAGGTTTTATCACATATTTAAAAGAAGCAGAAAAAATCACCGAGTTTTTGAATATCGTAGGCGCGATCAACGCGCTGTTAAGATTCGAGGATATCCGGATTGTACGTGATATGAGAAACTCAGTAAACCGACTGGTCAATTGTGAAACAGCAAACTTGAACAAGACGATCGGGGCGGCCCTTAGGCAGGTTGAAAACATCCGATATATTCGCGATTCGGTAGGCCTTCACATTTTACCGGATAAATTGAGGGAAATAGCCCAACTTCGGGTCGATTACCAGGATGTTACTCTGAAGGAATTGGGCGAGATGGTAACAGGCGGAACAATCAGTAAATCAGGAATCAATCACCGGCTCCGGAAAATAGATGAGATAGCAGAAAAACTGCGTGCCGGCCAGATCATCAATAAATAGAGGGTTAGAGGAGGAAAACACAAATGGTCGAAAGACAAGTGCAAGTCAAGCTCAAAACAGGTTTACAAGCTCGTCCGGCAGCATTGTTCGTACAGGAAGCAAACCGGTTCTCGTCTGATATTTTCCTTGAGAAAGACGGAAAGAAAGTAAACGCAAAGAGCATCATGGGACTGATGAGCCTTGCCGTAAGCGCAGGCGCATCCGTTAACTTGATTGCAGACGGAAATGACGAAGACGAAGCTTTGGAAAAGCTGGCTGAATATATCCAGAAGGAAAACTAGAATTTCCACTAAAAAACTCGCTCCTGGCACTCAGGAGCGAGTTTTTAATCTGTTTATTTATCTTTCTTTTCTTCTAGTACATTGCGAGTGATGATTTGGTCAACAAGACCATATTCCTTCGCACGTTCAGCAGTCATGAAATTATCGCGGTCAGTGTCTTTCGCGATGACATCAAGCGGCTGGCCAGTGCGCTCTGAAAGAATCGTATTAAGCTTTTCACGAAGGAAAAGGATGCGCTTCGCAGCGATTTCAATTTCTGTCGCCTGTCCCTGAGCACCGCCAAGTGGCTGGTGGATCATGACTTCAGCATTAGGAAGGGCATAGCGCTTGCCTTTCGTTCCGGCAGCAAGCAGGAATGCACCCATGGATGCAGCCATACCGATACAGATTGTCTGGACATCAGGCTTGATGAACTGCATAGTATCATAGATTGCCATGCCGGCAGTGATGCTGCCGCCCGGGCTATTGATGTAGATGGAAATGTCTTTTTCCGGATTTTCAGCTTCCAGGAAAAGCAGCTGAGCTACGATTGAATTTGCAACATTGTCATCAATCCCGCTTCCCAGCATAATGATGCGATCCTTTAAAAGGCGGGAATAAATATCATATGCCCGTTCGCCCCGATTCGTTTGTTCAATAACTGTAGGAATCAAGTTCATGTGTTTTTTCCTCCTTTAACATAAAGATCATTCATTGCCATTTTCATGGCAGATAGCAGGCTGGCATAAACTGGATCGTTTGCCATAATACCTATGTAATTTTAATGATACACGCATGGTCAATGAAGGTCAAACGAATCGCTTACAAAGCCTGCATAAACAGTTCGACAATAATGTATATTCCAATTTGCTGTACCGTATCCATCTTACCCAACAATAACATTTTTAAACGATTCCAATGGTCCCTCTTCCAAAAAACATTCTTGCAAACAAGGGAAACATACCCTATAATAGGTAAGCGTAACGCTAACTTTATACATGCCCTCGTGGTGCAACGGATAGCACGTAAGATTCCGGTTCTTGAGATGTGGGTTCGATTCCTGCCGAGGGCGTCCTAAATCCCCCAGCGCTTAATTTAAGCGCTGGGGGATTTTTATATGCTTCTATTTATTTTTTGTAAATTAGGTAAATAAGCACAACTTGTATAGGTGATTCAATCAAACAAGTCCTCCTGTCTTTTCATAGTGTATAAAGAGACTGTCTAAAGTCTTGAAAAAATATGAAAGGAAGATGAATTTGGCAGAAATTAATCAAGTACAGCAAATACCTGATAGTTGTTTTGAACCTGTTCCTGTGGGTGGTTTTAATGTAACGTTGTTGAGAGTTGAGCCAGTGGCAGGTGGATATAGGTGGGTATACCAAATAGATAATATTAACGCTCCGCGGGCATTGAGTGATTGGGTACTAGGTATTGACTTTGAGTGTCGTTCACAAATTACTGAATGCTTAGCGACCCCGATTTTCACTACTGGAACAACACCTGGAGAACTAGTGCCGTATGGAGATTGTGAAAATGAAGAATTCACGGCTGCGCCTTTGCCTTGCCCTCCTAGGTCGGATTGTAGTGCTGGAGAAAGATTAGTTGGGTTTAAATTTGATGAAATAGGCGAACTAGACGCAGGTAATTCACAAATATTTGCAATTACACTACCACAGCCGCCAATGTACGAAATAGGATGTATAGCCCTAAAGATTGGGCAAGGTGGTCAGGAAGGGGAAGCTGAATTTTGTGGAGAAATCTGCCTTCCAGCATGTGTAGTCGATTGTGACAATCAATGTCTATGCCCTGATGATCAAAACACATTTAATTGTCGTGTGGATTTTCCGCCCACTTGCTTCAGGTTAGCTAGTACTGACCCAGCAGATGTACTATTTGGTTTTTGTATCGGCAGTGTTGGAAGTGCGACCTCCAGACCGTGTCAAGCTCCAGCTGAGGTATTTGTTTGCGACCAAACTTTAACATGCTGTGTCCCTGTCTTAAGATGGACTCGCCAAGTAAGGTTGCAAATACAGTTTAACGTCCCGAAACAAGGACAGTGTGGAGGGCGATTATATGAGTGCTGTTACGATGAAGTCACTGTAACCCAAGTATGCTTTACCTGTCCTGGTGAAATGCCGGACTTCGAGGAACCAGGTTGTGAAAACACCACAATTACGGTTAATTCGGTAAGACCGACTGGCACTGGTGATGCTGTAATTAACTATACTGTTGAACTCCCTAATTGTGTCTCAGACCTAGGATAATTCAGTAGTCAGAAGTTGAATGATTCCAAAATAACTGAAATCCCCCTGCCACTTTATCAGGCAAGGGGATTCTTGTTTTGGAAGCGTGGCAAATACTTTCCATACACCAATTCCCTTTTATCATGTAAAATAAATGAAGGGGTGATTTAGATGGATCTGAAAGCTGGATTGTGGCAAAAGCAGACGTTAAAATTGGCGATGACTCAGGAGCTTACCCAGGCGATTGCGCTTTTGCAATATTCCGCACAGGAGCTTGCGGCTTTTCTTGAAGCTAAATCGATGGAAAATCCCCTTATTCAAGTAGACTTTAAAAATATTTCTCATTTTGATGCCAGTATGGACCGAACGCGAAAGACGCAAAGGAAGTCGTTTGAACGGGATCAGCGAAACCTAATCGAGCAGATTGGGTCACATGAGAGTGATACCCTTGAGGAACACCTGCTATCTCAATTGAACTTGATAAAAGCTACTCCGGAAGAAAAACTGATTTTACATGAGTTGATTGAAAACATAGATGAAAACGGTTACTTAAATATCCAAAGGGAAGACCTTATAAAAAAATACGCGGGTGACGAAGAAATAATTGATTCCGCTTTCTTTAAACTCCAATCTCTGGATCCTGCCGGCATAGCGGCCAAGGACCTGCAGGAATGCCTGCTGCTTCAATTAACAAGACAGGGCAGGACTCCAGAAAATGTATTGGCCATAAAAATTATCCGGGACCATTTTCTTCTTTTTGCCGAGAAAAAATGGAAGGCGCTGGCGAAAATGCTGAACGTCGATTTGAAGGACATCCAGAAAGTTCATGACAGTATCCAGCAGTTGAATCCAAAGCCCGGGGCGTCTTTTCAGCGCGGAAAGCCGGCCTATATTGTTCCCGATGTGGTTGTGAAGCGCGAGGGAGACGAATTGAGCATCAGTGTTTTTGATGCACTGATCCCGAAGGTTTCCTTTAATGCAGGATACTATCAACAGCTGTCCGGACATAAGGACAAGGAAGTGAATAAATTTCTTCAGGAAAAGCATGGGGATTATCAGTGGATCCAGCGTAGTCTCGAACAGAGAAAGGAAACACTGTTGAAGGTCTCGATGAAAATCATCGAAAAGCAAGAGGATTTCTTTTTAAAAGGGCCTGCACACCTGCAACCGATGACGATGAGAGAAGTCGCGGAAGAGCTCGAAATCCATGAATCCACGGTAAGTCGGACTGTCCGTGAAAAATTTATGCAAACCCCATCCGGGACATATGAATTGAAGTCCTTTTTCACAAGTGCGATCCAAACAACCGAAAATGACCAGGCTTCATCGCAAAAAGTGAAAGCAGCGATCGAGCACTATATAAAAGAAGAAGATAAGCAGAAACCACTATCCGACCAGGTCCTTGTTGAAATGTTAAAGGAACAGGAAGGAATGGTCGTATCGAGGAGAACCGTCGCAAAATACCGTGACCAGTTGGGCATACCATCGTCATCCAAACGGAAACGTTTTGATTGAAATTGGATTATATTTCCGTTTTGCGAATAAAGAGTCGTTATTTGCGAATAAATTTCTTTTTTTGCGAATAAACTCTCTGGATTTGCGATTAAAATTGTTTATTTGCGAATAAAGTCAAGATATGCGGATAAATGTGTTTTCTGTAAAAGAATTCAACATTTTTGGCGAAGAAAAAGGGTATTCAACTAGTCTAAGGAGAGCAAAAATGAAAAAAACAGTCAAACTATACTCCCGTCCCCGCTGCCATCTGTGCGAAACAGCACGAGAAATCCTCGAAGACCTTCAGCAGCAATGGAATTTTACAATAGAAGAAATCAATATCGACCTTGATGATGAGCTTGTTGAGAAGTATGGAATCATGATTCCTGTCGTGGAATTGGACGGGGAAGAACTGCAATATGGCAATGTGAACAAAAAGTTCATAAGTGAAGCGTTTTCACGAAAAAACCTTGAGTTTATTAGTTGATTAAGGTTTTCACTCCTGTTAGAATGAATTTTGTAGCAGGGGTGATTTTTTTTACCGCAGGTGGGACATAATATGTCTTGGCGGGACATTTTTTGACCAACACTGATAAAGGAGAATATCATATGGATCAATCGCTCATTGATATTCAAAAAAGAATATTGCCCGATTTAATGCAAGTTATGCAAAAACGATACCTCATCCTCCAATACATAAACGTGATGCAGCCAGTTGGCAGGAGAAACTTATCCGTCAGTTTGAATCTGACTGAACGGATTTTGCGTTCTGAGGTTGAATTTTTGAAGGACCAGAATCTGATCTCGATGTCGGTTCAGGGAATGACCTTGACCGAAGAGGGAAAAGATATACTGGAAAGTCTTGATAGAGTAATGCGAGACATAATGGGTATAAACACATTAGAGCAGCAGCTGCAAAAGCGCATGGGCATCCGGAAAGTGATTGTTGTCCCAGGAGACAGCGACCGTTCGCCATGGGTCAAAAGCGAGCTGGGGCGTGCGACGGCAAATAGCATGAGAGATCTTCTCCAAAGCAACAATATAATTGCTGTAACTGGAGGATCGACTATGGCGGCTGTGGCAGATATGTTGACACCCGATTTCGGAGAGAAGGATTTGCTGTTCGTGCCTGCAAGGGGCGGAATTGGCGAGGACGTCAAGAATCAGGCAAACACGATTTGCGCAAACATGGCGGACAATACGAATTCACGCCATCGGGTTTTTTACGTACCGGACCAGGTCAGCAGCGAGATTTATGAATCCTTCATCAAAGAGCCGCTGATTTATGAGGTTTGGAATTTAGTTAAATCAGCAAGCATGGTTTTACATGGTATTGGAGACGCTATTACAATGGCGGAACGTCGAAATACCAGCCATGAGGATCTTCAGAAAATCCTCGATGGAAAAGCAGTTGGCGAGGCTTTTGGTTATTATTTTAACGAAGCCGGGGAAATCGTCCACAAAGTGCTGACGATCGGTCTCCAACTTAATGATCTCGAACATATCGGCGATGTCATTGCGGTAGCCGGCGGTGAATCAAAGGCAAAGGCAATCAGAGCCTATATGAAACAGGCACCTTCTTCTACAATCCTGATCACGGATGAGGGAGCCGCTAAAACATTGTTACAAGGGTAACACCTTTATATAAACAACACCTTTTAAGGAATCAAAGGAGGAAATACACATGGCAGTAAAAATTGGTATTAACGGATTTGGTAGAATTGGACGCGTTGTTTTCCGCGCAGCATTAAAAAACCCTAACGTAGAAGTAGTGGCAGTTAACGACTTAACTGATGCAAACATGCTTGCTCACCTTTTAAAATATGATACAGTTCATGGAACTTTGAATGAAGAAGTAACAGTTGACGGCGACTATCTTGTAGTTGCAGGACAGCGCGTTAAAGTTTTGGCAGAAAGAGATCCTGCACAGCTTGGCTGGGGCGACCTTGGCGTAGAAATCGTAGTAGAATCTACTGGACGTTTCACTAAGCGTTCTGACGCTGCTAAGCACCTTGAAGCAGGCGCTAAGAAGGTTATCATCTCTGCTCCAGCGACTGACGAAGATATCACAATCGTAATGGGTGTTAACGATGACAAGTACGATGCGGCTAACCACCACGTAATCTCTAACGCATCTTGTACAACAAACTGCTTGGCTCCATTCGCGAAAGTATTGAACGACAACTTCGGAATCAAGCGCGGTATGATGACAACTGTTCACTCATACACAAATGACCAGCAAATTCTTGACCTTCCGCACAAAGACTACCGTCGTGCGCGTGCAGCTGCGGAAAACATCATTCCTACAACAACTGGTGCTGCAAAGGCAGTTTCTCTAGTATTGCCTGAGCTTAAAGGCAAATTGAACGGTGGAGCAATGCGTGTACCAACTCCAAACGTTTCACTAGTTGACCTTGTTGCTGAGCTTGAAAAAGACGTAACAGTAGAAGAAATCAACAATGCTCTTAAGGCAGCTTCAGAAGGCGACCTTAAAGGAATCCTTGGTTACAGCGAAGAGCCGCTAGTATCTAGCGACTACAATGGCTGTGCAAACTCTTCTACAATCGATGCACTTTCAACAATGGTTATGGAAGGCAGCATGGTAAAAGTAATCTCTTGGTATGACAACGAGTCTGGTTACTCTAACCGTGTAGTTGACCTATGTGATTTCATCGCTAAAAAAGGTCTGTAAGCTAATATTGGATAACCAATCCAATATTGACTATAATGTAGTAGGATGAAAAGGGGAGCGGGGAAAAGTCCCTCTCCTCTTTTTCTGCTTAATCGCCTTGCAGCCACTGGCATCAGCCAGGAGGCTCAGGTGCCATTTTAAAGGAGGTCTCTAGCCTTGAACAAAAAGACAGTTAAAGATGTGGATGTAAAAGGGAAACGAGTTTTTTGCCGCGTTGATTTCAACGTGCCGATGAAGGATGGACAGGTAACAGATGAAACAAGGATCCGTGCGGCTTTGCCAACGATCCAATACCTGGTTGAGCAGGGAGCGAAAGTCCTTCTTGCAAGCCACCTTGGCCGTCCAAAAGGGCAGGCTGTTGAAGAATTGCGTTTGACTCCAGTAGCAAAGCGTTTGTCTGAGCTGCTTGGCAAGGATGTAAAGAAAACAGACGAAGCTTATGGCGACTCTGTAAAATCTGAAATCGACAGCATGAACGAAGGCGATGTCCTGCTTCTTGAGAATGTCCGCTTCTATCCAGGCGAAGAGAAGAACGATCCTGAACTGGCAAAGGCATTTGCTGATTTGGCAGATGTATACGTAAACGATGCTTTCGGAGCTGCCCATCGTGCGCACGCTTCAACTGAGGGCATTGCAAAGCACCTCCCTGCAGTTTCAGGCTTCCTGATGGAAAAAGAGCTTGAGGTTCTTGGTAAAGCATTATCAAACCCAGAGCGACCGTTCACAGCAATCATTGGCGGAGCAAAAGTTAAAGATAAGATTGGTGTCATCGACAATCTGTTAGAACAAGTAGATAACCTGATCATCGGCGGCGGACTTGCTTATACGTTCGTAAAGGCACAGGGCCACGAAATCGGAAAGTCTCTTTTAGAAGAAGATAAAATTGAATTGGCTAAGAGCTTCATGGAAAAAGCAAAGGCAAAGGGCGTTAACTTCTACATGCCTGTAGACGCAATCGTTGCCGATGATTTTTCTGCTGATGCAAATACAAAGGTCGTTGCGATTGAAGAAATTCCTTCAGACTGGGAAGCTCTTGATATCGGGCCTAAAACAGCTGAAACTTACCGCGATGTGATCCAGAAGTCTAAATTGGTCATCTGGAACGGACCAATGGGTGTCTTCGAAATCGACAAGTTCGCAGAAGGTACAAAGGCTGTAGCACAAGCTTTAGCCGATGCTAACGATACATATTCGGTCATCGGCGGAGGAGACTCTGCAGCAGCAGTTGAAAAATTCAACCTCGCTGATAAAATGAGCCACATCTCCACGGGCGGCGGCGCTTCCCTAGAGTTCATGGAAGGCAAGCAGCTGCCAGGCGTAGTGGCATTGAACGATAAGTAAGGTTTTTATCCAGGAGCGGGGCCGCGGCAGTGCACGGTTGCGGATCCTGACCGCTGTTGTTAAGCCGCTCTTTTTAAAAAGAATAAATTCAGCCCAACATCCAGAGGGGATTTTTTAAAGCATTACATGCTGCATGAAGCAGCAAACATGAAAGGAAGTGTCAGCATGCGAAAACCAATCATTGCAGGAAACTGGAAAATGCATAAAACGCTGCCTGAAGCAAAAGATTTTATCGAAAAAGTAAGCGGACTTGTTCCGTCAAATGACAAGGTTGAATCTGTAGTTTGTGCCCCGGCATTGTTCCTTGGACAGCTTGTCGAGCTAACGCAGAATTCAGAATGTTGAAATTGGTGCACAAAACATGCACTTTGAAGAAAATGGTGCTTTTACAGGCGAAATCAGTCCGAAAGCATTGCAGGATATCGGCGCAAAATACGTGATCATCGGTCACTCTGAACGCCGTGAAATGTTCAATGAAACAGACGATTCGGTTAACAAAAAGACCTTGTCAGCATTCAAATACAATCTGACTCCGATCGTTTGCTGCGGCGAAACGCTTGAACAGCGCGAAAACGGCGAAACAAACGAATTCGTTGGCGGCCAGATCAAGGCAGCACTTAACGGCCTGACAGACGAGCAGGTAAAACAAACTGTGATCGCTTATGAGCCTATCTGGGCAATCGGAACAGGAAAATCTTCTACAGCTGAAGATGCGAACGAAACTTGCGCACACATCCGCAAAGTGATCGCAGAGCAATTCTCACCTGAAGTGGCTGAAGCAGTTCGCATCCAATATGGCGGAAGCGTAAAGCCAGGAAACATCCAGGAATACATGTCACAGCCTGATATCGACGGCGCATTGGTCGGCGGAGCAAGCCTTGAGACAGATTCTTTCTTGCAGCTATTGGAGGCAGGTTCGAATGAGTAAAACGTCACCAACAGCTTTGATCATTCTGGACGGCTTTGCATGCCGCCCCGAGTCAAAGGGGAATGCGGTAGCGCAAGCGAAAAAGCCAAACTTTGACCGCTACTGGAACAACTTCCCACATGCACAGTTAATTGCGAGCGGAGAAGCGGTTGGCCTGCCAGAGGGCCAAATGGGTAACTCAGAGGTTGGACACCTGAACATTGGTGCTGGCCGTATCGTTTACCAGAGCCTTACACGCGTGAATATCTCAATTCGTGAAGGCGAGTTTGAAAAAAATGAAACCTTCCTTGCGGCAATCAGGCATGCGAAGGAAAAAGGCACTGCCCTTCATTTGATGGGGCTGTTGTCTGACGGCGGCGTGCACAGCCATATTGAGCATATGTTTGCTTTATTGAAGCTTGCAGCAAGAGAAGGCCTGAAAAAAGTGTATGTACACGGATTCCTTGACGGCCGCGATGTTGGACCGCAAACTGCACCTGGATATATCAAACAAGCACTAGAAAAAATGAGCGAAATCGGTGTCGGTGAATTTGCGACGATTTCTGGGCGATACTATTCTATGGACCGTGACAAGCGCTGGGAGCGTGTGGAGAAATCCTACCGTTCAATGGTGTACGGCGACGGACCTACGTATTCTAACCCAATGGAATTGATTGAAGATAACTATAATAACGGAATCTTTGATGAATTCGTTGTCCCATCTGTTCTAGTTCAGCGAGATGGTTCACCAGTTGCTACGATCAAGAACGACGATGCTGTGATTTTCTACAACTTCCGTCCTGACCGTGCAATCCAGATTTCAAATACTTTTACAAATAAAGATTTCCGTTCATTCGACCGCGGAGATGCTCATCCTGAGAAACTTCACTTCGTGTGCCTGACGCACTTCAGTGAGACAGTTGACGGTTATGTGGCGTTCGAGCCTTCCAATCTTGACAACACGATTGGTGAAGTGATTTCACAGGCGGGCATGACACAGCTTCGCATCGCTGAAACGGAAAAATATCCACACGTAACATTCTTCATGAGCGGCGGCCGAGAGCAGGAATTCCCTGGCGAAAAGCGAATCCTGATCAATTCGCCTAAAGTTGCGACATATGACCTGCAGCCAGAAATGAGCGCTTACGAAGTAACCGATGCATTGATCAAGGAAATCGAAGCTGACAACTTCGATGCGATTCTATTGAACTTTGCGAATCCGGACATGGTTGGACACTCAGGAATGCTTGAGCCTACTATCAAGGCGATCGAAACTGTTGACGAGTGCCTTGGTCGCATCGTTGACCTGATTGTTTCGAAAGGCGGTACAGCGATCATCACTGCTGACCACGGAAACGCGGATGAGGTCGTTACGCTTGAAGGAAATCCAATGACAGCGCACACGACAAATCCGGTGCCAGTCATTGTTACAAAAGCTGGCGTTGAGCTTCGTGAAGACGGAATACTCGGCGACCTTGCACCAACAATGCTAGAATTATTAGGATTGAATAGTCCAGCCGAAATGACTGGAACATCATTATTCAAAAAATAAACGCAGAATTGCTGCTAATCCAAAAATAAGGAGAGATTACTTATGCCATTCATTACAGACGTATACGCACGTGAAGTATTAGATTCCCGCGGTAACCCAACAGTTGAGGTGGAAGTTTTCACAGAATCAGGCGCTTTCGGACGCGCACTAGTTCCAAGTGGTGCTTCTACTGGTGAATACGAAGCAGTTGAGCTTCGTGACGGCGACAAGAGCCGCTACCTTGGAAAAGGTGTACTAAAAGCAGTTGAAAACGTAAACGAAATCATCGCTCCATTCTTGATTGGCGAAGAGTTCAACGTTCTTGATCAAATTGGCATCGACCAGGCACTAATCGAATTGGACGGAACAGAAAACAAAGGGAAATTAGGCGCTAACGCAATTCTTGGTGTATCAATGGCTGTTGCACACGCTGCTGCAGATTACCTTGACATTCCTTTATACCAATACCTTGGCGGATTCAACGCGAAGCAGCTTCCAGTTCCAATGATGAACATCGTAAACGGCGGCGAGCACGCTGACAACAACGTAGACATCCAGGAATTCATGGTAATGCCTGTTGGTGCTGAGAACTTCCGTGAAGCACTTCGCATGGGTACTGAAATCTTCCACAGCCTGAAGTCTGTTCTTAAAGAAAAAGGCTTGAACACAGCTGTAGGTGACGAAGGCGGATTCGCTCCAAACCTTGGATCAAACGAAGAAGCTCTTCAAACAATCGTTACAGCAATCGAAAAAGCTGGCTACAAGCCAGGCGAGCAAGTAATGCTTGCTATGGACGCTGCTTCTTCTGAGTTCTACAACAAAGAAGACGGCAAATACCATCTTTCTGGAGAAGGCGTTGTGAAGACATCTGCAGAAATGGTTGACTGGTACGCTGAAATGGCTTCTAAATACCCAATCATCTCAATCGAAGACGGTTTGGATGAAAACGACTGGGAAGGCCACAAGCTATTGACTGAGCGCCTAGGCGGCAAAGTTCAGCTTGTTGGTGACGACCTGTTCGTTACAAACACGAAAAAGCTATCTGAAGGGATCGAGCAAGGCGTTGGCAACTCAATCCTGATCAAAGTGAACCAGATCGGTACTTTGACTGAAACATTCGACGCAATCGAAATGGCGAAGCGCGCAGGCTACACAGCAGTAATCTCTCACCGTTCAGGTGAAACTGAAGATTCAACAATCGCTGATATCGCGGTTGCTACAAACGCTGGCCAAATCAAAACTGGTGCACCATCACGTACAGACCGCGTAGCGAAGTACAACCAGCTTCTTCGCATCGAAGACCAGCTTGGCGAAACAGCTCGCTTTAACGGAATCAAATCTTTCTACAACCTTAAGAAGTAATCAGACGCTCTAGTAGCGACAAGAATCCTCGTATAATCGAACGCCGGTAGCATGACGATGCTGCCGGCGTTTTTTTGTCTGTATGGTTTATTGGACATTTCGGAGGAATGAGACCTCTAAGGGATTTTATAGACATTTCCAGGGCTGAAGGCATTCAAAATGACTAATAAAAGAGGTTTTATAGACATTTCCAGAGCTAGAGGGATTCAAAATGACTAATAAAAGTGGTTTAATAGCCATTTCCAGAGCTTGAGGTAGTCAAAATGTCTAATAAAAGCAATTTCGTGGACATCTCGCGAGGAGCAGGAATAAAATGTCCGTCAATAAAAGATAAGAATCCAGAATTACTGTCAGCCATGTCTAAACCAATACATAGAACCTTAAAACTGAACACACTACGCCACCCACCCGCCCCTTCCTTTAGTAAAAATATGTAACCCTGCTGATATGAAATAAACTGGCTGACAATCCACAATACTATATGTATACTCACCAAAGATGGGAGCCGGTTGAATATGAAAAAGTTTCTCTTTGCTGCAATCTTGCTCACTTTTACCTTGCCTTCTTTTGTTTTGGGGGCTGCGTTGCCAAAACAGGTCAAGAATCCTCCCGAGATATCTTCACAAGCGAAAAAGTCTGATAAGAGTGAGACTCCTTCCTCAGTGAAAAGAGCCAAGTTCGAAAAAACTGGGCATGTGTTTTGGGATATTCCTGTAAAGGAGAAGCTTGTGGCTTTTACTTTTGATGATGGGCCAGATCCTACTTATACCCCGCAAATCCTCGATGCGTTAAAAAAACACGATGCGAAGGCTACTTTTTTTGTGATTGGCGAAGAGGCGGAGCGATACCCGGATATCATTAGAAGGCAGGCAAAGGAAGGGCATGAGATTGGCAATCATACGTACAGGCACCATTTCCGTGATGGCTACTCACCTGCGATGCTGAAAAAGGAACTCGAGAAAAGCTCTGCTGTAATCAAGGAGCTGACTGGCGATACTCCAACTCTATTTCGTCCGATTGCCGGCTATTATGATAAGGAAATCGTTGATACCGCAATAGATGGGGGTTACAATGTGATACTTTGGTCGTGGCATCAGGAAACGAGGGACTGGAGCAGGCCGGGTGTTGCAAAAATTACGCAGAATGTCATTTCCGACACACGTCCCGGAGATGTCATCATCTTTCACGATGCTGGAGGGAATCGATCTCAAACGGTGAAGGCGGTTGAGGATATTCTCGAGATTTTATACAGAAACGGCTATAAATGCACGACCGTTTCAGATTTACTGTATAAGTCGAACACAGTCCTCCCGACTTCATTACACTAACATTAAAGCTTGGTTCAAAAACTTGCATCAAAAATGGATTGGAGAATCTCCCCAATGACTGAGAGTGCAGCAAAGCTTCCCATAAAATTCGTAACTATTCGGACAAGTATTGTTTCATTGCTGAAAATGTGATAAATTTAAAATACTGTTAGCAGTTTTATCGGGAGGTACGTCATGCATACATTATTAACGATTCTTTTAGTGGTCGTGAGCCTTGGACTTATCGTCGTTGTTCTTCTTCAATCAGGCAAGAGTGCTGGACTATCCGGTGCGATTTCCGGAGGCGCTGAGCAATTGTTCGGTAAGCAAAAGGCAAGAGGACTTGACCTTGTCCTGCACCGCGTCACTGTAGTTCTTTCAGTGCTATTCTTTGTTCTGACTATTGCCGTTACTTATTTCAAGCTATAATACACACAATGACCCGGCTTCAATAGAGGCCGGGTTTTGTTGTGTTTGCGGCTAGAAAAATCTGCACATAATTCCATGCATTCTGGGTATTTACATATATAAAGGCTTTTAATTGGAATGTTACCTGCATGTTTGTTAAAACTAAGGAAGATATTTATATAGAGGGAGTAGGAAAATGAGAAAGTTAGTGCCAAGACCTTTTACATTTAAAGCTGGAAAAAGAGCGGTTTTGCTGCTGCATGGATTCACGGGAAATTCTGCAGACGTCAGGATGCTCGGACGATTTTTGGAAGGTAAGGGATATACGAGTCATGCGCCTGTTTTTAAAGGACATGGGGTGCCACCTGAAGAATTAATACATACCGGACCCGAGGATTGGTGGCAGGATGCGCTGAACGGCTATGAACTCCTGAAGAGTGAAGGCTATGAAGAAATCGCTGTGGCCGGTCTGTCCCTTGGAGGAGTCCTTTCATTGAAACTGGGTTATACAGTTCCACTTAAGGGAATAGTGCCAATGTGCGCGCCGATGCACCTGAAGACAGAGGAGCTTATGTACCGTGGTGTTCTTGAGTATGCCAGGGAATATAAGAGGATGGAAGGCAAACCTGAAGAGCAAATCGAAGCAGAGGTCAAAGATCTTGAACAGAAATCGATGGCAACGCTTAAAGACCTTCAGGAACTGATCAAAGAAGTTCGCGGCAGCATCGACATGATCTACACACCAACATTCGTTGTCCAGGCAAGAAATGATGTCATCATTGACCCGGACAGTGCGAATATCATCCATGATAATATCGAATCTGAGCATAAAAAGCTCAAGTGGTATGAAGAATCCGGGCATGTGATCACGCTGGATAAAGAGCGTGAACAGCTGCACGAGGATGTTTATGAGTTTCTCGAATCATTAAATTGGAAAGAATAATAAGATAGAACTTTTAATAAAGGAGGGATTTTATATGGATGAGAATATTAAAGGCCATATAGACAGGCTTTTACATTATATGAAGGACGAAGCCTATAAGCCGCTTACGGTCCAAGAGCTTGAAAGTGCCTTCGGAATCCAGGATTCGTCGACTTTCAAGGACTTTGTGAAGGCCCTGGTGGTCATGGAGGAGAAAGGGCTTGTCGTCAGGACACGCAGCGACAGGTACGGACTTCCGGAAAAAATGAATCTCGTTCGTGGCCGCTTCAGCGCGCATGCGAAGGGATTCGCGTTCGTCATCACGGAAGAGCAGGGCATGGATGACATCTTCATCCCGCCAAATGAGACGAGCAATGCGATGAACGGTGACACAGTCCTTGTACGTGTATCATCGGACAGCTCTGGACAGCGCCGTGAAGGGACGGTTGTACGCATCCTGGAAAGAGGCGTTTCACAAATCGTCGGTACATATACTGAAAGCAAGCATTTCGGTTTTGTGATTCCGGACGACAAAAAGTTTACGAGTGACATTTTCATTCCTAAAGAAGCAGGGATGGGTGCAGTCGAAGGGCATAAGGTCGTCGTAAAATTGACGAGCTATCCTGAGGGCCGCAAGAGTGCTGAAGGTGAAGTCACTGCAATCCTTGGCCATAAAAACGATCCGGGTGTCGATATCCTGTCTGTGATCCATAAGCATGGACTCCCGATGGAGTTTCCTGACGAAGTTCTGAAGCAGGCAAACGAAGCGCCGGACCAAATCAATGAGAGTGAAATCGCGAACCGCCGTGACCTCCGCAATGATGTCATTGTTACGATTGACGGCGCGGATGCCAAAGACCTTGATGACGCCGTTCAGGTGACAAGACTTGAAAATGGCAACTATAAACTTGGCGTCCATATCGCCGATGTAACGTACTATGTAACCGAGGATTCACCAATTGACCGGGAGGCAGAAGACCGTGCGACGAGTGTGTATTTGGTTGACCGGGTTATTCCAATGATTCCGCATCGGTTATCAAATGGTATTTGCTCGCTTAATCCAAAAGTTGACCGGCTTACACTGTCTTGTAATATGGAAATCTCTCCGGACGGCCAAGTGGTAGACCATGAAATTTACCAGAGCGTCATCAAGACGACTGAACGGATGACGTATTTTGATGTGAACAGGATCCTTGTTGATAAAGACGAAGAAACACGTTCACGATATGAATCGCTTGTTCCAATGTTTGAATTAATGGAAGAGCTTGCCGCGATCCTTCGTAAAAAAAGAATGGAAAGAGGCGCGATCGACTTTGATTTTAAAGAATCAAAGGTATTGGTCGATGAAGAAGGCCATCCTACAGATGTCGTTTTACGTGAACGTTCTGTTGCTGAAAAGCTGATTGAGGAATTCATGCTTGCGGCAAACGAAACAGTCGCTGAGCATTTCCACTGGCTGGATGTGCCATTCATCTATCGCATCCACGAAGATCCAAAAGAGGATAAGCTGAGAAAGTTCTTTGATTTCATTACAAACTTCGGATACCTTGTCAGAGGTTCAGCAAATGGAGTCCATCCAAGGGCGCTGCAGGAAATCATCGAAGAGGTCCAGGGCAAGCCGGAGGAAATGGTTGTCTCAACTGTCATGCTTCGTTCGATGCAGCAGGCGAAATACTATCCTGAAAGCCTCGGACACTTTGGTCTTTCAACTGAGTTTTACACGCACTTCACATCACCGATCCGTCGTTATCCTGACTTAATTGTCCACCGTCTGATCAGGACATATTTAATCGAGAGCAAACTCGACCAGGCAACGAAGGAAAAATGGAATGCGATGCTGCCTGATATCGCGGAGCATTCATCCAATATGGAACGCCGTGCTGTCGAAGCGGAACGTGAAACAGATGAGCTGAAGAAAGCCGAGTACATGGAAGACAAAGTTGGGACGGAATACGATGGAATCATCAGTTCGGTTACGAACTTCGGCATGTTCGTTGAGCTTCCTAACACAATCGAAGGCCTTGTACATGTCAGCTACATGACAGATGATTATTACCGCTATGATGAACGCCATCTGGCGATGATTGGCGAACGGACGGGCAATGTCTTCCGAATCGGCGATGAAATCACGGTCCGCGTCATCAAGGTAAACAAAGATGAGCGCTCTATAGATTTTGAAATCGTCGGTATGAAGGGAACGCCAAGACGAGAACGTCCAGCTGCACCAAAAGTATTCAAGACGGGCAGCAACGACAGAAAACCTCGCCGTGGCAAAGAAGAAGAAGGCAAGCGAGGCGGCAGAGGCTCTGGCGGTGGAAGAGGTTCAGGAGGGGGCCGAAACGGCTCAGGTTCCGGTTCAGGATCAGGATCAGGATCAGGTTCCGGTTCCAGTTCAAAACCAAAAAGCAAAAAGAAGAAATTCTTCGAAAACGCACCAGCCGCAAAGCGCAAATCGAAAAAGAGAAAATAGGCAAGCTGAAAAAGAGAGCTCCTGTTGAAGGGGCTCTCTGTTGTCCTTGAAAAGCCAGTGCTTGCGCTTTTCGTTGTAGGTGAAAAAGTTATTTGCTAAAATGATAGAACATAGAAGGGGGAGTTTTTATGCCGAAAGGTGAGGGGAAAGTCGTCGCGCAAAATAAAAAGGCGAACCACGACTATTTCATTGAAGAAACATATGAAGCTGGAGTCGTCCTTCAGGGAACGGAGATTAAATCGATTCGCAATGGCCGCGTACAGCTGAAGGATTCATATGCAAAAGTCCATAATGGAGAGCTGTTTTTGTACAATTTGCACATCAGCCCATATGAGCAGGGAAACCGCTATAACCATGACCCGCTTCGAACAAGGAAGCTTCTGCTTCACAAACGCCAGATCAATCAATTGATTGGGGAAACAAAGGAAGCAGGATACGCGCTCGTACCATTGAAGATTTATTTGAAAAATGGCTTCGCGAAGGTTTTGATCGGTCTTGGTAAGGGTAAAAAGAACTATGACAAGCGTGAAACTCTGAAGAAGAAGGAAGCAGGCCGTGACATCGAGCGTGCATTCAGGGAACGCCAGAAAATGTAAGTTTGTCAGCTGAGGAAGAGTGTACCAGTTGAAAAAAGCACTCAATGTGATATAATAAGAACTGTCACCAGCGAGTGACAACATAACTTAATGCTCGGCTTACCGAGTTCTCCTAACGTCTGTATCACAGATACAGCAACCTTTTATCATGGGGACGTTACGGATTCGACAGGGGTAGTTTGAGCTTAGGTGGCGAGTCGAGGGGATCGGCCTCGTAAAAACGTCAACGCCTATAACTGGCAAACAAAACAACAACTTCGCTTTCGCAGCTTAATACTGCATAGCGGTTCGCCCCTCCATCGCCCATGTGGTAGGGTAGCGGACTCACTCTAAGTGGGCTACGCCGGATTCCACCGCCTGAGGATGAAGGAAGAGAACAACCAGGCTAGCTGACCGGCCGCCTGTCGGTAGGCAAAAGGCTCAGCGAAACGCCAATATGCCGACTACACTCGTAGAAGCTTAAGTGCCAATATCTTTGGACGTGGGTTCGACTCCCACCGTCTCCACCAATACATATGTTGGTGGATTTTTATTTTATATTGTGACCTAAAGCATAAGTTTGCCAATTGGCAGACTTATGCTTTTTTTATTTTTGGCAATATTATTCTGTTTTTTCATATGACTGGATTTTTGTTCTTTGATTATAGGATCTATGATTGCTAAAAATGAATGAGCAGTTTCTAGATGTGGTTTAAACAACAAGAAAAAGCAGCTAATAAAAACCCTTCCAAAGATATTTGGAGGTTTTTTGCGTGCTTTCAAAAGTAAGAAGTTCTTGACTCCTTTTAGCTGGTTTAATGAAAGAAAAAACAATATAGAGTTAATTGTAAGCGCGTGGAATGTTCCAGGCATTTTATTTTTTGTGCCAAAAAATAATTTCAAAAAAGATACTTCCAGGGGTTTTCCAAGTGATTTGCCTCACTACAATGAGAATTGTTCGCAATTATGATAAAGGTAAGAAAACAAAGGAGGGATTCGATTGAAAGCGCCGGATGTGAATAATCTTGAAGAAGTTAAGGGTGAACATGGGAGAGTTAATACTCACCAAACATCTAAGATCGGAACTTGGATTTCAATTGGAGTTGTAGGAGCGGTCATTCTGGCAACGTACTTTGTGTTATTTGGTTTCTATATGGCGAGGATATAGGAGGGAAAGAAATGAAGATGCATTTGGACGAAAAAATCTGGCTGTTTTTAAGCTTTGGAATGATTATGGGATTCATGATTTTTACAGGGTATCAAGCGGTTGCTCTTGGTATGGGGCCCCCAAGTCACAAAGAAACGATCGATCCTAATAAGGTAGAGCAAACGGCTCCATTTGATAAGCCAGGGATTAATCAAATTGGCGAAAAAGAATATGAAGTCGTGATGACCCTGCAGGTGTTTAGCTTTACACCGATGGAAATTGAAGTACCCGCTGGTTCAACTGTCCATTTCACTTTGACCTCAAAAGATGTTGTACACGGATTCCAAGTGGCAAATACGAATATCAACGCAATGGTTATGCCTGGTCATATTCAAAAGATATCGCAAAAGTTTGATGAACCTGGAGAATATCTGGTGCTGTGTAATGAATATTGTGGCGCAGGACATCAAGCAATGAGTACAAAGATCATTGTTAAATAAAAGGGGGGAAAGAAAGTGCAGGCTGCATTAAAAACAACATCATTGAAACAAAAAACAAATCAAATAATGGGAATTAGTTTAGAAGATGCCAGAATATCGAAATCATATCTATCTGTAGCTTTTATTGCATTGCTTCTGGGTGGTTTTCTTGGATTGATACAGGGCTTGAATCGCGCTGGAGTTTTACAATTACCTCCATGGCTTAACTATTATCAAGTACTGACAGCTCATGGGATCCTATTAGTCGTTGTATTATCGGCTTTTTTTACAATAGGTTATTTTTATGCCGGACTCTCACATACATTAGGAGGATTGCTGCCTAAGGTAAGGAAGATGGCATGGATTGGCTTTTGGATGAAGATTTTCGGTTTTGTATTGGCGGTCATTCCGATTTTAAGGAATGAAGCATCCGTCATGTATACCTTTTATCCGCCAATGGCCGCATCCCCAATGTTTTACTTTGGTTTGGTTTTTATTGTATTAGGTGTATGGATGCTCTCATTTGGAGCATTTACCCAGGTGGCGAATTGGAGAAGGAATCATAAGGGGGAACATCTTCCTATTCTTGCTTTCTTTGCAACTGGTGTCTTTATTCTTCTAGTAGGTGCAACAGCCTTTGTTGCTGTGGAAGTCATATTTATGATTATTCCTTGGACACTTGGTTGGGTAGATGGCATAAACGTATTGCTTGCCCGTACACTATTCTGGGCGTTTGGGCATACAGCCGTTAATATTTGGTATTTAACAGCTGTTTCTGCATGGTATGTGATTGTACCAAAAATAATGGGGGGAAACCGGTGGAATGACCTTCTAACTCGAATGGTTGTCATTCCTTTAGTGATCATGAACATTACTGGTGGGTTCCACCATCAGATCATTGACCCGGGTATTTCCGAGTCCATCAAATATATGCACGTATTCATGAGCTTGGCAATCGGGTTTCCTTCTTTAATGACCGCGTACGCAATGTTTAGGGTATTTGAAAGAACTGCAAGAGCTAAAGGAGGAAAAGGTTTAGTTGGCTGGTATAAAAAAATGCCATGGGGAGATGTTCGGTTCCTGGCTCCGTTCATTGCTATGGTTGCATTCATCCCAGCTGGAGCAGGCGGTATTGTACAGAGTACAAACCAATTAGACCAGGTTGTGCACAATACGATGTGGGTTGTAGGACACTTCCATCTAACCTTAGGTATGTCTGTCATCATGACATTCTTTGGTATTAGCTACTGGTTAGTTCCGTATCTATCAAAACGTGTGCTGACCCCGGGAATGAACAAACTGGGTGTCATTCAAACCGTTATTTGGACAATTGGCATGGTATTAATGTCAATATCTATGCATATAGTCGGCCTATTTGGATCACCGCGCAGGACTTCTTTTACAACTTATGGTGACTTCGCAGAAAAACTCGGATGGAATCCATATATGGCAGTTGTAGGAATTGGGGCAACGTTATTACTGCTCGCTGTCATTCTCCAAGTATATGCTGTATTTAATCTTATGTTCTTTGCACCAAAAGGAACGACAGAGTTTCCAATTGCTGAAGAGGAAGCAGGTGCGGAAAAAACACCTTATTGGACAGAACGATGGGGAGTTTGGGTTGTACTCATGCTGCTTGTTGTTTCAATGGCTTATGTACTCCCAATCGTTGATATGATCTTGAACGCACCTCCTGGATCTCCACCATTTAAAACATGGTAAGGTCATGAAAAAAGAGATAGCTCGTGATTTTGAGCTATCTCTATCAACTATCTCTTATTAATACTATTTTACCTCGAAGGAAACTTGATTCAATGCTGTACTAAAAGAAACAAGGCAAGAATAATAGTAGCTCAAATTAAATAGGAAGTGATCTCCGTGATCAAAAATCGGCATACTTCAGTCTCATGCATTCTTATTCTGGTGTTTGGTTTGATCCTGTTCTATGTAGGGACAGATGGATTCACTGCTTATACAGCTGAAACGGCACGAGTAACGAAGCTGATCGAGGATCAGCCCGAATTCCCTGAGGTAATAATTGAGGATAGTGAAGGGCGAACTTTTTCCATTTCTGAATTCGAAGGCAAATATGTATTTATTACATTTATCTATACAGGCTGCACCACTATTTGCATAAAGCTTGAAGAAAATATGGCTCAGGTTTACGATTTGGTACCCGAAAAGTATTTAGGCGAGGATATCGTTTTTTTAAGTATAAGCTTTGACCCGACTCGTGATGATCCCGCGACATTAGATAAGTATAAAGATTTATTTGGAAGTGACGGAGAGACATGGAGAATGGCAAGAATCCCTGAAAAGACGCAATTGGATTCACTGCTAAATAAGTTCGGTGTCATTGTTATTCCAGATGACAGTGGGAATTTCGCTCATAATTCTGCCTTCTATTTAGTCGATCAACAAGGTGTCTTAGTTGATGTTATGGACTTTACCAAGGTAACAGAAGCAGCGGATACGTTAGTGCAATATGTTGAAACAGGCAAGGGGGAATAAGCGATGAATCAATTTTTGTTCGGTCTCGTCCTTTTAATTGGTTTAATGCTTCCTCCGGTGGCACGCTTAATGGAATCCGTCATGATTGTCCATATGCATATGCAAATGCCAATGTTAGTGATTTCTGGTTTTCTTATGGCACGCCTCTTTTTGTTGCAATACCCTCAATTTTTTAATAAATATAATCAAAATGGGATTCCTGGAATACTCCTTTTTATTATCATCATGGCCTATTGGATGTTGCCGCGTACAATGGATGAAGCATTAACAATAGAAAATGTGGAAGTGTTTAAATTTGTAAGTCTGCCATTTTTAGCTGGGATACCACTTCGTGATAGTTGGAAGAAACTCAGCAAAACATGGAAAAACAATATCATCACACTGTTCACCGTGATTTTTATGGGGATGGGGTGGTTATATATTCAATCAAACGATCAGCTTTGCAACAATTATTTAGTCGTTGACCAAATCATTCTGGGTTGGGGATTTATTACGATGGCAGTATGCATGGTCATCTACTTGATTTATATTGTGGCAGTGGATCCTTCACAGTATGAATAAGTCAAATTAATTAGGATGTTAAGAGTCAAGGGAAAATCAATAGATTGAAAACAAGAGGTCATCCTTAAATATGGGTTCAGGATGGGAGGATGGGTGTATGATTCAATCGGGAAAATTGAACGTATTGACAACAAAGAAAAATGCACATTTCCTATCTGATCTTAAATCTTTGTTTAAGGGATTTGTGCTAATAGCAAATGTATTGCCTGTATTCACTGGTCTCTGGTTAGCACTTTATTTTACAAATACATCCTTTACGGACAAATTAGATATTGTCATGTTCACGATTACGGGCAGCACGTTTGTTATGGCAGGCGCTCTTGCCCTTAACAATTGGTATGATGCTGATATTGATTCTAAAATGGCTCGAACCAAAAATAGGCCAACAGTTACAGGGACGATTTCACTTAATGTCGTGTTAACAATAGGGATTACCTTGACGATCATTGGATTCATTCTTTTACTTTTTACAACAACCGAAGCAGCCATTTATGCTATGGTTGGCTGGATTACTTATGTCATACTGTATACAATGTGGGCCAAGCGGAGATATACATTTAATACTTTAATTGGGAGTATATCTGGAGCTGTGACTCCATTAATCGGATGGGCAGCAATCGATTCAACTTTTCACATCGTTCCAATTGTGCTTTTTTTTATCTTATTCATCTGGCAGATGCCCCACACCTTTGCGATTGCTATAAAGAAGTGTGATGAATATAAGGCCGCAGGAGTCGCTATGCTGCCTGTTGTACATGGATTCCAAAAAACTAAAAGACAAATCATTGTATATATAGTCTGTTTGTTTCCGTTTCCTTACTTCTTAACTTCTCTAGGACCCACCTTTATCGTTTTGGTGACATTATTAAATGTTGGGTGGCTTGTCATGAGTGTAAGCAGGTATTTCAATAAAGACCCGTTTAAATGGGCACATATTAACTTTATCTATTCGGTTAACTATATAATGATTTTGTATGTATTAATGGTTGTTTTTACATTTTTTCAATAATGACAAGATTGTTTGTGATGCTTTTCTTTATCAGCGCATCCAATCAGGTGGGCATACAAGCTATGGCCACTGCACTGTCTGTCTCGATGAGGTCTGATTTGTCTGTCAAATATGCGAAATTATGACATTTGCTGACCAAGGAAGAGAACTTTTAATAAAAAGGGGCTGGCTTGAGCAGCCACCTTCATCAGCTGACCGGGAGAATTTATATGATAATCATTAGCATCACTCTTCATTGAGTGATGCTTTTTCTGTTTCTCTTTTATTCATGATCCAGAAAGGAACATATAAGATGAAGAAGGTTAGAAGCGCAATCAGCTCAAGGAACAGGATATACCACGGCCAAGGCCCAAGATAATCAATCAATGATGGATTAACCGGCTTTTCAGAGATATACATATAGTTTCCCTCAATCAAATAGTTGATGATGAAGATTACTGTGGTATATGCATTCAACCATAAAAACGCCATCCAGATCGACTTGCCAGTTGGCCTGAATCCATGCACGAATACCATGAACATGTTTGCAATGACCGTTCCTCCGTGTGAGACAAAGAAATGGATATAGCGGTAATGCGGAAAGGTGTAAAGGCTGATATCGGGTGTGAGCATTGCCTGGAGTGCACTGCCCACGCCAACGAAGTAAGTAAACTCAAACAAACCATATCGTTTGGTTAAAAGTAGAACAGCTGACAGAATGAGAGAAATACTGCTAAGGTGCAGGGGCAGAGAATATTGGTATGCCCAGTGGCCGCTCCACCAAAGCCATACTTGGAGGCTTATTTCAGAGATAATCAAAATCAGAAACAAACCGATACGTGCAACCTGATTGATCCCAGGCTTTCTTAACGGTTTCCGAAACAAGAAGAGCAAAATGATCGTGAGCAAAAAAGCAGCCAACGTAAAAAGGTGGACATTTGAAAACAGCTGAAAGACATTTTCCTCGCCCGGCTCAAAGAATTGAATCATTTCCGCTCCCCCATTTCCATGAAAGTTTAATTTTTCTAAATGATTTTTTATTACTATATCATATTTGTATAGAGCATATATCAGGTTAATGAAAACATATATTTCATAATCAACTCCCTTAAATATTTTACAAATTTTTGCAACTTTCCAGCCGAAAAACTCGTTTAACATATTAAGGCTATTTTTATCATTCCAGGGGGAGCTGCCGGATGAAATTGTTCATTCATTACTTGATTAGAGGATTATGTATAGTAAGCGGGATGATTTTGTTTTTATCGATACCGCGGCTTTTTTATGTGGAGGGGAAACGGCTGTTGTACGGCCCTGAGTTTTTTCTTGGGTCTTTGAAGGATACTGCGATGCAGATTATGCGCTTTAATCCCTCGCCTTTCTTCGAAAAGTGGGCGACAACGAGCATTGGTGAGCGTTATATTTATACGCTGGAAATCCTCGGGCTTTCGCTGCTGGCGATGGTCATCGGCGGCATTCTCCTTACAGGCATTTTCATCATCACGCCAAGAAAGCTCCAGTCAAAGCTGAAGGATCTGATCAATTTCAGCGAAGCTGTTCCTGATTTGTTGATTATTTTCATCCTGCAGTTTATTGTGATTTACCTTTACAAGGAAACAGGATTCAAGTTATTCAGGCTATACGGTTTAAGCGAAAAGTCATACATAATGCCTGTTTTGACTGTTGCGCTTTTGCCTTCTTTTTTTATGGCGCAGTTTCTGATTAAGGAGATTGAAGCTGAATGGGGAAAAGACTACGTCATTTTTGCAAAATCGAAGGGGCTGCATAACCTGACGATCTATTTCATACATATCCTTCGCAATATTTTTCCGATGGCAATCATTCAATTAAGGACACTGATTTGGATTCTCCTGTCAAACCTAGTGTTGATTGAATACTTGTTTGTGCTTCAGGGCTTTACAACCGATTTGGATAACATATTTACGAGGGATGCCCCGTCGGCCATTCTTTTCTGCTTGCTGCTTGCTGTGCCGATCCTTTTTATTGACTTGCTGGCGAGAATCACGACTCATTTTTACCGTGGGAAAGATGAGGTACAGTTATGAGATATTATAAAAAAACGATAACTGGATTCATCCTGATTAGCTTACTTTTTATAATCAGTCTTCTGTATCCATTGTATGGCGACAAAGAATATAACGAAGAATTCTATGTATATGATAAAAATGGAGCACTCATTGACAGGGCACCGACACCGCCAACGTCTGACCATCCATTGGGAACGGACCGAAACGGGCAGGATATGATCTATATCCATTTATTTGGTGCAAAATTCACGATTGCCGCCGTCTTCGTCATAACAGCGTTAAGAATTCTATTTGGGGTCATAACAGGAGTTGTCATTGGCCTTTGGCTCCCAGGAATAAAAGTCTATTTTAAGGATTTCTTCCTTGGGTTTCGGTATGTGCCAGGTTTGATCATCGTCCTCTTTTTAATGGCGCCTGTTACCGGCCGTTATACAGGAATGCCGGTCTGGACCGCGGTGACCTATCAAATCGGTGTGCTTACACTCGTTGCGTTCCCGGCGATTGTCCTGCTGACGATCGAGTTCATCGAAGAATTGCAGAAGAAGTCCTTCGTGCTATCCTCGTATTTAATGGGAGGGAGCCGTTTTCATGTATTAACAAAACATATTTGGCCATTCTTGAAGTCAATTGGCTTGCTGATGATTGTCCAACAGATGCTGAGCACACTTGTGCTTATTATGCATTTAGGACTTTTTGAATATTTTCTTGGCGGCAGGACAAAAGGCGGGATTTTTACTCCTCCAGGGGATCCTCCAGTGGCAGAAACTCTTTCGAACGAATGGGGCGGGCTGATTGGCCAGAATTTCAGGGTCATGATCCAATACCCTTGGATTGTCTTGAGCACCATGGTGTTCTTCTTTTTCCTGATCGCAATAATGAATATGATGAAAAAAGAACTCGAAGGAAATTTAGCATACGAAAGAATTGATTTTATTAGTAAAATCAAGAAAAGAAAGCTTAAGAAAAAAGTCAGCCAAGAAAAGGATGTGCCTGCTTTATTCCGTTTTATTAATGAAGAAAAACAGGCTGATGTTTGAGAGGATTTGTCATGAAGGTATTTTTGTTTTCTATTAAAAGGGTCCTGGTTGCCATTCCGAGTTTGCTTTTGACATCCATGGTCGTCTTCTTCTTGTTCATGATGATGCCAGGTGTGATGGGGACGGATTATGATCTTGGCCTGATCTGGATGGGCTATAAAAAGTGGATCGTCAATTTTATCACCGGTGAGTTGGGAATCTCATCCTACTACCGTGTACCAGTCACTCTGATTCTTAAGGAAAAAATGAAAACCACCCTAATATTGGGGATGGCATCACTGCTAATTACATATGTGCTTTCATTTATTATGGGTAAGTATGCCGGACGCAATCCGAATACACTTGGTGACCGGCTGATCAGCGGGATCAACTACACAGGTCTATCATTTCCAATGATTGTCGTTGCCGTCTATTCAATTTATTTCTTTTCATTTGAGCTGAACTGGTTTCCTTCGAATGGTTCTGTTGATATTACCGTACAGGAAGGGACAGTGGAATATTGGCTTGATCGGCTCCATCATCTCATTTTGCCCGCAACAGTCCTTGGTGTTGTTGCTACAGCTACATATACGCAATTTTTGCGAGATGACATCATTTATAACAGCGGGAAGGAATATGTCCGGACGGCCCGTGCCATTGGCGTTCCGGAAAAGAGAATCTATAACGTTCATATTTTAAAAAATTCGCTGATTCCGATTGTTACGTTCCTGGGCTTTGATATGGTCAATCTCGTGAATGGTGCCATCATTGTTGAAACAATATTTACTTATCCAGGCATCGGTCAGCTTTTTATTAAGTCCATTAATATGAGGGACCATGCGATGGTGATGAATTTAACCATGATGTTTTCCACGATTATGATCATTGGAAATATGATGGCAGACATACTTTACGGAGCCGTGGATCCAAGAATCAAGCTGGAATGAAACTCATCCAACAAGGTGAGTTTTTTTTACGACAAATGCACTAGTTTTAAAATATTCGCTTATAGAAAGAAATCTGTTATGATAATATTGACTTGAAAAAAGGAGGATTTTTCCTATGTATGATGTAGCAATTATCGGAGCTGGTCCTGCCGGCGGAAGCGCAGCCATTTTTTCAGCAAAGGCCGGAAAGAAAACAATCGTGCTGGATAGCAATAAAAGCGTTACGAAGCGTGCATGGATGGAGAACCACTATGGAGCCCCTGAAATCGCAGGGCCGGACTTAGTGGAGACAGGAATCAAGCAGGCGAAGAAATTCGGTGCAGAATTCGTTGAAACGACTGTAACAGCTGTCAGCAAAACAGCAAATGGTGTGAAGGTCGCAACCGAAAACGGGGAGTATGAGGCAAAGCATGTAATTATCGCGACTGGCATGATGACCGATGTTGCCGAAGCCTCAGAACTTGCAACAAAGGACGGCACAGAACCAAGAATCAAGACGATTTTCGCTGTAGATGCTGCAGGAAAAACGAATGTAGATGGCATCTGGGCTGCAGGCACCTGCGCAGGCGTCAGCATGCACACCATCATTACAGCAGGAGATGGGGCAAAAGTAGCCATCAATGTCATCAGTGAACTGAATGGCGAGCGTTATGTCGATCACGATGTAATGAAATAATGTTGAAAGTCATTTACCTCTCGTTTTTAAATCGAATTTTAATATAAGCATAGCTTACAAAATTTGTAGGCTATGCTTTTTTATTCTCATCATTTGAAAGTTCACTATCTGTTCCTTCTAAGAAAACTATTAAGCGGGACTTTACTCCTATATTTATGCTGTTTTTAGTAAATAACATATTCTTACAAAATCCGATATGATATTCTATTTTTAACAACAGAGAATTTTGACTCTCGAAATTGTTTTATATAGGAGGAGGAATTTCCAGGATGAACAACGATGATAGAATAAATATTCTTTTAGTAGATGACCGCCCGGAGAATCTATTAGCTCTGGAAGCGATTATCGAGCGTGATGAATATTGTTTGATAAAAGCTTCTTCTGGTGAGGAAGCCTTAAAACATTTGCTAAAGTATGATTTTGCAGCCATTTTGTTAGATGTTCAAATGCCAGGAATAGATGGTTTTGGAACTGCGAAAATTATTAAGGCACGGGAAAAAACCAAAAATGTGCCTATTTTATTTATAACAGCAAATAATATGGAAACAGAGCATGTTTTTACAGGATATTCATTAGGTGCAATTGATTATATTCTTAAACCGTTTGACCCAATTGTTTTAAAAGCAAAGGTGGACGCGTTAGTAGGGTTATATAAAATGAACCAACAGTTGGCCGAGCAAACAAAAAGTCTGGCTAAAAAGACGAGAGAATTAGAAAAGGCATATAGCAACCTCTCGCACTTGACCTCCGTGCTGCGTAAATCAGAGGTTTTAGCAAACGTAATTAGTGAAACATCCATAGATTCAATGATCATCCTCAATGAAGAAGGTACAATCCTAAAGGTAAACCCTGCTGTTGAATACATGTTTGCCTATGATAAAAATGAGCTTGTTGGAAATCATATATCCATTCTATTCTCTTGTGAGCAATCATTAAAATATATTAATAGTATACTTTCCTCTATTCAATTCGTGGATACCATTACAGTCCACGATAGACTCAAAGAAATTACCGCAACTAAAAGTGATGGGACATTATTTCCTGCGGAAATCCAGGTAGGAAAAAGATATGTGGAAGACCAAAAAATTGTCGCATGTACAATAAGGGATATTACAAGGCAAAAGGAAGATCAAAAAATAATCAAGCACATGGCCTATCACGATAGTTTGACGGAACTGCCAAACCGCAGACTGTTTAACGAAAAATTGGCTAATATGATTATTCATGCTAAACAATCGAACCAGCCATTGGCAATGATGTACTTGGATATGGACCGATTTAAATATATCAATGATTCCCTAGGCCATATTATCGGAGATCAGGTTTTACAGGAAATTGCCAAAAGGCTGAAGCAATGTGTAAGAGAAGATGACTTTGTCGCGAGAATCAGCGGTGACGAATTTAATCTTCTATTGCAGGCTACGAACAGGGAAAAGGCGCTAGAGCTTGCGGAAATTATCTTAACTGCCTTTAAAGAGCCTTTCCATATTGATAACTATGAGATATATATTACGACATGTATCGGGATCAGTATTTTTCCCTATGATGGTGAAGACACACTTGCTCTGATGAAAAATGCAGATGCGGCTTTATATCGGGCTAAAGAACAAGGGAAAAACGAATATAAAGTATTTCATTCAGGAATGAATATCCAATCGTATAGATCATTTATCATGCAAAATGACTTGCGCAAAGCGATTGAAAGAGATGAATTGGTATTGGTTTATCAGCCGCGCATTAACATCGAAACAGGAACTGCGACAAGTGCGGAGGCTTTATTGCGTTGGAACCATTCTACTTGGGGAACCATCCAGCCAGGAGAATTTATACCAATAGCCGAAGAAACTGGACTGATAGTAGAAATTGGTGAATGGGTACTAAAAACTGCCTGCGGCCAATTAAAGTCCTGGCAGGAAGCTGGATTATTTTCCATCAGAATGGCCATAAACTTCTCCGCGCAGCAATTTCTACAGAAAGACTTAATAGGAACGATTGAAAAGATTCTTAAGGATACAGGTGTAAACCCAACAAAGCTTGAGATTGAAATTACAGAATCAACCATTATGGGAAATGAACCAATCGTTACAAAAACCATTAATCAAATCAGGAATATGGGTATCAAAATCAGTATTGATGATTTTGGCAAAGGATATTCTTCGTTAAATTATTTAAGACGTTTTCCGGTAGATACATTAAAAATCGATAAATCTTTCATCGATGATCTTTCACAAAAATATTCTGGCAGTTCATCTTTGGTTGAAACAATTATTTCTTTAGCAAAGAGTTTGAATATGGATGTAGTGGCCGAGGGAGTTGAAACGGAGGCACAATTAACGGTTTTAAGAAGGTTCAAGTGCCAGGAAATTCAAGGATATTTATTTAGTCCCCCCGTCTTGCCTAAGGACTTTGAAGCCTATCTAATAAAGAATGAACAAATATTGTCTTCCCATGGTGACCATGCTAGAGCTTATATGGACAATGAAAATAGAATGAACACCAGCATGGCTATTAAAGCGTTAAATGACAAAAGTGATATAAGTATGAATAAAGAAATTCTCCACGCCGCTTTGGACCGTACAAAGGAAGTATATTCGATCTCTGCACGAGAGATGGACGTTTTCAACCTGCTCGTGAATGGCTTAAGCAATAAGGAAATTTCAGAACAATTATTTATCAGTGAACATACAGTCAAGAACCATATAACACGTATCTTTCAAAAGCTTACCGTAAATGACCGGCTGCAAGCGATGGCAAAAATTTATCAGGCTTGCATTGAAGAAGGAAAAAACCTAAATATATTAAATTGATAACATCATAAAATAAGGAGCACAGAGTATGAAAATAAAAACTAAGTTAACGCTGTTGCTTAGTACACTTCCTCTGCTAATCTTCCTTCTCGTTGGTATAGGATGGTTTCAGCTATACAGTCTTAATAAAATTAATCAAACTTCTCAGACGAGTTATGAATTGGCTTTTTTAGTGGAACAAATCCACAGGGAAGTTAAAAATGAAGCAATTAGTTTAAGAAATCTCTTGATCTTGGAAGATAGTGAATCCGTTCAGAAGGAATTGAAAATTATCCAAAATGAAAGTGATTCGATCAACCAGAATATTGCAGTACTTGAATTAAAGGTGGTTTCTGAAAAGCAAAGGGAGTTTGTTCAGGATCTAAAAAATACAAACCAGGAATTCAATGACTATAAAGATGATCTTATTGAACTGGTTTCTGAAGGGAAAAGAAGTGAGGCTGTTAATTTAATTAATGATAATGGCCATACAATTCAGGATGAATTTTTTAACGTCATTTCCAGGATCACTGATAATTTTGAAGCGGACATCACAGATTCCTTTAGCCTATTTTTGAGTGATTTTCAACGTCAAATACTCGTTGGAAGCTTCGTCTCATTATTGGGTATAGCTATTGTCACAGCAATCATTTTCCGCAATGTTTGGAAACTCGCCATAAGGCTTAAAAATGTGGCTAGTATTATGACTGATGTCGCAAGCGGCAGGGCGGATCTTGATTTAAAGGTGGAAGTAATTTCAAATGATGAGATTGATGATGTGGCTCAATCATTTAATAGCATGGTTCAGTCACTGGAGGAACAAAAAGTCAGGGAACAAAGCACGATGTGGATCAAATCGAATATCGCCGAAATCACAACCGAAATAAGTGGTAAGCATAATATTGAATCTCTCTCACAGACACTTCTCTCAAGAATCGCACCTTTAATGGAAGCGAACCATGCTGTTTTTTATGTAAAGGAGATGGAAGGATCTGAACCTTTATTTAAAATGCTTGCATCATATGCTTTTAAGGAAAGGAAACATTTTTCCAATTCGTTTCGTATCGGCGAAGGTCTGATTGGCCAGGCTGTTCTAGAGAAGAGTCCGATTATACTCACTGATGTTCCTGCAGATTACATTCGTGTGAAATCAGGCTTGGGGGAGGCTCCTCCACTGAATCTTTATGTTTTACCAATATTATTTGAAGGGGATGTTAAGGCTGTATTAGAGTTGGCTTCATTTAAAACTTTTAATGACACCCAGCAGGCATTCCTGGAAGAAATCATGACTGGGCTTGGCATAATCATTGACAGTGTCATGGGAAGAATACAACTGGCGCATTTACTAGAAGAAACACAAGGGTTAATGGAGGAGATCCAGGCTCAATCTGAAGAGCTGCAATCTCAACAAGAAGAGCTTCGAGTTACAAACGAGGAACTGGAGGAACAAACTAAAAGTCTTCGCCAATCTGAGGAAAAACTTCAGGCACAGCAGGAAGAATTAGAGCAAACAAATATCGAACTTAAAGAAAAAGCAGAAATTTTGGAGAAACAAAATAAAAAGCTGGGACTGACAAACAAAGAAGTTGAGAAAGCCAGGGAAGAGCTTGAAGAAAAAGCAAAGCAGCTTGCGCTTAGCTCAAAATACAAATCAGAATTTCTCGCAAACATGTCTCATGAGCTTCGTACACCTTTAAATAGTTTGCTAATCCTGTCTCAATTACTTTCTGAAAATAGTGAAGGGAATCTGTCAAATAAGCAGGTAGAGTATTCTAAAACTATTAATTCTGCCGGAAAAGATTTACTGTCATTGATAAATGATATTCTTGATTTGGCAAAAATTGAGTCAGGTAAAATGGAAGTTAACGCTGGAAGGGTAATGATTAGGGATTTGGTTGAATTCGCTGAATTGCGCTTTAGGCCGATTGCAAATGAAAAGAAAATAGAATTCAAAATTAATCTTCAAGATGATTTGCCCGATTTTCTCTATAGTGATGAGCAGCGGCTGCGTCAGGTTTTAGTGAATCTTCTGTCGAATGCCTTTAAGTTTACCGATTATGGACAAGTCACCCTGGAAATCGGCTCAATCCAGAAACAAAATCAACCTGCTTTTTCGTTTTCTATTATCGATACTGGAATTGGGATCCCGAAAAAGAAACAGGAACTTATTTTCCAGGCATTTCAGCAGGCTGATGGCACAACCAGCAGGAAATATGGTGGAACAGGTTTGGGATTGTCCATTTGCCGGGAGATATCGAATCTTTTGGATGGGGAAATCACGGTCAAAAGTAAAGAGGGTAAGGGAAGCCGCTTTACCTTTTATGTAAGCGATTATAAGGAGACAGACTTGAAGTTGTTTTCTGGTCTTCAGGAAGTCGCTACTGCTAATGAGGCAGGAGTTTCCATACCTGAAGCGTTGAAAGAGGACTTCAAAGAAATGCAGCCAGAAGGCAAAAGAAGAAATGAATCCAGCAGCATAAAGAGACTATTAATCGTCGATGATGACTTAAGGCAGCGAAACAGCCTGATGGAGTTGATTGGTGAAAAGGATGTCATAATCAAAGCTGTCTCGACTGGAACTGAAGCAATGGAAGAATTAAAGGTAAACCAATTTGATATTATGGTCCTTGATTTGGGTTTAAGCGATACAACAGGTTTTAATTTACTAACACAAATTAAGGATTATATTGAAAATGAAAATTTAATAGTGTTTGTGTACACAGGAAGGGATCTCTCTTCCAAAGAGGAAATATACCTGAAGAAATACGCGTATACTATCATAATCAAAGATGAACACGCACCGCAACGACTTAAGGACGAACTAGAATTATATTTGAACTCCGGCGGCATGGAAGTGCTCAATGATAAAGACGTAACCGGGAATATCAAAGATTTACCGGATCTAGAAGGGAAAAAGATTCTTCTCGTTGATGATGATGTCCGGAATGTGTATGCATTATCCAGTATTCTCGAACTTTATGGGATGGATATTACATTTGCAGAGAATGGACAGGAAGGCCTTGACCTCTTGCAGAGCCATGCTGATTTCGATTTAGTGCTGATGGATATCATGATGCCAGAAATGGATGGTTACGAAGCCATCCGAAAATTAAGGTCTATTTCTCAGTTCCACAACCTGCCTGTTATCGCATTAACCGCAAAGGCAATGAAAGAAGATCGGGAAAAGTGTATCGAGGCTGGGGCATCAGATTATATCGCAAAACCAGTTGAGCCTGATCAGTTGATCTCACTTATAAGAGTATGGCTTTACCGGCAAGAAAGGAATCTTGAATGAACGTAACAACAGGATATAAAATTAAACAGTATGTTCAAGACAGTCCCGGGGATCTTGAAAGAATTGAAATAGATTTGCTTCTCCAAGGGCTATATTCCTGGTGTGGGTATGACTATAGAAACTATTCCTATAATTCGATTCGCCGAAGAATTTGGCACCGAGTTCATGCGGAAAAGCTATCAAGCATTACGGGTCTTTTAGAAAAAGTTTTACATGATCCAGGCTGTTTAAAAAGACTGATTGATGATTTTTCCATTAATGTAACGGAAATGTTCCGCGATCCACTGTTTTTTTTGAATTTCAGGGAGAACGTCGTGCCGCTTCTCCGCACTTATCCCTCTATCCGAATATGGCATGCGGGCTGCTCAACAGGTGAAGAGGTATACTCCATGGCTATGCTTCTTCATGAAGAGGGGCTTTATAATAAGGTGAAGATCTATGCAACCGATATTAATGCGGATGTTTTAAAAGTTGCTAAATCCGGAATCTACCCATTGGATCAAATGAGAAAGTATACGAATAATTATATCCAGGCTGGCGGAAAAGGAGCTTTTTCTGATTATTATCAAGTTACGGCTCAAGGAGTTAAGTTCCACTCGTTTCTGACGAAAAATATCGTCTTCGCCCAGCATAATTTAGTTACAGACAGTTCCTTCAATGAATTTAATGTCATATTATGCAGGAATGTATTAATCTATTTTAATAAGAATCTGCAGGAAAAAGTGCATGGGCTTTTTTACGAAAGCTTAGGGATGTTTGGCGTGCTCGGCCTAGGCGATAAGGAATCCATTGCCTTTACAGAGCGGGCAAATCGTTATGAAGAATTGGCAGGAAACCAAAAAATATTTAAAAAGATAAAATAATATATTGACCTTGAGGCCCTTCCTCAAGGTTTTTTCTTTCCCTTCCTAGGAATCCCTTCCTATCTCTCAAAAGTGCCTGGAATTCCCAGGATTTCCTATTGAATAGCCATAATCAAGATCTAAACTCTATCAAACTTCTAAAAAGGAAGACTAGATAAAAAATTCTAGGAATGCGTTCCTGTTCTTACCAATACCTGAAAATGAGAAGGTTAGGTGATTAATTTTAAACGCGATCTTTTCGATAATGGATATTAGAAAACACTATAGCTGTAGTGTTAATTGGTGGGCTTCTGGTGAAGTTTTTGAGTATTGCCAGATGAATCTGTAAATAGAAGCTAAGAATTAGAGATTACATAATCTATTTCAACCTCTTGTGAATTATATAGTCAAAAACACTAAAAACAGGAAGAAAAGAAGGGACTCAAATGGGGATTATTACCACACTTTTTAAGCCGGCAGATTTCTTATTGAGTAAGTCAAAGAAAGTAAAGGAAAAACACATAGCAAAAGATTTTCACCCAGAGTTATTTTCTGCGTTATTTGAACATCATCCAGATGCTATTTTTACCATTGATTCAAATGGCAATTTCATAAGTTGCAACCATAGTATTGAAACATTTATCGGATACCGTCCAAATCAGGTGAAAGGATCTTTTACCAAATATGTTAAAGCTGAGGATTTAGAAGAAGTGATGCATCATTTTCATCTAGCCCTTCAAGGCATACCTCAGACATACGACTGTAAAGTTCTTCATAAAGACGGATATTTTGTTCACATGAATATTACTAATATCCCTCTTGAAATAAACGGAGAAATTGCTGGTGTATATGGTTTTGCTAAAGATTTAAGCAATTTGGATCAAAAAGAAGAAGAATTAATAAAAATTACCAATAGCCTTAACATAGCCCAGGAAGTTGCCATGCTTGGAAGCTGGGACTATGACCTTGAGAATGATATTGTTTATTGCTCTGACCAGCTGTATCAGATCCTTGGTATTCAAAAAAATCAAGGTTTTGTACCTGCTTACCAAAACTTTCTTGAAATGATACATCCCGAAGATCGTATTATATTTGACTACCATTTCCAGCGAACGAAGAAGAGTGGAACAACTATGGATATGGTTTATAGGGTAAGAAAGCCAGATAGCACTTTTATTACTGTTCATACAAGAGCAGAGGCCAAAACAGATGAGAATGGGAACATTATTAGACTGATTGGAATTCTTCATGATATTTCAGGCCAGGTAATTACTGAAAGTAAGCTAAAAGAAAGTGAAAGAAAGTTTGAGACGGTTGTCGAAAATATAGATATAGGTATTTGGGCATTGGACTTTTCCACAAAGCAAGTTTTTTATGCATCACCTGGTTTGGAAAAAATCACTGGATACACGAATGAAGATTTCCTATCGGGAAAAATAGTATGGCGAGAGATTATTTACCAAGAGGATAAGGAACAATTTTCAGTATTGCAAAATCACTTGGTTAAGGGAGAAATGCTTCACCATCAATACAGAATTATTGATGCCTCAGGTAAGATAAAGTGGATTGAGGATAAAACCTTCCCCACTCTTGATTCGGAAAAAAGACTTGTTCGACTGGACGGAATTGTCCAGGATATTACTGAGAGAAAACTTTCAGAAGAAAAGATGAACTTTTTTGCTTATCATGATTACCTGACAGAGCTGCCGAATCGAAGAATGTTTGAGGCTGAGCTTGAGAAAATCACCGTTGAACGTGAAGATACATTCTCTTTGATTTATATAGATTTGGATCGTTTTAAATTTGTAAATGATACACTGGGACATGAAATAGGAGATGAACTTCTTCGCCAAGTCTCAAAGAGATTATCCTCACTCATAATTCAGCCAGATTCCCTATATAGAAATGGCGGAGATGAATTTGCCATCATTCTGAATAACAAATCTAATTCTAACGATCCAGTTGTGTTGGGAAAAAGAATCATCAAAGAAATCGAAATGCCGTTTACTATAGAAGGTTACGAGGTTAATATTACGGCCAGTGTAGGGATTGGTAATTTTCCTGATGACGCTAATACGATAAAAGAATTAAAGATGAACACTGATGCTGCTTTATATCGCGCTAAAGAGATGGGCAAAAACAATGTTCAACTTTTTACAAGATCCTTAAATATCGAGTCCTATAAATTATTTATGTTAGAGAGTGATTTAAGAAAAGCTATTCAAAAAGAGCAGTTGCTTCTTCATTACCAGCCAAGGGTTAATAGTTTTTCTGGAGATATTGTAGGAGCAGAAGCTCTGATTCGGTGGAACCACCCAAAATGGGGGATGGTTTCTCCAATTGAATTTATTCCTTTAGCAGAAGAATCAGAGTTGATACACGAAATTAGCGAATGGGTCCTCAAGCAAGTCTGTATGCAACTTTATAAGTGGAAAGGAAAAGGGTACAATCCGGTCCCAATTTCCATAAATCTGTCCGCAAAAACTTTCTTAAAAGCCGATTTAGTACCGATTTTTCAAAATTATCTTATTCAATACGATCTTTCACCTGAACTCTTGGAAATAGAAATCACAGAGGATTCCATTATCAAAAGTGAGACTGCCGTATTAAATACTTTTAAATCGTTAAAGGAATTGGGGATTGCTATCTCAATTGACGATTTTGGGACTGGATACAGCTCAATCGGATACTTAAAAAAATTCAATGCTGATTATATTAAAATAGATCGTTCTTTTATTAGGGATATGCTAGAAAATGAAGGGGATTTAGCGATTGTAAAATCGATTATCATGCTAGCAGAAGGCTTTCATTTAAAGGTTGTTGCAGAAGGGGTAGAGACGAGAGAACAGCAGAAACTACTTCAGGAATTAAATTGCCAGTTTCTCCAAGGGTATCTATTCAGTAAGCCATTGAAGCCAGAACAGTTTACAAAGTTGCTGTATGAAGATAAGAAAATACTTCAAAAAGAAGGAAAAGAAAATTTTCCAGCCGGAAACAGGCGGATGTTTTATCGTCTAGTTTTTGCTCCACCAATAATGGCAGAAATGACCATTACTGAAATCAAAGGGGAAAAAATAAAAATTGGAAATACAACTGTAAAAGTTTTGAATATTGGTGAAGGTGGTTTGTCCTTTTCTTCTACATTACATTTGCCGATAACAGAAGATATCATTTTACAATTTGAACTGGAATTGTTTGACGAAATAGTAAAACTTAAAGGACACACGGGGTGGAAGCAGGAAAGGGAAAATAGTGAATTACATTATGGTGTACAGTTCTCATTGACTGAAGAGGAAAGAGAACATTTGAGAAGAAAGTTGTTTTTATATGAAAAAGAGGAACTTAGCACTTTGTTTGAGGGGTTTCTGTAAAAAAGACATATTTATAATAAAAAAGCATTTTACTCAATATGAGCAAGATGCTTTTTTACTTTATTAATCCCTGATAAATATTTTCTTGAAATTGCTTTATTACCTTAAAAAGGTAATGTTATATTTCCAATCGGGTGGAAGCGAATTATTGTGTGTCGGAACCAGTATCAGCAAGTTTTTCTTTGCTGATTCCAACCGCCTGAATAATGGAGCCAACCGCCTGGATCCAGCTGCCGGCAGTATTGATGTTATCGCCGTTTCCGCCTCGCAGCGAAATGATTCCACCAATTGCCTGCATCGAGTTTCCTATGATTTGCAAGAGGTTCCCATACAGGTCATAGAAAAACTCATCTGAAGGAGAATCTCCAAGGATTTCGGACAAAGCAAGGCTCCCGCCAGTCGCCTGCATCAGATTTCCTTTGATATCAAGGTTTTGTCCGGTCAGGTTATTCCCAAAAAGAACAATGCCGGCTATGACTGTGACGTTTCCGGCCGCCTGAATTTGATTGCCGATTTTGCTTGCCGTAATTTGGACCTCGCTATCCGCCATCAGGGAATTGCCAAGTGCCTGAAGTTCATTCCCCCATAAATTAAAGCTGTTTAGCTGATCTTCAGTAAAATTTTTCAAAGGAGTGCTTCCGACGGCAGCGAGAGTGGTTCCGGTTGCCTGTACCCAAGCTCCATAAAGTTCTTTCTGCTCATTATCCATAAAAAAACTCCGTCCTTTGATTCTCCTAACATCTTATACAAAACTCTGCCATTCGTTATCCGGATTTAATGGAAATTATCAATACATCCGTATAGGCCAGGCTTGTGGAAAATAAGATGGGTAAAGAAGGAGTTTATTCTGCACCGACCGCGGGATATTCGCTGATATTATCGAGTGGTGGAGGTCATGCCATGGTAGTAAAGCATACGGAAGCAGATATAGATTTACTGGCACGGCTGTTGAGGGCAGAGGCTGAAGGTGAAGGCCAGCAAGGGATGCTGATGGTGGGGAATGTAGGGATCAACCGGATTCGAGCCAATTGTTCGGACTTTAAAAATTTGCGGACGATTCCGCAGATGATTTATCAGGAACATGCATTTGAGGCAGTGCAGAAGGGCTACTTTTACCAAAGAGCGAGAGAAATAGAAAAAAGGCTGGCGAGGCGGGCGATAAAAGGTGAAAGGCTATGGCCGGCAAAATTCAGCTTATGGTATTTCCGGCCGCCGGGAGATTGTCCTCCGACCTGGTACAATCAGCCGCATGCTGGCCGCTTTAAGCTTCACTGTTTTTATGAACCGACGGGAGAAGAATGCGCCAATATTTATAACACATTTTAACCTGCTGGACTGCCGGAAACATGGCAGTCTTTTTTCTTGGCAATCAGGATTGACAGCAAAAACAAAATATTTTAAAGTTAATGTGGTTAATAGTTAAATAGTTGAACAGTTCAATGAGAGAATAAGTTTTTGGTGAGGTGAATAGATAATTATGTGTGAAAAATCGATCAAGGATTTAGTCGACCATTATATCAATGTTTCTTTTTCGGTCAATAAAATTGCCGAGGGCCTTATTAAGGAACAAATTGGCTCCGATCTTACGAATGACCAGCACTATACATTGAGGTATATCAATAATGTTGGCACTTGTACTTCAACAGAGCTGGCTGAAGTATTTGATGTCAAAAAAAGTGCGATTACGGCGATCATCACGAGGATGTGGGAAAAGGGCCTGATACTTAGGACCAGGGATGAGAATGACCGCCGTGTTGTCTATCTGACCTTGACTGAAAAAGGGAACGAATTGTTCCAGAAGACAGAGGAACGGATTCAGGCATTGGTAGAGTCGTTTATTTCGAGATTTGACCAAAGCGAAATCATCCAGTTCTTGAACACGTATGACAAGGTGAATGAAATTTTAAAAGAAAGAAAGATTAAGGTGGAATAGACGTGAACTTCATCATAAAACAGAAATGGTTTGTCATTATCGCGTGGATTCTGGTTGCTGCTGGATTTTTCATGGCTGCGCCGAACATGGCGGACTTGGTCCGGGAAAAAGGGCAGATTACTGTCCCGGATGAATATTCATCGACGCTTGCCGGGAAGATCATGGATGATGTCCGGAAACAGGAAGGCGGCGGGGATGAAACCCAGGTCGCACTTGTTTTCCATAATGAAAAGAAATTGACTCAGAGTGAAATCAAAGAAGTGGAGAAAGCGATCCGTGAGCTTGAAAAAAATAGTGAGGAGATTGGAATCACCGATATCCTGACGCATTTCAATGAAGAGAGTTTGAAGGACCAGCTTGTATCAGAAGATGGCAAATCAATCCTTGCTTCTGTTTCGGTAAGCTGGAATGACCGCGAACCGAGTGAAGTCAGCAAGCTTCTCTATGAAACGATTGAGGACATTAATGTTGACCATTACTATACAAGTCAGTGGCTCATCAACGAAGACTTGATGAGCAGTTCTGAAGAAGGGCTTAAGAAGACTGAGGGTATCACGGTTGTCTTTATCCTCGTCGTGCTGCTGCTCGTATTCAGGTCTGTCATTGCACCGGTTATTCCATTATTGACAGTGGGATTGTCATACCTTGTATCGCAATCGATCGTAGCGGTGCTCGTCGACAAATTGGATTTCCCACTTTCGAACTATACCCAGATTTTCATGGTGGCGGTACTGTTTGGGATTGGGACGGATTACTGCATCTTGCTGCTCAGCCGCTTTAAGGAAGAGCTGGCACACAATGAAAGCGTGCCTGATGCAATTGTGGCAACATACAAGAATGCAGGGCGTACCGTGTTTTTCAGCGGTGTAGCCGTTATGATCGGTTTTGCAGCGATCGGCTTCTCCCAGTTTATCCTGTATCAGTCCGCAGCAGCTGTTGCGATTGGTGTTGCGATGCTTTTGGTCGGATTATTCACTATTGTCCCGTTTTTTATGGCTGTTTTAGGGCAAAAGGTTTTCTGGCCATCCAAGAGCAGTGCTGAACACGGAGAGAGCAAGCTTTGGGGCATGGTCGGCGGCTTTTCACTCGCACGCCCATTTCTGAGCTTATTAATTGTTGCTGCAGTGTGCGTGCCATTCCTGATCGCCTATGATGGCAAGCTCAGCTATAACTCACTTGATGAGATCAGCGGCGATGTAAACTCCATCAAGGCTTTCAATGCGATTGCCGACAGCTTTGGCCCTGGCGAGTCCATGCCGACACAGGTCATCCTGAAAAATGATGAAAGAATGGATTCGGCTGAATATATCGAACTGGCTGAGAAAATCAGCGCGGAGCTGGAAAAAATCGATTTGGTCGCGAATGTCCGCTCTGTCACTAGACCGACAGGAGAACCAATTGAGGACTTCTTCGTTTCAAAACAAGCCGAAACACTTGGTTCCGGCCTTGGAGAAGGGAAAGAAGGTTTGGATAAAATCAGCGAAGGCTTGCAGGAAGCTGAAACCGAGCTGTCAAAATCAGCTCCGGAGCTGGATGGTGCAGCTGATGGAATCAACGCATTGATCAATGGTACGAGTGAAATTAAATCAGGTTTAGGTGAAATCCAGACCAACCTGGCGAAAATCGAGAATGGCATCCGCCAGGGCTCTGCCGGCTCTGACCAGTTGAAGGCAGGGCTTGCTGAGGCTAAAGCCGGAGCAGAGGAATTGCTGGCAGGGTATAAGCAGCTGCAGGCAGGGTATGTGGAGATGCAGTCCAACCTGGCTAAGCTTGAAGCAGGATATAAAAAGACTGGCGATGGCATAACGCAGCTTACAAATGGAATCACACAAGCCAATGGCCAGCTATTCGGCTATTTGGAAAATAGAGATGAGAGCCTGAAAACTGATCAAAATTATCAGGAAATCAAAGGCCAGGTGGAATATTTAGAAACTGAGCTGTCGAAAGCCTCAGCAGGCCTGAATCAGCTGAACGACGGACTCGCGCAGCTTAATGGAGGCATGAAACAAGCAAACGCAGGCTTTGCCACAGCCCTTGCACAGCAGGAAAAATTCGGCCCTGGACTCCAGCAGCTGATTGATGGAATCGAGCAGCAGCAGGCAGGCCTTGACCAGCTTGCTGCTGGCCAGGGACAAATTGTTGACAATTTCCCTAAGCTTACAAATGGACTATCTGGTATCAATTCTGGGCAACAGCAGCTTCTGGCTGGCTTTGGGGGTCTTGGCGGCCAATTGAACCAGCTGACAGACGGCCTCAGCCAGAGTGCAGATGGATTGAACCAAGTGTCTAAAGGCCTCGGTTCGGCTCAGGAATACTTGTCAGGGCTGGCAGAATCCAGTTCGAACAGTTTTTACCTGCCAGCTGATGTTCTTGAGAATGAAGAATTCGCACAAGTATTTGATGTCTATATGTCCGATGATCGCAAAGTCATGACGATGGATGTTATTTTTGAAGCGAACCCTTATTCGAACGAAGCAATGGCACAGATTGATGAAATCAAGTCTGCAGTGGACCGCGCGACCAAAGGAACGAAGCTTGAGAATGCAGATGTGGCAATTGGCGGTATCACAAGCACGAACACAGACCTTGATACAATGTCAGGCCAGGATTATTCCCGCACAGTTGTATTGATGTTGCTTGGTATCGGAATCATCCTTGTGTTCCTGTTCCGTTCAATCATCATGCCGGTCTACATCATTGGCTCATTGATTTTAACGTATTATACATCGATGGCTGTCAACGAAGTCATTTTCGTCGATATCCTGGGCAACACAGGAATCAGTTGGGCTGTCCCATTCTTTGCCTTTGTCATCCTAGTTGCACTGGGAGTTGACTATAGTATCTTCTTGATGGACCGTTTCAATGAATATAAGGATCTATCAATCTCGGATGCCATGCTGCTCTCGATGAAAAAGATGGGTACTGTCATCATCTCAGCGGCAGTCATCCTCGGCGGAACATTCGCCGCAATGATGCCTTCAGGAATGATGTCGCTGCTGCAAATCGCATCCATCATCCTTGTAGGATTATTCCTATACGCCTTCATCATGCTTCCGCTGTTCATCCCGGTCATGGTGAAAAACTTCGGCCAGGCAAACTGGTGGCCGTTTAAGAGAGCATAAAGGATTGAAAAAGAGGCTGCCGCGTGCAGCCTCTTTTTCATCAGAAATAATCAATCACAACCATATCCCAATAGGTGAGTGAAGGCAAAGTGAAAAAGGTTTTTTCTCCCTCTTGTTTAAAGGGGACGGTAAAGGGTTTACCACCTTTAAGATCCGGTGAAGCCATCCATATCTTCTCTATTTTTTTTCGTTCATCCAAAACAAAGTGAAGGTTTTTCTTCGTCTCCGGTTTTGCCTGGGAGCCATTTGTATCCCGCCATTCCATCGAATTAGCATCGAGGAAATTAATGAAATGAAATATTTTGTTTTCTTCTTTCTCTTTGGCAATCACCCATATTTTATTCTGTTGGGCTTGTTCAGTCGTCAACGGCAAACCCTCTTTCGATTCCAGGGAGACCTCAGATGCTTTTGCCTGATCTCTTAACAAATTTTGATATCCGGTAAGGAAGTCATAGTAAGAGATCATTTTCTTTTCTAACTTTGCTGGAAGCTTTAACTGGTCATGAGGGAAATATTCTTTGGAAAGCATATGTTCCCCAAGTTCTAGATGAGCACCGCCATTAGCAAAAATGACCGAATTCGCAAGAAATATTCCTGGTTCATTGAATTCCCCAGGCTGGTTGGAGTGCTGGTAATTCATATATGCTGCAAGAACCGAGCTTTTCCCGCTTGAAAGAGCAGAGTTTTCATCCAGTATTTTTTTCAGGTCATTGTAATATTTATATTCATCCCAGACTTCCGTATATAAAAAATCCGGTGATGCCTGTGAGATGGATGCTTGCCCATACTGATTCACTGCATTCATGACAATCTGTTTTTCGGGAAAGCTGTTTTTAATCTTTGTTAAAAAAGGAGCAAAGCTCTCATCAATCAAAACTTTGTCTCCCCATTCATTAAAGACCTCACCTCGATCACCTAACTGGTCAATATGCCATCCGTCGAAGGGAAGTGCTTCATAGACCATTCGCTGCTGGTCAATCAGATAATCCTGCCACCATGGGTTTGTAGGGTTCATGATGTTGATATTGCTTTTCCACTGGTCAGGAAGGGGGTGCTGGTCGATCTTTTTTCGTTCCCGATCCTTGAACAGATGCCACTCATATGCCAGCCCCCGGTCTTCGAAAGATCCATACAATAAATTGTAAGCCATTGTCTCCATATTACGATCGTGGGCCAAAGCAATGTATTGTTTTATGGTATGAAGAGATATTTCCCGGTTCGCAACATCCTGCCAGTGTGAAGCGGGGGAGTCAGAGTTCAGCTTAAGTGGCTGTTGATGCTCAAAATGCCAATCATAGAATTGTAGACCGTTAAGATGATACCGGTTTAAAGTAGAGATTGTTTTCTCCAGATCCTCGTAAGGCATTTCGTTGAACTTGGAAAGGAATCCGTAACGCGGGAATTTGCTCCAGTCACTGGATACATCGACAGCGATTGTCTCAGTTTGTACTGCATTCTCATTGTAAAATTTAACTTCAACAAGATACCCTCTAAAATCTTTCATCGGCGGAACCCACGACCAGAAGTCTCGGTTCGTGAATTCTTCCTCTTTCAATTTTTTATCTAAATGAAAATACGAAACTTTGATTTTATAATCTTTCAAATCCGTATTTAGATTAAGATTTACCTTTTCACCAGGAGTGTAGCGCGATTTATTCGTTTGTAGATCTGTGAATAGATGCTGGACTTCTACCGGCTTTTGCTTTTGGGGTATTTCTTTTGGATGTGGCCAAAAATCAAACACGAGAAGAAAAATAGGTAAGATCAATAACAGGGATAACCATATTCTATTTTGCTTCATTAAATCACCACCAATTCAAAGAATAGTAGAAGGGACTAATCGTAAGTGATTAGTCCCTAGAGTCATTAAAATTTAATTTGTACATTTTTGCGCTCATTAGCTGGAATGTTAACATACAATGTTTTTGTTCCAGAATCATAGAAGTATGAACGCTTTGTTGCTGTCATGTCATTCATTGATTTAGCAGCTTTATAATGATTGCGAGCTGCCTGGACCTTCTTAGGCGCTTTTTCATTATTCAGCTTCAATGTGTATTGCTCAATGGCTGAATCAAAATTGTCCGCTGACATCGTCTTAGAGAATACGATTTTGTTATGCTTTTTCTTGATTTGGAAGTCGGTCACATCAAATTCGCCATTGCGGTGGTCAAGTGATTCGCCGTCATCCTCATAAAAGCTATATGTTGCTTCATTTTTAAGATGAGTGTCCAATACAAGATTCGTAAGGTCTTTTTCACCAGTATATTGTTGAGCTTCACGAGTCGGGATCATTGAATCCTTCTTCACGAAAATTGGCAGGTGACCAAGTGGTGCGTCTACCTTGATTGTTTGTCCGCCGTTATACTCTTTGTTTGTCCAATAATCTACCCATGTTTCACCTTGTGGAAGGTAAACATCACGGCTTGTCTGACCTTGAGTCACAACAGGAGCAAGCATCATAGAATCACCGAACATGAACTGGTCGTTGATGTCATATGTGTTTTCATCTTCCTGGTAATGGTAGACAAGTGGCTGCTGAACCGGTTTGCCTGTTTCAGAAGAATCCTTGAACGCATTGTAAAGGTAAGGCAACAACTTGTAACGCATTTCAATATATTTCTTAGAGATTTCTTCAACTTCTGGACCAAATGCCCAAGGCTCCTGGCCCTGCTTGATTTCGGATTTTGCATCGCTATCATAGTGGATACGAGAGAATGGCAGGAATGCCCCGACCTCAATCCAACGTGCAAACAATTCAGCGTCTGGTCGCTTAGCAAAACCGCCGATATCATTACCTACGAATGAAACCCCTGAAAGACCAATATTCGTGTTCATAGGGATTGACATTTGCAGGTGTTCCCAGTTACTTACACTATCGCCAGTCCATAGTGCCGCATAGCGCTGTGTTCCGGCAAACATGTCACGAGTCAAAACAAAAGGACGTTCAGTTGGCTTGTGCATTGCCCAAGCATCATACGTAGCCTCCGCTTCGTCATGTCCATACAGATTGTGATATTCGGTCTGCAGTTTTTTATCATTTTCATAGCCAAAATAAGAATCTAATGGCATCGTGTGATTGTGTTTTGCGTCATCAAGGAAGACAGCTGGTTCATTCATGTCATTCCAAACGCCGTCAATTCCAGCATCAAATAATACATTGTGGTTCTTAGCCCACCAATTGCGTACTTCTTCTTTTGAGAAGTCAGGGAAAGCGGATGCTCCTGGCCAAACTGGACCAATGAATGGTGTTCCATCAGCATTCTTTGCCCAGTAATCATTTTTCGTGCCTTCCTGATACAGACGATAGTTTTCATCCTGCTTAACAGCTGGATCGTTTATCGCGATCGCATGGAATCCAGGCATGGATTTTAGCTGCTTCAATGCCTGTTTGTATTTCTCGTCCCAAGTGAATACACGGTAACCGTCCATATAATCAATATCAAAGTGCATTGTATCTAAAGGGATTTTCTTTTCGCGGTATGTTTTCGCGACATTCACGATTTCATCCGCTTTGTATTCCCATTTACTTTGGTGCAGACCAAGTGTCCATTCTGCAGGAAGATCCATTTTACCAGTTAATTCTGTATAAACATCCAATACATCGGAAATCTCTGGTCCGTTCATGAAGTAGTATGTCAGCGGGCCGCCATTCGCATAGAAGTAATAGTAGTCATCTGACTCGCTCGCCATTTCATAGTAAGAACGGTAGGAATTGTCGAAAAGAATTCCGTAAGCCTTTTTATCCTTCAAACCAATAAAGAAAGGAATAGATGTATAAACATACTTTGTGTCTTTGTTATAAGAATAAGCATCTGTATTCCACATTCCGATGCTTTCGCCACGCTGGTTGAAGTTCAAGCCAGCCTGCTCTCCAAAACCGTAGAAATTCTCGCCTTTATTTGTTTTCTTGAAAACATAAGGCTTGCCGTTTTCGTAACCAGCTGCAGAACCATTTTGCATGTAATCTTCATTAATGACATTGCCTTGCTTGTCCATGAATTTAACACCGAATGGTGCCTTGCTGATTTTGATGGTCAGTTCATTAGTCAAAATAGTGAATTCCTTCCGACCATCCTGTGTCTTGAATCTTGGAGTCTCCCATTGTTGCTTTTTAATGGCAGGAGAAAACTCTTCCTTCTCGCCATCTTTTAAAATAGAGACTTTTACAAGATCTTTTGAAAAAATACGAATAAATGCATTGTACTCTCCTAAATCAAATTGAACGCCATTGTCCAATTTCTTTACGCTTTGAGCTGACAGCTTTTGCAGATTTTCCTTTTTTAAAGGAGTATCTGGTTCTGGCTGTGTAACAGCAGCAAAGGCAGAGCTTAAGTTTGCTGAAAGTGCCAGCATTACAACAGTACTGATAATGACGAACACTCTGAGCGTTTTGTTTATTGGTCTCATGTCTACAACTCTCCATTCATTTTTTCTACCTCTCCGACTTTATTGATTTAGCAGACTAACGTCAACACCTGTATATACTAGTAAATGGCCCAGAGTCATAAGTCCCGAGGTGTTAATAGAGTAGTGATGGAAACGATTCCGTAAGAAAATGGAAGCGGTTTGAGTTGATTTATAAATCAGTTCGAAAGTCCGGGGATGTAAAAAAAGATATCTAGTTAAGGACTTAGGGGCTAGTTATTGTAATATAGCGTAATAATGAGTTATTCAAAGTCCGTTAATAAGGTAATGAATGTTTAATTTTAGAAGATATATGGAAAAACGGCGTGAGTAAGAGGAAGTCGGAAGAGAATTGAAATGTTTTTGTAATATACCTTTCGTGTTTATTGGTAATATTTCTGATAACAAAAAACCGGGCATTTTAAATATGCCCGGTTCAGTCATTCAATGATGTACTTACTCAGAAGCTGGCTTCATACCCTTGGATAATACCAATTTTTCAAAAGCCCATCCAGCAAATCCTCCGACAAGGGCAGGCAGGAACCATCCAAGTCCTTCAGCATATAGAGGAAGCGATTTTAACATGGATGCGAGGACATCTGATTCAATACCGAATGTTTTCAATCCATCTACGACACTGACCATCCCTGCTGCGAAAACGGCTCCGACATAAACGCCACGGCTGCCTTTGAAGAAACGGTCCAGGAAGGACAGAACGACAAGTACGATTGTGATTGGATACAGAACGATCAATACAGGAACCGAAATCGAGATGATCTGGTTCAGGCCAAGGTTGGCGATGACTAAACTGACCAAAGTGATCACAAGTGTAAAAGTCTTATATGAAACTTTTGGCATCATCTTGGCAAAGAACTGGCTTGTCGCCGCTACAAGGCCTACTGCAGTTGTGAAGCACGCAAGCGTTACAATCAAGCCAAGCAGCAGCATGCCGGGTGTGCCAAACATCATCTTTGCGGATTCTGTTAAAATCGTACCGCCATTGTCGTACGTACCATATGATGCCATTTTAGCACCAAGAAGGCCAACTGTTACATAGACGAAAGCAAGTCCAATACCTGCAATTACGCCGGCTTTCAGAGTTTCTCTTACAACCTGCTTGTGTTCAAGCGTGTTTTTCTGCTGGATTGCTCCGACAACGATGATTCCGAATGCCAATGCAGCGATTGTGTCCATTGTCAGGTAACCCTCAAGGAATCCTGTAGCAAATGGTGCTGCCGCATATTTGTCGGACACTTCGCCAAAAGATCCTTCCAGTTTGAAGAAGCTTCCGAATACCAGCAGGATGATAGCTGCGAGCAGAACTGGCGTCAGGATGCTGCCAATCCGTTCGACCATCTTTGAAGGGTTTAACGTAACCCAAAAAACAAGGGCGAAAAAGATTACAGTGAAAACCAGAAGGGACATTGTATGCGTCCCTGCATCAGTCAGGAATGGTTTGACCGACATTTCGAAGGCAACATTTGCGCTTCTCGGAATCCCGAAGAATGGCCCGATTGATAAATACACGGCAGCGCTGAAAGCGATTGCAAAAGCCGGGTGAACCCTGGAGCCGATTTCCTTAATCCCACCTTTTGCCATGGAAATGACCACGATTGATAGAAGAGGTAGACCAACACCGGTTACAACAAACCCAAGCATTGCCGGCCAAAAGTTAGCTCCTGCTTCCTGTCCTAAAAATGGCGGGAAAATGAGATTTCCTGCACCAAAAAATAATGCAAATAACATTAGACCGATCGTAAGTGTTTCTTTACCTCTTAAGCTTCCCATCCTTTTTCTCCTCCTAATATAATTGTTGGCACTGAGAGTATAGGAAAGTTGGAACGGAAATATTATACATATGAAAACAAAAAACTCGTCCCTGAAAATAGGGACGAGTTATGCTCGCGTTACCACCCTGATTCCGCAAAAAACATGCGGCCCTCATCAACGTACCATCATACGTGTTCCATTTAACGGCGGACAAGCCGGCAAAGCTTACTAGAAATGAATTGTTCAGCTCAGCATCTCAGAGATGATGTTCCTATATAACCTGAACGCCGGCTTGCAGCAACTCTCCGGCTCTCTGTGGATCAGCTCCATAAAGGACTTGTTCTCGTCATCGATTTTATTATTCTGAAATATATTTACAAGAACTATAATAATATTCAGATAATAATATGTCAATACTATTTCCGAAGTTAAATTTTGCATGTTTAAATAAATTGTCCATAGAAGTGTATTCCATATTAGAATGAAAGTATATAAGTGGGAAATGGAGAAGTGCTATGAATCTTAAAAAGCTTGAAGCCTTCATCATGGTAGTGGAAAAAAATAGTTTTTCGGATGCTGCTGCAGCGCTAAAAAGCTCACAGCCATCCGTCAGCCAGAAAATCAAAGGTCTGGAGGATGACCTCGGGTTTGAACTGCTTGACAGGGGAGCGGCTGGAATCAGACCCACCTCTGCAGGCATGTTGGTCTACACGGCTGCGAAGGAAATTGCTAGGCGCTGGAGGACACTTGAAGACGAACTCGGGGAATTTCAAGGAACTCTGACTGGCACCCTGACGATCGGAGCTAGTACCATACCTGGAACCTATCTGCTTCCAGGCTGGATAAAAAAATTCCGCAGCCTTTACCCAAAGGTCGATGTAAAGATTGAAATCGGGGATTCGAAAAAAATGCTGGATAAGCTGGAAAACCATCAGATAGACGCGGGAATCATCGGCATGAAAGTTGCTTCCAGGCTGATTAATAGCAGGCCGATTGCCTCGGATTCTCTCGTATTGATCGCGCCTGTTGGTCATCCATTAGTCCATGCCGAATCACCGGATATTTCCCAGATTCGGCAATTCGATTTTGTCCTCCGTGAAGAAGGGTCGGGAACGCGGAAGAAGATGGAGAACTATTTGACGGAAAAAGGACTTGCAATAGACGACTTCAAGATCGCCGTTTCGATTGGAAGCACTGAATCCGTTATTGCTGCAGTGGAAGCAGGTCTAGGAATCAGTATTATCTCCAAATTGGCTGCGATACCAGCCGCCAAAGCAGGGCGGATCAGCATCATCGACACGTTTGAACCGTACGAAAGAGATTTTTACTTAGTCACTCATACAGATGCCGAAAATCGCTCGATCATTAAGCAGTTTGCCGAAATAGTCGGTGGACAATCGTAAGTTTTCTATAGGGTTTGGCCAGAAAGAGCTGATGACATTTTTCAATTTTCATTTTATTATTAAGAGAGCAGAAAGGGGCGTTGGGGATGCAGGTTAAGGTGTTTGCGAATCTCAGGGAAATTTGCGGAGGCGTGACAGTCGAAGTGAAGCCCGATGGAGATCGGGTAATCGATGTGCTGGACAAGATGTGCGAAATGTTCCCGGATTTGCACGAGGAAATTTTTACAGAAGAGAAGAATCTTAAGCCATTCGTCCATGTCTATATCAATGGCCGGAATATTGTTCATGACAATGAACTGGAAACACTCGTGAAAGACAGCGACCAGTTTGCGCTCTTCCCACCGGTCGCCGGTGGCTGAGATGGCTGATAGAATCCTAGAGTTCCGCGGGATCAACAGGGAACATCTTGGTACATATTTTGAGGAACTGGGAGGCAGGAAAGTGACGGATGCCTTTCCGATTGTGTATGAAGCTGAGGGCTGGAGAGCAGAGATATTGAGTGAAGACGAGCTGTCATTCACGAAAACCTTCATCGTCAATGCCGTACATATCCAATTTGCAGCAGAAAGCATGGAAGAGCTCGAACAATTGATTAAAAATTATCGATATAAAACAACCCGGGTAGGCGGGTAGGTTTCGGCATCTCAATGCTGGAACCTTTTTATTTTATTTAGATGCCACTTATGTAAGATAGTAGGTTTAGGAAGATATCGACCACATTTTCAGTTTTATCAGCGGAAATTGGAATATATCGACCACATTTCGGAATATATCGATCACTTTTCCAATTATATCGACCACATTCCAAATTATATCGATCAAGTCGATCTTTACATGATAGGATGCGCTGGAAAAAAATCAGTTGTTTTTTCCAATTCGCAATAAAAATAAGATTTTTGCTATAAAATCTGCATTTTCGCTATAAAAAGTTTTTCAGCATCTTTCAAAAACAAAAACCAGGCAAATTTTGCCTGGTTTTCTTCAAAACGATTAAACTTCTTCTGTAGCTGGAGTTGTTTCTTCGCCGATGATGCCAAGTTCGCGAAGTTTTGCTTCTGTAACAACGCCGTCTTTCCAGCCGCGGACATTGTAGTAATCTTCAAGCATGATATCCATGCGGCTTACAAGGCCTGCGCTGTTTCCAGATGCGCCTTCTTCAGTGAAGCGTTTTGGAAGGAAGTCGTCCTCACGCTTGTCGAAGCCAGCAAGGTTATTGTAGTAACGCTCAAGGTTATAGATTCTTTCACCTGCAAGCATTACATCCTCAGCTGTCATCGGAATGCCAGTCATTGTGCTGTATTGCTCAGCATAATGCTCAGCATTTTCAGAGAAAGAAGAGAATTTACAGATATTCATAGAGTCAGAGAATGAAAGCAGGTTCTGGAATACATTCAAAAGCTCAGCTTTGCCCTCTGCTACTGTACGGTCAGTTGGCTCAGGGATGCCGGCGATTTCAGATGCGATTGTGTAGCCGCGAAGGTGGCAGGCACCACGGTTACTAGTTGCATAGCCTAGGCCGATTCCCTGGATACCGCGTGGATCGTAAGCAGGTATGGACTGGCCTTTAACTGACATAGACAGTTCAGGAACACCCCATGCAGCTGTCGCGCGTGCAGGTCCTTCAGCAAGGATGCCGCCGAAACCTTCACGGTGCGCGATTTTGCGAGTGATTTCGATCATGCCGTCAGCATCGCCCCAGTCAAGCTTCTCGTCAACGATGCCTTTTTCAAAGGCTTCCATCGTAACGGAGAATGCGTGTCCAAGCTCGATTGTATCCATACCGTATTCGTTGCAAAGGTCGATTAAGTATGCGATTGCTTCAGAGTTGCTCAATCCGCTGTTCGCACCAAGTGCCCATGCAGATTCAAACTCAAAGCTCTCTACGCGAGTCTTATATTTACCTTCCTTGACTTCAACTTCAATTTTACAGCCGACCGGGCAGGCGTGGCATGTATTGTTGGCAACAAGCAGATGCTCGTTAACCCATTCGCCAGAGTGCTTTTCAGCCTCATCCCAGTGAGTCAATTGAGAGTTGCGAGTTGGAAGCGCTCCCACTTCATTGATCAAGTTAGTAAGGACGTTTGTTCCGTATACGGATAATCCACCCTTGTTCGGAGCTGTCAGACCGCCTTCAAGAATCGCTTTAACCGCTTTCTTGTTAGCCTGGTTGTAATCATCCTTTTGTGCAGGTTCAGGCATATTGCCCTTCTGTGCAGCCTTGATGACGATTGCCTTCAATTTCTTGTAACCTGCAACCGCTCCAGTACCGCCGCGCCCAGCCGCACGGTCATGTTCGTTCATGAAACCGGCAAAACGCACGCCGTTTTCGCCAGCCTGGCCGATTGTCATGACGCTAAGATTTTCTTCACCATGAGCGTCTTTAAGAGCCTGGACAGTCGCGCGTGTTCCCAATCCCCACAATTGAGAAGCATCACGGATTTCTGCCTGGCCATTTTCGATGTAAAGGTAAACTGGCTTGTCGCTCTTACCCTTGAAAATAACATTGTCGATGCCAGCCCATTTTAAACGGGCTGCAGTCCATCCACCCATGTGCGAGTCAGTAACCGTGCCAGTCAATGGAGACTTCGTTACGACTGCAAGACGTCCGCTCATCGAAGAACGTGATCCCGTTACAGGGCCTGTCATGATGCAAAGAATGTTTTCTTCTGATAGAGGTTCAACCTCTGGTCCGTTGTCCAAAACATACTTAACCCCAAGACCGCGGCCGCCGATATACTTCCTTACATCCTCTTCGTTGATGCCACGATAATCGACAGTGCCATTTGTCAGGTCAACTACGACCTCTTTGTTTTTAAATCCCCCAAGATTCATCTTAACTAATCCACCTCTTTCATTTCATAATGAAAAAATTAATACAAGAGGCCTATTTTCCTCTTACTCTTAAGTATAGAGAAAATTCAATCTAAAAAAAAGATTTATTTCAAGATATAATCTATTTAGAAGAGAGGGGATTTGCATGATAGAAATGGAGCGTTATTCAAGGCAGATGTTATTTAGCCAAATTGGCAGGGAAGGCCAGGAAAAACTATTGAAGAGCTCTGCCGTCATTGTCGGCATGGGAGCGCTGGGGACGGTCATATCGAATCATTTGGTCCGTTCAGGAGTTGGACATGTGCGGATCATAGACCGCGACCTTGTTGAACTCTCCAACCTCCAGCGGCAGACCGTCTATGATGAGGACGATGCACGCGAAAATCTGCCTAAGGTTATCGCCGCCGAGAAAAAGCTGAAGAAAATCAATTCAGAGGTAAAAGTGGAGCCGATCATCGCGGATCTGACACTGGATAATGCCGAAGATTTACTGACAGGGTTTGATGTGATTGTCGATGGGACCGATAACTTCATGGCCCGTTATCTCATAAATGATGTCGCCGTAAAACATGGCATTCCGTGGGTGTATGGCGGCGCGGTCAGCTCGCGGGGAATGTTCGCCGTCATTAAACCGGGGCAAACCCCTTGCTATCGCTGCTTATTTCCATCGGTTCCTGCAGGGCTTGGGGATACATGCGACAGCATTGGTGTGCTTTCACCAATCACAGATATCATCGGATCCTTTGAAGCGGTCGAGGCGCTTAAACTGCTCGTCGGGGCGGAATCGAATCCTAATCTCGAACAGATGGATATCTGGTATAACTCGTTTTTACAAATGGATATAAGCCAGGGGCGAAATACAGAATGTCCGACATGTGTCCATCATCAATACGAATTTTTGGACAGGTCATCCCAGCAGCAGATTCATTACGTGTCATTATGCGGCCGGAATACGATCCAAATCAATCCGCGGCAAAAAGCAAAACTCGATCTGGAAAAACTTGCGGGCCGTTTGAAAAACAATGGTGATGTAAAAGGAAATCCATTCCTGCTGCGTTTCATGCCGGATGATGACATCACAATGGTCATTTTCCAGGATGGAAGGGTGCTCGTCCATGGTACAAATGATACGGTAAAAGCTAAAACCTATTATGCTAGGTACCTGGGTTCATAAGTTTTTTGATTGATAGTTAATATTCCATTCGTTAGTTAAAGTTTTGATTTAAGTCTGGAAGCTTTTCAAAAAGTGCTAGAAAAGGGGTGAGGAAATGGCACTGGATATCGGCGAATTGAAGAGTGTCATAGGTGAGGATCTTGTAACAGTGAATGAAACAATATTGGAACTTCACAGCCGCGATGAGTCTTATCATGAACCGCGCCTGCCTGATGCCGTTGTTTTTCCGAGGAATAAAGAGGATGTCAGCAAGGTGCTGAAGTTTGCAAATGAGTGGAAGATTCCTGTTGTGCCATTCGGGCTGGGAACGAGCCTTGAAGGCCATGTAATCCCGGTAAATGGTGGGATTTCTTTGGATCTTTCACAGATGAATGCGATTTTGGAAGTGAAGGAAAGCGACTTTCTCGTCAAGGTCCAGCCCGGCGTCACAAGGTCGATGTTGAACAAGGAACTGAAGAAGCATGGCTTGTTTTTTTCCGTCGACCCTGGTGCTGATGCGACGCTTGGGGGGATGGCGGCGACCAATGCAAGCGGCACGACCTCTGTCCGTTACGGCATCATGAGGGACCAGGTCAGGGATTTAGAGGTCGTACTAGCAAATGGTGACATCATCCATACCGGGAGCCTCGCAACCAAGTCTTCATCCGGAATACACTTGAACGGCATGTTTGTCGGTTCGGAAGGAACACTTGGTGTCATCACCGAGCTCACCTTGAAGGTGTACGGCATTCCAGAAGCAATTACTGCAGCCAGGGCAGTGTTTCCTTCTGTAAAAAATGCCGTCGATGCTGTTGTCGGTATTTTAGCTGGCGGCATTCCCGTTGCCCGGATTGAGTTTGTCGATGCGGAATCCGTCAAAAAAGTGAATGAATATATGGCTACTCAGTACGAAGAAAACACGACTCTTTTCATGGAATTCCATGGAAATGAAGCAGGACTCGCCCAAGATCTTGAATTCGCCAGTGAAATCGTCAAGGATCATGGATGCACGAGCTTCCAGTTCGATGCAGATTCGAAAGCGCGCAACCAGCTTTGGGAGGCAAGGCATAATCTTCTTTACGCCTACAAACACACCGCTGGCAAGAAGAGCATCATGCTGACAGACGTCAGTGTCCCGGTATCCGAATTAACCAGCGCCATTCTACATACCCGTAAGTTGATTGATGCCTCTGTGATAGAAGGCTCGATCGTCGGCCATGTCGGCGACGGCAACTACCACGTCCTGCTGCTGATTGATAAAGAAAGCTTGGAAGAGGTAAAAGAAGGCGAACGGATTAACGAGGAAATCGTCCACTATGCCCTCAAACGCGGCGGCACCTGTACGGGTGAGCACGGAGTAGGACTCGGCAAAGCGAAATACCAGCGGCTCGAACACGGAGCGGCTTACGAAGTCATGAAAGCGATAAAGAAAACCCTCGATCCGAAAGGAATCCTGAATCCAGGTAAGATTTTTGCAGATTAAAAGAAAGAAAGCGGCTATGTGCCGCTTTCTTTTTTGAGATAATGAGACAATTACCTTGATAATGGCGAAATGGGAATCACTACGTTTTATGAGTTGATCACTACGTTTTACACGATAATCCTTACGAAATAAGATACAATCTCTACGATTTCCAAAATAATCTCTCAGATTTACCCAATAATCTCTCAGATTTACCCGATAATCTCTCGGATTTACCCAATAATCTCTCGGATTTACCCAATAATCTCTCAGATTTACCCGATAATCTCTCCGACTTACCCCATAATCTCTACCCATATTCATGTAAAAGGAAACCGTCTTATCTTAATAAAATAACCTGACTAATAAATACCCAAAAACCGATAGCAGCACCGACCCCGCAAGTCCTGCAGACAATGCTTTCCCGCCCATTTGACGGAATGATTTAAAGTCGACATTCAGCCCGAGTCCGGCCATAGCCATTCCGATCAGCAGGTAGGCGAAGCTGACAATGGCTGATGCTGCCCCTGCGCTGACAACTCCTGTCGTGTTGAACGCACTGATTGCAAGGAATCCGAGGATGAACCAAGGAATCGGAAGTGTAGAGAGTGTCATTTTTTGACCAGCAGCTCCAGATTCTTTTCGCTGAAGGATTACCCCTATTAAAATCGCGACCGGGACTAGCAGAGCAACCCTGGTCAATTTTACGATAATGGCAAGGTCTAGTGCAGCTTGTCCGGCCGGGTCAGCAGCGGCGACCACATGGGCGATTTCATGCAATGTTCCACCTGAGAATACACCATATTCAAGTGCAGTCAGGTCAAGATTAGAGAATATGAGCGTATAAAGAATCGTGAAAATCGTTCCAAGCACGGCAACGTTGGCGGCACCAACGGCCGTTTCTTTTTCATTAGCCTTGATGACCGGTGCGATGGCAACCACTGCGGCTGCACCGCAAATCGCTGTCCCGCAGGCAGTCAAAATTCCAAGCCTTTTTTCGACCTTGAAAAGGCGGCTTAACCCATAGACAATGGCCAGTGCAAAGGTCAAATTCGCGAAGGCGATTAAAAACACCGTTGAACCGGCATTGTAAATATCGTATAAATTCAGTCTGAATCCAAGCAAAATGATTCCGAGGCGAAGCAGTTTCTTGCTGGAATAGGAAGCACCCTCCAAAAGGCCGCTGTTCACTCCGACAGACGCCCTCCATACCATCCCCAGCATGATGGCGATGACAAGCTGGCCCATGATCGAGAAGAAAGGCAGACCTGCGATCAATCGCGCGGCCAGTGCCAGTGCCAAAGTCAATAAGATACCCTTCAGTACTGGCATGGTAAAACGGGGCAAAAGTTCATTCATTTTCATCACTACACGTCCTTCAAATCTTTCTATCTACCACTTTACCGAATAAAAGGAAAATAGCAAAACCCATATATGTATCCAGTTCACAAAACTGATATATGTGCAATAAATTGAAGGCACTCTCAATGCTTATAATGAAAGTAACGATATCCTCCTCAAGGAGCAGGTGAGGAAAATGGAGAAGAGCATGTCTGAGGAAAGGTTTTTGCTATATATCTTAGCCGCGGTGATGCTATTGATGCTGATCCATTTATATCACGAAAACCTTTCATCTTATCTGAATCTTGATAATTATCTTGCCATCCATACTATTTTGGAATTCTTCAGCATTGCCGTTTCCTTTTCGATCTTTTTATACGGCTGGAAAACATTCGGATATTCCCGGTCAAGCAAAATCCTGCTTTTGTCATTCTTATTTTTCATTGTCGGGATGCTTGATTTATTGCATACCCTCACGTTCAAAGGGATGCCATTTTTCATTACCGACAGCTCGATTGCAAAGGCAACAACCTTCTGGGTTTCAGCTCGGATCATTGAGTCGGTGATGATCGTCATTGTTCTGATTCTTCCAGAAAAGAAGCTCGAACTTGACCCGAGAAGGGCATGCCTAGCGCTTTGCACAGCAATTATTTGCGCTCTCTCATTTGTAATTTTTAAATATGAACAAAGCTTCCCTTTACTCGTCATTGAAGGGGAAGGGACGACGCTGCTGAAAAATCTTATAGAATATGGTGTCAGTTCCCTGCACTTCATCTCGATTGTGATTTCGCTGTACTTTTATTTTGAAGGCAAAAACGGACAGCATCTATACGTAGCGCTGGCTTTCACGTTTCTGTTTTTATCCGAGCTCGTTTTTACCATCTACCAGAGTGTATATGACATCGACAATTTCACCGGCCATCTGTATAAGGCAATCGGCTACTTTTTCATTATGAGAGGCTTTTACTTCTCGACGGTTGCAGATGACAGCATCATGAAGGATTCTTATGAAAAATTATGGCGCGAGACAGAGGAGATAATCCAGACCTATAATGGCATCATCTTCAGGCTCACGAAAAAAGGGGGTGATTTCATCCATCATTTCATTGGCGGCGGCCTGCTGGCTGATCTTGGCTTCACTCCTAATGATGTGAATGGCAGGAAGCTGGTTGAATTTCTTCCGGAGAAAGCTGCCAGAATTGAGAGATACTATGAATGTGTCTGGATCAATAATGAAAAGATTGTGTTTGAAATCGAGATTGGCGGTCAAACTTTTGCCGTTTCGCTCACGCCAGTCATGAACAATGGAGAGGTAACAGAAATCACCGGAGCCGTGATGGAGATCGCTCGATATTCCAGGTTGGACAGATGTTCAAGGAGCAATGTCAGCGCTCAGTACAATGCAATGGAATTTGCAGATGATCCAGTCAAATTTACTTAATGAAAAATCCCTGATTTTTCAAGTTCGTTTCAGCAATAACTCGGGTAAAAGTAAACCATAACGCTGATACTAACTTCAGGAGGGATTGAATATGGAAAAACATAAGTATGTAAATATTGATCCTAAGGCAAAGCCAGTCAGTCAGGCCTCTGAAGAAGAACAATTGGAAACAGCGGAGGCGAACATGAAACTTCAGGACGCCTTTTACGATGAAAATGAAAGCAATGGGATCGACCCAGCAAACCTGAACAACCAATCTGCAATCCTTACTGATATGGACTAAAGCCGGCAATCATCTGCCGGCTTTTCTTCAAATCTGTGTAAAAACCTATCTTTTCATGTACTCAGGAACAGCATTGCTCTAAATTACAACTAAAGTTGCCTTTCTATTGCTGGCGGTCGGTCTTATCACTCTGGTCTTTGTTGCGCTTATTTCCCTTGCTGTTGTCCCCGCTTGTCAATTCCCCGGAAAACTCCGCCATCTGGTTCCCTAGCTTTGGAGAATTTTGATTTTTGCTTCCCTTATTGAACTTTTTCGTCATTGCAATCACTCCTTTAAAAGTGTGTACAGGTTAGGTTTCCCGGAAAACGTAGTCCAATATGTAAAAAAAAGAAGCTTGTTTTCTGATTTAATCATGATTTACCGCAAAAGAAAGAGACAGCTTCTCGCAGCTGCCTCATTTAACTCACTCTTTTATTAATTGTTCAATTTCTTTCTCGCTTACAATTTCTACCTGGGCTGCATCTTTCAATTCCTGGATCATCTCATTTGCTTCCTCATAAAGCAGGTCATCGGTGAATTCCTCGGAATAGTACAAGGAATCGTTCAATACAGCCTTTACCCGAAGCCTTGTGCCTGACTCAGTGTCCTCGTCGCCAAGTGTAACGGCAGAACGGGAGGTTTCATGCTGGCTCAGCAAAACTTTATTCGAATTGTTTTCTTTTTTCACAGCTTCAATCATTTCCATTAACGAATTGACTCGTCTCAAAGACATCACCCCTCTAGTTATGTATTCCTTGTATCCAGGATTTAAAACCAATCAGAGAATAATTTCGAAAGTTGAGCCTCTGCCAAGCTCGCTTGAAATGGTGATTCTTCCACCGTGCGCCTCCACAAGTTCCTTAACAATAGCAAGCCCCAGCCCTGAACCACCAAGTGCTTTGGACCTTGACTTGTCAACGCGGTAAAAGCGGTCGAATATCCACGGCTGGTCCTCTGCAGGGATTCCTTTTCCTTCATCCTTGACGGCGATATGGATGAGGGCATCTTTTCTATAAACTTGCATGGTTGTAGTGGAGCCGGCTTCCGAATACTTCCTTGCGTTATCAAGGAGATTGATCATGATCTGCTCGAAGCGGACCGGGTCAGCCTCGATATATACTTCCCCGTGGCAGATGAATTTAAGCGTTATATTTTTTTCAATGAAAGACGGCGCAATTTTTGAGTGAATACCATGTAAAAATCCACAAAGCTCCACCGCTTCTTTTTGAATGGAAAAAGTGTTTTCATCCAATTTGGCAAGATCGAATAAACTTTTGACGAGACCGGAAAGCTTGGTCGCTTCCTCATTGATGATCTGCAGGTATTTGCTCCTGTCCTCGGGAGTTGTCGACTCCTTGCCGGCAATATCCGCATAACCTTTTAAATAGGTCAGAGGAGTTCTCAGTTCATGGGAAATGCTTGCGAGAAACTCATTTCGCTGTTTCTTAATATGGTTAAGGTCATCTGCCAGCACCCGGATCGATTCGCCAAGTTCGCCTAATTCATCTTTGCCGAGGCGGGGCAAAGTGACAGAATAATCACCCCGGCGGATTTTCAAAGTGGCTTCATTCATTTTGATAACAGGTTTCGTTATGAACTTGGACAGGAAGAGGGTGATCACTGCCATTGACGTCAGGATCAAGATTCCTGCAAGCCAGAAATGCTTATTCAGCCTGTCAATCAATCCCTGGACACGCTGAGTGTTTTTGAACATATAAACGGCTCCGTTATCCTCGAGAGGGCTGACCGAAGCGATATATTTTTCCTCCTGCCAATCATCCTCCAGGATCAGGCCGGTGCGGGGCAGTTCCAGAGGGGCTTTTTTAATGATGTTTTCCATGTCATCATCAGCAGGAATCGATGATGAAACAATAACCCCATCCTTATCTGTGATCAAAACATGGGTTTCGGTACGCGATTCCATCGAAGTGATATGGTGAATCGTTTCATCCTGGTAGGATGTCTCAAGAATATCACGGTGGTTATTTCCCCTGGTTTGCAGAGAGGCAAGCTCCTCTTCGATCCTGGAATGGAGAATGGAAGAGTGGAGGTAAAAAAAAGAGATTCCTTCTACCAAAAGAATCGTGATGAAAATGACTGTGCCAATTTTAAGGGATATACGATCCATGTCCGCCACTCCTATGCAAAAATGATAAGTCCATCATACTAAAAAAGTATCCAGAAACAGAGCAGAATAATTTATGATTAAATGGAATAAATTGGTTTTGTTTCGGGTTTTTATGGGTAATTTACCCAGGTCTACATAATGGAGGAGGGGAAGTATGGAGAGAGATTTTCATTTTTCAAAGGTAAGGATTTTTGTCCTCTTTTCGGTTGTCGTGCTGGTGACAATCGGGTTTTTAGCTGGATTCCTCAGCATGCTGTCAGAGCCTGAAGGAAATGGGGTTGGGCTCATTCTGTTCGGGTCAATCATCCTCATATTGGGATGGAGCTTAGTCTTTCTCGGAAGGACTTTTTTTCAAAAAGAAGCGAATGTGACAATCAGTGATCGCGGGCTCACATTAAGAGGAAAGGCAGGCCCGGGTTTCATCCCCTGGGAAGATATCGAGGGAATTCTGCCGTATGAGGTACACAACAATGCCACGCTCGGCATTATTCTTAAGGAGGAAGAACAATACCTTAATGCGATGCCAAAAGGAGGTCAGCGTCTTGCCAGGCTGAATGTCAGAACAGGATTCCCGGCTTTCAACATAGGACTAAGCAATATCAAAGACAAGCAGGGGCTAATCGACCTTCTGCTGGAAATGAATATCCCTTTTTTCATCGAAACAGATGGGAAGGAGCCTGTTGACCAGGCAAAGGAAACCAATTTGCAATAGTCTCAAAGCGGAGAGCAGTGCTCTCCGCTTTTTGTTCTTACAGCAAATCATTCACCTTATAAATTTTCCCGTTTTCAAGCCCGCGTCCTAGCACCAATTTTACAAGTGCCCCTGCTACGAGGTCCGGACTGCGGAGACTGCCGCTTTCCTTGAATTGCCTGAAGGTCTCCAGTTCGGCAAATGCTTCCTCTCGGGAGGAACGGATCGTCGCCTGCATATCGGTATCCATGATGCCGGGGCTGAAGGCGATGACTTTGCTTCTGCTACCGCTCTTCTCAAGCTCCAGGCCAGCAGTCATCGTGAACATATTGACGGCAGCTTTCGTGCTGCAATAAATGCTCCAGCCATGAATCGGCCGTTCAGCAGCGCCAGATGTAACATTCGCGATTACAACCTTGCTTCCAGACTCATTTGCTTTTTGTAAAAATAAATTGCTGATCAGGATAGGTGCAGTCAAATTGACATGTACATTCGTCTGAACGAGAGAAGGTTCAAGTTCCCCTGCTATCTCAATCGGCTCAATTACCCCGGCATTGTTAATGACAAACACGGTTTTGGCGTCTTTAAAAACAAACTCTGCAATTTGAGAGAAAACGGTGAGGACTTGCTCAGCCGAGGATAGGTCACAGCTATAGTGTGCATAGCCACTTCCAGCTTGTTCTGCTGCCTGCTTCAAGTCGTTGTTTTCATTCCGGGAAATCGAAATGAGATGGATTCCTTCTGAAATAAATAGTTGTGCAGCAGATGCCCCGAGCCCTTTTGAAGCTCCGGTTATGATGGCGTATTTCATTTTGGCCCTCCATTATTTTAAAAAATTGAATCAGACTGGAATAATTCCGGTGCTGACGGCATTGATATTCTTCAATAGCCAGTTTTTATTTTCTGCTTGTTCCACTTTTTCTGCCGTTTGTTGTGCAAGGCCGATATATCGCTCCTGTTCAGATGTATCTCCGGACACAGCAAGAGCACGTGCCATCGCTTCATAGGCAAAGCCGAGGTCAAAAGCACCCAGGTCATGCTCCAGACAGAGATTTTCCGATTTTTTGGCATGATGGAGGGCAGCTTCAGCCCTTCCGAGAATGGCATAGACTCTAGAAATTTGCCATTCGCCGCGGGCAAAATTCAGCGGCGTGCCGACAACGCCCCAATGATAGCGGGAGGCATTCGCAGCATAGAGCATTGTATCATTATCGCTTTCCGTCCTGTTCTGCTTCTCGATCAAATCCCAGGTAAGATTGAATAAATCAATCGCCATTTGTTTATGTGTAGTAAAATCCATATCCATTTTAACAGGCTCCTTTGAATGGTTTTATAGAATAGTATTTGACAGGAACAGGGAATCTCCTTTTTTTATACAAAAAAACAGCAAGGCTTTTTTCGGCCATGCTGTTCTTCTGTAACTAATTGAGAAGGCTTTTCCAATCATTTATAAAAGTGGATGCTGATGTCTTGGGGGATGTCAGCACTTCTTCTGTCAGACCGCTTTGTATGAGTTCACCATCAATCAGGATCGCCAGCGTTCCAGCGAGGTATTTCAGTTCCATAAGATCGTGGCTGACAAAAACGGTCGTCGTTTTCGTCTGCCTGATGATCGTCTTAATATCCTTCAATAGTTGCACCTTGGTGGGGAAGTCAAGGGCAGAGAAGGGTTCATCAAGGAACAGGACTTCAGGCTCCAGCACCATTGCCCTGGCGAGATTTACACGCTGGGCCTCGCCACCGGACAAATGTGCTGCCTGCTTTTTGGCGAGATGGCTGATCTGGAACTTCCCGAGCCAGTAGGTAACCTTTTGTTTTACCTCCTGGCGGGGAAGATTCCTTAGCTTCAAGCCAATCGCAACATTTTGAAAAACTGTTGTATCGAGAAGCAGCGGCTGCTGCATCGCGACAGCGAACTTTCTTCGCATTTCCAGGGTCAGGTCATCGGTGATATCCTGATTTTTTAAATAAATTGAACCCATTGCTGGTTTTTCCAGCAATGACAAGGCTTTGATGAAAGTACTTTTTCCCGCGCCATTCGGGCCCATGATTCCAAGTACTTCGCCATCATGAATCTCAAAATGAGGGATGGAGAGCAGAATTTTTTTACTGGCTCTCACTTCTAAATTTTTTACAGTAATCAGTGGGGTCATTGGCTCCGCTTCCTTTGCTGTAAATAAGTTAAGCTGAACGTGATGATGAACGCCAGTGTCATCAGGATGAAGGAAAGAGCCAGCGCGATGTCAAAGTTGCCTTTCGATACTTCCATGACAATCGAGGTCGTAAGGATTCGCGTCTCGCCACTGATATTGCCGCCGACCATCATCGCAGCGCCAACCTCGGCAATGACCCTGCCAAATCCGGCGATAATGGCTGCAAGGATGGCTAGCTTGACCTCCTTCATTAAAATCCAGTAAAGCTGCATCCTGGTTGCTCCTAGTGCTTTTACCTGCAAAATTAATTTAGGATTAATTTGCTGGAATGCCGTGCTGGTCAACGCAGTCACGATTGGAAGTGAAACCAGGATCTGAGCGAGGATAATCGCTGTCGGCGTATACAGCCAGGATAATTCGCCAAGCGGGCCCGAACGCCATAGGAAAAGAGTGATCCAAAGGCCGGCGACGACAGGAGGGAGACCCATGCCAATATTGATGATGGCAAGGACGAATCTCCTTCCAGGGAAGCGGGCGATTCCGAGGAACATGCCCGCAGGGATGCCAATCAATGTACTGATCAGGACAGCTGTGATCGAAACCCGCAGTGTCAGCAGGGTGATCTCAAGAATCTTGGGGTCACCCGACAGGATCATCTCTATTGCTTTTTTTAATCCTTCTAGTAAAAGGTCCATCGGCAATCAGGCTTTCTTTCTAATTTTTCTGCATAGTAAGATTATAACTTACCAGGCACGTTATTCGAATAGGAAGAAGAGTGGCTCGCCGTACTTATCCACGCCAAATTCCTTGATGATCTTCTTTGTGTCATCGGCAATCATGAATTCCACGAATGCCTTTGCACCTTTTGCATTCGCTTTTTCATGCTTTTCGTTGTTGACCTGCATGACGTGATAAATATTCAGCAGGCTTTCGTCTCCTTCGACAATGATTTCCGTGTCAGGCATGTTTTTCTTCTGCGCCAGGAAAGTAGCGCGGTCTGTCAAAGTGTAGCCCTTTTTCTCTGAAGCGATTTTAAGAGTCGCTCCCATGCCTTGTCCAGCCTCGATATATGCATCGCCAAGAGTTTTCGGATTAAGCGAAGATTTCTTCCAAAGCTCAAGTTCTTTTTTATGAGTGCCGGAATCATCGCCGCGAGATACAAATGGAGCTTTTGATTGTGTGATTTTCTTCAGTGCCTCTGGTACCGATAGACCTTTCACCTTTGCAGGGTCTTCAGCAGGTCCTACCAGGATGAAATCATTGTACATGACCTTCTGGCGGTTGACGGCATCGCCGCTTTTAACCAACTCCTCTTCTGCAGCAGGTGCGTGTACAAGAAGGACATCCGCTTCGCCGCGCGTCCCCATTTCAAGCGCCTGGCCAGTTCCGACAGCGATGATTTTAAGGTTGTAATGGTGCTTTTCTTCAAATTCAGGTTTGAGAACATCAAGCAGACCGCTGTCCTGGGTGCTGGTCGTCGTTGCGAGGATCAAATCCGTTTTCTCCTCTTTAGCTGCAGAATCCTTTGTAGTTGAATCAGAACAGCCTGTAACAAAAGCAATCATAAGTACAAGCAAGATTGAAAATAAGGGTTTCAGTTTCATTGTTATGCCTCCGATAAGTGGTTTCCAAAAATGATTTTTCCGAAATCTTCTGCATCATAGCCATCCAGGTCTGCGATGCTTTCTTTAAAATTGGTGAGCTGAATCAGGTCGATCAGGTGTTTCAGCGCTGCTTTGTTTTCAGGAGTCCAGCGGAACACGAGGTCAAACTGTTCGTTCGTGAGCGGGATGAAATCAAGGCCAAGCTGGCTTGCTGCGCATCTGATCCCGAACGCGGCATCGGCTGTACCTCTGCTGATATGTGCCGCCGCTCCCAGGTGAGTCCATTCCTCATTTTCATAGCCTTTTACAGCTGCTGGTTCAAGTTTTTCTTTCGCAAGGAAGGAATCAAGCAGGAAGCGGGTTCCAGCGCCCTTTTGCCGATTGATGATGGTGACATCACTCCTTGCCAGGTCCTTGACACCAGTGATGTCCTTTGGATTGCCTTTTGCGACAATAAAGCCCTGCTCCCGGGAAGCAAGTCTCATCACAGTAATCGGCTCATGGACAAACAACTGGCGGATGAAGGGAAGATTGTATTGCTGCGAAGTCGGATCGAGCAAATGAACAGCGGCAATGTCTGCGCTGCCCCGGTATAGCATCATCAATCCTTCCAGGCTTCCGATGTAGGAGGGTGTGATCGACAATGTTGTTTCTTCAGCGACTATGTACTTAACAAGCTGTTCAACAAGGAAATCATGGCTGCCTGCCAGCTGTAGAGTTTGCAGGGCGGTAGCCTTTGACTCATGCGTTCTAGCTGGATTTGCAGACATGCTAGCTTTATATCTATCAAACTCGCTTTCTTCAATCCTCATTTTATTGCCCACTTTAAAAGCGGCAAGGTCACCACGCTTAATCATTTCATAAACAGTATGTTTTGAGATTTTCAGCATGGAAGCGATTTCATCCGGAGTGTAGATTTGCAAAACATTCCCTCCTTTTCATCATAATTCAAATATAATAGAATATTTAGTAGATGGAAATGGTTTTTGTTTAGTTTTGTTAAGTTTTGTTTAGTTTTACCGATTTTATATCGAATTTTGTTCACAATTAGCCACATAGTCTTTTGTTTTTTCCAATAATAACCTTCACAAAATACTCTGGGCAGTATTGTGTATTTCTTATTGATAGCATGGTAAACTAAGCATTAGACAGATTTAATGAAGAAAGGAATCGGGAGAATGGAAATTTCAGATAAAGCGCGCGACATTCTAAAAGAAATCCTCGCAGAGCGCAACGCAAATGGTATTCGCGTCTACTTCGGCGGCTTTGGCTGAGGAGGCCCGCAGATTGGTCTGGCTCTGGATGAGCCGGAAGAAGATGATCATGTAACAGTAATCAATGAAATCCAGGTAGCAATCGAATCCAATATCGTCGACTACACAGAAGATATGGCGCTAGAATATGACGAGTACCGCGAAGGTTTAGTCCTAAGGGGCGGAGACGGAGGCTGCTGATAAGAAAAGCGAAAGCGCCTTGGTCAGCCCGACAAGCATTGGGACTGGACATTTATCGATAAGGTTACCTAAAAAAATGCACACCATTTTGTGAATGGTGTGCATTTTTATGTGGGACCACTTGAAAGAATCATGCGAAACTTCGAGTCCGCAAATCAAGATATTTTAGAACTGTCCGGTAAACTGAAAATACAGTACGGCGAGCCCCATCAACCATACATAGATTGCAAAAGGCTTCAAAGAATGTTTTTTCAAATAGCCAATCATCAATTTTACCGCAATATAGCCGAAAATAGCCGAGGAAATGATGCCAATCAGCAAAGCCTGCAGCGAGACAGTTTCACTGCCGCCGCTGAAAAGGTCTTTGGATTGCAGGACGATTGCCCCCAGAATTGCTGGTGTCGAGAGCAGGAAGGAGAAGTAAGCCGCTGTCTCACGGTCGAGTTTTCTCCAAAGTGCCGCGACAATCGTCAGGCCAGAACGGGAGATTGCCGGAAAAATCGCTGCCGCCTGAAAGGTCCCAATGATCAGCGCATCCTTATAGCTGATGTCATTCATCTTCTTGCGGCCATTCTTGATCGAATCAGCAAACCACAAGAATGTGCCAGTAATCAGGAATTCCCAGCCAATCGTTACACCAGTCTTCGAAATCTCATCAAAATAATCTTCAAAAAGCAGTCCCACCACAACCGCAGGCAGCGTACCCACAACGAGAAGCATGGTCAATTTCCCAAAAGGATTTTTAAGAATCCTGATGAATTCAGTTTTATAAAAAACAAATACCGCCAGTAGCGTGCCGACATGGAGCATCGTGTCCAGCAGCAGGCCAGCCTCTTCAAGCCCGAATAGATTCCTTCCCAGGTAAAGATGCCCCGTACTGCTGATTGGCAAAAACTCCGTCAAACCCTGGATCAACCCGAGAATAAAAGCTTCAATTTTTGATAGCATACACAATCCCCACTTTTTAAAAGACTTTGTCCATAAAAAGCTATGAAGCAAGTTCGAGAGGTATGCAATCTAAATTAAGCTGCCTGCTCCGCGATAGAGAAGCAAGGAATATCTATAGTGGAGTGATGACGGACACCAATCAATGAAAAAATTAAATTAGCGTCCTTCATCAAAGTCATGATGGACAAAAATCACCGGAAACAGCAAAAAACTGTCCGTCATCAAGTCTATGACGGATAATAATCCCCGGAGAAAGCAAAAAAGTGTCCGTCATCAAGCCTATGACGGACAATAATCACTGGGAAAAGCGAAAAAGTGTCCGTCATCAAGCCTATGACGGACATTAATCACTGGGAAAAGCGAAAAACTGTCCGTCACCAAGCCCCTGACGGACAATAATCACTGGGAAAAGCTAAAAAGTGTCCGTCATCAATCCCATGACGGACAATAATCACTGGGAAAAGCGAAAAACTGTCCGTCATCAAAGTCATGACGGACAATAATCACAGGAAAAAGCAAAAAACTGTCCGTCATCAAAGCCATGACGGACAATAATCACCGGGAAAAGCGAAAAAGTGTCCGTCATCAATCGCATGAAGGACAATAATGATCGGGAAAAGCAAAAAACTGTCCGTCATCAAGCGCATGACGGACAATAATCACCGGAAAAAGCGAAAAACTGTCCGTCATCAATCCCATGGCGGCCCAACTATACACCAAAGATCACATCGTTTTAAAATGATAATTATCGTAATATCTAATACAATAGTAGAAAACAAAACGATAAGCAGGTGGGGAAATGAAGAATACGCATTTGTTTTTCAATACATCGATCGGTGTGAAGAAGCCTGAGAATATCCGGAACAAAAATCAAAGCTGCCCGTTTTGCGCTCGTGAGGAATTGACGGGAATCATTGATCAGGAAGGTCCGATCCTTCTGCTGAAAAATAAGTATCCTGTCCTGGAGAATGCTTACCAGACGGTGCTGGTTGAAACGGATGTTTGTGATGAGGAGTTCTCTCAGTACTCTCCAGAGCATTTGAACAGGCTGCTGGATTTTGCGATTCGCCACTGGATCAAAATGGAGGAGTCAGGGGAGTACAAGTCCGTTGTGCTTTTTAAAAACCACGGCCCGCTCTCTGGAGGTACAATCGCACATTCCCATATGCAGATCGTGGGCCTGTATGACCTGGATTACCATGAAAAAATCACGTCAGATGATTTTACCGGCCTCGTGATTCACGAGGAAGATGGTGTCATGTTCAATTTATCCGAGCGTCCAAAGGTTGGGTTTTATGAATTCAACATCAGGATGAAAGAGGAAAGACCGAATACTGCATTCGCATCCTTCATCCAGAAGGCCGTGCACTACATCATGAATGCATTCCCATTCAAGTGCAGCAGCTACAATCTGTTCTTTTACGGTTTTGAGGGAGAGATCATCTGCAAGGTGGTGCCGAGGTTCGTGACAACACCGCTTTTCATCGGTTATCAACTGCCGCAGGTGCCCAATAATCTCGAATGGATGAGGAAGGATATTCAGGGAAAGTATTTCAATGCTGCCATGGAAAAGGAAGCCTAGACCCATTTGTCAGTGTAAAATTTCCTGAAACATTACTTGAACGTCTATGTAAAAATAACCAATTCATGCTCAGAAGTTGTGATTTATTGTCGAAAAAAATATAATGAAGTATTGAACAGTTCTTCATTTAAGGCGCTTTTCGCAGCCTTCAATTAAAGGGGAATAAACATGACTTCCAATCAAAAAACGAATTCACGGCTCGATTACGGGCTGGTTACGATATTGTTTCTTTTATTTATATCAAGCTGTATTGCCATATACAGTGCCCAGACGACAGGGCAGTACGGCTCTGAAAACTTCTTGATCAAGCAGGTAATCTGGTACATCATCGGCGCGGGAATCATTGCCTCTGTCATCACGCTCGATTCCGACCAGCTGCAAAAGCTTAGCTGGTATGCGTACGGATTTGGGCTTGTGCTGCTGGCAGGGCTTATCGTAGCTCCATCAAGCCTTGCACCGGTCATCAACGGTGCGAAGAGCTGGTACAAGGTCCCTGCAATGGGGACACTCCAGCCATCGGAGCTGGTGAAGGTCTTCATCATCCTGGCACTTGCGAGGGTCATTGTTGACCACCATCAGAAATACCGGCTTAAGACGGTGCAAACGGACTTCTGGCTATTGCTTAAAATTGGTATGGTGACAATGGTTCCACTAATGCTCGTCATGCAGCAGCCAGACCTTGGGACGTCGCTTGTTTACATTGCGATCATGCTTGGAATGATTTTCATCTCTGGCATTACCTGGAAGCTGCTTGTGCCTATTTTTGGGACTGGCTTAACCCTGATTTCTATTATCTTTTACTTTGTCATCTGGAAACCTGAAATTCTTGAAAAATACCTTGGCGTAAAAGAGTATCAATTCGGGCGTATCTATTCCTGGATTGATCCTTATAACTACCAGAGCACAACCGGGTTCCAGCTGACGAGATCGCTGCTCGCGATCGGATCAGGGGAAACGGTTGGGAAAGGCTATGGCACGAGGGAAGTTTACCTGCCAGAGAGCCATACTGACTTCATCTTCAGTATCATCGGCGAGGAATTCGGATTTGTGGGTGCGAGCATCCTTGTCAGTCTATTCTTCCTGCTGATTTACCAGATCACCAAGATCGGTATGGAAACGAAAAATGATTTTTACACATATATTTGTGTCGGAGTCATCAGCATGATCACATTCCACGTGTTCCAGAATATCGGCATGACCATTGGACTGCTGCCGATCACGGGCATTCCGTTGCCATTCGTCAGCTACGGAGGAAGTTCCCTGATGGGAAATATGCTGGCTGTAAGCCTGATTTTCTCGATAAGATACCACTACAAAAAGTATATGTTCTCGACTACAACGTAAAAAGAGCAGGAATCCATCGATTCCTGCTCTTTCTTATTCAACAATGCCGACCTCTGTAATGATAACATCCGTTTTTACATGGACAGTCAAATTTTTGTATTCGTCTTCCCATTTTTTAAAATCGAAGCCTCTAGTTTTGCTTTTGATGAAATGTCCGAAACCGACGGGATCAATGCCTTGCTCTTGGAAATCCCTGATCATCGCGGTGGTTTCTTTGTTGACCTCGGCCTCGAATTCCTTTTCGATTTCTTTAATGACCGCTGGAGTTACAATATTTCCTGTGTATTCACGGATCAGACCTTTAATCTTTATATCAATCGTAATGGTATAGGGATCTCGTTTCGTAAGTTTGAATTTATTTTTGGAATCCAAGTCTTTGATAGACACTTGCTGCTTATCCATATCAAGTTTAAAAGCTCCCTCGCTGAACTTGTCTGTAAGCAGCTTAAAAAAGAACATTTTTTCTGGAGGGAGTTCACTTATCAGCTTGTCATCTTTAAATAAAGCAATCCCTACTATATCAATTATTTCAGGCTCCACCTTTTTTAAGATAGGGAGGTATGGGTCTTTTCCTTCCTGATAAAAGTCGAATAAAAAAAGGTGCATGTTCGTAATGGGTACATTGCGATTTTCTACATTGTGCATGATTAGCTGAGATAGATGTACTGCATTCCCTCTGTTGCCATATGTACCGGATAAGATGTCTTTTGCTTTATCATCGGCTACAGCGAAATAAACCCTTGCACCAATGCTTGGGTCACGTTCAAAGGCATCGGTAAACTCTCTTATACCTTTTTTTGCAACATCTTCCCCAAATAAAGCAATTTCCAATGATCCCGTTACAACCGGCTGGGCAGATTTTCTTTGGACCTCCTGTATGAGCTCCCTGCTGCTGGTGGCGGTTGCGGAAAAGGTGAAATTGCCAATTTTCTTATCTGGATTAAATATGGGAACCATGATCGTTCCTTCAATTTTGTCATCCTCCAACAAGTCATACCCTACGCCCATTTCAATATTGACATCATCGATGATTTCTTTTTCTACACAGCCTGTGAGTGCGCTGACTGCAACTGTGATAAGTAAAGTTTTTATGATTTTCATTTTTTACTTTTCACCTTCTTGGCGATCAATGTGGCGATAAATAAAAACGGAATATAAACATATGTTATAGCGAAGCCGATTTTTGCTGTCCAATCATTTAATAGGTTAATTTTGGCTCTAGTATCGAAAAACGAAACGGCAATTAAACAGATCAGCGCGAGTACAATGACCCCTTTCCTTTGGCGCAGCTTAAATGCCCGCTTTAAAATCATGCTGCCTCCCCAAAGGGCAATGCATATATTCGGCAGGATGATTAAATTCCAGTTGGCAATCCCGATGTACTCAAATCGTTCGACGAAAGGCATGCTGACAATCTTCCACATTTCGAGTGTGGCCCAAATGGATTTCGCCAGCTGGGCTTCTGAAAAATAGGTGAAAGTAATGATCGCCAGGACAGTATAGATGATCGTTGTTAAAAAGACACCTAGATGTGCCCACTTTTGAGACTTTGGTGCATCTTTTAAAAATGGATAGAAAAAAATTGGTATTTCGAATCCGATATAGGTTAGGGACATGTTATATGCACTCATAGCAAAATCTTTAAGAGAATGATCGAATATAGGGAGAAGGTTCCTGAAATCAGCATATTTGAGTGCGAACCCGAATGTCAGCAGCAGATAGCTTGGCAGGACGATACAGAAAAAGGCGATTCCAGTCACTGTACGAAAGCCGCCAAATACAATATATACTGACAGGATCATAAATACGAAGCTATACCAGAAAACACTGATCTCAGGAAACATCCAAACTTGAATGACTTCAATAAAAGTCCTTAAAACAGCCAAAGCAAAAATGAGCAGATAGACAATGAAGACGGTACTCAATAGATTTCCCATTTTCTTCCCAAAAACATATGCGTTTGCGGCTACAATATCTCCTTCCACTGTCCCGCAGATTTTATAGATCATCCAAATGATGATATGAATACTTAACCCGGCAACAAATACTGATATCCAGGCATCATAGCCAGCATTCTTTGCGATGATGCGCTGGTATCCCAGTACCCCGATGCCGATTTGCATGGACATGATTAAATAGAGAACGAGAAAGGGTGAAACTTGCAATCTTTCGGGTACTGGCTGCTGCATGAATCAAAACCTCCAATGCTCATTCATCGATGTCCTTCTTTTCCTTAGCTTTTTTTTCACTGAAACGAACAGGGTTTTCGGTCCTCAAATATTGTGGGCGGTAGTATTGCATCGTAAAGGGCAGTCGGATGATCGCATCTTTGAAGTCTGTTACCCTTGGTGGATACAAGGGCTCCAAAAATGGCCTTCCCAGCGATGTCAGCTTGAGAAGGTGGGTGAGCAAAAACGAAAAGGAAACGACGATTCCCAGCATGCCCCAGAGCTCGGCAAAGAGCAGAAAAGGGAATCGCAGCAGCCTGATTGTATTGCCCATCCGGTATACAGGTGTTGTAAATGATGCCAGTGCCGCCAAAGCGACAATGATGAGGAGAACATTACTCGTCAGGCCAGCTTCCACGGAAGCTGTCCCGATAACGATTCCGCCCACGATACCGATCGTCTGGCCGACCTTGGTTGGCAGTCGCGCTCCAGCCTCTCGCAGGAGCTCAATCGTCAGCTCAAGGAACAATGCTTCAAGGATCGGAGGAAGCGGAATTTCTCTCCTTGATGTAATCAACGTACTTAACAAATCCTTAGGAATCAATTCATAGTGATAGGACAAGGTTGCCACATAAATAGGCGTAATCAAAATCGAGAACGCAACGGCGAATAATCGGACCAGACGGAAAAAAGAAGACAGTAAATAATTCAGGAAATAATCTTCGAATGATCCGAAAAATTCGACCAGTGTCGTTGGGCCGATTAGCGCATGAGGCGATCCGTCAACAAGGATGGCGATTTTACCTTCCGCAAGTATTGCGGCAATCCGGTCAGGTCTTTCTGTATCGAGCAATTGCGGGAAAGGGGAATTCTGGTTATCTGAAATCAACTGGACGATATAGGAGCTGTCCGTGATTTCATCGAATTCAATCTCCTTGACGCGCTGAACGACCGTATTGACATTGTCTTTATTCGTAATGCCCTCCATGTATAAAATGGCGACACCGGTTTTTGAAATCGAGCCAACCGTGTAATTTTCGATGATCAACTCTTTGACAGGAACTCGTTTGCGAATGAGATTGAGGTTCTGGTCCATCGACTCCACAAAGGATTCTTTTGGTCCGATAACGCTGAATTCTACTTCAGGCTGGGCAATAGTCCTTACTACTTCTTTCTGGGCGGCGACGAAGGCAAAATATTTTTCTTCGTTTTCAAGCGTCAGCAGTATATAACCATTAAAAAGCTTTCTTTCTATATCCTCGTTCTTGTCTGAAACCTGTACATCAGCAATCGGAATAAGTTTTTTTACATCCTCAATGTTTACGAAGTCACCCTCGAGAAGATAGGGGAGAGCGTTATTTTGAAGGATACTTTCATCCACAAGGGTTGACATGAAAGAAAAGCAGAATTTTTTCCCCGTCCGCTGATTCACATAAAATGTTTTCTTGAAATCATGCGATCTTAAGAGAAGGTTCTCCCATTCATGGTCATTCAGATATTGATCAGGCTTTTGGCCCTCTGTATCCTGTCTTGCAGCTTCTTTTTCAATATTTTTCATCAGTTTTTTCTTGAATAACTGTCTCATAACAATCTCCGCCAATCTGGATTTACACTTATCATTTCCGAAAATGGGAGGATTATGAAAACTCTTTTCGTAAACTTTGTATTTTTAGTAAAATCTGCATCTGGATTGATGTATATAAAAAGAAAAAGCCCGCAAGATTTTTGCGGGCTTTGCTTATATAAATCATTTGGGAGAGGAATTAGTTAGTTCAGGATAAACTTCTCAAGGTCATCCAGCATCAGGTTGGCTGCCTTGACTCCGCCAGCTGTATTCCAGATGGCATCGTCTACTTTGTGGACTTCCCCTTTTTTCGCTACTTCAAGGTTTTGGAATAATGGATTCTCAATCCATTCTTTTTCGATTTCAGTTGCTTTGCCGTCTCCTTCTTCATAGGTGAAGTAGAAGAGGATATCTCCGTCCATTGCCGGGATTCTTTCCTGAGTTACACCTTTTTCGGCAAAGTCTGGTTTATCCTGGCTTTCAGGACGTGCCAAACCGATTTGTTCAAGAATGACGCCGGAGAATGAATCCTTGTGGTAAATACGTACGTCACCAGCCATGAAGCGGACCATGGAAACCTCCATATTTACTTTGTCTCCAAGTTTTCCTTTTAAGTCTTCAATACGCTGATCATAAGCAGCAAGTACTTCTTTGCCTTTTTCTTCTTTATTTACAGCTTTTGCGTATAGTTCAAAGTTGTTCTTCCAGTTTCCACGCAGGTCCTCAGCAAACACAGTAGGTGCGATTGCTTTAAGCTGTTCATAAATATCTTCCTGGCGCATTTTGTTTCCAATGATCAAATCTGGCTGCAATGCAGCAATTGCTTCTACATTAACCTGGCTTTCGACACCAACGACCTTGACATCCTTCATTTCATCAGCGATATGATCATACCATGGGTCACCGGTCCAAGACTGAACTGCACCAACTGGTGTTACCCCAAGGGCAAGAAGGGCTTCTGTTCCTTCATTTGTCAGGATCACGACTTTTTCTGGAGTCTTTTCCAAAGTAGTCGATCCCATTGCGTGTTCAACTGTATAGCTTTCTTCTTTTGCTTTAGGTTCTTCACCTGAATCCTTAGCTTTGTCTTCACCATTGCCGCAGGCTGCCAAAAACAGTGCAGTGAAGATCGTAATAAGGAATAGTGTAACTTTTGACGCTTTCATTATGTATTTCCTCCTAGAATGTTATTGATAATCATTTTCAATTACTGCACCTTTATGATAAAATGCAGGAGGAGACCTTGTCAATAACTAAATGATAATGATTTTCATAATCATTGACGATTTTGTGAATTTATCAATGAAGTAGTGAAAATCAATCTCATATCCCTTAAAGTTAAAAATAAACAATATATACAACTTCATAAATATAGAAAGGCTTTCTCATTATGCTCTTAAAAACCAATGGCCAAAGATTGGCTGGATTCATGATCTCTATACTTTTTATACTATTTTTAATATGCGCAAGTATTGTATACGGATATACGGACACCTCGTGGGGCACCGCGGTTGATGCCTTCACGAATTTTAACGGGTCAAATGAACATATTATTATCCAGTCAGTGAGGCTTCCACGGGCTCTGATTGCTGCTGCTGTAGGAGCCAGTCTTGCCATCGCAGGGGTCCTGATGCAAACGTTGACGAAAAACCCGCTTGCATCACCAGGAATTTTTGGGGTGAATGCCGGTGCCGGTTTTGGTGTCGTAGTGGCAGTAACTCTTTTTTCAGTTGGAAGTCTTCAGGCGTTTGCCTGGATTTCCTTCCTTGGTGCCGCATTGGCAGCTGTAAGCGTCTATGTGATTGGTTCCGCAGGCCGGGAAGGGCTGACTCCGATGAAACTGACGCTTGCCGGCGCGGCGATGACTGCGATGTTTTCATCGTTCACTCAGGGTTTGCTCGTATTGGATGAAGCTGCTCTCGAGCAGGTATTATATTGGCTCGCAGGCTCTGTACAGGGTCGCAAGCTGGAAACACTCTTTGGTGTCCTGCCATATCTAGCTGTTGGCTGGCTGGCGGCCATATTGATTTCCTCTAAAATGAATGTTTTATCAATGGGAGAGGACGTAGCGAAGGGTCTTGGTTTGAATACAGGATTGGTTAAGCTTGGCACAGGCGTCATCATTGTTCTTTTATCAGGTGGGGCTGTTGCTGTTGCAGGTCCTATTGGCTTTATCGGTATTGTGATTCCACATTTAACGAGAGCAGTTGTGGGCATTGACCACCGCTGGGTCATACCTTTCTCCGCGATTTTTGGAGGGATGCTGTTATTGGCAGCAGATATCGCTGCCCGCTATGTATTGATGCCTCAGGAAATTCCTGTTGGTGTGATGACAGCGATGATTGGAACTCCATTTTTCATTTATATCGCGAGAAAGGGGTTCAACGGAAAATGAGCCAGTACAAAAGTTTACGATTGTTTAAAGATAAAGTATCGTTCTTGATTGATAAAAAAGCAGCTGCAATTCTTATCGGGCTGCTGATCACTGCATTTGCAGTATTTGTAATCAGCACTGGTTTAGGTGACATGGATATAAGTCCATTAAGCGTTCTAGCGGTATTTTTTGGCGGAGGAAGTGATATGGAAAGATTGGTGATCCAATCGTTCCGCCTGCCAAGAATCATCGTGGCTTTAATGGTTGGCGTGAGTTTAGCTGTCGCCGGTGGCCTGCTGCAGGGGATGATCAGGAATCCGCTTGCTTCCCCTGATATTTTAGGAATCACAGGCGGAGCTTCAGTGGCTGTTGTTGGATTTTTAGCTTATTTTAGTGATGATAACAATGCTTTGACAGTAAGTATAGAATGGATGCCAGTTGCGGCCTTCGCGGGAGCATCCATAGTCGCATTCCTTGTCTACTTCCTTTCCTGGAAAAATGGAGTCTCGCCTGTAAGGCTCGTATTGATTGGTATTGGAATTTCAGCGATGATGCAGGCTTTGACTACATTGATGATGATCATGGGACCGATATACCGGGCAAGTCAGGCGAATATTTGGATTACGGGAACTGTCCATGGTTCAACATGGGGAAATGTAACAGTGCTTGTTCCATGGACAGTTATTATGCTATTGATCGCTTTCATCCTTGCCAGGAATGTAAATGTACAGGAACTCGGGGAAGATATAGCCACAGGAGTCGGAGGGCATGTCCAGCGTCAGCGTTTTGCCCTGCTGCTTATCAGCACCGCGTTGGTTGCAAGCTCGGTGGCGTTTGCCGGTGGAATCGGCTTCGTTGGGCTGATGGCTCCGCATATGGCAAGAAGGCTGGTAGGTTCTGCATTCGGAGCTCTCCTTCCAGTATCAGCTTTAATCGGCGGAATCCTTGTCATGCTAGCCGATCTTATCGGACGTACGATGTTTTCGCCATTAGAGGTTCCAGCTGGCGTCTTTACTGCTGGGATAGGCGCTCCTTATTTTATTTACCTGCTATTTAAAACAAGAAATGCTTAACCAGACAGAAAGGGGAATGGAAATGGCCCAGGCAATCCAGGCAGAAAAACTGACGTTATCATATGGTGAAACCATTATCATAAATGAATTAGACCTGAAAATCCCGAAAGGTGAGATTACCGTTTTTATCGGGGGAAATGGCTGCGGGAAATCCACGCTGCTCCGCTCGATCGCAAGACTTCTTAAACCTCAGGCAGGGGCAATCCTTCTTGAAGGCGAGGCGATTTCGAAGCTTTCGACGAAAGAGGTAGCACGTAAAATGGCGATTCTTCCCCAATCGCCTACAGCTCCAGAAGGCTTGACGGTTCTGCAGCTTGTAAAACAAGGAAGATATCCTTACCAGACCTGGCTGAGGCAATGGTCGGAAGAGGATGAGAAGAAGGTTGCCAATGCATTAAGAGCGACAGGAATCGATCACCTCAAGGACCGGACTGTGGATTCTCTTTCTGGCGGACAGCGCCAGCGTGCCTGGATTGCGATGACCCTGGCACAGGATACAGACATCATTCTCCTTGATGAACCGACAACGTATCTGGACATGACGCATCAGATTGAGATTCTTGATCTGCTTTATGAATTGAATGAAAATGAAGGCAGAACAATTGTCATGGTCTTGCATGACTTGAACCTTGCCTGCAGGTATGCCCATAATATCGTTGCGATCAAGGACCAGAAGATTTTTGACCAGGGAAAGCCTGAAGTTGTGATTAATTGTGGGCTGGTTAAACATGTTTTTGGCATGAATTGTGAAGTGACGATCGATCCGCTTTTTGGGACACCTCTTTGCATTCCTTATGGAAAAGGCCGCTGCATCCTAAAGGAAAAAGTAGGGGCAGCAACATGAAGGCAGAGTTGACCCAGGATGAACAAACAACTCTTGGCAACTATCGCTTTGCCGTTGCGAAACCTGAAAAAGAGGTGCAAATCGAATTCAGCCAGTTTTTGAATGAGTCAACCATGGGAATCTATCTGAGAAAATTCAAGCAAGAACTGAGAGCACCCGACCTGAAGACGGCAGCATCTGTTTTGATGAAAAGGCATGCGTTCCTTGCCGTCCTCTATTTATATTCAATGAGCGCTTTTAACAAAAAGCTGGATGTATCACCCGAAAATATTATTTTAGCAGATGCCATTAAGGGCGGTCTTTGGCTGCCCGAGTTCTATCTGAAGAGCAAAGAGAGCGATGTATGTCCTGCTGACAAGCGCGAGGAATGGAGAAGGGAAGCAGTCAGGCATCTGTTTGTTGAAAATTTATTCCCGGTCATGGATACTCTCTCGAAAACTTCAAGAATCTCAAAATTGATCCTTTGGGAAAATGTAGCTGTATACATATACTGGCTCTATGAAAAAATCCTTGCTGAGGCTAGTGATGAAAACATTAGAGTCAGAGCTTCAGAGGATTTTACCTATCTGGTAAAGTCAGCACCGGGAAAATTGTTTGGCAGCAATCATAACAACCCGATCGCGCGTTATTACAGCGAACCAGTTTATCAAGAAGAGAGCGATTCCTATACACGTATTCGGCAGACATGCTGCTTCAGCTACATGCTCGAAGAAAAGGGGAGCTACTGCAAAACCTGTCCGCGAACATGCGGGACCCTGAAATAAAGGAGTGTGAAATATGGAGAAGAACCTTAATGAACAAATCGATGGATTGCTGGAAAAGTACACAGAACTGTTAGTAGGCGAGGGATCAGCCGAAAATGTGGAAAAAGTGAAAACATGGATCCTGTACAGCCATATCGCCAAATCCATGCCGCCGCTGGCAAAGCATTGGAACGCCGAGTACCCGGATGCGAAGGAACAAATCAAAAATGTGATCGCAGAAGTAAAGGAATTGAATGAGCGGAATCGACAGAAATAAGGAAGAACCATCTCGTGGGCAGCGGGATGGTTTTTTTATGGATAAAAGGAGTTTAACCCCGCTTTCAGTGCCCGAACGGAGTTGGAAAGATGGTGAAAGGTAACGGAAACCTGTTTTCAGTGCCCGAACGAAGGTAGAAAGACGGTGAAAGGGAACGCAAACGCGGTTTGAGTGCCCGAACGGAGGTGAAACTGCGATGAAAGGGAACGCAAATCCTATTTCAGTGCCCGAACGAAGGTAGAAAGACGGTGAAAGGTAACGCAAACGCGGTTTGAGTGCCCGAACGGAGGTGAAACTGCGATGAAAGGGAACGCAAATCCTATTTCAGTGCCCGAACGGAGGTGAAACTGCGATGAAAGGGAACGCAAATCCTATTTCAGTGCCCGAACGAAGGTAGAAAGACGGTGAAAGGTAACGCAAACGCGGTTTGAGTGCCCGAACAGAGGTGAAACTGCGATGAAAGGGAACGCAAATCCTATTTCAGTGCCCGAACGAAGGTAGAAAGACGGTGAAAGGTAACGCAAACGCGGTTTGAGTGCCCGAACAAAGATGCCATGCGTTCAAATGGTACGAACCGGGCATTCCTGCCCGGTTCAAGTGAAACTAAAGCGACTATTGAAGCGGTTGCCCGCCATGAGGAAACTGGTTCGTATATCCCTGGAACTGCTGGTGGGACTGCTGCAGCTTTTGCGCATCGGCCGCCTCGACAGCATACCAGCCCTTTTTGAACATCAGGTTATAGAGGCTGCGCTGTGCATTCGCAGTTTCTGTATAGATGCCCAAGAGATCCTGGTACAACTGGTCATGGCTGGCTTCATGCAGTGCCTGTGTATAAGATGTTGTCATATACTTTTCAGTTGTTAAGATATCATTGACAAAATCACGGTCGTTCATTTGAGGTGTCTTCTGGATCTGTGTTTCTGGATTTTGTATCTTTTGCTGATTCTGGTTCTGGTTCATCCACTATTCCTCCTGATAAAATGTTGTTTCCCTTTAGCTTTATTGTTTATTGCATTCCGGTATACGCCTGGTTTTGCGGGCTGTTCAGGTGTGTAAGGATTTTTTGGTAATGTCTTTCGTGCATTTGGCAGCACTTTTCGATTTCCATCTTCAATTCCTGGTCCTGGCATTGCTGCGCGAAGAAATGAGCCTTTTTCATGGCAAGTAAATTCCAAGAAAGCATGTCCGTTAAGTAAAGTGAATCCTTAGTAGAAACAACGGGTGGCGGCGTCTGCATGATGCCCTGCTGCTGGGGCTGAAAATTCAGATTTTGCTGCTGCATAATTGAACCTCCTGAATAATATTTTTCCATCGGATATTATCCTTCCCGAGCGTATTTAACTTATTCAGGACATGTTTCGCCAAATTAGAACATTTTATTACAAAAGTAATATTCAAACTCCTGAAAAAATGATAAAATAATTTTGCAAAATATATAGATGGAGCAACTTTTTTTAAGGGGCTTTGTAATCGTTTTCATTAAGGGGAGGAAAAAATGATGGAACAACTTATGAGGGACTTTTTTCTTTTTTTATCAAAAAATAAATTTTTCACGAAAATGGCCAAGAAATATGGTCTTCGTCTGGGAGCAAGCCGATTTGTATCCGGTGAGAGAGTGGATCAGGCTGTTGAAGTAATTAAGGGACTGAATGAGAAAAACTTAGCAGTGACTGTCGACTACCTTGGCGAATTCGTCGACAACGAAAAAGAAGCGAATGAAAGAGCAGATAATACCATTGAGGCAATCAAGGCGATCGGCCGTGAAAAGCTGAATGCACAGGTATCTGTCAAGATGACTTCAATGGGTTTTGATATCTCTGATAAAGTTATCATGAACAATATGCGCCGTATCATGGAGGCTGCGACAGAGAATAATGTTTTTGTAACGATCGACATGGAGGACTACGAGCGTTGCCAGAAGACACTCGATATCTTCAAACAGCTGAAATCAGAGTACGATAACATCGGAACCGTTATTCAGGCATATCTGTACAGGACTGAAAAAGACATTGAAGATTTGAACCAGTATTCACCGAATCTTCGCCTTGTAAAAGGTGCTTATAAAGAGTCACCGGAAGTGGCATTCCCTGAGAAAAAGGATGTTGATGAGAATTTTAAGAAAATCATCAAGATGCACATGCTGAATGGAAACTACACAGCAGTTGCATCACACGATGACAACATCATCAATTTCACAAAAGAATTCGCAAAAGCGAATAACATTCCTAACAGCCAGTTCGAATTCCAGATGCTTTACGGCATCATGCCGGAAAGACAGCTCCAGCTTACAAAAGAAGGCTACACAATGCGCGTGTATGTACCTTTTGGCACAGACTGGTATGGTTATTTCATGCGCCGCCTTGCTGAGCGTCCAGCCAACGTCGCATTTGTCCTTAAAGGAATGTTCAAAAAGTAAAAGGATTCAGGCTGACATAGGTCAGCCTGTTTTTCTTTTGGATCAGAAAAACGTCTGGCATTTGTCCGGTTTGACCAAGCTGCCTGCGCTTTTCAAATTATTTCTTATACTGGCTGTTCTGGCTGTTTACTTTTCCTTCGCCGCCCTGTCCCATTGAAGGGCCGGCATTGCCTTTGACACTCGCCGCGCTTACGCCCGCCTTTGATGGATGCTTCTTCATTTTTGCCATCATCATACCTCCATGTTTTATGAAGTTAATAAAATTGCAGCCTGAAGACCGCTCACTTAGATTGCCCATTTGGCAAAGTTTCAATAGGGGTTGTAAAATTCAAAAAATTTTATTTTTTCCGCACCTTATTATTGCGTAAATTTTTTAAATATTTTATAGTAGGTATTAACAGAACTCATTTATATGCATATTTTTTTTGGTGCAAAAATGAATGAGTATTCATTCAAAAAGAGTCAAAGGGGGAGAAAATTTTGATGCGACATATACAAAAAGCAGCGGTACTGGGTTCAGGAGTCATGGGATCAGGGATTGCGGCACATCTGGCAAACATCGGTATCCCGACATTGCTGCTTGATATCGTACCTCGGGAATTAACGGAACAGGAAAAAGCAAAGGGTCTGACGCTTGAAGATAAGCAGGTTCGCAACCGGATCAGTGCAGGTGCACTGCAAAAGCTGTTAAAGCAAAAACCGGCACCTTTGGCCTCCAAGAAAAATCTTGCACTGCTCGAAGCGGGCAACTTTGAAGATGATATGGAAAAGCTTAAGGATGTTGACTGGGTAATTGAAGTAGTAGTCGAAAACCTTGATATTAAGAAGAAAGTTTTTACAGAAGTAGATAAATACCGCAAGCACGGTAGCATCATCAGCTCAAACACCTCAGGGATCTCAGTAGAGGCCATGGCTGAAGGGCGCTCCGAAGATTTCAGGAAGCATTTCCTGGGCACTCATTTCTTCAACCCGCCGCGCTACCTGAAACTGCTTGAAGTCATCCCAACTAAAGATACAGATCCTGAAGTTTTGGCTTTCGTGAAAAATTTCGGCGAAGACCAGCTTGGCAAAGGTGTTGTTGAAGCGAAGGATACACCTAACTTCATTGCAAACAGGATCGGAACTTATGGATTGCTGGTAACAGTAAGAGAAATGGTAAAGGGTGGATACAGTGTAGGGGAAGTTGACTCCGTAACCGGACCAATGATCGGACGCCCTAAGAGCGCAACATTCCGTACACTGGATGTAGTCGGACTTGATACATTCGCTCATGTTGCGAAAAACGTTTTCGACCAGGTTGATGGCGAGGAAAAGGAAGTATTCGAAGTACCGGAATTCATGAAGAAGATGCTTGAAAACGGCTGGTTTGGCAGCAAGTCAGGTCAAGGCTTCTTCCTTAAGCAAGGCAAGGAAATCCTTGAATTGGATCCGCAAACATTGGAATACGGACCGCGCAAAAAGTTGAAAACTGCCTCAACTGAAATGAGCAAGCAGGAAAAAGGACTTGCGAATAAAATGAAAGCGCTTGTTTATGCGCAGGACCGGGCAGGCGAGCTGCTATGGAATATTTTCAGTCCGGTACTTGTTTACTCTGCGGATTTGCTTGGGGCCATTGCAGACGATATCGTCGCAATCGACCGTGCGATGAAGTGGGGATTTGGCTGGGAAATGGGACCTTTTGAAGCGTGGGATGCCCTAGGTGTGGAAAAGGCAATCAACAAAATGGAAGCCGAAGGAAAGACCGTTCCTGCCTGGGTGAAGGAAATGGTTGAAAAAGGCTTCACTTCTTTCTACAAGGAAGAGGAAGGCAAGCTGAGCTATTACCACAATGGCGAATATGTCGCTGTTGAAGAAAACCCGAAGGCCATTAACCTGAAGCTTCTGAAAAAGCAAAATGGCGTGATCAAAAAGAATGGCGGAGCAAGCCTGATCGATCTTGGCGATGGCGTCGCCCTTCTGGAATTCCATTCCCACAGCAATGCGATCGGTCCGGATATCCTGCAGATGATCAACTTCGCGATTGATGAAGTTGAAAAGAACTTCAAAGGACTTGTTATCGGCAACCAGGGCAAAAACTTCTCGGTTGGCGCCAACCTTGCAATGATCCTGATGGAAGCACAGGATGATAATATCTGGGATCTTGATATGGTAGTCCGCCAGTTCCAGCAGACGACAATGCGAATCAAATATTGCTCAAAGCCAGTCGTAGTCGCTCCATTTGGCATGACACTTGGCGGAGGAGCTGAAATGTGCTTGCCAGCAGCCCATATCCAGGCATCAATGGAGACTTATATGGGACTTGTTGAAGCAGGTGTCGGCCTGATTCCAGGCGGCGGCGGCAACAAGGAGCTTTACATCAAGCATCTTGAAGGACTGCCAAAGGGCGTTGAGTTCGACCTGCAAAAAGTGGCAAACAAAGTCTTCGAAACAATCGCGATGGCTAAAGTCTCCACTTCAGGTGAAGAGGCACGCGAAAATAATTTCCTGAACGAAGCAGATGGCATCAGCGTGAACAGCGACCATCTTTTATATGATGCCAAGCAGGCCGCACTGAGCTTATATGAGAGCGGTTATAAAGCTCTAGTAAGAAGAAAGGTGCCTGTGACGGGCGAACCGGGATATGCAACATTGCTTCTTGGAGCCCAGGCGATGCACCTGTCAGGATATATTTCAGAGCATGATATGAAAATTGCGAAGAAGCTTGCATATGTCATTGCTGGAGGTAAAGTGCCATACGGAACAGAAGTTGATGAGCAGTATCTGCTCGATCTTGAAAGGGAAGCATTCCTCAGCCTTGTGGCAGAACCGAAATCACAGCAGCGCATGCAGCACATGCTTGTAAAAGGCAAGCCATTACGCAACTAGTAGATTGATATTTTTAGATAGAACATCCAAGGAAAGAGAGGGAATGAGATGAGAGAAGCGGTAATTGTAGCGGGAGCCCGAACTCCGGTCGGTAAAGCAAAAAAGGGAACTCTTGCGAACGTCAGACCTGATGACCTGGGGGCTCTCGTTGTAAGGGAAACTCTTAAACGTGCAGGCAACTATGAAGGAAATATCGATGATTTGATCATCGGCTGTGCAATGCCAGAGGCAGAACAGGGATTGAACATGGCACGGAATATCGGCGCACTGGCCGGACTGTCCCATGAAGTGCCAGGAATCACCATCAATCGTTATTGTTCTTCTGGACTGCAGGCGATTGCAAATGCATCAGAAAGAATCATGCTAGGCCATGCAGACACCATCATTGCCGGAGGAGCAGAATCGATGAGCCTTGTCCCGATGATGGGCCATGTAGTCCGCCCGAACTCGAAGCTGGCTGAAACGGCTCCACAATATTATATGAGCATGGGACACACCGCGGAGCAGGTCGCTATAAAGTATGGGATCTCCCGTGAAGACCAGGATGCTTTCGCAGTAAGGAGCCACCAGCGTGCAGCAAAAGCAATCGCTGAAGGCAAGTTCTCAGACGAAATCGTTCCAGTTGATGTCACGATCCGTTCTGTAGGGAAAGACAACAAACTTGTTGAAAAAACAATCCAGTTTAAACAAGATGAAGGCGTCCGTCCGGATACCAGCATTGAAACGCTTGCGAAGCTGCGCCCTGCTTTTTCGGTAAGCGGATCAGTTACCGCGGGTAACTCATCACAGACAAGTGACGGGGCAGCAGCGGTCATGGTCATGGATCGTGAAAAGGCTGAATCTCTTGGATTAAAGCCGCTTGCGAAATTCAGGTCATTCGCCCTTGGCGGAGTTCCGCCTGAAATCATGGGAATCGGCCCTGTAGTCGCAATCCCAAAAGCCCTGAAGTTAGCAGGACTTCAAGTATCAGATATCGGCGTGTTCGAATTGAACGAAGCATTCGCTTCACAATCGATCCAGGTAATCCGTGAACTTGGCCTTGATGAGGATAAAGTAAACGTCAACGGCGGTGCGATTGCGCTTGGCCATCCACTGGGTACAACTGGTGCGAAGTTGACTCTGTCCATCATTCACGAAATGAAGCGCCGCAATGAACAGTTCGGTGTCGTAACAATGTGTATCGGCGGCGGAATGGGCGCAGCTGGAGTATTCGAATTATTATAAAACGAACTTTAAATAAAATTCTGGAGGGGCTTAGGCTCCTCCCAAAAATGGATAGGAGGAACAAACAATGAGTAACCAAACAGAAAAGCTTGTAAAAGGCGGCAGCTTCTTAATTGAAGATGTATCTTATGACCATGTCTTCACTCCAGAGGATTACACGGATGAGCATAAGATGATCGCAAAAACAACTGAGGACTTTGTTACAAACGAAGTATTGCCACAAGTTGAGTTTATCGAACACCACGAATTTGACCGCACTGTAAAATTGTTAAAAGAAGCTGGAGAGCTTGGCCTTCTTGGGGCAGATGTTCCAGAAGAGTACGGCGGATTAAGCCTTGATAAAATCAGCTCCGCTCTGATTGCCGAGAAAATGTCTGTTGCTGGCGGATTCTCAATCTCCCACGGTGCCCACGTAGGAATCGGTTCACTTCCAATCGTGCTTTTCGGAAATGAAGAGCAAAAGCAAAAATACCTGCCTGCATTAGCGACTGGTGAACAGCTGGCTGCATACGCCCTTACAGAGCCAGGTTCAGGATCTGACGCTCTTGGTGCGAAGACAACAGCCAAATTGAATGCAGAAGGAACTCACTATGTTCTTAATGGTGAAAAGCAATGGATCACGAACGCTGGCTTTGCTGATGTATTTGTTGTTTATGCGAAAATCGATGGCGAACAGTTCACGGCTTTCATTGTTGAAAGAGAATTCCCAGGAGTATCAGTCGGCGCTGAAGAGAAGAAAATGGGCATCAAGAGTTCATCGACTCGTACATTGATTCTAGAAGATGCACAGGTTCCGGTTGAAAACCTTCTTGGCCAGGCTGGAAAGGGCCACCTGATTGCATTCAATATCCTGAATATCGGCCGATACAAGCTTGGTGTAGGTGCAACTGGCGGAGCGAAGCACGCGTTTGGCCTGACTGTGAAATATACGAACCAGCGTCAGCAGTTCAAAACACCAATTTCCCAGTTCAATCTTACAAAAGAAAAGCTTGGCACAATGGCTGCAAAAATCTATGCAACTGAAAGCTCCGTATATCGTACAGTAGGTCTGTTCGAAGAGAGAATGAACCAGCTTTCAGAGGAAGAAATCAACAATGGCAAAGCAGTTGCTGATTCAATTGCCGAGTACGCAATCGAGTGCTCAATGAATAAAGTGTTCGCTACGGAAACGCTTGATTATGTAGTAGATGAAGGTGTACAGCTCCATGGTGGATACGGCTTCATGCAGGAGTATGAAATCGAGAGAGCATACCGCGACTCAAGGATCAACAGAATTTTCGAGGGAACAAACGAAATCAACCGTCTGCTGGTGCCGGGAACATTCCTGCGCAAAGCAATGAAGGGTGAGCTTCCATTATTGCAAAAAGCACAGCAGCTCCAGGAAGAATTGATGATGCTTATGCCTGAAGAGCCGGGCGATGAGCCGCTTGCACAGGAAAAGTACCTTGTAAAGAACGCGAAGAAGATCGGCTTGCTTGCAGCGGGTCTGGCTGCACAGAAGTTCGGCAAGGCGTTGGAAAAAGAACAGGAAATCCTCGTGAATATTGCGGATATTATTTCCAATGCATATTCAATGGAATCGGCCGTTCTCCGTACTGAAAAGGCAATCGCAAAAGAAGGACTGGAAAAGAGCAAGCAAAAGCTTCTTTACACTCAAATCTTCTGCCAGGAAGCATTCAATGAAATCGAGCGTGACGCAAAGGAGACTCTTGTGGCAACAGAAGAAGGCGATGCACTTCGAATGCTGACTTCCGCATTGCGTAAATTCACAAGACACACTCCAATAAATGTGATCGCGAAAAAGCGTGAAGCTGCAGAAAAGCTGATCGAAGCAGAACGTTTTGTAGTTTAATCCAATTTGAATCATACGCTCCTCTCGTTTTCGGGAGGAGTGTTTTTTAAATTTTTTTTGTTCTGGAAGGATTTTTGCGAATTATGTTGAAATAAGTAATGGATGCCAAAATTATTGGTGGAACTAGACACGGAATGTTAGTATTTTGCCGCCTTAATATGTTACTATCCGTTTAGAGGGTTTAATAAATGGGATACTAGCAAAGGGTGGTGAGAAAATGGCAAACACGTTTTATTGGTACCCTAAATGCGGCACTTGCAGAAATGCAAAGAAATGGTTAGAACAGCATAATGTAGAGTTTAATGAAGTACATATTGTTGAAAACCCGCCTTCCCAATCCGAGCTAAAAGAATTGCTTGAAAAAAGTGGCCTGGAGATCAAGAAGTTTTTTAATACTAGCGGGATGAAGTACCGTGAACTGGGCTTGAAAGACAAAATCAAGACAGCATCGGAGAGTGAGCTTCTCGAACTGCTTGCTTCAGATGGAATGCTGATCAAACGCCCCCTCATGACAGACGGGGAAAAGGTAACTGTGGGCTTTAAAGAAGAAGAATACGAAAAAGCCTGGCTGTAAATTTGGTCCCATCGATATTAATCGATAGAGATATACAATTGGAGGGATAGTTAATGAATACACCAAAAGAGTTGCGTTATTCTGAAGAACACGAATGGGTAAAAGTTGAAGGAGAACAGGTTCGCGTAGGTATCACTGATTTTGCTCAATCTGAGCTTGGCGACATCGTATTCGTCGAACTTCCTGAAGTAGGCGATGAAATCACTGCTAATGAGCCATTCGGAAGCGTTGAGTCCGTAAAGACAGTATCCGAGTTATATGCGCCACTTAGCGGCAAGGTAGTAGCAATTAATGAAGAGCTTAACGACAGCCCTGAATTCGTAAACGAATCTCCATACGAAAAAGCATGGATGATCGTGGTAGAACCAGCTGACAACAATGAAGTTGACAAGCTTATGACTCCAGAGCAATATGAAGAAATGATCAAAGAATAAGATACTTTCAAGACGCCTTGAGAATCAGGGCGTCTTTCATTTAGGAGCATTTTATCCAGTAAGAATCCCATATCGGACTCCTTGTTATTTCCATCACTTCTAATCAGAATTTCGGACAAACTATAGATACCGATGAATGAAAAAGGGTGGGAAATCATGACGCTGAAACAAAAAAAGCTGGACATCACTGACCGGGTAACAGGAAAATTGGAAAATGGAGAAGTTCAACTCTATCTTGAAAATGAACCAATCGGGAAGATCCAGCTTCCAGATGGAATTAAACTTGAATTGGGTCATCATTATGTGTCTGAACAGAATAGGATTTACCAGCATGTATCAGTGCCGGACCAATCAGAACCTCGGTATACTGATTGTGATGAAGGCGGCTGGTGTTAAGCAAAAGCAGCGGCCGGCCATGTCGCTGCTTTTTTGTTGTACACCTGGAAATTATAAAATGGTTTAGTTGTGGATAATTACATTTGGTTATCTTAATCCAGCTTCAGCGCGTAGCCCCTCGAGAAGTTGTCTAGTTTCGCCTCCTAGAAACTCCGAAACTTCAACTCCGCCGGCAGAAGCAATAAGCGCTTCTTTGTCGGAGTTTCCAGTTTCTGCGTTTCTGGACAGTCGGCTATACTTTTCGATTTCGGTCCGCTCAGGTGAAGTCAAAGAACGACTTCACCGGTCGGCCCTCCAGCGCTTGTCGGGGCTGACCAAGGCGCTTGCGCTTTCTTATATGCTAGTCTTAATTTTTGCATTCTAATTCAAAAACAGTGACAATAGAAATATGTACATACCAGCACAATTTATTTAATAATGTTTATAATGTTGTAAAGCAATTATTATCTGGTGCATAGGTGGTTATGGCGATGGACGAAAATCACAAGGTGATCATAGTGGAAGGCTCGTCAGACAAGAAGAAAGTGCAAGCCGTGCTAAAAGAATCTGTTGAAATCATCTGTACAAATGGGACGATTGGTGTTTCGAAACTCGATGAACTAATTGATTCCCTTTTTGATAAAGATGTATATATCCTTGTGGATGCGGATGCATCCGGTGAAAAACTGCGAAAGCAATTTAAACGGGAATTTCCCGAAGCCAACCATCTCTACATTGATAAAATGTACAGGGAAGTTGCAACGGCACCGGAAAACCATCTAGCTACAGTTTTAATTGGAGCAAATATCGATGTTCATACAGAGTACTTAGAAAAAGGATGACTGTAGATGAAAGATTGGACAAAGGCCCAATTGGAAGCTTTCTTAGCAGAAGGGGAAACAGGGTATCTTTATTTTTACACGCCAATGTGCGGAACCTGCCAGGTAGCAAGTAAGATGCTATCGGTGATCGAGCAGTTGCTTCCTGAAATGCCTTCGGGAAAGGCCGATTTAAATTACCTGCCTGATATGGCAGAGCGATTTGAAATTGAAAGTGTTCCATGCCTTATTGTTTTAAATAAGGGAGAGGTGCAGGAGAAAATCTATGCCTTCCAATCCGTCCCGTATCTTTTTGACAAGCTTAAAAGGTTAACAGTCTAAAGGATCAGCTTGATTTCTTTTGACATATTTCTCGGGAAATGAAGGACAATGCCGAAAAACAATTGGCATTGTCTTTTTGTGTATTTCTACTTGCGAAAACCGCATATTATGAACTATTTGTCGAAGGATTTATAGAGGTCTTTCCCCTGCTTTCAAGGAATATGTAAGACAGGGAGTTGATCGGTATGTACGAACGAATCGAAGAGTTTATGAATGAAATCCACACGAAGAAGCATATGATGGAATTAGTCAAAAAACTGGACCTTTGTTTGAAAATCGAGGCTGAAACAGGTGATTTCCACCTTGTTTTTAAAGACGGGAATGTCACATTTGCAGATGGATGTGACAAACAGACTGATATTCAGGCAACAATCTCGGGGAAGCATGAATTCCTGATTCAATTATTAGATGGCGAAATCAAACTCCGCCAAGGGGTGCGATTAAATTACTTTTATTTAAATTGTCCATTTCGATCCCAGTTGCTTATCGAATCAATCTTCTACCTTGCAAGGCCGATACCTGTATAAAATTTTATCAGAAAAATCAAAATAATATTTGACCAGTGATCTGCTGCGTGCTATTATCACTTTAACGCAAAAAAACTCCAATTGAATATTCTTATCCAGAGAGGCGGAGGGACTGGCCCAATGATGCCCGGCAACCGGTTGTGAAACACGGTGCCAATTCCAGCAGAGTGTATGGCTCTGAAAAGATAAGGAGAGATGATAAATGAACCTCTTCTTTAAGAAGAGGTTTTTTTGTATCAGCTTTCCGTAATTATTTTTTGAATGGAGAGATGAAAATGGCGAATGAACAAAAGAACTACAAAATTGAAACTATTGGGGTTCATGGAGGACAGTCACCGGACCCAGTTACTGGTGCCAGGGCGTTGCCTATTTATTCGAGCAATGCATTTCAATTTGAGAACACAGACCATGCAGCGGATTTATTTGCTTTGAAAGAGTCAGGTTATATTTACTCAAGGATACATAACCCGACTGTGACAGCTCTTGAGGAAAAAGTTGCCCTCCTTGAGGGGGGAGTTGGAGCCCTTGCGCTTTCAAGCGGCATGGCTGCCATCACACTGTCGATTCTCAATGTTGCGCATGCTGGTGATGAGGTCGTTGCAGCTTCCAACCTTTATGGTGGAACCTATAATTTATTTGCTGTTACACTGCCAAAATACGGCATAAAGGTTCATTTTGTTGATCCTGAAAACCCGGAAAACTTTAGGAAAGCCATTACTCCTGACACAAAAGCTGTCTTCGCGGAAACAATCGGGAACCCTAGTTTAAGGGTTTTGGATATCGAGGCTGTCGCTGACATCGCCCATGAAGCCGGCGTTCCGCTGATTATAGATAACACGTTTGCAACTCCATTTCTATGCCGTCCGATCGAACATGGAGCGGACATTGTCATCCATTCCGCAACGAAATGGCTGTTAGGCAATGGTACCGTCCTTGGCGGCATCATTGTGGATGGAGGTAAATTTGATTGGAAGTCTCCTAAATTCCCGGGTTTCAACGAACCTGATGGAAGTTATCATAATATCGTGTATAGCGAAGCCATTGGAGCTGCTGCATACATTGTAAAGGCCAGGGTCCAGCTTCTCCGTGATCTCGGGCCATCTATTAGCCCTCAGAGTGCTTTCCAATTCAATCTGGGAATTGAGACATTGCATGTCCGCATGAAGGAGCATGTCGCAAATACCCAAAAAGTCGTGGACTATCTCGAGTCGCATCCTGCGGTTACCTGGGTCTCTTACCCTGGCCATGATTCTCATCCTGATAAAGAGCTTGCTGAACGGTACCTGCCAAAAGGGGCTGGAGCCGTAGTCGTTTTTGGAATAGAAGGAGGAAGAAAGGCAGGTGCGACGCTGATCAATTCTGTGAAATTGTGGTCCCACCTCGCGAATGTTGGCGATGCAAAGAGCCTGATTATCCATCCGGCAAGCACGACCCACCAGCAACTGGACGCGGATGGGCTGAAGGCGGCTGGCGTACCGGAAGATTTAATCCGCCTCTCCGTCGGCATTGAAAATAGTGATGATATCATCGAGGACCTGGAACAGGCGATTGAAAAAGCAACTGGAGTACCTGCTGTATCGGCGAAGGTTTAATTATCCAATACATTCCAAATAATATTTAAAAATAATTTTGTTGACACCCTTTTTTATTCCGTGCTAAAATCACACTCGTACCTTAAAAACCGATTAAATAATTTAATAGCGTGCTCTTATCAAGAGAGGTGGAGGGAAGTGCCCTATGAAGCCCGGCAACCGTCAATAAGCTTGCTTATTGAAATGGTGCCAATTCACTCAAAGCGGATTGCTTTGGCAGATGAGAGAAAGGATACCCCCTACAATTATGCCTTTCTGCTCACTTGCAGAAAGGCTTTTATTATTTTACAAGCATTATTTGATCTTCTCGTCCTTTTACCGGTTTCAGTCATGCTCCCTCTTAACGTAAAGTTTGAATTATTTTCGTTGGGGAATGGGAAACTAGATTGATAACCTTCTCAGGCATATTAGGCGATTTAAACGGTTTTAAAAAGAGTTGTAAAGAGGGTGAGTCAATTGATCACGATAAAAAAGGCAAAGAAGATTTATCCTTCCAAAAAAGGAGAAGTCAAAGCAGTAGATGATGTGAACCTCGAAGTCAAAGAAGGTGAGATCTTTGGGGTCATTGGATACAGCGGTGCGGGGAAAAGTACATTGATCCGAATGCTGAACGGCCTCGAAATTCCAACTTCAGGTTCCGTCGTTGTGGCTGGAAGGGAAGTTTCAAGGATCAAAGGAGCGGAATTGCGAAAAGCACGCCAGGAAATCAGCATGATTTTTCAGCACTTCAATCTGTTATGGTCAAGAACGGTTGCAGAAAACATTGCTTTCCCGCTCGAAATTGCCGGTGTGCCAAAGGCAGAGAGGGATAAAAGGGTAAAAGAACTGATCGAGCTTGTTGGGCTTGAAGGCCGTGGAGATGCTTATCCTTCACAGTTGAGCGGTGGACAAAAGCAAAGGGTTGGAATTGCCAGGGCCCTTGCGAACAATCCAAAAGTACTCCTGGGTGACGAAGCGACATCAGCGCTTGACCCCCAGACAACCGACCAAATCCTGGACCTGCTGGTGGATATCAATAAGAGATTAGGTCTTACGATTGTCCTGATTACGCACGAAATGCATGTGATCCGAAAGATATGCCACCGGGTTGCGGTGATGGAAGGCGGAAAGATTGTTGAAACAGGACCTGTACTGGAAGTGTTCAAAAACCCTCAGCAGCCAATCACCAAACGGTTCGTCCAGCAGGTGACTGAACCCGAAGAAACGAAGGAAACAGTCGACCATTTGCTATCCCGCTATCCGCATGGCCGAGTTGTCCAGCTGACATTTGTGGGTGAAGGAGCAGAACAGCCTCTTATCACCAATTTGATTCGCGAGTTCCCGATCATGGTCAATATTGTCCAGGGGAAAATTTCGCAGACGCAAAACGGGTCCTATGGTACTCTGTTCATCCATCTGGATGGAGAAGAGGGCGACCTGGACCGCGCCATCGAATATATTGGCAAGCAGGAAGTCGGCGTGGAGGTGATTTCAAATGGCTGAAAATTTATTTCCTAATGTCAATTGGGACCGGATGTGGGAAGCGACAGTTGAAACACTGTACATGAGTGCTATTTCGGTTGTAGCCACCTTCATTCTTGGAGCCATTTTAGGTCTATTGCTTTTCCTGACTTCCAGAGGGAATATATGGGAAAATAAGTCGATTAATTTAGTGTTAAGTGCATTTGTTAACATATTCAGGTCGATACCTTTCATCATCCTGATTGTCCTGCTGATTCCTTTTACAAAGCTCATCGTTGGTTCAATGATTGGAGAGAACGCAGCATTGCCAGCATTGATCATCGGGTCAGCTCCTTTTTACGCAAGAATGGTCGAAATTGGACTGCGTGAGATTGATAAAGGAGTCATCGAAGCAGCGAAGTCAATGGGCGCGAAAACAACGACGATCATCTGGAAGGTGCTTCTTCCAGAATCAATGCCTGCACTTGTTTCAGGAATTACCGTTACTGCAATTGCCCTTGTCAGCTACACAGCGATGGCTGGTGTAATTGGAGCAGGAGGTTTGGGAAACCTCGCTTATATGGAAGGTTTCCAGCGCAGCCGGAACGATGTCACGCTAATGGCGACCATCATCATCCTGGTTATCGTATTTTTAATTCAGTTCATCGGTGATGTCATCACTAGAAAATTAGATAAAAGATAAAGGAGAGATACTAAATGAAAAAGTGGTTATTGGCGCTAATAGCATTAGTTTTAACAGCAGGGCTTACAGCTTGCGGAACATCTGGGGAAAATTCCGAAGGCAGCAAGGAAGAAAGCAAGAAGATCGTTGTTGGTGCATCTAACGTACCACATGCCGAAATACTTGAGGAAGCTAAGTCCCTTCTTGAGGAAAAAGGCTATGAATTGGAAATCAAGACATTCAACGATTATGTTGTACCTAACCAGGCATTGGATTCAAAGGAACTTGATGCAAACTACTTCCAGCACATTCCTTATCTTGAATCTCAAATGGCGGAGCATGGATATAAGTTTGAAAATGCAGGCGGAATTCACATCGAGCCAATCGGTGTCTACTCTAAAGACCATACAACTCTTGAAGACCTGCCAGAGGGTGCTCACATCATCATGAGCAGCTCAGTAGCAGACCATGGCCGTATTCTGACAATGCTTGAAAAAGAAGGCTTGATCACTCTTAAGGATGGCGTTGAAAAAGTTAAAGCAACAATCGATGACATTGCAGAAAACCCTAAGAAACTGAAGTTTGACACTGAATACGAAGCAGCATTGCTTCCACAGATCTTCAATAACGGAGAAGGCGACGCAGTTCTAATTAACTCTAACTACGCAATCGACGCGGGTCTTAATCCATTGAAGGATTCTATCGCGATCGAGGAAAGTGACTCTCCATACGTGAACGTCATCGCAGTACGTGAAGGTGACAAAGACAAGCCGGCAATCAAGGCACTTGTCGAAGTTCTTCACTCAAAAGAAATCCAGGACTTCATCCTTGAAAAGTATGAAGGTGCTGTCGTTCCGGTAAAAGAATAGTAGAAAACAGAAAAGCAGGCGGCGCCTGCTTTTTCTATTTGATTCACATCCCTCGCATAACCCGCTCTGAAATCTAACATACTAACCGAGAAATATTCAGATTGGAGTGAAAGCAATGGAACATCATTATGAACCCCGGAATTCTACTGAAGCAGCTTTGCATGAATATAAGCATGGGCTTGGCATCTTTACACAGAGAATGCCTGAGCTTGCACAACATTATAATGCTTTTACAGAAGTGTGCTTTCAGGAAGGAACCCTCACACAGAAGGAAAAGCAGCTTATTGCTTTAGGAATATCTTTATATTCACAGGATGAATTTTGCATTATTTATCATTTAAAAGGGTGCCTTGACCAGGGTGCGACTGAGGAACAAATTTTAGAAGCAGTAGGAGTTACTGCTGCATTTGGCGGCGGTGCTGCAATGAGCCAGGCAGTCACGCTTGTCCAGGAAGCGATGGCTGAGCTGAATCATTTAAAACAGTAAAATATACCTAAAAGCCTGTTAGTGCGGCTAAAATGGGTTGGCAGATTTGCAGGATAGGCTCCGATCCGGAGGGATTTGCCAGTATTGTAAGAATTCAAGAGCTGAGGTACCCTTAAACCTCCATATTCCATCACATCCAAAAATTAATGGTTTTAACCGCTTTGATAGTGGTAAATAAAAAGTGTTACCATTGCAATATCAAAAAAATCGCTGATCAAAGCGAAAAACCGAAGGGATGATTCACTATTAGTCAGCTAAAACTGAACTACACAAGTGAAATGGAAAAAGCCATGCATGGAGCTCATGGAATCAGTTATGAGGTTTACAGCATGAACCATGACGCAAGGATGGAAGTCGAGAGAAGACGTGAAAAGGATTATATCCAAAGCCAGCGGATGATTTCGGATCTGGAAAGAAAAGTCCACTCGTAAGGATAGGATATATATAATAGAAGAAATGAATTGGAACCAGTGTCGTTTATGCACTGGTTTCTTTATTATTAACAGGGTAATGAAGGACATAAATCGGTATGGAAACGGGAACGTGTCCGTCATGAAGGTGATGAAGGACAGAAATCGGTATGGAAACGGGAAAAGTGTCCGTCATGAAGGTGATGAAGGACAGAAATCGGTAAGGAAACGGGAAAAGTGTCCGTCATGAAGGTGATGAAGGACAGAAATCGTTGTGAAAATGGAAAAAGTGTCCGTCATGAGGGTGATGAAGGACAGGAATCGGTAAGGAAACGGGAAAAGTGTCCGTCATGTGGGTGATGAAGGACAGAAATCGTTGTAGAAAAGGGAAAAGTGTCCGTCATGAGAATGATGAAGGACAGAAATCGTTGTGGAAACGAGAAAAGTGTCCGTCATAAGGGTGATGAAGGACAGGATCGTGATGACCAAAGAGAAATATGTCCTTCATTTGGGTTTATGTCCTGCCTTGATTCCGTCCAAGTACATTTTTTTATTACAGCAGGTAAAAATAAAATGATGTACAAGCTATGAGCGGATAAACCGACTTGCAGGGCTTGGTCTGTTAGAATGAGAGTGTGGTTTTGTCGCCTTTCAGCGGGCTGAAATGCGGTGGTGGGGGAAGTGGAAAGAAGGCAAGTTTCATGCTGTTGATTCTTCAATCAAAACATTCAAAACTTAATTTTTGCAGATTTTTGGCTCACTTTTGTGAAGCTTACGCTTCACAGGCTTTTCAGCTTGAGGCTGAAAAGCTGCCGAGTGGAAGGGGAAACACTGCGAGCAAATGCGTTTGCTCGGTCGTTTCCCCTTCCACTCGGCATGAGCCAAAAATCATATTTATATTTTGACAAGAATCAACAGGTTCCGTTGTATTTCTTTCCACTTTTAAAGTGTTGCTAACACTTTTCATTTGTTATAAGATTGTAATGAGAATAAAATGAGAATAGAGCTAAAGACGGCTGAAGTCGGCTTAAAATCTTTTCTATATTGACGGAGGTATTATTATGGCAGGATCTGTATTATCAATTAAGGACCTTCACGTTGAGATTGAAGGTAAAGAGATATTAAAAGGTGTGAACCTTGAAGTTAAGGGTGGAGAAATCCACGCGATCATGGGACCAAACGGTACTGGTAAGTCTACTTTGTCTTCTTCTATCATGGGTCATCCTAAATATGAAGTAACTAGCGGTTCTGTTAACCTTGATGGCGAAGATGTTCTTGAAATGGAAGTTGACGAGAGAGCACGCGCTGGCTTGTTCCTTGCTATGCAATATCCAAGCGAAATCAGCGGTGTAACGAATGCTGACTTCCTTCGTTCTGCTGTGAACAGCCGCCTTGGCGAAGGCAATGAAATTTCACTTATGAAATTCATCCGCAAAATGGATAAGCAAATGGAATTCCTTGAAATGGATCTTGATATGGCACAGCGTTATCTTAACGAAGGTTTCTCCGGCGGTGAAAAGAAGCGTAACGAGATTCTTCAATTGATGATGCTTGAACCTAAAATCGCGATCCTTGACGAAATTGACTCAGGACTTGATATCGATGCATTGAAGGTTGTTTCTAAAGGAATCAACGAAATGCGCGGCGAAGATTTCGGCTGCTTGATCATCACTCACTACCAGCGCCTTCTTGATTACATCACTCCTGACTATGTACACGTCATGATGCAGGGCCGCATTGTGAAGTCCGGCGGACCGGAACTTGCACAGCGCTTAGAAGCAGAAGGATACGACTGGATTAAAAAAGAACTAGGCATCGAAGACGAAACAGTTGGGCAAGAAGCTTAAGCGTTGGGGGGATTTATAATGACTACGGAAACGAAATGGGCTTTTGACCAGGAGTACATTACTTCCTTCTCAAAAGAAATGAACGAACCGGAATGGCTGACACAGCTTCGAGTTCAATCTCTTGATAAAGCTGAAGATCTTTCCATGCCAAAACCGGATAAGACGAAAATTGATAAATGGAATTTCACTAAATTTGAAAAGCTGCTTGTGAAAAGCGATGTTTTTTCATCAATCGATGAACTTCCTGAGGAAGTAAAAGCACTTGTTGACCAGGAGGCAAAGGATAATAGCCTTTATGTACAACGCAACAACAAGCCAGCATACCTGCAGCTTTCAAAAGAAATGCAGGAACAAGGTGTAATTTTTACAGATATTTTCACGGCGGCTCGCGAATATAGCGACCTTCTGAAGAAATACTTCATGACTGCGGTTAAAACAGATGAGCACCGTTTGACTGCTCTTCACGCAGCATTCATGAACGGCGGAGCATTCCTGTATGTTCCTAAAAATGTTCAAATCCAGAATCCGATTCAGGCGATCTTTCTGCATGATGATGCAGAAGCGAACCTGTTCAACCATGTCCTTGTTGTGGCTGAAGATAACAGCTCTGTAACATATGTTGAGAACTACATTTCAACAACTGGCAAGGTTAATGGCCAGGTTAACATTGTTACTGAAGCAATCGCTGGCCAGAACGCGAAAATCCAGTACGGTGCAGTAGATACTTTGGCTGAAGGGCTTACAACTTATGTAAACCGTCGCGGTCAAGCTGGAAGAGATGCTCGTATTGAATGGGCTCTTGGCATGATGAACGATTGCAATACAGTTTCAGAAAACATCACAAATCTTGTTGGTGACGGTTCATTCGGCGACACAAAAACTGTTGTTGTCGGACGCGGAGAGCAGACTCAGAACTTCACGACAAGCATCATCCATTTCGGAAAAAATTCAGAAGGCTATATCCTGAAGCACGGTGTTGTGAAGGATAGCGCAACTTCTATTTTCAACGGAATCGGAAAAATCGAGCACGGTGCTTCCAAATCAAACGCTGAACAAGAATCACGCGTACTTATGCTAAGTGAAAAAGCACGTGGAGATGCTAACCCAATTCTTCTAATCGATGAAGATGATGTAACAGCAGGCCATGCGGCTTCTGTAGGACGAGTTGATCCATTGCAGCTTTACTACTTGATGAGCCGCGGTATTCCGAAGACTGAAGCAGAGCGTCTTGTCATTCACGGCTTCCTTGCACCAGTTGTTAATGAACTTCCAATCGAAGGAGTTAAAAAGCAATTGGTTGAGGTAATCGAAAGGAAAGTAAAATAATGAACGCCCGCGAAATTCGTGAATTATTTCCGATTTTAAATCAGGAAGTCAATGGCAGCCCGCTTGTCTATCTTGACAGCGCGGCAACATCACAAAAGCCGGTGCAGGTAATTGAAGCGCTGGACAAATATTATCGCGAATACAACTCCAACGTACACCGCGGTGTCCATACCCTTGGAACAAGGGCTACCGATGGGTACGAAGGATCAAGGGAAAAGGTCCGAAAGTTCATTAATGCAAAATCAATCGAAGAAATCATTTTCACCCGTGGAACCACCACTGCATTGAACACGGTGGCAGCAAGCTATGGCCGTGATAACCTTAAAGAAGGCGATGAGATTGTCATCTCCTATATGGAGCATCACAGCAATATCATTCCGTGGCAGCAGGTGGCAAAACAAACGGGTGCGACATTGAAATATTTAGAGCTGCAGGAAGATGGCACGATTTCTCTTGATACTGTAAGGGAAACCATTACGGATAACACGAAAATCGTATCCATCATGCAGGTTTCCAACGTACTGGGTGTCATGAACCCGATCAAGGAGATTGGCGAGATTGCCCACCAGCATGGTGCAATCATGGTCGTCGATGGCGCACAAAGCGCACCGCATATGAAAATTGACGTCCAGGACCTGAATTGCGACTTCCTCGCTTTTTCCGGACATAAGATGTGCGGGCCGACAGGAATCGGCGTATTATATGGCAAGAAGGCACTTCTTGAAAAAATGGAGCCAGTTGAGTTTGGTGGCGAAATGATTGATTTTGTAGGGTTATACGAGTCAACATGGAAAGAGCTGCCGTGGAAATTCGAAGGTGGTACGCCAATCATTGCCGGAGCAATCGGCCTTGGCGCCGCAATCGACTTCCTGAACGAGATCGGGCTCGACAACATTGAAAAGCATGAACACGCACTTGCGGCTTACGCTATGGAGAAAATGTCTGAAATCGAAGGCATGACCATCTATGGACCGAAGGAAGCAGGCAAGCGTGCCGGACTTGTAACATTCAATATTGATGACGTGCATCCGCATGATGTAGCGACAGTGCTTGATGCTGAAGGAATCGCCGTTCGCGCGGGACACCATTGTGCACAGCCCTTGATGAAATGGCTGAAGGCGTCCGCGACAGCACGTGCAAGCTTCTACCTGTACAACACAGAAGAAGATATTGACAAGCTCGTAGCTGGTCTTGTCAAAACAAAGGAGTATTTCAGCGATGTCTTTTAATAATTTAGATAACCTTTATCGGCAAGTTATTATGGATCACTATAAGAACCCTCGCAATAAAGGTGTTTTGGATGAAGGCAGCCTGACTGTCAACATGAACAACCCTACATGCGGCGACCGCATCCAGTTGACGATGAAAGTCGAAGATGGCAAGGTTGCAGACGCGAAATTTGAAGGGGAAGGCTGCTCGATTTCCATGTCCTCTGCATCAATGATGACACAGGCGATCAAAGGAAGAAATGTCGAGGAAGCTCTCAAGCTTTCAACGATTTTCTCAGACATCATGCAAGGCAAAGATTATGATGAGGACGATCTTGACCTCGGAGATATCGAAGCCCTGCAAGGTGTGGCGAAATTCCCTGCAAGGATCAAATGCGCGACCCTCGCATGGAAGGCTATGGAGAAAGGCCTGAAGGAAGAGGAAGACAGCCAATAATTTTATGATAAAAGCCTGCAGGGGATTGGCCTGCAGCAGTACAACTATAAAGCAGGAGCTTAGTTCCTTGCTTTAAGAATGGAGGAATTCGACGATGGCTAAAAAAATGCCAGAGATCGGTGATTATAAATACGGTTTTGCCGACAAAGACGTTTCCATCTTCCGGTCTAAGCGCGGTTTGACGCGTGAAATCGTTGAAGAAATTTCAAAGCTTAAGGAAGAGCCCCAGTGGATGCTGGACTTCCGTTTAAAGTCTCTTGAGCACTTTTACAACATGCCAATGCCACAATGGGGCGGAGACATGGCTTCATTGAATTTTGATGAAATCACTTACTATGTAAAACCATCTGAGCGCTCTGAAAAATCATGGGATGAAGTTCCAGAGGAAATCAAGGCGACATTTGACAAGCTCGGGATTCCAGAAGCTGAACAAAAATACCTTGCGGGTGTATCTGCTCAGTACGAATCAGAGGTTGTTTACCACAACATGAAGGAAGAGCTTGAAGATCTGGGAATCGTCTTCAAAGACACGGATTCAGCTCTTAAAGAGAATGAAGATATCTTCCGCGAGCACTGGGCGAAAGTAATTCCTCCAACAGACAACAAGTTTTCAGCATTGAACTCTGCGGTTTGGTCCGGCGGATCTTTCATCTATGTTCCTAAAGGGGTAAAAGTGGATACTCCGCTTCAGGCGTATTTCCGCATCAACTCTGAGAACATGGGCCAGTTCGAGCGTACACTGATCATCGTTGATGAAGGCGCACACGTACACTATGTAGAAGGATGTACAGCTCCTGTATACACAACGAACTCCCTTCACAGTGCGGTCGTTGAAATCATCATCAAGAAAGACGCATATTGCCGTTACACAACGATCCAGAACTGGGCAAACAACGTCTTCAACCTTGTTACAAAGCGTGCCGTTTGTGAAGCGAACGCGACGATGGAATGGGTCGATGGCAACATCGGTTCCAAGCTGACAATGAAATACCCAGCAGTCATCCTTAAGGGTGAAGGTGCACGCGGTATGACATTATCCATCGCTATCGCTGGTAAAGGCCAGCACCAGGATGCAGGTGCGAAAATGATCCACCTTGCTCCAAACACATCATCAACAATCGTATCTAAATCAATCTCAAAGCAAGGCGGAAAAGTAACATACCGCGGTATCGTCCACTTCGGACGCAAAGCTGACGGCGCCCGCTCTAACATTGAGTGCGATACGTTGATCATGGACAACAAATCAACATCCGACACAATTCCATACAATGAAATCCTGAACGACAACATTTCTCTTGAACACGAAGCGAAGGTTTCAAAGGTATCAGAAGAGCAATTGTTCTACCTGATGAGCCGCGGAATCTCCGAAGAAGAAGCAACTGAAATGATCGTAATGGGCTTCATCGAGCCATTCACAAAAGAATTGCCAATGGAATACGCAGTTGAAATGAACCGACTGATCAAGTTCGAGATGGAAGGTTCAATCGGTTAATGATCATTACGGGAATCCACCTGCCGCGGCAGGTGGATTTTTTCTATTTAATGTAAAATATAGAGATTAAAGCGCTTTTCGTAGAGATTAACTATGAAAGCGTTGAGATTAATCCTAAATCGTAGAGATTACTGCAAAACCGGAGAGAATATCGTTAAAACCGTAGAGATTCCGTTAACGAACTCAACCATTTATATTTATACCAGTGGAATGGGGACTGAAGTTCAGGTTATTAACATCCGCCGGGTTGTTTCTTCCTCTCATTTAAAGGGAATTATGCTATCATAAAACTAAAATGGAGGTGCACAGATGATTATTGTTGGCTTAACGGGCTGGGGGGACCATGACAGTTTATATGAAGGCAAGGTTTCACCTCGTGATAAACTCAAGGAGTATTCCAGCCACTTTCCTGCAGTCGAGGTGGATGCCTCTTTTTACGCTGTGCAGCCTGTGAAGAATGCGGCAAAATGGGTAGAGGATACACCTGACAATTTTCAGTTCATCGTAAAAGCTTACCAGGGAATGACCGGGCATCAGCGCGGTGAGATTCCTTTTAAGGATAAAAATGAAATGTTCACGGCATATAAAGAATCACTGAAGCCTTATCTGGAGGCGAACAAGCATGCAATGACGCTGTTCCAGTTTCCGCCATGGTTTGATTTGCGCCGGGAAAATGTTGATTATTTGCGCTGGTGCAAGGAACAGATGGGGGATATTGATTGTGCTCTCGAATTCCGCCATCAATCTTGGTTTGACGGCGAAATGCGTGAAAAGACACTTGATTTTATGGAAAAAGAAAAATGGATTCACAGCATCTGTGATGAGCCGCAGGCTGGTGACGGATCGATTCCGACAGTACTGGAAACGACTTCAGCCGAAAAGGTTCTCGTCCGCTTCCACGGCCGCAATGTCCATGGCTGGAACAAGAAGGGAAGAGGCCAGGATTGGCGCGAAGTCAGGTATTTGTATCGCTATAACCAGGAAGAATTAAATGAGTGGTCAAATCACCTTAAAAAGCTGGACGAAAGTACTGCCCAGGTTTTTGCACTGTTCAATAATAATTCAGGCGGAGATGCAGCTGACAACGCTAAGCAGATGCTTGATATTTTGAATATTGAATATTCAGGCTTGAATCCAAGGCAGCTGGATTTATTTTAGAAGTAAAAACAAAGACCCCTTCCATCGATAGGAGGGGTACTTCATTTTTAAAAGAGGAATGATGGGTTGATGGAAGAAGTAATTCACATTTACCATACGAATGATTTGCACAGCCATTTAGAGCATTGGCCGGGTATCCATAAGCTGGTGACGGAGCGGAGGCGTTGGCACCAGGAGGCTGGTGATGAAGTCTTTGTCTTCGATATTGGTGACCATATGGACCGCTGGCATCCTTTATCTGATGCAACGAGAGGTAAGGCGAATTGCCGCCTATTGAATGAAGCTGGCTATGATGCTGCCACGATCGGGAACAATGAAGGCATTACACTTCCTTTTGAGGACCTTGATACGATGTATCATGAAAAAAAGTTCGAGATGCTTGTAGCAAATCTTTACAAGCCGGATGGAAGCAGGCCGGAGTGGGCGAAGCCATATCATGTATACATAAGCAAACAAGGAACAAGAATCGGCGTCATTGGGGTCACAGTAAATTTTGCCCGGTTTTACGAGCAGCTGGGCTGGAGGTTAAACGACCCAATTGATGAACTGCAAAAATGTATTGACGAGCTTAAAGGCCGTACAGATATCATTATTCTTCTATCTCATCTCGGCATCCATGATGATGAAATGATTGCCGGGATGTTCCCGGAAATTGATGTGATTCTTGGTGGGCACACCCACCATATTTTACATGAGGGGAAGGAAGTTGGCTCCAGCCTGCTTGCTGGTGCTGGGAAGTTTGGATATTATACGGGACATGTTACCTTGAACGTTGGCAAGGAATCAAAGCAAATTTTACATAAAAGTGCGGTTCTTTATGATATGAATGAGGAGGATAAGACAGATTATGAGCAACAAATTGCAGAGGGCTATTACCAGGAAGGTAAAAAGCTGATGGATGAAAGTGTTGCTTTCCTTCCAGCTGACCTGGATTCTGACCCACTAAAGGAAAGCTCTCTTTCCAAAATTCTGACACAGGCATTAAGAGAATGGTGTAATGCAGATTGTGCATTCATGAATGCTGGCATGCTTCTTGGCGGGTTGAAGCAAGGAGAAGTCACGAAATTTGATTTGCTCAATATCTGTCCACATCCCATAAACCCTTGCACCATCAGGCTTTCCGGAGCAGAGTTAAAAGAAATTCTCCTGCAGACCAGGGATGAAAGATGGCCGCATATGCAGATTAAAGGCCTTGGATTCCGTGGGACAGTCATGGGTGTCATGGAGTACGATGGTATCGGCTTTCAACAGAAAGGAAATGTGCAGCAGGTTACCATCAATGGAAAGCTGATAAATCCAAAGGAATACTATGTGCTTGCCATTCCGGACATGTTCACCTTTGGACGATTCTTCCCTGAGATCCAGAGGGCAGAGGAGAAGCATTATTGGCTGCCGGAGTTTCTTCGCAATTTACTTGAATGGAAGCTGGCTTCAATTTATCACTAATATTTGATCAAAATATCACGCTTTCGTTTCCCCTTTCATAAAGTGTTAATGGGATTGATGGAAGGAGAGTGTGTTCATGATCGAAATGTCACCGATTGAAATAGAAGGCAGGACATTCTTATGCATAACCGTCAGATTGCCTAAAACGAATCTTCTTGTAGTAACGGGGGATAAGGGATATATTATGTGCGGCGCTCTGGATGTCGCGCTTCTCAATGAAAAGCTGAAGAGCAGGAAAGTCATTGCCGGCAGGGCCGTTGGCGTGAAAACAATCGAAGAATTGCTTGAAGCCCCTCTTGAATCAGTCACGTATGAAGCTGAGGAGCTTGGAGCCATAAAGGGCATGGTTGGCAAGGATGCATTGCTGCTCATGAATTAAAGACAGCCTGATCAAGGCTGTCTTTTTTGCGAGATTTTGTGAATTTATAATGGCAATGGTAAAAGGCACAGTGCTTTGACCGATATTAATATTAAATGTAAGCGAATGACTATTTTCCCAACTCTAAATTCACAATGAGATGACCAATTCATAAATGGTTATGTTAGAATATAAGGAAATATTGTCGTTTTATGTAAAATTTTCTTGTTAACCATCAAGGCTTTTTCGGTAGATTTGGCACGGAAACGGCCTACAACTAACAGATAAAGTGGGAATTGACATGAGACTCGTAGCCACCACTTCGGTAGATGAAGGGGCTTTACTTGGAAAAGCCATTTACAATGACCAGGGGCAAATTCTATTAAATGCAGGGGCAAGACTGGAGGAGAGAATCCTTAGACGTCTTGTTCAATTTGGAATAGATTATATTTATATAAAAGATCCTGATACGGACGATATTATTCTGGCAAACTCCATTTCGGATGATTTGCGGGTAAATGCAATCATGACGATTGGAGAAGCATTTAAGCAAATACAGCTGGATACAAAAATTTCTCATTCCTTTGTGCTTGAAAAATCGGCAAGAAAATTCAAGATGCTGATCAGCATTTTATTGGATGAGCTTCAAAGAAGCAAAGAGCTGCTGAATTTGCTGTCCGATGTTTTCCTCCATGATCACTATATTTTTTCCCATTCTTTGAATGTAACACTATACGCCCTGGCGATTGGAATCGAAATGAAGCTACCACCAAAGGAGCTAGAGCAGCTTGGGCTTGGTGCGATTTTACATGATGTAGGGAAAATGAAGATACCGGAAGAAGTTCTAGCGAAACCCGGAAAGCTGACGGCAGAAGAATTCCAAATCATCAAGGCACATGCGGAGGAAGGATTCCAGCTGCTCAGGAATATCCCGACTGTCCCTTTGATTGTAGCCCATTGTGCGTACCAGCATCATGAACGCATGAATGGAGCCGGGTATCCACGCGGCTTGAAGGGAGAAGAAATCCACTTATTCGGAAGGATCCTTGGGGTGGCGGATGTATTCGATGCTGTTACTTCCAATCGTGTCTACAGACCGGCAATGCTGCCGCATGAAGGGCTTGAAATCCTTTATTCCGGTTCCGGCAGCCTGTTCGATCCTAAGGTAGTCGATGCCTTCAGAAGGGCTGTTGCGATTTATCCAGTCGGTCTGACAGTCAGTTTAAGCGATGGCAGAAAAGGAGTCGTTTCAGCCCAGAATCAAGGCTTGAGCGAACGGCCCGTCGTAAGGATCCTTGAGGAGAACAGTCAGCGTGTTGAACCTTATGAGCTGGATTTGAAGTCCAATCTTTCATTGATGATCGTCAGCTGCGAGACGATCATAAAATATGAGTACGCCAATAGTTAAGTTTTTTAGGCTAGTTCCCCCCTTTAAAGCATACATATAGCTTTAGAGGGGGGATTTGTTTTGGCAAAATTCGGCCGGCGGCTGCCTCGAAAAGGACCTTTGCCTTTCAGGTATGTATTCCTGCTGACATTCGTCTTTTTTTCCTTTTCAACCGCAGCAGGACTTTGGATCATAGATAAAGGGATTGAGCCTACTCTTATGAGCTATGCCGAATCCCAGACCAGGAAAATTGCAACGCTTGTGATCAATAAAGCGATCAACAAGAAGATTGCAAGCGGCATGGATATTGATGAAGTGATCGAATTTGTCCCGCTTGACGGCGGGACGTCAACTGCAATGAAGTTCAATACAGAAATAATCAATCGTGTAAAGGCAGAAACCGCTAATCTTGTCCAAATGAATTTAAAAGAAGCAGAACGAGGCAATCTCACGCAGCTGGAGATGCTTTCAGACGTTGAAATCGTGACTGACGAAGAGGACAAGGAAGAAGGAATTATTTATTATGTACCATTAGGGCAGGCCACAAATAATGCTCTCCTTGGTAATATGGGACCCATGATCCCGGTGAAATTCAACGCGATTGGTGATGTTACAGCCGATATTGTCTGGAAAACAGAAGAGCATGGGATTAATAATACATTGATTAACGTTTCGGTGAGAGTGAAAGTCAATGTGCAAATCATTATTCCTTTTGCAACTGAAATTGCCACTGTGCAGGAAGACATTCCTATAGGCAGTGTCTACTATCCAGGAAAAGTCCCGCAATTTTACAATGGCGGCGGTGATTCTTCACCAGCGATCCAGCTTCCTGGAGAATAAAAACAGTTGTCAAGTTAGTGATATTGTTATATTATAAAATTAATTGAATAATAAACCTTATCATTCCGGTGGGGTAGAGGAGCAGAATTCATAAGTAATCTGTGTGAGGATGACAACGTTGATCACAGATGAAAGGGAATATTGCCGAAGCGAAGGAAAGTGAGTCACATTTTCTTTTGCTGGGGATACTTTGAACAAGAGTATCACTGTCATTATGGAGGTATCTTCATAATGGGGAGCTACAGATCGTGATGGAGAAACTAGTTGCTTATTAAGGGCAGCGATAGAATGTTCTCTATCGTTGCCCTTTTTTATATTTTTTTAAAGAAGTAGCTAACTAACTCTTTTCATGTAACAGTTCCCCCCTGTCAAAAAACAAGGAGGAGAACAAATGGAGAACACAATTTTTTCAATACTGCCGCCATTATTGGCAATTTTAATGGTAGTAATCACAAGGCGAGTGCTTTTGTCATTAGGAACAGGCATCATCGCAGCAGCGTTTTTGCTTGCTGAATTCAATATTGGGAAAGCCTTTGCTATTATGTGGGATGCGATCAAGGGGATTTTCGTCGCTGATGGGGAACTGAACACATATAGCTTGTACATCATCTTATTCCTATTGTTATTGGGTACGATCACTGCGTTCATCTCCATTTCTGGCGGAAGCCGTGCATTTGGCGAATGGGCGATGAAGCGGGTTAAAACGAGAGTTGGTGCCCAGCTCGTTGGCGCATTTTTAGGTGTTATCATTTTCATTGACGATTATTTCAACGCTTTGGCTGTAGGACAGATCACTCGTCCTATTACTGACCGCCAGAAGGTATCTCGTGCAAAACTTGCTTATATCATTGATTCAACTTCTGCTCCAATGTGTGTCATTTCCCCGATCTCGAGCTGGGGAGCATACATTATCGCGTTAATCGGGACAATCCTCGCTGCGCACGGAGTAAAAGAATATGGTGCATTTTCAGCATTCATGCAAATCGTGCCAATGAATTTCTACGCGCTGGCAGCGTTGGCAATGGTCTTTATCGTAGCTCTTCGCAATGTCGAAATTGGACCGATGAAGTTCCATGAAGAAAGAGCATTCAATGAAGGGATTGTTGTGGACCAAAGCAAGCCGGTTCCTGGTGAATTGAAAGATGACCTTCCAACAAGTTCAAAAGGAACTGTAGGCGATTTGGTGTGGCCGATTCTGGCACTTGTTGTCGGTACTGTTGGTGCCATGATGTGGACAGGCCTGAGTGCTGTTGAAGGGGAAGCAACAATCTTTAGCATTCTCGAAAATACAGATGTGACAAAATCTCTTGTCACCGGCGGTTTATTGGGACTTGCAGCAGCAGTTATCCTTTTCGTGAGACAGTCTGTTGTCTTAAAAGGTGTGAATGCTAATGTATTTGGAAAAGGAATACTTGAAGGAATTAAATCCATGCTCCCAGCTATTTATATTCTTTTATTTGCCTGGGTAATTGTAGACCTGATCGGAAGGCTGGAAACAGGAACATATCTCGCAGGACTTGTAGAACGCTCTAACATGAATATTTCGTTCCTGCCGTTCCTTTTGTTCATTGTTGCCGGTATCATGGCTTTCTCTACAGGGACATCATGGGGATCATTCGGAATCCTGCTTCCAATCGCAGGGGATATTGCTGCTGCTTCTGACATCAGCATCCTGCTGGCTGCTTTAGCTGCAGTTTTAGCGGGTGCTGTCTTTGGAGACCACTGTTCACCAATCTCAGACACTACGATTCTATCGTCTACAGGAGCTGGGTCGAACCATATGGACCATGTCATGACTCAATTGCCATACGCTTTGATATCTGCTGCTATTTCTGCTGTTGGATTCCTGATCATCGGATTCACAGGCAGCACGATTGCTGCACTAGGTGTAGTGGCAATCCTGTTAATCGCATTTGCCTTTATTTTTGGCAATAAAACAAAGGAAGAAGTTCTAAAAGAAAATCTTGTAGAATAATAAAAAAGCTGTCTGATATCCAGACAGCTTTTTTCATATTTTTAAATAAATGGGAATAGAATCCTAATTAATAGGAGCCCTGGTATTGTTGGGAAAAATTTTCGTGAAATATTTTATTATAAGTAAAATAATATTTTGACAAGCAGAAAAAAACTAGCTATACTAATCCTAGATTAAATAATCAGAAAATATAAAACTTTCTAATACATCAATATTTTCCAAGTATTAGAGAGCAGAGGGGGATTCATGATGGAAAATCGTCCACAGTGGGGAACACGGGCGGGATTTATTCTTGCTGCAGTAGGTTCGGCAGTCGGGTTGGGAAATATTTGGCGCTTTCCTGGAGTAGCGTATGAGAATGGAGGCGGAGCTTTCTTCCTTCCATATCTATTTGCATTACTGACAGCAGGTATTCCACTATTAATCATGGAATTTACTATTGGTCATAAGTATCGTGGTTCATCACCATTGAGTTTTGCAAGACTAAGGAAGGGTTCAGAATGGCTTGGCTGGTGGCAGTTGGCTATTTCCTTTGTCATTTCAACATACTATGCGGTCATCATTGCCTGGGCTATGTCTTACGCCTATTTCTCTTTAAGCAAGCAATGGGGAGACGATCCACTGACTTTCCTTGTTGGTGATTATTTACAAGTAGTTGATGCAGGAAAAGTTGGAAGTCTTGTTCCTGGAGTATTTGTTCCATTGATTATTGTATGGGTCATCACATTAGGCATTCTTTTCAAAGGTGTTAAAAAGGGTATTGAAGCAGCAAATAAAGTCTTTATTCCAGCACTTGTTATTTTATTCTTAATTATTGTTGTTCGTGCTTTAACTCTTGATGGAGCTGTTGATGGTATCAATGCATTCTTCAAACCTGACTGGGGACAGATCTTGAACGGTAAGGTTTGGGTTGCTGCATATGGCCAAATATTCTTCAGTTTATCAATCGCTTTTGCAATTATGATCACATATTCAAGTTATCTACCAAAAAAATCTGATATTACCAATAATGCGTTCATTACTGGATTCGCTAACTCATCATTCGAAGTGTTAGCAGGTATTGGTGTATTTGCAGCATTAGGTTTCATGGCAAACCAGCAGGGAGTAGCAGTTGATGAAGTGGTCAGCAAAGGCGTAATATTGGCATTTGCAGTCTTCCCGCAGATTATTAATGAGCTACCTGCATTCAGCGCGGCATTTGGTGTCTTGTTCTTCGTAAGTTTGACGCTTGCTGGATTAACATCACTAATCTCTATTGTCGAAACATATGTAGCTGGAATCCAGGATAAGTTCAGTGTTTCCCGTAATAAAGCAGTTGCGTTAGGTGGCGGTCTGTCAGCTCTAATTTCAATCCTTTTTGCCACTCAAGGCGGCCTGAACTTCCTTGACACAGTGGATGCTTTTATCAATAACTATGGTGTTGTTGCATCTGGATTTGTTGAAATCATCCTGGTTGCATGGGTTGCTAAGGAATTGAACAGCTTAAGAAGCCATGCAGATGGAATTTCCGATATTCAACTTGGCAGCTGGTGGAATATTTGCTTAAAATACGTTACACCTATCGTTCTTGGCATCATGATGGTAATGAATATCCTTACTGATTTAAAAACGAGCTATGGTGGTTATCCAGAATCATTCAACTTCTATTATGGATGGCTTGTGGCTTTGGGTGCACTTTTAGTAGGTTTTGTTTTCAAGTACGTAAAGAAATGGGATAACACTCTATATGAAGTTCCACAAGACAAGGGGGTCTCTAAATAATGGATGCTAGTTCAATCGTTATGATGGTACTGGGAATTGGAATCATTTGGGGCGGCCTTGTTGTCAGCGTGCTGCATGCAGCAAAAAAATCCCGCTCTTCTTAATAATCTAGGCCAACCTGATCAGGTTGGCCTTTTTACATGGTTTTATCTCTTCAGCCTTGCTCGTTCCTGCCGGGCCCATAACTTCAAATGAGGGTACGGGTCAAATGACCATTCTGTATATCCGTTATCCTTGTACATGCCATAATGCAGATGGGGAGGGAATTTGCCGCTTGTTCCAGGAGGGCCATAACCAGAGCTGCCGACACCTCCAATGACCGTACCCGGCTCTACGATTTGACCTACTTTAAGTTCTTTCGCAAACCCGCTCAAATGAGCAAAATAGTGATAAGTGTTATTGATATCGCGTATTCCTACACGCCATCCGCCGTATTTATTCCAGCCCTTCATTTCCACAATCCCATAGCCGGTTGCACGCACCGGCACGCCATAACCGGCAAAAATATCAGTTCCTTCATGGATTCGTCTGCCGCCCCAACCCCGGGCATCGCCCCAGGTATTATTGTAGCTGTGGTTGCTTCGCAATGGCAGCGGAAATGAGTGAGTATCAAGGTCCAAACGCCCGAAGTGTCTGTAGATCATCGCTTTTCCAATGATGATAGCAACGGTCTTGTCGCGTTTGTAGTAATTCCATAAACCAATTTTTATGTTCTCATGGTCTCTTCCATATGAAAGCAGGTACTGTGCGAAGGCCTGCAGTACGTCTTCGTCGTCCTTCAGGCTTGCTTTGCCGTCCCCGTTCCCGTCAAAGCCAATCCCGTTGAAAAACTGGATTGAGACCGGATTCTCATCTTCAAGTTTGGGATTCAGCAATCCGGCCCACTCTTCAGGTTTAAAATATATTCCGGATATACCTTCAGCTTTGGGCAAGTCCCTTCTTGCCTGTCTGACATTCCGTTCATATTGATCGACTGCTGCAATATAGTACCAGGGGATCTGGGTAACAGCTTCTACACGGTTATATAGGTCCATTCTTTTTTTATAAATATCAGCCTCCTGCTGTTCGGCAGCAGATGCTTTTTCAACCGAAAGGGCAGGGCATAGTAAAAAAAGAACGATAACTGCTTTTAATAATTTCACCGTAATCCTCCCTTCATGAATTGGGTCCTTTATTGTCATGCTTAAACACCATAGGTAAATGCGCTTTCGCTTTTCTTCGTGTCCAGCTACAGCGCCTAACCCCTCGAGACGCTTCGGTCCGCCCAATGAAGTCAAAGGACGACTTCACCGGTCGGCCCTCCAGCGCTTGTCGGGGCTGAGCAGGCGCTTTCACTTTTCTTGTTATAGTTTGCGATGTAAGGGATTTTTCATAAACATCAAATAATGGTAATCCCAGATTATCGCACTTGTCGTGTGTTTTTCATTATGTTAAAGTGACATCAGAAGCTGTATGCCGGCCTTGATTTTTTCATGGTGTTCTTGATGTAATGCAGCAGGAATGGAGTGAAAATAATGAGCAAAAAAGAGGTACAGAGAAAGCCCGAGTGGCTGAAAATAAAGCTGAACACAAATGAAAACTACACTGGCTTAAAAAAGATGATGAGGGAAAAAAGCTTACATACTGTATGTGAGGAAGCGAAGTGCCCGAATATCCATGAATGCTGGGCAGTAAGAAGAACTGCAACCTTCATGATCCTCGGTGATGTATGTACGCGTGCATGCCGTTTTTGTGCTGTAAAAACAGGTCTGCCGACTGAGCTGGACTGGCAGGAGCCAGAAAGAGTCGCGGATTCCGTTACACTTATGAACCTGAAGCATGTTGTCGTAACAGCGGTTGCCCGCGATGACCTGAAAGATGGCGGTGCAGCAGTTTTTGCTGAAACTGTCAGGGCCATCCGCAGGAAAAATCCGTTCACATCGATCGAAGTATTGCCTTCCGATATGGGTGGTGTGCTGGAAAACCTACAAACCCTGATGGATGCCCGTCCTGATATCCTGAACCATAATATTGAAACAGTTAATCGCCTGACACCAAGAATCCGCGCACGGGCAAAATATGATCGTTCGCTGGAATTCCTGCGCCGCGCTAAGGAAATGCAGCCTGACATTCCAACAAAATCAAGCATCATGGTCGGTCTTGGTGAAACGAAAGAAGAGCTGATCGAGGCTATGGATGACCTGCGTGCAAATAACGTGGACATCCTGACGCTTGGCCAATATTTGCAGCCTTCCAAGAAGCATCTTGAGGTCGTAAAATACTATCATCCAGACGAGTTCGCTGAATTGAAAGAAATCGCACTGCAAAAAGGATTCAGCCATTGTGAAGCTGGACCACTGGTTCGTTCATCATACCATGCAGATGAGCAAGTCAACTCTGCCGCGAAACATAAACAGCAGCTTGCAGAGCAGGAAGCGCAACAGGCATAACCCAATAATTACTTGCAAATCAATAGAGCGTGAAAAAGAGTTCAGCACACCAAAGCTGAACTCTTTTTCTTATGAGATAAGAAAATGTAAAATTTCACTTTGAGAATTGTCCAGCTCCAGCGCCTAGCCAGTTTTCATCCCTGAGAGTCTTCTTAGATTATCTTGCGATAAGCGTCAGCTTTGAGCAGCTCGAGACGCTTGTCTAGCTGCGTCTCCTAACTCCTCGAGACGCTTCGGTCCTGCCAATGAAGTCAAAGAGCGACTTCACTGGCAGGCCCTCCAGCGCTTGTCGGAGTTGGGCAGTCGCCTCCGCTTTTCGAATTCGGTCCGCCCAATGAAGTCAAAGAGTGACTTCAATGGTCGGCCCTCCAGCGCTTGTCGGGGCTGCCCAAGGCGATTGCGCTTTTCTTATTTTCCTTTTTTCATCTGTGTTGAAATATCATCTTTATCAGTCTCTTCGTTCAGTTCACCCTTTGCTTCGCCATTCGCATTTTCCCCAGTGCTCATGTCACGGCCCTGAGGGGATTTTAGCATTTGTTTGACAACGCCATCGATTAAATCATCCACATCACGGCTGTCCGTATCAAGTGAGGCGAAATTTTCCACTTCATTGCGCAGGTTTGTATCATCTGATACATATACGTGGAACCAGCGCGGAACGACTGACATTCCCATTCTCTTCACCTGGTCGGCAGTTTCGAACCGGTTATCAGAATCTGTCTGGTAAACGATCAGGACTTCTTCATCGGTAACCAGTGTCGATACATCATCGACATTCGGGACCATTGTGCTGAATCTACCGATCATGTCAGCTATTTTCTCGCGGTCAAGGGCCTCATACGCATCTTCCATGTTATCGGCACCCATGACACCGGACTTCTGGTGGCGTACATACCCGAAGTCTTCGCTTTTATCCTTAAACCCTTTACGGCCGTCTTCATCGTATAAATCAGGGCGCTGGTCATTGACATTCAAAGTATTGCCGCTCTGCTGGTAAATCCCTGTTCTGCCATCATACTTTCCAGGCGAGGCATTATCATCTGCATTACAGCCAGTCAATGCCGCTGCACCCAAAACTCCAAGCGCAAAAATTGCTTTCTTCAATAAAAACACCTCCTACTGTTAGAATGGCTTGCAATTTATTTTTTTTGCTTAGTAATTCATGGGGAATAAGTTATAATTAAGAAAAGCGTCAGCGCCTTGGTCAGCCCCGACAGGCGCTGGAGATAGACACTAATCTAAATAAAAAAGATGTTTTTAGATAGTTACGGGAAAATCAGCTATATAAAAGAGGTGGATCAATGATTTGCATCAATAATCTGTGTTATGAAATCGTAGACGAAGCACGGGACGGATTCAACGAGGAAGCATTCCGCGCCAGATACAGCGAAATCTTAACGAAGTATGATTATATTGTGGGTGACTGGGGTTATGGGCAGTTAAGGCTCAGAGGGTTCTTCGATGACCAGAACCAGAAATCAACATTCGATACGAAAATCAGTACTGTCAGTGAGTACTTATACGAGTATTGCAACTTTGGCTGCGCTTATTTTGTAGCGAAAAAAGTCGCAAAACAACAACAGGCATAGTAAAAGACCCGGATTTTTTCCGGGTCTTTTCATCTGGCTTTGATAAGGATTATTCACTATATGGCGGCTGTTCGCTTTCATCCGGATCATCATGGGTAGGGTGTGCGCCAGCTTCTTTGCGCGGCATTCCCTGATGGAGCGACTTGAACTCATAGTTGAAATTGCTGTATGACCGCTGTCCTTCTCTCCATGCAGTGCTTTTCCCCTCTACTGGTTCATCTTTTCGGAACGGTGAGCCATAGGGGCCGTCTGGTAAGTCCTCAGCCGTTACATAATTTCTTTGTTTTTCGACGTTTGAAAAATCGGAGTATTGCTCACGGTCTTCCTTGCTCATGAAACTCACCTACTTTTGTTTGATGTCTTTTTAGTATCTCTTCCAAAAGACAAATCAAACAAACAGTTCATTCCAATCAGATGATAGGGCGCAGGAATGTTCGCAATTCCTCTGCATCTTCTTCAGATAGATTGTATGCATATTCCAGGTAGCCTTCTTCATCCAGGTCATCCTGGCCGATGATCGCAAATCTGCTTCCCTGGATGTCTAAAATGATGCTTTTCCCGTAATAGCGGCTTGTCTGCATAATCGCCAGGTCAAAACGCTGATTCTCCCCAAGAAAGCTTATATATCGTGTTTTTGTATCCTCTGTATCATCGTATAAGAAAAATCGTTCTGACATATTATCCTCCTAAATGCTCCAAAAATCTTCCTTCATTCAACATCTTAACAGAAAAACGAAAATTACTGAATTTATCTGAAAAATATTTCGAAATACTATATAGGAAAAAAGTGCTATTTTAGCGAATTATGGTACAATTAAGAAAAAGTTCTAGTCATCTTCTGAGAGGATTGAAACCTATGGCCCGCCGCATTACTAGCATATTAGACAACCTGCTTGGTTGGGGTAAAATAATGTTTCCGCATTCATCAATTCGATACTACCCTCCTCAGTTCATTTTGCGGAACCCTGTTGTATCAGGAGTGAAAAAAGCATTCAATAGTGGCTGTGAAGTCGCAGTCATTGCATATACGATCAAAAATCACCGTGAGCTTGCTGCTCAGCTTGGTGAAGAAAACTGGAAATTCCGGAAGGCTATGAAAAAGCATTTCAAAGCGGTAATTGAAAAAGAAATCGAAAAGGAAGACATGATTGTCCTTCATGATTACTACAGTGACAGCCTTAGCTTGTTCATGAGGATCGACCATAACAGGCATTGCATCTCCGAAATCGACACGAAAATGAAAAAAATCCTCAGGGAAGCAGAAAGCAGGCTCTTCCATGAGTATCCAACCGTTCAGCCGATTTTGGATACAGGGTATATCTTCATCGATAAATCGGTTGGTTCTGTCCATGAAGCCGTTCTAAAGGCGCATCAGCAGGCGTTTGCAATGGCTGAAAAACGAATTCAATCCGAATTCAATGAAATGGTCTATGAGATGAACAAAATCATCTCACAGCAAAATATCAAGCTGCTGGCACAGCCGATCATCGACGTTGCCACGAAGGAAATCCGCGCATGGGAAATGCTGACGAGAGGTCCTGAGGGAACATCGCTTGAAAGCCCGTTACAACTGTTTTCGGTTGCAAGGCAGACGAATATGCTATTTGAACTGGAAATGATTGTTCTGAGAAAAACGCTCGAGCAAATCACTTCGACTGGCTGCACACATGATATTTTCATCAATTTCACACCACTCACTCTTGGCAATTCAAGATTTGTCCGCGATCTGAAAACCATGATGAAATCATACGAAAGTATCAAGCCGCGGCAGATCACCTTCGAAATTACCGAGAGGGACTCGATTGAGGGAATCGACAATTTTATTTATAATATAAAGGTGTTAAGAGGAATGGGCTTTAAAATTGCGGTTGATGATACAGGAGCTGGATATGCAAGCCTGAACACAATCAGCGAAATCATGCCGGATGTCATCAAGATCGACCGTTCGGTCATCCAGAATATTGACAAGAATTCTGTGAAGGAATCAATGCTTAAGGGACTGCTCCTTGTTGCAAGGGAAGCTGGCTCCATTGTCGTTGCGGAAGGAATCGAGAATGAACACGAAGCATCCGTCCTTTCCCGGAATAAGGTTGAACTGGCACAAGGTTATTTTTATGCCCGTCCTGGATTGCTGAAAACCGTCTAGCATCTTTAAGAGGTGATAATGAATGTATTTTGTCGACAGGGAACAAATCGAAACAACATTGCAGTTTTTGGATAGGCAAATCGATTTTTTCGAAAGCAATGAATCATGGGAGACGCCAATGGAAAAATCGGCACTTGAGCGTGCAGCTCATACGATGATCGAGGCCGTTCTGGATGTAGGGAACGCGATGATCGATGGCTTCATCATGCGCGATCCGGGAAGCTATGAAGACATCATCGATATCCTGGATGATGAAAAAGTCGTAACGGCGGAAATGAGCGCCGGCTTGAAAAAAATCGTCCTGTACAGGAAAATGCTTGTCCAGCAGTACACAGTTGTAGAACATCAAAGCGTGATTGAAACCTTCCGCTCCGAAATGCCTCAGCTCAAGCTTTTTTCGGTAAAAGTCCGGGAGTATTTGACCAATGAACTAGGTCCTGTATCAGCTTTTAAAAAGTAATGTTGTTAAAAGAGGCCGTATAATAATAGCGGTCTCTTTTCTGTGTTATTGATGAGATTATTAAATGGAGTAGTCGTAATTTCTACATAAAGTAATTTTAATCCAGCTCCAGCGCCTAGCCCCTCGAGACGCTTGTCTAGCTGCGGCTCCTAACTCCTCGAGACGCTTCGGTCCTGCCAATGAAGTCAAAGAACGACTTCACTGTCAGGCCCTCCAGCGCTTGTCGGAGTTGGGCAGTCGCCTCCGCTTTTCGATTTCGGTCCTGCCAATGAAGTCAAAGAACGACCTTGTCGGGGCTGAACGAGGCGCTTGCGCTTTTTGTTCAAGTGAGTTTTGTCCTTTGCACTCGTGCCTCTGCTTTTATAAAATGGGAGTATTCGTTTTCGAATTACAAGAGAACATTAATCATAGGAGTGATCATCATGAAAAGATATAAAGGGTATTTGATTGACTTGGATGGAACCATGTATCGTGGCTCAGAGCGGATTGAAGCTGCTTCTGATTTTATTAAAAGGCTGATTGAGGCTGACATTCCTTATTTATTTGTGACAAACAATTCTTCGCGGACTCCGGCACAAGTTGCGGAGAAGCTGCGGGCTTTCGATATACCTACGACTGAGGAACAGGTATTCACGACAAGCCAGGCAACGGCCAATTATATTTATGAACAGAAACCAGGTGCGACTGTCTATGTGATCGGTGAAGAGGGAATCCAGGCGGCGATCAGCGAAAAAGGCCTTACATTCGCTGGTGAAGACGCTGATTTTGTGGTTTCTGGAATCGACCGTGGGATTACATATGAAAAGCTTGCTGTCGGCTGCCTGGCGGTAAGGAATGGAGCGACATTCATTTCCACTAATGGCGACATTGCCATTCCAACAGAACGTGGCCTGCTGCCGGGAAATGGTTCATTGACCTCTGTCATTGCAGTATCGACACAAACGGAGCCAATTTTTATCGGAAAACCAGAATCTGTGATCATGGAGCAGGCATTGAAGGTGCTTGGCACTGACAAAGAAGAGACGCTGATGGTAGGAGATTATTATGATACTGACATCCTTGCCGGCATGAGGGCAGGAATGGACACCTTGCTTGTGCATACGGGTGTGACAACGAAGGAACTGTTAGAAGGATACCAGGAAATGCCTACATATACTGTGGATTCACTGGACGACTGGGAAGTATAAAAAAGGGACTTGGAGCTAACGAGCGCTTCAAGTCCTTTTATCTATTTACTCGATATTGGCTGCCCTGTGTGCGAGCCTGCTTGATGCAGCTGCAGCGACCGCGCCAACGATGTCGTCAAGGAATGTATGGCATTTTCCGCTTGCTTTATCATTAAGCTTGCCGAGGATGCCTGGTTTGGCCTTATCAATGAATCCATAATTCGTGAATCCGATCGAACCATAAATATTCACAATCGAAAATGCGAGGATTTCATCGATTCCGTACAAGCTTTCGTCTGTTTCGATAATTGCCTGGAGAGGCTCGCCCAGTTTCTTCTGTTCTGCAAGGATATCAAGCTGGATTCCTGTCAGGATTGCATTCTGTACTTCACGCTTGGAGAGTACGCGTTCCACATTTGCAATGCAGTCCTCCATTTGCAGGTCAGGATGGTATTTTTCCTGGAGGAAGAAGACCAGTTCAGCAATATCCTGTATTTCAACACCACGTTCATGAAGCCATTTGCGGGCAGTTTCCTCTGTCATATGGATTGCTCGTTTTTTTTGTAACATCTGCATCACCTTTCTATTTTTGATTGCAGCTAACTCTCATATCCTATTTAACCTAAAATATTCTGCCTAACCCCTTTTAGTGAAAGAATTCGCTCCTTTAAATCATTTCCCGAATGATGCCACTTATTCCTTTCATTGTTCACACAAGTTTTTGGATGACAAACATATATTTTTTAAAAGAGTGTTTCTTAAAAAGAGGTGGGAAAAATGCTTCAAAGGATGTTACAAGAAGTATATGGGATTTCTGCAGATTCAGAAGTATCTCTTGGAAGATATCATGGATATAAGCATAATGAAGGGCTGTATTTAATTATGGCCGCCAATGGTATTAAAGAGCAAGAATTAAGCGAGCTTTCAAGGATTGCTGAGCAAATGCAAAAGTTTGGGGACCGCAATGTATCCAAGCTGCTGGCCGACAAGGAAGGCAGGCAAATTTGTGATTGGCAGGGAAATAAATATTGTGTGCTTGTAAACCGTGCCGCTCCAATGCCAGAGAAGATGAAAACGGGAAGAAAATTGGCAAAGTTCCACGCCAGGGGCAGGCAGATTCCATTCAAAGTCGAAACCATGAACAGGGTCGGCCAATGGAAACAGCTTTGGGAAAAAAGGCTGGACCAGATGGAGAAGGTTTGGAGCGGAAAGCTTTACACTGAACCGGAGAATGATTTTGAAAGGATGTTCATGGAATCCTTTCCTTACTACATGGGATTATCGGAAAATGCAATCCAGTATCTTGCTGATACCGAGATTGATGATAAGCCGACTAAAATCGATCATGGTACTGTCTGCCATGAGAGGTTCACTAATACGGTATGGAGAGGGCCTTATTTTGTCAAAAATCCATTCGATTGGGTGTTTGACCATTCAAGCCGTGACATTGCTGAATGGGTGAGGGAGCGCTATTTTGCAAATATCCAGACGAGCCAGCCGGAAATCAAAAGTTTTATTTCTGATTATCAAAGCATGACAGTCCTGTCGCCATTCTCATGGAGGCTTTTGTACGCGAGGCTGCTGTTCCCGCTCCACTATTATGATACGGTTGAGAATTATTATATTACCCAATCAGAGCAGACAAAGAGACAGCTGGAGGACCAGTTAAAGAAGTACCTGAACCAAAGCAGTGACCATGAACGGTTTTTAAGCAAATTTTATCAGTTGAGTGAAGCTCCGATAAAGGCAGGCAAGCTTCCTGCTATTGATTGGTTATTACGGTAATCGAAGCATTTTCACCTTAAGTGTAAATGTTTTATGTTAAAATAACATTATTCTTAAACGCTTACACTGAAGGAGAATGAGAATGAAGCCATATGTGTATATTACCAGGAAATTGCCGGAAGAAACGATTCGTGAGCTCACAGAGCAATTCGATGTGAAAATGTGGGATCATGCAGATGTTCCTGCGCCAAGAGAAATTTTACTAAAAGAAGCCAAAAGTGCCAGTGCATTGATTACAATGCTTTCCGACAAGGTTGATGAAGAAATATTGACTGCAGGTGAAAACCTGAAAGTGGTTGCCAATCTGGCAGTTGGCTTTGATAACATTGATCTTCAGGCGGCTACAAAGCATGGAATCATCATAACGAATACACCCGATGTACTGACTGAGACAACTGCTGATCTCACTTTCGCGCTTTTGATGGCTGCAGCGAGGCGCATTGTCGAAGCGGCTGAATATGTAAAAGCGGGCAAGTGGGAAGGATGGAGTCCATATTTGCTTGCTGGACATGATGTTTTTGGAAAAACAATCGGGATTGTCGGAATGGGTAAAATCGGTGAGGCGGTCGCTCGCAGGGCAAAAGGTTTTGGCATGGAGATTCTATACCATAACCGCTCAAGGAAGATGGAGGCAGAAACAGAGCTTGGTGCAATCTATAGTTCATTTGATGACCTCGTAGAAAGATCAGATTATGTTGTGACGCTCGCACCGCTGACAGCTGAAACAAGGAATCTTTTTACCGCCGAAGTATTTGGCAGAATGAAAGAAAGCGCCATATTTGTCAACGCGGGGCGCGGTCCGATCGTGGACGAGCAGGCGCTGTATGAGGCACTTAAAAATGGTGAAATAGCGGCAGCTGGGCTTGATGTTTTTGAAAAAGAACCGATTTCTGCTGACCATCCCTTGCTGCAGCTTCCAAACGTGACAGCGATCCCTCACATCGGCAGCGCAAGCACGGAAACAAGAACGACGATGATCAAGCTTTGCTGTGCAAATGTCAAAGCTGTTTTATCGGGAGACAGAGCAAAAACGATTGTAAATAAAGAAGTCCTTCAATAATCATTCAATCCTTTCCATAAACATGGGAAGGATTTTTTTGCGCTAGAGCCGCATATGATTAAGCGTTTACAAGAAAAAACGTGGCTAAATTTTCCTTGTAAAAGCTATTGCTGGTCTTTATAATGTCTACTATATATAAACAATTGTATTTTTAGAAAAGACATAAAGAGAGGGGAAGAGCGAATGAAGGCAATCTCGGTTGGACTATTAGGATTAGGTACAGTAGGATCAGGGGTGGTCAGAATCATTGAAAACCACCAGGATAAACTGATGCACCAGGTTGGGTGCCCGATTAAGGTGAAAAAAATCCTCGTGCAGGATCCGGTAAAAGAAAGATCCGTAAAGGTTGACTCTTCTCTTCTGACGGTGGATCCAGCCGATATTATCGACGACCCCGAAATCGAAGTGGTGATCGAGGTAATGGGCGGCATTGATAATACCCGTGAACATTTGCTTCATGCGTTAAGAAAGAAAAAGCATGTAGTAACTGCGAACAAGGATTTGATGGCCGTACATGGTTCTGAGCTTCTGACTGTTGCCCATGAAAATGGCTGCGACCTCTTCTTTGAAGCGAGCGTGGCCGGCGGAATCCCGATTTTGCGCAGCCTTGTAGATGGTCTTGCGTCAGATCGGATTACGAAAATGATGGGCATCGTGAACGGTACCACGAATTATATTTTAACGAAGATGAGCCAGGAGGGGCTGGCTTATGAGAGCGTGCTGAAGGAAGCACAGCGGCTTGGATATGCTGAAGCCAATCCGGCATCCGATGTGGAAGGCCTTGATGCAGCAAGGAAAATGGCAATCATGGCGTCCCTTGGTTTTTCTATGAAAATCGACCTTGATGATGTCAAGGCAAAGGGAATTACTTCGATTACGGGAGAAGACCTGCATTATGGCAAGCAGCTTGGATATACGATGAAGCTGCTCGGCATCGCTGACCGTGATGGCGATAAGGTGGAAGTCAGCGTCGAGCCGGCATTATTGCCTTCCTCCCATCCGCTGGCATCTGTCAATAATGAATACAATGCCGTATATGTGTACGGCGAAGCGGTAGGAGAAACGATGTTCTACGGACCGGGAGCAGGAAGCCTGCCAACTGCGACAGCCGTCGTTTCGGACCTTGTTGGGGTCGTCAAGAACATGCGCCTTGGCGTCAATGGCAGCTCTTCGGTGACTCCGCAATATCTTAAGCAGCTGAAGGATGATGGAGAAGTACACTCAAAGTACTTCCTTCGACTTCATGTCCATGATGAAGTGGGGGTATTTTCAGAAATTACATCCCTGTTTGCAAATTACGATGTGAGCTTTGAGAAAATCCTGCAGATGCCTTTAAAGGAAAAAGAGCTGGCAGAGATTGTCGTCGTTACTCACCAGGCATCCCTAAAAAACTATGAACATATATTAATGGAGCTTCGTGACCTTCCGGTTGTAAAAGAAATCAAAAGCTCCTACAGGGTCGAGGGGAGTGTCAGCGCATGAATTGGAGTGGCTTGTTAAAAGAATACCGCGAGTTCTTGCCGGTCAATGACAAAACGCCATTGCTCACTCTCCATGAAGGGAATACTCCTCTGATCAGGCTTGATCACCTGTCAGAGGAGTGGGAAATAGACCTGTACGTAAAAGTGGAAGGAGTAAACCCTACCGGTTCCTTCAAAGACAGGGGCATGGTCATGGCTGTCGCCAAGGCAAAGGAAGCCGGAAGCGATACAGTTATTTGCGCCTCAACAGGCAATACGTCAGCATCCGCAGCTGCGTATGCGGCAAGGGCGGGATTGCGGTGCATCATTGTCATTCCCGAAGGCAAAATAGCACTGGGCAAGCTAGCCCAGGCCGTGATGTATGGCGCAAGCATTATATCGATCGAAGGCAATTTTGATGAAGCATTAAAAATGGTCCGGGCAATCAGCGAAACAGAACCAGTGACCCTTGTGAATTCAGTGAATCCCTATCGATTGGAAGGGCAGAAAACAGCAGCATTCGAAATTTGTGATCAGCTGGGCGGAGCTCCTGACATCTTGGCCATTCCTGTGGGGAACGCCGGGAATATCAGTGCTTATTGGAAGGGGTTCAAAGAATATCATTCTGCTAAAGATACGGGATTACCGCAGATGTTTGGTTTTGAGGCGGAGGGAGCTGCTGCGATTGTACAGGGAAAACCGATTGAGCAGCCTGAAACCATCGCGACGGCCATCCGCATCGGCAACCCGGCAAGCTGGGATTTGGCTGTTGCAGCCCAGCAAGAGTCTAAGGGTAAAATCGATTCCGTTACAGATGAAGAAATTTTGGATGCTTACAAAATTCTGGCGTCTGCAGAAGGTATTTTTGCCGAGCCAGGGTCCTGTGCATCACTTGCAGGAATCCATAAACTGATTAAAAGCGGCGAGATTCCTCGAGGATCCCGAATCGTTGCCGTACTGACTGGAAATGGATTGAAGGACCCTGCTACCGCCATGGATTACAGCACGATTTCTCCAATCCTGCTTCCGAATGATGAAAAAGTTGTGAGCGAACACATCAGGGGAGTTGTCTGTCAATGAATGGAGTCGAGGAACCAAATGCCCTTCATGCCCAGAGAAGCCATGTCTTTTCGATAAAAGTTCCAGCAAGCTCTGCGAACTTGGGACCTGGCTTTGATTCTCTTGGAGTCGCATTGAACCTTTACATGGAATTACAGGCTGAACGAAGCGAGAAGTGGCAGGTAAAGCCTTTATCACAGTCATTAAATAGTTTCCCCCAGGATGAAAAAAATTTCATTTGCCAGGTCGCCATCAAAATAGCAAAGATGTACAAGCAGGAGATGCCTCCGCTTCATATGTCAGTGAAAAGTGATATCCCGCTTGCAAGGGGGCTTGGGTCCAGTGCTGCAGCCATCATCGCAGGAGTGGAGCTTGCCGATGAATTTTGCAAGCTGCAATTGTCACGCCGGGAAAAATTGGCGATTGCTTCGAAGCTCGAAGGTCACCCGGATAATGCCGGAGCAAGCCTGTATGGCGGTGTAGTCGTTGGCAGTGAGACTTGGGAAGAAGTGGATGTCACAGTGCTTGATTGCATCCAATTTGATCCCTTACTTGTCGTACCGAAGGAGGAGTTGTTGACGGAAACATCCCGTGATGTTCTGCCAGCTGTAATTGATTTTCCGCGTGCCGTCAAGGCGAGTGCCATTTCGAACCAGCTCCTTGCTGCATTAGTCACTCAGCAATGGGAGCTTGCCGGAAGGATGATGTCAGCGGATTTATTCCATCAGCCATATCGGAAGGCCCTCGTTCCATTCTTTGATGAAGTGAAGGAAATGGCTCTGCAGGCAGGGGCATTTGGCACAGCACTTAGCGGGGCAGGTCCGTCCATCCTTTGCCTGGCCGAACCGGGGAAGGGCGAGCTGGTAGCAGAAGAATTGAAGTCTAAGCTTACTGGCATGGAAGTATACAGTTTAAAAATCGCCAGGGAAGGATGCAGAGTGTCACGATCCTAAAAAAACACAGGTACAATAAAAAAAGCGGTTTTGCCGACAATGGCAAAACCGCTTTATTATTGGTTAATTAGAATACTTGTTCGACCTCAACAACACCAGGTACTTCCTCTAAAAGTGCGCGTTCGATTCCAGCCTTAAGCGTGATTGTGGAGCTCGGGCAGCTTCCGCATGCACCTAGCAGGCGAAGTTTAACAACGCCATCCTCGATGTCAACTAGTTCACAGTCTCCTCCATCACGAAGAAGGAATGGGCGCAATTTATCTAATACTTCCTGTACTTGCTCAAACATTTGCTGTTCAGTCATGCAAATCGACTCCTTTCATAATACTTATTATAATCTCATCAGCCAGAAAAATCTATCCAATTGACTGAAAAACCAGTAAACAACAGTTTTTTCCTTATGCATCCTTTTCATCCTATAGTAAAATAAAAGAAAATAACAGGGGGTAATTGATAATGGAGCGAAAAGAAGTTGAAATTGTCGTTTACGGTGCTGAAGTGCTCTGCCCAAGCTGTGTGAACCTGCCATCTTCCAAAGAAACCTATGAGTGGCTTGAGGCAGCAATCAGCCGAAAATTTACAGACCAGCCATTCAGAATTTCCTATGTAGATATCTATAATCCTCCAGCTGAAGAAGATAAAAAGAAATTCGCCGAAAGAGTGATTGAAGAAGATATGTTTTACCCAGTTGTCCTCCTCGAAGGCAAGATCGTCGGCGAAGGAAATCCGAAATTGAAAACCATTTACGCAGAATTAGAGAAATACGGGTATGTTTCTGCTTCTTAATTGAATATTTCTACGCAAGCATCCTTATTGGGGTGCTTTTTCTCTTGAGTGGAGAGAAAATTTCAATGCAGAGAATCTTTTTATAGCGAAAAATTAATTTTAATAGCGAAAATTACTTTTTAATAACGAAATTCTAATTTATATAGCGACATGGAAATTAAATTCGGTTTTTATCAATTTTGCGTCAGTAAAATAAACATAAAAAAACCGGGCATAGCCCGGTTTCAAGTATCAACCATTATGATATTTGTACATCCACAAAATTCCTGATTTCAGCAGGCGAGCTACGCGTCCTGTGATCGGGCGCTCTGCTACAAGGCCGAAGCCGTGCTTCTTGCCGAGTGAACCGATGACACCCTTCAGTTTAATCGCAGGGAAGGATTCAGGTGGCTGTTCACCGTTCCAGCGCTTCTGAAGAACCTGGACGATCTGTTCTGCCTGACCTTCAGCGAGCTGAGCGCTAGGTGCATGTGGCAGACTTGCGCAGTCACCGACTACATACACATTTTCATTACCAGGGAGATTATGCTGAGGTGTCAGCACTGCACGGCCCATGCTGTCTTTTTCAACATCCATTTCGCGCACGAGTCGATTGGCCTGGATACCGGCGGTCCAGACGATGGCGTCACAAACGATCGGCTCATCATGATTATAAAGGACGTTTTTCTGAACTTCCGTAATGTTTGCATTGTTGATGATTTCAACATTATGATTGTCGAACCAGTTTTCCACATAAGTGCTTAGGCGTTCGGAGAAGGCGGATAGGATGTGGTTGCCGCGATCAAAAAGTTTGATTTTCAAATCTTTGCGGCTTTCAGCCAATTCGCTGGCAAGCTCAACACCGCTCAATCCTGCTCCGACAATCGCAACAGATGATCCTGCTGGCAGATTATTCAGGGCCTGGTAAGTTGCGCGTGACTTCTCAATGGACTGGATGCTGTAAGTGAACTCGTTTGCACCAGGCACATTGTGATATTTGTCTTCGCAGCCGAGGCCAATGATAATGTCGTCAAATTCGAGTGCTTCGCCGCCCTTCAGCTCAACCTTCTTCTCATTGATGTTGATCGCTGTGACTTCGGCGTATTTAACCTGAAGGCGGGGATGCTCAGGAAATGATACACGGATATGCTGGTCTGAAATCGTACCGGCAGCCAGTGCATAGTATTCAGTTTTCAAACAATGGTAAGGGACGCGGTCAATCAGAGTGATGGATACATCATCAGGCAGGTCATTTGGCAGTAATTCATGCAGGACTCGCATGCCGCCATAGCCGCCGCCAAGGATAACGAGATTTTTCATGTGAATTTCCCCTTTTTAACTATTCAAAAGACAGTTAATGAAGTTTTTTCAACTCGTCTTCAAAATCCGCAAACGGATACATTTTTTGAAATTATTCTACAATATTTTTCTGTTTCGATGAAACACCATAAAAAGTATATCGAAATTGTGACAAAATAACAACAATTTTATGGGAGCTACAAGTATTGGAAATTGACGATTTACCAGAAAAAAGGTACGATTAAAAATTAGTAGAGAGGTGAAACAGAATGATAAAGCCGATCATTGAATTTTGCATCAGCAACCTTGCGAGCGGTGCGCAAAAAGCAAGGCAGGAGCTGGAGAGAGACCCGGACCTTGACGTGATTGAATACGGCTGTCTTGGGTACTGCGGAAAGTGTGCACAGTCGATGTTTGCGCTCGTAAACGGGGATCCGGTAGTGGGGGAAACTCCGGAAGAACTTGTAGAGAATATATACCAATACTTGGATGAAAACCCAATGTTTTAATATAAACAAAGGCTGGCATGGATCGCTCCATGGCCAGCCTTTTTATAATTAAATCATTTTGCTACGCCCTGTTCCTCACGCATTTCCTGCCAGCGGTCCTTGGCGAGCTGGACGATCTGTGGTTCCACAGATTGCCGCTGTTTTTCAATTACTTTTGAGAAGAAGCGAACCGCATCCTGGGTTTGGCCGGTTCTTCTTGAGAGTTCTCCAGCCAGATACATCAGACGGAGTTCGGATACCTGTGTTCCTTTATAGTCGCCGGTGCTATAAGATTCTGTATATTCCTTAAGTGCTAATTTTAAGAAACGCGTTTCCTGGTCATGGTTGTCCTGATTTCGGTACAGCCACGCCAGCCTGATGTATAACCCTGCTGTGACAATATGCTTTTCTTTTTTCAGGATCGAACAATAGGCTCCAAGTTTGTAGGTGTTGAGTGTTTCATGGATTGAACGCTCATTGCTAAAATCACGCGGAACCCATTGGCTCGTAATTTTATCTTGTATGGATTGTTTTGTACCAGGCGGGAAATAAGTGCTGAAATCCTCAGTAAAGGAATAGCCGCAATTCGGACAGACGTTTACATAATATAGATTTGGATTTTCGTATCCTTCGGCATACAGAGGGGCGAAGTCAGTGTCAAAAGAGAGAACTTTCACAAAGCGGGAACGGACCTTTTTAGTAGTAAAAGAATGTTCGCACATCGTGCATTTGTACTTTTTATCATAGAGAGGTTCTAACTGAGCCATTTTCATCACCTGCCAAATGTCCTAGTAACTGCTTTGGGTATATTATACCAGTTATCAATATGGTGTGGTGGGAAAATATTCACATATCTCATTTTTAAGATTGATTGGTTGAGGATTGGAAACACAGTGAGTATACTATAAGAAAGGGATCAAGGAGGTCTAAAAAGTGGAAAACATTGTGATTCTTACTGAAGAAGCTGCATTGCAGATTAAAGATATGATGAAGCAAAATGAAACCGAGGACGCATTCCTTCGTGTCTCTGTAAAAGGCGGCGGCTGCAGCGGCCTTTCTTATGGCATGGGTTTTGCTCATGAAGTAGAAGAAGGGGACAGTCAATTGGAGCAGCATGGCATTCGCATTCTTGTTGACAAGGAAAGCGCACCTGTTTTGATGGGAACAAAAATCAGCTACAAGCAGTCATTAATGGGCGGCGGATTCACAATCGACAACCCGAATGCCATCGCTTCATGCGGCTGCGGTTCAAGCTTCAAAACGGCAACTCGTGAAGGATCGCCTGAAGAGTGCTAAACAAAAAGCAAGGTCCTCGGACCTTGCTTTTTTTAGAGAAAGAAATTAGAATTGTCCAGCTCCAGCGCCTAGCCCCTCGAGACGTTTGTCTAATTGCGCCTCCTAGAAACCCCGAAACTTCAACTCCGCCGGCAGAAGCAAAAAGCGCTTCTTTGTCGGAGTCTCCAGTTTCTGCGTTTCTGGGCAGTCGGCTACACATTTCGATTTCGGTCCGCCCAATGAAGTCAAAGAACGACTTCACCGGTCGGCCCTCCAACGCTTGTCGGGGCTGATCAAGGCGCTTACGCATTTCTTACTTATTTGAACATGGAAGAACTGTGAAGCGGCTGTGTCTTCGCCTTTGGATCCATATAGGATTTTGCGTTGTTTACAGCAGTTGGAGCTTCACCGAAACCAGTCGCGATCAGCTTTACTTTACCTTCGTATGTGCAAATATCGCCTGCAGCGTATACGCCTGGAATATTTGTTTCCATCTTGGAGTTGACGACGATGGAATTCTTTTCTATTTCAAGTCCCCATTCCTTAATTGGTCCAAGTGATGATACGAAACCGAAGTTACAGATGACAGCATCAACATCCACTGAAACAGTGTCGTCACCATTAGCGTCCTTTAGAACAATCTGGCTGATTGCATTGCCATCGCCAACAAGCTCAGTTGGTACATAAGGAGTCTTGATATCAACCTTTGAATTTTGAAGGTTTTCAACACTGTGCTCATGTGCACGGAATTTATCCCTGCGGTGTACAATCGTTACTTGCTCAGCGATTGGCTCAAGCATCAATGCCCAGTCAACAGCTGAATCGCCACCGCCCAATACTGCGACCTTCTGGCCTGCAAACTGGTTCAAATCATCAATGAAATAATGCAGGTTCTTGCCTTCGTATTGAGCAGCGCTTTCAAGTTCAAGCCTGCGTGGCTGGAACGCACCGTTTCCTGCAGTGATAATCACTGTTTTTGTATAATGAACTTCTTTATCAGTCGTTAACTTAATTGTTCCGTCTTCCAGCTTTTCCAGTTTTTCAACAGACTGTTCAAGAGCAGTCGCTGGCTCGAATTTCGCCATTTGCTCTTTAAGGTTGTTGATCAGCTCCTGTGCACGGACCTTTGGAAAACCGGCAACATCATATATGTACTTTTCTGGATAAAGCGCTGATAATTGCCCGCCTAATTGTGGCAAACTTTCAATGATCTTAACTGATGCTTGTCTCATTCCGCCGTAGAAAGCAGTGAACAGACCAGCTGGCCCCCCGCCGATAATCGTGATGTCATAAACTTTTTGATCTTCTTTCACTCCATATCCCCCTCACTATGTAGTAAAATTGCTCCAATTTTTATAATACCATAAATAGAAAAAATAAACTCCTAATCATAAAGGAAGTACCGCTGTGGAACAATATATTTATCAAAAAATCACTTATTATATCGATAAAATAGTGAAATCAACCTATTTTCTGAATATTTCCAAGTTAACTTAATCGCTTGAAAATCAGCCACAAAAAGAATATTATGTATGGTAGGCAAGAATGTTAAGATTTTGTGACATTTTCAGGACATTTTTTTGAACTTTTTAGTGAATAATATCACAAACTTATGCGAATAGATGGCGGCAGATAGAGATGAGCCATTCGACCAAAAATATAATAAAAAGGTGGAAGTGATCACTTTGAGAAAGCCAAAGATCGTAATTTTAGGAGCAGGATACGGGGGATTAATGACAGCTACCCGTTTGCAAAAAGCTGTTGGTGTAAACGAGGCGGACATTGTCCTTGTAAACAAAAATGATTACCACTATGAAACTACATGGCTGCATGAAGCATCAGCAGGAACTTTGCATCATGACAGAGTCCGTTACGATATCCGCGATGTAATCGACCGTCATAAAGTTGAATTCGTCCAGGGAACAGTTGAAGAAATCAAGATGGATGAGAAGCGTGTAATCCTTGAGAACGGCGATATCATTTATGATTACCTAGTCATTGCCCTCGGTGCTGAACCTGAAACTTTCGGTATTAAAGGCTTGAAAGAGTACGCTTTCTCGATTGTTAACGTCAACTCGGCAAGACAAATCCGCGAACATATTGAATATCAGTTTGCGACATATAACACAGAAGCGGAAAAGAAAGACGAGCGCCTGACAATCGTTGTCGGCGGTGCCGGTTTCACTGGAATTGAGTTCCTTGGAGAATTGACAAATCGTGTTCCTGAGCTTTGCCGTGAATACGATGTTGATTACCACAAGGTGAAAATCGTTTGCGTGGAAGCTGCGCCAATGGTTCTTCCTGGATTCGACCCTGAGCTTGTCAACTACGCAGTAGCGCAGCTTGAGAAAAAGGGTGTAGAATTCCGCATCGGTACAGCCATTAAAGAAGCAACTCCAGAAGGAATCTTCGTTGCAAAAGGTGAAGAAGAAGTCGAAGAAATCAAAGTAGGCACAGTTGTATGGGCAGCAGGTGTCCGTGGAAGCTCCATTATCGAAAAATCTGGTATCGAAGCAATGCGCGGTCGTGTAAAAGTCCAGCCAGATCTACGTATTCCTGGATCTGACAATGTCTTCATCGTTGGAGACTGCTCATTGATCATCAATGAAGAAATCAACCGTCCATACCCGCCAACTGCACAAATCGCTATGCAGCAAGGGGAAGTTTGCGCAAGAAACATCGCCGCACTAGTTCGCGGAAAGTCTGAAATGGAAACATTCACTCCTGATATCAAAGGAACAGTATGTTCTCTTGGAGAAGATGACGCAATTGGCGTAGCATTCGGCAAGAAGATGTTCGGCACAAAAGCTTCATTCATGAAGAAGATGATCGACAACCGTGCACTATTAATGATCGGCGGACCTTCATTAGTCCTTAAAAAAGGCAAATTCAACGTTCTTTAAGATAAGTTTTTGGGAAACAGGCTTCTGATTGAGGCCTGTTTTTTTTGAACAAAAGGGAGACCACGGTCAAAATTATAGTGTATACGCATTATTTTTATAATTTTCTGAAATTTTGAGAAAGTGACAGATATTTAAAGAAAAAACAAGATGTATCCGTTTTCAAGGTGGATTTTCGGTCAAATTTGAACCTTTTCAAGAATCAAGAATCTCTGTTATATTATCAGAAAATTCAATAATATAAAGGAGAGATTCTCGAATGAAAATGCATAACCACGAATCAAAAGAATGTACTTATTGCTCAGGTAAAGGATATTTCCAATTGCTTCTTGGCGGCTCAGAAACATGTTCATGCTGCAGCGGTTCCGGCAAATCAAAAAAATAATAGCAGGGCATCTTGGACCTTCGCACATGCGGGGTTTTTTCTTTTGCCAGGTTAATCTTTTTTTCGGTTAAAAAAATAAGAAAAATCCTATCACAGAAAGAAGCAGCGCGATGAAATGAAGCAATAAAAATACCTTCATTGCAAACTGGGCATATGGATAATCTTTCACCAGCCCAAAATAAGAAATCAAGAAATAAACCAATATAGATAATAGAACCCCTCTTTGAAAAATAAACTCATTCCCATATGCGGTGAAATATAAAGTAAAAGGGATCAGCAGTGATATGAAAAATAATGTTTTATACTTCTGAAGAATCAGTTGCATGGAGAATTACTCCTTCCTATATTTTTATCTCTATAAAGAATTCGCCGGCCTTCCAATTTATTCCTTCTGCATTATAAAAACTTATCATCACCTTATTGAACCCAACATTGACTCAAATTAGGACAAACAGTAAACTAGAAATGATGTGTAATGGGGGGATTTTGACATGATGACGGTTGTCACACTGATCATTTCGATGTTATTATTTTTTGTCCTGTTTTTCGGGATTGGCTTTTTATTGAATATGCTTCTGCGCATGTCATGGATCATGGCTGTGATTTATCCATTAATTGCGATTTTCATTATTGATAAGTATCGGTTTATTGAATACTTTACAAATAGCGGCGAAGCATTCCGTGATCTCGGACAGCGACTATCACAACTTGCAATTGCAGATGTCCTGATTTTAAGCAGCGGTATGGCAGGCGCCATTCTCGCGGGTATTGTCATCAGGTTGCTGCGCAAAAAAGGATACCAGATGTTTTAAACGAACCAGGCCTTCAATTTTTATTGAAGGTTTTTTTGTGCATATAAATAAACTTGTTGGAAAAAATAATATCACAATTAAATTACTTTTACTGGAAGTGTAAATAGGTCTATAGGCACTTTTTTGCTCCTTTTGGAATATTTCTTGTGACAATGGGAAATTAATAGTTTTGGGAGGAGTGAAAAATTATATGAAAATTTTAAAAACATGGGCCAGACGTTCAGCGATGACGGTTTTATTTTTTGCTGCCATAACGTCAACGTTCCAATCAATCTCTGGAGTTGAAGCTTCAACATTTGCTACATATGTAATGGATCACCAACAAGATGGAAATTCACAATATGAACATAAAAAGAAATCAGTCGGACTTGCCATGAAGTTTTTGAAAAAAGTCTCTGACTTCACTACCAAGATTTCCTCAAGTGAAAAGGTTGCTGGTAAAGCGCCAACTTTGGAGGAATCAATGAACTGGTCTCAATACACTAAAAAGACGATCATCGCAACCGGGTATACAGCAGGGGTAGAATCGACGGGCAAGAATCCAGGACATCCGGAATATGGAATTACATACTCAGGTGTTAAAGTAAAACGGGACTTATATTCAACTGTCGCAGCGGATTTAAATGTGTTCCCAATCGGGACAGTCCTTTTTATTCCTGGCTACGGATTCGGTGTAGTCGCTGATAAGGGCGGCGCAATAAAAGGAAATAAAGTAGATTTGTATTATGACACTGTGAAGGATGTTTACGAGCAGTGGGGCAAAAAGACGCTTGATGTATACGTGATCGAAATGGGGAATGGCAAACTGACAGAAGCCGACCTCAAAGCACTCAATGAAAATGAATCAATGCAAGTATTCCGCCAGCAATATATCAGCGGCAAAAAATCATAATTACTAAGGCACTTTCCATAAGGAGAGTGCCTTTTCTGACTTTCACTCTATTTAGCGATGTATGAGTCCATACAGCTTCTCCAGACCATCAAGAAGCCGTGGCGATGGGCGGCAATACAGCTCCTCCTCAAGTATCAGGATGCGGTCGTTCTTGATTGCCTCGAGTTCATCCCAGCCCGGACGATTACTGATTAATTCCTTCTTTACTTTTTGTTTTCTGACCCCGACCCAGGCAATGCAGATGTAATCGGGGTTGCGGGATTTCACGTCATCCCAGTCCGTCTGGACACTTGCCAGCTCGACATCTTTGAAGATGTTTTCTGCGCCCGCAGCTTCTGATATTTCAGTCAGCCAGTTCATGCTGCCTGGTGTAAAAACGGGCTTTGGCCACCATTCCCAGTACAGACGGGGTATTTTGCCTGCAAGGGAGCCTTTTTGCTTGATTGCATCAAGCCTTTTCCTGAATTGTTTTGCCGCTTTTTTGCCGTGTTCAGCCCTATTCAAGGCATTGGCAGTTGTGATCAGGTCGTCTTCTATGTCCTGAAGCGACTGGGGGTTCAGGATGATATGAGGGATCTTGCGTAACTTTAAGCCTTCAATATTCTTCTCCATCCCTGGAACGCTGAGCGAGGCGAGTACCAGGTCCGGTTTTAACTGTTCAACAAGGTCCAAGTTAATCGAAAGGTCCGGTCCAAGCTGTGGCAGCGATTTTACCGTCTCCGGCCAATCTGAAAAATCGTCAACCCCGACAAGCAGCTCCGTCAGGCCGAGGAATTCCATGATTTCTGTGTTGCTCGGGCATAAAGAAATGACTCTCATGAATTTCACCTTCTCCTAAATGAGGTAATGCAGCAGCAATGTTAGGGCAATGCCAGTCAATCCACCGAAAAATACTTCGATTGGCTTGTGTCCAAGCAACTCTTTCAGTTCTTTCTGTTTTTCCTGCTCAGGCTTATCCTGCCAGCCTTTTGCTTCCTGGGCGAACCTGCTGAAATCGGAGACGAGCTGGTTCAGCACTATGGCTTGTTCGCCTGCCTGCCTGCGGACTCCTGATGCGTCAAACATCGTGATGATTGCAAAAACGGCCGAAACAGCGAATACCGCCGAATCAAGCCCAGCCTGAAGCGCAACCCCGGTCGATAATGCCGTAACGGCAGCTGAATGGGAGCTCGGCATGCCGCCTGTACTCGTCAGCAGCGACCAGTCAAGCTTTCGTGTTGCGATATATTGAATCGGGACTTTCACAAACTGAGCGAAAAAAATCGCAGCCAGTGAAGCCCATAATGGGAAATTCGTTAATAATTCCATAGTTGATCCCCTTTTTGTTAAAAATAATGCCCATATCAAGTTATACCCAAGACTACTCGTTTCATTACAGCATTCCCCAGGTTTGATAAAATAGTTCTAACCATTCTGATTGGGGTGAGGGAATTGACGGATTACCCGGATGAATACTATGAGTTCTTTATTAAATTCAACGAAGGCGACTATTATACCTGCCATGACTTGCTTGAAGATATGTGGATGACCGACAAGGGCAATCTGTTTTTAAAAGGACTGCTGCAAATGAGTGTCGCCATTTACCATTACAGTTACGGAAATGTAAAAGGTGCAAGGCTGATGATGCAAGCGGCCTATGACTACCTTCAATCTTATCGCCCAGTTCACTGGGGTCTTGATCTGGAAAAAGTTTACCCTTTCATCGAGGAGTGCCTAAGGACATTCCCTTTTGAACTGGATCGGGTTCCATATGAGGATGTATCATTGCTGCCTGAACTGCCTGTTTTATATTTGTATCTGGAAGATTAATTTGGAAAACAAGCAATTAGGAAGTCGAAATATTTTAATGGTTTCGATATAATGAAACTATAAATTCGGAGGTGAAGGAATTTGTTTAAAGTAAATGAACAATTTAATTTTACAAACAGCCATGACTGTCTAATAATTGGCTTGTTCAATAAGCCGTCTGGGCTTGAGGGACTTGTTGGAGAAGCGGACCAGCTATTTGACGGGCAGCTGACTGAGCTGATCAAAAGCGGTGATATTTCAGCAAAGAAAAAGGCAGTTTCAAAGATACATACTTTCGGGAAAATCGGCGCACGCAAAATTTATTTTGTCGGCCTGGGACATGAAAAGGAATACAGCTTTGAAACGTTGAGAGACGCATTTGGCCGCGTATTCAAGACGGCAAAGCAGGAAAAATGGACAGAAGCTGCCGTGCTTCTGGATACTTTCACAAGTGCAAATGTTGAGATTAGTGATGCGGCGCATGCATTAGGGGAAGCATTCCCGATGGCAACCTATGTATTTGAAGGGTATAAGCAAAAATCGAATGAGCCTGAAAAACGCATTGAAAGCCTGACAGTCTACAGCGCCGATGAAGAAGGCGAGGTTGAGGCAGCAGCTGAGGTTGGATATGTCTTCGGCAAGGGAACGAACTCAGCCCGTACGCTCGTAAATACGCCAGGCAACCTGTTGACTGCGGCGGACATGGCTGAATATGCTCTGAAGCTTGCAGAGAAATATGAATTTGAAGCAGAGATTCTGGAAAAAGAAGAGATGGAAAAGCTGGGCATGGGAGCATTGCTTGCGGTCAACCAGGGGTCTGCAGAGCCGCCAAAAATGATTGTCCTGAAATACCAAGGCAAAGAAGAGTGGACAGATGTAATCGGCCTAGTCGGCAAGGGAATCACATTTGATACAGGCGGCTACTCCATCAAGACGAAAGCAGGCATCGTCGGTATGAAATCCGACATGGGCGGCGCAGCAGCTGTGCTAGGTGCGATGGAAATCATTGGTGAATTGAAGCCTGAACAGAACGTCGTAGCAGTAATCCCATCAACAGACAACATGATCAGCGGTACAGCCTTTAAGCCGGACGATGTCATCACTTCAATGAGCGGAAAAACGATTGAAGTATTGAACACAGATGCAGAAGGCCGACTGGTGTTAGCTGATGCAATGACATATGCGAAACATCATGGCGCGAACTATCTTGTCGACATCGCCACCCTGACAGGGGGAGTCATTACAGCGTTAGGTCTGCACACATCCGGTGCTTTGACGAACAACGAAGACCTTTTCGAACAAGTTCTTGAGGCTTCCTATGAATCAGGAGAGCCAATCTGGCGCCTGCCATTGTTCGAACGCGACATCGAGCGCGTCCGCAGCAGCAAAATTGCGGACCTGAACAACTCTCCAGGTGCAGAAGGCCATGCGATCATGGGCGGAGCGTTTGTCGGCGAGTTTGCAGAAGGCACTCCATGGGTGCACCTCGATATCGCAGGCACTGCAACAACAAGCAAGGAACACGACCTCGGCCCGTCAGGAGCAACTGGTGTGATGGCCCGGACACTCGCATTGCTGGTCGAAAGATTTGAACCCGCAGATAAATAAGATTTAAATTTTTGGCTCTGTTATTGCCCAATGTTGATTTTTATTACCTGTTGATTGTAGTGGAAGGCGCGAAGACTCCTGCGGGATGAGCAAGTCATGGGAGACCCCGCAGACGCGTAAAGCGTCGAGGAGGCTCCCAGACTGCCCGCGGAAAGCGATGCGCCTGGAACGAAAATCAACAGCCCAATTTAACAGAGCTAAATTTTTTGACCCCAAAACCCGAGCGGTTTTGGGGTTTTTGCTGTACAAAAAACACTTCATCTCGCTAATATACTAAAAAACATTTGCGCAAAAAACAAATCTATGATAATTTAATACTTGTCATTTTAATTCTCTACCAATTTACCATACTAAAGTAAAAAACATATACATCGAGAGGGGAACTCATAATGAATGCAGTTGTTATTGCTGTCCTGGCGATGCTGATCCTTAGCTTGCTTCGTGTCAATGTTGTGTTGGCATTGATTGCTGGAGCGCTGATTGGCGGCTTGACGGGCGGCTTAAGTATAGAGAAAACAATTGAAGTGTTTACAGTCGGGCTAGGAGGAAGTGCTGAGGTTGCATTAAGCTATGCGCTTCTTGGTGGCTTCGCTGTTGCGATTTCCAAGACTGGTCTGCCAAATCTGATTGTTGATTGGATGATTGGTCTGATTGCCAGGAAGGGCGAGTCGAAAGCGAAGACCTATTCGAAAGCGATTATCATCATTTTGATTTTGATGATGTCCATTTTCTCGCAGAACTTGATTCCAATCCATATTGCATTTATCCCGATTTTGATCCCGCCATTATTAATCATTTTTAATAAACTCAATATAGACAGACGTTTAATTGCTTCCGTGATCACATTCGGTCTTACAGCACCATATATTTTGCTTCCTGTGGGCTTCGGGAAGATATTCCATGAAATCCTGGCTACAAATATGGCTGACAGTGGATTGAAGGTAGAAATGGCGGATATTCCTGCCGCTATGATGCTTCCTGTTGCAGGGATGGTCATTGGCTTGGCTGTTGCAATTTTTGTTTATCGCAAACCTAGAAATTATCAGGACAACCAAATCATTCAGGTAGAGAAAAATGAATACTCAAAGACAGGAATCATTTTCTCATTCATCGCGATTGTCGCTGCATTAGCGGCTCAAATCATTTTTGAGTCCATGATCATTGGTGCGCTAGCAGGTATCCTTGTCGTGTATGCGAGCGGGGCAATCAAATGGCGCGAGGCAGATCATCTTTTAACTGAAGGTATGAAAATGATGGCTTTCATCGGATTCGTCATGCTTGCTGCCTTCGGATTTGCTGATGTATTGAAAGAGACAGGAGATGTGGACACGCTTGTAAAGCAGGCTGCTGACACCATTGGAAACAATAAGGGCCTCGGCGCTATGATGATGCTGATTGTAGGGCTGCTTGTAACAATGGGGATTGGTTCTTCATTCTCGACCATTCCCATCATTGCTACGATTTTCGTTCCGCTTAGCCTTCAATTGGGTTTCAGCCCAATGGCTACCATTGCGATTGTCGGAACGGCAGCTGCACTTGGTGATGCTGGTTCACCTGCATCGGACAGTACACTTGGGCCGACTGCCGGCTTGAATGCTGATGCGCAGCACAACCACATTTGGGACACGGTCGTTCCAACATTTGTTCACTACAATATTCCGTTGATCATTTTCGGCTGGATTGCCGCAATGATTTTATAAATTGAAATCGCCGTCCACCTTTCCAGGCAGGACGGCTTTGTTTATTTTATAAAAAGAATTCGGTAGGATATAACCAAGAGGTGATATACATGTACTTCGGGAAACCGCGGAAAAAGGGTCCTTCAGACAGAGTGCCGCCAAACCAGAATGTGACGTCTTCATTCCCAGTTTTGCATTATGGCAATGTCCCATTCTATAAAGATCTCGACGATTGGACATTGAAGATCTTTGGCCTGGTCGACAAAGAAATGATTTTAACATTCAAAGAATTAATGGCTATGCCGCAAACAACATCTGGCAGCGATATCCATTGTGTTACTGGGTGGTCGAAGCTTGATAATGTCTGGGAAGGGGTATCCGCACAGAAGATTGCCGAGCTGGCCAAGCCAAAAGAAGCTGCGAAATATGTCATCCTCCATGCTGAAGAAGGATGGACGACCAACCTGCTGATTGAGGATTTTCTCAAAGAAAAAAGTCTGCTCGCGCATGCCCATAATGGAGAGAAATTGAGCCCAGAACATGGCTACCCTTTAAGAGCGGTCATTCCACATTTATATTTCTGGAAGAGCGCGAAATGGCTCAGGGGCATTGAATTCACCGCTGAGAACCGACCAGGATTTTGGGAGGAAAATGGATACCATATGTATGGTGATCCATGGAAAGAACAGCGAATGACCTGGGACTAGGCTTTTTTCAGAATGAACAGGACAAACGCCCACTCATCCCACTTTATTTTTGCATAAGAAGTATTGTAGGCAAAAATATGAGGGAGGCAGCTTGATGCAAAATAGAAGAAGGCCCTTTTACGGTGGTGGATTTGGCAGGCGCCCATTTGGCTTTGGGTTTGGCGGACCATTTTTAGGTGGTGTGGTAGGAGGCCTTTTAGGCAGCGCACTATTATATCCAGGCACTTATCCGGGATATTATCCTTATGGGTATCCTCCATACGGTTATCCTTATGGTTATTACTATTAATTAGGAATTAAGGAATTAAGCCGCTGTTCAGCAAACAGCGGCTTTTCTCATTCCCACCTCAATTGTGTAATGATATGGCAGCATTCTTTTTCCCCGACATAATCCACAAAGTTCAACGTTAGTCCATCGGGGTTATAGGTGATTTTCGGTTTTTTCTTGATTCCGGCTTCCATAACCAGCCTCTCCACTTCCTTCTGGTTTGATTGCTGTGCTGCTGACATGAGGTCATTGGAATAGGAGGTGGTAGCGTTGATCTTCTTCATCACTAAATTGGCGTCCTCCATTAACGCGATCGCTTTGGAGGCGGATGCTTTAAATAATGTGGTATTTACAGCTGGAAAGGGACGGAAGGACGGAAAATCACCAGGACTCGCAGATCCATTTCTCCAATAAAACAAAGAGTGCATAGAGCTCTCCTTCCTTTTTCAGGTAGTTTAACCTTTTTCAGTGTATGAACAAAAGGGCTGATGTATGAAGCAGGATTAAGCTAAACGGGCTTGAAAATAAAAAAAGAGGGAAATAAAGAGGGAAGGAGAAATGTAATACATATATACTTCTATTGTGAAATAGAATCTGACCAAGGTGGATAGTAAGGGGGGAAGCCTGATGGATTTGGATTTGGTAATCAATGTTATAGAAGATAACGGCTATATGGGCTTGTTTTTTTGGCTCTGGTTCGGCATTTTTGTGATTCCTGTTCCGAATGAAGTGCTTCTCATGACTATTGGTCTTGCTTCTTCAAATGGCGCACTATCTCCGTTCCCGGCTTTTTTAGTCTCATTCGCAGGCATTGCATCTGCTTTTACCACCAGCTATCTCCTTGGACGAATCATCGGCAGAAGACTTCTCCGCTACCTGGAAAAAAAGAAGCGATTTGCCAGTACAATTGAATCCTCGATGAAACTGATGGAAAAATATCATGCCTTTTCATTATTTCTAAGCTGTTTTATTCCTGGCGCCCGAAACCTCGTTCCATTGTTGTATGGCTTCAGCCGACTCCCCTTTAGGACATTTGCCATTTTCACCTATACAGGCGCTTTTTTGTGGGTTTCCATCATCTTTTTACTGGGCTACCAGTTTGGTGATAAAATGGACCTTATTATGAATTATAATAAAGAAATGTGGCTGGCTGTCCTGCTGCTGGCTGCTCTAGGGGCAGCTATTATAATGTACTGGAGGAAAAAATTGAGGAATCGAACTCCCTCCGACATTAGTGTGGAGAATGCCTTCATACAGGAAAGGCAGCAAAAATAGCCGCCTTTCATCCAAAGTCTTCTTGTTTTAGTAAATCGTCAATATCCCAGTTCCCTAAAAGTCATTGCGGTGTTCAACCAAATCGATCGCACCAAGCACGATATGAGCTAATCCGAAACCAAATAAGGTGTTGGAAATCATTTTATCGATTTTGCGGTTTTGCTTCATTGCATATCCAGCGGCAGTAACAGCTGTACCAAGAACAGTCGGAATCATGCCTTCGCGAATTCGATTCAACCAAGTTCACCTCATATAATAGAATATGTCCTTTAAGGACAATTATAGTTTTTCCCGGAATCATCCCGATTTGTTTGCCAAATGTAAGGAGGAAAAAAGAATGGAACTGAATAACACATTACTCGGTGCGTTGGGAATCGAAGTAACAGAACTGCAAAAAGGCAAGGTAGTCGCGACTATGCCAGTCGACGACCGGACAAGGCAGCCCTTCGGCTTGCTGCATGGTGGAGCTTCTGTAGCACTCGCAGAAACAGTCGCCAGCATTGGAGCATTCGAATTAGTCGACAAAGAAAATGAAGTCGTTGTGGGCCTTGAAATCAATGCCAATCACATTCGGGCCAAGAAAGATGGAATGGTTACAGCCTTAGGCACCGTCCTGCACCATGGGAAGACTACCATGGTATGGGATATAAAAATTACCGATGAAAATGAACAATTGATATGCGTTTCCAGGTGCACCATTGCCGTCATCAAGCGCAAAAAATAAATCAGCCTTAATGGCTGATTTTTTGTTGCATAAAAGATAAAAGCCACCAGGGGTCATCCTGATGGCCATAATGCGTTATTTTGTTTGATCTGGTGCTCCCATCTTTTTTCGCGCTTCAGCAAGATCATCTTGTACGGTCCGGTCGGCAAGCTTTACTCCAGAATTATATGCGGCTCGGGCAATCAGATGCCCAGCGACAGGTGAAGTAAGGAAAATGAATGCGACGCCCAGCAAAAGCCGGGAATTGAAATGATCTTCAATGATCCAAAAGTAAACGAAGGTTCCAAGGAGCACAAGCATGACTCCCATTGTAGCGCTTTTTGAGGCTGCGTGGTTCCTCGTATACACATCTGGAAGCCTTATCAGCCCAAAGGCCGTTACAAGACTGAGAAAGGCACCAATCAATATGAACAAGCCTGCAAAAAACTTAGCGATCTCCATTTCTGTCATATTCCATGATTACTCCCTTCTCAAGGTATTTTGAAAAGGCAACTGTTCCAATGAATGCAAGGATTCCAATTAACAGGATGATATCGAGAAAAGCACTCGTATCAAGCAAAATGGATACTAAAGCTACTACGGAAACGAGGCTGATGCCGATCGAATCAAGGGCAACTACCCGGTCCGCTACAGTGGGCCCTTTAATGACACGATAAATCAGGCCAATCATCGCAAGTGAAATGAAGGTAACTGAAATCCACATGACAGCTTGGAACATTATCGGCTCACCTCCATGATTGCTTTTTCGAATGTATCTCTGATTCCCTGAATGGATTCCTCGGCATCATCAATATCCATTGCATGGACGTATAGCACTCTGTTATCTGGCGATATATCAACCACCAGGGTGCCTGGTGTTAATGTAATCAAATTAGCAAGGACAGTAATTTCCCAATCCTGCTGCAATTCAGTAGGATAAGCAAAAATTCCAGGCTTTATATTAAGTTTGGGCCTTAGGACCGCCTTTAAAACCGCTATATTTGAAAGGAGTAATTCCCTTGAAAAAATATAGATCAGATTGGAGACGGCTACTACCCTCAATAAATAAAACCGAGAGTTGAAAAACCGGCGGAACATGTAAATGATGAGCAGGCCGAAGAAATACCCGACGAAAAAGGAAGCCGGAGAGTAGGATGTCTTAAGGAACATCCAGACAAATGCCAGAATGAAATTCAGCAAGATTTGGAAAGCCATAACTCATCACTCCTTTAAAACAGCATTGATGTAGATTTCCGGATTTGCCAGAGTTTCAGCGGCTTCTGTAATGACCGGATAGACTGCTTCTGTCCCGAACCCGTATAAAACGGCAAATACTGTCAAGATTGCTGGTGCAACAAGCAGCCATTTTACCGGAGATTTTTCTTCATTTTTATAAGCTCTTGGTGTCCCCCAGAAGCCTCTGATGAAAATCTTCATGACAGAAAATAATACGAACAGGCTCGACATCAGCACCACAGCAGCGCCAACATAGCTTTCAGCCTCAAATCCTGCGCGCACAATCATCAGTTTGCCTGCGAATCCGCTCAGCGGAGGAATGCCGGCAAGTGCCAGTGCCGCGATGAAGAACGTCCAGCCCAATCCTGGATATCTGTGCAGCAAACCGCTGATCTTGTCCAGGTCGCTGGTACCGGTGATCGCAACGATGATGCCGATCAACAAGAACAACGTCGCTTTGATATTCATATCATGGATCAGGTAAAAAACAGATCCAGTAAGTGACTCTGGTGTAAGGACGGATACACCGAATAATATAACACCGACCGCTACGATGATGTTATAAATAATGATTTTTTTAATATCAGAATAAGCGATGGCCCCGATAACACCTGCGATGATTGTCAGAACAGCAAGGACTTGCAGCAATTGATGCGTATATCCCGCATCATGGTAAAAGAACAATGTATAGGTTCTGGTGATCGAGTAGACGCCGACCTTTGTCAGGAGTGCGCCAAACAAAGCCATTACTGGAGCTGGCGGTGCATAATAAGATCCTGGGAGCCAGAAATAAAGCGGGAAAATCGCCCCTTTAAGGCCGAATACGATCAAGAACAATACAGCGATGACCGTAATGATTCCAACATTCCCAATCTCGCTGATCCTGACGGAAATATGCGCCATATTCAAGGTGCCGACCACTGAATATAAATAAGCAACAGCAATGACAAACAGCGCGGACGAAATGACATTCACCAGGATGTATTTGATTGATTCCCGGAGCTGGATTTTCGTACCGCCCAATACAAGCAATACATATGAAGACATAAGCATGACTTCAAAGAATACAAACAAGTTGAAAATATCCCCCGTCGTAAAAGCGCCATTCACGCCTACCAGCAGGAAATTGACAACAGGATAGTAATAAAACTTTTCACGGGCTTCGCCGATGGATTTAAATGAGTAAATCAAGCTTGCGAAAGCGATGATGCTTGTTGTCAATACAAGCAGGGCTGATAGCATATCCGAAACGAGAGTGATTCCGTAAGGTGCTTCCCAGTTGCTGACATCCATTGTCTGGATGCCGTTTTGATAGACATGGTTAGCCAGCATGGATGCGGCGATGATGGTGATGATTGCGCTTATTGCCGATATCCACCGCTGGGCCAGGATATTTTTCGTGAAAAAAATAAGTACGACCCCTGTAATCAGAGGAATTAAGATGGGTAAGATGATTAAATTATTCATGTCCTTCCTTTCCTCTCAAGCGATCCATATTATCTGTTCCAAGCTCCTGGTAAGCCCTGTAGGCTAATACAAGGAAGAAGGAAGTTACTCCGAAACTGATAACAATCGCTGTCAGGATCAGAGCTTGAGGAAGCGGATCGACATATGATGGGGCATGCTCGCCGAGCAGGGGAGCAGCACCTCTCTTCAACCCTCCCATTGTTAAAATCAATAAATGGGCCCCATGGCTCAACAGGCCTGTACCAATGATGATCCTGAGCAAGCTTTTAGAAAGCATGAGATAGGTGGCTGTCATAAATAAGATTCCTATTAGAAAAGCCATTAAGATTTCCATTATTCGCTCTCTCCAATCGTTTGAATAATGGTCATTGTCACGCCAATGACGACGAGGAACACTCCTGTATCAAACAATACAGCTGTATGCAAAGAGGTTTTGCCAAGGAGCGGCAAATCGACATAAGTAAAAGCATGTGTCAAAAAAGGCATATCGAAAAACAATGCTCCTGTACCTGTTCCAATGGAAAAAAGCAGTCCTATAGCTACGATCTTAATATAATCGACTGGCAAAATCGCTTTTACTGTCTTAATATCGAAGGCCAGCAGCAGGAGGACGATCGCTCCGGATGTCATCAATCCGCCAATGAATCCACCACCTGGATAATAGTGTCCGGCAAAGAACAGGTGGATCGAAAACAGGATGATGACAAACAAAGTGAATTTCGTAACTGTCTGGAGGATGACATCATTTGTTTTCATCCAATTCTTTCCCCCTTGTCAGACGCAGCTTGATCATCGCAAAAATGCCCAGGGCAGCGATGCCAAGCACGGTTATTTCAAACATCGTATCAAAGCCGCGGAAATCAACAAGGATAACATTGACCATGTTTTCCCCGCCGGCCTTCTTATAAGTATTTTCAACATAATACTCTGCAATCGACCCAAATATTTTGTTGCTGTGTGCAGATAATGCAATCAGCGTCACGGTCGCTCCTACGCCAATAGAAATCAGTGCATTCGTCAGCCTGAAGCGGATACGTTCCTCGTTACGCCTCATTTGCGGCAGGTGATAGAATGCCAGCAGGAATAATGCAACAGAAACAGTTTCAATGACCAGCTGTGTTAGTGCAAGATCCGGCGCGCGGAAAATGACGAAGAATAACGCAACCGTATAGCCGACTGCACCAAGCAGGATGATGGAAGTCAGCCTGGATTTAGCGAACAGGATCGTAATCGCGGAAACAGCCATGATCAAGACAAGCACCACTTCGTAAAAACGGATTGGAGCTATTTTGCTGAAATCAAGCTTGAACGCATTCTTATAAATGAGAGTTGAACCAAGAATCAAAATAAAGAATGAAAAAATATAAACCAGATAGGATCGGATAAATCCAGTCATATAGGTCCTGGTAATTTTTCTTGACGCTAGCTGGATAACGTCCAAGCCACGGTCATAAATACGGTTAAGAGCCAGACGCTCAGGGAACTTTTGATAAACCCCTGTCCATTTTGGAAGCGTCTTGTACAGGAGGAACCCTATTACGATGACGCCAATCGTCATGAACAATTCAGGCGAAAATCCGTGCCAGTGAGAAATATGTACTTCATACGCAGTTTCGTCATCCAGTAAAGATGGAAGTATTGCTCTTAAAGCAGGTGATATCAGGCGTCCAGAAATGACGTCCGGGAAGAAACCGATGATCACAACAAGCGATGCAAGGATGACAGGTGAAATCAGCATCCCAATCGGGGCTTCATGCGGTTTTTTCTCCAATTTTTCTGGCTGAAATTTACCGGTGAACGTCTTGAATACATACATCATGCTGTACAAGAACGTAAACACGCTCGCTGTCCAGGCAATGACCGGAAACAAGATTCCCCATGTTTCCAAACTGAAAATATCCATTTCAGTAACGCGGAGCATTCCTGTAAAGAACATCTCTTTGCTCAGGAATCCGTTAAACGGAGGGATCCCCGCCATTGAGAATGTACCAATGATCGCAAGCGTGAAGGTGATTGGCATGAAGTTCATCAACCCGCCGAGCTTGCGGATATCCCTTGTCCCGGTTTCATGGTCAATGATCCCTGTCACCATGAAAAGGCTTCCCTTGAATGTAGCATGGTTGATGAGATGGAATACCGCTGCAGTGACAGCGACAAGATAGTATCCATCCTTGATCGTCCCGTAATGGAGCGCTGCTGCGCCTACACCAAGCAGCGACATGATCATACCAAGCTGGCTGACAGTTGAGAATGCCAGGATCGCTTTTAAATCTGTCTGTTTTACAGCGGAAAAAGAACCCCAGAACAGTGTAAGCACGCCAATGCCGGCTACGAGCCATACCCATGTTCCGGAATGCGCGAACACAGGTGTCATACGGGCCACAAGATAGATGCCCGCCTTTACCATCGTTGCCGAGTGCAGATACGCACTGACAGGAGTAGGTGCTTCCATCGCATCCGGAAGCCAGATGTGGAATGGGAACTGAGCAGATTTTGTAAAAGCGCCAAGCAGGAATAAGATGAGTGTCGCTGTAAACAATGGATGGTTCACGACCTCATTGGACATGGCAATTGTTTCTGAAATGCTGAAGGTACCTGTGATGAGATTAAGCAGCAGGATGCCCCCCAGCATCGATAATCCCCCAAAAACAGTGATCAGCATTGATTTTTGCGCACCGTAACGTGAACGTTCGCGATGGTTCCAGTAACCGATCAGCAGGAATGACGAAAAGCTAGTCAGCTCCCAGAAAGTATAAAGCACGATCAGGTTGTCCGATAAGACCACTCCAAGCATCGCACCCATGAATAAAAGCAGGTATATGTAAAAAGTATTCAGTTTTTCTTTTTCCGGCGACAAATAGTAAATCGAATAAAGAACAACTAAAGCACCAATACCTGTAATCAGCAACGCGAATAATAGCCCGAGGCCGTCAACCTTCAACGTAAAATTAATTCCGAGTGAAGAAATCCATGGAACAGTTTCCATGACTGTTCCTCCGTGTCTGGTTGTGCTGATGAACTGCAGAAAATAAGCGAATAACACTGCAGGCAGCGGCAAAAGGAACCAGCCGGTATGAATTCTTCTGAAATTCTTATGTAAAAATGGAATTAATAACGCGAGTAAAAGCGGTGATACAACTGCAAGATGAAGTAAAGACAAAAGATAGTACCTCCTTATAATTCCAATTTCATGGTTTAACATTATATTTTTGCCAATTAAACCAAGTTCATGCTTTCAACTCACTGATGTAAAAATTATAACGTAAAAAAGATGGGGATGCATGTCATCCTACTTTGAAAAACAAGGGTTTTTCACACCATTGAATAATTTTGACGTTATTTTTGCATACTAACAGTGAATAGGGGGGATAAACCATGGCCCGAAAACTCATTGTATGCACAGGGATATTCCTTAGTTTGTTAATGGGATTCGTAATCCTGGATAATAGGGATGACAAGGAGTTGTCAAAACAAGGACCTGGTGTGCTGGGAATCCAGCAATCAGATTTGGACGAGGTTGAAACAGCAAAAACATATATTCCTTTTGGTGCAAGGGAATACGTCCGGATTGTGCCTAGATAGCACCAAACTATTTCTACGGATGAAATGCAAATAGGTTTCAAAAAGTTTCAAGTTCCTTTAATCAGGAGCTTTTTCTTTTTGTTGCAGGGAGCCGCCTTTTCTTTCATACTACTCAGTAGGAATACGAAAGAATCGAGTGAAGCATCTATCATGAAAAATCCTTACTTAACAAGTTATTTTCCGCTCCTGTCCATTATTTTGTTCAGTTTGTCCTTTTCCTTGCGCACAGAATTCGAGCTGATCTCGATTCTGAAGAATGCCGGAATTTACGAAGGAATGCTTGAGTTTTTCTCTGAAACCGGAATTAAATTATCATTGCTTGCCCTGTTGATGGTCATATACTTCATGCTTTTTGCTGCCCTGAAATTGATTGCCGATACAATTAACGAGGTCAGTTTGTTGTTATTTTCAAAGGATCGTGAAGGAGAAAGCTTAAAAATGATCCGCAGCGGTGCAACGATTTATTTTGCTGCTAGCGTTGCCTCTCTGTTCAGCATCTACAGCTTCATCGGAATTGGCGTGATATTCGCTGTCGCAACGATGATCTATTTCATCTATTTTGTTTATAAAATTAGCCCTAACCTGACAATGGCTGGCCTATTCGGCACCGTGTTCTTCCAGGTCATTATCTGGAGCACACTCGTGCTGGGAATCATATATCTCGCCGTAAAAGTCTATAACAGCATCCTCGCAAGCCTGCCGATTTAGAAATTGTATACTTGCCGTGTTTAGGGTAATTTGGTCCGTGCGAGATTTGGGAAATGGCTTTCAGTGCCCGAAGGAGTGCGGAACGACTTTGAAAGGGAACGGAAACAGGTTTTCAGTGCCCGAACGGGTGAGAAACGACCTTGAGAGGGAACGGAAACAGGTTTTCAGTGCCCGAACAGCTGGGGAAAGACCTAGAAAGGGAACGGAAACAGGTTTTCAGTGCCCGAACGGGTGAGAAACGACCTTGAAAGGGAACGGAAACAGGCCTTCAGTGCCCGAACGAAGGGGAAGCAAGCTCCAAAGGGAACGGAAACAGAATTCATACCAAAAAAAATGAACCTGGTACTCAGCCAGGTTCATTTTTTCATAATATCACGCCAAATCAATAGATGTGGCGATTGGTTGTTGATGGCTTCCATGCTTTGAGGCTGGTCTTTGCCGACCCAGACTCCTGCTGTGAGCGGTCCGTTGAAACCGATGAACCAGAAATCCTTGAAATCATTCGTTGTCCCCGTTTTTCCTCCGGCAGCAGCGCCAGCAATCGCAGCTTTCCTTGCTGTCCCCGAAGCAACAGTCTTTTGCATCAGTTCTCTCACTTTCTCCACAGTACCCGGCTTCCACACCTGGACAGGTTTGTCATTCCATTTATAAAGTACTTCACCGGAATGACTGGTTACTTTTACGATTGCCCGGGGCTTGAGATACAAACCTTTATTGCTGAAAACCGAATAGGCTGATGTCATTTCCAATGGGCTCACCCCGGTCGTGAATCCGCCTACAGCCGATGATGGTACATGGTCCTGTAAGGTTACTTTTTCAAATTGAAATGCTTGCAGGTCGCCGAATGCTTCGTCCGCTCCAACCTGCTGCAGAATCCTCACGGCAGGAGTGTTATAGGAATGGATGAACGCCCTTTCGAGTGTGACCATTCCATAGACGGAACCTCCATAATTTTTGGGGCAATACCCTTTGATGCAGAGCGAACCGGCATTAATGCGCGCATCAATGCTGGCATCAACCCTTTCAAAGTAAGGAGCATAGACAAGCAAAGGCTTGATCGCTGAGCCCGGCTGGCGAAATGCCTGGTATGCCCGATTGAAGTCAACACTTTGATAATGCTTGCCTCCTGCAAGAGCGACAATTTGTCCATTCGCATGATTTACAACAGCCGCAGCTCCCTGAATCGAACCATCGGGTATATGGTCAGCAACAGCCTGTACAGCGCGCTTTTGCAAACCGGGATCCAGGCTGGTATGAATGGTGATTCCTGAGCGCAGCAACTCCTCGACCTTACCATCAAGTTTGTCATGATCATCCATATTCTCCTGCCAGGAAATCAATTCTTTCAGTTCGTGCAGCGCATAAGAAGAGTAATCCGGATACGAATTTTTCCGCGGAGTGACCTTTAACTGGATCCGCGCTTTTTTCAGCTTCTCAGCTTCTTCCAATTTAATTTTCCCGTGCTCTGCAAACTGGTCGATGAGCAGCTCCTGCCGTTTTTTGGTCCGCTCAAAATGCCTGATTGGATCATAGTATGATGGATTGTTAGGGATGGCTGCAAGAAAAGCCTGTTCTGCTTCTGACAATTTTGCAGGTTCTTTTTTAAAATAAAAGGAAGCCGCAGCTTTGAGTCCATAAGCGTTATTGTGGAAATAAATCGCGTTCAGGTACTGCTCCAGAATCTCAGCCTTTGAAAAAGTTCTCTCCAGCTGATATGCATACAACACTTCGCTCAGCTTCCTGTTATACGACTTGTGATGGTTCAAATACTGGTTTCGCGCAAGCTGCTGGGTAATCGTGCTCGCACCTTGCTCAATGCCATCGGAATGGATATTGATCGCAAGTGCACGGCCGATCGCCGGTAAGTCGAAACCTGGGTGCTTTTCAAAACTGCGGTCCTCAGAGATGATGAATACATCTTTGATAAAATCGGGGATTTCATTGCCCGCTACATAGCTTCTGTTCATAGGAAGATGGATCTCGGTAAAGACCTCACCGTTGTTTGCCAGAATCCTGCTTGTCTGTGAAAGCTTTGTCTCATTCAAATTGATCTTTTTATCAAGAGTTTCGCTGAAGCTTTTGGCCTTGCCAGCTTCGTTAAAAGTTAAAATGACAACCGCGATGAATGCGGGTACCAATAGAAAAATCAGTAAATAACCTGTAATAATCCTCACAATAAATCCTTTCTGCAGTCCAATGTATCATCAGACATTTCTCGGTTGACATACGATTAATATCGGAATCATTCACCGAAAATTTAATGACAAAGCAAATTATAAAAAAATGGACAAATTAAAATGCAGAAAATTTAAAAATTTTTAAAGAAACGTGCTATAATAGAAAAAATAATCGACCGAAAAGCATATACTGGTTACATACAACTACTGGCTTTTCAGAAAGTTGGGGAAGCATGAGCGAAAAAGAAAGGACATTATTCATCGATTTTGAATTTACGATGCCTGACCGGAACAGCAGGAGACGGGGCTTCTACCAGGAAATCATCGAAGCCGGAGCTGTCCTTGTTGAAAACGGCAAGGTGGTTGAGCAGTTTTCTTCCTATGTGCGGCCGATGCGCTTTCCTGTTTTGACAGAGCGCTGCAGGTCCTTCTTGAACATTTCCCAGGAGCAGGTGAATTCAGGAATCCCGTTCAAGGACTTGGTGGAAAAGCTGAAGTCGATGGGAGGCAGCAGGGACTGCGAAATTGTTACCTGGGGCAATATGGACATGAAGGTGTTGCAGCAAAATTGCCAGCAGGCTTCCGTTTCCTTTCCGCTGCCAGGAAAACAGATCGATCTGTCAATGGAGTATAAGCGCTTCTTTGGTGACCAGAATCAGACCGGGCTTTGGAAAGCTGTTCAGGAGTACGGGCGTGAGGGAACAGGGAAACATCACCGCGCACTTGATGATGCGCTGACGACCTATCATATTTACAAATTGGTAGAGAAAGACAAACAGTATTTGCGCAAGCCGGAGCCTGCAACAATCGGAGACATGGTGGATTTCTCTAAACTGCTTAATAAATTCGCATAAAAAAGCCAGATTGGGTAAAAACAATCTGGCTTTTGGCGTTCTGGATTTTAACTTTTGAAGTAATCCTTCTCAAGCGAATCCAGGTTTCTTAAGCTATGCTGTGCCCATGCGGAATCGTCACCCTCGAGCTCTGAGCGGAGTTTGCTGGCCGCCTCTTTTAATGATGAAATGTAATCCGGAATTTCACCCTCGAATGGCTTCACCATTTTTTCCGGAATGTTGGCCTGTTCTCGGAAGGCGAGTGCCTTTCTTTCATGGAAAAAACCAACTTCGGCATCCTTGGGGTTATGCAAATCGCCCTGCATCGGGTGTTTTACGACTGCCAAAACTCGGACAAGATAGTGGAGCGGGCGGCGTTCGGTGATTTCACCTATGTATTTTCCTGTTTTATAAATGGCGGTTACTTGATCGCCAATGTTCAATTCGGCCATGTTAAAATCTCCTTTCAGGTAGGGGAGTGCTTCTTTCATTATGCTATGGAAAAAAACAAAGTGCAAAAATTTTGGCAATCCATTAAAGTGTTTTATAGGAGGGATACATACAATGACTAAAAGAATAGTAGCAGTATTAATTGCGATGATGTTTGTTCTTGCTGGCTGCGGTACATCCGGCGAGAAACAGGAAGCGGAAAAAGCGAAGGAAGAAACGAATGGTGGACAAGCTGGCCAGGCGGATGAGGACATCAGTTATCCTCAGCTGACACCTGAAACGCAGGGGAAGGAAAGGCTTGTTGAAATGGTCACTACAATGGGCAGCATTAAAATCAAGCTTTTCCCAGAGCAGGCGCCAAAAACAGTTGAAAATTTCATCAAGCATAGCGAAGAAGGATACTATGAAGGTGTTATCTTCCACCGTGTCATCGATGGATTCATGATCCAGGGTGGCGACCCTGAAGGTACCGGAATGGGCGGCGAGAGCATTTACGATGGGCCGTTCGAAGATGAGTTTTCAAGGCAGCTTTTTAACATCCGCGGAGCTTTATCAATGGCCAATTCCGGACCAAATACAAATGGAAGCCAATTTTTCATTGTCCAGAATAAAGAGCTTGATTCCAGCTTGCCAGGGCAAATGGAGCAGGCAGGATATCCTGAAGAAGTCATCAAGATGTATGAAAATGGCGGTACGCCTCACCTCGATGGCAAGCATACAGTCTTTGGGCATGTAGTCGAAGGAATGGATGTTGTTGATAAAATCGCCTCGACACCAACAGGCGCACAGGACAAGCCTGATAAAGACGTTGTCATCGAAAAAATCAATGTACTGAAGTAGGGAGTTTCTTCATGTTGGACGAAATGCTAAAGCTTGCTATAATGTTTGGAGAAAGTGTTCCCAGCAGAAGAAAGGAAGATGAGAATGAGTAACTGGTTTGTCATCTCATTGTTTTTATATTTTCCAGAAGATAAGACTGAATATATACCGGCCGCGATTACCTCATTCGTTTTCCTGATGGGTGCGATCCTGACGATGCGATTCATCATCAAAGTATCGAAGAGAGAAGCCCAGAAGGCAAAGGAATACGAGCAGGCGGTCATGAAACAGATGGAAGATACCAAAGAGAACAGCTGAAACCGGCTGTTCTTTTTTTAATTCAATTTATAAAGCTGGAATAGGAGAAAACTTACTTTTTTTAAAAATCTTGATAATGTTTTAGGAAGATGAATTTAACTGTAATTGCAGTATAAATTAATTAAGGGTAATGCAACAAAAGTTTACGATTTATAACCAACCCCAAAGGGCTATGGGGACCCTTTGGGTAGGGACTTAGTAATTTTATTGAATCTGTACTTTGTTTTGTAGTGTTGAATTATCCAGCCAATTTATCAAATTGATTAAAAATCTTACAAATTATTTGTCTAGCGGCTAGGCAATCTTCGTAAAAATGATATCTGATTGCTTCAGGTTCACTGCCATCTTTTCTAATTACATCACTTCTAAAGGGCTTTTCATTAATACTGTCTAAAACTTCAAATAGATCTGCAGCTCTTAAATGAACCCTCTTAAATCTCAATTCTAAATAAGGACGCTTTTTATTTCCTCCACAAAATTGAATAGAACCAAACGCCTTTGTTGAATTAGGATAACGAATTTCAAATGTTTCTTGCCAACCATTATCATAAACTGTAAGTGAAGTATTTGCTATTTGTTCGAATATTGTATTATAAATTTTTACTAATGAATCAAAGGATTTCTTCATATGGAAACCTCCTGTTATCGAAATATTTATAGGAATTAAAACAGTTTTTCTTCTCTTATTTAATATTTAACGAATTAATAGATTTTCTGACGATCTCCCTTAACTCGAGTGCAGAAAATTTCTTTACACATACAGAACCATCTTTATAAAGTTGATTCTTACATTCAGGTATTAATAAACCAAATATATATCCGTTACCTGATTTTACAAACTCTCTTCCTACAATCTTTTTTCGCGATGGCGATTTATCGTAATAATAAAAGTAACGTCCAAACTTATCCTTGTGTTCTCTAAGTTCATCGAAGGAATTTAAAATTTCTCTCTTTTGCTCTAAAGACAGCATTTCATACCTCCTTTAATATTTTGTTCTTTATAGAGAATATTATATTTTATTTTCTTATCTAATAGTCGATTTAAATAAGATAAATTTTATAACTTGGTATCTACATCAATAAATATATGTTGAATAAATTTATGAGAATTGTCGATAACTACTCTATAGAATCTTTTTTATATGATTCATTTTTAGAAATGTTTTGATGTCTAAAAATCAGGGTAAAAGTCATGTTTTCTTTACTTTACTAACGCGTTATAATACCTTTTATATTCTAAAACTATGAGTAGGGGTAAAAATTGAAGGATTTACACATAGAGAATGTCGTCGAACAGATTCTTATCCAATCTGGCAGCAGTGTTACAGTTATGCTTGAGTCATATTTTCCTGGAGACCGGTTTGCGGGCGGGAAATATAATTTTGGATCTCATACTATCACATTATATATTGAAGAAATTAAGGCCCAGTGCCTGCAAATCTTCTCATCATTGGATCATTTTGAAGATTATCTGGCCGTTGTTTTCGCACATGAAATTGGCCATGCCGAAGACAGTCAGCTCGCGGAATTAATCGACCAGATGGATGCATGCAGCAACGAATACTCGAAAAAAGGAATCGCACTCAGAATTGAGGAGAATGCTTGGGAATACGCAAGACAGCTGATCCCGGAGCAGCTGCATCCTTTCATGGATACAATCATCCGTTATTCCTTACAGCCATATTACGATGCGCTGGAAATCAGTGCTTAATAAAAATGGAGCCATCCCTTGTAAGGGAGGCTCCATTTCTATTAGTCGATCAACTGAATGCCTTCTTCAGCCTCTCAAGTCCTTCATTCAAGGTTTCGCGCGGGCAGGCGAGGTTCATCCTGACAAAGCCTTCTCCGCCTTCACCATATTTCGTCCCGGGTTCAAGACCGAGCTTCCCTCTGTACAGTAGTTTTTCCTTGATTTCTTCATCGCTCCATCCAAGGTCGCGGCAGTCGATCCACAGCAGGTAAGTGGCATCGGCTTTCATTGGCTTGAGCGCAGGAAGGTGATCCTTGATATAATCGGTGGCCACTTTCATATTTTCATCCAGATAAGTTAACAGCTGCTCAAGCCACGGCTCGCCTTCCCGGTAGGCAGCTTCCATCCCGGCTATAGCAAATGCATTCAAGGTGAAGAAGCCTTGCTGCTGCTGGATTTCCTTGAATTTGCTCTTCAATTCCTTGTTCGGGATCAGCGCGGCAGAAGCCTGCAGCCCGGCGAGATTGAAGGTTTTGCTAGGTGCGATGAACGTCGTTGTGATTTCCTTGTACTCATCTTTAATTGAAGCAATTGGCGTATGGACATTGTGCTCGAATACTAGATCGGAGTGGATTTCATCTGAAACGATCAGGCAGTCATGCTTCGCGCACAGGTCCCCGATTTTTTCGAGTTCGGCTTTTGTCCAGACCCTTCCGCCTGGATTATGCGGGTTGCAGAGAATAAACATTTTCACGCCATCTTTCAGTTTTGCTTCAAAGTCAGCAAAATCGATATCGTAACGGCCGTTATCATATTTTAGGATTGAAGTAACGAGCGTACGGTCATTATTTTTAATCATATTGAAAAAGGGTGGGTACACAGGAGAATGGACCAGTACTTTGTCGCCTTTTTCTGTGAAAGCACGGATTGCTGTGCTGATGGATGGCACCACACCTTCGCTAAAAACGATGGATGATTTTTTGAAATCGCAGTTATGGCGTTTCTTCATCCAGTCCTGGATGGCTTCTGTCACTGATAAAGGAACGAATGTATAACCGAACACACCATGCTCAATCCGCGCTCTCAAGGCATCCATTACGGCCTTGGGAGGATGAAAATCCATGTCCGCAACCCACATCGGCAGGACATCACCTGTCCCGAAAACCTTTTCAATTGAGTCCCACTTTACAGAATGTGATTTGTTACGGTCGACCACTTTGTCAAAATCAATTCTTTCCACTATGTACGCACCGCCTTTTCCTGAAAAATTTATCTTACCCTATGTTTATGATAAAATATTTTTAAAAAATAATCAGGTGATTGGATTGGAATCAAAAGAACTTACCTATAAATTAATTGATGTTTTGAATAAATGGGATCCTTTTAAAATAGGTGCAGGCGAATTCGACCCGGAAATCGCGGATATCCTCCAGGCTGTCCATGATTATGATGATGGGGATAAAATCGCAAGAAGAATCCAGTCTGTATTTGAGTTTTCGTTTGAACAGGTGTTGCCATACACTGATTGTCTTGCAATCGCGAACACACTGCTGGAAATCAAAAACGAGGATGTTTGCTCTTTATAACATTGTAGTAATATTTTTCAAACAAATTACTGAAACGGCAGCCATCAGTGGCTGCCGTTTGCTGTTGCTTCCACTATTCTCTCTTCGGCAATGAAGCTGTTAATCAGCTGATGTACCTCTTCTGGCCGTTCCTCGGGTACGAGATGGCCGGTCTCTTTCAGGATGACCAGCTCCGAATTCTTCAAATCATTATTCAATCGTCTTCCAACACTCACTGGCACGACTTTATCGTGTTCACCCCAGATCATCAGGCATGGTGCATTGATTTTTTTTAATTCCTCGGATGTAAGGTCACCTTCGCGATGCCGGATCATCATCGTCAATGCTTTGAAAATATCATCTTCCAGAAAAGGAGTCAGATAGCCGTACAGCATTTCGTCATTGATCATCGAATGGTCGTATACGACGTTTTGCAAATTTTGCTTCACACCTGAACGGGCAAGGTGAAACTTTACATAGAGGTGAAAATAAGGAATGTAGCTTGATAATACAAGCGGGAGCTTCGCCTTTTTCAAATAGCCCGAGCTGCAAAGCAATATGCCCTTTTTCGCATGTTCAGGGTAATGCAACAGAATATTCAAGGCAATCTGCCCGCCCATTGAATGGCCAACAACATTGAATTCAGGAATCCCGAGGGACTTCATCAATTCAACAACCGTAGTCGCCAGATTATGATACGAGTATTTAAAACTGGGAACCTTTCCGCTCTTTCCGAAAGGCGGCAGGTCCACTGATATCACGTTATAATCCTCTTTCAGCAGGGGAATCAAATGCCTGAAGCTGAAAGTAGAGGAAAGAAAACCATGGAGCAGCACGAGCGTTTCCTTTGGCTCTGGGTGCTGGTAGTGTTCATAATAAAGCTCGATTCCTTTTACCGTTTTATTCCTGGCAAATTCCATTCGGCTTTCACTCCTGACATTTTTGTGAAATTCGTTAGGTATGCCATTTATTTTCCCCGCGAATCGGAAGTTCACACACAAAATTTGGTGATTTAAACTGAAGACAACAAAAAAAGATGGACACCTGATCAGGTGCCCATTAAAAAAGGGGGAATACTAGAAAGCCTTATGGGATTAGGTTAACCAGTTTGCAAGACTGATATACCTATTTTAAAAAAATTTTCAAAATAAAAAGAGCAGGACTTCACTGCCTGCTCGATGCGGTCTCTTACAAGGTACTATGCTTCTGGTCATGTTCTGGCGGTGCTGCGTAATAAAATTCTCCCATTAGCTCCGACGCTGGGACATCGAGGGCTGTTGAGATTTTTAGAATGGTCTGCAATTTAGGGAGCTGCTCACCGCTTTCGTACCTTCTGATTGTTTGCGTACCTACCCTGATTTTTAAAGCGAGCTCCTCCTGGGAAATTCCGACCCTTTCACGGCAACTCTTGATATTTTGGCCAATTGCAGTCATTGCTCTTCACCTCCATCAATATCTCTTACTATAATTTTATCATTAAATTTTTGAAAATATCGACAATGATGTGAACGTTTTCTTAACTTTAGAGGATGCCAACTGACTGTAAGAACACCATGCCAATTCCGATTGGTACGATGTAACGGATGGAAAAGTACCAGATTCTGAATAGTAATGCACTTTTTCCTGAGCCTTCCTCCAGCTCTTGCCTTACCAATTTTCCCGGCAGCGCATAGCCGACAAATATGGCGATGAATAAGGCGCCAAGCGGCAGGGCGATATTGCTTGTCAGGAAGTCGGCCAGATCAAAGAAGGTTTTACCGAAAAACTTCACCTCTGATAATACGCCAAATGAAAGTGCATTCGGAATGCCTGCAGCAAAAACGAGCATTCCTGAAATCCAGGAATATTTTTTTCTTTTCATTTTGTCGCCTTTAGAGAGGACAGCCACGATGATTTCCAGGATGGAAAAAGCTGAAGTCAGTGTCGCAAACAGCAATAATATTAAGAAAATCGTTAAAAATATTCCGCCGAATGCCAGCTGATCAAACACGGCCGGGAGAACTACGAACACTAGTCCAGGACCTGCTTCAGGCTCGAAGCCAAGTGCAAATACAGCAGGGAAGATCACCAGTCCGGCCAGCAGAGAAATGATGATGTTCAGACCTACTACTGAGAAAGCGGATTTGGCGAGGCTCTCACCCTTTGATAAATATGAAGCGTATGTCACCATTACCGATAACCCGACGCTTAAGGCGAAAAAGGACTGTCCGAGTGCCAAAAGGATGGTTTGGCCAGTAACAGCGGACCAGTCTGGTTTAAGGAAAAATTCGACCCCTGCCATCGCTCCTTCAAGTGTAAGGGAACGGATGACGAGGATGATAAAAAGAATGAACAAGGCTGGCATCATATATTTACTGGCTTTTTCAATGCCCTGCTGTACACCGCCCTGGACGACCCATATGGTCAGCAGCAGGAAGAGGAACTGTACAGCAACTGCCTCGACTGGCTAGGAGATAATTTTATCAAAAGCAGCTCCATACTCTGCCTGTGTCAATCCTGACAAAGATCCCGTGAAGCTTCTGCCCAGATAAGAAAGGATCCAGCCACCGACTACGCTATAGAACGAAAGGATAATGAAAGATGCGATGACGCCGCCATATCCCAGCAATGGCCACGCGCTTTTGGGAGCGAGGTGCTTGTATGACATGACAGCATCTTTTTGGGTGTTCCTGCCGATAATGAATTCGGCTAATAGAATCGGCGCACCGATAAAAATCGTCATTAGCAGGAAGAAGATCAGGAAAATCCCGCCGCCATTCGTACCTGCCATATATGGGAACTTCCAAATTGCCCCGAGTCCAATGGCAGATCCCGCCGCAGCCAGGATGAACCCAAGCTTGGAGGTCCATTGTTCGTGCTTATTCATGAAAAAACTCCTTTATAAAAAATTTAATTATTCCAAAAACGATTTTCTGATTTAACAGAAAATTATTTCTCCATGTTACTATTCTTTCTGATAAAATCCTAGCAATTTCATGCTATACCCTATATTTTAATTTTTTGTTATTTTTTTGAAACAAATACGGAATTCCATCGTTTTACAGACAAATAGTTAGTTTTCAATCGTTATTCGTATCAGTATTAACAAATTCGATACAAGGCCGACAAAAACAAAGAGATTATTGATGAAAATCAGTTTGGGGGATCCAAATGAATGATGAAGAATTAGTTTTCCGGTCTCGGAACGGCAATATGCAGGCTTTTGCGGAGTTGATTGATATCCACACTCCCACTGTCAAACGCTTTGCCTTCCAGCTCGGAAACAAATATGACGATATCGATGATATTACCCAGGAAGTGTTTGTCAGGGTGTACCGCTTCCTTGATCAATTTTCGCAAGCGAAATTCACAACTTGGCTTTATAAAATTACTTTGAACGTAACCAGGGATTTTGCCCGAAATAAACAAAGGCAAATCAAAAAGGTTCTGAAATTCGGTAAAGAAAGGACGTTCAACGGGAAAACGGCTGAAGAAAATGTCCTTCGTTATGAGGAAGACAGAACACTCCATGAGTGCATCCAAAAACTTGATGAAAAGTACCGGATTCCGATCGTCCTCTTTTATTTCCATGATAAAAGCTATGATGAAATTGCCGAAATAACTGGGATTTCATTGGGGAATGTGAAAACGCGTCTTTCAAGAGGGAAGGAACACTTGAAAAAGCTACTTGTCCTGTCCGAGGAAAGGGAAGGTGAAAACCATGGATGATCAGTTGTTGGAAAAACGTCTGGAAAGTCTGAAAAAGGCTTATAACGATATACCTGAAGAAGAAAATCGCTCAGCAATCCTTGCGGCCATTAAAAAAGATCAGAAGAGTAAAAAGAAGAATAAATGGATTCACCTCCCTTATGCCGCAAGCTTCATCGGAGTAGGGATGATTGCCGGGATTTTAATGATGCAGTACATCGGGGAAAACGATGCATACCCTGAGAGAACCGAGTTTTCGAAGGCTTCGGAACATAATGAAGAACTGCTTGATGAATCAGAAGTGAAAGCGGAATTTGATAGTGTGAGGAAATATTATTCTGAAAAACAAAAGGAAACAAAAGAAAAATTGGGTCTAGGGTATGGTTATGAAAGCTGGTTGTACCAGAACATTCCTCTTGAAATCGAAGCAGCCGAATATGACATGCTAGAAAATCCGGAGAACTATAATCAGGAAAAATTTGAACTGGTGCTAAATCAGCTCAGAGGAACAGTTGATGATGCTTTCACACTTCCTTCTGAAATTATCGAGGAAATATCTAAAGATGACAGTCATCAAGAAGTCGGACTGAGAGAAGAGCATCTGCTTAGACAGCTTGAATCATATTGGGGAGCATTATTTCAATCAATGGTTCTTTATGAATGGGATTTGGAACAGGCGATTGAAAAGGGAAGCCTATCATCTGTCATCGGAAAACTAAATGCAGGAGGAAAAGACTTCTCGAATGAAGGTTTGAGAAAATTGGCGGCAGCTGCCGTGGAGAATGGTTATGCTTTCCGTGAAGAGGAAGGCAGTATCGTTCCTTATATTGATTTCAATGGTGTAGCGGATCGTTTAAAGGAAAGCAATAATGAAGATTATCGCATCTATTTAAAGTTGAGAAGCAACAAAGTCCAAAATCAGCAAGGGATTGTAATGTCCTATCAAAATTTGGGTGAACTTCTGGTCAATCTTGAGAAGCAGAGCAACATTGTCCGCGATTATAAGGTATCGCAATGGATAACAAATGATGCCCAATCACTATATATGCTATTTATTCTAGGCTCTCCATCAAATCCGATCTTTGATGAAAATAATGTACTAAAAGAAGATGTTAAAAAGGCATATCAGCATGTAATGAACAATTATCCAAATACCGATACAGGTGCAGCGTTGAGAATATACTATCAGCAGCTGGAAAAAACGGATTTCAAGGAAATTGTAGAAATTGAAGTGGATGGAATCTATCCTAAATACTTGCACATTACATCTGGACTGAATAAACCTGAGGAAGGGTTCACACAGAGCATTCACATGCTGTCTGATGAACTGCAGTCAGCCTACAAAGAATTTGCGGCTAAAAAGAATGCAAATATCCTAAAAAGCTATGGTCCGTTTGAAATTATGCAGCTGTACTTCCAAGCGGACAGCCAAAAAGATTTTGGAACAAAGTATGCATTGTACAGCCAGGACGATGCAAAGCCTTCTGAGAAGCAATATATAAAAGAACAGCAGGAAGCAGGCTTTGACCTTGGCGATCTACTAAAAGGGTATGAATATGCGACACTTTACCATCCTGACAACGAGCCTGAAAAAATATCTGGGATAGAATTGCATTTCTCTGGCCAGGATTCATTGGTATTCCAGATGGTCCAGGAAAAGGGAATATGGAAAGTAAGGTTTATGCCGCTGCAATAGTTTAAATATGGAAGCCTAAATAAGAATTATCTTATTCCTTTTGATTAAAACTATAATATATGATATAATTTTTAATTGCGTATTAATGGGATAAAATAAAACAATATTTAGGAGTGTTTCCATGTCAGAGAAAATCGAAGTAGGCAGCGTTTTAACAGGAAAAGTAACAGGAATTCAGCCATATGGCGCTTTCGTAGCATTAGATGAAAATACACAAGGTCTAGTTCACATTTCCGAAATTACACACGGTTATGTTAAGGACATCAACGAGCATCTTACAGTTGGCGATGAAGTGAAAGTGAAAGTTTTGTCAATTGATGAAGCTGCTGGAAAAATTGGCTTGTCAATCCGTGCTACTGAAGAAGCACCAGAACAAGTACAACGCGCACCAAAGAAGCCACGCAACAAGCGTCCAGCTGCAGTTGTCCAATACCAGGATGATTCAGCACAAGGTTTTAACACATTGAAGGATAAGCTTCAAGAGTGGATCGACCAGTCTGATATGGCTAAGAAGTAATGAAAAAACCGGAGAAATCCGGTTTTTTTTTATGGCTCAATCAGGAGTGCTTTTTGAAAAAGCAGATAAATCAGGTTTTTCTTTCTCAAGGGGGTTAAAATGAAAGAGCTTACAGGTTACAATATGAATGTCTAACCGATTTTTTCATTGGAACGGAGGAAGTATCATGACCACAAAAACGAATTCTCTGATTGAACAAACTGAAAAGTATGGTGCGAATAATTATCATCCACTGCCAATTGTTATTTCAAAGGCAGAAGGAGTTTGGGTAGAAGATCCTGAAGGAAATAAATACATGGACATGCTGAGTGCGTATTCTGCAGTCAACCAGGGGCACCGCCATCCGAAGGTCATCCAGGCGCTTAAGGACCAGGCTGATCGCGTGACGCTTACTTCAAGAGCATTCCACAATGACCAGCTCGGACCATGGTACGAAAAAATTTGCAAATTGACAAATAAAGAGATGGCACTGCCAATGAATACGGGTGCAGAAGCAGTGGAAACGGCTGTGAAAGCCGCTCGTCGCTGGGCATATGATGTAAAAGGGGTAGCAGAGGATCAGGCTGAAATCATCGCATGCATCGGCAATTTTCACGGCCGTACAATGACGGCGGTGTCACTTTCTTCAGAAGCAGAATACAAGCGAGGCTTTGGACCAATGCTGCCAGGAATCAAGTTGATTCCATACGGTGATTTAGAAGCATTGAAGGAAGCCATCACTCCTAATACTGCTGCTTTCTTGATCGAACCGATCCAGGGTGAAGCTGGGATTGTCATCCCGCCTGAAGGCTTCATGAAAGCTGCACATAATCTATGTAAAGAAAACAATGTTCTTTTTATCGCCGATGAGATCCAGGCAGGATTAGCGCGGTCAGGTAAAATGTTCGCTTGCGAATGGGAAGGAATCGAGCCTGATATGTACATCCTTGGCAAAGCGCTTGGGGGCGGGGTATTCCCGATTTCATGTGTCGTAGCAGACAATGATGTACTCGGCGTCTTCAACCCTGGTTCCCACGGTTCTACCTTTGGAGGAAATCCAATGGCCTGTGCCGTTTCAATTGCCTCCCTTGACGTATTGATTGACGAAAAGTTAGCTGATCGTTCTCTTGAACTTGGAGAATATTTCATCAGCAAGCTACGTGAAATCGACAACCCAATCATCAAGGATATTCGCGGCCGCGGATTGTTTATTGGGGTTGAACTGACAGAACCTGCCCGCAAGTATTGTGAAGATCTGAAAGAAGAAGGACTACTATGCAAAGAAACACATGACACTGTCATCCGTTTCGCTCCTCCGCTTGTCATCAGCCAGGAAGATTTGGACTGGGCGATTGAACGAATCCAAAAGGTATTATCATAACAAAAAAAATCCGCCATTCCAGGCGGATTTTTTCATTCTGTTAACGAGTTGCCCGTGGTTCAGCAGCTCTTTCTTCTCTTTCACTTGGTGCGAAAAGAAGACCAAGGTTTATTAAACCAGCAAGTCCAACAAGACCGTAGACGATCCTGGCCAATGCAGAATCCTGGCCACCGAAAATTGCTGCGACAAGATCAAATTGGAAGAATCCGACTAAGCCCCAGTTGATGGCTCCGATAATTGTTAGAACCAATGCTATTCGTTGAATACCGCTCATGGACCTTTCCTCCCTTAAAATTAACTTGGTTCGTATATAGGGTGATTCAGCTGCGAAAAAATTATTCATTCTATTTTTCCCCATAATAAAAACCTGTAACATTTTAGAGCACATTGGAGAAGATTAAGAAGTGTAATTTTTTGCATTGCCTTTTAAAAAAGAACATAATTACCCTTAGAGGAAGGTGATTTAAATGGATAACTTTACGTTTCATAATCCAACTAAGCTGATTTTTGGCAAAGGCCAGCTTGCAGAATTGAAGAATGAAGTCCCTCAGTATGGGAAAAAGGTTCTTCTTGTATATGGGGGCGGCAGCATTAAGCGCAACGGGCTTTATGATGCTGTTATGACCAACTTAAAAGAAATAGATGCGGAGGTATTCGAGCTTCCGGGTGTTGAGCCGAATCCCCGCCTGTCGACTGTTCATAAAGGCGTGAAAATTTGCAAAGAAGAAGGAATTGAATTTTTGCTGGCAGTGGGCGGCGGCAGTGTCATCGACTGTACAAAAGCGATCGCAGCTGGAGCAAAATATGACGGAGATGCCTGGGACCTTGTCACAAAGAAAGCCTTCGCAACAGAAGCACTTCCTTTCGGAACCGTACTTACACTGGCAGCGACAGGTTCGGAAATGAATGCAGGTTCCGTCATCACCAATTGGGAAACGAATGAAAAATACGGCTGGGGCAGCCCGGTAACATTCCCGAAATTCTCTATATTGGATCCTGTAAATACATTCACAGTTCCAAAAGACCAAACGATTTATGGGATTGTCGACATGATGTCCCATGTTCTCGAGCATTACTACCATTTGACAGAGAATACGGAATTCCAGGACCGAATGTGCGAATCCTTGCTGCTGACAGTGATGGAAACAGCTCCAAAACTGTTAGAGGACCTTGAAAATTACGAATACCGTGCAACCATCCTTTATGCAGGAACGATGGCATTGAATGGAATCCTTAACATGGGGTACCGTGGAGACTGGGCAACTCACAATATCGAACACGCCGTATCAGCCGTGTACGATATTCCCCATGGCGGCGGACTGGCAATCCTGTTCCCTAACTGGATGAAGCATAACCTCAAGGTAAAACCAGAACGTTTCAAGAAAATAGCTGTCAGAGTCTTCGGTGTGAATCCCGATGGGAAGACTGATGAAGAAGCTGGATTGGAAGGCATCGAAAAACTTCGGGAATTCTGGAACAGCATTGATGCACCATCACGACTTGCCGATTACGATATTGATGACAGCAAGCTGGAAATCATGGCTGACAAGGCAATGGTCAATGGAGAGTTCGGCAATTTTGCTAAATTGAAACGCGATGATGTGCTTGAAATCTATCGCATGTCTTTATAAAAACTGAAAGGACCCAGGATATTTCCTGGGTCCTTTGTCTATATAGCATGACAAAACTCTCTCTGCAAAAGTAAGTTACATATTCAATTATCACTTAAATAATCATATATTTCGGTGGAAAAATGAAATTAGAGAAAAAATTACCAATTTATTTTATAGGTCTAAATGTTTAAGTGCTGGGCTAACTGTGGTAAGTCACTAAATGTAAGACAATGGAGCCTGAGGAATAATTTACATAATTAACTTTCATCCTTCATCCTTCATGTAAAAAGCAAACCTGTTGAAAAGCAGTGACGCAAAGCCAGGAGTCTAAGGCTGCAAAAATCCAGCTACGATCTTCCAGCCACCATTGAAACAGAACTCATTCCTGTGGCTTTTATGTCCGATGATAACAGTTCAATTGAAATGTAGGGAGGGGTGCATTTATTTTTAAATGACTGAATATTCAGTTTATTTAGTGTGCTCAAATTTTTAACAAGAAAAGAGGCAGGAAATTGAAAATGTACAAGCTTTTCTCCATGATTCTCGCATTTTTGCTCGTGTTTATGATTACATTACCAGGCTCAGGGACGTTTGCTGAGGAAAACAAGGCACAGCAGAATATTAACAGTCAAAAAGCAGAAAAGGATCAAAATGGCAAACAAGCTGAAAAATCGCCGCAAGATCCTGAAAAGGACAAGGCACAGCCAGCCGTTAAAGCATTCACTAATAAAAATGAAGCTGAGCCATCGAAGGAAAGCAATTCTTCAACTAATGAGGATAGTGGAGATGCTGAGCAAGCAGATGAAGAAACCAACCAGCAATTTTCCAATGAGCCAAAAGAAGATGAAAACCCAGGGAATGAAGATAATAATCCAGTGGAAGATGAGGGAAATGAGAATGCTCCTTCAACAGAAGAAGGAGAAAATGATTCAACACCTGCACCTCCAGCAAGCAAGGATGCAAACAAAAGCACCCAAATTCACCTTCATATAGATAAGTGTATGGCACCAGTCGAATCAGGATTTGTCCTGGTGAATAGCGAATGGCATGAAATGACGAACCCAGGGAGTTCCCCGTTATTCAAAATGTTCGATGATGGAGAGTTCGTGAAGGATGATATCGCCGCTTTTAAACTTGTTTTTACATCAGGGGAAGAGCTTGTCATTCCAGTCGATGAAGTACGAGAAGGAGTGGAAGCAGAAGGCTCCGTTAATTACTGGCTCGAAAATTGCGAACTCCCTGCAGCAGATCCAGAGGAACCAGCCCAAACCTTATCAGCATTTTCAACAATTAATGTCATGGTGAATGAAAATCATGAAAAGATTGATAATATGACATTGATAATGATGAACGGAAAGAGGCTTGGTTTCGAGAGAGCCAATAACGTCTTTAGTCTGAGTCTACCGGAAGATATTGAACTGGATGCTATTCGGGGAATCGAAATTACAAGCAATAGCGTAATCAAGTTCATCCAGCTAACGCAATTTCAAGAGAGTACGATTGAAATTGCAGGGGGTGTGCTGACTCTCGAAATGAAATGGACCCTGCAGAATGAAACGATTGAGGCAGAAGACGATGAGGATGTTTCTACAGCGGTTCCAGTGAATCATTCTGATTCTGGTGGTACATCGAATCAACAGGATTGGGCAAGTGGGGAACTTCCTCAGACAGGAGAGAGCAGCAGGATGATGTTCTATGTACTAGGTTTCCTGATTGCTGCAGGAGGAGTTTTACTTAGGTTCAAGAATCCACTGAAGAATTAAACAGACAAAATGGAGGGGAAGAGATTCCCCTCTTTCATTATGTAAGGGGTGATAACGTGAAAAAAACATTGTCATTAATTTTGATTCTAACAGGCTTTTCGATCTTTTTTTATCCTTCAATAAAAGATCTCTATACCTCTAATAACCAGAAGGAAATGATTGATCAGTGGGAAGAATCTAAAGTGAAACCTGCTGAGAGTTTAAGTGAACTGGAAGAAGTTTTTAGTATGAAAACCCACGCTGACACAATTGAACCGGAAAGCTTGTCTGATGAGGATGGAAAACAGCAAGCTGTCCAAGAAAATATTCAAACACTGCCCCCGGGTATGGTGGGTGTGATCCAAATCGATAAAATAGACTTAAAACTTCCGATTCTGTATGGAGCTTCAATGTCCAATTTGGATAAAGGTTCGGGACTGCTGGAAGGCACTGCGAATCCGGGAATGCCCGGCAACAGTGCAATCGCAGCCCATCGCAGCAGGGCGTTTGGCCAGATGTTCAACCGACTAAATGAAATCCGCATAGGAGATATCGTGACCGTAAAAGATAAAAATCAGACATATCAATATGAAGTGTATGAAACCCTGGTGGTCGAACCAGATGACCTTTCCGTACTCAATGGAAGTGACGATGAAAAAGTCCTGACACTAATCACTTGCACACCGATTGATACAGCTACGCACCGATTAATTGTCAAAGCCAAGCTGCCCTAAAAAGAGTCCTGTGTATTCGGACTCTTTTTAGGGTTTAAAAATCATTTTCGAGGAAAAAAATAACGTAGTCATTAAGTTTAGAAAATATTTCACAATTGGTCACGCTTACACTACAGTGTGATTCTTGATTCTTGGTTGAGCTTTCGTTAAAGTGATAGAGAATACAATTAAATGGAGGATCAGACATGACACATGTTCGTTTTGATTACTCAAAGGCGTTAAGCTTTTTTGGTGAACACGAAGTTACATACTTAAGGGATTTTGTAAAAGTAGCCCATCATTCATTGCACGAAAAAACGGGAGCAGGCAGCGACTTTTTAGGTTGGATCGACCTGCCAGTGGACTATGATAAAGAAGAATTCGCACGTATCCAGAAATCAGCTGAGAAAATTAAAAGCGATTCTGATGTGCTGCTAGTGGTTGGAATCGGCGGTTCTTACCTGGGAGCACGCGCTGCACTGGAATTCCTGCAGCACAGCTTCTACAACGCTCTTCCGAAAGAGAAGCGCAAGACTCCACAAATCATCTTTATCGGGAACAACATCAGCTCTAGTTATATGACGGATGTAATGGATCTTTTAGAAGGAAAAGACTTTTCCATCAATGTCATTTCCAAGTCAGGTACAACGACTGAACCAGCGATCGCATTCCGCATTTTCCGCAAACTTCTTGAAGAGAAGTACGGAGTGGAAGAGGCACGCCAACGCATCTACGCAACAACTGACAAAGCACGCGGTGCACTGAAAACTCTTGCTGACGAAGAAGGCTTTGAATCATTCGTGATTCCTGATGATGTTGGCGGGCGTTACTCTGTTCTAACAGCAGTAGGATTGCTCCCAATCGCGGTAAGCGGTTCTGATATTGAAGCAATGATGAAGGGAGCGGCACAGGCAAGGGAAGACTTCAGCAATTCTGAGCTGGAAGAAAACGTTGCCTACCAATATGCTGCTGTCCGTAACGCGCTTTACAATAAAGGTAAAACAATCGAAATGCTGATCAACTATGAGCCATCCCTTCAGTACTTCTCTGAATGGTGGAAGCAGTTGTTCGGCGAAAGTGAAGGAAAAGACCAGAAGGGAATTTATCCTTCTTCTGCGAACTTCTCGACTGATCTGCATTCACTTGGACAATATGTCCAGGAAGGACGCCGTGATCTGTTCGAAACGATCATCAAGGTCGAAAAGCCTCGCCATGAAATGGTGATCGAAGAAGCTGCCAATGATCTTGACGGCTTGAACTATCTTGCTGGCAAGACAGTTGATTTCGTAAACAACAAGGCATTCGAAGGAACAATGCTGGCTCATACTGATGGAGGCGTCCCGAACCTTGTCGTGACAATTCCTCAGTTGGATGAGTACACATTCGGCTACCTTGTATACTTCTTTGAAAAAGCATGCGCGATGAGCGGCTACCTGCTCGGCGTAAACCCATTCGACCAGCCAGGCGTTGAAGCATACAAAGTGAACATGTTCGCTCTGCTTGGAAAACCAGGATTCGAGGAAAAGAAAGCAGAACTGGAAAAGCGACTTAAATAAATAATAGTCAAAAGGAGTACCCATTCGAGCGGGTACTCCTTTTTCATATAATGAGGAAAATCAGATGGCCCTGGACGTCACTGCGTGTATGACGGACAGATATGGCGAAAAGCGAAACGAAAGTGTCTGTCATCAAACTCATGACGGACAGAAATCGAGAAAAGCGAGATGAAAGTGTCCGTCATCAAGCTCATGACGGACAGAAATGGCGAGAAGTGAATCGAATTTGTCCGTCATCTAACCCATGACGGACAAAAATGGAGAAAAGCCAGCCGAAAGTGTCCGTCATAAAGCCCATGACGGACAGATATGGCGAAAAGCGAGCCGAAAGTGTCCGTCATTAAGCCCATGACGGACAGAAATGGAGAGAAGCAAGATGAAACTGTCCGTCATCAAGCCCATGACGGACAGAAATGGAGAAAAGTAAGCCGAAAGTGTCCTTCATCAAACCCATGACGGACAGTAATGGCGAGAAGTGAATCGAATTTGTCCGTCATCTAGCCCATGACGGACAAAATTGGAGAAAAGCGAGACGAAAGTGTCCTTCCTCAAGCCCATGACGGACAAAAATGGTGAAAAGTAAGCCGAAACTGTCCGTCATCAAGCCCATGACGGACAGAAATGGCGAAAAGAAACCCGAAAGTGTCCGTCATCAAGCTCATGACGGACAGAAATGGCGAGAAGTGAATCGAATTTGTCCGTCATTCAGTGACCAGACAGCTTTTCCCGCATCCTTCACATGAACCCCGCTCATTAAATCCACCGTTTTGGTTAAAACTAAGCTAAAACGTATGGAAAGGCGGAACGACCATTGATTGAGATAAAATCTGAGCTTGAGGGTAAACATTTTGACCTTTTTAAATTGGAACAAATGCTTAAACCTTTAGGATACACCATCGGCGGCAATTGGGATTACGATCATGGTGCATTTGATTATAAAATTGATGATGAGGTGGGCTATCAATTTTTACGTATTCCTTTTAAATCAATCGACGGGCAGCTGGACTCCAGGGGCTGCACGGTCCAATTGCAGCGTCCGTTTTTGCTCTCGCATAAATATCAGCGGGGCATCGATGACCATGCGAACATCGGGAACGCCAGTGCTTCCTTCAATCAATTCCAGGAGCCGGTGGACAAGGATGCCAGTTTTCCTGAAAAATATATAGAGGTTGGGAAATCGCTCGTCCGTGAAGTAGAGTCTTCACTTCTGAATCATTGACCGTTAGTTATGGCCAGAAGCTGGTCATCGAAATCAATTTTGATATTGTTAATGGGGTTGACGATGATGTCATCCCCTTTTTTTACACCAATTAATGTAATATTGCGTTCCCTTCGTAAAAACTCACTCACCTCGTGAAACTGTTTATCAATCAATTCAGGTCCAACCGAAATGTACGACAAATGCTTCCCATCAAAATTCCCCAACAAATCAAGGAGCGGATTGACGAAATCTGAGGAAGGAATGCTGTTCAGGAATACAGCGCTTGTCAATGCATTCGTCAGGATCAATTCATCAGCTCCGGCCCTTCGTGCATTATTAACCTGTTCGCTTGTGAGGATTTCAGCGATACAACGAATTCCCGGATTCAGTCCCTTAATTGCAAGCAATGTCAAAATCGTGTTCATATCGGCCTGGAGTTCATCCAGGTTTTGATCAGATGTTATGATGACTTTCTTTGCAGACTGAATCTTTGCCTTCAGCAATACATCATCCCTGTTCGCTCTCCCTCTGATAAAATGCAATTTATCATTTTGTAATGGATTTGCTCCAAGTGATTCATCGATTAAAATAATTGGTTGACCAGTTTCTGAAAGAGATCGGATAATCGACCGAGACCTCTCATTCCAGCCAATGATAATAATATGGCTGTCTCCCTTAAAAGCGACTTTCCCTTCTAAATATTCATTCTGTTTGTTGACGGTTGAAGCAGAAAGGTGAATGAAGTAGGAAGATAAAAAGCCCGTTCCTACGAGGAGAAGCAGCATTGCTGTAATCCGCCCCGCCAATGTTGTCGGATAAAAATCTCCATATCCCACTGTGGAGGCTGTGATAATAGCCCACCAGACTCCATCGAATATCGTCGGAAAGCTATTCGGTTCAATAAAGTGTACCGTCGCGCCAAATATAAGAATAATGAAGGCCGCAATGACTAGAAACCTCGTTAAAATCGGCAGCCGTATGAAACGGATATAAATCTGGTTCGTCAATTTTTTTCCCCCTATATCTTGTAAGAAAATTATTCATCCTTTTCCCCTATTCTCATTATCAAAAACAAGCCAAAACTAGAATTATGTAATTCTATTTTTAGCGAACAAGAAGATTTTTAACCAGGAGTTTTGGGTTGAAAAGCCCAAAATCCAAACCAGAACGTACCTCAGTTACCTTCTGGACATATGCTGACAAGTAAAGGAGGGATTAATGATATGTCATTCAATTCTGGTTCGAATGTGCTGTTGTTCCTTGCCTGCATGCTTGCCGGCTGGGCTTTGATGGAAGTCGGCCCGCTGCTCTTCACACTGGCTGGCTTAACCTTTTTTAAAATGATCGGAGTTATTGTCATCGTTCTATTTGCATTTGTCATCATATATATTGGGCTCAGGGTCCTGTTTAGCGGCGGCTGGCGCTAAATAGACAAAAGAACCTGCCAGCGTGGCAGGTTCTTGCTTTAATTTATGTTAATTCTTTCTTTCTCAGAGATGCGACCCTGCCGTAAAAGAAAATACCGCTGGCGAGAAGAATGACTCCAAAGGTAAAAGTTTTAATATCTGATGTGCCCGCGATGATCACCCAGATGGAGTAAATCGTCGAAATCACGGCAATTATGCCATCCATAATTCTTGATTTCATATCAGCATAGGTTTCCCCGGTCAGGACAAGTTTTAATTGAAATACAGAAGAGATAAAATAGGGGACTAAATAGGACAATGTCGCAATAAAAATAATAAAGTCAAAAGCATTGGATATCGAATTGGATATAGTTGAAAAAATAAACAGCTGTCCTAAAACGTTGGTGATAACGAGTGAAAAAGAAGGAAGTCCCTTTTTGTTTTCTTTTAAGAATGACGGCAGGAAAAGGCCCTGCCTTGCCGCCTGATAGGGCACTTCTGCGCTTAACCAGACCCAGCCAATGGTAGAGCCAAACAAGCTGATCAGGCCCAGTATGGCCAAAACTTTTCCCCCTATTGGTCCAAGCACTGTTTCAATGGCATCAATCAAAGGCTTTTCTGAAGCAATGAGCGTTTTTTGATCAAGCATTCCCATAACCAGCATGGAGATTCCGATGTATATGACTAATGCAATGATTAAGCCCAGTACTGTTGCACGCTTAACATCTGCAGGGCGTTTCGCCCGGGAAGCAAAAACAACAGCAGATTCTACTCCAATGAATGCCCAAAGTGTGGTAATCGCTGCATTATTGACTTGGCCATACAAGCCGATGGAGTTGCCAGCTTCATCATATCTAGGTGCTGAGAATGGCAGGATATTCGCTTTTTGAAAAGCAAATAAACCAATCATGATGAACAGGAAGAAACCTAAAACCTTTGCAGCAGTGGCAAGGAAATTTATTCTTCCGGCATGCTCCATTCCAGTCAAAATGATGAAGTGTGTTCCCCATAAAAGTATAGTACAGACAATGAATGTCGTTAGATTTCCGTCAGTAACAACAGCATTTCCAATTGTAAAGAGCTCTGTTTTGCTCGTCAAAATCGGGAAGAACGTGGAAAGATAGCTGGCAAAGGTAGTGATGATTGCAATGTTTCCAGCAAAATTTCCAATCCAGTAGCCCCATGAAGCCATGAATCCGGAAAGTGTGCCGGCATGCGAACCGGGAGGGAATAATTCTTTAGCATAAATTTGCGGTCCTCCTGTCAGCTTCGGTTTGCGCAGAGCTAAATTACCAAATACGAGGGCAGTCATCAATACACCAAAACCAGTAAGCATCCAACCCAGCAAAACACCGAGCGGGCTTGCTGCCTCAGAAAGGGAACGTGGAATCATAAAGATTCCGGACCCAACCATATTGCCCACCACTAGCGCAGTTAAAATCCAGACACCTAATTTATTCTCATTCTCCAAACTCATCTACTCCTATAAAAAAATTCATAACCATATTGTGCTTATTTACGCTTTAAATAACTCACGAAAATATCCACCCACTTATTTACATAAAAATCTATTAAGAACTATAATGAAACAAGTATGCAAAGATTGGAGTGGAGGTTTTCCATGCAGGAGTTTATTTTGAATGTATTGGACTGGCTATCCAGCCTTGGATATTTTGGAATTGCCCTCGGGTTGATGCTTGAAGTCATTCCTAGTGAAATTGTTCTTGGCTATGGGGGATTTATGATATCGCAGGGGACGATTGGTTTTACGGGAGCGGTCATTGCCGGCACGATTGGAGGCACGATTGCACAGCTGTTCTTATACTGGCTGGGTTATTACGGAGGAAGGCCGGTGCTTGAAAGATTCGGGAAATATTTGCTGATCAATAAGCACCATATTGACCTGTCTGAACAATGGTTCAACAAATATGGGCCAGGTGTGATCTTTTCCGCAAGATTCATTCCCGTGGTCAGGCACGCCATTTCCATTCCAGCTGGAATTGCTAGAATGTCGTTTTTGAAATTCACGCTTTACACTGTTGCGGCAGTCATTCCGTGGACAATTTTCTTTCTATACCTGGGAATCGTCCTGGGTGAAAATTGGGCCGGAATCAAGGATGTTGCAAAACCGTACATTATCCCGGTCAGCATCATTGCACTGGGAGCAGGTATTGTCTATCTGCTAGCCTCAAAGAAAAAGAACTGACGATAAACTCAGGTGTTGAACCTGAGTTTTTTTGTTTTCCTGCCAAGCTGAGCCTTCTTTTCCAACTAAGTGAATGTATTTACTAAAAAGGCTCATAAAACATAGCAGATTAGTAAAAGTTAAGAAAAGGAAAAGACATAACCGGACCAGCAGGGAGTATATCAGATGTTGAAGGAAATGTTGAGGCTGTTCAAGAAACAGCAAAAGAAGTCATCTTCTCCAGCGAAAAAGATTGAGGGGGAGCAAACAGCCCTAAAGGAAAAAGAATTCAGCAGCAATCTCCAAGATAATTTGTCCGTACTTAAAAGGCTTTACAGCATCCCGGATAACAGGGATGTAAAGTTAAGAAAATTATTTCTTGATGGATTCAACAGGGAAGCTGCTCTATTATTCATCAGCACGATTTCGGATGTTAAGAGTATAGAGGAAAACATCCTTAAGCCATTAACTGAAAATACCTCTTCACATAAAAAGATTAAAGATGTTGTATCTGTACAAATGGTCCATGAAATTTCATTGATGAAGGATGCTGTCAGGGACATAAATAAAGGAAATGCGCTTTTCATTGTGGATGGGGAAGCAAAGGCATACATTTTCGATTGTCCTGATTTCCAAAGCAGGGCAATTGAAAAGCCTGATAATGAAATCCTGATCAAAGGTCCAAAGGAGGCGTTCAATGAAAAGGCAGTCGCCAATATATCACTGCTGAGGAAAAAGGTCAGGAATGAAAACCTTATAGTGGAAGCCGCAGAAGTCTCACAGCGCTCTCATAATGATGTATTTATCCTTTACATTCGCGGACTTGCTAATGAAAAACTGATTGACAATATAAAGGAGAGACTGGGCAGTCTCGAAACGAATGCAATTCAGAATCTGCCCCTTCTCGAAGAGTATATCGAGGAGCGGAATTACTCTTTGTTCCCCAGTATTTTAACAACCGAGCGTCCTGACCGGGCAGCTTCCTTCCTGGAAGACGGATATATTGCTTTATTAATGGATAATTCACCAGACTGCCTGATTCTGCCGGCGACGTTCTGGTCATTCTTTCATAGTCCTGAAGACCATTATTTAAGGATTCATTATGGCAATTTTACAAGAGCATTAAGGATGGTTGCCCTTTTTATCACTATTTTTACTTCTGCCATCTATGTCGCGATTACAAGCTACCATGCAGAGATGATCCCACCTGACTTATTGCTGGCAATCGCCTCTTCCCGTGAAAAAGTACCTTTCCCGGCAGTTATTGAGATTTTAATCATGGAAGCCGCATTTGAATTAATCAGGGAAGCTGGGCTGCGTGTACCAAGTCCCATTGGACCAACTATAGGTATCGTTGGTGCCCTAATTCTTGGACAGGCTGCTGTTGAGGCCAATATCATCAGCCCGATTGTCATTATCGTCGTCGCTCTGGGAGGACTGAGTTCCTTTGCAGTAAGCGATTTAAGCTTGAATTTTGCGGTTCGGCTTATTCGCTTCGGATTTATCATAAGTGCGGCGATGATGGGAATCTATGGAATGACAGCATTTTTCGTAGCGGGATTGTTTTATTTGGTATCACTGAAATCATTCGGTGTTCCGTACCTTGCTCCGCTGTCACCCACCTATAAATCTTCCAAAGATACAATCTTTCGCAGATTAGTTAAAAATGAAAAGCTGAGGCCAGGTTTCTTAAAATCATCCGATTCACAAAAAAAGAGCGATGGAGCATAAGATGGACCAAAACAAGGGGAAAATCGGGATAAAAGAATATGTTGCCATTATCACTTTAACGATTGGCACAAAGCTCAGTGACGATACTCCATCCATCATTTACGAGGATGCAAGAAACGCTGGTTGGATCGCTACGCTTTTGATGGGAGCTATGGCTTTTATTCCGGTCATCCTGTTAATCAAAGTTTTTTCGGCCCATCAAGAAAAAAATTTACATGAGGTGATCACCCATCTTTTTGGGAAGCTCTTTGGAAACATCATTTCTATCGGAATATTGCTGATCGGCACAGCCGCGCTGACTGTAGATTCAGGAGTTTATGTCGATATCATCGGGACAATGTATTTTACCAAAACTCCGATCACCATTATTTATATCCTTTTGATGGGGGTCTGTGCCTATGGTGCCAAACGGGGAATCGAGCAAATCGGATCCGTATCATGGGTCTTATTGCCGTATCTGAAGCTTACCTTGTTAGTTGCGTTAATATTTAGTTTTAAAGAGGGCCATCTAGATTTCATCTTTCCTATATGGGGCGAAGGGAAAATGGAGATCATAAAGGCCTCTGCTAAAAACGTATCTATTTTTTCTGATTTTCTCTTTATTGGGTTAATGGCTCCATTAGTGGCATCGTTCAAGGAGTATAAGAAAGGAACAATCTTAGCGCTTTTAGTTGTGGTCGTGGAGATCAGCCTTGCGATGGTGACATTTGTGATGCTTTTCGATTATACCACTGCAGAGATGCTTAGTTATCCATTTCATGAAACGATCCGCTATATCCAGATAGGCTTTCTGGCAAATGTGGAAACCTTGTTTTTTCCATTTTGGCTTGTCGCTACGTTCATCAGATTTTCTTTTTATCTTTATATCAGTGCTACCCTGTTAGGAGGCATCCTTAGGATTAAGGAGTTCGAATACCTGATACCTTTAATTACGACGATTGTCATCATAATTGGCTTGTTGCCAGACAGTCCTTCCATCGTCCTGTATGCGATGAGGCAAAAAATTTTGCTGTTGCTCAGCCCGGCCTTTATGTTCCTGCCGCCGCTAATGTGGCTGATTGCCAAGATACGGGGAGATTTTAAAAATGGGAAAATACAAGAATTTAGCTAAAATCTCAATAATGATAGGGATGATCCTCTCTTTAACAGGCTGCTGGGACCAGAAGGAATTGGACCAGAAAGCATATGTAATTGGCATAGGGCTTGATGAGCATGAAATAGAAGGAAAAGTCCAGGTCACCTATTTAATCGCGAATCCTGAGGTTGGTTCCCAGCAATCTGGCGGCGGCACAAATGAACCTCCTGAAGAAATTATTACTCTGGTTGCTGACGATTTTATTTCATCAAGAAACACGGCTAATACTGTTGTATCGAAAGAGATATCATATGATCTGCTCAGGGTTATCATTGTCTCGGAAGAACTGGCAAGAAAGTCTGATTTTATCAGATGGATCTATAGCGCCGCAAAAGACAGAGAAATTAAAAGAAGCACTGAATTGATTGTTACAAAAGAAGACGCAAAAAAATTTATTAGTAATAATAATCCAAAGCTTGAAACCCGTCCCCATAAATATTTTGAATTAATGATTGAGAGAGGCCAGGAAACTGCGATGATTCCTCAAACAGATCTGAACGGTTTTTTCAGGATTGCGGAAAGTGATTCGGATTTATTTTTGGGCATTTTTGCAACCACCGAAATAGATCCAGGTCGCCGCCGGACCATGTCTGACGATGATTTTTTAGCAGGGGGAATCCAGATTGAAGGAGAAACAAATGATGCACAGTTCATCGGATCGGCCGTTTTCAAAGAAGGAAAGATGATTGGCAAGATAACCGGTGAAGAAACCCGGATCTCAAGCCTGCTGGATGAAACGTGGGACGTGGAGGATTTTAAAACGACATTCCAAGACCCTTTTGATAAGAGATATCGAATTTCAACAAGAATTTCTAAAATAAGGAATAATCAATTCCGTTTCCGGCAAATTGCAGGAAGGCCGGTAATTGATATCACTGTTCCTTTGTTCATTGAGTTATTAAGTGATCCTAGCATGATCAACTATGCAAAGGATAAAGAGAAAGTAAAGCGATTAAAGGAGTCCTTGAAAACAAAAATCGAAGAGAATTTGACGAAGTATATCACTTATACCCAGGAAGAATTCAAAGGCGACACCTTCCATTTATCGATCCCGATCAGGAAGGAATTTAAGACACTAAAGGAATTCAGGGAATTTGATTGGATGAAATCCTATCCTGATGCCGAAATTAATGTGAACGTCGATATTCGATTTGGAGAATTTGGCCGGCAGACTAAATTTCCTAAGCTTGAAGAGGTGAGGGATTAAGGTGGTGTTTTTTATCTGGGGAGGTGTCACGCTTGTAAGCATTTATTCCATTGTTTTTGGCGTGACCCTTTGGAAGCAAAAAAATATACCTGGATCCATTGTGGTGATCTTGCTTTCGGTCACAAGTCTGGTCCTGCCCTATTTTACCTTTTTAAGATAAGTGAAATTGGGAAATAAATTTTTCAATCCTAATTTTGTTTGAATTTTTAAAAGTTTATAACATTGTGATAATATAAAAATAATATATATTGAATGGGGTGTAGGTATGAGCCTGGTTGGATATAGCTTCGGTGATATTCTAAAGTCTACTAGAACCTATAACGGGTTGACTGTGACAGAATTAGCCGATGGCATTTGTTCTGAAGAGGATATGATTCAATTTGAGCGAGAAGAGAGCTATCCAACAATTGACCAACTATACAAAATGGCGGAGAAGCTGAATGTCGAACTTAATCACTTTTTCGATATTGCTACGACCGATACATATAATTATGCAATCGCTGTGACGGAATTAATCAAGAAATATAAACGAGATCGGGATTATGAAGCAATCCATGAAATCATCCAGAAAGAACAGGATAACCCATTGTTTAAACATACATCCTTCAGGCAATTCCTGATCTGGCATGAGGGAATATGCACTTACTATCTCGAAGGAAATAAAGCGAAGTCTGTTGCCCTTATGTATGAGGCATTATCTATGACGAATCCTGATCAAGCAGACCTCAAGGAACGCGAAATTGAGATACTGACTAGTGTGGCAATCATAGAAAAGGATAGTGGCAATTTGGACAAGGCAGTCAATGTTTTCCTGGATGCCCTGAATCATCTTGCAAATCTTCCCCAAGTAAAGGATTCAAGCATTTGGCTGAAGATCCTTTATGGATTGGCACAAGCATTATCCAAGCTTGAGAGATATGAAGAATCACTGATTTATTGCAGCAAAGGCATCGATAACTGCATTTATGAAGAAAATATGTATTTATTTGGAGAACTTCATTATCAAACAGGCATGAATTTTATTAAATTGGGTAAATTAGATGAAGGTAAAGATTATTTGGAGAAAGCGGTTACTGTTTTTAAACTTCAGCAAAATGAAAAGTTTGCTAGTTTAGTTGTGACTGAAATGGAAAAGTTATTAAACGAATCGAAATGATTGTTGTTCGAGGAGGATTGAAATGAAAAAAATTCTATTCGTGGCAGCTTTAGTGACGGGACTTTCAGTTGCAGTCGGCCTTACACTGGAAATGGACCTTGCAGACTTGCCATCCCAGCATTCTCAAGAAAGTATAATTACTGCTGATTTACCATCCCAGCATTCTCAAGAAAGTATAATTACTGCTGATTTACCATCCCAGCATTCTCAAGAAAGTATAATTTCTGCTGATTTACCATCTCAGCATTCAGAAGGCGGAACACAGTTAGCGGACCTTCCCTCACAGCATAGCATCAATGATCAATTGGCATAAATACTGCAGCCGGAACCTAAATATAGGGTCAGGCTGTTTTTATTTTGATTTAAAATTTCCGTTTGATATTTTCTGCAAAGTTTTACATTATAATTGAAAAGTGTCACACGGAAAAAGGCTCTGGATTTCTCCAGAACCTTTTTGCTTGCCTTTCACTTTGAAGGAATTAATTCATGCTGTCCATGTGTCCGGTTTGGTGCATTTGAAAATTATTGCTGGGCATAGCGCCAGTGGTTCCATGGCATTGGTTGTACATTTGCTTTAACTCTTCATTAGAAAGGTCTGGATGCATCTTTTCCATGATTGGCTTCATTTGGCCAAAGTTAAAGGCAGCGTTGCCCTCGTTTTCGTCTTCTGCAAAAGCTGCAGAGCTTGCACCGATAATCATTGCTGCACTGAACAGTGTGATCGATATTATTTTCAAGATTAACAGCTCCTTTCGTTTATACCCAAATCTTATCGGAGCAGTATGCAAAAACTTAGCAGAAGCAGTGACAAAGTAATGAATATTACTTGATGGAGGATTTTATATGGCTTTAGTGGACACGCTGGCGGGCCAGCCAATTTGGCTAGCTATCCTGATCAGCCTTACAGTTAGTATATTTATCGCTATTGCCGGCCTGATCCCCAGTACCTTTGTAACTGCAGCGAATATCGTCTATTTTGGATTTGCAGTCGGGCTTGCTCTTTCGATTATTGGCGAGGCACTTGGTGCGATAATCAGTTTTTTCTTATATCGAAAAGGATTAAAAAAGCTGAATGATAAAGTCAAATTGCAGAAAAATATCAAATGGCTCGAACGCTTGAAGGAAACGGAAGGTCTGGAAGCATTTCTTCTTGTCATTCTGTTGAGGATTTTCCCATTTGCTCCTTCTGGCCTTGTTACACTTGCTGCTTCATACAGCAAGATGGGAGCTGGGACCTTTTTGGTATCAAGTACGATTGGGAAAATACCAGCGCTTTTGATTGAAGCTTATTCGGTTCAGACTGTACTTGGCTGGAAAACAGAATACCAGATTGCGACAGCGTTTTTTGCAGTCATGGCTGGTGTTTGCTACTATTATTGGACAACAAAGCAAAAAAACGGAGGATATAAGTCATGAAAAACTCTAAAAAATGGCTGCTAGTTGCACTTACGGCAACAGGATTGGCGCTTTCTGGCTGTTCTGGCGAAGATGAAAACGAAAAGGCAAAGCCTTCTGAAGGAAATACACAGATTGATGACCAGGAAAATGAGAAAGATACCGAAAACACAGAGCAGACAGGAACTGATTTTATTGTAAAAGCTGCACCGCAAACAATCGACCATATCCACGGGATCGGCTATCCAGGGAATGATGAAGGACTATATGTAGCCTCCCATCACGGCATTAAAATTCATAAAGCAGGTGCATGGCTTGAAACCTCTGGTGAAAACCATGATTACATGGGTTTTCAGGCTACTAAAGACGGATATTACGCAAGCGGCCATCCAGAAAAAGGTTCGCCTTTGAAGAATCCGTTGGGACTTATTAAAAGTACAGATAAAGGCCAGAGCCTGCAAAAGATTGCGTTTTATGGTGAAAGCGATTTTCATTTCCTTTCCGCCAGCTTTCAGGACAAAGTCTTATACTTAATTAATGAAGAGCCTAATTCCAAGCTGGAAAGAGGGGTATATGTCTCAAAAGACGCAGCTAAGACATGGAAACCAGTAGAACTCAATGGATTGGAGTCGAACAGTCTAGGGATGATTGCTTCACATCCTGAAAAAGGCGGCACGTTTGCTATGGCAACAAGGGAAGGCGCATTCTTTACAGTTGATTATGGCAAAACAATGAAAAAGACAGGGAATTATGAAATGGTTACCGCTGCTGCCTTCTCAAAGGAATCGCTATATATCACACCAGTCGTCCATGAAAAAATCAAGCTGCTCAAATTAAATGCAGAGAATTTTGAGCAAGCAGAGGAGCTTCCTATCCCATTTCTTAAATATGATAATCCGATTACCTATCTAGCTGCCGATCCAAAGCAGGAAGGTCGGATAGCGTTCATCACGATCCTGAATGATTTGTATGAGTCAGAAGACGGCGGCCAGACATGGAAGCAGCTGCTAGTGAACGGGAAAATTCAATAACTTATTGAGGAAGTTTAAATCATATTATTCAAAAAAATAACTAAGATAACAGCAGTCAAAAAATGGCTGCTGTTTTTATTTTTATAAAAAAAGAGGCATATTTTTTACCGTATGAGGTATAGGTATAGGGAATTTTTTTCAGTATGGATTCCTCTGGTCCATAAATACTATTGAATAGGAGGGGATGACTATGTCAATTTCTGCGGATAAAGTACTGGACGCAAAAGGGCTTGCGTGCCCAATGCCGATTGTCAGAACGAAGAAGATGATGAATGAACTGGAGCCTGGCCAGGTTATTGAAGTTCAGGCTACTGACAAAGGCTCGACGGCTGATTTGAAAGCATGGGCTCAAAGTACAGGCAACCAATATCTTGGAACGATCACTGATGGAGACGTTTTGAAACATTATCTCCGTAAAGCGAGCGAGGAAGAATTAACAAATGATTCACCTCATCCGCACATAGCAACTCTAGAAGAGGTACTGGAAAAGCTGGGAGGCGATGAAAAAATTACGGTTCTGGATGTCCGTGAATCGGCAGAATATGCTTTCGGCCACATTCCGAACGCGAAATCCATCCCGCTTGGAGAACTGGAGCAGCGGTTCAATGAACTGAATCCGGAAGAGGATGTCTATGTGATTTGCCGATCAGGTTCAAGAAGTGATCTGGCAGCAAAAAAACTTGCTGAAAAAGGCTTTAAGAAAACAATTAATGTGGTTTCTGGAATGAAGGACTGGACAGGCCCTACAGAAACATCAGTTGATCAATAAGGAGGAACTGAAATTATGAAGGTAGCTATCATCGCCGCTAATGGCGGCATGTTCGATGCATATAAAGTATTCAATATTGCGACAGCGGCAGCAGCAACAGATGCGGAAGTAGGAATCTTTTTCACATTTGAAGGCTTGAATTTAATCCATAAAGAAATGCATAAGCAGCTTCCAATGCCTGCAGGAACAGAACATTTCCAGGAAGGCTTTAAAAGAGAGAATGTTCCACCAGTTGATCAGCTTGTAGAAATGGCACAGGAAATGGGCGTTAAAATGATTGCCTGCCAAATGACAATGGATGTCATGACTCTGCAGAAGGAACATTTTGTTGATGGAATCGATGTCGGCGGAGCTGCTTCCTTCCTGCATTTTGCAAGTGACGCAGATATTACGCTGACGTTCTAAAAATCTAGGAACAGGAGGGACAAGATGGCAAAGACAATCTCAGTTAAGGATCTGGCCAGGAAAGTAATCAATCATGAAGATGTATTCATCCTGGACGCAAGAAATACCGATGACTTTGATGACTGGAAAATTGAAGGACGTAATGTAAAAGTCCATAACACCCCTTATTTTGATCTCCTGGAAGGTATTGACCCCGTCATGAACGTCCTGCCAAAGGATAAGGACATATATGTGGTCTGTGCAAAAGGCGGATCGTCCGAATTCGTAGCGGATCAGATTGAAGAAGCCGGATATACGGATGTCTACTCCATTGAAGGCGGTATGAAAGCCTGGAGTGAACACCTGGAGCCTGTTAAAATAGGCGACCTTAAAGGCGGCGGCTCGATCTACCAGTTTGTCCGTATCGGCAAAGGCTGTCTGTCATACCTTGTTGAATCTAATGGCGAGGCAGCCATTATTGACACGAACAGGATGATTGAGCACTACGAAGAGTTCATGTCAGGAAAGAATTTCAAGCTTGTTGCTCTGCTTGATACCCATCTTCATGCAGACCATATTTCAGGAGGAAAGAAGCTTGCAGACAAAGCGGGAGCAAAATATTATCTCCCTCCAAAAGACGCAGAGGAAGTAACCTTCCATTATGAACCGCTTCAGGATGGCGATGAAATCAAGGTTGGCAGCACAGTGATCCATGCTCTGTACTCACCGGGGCACACAATCGGAAGCACATCTTTCATCGTGGATGACCAATATTTATTGACCGGCGACATTCTCTTCATCGACTCAATCGGCCGGCCGGACCTTGCCGGATTGGCACAGGACTGGGTAGGAGACTTGAGAGATACTCTGTACAAGCGTTATAAAGAGCTTGCAGACGAATTGATCGTACTCCCGGCTCATTATATGGGCATCAATGAAATGAATGATGACGGAAGCATATCAGAAAAACTCGGCGTTCTATATGCCGAGAACCATGGTTTGCAAATTGACAGCGAAGAGACCTTCCGCAAAACGGTGACCGAGAATCTCCCGCCACAGCCAAACTCCTATCAGGAAATAAGGCAGACGAATATGGGTAAAATCAACCCGGATACCGAAGAACAACGGGAAATGGAAATCGGACCTAACCGATGCGCGGTCAGATAAAACAAAAGGAGTACCTTCAAAGGTACTCCTTTTAACTATAAAGGCTGTCTCCATAAGCAGTTGAGGAGGCTTATGTAAGCAGCTTTAAAGATTTGGAGGAGAAACGATGCGAAAATTAACCATTATCCAGCAAAACGATACACATGGAAGTCTTGACCTCCATTGGGAATTATTTTGGAATGGAAAAACTTCAGAACTGAGAAAAACAGGAGGGTTCCCGCGGATTGCTAAGTTCATTAAAGATTTAAAATCCCATGATGAGAATGTTTTATTTCTTGATGGAGGGGATTTATTCCACGGGACATTGCCTCTTGTTAAATCAAAAGGCGAGGCGATCTTGCCTGTCTTGCAGAAAATGCCGTTAGATGGATGGGTTCCAGGAAACTGGGATTTTGCTTATGGAAAGGAGCAGCTGGCTTCGCTGGCTAAAGAGCTGCCATTTCCCACTATCGCAAGTAATGTGAAAGAGAAGGAAACGAATGAACCCTTTTTAAAAGCGTATATCGTAAAAGAGTTTCAGGGAATTAAAGTGGGAATTATTGGCCTGACCTATCCTTATGTAGATGAGACAATGCCAGACAGCTTCTCTCAAGGACTATCTTTTTCGAAGGGGATAGAAGAGACCCGGGATAGTGTAAATGAGTTAAGGGGAAAGGTCGATATCATCCTCTTGTTAAGCCATATGGGTTTGCCTCTCGATGTAGAGCTCGCGACACTGGTTGATGGCATTGATATCATTTTATCAGGGCATAGTCATGACAGAATCGAAAAGCCGATTACTGTAAATGGAGCATTGGTTGTTCAGGCAGGATCCAGCTCTTCATTCTTAGGAAAACTGGAAGTGACGGTGGATGGCGGAAAAATGGCTGATTTTAAGTACGAATTGGTAGCGATTGACGAGAGCTTCCCTGAAGATGAGGAGATGTCCTCGATGATCGATGATATTTTAAAACAATATGAACTGGAAAGGAAAAATGTTGTCGGCAGTACAGATTCAATTTTACATCGAATGACCTTGAATGAATCACCAATGGACCAATTAATTACTGATGCATATTTACATGCTTTCGAATGCGATCTGGCATTTTCACACGGCTGGCGGTACGGCACACCCATTCCTGCTGGAGATATCACAGAATACGATCTGCATACCATCATTCCGACAAACCCTGAAATTTTCACAGTGGAAATGAGTGGTGAACGCCTTCTAAAAGCATTGGAGAAAAACCTGGAGATGGTTTTTTCAAGAGATCCCTTCAAGCAAAAAGGTGGTTACATTCTAAGATCATCAGGATTGTTCATGGCCTTCAAGCCTTACAATCCAGAAGGAAATCGGATACAGAAGCTGCTTATTAGCGGGGAGGAAATCGATTTGAAAAAGAAATATAAAATGGCAGGCGGCGGCAAACAGCTGTTCAAAGGAGTCGAAGCTGATAAAACCTATCATGGTGTGTATGCTGTAGATGTCATTAAGCAATGTTTAAAAGATAAAGGGGCATTTAAGGCAGATGACGAGCAAAAGATACTCAGTATTTAACCAAGGGTAGAGGTGCTAATGGACATTTCAAGCAAGAAACGAAGTGGAAATGTCCAAGAAAGGTGATTTAATGGACATTTCAAACAAAAAACAAGGTGGAAATGTCCAAGAAAGGTGATTTAATGGACATTTCAAACAAAAAACAAGGTGGAAATATCCAAGAAGGTTGATTTAATGGACATTTCAAGCAAGGACTGAGATGGAAATGTCCAATACAGGTGGTTTAATGGACATTTCAAACAAAAAACAAGGTGGAAATGTCCAATATAGGTGGTTTAATGGACATTTCAAGCAAGAACCAAGGTGGAAATGTCCAAGAAAGGTGATTTAATAGACATTTCAAGCCAGCAACGTGTTCAAAATGTCCAAGATAGGTGATTTAATGGACATTTCAAACAAAAAACGAGGTGGAAATGTCCAAGAAAGGTGGTTTAATGGACATTTCAAGCCAGCAACGGGTTCAAAATGTCCAAGAAAGGTGGTTAATGGACATTTCAAGCCAGCAACGAGGTCAAAATGTCCAAGAAAGCCGATGTAATGGACATTTAGTTATAGAACAAACTCTAAGTGTCCATTTGAGTACCGTTCACAACCTATAACATTGCATAAGAAAAAACAAAAAAGTCGCGGATCATCAAATATGTCCGCGACTTTTTCCTATTTAACCCCTGTCAGGTCTTTCATCATTTTCTCGTCCATTGGGCCGACGATTTTCTTGGTAATTACACCTTTCTCATCAAGGATGTAACTGGTTGGGATTGTGAATGCCTGATAGGTTGTTCCTGCGTCTCCCTCTTCATCCAGAGGAATCGTAAAGGTTAAACCATATTCATCAACGAATTTTTGGACTTCTTCCACGCCTTTGTCCATATTGGTCAGGTTGACAGCGAGGATTTCAACTCCCTGGTCGTTGTATTCTTCATAGAAATTTTGCATATGCGGCATTTCTGCTTTACACGGCGGGCACCATGTAGCCCAGAAGTTCAGGATGACTTTTTTGCCGCGGTAATCTGACAGCTTGATAGTTTTTCCGTCAAGCGTGTTTAATTCGAAGTCAGGTGCTTCAGCGCCTTCTCGCAAGGACGATAGCTTTGCGCCGGGAATATCCTCTGTTGTTTCTGTGGCTTCCTCAGTTTGGTTTTCCGTTTTCTTTTCGCTTTCAGTGCTTGTCGGTTTCCAGATATTCACCACTAAAATGACGACAGCCAGAGCTAAGATTGCAAAAGATAAAAGATTTTTATTCAATGCTGTACTTCCTCCTTATTTAAACGTTGAAAGGCAATCAAGTAAATCCCGAGTGCAAAGATCAGCAGGTTCTCCACCGAAAATATATCGGAAAACAGGCTCAATATAAGGGCTTCAATCATTAAAAATAATACGGCAAATTGCATCGTAAGCAAAATATTACGCATATAGAACAGCAGGAAGCCGATTAATAGTACAGCCTGGAGCCCAGCTGAGAAGATATCCATTGAAAATGTGAATAAAGCAGTCCAATACAGCAGGAAGAAAATAAAATAAACAGATAAAACTTCCGTTGGATTGACGCTATTATCCTTTTTCCTTTTTATTAAATAAAGGTAGAGTGCGATTCCTGCAAAAGCAAGAATCTGCCCTTCGGTTCCGCCATTGAAATAAAGGAGGGAGAAGGGGGCGTCAAGAAACATCTTAAAATTAAAGACTGCATAGCTTAGCTTATAGATCGCTATGTACAGGAAAAAACTGTTCCAATACCAGTCGCCGATGCTCTTTTTTTCCTTTGTCCTGTAGATCAAAGCTCCGATAAAGATTGCGGCAAATGCTGCGAGCAAGTCCGCTGGCAGCGTGAATCTGCCGAATGTTATATAATTCAAGCAACATCACCTTTTTTTGGCTGGTCTGGCGTGAATTCAATCTGATAATAGATATCTATGCTTCCGATCACCGATTGGATTATGCCGCAATTTTTCAACACAAGACTGGCAAGCTTCTTAGTTTGACTCTTTTCTTGTTCTTCTGATTGAATGCTGACAGCAAACGTCAGCTTTTCGATCCGATTCGCCTCGTTTGGATTCCTTACTGCCGATACGTTCACATCAATTCTTTTGTAGTCTATTCTTTTCTTTGTAAGAATATTTGCGAGCATTGACGTACTGCAGCCGGTCAATGATGAGATGAACAACTCCAAAGGACGGTAACCCAATTCAGTATTCGGAGATATTGGCAGGAATCCATATTCCATCTGTCCAATTATTTTATCATTATAGTACGTAAATTCCATCACAATCGCTCCTTTATCTAAATACGAAAACATTAAATCCATTATGAGATCGTATTGTTAAGGAATGATTAAGAAGCGCCATGAATTGGGAACCTTATCCAAAATGAATGATGATGCCCATCTGTTTCAAGTCCGATTTCTCCATTATGGGCGTCGACGATGCTTCTTGCGATGGCAAGGCCAAGTCCTGCACCATCTGATTTTGTGCTTCTGGATTCTTCAACCCTGTAGAACCGTTCAAAAATAAGGTCCTTTTTTTCTGGGTCAATATATCTTCCTGTGTGGGCAAAGATGATCTTATATTCACTGCCTTCGGATTGTGCAACAATTGAAAGCTTTCCTCCGGTGTCATAATCTATGATATTTTGCAGCAGGTTAGAAATGACTTGCTTGAGGCCGTCTTTGTGTCCAAAGACTGTTGTTGTTTCAATTTCTTGGCTAAATGCAATAAACTTGCTTGAAAGCTTAAGCTGGAAAGCAGCAAGCGACTCAGCCATGATCTGCTTGATATCGGCCGCTTCAAACTTTTTTTCCAGAAAATAAACTTCTTTATTCCATGCATCAAGTTCAGCGATCAAATCGACAATCCTTGTAATTCTCCTGGACTCTTCCAGCAGGGAGCCGAAAAGTTCCCGGTCACCCGTCAATACCCCGTTGTGCAGCGCTTCGAGGTAACCGTTGATATTTGTCAGCGGGGTTCTCAATTCGTGGGCGATATCCCTCAGCATTTCTTCCCGTCTTGTCTGGACGACTGAAAGAGTTTCTGCCATGGCATTAAAGTTCGATACGAGTTCCCCCAGTTCACCGGTAGAGGGGACATCGATTTGTGTGGGGATTTGTCCTTCCTTTATCTGTTGGGCTGCTTCAGCCATCGTTTTAACAGGCTTCACAATCCGTCTTACAGAAAAATAATGCAGAAGGCCGGCAACAATAAATGCAATGATGCTTACCTTGATAAGGAAGGAGTTCAGTGTATCAACCAGCTGTGGACCTGTTACTTGTTCCTGGTTCACAAGAAAGCAGGCATAGTCTTTCACGGAAATTCCGGCAAGCATGATGACCAGCAGGATGACGACGCTATTCACGGCAACAAGCTTTGACAACAACAGGCTGGTCCATTTTTTAATTCGCCGCAAATTTATACCCCATTCCTCTCACTGTCTGAATATAATCCTTTGGCGTTTTTTTCTTGATTTTTTCACGGAGGTTCTTGATATGGACATCAATGGTCCTTTCCGTTACTGCTTTTTCATTGTTTTCATAAATGGTATCAAGAATTTGAGTCCTTGAAAGAATTTGTCCAGGATGCTGCATGAACATATGAAGGAGCCGGAACTCGAAATTCGTCAGGTCCAGAGGTTCTCCATCGACCAGCGCATGGCCTTTGGCTGGCTTGAGTGTAAGTCCGGTAAAAGTCAGCTTACCGCAGCGGCTTGCCGTCCTTCTTAATACCGCTTCGATCCGGACCATCAATTCAGCAGGGCTGAAGGGCTTAACAACATAATCATCTGCCCCTAGCTTAAACCCCTCAATCCTGCTCTTCTCTGAAGCTTTTGCTGTCAGCATGATAATAGGCATCATGCTTTTATGATCATTCCGTAACCAGCGGCAAATTTCCTCACCGCTCTTGCCGGGGAGCATCAGGTCGAGGATCAGGATGCAGGGATCATATTTTTCAATCATTTCCTGTGCTAAGTTTCCATTGTCTGCCTCTAGAACCTCGTAGCCCTCTTTTGTTAAATATATTTTTACCAGCGTCCGGATCTTAGGGTCATCTTCAACTACTAAGACGCTTTTGCCGATCAGTTCTTTGTCCACAACGATCTCACTCCTTCATACAGGGGGGGCATCAGTCTTAAAAATTGAATAGACTATATGCCGACAGCCATGCGCTGATTTTCTGCATTTGGCCAGACAGGACAAGGAATCCCATGCCAACCATGATCATGCCGTTAACGAACGCAAGTTTAGCCAAATATTTGTTGATTTTTTTGATTGCTTTCAAAGAATAAGAGATGACAAACGATATCACCAGGAATGGAACCGCCATACCCAATGAGTAGGAAGTCAGCAAATACATCCCCTGATATAAAGTATCTGAAGAACTGGCCAAGAGCAGGATGGAGGACAGTGCAAGCCCTACACAAGGGGACCAGCCGCTGGCGAACGCCATCCCAAGGAATACAGAACTGAATACTCCTTTGGACTTTGTTTCAGAATGGACCTTTTTTTCCATCATCAAAAATTTAATGTTCAATAATCCAGCCATTTGCAAGCCGAAAATAATGATCAGCAAGCCCGCAATCTGCATTACGATTGTCCTGTAATTCGCGAACACCTGGCCAAGGAAAGACGCAGAGGCGCCCATGACGATGAAAATTAAACTAAATCCAATGATGAAACCAAATGACCGTGTGAATAAGGTCGCCTTGTCAACTGCAACCTTAGATCCTTCAATTTTTCCCCCTGTTAAATGCGTTATGTAAGCTGGAAGAAGGGGGAATACACAAGGGGAGAAAAATGATAAAATCCCGGCTGTAAAAGCAAAAAATAATCCAATTTCAGTCAATTCCTGATCACTCCTTTTCTGTACTCTATATTGAAATGAGAATGTTAAGAATGGATTAAGAGAAAAACAAAATTTTTATACCCCAATTGGTATTTTGTGAACTTTATTGTATAATGAACGGGGCAATCCTACAACACTTCCTCTTTGAAAGTTAGTATACTGTTCCCAATAAAAAAAGAAAACCTGGGAGGATTCCCAGGTTTTCCTTGAATAACTCATTCTTAAACCCTGTGTGGTATAATCCGAGTTAATGGTTTAGATTTCTTTTGATGCCGAAATACGTGAAAAGGGAAACCGCGGATAAAATCGTCATAGAGGCGATTTCAAATTTAACATCACGGTAAGTGATGGAATCGTCTTTTGTAAAGTACATGAGTCCGAAAATAAATACAGATAATACGATTACGGTTACGACGATATCTAATTTTTTCATTTTTTTCCCTCCAATTCTATAGTCGTTAAGGGGTGCGATCATATTGAACTTAGAACATTTAAAGACTTTCATAGCTGCGGCAAAATATGAGAGCTTCTCCCAGGCAGGAAAGATGCTGAACCTGTCCCAGCCTGCCGTCAGTCATCAAATCAGCCAATTAGAGACTTACTATAACAAACAATTGTTCATCAGGGCCAATCGCAAAATCAAGTTATCAGACGCCGGGAAAACCTTATACGAACATGGGCAGCAGCTTCTGGCATTAAATGAGAAGCTGGAAAACCTTCTCGCCGAAGGTGATTCCAGCCAAACGATTAAAATTGGCTGCAGCAATACGATTGGAGAATGCCTGATTTCAAAGATGGTTCAGGATTTCATCAAACTGAATCCGGACATCACAAGCAGCCAGATTCAAATCACGATTGGGACATCAATCCATATTACTGATTTGTTATATGCTTCTGAAATTGACCTTGCTCTTGTTGAGGGACAAGCCGGACGATACGATTTTATTTCTCATGAATTCTATGATGACTTGCTTGTGCTTGGCGTTTCTCCCCAGATTAGAATCGATCCGGGCATCCAGGATCCTTCCAGACTGGAGGAAATGACCTGGCTGGTACGTGAACCGGGCTGCGCCATGCGGCAGGCAACTTTGGATTTGTGGAAAGGGTTGAATATTGAACCCAAGTCCGTACTCATCTATAACAGCAATACGCTGATAAAAGAGGGAGTGAAAAACGGATTGGGTGTCGCTCTATTTTCAAAGCTGGCCATCTGTCCGGAGATTAAATCCAGGCAGCTGATTGTCAGCTCATTCAAAGACAGGGACAGATTTCGCCCATTCTATCTGCTAAGAAAAGATAAGCAATTCAAATCCAATCTCCATGAGAGAGCCTGGGAGTTCATAACAGACTTAGATGAAAATCCTAATGCATCTTCTTGTTAAGAGGCATTAGGATTTTTCCATTTTTATTCTTTATTTTTATTTTGTTCAGCAATTTCCAGTTCAAGTTCCGTTTGGATCTTAAGTGCCTTGTGCTGGTCTGAAGCAAGATAATCGATGATTTGCTGTCTTTGTTCATCGGTCATTTTCGCGCCATTACCTGCCATACGGTCTACAACGGATGTCCATTGCTCGGGACCTTTACTTGAATTCTTCATGATTCGGCCGATATCATGGCACTGAAGGCATGTTCCGAGGAAAGCTTCTTCATTAACATCTTTTGCCTCTGGGAAAACCAGGGTAGAGGCTTTCTTTATTCTGTTAGCTTCTTCCTCATTGCCTTTTTGGTAAGCAAGAAGCTGATCTTTTGGCACATTCGTTTTAAGTGCGATTCCGTTTGGATTCAATCCAACAGGAATGGTCTGTCTGAAGTCCTTCTTTTTCGTCAAATCAATCTTTGTGAGTGTCTTATCACCCCAGTTAGAGCCGAACATCATGCTTCCATCAGGGCTCCAAGCCAGCCAGTGAATGTTCTGTACGCCCCAGATTTTCCTGACAATTTTGTAATTGTCCTTCGGATCAAGGACTGTTAAGTAGCCTGCTCCGTTTTGGGAAGTATACCAGTAGCCGTCAGGTCCAAGGTATGCGATGTTAGTACCGGCCCCAGTTTTCACTGTCTTGATCAATCTGAGTTTTTCCGTGTCGATGATCGAAATGGAACCGTCATTACGGTTGCCTGTAACCAAATCATGTGTATTACCCATGAAGCTTAAGTTAACTGGCTTTGGAATATCTTCAATTTTTTTCAGAAGCTTTTCTGTTTTAGTATCATAAATTGCTACTTCATCGTCAGCAGTATTGGCAACTGCAACATATTTTCCATCATTGGACATATCCAGGCCAGAACCTGTTCCTTTACCATAGTCTGTTTCTGTCCGTTCAAGGTGCCTCATTTCTCCAGTATCAATGTCGATTACTGTGATATATGGTTCAGCCTGCAGACTGACAAACAATTTTTTGCCGTCAGGAGTGACGTTCAAATCCCTCGGCTTTTTACCGACATTTTTAAACACTTTCACGAGTTTTGCGGTTTCTGCATCAATCATGCCGACTGCCTCTACACCATTCAATGAAGTGAATGCGTATTTGCCGTCAAGAGAAAAAGTCATGTGCTGTGGCGCAGGAGGCTTATCGAATCCAGGAAAGTCAATGTCATGTGATTCAAGTGTCTCCATATTGATGGCCAGGACACTTGTTCCGTAACGCTGTGTTGCAAAAGCCCACGTTTGATCCTTATTTAAATGGACATGGTGGGGAGTGCCAGCACTTTGGATATATTTTACAGGGTTACCGGTTTTAATATCGGCAATGGCAACCCCGTTACTAACTTCGTTAGCTGAAAGGATCCAGCCCTCGCCATTCCAGTCCTTATTTGTATCTGCGTTTCCGTTAGGCTGGTCTTTCCACCAGTTAGGGGAATAGTCCTCGTGCATTTTAGAAAGAACCTTCTCGTTCTTATCATCAAGAGAAGCGTCTTTTACTGCGGCTTCCGAGCAGGCAGTAAGGGATATTGATAGAAGTGCGAATGCAGATAATTTTAAGATGTTCTTCATTTATGGTTTCACCTCGCTTTATTTTTCAATTAAAACCAGCCAACAAGTAAGATCAGCACCAGGCCAGCTGTTGTACCCCATGTAATCCAGACTCCAGGATGCGTCAGCCATTTAGCTTTATCATCCACACGGGAAATACCCTGTGCAAGTCCATAAGGGCATACTTTACAGAATGAGTTTCTTGCCTTGTAAGATAAAGCTGTATAAAGAACGGCTGTGGAAGTTACAAGGAAGAAGTACTTATCCATTTTAAAATTCACAAGTGATTCCAAGATCGTGATTGGGTTATAAAAATAACTAACTGTTGAGTAAGCCATAAAGATGCTTACTAAGAACGCTAACAAGAATGTTACTGCTTTGCCTTTATCACCTAGCTTAGCCTCAATCTTATTGAGAAGCATGCTGAAAGTGTTATGAGGGCAAGCGTATTGGCAAAACGCTCTGTAAATGATCATGGACAGAGCAAGGAATGCCATCAGGAACAAGAATAGGAAGACGAAAAATAGATAGCCAGCTTCATAGCTTAATTGATAGCCGAATAAAAATAATTTTTCGTTATCGATGTCCATTCTGAACCCATTCCAAAATGGAAGAGTAAAAATAATGATGAAAAAAGCCCATCTAACTAGAGTTTTAGCCACGAGGATCCCCCTTTCTTTATCTGTAATCCTTCAAATATTCATATACCAGGTCGATTTCTTTTTCTGTGTATAGATGGCCGATCGCTGGCATCGTGTTGCGTCCTTTTTTGATGACATTCTTGATGTCTTCCTCAGGCATTCTGTCGGTAATACCGCTTAAATCAGGTGCCGCGCCTGTAGCATGGCAGTTTAGGCAAGTACCCTCGAAAATGAGCTCACCTTTGTTTTCCTGTGGAGCGGCAGCAGGCTCGACTGCTAATTTACCTGGCATGAAGATGGCGTAGCCGATTGCCCAGATTGCTACAACATAAAATACAGCAACCAAAAGCTTTGGCACTTTATTATGCTCAATCTTAATATCCGAAACGATATCTGCTTCTTTATGATCTTTTTTCATGTTTTCCACCTGCCTTTGTTCATGGATAGATAAAACCATTTCCTTAAATCTACGGACTTAAGGAAATGGATTTAAAAGACTTAGTTATGGTCCATTGTTTTTTATTGGTTAATTTCGTTTTTGTACTCTTCCAGTCTTTCTTCTGTAGGCTTTAGGCTCATCAGATAAGCGACAAGGTCATCAAGCTCTTGATTGGATAAGTAATCGAAGGACGGCATGATTGAACCCGGGCTTGTTGACTGTGGGTCAATCAAGTGCTGGCGCTGCCAGTCTTCGTTGTACTTTAATCCAACCCACATCAGGTCAGGGCCTGTGCGGTTAGAGCCTAATAGATGCGGTAAATCATATTTGTAGTCGCCGCCTTGTGATACAGGGCCAAGATTCTGGTTTGTATCGGCAGGCAATGCTCTAACGAATTGGGTGTGGCAAGTCTGGCATCCGTTTTGGACATAGACTTCTCTACCTCTTGCTTCAGCAGAATCCTCTGGGTAATTGCGAAGCTCGCCGCTCGCAGTCGCAGAGTTGATTTCCTGGTCGAAGAGGGGAAGGATGACGGTTCCGGCAACACCGAAAGTCCATAGGATTAAAGCAACGATTAATACGGCTGATGGTTTACGTTCCAACGTGTTCCCTCCTCATTAAGCAGTAGCAGCTTGCTGCTGTGCCTGCTGTTTTTTCTCAAGTTTTGCAAGTTTAATCGTTTTATACATATTCCAAGCCAGGAAGAACTGGGCAACATACATCATGGTACCGCCGATTGCGCGTCCCTGTACATAAGGTTCCATCATCAAGACAGTCTGCAGGAATGGAACACCTTCGATCCATGCGAAGCCTTGGACAACCCCGGCGATCCATAATGAGAATGCAAATACTAAGAACCCGACAGTAGAGAACCAGAAGTGTGCTTCCATTGCTCTCTTGCTGAACATTTCGCGTCCAACGATTTTAGGCAGAATGTAATAAATGGCTGCGAAAGATGTGAAAGAAAACGCACCGAATGGTCCCATATGTGCATGCCCGACTGTCCAGTGTGTGAACTTAATGACTGAACTTACAGATGGAAGGGCTTGCAAAGGTCCCTGAAGGCACGCGAACAGGTAGAAAATTGTACCAGCCATTGTGAAACGAAGCGGTACACTTGAGCGTGTCTGTGCCCAGGATCCCTTCATTGTTCCCCAGAAGTTAGCAAGTACAGCCCAAACTGGTATCAGCAGAACGAGGGATGGGATAACACCCGCTTTGGAAATCCAGCCTGGGATTGGGCCGTTCATCAAGTGGTGAGGGCCATTCCAGACATAGAATGTTGCGATTGCCCAGAAGCCAATCATTGAAAGCTGGTGGCTGTATAATGGGCGTCCAGTCAATTTAGGAAGCAGGTAGTAAATCTGTCCAACACCGACCGTAGTCATCCAAAGACCAATAGCGTTATGTCCAAGGAACCAGCCCATCAACCCTTGCTGTACACCGCTTGGAATCCATTGTGCCGGGAAGTTTCCGACAATCCAGGTAAGCGGCAGCCATAGGAGTGAACCTAGGAAATACCATAGGCTGACATAAAGCATTTTTTCTGTTCTCTGGCCGACTGTCTTGAATAAGTTATAAGCGACAAGTCCAATAGCGACAAGAAGCTGTACGTCCACCCAGAGAGGGAATTCACCATACTCGATTACTTCGGTTTGGCCGAACAGCAAAGCGAAGAAACCTTCTAAAATGACTACGTTATAAAATACTAGTGCGAAATTCCCCAGCTTTTCACTGTATACTTTCGTTTTAGCAAGCTTGGGAATCATGTAGAACATGGATCCTACATATGCCATCGATAACCATGCATAGATGACAAGCATTACGTGGGCAGAACGAACATGCCCATAAGTTGTCCAGCGATTGTTTAATAACTCAGGCCAGATTTGTTTTGTTGCAGTTAGAAGTCCCATAGTCATGCCGATGATAATCCAAAATACAGCGGCAATGAACCAATTCTTAGAAGAACTCCACTTTTCGTCTGTAAACATTTTGACACTCCCTTGTTCATAAAATAAACACATATATTTCACATATTCTTCACAATCTGCTATGTTAAATGATACATCCGATAAATGAATTAAGTTATTCAACTTTTTTATAGTGTTATCCAATTGTTTTATGTATCCGGTCCTAATGGAAAAAACGAGCCTTTTTTAACATTTTTGGCAAAAAAAAACAGAGCGTGATTAAACCGCTCTGGAAGGTAATGCTTAGTTCTGTTCTTCTTTTTTATTGTACTTTTTGCGGATTGTATCAAGGATAAAGATGATAAGGATAGGGACTCCGATGTAGTAAAGGAAATCAAAATACAATCCCAATGATTGATGCTCCATGATTTTACCTCCTCAATTAATTTCACCACATTTTAATCCCATTGATTTTTTTTGACAACCCCAAAAATATACGCTGGACGGTTTCCGGGATTTCTGTTAGAGTAATTCGGGAGTATGAGACTATTCTATAAAGGAGGTGCAATAATGGCGGCAGGAGCTTGGATCTTATTAATGGTCATGTTCGCATTCACAGCATCAGCAGGCATCATCTGGTATTGGAGCAAGAAAAACGGTCTTTACGATGAAAGCATCAAATATAGAATGCTTGATGAGGACTAAGTCAGCCTGGTACAATCTTTACAATCTGCTAATTATAAAGATCCATTTGTTAGGCTATTTGTTCCTAATACTCTCACACTCATTCCAGTTGAAATTATCTTCGCATAACTCTTTTTCTTCTATTAAATATATTTAGCTTCTCAATACATTCAACATTCATTTTTCAAATAGAAAAATCCATCAAATTGATATTTCTAATCAAAGATACAAAACATTTAACATAAGATAACTTAATAGGTCAGTTTTTTAAAAAGGCTGTTTTAAAGCATATTGTTGTTTTTAAGTCCTGTTGATTGCAGTGGAAGGCGCGCAGACTCCAGTGGGCTCAGCGCCAGCCCCACGGAAAGCGAAACGCCTGGAACGGAAATCAACAGCCAAAGTTCAACACAGCCTTTTAGAAATATAGAAAAGAAAAAAAGTCATAAAAAGTTCATTATTACTGTTGACAAAGATATTGATTTTATATAATATATACCCTGTAAGGTATTTAACAACGTAATCACGTTATAAAAGATAGATATTTTTTTACAAAGAAAAATACCCGTTACCGTAAATATTAAAAGGGGGAGAAAGACAATGGGAGAACAGAAAAAAACAACGATCGTTTTATTCAGTGGGGATTATGACAAGGTTATGGCTGCTTACATCATTGCCAATGGTGCAGCTGCATACGATCACGAGGTGACAATCTTCCATACATTCTGGGGATTGAATGCTTTGAGGAAAGATGAGCCGATCCAGGCTGACAAAACGTTTATTGAAAAGATGTTCGGCAAAATGATGCCAAGAGGCGCGAACAAAATGGGCCTTTCTAAAATGAACTTTGCAGGATTTGGTCCTAAAATGATCAAGGATGTCATGAAGAAGCACAATGCGATGCCGCTTCCAGACTTGATTGAAATGGCAAAGGAACAGGATGTTAAGCTTGTTGCATGCCAAATGACAGTGGATTTGCTTGGTCTTAAACACGAAGAGATCATGGAAGGCGTTGAATTCGCCGGTGTAGCAGCATATCTTGCTGACGCTGAAGACGGCAACGTTAACCTGTTCATCTAATAGATACTTTTTAAATGGAGGTCTACAAATGGAAACTGTAAAAACGAATGCTACGATCGACGCAAAAGGGCTTGCTTGCCCGATGCCGATCGTCAGAACGAAGAAAGCGATCAATAATTTAAATCCAGGCGAGGTTTTAGAAGTGCTTGCAACGGATAAAGGTTCCAGAGCGGATATTCAGGCTTGGTCAAAGAGCTCTGGAAACCAATATCTTGGAACGATTGAAGAAGGGGACGTTTTAAAGCACTACATCCGCAAAGGCGGTTCAGGTGAAGAAACGGAAGAAACAAAATATCCGAATGTAGTTTCAAATGATGATCTCATCAAGAAACTTGAAGCTAATGAGGATGTTGTTGTCCTTGATGTAAGGGAACCAGCAGAATATACTTTCGGACATATTCCTAACGCTGTTTCGATTCCTTTTGGTGATTTGGAAAACCGACTGGGTGAACTTGATAAATCAAAAACAATCCTGGTTGTTTGCCGTACAGGCAACAGAAGCGATATGGCTTCCCAAACACTATCAAGCAATGGCTTCGAGAATGTCTGGAACGTGGTGCCGGGAATGTCTGAATGGAACGGCCCTGTTGAATCAAAAGTAAAATAATATTTTTTTGATAAAATTATACCCTGGGAGGTAAGTGTAAATATGAAAGCAATGACGTCTAAAGAAGTTACTAAAAAAGTTTTCAATAAAGAACCATTTTTCATCCTTGATGTCCGCAACGAGAGCGACTTCAATGATTGGAAAATCGAAGGTGAGAAGTTCGAATACCTGAACATTCCTTACTTTGATCTTCTTGATGGTGTAGAAGAAATCCTTGATAAAGTCCCAACTGACAAAGAAGTCCTTGTAGTATGTGCGAAAGAAGGTTCTTCTGTTATGGTTGCTGAAATGCTTGAAGAAGCAGGCCGTGAAGTTTCTTATCTTCAGGGCGGCATGAAAGCTTGGAGCGAGCACCTTGAACCAGTTAAGGTTGGAGATCTTAAAGATGGCGGAGCTATGTACCAATTCGTCCGTATCGGTAAAGGCTGCCTTTCTTACGCGGTCGTTTCCAACGGTGAAGCTGCATTGATCGATGCTACAAGAATGACAGATGTGTACCTTGACTTTGCTAAGGAGCTTGGCGTTGAAATCAAGCATGTATTTGATACGCACCTTCATGCTGACCACATTTCAGGCGGCAGAAAAATTGCTGAAGCAACTGGAGCAGCATACTGGCTGCCACCAAAAGATGCTGAGGAAGTTACTTTCAGCTACCAGGCTCTCGAAGATGGAAATAATGTGAAAATCGGTGAAACGAACATTGATATTAACGCATTGTACACTCCAGGCCACACGATCGGCTCAACATCATTTGTAGTGGATGAAAAATTCCTTTTATCTGGAGACATACTATTCATTGACTCAATTGGGCGACCAGATTTGGCTGGTAAAGCTGAGGACTGGGTTACAGACTTAAGAAACTCACTATACACTCGCTACAAGCAGCTTTCAGATGATCTAGTTGTTCTGCCAGCTCATTTCATGATCATTGAAGAGTTGAATGAAGATGGAAGCGTATCTGAAAAGCTAGGTACATTGTTCGCTAAGAACCACGGCTTGAACATCGAAGACGAAGCAGAATTCAGAAAGCTTGTCACTGAAAATCTGCCTCCACAGCCGAATGCATACCAGGAAATCCGTGAAACTAACATGGGGAAAATCAGCCCTGATGATGAGAAGCAAAGAGAAATGGAAATTGGGCCAAACCGCTGTGCGGTAAGATAAATCAAATAACATTCAGGAGAGATAGTTCTACTATTAACCTGCAAAATTTTACGAGTTCACACAACCAAGGAGGATTTTAACATGAACGTAGCAAAAGTATTAGACGCAAAAGGATTAGCATGTCCAATGCCAATCGTGAAGACAAAGAAAGCAATCGCTGATCTCCAATCAGGTGATGTATTAGAAATTCATACAACTGACAAAGGCGCTGTAAAAGATCTAGCTGCCTGGGCACAATCCACTGGTAACGAACTTCTGAAGCACGAAGAAGATAACGGTGTGCTCAAGTTCTGGATGAAGAAAGCGTAATTGAAAAAGGGGGAGCTTGTCTCCCTTTTCTTATGTTTAAATAAATTTCAGTTATTGAGAGGGAGGAAGCCAGAATGGATTTTACTTATTTGATCGTCATCTTTTTAATTGGTTTTATCGGTTCTTATATTTCCGGGATGGTTGGAATCGGCGGTTCCATCATTAAATATCCTATGCTATTATACATTCCGCCATTGTTTGGAATTGCAGCTTTCAGTGCCCATGAAGTATCAGGTATCAGTGCAGTCCAGGTGTTCTTCGCAACAATCGGCGGTGTTTGGGCTTACCGCAAAGGCGGATACTTGAACAAGACTTTGATCATTTATATGGGTGCCAGCATTCTAGTCGGTTCACTGATCGGAAGCTATGGTTCACGATTCATGTCCGAAGGCGGCATTAACGTTGTTTACGGTATTCTTGCTTTGATTGCGGCTGTCATGATGTTTGTTCCGAAAAAGAATGTCGATGACATCCCTCTTGACCAGGTAACATTCAATAAATGGCTCGCAGCATTCTTCGCATTCATCGTAGGTGTAGGTGCAGGTATCGTAGGTGCAGCTGGAGCATTCCTGCTTGTGCCAATCATGCTTGTTGTCCTGAAAATCCCTACAAGAATGACAATCGCAACTTCACTGGCCATTACATTCATCTCTTCAATCGGTTCAACAGTTGGGAAACTTGCCACTGGACAGGTAGAATTCTGGCCAGCACTGATCATGGTAGTAGCGAGTCTTATTGCTTCGCCACTCGGTGCAAATGCTGGTAAAAAAGTGAACACGAAAATTCTTCAATACATCCTGGCAGCATTGATTCTAGGGACTGCTATCAAGATTTGGATGGATATTCTTTAAAATCTTTTTGAAGTGAAGGCTTCGCTCTGATGCGAAGCTTCTTTTTATTTTTGGAGAAGAATAAGAAACGGAATTAAATGGATTATTATGGCAAAATACTAAAAAATAATAGAAAATTAAGAAATATAAGTCTTTTTACTTACATTAAAAAATATCAAACAATACCTTTTCCCTATTTAGAATTTACTGAATATTTAATATTATTTAGGCAATAGAAATATTTTAATAGGGAGTGAGTGAATTGTTAAAAGTCCTTTCTACTTCAGCTTTGTCTCTTGCTTTGGCGGGCAGTGCAGTATTCGCTGGTGTCAGTGCAAATGATTCTGCAACAAATTACCACAGTAAATATGAAATAAGCCTTGCGCACCATATCGGTGCAGCTCCTGAGCTTGTTGATCGAGCAAAGGAATTAGGAATTGATATTTCAAAAGTCGATCCAGCTGAAAAGGCTGCCCAGGCTGGAGCAAAGTTTCAGCAGCCTGGCGACAACCATGTGGCATACCGTGAAGCTACCGGAGATGTTCCTGTTCTAGTTCTTTTGGCTAAATATCCTAATGGTGATGAGCCGATTGGAGATATGCCAGGCCAGGTACCACCAAAGTATTATGAAGATTTAATTTTTGGTACTGAATATAACCCGTACGAACTTGAACAATTCAAGAAATATGATGGTCCAGATGTACCTAAAGACCGTACAATGCAAAATGCCTATAAGGAATCAAGCTATGGGAAAGTTAATTTGGTCCGCAAAGAAAACACCGAATTTGTATGGGTAGAAATGCCGAAGGGGGCTTCCTACTATCTAGACCAAGAGGGAACATATGCTGAAGGTGGAGTATATAAGCTTGGGAACGTAAATGGAGACGCTCATACTGGCGAATTCGTACGCGATCTCTTAAAGTCTGCTGACGAACAGGTTGATTTCTCTCAGTATGCTGTTGATGGGGAAGTTCCAAACGTATTTGTCGTCCATGAAGGAACAGGTGCTGAATACAGCCGCGATCCAGGTCAGTTCTGGTCTCATAAATGGAATATCTTAAGCGCATTATACTATGGCAAATACTATGAAACTGGAACTCCAACTCCTCAGCATGAGGGTATGGACGAAGGTGAGTGGATTGATAAGACGATTAAAGAAGACATGACGTACGATGGAGTAATCGTCAATAACTACAACATCCAGCCTGGTATTGGCGGTAACGTTGCCGGCTTCGATGCAGCGACAAACACTTATAGTGATGATAAGAAGACTGGACCATTCCCAGTGCAAACTGGCGTATATGCTCACGAATTTGGACATGCTCTAGGATTGCCAGACTTCTATGATACTGTATATACTTCCGAAGGTGTAGGAAACTACTCGATGATGGCTGGCGGTTCATGGATGCGCTATCCTAATAAGCCTGAATACGGCGGGAACTCTCCGACACACTTCGATCCGTTCTCAAAGATTTTCTTAGGATGGGCTAACCCAATTGAAGTCAAGCCAGGTGAAGTTAAGGAAATCACTTTGCCAGCTGCCAACTTAGCGACAGCTGATAATGGAATCGTCAAAATGGAAGTTCCAGGCTCAAACGGCACGGAATACTTCTTATTTGAAAATATGCAGCAGGACGGCTTTAATAAAGGGATGGTTCGTCAGGGTGAAGATGCCCACGGCCTGGTTGCATGGCATGTCGATGAAAATATCATCAACCTGTACCAGACTGCTGGTTTCCGTCCGAACAATGTTGAAAACTGGATGAACAAGCGCTTCCAGTACAATCAGACACAGACGGCAAGCAATGGCGACGTGGTAACTCACTATGGATTATCTGTCCTTCAGGCAGATGGCTTATACGATCTTGAAAAGAACTTAAACCGCGGAGATGCAGGCGACTTCTTCAAGACTGGCAGCAAAATCACTCCTGTATCAGGAAATGTACACACGGGTTCTTACTACTTCTGGAAAGGCTTTAGTAATACACCTGCTGACTCTGGAATTCACGTAACGAACATCGTTGAAAACAAAGACGGTTCAATTACAGCTAAATTCTTCTATAACTTTAACTCAAGCGTAAAATAATTCAAAAAAACCTGAGCGAGGTATGTCCCTGCTCAGGTTTTTATTTTATGAAACGAACACATTCAAATGGCCTGGAAGGACTTTGGCCTCGAATGGCAATGGCTCCCCTTCTTCACCATCGATATTCACTATATGCGCTTTTGGGGAAGTCACATTAAGAAAGGCTGTCCGGATATATTCCACTTCTTCACTTTCATTCAGTTCACCTTTCAGCAACGAAGGAATGAGAGTGGCAATTTTCGGGATGGATACTTTTTTAATGATAAAAGCATGGAATTTTCCATCATCCACACTTGCGTCCGGAGCAAGGGCTTCAAAGCCCCCAACAGAATTTGTCAGTGCCGCAAGTAATAGAAAGGCCTCGCCATCCCACTTGCCTGTATCATGCTCAACCGATAACTCCATAGAATCACCGCTCAAAAACGATTTGGCACCCTCCATGAAATAAGCAAGTGACCCGAGCCTTGTTTTTTGTTCTGGAGTGACATTATAGGACGCTTCAGCAATTGAGCCCACAGCCAATACATTCGCAAAATAAGCCTCATTGGTCTTGCCGACATCCACAGGGCGCAGGTTTTGGTTCTCCAATATCGAAATAGCTTCATATGGATTAAGAGGTACATTAAGTGCCCGAGCAAAATCATTGATCGTTCCCAGTGGAATGATTCCCAAAGCAGGGCGATGTTCCTGTTCAGAGAGCCCGTTGATCGCTTCATTAATCGTCCCGTCGCCTCCCATTGCAATGACAGCATCATATAAAGCAATGCAAGCCTCTGTTGCAAAAGCGGCAGCATCGCCTTCTTTTTCTGTCTTCCTGATTTCTATATCATCATATTTCCCTCGAAGGGTTTCCTCTATTTTCTGTACATACTCGTTCGCTTTTTCTTTTCCGGATGATGGATTCATAATGATCATGGCTTTCATCATCGACAACCTCCAGCATTTCGATTCTCAAGCTTTTATCAACCCTATTATTTACCTTTAATTGATGGACTATAAACCGCGCAAGATGTTCAGTCCTGCATACTTAGTAAAATAAACAAAAAACGAAGAAAAACTGCGATTCAGTGAGATAACCTGTGATAAGCCAATGGTATCCGTTAAAATTGGGTAAAAAGGGTTATTTTTAGCGTACTTTTCATGCTTTACAACTGGAATGGGAGAGGAGTATGATTACAACAGTTTCAGATTTCTGCTGAAACAAAAACTCTTTTCGTAACCGAAATCGTTAAAATGTGAAAGCATTAATGTTTACGGGAAGAGCCAAATTTAATGAGTTTCATATTTCTAAATCGCTGAATCCAATTGGAGCGGGGGAACCAACTTTGTGGATACAATCCACTTGGGGTGAAGCCTTTAAAAAGGCGGGGCTATTCTCAGTCCTAATCCGACAGCTAACTTCGCAAGCGTTGCAGAAGAGGAAGATGGAGCTTGTGTGACGAGTCTGTTCAAAAGTCCACAAGGCTATTATCTTTAGCCTCTGGGGGCTTTTTTGTTTTGCTTTGATTTTAAATATGTCGACTATTTTAGAATCCAGTTAAGACAAAGTCCCTGCAAGGAAATATTAAACGCATAATTCCTCATACTAAGGAAAGAAGGAAACATCATGCGCAGGAAATTGTTTTTTCGGCTGGACCCTCCCAAAGTACTCGTCCTGGGTTTTGGGACGATCATCCTGATGGGTGCATTGCTGCTGTCATTGCCTTCAGCTACAACCGATGGAAACGGATTGACTTTCCTGGATGCACTATTCACTGCAACCTCTGCTACATGTGTGACTGGACTGGTTGTAGTGGATACCGGAGATACCTTCACACGGTTTGGTGAAATGGTCATCCTTTCGATGATTCAGATTGGCGGGCTGGGATTTATGAGCTTTGCCACCTTGCTCGCATTCATTCTGGGGAAAAGGATCTCATTCAAAGAGCGTCTGGTTATCCAGGAGTCGTTGAACAACACCACTGTTGAAGGTGTGGTGAGGCTTGTAAAGAGACTGCTGATTTTTACAGCGGTAGTCGAGATTGCCGGGGGAATCCTTTTATCATTGAGGTTCTCGCAGGATATGGCTGCTGGAAAGGCAATCTATTTTGGCTTTTTCCATGCCGTTTCAAACTTCAACAATGCCGGGTTTGATTTAATGGGCGGTTTCCGCGGACTTACTGCCTATGCTGATGATCCTATCGTCAATATTACGCTGGTCTCCTTGATCAGCCTCGGCGGTATCGGTTTTATCGTCATGAACGAATTAGTTGAATATCGCAGCACAAGGCGCTTGTCATTGCACTCCAAAATGGCGCTGGCTGTTTCAGGCATTCTTGTAGTTGGTGGAGCACTCCTGATTTTTATTCTTGAATTCAATAATCCATCTACATTGAAGCCAATGTCCTGGTCCGGCAAAATATTCGGTGCGCTATACCAGGCGGTCACTCCAAGGACTGCGGGATCCAATACATTAAATATCCCTGATTTGAAGCAGTCTACATTATTTTTGATCATCTTCCTGATGTTCATTGGTGCTTCTCCAGGGTCGACAGGCGGAGGAATCAAGACAACGACTTTTGCTGTCCTGATTGGTGCCGTTAAGTCGCAGATCCGCGGCAGGGAAGATGTCACCTTCTTTGGCAGAAGGCTGGATTACACCATTGTTTCAAAATCTTTGACGGTTACACTCATTGCAATTTTTTTAATCATAACGATTACAATGGTGTTGACCATTACAGAACCGGGAAAAGATTTCTTGATGATATTCTTTGAGGCAGTATCAGCATTTTCGACTGTCGGTCTATCGATGGGGTTGACGCCAGAATTGTCATCATACGGAAAAATATTGATAACCATTACAATGTTCGCGGGCCGTGTTGGACCGCTGACACTAGCTTTTGCAGTAGCGAGAAAAAGAAAAGAAGATCATTACCGATATCCTGCTGGAAAAGTGATGATTGGGTAGGAGGATGTAATTATGGCAAGGCAATTCGCAGTAATCGGGATGGGACGTTTTGGCTCAAGTGTAGCAACGACCCTCTATAATGAAGGACATGAAGTACTGGCAATCGATAAGAAGGAACAATATATCGAGGAATACAAGGAACATGTGACCCATGCGGTAATCGGGGATTCCACAGATGAGCAGACGTTGAAAGCGGTTGGAATCAGGAACTTTGATACAGTCATCGTTGCGATCGGCGATGACATCCAGGCAAGTATCCTTACCGTTCTAATTCTAAAAGAAATGGGAGTTTCCAACGTCGTAGCCAAAGCGCTTAATAAGCACCATGCGCAGGTATTGTTCAAAGTCGGTGCAGACAAAGTCATTTTCCCTGAACGGGACATGGGTGAAAGGGTCGCGCACCAGCTGATGGCATCGCCGAATGTATTGAATTTCATCGAACTTTCAGATGACTACAGCATTGAGGAAATCAAACTCCCAATGAGCATGGCTGGCAAAAACCTGATTGAAATCAATCTGCGGGCAAAGTACAATATCACGGTTATCGGCGTGAAAACGGCTAACAAGGTCGATATTTCACCAGATCCGGAGAAAACCCTGAGAGCAGAGGATATTCTGATTGTACTCGGAGAAAACGGCGACTTGAACCGGTTCACGAAAATTAAATAATCCAATCTGGCAGACTGTTTATCAACAGTCTGTTTTTTTATGTAGGTTGTGTTAAATCTAAATGTTGTTTTTAAGTCCTGTTGATTGGAGTGGAAGGCGCGCAGACTCCTCCGAAAATGCTAACGCATTTCCATCGTGCGTGGGCGGATTCAAAGAAGCAAAATCAATGTCCTGCGGGATCAGCTGGACAGATGAGACCCCGCAGGAGCTTGCGACGAAGAGGCTCAGCGTCAGCCCCGCGGAAAGCGAAGCGCCTGGAACGGAAATCAACAGTCTAATTTAACACAGCCTTTTTGTAAAAACACAGCTGTAATTTTCCGGAATTTAGAAAATTGACAATAGATAGACTTTGCATTCCAGCATAAACAAAAAGTTTATATGGTCGATTAAATAAATGCGGGAATTTTATTAAAGGCTGTATTCATTATTGATTGTTGCTTATCAGTTAATAGAAACAAGCTAATGAACACGCCTTAATTAATAGGAGGAGCATGACAACAAGATGAAACGGATTATAAGCAAATTTTTAGTATTATTTTTATTGATTGGCACCCTTGGTGGATGCACAACTACTGAAATGAAAGCCAAAGAGAGGGTTAAAATCGGCATTATGTTGTCTGACGTCGGACTAGGTGATCAGTCGTTTAGTGATGCTGCATTTGCGGGTCTTACCAAGGCTAGAGATGAACTTGACATCCTCTTTGATTATAGAGAATTACAAGCCGTAGGCACTTATGAAAAAGGATTTTCAGAGCTTGTGGAAGAAGGAAACGATCTTGTCATCGGCTTAGGATTCATGGTTCTTGAGGACCTTGAGAAGGTAGCAAAGAAGTATCCTGAACAACAATTTATATTAGTTGATTCAGTTTCTGAACTGGATAATATCACTTCCATCACTTTTAAAGAAGAACAGGGAAGTTTCCTTGTAGGTGCAGTTGCGGGGATGACATCAAAGTCCAATAAGGTCGGTTTCATAGGGGGAGCTGATGTACCGCTGATCCATAAGTTCAAGGCAGGGTTTGAACAGGGAGTGAAATCCGTGAACCCAGCTGCAGAGGTGAAGGTTGTCTATGCAAATGATTTTGGAAACGCAGAACTTGGCGGAAAAATCGCTTCGGGGATGATTGATGAAGGAGCGGACGTTCTCTATGCTGCGGCTGGTTTTACAGGCGTTGGTGTATTGAAGGAAGCTCAAGCAAAGAAGAAATTTGCAATTGGTGTGGATAGCGATCAGTACTTTTTTGCTGAAAAAGCAATCATTACCTCCATGCTGAAAAATGTGGATGTCGCGCTCTATGAAACAGTCAAGGAATTTCAGTCAGAAAAGAAGCTTGCTGCAAAACAAATCGAGCTGGGCATAAACGAAAAAGGAGTTGGCCTTGCACCAATCAGGGTGATAAAGCTTACTCCTGAGCAGGAAAAAAACTTAAAGGATTTGGAAGCTAAACTATCAAGGAATGAAGTTTCAATCCAGCTGGATTAACAGCTGCTACTGGAGGAACCAACATGACAATCAAGAAGAAGTTGCTGCTTAACTTATTACTGGCCATTGGTTTATCGGTTGTGATGATTTCGTTCATCATTTACAGGATGCTGATGGTTCAGGCATCGAACCAGGATTATGTACAAGTATTGCTGACAGTGCAGAACCTTCAGGCGGAAACATCAGCTGCGAAGCAATCACTTAGTAATTTTTCTTTTAACCCTACAGAAGGCAATAGACAGGAAGCCCTGGCAAAAATGGAGAAAACGACTCAGATTTTTACTAAGGCACAAAGTCTTATTAAACAAGGCGAAAGCAAAAAGGTGCTGGACAAGGCATTTGAAAAATTCACTTCTCTTCAATCAGAAGCAGAAAAAGCTCTTGATGAGAAAAGCAGCGCAGAAGTGAAGAGGCAGTCACTTCGCAGCGAGGGTGTGCTGAATGATCTTCATCTCCTGAATATCCAGGTAAATGAACATTATGATTTCTTACAAGAGGACTTGAAGAATCAAATCCAGTTCATCATTCTCTCTGCTATCATTGGCAGTATTCTGCTGATCGTAGTTGCTGGGGGAATAGGAATCAGGCTGACTAGTTCAATCACAAAACCGCTGAAACAAATCGCTGTGAATGCACAGGAAATTGCCAAAGGGAATTTAATGATCGATAAAGTTTCGTATAAATACAAAGATGAGCTGGGAATATTGAATGAGTCCTTCGAATTGATGGCTAAACAATTGACTGCTTTGCTGCAAAAGGTCAATATAGCGAGCAAGGAAGTGGAGAACTTTGCTGAGGAGATCGAACAGGAAAATGTTTCGCTTACTGAAATCTCTAATCAGGTCGCTGTCTCAACGGATGAACTGTCTGCGGGAGCGCAAAATGTTTCAGAGGATTTACAGCAATCTGTCCAGCTGATTGAAGATATGGATAAAGAAATAATGCTTAACCTGGATCATACCCAGGAATCCTCTTCCTATAGCAAGGAAACGGTGGATGCTATTGGTGAAGGCAGAGAAGCGATCGAGCAGCAGAAGGTTTTGATTACTGAAAATAAGAATGCTTCATATTCAATACAGGCTGCGACCGATCAATTCTTCGGCTATGCAGCCAAAATTGAAGACATGGCTTCAGCCGTTTCGGCAATTGCGGCGCAGACAAACCTATTGGCCTTAAATGCGGCGATCGAAGCAGCGAGGGCTGGTGAAGCAGGGAAAGGGTTTGCGGTCGTTGCTTCAGAAGTCAGGAAACTGGCAGAGGAATCGAACACTGCCACCACTCAAATATTTGATGTGGTCAACTTGCTCAAAAATGGACTCGATGAAATCGCTGACGCAGTGAATAAGGGTGGAATCATCGCAGATGAACAGATGAATTCTATGAACTTAACGATGACAGCATTTGAAAACATTGAATCAAAGGTGACCGGCATCTCGGAAAAAATATCACACTTGGTTAAGGGCATGGAGGCATCAAAAGAACTTGGCGCTAAGGTCCTTTATAATGTTGAATCGATCAGTGCAGTCGTTGAAGAGACAGCTGCAGGAAGTGAAGAAATTTCCGCATCCACTGCTGAGCAATTATCCGCTTTCGGCAACTTATCTCGCAAGGTTACAGATTTACGAAAGCTGACAAATGATTTAAACGACTCAGTGTCTGTTTTCAAATTTAATCAGTAATTTGAAAAAGTATCATAGCTTGTCGCTATGGTACTTTTTTACGGAAACTTTTCTATCAGGGAAATATTATTAAAGTCGTGTTTGCTTTATGTCATGCAGCAGGGCTCTTATGAGTCTATAATAAGAAAAAAGAAGCATAAACTAGTGACTGTTTTGACGGACTATTAGATGAGTAGGTGAAGAATTGAAACAGGCAGATTTATTCTTTGCGTTTTTTCGTGTTGGAATCCTCGGATATGGCGGTGGTCCTTCGTCGATTCCCCTTGTGCATAAGGAAGTGGTAGAAAAATATAAATGGATGGACTCTGATGAGTTCGGTGACATTCTTGCCCTCGGAAATGCATTGCCAGGACCGATCGCGACCAAGATGGCCGGTTATATTGGTTATCGTGTAGGTGGTTTCCTGGGAATGATCACTGCCTTGTCAGCCACGATGATCCCGACGATTATCCTGATGATCCTGCTATTGACGGGCCTGAATTCATATAAGGACGAGCCCTGGGTTAAAGGAATGGCAGACGCTGTTGTGCCAGTGGTTGCGGTCATGCTGGCTGTGCTTACATGGGATTTCATCAAGAAATCAGGTACCTCAAAGCTTGGCTGGGGATGGACGGCTGTTGCGCTGATTGGGAGTCTGGTTCTGGTGCAGTTCCTGCATTTGCATCCTGCAATATTGATCTTCGTCCTGCTGCTGGGTGCCTTGTTTAAAAAAGACGCTTCCACACCTGAAAATAAACAAGAGGGAGACGGACAGCAATGATTTATTTCCAGATCTTTCTGGCCTTTTTCATCCCTGGGATTTTGGGGTATGGCGGCGGACCGGCCTCCATTCCGCTAATAGAAAATGAAGTAGTAGACCGTTATAAATGGATGACAGTCAATGAATTCAGTGAAGTTCTAGCAATGGGCAATGCATTGCCAGGACCAATTGCTACAAAGATGGCCGGCTATATTGGTTATGTCGAGGGTGGAATGATCGGCGCCGCAGTCGGTGTTTTTGCCACTGTGGCCCCATCCCTGATTTTAATGATCAGCCTGCTTGGCCTGCTGATGAAGTTCAAGGATTCGCCAAAGGTAAAAAGGCTGACCATTGTTGTCAGGCCAGTCATTGCCGTGCTGCTTGGAATAATGACCTATGATTTCTTCTTCTCCTCCTATGAAGGAGTCGGCATGCTGCAGACAATCCTCATCGGCGGAATCAGCTTCGTCCTGATGGAAAAAATGAAAGTTCATCCAGCCTATGTCGTCGCCGGAGCACTTCTTTATGGAGCCCTTGTTCTATCATGAACAAGGTTTTTTTGTTTTATCACCGGCTGTTCTATTCAGTCAAATGACAATCAACTGAAAAAATTTTCCTCTTACTCTCCCAATGATGTAAGCGATACCAATTGTTATTTACTGAAAAAACAATGTTGACAAACTAATCAGATGGTTTTAATATTTCAATTATCGAAATTAATTTAATAAGAAACTTATCAAGAGTGACCGAGGGATTAGGCCCTATGACGTCCGGCAACCTCCTTTTTAGGAAAGGTGCCACTTCCTGCAGAATGTTTTCATTCTGAAAGATAAGTCGTATAGATGCTTACGATGCCTCTTTCTATGAATGAAAGAGGCATTTTTTATTTTTCAGAAATCATGAGCCGGGGGTGTGAAGCATGATCGAAGTAAAGAAGCTGGTCAAGTTATATGAAACAAAAAAGGGGAAAGTCACAGGCGTTGACAATGTTTCATTGAGAATTGAAAAGGGAGAAATCTATGGAATTGTCGGATATAGCGGTGCGGGGAAAAGTTCTTTGATCAGATGCCTCAATCTCCTTGAAAAGCCGACATCGGGTGAAATTATCATTGACGGTGTCGAGCTTACATCTTTGAACAAGAGTAAATTAAGGAAAGCCCGCTTGAAAATTGGAATGATTTTTCAGCATTTTCATCTTGTTAGCGCCAGGACAGTGAGTGAAAACATAGCTTTTGCGTTAAAAGCTGCCGGCACTCCGAAAGCAGAAATAAATGAAAGAGTACTAGAGCTTTTACATATGGTCGGCCTTTCGGATAAGAAAGATGTCTATCCCGCTCAGTTGTCAGGCGGCCAAAAACAGCGTGTCGGCATTGCCAGAGCATTGGCGAATAATCCATCCGTCCTGTTATGCGATGAAGCGACCTCGGCTCTTGATCCAAGCACCACCCGCTCTATTTTAGCTTTACTGAAAAAGATTAATAGAGAGTTTGGCATCACGATTGTCTTGATCACTCATGAGATGGAAGTGGTCAAAACAATCTGCGACAGGATGGCCGTCATGCAGGATGGCAAAATCATTGAAGAGGGCAATGTCTATGATGTTTTTGCCAATCCGCAGCAGCCGCTCACAAAGGACTTCGTCAACTCCATCCTCCAATTCGAGCTTCCGGAAAGGCTTCTTGGAGAACGGGATGGCAAACTGATCAAGATTTATTTCGAGGGTGAGATTGCCGAGCAGGGCGTGATCTCGGATGTATTCCAAAAATTCAAGGTGAGGGGAAATATCCTCCACGGGAAGATTGAGTATATTCAAGACATCCCATTAGGAATCTTCATAATGGAGGTTTCTGGAGATCACGATGAGATAGACCGTGCCATTGCGTATATCGCAGCAAGGACGAAAAACTTGGAGGTGATTCACGATGCTGCTTGATAACATTATTTCAATGCTGCCGGAATTGAACAAAGCATTCTTCGAAACAATCTACATGGTCGGAATCTCCATCCTTGTGGCGATTATCGTGGGCCTCCCTACAGGAGTGCTGCTCTTTGTCACTGACAAAGGCCTTTTCCTGGAAAATCAGATTTTCAAAAACATTGCCGGTTTCATCGTCAATATGATCCGCTCCGTTCCTTTTATCATCCTGTTAATTGCATTGCTGCCATTGGCGAATTTGATTGCCGGCACGACAATCGGGCCGACTGCTGCATCTGTATCTCTATCGGTCGCGGCGATCCCATTTTTTGCGAGAATCGTAGAGCAAAGCTTGCGGGAAATCGATAAAGGTGTCATCGAAGCAGCAGTGGCAACAGGCGCGACTCCATGGATGATCATCAAGGATGTCCTGATACCTGAAGCAAAGCCGGGCATTGTACAGGGAGTCACGATTACAATCATCAGCCTGGTTGCGTACTCAGCTATGGCTGGTATCGTCGGAGGTGGCGGAGTGGGTGACCTGGCGATCCGTTTCGGTTATTACAGGTACGACAATACCATTATGATCACGACCGTCATCATTTTGATTTGCCTCGTTCAGCTGATTCAGTTCGGCGGGGACAGAATTGCAAGAGTAGTAGATAAAAGATAAAAGATAAAAAAAATTGGGGGTTATGTTAAAATGAAAAAATTATTCTTCGCATTAGTATTGTTATTATCAATCGGTCTGCTTGCTGCATGCGGCAGTGACTCTGCCTCAAATGGTGAGGCAAGCGCAGACAAAAAACAGGTAACATTAGGGGCGACATCCGGACCTTACAGCGATATGGTCACGAAAGGCATCAAGCCTCTCCTTGAGAAAAAAGGCTATGAAGTAAAAGTCGTCGAATTCAGTGACTACATCCAGCCGAACCTGGCATTGTCCAAAGGAGACCTTGACGCAAACCTTTTCCAGCACAAAGTCTATATGGAAAACTTCGCGAAAGAACATAATCTTGAGCTATCAGAAGTCATCGTCGTGCCGACAGCGCCAATGGGCATCTACTCTAAGAAATTCAAGTCATTGGATGAAGTAGCAGAAGGTTCTGCCATCGCGATCCCAAATGATCCGACAAATGCAGCACGTGCTTTCCTGATTCTTGAAGATGCAGGGCTGATCACTCTTGATACGAATGCAGACCCGCTCACTGTTTCTGAGAAGGATGTAAAAGACAACGTCAAGAACCTTCAGTTCAAGCCAATCGAAGCAGCTCAGCTTCCAAGAGCAGTGGAAAGTGTCGACCTTTCAGCAGTACCAGGAAACTTTGCGCTTGCAGCAAAAATGGATCTACTTGATGCGCTGCAGCTTGAAAACATGCCAGATCAGTACCGCAACCGCGTTGTCATCAATACGAAAGATGAAAATGCACAATTTGCAAAGGACATCAAAGAGGTAGTGGAATCCGATGAATTTGAAAAAGTCATCGATGAAGAATTCAAAGGATTTGGAAAGCCAGAGTGGATGAAATAGCAGCACGAACAAGTCCCAGGAGACATGATCTCCTGGGACTTTTCTTTTTTATAGCTTTACCCCCTATAAATTGGTTAATATATTAGAAGAGAATTCTTTTTCAGGCTAATCACAGGAAGCGTTGCAACGCTGCGCCAAAAAAGGACCAATCAAACAGTAACAGAGGGAGTAATATGAATAAACGAGATCAGAAATCTAGACATCTTGCTGCAATTTCGCTGGCGATCATGGGAGCGGGATTTATCGCGACAATGCCATTTCATGATTCATTGATTGGCAAACTGCTGATGGGCGGCTTTGAAGCCGGACTCGTAGGGGGACTGGCAGACTGGTTTGCCGTTACGGCGCTATTCAGGCATCCACTCGGCATTCCGATTCCGCATACCGCACTTTTGCCAAAAAATCGGGAAAAAGTCACTCACGCGTTAATCAATATGCTTGAAAATGATTGGCTCACGAAAGAGAGCATCATGGATAAGTTCAAGCAGATTCATATTCTGGATAAAATCTTCGACACGGTTGAAAAAGAGCTGCACTCCGATTCTGTAAAAAAGAGCATCCAGTCCTTCAGCCTGGATATTGTAAAAAAAATCGATACAGATCGATTTGCTCCGGCAATTGAACAGGAAATCAAAGGCTTCCTGCTTTCGGCGGATACCTCCGTATTGCTGCAAAAGGCTTCGGACCATGTCTTAGCAAAGGAATACGACGTCGCTGCGTTTAATTACGTCTTAGATGAAACAGAAAAATGGGCTTCTAAGGATGAAGCGAAATTGGTTCTTGGCAAACTTGGCAAGCAGGCAATCGAAACGACACAGGCAGACGGGCTGCTGAAATTTGCCATCCAGTCCTTCAGCAATATGATCACCGAAGAAAAAATCGGCAATATGCTGCAATCCTTTATTTTAAAAAGAATGAAAAACCTCAAACAGGATGATAATCGTTACCGCCATATGATTCTTGAGAAGATACGCAAAGAACTTGGCCAGGTTAGCGAGCAGGAAGCATTGATGCTTGAAATCCAAAGCTGGAAAAATAAAATGGTCGACGAGCTGGACCTGTCAGGACAAATAAAGGAAGTATTAGCAAAGGCCAAGGCCCGTGCCGTTGCCTTCATTGAACAAGACAGCTTTGTTGACGATACCGTCATCCCAATCGTGAAAAAATTCATCCAAGAAATAAAGCAAGATGAAGAGAAAGTGGCCGGAATTGAGAGCTGGCTTCATGCCAAGCTTGCAGGGCTGATTGAAAGGAATCACTCCAAGATCGGCAAACTTGTAAAAGAAAACCTGGATAAACTCGATACCGAAACACTGATTGACATGATGGAAAACAATGTGGGAAAAGACCTGCAGTGGATCAGAGTCAACGGGGCCGTTTGCGGCTTCCTGATTGGCATCGGCCTGACGATCATCAAGCTTGTCATATTGTGATTCTTAAAGTGAAGACCAATCCACGTTTATGGATTGGTCTTTTGTAAAAAGGAGGAGAAAGTTCATGGGTAAAAGGGAAAAATTGCTGTCGGCAACTTTGCTTATTACGGTTTTCAGTCTTCTGATTCTCTATTGGGCCTTTAACCACAAAATTATTTCTGGCAAGTATGAGAAATTAACAATTACCAGCACGGAAGAGACGGATGTTACGATTAATGACCAAACAGAGATTGAAAGAGTCATAGCAGAGATTAACCAAAGCCCCAGGTCCCTCAAAATTGATAACGGATTTACCTACGATTATCTACACCATGGCATTTTATCTTTTGAAAACGATACGGAAAAAGTTGAAATAGGCTTCATAATCAAAAACGGGAATACACTCACAAGATACTGGGAAATTGATACCGATTTGAATTTTGAAGGCAACATTGAAAAGTAAAAACGTACATAGCATTGCCGGCATTATGGAAAGTTTTGTTACATTTCAATCTAACTCGCTGTTGTTATGTAAGGATATAGTCCGAATTAGTATTCATAGTCAAACGTGCTAAATCTTTTGCAAGAGCTTGACCTTATGATCGAATATCGGAATCCGCACCACCTTTTTATAGGAAAAATACAGGCGTATAATCTGTTCTAGAGACTCCTCCGGTACTTGTTCCCAAAATTGTTCCTATTCCTCGAGTAATTCTGCTTCATAGAAGATAAACCTCAGATCATTTCCTCCCTTTTATTTCTATATTCACTTACTCGCTCCTCCGTAACGGATGATTCCCAAAATATTATTGATTTTAATCTCCAAAGTTGTCTTTGACATAAATGAGAAAACGGAGTAAATTTATATAATAGTATATTCAAATAATCAGATATAAAAATATGTAAAATAAATGGAGAAGGGTTGGTTATGCAACATAAATTGGTTTTTACGGGGAGATTTAGCGGGTATTCTTTTCAAAACTTTCAAAAAGACCTTTTGTCTGGTCTTGTCGTTGGTGTAATTGCTATTCCTTTGGGAATGGCATTTGCAATTGCGTCTGGAGTGAAACCGGAATATGGAATATATACAACAATCATTGCTGGTATTCTAATTTCACTCTTCGGTGGCTCAAAATATCAGATTGGTGGACCTACAGGAGCATTTATTCCCATTTTATTTGGAATTGTTATGACTTATGGATATGAAAACTTATTGATTTCTGGATTTTTAGCAGGAATTATCCTTCTTTTTATGGGAATCTTTAGACTCGGTTCATTGATTAAATTTATTCCAAGGCCAGTGACGATAGGCTTTACAGCAGGAATAGCAGTCATCATTTTTGTTGGTCAGATTGCGAATTTTTTAGGTCTTACAGATGTAGAAAAACATGAATCATTTTTTAGTAACATTCGAGAAATTATCATTCACATTCATTCCATTAATTTTTATAGTGTCTTAACATCTGGAATATGCCTTATTTTAGTCTTATTAACGCCAAAACTTTTTCCTAAGATTCCTGGACCTCTTATCGGGTTACTTTTTTCTACATTAATAGCCAGTTTATTTTATCCAAATCAAGTAGCTACAATTGGCTCAACATTTGGTGAGATTCCAAGTACCTTACCACATTTTGAGTTCCCTGAGATTACAATTGAACGTATCAGACAATTAATTGTTCCGGCCTTTGTGATTGCTGTGCTTGGAAGTATCGAGTCTTTATTATCTGCAGTAGTCGCTGATGGGATGACGAGTAGTAAGCATAATAGTAATCGAGAACTGATGGGGCAAGGTATTGCGAATATGATTACTCCTTTATTCGGTGGAATTCCAGCGACAGGGGCAATTGCAAGAACCGCTACAAATATTAAAAATGGGGCAGCCTCTCCACTTTCTGGAATCATACACGGAATCATCGTTTTAATCATATTAGTGCTGTTCGCTCCTTATGCTTCAACGATTCCATTAGCTAGTATGGCTCCAATTTTAATGGTAGTGGCTTGGAATATGAGTGAGAGACATGGCTTTTATCATTTGTTAAAAACCAAAACGGGTGATTCTCTTGTTCTAATGGTTACCTTTTTATTAACCGTTTTTGTGAATCTTACAGTCGCTGTTGAAGTAGGGCTTCTGCTAGCTGTTGTTTTATTTGTAAAACGCATGAGTGAGATTACGGTAACAGCAAAGGCACTACCTAACCCGAACAATAAGAATGAAAAGATAGAATCTCACATGGTAACAGATACTCATGATTGTCCCCAAATTAGTATTTATAACGTAGAAGGACCTTTGTTTTTTGGGGCTGCTCAATCATTTGAACAGTCAATCATGACTACGATTAATTACAAACCGAGGGTTTTACTGTTAAGAATGGGGAAAGTTCCTTTTATGGATACGACTGGCGAATCTTATTTATCAAGTATCATTACAGATTTTTCAAAACATGGAATCGTATTGATATCTGGTATTAAAAATCAACCCAAATCAGTTTTAAATAAGACGGGTTTATCTAACATAATAGGAGAAGAACATTTTTTCAAACATACTGGAGATGCCATAAATTTTGCACTTAAACATCTTAATAAGGATAAATGTCTTGGGTGCAAACATTTTGCCTTTAGGGAATGTGCAGTCTTTTCAGGTGTGCATGAGGACGTAGAAGGAAAAAGAAATACATTCATTACATCCTATCAATAATTTTATATAGAAAGTGAGGTAAATGATTTGAACCTTGAAATGCAACGGTTTAAAGCTGAATTCTTTAAAGCTCTTGCTCATCCTCTTAGGATAAGAATTCTTGAACTTTTAGCTGACGGAGACAAAAATGTAAATGAAATTCAAAATCTAGTGGGAAGTGAAGGTTCTGCAGTATCACAACAATTAACCGTTTTGAGAGCAAAGAATATCGTTACCGGTACAAAAGATGGTAATCGTGTAATTTATTCGTTAAGAGATCCAATGATTATTGAACTGCTTAGTGTTGCTCGCCAAATTTTTAATAATCACCTTGTTGATACGATTACAATGTTAGACAAGTTTAATGATGATAATGAAAGTTCTGAATAGCATTAATCACAGGTTTTAGAGAAAAATGGATGAAATTAGGTGGAAAATGTGTTAATGGGTTTCATAATTGTTGGGGTATTAATTGTTTTAATTGTATTATTCTTAAGTGTTATAACAACTTCCAAAGCATATACCTATGAGCATACGGTAGACCCCTTAGAAAACAATCCAAATGTAAGTGAAAATGGTAGGATAAAAAATAGTGTCAAAAATGATTAAATGAACGGATTTTTGTAATGATCAAGAACTATTTTACTTTTTTATGGATTTCAAGTTTGTATAAGAATAAACAATAACCGACTGGGGATATGTATTATGTCAAATTTGCCAAATTGCCAAAAATGTAATTCAGCATATACTTATGAAGATAGAAGTCTTTTTATTTGCCCTGAATGTTCTTATGAATGGACTAAAGAATTAGAAACAGGAAATAGTGAAGGTCATAAGGTTATCAAAGATGCAAATGGAAATGTCTTAATCGATGGTGATACTGTATCAGTGATCAAAGATCTAAAAGTTAAAGGAAGTTCATCAGTCTTAAAAATAGGGACAAAAGTTAAAAATATCCGGTTAGTTGATGAGGATCATAATATTGATTGTAAAATTGAGGGTTTTGGACCAATGAAATTAAAATCTGAATTTGTTAAAAAGTTATAAACGCTGCTTTTGAACTGCACTCGAATTGTTTGAAAAAATTAACAATTTAAGGTGCAGTATTTTTATTTTGAACGTATTAAAGACACTTAAATAATGCAAGGACTTTCTTCAGGAAACGTGCGCTTTTCTTTTATAAGAAGGCAGCTTTTTGTATAGACAACATATTTAGTGAACTGGAATTTATAAGGTGTAGAAAAGGTCGTGAAGAATTCTTCTTAAACGATCGTGGGCTTTAGTTAAAGAAGCTAAATAACGTTTAAGGCATTGCAATTCGCAATGCCTTATTGTCTTGCGCATTTCTATATACAATTTCTACTACTACTTAGGGTGCAAATGTACTGTTTTTTCATGTGCAAAATTAATTCTAATTTTCTCTTTTCTCTCTCTCGACCGAGCGGGTTATTTTATGAAAGGTGCCGGGCTTATCTTCAATAGGTTATTTATGATAGGTCTTCACTTTCTGTTTGTTGCGTTTTGTCTAAATATAGCTTTCCTGATGTAAGGAATCACCCAGCGGTCCAAGCCATATTTTCCTGCGTTATAGCCTGCGAACAGGAGGATGAAGCCGAAGAAGATGTCTGTTGGGTTGTGTGATACTGTTCCGGCAAGGAAGAATGAGAAGTTCATTATCAAGCCGAAGAACATTGCTGCGGTTGTCAGGCATCCAAGAATGAGTCCGACACCGACCAGGAATTCGCCGACAGGAACGATGAAGTTAAACAGCTCGACGTTCGGCAGCGCGAAGTTTTCAAGGAAAGATACATACCAACCATAAACCATTTTTCCATCTGGTCCTTTTACAGGATTGGCAATAGCATTTTTCAAATAACCAGATGCGTCAAAGCCATCTCCGGTCATTTTGTGCCACCCAGCAACCATCCAGTTGTATCCAAGCCATAAACGTATAACCGTTAAAAGTCCGGCAGCAACATTGTTTTCCCTTAACCAATTTGCGAACATATCAATCGCTTCCCTTCAAGAATGAGTAATTATTGATTACACTACAATATATTTATTTTCTCAGTTTAGATGAAGGATTAAAGATGATGTTCACAAAATAGCAATAACATATTGTCAGGATTTTGAACACGGAGAGGAAGTGGAGCCGGCAAGGTTTTAATAGGTTCAGAGAATGATCCCAACAAAAAAAGAGCCTGGGAACAGGCTCTAATAAAAGTGATATTAGTTAAACAGCTCTATGCACAACTTCGTTTTCCTTTTTGAATACAGTTTTGCGGATGAATGGAACTACCCAGCGGTCTAAGCCGTACTTGCCTGCGTTGTAGCCAGCAGCCAGGATGATGAAGCCTAAGAAGATGTCAGTTGGGTTGTGAGATACTGTTCCAGCAAGGAAGAAACTGAAGTTCATCACAAGGCCGAAGAACATTGCAGCAGTTGTCAGTGTACCAAGGATCAAACCAAGTCCGACAAGGAATTCACCAAGCGGAACGATGAAGTTGAACAATTCGACGTTCGGAATCGCGAAGCTTTCAAGGAAGTTCACGTACCAGCCGTACACCATGTTTCCATCTGGACCCTTAACCGGATTGGCAACAGCATTTTTCAAATAGCCAGAAGCGTCGAATCCTTCCCCGGTCAATTTTCCCCATCCAGCAGTCATCCAATTATATCCAAGCCAAACCCTAATGACAGTCAATAGGCCAGCAGCAATATTGTTTTCTCTTAACCATTTTGCGAACATACAAATCGCTTCCCTTCAAAAATAAGTAATTATTTATTACACTTACAATATATCAGAATCCGAAATAAAAATAATGATTATGTGAAATAGTTCACAAAACAGAAACAACAAATTGACAGATTTTTGAACACGCTAACACAAAAGAGGTAAACAAGTAGTTTTTCAGAGTGCCTGTTTAGGAAATTGATTTAGAAGGGAAGGAAATACAATGAATCATCAATCAGAAGCTGCACAACAAAAGCCAGGCACTGAAAAAATCTGGAGCAAGGATTTTGTGTTCATTTTCCTCGCCAATTTCTTTATCTTCCTTGGGTTTCAAATGACATTGCCAACCATTCCTTTGTTTGTGGAGTACTTGGGTGGAAATGATCAATTGATCGGTTTTGTTGTCGGGATTTTTACTTTTTCAGCACTGCTGGTCCGCCCCATTGCTGGCCGAATGCTTGAAACAAAGGGAAGAGGATTTGTTTACTTAATTGGGTTGATGATTTTCGTCATTTCGGTGGGTTCATTTGGATTCGCAATGGGAATTGCCTTCCTGTTTCTGATGAGGATCGTCCAGGGAGTTGGCTGGGGGTTTTCGACTACAGCGTCTGGTACGATTGCCACCGATTTAATACCGGCGCGGCGCAGGGGAGAAGGCATGGGCTATTTTGGTCTGTCCGGAAACATTGCCCTGGCAATTGGTCCGACACTTGGCCTTGCGCTGGCTGAAGTGATTACGTTCAAACAGTTATTTTTATTCAGTGCTTTAATGGGTTTGGCTGCCTTCCTTTTGGCATCGAGAATCTCCTATAAACAAATGGAAAAAAGTAATCAGGGAATTGATCGGAGAAAATGGGATGTATACGAAAAAACAGCTTTGCATCCATCCTTATTATTATTGTTCATTACCGTCACATTTGGCGGCATTGCCTCATTCCTTCCGCTCTATTCCGCCCAAAAAGGCATCGAGGGGATTCAGTGGTATTTTTTCATTTTTGCGATGACCCTTATGTTATCACGTTCATTTGCTGGCAAGCTCTATGATAAAAGAGGCCATAGAGCGATTTTCATTCCTGGTGCAGTCCTGATCATGACGGCTATGATCCTGCTGGCATGGCTGCCGAATAGCCTCGTCATGTTCATCGCTGCCGGATTATATGGGTTTGGCTTCGGCTCTGTCCAGCCGGCACTGCAGGCATGGGCGGTCCAGGATGCTCCTTTGAATCGTAAAGGCATGGCGAACGCCACGTTCTTTTCTTTCTTCGATTTAGGCGTAGGGATTGGGGCGATGGCTTTTGGGCAAATCGGACACATATTTGGGTATGGCAGCATTTATATTTCAGCTGCGTTGTCTGTTTCAGTTTCAATCATTCTTTATCTTTATTTGATAAAAAAACCATCGATTAAATAAAGGCCGAAACCTGTTCAATATTAACGTGTTCTGTTTTCGAGTACAAAAAAGATCGCAGTCCAATTCGCACCAGAATGGGACTGCACCTTTTTGTTGAGATATCAAGATTTGAATTAAAGTAAGGGTAAATTAGCACCTTGATTCTCATACATTTTGACTTGGTGACAGAAGTTATTGTCCGTGTGCTTATTCGCATGTGTTTGCAATCCTAAATGATTTGTTGAAATTGATAAAAGGTTAATTGGATATTTATGTTAATATTCAAGGTGAGCTTATTCAACCATCGGGGCAGCATTCCTGTAAGTATTGATGATTTCTATTACAAAGTATCCAAGTGAGGATAAGGAGTGAAATAAATGAATACTATTGTTGAATTCCTTATTGAAAAAACGGTGCAGATTTGATAAAGAAGGATATTTTCAGTTTAAGCGAATAAGAATACAGGTATTGAAAATATCAGGAATATAGGAGGTATGAGATATGAAGATCAATAGAATAGATCATGTAAGTATAAACGTAAATGATCTTTCAGAGGCTAAAGCGTTTTTTCTTGATTTAGGACTTGAAGTGCAAGCGGAATGGGAAATGGAAGGAGAACAGTTGGACAGAATAGTTGGGCTTAATGATGTTAAAACGGCATGTGTAGGATTGGGGATGCCAAATGGTCAGGCATGGATAGAGCTAGTCAAATTTTATACGCCATCCGATGAAAAAGGTATTCAGCAACTTTTTGCAAATACGCTGGGTATCCGACATATTTGCTTTGCTGTTGAAGATATTGAAGCTATTGTTGCAAAATTGAAAAAGAGGGGCACCGAAATCTTTAGTGAGATACAGCAATATGAAGAAAGTTATAAGTTATGCTATGTTCGTGGTCCAGAGGGAATTATTTTAGAGTTGGCGGAGAAACTCGGATAAATCTTTAAATGATTAGATTTCCAACTTTAAAGATTTTTTCTTAAACTATCGGGTGGGGTGATCCAGGTAGGATTAACCGCCTTTTTTTGTAGAATTTTTTATTGCACGAACGGAGCAGGTTAGTTGAATAAGAGTATTTAAGAGAGCATTAAATTTAGAGGATTAGTCTTCTTTTTAGTTAAATTACTAACATAGAGGATAGTTCTAAACGTAATTACAATGTGTCATTTAATTTGAAGGACCACATCAATAAATAGCAATAAGATCTATTATTAGTCTATCGGATTTAGTAATTTCATAAGATTTTCTACACTTAACTCTTTGTGAAGGCAGGAACATTACCCACTAGGTAATGTTCCTGCCTATTTTTGTAATTTATACTTGACTTCGTGTATAGTTTATTTTACATTATGTATAACAAAATTTACATTTTATAAAATTTATCAAACAAGGAGGTGTATTATGACATACCAAGAAAAGAAAAGCATCGTATCTGTAATTAGTGCTATACTCATTTTCGTCTCTTATTGTTTGTACATGTATCCGCGTTTTCCAGGAGGCGGACTGGAGTCAATGGAAGCTTTTCGTTATTGGGGTACCTTTGTCCTCTTCCTGACTTTGTTTTCAATAGTTGCACATATCATCATTAACATTATTTTCAACATTGTATTTAGAATGACGACCAACGAAAAAGAACCCACATTTGCGGATGAATTAGATAAGTTAATTGAATTGAAAGCAAACCGGAATTCATTTTTTGTGTTTATCATTGGGTTTCTTATCTCGATGGGGTCACTGGTCGTTTCTCAGCCCTCACATATGATGTTCATTATTTTGATTACTTCAGGATTTATTTCAGATGTAATTGGCTCGGTAACAAAACTTTATCACTATCGGAGAGGAGTATAAAAAATGGGTAAAAATCTTGTCGGCAATCACATTCGAAAATTACGATTCAACCATGATGAAATGACGCAGCAGCAGTTGGCTGACAAGGTGGGCGTAACAAGACAAACGATTGTGGCACTTGAAAAAGGGAACTATTCCCCATCTCTAGAGCTAGCTTTTCGCATTGCACACACCTTTAACTTACCGTTAGAAGAGGTATTTTATTATGGGGAAGACCTAAAGCAGTAAGGATAAAATATTGTTTTTGAATTTGTAAAGCGAGGGGATAAAAATATGAATTCAAACAAAAAAGCTGCAAAAATTGTGGGTGTACTGTTTATACTAGCTGCTGTATCGGCTGTGATAGGTCTTAATTTATACGATCCTATCTTAAATGGTCCCGATTACCTAATAAAAGGTTCTAAACACGCCAACCAAGTGATAGTAGGAGCGCTTATGGAGTTAATTCTTGTCGTTTCGGCTATAGGAACAGCTACTACTATGTTTCCATTGTTAAGAAAGTATAATGAAACAATCGCACTATGGCATGTTTGCTTTAGATTTCTTGAAGCGATTATTATTACGATTGGTTTAATCAGTGTATTGTCCCTCTTAACCTTAAGCCAGGAATTTGTAGCAGCAGAAGCCCCAGATCACGTATCTTTTCATTCTTCAGGTATCATCTTAAAAGCAATTCATGACTGGACATTCATGCTTGGTCCCCTTTTTATGCTAGGTATAAATACGTTGATGTATAGTTATATATTCTATAAAACCAAACTTGTACCAAGATTCATATCCATTCTCGGAATGACAGGGGCAACTTGTGTTTTTGCTTGTTCTTTGTTCGTCATGTTCGGCGTATTTCCTCAAATCTCCTTATGGGGTGCTATTTTAGCTGTGCCAGTAGCAGCTAATGAAATGATTTTAGCAGTTTGGCTCCTCATTAAGGGATTTGATGAAACAGCGGTTACTACCATCTCTAAAAGAGGGAAATTACTAAACATGAGTTTACTTCAATGTAAGGCAATTACTAAATAAAAAATAAAACCACTAATCATACCCATAACGGACGTTACCCTCATCTTGAAATAATCCAACAACAATTGACTGCTGGATTTCCAGATTCCTTTAGTTATTAGTTTACCTCTAAAAATTCTTATAAGTAAAAAGATGTAAAGAAGGAGAGAGAGGCCATATGAAAGCAATCGTATGCACCAAATATGGAACACCTGATGTTTTTCAACTTCAAGAGATTGATATACCAATCCCAAAAGATCATGAAGTCCGGATTAAAATTCACGCGGCTTCAGTTGGACCAGCAGACTGTACCTTTCGAAAAGGATCTCCCATTGTTAAGCTTGTTTACGGTCTAAATAGACCCAAAAACTCAATACTAGGTGCGGAGCTTTCCGGGGAAATTGATGCTGTTGGAAAAAAAGTAACTCGATATCAAGTAGGCGATCAAGTATTTGGGTTAAGTGCAAGGACGCTTGGAGCACAAGCCGAATACAAGTGTCTGCACGAAAACACTCCGCTGACGATCAAATCGTCTGCTATGACTCATGAAGAAGCTGTTGCTGTCTGTGATGGTGCACCTACCGCACTGACGTTCCTTCGTGATAAAGCAAAGTTACAGCGCGGACAACATGTTCTGATTAATGGTGCGTCTGGAGCAGTAGGGATATATGCGGTACAAATAGCTAAATACTTGGGTGCAGAAGTTACTGGAGTATGCAGTACAACAAATATTGAGTTGGTAAAATCGCATGGAGCAGATAAGGTCATTGACTATACCAAGGAGGATTTTACGAAAAACGGTCAGACATATGATGTTATTTTTGATGCAGTGGGTAAACGCTCCTTTTCACAATGTAAAGGCTCTCTCTCGCAAAGAGGAACTTACCTTTCCACAGTACTTTCATTATCCATTCTATTTGACATGTTACAGACTACGATGTTTGGGAGAAAGAAAGCCAGTTTTATAACTGCAGGACTTATGCAGAACCAAGCAAATCTGAACTATCTTAAAAACCTTTATGAGGCTGGAAAAATCAAGGCGGTCATCGATCGACGATATCCATTGGAAGAAGTTGCAGAGGCTCACGGATATGTAGAAAAGGGGCACAAAAAGGGAAATGTCATAATAACTTTGACGTAACACAGATGTTTTTACCTTGTGCGATAGGGACTGGGGCGATTCTTCCTTACTCTCATTCTCTTTTGTTGGAAATAGACCTCTTCTCTGTATTTACGCTTAGATGATGAAGACAACTCCATGCGGTAGAATTAGAGATTTTTGTGATTGTAAATTTTATTAACGAATATGCGCTTCCCTCTACTTCCTGTAAAAGTTATCAACTAGATATCAAATGAACACGTTTATGAGGCGAATACAATATTTTGAAAAAATGAAAGATATCTAATTAATTGATAATTAATGGGAGGTTGTACAGTATGAAAGCAGCTATTTATGAATCCTATGGTTCCCCGGACGTTATGGAGATAAGAGATGTTGTTAAGCCGTCTATCAAAGAAGAAGATAGGGTATTAATTAAAGTTGTTGCCGCCTCAATAAATCAATATGATAATTTATTTCGAAAAGGTTATATTCCTACTAGATTAGAGAATGGCTTTACAAAACCAAAAACTCAAATTCTGGGAATAGACGTTGCAGGTATAGTCGAAGTAGTAGGTAAAAATGTACAAAAGTTCAAGGTTGGAGATCATGTTTTTGGAAGTTGTGTAGGCTCCCATGCGGAATATGTTTGCCCGCGACAAAATGTTTTAAGCCTTATGCCAAAAAACTCAACTTTTGAGGAGGCAGCTGCAATACCATGTGCTGCTCAGACAGCTTTACAAGCATTGCGAGATGTCGCACAGATAAAAGCTGGCGATAAAATATTAGTCTATGGAGCATCAGGTGGAGTAGGACACTTTGCTGTTCAGCTAGCCAGATACTACGGTGCTGAAGTAACAGCCGTTTGTAGTACATCGAATATTGGGTGGATTAGAGATTTAGGGGCTCACCATGTCATTGATTATACTCAAGAAGATTTTGCTCACAACGGAAAAAAATACAATATCATACTTGATGCTATTGGAAAGAGGACCTTTTTCAGTTGCTTGCGATCTCTTACTGAGAACGGTATTTATATAACAGAACACGCACTCTACCCCAAGTATCATCCAATTCAATTAATGATAGGCTCTATCTTAGGTAGTAAGAAGGCTAAGATTCATCTTACAAGACCAAATGATAGTGATTTGGATCTTTTACGAGTGCTAGTAGAAAAAGAAACATTAAGACCTGTAATTGAAAAGTGCTTTACTTTAAATGAAATTGTAGAGGCTCATAGGCACGTTGAAAGTGGACGGACAAAGGGGAAGGTTATTCTTAAAATCGAGTAAAAATATTTCCAATCTAGATTATTTATTCATATCGTTCTTATTAATAAAACATATAAACTATATAGAACCAAATTAGAACTAGTCCAAGAGCTGAAGATTGATTGAGCTTCAGCTTTTTTTGTTTTTGTTATAAAGGAGCAGTATTCCCTAAATTATTTAAAATGAGAACCACAATAAGATTGTGAAGAATTACACTTAAAGTAACGGGTGCTAATGTTGAAAAATAATATATAAATACATGCTTGGGGACATTGATATGCTCCAAGCATTTTTTATTGCTAATTTAGTTACCAATTTTGCTAATTCTAATGCGAATTACAGTGCAAAAAGCACAGTTATTTTAAAATTTTGTATTTAAGAACTGAATCCATCAGTTCCATATGGAGCATGTTTAATATTTGATAGGAAATCTTTAACAGAGTAAAATACACTTATAGGTATAAAATGGAAGTTGGCAGCCCTCCTGTACTGGCAATAATTAATGTTTTTTAAAAATATGGTACGGGGTATAGAAGGGGTAATCTTGTAAATAGTAACTGTACAATAGCTAGGAAAATGGAGGAGGAATTGGTATGTATTTCAAGTCTTTTTTTGACGAAGAGCTGGCCCATATGTCTTACTTGATTGGCTGCCAGAGAACGGGCGAGGCAATTGTGATTGATCCGGCGAGGAATATCCAGCCTTATCTGGATGTTGCCAAAAAGGAAGGATTTAAAATTTCTAGTGCAACTGAAACTCATATCCACGCGGACTATCTTTCAGGGGCGAGAGAGCTCGCCCATCACCATGGTGCAAAGCTATTTGTTTCAGATGAAGGCGACAAGGACTGGAAGTATGAATATGTTGAGCAATATGAGCATGAATTGTTGACAGAGGGTTCAACTTTTAATATCGGGAATGTTTACTTTGAGGTTCTTCATACACCTGGGCATACACCTGAAAGCATTTCATTTCTGCTGACCGACAAGGGAGGAGGCGCAAATGAACCAATGGGGATTTTTACGGGCGACTTCTTGTTTGTAGGGGACGTCGGCCGTCCAGACCTGCTTGAAAAAGCGGCAGGAATTAAAAATACTTCTGAATCAGGGGCGCGTCAGATGTTCGAGTCTCTCCGCAAGGTCGAAAAGCTGTCGGACTTCCTGCAGGTTTGGCCGGCACACGGTGCGGGGAGTGCATGCGGAAAGTCTCTTGGAGCAGTCCCGATGTCGACATTGGGATATGAAAAGAAATTCAACTGGGCTTTCCAAATTAAAGAGGAGGACCAGTTTGTTGATGAGCTGCTTGCAGGGCAGCCTGAGCCTCCGAAGTATTTCGCCCAGATGAAGAAGCTGAATAAAAAGGGTCCGGAACTGCTTCGCCGCGAAGAAACTCCTCGTGTATCTTTAGCGGATTCCGGCGATGCAGTGATCGTTGACACACGCCCGGCAAAGGAATTTGCGGAGGGACATGCTGAAGGAACGATCAACATTCCACACAACAAGTCATTTACGAACTGGGCAGGCTGGCTGTTAAGCTACGACCAGGACATCGTTTTGATCTCAGATCCTGATAAGCTGGCTGCCGTGAAAAAATCTCTGCAGTCCATCGGTCTTGACCAGGTAACAGGGTACATTGACCAGAATGAACTCACAGGAAACCTGGAGGGATACAAGAATGTCACAGCAGGCAAGGCAAAAGAATTGATGGAAGACGATGATTACTTTGTCATCGACGTGCGCAACCAGAGCGAATGGGACAGCGGCCATATACCGGGAGCACATCATATGATGCTCGGGAATCTGGCAGATCATCTTGATGAAATTCCGAAGGACAAGAAAATCATCGCCCATTGCCAGTCAGGCGCACGCTCCGCAATCGGAACAAGCCTGCTGCTGAAAAATGGCTTCAAGGACGTACTCAATCTCGAAGGCGGCTTCTCCGCCTGGGAAGAAGAGGGACTGCCGGTTAAAAAGGATTAATCAATCGATTTTAGGAAACTCGCCAAGTTTTGCTTGGCGTTTTTTTGTTATATAGAGAGACTTTTAAGCTATTTTTACAAAAGATGAACAAACTATGGCCAAATGATTAATTAATCTGTAAGAATGGCTGAAATAGTTGATTCTGGTTCCATTCCGCTATAATTTAGATATAACAGAAGTCGGATTAGAGGGGATAGACGTGAAAATATTAGTGATTGAAGATAATGAAAGTGTCTGCTCAATGATCGAGATGTTCTTTTTGAAAGAAGGGATCGAAGGGGAGTTTGTTCACGATGGCCTAAAAGGGTACGCAGCTTTTAAGAATGGCGGCTGGGATCTGCTGATTGTTGACTGGATGCTGCCTGGAATGGATGGGGTCACACTTTGCAGGAAAATCAGGCAGGAAGGGAGTGAAGTTCCGATTATCATGCTGACAGCAAAGGACAGCGAATCTGATCAGGTTCTGGGCCTTGAAATGGGGGCGGATGATTATGTGACAAAACCATTCAGTCCCCTTGCATTGATGGCGAGGATCAAAGCGGTTGCCCGGCGATATCAAAAGAAGCAGCCTGAAGAGAAAGGCCTGGTCGGCACAAGCCATCTCAAAATCAGCAAAGAAACACGTGAAGTCATGCTGGACGGGAATCCCGTCACGAACCTTACTCCTAAGGAATTTGACCTTCTGCTGTTTTTTGCCCAGCATCCCCGCCAGGTTTTTACTAGAGAGCAGCTGCTGGAACGAGTATGGGGATATCAATACTACGGTGATGAACGGACGGTGGATGTCCATATCAAGAGGCTGAGAAAGAAGCTTGGCACTCCTGAACAGCCTTTCTTCCATACCGTTTGGGGCGTTGGCTATAAATATGATGAATCGGTCGATGGGCATGAAGATTAAATATATTTATCAGCAATTCATCAGCCATATCAGCATCATCATCGTGGCATTCCTTGTTCTCAGTCTGGTGTTCACTCAGTATGTTGAAACCCTGGTATATGAAAATAAAACAGAGGAGCTTATTTCTTACGGCGAGAATATCCTTCGGGATCTTGACCGTGGAAATGAACGCCCAGACCAGGTGATCAATCAGTATGCACGGGTTCTGTTCGGCAGGGACATCCAGTTCAGCGTGTTTGATGAGAATATTCAGCTGCTGAATCCAATCCGGTGGAGGGGACCGGCCATTGAGTTCACGGAAAAGGAATGGACAAAGCTAACAAATGGTGAGCCGATTGTCATGAAATACGACTTGGATCGTTATGATAAGGCAGTAACCCTCGTTGCATTGCCCTATTTGGACCAGGGGCGTTTCGTTGGCGGAATCCTTCTTACTTCGCCAATCAGCGGTACCCGGGAGATGATTGGCGAAATTAATAAGTATCTTTTCTATACTGTCCTGATCGCGCTTGCGGTCTCCTTCCTGCTGAGCTGGCTGCTATCGCGAATCCATGTCAACAGGATCAAGAAGCTTCAGGAAGCGACCTCGATGGTATCAGCAGGTGATTATACGGTAAAAGTTCCATCCTCTGACTTTGATGAAATCGGCGAACTGGCGAACGATTTTAACAGCATGGTCAGCAAGCTGAATGAATCAAAGTCTGAAATCGAGAGCCTTGAAAACCGCCGACGCCAGTTTATGTCGGATGTTTCCCATGAACTGCGGACACCGCTCACTACCATAAGTGGAGTGATCGAGGGGCTGAAAAATGATATGATTCCGGAAGCTGAAAAAGACAGAGGCATCCAGCTTGTCAGCCAGGAAACAAAACGCCTGATCAGGCTTGTGAATGAAAATCTTGATTATGATAAAATCCGCTCAAACCAGGTCCAGCTTCTCAAAGAAGACATTGAAGTGCTTGAGGTATTTGAAATCATCAAAGACCAGCTCGACCTGCAGGCGGTGGAACGCCATAATCAAATTGAGATTGAAGCACAAGAATCGGCAATGGTGCATGCTGACTATGACCGGCTCGTTCAGATTCTGATCAATATCACAAAAAACAGCATCCAGTTCACCGAAAACGGAACGATTTGGCTCCGCGGAAAAATCGAAGGCAACAAAACGCTGATCGAAATCGAGGATACAGGAATCGGGATAGAACCATCGGAAATCGAAAAGATCTGGCATCGCTTTTATAAAGCCGATATTTCAAGGACGAGTAATCCATTCGGCGAATTTGGACTCGGATTATCCATCGTTAAACAGCTCGTCCAGATGCATGATGGTGAAATTTATGTCGAGAGTGAACATGCAAAAGGGACAAAGTTTGTGATTGAGCTCCCATTTCGATAATATGAATAGAGAAGCTGCAGGCATTGCCTTCAGCTTTTGTTATTTGCTGTTTTTGCAATGATTGTTGCACTTGAAAGGATGAGCAAAATGGTACGTTTCGGAGTAGTAGGTACGAATTGGATCACAGAAGCATTTTTAAAAGGAGCAAGCCATCATAACGATTTCAGGCTGGCTGCAGTTTATTCACGCACAGAAGAGCGAGCTGCAGAATTCGGGAATAAATTTGGTGTCAGCACGATTTTTACCGACCTGGAAGAGATGGCGAAGAGCGATGTGATAGATGCAGTGTATATTGCCAGCCCAAATTCAATGCATGCAAGCCAGGCAATCACGTTTATGGAAAATGGCAAGCATGTAATTTGTGAAAAGGCGATTGCCTCTAACAGCGGAGAATTAGACAGAATGATCCAGGTGGCTAAAGAAAATAATGTCGTCCTGATGGAAGCATTAAAATCCACCTTGATGCCGAACTTCAGGGCTGTTCAGGAAAATCTGAATAAAATAGGCACAGTCAGAAGGTATTTCGCAAGCTATTGCCAGTATTCCTCACGCTATGATAAATATAAAGAGGGCGCAGTGCTGAATGCCTTCAATCCTGAGTTTTCAGCAGGTTCACTGATGGATATTGGAATCTATTGTATCTATCCGCTTGTCGTCATGTTTGGGGAACCAAAATCGATTCAGGCGAACGGCTATGTACTCGAATCCGGGGTTGACGGGGAAGGAAGCCTGTTATTGAAATACGATGAGATGGATGCAGTCATCATGTTCTCGAAAATTACCGACTCTGCACTTCCATCTGAAATCCATGGCGAAGACGGGAATATCAGGGTCGATAAAATCAGTACGCCTGAAAAAGTGGAAATCCTTTATCGAGACGGCAGGAAAGAAGACATATCAAGAGAGCAGATTACTGATAACATGTTTTATGAAGCAGAAGAATTTATCTCATTGATTCAGCAGGGGAAAATGGAATCAATGAACAACTCGCTCGAAAACTCAAGAATCACGATGAAGATTTTAGATGAAGCAAGAAAGCAAATGGGAGTAAGCTTCCCGAGTGATAAATAAAAGAGAGGGAAGGTGCCTGAAAAGCACCTTCCCTTTTCTTTTAGTAATTTAAAAATTTCACACAAACCGGGTCCGGCACCCTGACATCTGATTGAAGCAGCGTCAATTTGCCTGTTTCTGTGTCACGTGAATAAAGCGCTGCGTTGCTGGAATTTTGGTTTGTGGCAATCAGGAACTTTTCACTTGGATCCAGCACGAAATCCCTTGGCCAGTTGCCCTCTGTTGAAGTGTGTTCGACAAATGACAGCTTAAAGCTTTCAGGATCCACCTTGAAAATAACGATGCTGTCATGTCCGCGATTGGCTGCGTAGACGAAATTTCCATCAGAAGAGATATGGATTGCACTTCCCTGGTTGTTTTCCTTGAAGGATTCAGGCAGAGTGGAAATCGCCTGAATCTGTTCAAAGCGGCCATCATCTGATTGGTATTTCAAGACGAGAACCTCTGAACTGAATTCAGTCATTAAATAGGCGATTTTGTTATTTGGATGGAAAACGAGATGCCTTGGACCGCTTCCTGGCGCAATATGCAGCACACTCTTCTCTATTAATTGGCCATTATCCAATGAATAGGTAAGCAGCTGGTCGATGCCGAGGTCGATGACTGCTGCATATTTCTCATCGGGAGTGAATCCGGCATAGTGTGCATGCGCTTTTTCCTGGCGTTCATCCGGACCTGAACCTTCATGGGCCACGCTTGACAGCCCAGCCTCAATCATACCGTTTTCCCGGTCAAGCAAATAAGAATCTGCTGAGCCTTTGTGATAGTTAGCTGACAAAAGCAAGGTGTTATCCTTGTTCACGCTGACATGGCATGGTGATGCACCTTCCGAAAGCTGTGTATTGATGGGAGACAGCTCACCTGATTCAGAAATCCTGAACCCCGCCACGCCGCCAGAACTTCCTTCCTTTGCCACAGCATACAGCAAGCGGTTATCTTCACTGATCGTCAGATAGGTTGGATTTTCGAGCGAGGCAGCTGCCTGAACGTCGATGATTTTACCGTTCTTAGCATCAAGGGTAAAGGAATAGATGCCTTCGCTGTCGCCCTTAGTATATGTACCAAAGTAGCCTGAGTATTTCTCATGAGTTGTCATTTGCAAAGCCTCCAATATGATATAGCATTCCTTGTATTACTAGTAATAGTCTAGCAAAAAAATCGAAGCGGACAAAATGTTAAGAATGAGCGGCTTATGGGTAAAAATAAAGAATAAATGATTTGTTTTTCCAATATAGCAAGCATGTCAGATTTCCTGACGAAAATCTGGACTTTACTCTATGGAAGGGATATGCTCTTTTATAAATGGCTGTGTTAAGACTTAAACATAGTTTCTTAAACCCTGTTGATTGGAGTGGAAGGCGCGCAGACTCCTGCGGGATCAGCTGGACAGGTGAGACCCCGCAGGAGCTTGCGACGAGGAGGCTCAGCGCCAGCCACGCGGAAAGCGAAGCGCCTGGAACGGAAATCAACAGTCTAATTTAACTCAGCGTAATAAATAGTTTTTAAAGATTTAGGAGGTTTATTATGAGCTTGCAAAAACAGATAATTGAAGCGCTGAACGTGCGCCCGGAAATTGATCCTCAAGAGGAAATCCGAAAGCGGATCGACTTTCTGAAAGAATACTTCCATACATCAAGAGCGAAAGGTTTCGTTCTTGGCATCAGCGGCGGCCAGGATTCTACACTTGCCGGAAGGCTTGCACAGCTGGCGGCGGAAGAACTGCGTTCCGAAGGGAAAGAGGCAAAATTCGTCGCTGTAAGACTTCCATATGCTGTACAAAAGGATGAAGAGGACGCACAGCTTGCACTTGAATTCATACAGCCCGACAAAACAATCACCTTTAATATCCAGCCCGCAGTCGACACCTTCAATACACAATTTGAAGATGCGATTGGCGAGGCGATGACTGATTTTAATAAAGGCAATGCAAAGGCCAGAATGAGGATGATCACACAGTATGCGATCGCCGGCCAGGAAGGCTTGCTTGTAATTGGTACAGACCATGCTGCAGAAGCAGTAACAGGGTTCTTCACGAAATATGGTGATGGGGGAGCCGACTTGCTTCCGCTGACCGGCCTGAATAAGAGACAGGGCAGGGAGCTGCTCAAGGCTCTGAACGCTGAAGCCAGATTATATCTTAAGGAGCCGACAGCAGATCTTCTTGACAATAAACCGCTCCAGGCAGACGAGACCGAACTTGGTGTGAGCTATGAAGCCATCGATGATTACTTGGAAGGAAAGCAAATTGCCGAGGCAGATGCAGCAAAAATTGAAGGCAGATATGTAACGTCAGAACACAAACGCCATGTACCTGCATCCATGTTTGATTCATGGTGGAAAAAATAATATCAAAATCTTGCTTTTAAAAATGAACAAAGCCTGTCTGATTTCGATTCAGACAGGCTTTGTTCATTCACTCCGGTTGTGCAACTGCAAGCGTAGGTGTTTCTTCTTTTTCCGTGATTTTATCAATTTTATCGGTGAACATCTGGAAGACTCGTTTTTTCTCTTCCAGTTCCTTGATGTACTCTTTTAATTCATTGAATTTCTGTTCAAAAGGCTGATGGTACAATTCGCGGATTTTCCTGTTTAAATCAGGATTTACAGTCGATTGGACGACCTGCTTCGTGATGTTGAATTTATATGTATAGACCTTCAGCTCATTTTTCACTTCTTCATATTCCGCATCAATCTCTTTAAGAACTTCTTCTATTTCTGCTTTCCAGTCATCTAGCGATATCTTAACATGCTGTTCCATACGGATCCTCCTGCCATTCGCCTGTAATAAAGCTTCTTCTATCTATTCTAGCAAGTGAGTTTTACATTCAGATTGCTGCTATATTACATTGTGGAAACATTCCCTGTCTTTGGAAAATGATTATTTCATGTATTTGTATATTACTTAATCATAAGGATATAGGAAAATATACTCATTTATGTTGGAAAATGGCGAATTTTGTTGAATAGAAGGGACCAAAGATTTATATTTTAATTAGAACTGAAAAAGGCAAACTTATCGAAAGGTAAGGACGCAAAGCCACGAGTCTAAGGCGTTTAGCTATGATCGTCGGGTTGCCAAAAAAGATCGGATGACCATAATAGATAGGCAAATGGTTTGGTTTTTGCCGCTTGCTGAAAAAATCCGCCATCTTTTGGGAGGATTTTTTTATTGTTGAGTCAGAGGTCAATTCCTTTTATGCGCTAAAATCAAAATATTGCAACAAATAATGGATTTGACGTTTGCAGAGCCTTTGTGAGGTTAAATAAAACTTAAGGAACTTGACTTAACAGATAAAAACAATCCTTTTGGCAGGTTTGTTCTATTTTATACTGGGGACTAATTACGAAAGGTGGAGGAATCATTGACTGTTTTATTTGGGACGGTAGAGTATTTTGAGCGGGAAATTGAGTTTCATTTGGCAGATGTTGAAAAAAGGGAGAGGTTCCAGGAAGAAATTCATCAAATACAGATGAAGCTGGAAGAGGAGCTCCTGAATGATTTTATCTGCGATGAGAGATTAAGGATGGAATGCCTGCAGAATCTTTCAAATGCCTGCAGCAAACTAACGGATGACTATGTAATTTGAAATCTGCTAAAATACGAAAGCCTGTGGTGCGGACCACAGGCTTTCTCTATTAATTAAACGTTTTCGATGATCGTTGCTACACCCATTCCGCCGCCGATACAGAGGGTTGCCAAGCCGTATTTCTGTTCACGCTTCTTCAGTTCATGGATCAGCGTGACAAGAACTCTTGCACCGCTCGCGCCAATCGGGTGGCCAAGCGCAATTGCTCCACCATTGACATTGACGTTCTCCTCGCTCATGCCAAGTTCCTTCATGACAGAAAGAGCCTGCGCTGCAAAAGCCTCATTTGCTTCTACTAAATCGATGTCCGTTAGTTCCATATCTGCTTTTTTCAGTGCCTTTTTAACAGCATCAACCGGACCGATTCCCATGATGGACGGGTCAACCCCTGCTGAAGCATTAGCCTTGATGGTTACAAGTGGAGTGACTCCAAGTTCTTTTGCTTTTTTGCCGCTCATCACAACAACTGCAGCTGCACCGTCATTGATTCCGGAAGCATTCGCTGCTGTAACCGTTCCGTCTTTTTTGAATGCAGGTCTTAACTTTCCTGCTTTCTCAAGAGTGCTGCCGAATTTAGGATGCTCATCCTGATCGACAATGATTGGATCTCCTTTTCGCTGCTTCACTTCGACAGGGACGATTTCATCTTTGAAGCGGCCTGAAGTAATCGCTGCTTCTGCTCTGTTCTGGCTCTTTACTGCGAAAACATCCTGTTCATTGCGGGAAATTTCATATTTTTCGGCAAGATTTTCAGCGGTAATACCCATATGGTAGTCATTAAATGCACACACAAGGCCATCGCCAAGCAATGTATCAACAAGCTTTTGGTCACCCATCTTGAAGCCATCACGGGCACCTTTAAGAACGTAAGGAGCCTGGCTCATGTTTTCCATTCCGCCAGCGACAACGATCTCGGCTTCGCCTGCAGCGATTGCCTGATAAGCCAGGTGAACAGCTTTCAAGCCTGAACCGCATAGCTTGTTGATCGTCATGGATGGACATGTCTCAGGGAGACCTGCTCTCATAGCAGCCTGACGTGCCGGGTTTTGGCCCAGGCCAGCCTGAAGGACATTTCCCATGATGACTTCATCGACAACCTCAGAGCTTACATTCGCTTTTTCCAGTGCTGCTTTAATAGCCGCTGCACCTAAGTCCACTGCTGATACATTTGAAAAAGCTCCGCCAAATGCTCCAGTAGCGGTCCTCACTGCGCTTGCAATAACAATTGTATTTTCCATTTTTACTGCCCCTTTCGAAATCAAGATAAGAAAGGGGGATATTCTCCCCCTTTGCTGTTGTTATTATTATACTAGTCCAGTTAGCTTGTAGACTGCAATAATGAAGAATACAGCCAATGTTTTAATGATTGTGATTGCAAAAATATCTTTATATGATTGTTTATGAGTCAACCCGGTAACAGCAAGCAATGTGATGACTGCTCCGTTGTGAGGGAGTGTATCCATGCCGCCAGATGCCATTGAGATTACGCGGTGCATAACTTCTGGCGGGATATTAAATTCAGTGATTGCCTTCATATACGTATCAGCCATTGCGCTGAGGGCGATTCCCATTCCGCCTGAAGCCGAACCGGTCACACCGGCAAGCGTAGTCGTTGTGACAGCTCCGTTGACAAGCGGATCCGTGAATGTGCTGGAGATTCCTTTACTTACAACAGAGAAGCCTGGAAGAGAAGAGATGACTCCGCCGAAACCGTATTCTGCTCCTGTGTTCATTGATGCAAGCAAAGCACCGCCAATCGCTGTGTTGACGCCAACTTTGAAGCCGCCGGTAACTTTCTTCCAGTCATATAGAAGCGTTGCCAGAATACCAAGGATCAGCGCCAGTTCAACGGACCAGATTCCGACAACTCCGGACATCTGGACTGTACCGTATGAATCCAGGCCGATTTCAGAAAAATCAAAGCCATTCGGATACCATTTTGGCAGGTTCACCGTGAAGAATTTGTTGGCTACTCCTACAAGCACCAAAGGTACAAAAGCCATTACAGCTCTTAATGTGCTGGTTTTAGCAGTCATATCAATGCTGTTAACGCCTTCCTCAAGAGCATCAGCTTCAGCTGCTGCGGCTGATTCAGCATTATCAAAACCATAGAAGCCTTCGCCGCGCTTTGCAGCTTTCTTTCTGAGCGTTTCAAGATATAGCATACCTAATGAGAAAACAAGGATTGCACCAATGATTCCGAGTACTGGTGCCGCGTAAATATCTGTACCAAAAAAACTGGTTGGAATAACGTTCTGGATCTGTGGTGTTCCAGGAAGTGCATCCATTGTGAAAGTGAACGCTCCAAGTGCAATTGTTCCCGGAATAAGCCTTTTAGGGATGTTGGCCTGCCTGAATAAGTTTTTAGCAAAAGGATAGACGGCAAATACGACTACGAACAAGCTCACACCGCTGTATGTTAAAATAGCGCCCATCAAAACGATGGCAAGGATTGCGCGTGTGCCGCCGACCAATTTTATGATCGATTTGGCGATTGATTCGGCAATCCCGGACATTTCGACGACCTTACCGAAGATCGCACCCAGCAAGAATACAGGGAAGTAGTTCTTAATGAATCCGACCATCTTCTCCATGAAGATGTTGCTGAAAAAAGGAAGCACATGGCTTGGGTCAGTCAGAAGCACTGCAAGCAGGGCTGCGATTGGTGCAAAAAGGATGACTGAATATCCTTTATAGGCTGTGAACATCAATAATCCAAGCGCTAAAAGTATAATGAATAGCTCCATATAGGGAACTCCTCTCTAAAAACAAAAGTTATGATTGATTAGATTGCTGCTATTTTTCGGAAGCTCGAAGGTTTCAAATCTTTTAAACCCATCGGCTCGTTTGTGAAAATCCTGCTGTCCATTAATTTTAAGTCTTTGGCAATCAAAGGCCTGAAATTCATTTGGGACAATATTTCCTTTTCAAGATTTACGCCAGGAGCGATTTCTGTAAGAGTTAATCCTTCTGGCAAGAGTTCGAATACTGCGCGTTCAGTTATATAAATAACCTTTTTCTTGTTTTCTCTGGCCACATCGCCGCTGAAGGTAATCTGTTCAACGTCTTCAACGAATTTTTTTGCTTTGCCTTCCTGGAGGATTTCAAGCTTTCCGTTAGCTGCCTGCACCTTTAACCCTCCGGCAGTGAAGGTTCCACAAAATGCAATTTGGCTCGCGTTTTGGGTAATATTGATGAATCCACCGCATCCAGCAATTTTAGGACCGAACTTCGAAACGTTAATATTTCCTTTAGCATCACATTGAGCCAGTCCCAGAAATGCTGCATCAATTCCTCCGCCATCGTAAAAATCAAACATATATGGCTGATCGATGATTGCCTGCGGGCCGATTGAGCAGCCAAAATCCAGTCCGCCTGCTGCGGTACCGCCAATTGCACCAGGTTCTAATGTTGGCGTGAACTGATCGCTCATACCTTCTTCCTGAAGGACTTTCGCAATAATTTCTGGCACTCCGATTCCATAGTTTAGTACTTTTATATCTTCATTCAATAACATTGCTGCACGGCGGGCAATAACCTTGCGCTCGTTTAGCGGATAAGTTTGATCTGATTGCTTGTGAATGACATCGCCACGGTAAAAATCCTCGTTATGCTGGGTACCAAACGTTTGCATGTGATTTTCCGCATTTTCGGCAATGACAACATAATCAACAAGAATCCCCGGAATGGCAACCAGCTTTGGATCGATTGATCCGCTTTTTACGAGTTTTTCTACCTGTACAATTACTTTTCCTCCTCTGTTGCGGGCGTTCATGGCGATTGAAAGAATCTCGAGTGTGAGCGGTTCCTTTTCAAAGCTAATATTACCGTTTTCATCAGCGACAGAACCTTTCAATAGAGCAAAATCCAGTTTCTGAGTTTTATAGGCAAGATAAGATTTGTCATCGAACTTTATTTTTTCAACGATTTCCTCTTTTGTTACTTCATTCAGTTTCCCGCCATCCAGGTCAGGATCAACAAAGGTTCCAAGTCCGACATGGGTAATCGTTCTCGGTTTGCCTGCTGCTCCATCACGGAACATTTGTGAAATGACACCCTGTGGAAGGTTATACGCTTCAATTATGTTATTAACAACAAGAGGCTGGAACTTTGGGGCAAGTCCCATATGCCCGCCGATGATTCTTTTTACAAGCCCTTCGTGAGCGTAGTGATTCATGCCGCGATCCACACCATCACCATTTCCTGCTGCATAAACCAGGGTTAAATTTTTTGGAGACTGGTTTTCAAGGAATCTATTTTCTACTTCTATATAGACTTCTTCGGCAACGCCTACCCCGATAAATCCGCCCAGGCCGAGAACGGCATTGTCGGTGATCAGGTTTGCTGCTTCTTTTGATGTAATGATTTTTACAGTAGACATGGTTAACACCTCATGGTCTGTATTCTTGTTTTGTCCAAGGTTAGGTTATAATCTTAATCCGCCAGTTACCTCAAGGACGTGGCCATTGACATAGCTGGATTCATCGCTTGCAAGGAACAGCACTGCGTTTGCGATTTCCTGAGGCTTTCCAAGGCGGCCAAGCGGTGTTTTTTCCCTGATTGGCTGTAGCACCTTATCAGGTACGGTTGCCATCATTTCTGTTTCTACATAGCCTGGAGCGATTGCATTTGAGCGGACCGCTGCTCCTTTACGCGTGAACTCCTTCGCCCATGTATAAGTCATGCCGATTACACCGGCTTTAGTTGCTGCATAGTTCGTCTGGCCGACATTTCCGTATACTCCAACAACAGATGAGATGCTGACAATGGAACCTTTTCCGTTTTCCATCATGATTGGCGCAACAGCCTGTGTAAGGTTGAAAACACCTTTCAAGTTAACATCAATAACTGCATCCCACATATCTTCAGTCATTTTCTGAATCAAGGCATCACGAGTGATTCCTGCATTGTTTACTAACACATCAATTGTTCCAAACTCATTTTTTACCTCTTCGACAAATTTCGCAACTTGGTCACGCTTCGTTACATTGAGCTGCACGTGGCGCACATTTGGTAATTCATATTCACCAGTACCCATATCTAAAGAATAAACTAGCTTCGCGCCTTCTTGTGCAAGCGTTTCCACAATTTGGCGTCCAATACCTCGTGCTCCTCCAGTAACAATAGCAACTTTGCCTTCCATTCTATTCATAAATGTAAGCCCCCTACATGATCTATAATTAGTACTCTTTTTAATGTAAGCGTTAGCAGGAATAAATGAAAATACATATTAATCATATCTGTGATAACTTTTGGTTATGGTACGAAAAATACAAGAGTGCAAGGTATACCCCTTGCACTCCTGTTTAGGATTCTATTTTATATGTTCTTTTACAAATTCAATAAATTTCTTTGCCGCAAATGAGATATACTTATTCTTTTTGAGAATGATCGCGATGCGCCATTTCATAGCGGGATGATCAATCGGGATTTGCTTGATGCTCTTGCTGTTGAACCTTGCAAGTATCGGCCGGGGCAGAATCGTAATGCCCTGATTGAGGCAAACCAGCTCAGTAAGGAAATCCCATTGTGAGCTCTTGAAGTAAATATTGGGTTCGTATCCAGCTTCCTTGCAGGCTTTGATAACATGGTGGTGGAGCAGGAAAGTCTCATCGAGAAGAGCGAAGGATTCATTCTTTAAATCCTCAAAGACAACCTTGTCCCTGCTTGCCAGCGGGTGGTCATTATGAACAATCAGTACGGCTTGATCCTCCGTCACGGGAATATATTCGATCCGGTCAGAAAGCTCTGGCAAAATGACAAGCCCGAGGTCAACAAACCCTTTTTCAACCATTTCATAAACGGTGACTGCTCCATTTTCAATGATCGACAGATTGATTCCAGGGTATTCTTGCCGGAAATTGGCAATCAGCGGAGGGAAATAGCTTGTCCCAATGACAGGGGGAATTCCAACACTGACATTCCCTGTTCTTAGATTCTTCGTATCCTGGATCGATTCTGTAATCGAATCCATTTCCAGCAGCAGCCTTTGTCCTTCGTCAAACAGCCTTTCTCCAGCATCTGTCAAAGCCATCTTGTGTTCAGACCGGTCGAAGAGCTGGACACCAAGATCCTCTTCCAGTTTTTTGATCATTTTGCTTAAAGCAGGCTGGGATAGGTGGAGATTCCTTGCTGCAATCGTAAAACTATTGTCTTTCGCAACCTGAACAAAATACGCCAATTGTCGTGTATCCATGTCAATCCTCCGTCATCTGTCCATCAGTGTGAATATTGTAACACAAACATGACTTTGAAAAATAATGCATGGGGTTAAACATCTGAACAAATGGTGGAATCTTTTTTTACCAATATTTCCGTGATAAATGGGAATCTACTGAATTGCGTTTGAATACATAAATTTAGGGATATGTTTATCAATAGGACAGCAAAAGGAGACTTGACATGGAGAAAAAGGAATATAACAAACTTGTAAGAGATTATTTTCCCGAATTAATGAAGGAAAAGGGTAGAGAAGTGGACTTTGAAGTATTGGATAGCAGTCAGTATAGTGAGAAACTTATGGAAAAATTCAATGAGGAAGTTGAAAAATTCCGCTCTGCCGGAACGGACAGGCTGCTTGGTGAAATCGTCGACCTGCTTGAAGTAGTCTATGCGATTGCAGAGCATCGCGGCATCACGGAGTCTGAAGTGGAATTCATGCGCCAGCTGAAAAAGAACCGCAGCGGAGGCTTTAGGAAAAAAATTCTTCTGAAAAGCTTGTCTGGAAATTAAACAAGCATATAAAATCCCCTCCGCTAATTTTCAGCGGAGGGGATTTTTTGCGAATATCTTATTAAAGTAATTCCGGATCATGCACAAACACTACAGCTTCTTTTATTAAGCAGCTTTATACGCTGCCTCGGGTGTTTTTTTGAAAACAGTCCTGGAGATGAAAGGAATGACCCAGCGATCCAATCCATATTTTCCAGCATTGTAACCTGCGAACAGGATGATGAAGCCGAAGAAGATGTCAGTCGGGTTATGGGATACTGTTCCTGCAAGAAAGAAACTGAAGTTCATCACTAGGCCGAAGAACATGGCGGCAGTTGTCAACGTACCAAGGATCAATCCGAGGCCGACGAGGAATTCACCAAGTGGGACGATAAAGTTAAAGAGTTCCACGTTCGGGATCGCAAAGCTTTCAAGGAAGTTCACATACCAGCCGTACACCATGTTTCCATCCGGACCTTTTACCGGGTTGGCGACAGCATTTTTCAAATATCCTGTGGCATTAAACCCTTCCCCAGTCAGCTTGCCCCATCCAGCAGTCATCCAGTTGTATCCAAGCCATACACGAATCACAGTCAACAGGCCAGCAGCAACATTGTTTTCCCTTAACCATTTCGCGAACATCTAAATCGCTTCCCTTCAAAAATAATGAATGATTATTACATTTTTAAAATATCAAATGGAATTTAATAAATCTGTGAAAATAATGTGAAGTCACATATCAGCCATAATGTTTTGAACAAAATTTGTCAGAGAATTTCCTTTTGCGCTAAAAAAATACCTATTAAGGTATTGGTTGAAAGGCCGTTCTTAATCCTTGCAGCATACACTGGGTAAATTTAGAATAAAGATAATATGAAGTACAAGCAGGAGGGAGTAATACTATGAGCGAACTATTATTTAAGCATTTTGAAATGACGAGGGGTTTTTTTCTAAGGGAAATTGAAGGAGTCACTCCACAACAGGCAAGTGTTCAGCCAGATGGCTTTAATAACAATATCCACTGGAACATCGGGCATGTTCTCACGGTTACCGAACAATTCATGATGGGGTACCCGAAAAAGTCAACTTATCTCCCGGAGAATTATGTACAGCTTTTCGGCAATGGGACAAGGCCATCTGAGTGGAGCGGGGACATCCCTTCTGTTGCTGTATTAACCGAACAATTGAAAGCACAGCTGGGCTGGCTTAAAGAAGTTCCGGCAGAGATGCTTGATGAAAAGTTGAAAAAGCCTTTTCTCGGACTGGAAACATTCGGGGAACTTGCCAACATGGCGTTGTTTCATGAATCCTATCATCTTGGCCAGATTCATGCGATGAAGAAATTGGTAAAGTAATAGATTTTACAGAAGCAGTGTCCTGAGGCACTGTTTTTTTAGGAGATAAGAAAGTATTAAATTCACTTTGAGAATTGTCGAGCTCCAGCGCCTAGCCCCTCGAGACGCTTGTCTTTTTGCGGCTCCTAACTCCTCGAGACGCTTCGGTCCTGCCAATGAAGTCAAAGAGCGACTTCACTGTCAGGACCTCCAGCGCTTTTCGGAGTTGGGCAGTCGCCTACACATTTCGATTTCGGTCCGGCCAATGAAGTCAAAGAGCGACTTCACCGGTCGGCCCTCCAGCGCTTGTCGGGGCTGAACAAGGCGCTTGCGCTTTTCTTAGGAGGCAGGCAGATGTACATAAATGATTGTCCATATTGCAGCGTACTTACAGATGAAGAGCAGGAGATTGTCCTCGAGAATGAGAGTTGTTACTTCATCCAGAAGGAATCAGAGCAGAAAGTCCTTCAAGGGAGCGGGCTGATTATTCCGAAACTGCATAAACAGGATGTATTTGAGTTATCAGAGCAGGAGTGGAATGATTCAAGAGAATTGCTGCTGGGTGCCAAGGAGATTCTTGATGAGAAATTTTCTCCCGATGGATACAGTGTGGGCTGGAATACAGGGAAGGCTGGTGGGCAATCAATCTTCCATGCTCATTTGCATGTCATTCCACGGTTCAGGGACGAGCCTTTTGCCGGGAAGGGCATCAGGTATTGGATCAAGCAGGAAGAGAATAAACGAAAATGATTCCTCTGCTGGAGAATGTTTGAATCTCTGGTAAAAAAACAGTCTATTGAACAAAGAAGAATGGCCTCTGCCGAAAGCAGGGGCCATTGTTTAATTTGAACTATTGTTCCAGTCTGCATACAAACCACTTCCATTGCAGCCAGGGCATTCGTATGGAGCGGCATAATAGACAAACTCATTGGCAGAAAAGGCATAATACCCTCTTCCATGGCAGTCAGGGCATTTATTCTGATCCTTCATATTCGTAACATGGTTCTCATATCTAGTATTTCTCCACTGGTTAATCGCATTGAACAATCCCATGTGCGTTCACCTCCAGTTCTATTCATATAGTTTGGAGAAATTTATTTGTTTTTATGTATAGTTTATGGAGAATTTTGCATTTTGCGCCGGTACTAGCACAGAACTTGTCTGGAAAATTTAAAGGAGGCATGATTTGCTGCTATCTAATCCCAAGCTTAGAAAAGCATATTTGGATGTTGAATTCATTTTTAGGAAGATAGATAGAAGATATTTGAAAAGACGCATGAATTTTCATGTGTCTTTTTCTACGCAAAAAAGCACTCGACGATGATCGAGTGCTTCTTTTAATTCCCTTTTGAAAATATATTCACGCTTCCAGCCAGCTCTGGGACCATTTTTCAATATCCCTCATAAGAGGTTCGAGAGCCTTCCCTTTTTCAGTTAGTGAGTATTCGATCCTGACGGGCGTTTCTGCATAGACTTCTCTGTTAATAATTCCTTCATTCTCTAAATCTTTCAGCCGATCGGAAAGAACTTTACCACTGACTCCAATGGAAGATTCAATTGTGCAGAACCGCTGTGGCCCTGAAAGCAGCTGATATATGATCAATCCAGTCCAACGCTGGCTCAGGATGGTCATGGCTTTTTCAAATCTGGGACAAATCGACTTATCCATCTCCATCACTCCTTACTTATATTATAAACATACGAAAGAAAAAATAAATTACTTTTTATAAAATAATTACTTGACGAAACCTTATAACAAAAAATATAATAACTTACATAAAGTAAGTAACTAACGAATTATATATTCAACTGCAGTTAATATACTCGAAAAAATTAATTTGGAGGAAAAGGCAATGATAAAAAATAATGAAGCAGGCGCAACGATTTTAAGGGTAATATTGGGTATCACATTTCTAATTCATGGTGCAGCAAAGTTCCAGGGAGGAATTGAAAACACAGTTGGTTTCTTTGACAGCCTTGGATTGCCAGGTTTCACAGCGTATCTGGTAGCGCTCATCGAATTAGTTGGCGGCTTGGCAATGGTGTTGGGAGTGGGGACAAGAATTATTTCAATCCTATTTGCGGTCGTTCTAGCTGTTGCTATTGTAAAAGTAAAGCTGGCTGGAGGATTCCTTGGAAACGGCCAGATGGTTGGATATGAATTGGACTTAGCTTTATTGGCAATCTCTATTTATCTTGCAATGACAAATAAGTCGCTTTTCGCTTTGGATAATGTTCTTTTTCAATCTAAAAAAGCTTAAGCAATATCAAAAGGAGGAATCATATATGAATTTTCATCAGCCACCAGTTACTTTCGTAGGACAGGTCAATCTTAAGGTCCAAAATTTAGAGCGCGCACTTGCCTTTTATAAGGAAGTAATTGGATTTAAAGTATATGAGCAAACTGAAAGTTCAGCAAAGCTGACTGCTGACGGAGAGAAAGTATTGCTTTCGATTGAACAGCCAGCAGACGTCATACCAAAACAGGCAAGAACCTCGGGACTATACCATTTTGCGCTTTTATTGCCCCAGCGTTCTGATTTAGCAAATATAGTAAGGCACTTTGTAAAGGTAGGCTATCCTCTTCAGGGGGCATCCGACCACCTGGTAAGTGAAGCCCTTTATTTAGCGGATCCTGATGGCAATGGGATTGAAATCTATACAGATCGCCCAGCATCAAAATGGGATTGGAATAATAACGAAGTGGTGATGGCTACCCAAGCTCTGGATGCAGAAAATCTGCTTGCAGAGGGAGTGGATGGATTGTGGAATGGCCTGCCAGAAGACACAGTCATGGGTCACATCCATTTGCATGTTTCTGATTTAGCCAATACAGAGGACTTTTACACGAAAGGTCTTGGATTTGAAGTGGTTTGCCGTTATGGATCACAGGCTCTATTCATTTCTTCCGGCCACTATCATCACCATATTGGACTGAATACATGGAATGGGGTTGGAGCACCTGTACCGTCAATCAATAGTGTCGGGCTGCAATCATTTACATTGATACTGCCAAACGTACATGCAGTAAATGAAACGATTGTCCGGCTAGAAGAAATAGGGGCAACTGTTACAAGTGAAAATGGTGTGTATATTACTTCTGATCCTTCAGGAAACCGTATCAATCTGGTATCAGCAGGCAGCAGGGAAGGATAAGTGCTTTGAAAAAATCCGCTTGATTGGCCACGGATCTTAGAAGGATTTTCCAGTAAGCATTTAAATTGACCTAACGTTCAAACCGGAGTATTATCTCGAAGTAAACTATTTTAATTTCAAGATTTATTTATATCGAAATAGTTGCGAAATTTTAAACTAGATAGGTGGAATTGCATCATGGCAAAGGTTTTATACATCACAGCACATCCGCTGACTGAAGAACAGTCCTTCAGTTTGGCTGCAGGAAAAGCATTCATCGAAACATACAAATCTCAGAACCAGAACGATGAAGTTATTCATCTGGACTTATTTAAAGAACACATTCCGTATATCGATGCAGACGTATTGGGCGGCTGGGGAAAGCTGCAGAAAGGTACGGAATTCTCAGCGCTTTCAACAGAAGAGCAGGCAAAGATCGGCCGTCTTGCTGAACTCGTTGACCAGTTCACAGCAGCAGACAAATTTGTTTTTGTCACACCACTATGGAATTTCTCATTCCCACCTGTGATGAAAGCATACCTTGATGCTGTCGCAGTGGCAGGCAAAACATTCAGATATACACAGGAAGGCCCAGTGGGCTTAATGACAGATAAAAAAGCCCTTCACATCCAGGCTCGCGGAGGTTACTACTCAGAAGGACCAGCAGCAAGCATGGAAATGGGACACCGCTACATCGAAACAATCATGAATTTCTTCGGTGTACCTTCTACTGAATGCCTGTATCTAGAAGGGCAAAATGCGAACCCTGAAAAAGCACAGGAAATCAAAGAAAACGGAATCGCCCGTGCTAAGGATTTGGCACATACATTCTAAAAAACTAGTAGCCGAAGTTAGAAGCTGTCCGAAAGCTCATTTTTAGAGCTTTTGACAGCTTCTTTTTTTCTTAAGGACAGAATTCATTGGAACCTAGAGAAAAGTGTCCGTCATCGGGGTGATGAAGGACAGAAACCCATGGGCAGTGCAGAAAAATGTCCGTCATCGGAGTGATGAAGGACAGAAATCCATGGCAAGCGCAGAAAAATGTCCGTCATCGGAGTGATGAAGGACAGAAATCCATGGCAAGCGCTGAAAAATGTCCGTCATAGAGTTGATGAAGGACAGAAATCCATGGGAAGTGGAGAAAAATGTCCGTCATAGAGTTGATGAAGGACAGAAACCCATGGGAAGTGGAGAAAAGTGTCCGTCATAGAGTTGATGAAGGACAGAAATCCATGGGAAGTGGAGAAAAATGTCCGTCATAGAGTTGATGAAGGACAAAACCCATGGGAAGTGGAGAAAAGTGTCCGTCATAGAGTTGATGAAGGACCGAAAACCTTGGATATGTGCCCGGTCAAGGGAAGGAATGGAGAAACCGGTCACATAAAGAAGCGGTATGGGACCTGTCAGGGGTATAAATCACAGAAAAGTTTCAGTCATCAACGCTATCGCGATTGCATTATAAAAGCAGGCAGGAAAAAACGGATGCCCTTAAAGGACATCCGTTTCATCTATCAAACTTCCTGAGGCACCTGCAGGCCGAGACCTTTAGCGATAAGTGTTCCGTATTCAGGATCTGCCTTGTAGAAGTGGCCGATCTGGCGGAGTTTGATGTCGGCGCGCTCCACAGGCTTCATTGCTGCTACGATGTTTGCAACAAGGCGCTCGCGTTCTTCTTTGTTCATCAAACGGTACAGGTCACCGGCTTGGGTGTAATGGTCGTAGTGGTCGTAGCCAACGTTTTCGGCAACGCCACTGACAGGGAAGGACGCCTGCTTGTGCTCGTTCACTTCAGTTGGGCCACCGAAACTATTAGGCTCGTAATTTACGCTTTTACCGCCATTGCCGTCAAAACGCATCTGGCCGTCACGCTGGTAGGAGTTCACTTCCGATCTCGCCCTGTTGATTGGCAGGTGATTGTGGTTCGCTCCCACACGGTACCGATGTGCATCCGAGTATGCGAACAGGCGGCCCTGAAGCATTTTATCAGGTGATACATCGACGCCAGGCACAAGGTTTCCAGGAGAGAATGTAGCCTGTTCAACTTCCGCGAAGTAGTTTTCCGGATTGTGGTCCAATACCATGCGGCCAACTTCAATCAATGGATAGTCTTTCTGTGACCATACCTTTGTAACATCAAATGGATCGATGCGGTAAGTATTCGCATCCTCTAGAGGCATGATCTGCACATAAAGCTTCCAGGCAGGGAAGTCGCCAGCTTCGATTGCATTGAATAGATCTTCTGTATGGTAGTCAGGATTTTCTCCTGCGATTTTTGCAGCTGCTTCAGATGTAAGGTTTTTCACTCCTTGCTCTGTCTTGAAGTGGTACTTGATCCAGACACCGTCTCCTTCAGCATTTGTCCATTTGAACGTGTGGCTGCCAAAGCCATGCATATGGCGTAATGTAGCAGGAATGCCTCTATCAGACATTAAAATAGTGACCTGGTGAAGCGATTCAGGTGATAATGACCAGAAATCCCAAACTGCATTTGGATCCTTCAAGTGTGTCTGAGGATTTCTTTTTTGTGTATGGATGAAATCAGGGAACTTGATTGCGTCGCGGATAAAGAATACTGGAGTATTGTTCCCGACGATATCATAGTTTCCTTCCTCTGTATAAAACTTCACAGCGAATCCACGCGGATCACGAACAGTGTCAGCTGATCCAAGCTCTCCCGCAACTGTCGAGAAACGAATGAAAAGTGGTGTCCTCTTGCCAACCTCTGAAAGGAATGCAGCCTTCGTGAATTCAGTAACATCATTTGTCACTTCAAAATAGCCATGAGCTCCGGCACCTTTTGCATGCACAACACGCTCTGGCACACGCTCACGGTTAAAGTGCGCCAATTTTTCTAAAAGGTGTACGTCTTGAATTAAAGTCGGACCTCTTTGTCCTGCCGTCATGGAGTTCTGGTTGTCCCCAACCGGCGCTCCCCAGCTTGTAGTAAGATGTTTCTTTTGACTATTGCTCATTTTCAACCCGCCTTTATCATGTATTTTAGTTATAACTAAATGATAACAACTTTCAATTAAAAATCAATACTAAATTATAATTATTACAAATTAGAAATTAGTATAATTTGATAAAACCTCTATAATCAAATGTATGGCGCTATCCGAATTTGAAGGGTATTTTCCTTTTATGGAATTCGCGCAAGTTTCGTATAGGTTGGTCGAGATATTGTGAAAAGTGGGCGATTTAACATTAAATTAGTTGTTGAAGAATTCGCTGAAATATTGCATAAATTGGTCGAAATACTTTGTTTTTGCCAATAAATCAAAGTGAAATAATAGCGAAGTTACAAATCTGTAACGCTATGTAAAAATTGAACCGAATAATGACAGTGCTGGTTAGACAAGGAAACAAACCTGGATTGGAATAAACTACCGCGTTTAATACAAACCAAGCTATATCAATAGCTGGAAGTGGGCGCTCCCAGATGCCACATATTGGACGATGAATCACTGTGTTACAACTGCTAGCCTTATCAGTAGAGAAAGAGAGCAACTCTACTGGGAGGAATGAAAAATGAAGAAAATGAAAAAGACATTGGCAGCGCTGACAGCTGTAGCATCCTTATCTTTATTTTCAATGGGAGCAGCTGCAGAAGCGGCAACATACCAGGTGAAAAGCGGGGACACACTCTGGGGAGTGGCCAGCAAATATGGTGTGCCATTGACAGAATTGAAAAAAGCGAATAATAGAACTAGCAATCTACTATATCCAGGACAAAAGTTGACAATCCCGGCTGCGACGGTATCTGCAGCAGATCAGGATCTTCTTGCGCGTCTGGTCCACGCTGAAGCAAAAGGCGAGCCATATGCAGGGAAAGTTGCAGTAGCGACTGTTGTCTTGAATAGAGTAGCAAGCCCTGATTTCCCTAATACGGTCAAGGGCGTCATCTATGAAAAATCGAATGGCTATTATGCATTTACACCGGTGAAAAACGGCGCAATCAATAAGCCGGCGGATGCAGAGTCTAAGAAGGCTGTAAAAGAAGCCCTCGCATTCAGAGGACAAGGAAAAGGTTCACTATTCTTCTTTAACCCGAAAACGGCAGTAAGCAAATGGGTATTCTCAAGAGAAGTAACAGTGACGATCGGCAGCCACAGATTTGCGAAATAATTGCAATCTATATAGATAAAAAGGACACAAGAAATGATGTATGAATTTTCATACGTCATTTTTTTATGTGCGCATTTTAAATTGTAATTGCAAAAAAGCAGCCTTTTTCCTTTTCATCCTTCACAGTTTCCGTGAATAAGTATAGTATTTTGCCATTTCCTAATACTAACATTACGGGAGGAAGAAGGATGCCGAACATGGAAATTCAAAAAAGCCTTAAAGAAAATATCATGAATATAAGGAATACTTTTCACGATACTTCTGACCTTATTGTTAGAAAGATTAAGGTGGGCTTTAAAGATTCTTTTGAAATAAATGTTGTCTATCTGGATGGAATTATTGATTTGGATCTTATTCAGGAAAATGTGGTTAAGCCTTTATTAGAACCATTCAGGACTGTAGGTTTTAAGGAATCACAAATTGATCAAATGATTGAAAGAATTATTGAGTCGGCGGATGTGAAAACGACCACTCAGTATAAGGAATTGACCGATGCCATCGTACAAGGAAGTACCGTGTTACTGATTAACGGGTATCGAAAAGGAATTATTGTGCCATCTCCTAAGTGGGTGGAAAGAAGCATCGAATCATCAATAGGAGAACGGTCTGTAAGAGGACCGCAAATTGGTTTGACAGAAAAAATGAAAACCAATATTAATTTGATAAGAAGTTCATTGAAAACTCCTGATTTTTGTGTAGAAACAGTGGAATTTGGCTATTTTTCGCCAACATCTGTTTCGATATTATATATAGAAGGCATTGTTGATAAAGGAATTTTAAAAGAAGTTAAAAAGAGGCTAAAAAGCCTTACCATTAAGTATGTCCTTAGTGAAAGAGTAATAGAGGATGTATTAGAAGGAAAACCAAAGTCTTTTTTTTCGCGTGTAAGACATTCAGAACGAATTGACGGGGTAGTTTCATCCTTATTTGAAGGAAGGGTGGCAGTTATTGTTGATGGGTACCCTTTCGCCATCATCGCCCCTGCGTTATTTATTGATTTCCTTCAGGCCCCTGATGACTATCACATATCGATGGGCAGGTTAACAAGCCGATTAATACGATTGATCGCCTTTATATTGGGAGTATATTTGCCTGGCGTTTATATCGCGATTGCAAATTTCCATAAAGATGACCTGCCAAATAAGATTTCAAAAGCGCTCATTTCGAAGGAAGAGCTATTGCCGACCTTTTGGGAAATTGCGATTCTCTTATTTTTGATAAGAATGCTAGTAGATGTTTCGTTTCGTCTTCCGAAAAGCGCGGTAATCTTGGTCTCTTTAATCGGAACAATCGTAATTGGTGAAACAGCGGTTACTGCAAAATTAATCCACCCAGTTAGTCTGATCGTTATAGGGATTACAGCTCTGTCTAGTTTCTTAGGGGCTAACAGAGGACTTGTGGAAGCGGATGCCCTTTTAAGAGTACTTTTTTTGATTATTGCTAATTTTTTGGGGTTCAACGGTATGATCGTTGGAACAACCCTTCTGATTATTTATATGGTGAGTCTAAAGTCAGTGGGTGTTCCTTATCTTTCACCTTTAATTCCATTTAAAATGCAGGAATGGAAAGATACATTTTACAGAGAAGATTTGCAGAAACTTATTGATAGCAAACATACTTATTCCGAAGATCAAGATTAACTGTGAAAAATAACTTCATGTTGCAAAAAGACAACCATCAAAAAAGTTCGAAGAGAGGTTTCTCTACAATCTGAAAGCTCCAAGGAATGTTTCCTTAGAGCTTTTTTATTGCTTATGTTTGGCTTGGGCTTAAATCGCTTTGAGTATTTGTCGAATCGAACCGAAATGGCAGGAGAGTGTGCGATCGCTCCCAACAGACTATTCGATGTCTGTTCATCTAAGGAGTCAAGTGAATCAATCTTTTTAAGTGGTTTTGTGTATTCCATTTTTTCCACTTCTCTGAAAGCCTGCTATCAAGTAGTTGCTGGATTATTTTTTCGTTTATTCAAAAAAAAGTTGTGGCGGTTTATAAGCCTTCCTTCAAGATCATCACTGACCCTATCTGAATCGTAGGCGCAAACAGAGAGAAGTCTTTTTTCACTTACAATTACTTCTGCTTCTTTTTCAGAGGTTGTTAATTTATTCTGCACTTCTCGCTCATCTCCCCATTCTACGTGAGCCCAGCTTCGTACAGAAAATCCCCCTTCTGAATAACCGTCAATTAATTTCGGGAGATATTCGAAGATTGAATTACATTGGAAATCTCCCTTAGCATAATAAAAATCATAGTTATTTATGATGAATACATTATTTAATTGGCTTTTAGTCAATATCTTCGCTAGACTTTTTTTCAACTGTAGATTTATTCGATCATTTTCTATTATTATGGAATATTGATTCTGTTCCAAACCGCAAACAACAAAGTCCACTACATTTTTTACATACTCTTCTATGTTCTCGAAAATATATAATATATGTCCCTCGGTAAGGTTTTTAAGGTGGTTGACCGGTTTTATATGCATTTTTTCCAACAAAGCACTCCCAATCTAATGTCAACGTATTTCTTCATCAAACCAGCGAAAAAACTCCTCTCAGTTATTTTATGAAGAAGTATTGGAATAGGGCCTCCATAGCACCCATCAACTAGACTCTTAATCCAGCATAACAGTAATTCGTAAAAAATGTGTGAAAATTTTGTCATAAAAAGGAATGGTATTAAAAAAGAATTTCGTCTAGTTTTTATAGTTAAGATTGTGAAGAAATGTACTTAAATAAACGGGCGCTTATATAAAGAGGACGTATTGCAAAAACAAAATTCGCTTAACGATGACGTTAAGCGAATTTAGTAAAACCAATGCCTTTATAGCAATAAAAATAGACCATCAAATATTATTACATTTCGATGGTCTATTTGCCTTACAAAAGTAAAGTGTGTGACAGATAACAAAACCTGCTAGCCGTGGCGAGTTTTATTTTCTATTATCAATTAAGAAGTCAAACGAGTGTTTTTTCGGCATAAATAACCTTTTGAAATCTCAGTAGAAATGGATTTTTATCAATTAGGGCTGTCTGGCCAGGATTTTAACAAGGTGATTTTCGATGTTCCTGCCTTTTGTATCATCCAGCAGGTTATTCAGTAAGACTGTAAAAATCAGAGTCTCTCCGCTGTTTGTTTTTACATAGCCTGCGAGCGTGCTAACCCCTGTCAGCGAGCCTGTTTTAGCGATGATCCGATCCTTCAGTGGTTCATCCTTCAGCCTGTTTCGCATTGTTCCCCCGACCATCCTGTCACTGGCGCCGGCAACTGGAAGTGAATGCTGAAAATCCGGGAACCATTTTTCCTTCTGGGCATGATAGAGCAGGCTTGTGATTTCATTGGCTGGGACGAGGTTTGCATGAGAGATTCCTGAACCGTCCCTTAAAACGAGTTGGCTGGTGTTCACACCGAGCCTGGTTAGTTCAGCATTCATGACTTCAAGCCCTTGTTCCCAGCTTCCTTCGCCCTTGACAACCTTTCCCATTTCCTTTACAAGCACTTCGGCATGGCCATTATTGCTAAGCTTCATGAAAGGAATCATGAGATCCGACAATGCCATCGATTTATGAGAAATGAGTACAGTTTTCCTCTCGGAAACAGTGCCTTTTCTTATTTTCCCAACAACCTCTATCCCTTTCGCCTCAAGGGAATTCTTTAAAAGGCTGGCTGCGTAAAGGGCAGGCTCCCATACAGCCACCCATTCGCGGGCGTTACCAGCACCTTCTGGAATGGTGCCTTTTACATAGACTGTATTCGTGCCATGCTCCCGCTCAATGTTAATATCGTATTTGCCTTTGGAATCGACGGTTTTCGTTTCGTTGATGATTTTTACATAGCCGGTTTCAGGCTCAACTGAAATTGCAGCTGCTTTCCCTTTTTTTCCTGGGAGGATATTGACGATGACTGTGCCGGCATCATAATCCATGTTTGGTGCAGCAGTCAGTGCTGAGATTTGTGAACCATAGTATTGATGTTCGTCATTCCAGGTCAGGTCTTCAGAGTAGCGGATCTCGTCGTACCAGCTGTCATCTGCGACCAAATCACCATCAATTTTCATTATCCCTTTTTCTTTGATTGCACGGGCCATTTCGTCAAAATCAGCTGGAAGCAGCGTCGGGTCACCCTTCCCTTTTAAGACCAAGTTTCCTGACAAGGATTCACCGCTGATTTTTCCATCTGTCAATACCTCTGTCGAAAAGCGGTAATCCCCGCCTAAAACGGAAAACGCAGCTGCGGCAGTGAACAGCTTTAAAACAGAGGCAGGCTGCAGGCGCGTATCACCGATATGCTCGTACAACACGGTTCCATCCTCTGCAGACCTGATGCTCACTCCGGCCAAAGCCCCTTCTAGTACTGGTTCATTTGTTAAAAGAGCATTGATTTCTGCTGCCAGGTCTCCGCTTGGCTGAATTGCCTGGGCAGGAGGTTCCTCTGTATGGAAATATGGAATTGTGGCCAAGATGATGACAAGTACAAAAATGAAAATTGCCGTGGATTTTGGTTTCAAAATTCTACTTCACTCCTTTCATCGCTCTATGGATTCGACATGAAATTTCCCAATAAACAACTATTAGAGTCTATGATAATCTTTAAACTAATATAAGGTTCAGGAGGGAAAAAAATGTACCGGTACTTGTGGAACGCCTTACTCATTGTAGCCATCGGAGCAGGATTTTACTTCTACGCCCAACTAATTTTTTCTAAAGTAACTGACCCGCTGTACGGATCATTGGCCCTTCTCGCAGGCTGCCTGTTCGCTGCAGGCATCTTCAGGGAAATTCTACTGTATGCCCAGGCTGGACAAGAGAACAGTCAGGTTTAGGAATGAAATGCAGGACACCTCTTTATGGGGTGTTTTTTTCTGTATATAGAGATTTTATGGGATGTACTGTATGGGGGTATGATAATATTGAAACATAAGAATAAGGGGGGATTGGATTGGATATTTTAGAGCCCGGAACGAACCCATCTGAATGTGCAGACAGTTGCTGTTCATCAGAACGTAAGAGCCATCACTCAGAAAAAACAAAGAAGAATCTCGTTACGAGATTAAACCGTATAGAAGGCCAAATTCGCGGCATTAAGGGGTTAATTGAAAAAGACACATACTGTGACGATGTGATCACGCAAATCTCTGCTACCCAGGCTGCACTGAACAGTGTTGCCAAATTATTGCTCGAAGGCCATATGAAATCATGCATTGTCGAACGGATCCAGGAAGGTGATAATGAAGCAGTGGATGAGCTGCTGATCACGATTGAAAAGCTGATGAAAAAGTAAAAGGGACATATTGTTTCGTATCTAGCAAACTGTCCTGTATAATGACACTAACTGAATAATTTCCTTCGGGGTCGGGTGAAATTCCCAACCGGCGGTGATGAAGCGATGCTTCTTAGTCCGTGACCCGGTTAACGTTTGTTAAACGGTGGATCTGGTGAAACTCCAGGGCCGACAGTATAGTCTGGATGGGAGAAGGAAAAAAATGAGGATTAATATACAGGGAGAAGTATGCCCTTTTTTAACCCTCTAATTTGGCATAGCCTTTTTTAGGACCCCGAAGCGATTTTGTTTCGGGGTCTTTTTCATTTTTAAAAGAAGGAGGGTTGCATGTGAACGATATGGACTATATGGCTCTTGCCATCAGCCTCGCCAAAGCGACTGAAGGACAGACATCGCCAAATCCCCATGTCGGTGCGGTAGTGGTCAAAGACGGACAGATTATCGGAATGGGTGCTCATCTAAAAGCAGGGGAACCACATGCTGAGGTGCACGCTATCCGGATGGCTGGGGAAAAAGTTAATGGAGCCACACTTTATGTAACGCTTGAGCCATGCAGCCATTTTGGCAAAACACCCCCTTGTTCGAATTTAGTGATCGAATCTGGCGTTAAGAAAGTTTTTGTCGCTTCGGTCGACCCGAACCCTCTTGTAGGCGGTGCGGGAATCAAAAAGATGCGTGAGGCGGGCATAGAGGTTGAAGTTGGTTTGATGGAAGATGAAGCAACAGGGCTTAATAAAGTATTTTTCCATTACATAAGCACTGGAATGCCATTTGTGACTTTGAAGTCTGCAACTAGTCTAGATGGCAAGATTGCCACCGTCACCGGAGAGAGCCGGTGGATTACCGGTATGGAGGCAAGGAAAGACGTCCATCATTTCCGTCATAAACATGACGCGATCTTGGTCGGAGTTAATACGGTTATCAAAGACAATCCAAGCCTGACGACTAGACTTGAAGCTGGGGGGAAGAATCCTGTCAGGGTGATTCTGGACACTGCTCTTCGGACACCGCTGCGGTCTGAAATTGTTATTGATCAGGCTGCAAAAACCATTATTGTGACCGGAGCCGAGGCAGATCCGCAAACGGCAAAACAATTTATTGATAGAGGTGTTGAAATCATACAGATAGAGACTCCCAAAATAGGAATATCTCAAATGCTGAAAAAACTTGGTGACCGGGGCATTGCTTCTGTCTATGTTGAAGGCGGTGCAGAGGTGCATGGGAGTTTTTTAAAGGAGAAGGCTTTTCAGCAGGTGATTACGTATATCGCTCCAAAGCTGCTTGGCGGCAAGAATGCGCCTGCATCATATGGAGGAGAAGGGATCGCCCGGCTTGAGGAAACCGTTTCGTTAAAGATTAAAGAGGTAAAACAGATTGGCGAGGATATCCGGATCATAGCTGAGCCCGTCTAAAAGGAGGTTCGTATGTTTACAGGAATCATTGAAGAAATCGGGTCAGTCGCCAATGTCCAGCATAGCGGCGATTCATTTGTCCTTACAATAGAAGCAAGTAAAGTCCTGACAGATGTCCATCTCGGGGACAGTATAGCTGTTAACGGAGTTTGCCTGACCGTCACTTCATTCATAAAAAATCGATTCACGGTGGATGTTATGCCGGAAACGGTAAAAGCGACTAGTTTAAGAACCGTCAAGAGGGGTTCGAAGGTGAATTTGGAGAGAGCCATGGCTGCTGGAGGCAGGTTCGGGGGCCACTTTGTCGCCGGCCATGTGGATGGAATCGGAGTCATCAAGGGAAAAAAGCAGATTGAAAACGCTGTTTACTATGAAATACAAGTAGAGCCCGATTTGCTGAGATATGTCATCATGAAAGGTTCTGTCGCTGTTGACGGGACCAGCCTGACTGTTTTTGGAATATCCGAAGACAGTATAACCTTATCGCTGATCCCACTTACTCTTTCCGAAACGGTTCTCGGTTACAAAGGTACAGGCGATATCGTCAACATCGAATGCGACATGATCGGGAAGTTTGTAGGTCACTTTTTGACCAATCAGGTTCCTGCTGCACCAAAACGAGACAACAATATTACAGCCCAGTTTTTAGCGGATAATGGGTTTATGTGAGGGAGATAACGATGTTCGATCCGATTGAAGAAGCGATTTATGAACTGATGCAGGGAAAGGCCGTCATTGTTTGTGACGATGAGGACCGGGAGAATGAAGGAGATTTCATCGCACTCGCGGAAAAGGCGACACCAGATGTCATCAATTTTATGGCCACGCATGGACGAGGATTGATTTGTGTTCCAATCGAAACAGATTTAGCTCAGAAGCTGGATTTAATGCCGATGGTTTTTCGCAATACTGACCCCCATGGGACAGCATTTACCGTGAGTATAGACCATAAGTATTCGACAACCGGGATTTCTGCTTTTGAACGCTCGGCAACTGTACTTAGCATGCTTGATCCTGAATCAAAGGCTGCTGATTTCAAAAGGCCTGGCCATATTTTTCCGCTTGTTGCCAAGAAAGGCGGAGTGTTAAGAAGGGCTGGCCATACGGAGGCAGCAGTGGATCTTGCTATATTATGCGGTGCAAAACCTGCCGGGGTCATCTGTGAAATTATGAATGAAGACGGCACGATGGCACGAGTTCCGGAGCTGCGCAAGATTGCCGACCAATTCGAGCTGAAAATGATCACGATTAAAGACCTCATTCAATATCGAAACCGAAAGGATCAGTTGATTAAAAGAGAGGTTGAAATCAATCTTCCAACCGAATTCGGTATGTTCAAGGCTGTCGGCTATTCAAACGTAGTGGATGATAAAGAGCATATTGCCCTTGTAAAAGGGGAAATCGACGCAGAAGAGCCAGTACTTATCAGAGTCCACTCTGAATGTCTGACTGGGGATGTATTCGGCTCTTACCGCTGTGACTGCGGACCCCAGCTTCATGCAGCATTAAGCCAGATCAATAAAGAGGGACGAGGAGTCCTTCTTTACATGCGCCAGGAGGGAAGAGGCATCGGCCTCATGAACAAGCTTCGGGCATATAAGCTTCAGGAAGAAGGCTATGATACAGTTGAGGCCAATGAAAAGCTCGGTTTTGGGGCGGATTTGCGAGAATACGGGATCGGTGCCCAGATTTTAAAAGACCTTGGAATCAAGCAAATTAAACTGCTGACAAATAACCCAAGGAAAATCAAGGGTCTCAAGGGATATGACCTTGAGGTTGTAGACCGCGTGCCAATCCAGATGCCGGCAAGGGAAGAAAATGAAAATTATTTAAAAACAAAGCACAGCAAGCTCGGCCATTTACTTAACTTTTAATGTGGAGGAATTAGAGATGAGCAGAACATTCGAAGGTAATTTAGTAGGAACAGGACTTAAAATTGGAATCGTCGTTGGACGTTTCAATGAATTTATCACAAGCAAGCTCTTGGGAGGAGCGCAAGACGCTTTAAAAAGACACGGAGTAGAAGAAGGCAATATTGATGTCGCCTGGGTGCCAGGGGCATTTGAAATTCCATTGATTGCGCAAAAATTGGCGACAAGTAAAAAATACGATGCGGTCATCACATTGGGAACAGTGATCCGTGGATCCACCCCGCACTTTGATTATGTTTGCAATGAAGCAGCCAAAGGCGTATCTTCCACCGCATTGAATACAGGAGTTCCAGTCATTTTTGGCGTACTGACAACAGACACCATTGAGCAGGCAATCGAACGCGCAGGAACAAAAGCTGGCAACAAAGGCTGGGAGGCCGCAGTTTCAGCGATTGAAATGGCTAACTTAATCAATAATATTGAAATTTAATAGAATGTTTTCAAAGCTGCAGGCAATTTTGTCTGCAGTTTTTTTATTTAGGCTCTGTTAAATACGGCTGTTGATTTTCGTTCCAGGCGCTTCGCTTTCCGCGGGGCTGGCGCTGAGCCTCCTCGTCGCTTTGCTCCTGCGGGGTCTCACCTGACCAGCTGCGCCCGCAGGATTCTTCGCGCCTTCCACTACAATCAACAGGGTTTAATATCAACATTCAGCTTTAACAGAGCCTTTATTTAAATTAAAATGTTCTTCATTTTTTAAAATCCTCGCCTCAGTTTGTTAATAATTTGTTCATAATTACTGGTTAAGATGAAGACAAGTTAACAGGAAGAAATGAGGAGGAGTTACCATGAATGAACATGAGCAGCAAACTCGGTATCAGGAAATCGAGCCGGTGCAGAAGACAAATAGATTGAAAAGCATTTTATCCACAGTCATGGCAGGAGTAGTTGGATCAGCGATCACGCTTGCGGCAGTGAATTATACAGATGCTGATCCAAGAAATCAGGCCCAGCCCCAAACAGAAACGGCAGCAGAAAGCAGCAGCTCGAATATCGTCGCTACTCAAACTTCAAATAAAAATTCAGGTTCGATCGCGGATATCATTGAAGCTTCTTCCAAATCCATTGTCGGCATCACAAATCTGCAGCAGGAAAACAATCCATTTTCCCGAAGCCAGGGAAGTGTTGAAAGCGGCACGGGGTCCGGCGTGATTTTTAAGAAGGAAGGAAACAGTGCATACATCGTGACGAACAATCATGTCATTGAAGGTGCATCAAACGTCGAGGTGTCATTATACAATGGTGAGAAAGTGGAAGCGGAAGTTGTCGGCGCTGACGCATTGACGGATTTGGCAGTGATTAAAATCGATGCTGAAAAAGCGGGGGATGTCATTGAATTCGGTGATTCTTCTGTTTTAAGAGCCGGAGACCAGGTGCTGGCAATCGGCAACCCGCTCGGACTTGATTTATCCCGTACAGTCACCCAGGGAATCGTAAGTGCTGTCGATCGTTCTATTGCGGTATCAACCTCTGCAGGTGAATGGGAGATGAATGTCATCCAGACCGATGCGGCCATTAATCCAGGGAACAGCGGCGGGGCATTAATCAATAATGATGGAAAAGTAATCGGCATCAACAGCCTGAAAATCTCACAAAACGGCGTAGAAGGACTTGGCTTTGCCATCCCGAGCAAGGATGTGCTTCCGATCGTTAACCAGCTGATCGAAAAAGGGAAAGTGGAGCGTCCATATCTGGGTGTCAGCCTTGCAGATTTGTCGCAGATCCCGGAAATGTATCGGGACAACCTGCCTGAAAATGTACAAACAGGCACGATGGTCACCTATGTTGCACCTGACTCCGCCGCCTCTGAAGCAGGACTCCTGGAACAGGATGTAATCGTTGGCATTAACGGTGAAGAAGTGGAGAATGCGAGCGAACTAAGAAGATATATGTATACTGAACTTAAAACAGGCGACAGTGCCGAAATGACAATTTACCGCGACGGCAAGCAGACAAAATTGCAGGTTACCCTTACTGCTGCCAGTGCAGAATAATGGAGGAAAATGATGCTTAATTATATGAGAAACAATAAATTGATGATCATATTTGCCGTGATTGTCCTGGGACTCCTTCTGATTTTTACCATGGCTTTTTCCAAAAAAGATACTGCAGCCAGCATTGGAGGGGAGAAAATCAGCAAGGAAGAGTTGAACACAAAGTTGACTGAGTTATATGGCGCTGACACTTTGGAGTCACTTATTACCAATAAAGTGATCGAGATGGAAGCTGAGAAAGAAAAAGTGAAGGTGACCGGCAATGAGATTGATGAAGAACTGACTAAATTGCAGGAATCATATGGAGGCGAAGAGGCATTCGCGTCAGCACTGGAGCAAAATAATGTATCTATAGACCGGATCAGGGAAGACATCGAAATCTATCTTATGGCTGAAAAAATGATCCAGCCTGATATCGATGTTACAGATGAAGAACTTAAGACGTATTTCGAGGAAAACAAAGAATCTTTTGACCAAAAAGAGCAGGTGCAGGCAAGCCATATTTTAGTAGAAGATGAGGCCACTGCCAAGAAGGTTAAGGAAGAGTTGGGTAATGGAAAAGACTTCGCAGAACTGGCAAAGGAGTATTCCACAGACACAAGCAATGCAGCTGACGGCGGGGATCTCGGATATTTTGGAGAAGGCGAAATGGCAGAGGAATTCGAACAAGCGGCGTTTGCTTTAGATGTCAATGCTGTAAGCGAGCCAGTAAAAACCGAGTTTGGCTACCATATCATCAAGGTAACCGATAAAAAAGCAGCAAAAGCAGCGCTGTTCGAGGACCATAAGGAAGAGATAAAGGAACAGTTATTTGATGAAAAAATTCAGGCAGAATACCCAAACTGGCTGGACGAGAAGAAAGCAGAATATGAAATTAAGAGTTATCTATAGAACGTTTTAAAGCCTCTGCAATTCTGCAGAGGTTTTTTTGAACTTTTTTGTTGCAGGCCAAGTTTCCTTTGCGATAAAATGTTTACCAAAGGAAACTTTTTGATGCACATGCATATATTGTTTAACTAAGTGGGCAAAATGCACACTAAAAGTTTACTTAAGGCAACTTTTTAGGAATCATCTAACTTATATTGTAAAACGATAAGAAAGGAAACTTTTTGTTGCTGATGCATATTTTGTGGATTATGATACCCAAAAGTTTGCTTAATCCAACATTTTCCGAGTAGGTTAATTTTACGAAGAAGCCCTTATAAAAAAGATAAAGGAGAATAAAAAATGACAGAAGAAATATTATTTGCATTCGGATTAACATTGTTTGCAGGTCTTGCTACTGGTATTGGCAGTATTCTTGCCTTTTTCACTTCAAGGACAAATACCAAGTTCCTTTCCATCGCACTTGGCTTTTCAGCAGGAGTCATGATTTATGTATCGATGATCGAGATATTTGTCAAAGCAAAGGTAGCCCTTGTTGACGCAATGGGTGATAAGCTGGGGAACTGGGCGACAGTCGGAGGTTTTTTTGGGGGGATCCTTCTAATTGCTTTAATAGATAAATTCATTCCAAAACAAAGCAACCCTCATGAACTCAAAACGGTCGAAGACATGAGCCAGCCTTCGAAACCTTCAACCGATGCCGCATTATTAAAAATGGGGACATTTACGGCACTTGCCATCGGAATACACAACTTTCCGGAAGGAATCGCAACCTTCACTTCCGCCATCCAGGACCCGGCATTAGGTGTGGCAATCGCTATTGCAATCGCAATCCACAACGTTCCAGAAGGGATTGCCGTGTCGGTACCCGTCTATTTTGCGACTGGTGACAAGAAGAAAGCATTCAAACTATCATTCCTGTCAGGTCTATCCGAGCCGATTGGTGCTTTGGCAGCATACCTGTTCCTGATGCCATTCCTAAACGATATCATGTTTGGCGTCATTTTCGCAGCAGTAGCCGGGATCATGGTCTTTATCTCACTTGATGAACTGCTTCCTGCCGCCAAACGTTACGATGAATCACATCTCGCCATCTATGGATTGATCGCCGGAATGGCAGTTATGGCGTTGAGTTTGCTGCTGTTTATTTAAAACATGACTCGGGATTCTGTCATTTTAAGATGTAAAACATAAAGTCTATTAAATTTATAAAAAATAAGAGCAGCCTATAAAAAAGGTTGCTCTTTTTGGTTCTTTGGATATTGGGAAAATTTGAATTCAGGCACAAGGGCATGTGACTTATGCGGAAAAGGGAGTATCAGCCTGATTCTAAAGACTTAAAAATGAACAGTTTAGCATATTGTTAATATCTGAATATTGAAAATATAATAGACTTTGTAAAACCAGTAACACCATACAATGCAGAGGAGTGGTTGAATGAAAAAGAGGAAAGTACTAGGAACCGCACTATTAAGCATGACAATGGGTTTATCTATGTTCACAGCTGGAGTATTTGGCCAGGCGCCAGAATCACAGGATTCGTACCGGGTATTGGTTCAGGGGCCTGCAGCGGAAAAATCGAAGGCAAAGGATCAATACGGAGCCAGATGGGATTTCGGAACAAAGGGTTTTACAACAACAGTTAACGCAAAGCAATACCAGGCTTTATTGAAGAACAAAAATTTAAAAGTTGAGACAGTGTCCACAGTCCAGCTGGAAGCCAAACCAGGTTCTGGCGCACAAGCAGGGCCATCTGACCGCACCCCATGGGGAATGGAAGCGATCTATAATGACAGCAGCCTCCAGGCAACATCTGGCGGGAACGGGATCAATGTGGCTGTGCTGGACACTGGAGTTAACATTAACCATAACGATTTAGCTGGAAGCTCAGAACAGTGTAAAGATTTCACTAACCGCAGAACACCCCTTGTAAATGGTTCATGTACGGATAAGAACGGGCATGGCACCCATGTCGCCGGAACAGTCCTGGCGCACGGGGGATCTGGCCAGGGAATTTACGGGGTTGCGCCTGAGGCTGACCTTTGGGCTTACAAAGTACTGAATGACCAGGGATCAGGCTATTCAGATGATATTGCAGGAGCGATTCAGCATGCTGCAGATCAAGCGGTGAGTACAAATTCAAAAGTGGTCATTTCTATGTCACTTGGATCAAGCAGCAAAAGTTCGCTGATTGCTGATGCTGTTGACTATGCTTATGGAAAAGGCGTTCTTGTCGTTGCCGCAGCTGGAAACAGCGGACCTGGCAGCAATACAATCGGATATCCAGGTGCCCTTGTTAATGCAGTTGCAGTCGCAGCGCTGGAAGATGTCCAGGAAAACGGTACATACCGTGTCGCTGACTTCTCATCCCGCGGAAATCCGGCTACAGATGGTGACTATGTCATCCAGGAGCGCGATGTTGAAGTGTCAGCTCCAGGAAGGGCAATCGAGTCAACCTGGTTTGATGGAACGTATAATACAATCAGCGGCACTTCAATGGCGACTCCTCACGTTTCAGGACTCGCAGCGAAGATTTGGGCAGCAAACCCAGGCATGAGCCATACACAGCTTCGTGCAGAGCTTCAGAATCGTGCAAAAGCTAACGACATCCTTGGAGGATCGGGTGCTGCAGCAGGTGATGACTATGCATCAGGATTCGGTTTTCCGCGTGTAAAATAAGCATATAGAAATAGCCGCTTGATTTTTTGGTGAATCAAGCGGCTTTTTGCTGTGATGGAGTCCTCAAGCGTGAAAAATCATTGATTTGTTTTCCAATAGCCTCGGTTTACAACTTTCGTTTCGTATAAAAATTTTCGGTGAAATAAGGTTCGTGTTTTGGACCGAACGCGACGCCGACGCCTAGCAGCCTAAAGTCTGGTTTCAGGATATTTTCACGGTGTCCGAGTGAATTCATCAGCCCTTCATGTGCAAAAATGCTGCTGAATTGGCCGTATGCAAGATTCTCCCCGGCGACGGAAAACGCAATATCGTCCTCAGCCATCCTGTCAAAAGGTGACTGTCCCTCGGGATTCGTGTGGCTGAAATACGAGTTTTCCGCCATATCGGCACTGTGCTTGCGGGCAGTTACCCTTACCTGATCGTCCCAGGTAAGAATCCCTAATCCGTGAACGACCCTCGAAGCATTTGTAAGATCGAACAGCTGATACTCGAAGCCCTCCTTCAAAGGCTCACTCGCCTCCGTGTAAAAACCCGCCTTGCTTTGTTCCAATTTTTCACTGATTATCTGGATTGCCGTCACAGTATTGTTTTTGTGTTTGTCATAAAAAATCGTTACATAATTTCCATCCAGCTCATATACGTCATAGTCCTGATCCTTCTGGAACTGGTAATAGACAAGTCCTTTTCTAATTTCGCCCAGTGGTTCTCCAAGTGTCTGCTGCACAGTTTCTTTTGCGATTCCATACTTAATTCCGTTTTTTGAAGCAATCAAATCCTGGTTTGAGTATATTCCACTCACTTTTTCATCTTTTCCATATGAAACCATTAAGAAGTTCTGGAAGTTTTCATGATAGGCATGCCATTCTGTCCCGTATTCGTTTAGGGAAACGCGTTTTGGCGCACCAAGCTGTTTTTCCACATCTGTTTTCGCATCGCCGATTCCGATATTATGGACGGTAAAAATTCTTTCAGAAGGTGTTTTCAGCTCTGGTTTAGCCACTTTAGGCAAAACATCCTGTCCACCCTCAGTCAATTCCTCTTTCTTCTCATTAAGCTTCCCAATCAGCTGGTGAATTCCCTGATTGACGGCTTCCAGTGCGGCAGCAAGCTCCGGATTATCTTTTAATGAATTTATCTCAGACTGAATGTTGTCTAGTTTCTGATTGTCTTTTTCAGGCGATAAAAAAGGCCAGGCAAAATAGAGCAAAGCCCCTAATAGTAAGAATGAAAATAAGCGTCTCAAGGTTTAGTCACCTTCCTTTATTCCTTATCCACAATATACCCATTAATAGAAAAATAAAAAAGCATAGTGTCATGGTGAAAGGACAAACTTAACTGAAGACTATCTGAATGCAGTTATTGTGAATTATTTCACATAATGTTCATAACTGTGATGATAAAATTTTATGATTCGATTGTATTATTACTATATCGATAGTGTTTATATTACCAGGAGGAATTCACATGAAAAAACTAATACAAATCATCATCGGGTTAGGACTTATTCTGACGCCTTTTTATACAAATGCTCATGTTAAATGGTTTACCCAGGTCGCACCAAAGAAAGAAACGATCGAAAACATCCTGTCACCGTTATTTATGGGTCTTGCATTCTTGGCGGCTGTTGTCCTCGCTTCTTTGACTATAATTATTCCAAAAATGGCAGAATGGCCGTTGATCAAAAAGTGGGACGACTTCCTTTCAGGCTTCAGGAAGTATTCAAGGTACTTATTAAAATACGGCACCGCGATAGCATTGATCATCCAGGTCACAAATGGCACCTTATTCGCACCAGAATTCCATATTGATAGCACAGTGATGACCATTTTAGCGTGGGTGACAATTGGCCTGCTCCTTATTCCGCATCATATCGCAACAAAGCTGGGAGCATCTGTTTTACTTATATTATTCTTCATGGTTACTGCTGATCATGGAATCTTCTATATGCTGGACTACGGTTTTTATGTAGCAATCATAGGTGTATTGCTCGTAGGCAATACAAAGCTTGAAAATGTTGGATTCCCGTTTTTATATTTAGGCACCGGACTCTCATTGTGCTGGGTTGCTGTAGAAAAATGGGTATACCCATCCATGTCGCTTGATATCGTTGCCAACCATCAGGTGCCTACTTTTGGCTTTGAGCCTGCAGCCTTCATTGTTATGGCAGCCTTTGTCGAATTCGTAGTAGGGTATCTATTGGTAGTGGGAATCCTGAATCGTGTATTGGGATTCGTGGTAACAACGATTTTTATTCTAACTACAATGTTATTCGGATTTACAGAAGTCATCGGCCATTTCATGATTCATATCGTCCTGATTATCTTCATCATCGAAGGCGTTTCCTTCTATAATCCGCCAATCAAAATGCACAAGACAAAAGTGGATCAATTCATCTTTATTTTCTTGAACTTCATTTTTGTCCTATCCACTTTTGTGTTGATTTATTATCGATTTGCTTAAGCGATGATGGAAATAATCAGAATCAGCTTGGCTATTTGTCCGTCATCGCTTTGATGACGGACAAAATTTTTTCTTCAGTTCGGAAAAGTGTCCGTCATAGCTTTGATACCGGACAGAATTTTGTATTCAGCTCGAGAAATGTCCGTGATAGACTTGATGACGGACAATTTTTTGTCTTCAGCTCTGAAAAGAGTCCGTCATGGCCTTGATGACGGACAAATTTATTTCCTCAGAACGGAAAAGTGTCCGTTATGGCCTTGATGACGGACAAATTTATTTCCTCAGAACGGAAAAGTGTCCGTTATAGCCCTGATGACGGACAAAATTTTGTATTCAGCTCGGATTAATGTCCGTCATAGCCATCTTCAAAATAGTCACCTTGTGGTGAGTTCCAGCTATTGAGTTAGTATCAGTGACTGAGATTAAAATTGTTGGTTTGTTAGAGAATGTATTCAAGGTGAAAGAACAATGCTTCTTTTTATAGAATTATCAGACCATTGATTGACGCTTGCTTCATTTCTTTGTTACGATTTCTCTAGTTGCAAATTGGATGGGAGAGATGATGATGAAGCCATATTCTTTTGAACCTGCTGCAGATTTTGCGGCGCAGCTTGACCGTGAGGACCGCCTTGCCCGCTTCCGGGATGAATTTTACCTGAAACCCGATTCAATCTATCTTGACGGCAACTCTCTTGGGCTTCTTTCAAAGCGTGCGGAGAAAGCTTTGCTGGAATCATTGGCAGACTGGCGCGAGCTTGGCATCGATGGCTGGATGGATGGGAAGCATCCGTGGTTCTATTTATCTGAAAAACTAGGAGAATTATCTGCTCCGCTTGTTGGTGCTTTGCAAGAGGAAGTAATTGTAAGCGGATCCACAACAGTAAACCTGCACCAGCTGGTTGCTACTTTTTATAAACCTGAGGGAAAAAGAACGAAGATTCTTGCTGATGAGTTGAATTTCCCTTCTGATATTTATGCTTTGCAAAGCCAGCTAAGGATTCATGGCTATGATCCGGATACGCATCTCATCAGGGTGAAAAGCAGGGATGGAAGATTCCTTGATGAGGATGATATCATCGAGGCGATGACAGAAGAAATTGCGCTTGTCGTGCTGCCAACTGTTCTGTACCGCAGCGGTCAGATTCTTGATATGGAGCGTCTGACAAGAGTCGCGCATGACCGCGGAATATTGATTGGTTTCGATGGCTGCCATTCGATTGGGGCAATTCCGCACTCCTTCTCGGATTGGGGTGTCGATTTTGCCTACTGGTGCAATTATAAGCATCTCAATGGCGGGCCAGGTGCTGTTGCTGGACTTTATGTGAATTCGAAGCATTTCGGTACGAAGCCGGGACTTGCCGGCTGGTTCGGGTCAAGAAAAGACAAACAGTTTGATATGGAGCATGTCCTTACCCCCGCAGAAAATGCAGGTGCCTATCAAATTGGCACGCCGCATGTCTTGAGTTTGGCACCTTTGCTTGGCTCATTGGAGATGTTTGCAGAAGCAGGAATCGAGAACATCCGCGGAAAATCATTGAAAATCAATCGTTATTTAGTCGATCTAATTGAGCATGAACTAGCCGATGCCGGCTTTGAAATCGGCAGCCCAACAGAAGATTTTAGACGCGGCGGCCATGTCAGTCTCGAACACAAAGAAGCTGCGAGAATCTGCAAGGCTTTGAAGGAGAAAGGAATCATACCTGATTTCCGCGCTCCGAATATCGTCCGCCTGGCACCTGTGGCGCTATACACTTCTTACACAGATGTGTGGAATGCCGTCCAGATCTTAAAAGAGATTATGGACTATAAAACATACGAGAAATTCAGCAATGAGCGCGGAGTCGTAGCGTAAAGGGAGGAGTCTGGCCATGAAGGAAGAACAAAAAGCAACGCACGAAATTCATACCGATTTTTCAAAAGAGCTGTCTTATGGGAGCTACTTACAATTAGATAAAATCTTGTCCAGCCAGCAGCGTCTGTCTGACCACCACGACGAAATGCTTTTCATCATCATCCATCAAGCAAGCGAGCTGTGGATGAAACTAATCTTACATGAAGTAAGCGCGGCGATAGAATGCATCCGCAAAAATGACCTGGAACCATCATTCAAGATGCTGTCGAGGGTGTCGAGAATCCAGCAGCAGCTGATCCAGTCGTGGAGTGTATTGTCGACGCTGACTCCGGCAGAATATATGGAGTTCCGCGACAAGCTCGGGCATTCATCCGGGTTTCAATCGTATCAGAACCGCTTGATTGAATTTGCGCTTGGCCAAAAGAACGCCCATGTATTGTCCGTTTATAAGCATGATGCTGAACTGTATAAGCAGATGGAAGGCGCTCTGCATGAACGCTCGATCTATGATGCTGCCATCAGTGCGCTTTCGATGCGCGGCCTGCCGGTTGATGATGCAGCTCTTAACCGCGACTGGTCTGTGCCGTATGAACCGAATGCCAGTGTCGAAGAGGCCTGGTTGACGGTGTACCGGAACGTCGATCAGTATTGGGACCTGTATGAGCTCGCAGAAAAGCTGGTCGATATCGGCAGCCAGCAGCAGCTCTGGCGTTTCAATCATATGAGCACAGTCGAGCGGATCATTGGGCACAAGCCTGGCACAGGGGGATCTGCAGGAGTTTCCTACTTGAAGAAGGTTGTGGACCACAGATTTTTCCCTGAGCTATGGAATCTGAGGACGAAGCTATAAAAAGAAAGAAGGGGACTGTATGGGATCTTGGATTGATATTTCGCAAGTGCTGAATGACAAAATTCCTGTTTGGCCTGGCGATACGCCGTTTCAATATAAAGTCAGCTGGGGAATGGAAGAGAGCGGCTCAGTGAATGTCGGGCAGGTGACAATGAGCACTCATACAGGAACGCATATTGATGCGCCGTATCATTTCGAAAGCGATGGTAAAAAGGTCATTGACCTCGATTTCAATCTTTATATTGGACCTGCATTGATGATTCATCTGGAGAAGCCAGCAAGTATCGGACTTAATGAACTGGATGGCATTGATTTGCGGGGAGTCAAGCGCCTATTGATTCGTACTGACGGATGGCAGGATAAATCGGTGTTCCCGGAATCGATTCCGCATATCGAACCAGAATTGGCTGCCTATCTTGCTGGGCAGGGGGTCCAACTACTCGGGCTCGACTTGCCATCAGTCGATCCGCTGGACAGCAAGGAACTGAATGCCCATCATGAACTGAACCGCCAGGGAATTCATATTCTTGAAGGACTGGTGCTTGATAAAATAGAACCAGGAGAATACGAGCTCGCAGCCCTGCCGCTTCCGCTGGAACAGGCTGATGGAAGTCCGGTACGGGCCGTGATTCGAAAATTATAGTAAGATTTGAGGCTGCTTGATCGATGCGATCGGGCAGCCTTTTTTGTCGAAAGTTTTTATATAAATTTAGTTGACCGGTGTGGTCAATGAAGAGTAAACTGAGGTTGACCGAAGTGGTCAATATGATTTAAGGAGGGCATGATGACTTCGAAGTTTTTAAGTTTGAATCCCGAAAAGCAGGAAAGGATCCTGAACGCTGCTCTGAAGGAGTTTGCACAGAAGGGTTACGAAAATGCATCCACAAATGAAATTGTAAAATCAGCAGAAATTTCAAAAGGACTTCTTTTTCACTATTTTAAAAACAAAAAAGAACTCTACCTGTTCTTATATAACCACTTTGTCGAGGTGTTAAGGGAAGAGTTTTTCAACGAGCTTGATTTCAGCGAACGCGACATTTTCGAACGGCTGAAAAGCCTGATGATCCTTAAAAGCAGGCTGATGGTCAGGCATCCAGAGGTATTCGACTTCATGATGTCAGCCTCCATGGAAAGCTCGGAAGAAGTAAAAGAAATATTGGGCAGCACGAATACAGAAATGATGCGCACAAGCTACAGCAGACTATTCGAGAATATAGACCTTTCGAAGTTCCGTGAAGGTACTGACATCCAAAGGACTATCAATATCATCATGTGGACATTACAAGGCTTCAGCAACCAGGAGTTAGAGAAAGCGAAAAAACTGAACAAGGGATTAAACGACTTCGATGAAGCATTTAAAGAAGCCGAAGTGTATATTGATATGCTGAAAAAGTCCTTCTATAAGAGCCAGTAACCGAAATATAAACTCAACCGGTAATAAAAGTAGCCCAACCGTTAAAAAAATGCTACTACCGTTAATAAAAGCAGTTCTACCGTTAATTAAATCGCCCTAACCGTTAATAAAATTAAAATCCGAACCCACTGGGATTAAAATGACCCAAACTAGGATTAAAATGACCCAAACTAGGATTAAAATGACCCAAAGTAGGATTAAAATCACCCAAACTGTAAATCGAATCCAACTCGTATTAAACCGATTTCAACTGCAATAAAAGGGATTCAACTGGGATCAATTCAAGTATTTTAGAACTGAAATTAAAGAAATAGAATGAAAAAGTATCTGGGAGGGTCTGGCATGAACGTGATTGAGATTAATAATCTGACAAAAATGTACGGCAAGTCCAGGGGAATTGAAAATGTCAGCTTCAATGTAGAAGAAGGGGAGATTTTCGGGTTCATCGGCCCGAATGGCGCGGGGAAATCGACGACGATCAGAACGCTGCTTTCATTGATTTATCCGACCAGCGGCAGTGCGACAATCTTTGGGAAGGATATCATCACGGCAGCGCCGGAAATCAAGAAGGATATCGGATACTTGCCGTCGGAAGTTTTTTACTATGACAATATGAAGGTGATTGACCTCCTCAAGTACTCGGCGAGCTTTTACAAAAAGGATTGCACGAACCGGATCAAGGAGCTGGCTGAGATTATGGAGCTGGACCTTTCCAGGAAAATCGATGACCTGTCGCTTGGTAACAAGAAGAAGGTGGGAATCGTCCAGGGGCTGCTGCACGAACCGAAGCTGATCATTCTTGATGAACCGACCAGCGGCCTCGATCCTCTTATGCAGCAGAAGTTCTTTGAACTGCTAGAAAAAGAGAACAAGAAAGGTGCGACAATCCTTTTCTCTTCTCATATTTTGAGCGAGGTGCAAAGACTGTGCGACAGGGTTGCCATCATAAAAGAAGGACGGATTATCACTGTTGAAAAAATCAGCACGCTAAAAGAAAACACGTACAAGAAATTTAAAATCGAAACGAATTCAGGTGTAGGAAAAGATTTCTTCCAAATTGACGGTGTGAACCAGCTGGAGCAAGAAGGCAGCACAATCAGCTTTTTATTCAGGGGAAATATCAACTCGATCATGAAAAAAATCGCAGAAATTGAGATTGTGAACATCTGGGTCGAAGAACCGGACCTGGAAGAGATCTTCATGCATTATTACGAAAAGGAGGAATAGGCAATGAATATGTTCCTCCATGAACTGAAAGCATACCGAAAATCGACATTCATTTGGAGTCTGTCGTTAGTGGCGCTGGTTGTGCTGTTTCTATCAATGTTCCCGTCATTTGCTAAGGATGCAGAAGAGTTCAAAAAGCTTCTCGAAGGGTTTCCAGTCGAGCTGAGGAAAGCGATTGGCCTGTCTGTGGATAGCATCGCAACATTGATTGGCTTTTTCTCTTATGCATTCCTGTACCTGAAGCTTGCCGGTGCCATTCAGGCTATGAATCTTGGAACCTCGATACTATCGAAAGAAACAAGGGAGAAAACGGCCGACTTCCTGCTGACGAAACCAGTGAAAAGGACGCAGGTAGTTACAGCCAAACTAATGGCTGCCCTCGTATCCTTGATCATTACCAATCTAATTTTTATCACAGCGACATTCTTGATGGCTGCAGCGGTAGCAGGGGATGATTTTAACAAGGAAACGTTGTTCTTAATAGCCCTTTCCCTGTTATGGATCCAGGTTATGTTCCTTGCGCTCGGGATTATCGTTTCCGTTATTTTTCCAGGCATTAAATCGGTGATTACCGTTTCGCTTGGTACCGTATTCGCCTTTTTCATGCTCGGGATGATCAGTTCAACCACTGATGACAAAGCACTTCGGTATTTAACACCGTTCAATTATTTTGACTCAACGTATATCGCCGAACATTCTGGCTATGAAACTTCTTTCCTGGCAACTGGAGCGATTTTTATCATCGCTGCAGTCACTGCAAGCTATTATTTGTACGCAAAAAAGGATGTCCATTCTGTTTAGGAGGGAGGGGAAGTCATGAATATTTTTAAGAGGGAAATGAAAGCAAACAGGAAGTCGCTGATCATTTGGAGCATCGGCGTTATCTTCATGGTCGCGTCGGGGATGGGGAAGTATTCGAGTATGGAAGGGACTGGGCAATCCATGAATGCACTGATGGCCGATATGCCTAAATCGCTTCAGGCCATCATGGGAACTGGCTCGCTCGATCTGTCATCTCCAATTGGATATTATGGCGTCTTATTTTTGTATCTGGCTGTCATGGCCGCAATCCATGCTTCGATGCTTGGTTCAACTATCATTTCAAAGGAAGAGAGAGACAAGACGGTTGAGTTTTTGCTCGTAAAACCAGTTTCGAGAACAAGGGTCATTACATCCAAGTTTGCTGCCGCACTGGTAAACGTTCTGGTTTTCAATCTTGTGACCTTTGCTTCCTCTGTGGGAATGGTCCAGAAATATGCTGATGGTGAGGACGTAACAGGCGATATAACGTTGCTGATGATCGGATTGTTCATTCTCCAGCTGATTTTCCTTACCATTGGAACCGCTATCGCTTCTTTTTATAAAAATGCAAAAAAAGCAACCTCGCTGGCAACGGGTCTATTGCTTATCCTATTCATCTTATCAGTCGCAATCGATATGAATGATAAGCTTGATGGGCTGAAGTATCTGACGCCGTTCAAATATTACGATGCGAAGCTTGTTTTGAAGGAAGGCGGGTTTGAGCCATTGTATCTTGGATTGTCGGCAGCCCTGATTCTTTTGCTAGCAATCGTAACATTCGTATTTTATAAAAAAAGAGATATGAATATTTAAGATTCGTCCCAGGTAACTGGGTTTTTTTTCATTTATGATAAAACATTTAACACCATAAATTAATTACTTTGAACTTCAAAATAAGGTAAGTTGTCCCTTTAATATAGAGCGTTAACTTCGTTTGAAGAATCGTTGTTTTACCATTAGAAGAAACAATAAAAGTATAGGGATTCCAAATTGAAAGGGTAAATGCAGGTACATAGGAACAATTTTCAAACCGTAATAAATATGCTGTGGATAACTTGTAGAATTAAATATAGCCATTAAAAAAAGGATGGGAGTCAGCAAGATTAAAATTTTTCGCCTTTCCCACTTCACGATCGTTTCTACACTATAGAAAGCGGCTTGAATGAAAAGAGTAACTTTTACAAAGCCAACAAAGAAAAACGTGAAAACCGACAAAATTTCTAAATGCTGTACAACATCCCAAACATCAATCATCTCGATGGCTTTTACTAAAGGGAAATTATATAGTGCAGCTACTTTGGCTCCAAGGATCCCAATCGTAACTTCAGTCAATAGGATAATGATCATTGCAGTGACAGGAATGGCCAGCCATGCTCTTTTGACCAGGTACTTTTTGTTGTTTACCAATGGGAAAATTAGCGTAAAAACGATTAGCTCCCCAAAAGGAAAAGTAATCTTTTCCGGGAAAATAGCACTGAAAATATCCTTCCAGTTATTCGAAAATAAAGGCAGCAGGTTGGTTGTAACAAAATGTTCTGACATGATGCCAAACAGTATTAATATTAATATCATCACTAGTGAAAGGAAGAAAAGGATTTCTGATGTGCGGGAAATGGCCTCAATGCCAAGGTTACAGGCATACACGGAAATCCCAATAAATGTAACAGTGATGACCCAGAAATCTATATGGTAAAAAATTGTTTGAGAGATAAAGTAAGAAAAATCTTTTACGACTCTGCTCGCAATATAAATAAAATAGATGCTATATAAAACAATGAATAATGTACCAATTGTTTTGCCGAAACCTATCATAAGCAGTTTTGCGAAATTTTGTTCATATTTAGTAATAAGGAAGATATAGAAGTAAAATATCATTAAACCAAATAACGAAGATAATAAGGTTACCACCCATGCTTCTTCTTCTATTTCAAGTCCTAAACCCACTACTGTGGTACTGCCCAATAAAAATAAGGTTATCAAAGCATTAAGTTGAAAAGGAGTAATGTGCTGCTTTCTCATTGATAAGCCACCTTTTTTACTGGGATGTTTTTTAATAAGCTCTTTTCGTAAACTTTGTTGCTTTCACAGCAAAAAGTAAAAATCGGCTTCTGGATTTATACGATTCCTACTACACCATAATTCAGTAATTTCTCGAAAAAAGCTCCGAAGCCATATTCGGTTTTAAAGCTCAATACGAAAAGCAACAATCAAAGCGAAAACAGTCATAAATCAGTTGCATACCTTTTAATCCAGTGTTCCTTATTACTTATTTGACATTGTATCACCTGTCAAATAAATGAGTGTATCCACTTTTACCCTAACATTCGATTCTTTGTAGGTTTGTTTCCAGTTTTTCTTTATATTTTTCCAGGCAGGGTAATCCGAAATAAAAATGGATTTTCCAAATCCAATAAAATCACTGTTGTTTTCCTTGCTTGTCTTAATTAATGTATCAAAGTTATTCTGTATTTCCTTTGCGATGATTTCCTCAAACTTATACAAATTTTTATAATCAAATGGGGTTGAACAATGGCTTTCTACTAGTTCTCCTTTCACTTTAACCTTGACGTTAAAATCAACAATTTCTCCTCTTTTTACGTGCTCGAAATTGACTTTTGAATCCTTGATACTAACGGTAAAGAATTCTTTATCACTACTAGGACAATCTCCAATAAAAAATGATTGGTTCATTTTGTTTTGAGTCATGGAGTAGATTTTGCTTTCATTTTCATCCAGGAAATCAATTAATTTGTCTTCTTTAAAAATAGCCATACCGTAGATATATATTTGAGACTGAGGACTAAACTCTTCAATGTTTTCCTTTTTCATTCCTTCATCGATGTTTCCGCTTATGGTTAGATAGGGGATGGCAATTTCTTTTATTCCATTTAACAAATCGTTCTTAACAGATGAAGGATAGACCTTAAAAACGTGTCCAAGATTCATTTCATTGGTATTAAGAAGTTCTACAATCCTTTTAGCTGGTACTCTTTGTAAAGGAGTCATGATTCTTAATACAGTATTAGCGGATTGATCTTTGCAAACAACCATAAGAATATTTGACGAAATGGTTGGATTAACCATGAAATAATCCAATATCGCGTTTACTCCTTTATCCTCCAAAACCTTATCCTGTATTGCAATGACCTTGATGTCATCTAAGCTAAGTGTTCTCGATACCGTATTATTTAAATTTTGTAAGGCTTGGGTGATGGTTTTGCCCTTATGCTTGTATGTAATCACTCCTAATTGGTCAGAAGGGTTCTTTGGGCTTGAAGATGGGTTGATAACTTGCACTGTTAGAGCATACTGACCATCCTCCCAATCAACTCCTAGCGCAGAGACAACAGCGAGATTGCTAACTACTCTAGTCTCGACATTTTTGCCGACTATTATATATGAAATAATAGAGAAAATGCTGATGATTAACACCAATTTGCTATGTTTCATTGTACACCACTTATCTTTTATCTTTTTTTGATGCATCTTCTATTGTGAATTTTTTGTTCCCTCCCATGATATTGTCCAAATCTGCCCTAACTAAATTATCTTTCTGATCCTTCGAATTAAATGGGGCAATTGGAGATAAATAGGGTACTCTAAAAGATCTAAGTGAACACAAATGTAGAATGGTCAATAATACACCTAACATCAATCCATACAGACCTAAGAAGCCGGCAAGGATGATAAATCTCAAACTTATTCTGTTGGCGACTGGTCGTAAGGTATATACAGGAACTACACTACCCAGTATGTAACTTGCACTCATGACAAATAAGGTAATTGGCTGTACTAATTGTGCTTCTACAGATGATTGGCCAAGGATAATTGCTCCAAATACTGATACAGTCAAAATGACTGACTGAGGTAGTCTTAGTGAACTTTCTGTGATAACAAGAATGAGAAAGTAGAATATTATTACTTCTAATACAGTAGGAAACGGAACAATTTCACGTTGAGCTACCATGCTGACAAGCAAGTTTGTTGGTACCAATCCTGGATGATGGACCGTGAATGCGATGTAAAGCCCAGGCAACAAGGTGGCCAGGCTAAAAAAGAATACACGATAAAGTCTTTTAAGATTAAGTCCTTTGAATAAAGTGTAATAATCTTCCGGTGATTGGAAAAATTGAGTTAGAACCGTCGGAAGAGTGACAACAGAAGGACTGCCTTCAACGATAATAGCAGCCTTGCCTTCTAATAATTCACTGCAGACAACATCAGGTCGATCAGATGACAACGTCAGAGGAAAAGAAGTGAAAATTTCGCCTGTTATCATCTCTTCTATGTAACTGGAATCCATTAACACTTCTGTATCCACTTCTGATAACTTCTCTTTAATTTCATTCAATATTTCATTTTGGATTTTGCCTTCTATGTACAGAAGAGATACATCCGTCTTTACCTTTGGGTTACATACATTGTTTTCAACTCGTAAAGCCGGATTTCTTAAGATTTTTCGAATAAGAGCTAAATTTTGTGATAATGATTCATTAAATCCAATATTGGGGCCGGTAGGGGTTCTTTGAGCAGTTGGTGACTCCAAACTGCGTTCAGGCCATTTTGTTGTATTGGATACGATCGAATTCTTGAACCCATTTACAAGTGTGATGGTATTGCCGATTATTAACTCATCTATGATTTCAGCCATATCACTTGTTGTTTTTATAGTTTTTGTATTGATCTGATCTGATAAAGCATGAATGCTCCCTTTTTGTGCTGCTGCATGAAGGTACTTTTTTAGCGGTTTTATTACATGTTCCTCAATCGTGTCGGAATTGCTGATACCATCAATAAATACACAACAAGCTTCCATTTCATGATCATCGCTTTTAATTTCTCTGATTTGAACATCCTGACTATGACCCAGCTTGTCTAAGATCTTTGAAATGTTTTCAGTTAAAGAATAGGATAAATCGTTTGAAATTATTTTTTTCATGCCTCACCTGCAGTTTATGTTGTTAGTTTTAACTTGTACTTCTATGTTTCGGTATATTCATGCGGAGGGATTGAAAGTTCACATTTTGTTTGAAAACTCGTTTTCTGACTTTAAGATGTGAATGCTATACTCTTAATATGTTAAACAATTCACATACCTACTTAAATTTATACTAAAGAATAGGTGAGCGTTATGGATGAAAAAAAAGTCATTGTTGTCGGAGGCGGGATCACCGGGCTGGCGACAGTTTATTATCTCCAAAAAGAAGCAAGGGAAAATAACCTGCAGATAAAAGTGAAATTGATTGAAGCAAGTGACCGGCTTGGGGGTGTGATCAGCACCGAGAAGCGAGATGGTTTCATCATCGAGAGGGGGCCTGACTCTATCATTGCGAGAAAAAAGAGTGCGTTGAGATTGATTGAGGAGGTTGGCCTTCAGAATAAAATCATTTCAAACACTGCTGGTAAATCATATATTTACGCGCGGGGAAAATTGCATACGATGCCGGAAGGTTCTTTTATGGGGATCCCGACGAAGGTGACGCCTTTTGCGTTATCGGGTCTATTTTCACCACTTGGCAAATTGCGGGCGGCTGGGGATTTTATTTTACCAAAAGGAGAAGCGAAGAAAGACCAGTCTTTGGGTGCCTTCTTCCGCCGCCGGCTTGGGGATGAGGTGGTGGAAAACCTGATCGACCCGCTGCTGTCAGGGATATATGCAGGAGATATTGACGAGTTGAGCCTGATGGCATTGTTCCCGAACTTCTATGAAATTGAACAGAAGCACCGCAGCCTCGTCATCGGCCTGAATAAATCGATGCCAAAGCCGTCAAATAAGGTTAAGAAGCCAGCGGGCAAGAAGGGGATGTTTATCTCGCTGTCGACCGGTTTGGAGGAGTTGATCCACCGGGTTGAAAGCCGCCTTGAGGACGAAACCGTCATGAAGTGTACGGCTGTTGAAAAAGTGGTGAATACGGACAACGGCTATAAAGTCAGGCTCTCTACTGGAGAGGCAGTGCACGCAGACAGCGTCGTCATCACAACGGACCACTTCCATGCCCAGCGGATGCTGTCCGATTATGCATTCATGGAACCGTTCAAACAAATGCCGGCCAATTCTGTCGCGAATGTCGCGATGGCATTCCCTAAATCGGCGATTGAAAATGATATTGATGGAACAGGCTTCCTAGTATCAAGGAACAGCGATTTCAGAATCACTGCCTGTACATGGACGCATAAAAAGTGGCCTGGCACATCCCCAGAGGATAAGGCATTGCTTCGCTGCTATGTTGGCAAACCTGATGACCAGCAAGCTGTCGAGTTATCTGATGAAGAAATCGTCGAGCTTGTTTTAAGAGACCTGAACAAGACGATGAACATTACCGCAAAGCCGGAATTCCATATCGTCACACGCTGGAAAAATGCAATGCCACAATATACGGTTGGCCACCTGGAAAAAATCGCGGAGGTAAAGAAGCATCTTGCCAGGGACCTTCCAGGAGTCTACCTTGCCGGCGGTTCGTTCGAAGGTGTCGGTATCCCAGGCTGCATCGACCAGGCTGAAGCTGTCGTGGACAAAGTATTAGCATATTTGAATTAAATACGAGTTATGGCCACTGCCCTGAAAAGAGACAGTGGCCATTATTCTTTCTTCGATAACAAAAATACTTCTTTAGAAAAATCAAAACCTTCTGTAAAATAGGAAGAAAGGACAATGAAAAGTTTGGAGAGATCTCTATGCGAAATAGTTTCCCCCTGTTTGGGACAGATGACGAAACGATTTATAATCCTGATGAGCTGCTGGATTTATTTTTGAATTGTACGGCTGACGGGTTTGCTATTGTCGATATGGAGAATCGTTTTGTCAGGATCAACCATATGTATACGACTATTTTCGGCTATACAGAGGAAGACCTGATCGGGAGAACTTTTTACGAATTCTCAAATCCCGATTTTGTACCGGGAATCATTCATGAAGTCATGAATGGAAAAGCATTCACCAATATGATAACCAAGCGGTTCCATAAAGATGGGTCAGTGCTGGATATTGCAGTATCCTATTCTCCTTTCCGTAATAAAAAAGGGGAAATCATCGCTATCATAGCAATCTATCGCGACATTACCAAAATTGTCAACATGGAGCATGAACTGCATAGGACACGAGAATTGTATGAACTGATCACCGAAAACACCACTGACATGATCAAAGTGATTAACAAAGATAAATCAATTGTCTATGCTTCGCCCTCTCATGAAAAAGTCATCGGGCTTTCACCAGAGAAAATCGTTGGGAAAAACTTAAGCGAATTTTTGTCTCCCGATGAAGATGCAATCCTTGATAAAAAATTGCTGGAAATTGCGGAGACGGGTGAACCAAAGCTATTACGAAAGAAATTTACGACCTGTGACCAAACATCTGTTTACACAGAATACAATTTTTCACCCATTTATAACGAAAAAAAAGAGATAGAATCATTTGTCAGTGTCGGCAGGAATATCACGGACCGGGTAAAGAACGACGCAACCATCCGGAACCTGGACAGGCTGTCGATCACCGGCCAGCTGGCTGCCGGGGTAGCCCATGAAATCCGCAATCCGCTGACAGCATTGAAGGGCTTTTCAAAGTTATTGCAGACGTGTTTGGATAAAGCGAAACAGGAGGATTACCTGGCGATCATCATGAACGAGCTCGACAGGATCGATATGATTGTCAACGAGTTCATGTCGCTTGCAAAGCCTCAGGCAGTCCAATATGTAAAAGAAGAACTGAAGGCGATCCTGGACAGCACGATCAATATTATTCATCCACAGGCAATGATGCACAATGTCCAGATCATCACCCATTACCCAAACTCGGATTGCGGGCTGTCGTGCAATCCGCACCAGCTGAAACAAGTATTTTTAAACTTCCTGAAAAATGCAATCGAATCAATGCCAGATGGCGGGAAGATCATCATCGATTTACAGGTGGTTAATCCTGGAAGAGTTCTGGTGAGCATTTCCGACGAGGGGACAGGAATCGAATCAGACCGGCTTCGTTACCTCGGAACCCCTTTTTACACAACAAAGGACAAAGGAATCGGGCTTGGTTTGACCGTCAGCAATAAAATCATCCAGGAGCATAATGGCACGATGAAGATTGTAAGTGAAATAGGAGAAGGTACAACCGTTACTGTCGAATTGGAATGTTTGGAGAATGACGGGTATAGTCAATAAAAATGCGGCTTCCTTATAAGGGAGCCGCATTTTTATTATTTCTCCTCATTGAACCAAAGAGGGTCGTTATTATCAACTTCGCCATTATAGTTGATGACGATTTCTTCACCGGCTTTGATATCGCGGTAGGCAAAAAAGTCAAAGGTGTGGTTGTCGAAATTGATTTCATAAATTGCATTTGGCTCATACGAATGGTTGAACAGCATGCCATAGCCGAGGAGGATGGCAGAATGGTTGATACCATATTCAAAGGCATAATCCGCCAATGCTGTTTTCTCTATATGAACATGCTGATCATTTGGATAGGACAGAACCGGTGCTTCATGAATCAGTTCGCCTTTTTCTATGTCCCGGGTCGCGAAAACCCCTCTATTAAATTCCCCATTGCTTATTAAAGAAGTTTTAATTTCAATCACTTTTTATATGCTCGTCCTTTCCGGCTTGATGTCAGTTTTCTCTTACTAGCATGACTGTTCTTAAAGGGAATTGCAAATTTCTTTAAAAATCTGTAAGGATAAACATGTAACTGAAATGTGTTTACTTACAGCCAGTCCATTTCACTATTTTTTGACGATTTTAGAAGGGTTATTGATTTTGTAAGCGACAGGCACATCGAGCAGCATCGATTCATCTTCCACATCCTTGCCTTTAGGAAGGCTCTTTTTGACAATCTTGCCGTCGAATTCAAGCAGCTGGCCTGGCTCAAGTTCGTGCTTTTTCAGCGTTTTGCTATGCGATCCCCAAGCAAGACCAATCTCGATTGGCTCTTCCTGCTCAATCCGCACGTTCTCGAAAACTACCACTTCGTCATTATCCTCATTAAAATGGTTCCAGCTCAATGCAAACTGTTTCACTGTCGCAGTAAAATGAACCTTTTCCTCCGGAAGTACCAGTTTTGGAGCCTTCTCTTTTTTCACCTTTTCCTTTTTCGGAGGTTTCTCTGCTTTTATTTCCGTTGGCACAGGTGCGGCTGGCTGGAGGTTCTCAGTGGTCTCTGTTTCAGTAATCGGCGCCACCGCTGCGATCTCTTCGCCGGGTGCCTGAACGATGATGTCCTTTCCGAAGCTGGAAGACTGCATTTCCTTCAGGTAAGCAGGATGGATGCAAGTCAGCTTGCCATCCGAGAATTCAATAACCAGAGTATTATATTCTGCGGTTTCACCAAAAACCTCATAACCTTTTATCGTAACAAGACAATGCTGGTATCTGTCTTTGTACCAAAATTCCTTTTTCGTGCTCAGTCCCCATTCTTTGACCTTTTCGAGATAATGAGCTTCATCTTCAAATGATTCGAACATGCCTTTTGGTGGGATATATTGAGTTAAATGAGTTTGATTAGAGCCTACAACTGAATTTGCCATGTGCCCACTTCCTTTCATCTCTATTTTACCTTCCCCGAACAAAGAAAAAAAGCTTGAGCCATTGGTTATGACGGACACAAACCGAGCCAAACGATGAAATACTGTCCGTCATCGGGTTTATGACGGACACAAACCGAGCCAAACGAGGAAATACTGTCTGTCATCGGGTTCACGACGGACACAAACCGAGGCAAACGAGGAAATACTGTCCGTCATCGGGTTTATGACGGACACAAACCGAGCGAAACGAGGAAATACTGTCCGTCATCGGGTTTATGACGGACACAATCCGAGCGAAAGGAGGAAATACTGTCCGTCATCGGGTTTATGACGGACACAAACCTGAGCGAAAGGAGGAAATACTGTCCGTCATCGGGTTCATGACGGACACAAACCGGGCGAAACGAGGAAATACTGTATGTCATCGGGTTTAGACTGAAAAACAAAATGAGCCAAATCAGGAATTACTCATCTTCACTTCTGCATATGCCTCAGGTCTATCGTCCCGTTTTTCAAGAAAGGACATATATCCCTTTTTTACAGGGGAATAGTAAGTGGTAGATGAAAAATGGGGAGGACTGTATTCATTGAAGTTTAATCTGTATCTTTTAATCGCCTTTTTTGGTTCATTGTTCGGATTTATCGCCGTGTCTTTCCTGGTACAGGCTGACCATTTGGCGGCGTTCGACCGCATCGTGATCTCTTTTGTTCAGGGCTTGGAAATGGACTGGCTTACTTCTGCCATGAAATTCTTTACTTATATTGGGACTATCCGTTTTATAGCAATCCTAACTATTCTGATTTTCATTTTTCTGTTCTTTGGGTTAAAGCACAGGCTGGAAATACTCATTTTCCTGAGTGTTGTTTTCTGCACGCCAATCCTCAATCGACTTTTGAAATTATACTTTCATCGGGCGCGACCGGATTTCTACCGCCTGATCGAGATAGGCGGCTATAGTTTTCCGAGCGGACATGCGATGAACGCTTTCTCCTTTTACAGCATTCTGGCTTTTTTGCTTTGGCGTCATGTTCCGACCCGCCTTGGCAGAATGGCTGTTATCCTCGTCAGCAGTTTTATGATTCTGGCGATTGGAACGAGCAGAATTTTCTTGGGCGTCCATTATCCGAGCGACATTATCGGAGGATTTCTTGCCAGCGGTTTTTGGGTAGCGACCGTCATATGGTTTTTTCAAAGATATAAGGAGAGACATAGAATCCCGAGCCGATCATACTGATTGGCAATTGGCTTTTTTGTAAAATGCGAAACCAGCAATTATTATATGTGTAATTCTTTAGTTGCTGTTTCGGGTTTAACTGTCATGAGAATGGGAAAAAGCTGAAATAGACAAGAAAGGATTACATATCATACTTTTCTCACAATCATCTGTTATAAAAGTGATGAGCTTGCTATTTTTTATAAAATATTGTGATTTGGTGAACAAACTCTCAAAGGGGGAGCATATGTACAAAAAACAGGAAAGAATGCTGATGTGGCTGGCTTTTATCGTAGCTGCCATTATGGGATTGTCTTTTATCGGCCGAATATTTGCCGGATAGAAAAGGAGAATGAAAATGGGAAATGAAGAATCAGTTTTTTTCAGCCGTGTCTTAACGGAGCTGACATTATCCTTCCACATTATTTACGCAACGATAGGAGTGGGAATCCCGCTCATGATCATGATTGCTCAGTGGCTGGGGATCAAAAAGCAGGATGAACATTATATTTTGCTGGCCAGGAGATGGACGCGCGGTTTTGTGATCACGGTGGCAGTCGGGGTCGTGACGGGGACAGCGATTGGGCTGCAGCTCTCTCTGCTCTGGCCAAATTTTATGGAGCTTGCAGGAAATGTCATTGCTCTTCCTCTGTTCATGGAGACCTTTGCGTTTTTCTTTGAAGCGATTTTTCTGGGCATTTATTTATATACTTGGGACCGGTTTGAAAATCAGAAAAAGCACTTGCTTTTATTGATCCCGGTAGCGATCGGCGCCTCATTTTCAGCGGTATTCATCACGATCGTCAATGCCTTCATGAATGCGCCGCAAGGCTTCGACCTGGTCAATGGGCAGCTGGTGAATATCAATCCAGTGCTGGCGATGTTCAACCCAGCTATGCCGACGAAAGTTGCCCATGTTCTGGCGACAGCTTATATGACTTCTGCCTTTATTCTGGCTTCGATCGGGGCATATCGCCTCCTAAAAGGATCAGACCATGTTTACCATAAAAAAGCGGTATTTTTAACAATGAAGATTGGTTTGGTCTTTTCGATCGCAGCTGCGGTTATTGGGGATTTCTCTGGAAAATACCTGGCAGAATATCAGCCTGAAAAGCTGGCTGCTGCTGAATGGCATTTCGAGACACATGAAGGAGCACCTTTGATGTTGTACGGAGTGCTTGATGACGGCGAAGTGAAATATGCGATTAAAATACCTTATGCTCTTAGTATTTTGGCACATGGCGATCCGAAATCTGAAGTCATTGGTCTTAACGAATTTGCTGAAGATGAAATTCCACCATTGTACATTCATTATTTATTCGATAGTATGGTGACCATTGGAATGTGGCTGACACTTTTATCCCTGTTGTATGTACTTGGGGTCTGGATGAAGCTGAGCTTTATTAAAACTAAATGGTTTCGCTGGTTAATTGTATTGGGTGGACCGCTGTCGATGATTGCGATTGAGCTTGGCTGGTGGTTCGCGGAGGTTGGCCGTCAGCCATGGATTCTGCGGGGCATCATGAGGACAGATGAGGCAGCAACGACGAGCGGCCAGGTAGATTTGATGCTGCTCTTGTTTGCGGGATTATATCTCGTCCTTGCGATCGGAAGCATAGTTGTTTTAACGAGGATGTTCCGCAAGAACACTGTCGAACAAGAACTGGAAGACCGGGAATTGGAGAAGGAAGGTGAGATGCGATGACGCTTGAGGTTTTAGGGATTTCAGTTCTATGGCTCTTCCTTTTTGGATATGTCATCGTCGCATCCATTGATTTCGGTGCCGGTTTTTTCAATGCTTACAGCCTGTTCAGGGGAAAGCAGCATATCCTGACACGGATTATCCAGCGATATTTGTCGCCGGTTTGGGAAGTGACAAATGTTTTCCTTGTCTTCTTCTTCGTCGGGATCGTCGGATTCTTCCCTAAGACTGCTTATTATTATGGAACAATACTGCTTGTCCCTGCCAGCATCGGAGTTGTTTTGCTCGCGATCCGTGGAGCTTATTACGCTTTCACTACTTATGGGGGATTGAAGCACAAGAGATACACCTATTTGTACGGACTTTCGGGCTTGTTCATCCCAGCTTCTTTATCGATCGTGCTGACGATTTCAGAAGGCGGGTTTGTGGAGGAAAAGCCGAACGGATTGGAATTGGATTACTGGGCTCTATTTACCAGCCCACTGACATGGAGCATTGTCGTGCTCAGTCTGGCGGCTGTACTGTATATTTCGGCGGTATTTTTGACATGGTATGCAAATAAAGCACAGGATGAACCTGCTACAGAACTGCTTCGGAAATACGCTTTGATCTGGTCAGTTCCTGCTATCGTGACGGCAACTGGCATCATTGTTGAGCTCAAGGACCATAATCCAGAGCATTACAGCCGGTTGGTGGATTTATGGTGGCTGTTCGCCATATCCTTTATCATGTTTGCAGGTACGGTATATCTGATTGGAAAGCGGAAAGCATATGGAGTCGCATTCGGTCTTTTAACGGGGCAGTTTCTCGTTGCTTTCTTTGCCTATGGCGTTTCTCATTATCCATACCTGCTTTATCCGTATCTCACCATTTATGACAGCTTTACAAATGAAGCGATGGCCATTGCTCTTATCATTGCGTTCATCGCCGGTTTGGGGCTGCTGCTGCCATCTCTGTATCTGCTGCTCAGATTGTTCTTATTCAACAAAGATTATGTACAGGGAAAAAGGAACGATCATGCCTAGGAGGTTATCAAATGAGTGAGTTTATGATGTTTTACGCACCTTTCATTGTGATCATCGGATCAATTTTTGCGGCATTCTGGCTGGCTGGAAAGGATGGAAGGATAGAATAAGTAAAGGAATAGAACTGATTGGTATGTCTGAAGTAGGCGGATTGCAGTTAGGTTCGAAAATCCCTGTCAGTTTCGGGGAATTATTCATTATTGTCCTGCAGTGTACCCGTGTCACATTGCCGAACATCGTAATAGTTTGCATATGCTTTTTTAGCGAGGATTTATTCTGCAACCAAGCACTAATTTGGCACAAAAGGATATAAAAATGGGAAAACCGGAAGGCAGGATGCCAGCTGGTTTTTTCATGTTTAGAGGATTAAGTGAATATGTGATTGGATTCTGCAAAGTTGGAGTGGGATGATGAGGAAATGGACTGGAAATTGAAAAAATGGTATTGGATTCCGCGATACTAAACCGGAATTCCGCGAAACTCCCCCCGCGGAAACCCGCATTAATTCCGCGAACTGGAAAAAAACCGTGATTTTTTCCAGTAGCCATAAAAAAAGCTTGTGCAAATCCACAAGAAAGAGCTGCTATTTTGGCAGCTCTATTATTATGGCTTCATGAAAGCTTCCGCCACAGGCTAGTGCTGGTAACAACTGAATCATTTTCAATGATCGAATAGGCAGCGTTTGTAATGGCTTCAGCCAGGTGCTCACCTGTTCCTTTGAAATGGTTGAATGAAGCTTCTGATACGCCGTTCGATGTAAATGTGTAGCCAAACTTCTCTAATCTTTCTACAATCAGCATTGCGTGTAAAAGGTTCTTCTCCGGCTGGAACTCAGAATCATTAATAAAGACACCTCGTTCATAATCATACCAACGATCCCATCTGTTCAGCTTCCAGCCTAAAATCCTCCGTGCAATTGCATCCGTTTTTGACATTTCTTCTCCCTCTCTCGTCAAGAATTCATTGTTATATAACAGTGTTGTTTATTAGATTATATTACATAACAGATTTAAGGCGCAATGATAAAAACTCGATGAAATTTTATTTGTGAAATTGCACATCTTAAAACTAGGGGTGACAAATATGAGTGGGAAAGAAGTAAGTCAGCCAAACGTAAAATTAGGCGGAAAAATCGCAAAAGAAAAAGGCCGCATAAACGGTGAACTGGGCAACGACCAGGACATTAATACAGGCAAGAGCCGAAAAAAATAAGAAAGAGGGATCATTTATGACTAATCGTAATGATAATCGAGAACGCAAAAATAAATATCCGAATAATAAAGACCAGGCTGGAATGAATGGCGGTACAATTCGAAGTGAAATGACGAAGAAGGATAGGAAGAAATAAAGGGATGAATCTGAGGCTCAGATAGTCATCTGAAAGCTGCAAAACCTGAGTTTTGCAGCTTTTCTACTTAAGGGCTCCATTTTATTGAAATGCTATATTTTAAAGGGAAAAAGTTTACAAGAAGATACATAGGAAATATATAAAGTAGATTCTAACCAGAAAGGAGTGGCAACATGAAGAAACGAAACTTAATGCTTTCACTCACTTTGGGGACTGGAATATTACTTGCTGGATGCGGTAACACAGAAGAGCCGCCGCCGGAAGAAGACCCAATGATGGAACAAGATGAACAAGCACCTCCAGCACCTGATGGCACGACTGAAGACCCTGGCGAACCAACCGAGGGCACAACCGAGGATGACGATAATTTAACCGAGAAAGAAAAGCAGGAAGTTGAGGAGTCTGTGGAAGATTAACAAATTACGGGAAAACCTTAGACCATTATTGGATCTAAGGTTTTTTAGCGGCGAAATGGCCAGGAAATAATAAGACACCCATCGAATAGGCCATTAAAAAGAAAAGCAAACTAAAAACTCCGGGATGTAAGTTGGTTGATGTCATCGTTTAGCCTCCTGGAGAAAATTCAATCAGAGATGGGGGTGAAATTGTGGCGAAGAATAAGAACCAGGCAAAGCATAATAATGCGCTGCCAAAAGCAGATGTGGAATTTGCGGAAGAAAGAGGAAATGGGTTGGAAAAAGTAGCATTAAAAGCCCAGAAAAAGCAGAATAAATAATGTCAAAAGGCGTTTCTGTCATATTGCAGAAACGCTATTTTAGGCAATGAACTTTCAAGGTTGGCGACAACAAAAGCTGCCAAGGCTGGCAGCTTTCAAGGATGTTCAATTTATATAGTAATCACAATCGGTCCGTTTTTCGTAAGGATGATGGTATGCTCACATTGAGCTACAAAGCTGTTTTCAGTTACATATGTCCATTCATCGTTATCGTTTTGAAAAACTTCTTCCTCGCGAGTCGAGATGAAGGGTTCAAAAGCGATAACCATTCCATCTTTTAAAAGCTCGTCATCCCATGGTTCATTATAATTATAAATATGATCAGGCGCCTCGTGAATCGTACGTCCGATCCCGTGTCCAGTCAGATTCTTGATTACAGTCAGTCCGTTCTTTCGCGCAGTCGCCATAACAGCCTTGCCAAGCCCGCTTTTCTTTGAACCCGGTTTCGCTTTTTTTAAGCCTGCTTCAAAGGCCTCGACAGCTGTTTCGCATATCTTTGTTAAAATGGGATCTCCCTCGCCAACGACAAAGGAAATTCCAGTATCCGCAAAATAGCCATTTTTGGAGCCGGAAACATCGATATTCACAATATCGCCTTCTTTGATTACTCGGCTGCCCGGTATGCCGTGCGCCACTTCTTCGTTGACACTTATACATGTATATCCAGGAAAATTATATTCTCCCTTCGGTGCAGAAATCGCTCCATGCTGTTCAAACATCTGCCCAGCAATTTCATCGAGTTCCTTCGTTGTAATTCCTGGTACGGTTTTTTGGACTAGTTCCTCGCGAATCAAGGCAACGATTCTTCCTATTTCTTTTAATCCGTTAAAATCTTCTTCTGTTTTTGCAATCATGTTAAATTCCCTTCCAATATCATTCAATTTAAAAATAGCTGTGATTTTATTAGGGTATCCTTTTTAAGAGTGAAAATCCACCCCCAGGCGTTGGATTTGTATTCAAAATGCATGTAATTTCCTTAAAAATAAGTTTAATCTAATAGTAAGACTTTTAAAGATTCTAATGAATTAGGAATGAATGTAAAATAAATGGAAAGAAGCAGGGGGAATGAAGGTGTTAGATACAACGAGTTTTGCGATTCTTCCATCACAGGAAAAAATCGATGAGCAACCTAAATTGCATATTGGTTCAGTTATTTCTTTTACCTGGAAGGACCATAGGCTTTCAGGCACCAATGATCATGGAGAGTTTTTAATCTATTTCGCAGAAAAGAAAATCCCGAGAATCATAATAAATCCTTTCGGTGAAGTGAATTCAGCATCCAGCATTGCAGTCTCACTAAAGAAGAAACCTCAGGAGGCCACTTTTCATGAATCGGCTGAAAAGTTAATCATAAGCTGCGGGTCAATCGCTGTTGAAGTTGCAAAAGATTCTTTTTCAATAAAGATTATGGATGGCAAAAAAACTATTTTCCAATCCGCAAATCCTTCTGCATACTACAAAAATAGCGGTGAAGTGTACTTTGATGTGCTGATGGAGAAGGAGGATGCTTTTTATGGATTTGGTGAGAAGACCGGTTTCCTGAATAAGAGAGGCTCGAAATTATCGATGTGGAATACGGATGTTTATGCTCCCCACAACAAGGATACTGTTGAGCTGTATCAGTCCATTCCGTATTTTACCGTTCATAGCATTCACAGATCCTATGGCCTTTTCTTTGATAACACGTTTAAAACGGAGTTTGATACACAGACCTATGCCAGTAAGTACAGGATGAGTGCCACAGGCGGTCAAATTGATTTCTATCTGATCGCTGGGGAAGATGTAAAAGAGATCACATTGCTGTATAGCACGCTGACCGGGAAAATGAATCTTCCGCCAAAATGGGCGATTGGTTATCATCAGTCCCGATATAGCTACCGATCAGAGGAAGAAGTACTTGAGGTGGCGGACCGTTTTAAACAGGAAGGCATTCCTCTTGATTGTATTTTTTTAGATATCCACTATATGAGGGATTATCGTGTATTTACTTTTGACCACGACCATTTTCCGCAGCCAGGAAAGTTAGTCTCTACGCTATTGAATGAAGGAATAAAAGTTGTTCCTATTGTGGATCCGGGAGTGAAAAAAGATGTTCAGTATCCTGTTTATCAAGATGGCGTTAGGAAAGGTTTGTTTTGCAAGTACCTAGATGGACAGATTTATTATGGTGATGTATGGCCAGGATCGAGTGCGTTTCCTGATTTTACGAATTCGGATGCAAGGAAATGGTGGGGAAGCTTACATAAGTTCTATACAGACCTTGGGATCGAAGGCATTTGGAATGACATGAACGAGCCATCCGTCTTCAATGAAAGCAAGACGATGGATTTAGATGTCATGCATGATGTGGATGGGGAGCTAAAGTCGCATCTGGAAATGCATAACACCTATGGACTTTATATGAGTAAAGCTACATCTGAAGGACTTGAAGAGCTGCTCCCGGACAAGCGCCATTTTGTGCTGACAAGAGCAGGGTTTGCAGGGATTCAAAGATACGCAGCAGTCTGGACGGGTGATAATCGAAGTCACTGGGAGCACCTTGAAATGTCGCTGCCAATGATGATGAACCTGGGCATTTCGGGTGTTGCTTTCTCAGGTGCGGACGTTGGCGGTTTCTCGTCAGACTGCACACCGGAATTACTGATTAGATGGACGCAGGTTGGGGCTTTCATGCCTTATTTCAGGAATCACAGCGTCCAGGACAGCATACGCCAGGAACCATGGGTATTTGGAGAAGAAACAACCCAAATCGTAAAGAAATTTATCAAGCTTAGATATAAATGGCTGCCGTATCTGTATTCCTTATTTCATGAAGCGTCAATGACTGGCCTACCTATAGTTCGGCCTCTGGTAATGGAATACCCGGATGATAATAATACCTTTAACATCAGCGACCAGTTTTTATTGGGAAGCAATGTGTTGGTCGCTCCTATCTTAAGGCCAGGTGCAACACATCGTGCTGTCTATCTCCCAAAAGGAACCTGGTACGATTATTGGACTAAGGAAGCGTTTGAAGGCGGAAAGCCTATTTTAGTGGAAGCTGCCCTGGATGTGCTCCCGATTTTTATAAAAGAAGGCACTATTCTCCCAATTGGGTCAGATATACAAAATACAACTGAACAACAAAAGATAGAATTGGAAGTTTATGCTGGTAAAGAAGGCGAGTTCAATTTGTATGAAGATGATGGCAGTTCATTAGGTTATAAAAAAGGCCAATATACTATTACCAATATACAAGCAGATCTGAAAGCCGATTGCATGACTCTTAAGGTTGGAATAACCGGTGATCTGACATGGGAAAGCCAAATTGAAAAGGTGAAGGTTATTGGTTTCTCAGGTGATGTAAGAATTGAAAGTTCATCGGAGATAAGTGAACTGGTGTTAGAGACATAAAATCAAAGAGTAAATACCTTTGAAAAAAAGCTGTAAAACCATTTTGTTTTATAGTTTTCTATTTCTACAGGAATGATTTTCATGACTTTAGGGTATAGATACTTTGCTTTTCTAAAAAGGACTGAGACACGTCTTTTTTAACAAAAGGGTCCTGCTTTGGTAGAATTTAATTAGAACTATTTCGGATCAACCCGCAACCAAAAATAAGAAATCCTCAAAGTGCTAACAATATCATAAAAGAAAATACAAGAAAATTCAGGAGTGAAGCGATGATCAGCTTTGAAAATGTATCGAAGAAATATGACGATGGAGCATATGCGGTTAAAGACTGTAGTCTACATATCAAAGAAGGGGAGCTGCTCGTTCTGATCGGTCCAAGCGGCTCCGGTAAAACGACAACTTTGAAAATGATCAATCGGCTGATTCCTCTTACGGAAGGCACAATTAAAATCAGGGATATGAAAATCAGTGACTATGATATTCATGAGCTGCGCTGGGATATTGGGTATGTCCTTCAGCAAATTGCGCTTTTTCCGCACATGACGATTGAAGAGAATATTGCAGTCGTCCCAGAATTGAAAAAATGGGAATCTCAAAAGATCAATGAACGAATTGATGAGTTATTGAATATGGTTGGTCTGGACCCAAAAACTTACCGGAAACGGAAGCCGCATGAATTATCCGGGGGGCAGCAGCAAAGAATTGGCGTGGCCAGAGCACTTGCCGCTAACCCTCCGATTATTTTAATGGATGAGCCGTTCAGCGCACTGGATCCGATTAGCAGGGAAAAACTCCAGGATGATTTAATCGAACTGCAAAGCAACATAAAAAAGACCATCGTATTTGTTACCCATGATATGAACGAAGCGCTGAAGCTCGGTGATCGGATCTGCCTGATGAGGAATGGGGAAATTGTCCAGACAGGAACTCCGGAAGAGCTGATCCATCAGCCTGCAAATGATTTTGTCCGCGAGTTTGTGGGCATCGACGAGGCGCAGGTTACAAAGGTAGATATTCGGAAAGGGATCATCCCGGCAACTTCTGACGACCTGAACAATATGCCTGTAGTTTCTTCTGATGCATCAATCAATGAAATTCTTGCGTTATTAAGTGAGCATGAAAAGTTGGCGGTCGAAGAAATGGCTGAAATAATCGGCACCATTGACCGGCAGGGAATGATTCGGATTTTATCGAGTCAGATGGAGGGGAAATAAATGAATACCTGGACTTCTACTCTGGCAGAGAGAAAAGATGAGCTTTTGAGTGCCCTTCTGGAGCATATACAAATTTCTTTTATTGCGCTGTTCTTTGCTGTCCTGATCGCGATTCCCCTGGGAATCTTTCTGACAAGAAGAAAGCAAATTTCAGAAGGGATCATTGGAATCACTGCAGTTCTGCAAACGATTCCTTCACTTGCCTTACTAGGTTTACTGATACCTCTTTTCGGAATCGGTAAGGTGCCTGCTATCATTGCGCTTGTCATCTATGCGTTGCTGCCGATTTTACGAAATACATATACAGGAATCAATGAGGTAGATCCTTCGTTAATCGAGGCTGCTCGAGCTATGGGAATGAACAATACACGCCGTTTAATGAAAGTTGAACTGCCTCTGGCTATGCCTGTCATTATGGCTGGAATCCGTACGGCCATGGTATTGATTGTCGGAACAGCGACGATTGCCGCACTGATTGGAGCAGGAGGATTGGGTGATCTTATCCTCCTCGGGATCGACAGGAATAATACTGCGTTAATCGTTCTTGGTGCAATACCCGCGGCTTTGCTTGCCATTTTATTTGACCTTGTGCTTAGAAGGTTCGAGCGTGTTTCCTTTAAAAAGTCTCTCATCACGATAGGCACGATTTCATTGGCCGTACTTCTAATGATGGTCATGCCGTTCTTAGGAGGAAAAAATGAAGAAGAGATTGTCATTGCCGGGAAACTCGGATCCGAGCCGGAGATCTTAATCAATATGTACAAACTTTTAATTGAAGAAGAAACTGACCATACTGTTCAGTTAAAACCTGGACTCGGAAAGACATCCTTTGTTTTTTCAGCATTGGAAAACGGCAATATTGACATCTATCCTGAATTTACTGGAACCGCCATATCTGAATTCCTAAAAGAAACGGCTGGCAGCACAAACCGGGAAGAAGTATACCAACAGGCAAAAGACGGGATGAGAAAAAAGTTCGATATGGAAATGCTCCAGCCGATGGACTATAACAACACATATGCCCTGGCTGTACCTGAACAGCTTGCTAAAGAAAATAACCTGAAATCTATTTCAGACTTGAAAACCATTGAACCCGAGTTAAAAGCAGGTTTCACGCTTGAATTTTCCGATCGGGAAGATGGCTACAAGGGAATCCAAAAGCTCTATGGCTTGAATCTTCCCAGCCTAATTACAATGGAGCCGAAGCTAAGGTACGGTGCAATGAAAAATGGTGAAATAAATCTTGTGGATGCCTATTCAACTGACAGTGAGCTGCAGCGATATAATTTAGTTGTACTAGAAGATGATAAAAATTTATTCCCTCCTTATCAGGGAGCACCGCTTCTAAGAGCAGAAACAGCTGAAAAATATCCTGAAATTGTCGATGCCCTAAACAAACTGGCCGGTAAAATTAACGACGACGAAATGCGAAAAATGAATTACCAGGTGAATGTTGAAGGGAAATCTGCCGAAGAAACAGCAAGGGAGTATTTAATCAAAGCGGGATTATTAGAATAAAAGAATCAAGAAAGTTGAACTCCGGCTTGAAAGACAGCGATGAATGACTAATAGGGGATTGTTAGAATAGATCAAAAGAAAAAAGAACTGCAGAGAAATCTACAGTTCTTTTTGGTATTTTCTAACCGGTAATACACCTTTAGGCAAAATATAGCCTATGACCGCTCCGAAGAAGGCGGGAAGGATCCAGCCAAGACCAATATCGTAGAGAGGGAGGATTTCCATGTATACGGATTTTACTGAATTGAATATGGAAACACTCATGGATGGTACATTAGCCACTAATGTGCTATATCCATCGAAAAAACTCACAAAGAATGTCATCGCCATAGAAGCAGCGTAAACGTTATGATTATTGCCGAATAATGGCGATAATAACGTCAATAGGATCAGAATGATTGCTAATGGATACAGGAACATTAAAACGGGTATTGCGAATTGAATGATATTGTTTAAACCGAAGTTTGCAATTGCAAAGGAAATCATGCATAGAATCAGCACAAAACTTCGATAGTTAACCTTAGGAAATAGATTATGGAAAAACTCGCTGCATGCTGTAATGAGGCCAATGCTTGTTTTTAAACAGGCTAACACTATGATGATCGCCAGCAAGATGGCACCGAAAGATCCGAAATAGTGCTGAGCGACTGCAGCAAAAATCTGGCCGCCATTCTCGAAGGTATCTATTGTCAATACACTTGATGCCCCCATATACGTAATAAGTCCGTAAATCAGCATCATTAATGTCATTGCGAAAATACCTGATTTCCATGTTGCTTTGGCGATATCCTTTGTATTCGTGATGCCAAGTCCCTTAATGGCATTGATCACAACAATCCCGAATGCTAGCGAAGCAAGGGCATCCATTGTATTATAGCCTTCTTTGAATCCTGTAATAAATGCCAGATTGGCATAAGCGCCGGTCGGTTCCCCGAAATTCCCCATCGGCTTAATGATAGAGATTCCAATCAAAACTGATAAGAAAAAGAGAAAGGCTGGTGTTAAATATTTTCCAATGTAGTCCATGACTTTTGCAGGATGAAGGGAGAAAAAGTAAACGATGGCAAAGAAGGCGAAGCTGAAGAGCCCGAGCCATATGCCAGCATGCCCTGAATTTATATAGGGCTCAAACCCAACAACAAAAGGCACAGTAGCGGTGCGCGGTATTGCAAAAAACGGCCCAATCGTTAAGTAAAGAACCGCTGCAAAGGCAACACCAAATATAGGATGTACTCTGCTGGCTAGATCGCGCAGGCCAGTACTTCCGGAAAGACCAATCGCCAAAATACCCAAAAATGGCAGGCCGATGGCTGTTACCAAAAAGCCAATTAAAGCTGGCCAAAAGTTTGTGCCTGCCAGCTGTCCTAATTGGATAGGGAATATCAGATTCCCTGCGCCAAAGTACATTCCGAATAGCATGGTTCCAATAAGTGCATAGGTTGAAAACGGTATTTTTTGCTGCATTAAAAATTCTCTCCTCTTCTAGATGTAGTTAATTATGTCGTAGTTTCTTCTTTTTTAGTTGTGTTGGGAGAATGCTTTAATAATTTTAGTAGGACATCTTCTAACCAGTTTAAAGATAATGCAAAGGTAAAAAATGTTCAGTATCTCACAAAAGGAAATTAAAAACGATCTTCTGTCCGCGACTACCCAAAGAAGAATAATACTCAATACTATATATACTTACTCTTCACAAGTCAATTAAGTTTTTAGTATTTTTAGAATTAAAAGAAAGCAGTTCTTATTTTTAAAATGCATGGAAGGGCTATCATTGCCACTCTAGCAGGGAGAGTCTTGATCCATGTTTTAAATTGTTCAAAAGATGCTGTTTAAAATTTGCTAGTTTGTTCCGATAGTTAAGAGGTAAGAAATTAATATCAGGAGAGAATTTAATGACGATCGAACAAGCAAAAGCAATTTTAAAAAATCCGGAAACTGGCCGTTATTTGACGAAGGAAGAAATGGAAGCAATAGATTTTTTAATCAGCATGGCTGAACCCAAAGAACAGAAGTAGTTTGCTTCTGTTTTTTTTGTGTGATTTTAGTGGTATGAATTGGCGAGAAGTCTTAACCATCCTATTGGGTTTTTACCTATGGAAATAAATAAAGACCCTGCAGTAGACTATTTAATAAGTGTCTACTATACAGGGCGAGGTTTCGTCTGCAAGAGTCTTACATTAATAGAAGAGTATGTTATAAGTAAATAGATGACAGGAACACCCCTGTTCATATTCTTATCTATACTATTTAATCTCAGTTGCTTTTCTCAGCTGAAATTCAGCCTTGATCTCCTTCAATAATACTTCGTCTGTAATCAGCTGAAAGGCTGTCAAGGCCAGTGCCTTTGCTCCTTTAAGAAGGGCTTCGTCTCCTTGTGGAGAAGCAGCAGCTTCACGGAATGGAACGGTGTGCGCAACGAGTTCATCCGGACCGATTTTGATGTAAGGGTGGATGGTTGGTACCACCTGGCTGATGTTCCCGGCATCCGTCGAGCCAATGCCGCTCCTTTCTTCAGTTGCTACCGTTTCACCTAGTTCCTCAATAACACTTTTAAACACTTCATTATATCGATCATTCAATAGAATGTTATCGACTTCGTTTTGGAAAGCAATGACGTTTAGCTTTGCTCCGGTTGCAAGAGCTGCTCCTTCAGCTACTGCTTTTACGCGACGTGTTACTTCATTCAATCTGCTTCTTGTTGCAGCACGGATGAAGAACCTGGCTTTTGCATATTCAGGAATGATATTCGGTGCATCACCACCATGGGTGATGATCCCATGAATTCTTACATCATCATGAAGCTGCTGTCTTAGTGCGTTTATTCCATTGAAAAGCTGTATCACCGCATCCAATGCATTTATTCCTTCATGAGGGGATGCAGCTGCGTGCGCCGGCTTTCCGATATATTCAAAGTCAAGCGGGTCAACAGCAAGGGAGCCGGTTGTCAATCTTGTTTGTCCAGACGGGTGGAGCATCAATGCGGCATCGATACCTTCCACTAGTCCATGTTTTACAAAACTGCCTTTGGCACTGCCGTTGGGACCACCCTCTTCGGCAGGCGTTCCAAAAACGACTGCTTCACCGCCGGTTTCATCAAGCACTTTGCTTAGAGCAATTGCTGCTGCAACACTTGTAGTTCCTATGATATTATGTCCGCAAGCATGGCCTATTCCTGGAAGAGCATCATATTCTGCAAGAAAAGCGATGGAGGGACCAGGTTTATCAGACTTTTTGCGCGCCACAAAGGATGTCTCATGCCCCGCTACAGCCTTGTTAACTTCAAAGCCTTCATCCTCCAAAATCTTGATCAGCTGGGCAGAAGCGAAAAACTCTTCATTGCCGATTTCCGGACGTTCATGGATTGCGTGGCTGGTTGATAGATAAAGATCTTTGTTTAGTTCTACATTTTCAACAATAACATCCTTTAATTCCTTTAGTGATTTTACAGGTGTTGACATCCTAATTCCTCCTTGATTTTGTTATTTTAGGGGCGGAAGGGATGTGTCCGCCCATTTAAGCAGCTGTCTTTTACCCCAGCTTAGGGGGCTTTTTCGCAGTCAAGGTTACAGAAATCCTTTTTTACCATGATGTTAATAATGCAGGGAAGCTTCCTGATAATCCTGATGAACTTCGCGGCAATCGATGTAGATTACCAGCCAATCTCACTAAGCGGAACGAAGGTAGGAATCGTATTTCCTTTGTATTCCTTCTCGATGAATTCTTTTGTGTCGTCCTGCTGGTAAAGTTCAGCTAACCTCTTCAATATTTTGTTGTTTTTGTCCTCTTCCCGAACAGCAATGATGTTGATATATGGAGTTGCGGTTGCACTTTCGAGGAAGATGGCATCCTTCTTGGGTGTGAATCCTGCGTCAACTGCAATTCCGTTGTTGATGATTGAAGCCGCAACATCTGGCAATACCCTTGGAGTCTGGCCGGCAACAATTGTAACAAACTCAAGATTCTTGGGGTTTTCAACGATTTTATCCAGGGACCCAATACCATCGAATCCATCCTCTAGCTTGATCAAACCAGCTTCCTGCAGCAGAAGAAGGCCTCTGCCCATGTTAGTCGCTTCATTGGCGAGGGCTATTTTGCCGCCTTTAGGGATGTCATTTACATCCTTGAATTTATCTGAATAAATTCCCATTGGTGCAATCAACGTAGTAGCAATAGGTACAAGGTTAATATTATGTTCCTTGATAAAAGCGTCAAAATAAGAAACAGTCTGGAATGAGTTGGCATCCAATTCGCCTTCGGCAAGAGCAAGGTTCGGCTGCACGTAGTCTGAGAAGGTGACGATTTCCACGTCAATCCCTTCTTTTTCAGCTTTTTTAGCGACGAAATCCCATACACGGTGATCCATACCGCTGACGCCAAGTTTGACTTTAACTGTTTCTCCGCTTTTTGCGGATGTTGATGAGCTTGAGCATGCCGTGCTGAATGCTGCCAATGTAAGTACGATAAGGGTTAAAAGTAATTTTTTCATTTTGGTTTCCTCCTGATTATCTTCTTCTGATTTTTTTAGCTGTAATATTTCCAAGCGATTGAAGGCCCTGGACCAACACAATCAAAATTCCTACTGTAATGAGCATCGTTGTTGTATCAAAACGCTGATAGCCATAAGTAATAGCCAGATCCCCCAGGCCGCCGCCGCCGATTGCTCCTGCCATGGCCGAAGCGCCAATCAATCCGACTGTTGCAATCGTGAAGGCGAGGATAAGAGAGCTCAGCGCTTCAGGGATAATGAATTTAAAAACGATCTGCCAGGGAGTAGCGCCCATTGATTCTGCAGCTTCGATGACACCCGGGTCCACTTCCAAAAGAGAATTCTCTACTAATCTTGCAATATACGGCCCTGCATAAAAGACAAGCGGGACGACTGCCGCAGCGGTGCCAATGGATGTACCAACAAGAAATCTGGTAATTGGGATTATCGCTACCAGTAAGATGATGAATGGCACCGAGCGGAACACGTTGATGATGCCATTCAGGACATTGAAGACCGGAGCGTTTTCAAGCAAATGTCCTTTCCGTGTCACGACGAGAGCAATTCCAAGAGGCACTCCAAGGACTGCCGAGAACAGCAGCGAGAACGCAACCATCTGGAGAGTCTCTACTAATGCCTGAATGATTTGTTCTGAATTAACTAGCATGTGCTTTCACTTCCTTTATGCTTACTTTTTGCTGGCCGATAAAATTTAGAGCCCGTAAAATTTCTTTATCACTGCCCTGAAACTCGACGATCAGGTTTCCGAATGGGGTGCCCTGAAGCTCGGTAATATTTCCAAAAAGAACATTGATATTTACATCAAATTTCTTTGCAAGCTGTGATAAAAGCGGCTGGCCGGCTGAATCACCGACAAAATTGATTCGGAATACCTTTTGAAGCCCGGAGTGCCCATCAATAATCGTTCGAACTGAATCTGGGATAGTGTCATTCATGATGGAGCTGACAAAGTTCCTTGCCGTTTTCGTTTTCGGAGCAGAAAAGACATCAAAGACAGTGCCTTCCTCAATAATTCTTCCTTCTTCAATGACAGCCACGCGATCACAAATTTCACGGATGACTGACATCTCATGGGTAATGATTAAAATGGTGATGTTGTACTCCTTGTTGATTTTTTTCAAAAGCTGAAGAATGGAGCTTGTTGTCTGCGGATCAAGTGCAGAAGTCGCTTCGTCACACAGCAGGATTTTCGGCTGGGTTGCCAGTGCCCGTGCTATTCCAATCCGCTGCTTTTGGCCGCCGGATAGCTGATCCGGATAACTGTCTGCTTTATCAGCAAGGCCGACAAATTCAAGAAGCTGATGAACCCGCTCTTTTATTTGTGCCTTTGGAATTTTTGCGAGGACCAGCGGCATGGCCACATTATCAAAAACGGTTTTCGAATTTAAGAGATTGAAATGCTGGAATACCATCCCGATATTCCTTTTAATCTCCCTGACCTCTTTTACAGAAAGGGAAGTCAGGTCGCAGCCATCAACAATCACCTGTCCTGAAGTCGGACGTTCCAATAAATTCACGCAGCGGATCAATGAACTTTTTCCTGCGCCGCTAAAACCAATGACTCCAAATATTTCGCCTTCGTTAATTTCTAAATCAATTCCATTTAGCGCGGCTACCTTTTGCCCGCGGCTTTCGTATACTTTTTCTACTTTCTGAAAAGTAATCACCTTTCTGCCTCCTTTGTAGATGGTTCATCCATGCTTTTTCAATTAACAAAAAAGCCCTCTTCCCGGAAATAGGAAGAGGGCACGCCTGAAAAAATACAGGACAAACTTCTCTTCTTATCTCCCAAGCCTTTTGCTTGCTGGATTTGGCACAGTCCCCCATAAGGGGTCCGCTGCCGAGGCTTCATAGGGCCAGTCCCTCCGCCTCTCTTGATAAGAAAGTATTGATATATAGTTGTAGGTAGGGAATTCCGGAAAAATAAAAATCCCCTTCAGAAAGAAGAGGACATCAAATTAAAAAGTTGGCCTCTTCTTATCTGTCAAGCTGCGCTTGCTGGATTTGGCACAGATTCCAAAAGGAGTCCGCTGCCGAGGTGTCATAGGGCCAGTCCCTCAACCTCTCTTGATAAGAAGGTAACGAATATTCGGTTTTAAATCTTGTTTATTACTTTACTGTGGCATAGAGAAAGTGTCAATCATTTTATTTGGAATTTTTCTCGAAATTTGGAAAATGGGAAATTCGGATTATAAGGATGAGGTGAGATCCAGCCGTTGAAAAAATTAAAAGAAGGTGCCCAAAAGTTTTATATCTTTTGCTACACCATCTTTCGTTGATGGAAATTAGTTTGCTTTAGGTTTTACCTTTTTTCAAGTTAGCTTCCTCAACCTTCCTTAGTTCTAGGTAATCACCTATGTTAAAAAAATGAATATCTTATGCTCGATACCACTTTCATCGAGGAGGCTTGGGCATGGGTTACTTTGTTACTGTAGAACAAGGTGTGAATTTGTATGTTGAAGACATTAATCCTGGAGGAAGCAAGACCATTGTTTTCTTGCATGGCTGGCCGTTGAGCCATAAACAGTTTGAATATCAATTTAATGTTCTTCCATCCATGGGGTACCGTTGCATCGGGATAGACTGGAGGGGCTTCGGGAATTCGGATAAACCAATGTCTGGATACACTTTTGACCGATTGGCCGATGATATCCGCGCGGTAGTTGAGACACTTCAATTAAATAATTTTGCCCTGGTTGGCCACTCTACTGGAGGTGCGATCGCAATCAGATATATGTCCCGGTACAATGGTTACGGAGTATCAAGGCTGGTCCTTGTTGATGCTGCAGCCCCAACAGGATTTACAGCCGAAAATGCAGGCAAATTGCTTAAAGAAGCATTAAACGACCGCCCGAAGATGATGCAGGGAATAATTGATACTTTTTTCTTTCAATATATTTCTCCTCAGTTTTCCGACTGGTTCTTTCAAATGGGACTACAGGCCGCAGGTTGGTCCACAGCGTCAGTCATCGTTTTATTAAGAGGTGAAAACCTGCATGCTGACCTTCCAAAAATAGAAGTACCAACATTAATTATTCACGGCATTCATGACAAAGTGATACCTTTTGCACAAGCGCAAGAACAAAATCGAAAAATAAGGAATTCACAGCTTGTTCCTTTTCAGTATAGTGGACATGGTGCTTTCTGGGAAGAACGGGACAAGTTCAACCAGCTGCTGACACAGTTTATTTAGCGATCTGGCTGTAAAAGTTTAGTAGTGAAATTCATTAAAAATGCACACGAAAAATGACGTATGAAATGACATACGTCATTTTCTTTTGTCTAATTTTTATCTGAGTAATAAACAAAAAAATTTTGAGGGAAATTAAATAAGAATTATCTTTTGACGGAAAAAGAAAATTGATTTATGATTTACTAATCCGATAAAACCAACCTAAATAGGAGGAATTAAAATGAGGAAATTATCTTTACTTTTTGTTTTGATCCTAACTGCAGTCCTGATGATGGCAGGCTGCGGTGGAAAGAATGAGTCCGATGAAGTGCCACAGGGGAACGATGCTACCGACAAAGAGAATGCAGTTCTTGAGAAGGTTGAAAAGGAAGGGGTCCTTCTTGTTGGAACAGAGGGTACATATCCACCTTTCACTTTCCATGACGAGAGCGGAAAACTCACAGGATTTGATGTTGAAATTGCAACTGAAGTCGCTAAAAGACTTGGAGTCAAGGCTGAGTTTAAAGAGACTCAGTGGGACGCCATGTTTGCTGGCCTTGATGCAAAGCGTTTTGACATGATCGCGAACCAAGTAGGAATCAAACCTGAAAGAGAAGAGAAGTATGCCTTCTCAAAACCATATATCACATCAACGGCTGTATTGATTGCACATGAAGAGAATGATGAAGTGAAAGGTTTTGAAGATTTAAATGGGAAAAAGGCAGCTCAGTCCATGACAAGCAACTATGCAGACATAGCCAGAACTAATGGTGCAGAAATCGTTGGAGTAGAAGGGTTTAACCAGGCGATTGAGCTGATTTTGTCAAAGCGTGCGGATGTTACAATTAACGAAAATCTTTCCTTCCTTGATTTTAAAAAGGCAAAGCCTGATGCAAAAGTAAAAATTGTAGCAGAGAGCGAAGATGCATCACAAAGTGGTTTGATGTTCAGAAAAGACAGCGAAACTCTAGTTGAGGCTGTTAACGGAGCGCTTGCGGATATGATTGCTGATGGTACTTATGACAAAATTTCCTTGAAGTGGTTTGGTGAAAATGTACTTGAATAACATATTTGCCGACCCTGAAAGAATGGACCGGCTGGCCGAAATTGCCCAAAATTCATTTATCCCCCTTTTACAGGGGGCTATTTTTTACACAATCCCATTAACGTTAATTTCATTTGTATGTGGATTGGGTTTGGCGATCTTGACGGCTCTCGCCAGGATTTCCGATGTTAAATTTCTACAGTTTATCGCAAGAGTTTATGTGTCTGCCATTAGAGGAACGCCTTTACTTGTGCAATTATTCATTCTGTTTTATGGATTGCCGACCATTGGTATTATCCTCGACCCCTGGCCTTCTGCAATCATTGGATTCAGCCTGAATGTGGGAGCATACGCTTCTGAAATAATCAGGGCAGCTGTCCTTTCCATCCCCAAGGGGCAATGGGAAGCAGGGTATTCAATCGGCATGAGCAGCAGGCAGGTCCTTAGGAGAATTATATTTCCGCAGGCAACAAGGGTTTCCATCCCGCCTTTATCGAATACTTTTATTAGTTTGGTAAAAGATACATCCCTTGCATCGATGATCCTTTTAACAGAGATGTTCAGAAGGGCACAGGAAATCGCGACGACAAATTATGAATTCCTTCTTCTCTACACGGAGGCTGCCCTTATTTACTGGGTGATCTGTTTCATCCTTTCAATCGCTCAGGGAAGAATCGAAAACAGGCTTGACCGTTATGTGTCTCGTTAAAATCAAGAGGAAAGGAGGTATTTCATGATCTCAATAAAAGGGTTGAAAAAATCATTTGATCAACTGGAAGTTTTAAAAGGAATCGATCTAGAAATCGATAAAGGAAAAGTTGTTGTTATTATCGGACCATCCGGATCTGGTAAAACTACTTTTCTGCGCTGCCTGAATATACTTGAAACGCCCACTGAAGGCATCATCACTATTGGTGGGCAGAAAATGGATTTCTCAGCTAAGGTTCCACAGAAAGCCATTTCTTCTTTCCGCCGACTGACCGGGATGGTATTCCAGGGTTATAATCTTTTCCCGCACATGACTGCGCTTGAGAATGTAATGGAAGGCCCGATCACAGTCAAAAAAGAGGCAAAGAATATTGCGAGGAACAAAGCAGAGCACTTCCTTGAAAAAGTTGGCCTCTCAGACAAAATGGAATTTTACCCATTTCAGTTATCAGGCGGCCAGCAGCAAAGGGTGGGAATCGCCAGGGCACTCGCCATGGAACCTGAGGTCATGCTGTTCGACGAACCAACCTCTGCCCTCGATCCTGAATTAGTTGGAGAAGTTTTGAAGGTTATGAAGGATCTGGCCAATGAGGGCATGACCATGGTCGTCGTTACCCATGAAATGCGATTCGCCCAGGAAGCAGCAGATGAAGTAATCTTCATGGACGGCGGGGTCATAATAGAACGCGGAAAGCCTGATAGCATCTTTAAGACTCCAAAAGAAGAACGGACAAAACAATTTTTGAGAATGATTCAATAATTGATATAAAAAATTTCAAGAATATGATTCGGGAGATACGATGAAACCAAAAATAATTCTTGCGTTAGTAGCTATAGTATTTTTATTATCAGCTTGCGGCGAAAAAAGCATAGACGGAAAAATGGTATTGCTAAATCAGGACAAGGAAGAAATCACCTTTCCCCAGGCCAAGCCAACCCTGTTCTTTTTCATGACTACCTACACCTGAACACATTGCCAGCAGCAACTGGTCCAGTTGTATAACAACCTAGAGGATTTAAAAGATTTAGATGTAAATATGTATATTATCAGCGGAGATACCCCTGATCAGCAAAAAGAATTATATAATGCCTTTAAAGATGAATTCGGTAAAAGTGTCCCATTCATCTCCGACCCTGATCTTAAAATGACAGAGCTGTTCGAAATGAAGAATGGAGATGCACCTTATAGAGGATATGGTCTTCTTGATGAAAAAGGGAATGCAGTGTTTCATACAGTAAATGACTACTGGGGCGAACAATTCGATCAAACTTTGAAAGAAATAAAAGATGAATATCAGCAAATTAACGATAAATAATCACTTGTATTATGAAAAGCCACAGGATATCCTATGGCTTCTTTTTAATGGTTGATTCATTTTACCTATATTTAACACGGTGATATAGTAATAAGTAGCTAGTTTGATAGGGAGGCATAATATGAGTTGCAAGGCGTGTACTGTCGGGGTTCTGGAATATGAGGTGAAAGTGGAAGGAGAGGTGAACCATCGAATATTTTTGGATGTGGTTCACCATTTGGAGCGGAATGGTCAATGGGTAAAGGCAGAAGAAAATTCGTTTGTTGTGAAAGAAGCAGGGATGAGAGATTTTCTCGATTTTTGCTCTGACCACATGGATTGGGATCATGTGCATTTTCGGCTGGGAGAGCAAAGCTGGAGACCAGTTTCGGAAGCAAAAGATGTGCTGGATAGTCAGTGGATCGATGATGTGATTAGAAAAGAGCTGGTTACCTGTCACGCGCAGCCGATACTGACTGCTGATGAAGAAGTGTATGCTTACGAAATGCTGGCGAGGTTTTACAGAGAAGATGGGTCATTGATTTTTCCAGGTGAAATCTTTGGGGCAGCGAGAAAACGCGAACGTTTATATGCGCTGGACCGGGTTTGCAGGATGGCGGCAGTAAAACATGCGGCACTCATAGACCAGAAAGTCTTTATTAATTTTATTCCAACTTCGATTTATTCTCCGGAACATTGTTTGAAGTCGACCATTCAGTTGGCGAATCACCTAGGAGTGGACCCGGATCGACTTGTATTTGAAGTCGTTGAAACGGATCAAGTAGAAGACACGGACCATTTAAAAAGGATCCTGGCATTCTATAAGGAAAAAGGCTTTCGTTATGCACTTGATGATGTAGGCGAAGGCTATAGCACGTTGGAATTGCTGACCGACCTGCAGCCGCATTATATGAAATTGGATATGAAATATGTGCAGGGTGTATCCCGGGATGAGCAAAAACAGAAGACAGCATTGGCCTTTTTGGACCAAGCTATGAAGCTTGGGGCTGTTCCACTGGCTGAAGGAATTGAAACGCACGAGGATTTCGGATGGCTTAAGGAAAAGGGATATCAGCTTTTCCAGGGGTATTTGTTTGGCAGACCTGCTCCTATTCAATCATCCCGATAATCTGGCCTTGCAAATTCTTGGTTTTTTGGAGAACATTCGCCTGCATAGTGATTATGTAACACAGTCTTCCTCGTACTTAAAAAAGATTAGCTTGAAAAACAAAAAACCCTTGCGGTGCAAGGGTTTTACTTGATGGAGTAATGGTGCACGAACCCCGAACTTCAACTAATCAGTCCCCGGGAGAGGAACTAATATGTAACGAGCAATAGAAGCTGTAAATCATCTAGATACCTTGTTCATTTCCTTCTACTCCTTTTTCGAAGGAAGGCTGGAATTTCGAGAGAGTCTTCTGGTTTTTTCGGTTGTCGGTCGTACTGTAAGGGTTCTTTATATCTTCCTTGTTCTTCATATATACCATATTCCTCATATTCTAGAGGTTCCTTGTAATTTCCAGGGGTTTCGTAATGATAAGGTTCTTTGTTAGTTGCATACCCTCGCTGTGTTGCGCGAACTTGTTGTGGAGTTTGGAACTGTCCCATTTCTTCTGTTGAAGGGCGATGGGAAGTTTTTGGTGATAGTTCATCTTCATGATTAAATCCAGTAGCAATCACCGTAATCATGATATTGTTATTAAGATCTTCGTTAATGACAGAACCAAATATCATATTTAATTCCTGACCGGTTGCAGCGGCTACAATATCTGCTGCTTCTTGTACTTCATACAAGCTTAAATTACTCCCGCCAGTTATATTCATCAATACACCTTGGGCACCATCAATGGAGGTCTCAAGCAACGGACTGGAAATGGCTTTCTTTGCTGCTTCGACTGCGCGGCCATCCCCTGAGGCAACACCGATACCCATTAAAGCTGTTCCTTGAAAGGACATGATTGTTTTTACGTCAGCAAAATCAAGGTTAATCAAACCTGGTACAGCAATTAGATCCGAAATGCCCTGAACACCCTGCCTGAGGACATTGTCCGCTTCCCGGAATGCTTCAAGCATTGGCGTTCTTTTGTCGACAATTTCCAATAATCGTTCGTTTGGAATAATGATTAAGGTGTTAACAGCTTTCTTCATCTCTTCGATTCCGGCTGCCGCATTTTTAGCACGCTTACTGCCTTCGAATTTGAATGGACGCGTAACCACGCCAATAGTTAGAGCACCAACCTCACGCGCGATTTGAGCAATAGCAGGTGCAGCTCCAGTGCCAGTTCCTCCGCCCATTCCAGCTGTCACGAAAACCATATCAGCGCCTTTTAAAACTTCCTGAAGTTGTTGTCTGCTTTCCTCGGCTGCCTTCCTGCCAATTTCGGGATTTGCACCTGCACCCAATCCTCTTGTCAGCGTATTACCGATTTGCATCTTGATTTCCGCTTTTGACATATTAAGAGCTTGTGCATCTGTATTTACAGCAATAAATTCTACACCTTGTACCCCATCATCAATCATCCGGTTAACGGCATTATTTCCACCGCCACCTACCCCAATCACTTTTATCGTTGCAAATTTATCTATTTGTGGATCCAATTCTAACATCCATATTCCTCCCAATCACTTTTCTAATTATCCATATTGAATCTTTCCCGTTCTTCTCTAGCATTGGACATATAATAAAATTCGTTTTAGAGAGTCTTTTCCTGCAGGTTGTTAATAATTTGTAACTTCAAAGTAATAAATGAGACAAATGGTGAGCCAGGAGCAAAAGGCGTAATACAGCATATACAAAATGGATATTTTAAGATCATCCTCAGTAATTTGCTTATAAATGAAAATAGAAAATGAGAAACTTTTCATAATGTGTAACTTTAGTAGTGAGGGAATTTTATTTGAGGGAGCTGTCTTATTAATTAAAATTGCTAAAGTAGAATTGTTTGTACAGAATAATAAAGAAGTGGTACCAGTCAAGTTAAGGGTGTAAGAAATTTTAGTCATTTATTAAAAAGAGAATTAATAACGAAAAAAGCTGTAAAACCAATTTGGTTTTACAGCTTTTTAATTAGTGGAGAATAGGGGGCTCGAACCCCTGACCTCAACGCTGCCAGCGTTGCGCTCTCCCAGCTGAGCTAATCCCCCGTATCTAAATAGATAAGGTACAAGAAAGATTATATAACCATCTTGAAGGACATGCAAGACAAAATTTTATAAATAAACTAAAAAAAGCCGCCGTGAAGCGGCTTTTCCTATAATCCTTCGATTTCTACCCTGTTGATACCTTCGATCTCTGAAACGGTTTCATATACATCGGTCGTCTTTCGTTTGAAGTCCACTGTCACAATTAACTGAACAAGTTGATTTCCTTCTGCGAGGTCTTTAATGCGTACATTCTTTAATGAGATCTTTTCCGCTTTAATCTGGGTGATAATTTCTGCGATGCTTTGCCTGCCGTTTACATTGAATTGCAGACGTATTTCTTTTTCCCTTAATTGCCTTGGCCCGATGAATGTCATTAGGAACGGGATGAACTCGACACTGACGATAAGCAAGGTAACCCCCGCAATAGCCTCTAAGTAAAAGCCTGCTCCCACTGTGATTCCGATTCCGGCTGCTCCCCAAATCATCGCAGCGGTAGTAAGGCCGGAAATGGTGTCATTCCCTCTCCGCAAAATGACACCAGCACCAAGGAAGCCAATCCCTGAAACGATTTGTGCTGCCAAACGAAGAGGGTCCATCGTGATATTAACATCCTTGTCTCCAGGAAACATGTAGGCGGATTCACTTGAGACAATCGTTAAAAGACAGCTCACGATTGATATAACTAAACTTGTTTTTAAGCCAACCGGTTTTCTTTTGATTTCTCTTTCCAGTCCGATTACAAGACCTAAGAAAGCAGAGATGCCAAGTTTAACTAAAATTTGCATATCCATTGAATACAACATATAGATCTCCTGCCCCTGATAAGATGTATTTACTTTCCCTAAAAAAGATCAGATAAACTTAGACCAAAGAATATTTTAAATAAATTCAAGATAAAAATATCGTTTCATTGTAAAATACATTTAATTCATAATTTATTATTTTGGCTCTTAGCTCGAACTTTTCCGGATAGGAGATGTTCCGACTTTGATTTAAAAGCCTGATTAAAAGAGAAGGAGAATAGAAATGGAGTCACCTAGAGTAAACCCTTATCTCGCCGTTGCAATTGGTGTAGTAGCTGTATCAACATCTGCAATTTTAGTTAAAGTATCTTCTGCTCCGTCGGGAGTTATTGCATTTTATCGTTTGTTTTTTTCAGTATTGCTTATGCTGCCGGTGTTTCTTATAAAATATGTCTCGGAACTTCGTCTTATTACGAAACGGGATTGGGTATTCAGCGGGATCGCCGGTGTTTTTCTTGCTTTTCATTTTATCCTATGGTTCGAATCCCTTAACTACACCTCTGTGGCAAGCTCAACTGTGCTGGTTACCCTTCAGCCACTATTTGCATTTGTAGGAGCGTACTTCTTCTTTAAGGAACGGGTTTCTTTTAAAGCCATTCTAAGCGGGATGATTGCTATTGCCGGAAGTGTCATCATCAGCTGGGGTGATTTTAAAATCAGCGGCAGTGCGTTATTTGGAGATTTCCTGGCCATTGCAGCCTGTGCATTAGTAACCGTATATCTATTATTTGGCCAAACAGTAAGGAAGAGAATGTCATTAATCACTTATACATTCATTGTTTACAGCATTAGTTCAATCACATTGTTTTTTTACGTACTGGCAGTTGGGGATTCTTTCTATCCGTATGCATCCAGTGATTGGGTATATTTCATCCTCCTTGCACTGATTCCTACATTGCTCGGCCATACATTATTTAACTGGTCGATTAAATGGATCAGCGCTTCTGTCATTTCGATGGCGATTTTATTCGAACCTGTCGGGGCAACCCTCCTTGCATACTACCTCCTTGGCGAAAATGTTATTTGGACACAAGTCGCAGGCGGATTAGTTGTTATTGCAGGAATAACTTTATTCTTAGTAGACGAAAGAAAAATGAAGCTGAAAAATAAAGCAGAAATTAATTCGATTTCAGGGTAGGTGGGTTATGGTGGAAATCCGTCGGGCGATGAAAGAGGATGCAGCTGCTATTGCTGAGGTTCACATAAAAAGCTGGAAAGAAACTTATGAAGGAATCATTAGCGAAGATTACTTAGATTCTTTAAAGGTTGAAAATCGTAAGCCTTTATGGGAAAAAAGCTTGTCAGAAGCAGCAAATACCTCTCCAGTTTTTGTTGCTGTCAGTCCAGAAGGAGAAGTAGTAGGATTCGCTTCCTTTGGAAAAGAAAGAACTGGAAACTTTAACGTTGATGGTGAACTTTACGCAATATATATTCTCCAAAAGTATCAAGGAAGAAAAATAGGTTTGAAGCTAGTACATGCAGGACTTAAAGAATTATTGGAGCAACAATATACTTCCATGCTTGTGTGGGTACTGGCAGAAAACAATAGCCGTAAATTTTATGAAAGTCTCAACCCTGATAAAGCTGGCGAAGAGGTCGTAAAGATAGCTGGACAGGACTATGAGGAAATAGCATACGAATGGAAGAATTTAATATCTCTTCAGCAAATGCTTCTCGAAAAATTAAACAAGGAAAAAAGATGATAATAAAAGATCTTTTGAAAAAATCCCCTTCCAAGGGGATTTTTAAATGAATAGGTATGTGAATCTTGAAAATAAAAATCCGCAGATTGTTGAGAAGATTAATGTTCCACCGTGTACTTTGCCTTCAGTGTTGGCGATTTTTATCGCTTCAATATAAGCGATGCTAAATAAGAATACGGCCATGATTAGTGATAGATATAGTGCAATTGATTGAAGCAAAAGTGATCACCCCGGTAATGTAGTTTGTCCAATACATGTTATGAGTTGGCAGAAAGATTTATTCTATAAGAAGAAAAGTAGAGTAGTATAGCAGAAAACAATTCTTCGGAAAAAAACTTTAAAAATTATATTGCAAACATTTTTTAGGCGTGGTATATTTAATCTCGCTTCAGAAAAACAACGTTGAAAAAGAAAAACGACATCGATTTTGTTGAAAAAGAAAAACGAAAAAGTTGTTGACAATAAAAACTCAACGTGTTAAATTAATAAAGTCGCCTCTGAGCGACGAACTGAACAAATTGTTCCTTGAAAACTAAACAAACAAGCGTCAACAAACAATAATATTCTTGCTTCTATTATAGAAGACAAGAGCCAACGTTTTATTTTATGAGCTAACTCATAACTCTTTCTTGGAGAGTTTGATCCTGGCTCAGGACGAACGCTGGCGGCGTGCCTAATACATGCAAGTCGAGCGGATCTTCATTAGCTTGCTTTTGAAGATCAGCGGCGGACGGGTGAGTAACACGTGGGCAACCTGCCTGTAAGACTGGGATAACTTCGGGAAACCGGAGCTAATACCGGATAATCCTTTCCCTCACATGAGGGAAAGCTGAAAGACGGTTTCGGCTGTCACTTACAGATGGGCCCGCGGCGCATTAGCTAGTTGGTGAGGTAACGGCTCACCAAGGCAACGATGCGTAGCCGACCTGAGAGGGTGATCGGCCACACTGGGACTGAGACACGGCCCAGACTCCTACGGGAGGCAGCAGTAGGGAATCTTCCGCAATGGACGAAAGTCTGACGGAGCAACGCCGCGTGAGCGATGAAGGCCTTCGGGTCGTAAAGCTCTGTTGTCAGGGAAGAACAAGTATCGGAGTAACTGCCGGTACCTTGACGGTACCTGACCAGAAAGCCACGGCTAACTACGTGCCAGCAGCCGCGGTAATACGTAGGTGGCAAGCGTTGTCCGGAATTATTGGGCGTAAAGCGCGCGCAGGCGGTCCTTTAAGTCTGATGTGAAAGCCCACGGCTCAACCGTGGAGGGTCATTGGAAACTGGGGGACTTGAGTGCAGAAGAGGAGAGCGGAATTCCACGTGTAGCGGTGAAATGCGTAGAGATGTGGAGGAACACCAGTGGCGAAGGCGGCTCTCTGGTCTGTAACTGACGCTGAGGCGCGAAAGCGTGGGGAGCGAACAGGATTAGATACCCTGGTAGTCCACGCCGTAAACGATGAGTGCTAAGTGTTAGAGGGTTTCCGCCCTTTAGTGCTGCAGCAAACGCATTAAGCACTCCGCCTGGGGAGTACGGCCGCAAGGCTGAAACTCAAAGGAATTGACGGGGGCCCGCACAAGCGGTGGAGCATGTGGTTTAATTCGAAGCAACGCGAAGAACCTTACCAGGTCTTGACATCCTCTGACAACCCTAGAGATAGGGCGTTCCCCTTCGGGGGACAGAGTGACAGGTGGTGCATGGTTGTCGTCAGCTCGTGTCGTGAGATGTTGGGTTAAGTCCCGCAACGAGCGCAACCCTTGATCTTAGTTGCCAGCATTCAGTTGGGCACTCTAAGGTGACTGCCGGTGACAAACCGGAGGAAGGTGGGGATGACGTCAAATCATCATGCCCCTTATGACCTGGGCTACACACGTGCTACAATGGATGGAACAAAGGGTCGCGAAGCCGCGAGGTCGAGCCAATCCCATAAAACCATTCTCAGTTCGGATTGCAGGCTGCAACTCGCCTGCATGAAGCCGGAATCGCTAGTAATCGCGGATCAGCATGCCGCGGTGAATACGTTCCCGGGCCTTGTACACACCGCCCGTCACACCACGAGAGTTTGTAACACCCGAAGTCGGTGGGGTAACCTTTTGGAGCCAGCCGCCTAAGGTGGGACAGATGATTGGGGTGAAGTCGTAACAAGGTAGCCGTATCGGAAGGTGCGGCTGGATCACCTCCTTTCTAAGGATATTGCCTAAGGGCAATCGGAATGCGAACCTATGGTTCGTACTGTTGACCAGCTTGTTTGTTTAGTTTTGAGGGAGCAAGTGCCTCAAGACTTTTTTGTTCCTTGAAAACTAGATAATCGTAAGTAAGAAGAACCAAGAAAAAACCGAGTGATCGCCATTTTAGTTTTCTCTCTATTCAATTAGAGAAATGACCTTTTAGGTTAAGTTAGAAAGGGCGCACGGTGGATGCCTTGGCACTAGGAGCCGATGAAGGACGGGACTAACACCGATATGCTTCGGGGAGCTGTAAGTAAGCTTTGATCCGGAGATTTCCGAATGGGGAAACCCACTGTTCGTAATGGAACAGTATCTTTACCTGAATACATAGGGTATTGAAGGCAGACCCGGGGAACTGAAACATCTAAGTACCCGGAGGAAGAGAAAGCAAACGCGATTCCCTGAGTAGCGGCGAGCGAAACGGGACATAGCCCAAACCAAGAGGCTTGCCTCTTGGGGTTGTAGGACACTCTACATGGAGTTACAAAGGAACGGGGTAGATGAAGTGGTCTGGAAAGGCCCGTCAGAGAAGGTAAAAACCCTGTAGTTGAAACTTCGTTCCCTCCTGAGTGGATCCTGAGTACGGCGGGACACGAGAAATCCCGTCGGAAGCTGGGAGGACCATCTCCCAAGGCTAAATACTCCCTAGTGACCGATAGTGAACCAGTACCGTGAGGGAAAGGTGAAAAGCACCCCGGAAGGGGAGTGAAAGAGATCCTGAAACCGTGTGCCTACAAGTAGTCAGAGCCCGTTCATGGGTGATGGCGTGCCTTTTGTAGAATGAACCGGCGAGTTACGATTACATGCAAGGTTAAGTTGAAGAGACGGAGCCGCAGCGAAAGCGAGTCTGAATAGGGCGAATGAGTATGTGGTCGTAGACCCGAAACCAGGTGATCTACCCATGTCCAGGGTGAAGGTTGGGTAACACCAACTGGAGGCCCGAACCCACGCACGTTGAAAAGTGCGGGGATGAGGTGTGGGTAGCGGAGAAATTCCAATCGAACTTGGAGATAGCTGGTTCTCTCCGAAATAGCTTTAGGGCTAGCCTCACGTTGTAAGAGTCTTGGAGGTAGAGCACTGTTTGGACTAGGGGCCCTCATCGGGTTACCGAATTCAGACAAACTCCGAATGCCAAAGACTTATCCGTGGGAGTCAGACTGCGAGTGATAAGATCCGTAGTCAAAAGGGAAACAGCCCAGACCACCAGCTAAGGTCCCAAAGTATACGTTAAGTGGAAAAGGATGTGGAGTTGCTTAGACAACCAGGATGTTGGCTTAGAAGCAGCCACCATTTAAAGAGTGCGTAATAGCTCACTGGTCGAGTGACTCTGCGCCGAAAATGTACCGGGGCTAAACGTATCACCGAAGCTGTGGATTGACATCTTAGATGTCAGTGGTAGGAGAGCGTTCTAAGGGCGTTGAAGCTAGACCGTAAGGACTGGTGGAGCGCTTAGAAGTGAGAATGCCGGTATGAGTAGCGAAAGATGGGTGAGAATCCCATCCACCGAATGCCTAAGGTTTCCTGAGGAAGGCTCGTCCTCTCAGGGTTAGTCGGGACCTAAGCCGAGGCCGAAAGGCGTAGGCGATGGACAACAGGTTGATATTCCTGTACCACCTCTTTATCGTTTGAGCGACGGGGGGACGCAGGAGGATAGGGTAAGCGCGCTGTTGGATATGCGCGTCTAAGCAGTTAGGCTGCAAGTGAGGCAAATCCCGCTTGCGTGAAGGCTGAGCTGTGACAGCGAGGGAAATTTAGTACCGAAGTTCCTGATTCCACACTGCCAAGAAAAGCCTCTAGCGAGATAAATGGTGCCCGTACCGCAAACCGACACAGGTAGGCGAGGAGAGAATCCTAAGGTGAGCGAGAGAACTCTCGTTAAGGAACTCGGCAAAATGACCCCGTAACTTCGGGAGAAGGGGTGCTCATTTGGGTGAATAGCCCGGATGAGCCGCAGTGAATAGGCCCAGGCGACTGTTTAGCAAAAACACAGGTCTCTGCGAAGCCGCAAGGCGAAGTATAGGGGCTGACGCCTGCCCGGTGCTGGAAGGTTAAGAGGAGGGGTTAGCTCACGCGAAGCTCTGAATCGAAGCCCCAGTAAACGGCGGCCGTAACTATAACGGTCCTAAGGTAGCGAAATTCCTTGTCGGGTAAGTTCCGACCCGCACGAAAGGCGTAACGATCTGGGCACTGTCTCAACGAGAGACTCGGTGAAATTATAGTACCTGTGAAGATGCAGGTTACCCGCGACAGGACGGAAAGACCCCGTGGAGCTTTACTGTAGCCTGATATTGAATTTTGGTACAGCTTGTACAGGATAGGTAGGAGCCTGAGAAACCGGAGCGCCAGCTTCGGTGGAGGCGTCGGTGGGATACTACCCTGGCTGTATTGAAATTCTAACCCGCGCCCCTGATCGGGGCGGGAGACAGTGTCAGGTGGGCAGTTTGACTGGGGCGGTCGCCTCCTAAAGAGTAACGGAGGCGCCCAAAGGTTCCCTCAGAATGGTTGGAAATCATTCGCAGAGTGTAAAGGCACAAGGGAGCTTGACTGCGAGACCTACAAGTCGAGCAGGGACGAAAGTCGGGCTTAGTGATCCGGTGGTTCCGCATGGAAGGGCCATCGCTCAACGGATAAAAGCTACCCCGGGGATAACAGGCTTATCTCCCCCAAGAGTCCACATCGACGGGGAGGTTTGGCACCTCGATGTCGGCTCATCGCATCCTGGGGCTGTAGTCGGTCCCAAGGGTTGGGCTGTTCGCCCATTAAAGCGGTACGCGAGCTGGGTTCAGAACGTCGTGAGACAGTTCGGTCCCTATCCGTCGTGGGCGCAGGAAATTTGAGAGGAGCTGTCCTTAGTACGAGAGGACCGGGATGGACGCACCGCTGGTGTACCAGTTGTCTTGCCAAAGGCATCGCTGGGTAGCTATGTGCGGACGGGATAAGTGCTGAAAGCATCTAAGCATGAAGCCCCCCTCAAGATGAGATTTCCCATAGCGCAAGCTAGTAAGAACCCTGAAAGAATGATCAGGTTGATAGGTCAGAGGTGGAAGCGCGGTGACGTGTGGAGCTGACTGATACTAATCGTTCGAGGACTTAACCAAATAGATCATTCGTTCTTCTTGAATTCTTCTTACACATTATCTAGTTTTGAGGGAATGAAAATTTCTCTTGCAAAAAGCATAAAAAGCAGTATAATAGATATTGTCTTTGAAAATTGTCTGGTGACGATGGCGAGAAGGTCACACCCGTTCCCATACCGAACACGGAAGTTAAGCTTCTCAGCGCCGATGGTAGTTGGGGGATTCCCCCTGTGAGAGTAGGACGTCGCCGGGCAGTATCAAATGGAGGATTAGCTCAGCTGGGAGAGCATCTGCCTTACAAGCAGAGGGTCGGCGGTTCGATCCCGTCATCCTCCACCATATTTTTTCACAAATGCCGGTGTAGCTCAATTGGTAGAGCAACTGACTTGTAATCAGTAGGTTGGGGGTTCAAGTCCTCTCGCCGGCACCATGCTTCTTGCTTCTCTGATCAGCAGCAGCGTAAGCATGCGAGAAATCCCGGAGGGATTTTGAGCAGAGAAACATTTTCTCGAAGCTAATCTTTGTACGAGCCATTAGCTCAGTCGGTAGAGCATCTGACTTTTAATCAGAGGGTCGAAGGTTCGAGTCCTTCATGGCTCACCATGATTTTTTCGCGCAAGCGAAAATAATCATCCTTTAATCCTGCTTCAGCGGATTAACTATAATATGCGGGTGTGGCGGAATTGGCAGACGCACCAGACTTAGGATCTGGCGCCGCAAGGCGTGGGGGTTCGACTCCCTTCACCCGCACCATTTTTTCAAACAAGTCAATAAACATACGCGGAAGTAGTTCAGTGGTAGAATACAACCTTGCCAAGGTTGGGGTCGCGGGTTCGAATCCCGTCTTCCGCTCCAAAGTTCTTAAGCCGGGGTGGCGGAACTGGCAGACGCACAGGACTTAAAATCCTGCGGTAGGTGACTACCGTACCGGTTCGATTCCGGTCCTCGGCACCAAGTTAGCTAATCAATCAAAAATATGCGCCCGTAGCTCAATTGGATAGAGCGTCTGACTACGGATCAGAAGGTTATGGGTTCGACTCCTTTCGGGCGCGCCATTATTTTTCTCTATATCGGGGAGTAGCTCAGCTTGGTAGAGCACTTGGTTTGGGACCAAGGGGTCGCAGGTTCGAATCCTGTCTTCCCGACCATGCTATTAATAATTTGGGGCCTTAGCTCAGCTGGGAGAGCGCCTGCCTTGCACGCAGGAGGTCAGCGGTTCGATCCCGCTAGGCTCCACCATTTATAACTTTAATAATGATTTGGCGGTGTAGCTCAGCTGGCTAGAGCGTACGGTTCATACCCGTAAGGTCGGGGGTTCGATCCCCTCCGCCGCTACCAATTCTAAATCTGGTTGAACCTATTCAATCTAGGCTAACATGGACCTTTAGCTCAGCTGGTTAGAGCAGACGGCTCATAACCGTCCGGTCGTAGGTTCGAGTCCTACAAGGTCCACCATTATATTGTCGTTTTTTACGGAGGTATACCCAAGTCTGGCTGAAGGGATCGGTCTTGAAAACCGACAGGCGGGTAACACCGCGCGGGGGTTCGAATCCCTCTACCTCCTCCATAATTCATTAAACATTTTATTACCGTCGCGGGGTGGAGCAGCCCGGTAGCTCGTCGGGCTCATAACCCGAAGGTCGCAGGTTCAAATCCTGCCCCCGCAATCAATGAGTTATTTTCAAGTATACTACTTGAAAATACTTTGGTCCCGTGGTGTAGCGGTTAACATGCCTGCCTGTCACGCAGGAGATCGCCGGTTCGATCCCGGTCGGGACCGCCATTTGTGGCTCAGTAGCTCAGTCGGTAGAGCAAAGGACTGAAAATCCTTGTGTCGGCGGTTCGATTCCGTCCTGAGCCACCTTTATTTATTTAAACTTAATATGCATTTTAAAATATGGCGATTGTGGCGAAGTGGTTAACGCACCTGATTGTGGTTCAGGCATTCGTGGGTTCGATTCCCATCAGTCGCCCCATTTTTTGCGGGTGTAGTTTAGTGGTAAAACCTCAGCCTTCCAAGCTGATGATGAGAGTTCGATTCTCTTCACCCGCTCCATAAGGGCCTATAGCTCAGCTGGTTAGAGCGCACGCCTGATAAGCGTGAGGTCGATGGTTCGAGTCCATTTAGGCCCATTTTTTTTATTATTCCGCAGTAGCTCAGTGGTAGAGCACTCGGCTGTTAACCGAGCGGTCGTAGGTTCGAATCCTACCTGCGGAGCCATTATGGGGAAGTACTCAAGAGGCTGAAGAGGCGCCCCTGCTAAGGGTGTAGGTCGGGTAACCGGCGCGAGGGTTCAAATCCCTCCTTCTCCGCCATAAGGCCCCTTGGTCAAGCGGTTAAGACACCGCCCTTTCACGGCGGTAACACGGGTTCGAATCCCGTAGGGGTCATACAAAAAAGCTGTCAGCAATTTTGCTGACAGCTTTTTTGTGTTCATTTTTAACTTGCAAATTTTACAATCAGCTTGTGCTTCCTTCTTTTACCTCAAACTGCATTTGATCACAACTATACAATTTCAACATCTTTTCCGCATTATCCTATCAATTCACATGCTCTTATATTTCATCTTTCATTAAATGAAAACGTTATCATTATAATAATAATTTTTTCAGCCTTTCAGACTTTCTACCTAATAAACACTACAATCCTTCTTTAAAAAACATTATTCTATTTTAACTTTCGTTCTACATAATTCGCGTAATTGGAAAATTTAACCCATTAAAGCGCTGCCATTTGCGGGGGAATGTCGAATAATGAAATTTAACATTAATTATTGTCGAAACATTAAAAAAATGTTTACAAGGAATTCACACATGCAACTAGAATACTACTGAAATAGGGAGTTTTTTAGTTTTACAAAGGCAGGTGGACTTAACTTGGTAACCAATCCAACAGAGTTTGAATTACATCTCTTTCATGAAGGCACTTTGTTCCAGAGCTTCAATTTATTCGGGGCACATGTCATTAAAAATGAAACCGAAACATATACTCGATTTTGTGTGTGGGCACCAAAAGCTTCAGAAGTGAGGCTCGCGGGAAACTTAAACGGCTGGGATGGTAAAGGATTTGAATTTTATAAGGTCAATCAGGAGGGTGTCTGGCAGCTGGTGGTCGACCGTGACCTGACTGGAGAAGTATATAAGTATGAAATCATAACTGCATCTGGCGAGCGTAAGCTCAAAGCTGATCCATATGCTTTTTATTCCGAGGTCAGGCCTAACACGGCTTCAGTTGTTTGTTCTCTTGACGGCTATCAATGGAATGACCAAAAATGGCTGCAAAAGAGGGAAAGAAAAAGCAGTCTGGGCGAGCCTATGTGCATTTACGAACTCCATGTGGGGTCATGGAAAAAACATGAGGATGGATCTTTTCTTACATATCGTGAACTCGCTGATGAGTTGATTCCTTATATTCTTTCACATGGATATACACATATTGAATTATTGCCCCTGACTGAGCATCCGCTCGATATGTCATGGGGGTATCAATCAACTGGTTATTTTTCGGTGACCAGCAGGTATGGGGCACCTCATGATTTTATGTATTTTGTGGATATGTGTCACCAGCACGGGATCGGGGTAATCCTTGACTGGATTCCAGGGCATTTTTGCAAGGATGCTCACGGCCTGTATCAATTTGATGGCAGCTATGTTTTTGAATACCAATATGAAAATGACCGGGAGAACCTGGTTTGGGGAACAGCCAACTTCGACTTGGGAAAAAAGGAGGTTCAAAGCTTCCTCATTTCAAGTGCGATGTTCTGGCTGGAAAAGTACCATATTGACGGATTCAGGGTCGATGCGGTAGCGAATATCATTTATTGGCCAAATTCGGTCCAGACTGCGAATCCTCATGGTGTGGAATTTTTGAAAAAGCTTAATAAAGCTGTGCGGGATTATGAGCCAGGTGCTTTGATGGTTGCCGAGGATTCCACTGACTGGCCGCAGGTGACAGCCCCTGTAGAGTATGGTGGGCTCGGTTTTACATACAAGTGGAATATGGGATGGATGAATGACACATTGAAGTATATGGAGGCAGGTTCAGAGAACAGGAAGCATATACATGATAAGGTTACCTTTTCGCTTCTGTATGCCTTTTCCGAGAATTTTGTCCTGCCTTTCTCTCATGATGAGGTTGTCCATGGAAAGAAATCGCTGCTTGATAAGATGCCCGGCGATTACTGGCAAAAGTTTGCGCAGCTGCGGCTCCTGCTTGGATTCATGACCGCACATCCGGGTAAGAAGCTGACGTTCATGGGTACCGAATTCGGGCAGTTCGCTGAATGGAAGGATAAAGAACAGCTTGATTGGCATCTGTTAGGCTATGAGATGCATGAGAAGATCAATCAATATAATAAGGAATTAATCAAACTGTATAAACGTTCAAAACCGCTGTATGAAGTTGACCACAGCTATGAAGGGTTTGAATGGATCGATGCGGATAATCGCGACCAGTCGATTTTTTCCTTCATCCGTAAAGGAAAGAATCCGGAAGACCTCCTGGTTATTGTGTGCAATTTTACCGAGAAGGTATACAGCGATTATCGAATTGGTGTCCCGAAGCTTGGAGAGTATCGGGAAATTCTGAACAGTGACGCCGAGGCATTTGGCGGCTCTGGTGTGATTAATAAAAAAGTGTTGAAAGCTAAAGATATAGCCTTTCATGGAAGGCCATATTCTATAGAGATGAGTATTTCTCCATTCGGAATCTCAGTTTTACGTCCTGTTATAAAAAGAAAGGGGAGAAACAATCATGCAAAAGAAGAAATGCGTAGCAATGCTGTTGGCAGGAGGAAAAGGAAGCCGGCTGCACTCATTGACGAAGAATCTCGCTAAACCTGCAGTCCCTTTTGGGGGCAAATACCGGATCATTGATTTTCCATTAAGCAATTGTACGAATTCTGGCATTCATACGGTTGGAGTGCTTACACAGTATCAGCCACTCGTTCTGAACTCGTATATTGGCATTGGCAGCGCCTGGGACCTGGATAGGAAGGATGGCGGTGTCACCGTGCTCCCACCTTATGCAGAGAGCTCTGAGGTGAAATGGTATTCTGGAACAGCAAGTGCCATCTATCAGAACCTGAATTATCTCTATCAATATGATCCTGAATACGTGCTCATCCTGTCAGGCGACCATATTTATAAGATGAATTATGAGTTGATGCTAAATTACCATATCGAAAAAGAAGCAGATGTGACGATTTCGGTCATTGAGGTCCCATGGGAGGAAACGAACCGCTTTGGCATCATGAATACGGATTCAGCGTTGAGAATAACTGAATTTGAAGAAAAACCTAAAGATGCTAAAAATAATCTTGCTTCCATGGGCATTTATATTTTTAAATGGAGCGTTTTAAGGGAATATCTGATAAGGGATGAACAGAATCCTCAGTCCAGCCATGATTTTGGCAAGGACATCATCCCGCTTTTAATCAAGGAAGATAAAAAGCTTTTTGCGTATCCGTTCAAAGGCTATTGGAAGGATGTCGGAACAGTGCAAAGCCTGTGGGAGGCCAATATGGACCTCCTGGATAAGGAATGTGAACTGAACCTTTTCGATCAATCATGGCGCATTTATTCTGTGAATCCGAATCAGCCGCCGCAATATATTTGTCCACAGGGAGAAGTATCGGAATCCCTGGTCAACGAAGGCTGCAAGATCGAGGGAGAAGTGTCCAGGACGGTGGTCTTCCAGGGAGTCACTGTAAAAAAAGGCGCAGTCGTAAAGGAAACGGTCATTATGCCAGATGCTGTAATCGGACATAATTGCCATATTGAGAAAGCGATCGTTTCTCCAGGTGTGTACGTACCTGATGGGACCATTATCCGCCCTTGCGACGGCAATAATAACATAACACTAGTATCAGAAGAAACAATCGGGGAATTGCAGTCCAATTGAACCGACTTCGGGAGGAAAGGTAAATGAACAGAAGATTATTGGGAGTAATAGACGCGACAACGGTTCACGAAGATCTCCAGGAACTGGCCCTACACCGGTCGGTGGCTGCGATTCCCTTTGGCGGCCGCTACAGGCTGATCGATTTCATCCTGTCCAATATGGTGAACTCAGGAATTGAGAGTGTGGCGATTTTTCCTAAGTACCAATACAGGTCTCTGATGGACCATTTAGGCTCGGGCAAGAACTGGGACTTGAACAGGAAAAGGGATGGATTATTCTTCTTCCCGACCGCTAATCATGATAAACATTATCCAGGGATTGGTACACTTGACCATTTTGCCGACAACATCGACTTTTTTGAACGGGCTTCACAGGAATATGCTCTGATTGCGAATTCCTATACCGTTTTTAATATGGATTTCCAGCCGCTTCTTGACTGGCACATCAAAACGGGCTGTGATATTACCGAAGTACAGAAAGACGGTGCTTCACTCGGAATCTACCTCGTTAAAAAGACATTGCTGATGGATCTGATCCTGACGCGCAATGAAACAGGCTACTCGAACATGAGGGATGTGGTGACCGATATCGACAGCCAGTTCAAGCTTTGCTATTACGATTTTACTGGATATGCAGTAATGGTAGATACCATCGCGAAATATTACAGTGCAAGCATGGATTTGCTGAAGCCTGACGTATGGAAGCAACTTTTCCCTATGGATCGGCCGATTTTAACAAAGGTAAAGGATGAACCTCCTACCCGATATGATAGAGATGCCTCAGTCCGCAATGCGATGGTGGCGAACGGCGGGTTGATTGAGGGCACTGTCGAGAACAGCATCATCGCCCGGGGTGTGAAAATAGGGAAGGGTACCGTCATCCGCAATTGTATCATCATGCAAAAAACGCAGATTAAGGAGAATTGTATATTGGAATCAGTGATTGTCGATAAAGATGCAAGAGTAGAAGCAGGAACGGTCATCGCAGCGCCAGCAAACTCACCTGCTGTCATCCGCAAGGGTTCGATCCAGGGAGTGAGGAGCAGCTCGTGAAGGTTTTGTTTGCTGTCTCGGAATGTGTCCCGTTCATAAAATCAGGAGGATTGGCCGACGTTGCGGGATCTCTTCCGAAGGAACTGAAAAAGCTTGGAGTGGATGTCCGCGTTATTTTACCAAAGTACGGGATGATTCATAAAAAATTCCGCGTTGAAATGCGGAAAGTGAAAGAGTTTACGGTGCAATTAGGCTGGCGCTCTCAATATTGCGGCATTGAAGCTCTTGAGTACGATGGTGTGACTTTTTATTTTGTTGACAATGAGTATTACTTCAAACGTGAAAGTCTTTATGGCCATTATGATGATGGTGAACGGTTCGCCTATTTTAACAGAGCTGTCCTTGACTTTATTGCCGAGACAGAATTCTACCCGGACGTAATCCATTGCCACGATTGGCATACCGGGATGATTCCTTTCATGCTCAGGACAGAGTATTACAAGAAGCCTGGCTATGGATTGATCCGGTCCGTGTTCACGATTCATAATCTGCAGTTCCAAGGAATATTTCCGCGAGAAGTACTCGGTGAGCTGCTCCATATTGACAGCAGGTATTTCAATGAAGATCGGCTTGAGTTTTACGGAAACGCCAATTTTATGAAAGCAGCTTTGATTTCATCCGATCATATCACAACTGTAAGCCCGACTTACAAAGAAGAAATTAAGACAGAATTTTATGGTGAAAAGCTGGATGGCATTTTGAGAAAAAGAAGCGAGGACCTTTCGGGAATCCTTAACGGCATTGACCATGAATTGTATAATCCGGAGACATTTCCAGGGCTGGCTGCTAATTTTGGCGTTGGATCGTTTGAAAGAAGGGTGGATAACAAACTTCAGATCCAAAGATTATTCGATTTGCCGGAAAGCAAGGAAACGCCTGTTGCTGCGATGATCACGAGGCTGACGAAGCAAAAAGGTCTTGATCTGGTCAGAGGAGTTTTCCACGAAATCATGGCGACTGGAATGCAGCTTGTTGTCCTTGGTACAGGCGACCAGGAGTTTGAGCAATTCTTCAGGGAGATGTCGGCTCAATATCCACAGCAGTGCGGTGTGTATATTGGTTTTGACGAGAATCTGGCCCATCAGCTTTATGCAGGCTCTGACCTGTTCCTGATGCCTTCCATGTTTGAACCGTGCGGGCTGAGCCAGATGATCGCCATGCGCTATGGTTCGGTGCCGGTTGTCCGGGAAACGGGAGGACTGAACGATACCGTACATCCTTACAATGAGTTCAATGGAGAGGGCAATGGGTTTACCTTTGCCAACTTCAATGCCCATGACATGCTCTTTACGATTGAACGCGCGCTGTCATTTTACGGTCAGCGAGAAAAATGGGAAGGGCTGGCCTTAAAAGTAATGGAAACTGACTATAGCTGGGCACAGTCTGCAAAACAATACAATGAATTGTATTCCGATCTCATCTCAAGGAGTGAATCACATGTTTTCTAGTGTTCCCCAATTCAAAACGGCTTTCTTGAAAAAACTCGAGATGATGTTTGGAACCAGCTTCGAAGAAAGCACAAGCCGGGAGCAATTCCAGACTCTCGGGCATATGATCAGGGAGCATGTGAGTTCAGATTGGATCAAAACGAATGAGCTTTACCGGGCTGGAGCGAAGAAACAGGTTTACTATCTGTCGATCGAATTTCTGCTCGGCCGTCTCTTAAGGCATAATCTTATCAATTTAGGTGTTGAAAAAGTGGTCTGTGAAGGGCTAAGTGAGCTGGGAATCGATCTTGACCAGCTGGAAGAGATCGAGGCGGATGCCGGGCTTGGCAATGGCGGGCTTGGCCGTCTTGCTGCCTGCTTCCTGGATTCCCTCGCTTCTCTTGATTTGCCCGGCCATGGCTGCGGGATTCGCTATAAACATGGTTTATTCGAGCAGAAGATCGTTGATGGCTACCAGGTCGAACTACCTGAGCAATGGCTGCGGCACGGCCATGTGTGGGAAGTGCGGAAGGCGGATGACGCAGAGGAGATACCTTTCTGGGGTGAAATTGAAAGCAGGATGGAGAACGGCCGGCTTGTGTTCAGGCATTTGAATGCCGAAACAATAATGGCGGTTCCTTACGACTTGCCAGTCATTGGCTTCGAGACGCAGACCGTCAATACATTGAGGCTGTGGAATGCTGAGCCGTCAAGGTTCCCGGCAAATGCAGATATTTTTAAGTATAAGAAGGATACCGAGTCGGTTTCAGAGTTCCTGTATCCTGATGATACTCATGATGAAGGGAAGATCCTGCGGCTTAAGCAGCAATATTTCCTTGTCGCGTCAAGCTTGAAAGCAATTGTGAAGTCATTTAAAAAGAAGAATAAGAGTTTGCTAGAGTTCCAGGACTATGTGAGCATCCATATCAATGATACTCATCCAGCGATTGCCGTCCCAGAGCTGATGCGGATTTTGATGGATGAGGAAGGACTGGGATGGGAGGACGCCTGGCATATTACTGTCCAGACACTTTCCTATACGAATCATACAACCCTGGCAGAGGCTCTTGAACGATGGCCAATCCGGATTTTCCAGCCGCTGCTTCCGCGCATTTTCATGATTGTGGAAGAAATCAACGAGCGATTCTGCAAGCAAGTGTGGGAGAAGTATCCTGGTGACTGGAGCCGGGTTGAAAGCATGGCAATCATCGCTCACGGTGAGGTCAGAATGGCTCCTCTGGCAATTGTCGGCAGCCACAGTATCAATGGTGTGGCACAGCTCCATACAGATATTTTAAAAAATCGTGAAATGAACTTATTTTATCAGTATGATCCCGAGCGTTTCAATAATAAGACGAATGGAATCACCCATCGGCGCTGGCTGCTAAAGGCGAATCCTGGGTTGTCCGGATTGATTACGGACAGTATTGGCCCAGACTGGGTTTCTTCGCCGCAAAAGCTGGAAGAATTGATGCGCTTTAAGGAAGATGCCGCCTTTCTGGATAGAATGCATAACATCAAGCAGGCCAACAAGGAACGGCTTGCAGTAAGGATTTTTAATAAAACAGGGATTAAGGTCGATGCGGAATCGATTTTTGATGTCCAGGTGAAGAGGCTTCATGCCTATAAGCGCCAGCTGCTGAATGTTCTTCACATCATGCATCTTTACAACGCTCTGAAAGAGGATTCCGAGGCACTGCTTTATCCGAGGACTTTTATTTTTGGAGCGAAGGCTTCTCCTGGCTATTATTTTGCAAAAAAGGTTATTAAACTGATCAATAGTGTTGCTGAGAAAGTAAATAACGATCCGGCAACGAAGGATAAATTAAAAGTGGTTTTCCTTGAAAACTACCGCGTATCATTGGCGGAGGAAATCTTCCCGGCCGCGGATATCAGTGAACAAATCTCAACGGCCAGCAAGGAAGCGTCCGGCACAGGGAATATGAAGTTTATGATGAATGGGGCTTTAACGCTTGGCACACTTGATGGCGCCAATGTGGAAATCAACGATCTGGTCGGAAGGGAGAATATCTTCCTGTTCGGTTTGACGGCAGAAGAAGTGCTGGACTACCAGAATAATGGTGGTTACCATTCGCTTGAATATTATCACCATGACGAGCGGATCCGTGAAGTGGCCGATCAGCTGGTGAACGGCTTCTTCCCGGATACAGAGAACCATTTTAACGAAATCTATGATTCACTTCTCGGCCATAACGACCAGTATTTTGTCCTGAAAGACTTTGCTTCCTATGCCGAAGCCCATCAGGAGATCAGCCGCAAGTATCTGGACCGCAATGCCTGGCTTGGGAAGAGCCTTGTCAATATCGCGAAGTCCGGCTATTTTTCTAGCGACAGGACCATTATGGAATATGCAGATCAGATCTGGAAGGTTAAGTCCGCGTTAAAAGTATAGGGGGCAGGCCAAATCAATGGTGATTTGGCCTTTTAGCTATATAGAAAGGTCAAATGAACATGGTGTCGGTCTATGTACCAAAAAGGTTGAGAAGACCCTTGAAAAGGAACAGAAAATGATTCTTTAAGCCCGAACTGGGTCGAGAATCAGATAAAGGGAACATAGAAGCCTTCTATAAGCCCGAAATAGGTTTGGGAGTCAGAAAAGGGTAACATAGAACACTTCTATAAGCCCGAAACAGGGTAGAGAATCAAAAAAAGGGAACATAGAACACATCTATGAGCCGGAAACAGGCTTGAGTATCAGAAAAGGGAACATAGAATGATTCTATAAGCCCGAAACAAGGTTGAGTATCAGAAAAGGGTACATAGAATGATTCTATTAGCCCAAAACAGGGTTGAAAATCAAAAGAGGTAACATAGAACATTCTATAAGCCCAAAACAGGGTTGAGAGTCAGAAAAAGGGAACATAGAATGATTCTATAAGCCCGAAACAAGGTTGAAAATCAAAAGAGGTAACATAGAACATTTCTATAAGCCCAAAACAGGGTTGTGAGTCAGAAAAAGGGAACATAGAATGATTCTATAAGCCCGAAACAAGGTTGAAAATCAAAAGAGGTAACATAGAACACTTCTATAAGCCCGAAACAGGATAGAGAATTAGAAAAAGGGAACATAGAACACTTCTATAAGCCCCTACCGGTTTTGAGAACACAAATAAGTAACATAGAAACATGCATTGCCAGCAATTCCCAAGGATGCTGAACCACACCACTATAGAATAAGTAGCGCTGTTCCAATCGTAATCAGGATGGCCCCTGCAACCGTCGATTTCGTTGGCTTTTCTTTTAAAATGATAAAGCTTAAGATCATCGTGAGAACAACACTGAATTTATCAATTGGGTTGACGACACTGACTTTTCCAAGGGCAAGGGCTGCAAAGTAGCATAGCCATGAGAATCCTGTAGCTGCTCCGGAGAGAATCAGGAATATGTAGGATCTCCTTGAGATTTTTTTCATTTCCTTCACAGTACCTTGAAAAAACACGATTCCCCAGGCAAAAATGATGATTACAACCGTCCTGATAAATGTGGCAACATTTGAATCGACATCCTCAATTCCGATTTTAGCTAAAATATTTGTTGCTGCGGCAAAGATTGCTGACAGAATGGCAAGAAAAATATACGATTTCGTATTAAAAAACCTTTTCTCCTCATTTTTCTTCTTATCTTTCCCGATTAAAACAAAGGTTCCAATTGAGATGATGATGCCGCCAGCTACTACTGGTGCTGTTGCAGGTTCCTTAAGGATAATAAAAGATAAAACAATCGTTAACACGACACTTGCTTTATCAATCGGGACAACTTTTGATACATCCCCAATTTGAATTGCTTTGAAAAAGCAAAGCCAGGATAAGCCTGTAGTCAGGCCTGAAAGAATCAGAAAAATGAAGGATTTCGTTGATACTGCCATGATGTTTCCGGTTTGTCCGGTAATGACGACCATTATATACGCCATAATCACAACAACGACAGTCCTGACGGCAGTAGCCAAATTCGAATCGACATCTTCAATTCCTATTTTTGCGAGAATGGCTGTGAAGGAAGCAAAAAGCGCGGCCAATAAAGCCAGGATAATACTCATAGTTTATCACCATTTCTTTTTAGTACTGTTGTTCACGCTTTTAGTTTGGGATTCTGTGATTAAAATATTCTTGACCAACATCCAGGAACTCAGCCGTACAACGAGATTGATAAATTTCCATTTTATACCTGTGAAGATGGACTGGAAAAAGCGTCTGAATGAAACGTTCCGTACAATCTGGGCAGGTAGCAATTTGCATGTTACTGTCATGAGCATCGTTGTGGGAGATGACATTGGCTTGGAAGTACATGAAACAGGCGATCAGTTCATCGTTTTTGTATAAATTTCGCCTAGTTTGGGCACTAATCATGATAGTACTTAGTAAAGGGTGTTTTAGTTGAAAAAAGAAAATAAGAACTTATTTATCGCCGGAATTATCTTGGGGTTAGGAGTAGTAGGGGCGATTGATGGGATTGTTTTTCACCAGCTCCTTCAGTGGCATCATATGATCCTCAGCCCAAATATCAGACTAGAGATTTTTACAGACGGTTTATTCACTGCCCTATTTTCTGCAAAACTCGTCTGGGGGGCCGTGAAGATCTTTCAGGATGCAAGGAAAAATGAGCTGGGTGACAGCTGGAAGATTTTCCTTGGAGGAATTTTCATCGGCGGCGGCTCATTCAATCTTGTAGAAGGAATAGTGGACCATCATATTCTGCAGGTTCACCGGGTCAAGCCAATGGCTGAAAATCCAATGATGTATGATTTGATGTTTTTAGCGATTGGACTCTTGCTTTTGATCATCGGATTTATGATCAAGCGGCTTGAAGCGAATGCGTAAGGGGGAAATACAAGCATGAAAAGATTCAGGAGTTTTTTGACTTTTTTCATCCCGTTTATCCTATTCTTTGTTTATTTTATAAACAATAATGAACATAATACTTCGTCAGCCAGCCATATGCAGCACGGGGTGGTTGAAATTCCAGCAGGATACAAGGTACCTTCCCTGGACATAAAAGTTACACCTGACTTGTCGGGCACCTGGCTTTTAAAAGTAGAAACCACTCACTTCTCATTTGCGCCGCAAAGGGTAGGAATGAAGGCTCCGAGCTATAATGAAGGACATGCCCATATCTTCGTTAATGGCAAAAAGCTCAATCGGCTTTATGGAGAATTCTATAATCTGGGTTCTTTGAAAAAGGGAAAAAATGAGATTATCGTCACACTCAACTCCAACGATCATGGAGCATTGTATCATAGTGGACAGCCGATTCAGAAAAGAATTGTCGTGGACAACTGATTGAAAGAAATATTGTTAAGCGTAATAAGCATTAGCGAGCGATAATATCTAAAAAGAAGCCTCAGTCCGATTCTTCGAACTGAGGCTGTTGTCGTTATTTTGTATCTTTTTTATCTTCATCTTCAATATAACTATCGCCCTCTTTATAAGGGATGTCTCCGAGCTGGGATTCCATGCCTGCTTCATCGAGCATGTCCTCGTACTCTTCTTCGCTCTCACTTTGGAACACTTGGCGGTCATTACCCTCTATGCCTGTAGCGCTGAAGGACTCGTAGTCTTCAGTGAAGCCTTTTTCTTTCTCATTATCTATATAAAGCTTATTATAGTCTGCGTGATCGCCAATTAGATCTGACGGAGTTTCTGATGTGCCAAATTCTGCAACATCATTAAAGCTGTTCCTGCTGTCAGCCATTTCATCGTTTTGGCGGCGGTCAAAATCAGCCTGGTGAGTTTGCTCAAGGATATCCTCTTCTGCCGGACGACTGTCTGAAAGCCCCTGATTTTGTGAATGTTCAACGCAGTACAGTGTATATGGTACTGCTTCCAGGCGTTCAAACATAATTTCTTTTCCGCACTCCGCACATTTACCATAGGTGCCTTCTTCAATTGCGTTTAGTGCAAGGTCAATTTTATCAATCTGTTCCTGATGATGCTCGTCTATTGCAAGATCCTTGGTGCGCTCAAACAGCTCGGTCCCACTGTCAGCGGGGTGATTGTCGTAAGAAGACAATTCACCGGTTGCATCACGCTGGCTGCCCTCCAGGTAGCCATTTTCTTCATTGCTATCTATTTGTGAAGTGAGTGTTTCTTTTTCATCATTCAGCATTTGTTTTAATCTGTTAAGCTGGTCATTTGTCAGCATATTTACACATCCTTAAGTTTGATTCGTGTCATACGTACTAAATACCCGCTCATGATGGTAAGAAACATAGAAAAAGCTTCCGCCGGTGGCAGAAGCTTCACAAATCTGATTAGATTAAACCGATGAAAATACCGATCGATAAAAGCAATCCAAAGATTGTATTGGTTTGTGCAGTTGCTGCCATTGCCGGCATCATTTGCAGCGGGTTAGATTTCCCGATGAAACCTTTTGTAGCTTTGACTGCCTTTGGAATACTGAGTGCAACGATCGCGAGCCAAGGAGACACGACTCCTGAAAGGATCAAACCGATGACCCAGGCATAAGAAACGATGAACATTCCGGCAAGCAGCCTGATCGCTCCTTTTCGGCCAAGAAGGATGGCCAATGTCTTCCGGCCAAATTCTTTGTCGCCATCAAGGTCGCGAATATTATTCGCAAGGAGGATCGCACCGACAAGCAAAAAGCTTGGAATCGATACAAGAACGCTAGTTGTCGTTACTGTGCCAGTCTGGATGTAAAAAGAAATCAGGATGATCAAAACACCCATGAAAAAGCCTGCGACAAGCTCCCCAAACGGTGTATAGGCTATTGGCAATGGACCGCCTGTGTAAAGGTAGCCTGCTGCCAGGGAAACGACTCCGACTGCAGCGACCCACCAGCTGGTGCTCATGCAAATATAGACGCCAAGAAGAACCGAAATTCCATAGAGGCCGAATGCCAGGTTCAAGACCGTTTTTGGCTTGATGCCATGACGGACGATTGCACCGCCGATGCCGACGGAATTTTCGTTATCAAGTCCACGTTTGAAATCATAATATTCATTGAACATATTCGTTGCGGCCTGAATCAACAGACTCGCTATCAACATCGCGAGAAATAATCCCCAATGGATTCCATTGAAATCTATAGCTAATGCAGTCCCGAGAAGAACAGGTGCAAATGCAGCTGTCAGGGTGTGCGGCCGTGTAAGCTGCCACCAGACCCTCCAGTTTGCTCCATTGACTGCTGGTGAAGAACTAGGCTGTATCTGTGGTTGCATATCTAATTCTCTCCCTTAATATCAATCTATCAAACCTTAATATTTTATCGAAAAGAGCTGAAATTGTCAAAAAGACCTTTCACTTATAGGCAAAATTACCTTACAATTATTAGTGTAGATATTCACATAGACACTGTCAATTAGTATTTTCACACATGAAAAGGTTGTATTTTCCAGCTTGAGCCTGTGGGAAATCGTGAAATATATAATAAGGATAATAATAGGCATGGAAAGCCCGCCATTATTGACATCGCAGTGTATGAGGTGTATCTTAAAATAAGCTTTAAAACGTGTGATAACAGATGAGAGGCTGTTATTGGGGGGATATTTTTGGTTGCCATTCAAGAAACAGAACTAAGACAGGGAATCCTTGATGCGATTGAGCGGGCCAAAGGACGATCTCAGTCTGTATTGGTCAGTGAAGTCCATAAAATAGATCAAGTTGATCCTTTTTATTTTTTTGCCTCAGGAAGTGAAAAGTTTTTTGGGGAACGCTTTTTTTGGAAGGATCCTGAATCGAAGTTCTATCTAACAGGTTTGGGTATATGCGGACAAATCCAGTCGGATCAGGGAGCTGACCGCTTTTTTCATGTTGAAGAAGAGTGGAAGCGCTTCATGGATTCTGCCCTTGTTTTTAATAAATTTAATCTGAACGGTACGGGACCAACGATGTTTGGCGGGTTTTCTTTTGATCCATTAAAAAAGAGAACAGCATTATGGTCAAAGTTTTCCGAAGCTCTTTTCCATATCCCGAAATATATGCTGACAATCAACAAAGGTGAGGCGTATTTTACGACTAATGTAGTCTGCACCCAGCATGATGATGAATCACTTTTTGATAAAGTGCTGAAGGAGCGGGAAGATGTCCTGGCCCAGGCTGTTCAAAAACCAGAGCCTTCCATGCTTGAACTGAAGGAAATCGTCGAAATTGAGCCAGAGGCATGGAAACAGACTGTAACAAATGTTGTCAACGGCTTTAAAGGCAGCGAGCTGAAAAAAGTTGTACTTGCCCGGGAGCTTCGTCTTTATTTCAAGGATAAAGTCCTAGCAGAAAGTGCCCTTGAGAACCTTCTCAGGACCCAGAAGGAAAGCTTTACATTTGCCTTTGAATCTAATGGGGATTGCTTCATCGGAGCTTCACCAGAAAGACTGGTCAAGAAGGATGGAGACAGTCTCTTTTCAGCCTGCCTGGCAGGTTCAATTGCAAGGGGAGCTACTCCTGAAGAGGATGAAATGCTGGGCAATGAGCTTTTAACTGACCAGAAAAACCTGATTGAACATAAATATGTGGTCGATATGATCAAGGAAGCAATGCAGGAGACCTGTGATGAAGTGACCCTGCCTGAAAAACCGGCATTAATGAAAATGAAATATATCCAGCATTTATATACCCCTGTAGTCGGAAGAAACCGGGAAGGAACTTCCTTGCTCGATTTAGTTAAAAGGCTGCATCCAACCCCTGCTCTGGGCGGACTGCCAAAACACGCTGCCGTCGAGAAAATCAGGGAAGTGGAACAGCTTGACAGAGGATTTTATGCCGCGCCTGTAGGCTGGATGGATGGAAAAGGAAGCGGGGAATACGCTGTCGCAATCCGATCCGGTCTTATTCAGGGCAATGAAGCCTCACTATTTGCCGGATGTGGAATCGTGGCAGATTCAAATGCCGAAAGCGAGTATAAAGAAACTAGCATCAAGTTCCGGCCGATGCTTGCAGCACTTGGAGGAGAGAATAAATGAGCCACCAGGAAGATTTAACAGCATATATCGCAGCTTTCGTTGCCGAATTGTCCAAAACTGGAGTGAAGGATGTAGTAATCAGTCCTGGATCGAGATCAACGCCGATGGCATTGGTGATGGCTGAACATCCGGAACTGCGCGTTCATATCCAGGTGGATGAGCGCTCTGCTTCTTTCTTTGCGCTTGGCATAGCGAAAGCGACTCATAAGCCTGTAGCGCTTCTATGCACATCAGGAACGGCTGCGGCGAACTATTATCCTGCTGTCATTGAAGCGGGCATTTCCAGGATCCCATTAATTGTCCTCACCGCAGACCGTCCGCACGAATTACGTGATGTCGGCGCACCGCAGGCAATTGACCAGATTCATCTATATGGGAAAAATGTAAAATGGTTTGTCGAAATGGCTCCTCCAGAAAAGGCGGAAGATATGATCCGTTATGCACGGACTGTCTGCGGAAGGGCCGCAGCTACCGCTTCAAGCTATCCACAGGGCCCAGTCCATTTGAATTTCCCGTTCAGGGAGCCATTGATTCCGATTATGGATGAAAACATGTTCGAGCAGACTGAACGTACAGGCGGGTATGTGGAAATCGAGAATGGTCATCTCAGTTTATCGGATGGAATGTTTGAACGAATTGCCAAAGATCTTTCAGCATATAAAAAGGGTGTCATTGTCTGCGGACAAATCGACAACAGTGAATTTACCAATCGAGTAATAGCTGTTGCTGAAAAATTGAAATTCCCTATCCTTGCTGATCCGCTTTCCCAATTGCGGAGTGGAAATCATGATGGACTTTATATTATAGATGCCTATGATGCATTTTTACGAAATGACGATGCAAAAGAAGCAGTAAAGCCTGATGTAATCATCCGGTTTGGAGCCATGCCAATTTCCAAAGCCCTGACAATCTTTATTAAAGAAAACCGCGATATACCTCAATTCGTGGTCGACAGTGGTGCTGGCTGGCGTGAGCCTACGATGTCTGCTTCCAATATGCTTTATTGCGACGAATCCGTATTTTGTGAAAAAATCAGTAGATTAGTTGAAGAATCTAGTGAGCAAGCCTATTTTGAAAAATGGCTGGAAGTAAACACAGCAACAAAAGAGCAACTATCAGCAATTTCTCAGGTAGACGAATTAAGCGAGGGAAAACTGTTCCATAAGCTGGCTGAAATGCTTCCAGAGGGTGCAACACTGTTTGTGGGCAACAGCATGCCAATCCGGGACCTTGATTCATTCTTCCTGTTCAATAAGAAGAACATCAAGGTAATGGCTAACAGGGGTGCGAACGGAATTGACGGTATCGTCTCGACGGCCCTCGGAGTAGCAAGTGTGTCTCAGCCTTGCTATCTGGTGCTTGGGGACCTTACCTTCTACCATGACATGAATGGACTATTAGCTTCTAAATTGTACAATATCGATATCAATATCCTGCTGATCAACAACAATGGCGGTGGGATCTTTTCCTTCCTGCCACAAGCAAATGAACCAAAGCACTTTGAAATGCTTTTCGGGACACCTTTAGGCCTGGATTTCAGTCATGTTGTCGAAATGTATAATGGGAAATATGACTTAATCCGAGACTGGGATCATTTTTCTGATGTTTTTGCAGAAAATAAGGCGAACCGAGGCTTAAAAGTGATGGAAATCCAGACAACGAGGGATTCAAACCTGAAGGAACATCGAGATTTGTGGAAATCTGTTTCCCGGGAAATAACGACTATGCTAAAAGGTGACACGAAATGAAACCGTTGATCAACGGCGTCCGATATCATGTCGAACAGTGTGGTGACGGTTTTCCCCTTTTGTTGCTCCATGGTTTTACAGGGGCGGCTTCTACATGGAAGCCGTTTTGTCCTATGTGGGGAAACCATTCAGAGCTCTTGATGATTGACCTGATTGGTCATGGAGAAACTGAATCGCCAGGCGATATGGGACGATATGAAATCAATAAAGCCGCTCATGATTTAATAGGATTATTAGATCAGCTCGAGATCGAAAAAACGGATTTGCTTGGATATTCCATGGGCGGCCGCATAGCGATCACATTCGCCAGCCTATATCCAGAAAGAATTCGAAAGATGATTCTGGAGAGTACCACGCCTGGCCTTGAAAACCAGGCGGACAGGGAAGCGCGGATCGAGCAGGATCATAAGCTGGCTTCAAGGATAGAAGCAGAAGGACTGGAAAAGTTTATTGATCATTGGGAGTCGATACCACTATTTCAATCCCAATTGAATCTTCCAGAAGAAGTGAGGGCACAAATAAGGAGTCAAAGACTTCAAAATAACCCTGTTGGTCTGGCGAACAGTCTGCGTGGGATGGGAACAGGTTCCCAGCCTTCATGGTGGAGTAAGCTAGGAAACTTCGATTTCGAGACTCTTTTGATTACTGGCACGCTGGATGAAAAGTTTTGTGAAATCGCGGCTGAAATGTCTTCGAGGCTTCCAAAAGCCAGGCATTTGTCGATAAATGATTGCGGACATGCAATTCATGTGGAAGAACCTGAAAAGTTTGGTACAATAGTAAGTGAGTTTTTGTCGAATACATAATAGGAGGTTGTCTTGATGACAGTTGAATGGGTTTCAGAACGCAAGTATGAAGATATTTTGTATGAAACATATAATGGCATCGCGAAAATTACCATCAACCGCCCGGAAGTGCGCAACGCATTCCGTCCAAAAACGGTTATGGAACTAATCGACGCTTTTGCTTATGCACGCGATGATTCCAGTGTTGGGGTTATTGTTCTTACAGGTGCTGGCGATGATGCATTCTGCTCAGGTGGAGACCAAAAAGTCCGAGGCCATGGCGGTTATGTTGGCGATGACCAGATCCCACGCTTGAATGTCCTTGACCTTCAGCGCTTGATCCGTGTAATTCCTAAGCCGGTAATCGCTCAGGTAAAAGGCTACGCAATCGGCGGCGGCCATGTGCTTCACGTCGTATGTGACCTGACAATCGCAGCTGACAATGCAATTTTCGGACAGACTGGACCTAAAGTAGGCAGCTTCGACGCTGGTTATGGTTCAGGCTATTTAGCAAGAATCGTTGGCCACAAGAAGGCTCGCGAAATCTGGTTCCTATGCCGCCAATACAATGCCCAGGAAGCTTTGGATATGGGCCTTGTCAACACTGTTGTGCCTCTTGACCAGGTTGAAGAGGAAACAATCAAGTGGTGTGAAGAGATCCTTGAGAAGAGCCCTACAGCCCTGCGCTTCCTGAAAGCAGCAATGAATGCTGACACTGATGGACTTGCTGGATTGCAGCAGTTCGCAGGTGACGCAACATTGCTTTACTACACAACGGATGAAGCCAAAGAAGGCCGCGATTCCTTTAAGGAAAAGCGCAAGCCAGACTTCGGCCAGTTCCCAAGGTTCCCTTGATCAAAATCTCTTTTTAAAAGAAATTTAAAACAGCTTGATGGATATCCATCAGGCTGTTTTCGTATAACGAAGAGAGGTGACATCAATGACTGAAACCATGCCAAATTGGCTGAAAAAGCGAGCGGATCTGTCTCCTGTTCGTGAAGCATTACTGTTTGATAATGATACATATACGTTTAAGGACGTTTTTGAAAGGGCGGAAAAATTCGCCGGCAAGCTTGGAACTCTTGGCCTTAAGCAAGGCTCTACAGCAGCAGTCCTGTTTTCCAACCAGGCTGAATCAGTTTTCATTTTATATGCGTTGCAGATGTCTGGCATACAGGCTGTCATCTTGAACAACCGCCTTACTTCTGAAGAGCTGAGATGGCAGTTGAATGATTGCCACGCTCAGGTATTGGTTTATGAAGCGCGCTTCACTGAAAAAGTGGCATTAATGAACTCGGAAATAAGAATCATCAATACAGATGAACTTAGTCAGTTAGAAGATAGCGAAGCGGCAATCCTGGAAGAATATGATTTACAGGCTGTCACGACGATCATGTATACATCAGGAACGACGGGTAACCCAAAAGGCGTCATGCAGACGTACGGCAACCATTGGTGGAGCGCAAATGCATCAGCGCTTAATCTAGGCCTGCATGAACAGGATAAATGGCTATGTACTGTGCCAATCTTCCATATCAGCGGCTACTCCATTTTAATGCGGAGCCAGATATACGGAATGCCAGTCATCCTCCATTCTGGCTTCGATGAAAAAAAGGCTATCGAGGATATACGCAAACATCAAATTACGATTATGTCTGTTGTCAGCACGATGCTGAGGAGGATTCTCTCAGAACTAAAGGATGGAAAATTGCCATTAGCATTCCGCTGCATGCTGCTTGGCGGGGGACCAGCACCTCTGCCATTGCTTGAAGCCTGCATCGAAAAAGATTTTCCTGTTTTTCAGACTTATGGGATGACAGAAACATCGTCCCAATTTGCTACATTGTCACCGGAGTATAGCCTTAAGCGCCTGGGTTCTGCCGGTAAAGCATTATTCCCGAACCAGATTCGGATTGTGGATTCAGATGGAAAAGATGTAATGACCGGTGCTGAGGGAGAGATCATTGTCAAAGGCCCAAATGTAACGAATGGCTATCTGAACCGTCCAGATGAAACAGCTGATAAAATCCGCGAGAAATGGCTTTACACAGGTGACATTGGATATATGGACAGTGACGGATTCCTCTATGTCCTCGACCGCCGTTCAGATTTGATCATTTCAGGCGGTGAGAATATTTATCCTGCTGAAATCGAAGGTGTACTGCTGTCCCATCCAGGAGTTTCGGATGCAGGCGTTATTGGAGCAGCCGATGAACAATGGGGGCAGGTTCCCGTGGCTTTTATTGTGAAGAGTGAACACAGTGTTACTGAAAAAGAAATGTTTTTGCTGTGTGAGAAAAAACTTGCAAAATACAAGCTGCCGAAAAAAGTCTACTTTGTTGACAGCCTGCCAAGGAACGCGGCTAAAAAACTTCTAAGGCGAAAACTGCGCGAGTTCCTTGAGGCGGAGCGTGACAGCAATGAAGATTAAATCTGTAAAATTATCGATTATAAAAATGCCATTAAAGCATCCATTTACAACCCATTTAGGTTCAGTGACTGAGAGAGAAGCAATCATTCTCGAAGTAGAGGACCGCAATGGTATGATTGGATTTGGTGAGGGCGTAGCTTTTTCTTCGCCGTGGTATACAGAGGAGACAGTCCAAACCTCCTATCATGTGCTAAAGGACTTTTTGATCCCGCTTTTGAAGGAAAAGGGCATTGGACATGCAAATGAAGCCTTCGATTTGTTTAGTTCGGTAAGAAGGAACCATATGGCAAAGTCCTCAATCGAGACAGCACTCTGGGATCTTCAGGCGAAGAAGGAGGAAGTGCCGCTCTCGACACTTATCGGCGGGACAATGGAATTCATCTCTTCTGGTGTAGTGGTTGGCAATCCCAATCTGCAGGAAGCGATTAGACAGATTGAGGTATATTTGGAACAGGGCTTCAAGCGAGTGAAAGTTAAAATAAGCCCGGAGGATGATTATCAATATATCTCGGGAATCAGAAGGCATTTCCCCGATTTGCCATTGATGGCAGATGCTAATTCTGCCTACACATTAGCAGATGTGGACAGGTTAAAAGCACTTGATGAATTCGGACTTCTGATGATTGAACAGCCTCTTGGTTTTGATGACATTGTTGACCATGCCAGACTTCAGTCGCAAATCAAGACACCCATTTGCCTGGATGAAAGCATTGTCTCATTTGATGATGCCAGGAAAGCTGTAGAGCTCGGCAGCTCAAAAGTAATCAATATAAAAATTGGCCGGGTTGGCGGCATAAGAGAAGCAAAAAGGATCCATGATTATTGTAACTCTAAAGGCATTCCCGTCTGGGCTGGCGGAATGATTGAATTCGGTGTTTCAAGGGCCCATAACATCGCTCTAGCATCTTTGTCAGGATTTACGATTCCAGGTGATATTTCCGGTTCAGACCGATACTGGGAAGAAGACATCATTAAGCCCGAGGTCAAAGTGGTAAACGGAATGATTGAAGTTCCAGACAAACCGGGCATCGGCTTTGAATTGAACAGGAAGCGGTTGAAGGAAGTTGCAGTCTTTGAAGAAATCTTTCATTTTTAACGGCTAAGGCACTGCTTAGGCAGTGCTTTTTATTGTGCGGTTTAAATCCCAAATATTAGCCCTAAATAACTATTTTATAAAAGTGTGATTTGTATCACTTTGTCCACTGGTTTTATTTTATATAATCACTATGGGAATGAGGCAAACGCCTCGACAGAGTATTTAAAGACATAGGGGAGTGTATAAAATGCTAGATCAAAAAACAATTGATATTATCAAATCTACAGTACCGGTTCTTGAAGTCCATGGTGAACAAATCACGACAGTCTTCTATAAAACAATGTTCGAAAATCATCCTGAACTTTTGAATATTTTTAATCATGCAAACCAGAAGCAAGGCAGACAGCAAAGAGCTTTGGCTGGAACAGTCTATGCTGCGGCGAAATATATCGATAATCTCGAAGCGATCCTGCCGGTTGTAAATCAGATTGCGCATAAGCACCGGAGCCTTGGCATCAAAGCTGAACATTATCCAATCGTTGGAAAGCACTTGCTGATTGCAATCAAAGATGTTCTTGGCGATGCTGCTACAGATGAAATCATCAATGCATGGGCAGAGGCTTATGGCGTCATTGCAGACGCATTCATTTCTGTTGAAGCTGAAATGTATGATGCAGCAGCGAACCAAAAAGGCGGCTGGGATGGTTTCCGTCCATTTATTGTTGCCAATAAAATCGAGGAAAGTGAAGTCATCACATCTTTCTATCTGAAACCAGTGGATGGAAAAGAAATTGCTTCATTTAAGCCAGGACAATACATCAGTATCAAGCTTGAGATTGAAGGGGAAGATTTCACTCATATCCGCCAGTATAGCCTGTCTGATGCACCAGGAAAAGACTACTACCGAATCAGCGTCAAAAAGGAAGCTGGCATGGAAACTCCTGATGGCAAGGTATCCAATTTCCTTCACAGCAGCGTAGAGGAAGGGGAAATCCTCAGTATCAGCGCTCCGGCGGGCGATTTCTTCCTTGACACTGAAAAGAACACACCGGTTGTATTGCTAAGCGGAGGTGTCGGCCTAACTCCGATGGTCAGCATGCTGAACACAGTAGCAGACCTTCAGCCTGAAAAAGAGGTTACCTTCATCCATGCAGCACAGAACGGAAAAGTCCATGCATTAAGAGATGAAGTAGCAGCATCGGCAGCAAAAGCTAAAGTGAATTTAGTTGTATTCTATGATCAGCCAACAGATGAAGACCGCCAGAAAAAAAGCTTTGACGTTGAAGGTTATATTACAAAAGAATGGCTTAAGGAAAATGTAAACCTTGCAGAAGCAGACTTCTACTTCTGCGGACCTGTGCCATTCATGAAAGCAATTAACTCATCCTTAAAAGACTTAGGGGTAACAGAAGATCGTATCCACTTCGAATTCTTCGGACCAATGGCAAGTCTGGAGGCATGATAAAAAACAACAGCACTCTTCATGGAAGGGTGCTGTTTGTATCGTTTCTTTTTTGGTCAATAGAGCGAATCCATTCGATGAAGACCTTGACTAACAAGAAAGTAAATGAGAGAACAGAAAAGGTATAGTAGCCATTCCATCCTTTACGGTATCTCACCAATCTGGTGTATTTTTCGAGCCAGCTTTCCAAAATTGTCATTGGAACACTAAAAAGAAAAACACTGAAGAATGTCTTTAGAGGGCTCATTTTATAAGTAAATTGATTATAAATGACACAAGATAAAGGAAATAGTATATAAAGAAACACGATATTTGAGTCGAATAATTTTGGGAAATAACGGTATGGATATTGCACAAATTTTTTCTTGATAACTGGGCCGTCAAGTAAGGTAGATATTAATGTTTTAAATAAAAATATAAGGAACCAATCTTTATATTCACTTCTTTTACGGGATAGAAAAAATATGCTTGCAGCTGTTCCGAATAAGGTTATTATATGTAAAATTGTTTTATCCTTCACAAAATCACCCCTGATAAATAAGATGTGCTTTTTTAGGAAATATTATGAGCTCAAACACGTCTTTCATTTATTACAGAGTGATGCAACTGGAAAATAGCAAGAAGACCGAGTATCCCGGTCTTCTTACATCGTTAGCTCAATGCTTCAAACGTTTTGCAGTCTGTTTCCCGGCTGTTGTCAGCTGTCTCGCCGGAATGGCTGACTACATAGATTTGTTCAGCGCTGCATCGGTTGCCGTCTTTCCAATACTGACAGTTATTCACTTCGCATAATACATCCTTCGCCATTTCTGTACCACTCCTTTTTGGTTGATACAACTTTAGCATGCGGTGAAAAAGCACTGTCCATTCCAGCTAAAATTAGGCAATTGGGTCAGATTAATTTTGTTTCCTCACTTTTTTTCCCACAAATACCTTTTATCTTGCTTTCAATGGTCGTTAAATAATTTTTTAAATCCAAAAAACTCCATAATCCGTCGCTTTATCTTCAAAACCCCAACTCATTTCTTATATATTTAGTAGATTTGGTATAGGAATCTATTAATTTTATTTTCATTATTGCGATAATACAACTCCGAGATAGTTCTTCAGTCCCTTAGAAAACACCATTTGTCAATCCGATGGGTGCGACTATACAATTCAAATAATCCCTTACCCCTCAACTAGAAATTCCTTTCATGACCTGATTTACACCGTTTGAGAAAACTGCATGGGATAGTTTTTTTAGGAGGTGAAGACACGTCTTATTTCGTAGTCTAGTTTTCAATTAGTTTTTAAGACTACATATCATCTTTTTTCCTCATCATGATTCTTACTCAACTTAGCATATCTACGATAACCTTTTGGAACAGGAGAATGTTAATGAAAAAACTATCCGCTAAGACGTTTTTGGCTGGATCGCTCGCCGTATCCATGCTATCAGGTTCCATATTTCAAACCAGTGTTTTTGGTGCATCCGCTAATGGGAGCACTACGGAAGAGCCCACGATTTCTTCGAGCACAAATTTAACAGGTGACCGGACCATTACCCTGATAACGGGGGACGTAGTGAAAGTCTCCACCCTGGAGAATGGAAAATACCTTATCAATGTAGAGCCAGCCCAGGATGGCGAGGGGGTCAGGGTATTGAATATCGGGGAAGATACCTATGTATTCCCGAATTCTACGATGCCTTATTTAGCTCAAGGAAAACTGGATCAGGACTTATTCAACATTTCTAAGTTGATCGAATACGGATATGATGACAACAACATGAAATCATTGCCAGTTATTGTGGAATATGAAGAAACGAAGGCAAGAAGCTTCTCTGCCCAGGTTACCCCTAAAGGATCGAAAAAAGTGCGGAACCTGGAGAGTATAAATGGAGCAGCAATTGCAGCTGAAAAGAAAGAGGCAAAGGTTTTCTGGGAAGATGTCACGGTAAAAACTGAAAGCAATAGGCCTGAAAAAGCCTCCCAGTTTGAATATGGGGTAGAAAAAATCTGGCTTGATGGCCGTGTAGAAGCTTCTCTTGACAAGAGCGTTTCTCAGATTGGAGCACCGACTGCATGGGAAGCTGGATATACTGGTGAAGGAGTCAAGGTTGCGGTACTGGATACCGGTATTGACGCGGAGCATCCTGACATCACCCCTCAACTGGATGAAGCGGTCAGCTTTGTGCCCGGTGAAGGAACAGCCGATAAGAATGGCCACGGAACTCACGTTGCCTCCACTATACTCGGTACAGGTGCAGCTGATAGTAAATACAAGGGTGTAGCACCAGACGCGAACCTTTTAGTTGGAAAAGTATTGAGCGATGCTGGTTATGGTCAAGACTCCTGGATCATCGATGGCATGGAATGGGCATCCGAGAAGGCGAAAATCGTGAACATGAGTCTTGGAAGCAGTGAACCAAGTGACGGTACAGACCCAATGGCTCAAGCAGTTAATCGACTCTCAGAAGAAAATGGCACTTTATTCGTCATCGCAGCAGGCAATCGAGGCAGTGAAGGAACAATCGGTTCACCTGGTGCGGCAGATTTGGCTTTGACGGTAGGAGCTGTGGACAAATCGGACAGGCTTGCCTACTTCTCTTCCAAAGGGCCGCGTTATGGAGATATGGGGTTGAAGCCTGATCTATCCGCCCCTGGTGTTGACATAGTGGCAGCTCGCTCCCAGTATTCTCCAGGAAGCGGTTCATACAAAAGCTTAAATGGAACATCCATGGCAACACCACATGTTGCCGGTGCAGCAGCAATACTGGCAGAGAAATACCCCGATTGGGACGGGAATGCATTAAAAGACGCCTTGATGAATTCAACAACCAAACTTGATGCTTACCAGCCTTACCAGGTTGGAACAGGACGAGTGAATGTAGTAAATGCACTCGAAACGCAGGTGAGGGCAACTGGATCAATCTCCTTTGGTTTCTTCAAGTGGCCACACGACCAGGCAGCTCCTGTCGAAAAAGTCGTCACCTATACAAATGAAAGCCAAGAAGACATCACTTTAGAATTGGAAACGACATTTACAAATGCAGAAGGTGCGGAAGCGCCAGCTGGTATGTTGACTCTTTCCGAAAATACAATTAATGTTCCTGCTGGTGGCACAGTAGACGTAAACGTGACCCTCGATTCTACCTTGGGAGAAACAGGATCCCGTTATCAAGGATTCCTGACAGCAAAAGCAGAAGGAACGCCTGTTGTCCATACCACTATGGCAATGGTTAAGGAAGACGAAAGATATCCTCTCACATTGAATGCAACTGACCGTGACGGCTCACCCGGATTAGCCTATATGGTATTATTCAGCGAAGAAATGCAGCCATGGGTATATGCTGTTGACGGTACATTGGAGCTTCGCCTGCCGCCAGGCACTTACTCAGCCATGTCCTTGATGGATGTCGATGTGGAAACTGACAATTACGGTGTAGCCCTAGTTGGAGAGCCGGAAGTGGAGCTGAATGGTCCGAAAACAGTCGAACTGGATGCGAGAAAAGCAAAAGAAATCACTGCAAAAGTACCGAAGAAAACAGAGGCAACATACAGGCGCATGGAGTATTACCAGACATTTGGAGGTTCGCCGATGTCCAGCCTTTATTTGCTGCCTGTCTGGGTGGATAAGATGTATGCTGTCCCAACAACTGAAGTGAAGAATGGCAACTTTGAGCAACTGACTCGCTGGCGTATGACAAAGCCTATGCTGACGATGAGCTATAACGGTCAGGAACTGGATGATATTCCACTAGCGGGAAGTACGCTTTTGGACGGAAAATACAATCTATCCACCGTCTATGCCGGAAAAGGAAATGCAGATGGCTATGATCGTCTAAAGGTGGAAGGCAAAGCTGTCATCGTCAATCGAAACGATGAAGTGAGCGTTTCCGAACAGGCTACTGCAGCCGCTGCTGCTGGAGCAAAGCTATTGATCATCACAAACAATGAAGATAAAGAATTCAGTGTCTATGCAGGGACTCCAGAGTACACAGACAACCCTCTCGCCGTAGCAGCGATCAGCAAAAGCGAAGGGGATAAGCTTGTGAAAGCTGTTCAATCAGGTAACGTTATGTTGAAGGCGGAAGGGGAAACTAACTCTCCATATGTATATGATTTAATGGATGTCCATAAAGGATCTATACCTGACGATTTGTCCTATGCTCCAAGTATGAATGAACTGGCGGTCATCGATACTCGCTATAATTCCCACGTTGAGGCGGCCGGTGGAGAATTCCGTTATGACCTTCGCCCTCATGCAAGTCGTGCAATCGGCTTTTTATACAAGGTGGACTTTCCAAGAGCACGTACGGAATACGTTTCTGCCGTAGAGGGAACGAAATGGTATCACCAGGCTACTGTGCTGGATGCAACCTGGCAAATTCGCCAGCCATTGCAAACCTATGCCGGCGGTGAGAAACTGACTGAAAACTGGTTCTCTCCAGTTGTGCGTCCAAGTCTGGGTGAGGGGTATTGGGCTCCAAAGCGACAGGGAACAGGTTTGCAGATCAATCTACCAGCTTGGGCAGATGCTGGAAAAGGGAATACTGGCGGGACGGATTGGGATGATTCTTACCAAAACCAGACGGTGAAGCTTTACCAGGGAGATACCTTGATCAAGGAAAGCAAGGGACAGGCTTTGAATGTATACGGTATTCCTGCAGAACGCACACAATACCGAGCAGTCACGGAAGCGAAACGAGACCCAGAGCGCTGGAATACTTCAGTCCGCACTCAAACGGAATGGACCTTCTGGACAGAAGCACAAGAGGAATGGCAAACACAGCTTCCGTTCCTGACCCTGGACTATCAAGTCGATACCGATGTAAATGGGAATGCATTGGCGGACGGGCCAACAGCATTAGAACTCTCAGTTGGCAAGGTGAAGAATGCGATCGGCTATGGGGATATCGCAGGTGCCACCCTTGAAGTATCGTTCGACGAAGGGAAGACATGGAGTGAAGTCAAACTTTCCAGAAACGGAGACAGCTATCAGGCTGACATCCAAAACCCGAAGAGCGCTACATCGGTTTCTCTTAAGGCAAGCGCATGGGATGATGAAGGAAACAAAATCTCACAAGAAATCATCAAAGCTTACGGACTAAGATAAAGTGAAAAGATGCCCGCCTTTAAAGGGGCATCTTTATTCTTTTCTCTAGCTGTTAAACATCCTTTACAAAATGAGCCTCATACAAATAGGTTTTTGCGAGGGATTTTACTAATAATCAAACCAGCATATTTATTGGCAGTAACATGATCATTTTTATCCATATAATAATCAAAGAGCTTGACTGAGTAATACTCTACCGTCAATCCATAGCCATTTTTAACAAAGTGGGGCATGGCCAGAGTCTCCAGATACTGATAGTACTTTTCTTCCTCTTCCGATATGGAATGATTGTGCAAGGTAAACAAATGGAGGAATGTCCGATCTGGCACTCTTTTACTTAAAGATAATCCTTCCTCTGCCAGCTTCAGCAATTTATGTTTGGACGTTTTCCCCTCTTTAGATAAAGCGTTGAGGTAGCCCTCCAACGAACCCATGTATAAGGGATTGGAAGATTCTCGTGCATCCATCGCTTTTTTATAATATTCACTTGCTTCTTTATAATATCCATGCATCAAATGTAGGTAGGCCAGGTTATGGTGCAGCCTTGCCCGATGCTGCTCAAGGCCATAATCCTCAGTCATATCGATCAGCCTCTGATACTCCCTTTTCAGGAAAGGAAAGTCCTCCGATTGCTCCTGCTGGATCAAAATCAGCATTTCGGTATCAATGATTCGGGAGAAATTGCGGGTCTTCGTAAAAAACTCCAAGGCCTTACTCGCATTAAAGAAGGCAAGGATTCGGGAATTGAGAAAATTATAAGCACGGGCCAAATCATAATAGTATTCCTGATTCGGATAATATTCGGGATTGATTTTACCTAAAAAATAGACTGAACGAACGTAATCATGTTTCAGGGATTGATAGAAAATACCTTTGATATGCAGCAGCATATTCTCTTCATATTTTGTCAAACCGGTCCAGGCATCCATCTCGTCTATAAGCCTCTGAGACAAATGCTCATCCGATATGGATAAATAAAATCTGGTCAGCACCATCGTGTAAGTCCGATAAAAATCCGGGATATGTAAAAGCTCCATTCGATCAAGTTGATGCTTGATTTCCTCTGCCTTTTTCTTTTGATTCCTTACAATCGCATCAAGCCAATTTTTTAGCAAAGTCTCCACACTTTTGTACTCGGAAACTTTCTCTTCCATCATGATTCCAAGACGTTGACATAGCAAAAGGATTGTTTCATCCGAGACCTCGGTTAAACCCCGCTCGATTTTGCTGATATGGGTAGTTGAACAGATTCCTGCTCCCAAATCCTTCTGCTTCATTTTCTGTAGCTCCCGATAAAGCTTAATAATCTTCCCCTCTAACATGATGTCATCCCCTATTAAGTTGTTTTCTGCTTTTTCTAATTTTATCATGGTGCTCGGGAGTTGGAAAAGAGGGTGGGACTCTGGGATTTTAAAGGGAATTCCATTAAAAAAACCTCCCTGTTGGGAGGTCGTCAATATTATTCATTTAGCGCTTTTTCAAGGGTAGCGATATTATTTTTCATCAATGTAATGTAAGTTTCATCATTTTTTATATCTTCGTCGGTCAATACAGAAAGATTGTGGAGAGTAAGCAATTTTGCACCAATTTCACCCTGAACCATTTTAGCGAGCCTGGAATCAAAATTTTGCTCATTCAATACATATTTAATCTTTTCTTCTTTTGCATGTGTGATCAACTGCTGCAATTCTTTTTGTGATGGCTCGTTTGTTGTTGATTGGCCGGAAATACTGATTTGGTGGATACCGTACCGCTCTTCCCAATAACCGTAGGCAGAGTGGGAGACGATGATCTCCTTCCGCTTTGCTGAGTCAATAACCTCTGTAAACTGCTGATCAATTGCTTTCAATTGGGCAGATAGTTCCGTGTAATTTTTTTCGAACGTATCTTTATGCTCAGGCATTTGCTCAACTAATTGTTCCTTAATTGCCAACGCCAGCTCATTCGCATAAATCGGGTCAAGCCAGACATGCGGATCGACATCGCCGTGATCGTGGGCATCTTCACCTTCATGGCTAGCTTCTTCCTCATGATCGGTTTCATCCTCATGGTCAGTTCCATCCTCATGTCCGGCTTCATCTTCGTGGCCTTCGTCTTCATGACCAGCTTCATCCTCTTGGGCACCTTCCTCGAGATGCAGTGTTTCTCCAACGGGCACCATTTTAACATCCTCGTTTTCCAGAGTTTTGCTGGCTTTATCAACAAAACCTTCAAGCCCCAGGCCTACATAGAAAAATAAGTCTGAGTCCGCCAGTGCCATCATATCTTTTTGAGATGGTTCAAATGTATGCTCATCTGCTCCTGGGGGGTAGATGGTTTCAACATTGACATAGTCGCCGCCGATCTGCTGTGCGAAAAACTGGAGCGGATATACAGTGGTATATACCTGCAGCATGTTGTCATCCTTGTCTTTGTCAGCTGATTCCTGTGCACAGCCGCTGAGAAAAATGCTGATTAACATAATAAAGGATAAAATAATTGCGATTTTTTTCATTGTTAGCGCCTCCTGAATATTAAAACGGACTCATTACGATTTAGAAGCGGATTCTTTAGCTTTCTTAGTTTACTAGACCATCAATAAAAATATTAATTCGTAATGGTTACGATTTACCTTCTGTATCATACAAAAGGTTGGAGGTAAAAGCAAGTAAAAAATTTTGGTTCATCTATAAGTTTGATGTATGCTATTAAAAAGAGAATTTTTAAAGGAGCTGCAAAAAAATGAGAATGCTTGAAGAAATCCTGAATTTCAATGAACAGTTCGTCGCTGAAAAAAAATATGAAGAATTTACGACGACCAAATTTCCTAATAAAAAGATGGTTATTTTAACATGCATGGATACACGGCTTGTGGAACTCCTGCCGAGAGCATTGAATGTTCGGAATGGGGATGTGAAGATTGTTAAAAATGCCGGTGCGCTAATCATGCATCCGTTTGGAAGTATTATGAGGAGCCTGCTTGTCGCTGTTTACCAGCTGAAGGCTGAAGAAGTGGTGATCATCGGCCATTATGACTGCGGAATGAGCGGGATGAAGCCTGATATCGTAATTGAGGAAATGCTAAAGCGCGGTGTCGCTGAAGAAACGCTGGGAACATTAAATTATTCAGGTATTGATGTTCAGGAATGGCTTCATGGATTTGACAACGTCAAGGACAGCGTTGCCCACAGTGTTGAAATCGTCCGAAACCATCCTTTAATGCCAAAAGATGTTCCCGTACATGGCCTGGTGATCGATCCAGCGACTGGAAGACTGGATCAGGTGATCAATGGGTATGAAGGGTAAATCTACTTATTAATGATTATGCGCTTTTGCCTTTTTCTTTGAAGGCCACACTTCGGGTACAGGATCAATGCCGCCGGGGTGGAAGGGCTGGCACTTCAAGATACGGACAATCGTCATCAAGCCACCTTTCAATGCGCCAAAACGTTTGATCGACTCCAGTCCGTAGTGAGAGCATGTAGGATAGAATCGGCATGTTGGCGGTTTTATAGGCGAAATGACGATCTGGTAAAAACGGATAATGCCGATGAATGCTTTTTTTAGCATGTGATTGCGATCCCTTCTCTAGCTTATTAACGATTCAAAGGAGCTGCTGCCAGCTCCTTATTTTTTTTCGTCATTTTCTATTTCAGGAGCATCTCCCTGGCTGTTGTTTTTGTCAACAGGGTCGATCGTGTGCTTAAATTGATAGGCTTTAGAGGTGGTCACTACGCTTAATACAAGAACAATGATAACAATGACGACTGAGATAATCAAAACTGTATACATAAAAATGCCTCCTTTGCTTCAAAATTATTTTAGCATGTTCTTTTCTGCCATAGGAAAAAAGTTGCTGTCAAGATGTTTGTTACCACAAAGGCAGGGGAATATACATTAATGAATTAAGAGGAGGATGAAAATACAATGGCACAAAAAGATTTAATCCAAGCAGTTAATCAGCAAGTAGCAAACTGGACGGTCCTTTACACTAAGCTTCATAACTATCACTGGTACGTCAAAGGCCGCCATTTCTTCACGCTGCATGTTAAATTCGAAGAACTTTACAATGAAGCAGCAGTAATTATAGATGAATTCGCAGAAAGAATCCTCGCACTTGAAGGAAAACCTGTTGCGACTCTTAAAGAATGCCTGGAAATGTCTACTGTCAAGGAAGCAAAAGGCAATGAAAAAGAAGAGGATATGGTCAGCCAACTGCATGACGACTTCTCTAAAATTGTGGACGAGCTGCAAGAAGGAATTGAACTTGCAGAACAAGAAGAAGATGCAGCTACTGCTGACATGTTGACTGAGGTAAAAAAGAGCCTTCGCAAGCATATGTGGATGTTCAAGGCCTATTTGGGTTAAAAGTAAAACTGGCCGTTTTAACTTAATGTTTTCGGCCTTGAGATGCAAAATGGGAATTCACAGTGCAATATGCACAGTATTTCGCATTTGAATTAGCAGGTGTTTTATCATATATCTTAGCACACAAAAAGCTCAGAGCCATAAAAGCCCTGAGCTTTCTTTATATTAGTGCGTTGTTGTACATTAGCACCTGTTCGCATAATAACGGGATATTTATTCAATCCAAATTGATGTAGCCTTGTTGTTTAGTCTTTTTCTTAATAATGCGAACTATTTTATCAGAGTTCCACCATTCCTCTGCTTTTGGGAGAAGGGAGACAACCTCATATGCTAATTTTTCGTAAATATCATCTGGAATAGGTTCTTCGTCATATCTAAAAGAGTCGTGTTCCTCATTTGGTTCAAGTCGTGTACAAGGAACGTGGTGAGTTGTGTTTACCTTATTTGGAGGAAAATGAGGTCCACCCTTAATTGTAAAACCATTGACTGGAGAAGCCCCAATTTCAACAATGAACCCACCACCATACTTGTCAAAGAAGAAAGAAATAAGGTCAATTCGGGATTCTAATATCCGTCGAAAATGAGGAAAAGACCCCTTAAAGCCCTTTTCTCTTAATAATGGTACAAGAATTGATTTCAGTGCTTTAATCATTTCATCACGTCCAGAAGACATAAAAAAACCCCTTTTTTTGATTCCGTTCGTTATTCAAATCTATTTTATCCCATATTCTTCATTAAACTTAACTGCATCTGTAGTTGAATAAGCTTCCTTTATCCAAAATCCTGTTTATCATTTTTAGCACACCAATTAGCATACGAATTCGAAGGCTGACAATAACTTCTGCCATCCTGTTAAAAAGGGGTGAAAATCCAGGTGCTAAAACCCCTTATTATGCACAGAAAAGCTTGATATATCTACAAAAAGATGCAGTCCAATTCAATTACGAATTGGACTTCTATTTTGTGTGCTAATGAAGTTTTTGTACTCGAAAACCCAACCCGTTAGTCTTAACGGGCCAGTTTTTTTGTGATAAAAGAAAAAACCGGCTTCAGCAGCCGGCAGATATGTATGTTATGACGATTCATCAATGGACATTGCGGGAAGAATAGGAATTTACTGAACGCGCTCCGAAATCATCCTGGGCAAACTTGCCCTTCAGGCTTTCAATCAGATAGTGGCCCATCAAATCATAAAGCTCTTGTTTATCAAGATCATGAATGATTTTCAGCAAATCTTCACGGCTCATTTCTTCAAGGAAAGCAAAAGCGAGCATATCGATATCCTCTTCGTCACCGGTCAATTTATTACGATATAATTCGTACAGCTCATCAATCAGTTTCATTTCAATTCACCTCTCCTTCTTTTTGTCCATAATCCATTTTATTCTTATATTTATTAAATACCCTCCATAGGAAAAAATATGCCTTGATATTGAAGTATTTTCCTGAGCGTAAGTCCTGCAATTGTCTCTGTATTGTTTTTCATTTTACCATAATACATCCCATTAGGTGGGTGGGAAAATTTATTTATTTAAGGATATTCAGATTGACAGCAGGGAAGGATATCCATGAGGTGATTCAGCATGCCAGATCAAAAAAGAACTTACTATATCAACATAAGTGATGGCGAGATTTCCAGCGTATCGACTGCATCTCCATGGAACTTCAAGATTGAAGCGACAGATGAAGAAATTACGAACTTAAGGGAGATTTTCGATCAGAGCCATTCAACGGGATGGCAAAACTTCATGAGAGCCCATGTACCTTACGTTCAGTATCATTATGACAGGGAAAATGATGCATTGGACCGCCAGCTGGTACAAGTATATGAAACGATCTACAAGCTAGGTGATGATGAAGCTAAACAGCATATCGAAAGCATGGGTATCCTATCGGGAAATAGAGCCGCAGACTGATGTCTGCGGTTTATTCATTTACCGGCTTTCCTATATAATAAAAGAAAGAAGTTTGTGGGAGAGATTAGGGATGGAAAAGTTCAGAGATTTGAATGGGGCCGAAGTGACGCTTGCTTTTCATGAAAATGCTTTTGATATAAAACCGGAACATATTTTGGTGATATGCAAATATAAAGGTGAGTGGCTGCTGACCAGCCATAGCGAAAGGGGACTCGAGTTTCCTGGCGGCAAAGTGGAGAAAGGCGAAACGCTGGAAAAAGCAGCCCACCGAGAGGTCATGGAGGAAACAGGTGCTGTGTTGAGTACGCTTGAAAGTATTGGTGAGTACCAGGTTGTCGCGGAAGATACATCGTTTGTAAAGCGAATTTTTTATGGTGTAGCAGAAGAGATTGTTCCCCAGGATGATTATCTCGAAACAGGCGGACCGGTGTTTGTTAACGGGGATTTATTATCGCTTAGGATGAATGATGAATTCAGTTTTATCATGAAAGACGATGTTGTGAAAAGAAGTCTGGAATATTTATGTGAAAAAGAGTAAAACTCACCTTGTGTAAACAGCCGGACATATAATCCGGCTGTTTTAATGATTATTTTTGATCAGTTTCTTTTCGAGAAGCTCGACAAGCTGGTACATAACGGTCGCAAATACGGCGATGACAAACAGCGACAGGAACACGAGGGTAAAGTTGAATACCTGGAATCCGTAGATAATCATATAGCCGAGCCCTCGCGCAGAGACGAGGAATTCCCCTACGATGACCCCAACCCAGGAAAGGCCGACATTCACCTTCAAAGTTGAGATGATGGTGGGAAAGGAGGCTGGCAGAATCGCTTCCCGGAAGCATTGAGCCCTGGTTGCTCCAAATGTCTGAAGCACTTTAAGGTAATTGGGATCGACCTCTTTGAAGGCGGTGTACACAACGATTGTCGTGATGATGATGGAGATGATTGCTCCCATTGCGACAATCGATGTTAAATTGGTGCCGAGAGCGACAATCAAAATCGGGCCAAGGGCAACCTTGGGCATTGAATTCAGCACAACAAGATAGGGGTCCAATATTTTTGAAAGCATTGGTGACCACCATAACAGTGCAGCGAGTACTGTTCCGAGAAGGGTGCCAAGGATGAAACCAAGGACGGTTTCGGCCAGTGTCACACCGAGGTTCACAGCTAATGATCCGTCCATCGTCTTCTCGATTAACAAATTCCATATCTTTGAAGGTGAGCTGAACAGGAGCGGATCAATCCATTTCTGCTGGCTGGAAATTTCCCAAGTTCCGAAGAAAGCGATAAAGATTAGCAGTTGGTACAAGCGGATAATTTTCCGCTCCCGGCTCAGGCTTTTCAAATAGTTTTGATGGAGGAGTTCAGTTTTCTTCTGGTTCAATGGATTCCAACTCCTTCCATATATTCTGGAACAGCTCGTTGTATAAAGGATGGTTCCTAGCCTCAAACGGACTTAAGTTCCTTAACTCATCTGGGATCGAGAATGTTTTGTGCAACCGCCCCGGCCTTGGCGAGAACAAGAAGATTCGGTCGCTCATGGCAATGGCTTCTCCGATATCATGGGTTACTAGAATCGCTGTCTTGCCAAATGATTTTAAGGTGTTGGAAACCAGGTCCTCAAGTTTAAGTTTAGTCTGGTAATCCAAAGCCGAAAATGGTTCATCCAGCATGAGCAGCTTCGGTGCCGTTGCCAGAGTCCGGACCAGTGCCACACGCTGGCGCATCCCGCCGGAAAGCTGTTTTGGGTAAAGGGATTCAACATTCTCCAATCCCATTTGCCCGAGCAGCGCTAAAACTTCTTTTTTCTTCGACTCTTCCAAAGTACCGCTGATCTTTAAGCCAAGCAGAATATTTTCCTCGATTGTTTTCCATGGAAAAAGATAGTCTTGCTGCAGCATGTAACCGGTCTGGTTCGTAGCATCCTTAACAGTTTTCCCTTCCAGCGTGATCTGGCCATCTGTTGGCTCTATCAGGCCCGCGATGATGGAAAGCAGCGTTGTTTTGCCGCAGCCGCTCGGACCCAGGAAGGAGACAAACTCGCCTTCCCGGACATCGAGTGAAATATCATTCAAGGCAGTGACAGCGGATGTTTTTGTGAAATATGTGTGATGGATTCCTCTTAATGTCAAAAAGTCCATTGGCTGCAACCTCCTTTTATTTCATGACATCTCCTGCAACCTCTGTATTGACCAGGGTTTCATGGCTGACTTCCTTAGGAAGTTCACCTGCTTCATCCATGATGTCCTGCAGGTTATTCCACTCTTTTTCATCCAGGATCGGATCCGTTGCGAAAGACCCCTGGCTCTTGTATCTCTCAACAACTGTTTCAATTAACTCTAAATCTGTATCTTTAAAATATTCCTGGATGGCTTCGGCCGTTTCTTTTGCACTATGGGAATCCACCCATTGCTGTGCCTTGTAAACGGCACGTGTGAATTTCTCGATTGTTTCGGGATTTTTCTTCATAAAGCTTTGTTTTGCCATGAAAGTGGTATAAGGTACATGACCGGACTCTGTTCCGAACGAAGCGACGATATGGCCTTTGCCTTCTTTTTCAAACAAACTCGCAGTTGGCTCGAACAGTTGGACAAAGTCTCCAGTGCCGGATGCGAAGGCGTTAGGGATATTCGCAAAATCAATGTTCTGAATCAATTCGAGGTCCTGCTGTGGGTCGATTCCATGTTTCTTTAAAACAAATTCACCAACCATTTGAGGCATTCCGCCTTTGCGCTGGCCAAGGAAAGTTGATCCGTTCAGCTGATTCCATGAAAAATCATCCATTTTTTCTCTTGAAACAAGGAAGGTTCCATCCGTCTGGGTCAGCTGGGCAAAGTTGATGACTGGGTCATTTGATCCCTGTGCATAGACGTAAATGGAAGTTTCCGATCCTACAAGGGCGATATCTGCCGCATTAGAAAGTACGGCTGTCATGGTTTTGTCACCGCCCCATGCAGTCGTCAATTCAACATTTAACCCTTCATCCTCAAAAAATCCTTTTGCAAGGGCAACATATTGAGGAGCATAGAAAATCGAACGAGTGACCTCGGCAACCTTGACTGTCTGTACCTTTTCCTTACCGCAGGCAGCAAGAGGTATAATAAGGACAGCAATCAAAAATAAAGCGAAACCGGCTTTGAACCATTTTTTCATACAAATGCCTCCTAAAAATCTGTCTTAAATTGGGCTTAGGATATCGTATGAATCATCGAAAAATGTGTGAATGCCCAGGTACCAAAATTAAAATAATTTCATATAGAGGAGTGATTCGTTTGGCAAATGACGGTCAAATGTACTCAGCTTTCAAATTTCCTTCCCCTAATCCGTCTGTTGAGATGGAAATGGTGACCTATTATGCAGGCGGATTGAGAGTGAAAGGACTTCTGGCCAAACCTGCAGATGGAAGCGGAACAGAAGGGTTCCTGTATTTGCGCGGGGGCATTAAGAATGTGGGCAAGGTGAGGCCGGCGAGGATTGCCCAGTTCGCCTCCGAGGGTTTTACCGTATTTGCCCCATTCTATCGCGGCAACCAGGGTGGAGAAGGGGATGAGGATTTTGGCGGCGAAGACCGTGTTGATGCCTTTGCAGGGTTCCAGCTGCTGCAATCTTTTCCATGGGTAGATAAAATTCATATCTTTGGTTTTTCCCGCGGAGGGTTGATGGCATTATTGACGGGCATCAAATTCCCTGAAGCAGCGTCAGTAGTGACATGGGGCGGTGTAACGGATATGTCTTTGACCTATGTCGAGAGAAAAGACTTGCGGCGGATGATGAAAAGGGTGATCGGCGGCTCGCCGAAGAAGGTTCCGAAAATGTACAGGTTCAGGACACCTTTATACCAGATTGAAAACCTGAATGCACCGGTGCTTTTGATTCATGGCAGGAATGACCGAAATGTATCCGTTGAACATTCATACCGTCTCGAGAAACGGCTGAAAGAGTTGGACAAGCCTGTAGAAAGCTGGTATTTTGATGAATATACACACTACTTTCCGCCCGTGACCAACCGGAAAGTTGTCGAGGATTTAACGAATTGGATGAAAACGCAGTCACAACAATGATAAAATAAAAAGTGAAGGCTTAAGTGACCAATGAAGAGGAGCGAGAAAGATGGGAATGCCATTAGAGTTGAATACAATGATCGTAACAAAGGGCAGGGAAAAACGGCTCGAAGACAATTTCTTCTCTCTGGAAAAGGAAGGCTACAGGCTTTACCCGATTGACATTCCGCTAGAAGTCAAAAAGACGATTGAAGGTGACCTGTCAGGAACCGGCGTCATCACAAAAGTCGAGTGGACAAAAAATGTTACCACACTCACATATAAGTTGATTTCATTGAATTCAACGAACTAAGCAGGGCACAAATTGTGCTCTGTTTTTTATTGGAGAGAATACTGTGGTGATGAGCGAATAAGAGTGTGAGCGGATCACCAATCGGCTTTATTGATGCTCTGTTTTACATGAAATCGGAAAATGAGGTCACCAATCGGGTTCATTGGAGCCCTGTTTTTTCTGAAATCGGAAAATGAGGTCCCCAATCGGGTTCATTGGCGCCGTGTTTTTTCTGAAATCGGAAATTCACGTCACCAATCAGCTTCATTGGTGACCCGTTTTTCCTGAAATAGGAAAAATAGGTGGCCAATCGGCATCATTGGTGCTTTGTTTTTCCTAAAATAGGAAAATGAGGTCACCAATCGGGTTCATTAGCGCCATGTTTTTCCTAAAATAGGAAAATGAGGTCACCGATCGGGTTCATTAGCGCGTGTTTTACCTGAAATAGGAAAATGAAGTCACCAATCGGGTTTATTAGAGCCCTGTTTTTCCTGAAATAGGAAAATAAAGTCACCAATCGGGTTCATTAGCGCCGTGTTTTACCTGAAATAGGAAAATGAGGTCCCGACTCGGGTTCATTAGCGCCGTGTTTTACCTGAAATAGGAAAATGAAGTCACCAATCGGGTTTATTAGCGCCCTGTTTTTCCTGAAATCGGAAATTCACGTCACCAATCAGCTTTATTGGTGACCCGGTTTTCCTGAAATAGGAAAATGAGGTCACCAATCGGGTTTATTGGAGCTCTGTTTTTCCTGAAATTGGAAAATAAGGTTACCAATCTGTTTTATTGGAGCCCTGTTTATCCTGAAAATAGGAAATTCAGGTCACCAACCAGGTTCATTAGTACCCTGTTTTTCCTGAAATCAAAATAACAGGTGACCAATCTGTTTCACTTGCTATCTTATATTGTTCAGCTAAACCCTAAAAAAGCACGAACAGGAAAAGAAGCAAAAGCAAAGACCATCTCCTCCTCAGAGATGGCCTCAAAAAAATTCTATTTCGCTGTAGGTCCGCCTTTTTCTTCGATCTCTGAAGGTACGTTAGAGAACTTTTTGAAGTTTTCGCGGAACTTTCCGGCAAGCTCGTTTGCTTTAACATAGTAAGCGTCTTTGTCGTTCCAAGTTTTTACTGGCTGCAGGACATCGTCCGGTACACCTGGAACGTGTTGAGGGATGTCAAGGCCGAAGATTTCGTCTTTGACTGTTTCGACATTGTTCAATTCGCCTTCAAGTGCTGCCTGGACCATTGCACGAGTGTACGCCAGCTTCATGCGGCTTCCTGTACCGTATTCTCCGCCAGTCCATCCAGTGTTAACAAGGAATACCTTCGCGTTGTGCTCATCGATTTTTTCACCCAGCATTTCCGCGTACCTTGTTGCAGCGAGCGGAAGGAATGGTGAACCGAAGCATGTTGAGAAAGTAGCCTGCGGTGACGTGATACCGCGCTCTGTGCCTGCAAGCTTTGATGTATAGCCGCTCAAGAAATGGTACATTGCCTGTTCCTTTGACAGCTTGGCGATTGGAGGCAATACTCCAAAAGCATCTGCAGTCAGGAATACAATAGCATTTGGGTGTCCCGCAATGCTTGGTTCTACGATGTTATCGATTGCCTGGATTGGGTAAGCTGCGCGAGTGTTTTCTGTCAGTGTGCTGTCATCATAATCAGCGACACGTGTTTCGTTGTCGACAACAACATTTTCAAGTACAGAACCGAAGCGAATCGCATCATAGATTTGCGGTTCTTTTTCCTTGGACAAGTTGATGCACTTTGCATAGCAGCCGCCTTCGATGTTGAACACACCATTTGCTGACCAGCCATGCTCGTCATCACCAATCAAGCGGCGGTTCGTATCAGCCGATAAAGTTGTCTTGCCAGTTCCAGAAAGTCCGAAGAACAATGCTACATCGCCTTCGCGACCTACGTTTGCAGAGCAGTGCATAGAAAGAATGCCGTTCTCAGGCAGAATGTAATTCATGACGGAGAAAATCGATTTCTTCATTTCACCAGCATACTCAGTTCCGCCAATCAACACGACGCGCTGTTCGAAAGAAACGATGATGAATGTCTCGGAATTTGTGCCATCGATCTTAGGGTCAGCCTTGAAAGTCGGAGCAGAGATTACCGTGAATTCGGATTCATGTCCAAGAAGCTCTTCCTCGTTCGGGCGGATGAACAATTGATGAGCGAACAGGTTGTGCCATGCATACTCATTGATGACCTGGATTGGAAGTCGGTATTTCTTGTCAGCACCTGCGAAGCCCTTGAATACAAAAACTTCCTCTTTTTCTTTTAGGAAATTCAGGACTTTATTATAAAGCTTTGTGAAAGATTCCTCAGAAATAGGCTGGTTGACGGATCCCCAGTCAATTTTATCTTTTACGGCTTCTTCTTCAACAATGAATTTATCCTTGGGTGAACGGCCAGTATATTTTCCAGTTGTTGCTCTGACTGCGCCAGTTGAAGTCAGTACTCCTTCGTTGCGGTTCAGTACTTTTTCAACAAGCTGGGGAACAGATAGCTGTACCTGTATATTGCTTCCTTTTAATAAAGCTGAAAGTTCGTTTGATATTCCTACAACATTCATCGGAGAATACCTTCCTTTTTTATAGATTCAAAATTCATATCAACTTTGAGAAATGTCCAGCTCCAGCGCCTAGCCCCTCGAGACGCTTGTCTAGCTGCGGCTCCTAACTCCTCGAGACGCTTCGGTCCTGCCAATGAAGTCAAAGAGCGACTTCACTGTCAGGCCCTCCAGCGCTTGTCGGAGTTGGCAGTCGCCTCCGCTTTTCGAATTGTCTAGTGTTGCCTCCTAGAAACTCCGAAACTTCAACTCCGCCCGCAGAAGCAAAAAGCGCTTCTTTGTCGGAGTCTCCAGTTTCTTCGTTCTGGACAGTCGGCTATACTTTTCGATTTCGGTCCGCCCAATGAAGTCAAAGAGCGACTTCACCGGTCGGCCCTCCAGCGCTTGTCGGGGCTGACCAAGGCGCTTCCGCATTTCTTGCAAGTTTAATATTTTGTAAGTGTTTACATCTCGGATAATAGTATAACACATTAGTTTAATTAGTCTATACTAATGAATTAAAAAAATAACCTTTTACCTATGTACTAACATAGTTTTAAATCTTTTACAAACAATCATCATTATTTATGCAAAAAAGGAATTTACTTCAATATAAATGGGAAAAAATCTATGAAAACATTCTTAGGAAAAAACTTTCAACAACAATCGACAAAAACAACGAGAAAATGATTGACATGTAATTATAGGTTCGTTATGATTTTGATTTGAACGGATACTCTCTTATCCCGAGCTGGTGGAGGGACAGGCCCAATGAAACCCAGCAACCTGCAAACGAGAAAAACAGCTGTTTTACTGCTGACATTTTCCGGGCAAAGGTGCTAACCTGACGCAAGGGAATTGCCCTTGAACGATAAGAGCGAAAGGCGCGGATTGAAGCAAAACCTTTCCTCATGAATTGGAGAGGTTTTTTATATTGCTTTTTTCCGTTCACAGCTGGTAAAAAAACAGCTGGACTGCCTTCTTTGGTGTCATTGCTCCCATGGGTAAGATTAGGAAATGATCATTCAGCATGAATCTAAATCATTTTTTTCTAATAAAAACTCAGCGTTTATTTCATACTACATAGGGAATGAGTACCGTATCAAACCGAGGTTTGTATTGGGACAGCCTCGATCTATTTTTATAAATGAGGGAGGAAATCAGATGTCAACAAAACGTCGTTTGTTCACTTCTGAATCAGTAACTGAAGGCCATCCGGATAAGATTTGTGACCAGATCTCTGACGCAATCTTGGATGCAATCCTTGCAAAGGATGCTAACGCTCGTGTTGCTGCTGAAACATCAGTTACTACAGGCCTTGTACTTGTTGCAGGGGAAATCACTACATCTACATACGTAGATATTCCGAAAATCGTTCGTGAAACAGTTAAGGAGATTGGCTATACTCGTGCCAAGTACGGTTTTGACTCTGAAACTTGTGCAGTTTTGACTTCTATTGACGAGCAGTCTGCTGATATCGCAATGGGTGTTGACCAGGCTCTTGAAGCACGTGAAGGCCAAATGTCTGATGATGAAATCGAAGCTATCGGCGCTGGTGACCAGGGCTTGATGTTCGGTTTTGCCTGCAACGAAACGAAAGAGCTTATGCCTCTTCCGATTTCTTTGGCACACAAGCTTTCACGCCGCCTGACTGAAGTGCGCAAGGAAGAAATCCTTCCATACCTTCGTCCAGACGGTAAAACTCAGGTAACGGTAGAATACGATGAGAACGACAAGCCAATCCGCATCGATACAATCGTTATTTCAACTCAGCACCATCCAGAGGTTTCACTTGAGCAAATCCAGCGCAACCTTAAAGAACATGTCATCAATCCTGTTGTACCAAAAGAATTGATCGACGAGAACACAAAATACTTCATCAACCCAACAGGCCGTTTCGTAATCGGCGGACCACAGGGTGATGCTGGTCTGACTGGCCGCAAAATCATCGTTGATACTTACGGCGGATATGCTCGTCACGGCGGCGGCGCATTCTCTGGTAAGGATCCTACTAAAGTTGACCGTTCAGCTGCATATGCTGCACGTTACGTTGCGAAGAACATCGTAGCTGCTGGCCTTGCTGAAAAAGTTGAAGTTCAGCTTGCATACGCAATCGGCGTTGCCCGTCCGGTATCTATTTCAATCGATACTTTCGGAACAGGCAAAGTAAGCGAAGATGTGTTGATCGACGTTGTAAACAGCAACTTCGACCTTCGTCCTGCAGGAATCATCAACATGCTTGACCTGCGCAAGCCAATCTACAAGCAGACTGCTGCTTATGGACACTTCGGCCGTTCTGACGTTGACCTTCCATGGGAACGTACAGACAAGGCTGAGGCACTTCGCACTCAAGCTGAAGGAAAATAAAATGATAAGGGAGTTGCATAGAAATATGTAACTCCCTTTCTTTTTTTGCGTCGAATTATCGAACCGTTCAAAACCATAATGGTTTTTGTTTACCGCTTTCATCGATGTAGAGAATGTTTGCATATGGTTCAAAAGGTGTAAAATAAAGTATTACCTTAAATTTCCCTTAGATTTTACTGCAAAATATTAGCGTTTAATGGTAGTATTAGATGGTATGTTTTTTGAGAGTAAGATTACAATAAATTAGTCTTGAAATGGAGAAGGTGAAGTACATAATGTGTGGCTTTATCGGTTGTGTACATGAAAAAGCACAGGAATTCAGCAGCGACCAAAAGCAGCTGTTTAAAAATATGAATGATATTATTTCCCACCGCGGACCGGACGATGATGGTTATTTTTATGATGAGCACATCCAGTTTGGCTTCCGCCGTCTGAGCATCATTGACATTGAAGCTGGACACCAGCCATTGACGTATGAAAATGAGCGGTACTGGATCATTTTCAATGGCGAAATCTACAACTATCTTGAGCTTCGTGAAGAGCTGATTGAAGAAGGATTGACGTTCGAAACTCATTCTGACACAGAAGTCATCATTGCCCTCTACAGCCATGTAAAAGAGCAGGCTGTCGACAAGCTGCGTGGTATGTTCGCATTTGTCATTTGGGATAAACAGGAACAGGTTCTATTCGGTGCCCGTGATCATTTTGGAATCAAGCCATTCTTCTATTTTGAAGATGGAGACCGTACATTCTTCGGTTCCGAAAAGAAGAGCATACTGCTGGCATTGGAAAATGATGTCCTTGATTACAAGGCGCTGCAGCATTACTTGACGTACCAATTCGTACCGGAACCTAATACATTGTCTGAAGGCATTTATAAGCTTGAGCCAGGTCATTATTTTACAAAGAAGATCGGATCGCCAATGGAAATCAAACGCTACTGGAAAGCAAGCTTCTCGCCGATCCAGAAAACGGAAGAAGAATTCACGAAGGAGATCAGGGACGTCCTCTTCGAATCCGTGAAAATTCACATGCGCAGTGATGTGCCTGTCGGTTCGTTCCTTTCTGGCGGTATTGACTCATCCATCATCGCGTCGATTGCCAAGCAATATCATCCAGGGATTAAGACATTCTCGGTTGGTTTTGAACGAAATGGCTTCAGCGAGATCGATGTCGCGAAAGAAACGGCTGATAAACTCGGTGTTGAAAACATCAGCTATGTCATCAGCCCGCAGGAATACATGGATGAACTTCCGAAGATCATGTGGCATATGGATGATCCTCTAGCCGATCCGGCAGCTGTACCATTGTATTTCGTTGCCCGTGAAGCAAGGAAGCATGTAACGGTTGTTCTATCAGGTGAAGGTGCGGATGAATTGTTCGGCGGTTATAACATCTACCGTGAACCGCAGGACCTGGAAATGTTCAACAAGATCCCGCAAGTAGGGAAGTCCATGCTGAAAGGCATCGCGAAAATGATGCCAGAGGGAATGAAGGGTAAAAGCTTCATTGAACGCGGCGTGACTCCAATGGAAGAGCGTTATATCGGAAACGCGAAAATGTTCTCTGAAAAAGAGAAGAGCGAGCTTCTGCACGTTTATAATGGCCAGTACGATTACAGGGATATCACGAAGCCTCTATACAGAGAGAGCAGAGGATATGACCCTGTTGATACCATGCAATATATCGATATCCATACGTGGATGCGCGGCGACATTTTATTGAAAGCTGATAAAATGACGATGGCCCACTCCCTTGAGCTGCGCGTGCCATTCTTGGATAAGATTGTGTTTGAAACAGCTTCAAAGATCCCAACGAGCCTGAAAACGGCTAATAATACGACGAAGTACATTTTGCGTAAAGCCGCAGAAGGTGTGGTTCCCGACCATGTACTTACCCGCAAAAAGCTTGGCTTCCCAGTGCCGATTCGCCACTGGCTGAAGGATGAAATGAATGAATGGGCTAAGAACATCATTAAGGAAAGCAACACGGAACATTTAATCAATAAGTCATATCTACTGAAATTATTGGATGACCATTGCCAGAACAAGGCTGACAACAGCCGTAAAATCTGGACTGTTCTTATGTTCATGATGTGGCATGATGTTTACGTCGAAAAAAAATACTCCTTCCAGAAGGAGTATGAGGCACAAAAAGTATTGCAATCTTTAAAAGGCTAATCAAGGCAGGTAGGTAATAGCCTGCCTTCCCATCTGCACCCATGCTTCCACGAAATCCTGCATGGGTGCTTTTTTATTTTTTTCACCCGTCAAAGGATCGTTAAAATATACATGATTTTGGTCATAGCCTGTAATCAGGACAGAATGCTCCTTCGTTGTTACTCTTACTTCTCCGTTCGGTGTATACCATCTCTGGAAAAAGCTATCGTCCAGCCTCTCATATTCAGTATTGGTAATAATCCAGACAGGCCGGTTGTCAGACAGGTGGATTTTCAGTTCCTGAAACTCAGCACCAGTCAGGTCCTTTATTTTACCGGGAAGATACTGTTCGGCCAGTTCAGCAATTGGTTTATGATAGACGCCAAGACCAGGTTTGGTGTAGGTGTACATATTGCCGACAAACCCTTCATTCGGATCTCCAAAATAGATTTTGCCATGATCCAGTCTGTATTCTGCCGGGTTTTTCTTCACTTCCCTCGCAAGTGTCAGCTTGTCCACTTGAACACTTCTGAATTGTAAAAGCATGGCGAGGCTTGTAACTTCGCAGCCTCTTGGAAGCTCTGGCATCTGCCATATGATTGGGGCGTCCAGCAGGACCTGTTCCTTTATTGGAATGATTTCAGCTTTATCATCTTCTATAGCTTTGGGCGACACAGCGGGCTCTGGCTCATCAAGCCAGTCCTTGACTGATTGGACTGCTTTGGCGACATGAGAAGCCTGCAGATTCTCCAGCATGAAAGCGCCGGCTACTGATGTAAAAACAAGCAGGAACATCATTATGGATTTCAGCATGCTATTCTGTTTTCGGATCAACAGTAAAAACAAAGCGAGCAGCGATATGATCGCTGCGATCGGTATAAATAATGTGTCCACATCCATCACCTGTTTCGTCCGCATAATTGGAAAAATAGTCGGGTATAGTATATAGATTAATATCGGACTGATGGTGGATTTGTTAAGTAGATGGAGTGATCACCATCTATTTGTTTTGAAGACTTTTATAATATTGTCCTTTTTCGGCGTACTCTCGTGATATTCGTTCCATGTCGCGGATATCGTCTTCATTCAGCTCGCGGATAACCTTGGCTGGCCTTCCGAATGCGAGTGTGTTTGGCGGGATTTTTTTACCCTGAGGAACAAGGCTTCCTGCGCCGATAAATGCGCCTTCGCCAATTTCGGCCTGGTCGAGTATAATCGAGCCCATGCCAATCAAGGCCTTTTTCCTGATAATGCAGCTGTGGAGTATGACCTGGTGGCCGACTGTTACTTCGTCCTCAAGGATCAGCGGATTGTTCGGGCTTTGATGGAGGACCGAGTTATCCTGTATATTCACTTTATTGCCGATAATGGTCGGGGCTACATCGCCGCGGATCGAGGTGTTGAACCAGACACTGGACTCCTCGCCGATTTCGACATCGCCAGTAATCGTTACGTAATCTGCAATAAACGCAGAATCTGCTATTTTTGGTGTTTTGCCATTGTAAGGATAAATCATTGTGCACACTCCTGAATAAAATGGATTTGAATAGATGCTTTCATTTTTTTTTTCGCTAATTATATATTATAGTTCTTTTAAAGAAAGAAAAAGTATTTGAGTGGGGGAATGGTCATGTGGAAATGGGAGGCTGACGGAGAAGCTAAGGGCGTAATCGTCATGATTCATGGGGCACTCGAGCACCATCGCCGATACGGATGGCTGATCGAAATGTGGCGCTCATCAGGCTTTCATGTAATTATGGGAGATTTGCCTGGTCAGGGTATGACAACTAGAGCGAACCGTGGCCATATTGATTCATTTGATGAATATATTATCGAGGCGAAAGAATGGGTCGAAGCCGCCTATAATTTTGACTTGCCTGTATTTATATTGGGGCACAGCATGGGAGGGCTTATCGCGATCCGCATGCTGCAGGAGGAGCGGGTGGAAGTGGCCGGACTCATTCTGTCATCGCCATGCCTTGGACTGGTGAAATATCCTTCAAAGATACTCAATGTGCTATCGCATGGATTGAATGTTCTTTTGCCAACCCTGCGCATGTCACCAGGGCTGACGGTCGAAATGGCAACTAGGAATGAGGATGTAAGGGCAGTCGACGCGAATGACTCGCTGTACATTACCAAGGTGTCCATCCGCTGGTATCGAGAGCTGATTGCAGCGATGGAGCAGGCTTTCGAAAATATGGAAAAAATACAGGACATCCCAACACTGCTGGTGCAGGGAGGCGATGACCAGATCGTCAACAAACGGGCGGTAAAAGAATGGTTCAACAACGCTCCGCTTTCTGAAAAGCGATATAAGGAATGGCCGAAGTGCTACCACGAAGTCTTCAATGAGCCCGAACGTGAAGAGGTTTTCGACTATGCCCATGATTTCGTCATCAGCCAGCTGAAGGCGATTGGATATGTATATTAAGGTGTTCCAGGATCAAGCTTCGTTTTGATTTTCGTGCACTGTTGGATTATCCCGAAAGCTAATCTATTTCGATAGCATTGAGAAAGAGCCTTGGAGGTGTATACATGTTAATACCATCAATGCCTATTAGTCTAATGTACCGTGTATACAGGCAAGTTCTGCCGCAGGTGCACCGGGAGCTTGCATACTGGAAAAGCAGGGCAGAAGAAATCCCGAACCCTGAATTAAGAAAGCAGGCACTCGCGAGTATCGAACACAAAACCTTCCATTGCGAGGGCGGTTCGATTTTAAGCCTGACTGCGAAGAAGAATTATAAGCAGGCGATCCGGTTTATTGTCGCCTACCAGACCATCAGCGATTATCTTGATAATCTTTGTGACCGCAGTACTTCATTGGATCCGGTGGATTTTGCGGCGCTTCACGAATCGATGGCGGACGCGCTCGATCTGGACCGCCAGCTGAAAAACTACTATCGGGAGCGGGAGGACCAGAATGACGGGGGATATCTGATTGAGCTCGTATCGGTCTGCCGGGAGGTCTTGGCGGAACTGGATCACTATGAGGACATCATGGGGCATCTGGCTGAACTATGTGCTTTTTATTGCGATTTGCAAATCCACAAGCATGTGGATGTAAAAGAACGGGTTCCCCGGCTGCAAACATGGTTCGATGGACATCGTGATGGCATCCCGGACATGGAGTGGTATGAGTTTTCCGCATGCACAGGATCGACGCTCGGCATCTTTTGCCTTGTTTCCTATGCACTCCGCGATGATTTCCAGCCGGAATACGCAGAAAGCATCCGCAACGGATATTTTCCATACATACAGGGGCTCCACATCCTGCTGGATTATTTCATCGACCAGGAGGAGGACCGCGAAGGCGGCGACCTCAACTTCTGCTTTTACTATGAAAATGAAGAAGCCTTGTTTGAACGCTTGAGGCATTTCGTTGAAAACGCAGATTACCATACCGCCAAGCTGCCGCATCAGCGCTTCCACAAATTGATCAACCGAGGCCTGCTTGGAGTGTATCTATCAGATGAAAAAGTTAGACACCAGGAAAGAATCAGGAAGCTCGCAAGGGAAATGATCAAAACAGCCGGTCCGATCAGCTACTTCTTTTATATAAATGGACGAGCCTACCGGTCATTGCAAAGGTGGGTGCCAGCTGGATTGGTTAGGGGTTTTATTAAGTAACAGATAGAGAGCCAGTCACGGATTTGATTCCTGGCTGGTTCTTTGTGCCCGTAATTTCTCACTTTCCATGGATTACGGTCATATAAAAGCTCGGGTTGTGCCCATAATTCTGACTTTCCATGGATTACGGTCACATAAAAGCTCGAGATGTGCCCGTAAATTCGATTTTCTATGGATTACGGGTCATATAAACGCTCGGGATGTGCCCGTAAATTCGATTTTAAATCGATTATGGTCACATAACCGAAACGTCTGCGCCGAAATCCACCTACAGTAGAAATCCGGCCACAATCTTGATTCCATAAATTCCTTGCCTCAAAAAAAGAAGCCCCAAAAGTTAAAACTTTCGGGACATCCTGTTACCTTTTCTCAATCGCAATGATAAATGGCGGGTTATTTTTCTGGTTCAAAAATTTGTATTCAAGAACATGTGCTGTATTTTGATCCAGGGACTTTACATAACGGAGTAAATATTCCCTTTCGACCTTGCCTTCTGGGTGGCCGTGGTAGATCACGATTACGATGATGCCTTCTGGTGCCATGATGTCGAGCAGCTGGTCGATGGCCTGGATGGTTGTCTCGGGGACGGTAACGATGTCCTTGTCTCCTCCTGGAAGATACCCCAAATTGAAAACTGCACCGGTGATTTTTCCGAAATGCAGAGGCGGGATGCATTCTGACACATTTTCATGGCCGGTATGAAATAAGGTGACCTGGTCTTGCAGGTCATGCTCTCTTAGCTTTGCTTTGCATGACAATAGCGCTTCATCCTGGATATCAAAGCCATAAATTCTGCCTGATGGTCCGACCAGATTTGCTAAAAATAATGTATCATGTCCGTTTCCTACAGTCGCATCAACAGCGATATCGCCAGGCTTCACGGCTAGTTCAAGAAGATTCCGGGCAAATGGAAGGATTCGTTCAAGCTTCATTCTCAATCACCACTTTATTCCTAATATAGAATTTCCCCTGCCAGCTGTCGCGGCGTTTCATTTCTTTATCAATCGCGTTCAGCACTTCCCATTTGTTTACGCTCCACATTGGGCCGACCATCAGCTCGATTGGTCCATCTCCCGTGATCCTGTGGATAATCATTTCAGGAGGCAGGATTTCCAGCTGATCGCATACCAATTTTACATAATCCTCAAAGGTAAGGAATTCAAGCAAGCCCTTTTCGTACTGTTTTACCATCGGGGTGCCTTTCAGCAAATGAAGGAGGTGGATCTTGATTCCCTGGACATCGAGTTTTGCCACTTCACGCGCGGTTTCCATCATCATTTCAGGTGTTTCGAGCGGCAGTCCATTGATGATATGGGAACAAACCCTGATGCCATGCTTTCGAAGCTTGTCCACGCCTTCTTTATACGTTTCATAGTCATGGGCGCGGTTGATTAGATGGGCTGTTTTCTCATGGACGGTTTGCAGTCCTAGCTCGACCCATAAGTACGTCCGTTCGTTCAGCTCAGCCAGGTATTCGACGACATCGTCCGGCAGGCAGTCGGGCCTTGTCGCGATCGATATTCCGACGACGCCTTCTTCATTCAAGACGGTTTCGTATTTTTCACGCAGCACTTCAACCGGCGCATGGGTGTTGGTGAACGCCTGGAAGTAAGCCATATACTTGCCGTCTTTCCACTTTGTATGCATTTTTTCTTTAATCTTCTTGAACTGGGTGCCGAGATCTTCCACTCTGTCTCCGGCAAAATCTCCTGAACCAGCTGCGCTGCAGAAGGTGCATCCGCCATGAGCTACAGTGCCGTCACGATTTGGGCAGTCGAATCCGCCATCAAGAGCCACCTTGAAAACTTTATGCCCAAAGTGGTTTCGAAGGTGGTAGTTCCATGTATGGTAGCGTTTGTCATCTGTTGCATATGGAAAAGGGTTGGCGTTGACCATGCCAAAAACCTCCTTAATATCTGTCCGATAAATTCATTATGAATTGTACCACTTAGGATAAGCGATTCCAATTGCAAAAAGATTACAAAGTGCAGCGGCATCATCGACCCTCGATAATTGGAATCATTAAACATTGCTGAAATCGTGATAGGAAAGAGCATTGTGAACAAAATAAAGAAGAAGCAGACTTTGCTTCAGGATCAAGTAAAGGAGGGGCTAAAATTGGCTACACGTCAATCGGTTGACCAGCTACTTCAGCAGTGTGAGGATGCCATCAATCTTGCCCAGGAACAATACAAAAATGCCAGCATGCAGCAGCATTACAATAACGGTGAGTTTACAAATGCTTTGCAAGCGCTGGAAGATGCGTATAATGATCTCGCCAAGCTTGCCTTCAGTGCGAACGCCCAGCAACGGGATCAGCTGCACAGGATGAGGCTGCAGCTGCAGCAAGTCCAGAACAGCATGATTTTGCTTGATCATTAAACAGGAGGGGAAAACTTTGAAAAAGCGCTCAAAGCAAAATAATCCGGAACAGAAAACGCGGAACGGCATCAACAATCAGGATCTTGAACTTGGCATGGATCATGATCCGGTAAAAGAAGCGAAAAAGAAGTATGAGCGAAGCGGCGGGCAGCCGGTCAAGTCGAAATTCCATCCTGAATAAGGGCAATCTTCATAAAGTTGTAACACCCTCACTTCCATTTCGGGAAGTGAGGTTTTTTTGTGTGAAATGCTCAAAACGAAATATTTTAAAATACCCCCCGTTCACAATTCGGATAAAACTGGCGGAAATTCCGTGATTAATATCACAGAATGAGAGCTTTTAGAAATGGTTTATATAAAGTAGAACAACAGCAAAAAAGGCAATTTTATAAAAAGGGAAAGCGGTCATGATCAGAAGGCAATTTTTCATGACAAGTTATCTTGTGAAAATATTCACGAATTTGCCACATATAGAAAGGATGTCACTCAAATGAAAATAGTGCAGATATTCATGTGCCTGATTTTAATAATCATTTTCCAACTGCCCCATCAGTCCAGGGCAGAAACAGCAACCAATGTCCTCAAAATGGAGGAGCTCACGATTCAGGTGATGCCGGAGTACTCTTACCACCCAAAAGATAAAAAGAAGAATCCCCCACTGCTTGTTGGCTATCACGGTGCATTGATCAATCAAGCCACTGAGCCAAAAAAAGGCCAGGTTGTCATTCCTCTGCCAATGGATGAGAAGAACTTCAGGATTGGATTTGTTGCTGATTATTCCCGCGACCTGACAGAGATGAATGAAATTGAATATGAACTCGACAAGGAAAAAGGAACGATTTCCTGGGAAACGAGTGAGGAAATCCAGCCACAGGAAATCTATAAATTTGTGATTGAGTACTATACCGAAAGCATTAAGGAAAATGAAGGCACGAATACTCTGGCTTACGATTTTAAAAGCTTCGCGGAGATCGGCTTGATGAACCTCATTTTTGTAGAACCGCTGAAAACAGAAAGTTTCAAGCTTGAACCAGTCTCTGAGCAGCAGCAGAAAAATTCATACAATATGAACATGTTCCTTTATCAGAATCAAGGAATGAAGCCGGGAGAAGAACGGAACATCACATTGGAATACAAGCGTGCTGAAACAAGAACGACAGCGGAAATCATGGAGGATATGGCTGGTGATGCCAAAAAGGCAGGAGCTGTAAAACAGAATGAAGAGAAAATGCCTCTGTGGCTTGTCATTACCGTCGTGGGAAGTGTGAGCGTATTCGCAGCAATCCTTCTTATTTTCTTGATGAATAAAAAGGATGCCAAACCGGAAAAGAAGGTAGCGGAAAATAATTTTGAAATGAAGAAGGCTAAGCTCCGTGCCATGCTGGTGAAAGGGAGTATCACGGAACCAGAGTACAACGAATTGATGAAAAAGCTGGGAGGCGGAAGATAATGTCCAAAAACAAAAAAATCGTAATGGGTCTCGCCCTTGCAGCAGTTGCTTTCGTGATCATGATGTTCTCGACAATGCCAAGCGCGGGAAGCAAGGAAATCACGATTGCAGACCTTTCAAAAAATGGCTCGAAGTATGAAGGCGATTATATCATGACCCAAGGCTTGCTCAATAAGGAATCTGTCAAATGGGATGCAGACAAACTGGAGCTTCGTTTCGAGCTTTACGAGGAAGGCCAGGGAACACTGCAAGTTTTCCATAAAGGCATAAAGCCTGACAATTTTTCAGAGGATGTCATCGTCCTTGTCGAAGGTTTTATCCAGAAAAACGGGGTGTTCGAAGCAGAAAAAGTCCAGACGAAATGTCCTTCAAAATATGAGGGTGAGGATATGGAGAACTATGACACCGAGATGCATAAGGAAATGTACAAAAATGACAAGAAGGAATAAAACAGATGGGTGGTTATCTGTATGTATTTGATCGGGAACATCTCAATTTACCTCGGTATCGTGATTTCACTTTATGGAATCATTGCCAATGTCGCCGGTATGAAACGGAAGAGCAGCAAATGGCTTGAAAGCGCAAGAGGAGCTGTACTGTCCCTGGCTTTTGTGTCCAGCATTGCATCCTTCCTGCTGTTGTACCTTCTCGGAACAAGCCAGTTCCAGTATAAATATGTCGCTTCGTATACGAATGAAGCATTGCCTATTGTCTATAAACTGACAGCTTTCTGGGCGGGCAACGCCGGATCGCTGATGCTCTGGGCATTTCTTTTGTCCCTTTATGGTGCAATGGTTGTTTTTTCAAAAGAAAAGAAAAACACAATGATGCCGTATGTATCGAGCATCCTGATGGTGAATATCCTGTTCTTTTTCACAGTGATGGCACTTAATGCGAATCCATTTGAAATGACGGATAAAATTCCGGCGGATGGTAAAGGGTTGAACCCAATGCTGCAAAACCCCGGGATGATCCTTCATCCTGTAACGCTCTATATGGGTTATGTTGGGCTCGCGGTTCCATTCGCATTCGGAATTGCAGCATTGATCCTGAAGAGGATGGATTCGGAATGGATCAAGCTGACGAGAAGATGGACTTTGCTTGCATGGCTTTTCCTTACACTCGGCAATGTGATCGGCGGCTGGTGGGCTTACCTTGAACTCGGCTGGGGCGGCTACTGGGCGTGGGACCCGGTTGAAAATGCTTCTTTCCTGCCATGGCTCACCGTATCAGCGTTCCTGCATTCGGTGATGATCCAGGAACGGAAGAACATGCTGAAAACGTGGAATGTAAGTTTGATCATCCTATCCTACATCTTGACATTGTTCGGTACTTTCCTTGTACGGAGCGGAATCCTGACGAGTGTCCACGCGTTTGGCGACAGCAATCTCGGCACATATTTCCTAGTGTTCATGGCATTCATGATGCTGTTTTCTATCTATATCGTCATGACGAGATACAGCCTGATAAAAAAAGACAGCAGCCCGATTGAAGCTTATTTTTCCAAAGAAAGCAGTTTCCTGCTGAACAACCTGATCCTTGTTGCTGCAGCTTTCGCTGTTTTCTGGGGCACGATGTATCCGCTGATTTCGGAAACTTTTACGAGTACGAAGGTCAATGTCGGAGCGCCTTATTTTAATAAAGTGATGGCTCCGATCCTGCTGGCACTGATTGTTCTTATGGGCATCTGCCCGCTGATCGCCTGGCAAAAAGCAGCCATTGAAAAATTCATGAAGAGCATGATTTGGCCCCTGCTGATGGGTGCAGCGACAGCTATTATCCTGTTTGCAGCTGGAATTAAAGGGATATACGCCGTGATTGGATTATCAGCAACAAGCTTCATGTTCTGCACACATCTTCTTGAATTTGCAAGAGGAATTGGTGCAAGACGGAAAGCGACCAAGGAAAATTTCCTGAAGGCCGCTTTCAGGCTGTCGGTGAAAAATCAGCGGCGATACGGTGGCTATATCGTCCATATCGGTATTGCTGTCATTGCAGTAGGTGTTATTTCATCCCACTCTTACTCAACGGAAATATTGAAAACAGTCGATGCCGGAAAAAGCATCACAATTGGAGAATACGAGCTTACGTTCAACGAGCTGACTGAGCATATGAAAAATGGAAATGGCGTTGTCGTAGCGGATGTGGATGTGACTTATAAGGGCAGGGACATCGGCAAGATCAAGCCTGAGAAAATCTTTTATGAAACATGGCCGGAGCCGTCAACTGAGGTAGCGATCAAGACGAACTGGAGTCAGGACCTGTATGTGGTGCTGAGTTCGTGGGAGACGAAAGAAAAAGTGACGTTCATGGTAAAAGTGAATCCATTTGTCAGCTGGATCTGGGCAGGCGGAATCATCATGGTGATCGGCACGGCTTTTGCACTTGTTGGCGGCAGGCCGACCTCGTTCCGCTATCAAATGGCTAAAGGCATGAACATGACAGGAAGGTGATGAAGATGAAGAAAAAAATAATCCTGACAACCCTCTTGTTTTTCATCCTGATTCCCGGCCTGACAACGGCTTTCACATACAATTCCAAGGAATTCAAGCACATCATTGCCCAGCTTGATATGCAGGGGCATGCAGACCATGAGCTGTCCACCTGCTCAGTAAAGAAAATTTATTACGATGAAGTTGTTGAGATGCTGAATGGCGGCAAATCCGAAAGTGAAATCATTCAATCCTATGTCGATGATTATGGGCAGGCTGCCCTGAGAACTCCGGGCGGCGGCGCAAGCGGCTGGTTTGCCTGGGGAATGCCTGCTGCAGGCTTTGGGATTGGCGGCTTGATTGTCGGTGTCTGGCTCAGGAAAATAAAAATGAAAAAGAATGACCAAAAGCCGCAATCCCAAAACGGATGGGATTCGGAAATAGAGAAGGAAATCGCATCAAAAACATTTGACGAAGAGCGCCGGAAGCTTTTCTAGGAGCTGATCAAAATGGATTATGTATTTTTAATTGTGGGCTCACTGGTGATCCTGACATGTTTTTATTTCATCATCTCCCCGTTTTTTAATGCCAGTGAAAAACAAGCGGTCAGGGTGGATGCGGGAGAAGAGAAATGGAACCTTGAGCAAGTTTACAGTGCTGTGAATGAGCTTGAGATGGATTTCTTAATGGAGAAAATCACCCGAGATGATTTTGACAAGATGAAAGAGCAGTATCAGCTGCTTGCAGCAGGACTGATGAAGGAAGGACCAAGAGGAAAGCAACCAGGTAAGACAACAAAACTTGGAAACAGGGCGGCAGACAATGCTGACGAGGCCGAGGCGGAAATTCTGAGGGAATTACAGAAGCTCCGCAGGCAGAAGGGGTGATCAGGATGGGACCGGCATATCATCCAGACTGGCTTGTGGCATTCTGGCTGACGACTCCAGGCTTGAACCTGCTGAACCCTCACTATCTGTTGATTATTTTTGCCACAGTGCTCGTACTTAACTACTTTCAGAGAAAACGTCGTGCCTCAGCAGCAAATGAATTGGTGGAAGAAGATCAGATATTCAAACATCTCCTGTCAAGAAAAAGCCTAATCGAAAAACAAGTCCAGGAGCTTGATGAAAAACTCAACAGTGCTGAAATTCAATCTGAAGAGTACTCCAGGATGCTACAAGAATACGAACGCCATCTGGAGCAGGTGAACACTGAATTAAAACAATACACTTTATGAAAGAGTTGGGGCCCATGCTTGAACTGAAGAAAATGACCAAAACTCTGGGAGATAAACTGGTACTTAAGAACATCACCCTTTCATTGGAAAAAGGCGAGATATTAGCGGTAATCGGGCCAAACGGGGCCGGGAAGAGCACCTTCTTCAAATGCACGGTCGGACTGCTGCAGCCTACAAGCGGGGAGATTTTTCTGAATGGGAAACCGGTTAAGAAAAATTCAGCGGAAATGAAGCAGCGGATTGGATTTTTAGGTCATGAATCGTTCCTCTACAATAACATGTCCCCGCTCGAGAATCTGAAATTTTACGGCAGGCTGTTTAAGGTGAAAGAGCTAGAAAGGAAAGCGAACGAACTTTTGAAAGAAGTCGGCCTCTACCTTTTCAGGGATATGCCGATCCGTTCCTTCTCGAGGGGGATGATGCAAAGGCTGGCAATCGCCAGGGTGCTTCTTCCCGATCCGGAAATCCTGTTGCTCGATGAGCCGCATACCGGCCTTGACCAAGAAGCGGTCACCCTGCTGAATAGGATTATTAGAAAAAAGCGGGAAAGCGGGACTTCCATCTTGATCATCTCGCATGATTTTGAACAGGTCCATGCACTTGCCGACAGGGCAGCCGTGCTGAAGAAAGGGAAAATTGTTTCGACAAGGCCGCTTGGTGCAGGAGTAAGCTTAGCTGCGATGAAGCAGTGGTACGAAGCAGAGGTGATGAGTTCATGAATTCGATTCTTAGAGATGCATGGACAATCGCCAGCAAGGACTTGAGCAATGAATTGAAAACAAAGCAGACAATCGGCATGATGATCATCTTTTCAAGCCTCGTGATCCTCATTTTCAGCTTTGCGTTTGATCCGACTAACAACATGGTGAAAGCGGTCATACCCGGACTCGTCTGGCTGATCACCGTATTTTCTGGAGTGCTTGGCCTGAATCGTTCCTTCCTGTCTGAGCACGAAAACGATGCTCTGACAGGATTGAGGTCGGCACCCATCGATCCTTCAAGCATCTATCTTGGAAAGGTGCTCGCGAACCTCACAATGGTAACAGTAGTACAAGTGATCAGTATTCCAGTTTTATTCATCTTGTTCGACTATCGCTTCTTTGGAAAAATCGGCTGGTTCATTTTCGTAGTATTCATCGGTACAATCGGATTCATCATTGTCGGGACGTTTCTTGCCGCGCTTTCTGCGAATGCGAAGAACAGCGAGATGCTGCTTCCGGTTTTGCTGCTTCCTCTGTTGAGCCCGCTGATGATTGCCGCAGTCCAGGCGACAAGAATCATCCTGGAAAATGAAACAATCACTGATGCCCTTTCATGGCTGAGGTTGATGTCAGCCTACGATTTGCTGTTTCTCGCAGCTTGCTTTTTCTTATTTGAATTTATTATGGAGGGATCCTGATGAAAAAGGATAGTGGCATGATAGAACGGCTGTTATTTTATACACTTGTGCCATCCGTTTTGATCGCACTTTACTTAATCTTTATTTGGTCGCCTGTTGAGAAAATCATGGGAGAAACGCAAAAGATTTTCTACTTCCATGTCGGCAGCGCCTGGGTAGCATTTCTTGCCTTTGGAGTTGTTGGATACTATAGCATCAGAGTCCTGATCAATCCGAGAATACAGCATCATATTAACGCTGGAATCTCGGCTGAAATCGGTGTCCTGTTCACGACCATTACATTGATAACCGGGATGATCTGGGGCAAATCCAGCTGGAATACATGGTGGACATGGGAACCGCGCCTTGCAACTACATTGATTCTATGGTTCATCTATGTGGCTTATCTGTTTGTCCGCAAAATGGACGGTTCAATGGATAAAATCTCCAGGCTTTCAGCGGTGTTCGGAATCATCGGTGTCATCAACGTTCCGATTGTCTTCATGGCGATCCGCTGGTGGAACACAAAGCTGCATCCCATCGTGTTTGGTGAAGGGAAAAACCAGTCAGGCGGAGGAATTGAACCCGACATGCTTGTCGCATTGCTATTCTCCATTTTCACGATCACACTTCTATACGCCTTCCTGATGCGCAAAGGGATTGAAATAGAAAAAATGAGACACATCGTCAAGAAGGCAAAATCGAAAGCAATCGAAAAGCTTGCAGGGTAAAACTTTTACCTTGTAAATATCTAAAAATTTTTAGGAGGAATTGAAATGACCTACTTATTCATGGCTTACTCAGTTATCTGGACGTTGATCGCTGGTTATGTCATCGTTCTTGGCCGCCGCCAGAAACAGCTAAAAAAAGAACTTGAACTTCTTGAAGAATGGAACACTGATTTCTAAAAAGAAGGTGAAGAAAATGGGCAAAAAGATTGTTCCAATAATCGTCATCGCTGCCGTCATTGGCGTTCTGGGCTTTCTCGTGAACGGACTCGGCGGCAAAGCGTCAGCGCAGCCAGGGGACCAGGCAATCGATTTTCAATTGCAGGATGTCGATGGTAATACATTCAAGCTATCGGATTTCAGAGGCCAGCCTGTCGTGCTGAACTTCTTCGCGACATGGTGCGCACCATGCATTGATGAAGCGCCGGAACTGGAGGCGTTCGGAAAAGAGTATTCAGATGCTAAACTGCTGATCCTTGCCAAAGGTGAATCCAGAAAACGGATGGAAAAATACATCGGGGAAAGTGGTTCGCAGCTGACGTACCTTTTGGACACAAAAGAAGAGACTTCAAAGGATTATAGCGTGATCGGCCAGCCGGAAACCATCATTATTGATGAAAATGGCATCATTGTCGAACGCTTTTCAGGTCCGACTACAAAACAAGATTTAATCAAATTGATCCAGGAAAATGTTTCACCGTGACCTTGATTAAAGCACTTAAGTGTTTTAATAGATTGCGAGATGCCACCATATGCATCCGCTTTTATCCGTTTGATAAGGGAGGTGAAAAGGATGCTGAAAAAGCTGCTGGGAATAGACAAAAAGATGCTGTTATTCATCGGCGTTTTTGCTGGAATCATTGTTTCTGTCGTTACTGTCAAAACGCTCGCGTACACGGATTCACCGGAATTTTGCTCAAGCTGCCATATCATGACGGAGGTCCATGACTCATTCTCTGATTCCAACCACGCCGGACTTGCCTGCGGGGACTGCCATTTGCCGCATGAGAATATGGTCAAAAAATATACTTACAAGGCCAAGGCTGGTATGACCCATGTGTATTACAACACCCTGGGGGAGGCAAAAATTCCGAAGGTGCTGCACGCAACCGAAAACTCTGATGAAGTGATTAATGAAAACTGCATCAGCTGCCATGAAAATACATTGGATAATGTTTCCCATGATGCAAAGGATAGCTGCTCCAGCTGTCATCAGGCCGTGCCGCATGGCAAAGGATTCAAGACAGAGGATTATTTTAAACCGCCAAAACCAGGCGAGCTTTTAGAAAATAAAGGAGGTACGATGAACAATGGCTAGAAATTCCCGCTGGGCCTATTTGCTCCTTGCGGCTGTCATGCTCATCATAACAGGCTGCTCCAGCTCAGAGGAAAAAGCAACATCCGCCAGTGAGCTGAAAACGGGGCTAAGCAAAGATGAAATCAGCAATGAGGCCTTCAAGGACCTTTTTCCGCTTCAATATGAAAGCTATCAGCAGAATGAAAAAATGGAAGATACAAAGTACAGTGGCTCTGTCAAACGGAGCAAGTATGACCCTGACAAGGAACCGTATCTGCCGGTGCTTTTTAACGGATATGGCTTTGCAACGGAGTACAACGAGGACCGGGGGCATATTTACGCGAATGAAGACATCCGTGCGATTGCCCGCATTAATGACAAGTCCATCGGTTCATGCTTAACCTGTAAATCGACTGCAGTGCCTCATATGATTGAGGAAATGGGAGAGGATTACTGGGGCGGCAACTTCAATAAAGACATTTGGCCAAAAGCTGAAGCAATGGGCCACTCGCCAATCGGCTGTTCCGATTGCCATGACCCGCAGACGATGGATTTGCGTGTCACCCGTCCAAGTTTCATCAAGGCAATGGAATCACAGGGCATCGATATGTCCAACCCAACGAAGAATGATATGAGAAATTATGTTTGCGGCCAATGCCACGTGGAATATTATTTTGCTGCAGAAAATGGGGAAGTAACATACCCATGGGCGAAAGGCTTCAAGCCTGAAGACATGTACGATTATTATGAAACAACTGCAAAGGAACAAGGGTTTGAAAAGGATTGGATCCACAATGTTTCCGGTACGCCAATGTTAAAGTCGCAGCACCCAGAATTTGAAACGCATATTGAAGGTCCGCATGGTGAGGCAGGAGTGACTTGCTCAGATTGTCACATGCCTTATGACCGAGTCGATGGCAAGAAGAAAATCAGTTCACACTGGTGGACTTCCCCGCTGAAGACCATGGATCAGTCCTGCGCGACATGCCATACCAATCGAGATATGGAAGAGCTGAAGGGCAGGGTGACGGACATTCAGGATACCCATATGGAAGCACTCCATAAAGCAGAGGATATCTCGATCACATCACACTATTATATTAATAAGATGATCACATCCGGTGTCAGCGAGGCTAAAATTAAGGAAGCACAAGCACATGTAAGGAAAGCTCAATGGTTCTGGGATATCGTAGCGGCGGAAAATTCGGCTGGATTCCACAATCCGCAGGGAACAATGGATTCATTAAGGCTATCAGTGGAAGAATCTAACGCAGCAATCAATCTTGCTATTGAGGAATTAACAAAGAAAGGTGTAAACCTGGAGGAAGTCAAGACAGAGATTGAAAAAGTGAAGAAGGCTGTTTACGACGAAAAAGATAACTTCAAGAAGAAAGAAAAAGCAATCAACAGTTACTTCCCGGCACAACAGCCTGCCCCAAAAAAATAGAGAATAGTAAATTAGAGAAAAAATAAATAGGAAAACACTGTGCAAATGGTACTTTGTACGGTGTTTTCTTTAGTTTTACAGAAAAATGGATAGGTGTCAATCATCGAGGATTTGTTTGTCGCCCTATATCTGCGAAAACTTGATTAATTCCAAGATAAGATTGCTCCATTCCATGAAATCCAGCTTGGTTCCTGTGGGTAGATCACTAAATTCTATGAAATCCTGCTTGGTTCCCGTGGATATATCACTAAATTCTATGAAATCCAGCTTGGAACGCGCTAATTCCGCGAAAATGATCGTGATTTCCGCGAACACATTCCTCGATTCCGCGAAAATACCCCATGATTCCGCGAAAACAACAGGTAATTCCGCGAACTGGAAATAATTGAGTATTTTTTCCAAATCCACCTTCAAAAAAATAGAAAATTTCAACTTCAAATCCCTGCTTAAATTCCTATTGCAACCAATTGTGAAAACCTCTAAAATTACTTTGGTATTCGAAATTATTCAGTGAAAGAAGGCGTTTTATGATGCCTAGAGCCTTGTGGCTTTTAATTATTGGGATGGCAGTCAATGTTACTGGCTCTTCTTTTTTATGGCCTTTGAACACGATCTATATTCATGAGCATCTTGGCAAGTCTTTATCGGTTGCTGGGATTGTTTTGATGATCAACTCTGCTGCCAGCGTGATTGGGAATCTATTCGGTGGCAGCCTGTTTGATAAAATTGGTGGTTATAAGTCTATTATTCTGGGAATCGGCGTTACGATTTTTGCGCTGCTTGGCCTTACTCTTTGGCCAGGATGGCCCCAATATATCTTCTTTTTAACTTTAGTCGGTTTTGGATCCGGGATCGTTTTTCCAGCTATGTATGCAATGGCGGGTTCTGTGTGGAAGGAAGGCGGCCGCAAAGCCTTCAACGCCATTTATGTTGCCCAGAATCTTGGGGTCGCTGTTGGCGCAGCGCTTGGCGGACTGGTTGCTTCCTACTCGTTCCAGCTGATTTTCATGGCGAACGCGGTCATGTATCTGGTTTTCATGATGATTGCTGTTTTTGGCTATCGCAGCATCGATACCAGGACTGCGAAACAAACGAACATCCTCCAGGAAAATGGCTTGGTCAAAAGCCATACCAAACTTTATGCCCTGTTAATTCTCGCGGTGGGCTACCTGCTTTGCTGGGTTGGATATGTGCAGTGGCAGACAACGATTGCAGCGTATACACAGGAACTTAATATATCTTTAAACCAATATAGTATTCTGTGGACTGTCAATGGAGCATTGATTGTGCTAGGCCAGCCTGTGGTCAATAAACTGATCAAGCCGTTCCAGAATAAATTGAAGTTGCAAATCATTATCGGTATGGTCATCTTCATGGTTTCCTATGCAGTAGCAGCGGGTGCAGGGCAATTTTCTGGATTCGTGGCAGGCATGGTGATCTTGACGATTGGCGAGATGCTCATCTGGCCGGCAGTGCCAACAATTGCGAATGACCTGGCTCCAAAGGGCCGGGAAGGATTTTATCAGGGGATCGTCAACAGCACTGCTACCGGCGGACGGATGATCGGCCCACTTATGGGTGGAATCCTTGTTGACCTTTATGGAATGCCAATGCTGTTCGCCGTGCTGATCGCTCTTATGTTTGTTGGTATTTTTACGACTGTGATATATGATCGGAAATTAAAAGAAGCAGGCAGCATGGCTGCAAGAGCTTCATAAAATTGCTGGCTGGTTCTTCAGAGCCAGCTTTTTTACATTCACAAAGTAAGAAAGAATAAAATTCATTTCGAGAATTGTCCAGCTCCAGCGCCTAGCCCCTCGAGTCGTTTGTCGGGGCTGACCAAGGCGCTTTCGCTTTTCTTACTCAAAAACGGTCACAATATATGCATTTTTTCTCGATAAAAACTGCACATTTAGCATCTAATATAGGTCTTGCGTATATGTGGTATAATCGAATTTTGAAAGACAAGGGGGTGAATGGCTTTGAAAAATAAAATCCTCGCGGTCACTTTCATCGCTGCTGCTTTGCTGACTGCCTGTGGCAGTGGAGATAAGGCATCACCAGCTGAAAAAGAACCGCAAAACATAAAAGAACTTGTGAGCGAGTACAGCTCAGGAAAGCTCAAAGGCCAGAACGCCTCCATCACATCTGAAGAGTTGGCTGTTACGGAGAGCGACGGGAGTAAACAGGTATATGACCTTCCTGAGAAAGACTTTTTTGTTTCAATCGCACCTTATGAAAATCAAACCCATCCTTGAACGAATCATAGCTTGACAGGTTGTCAAGGTGAGATGGTAAAGGAAGAGTTTGACGTATATATTGAGGACATGGATGGAAACGTGATCGTGGACGAGAAAATGACGTCCCAGCAGAATGGATTCATCGATCTATGGCTGCCAAGAGATCAAAAGTTCATCACAAAGATTGGACGCGACGGTAAATCAGTCGAAGCAGAAATATCCACTTTTGAGAATGATCCTACCTGTATTACAACAATGCAGCTGATGTAATGTAAAGCACCTGAATTTCAGGTGTTTTTTTTATCCATCCTAGTTTTCTGAAAAATATGATAAAATCAAAAGAAAAACAAGGTGACGGATTATGAATGCGAAGCTTTTACATATACCAGCTGATATCATTGAAACCATCGTCGAGAATGCATTTGAATGGCTTGTTGTTGTCGACCGTGAAGGCAAAATCATCTATATCAATCATAATTACTGTGAATTTCTCGAAGTGAACCGTGAAGAAACGATTGGCAAGCATGTGACAGAAGTAATCGAGAATACGAGGATGCATATTGTGGCCCAGACAGGAAAGGAAGAACTGGCTGATCTGCAGTATATTAAGGGCAATTACATGATTGCCAACCGGGTGCCAATCATTAAAAATGGGGAAGTGATTGCGGCGTTCGGAACTGTATTTTTCAGGGATACGCAGGAATGGATGAAAATGGACAGCCATGTAAAAAGCCTGCTCACGAGAATGCAGCCTTATATCCAGAAAATTGATTCAGGCGTAAAATATTCACTTGATGATATCCTCGGTGATTCACAACAGATTAAGAGTTTAAAAGAGAAAGTGAAAATGGTATCCAACAGCAATATTTCCATTCTCATCAGGGGTGAGAGCGGGACAGGGAAGGAGCTGTTTGCCCACAGCATCCACCAGCTCAGCAGCCGGAGCCAGAAACCGTTCATCAAAGTGAACTGTGGCGCCATTCCCGAGAATCTGCTCGAATCCGAGTTGTTTGGCTATGAAGAAGGAGCGTTTACCGGGGCAAAAAAGGGCGGGAAAAAGGGCAAATTCCAGCTGGCGAATGGTGGTACATTGTTCCTCGATGAAATCGGGGACATGCCGCTCAGCATGCAAGTCAAACTTCTGCGCGCCCTTCAGGATGGAGAGATAGAACCGATTGGGTCGACCAAATCTGTCTCGGTTGATGTCCGGATTATCGCTGCGACGAACAGGCCGCTGGAAAATATGATTGAAGACAAGCGTTTCAGGGAGGATTTATTTTACCGGATCAATGTTGTTCCGTTCAGTGTTCCACCGTTAAGGGAGCGTTCTGAGGACCTGACTTTGTTAATTGCTCATTTCATCGAGAAAGTCACTAACCGGTTGGGCAAGAGGATTGGCGGAATCGACCGTCACGTCATGGAAGTGCTCACATCTTATAGCTGGCCCGGAAATATCAGAGAGCTTGAAAATGTCATTGAGGCCGCGGTCCATTTGACTAAAGGGGAACAGATTACGCTTGAATCCTTGCCGGATTACCTGCAAACACAGAATGCCCTGTATCGCTTCAATAATAAAAAGCTCAAGGATATCCTCGAGGAAACGGAAAAATGGGTTTTAAAACAAAGTCTGGAAAGAAATTATGATGATAAAGGCCTGGTGGCAAAGGAACTTGGCGTAAGCAGGTCGACGCTTTATGAAAAGCTCAATAAATACCACCTTATTTAGTCCGAAAACCCGGAATGCTGTCCGGATTTTCGGACTTGTTTTTTTCTAGCAAATTTTTAAAATGTTATCACTGTACTAATGGTTGAAATTCAACTGGATTTGGACAGGGGTTTTTGAAAGATAACTAGTAAGTAATTTTATAAAAAAAATAATAGAGTCCGGAAATCCGGAATTTTATTACTGAAAATTTAGAATATAATCTCATATTACTTAACCTTAAAAGTTGGCACGATTGTTGCATTAATATAAAACAGCAATTTTATTTAACTATTTTGAAAGCGTTACCAAACTTAAGCAGGGGAGGGCAGGGTGAAGTTCATCTGTTTTGATATTAAAAAACACAAAGGGGGAAAAGAAATGCTGAGCATGATTGGATTGATTGGCGGTCTGGCATTATTGATTTATCTGACGATGAGGGGTATGAACCTGCTTATTGTTGGGCCGTTATCTGCTCTGGTTGTCGCTTTGTTTAGTGGAATGCCGCTGTTCCCGCAGCTGACTGAAGAAGGAGCAGCCAATTTTGTTGGCAATTATATGTCTGGATTTTCTGGCTTCGTTACTGCATGGTACCTGATGTTCTTGCTTGGTGCGATTTTTGGAAAGGTGATGGAGGACAGCGGTGCTGCTGACAGCGTCTCGGAATTCATCGTTGGAAAGTTAGGGATGAAATATGCAGTGTTGGCAATTGTCGTTGCCTGTGCCGTTTTGACTTATGGCGGTGTAAGCTTATTCGTCGTTGCGTTTTCGGTTTACCCAATGGCATTGAGCTTGTTCAGGCAGGCGGATCTGCCTAGACGTTTTATTCCGGCCGCATTGGCCTTTGGTTCGGTTACTTTTACGATGACATCTGCAGGTTCTCCTGAAATCCAGAACTGGATTCCGATTCAATTCCTGAATACTTCTCCGTATGCCGGCTGGGAAGTCAGCTTAATTGTTGCCGTCTTCATGATGATTTTTGGTTATTGGTGGCTGAAAAAGATGATCACGAAAGCAGTAGCAAGAGGAGAGAAATTCGTAGCTAGAGACAAGGATCCAATGGTCGAAAAACGCAGTCTTCCAAATCCGTTGATGGGTGTCCTTCCACTTTTGGTGGTTTTGGGGATTTCGTACTTTTTCCATGATTCATTGAAGCAATCTGCGCTGATCATTGCACTTCTTGGCGGAGTTGTTGCTGCTTATGTGCTTAATCGCAAATATTTTAAAAATTTCTGGGAGGCAGTTTCAGAAGGAACGATGGGTGCACTGATCGCCATCGGTAATACAGCAGCGGTCGTCGGTTTTGGCGGCGTCGCAAAAGCGGTTCCTGCTTTCCAGACTGCAGTCGATTTTATGACAAATATCCCTGGAAGCCCACTGATTGGTGCTGCAATAGCGGTCAGTGTCATTGCCGGTATGACTGGCTCAGCATCAGGGGGGCAGGCAATCGCACTGCCATTGCTCGCTCCGCATTATCTCGACATGGGTGTCAATCCGGAAGCGCTGCACAGGGTTGCCGCGATTTCCTCAGGTGCACTGGATTCACTGCCGCATAATGGCTATGTTGTAACGACTGTCAGGGCAATCTGCGGCGAGTCTCATCAGGATGCTTATAATCCAGTTGCCGCTGTGACTGTTATCGTTCCCGCAATCGGTGTGATTATTGCGATTGTTCTATTCTCACTAGGTCTAGGAATTTAAGGGAAGGAGTTTCATGATGGTACAGGATAAAGTAGTACTGATCACCGGGGCAGCCCAGGGGATCGGGTATGAGATTGGCAAAAGCTTTGCTGAAAAAGGCGGTAAGGTATTTTTAACAGATTTGCAAGAGGAAGCAGTGGAAAAAGCGGCCGCGAGCCTGCGGGATTTGGGTTTCGAAGCTGCCGGCCTGAAATGCGACGTCACGAACGAGAAGGATATTGAGAAGGCCGTGTCCGGATGCGTAGAGCATTTTGGCACAGTGGATGTGCTCATTAATAACGCAGGTTTGCAATATGTATCGATGATCGAAGACTTCCCGACGGAAAAATACGAACTGCTGATTAAGGTGATGCTGACTGCGCCATTCGTTGCCATAAAGCATGTGCTGCCAGTCATGAAAAAGCAAGGCTTCGGCCGTGTGATCAATATGGCCTCGATCAACGGATTAGTCGGTTTCGCAGGGAAAGCAGCGTATAATAGCGCCAAACATGGCGTCATCGGCCTGACAAAGGTTGCTGCGCTTGAAACTGCAGAGCATGGGATCACAGTGAACGCCGTTTGTCCCGGGTATGTGGATACGCCATTAGTAAGGAACCAGCTTGCAAGTCTGGCAGAGACGAGGAATGTTCCGCTTGAAAAAGTGCTGGAGGAGGTTATTTTCCCGCTGGTGCCGCAAAAGCGGCTGCTGGCTGTTGAGGAAATCGCCAATTATGTCCTCTTTCTTGCAAGTGATGGTGCCAAAGGAATCACTGGCCAGGCGGCCGTCATTGATGGAGGGTATACGATACAATAAGGTTGAGTCTAGGGTAAAAGAAACTATCCGAAAAAATGAGCCGGTTTCCTTGAGGGAGTCCGGCTCATTTTCCATTTATAGATCCTCGATGACGATATAAGTGGCTTTTACTGGACCGTGCACTCCAACGACAAGGTTCAGCTCGATATCCGCTGAATTGCTAGGTCCGGTAATGAAGTTGATGCAAGATGCCACCTGCTTGCCTGAATGATGCATTTCCTGCAGTTTTTGTGCGGCCTGGGTAATCCTTGGAACGATTGAGCTTTTGGGTATGAGTGCAATGTATGTCGCAGGCAGGAAACTTACGGTCCGTCCTTTATCCTTGCCGCTGAACAATACGACTGTGCCAGACTCTGCTAGAGTAATTTCACTGATGGTGAGCCCGACATTGGCTCTTTCAGCCTGGCGGATGTTTTCAATCCCATTTGTATAATCCCATTCATATACTTCCATATTTTTGGCCTGCCACTCATTTTTCATCAGCGGATCAAGTCCCCATTGCGAAAAACGATCATCTTTCCAGGTTACGATAGGTCCGCCGCCGTGATCCTCGACAACATCGTTCAATATCTTGGGCAAATTTTTCAGGTCGGTCATCACAAGACTCGTATGGATTTTAAGGCACTGGTCTTTCAGAACTTGAATCAAATTATCAGGAGTCGCATCTTTTAAAATCTCAATCTGTGGGCGGTGCTTCCAATCAGGGACTTTTACTTCGGTTGTGCGTCTGCTCCTGCCAAGTGAGTTGGCAATTTTGTCAAGGAATGCCTCACGGTTTTGGATAGTCCCTGTCATGATTCGCTGCCCCCTTTTTCCCTGTCTTTGAACCAGTCTCTGAATCTTTCTTTGTTTGGAGCCGGGAATTCCCTGATTTCCGTCCAGGCCTTTAATGGTCCGGGCCCATTTGAAATTTTATCGCCGGCTGTAAAAGGATTCATCGCTGCAGGTGCTGCTTTGGAGCCGAACTTGTAAAGCATAGGGGAAGCTGCCCCGAGTCCGAATGCCTTCATCGCGATTTTTTCTGAGATCGGCGCTTTGCCTTCCTGTTCGACGATGACCTGGCGATGCTTGTGCAATAGCTGATGAAGCGGTATTTTTACGGGACAGACTTCTGTACAGGCTCCGCACAATGTAGATGCATATGGCAGCTCCTTGTATTCATCGTACCCGCCGAGAAGCGGGGATAATACAGCACCAATCGGGCCGGAATAGATGGAACCATATGAATGGCCGCCAACATGCCGGTAAACTGGGCAAACATTGATGCAGGCCGCACAGCGGATGCATTGGAGGATTGGCTGGAACTCGGTGCCGAGTATTCTTGATCGGCCATTATCCACGATCACAAGATGGAATTCTTCTGGTCCATCAGTGTCCAGCTCTTCACGCGGGCCAGTAAGTACCGTAATATAGCTCGTCAGCTTCTGGCCAACGGCACTTCTCGTCAACAGGCTTACAAGAACCTCGAGTTCTTCGAATGTTGGCACGAGACGCTCCATTCCCATCACCGTGATTTGTGTTTTCGGCAGGGCCGTTACAAGGTCGGCATTTCCCTCATTTGTCACAAGTGCGAATGATCCTGTTTCCGCTACAGCGAAATTGCAGCCAGTGATGCCGATATCCGCTGTCAAATATTCCTGACGCAGCATTTTCCGGGCATGCCAGGCCAGTTCTTCAGGCTTTTCGGTATTTTGATAGCCAAGTTTTTTGGAAAAAACATCCCGGATTTGCTCCTTGTTTTTATGTAAAGCCGGTACGACGATATGTGATGGCGGGTCATGGTCATCGACCTGGAGAATATACTCTCCTAGGTCCGTCTCAATCACTGTACAGCCTGCTTGTTCAAGGGCAGAGTTGAGGCTGATTTCTTCCGTAACCATCGACTTTGCTTTGACGATTTTTTTTGCGTTCTTTTTTGCGGCGACATCTTTTATATAGTCATTAGCCTGTTCAGCTGTCTGGGCGAAGAAAACATGGCCGCCGCGTTTTGCTACGTTCTCGCTAAGCTGTTCAAGTTAAAAGTCCAGATTTTCAAGAACATGCTGGCGGATTTCCTCTCCATGGTTCCGCCATTCTTCCCAGTTTCCCAGTTCATCGGCGGCGTCCTGTCTCCTGGTTCCCATCCTTTCCTGGGCTCCGGCAACAGCACCTCTCATGAATGAGTCATTGATGCCATTTCCGACACGATCCTTGAAATCATGTGTCCCGATTTTCATTGGCATAAGATTGGCCCTCCTTCTCTCAAACTATATGCTGTTCTGCAGCTCTGGAATATCCCGAACTTAACGGCAATTCAGCACTTCTGCGATATGCCCGGACTTAACGGCTATTCAGCACTTCTGCGATATGCAGCACCTTGACTGGCTTGCCTTTTCGCTCGATTCGTCCGCCGATGTTCATCAGGCACCCGGCGTCTGCACCAATCAAATAGTCAGCTCCAGTTTCTTCGATATGCATGACTTTTTCATCCACCATCTGTTCCGAGATTTGCGCCATTTTTACCGAAAAAGCCCCGCCGAAACCGCAGCATTGCTCCTTGGATGGGAGCTCGGTGAATTCCAGTCCCTTCACATTGCTTAATAGAATCATAGGAGCCTTTTTTACACCGAGCAGTCTCGTCATATGGCAAGAAGTATGGTAGGTAACCTTGCCCTCGAACCTCGCGCACACATCTTCGATTTTCAATACATCCACGATGAATTGCGTCAGTTCATAGGATTTAGCTGCCAGATTCCTAGCTTTCAATTCCCAAACCGGGTCACCTTTGAAAACATGTGGATACTCATGAAACATGGCAATGCAGGAACCGGAAGGAGATACAACGTATTCCGCTTCGGCGAACGTGTCGATCATCGATTTCATCGCCGCCTTCGATTCCTTCACATAACCGCTGTTGTAGGCAGGCTGGCCGCAGCAAACCTGCGATTCCGGGAAATCAATCTCACAGCCAAGCCGCTCCAGAAGCTTCACCGTCGCCTTCCCCGCATTGCTCTGGAACAGATCCACCAAACAAGTCGCAAAAAGAGCCACCTTCATCGTACCGCCTCTTTTCCTTTTTAAATAATAGTACTACATATATTTTGTCAGCTGAAAAAATCTTTTGGAGGGGAATACGTTTTGTTTTTCTTTGAACCAGACGGGATAAGGTTGAGCGAATTCAATATATGAGTAGCAAGATCAATCGAGTCAATTTCTAAATATTCACGAAGCTGTTTGTTGCTAATGGAAAAACCGTGCAGTAGAAAATAATCTTTAATTGTGAAAATATGGGCAGTTTTTGAAATATGGCTGCAGGATGAGCAAAGCCAATTCCCATGAATCCTTTTCATTCCAAAATCATGGCAATTCGGGCATTGAATCCCTTTCTTCATTTCACTAAGAGGAAGATTCAATGTTTTTGGATCAATGATTAATGGCTGATGAGATTTTATTAATTTATGCGCAATCTTCTTAAGATCCTTCATCGTGAGAGTTTCAGATTTGTACTTTATTTTCATATCCTCAATCTTATAGAGTGAACGGGCGGTCCGACAAACTCTATAGGATACTTCAGGGGTCCTGTTTGAGTTTTTAATGATTGTTTGTGAACTGCTGATCGTAACGAAATATTCAATAGGCGGGAAGGAGAAGGAATGGTTTATTAACCAGGTAGTTAAATTTGAAGTTTGAATTTTTGCTTGTAAAATAGGATTTCCATATGAATCTTGTCTGCCATCGATATTTCGTATCAATTGATCGAATGTTGTATCTATGTTAATCTCACCGGCGTAATTTTTGGATTCGAAATTAATGAAAAATGATGGGTAAAGGAGTAGGGTATCGATTTGAAAGAAGGTTTCTAAATGAGGAAGTCTCAAACTCTGAATGAGAATATAATCCTTATCTGGAAGTTGTGAAAGGTAATAATCCAGATCAATTTCTCCCTTGTACCCCGCCTTCAATTTCATCAGTTTTTTCTGAAATTCTGTTTTGCGGGGATGGTTGATTGGGATCCTTCTCACAACGGCTTCATAAATTAGGATTTTCATTGGTATTGTTCTCTTTTTTAAAATCAAGTTTATCACTCCTATTTTGTTTTCGTTTTGATAAACTTTTGCTTGAGAAAACAACAAAGTTTACCAAAAGAGTATTATTTACTTCAAATTTTACCTCTTTTTATAATAGAAAACTGTGAACAAATTCTTTCATGGTTAAAAAGATTATTTTATTCGCAAATTAATAAATTTATTCGCAAATTCGAATGGTTTATTCGCAAAAAAGGAATTTTATTCGCAAATTTCTATGGTTTATTCGCGAACTGTAAATTCTCAGCGATTTTTTCCAAAATTGTGTCCGAAAACAAGGTGAAATTCCTACACAAAATAGTCACCATCTTCATAAACTACTCTCCATAATCATTTATTTCCATCCCTGCTTGCATCTGCGGGGGAATTTTATTACAATATCCCTATATTCATAACGAAAGACTTCGACAAGGAGTAGTAGTGGTGCAAAGCCTGATGTAGAGAGCTGGCGGTTGGTGCAAGCCAGACAGGACCATCATGAACTCGCCTTTGAGTCGCATACGTGAACTGACAAGTAGCGTTTGCCGTATTCCGCGTTAAGGATGAATGAAGCGAGTGTTGCACACTAATTTGGGTGGTACCGCGGGAGATCATACATATCCTCTCGTCCCTTTTACAGGGACGGGAGTTTTTTATTTTTACGAAGAAAATTCCATCCGCAAAAATAAATCGAAACCAAAACAGGAGGGCATTTACGATGAGCTTTAACCATCAGGAAATCGAGAAAAAATGGCAAGACCATTGGGAACAGAACAAAACGTTCAAGACGACTGAAGATAAAGGGAAAGAGAAGTTCTACGCGCTGGATATGTTCCCGTATCCATCAGGTGCCGGCCTTCACGTCGGCCACCCGGAAGGATACACGGCGACTGACATCCTTTCTCGCATGAAAAGGATGCAGGGCTTCAACGTCCTTCATCCAATGGGCTGGGATGCATTCGGACTTCCGGCAGAGCAGTATGCTTTGGATACTGGAAATGACCCGGCTGAATTCACTGAGCAGAACATCAATACGTTCCGCCGCCAGATCAAAGCATTAGGTTTTTCATATGACTGGGACCGCGAAGTCAATACGACTGATCCTGGCTACTACAAGTGGACGCAATGGATTTTCTTGAAGCTATATGAAAAAGGCCTTGCGTATATTGATGAAGTAGCTGTTAACTGGTGCCCGGCACTTGGAACAGTTTTAGCGAATGAAGAAGTAATCGACGGGAAAAGTGAGCGTGGAGGGCATCCGGTAGAACGCCGTCCGATGCGCCAGTGGATGCTTAAAATCACAGCATACGCAGACCGCTTGCTTGAGGATCTAGATTTACTTGATTGGCCAGAAAGCTTAAAGGATATGCAGCGCAACTGGATCGGCCGTTCTGAAGGTGCTGAAATCACATTCAACATCGAAGGGCATGATGGAACATTTACTGTTTTCACAACGCGTCCGGATACATTGTTCGGAGCAACTTACGCAGTGCTTGCTCCAGAACACCAGCTGGTTGATACAATCACGACAGCTGAGCAGCGTGCGGCAATTGAAAAATATATCGATGAAATTAAGAGCAAGAGCGACCTTGAGCGTACTGACCTTGCAAAAGATAAAACAGGTGTATTCACTGGTGCTTATGCAAACAACCCGGTGAATGGCGAAAAAATGCCAATCTGGATCGCTGACTACGTTCTAGCATCATACGGAACTGGAGCCATCATGGCAGTACCTGGACACGATGAGCGCGACCATGAATTTGCGAAGAAGTTCGGCATGGAAATAAAGGAAGTGGTAGCCGGCGGAAATGTCCAGGAAGAAGCTTACACTGGCGATGGCGATCACATCAACTCTGATTTCCTTAACGGCATGGGCAAAGAAGAGGCCATCAGCAAGATGATTGCCTGGCTTGAAGAAAAAGGCATCGGCACAAAGAAGGTCACTTACCGCCTTCGCGACTGGCTGTTCAGCCGTCAGCGCTACTGGGGCGAGCCGATTCCAATCATTCATTGGGAAGATGGCACAATGTCAGCTGTTCCTGAGGATCAGTTGCCGTTAGTCCTTCCTAAAACAACGGAAATCAAGCCATCGGGCACTGGTGAATCACCGCTTGCGAATATTGATGAGTGGGTGAATGTCGTTGACCCTGAAACAGGCAAAAAAGGCCGCAGGGAAACAAATACAATGCCTCAATGGGCAGGCAGCTGCTGGTACTACCTTCGCTATATCGATCCGAAGAATGAACAGGCACTTGCCGATGCTGAAAAATTAAAAGAATGGCTTCCTGTTGATATTTATATTGGAGGAGCGGAGCACGCGGTACTTCACTTGCTTTACGCTCGTTTCTGGCATAAGGTCCTTTTTGATGTGGGTGTCGTTCACACGAAAGAGCCTTTCCAGAAGCTTTTCAACCAGGGAATGATTCTTGGTGAAAATAACGAAAAAATGAGTAAATCAAAAGGCAATGTCGTCAATCCTGATGAAATCGTCGCAAGCCATGGTGCTGATACACTTCGCCTTTATGAAATGTTCATGGGTCCGCTTGAAGCATCCATTGCATGGTCAACAAATGGACTGGACGGATCCCGCCGCTTCCTTGATCGCATCTGGCGCTTGTTCATGAATGAAAACGGCAGCTTGAGCGAGAAAATCAAGGATACTGACAATCAGAGCCTTGAAAAGGTTTACCACCAGACAGTGAAAAAGGTAACGGAAGACTACGAAGGACTTCGCTTCAACACAGCGATTTCGCAAATGATGGTCTTCATGAACGAAGCATATAAGGCCGAAGAACTTCCAAAAGCATACGTCGAAGGATTCGTAAAAATGCTGGCGCCAATTACGCCGCATATTGCCGAAGAACTTTGGAACAAGCTTGGACACAGCGAGTCAATCACGTACGCGGCATGGCCGGCTTACGACGAAGCAAAGCTTGTTGATGACGAAGTAGAAATCGTTGTCCAGGTCAACGGTAAAATCAAGGCGAAAATGATGGTTCCTGCTGATGCCAACAGAGAAACTCTTGAGCAAATCGCGATGGGAGATGATGCTGTTAAAGAACAAATTGACGGCAAAACAGTCCGCAAAGTGATTGCAGTACCAGGAAAGCTTGTCAATATTGTCGCTAACTAATATTTATTCGCAAAGGATCGCATTGGCGGTCCTTTGTTTTATCATGTTCTATACCCTATAAGGTGTATTCTTTGTATTATAAAAAGAGTTTTTATATAATAAATAGGGGAAAATCATAAACGTATCGAATCCTATAATTGAGGATTAATTTATCTGTAAAAATGGAGGAAAACAATTATGAATAATATTGAAACAATCTCAACTGAAGAGCTTCAAAAGAAATTGGAAGCAGGCGAAAAGCCAGAAATGATCGACGTACGTGAGCATGATGAAGTGGAATCTGGAATGATCCCAGGAGCCAAGCACATCCCAATGGGCGAAATTCCTGAGAGAATGAGTGAATTAGATAAAGACAAGGAATACATTTTCATCTGCCGTTCAAGCGCACGAAGCGGCAACGTCTGCCACTACTTGAACGAACAAGGCTACAAAGTCCGCAACATGGTTGGCGGCATGATGAGCTGGGGCGGAGAAACAAAACGCCCATAATTATAAAATTCTGAAAATCTGGCCATAATGGATGCTAAAAAGGAAGGAAGACTTACCTTGATCCAGGTCAGAGTGTTTGATCATGAACATGAACAAGATTTAGAACAGGATATGAACAGATTTCTCGAGAAGCTTGATGAAAAAAAGCTTCTGGACATTAAGTACAATGTCGCGGTCATACCTGAAGAAGAGGACGAAGAGCAGATTTACTGTTTTTCAGCCATGATCGTGTACAGAGCCTGAGTTTTCGGGCTCTGTTTTTTTGTGCAATGAAAAAGTGAAAATATATATCTTATCATTTCATGAAGGACATAAATCAGTGGGAGAACGTAAAAATTGTCCGTCATCGAGTTCATAAAGGACAAAAATTGGTGGAGATTCAAAAAAAGTGTCCGTCATCGAGTTCATGAAGGACAAAAATTGATGGAGTATCAAAAAAAGTGTCCGTCATCAAGTTCATGAAGGACAAAAATCGGTGGGATAACGTAAAAAGTGTCCGTCATCGCAGTCATGAAGGACAAAAATAGATGGGAGAACGAAAAAAATGTCCGTCTTCGAGGTCATGAAGGACATATATCAGTGGGAAACAAAAAAAGTGTCCGTCATCAAGGTCATGACGGACACAAATCGATGGGAGAACGTAAAAATTGTCCGTCATCAAGGTCATGACGGACAAAAATCTGTGTGAAACCGAAAAAAGTGTCCGTCATCAAAATCGCAACGGACACTAGTTCATTCAATCTATCTCTGCAGTGCATACTCCGCTGCATTGGTTCCAGCGAGCCTGCCAGTTACAAGGGCAGAGGTGATATTGTAGCCTCCTGTGTAACCATGGATGTCGAGGATTTCGCCGCAAAAATAAAGTCCATCTGCTTTCTTGGATGCCATTCTCTGCGGCTCGACTTCTTTGACTGACACGCCGCCGCCTGTGACGAATGCTTTGTCTAGGGGCAAGGTACCGTTCACTTTGAATTCGAATTGCTTAGCAGATTTGGCGAAGCTTCGGAGTTTTTCATGGCCAATCTGCCCGCCTTGCATCCCAGGGTCAATATCATTACGTTCAAGAAGGAACAATAGGTAACGTTCTGGCAGAAGCCCCTTCAGCAGATTTTTCACTGCTTTTTTCGGCTCAGCTTTGATCAATTTATTCAGTTCCTGGAACAATTCTTCCTCCCTCATGTCAGGAAGAGCGTCCAAAGACATGACGACCTCTTTCAGATTCCATTTTTGCATCGCTTTGACGACGAACTGGCTGCAGCGCAGAACTGCTGGGCCGCTGATGCCAAAATGAGTGAAGATCATATCCATTTTATGGGTGATCAGCGCTTTCCCTTTTGGATTGAGGACGCTGAGGCCGATTCCTCGTAAAGAAAGACCCTGCAGGACTTTTTCTTTGATAAAAGGTTCACTGGACGTCAATGGCACTTCGGTCGGAAACAGGGTGGTTATCGTATGGCCTGCTTTTTCAGCCCAGGCATAGCCATCGCCTGTCGATCCGGTGTGCGGCACTGATTTTCCGCCAACTGCGATGATGATGCTGTCTGCATACAACATTTCGCCATTTTTCAATTCCACTGCGTGCGCCGTGCCATTATTGTAATGAACATCTGCTGCAGGGCTGTTTGTCCTGATTTCAACCTTCAGATTCTTAAGCTTAGAGAGAAGGGCATCAACAACTGATTGGGCCTTATCCGTGACAGGGAACATCCGGCCATGATCTTCTTCTTTCAGTTTGATTCCGAGTCCCTCGAAAAATGAAATAATATCTTCATTGCTGAAAATTGAAAGGGCACTGTATAGAAAACGCCCATTTCCGGGTATATGTTTAATGATTTCATCGACTGGCAGCCGATTGGTCACATTGCAGCGTCCGCCGCCGGAAATCGCCAGCTTTCTGCCAAGCTTGTCTCCTTTGTCGATCAGCAGCACCTTTGCGCCTTGTTCGCCAGCAGCGATTGCAGCCATCAAACCAGATGGGCCGCCTCCTAGAACGATTACATCGTATTTCATAATTCCACCAACTTTTCACTTCACTTTAATCTATGCATTTGTGCACTTTTCTTATTATAATGCATCTCTTCATTAAAAACATTGCCAGGAATGATGATCTTCAAACAGATAAAAGACTTCGTCTTCAAAACTGGCAGTCAGGTTAAAATAGGAGTAAACTAGGGAATGCAGAAAAAGTCTGCTATAAATGATAAATATCATAGTACCCGGTTTTGTTTATGGTAAAATACAAGTTTGTAATCTGTTTTTATTTTATCGATTGAAAAGTAGGGATCTTATGTCATCTAAGCTTTTACGAGGGACGTTCATATTGACGCTTGGCACGATCTTATCGAAGGTGCTGGGTTTATTTTATGTCATTCCCTTTTTTGCGATTGTAGGCCGGTATGGAACCGCGCTTTACTCGTTTTCCTATATTCCGTATACGATTTTCATAAGCATAGCTACAGCGGGTGTCCCGCTGGCTGTGTCTAAATTTATAGCAAAATATAACGCTCTTGAGGAATATTCGGTGGGCAGGAAATTGTTCAAGTCGGGTGTAGCAGTAATGCTTGCGACAGGAATACTTTCGTTTTTGGTCATGTATTTTACAGCGCCAGGGCTTGCCGAAATGGTTATAGAGCAGAATAGTGAAGAAAATGTAAAAATCACTGCCGAGGATGTTACAACAGTGATTAGGGCTGTAAGTTTTGCACTGATCGTTGTACCATTCATGAGCTTGATCCGCGGTTTTTTTCAGGGCCATCAATCAATGGGACCTTCTGCCGTATCGCAAGTTGTTGAGCAAATTGTACGTATAGTTTTTGTGCTGGCAGGAGCATATGCCGTATTGAATGTTTTTAAGGGAGATATGGTCACAGCTGTTGGCGTGGCTACTTTTGCAGCGTTTATCGGTGCGCTTGGCAGTTTGGGTGTACTGGGATGGTACTGGGTAAAAAGGAAACCACATCTAGATAAGCTGCTTGAGGAAGACAAGAAGACGATGGATATTTCCTTAAAAGATATATATAAGGAAATCCTGCTTTATGCGGCACCGTTTGTCTTTGTCGGGATTGCCAATCCGTTGTTCCAATTCATTGATATGATGACTTTCACCAGAGCGATGACATCCATTGGTTTTAGCTCAAATGAAGCGAGTTCGGCGTTTTCTGTATTGAATTTCGAAACACATAAGCTGGTGATCATACCTGTTTCCCTGGCTACGGCTTTTTCATTGACACTGGTGCCCAGCATCACTAAAGCTTTCACAGAAAACGACCGCAAGGGGATGAGAAGGCAGCTTGACCAGACGTTTCAGGTCCTGATGTTTCTGACTGTACCTGCAGCAATTGGCATTTCGTTGCTTGCGGAACCTATGTATACTGTTTTCTATGCACATGATAACCTTGGGACAGAAGTGTTGAGCACTTACGCGCCAGTAGCGATATTATTTGCCCTATTTTCCGTAACAGCCGCAATCCTGCAAGGAATCAACGAACAGCGTTTCACGATTCTAAGCTTGCTGACTGGATTATTGGTGAAGCTCACTCTTAACATCCCAATGATCAAGCTGTTTGAAACGCAAGGAGCTGTCCTTTCGACGGCGTTAGGCTATATAACTGCGATTCTCATCAACTTGTTTGTTATAAAAAAATTCGCCAGATATCCAATGGGCCTTGTGACGAGAAGGATTATCCTGATCCTGATGTTCTCGGGATTGATGGCAGGTGTCACGATGGCATTTTACGAAATGTTTGTCCAGTTCCTGTCACCTGCTTCAAAGTTCCAGTCAATCGTGATCATTGCAATCTCTGCGATTGTAGGTGCTTCGGTTTACTTCTACCTTGGACTCCGTACCAAACTGGTGGACAGGCTCTTTGGGGACCGGGTCACCAAAATCAAGCGTAAATTGAGGCTGCCGGTTTAAGCTAAAATGGCCTTCGGTTATGAAGGCCATTTTTTATAAGGGTAGAAAGTATAAAATTCACTTCGAGAAATGTCCAGCTCCAGCGCCTAGCCCCTCGAGACGCTTCGGTCCTGCCAATGAAGTCAAAGAACGACTTCACTGTCAGGTCCTCCAGCGCTTGTCGGGGCTGACCAAGGCGCTTGCGCTTTTCACTAATAATAGAACTGCTGGTCGTTATCGCGGATATCCAGACGGCGTTCAATCCTGTCGACTCTGCGGTCAAGCCGATCGATTTGATTGCTCAGTCTTTGAACCTGTCTTTCCAGGCGGTCGAGTCTTTGGTCAAACTGGCCTCCACCGCCGGGAAAACCTCCGCCAGGATAACCCCCGCCAGGGAATCCTCCACCTGGAATGCCAGGGAGAGGGATGTACAACCCTTGTCCTTGCTGACGATAATTCATTCAGGTCATCTCCTCATGATCTAATGTGAAATATGATATTAGTCTATGTAAAACTACGAAAAGTGGGATGGGCACATGCCCATTACAAAAAAAGGAGGCTCGCAATGAGAATCGATAAAGTGCTTTCGAACCTTGGGTATGGAAGCAGGAAAGATGTGAAGAAACTTTTAAAGGATGGCGCTGTAAAAGTGAATAATGCCACCATTAAAGATGCGAAACAGCATGTCGATCCTGAAAAAGATTTAATCACTTTAAATGGTGTGGAAATTGAGTACAGGGAATTTATTTATTTAATGATGAACAAGCCTCCAGGGGTAATTTCAGCGACAGAGGACAATCGTGATGAGACCGTAATTGACCTGCTTGAGGTCGATGACCAGGTATTTGAGCCATTCCCGGTCGGAAGGCTTGATAAGGATACAGAGGGCCTGTTACTGATCACCAACGATGGGCAGTTATCCCACAAGCTTTTATCACCGAAAAAACATGTTCCAAAAACCTATTTCGCTGTGATTGAGGGAGAAGTGACAGAAGAAGATATTGAAGCATTCAAACTAGGCGTCACCCTGGATGATGGATACGAGACCAAACCAGGTGAGCTTGTAATTTTAAAATCTGGTTTAACCTCTGACATTGAACTGACGATCACAGAAGGAAAGTTCCATCAGGTGAAGCGCATGTTCCAGGCTGTCGGGAAACGAGTCATCTATCTGAAGAGACTGTCGATGGGACCGCTCAAGCTCGATGAAACGCTTGAGCTTGGAGAATACAGAGAGCTTACGGATGAAGAAATCGAAATGCTGCAAACATATGAAATCTAAAAAAAGAAATCGCCGAGATAATATCTCTGGCGATTTCTTTTTTAGATAAACAAGCTTGCGCTTTTCGAATTAAGATGACATCTTTACCTTTTTCTGGGTCGTTGTCCATTTACCTCGGCTCGGACTTTTCACTAAGTCGTTGTAAGCCAGGACATTCAAATCCCTCTGGATGGTTCGAGGAGTAATTCCGAATTCCTCTACAAGATCTTGAGTTGTGACAGTACCATTCTGACATATGAACATGTAGATGGATTTGATGCGGTTTATCATCCGGTTAGTCGAAGGTTTCAAACAACCACTCCCTATCCTTTTTTAAACCCCTTGTCATTTTCCTGCAACCGACACTGATTGAAGACGAAGCCTCAAGTATGTAGTTTTCTTCTTTCCAGACAGCTCCTTTTGCGTCCATTTTTAAAAGGCAGATATAAGATGTCTAACCTTTTGGACTATTTTACACTTTAATAAAATAAAATTCCAGATAATTCACTGATTTTTATAAAAGTTTAACATTTAGCTAACTGGATAGCCCCTCCCTAATTGTTTATATACTTAACGATATGGCATTAAACAGGCTAATTATGACAGTTGTTAGAAAATTAAGAAAAAATAACAAATATATTACTGCAATATCTTATGTCCAGAGTTTACGAAAGGAACAAAGAAGGAGTAAAATATAAATCAAGTTTTCAAGTGGTACAATAAGAATGTATTTTTTGCTTAGAAATTCTTCATACATATGTAAGTGAAATAGGAGGTTTGGAACAATGACTTCAATTAACTGGACAAAGGAAGTAGAAAAAAGAGAGGCGGATTTGATTAAGGACGCGCAGGAACTCCTCAAAATCAAGAGTGTGCTTGACGAAGATAATGCAACTCCCGAAGCACCGCTTGGCGAAGGTGTAAAGGAAGCTTTGGATTTCATGCTTCAATTGGGTGAAAAGGATGGCTTCACTGCCAAAAATGTTGGCAATCTTGCTGGCCATCTCGAGTTTGGTCAAGGTGAAGAAATTGTCGGGGTTCTCTGCCATGTTGATGTTGTTCCTGAAGGAGATGGCTGGACAAGCGATCCTTATGGAGCTGAAATCCGTGATGGCAAAATCTTTGCCCGCGGCGCAATCGATGACAAAGGGCCAACGATGGCTGCATACTATGCAATGAAAATCGTTAAGGAATTGGGTCTGCCATTGAACAAGCGGGTGAGAATGATCATTGGCACTGATGAGGAAAGCGACTGGCGTTGTGTCGATCATTATTTTGAACACGAAGAAATGCCTGCGATGGGATTTGCCCCTGATGCGGATTTTCCGATCATCTATGCTGAAAAAGGCATTGCTGATTATGATTTAGTATGCAAACCTGAAGAAATGGCAAAAGAAGGATTCGATGCAGAAGTGATTGAATTTTCTTCAGGCCGCCGTTATAACATGGTTCCTGATTTCGCCAAAGCTGCCCTCATTGTCCAGCAGGGACAAACGGATATCGTCCAGCGTTTTGAAGATTATAAAAAGCAAAACGAACTTGACGGCAAAGCGGTTGTTGAAAGTGGCAAGCTGGTCCTCGAACTTGAAGGTATATCTGCTCACGGCATGGAGCCGGACAATGGAAAGAACGCTGGACTTCATATGGCAGCTTTCCTTTCCCAGTTGAATCTGGACGGAAGCAGTGACAAATATTTTCAATTCATTGCGAAATATCTAGGGAAAGATTCACGCGGCAAGGAACTCGGCATCGCATATTCAGACGACATTACCGGGGAATTGACTGTCAATGTAGGCAAGCTTTCTTATAATCGTGAAAATGGCGGACGCGCAGGTTTGAATATGCGCTATCCAGTGACGACTAAGCTGGAAAAAACGAAGGAAATATTGAATCAGCTTTTAGAAGCTGAAGGGCTTGCCATTGAGAATTTCTCCAACTCCAACCCACATCACGTTGATGAAAATGACTTTTTGGTCCAGACATTGAAAAAGGTGTACGAAGACCAGACTGGGGAAAAAGCAGAACTAATCTCGATCGGCGGGGGCACATATGCAAGGTCATTGAAATCAGGAGTGGCTTTTGGTCCATTATTCCCTGGAAGACCTGATATTGCACATCAAAAAGATGAATATATGATTATAGAAGATCTCCTAAGGGCGACTGCGATTTATGCTCAGGCTATTTATGATTTAGCAAAATAATAGGGTTACACACATAAATCAAGGAGGGGAAAAACAATGGAATATGTTATCGTAGACGGCCAGATTCTCGAAAGGACTACCGCTAAGGTTGATATAGAGGACAGGGGCTATCAGTTCGGAGATGGTGTATATGAGGTTATTCGCGTATACAATGGCAAAATGTTTACTGGGAAAGAACATCTGAACAGACTTGTGGAAAGTGCAGAGAAAATCAGGATGAAGCTTCCGTACACTCCTGCAGAGCTTGAAGACAAAATGGAAGAGCTGATTTCCCGGAACGAGTTGGACACTGGTACGGTTTATATGCAATTTACAAGGGGAACTTCTCCTCGTAACCATGTTTTTCCTGGTGCGGATGTTGCACCAACTTTTGTTGCCTATACCCGTAAGGTTCCACGACCCGAGCAATCAATGGAAACAGGAGTCAGGGCAATCCTTGATGAGGATATCCGCTGGCTGCGATGTGATATCAAAAGCCTTAATCTGCTTGGCAACTTGCTGTCTAAGCAAAAAGCAGCAGAGGCAGGATGCTTCGAAGCTATTTTGCACCGCGGGGAAACCGTTACGGAAGGCAGCCATTCCAATATTTCGATTGTAAAAGATGGTGTGATTATTACCCATCCAGCAGACAATCACATTCTTAATGGGATTACGAGACAGAAGGTGCTGGAGATCTGTGCTAATGAAAAAATTCCTTTTGAGGAAAGAGCATATACACTTGATGAACTGTCTTCAGCTGATGAAGTATTCTCATCAGGCACCACAGTGGAAGTCATGCCGGTAGTCGAAATCGATAGGAAGCCAGTTGGAAATGGCGCGCCAGGCTCTGTCACAAGAAAACTGCAAAACCTTTTTAAAGCAGAAATTGAACGCCAATGCGGCACGCTATAACATCTAACCTGCAGTTATGATACTGCAGGTTTTTCTTCGGGCAACTTTATTTCAATAAGATTTTTTTAAGAAATCACCATTTTGTTTGCGGACTAATCCCCAATGGTTTTAACCGGGGCTTTGTTTTTTCTTGGCAGGAATGGGTATCATAAAAATATTTAAATCAACAGGATACCTGCTTTTGTTCAAAATCAGACAAAGCATAGCCGAAAACCGAACAGGGGGAAACAGTAAATGAAATTCACATCAGAGCAGCATATTGAATTGCATGGATTCAATAATCTGACGAAATCCTTAAGTTTTAACATGTATGATATTTGTTATACGAAAACAAAAGAAGAGCGTGAAGCTTATCTTGATTATATTGATGAGCAGTATAATGCAGACCGTCTGACAAAAATATTGACCCATGTCTCCGATATCATTGGCGCACATGTCCTGAATGTGGCCAAGCAGGATTATGTGCCGCAGGGAGCCAGTGTGACCATCCTCGTTTCCGAAGGGCCGGTCGTCGAAGTCCCTGATGAAGCCTATGATGAATCACCAGGCCCGCTGCCGGACAACGTCGTGCTGCAGTTGGATAAAAGCCATATTACCGTCCATACTTATCCTGAATTCCATCCGGACGAAGGAATCAGTACGTTCCGGGCCGATATCGATGTATCCACGTGCGGGGAAATCTCACCGCTGAAGGCGCTGAATTATTTGATTCATTCGTTCGAAACCGATGTCATGACCATCGATTACCGGGTTAGAGGCTTCACTAGGGATAAGGATGGGAACAAATTGTTCATTGACCATGATATCAGCTCGATCCAGAATTATATTCCGGAATCTGTAAAAAACGAATTTGATATGGTCGATGTCAATGTCTATCAGGAAAACATCTTTCATACAAAATGCAAGCTGAGAGAGTTCGATTTAAATAATTATCTATTCGGATACACGAAGGATTCACTCTCCCCTGAAGAAAGAGAGGAAATCACCGAAAGACTCCAGGCAGAAATGGAGGAAATCGTCTCCGGCATGACCCTCCACTCAGGAACGATTTTTGAAGAGGACGAAGAGAATAATGATGAAAAATAAGAAAAGCTGCGGGAATGAATCCCGCAGCTTTTTACGTTAGTCTTCAAACATAAACAAATCGCTCGACAAATATCTTTCGCCTGTGTCGCAGGCGATGCAGATGACGACTTCACCCGGCTTCAGCTGCTTTGCGACATTGATTGCGGCGAAGCAGGCAGCTCCTGATGATGGACCAACAAGAATACCTTCTTCTTTTGCCAACCGGCGTGCTGTATCATAGGCATCCTCGTCCTCAATCTTGTGGATCTTTTCATATACATCCTGATTAAGGATTTTTGGGATAAAGCCAGGGCTTGTGCCGACTAATTTATGCTTACCTGGCTTGCCGCCTGATAATACAGGTGATCCGGCAGGTTCAACAACATGGACAGCCAAATCATGATATTCTTCCTTAAGCGCTTCGCCTGTACCGGTGATGGTGCCGCCGGTTCCAGCTGTTGCGACAAACGCGCTGAGTGGCTTCTTTAGTTCTTTCATCGCTTCGATAATTTCTTTCGCCGTTGATTTTCGGTGGGCGTCTGGGTTCGCATCGTTTTCAAATTGCATCGGCATGAAGCTGTTTGGAATTTCTTTTAACAGCTCTTCTGCTTTTTTGATTGCCCCTGGCATTTTTTCATCTCCAGGAGTCAAAACAACTTCTGCTCCGTATGCTTTTAACAGATTGATCCTTTCGATGGTCATCGTGTCCGGCATGACCAGGATCGCTTTATAGCCTCTTGCTGCGGCGTTCATCGCCAAACCGATTCCTGTATTCCCGCTTGTTGGTTCGATGATGGTTGAACCTGGTTTCAGTTTTCCCTCATTTTCAGCTGCCACGATCATATTGAAAGCTGCTCTGTCCTTGACACTTTTGCTTGGGTTAAAGTATTCGAGTTTCAGGTAAACCGATGCTCCACCCTCTGGGGCCAGACGGTTTAATTTTACCATCGGAGTTTCACCGATTAATGCAGCGATATTATTGACGACTTTCATGGGCGATTGCCTCCTTGCTGATTGTTCCGTTGTTTAGTATTGCCTTTTAAGTGAATAATTGATTAAGGCTGACAAAAAAATAACAATAACTTTCTTTTATCATATAAAAAAGAATTATTCCTATCAACTTGAAGGGATTAAAAAGATGATTAGAAGGAAAATCTGCCAAAAACAGATGCCATTTGCTAAAATAAATTAAAGTGGAATAGAAAGGGTGTTTTACAGGAATGGGACAGCATGTTCATTTTTTCTATGCTATCGAATTGCCAGGCGACGTAAAAGAAAAGCTTGAGGCAGCAGCGGGCAGCCTTAAAGAAGCTATGCCATTTAATTCATGGGTCCATCCCGAGGATTTCCATATCACCCTTGCGTTTCTCGGCAATGCTCCAGAACCGAAAATGGCTGCATCCAATCAATTAATTGACGAAGCAGTGAAAAAGCATGCTGCATTCGAGTTAACTATAGATCATCTGGGGATCTTCGGACGCAAGGATTCCCCCCGGATTTTTTGGGCAGGGCTTGAAAATTCAGAGGACCTGAATTCAATAAGAAACGATGTATTCTCTGCTTGTCTGACATCAGGTTTTACACTTGAAACACGCCCGTTCAGCCCCCATATCACAATAGCAAGAAAGTGGACAAGCGAGCAGTCATTTGAATATGATCAGCTGGCCAATCTCAATCCCTCTTCAAATGAAAAAATAACTTTCCATGCAGAAAGGGTCGTTTTGTACAAGACCCATCTGGGGAATAGTCCAAAATACGAACCAATTAAAATATTCTCTCTCGCTTCCGGTACGATTAATGAAGGGGAGAAAGCATAAAGGCAGGTCAATCAATGGCACAACTAATCAAACTCCAGGACTATGTTTCACGCTATGCACAGGATATCTATCTTTATCCTTCAAGATATGTTCGCCTGAAGAAAAAACAGTGGGAAGGCTTAAAGAAGAAGTGGGAAGAAGGTCCGGATCAAGCGGTGGATTCCATCTCAGAGAATTCGCTCGATGACCAGTCTAACAATCTTTTTCAAAAGCTAAAAAGTATGGTTCGCCAGCCGGATTCTTCACTTGAAGTGAATGATGCGAGGATTCAGTTCCAAAATAGTGATGACCAGGAAATAATGATGGATGATCGGACTATGGATGCGTTAAGTAAAATTCATACGATCGATGGATTGAAACAGCATTTCCTTGACCAGCTGCTTCCTTTCCAGTTTAAGTGGGCCAGCTCGACACTGACGGAAAGATCCTTTGTTGAAAAAGAATATACCCATGACCAGACACTGAAATTCTTGCTTCAGCGCTTTCCAGATACATTCCTCATTTTATATAAACCTATATTTTTACTGAAAAAAGCGCCTGTAGAGGCGGAGCTGATTCTGATTACCCCTGCAGCTGCTATGTGTATCTCTTTTATCGAGGAAGAAGAGAATGCTGTATTTGTTGGATCCAAGGATCGTTTTTGGGTCAAGAAAACCAAGAATTCACAGAAGAAAGTTTTGAATCCGCTGATTGCTCTGGGCAGGACCGAGAAAATCGTCAAGACCCTTTTCGACATGCACGGAGTGGATCTCCCTGTGCAAAAACTGCTGCTAAGCCGGAATGGGTTCATCGATTATCCGTTGCAGCCATACGGGGTGGAGTTCATCGAAAAACGCAATTTCGAAGACTGGTTCATGGCACTCAGAGGAATGAAATCTCCACTGAAGCATATGCAATTAAAAGCGGCACAGGTATTGCTTCAATTCTGCCAGACAACATCAGTCAGGAGACTCGAATGGGAGAACAGACCGAGCAGCGAATAAGATCCTAATAAATAGATAAAGGTTGATCATATGGAGAAAATCTATTTTATCGTCAATCCCAATGCGAAAAATGGGAACTGCCGGGAGATTTGGAGAAAGATTGAGAATGAACTGAAGGGGCTTGACATCGCTTATCTTGCATTTTTTACTGAGTATCCTGGACATGCGAAGGAGCTTTCTGAGTCGATTGCCCGGAAGGCGAGTGGGGCACCGGCCATCATAGCTGCAGTCGGGGGCGATGGCACCCTGCATGAGGTCGTAAATGGGATTGCGCATTATCCAAACGTTAAGGTCGGCTTTATTCCCGGCGGGTCAGGGAATGATTTTTCAAGAGGATTTGGGATCCCGAAAAGGTCCGTGGATGCCTTGCGTCTGTTACTTGAACAACAGCAGGGACATCTCTCATTCATTGATATAGGAAAAATTCGGCACAATGAATTACATGAAACATATTTTATGAATAATATGGGTGTAGGCTTTGATGCAGCTGTGGCAAAGGAGTCTAATGAATCCGAAATGAAGCGGTTTCTGAACAGGCTTTCCATGGGCAGGCTGGTCTATGTATATATCCTGATCAAGAAGCTCCTAACCTACCGCTCCATTCCTATAGAACTCACGATTGATGGGAAAGAGTATAAATTCGACGCCGCCTGGTTTGTGACCGTTTCCAACCAGTCGTACTATGGGGGCGGCATGAAGATCGCTCCAAATGCTTTGCCTGATGATGGAATTCTTGATGTGACGGTCGTCCACCAGATTTCCAGATGGAAGCTCTTATTGGTTTTCATCAGTGTCTTTTGGGGAAAGCATACAAATTTCAGGGAAGTTGAGCAATTTACAGGAAAGAAAATCTCGATTAAATCCCCTGGTGAAGTCTTGGCCCATGCAGATGGGGAAATGGCTGGACACACACCATTAAATATCCAGGCATGTCCAAAGGCTTTAACTATTTTTTCAGGAAAAAACGATTCTGGGCATACCGAGGAGTTGAAAATGAATGATTGCCATTGAAAGAAAATTTAACGCCTATCTCGATCAAGTGAATCATATAACCGTATTGCTTCCTCATTCTTATTTTGAAGGAACCTCAAATGAGTTCCGGCTAAAAGGAGAAGGCGTTGATTTGCCATTGGCAATCAAGGAGAAGGTCTACCTTGAGCATGCAGTAAAATATATTTGCTTATCGAGTGTGAATCCGGAAATTGGTAAAACGTATTTTGTCATGGATGAACATGGCGGGGAAACTGATTTGCAAATTGGTGCAGTCATCCGTTCAGAAGAGTTCGATCAATTATTTTTCTATGGCGGCGATGACCTTGGAGCAGGTTATACAAAGGATAAAACCATTTTCAAGTTGTGGGCACCGACTGCTGCGAAAGTTAAGCTGAAGTTGTTCAACGAGGATGAACCAAGCCATGAATTATTCAGTATGAAACGAATGGATAAAGGGGTTTGGAGCATTGAAGTTGACCGCAATCTGGAGCTTTTCTGCTATACGTTTTTAGTCTGCATCAATCTCGAATGGCGAGAAGCGGTCGATCCTTATGCAACCGCTTTAACCGTTAATGGAGAATATGGGGTCATCATCAATCCTTTAAAATCGCAGATTACACACACCGATTCTCCTCCACTGAACAGGCCGGTTGATGCAATAATTTATGAAACCCATATCAGGGACTTGACAATGCATCCCAGCAGTGGAGCCATTAAAAAAGGAACATACCTGGGAGCTGCTGAAATAGAAACCAGAAGTCCTAATGGCGTGGAGACTGGTCTTTCCTATATTAAAAATCTTGGTGTCACACATATTGAACTTCTTCCCTTCCATGATTTCGAAGGCGTAGATGAGCTTGACCGAACGGGTTCATACAATTGGGGCTATAATCCCATCCATTTCAATGCGCCTGATGGCAGCTATGCCACAGATCCAGAGAATCCTTATAATCGGATCGTCGAGCTTAAGAATCTGATTTCCTCCATTCACCAGATGGGAATGGGCGTAATCATGGACGTTGTGTACAATCATGTGTACATTCGAGAGGACTCTTCATTTGAAAAAATTGTTCCGGGATATTATTTTCGCCACAATGAGCATGGGCTGCCTTCGAACGGAACAGGAGTGGGGAATGATATTGCTTCTGAAAGACTGATGGCCAGAAAATATATTATCGATTCTGTATTGTACTGGCTAAAGGAATTTCAGATTGATGGCCTGCGCTTTGATTTAATGGGGATTTTGGATGTTGAGACAATGGCAGCAATAAGGAGTGCGGTAGATTCCATCAATCCTGACATCTCTGATCATCGGGGAGGGCTGGGACCTTAATACACCACTTCCGCCTGAAAGGAAGGCCAATATTGCGAACCAGGCGAAACTGCCGGGAATCGGCCAATTCAATGATTGGTTCCGGGATTCGATCAAGGGAAGTACCTTTAACATTTATGACAAAGGCTACGCCCTTGGGAATGAACGCTACCTTGAAGCAGCAAAGCAGGTAATGGCAGGCAGCGTTGGCATTGGGAAACGGAAGAATGGCTTATTTCTTCAGCCGGTTCAGTCTGTAAATTATATTGAATCCCATGATAACCACACACTTTGGGATAAGCTGAAAATATGTGATCCGGAACAGGATGAAGCCATTTTAAAAAAGCAGCACAGATTGGCTACCTCCATGGTTTTGCTTGCACAGGGAATTCCGTTCCTGCATAGCGGCCAGGAATTTTACAGGACGAAAAAAGGCGTCGGCAACAGCTACCGTTCGCCTGATGAAATCAACTGGCTCGATTGGGATTTGCGCGATGAAAACTTTGATAATGTTGAGTACATTAAAGGAATGATTGCCATTCGCAGTACAAATGAGGCGTTCCGGCTTGCTGACAGCGAAAAAATCCGCAAGCATATGTCCTTTTTGTCGATGCCCGCACCTGTGATCGGTTTTTCTTTGGCAGAAATCAGGTACCTGGGACGTTGGGAGAAAATCCTCGTGTTCATCAATCCGTCCATGACTCAGCAACTGGTGCAGTTCCCTGAAAACGCCAGGTGGAACATCCTCGCTGACCATGAAAAAGCCTCTGCTGAACCATTCCGCCATATCGAAGGGGATAAGGTATTGCTGGAGCCATGCTCTGTTTTCGTGGCTGCAATTTAATAGATACTTGATTTGATAATATTAATTTAGGTTTCATGGGGTTGACGTACAAAGCCTCTAGGAGATAAAATTTATAAGATAGCTATTGTGTGTATTTTTCTATCAATAGCTGTCTTTTACTTTATTAAATGCATTAACTTCTTTTACTTAGATTAATGTCCAGCTCCAGCGCCTAGCCCCTCGAGACGTTTCGGTCCGGCCAATGAAGTCAAAAAGCGACTTCACTGTCCGGCCCTCCAACGCTTGTCGGGGCTGACCAAAGGCGCTTGCGCTTTTCTTATTTCCGATAATAAGTACAACAGTGAATTTAGATTTTATAAATCCATTTCCGGTTTTTTGGCATAAGGGAAATAGTGATAAATGAAGGTGACTAACTTTGGAACATTTATTTGGACAGGATTGGGAGATTGTTCCTGCAGGCGGTGCAACTGGTGCTGCTTATTTCGCACAGCATGAAGAACAAAGGCTGTTTCTAAAACGTAATTCATCCCCTTTTCTTGCTGTACTCTCCGCAGAAGGAATCGTACCCAAGCTTGTTTGGACTAAAAGGTTAGAAAACGGAGATGTCATAACGGCGCAGCAGTGGATGAACGGCAGAGAGCTGAAGCCTGGGGATATGAACGATGACCGGGTGGCCAAGCTGCTGAAGAAAATCCATGCGTCAGAACCGCTTCTTGGGATGCTAACCAGGCTTGGTAAAAGCCCGCTTAAGCCAGAGATGATCCTTCATGCATTAAATGAGGAATTGGATGAAGACCTGCGAGCGAAGCCAGCAGTCATAGAATCATTGAAGTTCCTGGAAGAAAACGTCGATAAGGTCGACGATGATGAGAAAGTAGTCTGTCATTGCGATGTTAATCATAACAACTGGCTGCTTACAGAAGACAACCAGTTGTATTTAATTGATTGGGATGGGGCGATGATCGCTGACCCTGCAATCGATCTCGGACTTCTCCTATACTCCTATATACCTGCAGAAGAATGGGAGGCTTGGCTGAATAAATATGGAATCAGCCTGACCGAGGGACTGAGACAGCGGATGAAATGGTATGCACTTGCACAATCACTATCGTCCATCCAATGGCATAAGAATCAGAACCGAATTCCAGAAATGGAAAAATGGATTGAATTTTTAAAAGCACTTTTCTAATTTTTTTATGAGAATTGCCCGATGTCATTTACCCATTGGGATAACTGGCCTTGATTGGTCTGGATATGCTGTTCCAGGTCAGAGGCGTTGACGCCGTTCTGGCTATACTGGTAAACGTCCTGCAAGATTGATTTTATATTTCCGTCGACATTTGTGTTGACCATCAATGATTTAATCAGGCGTTCCAATTGTTGATACTCTGCAATCGATCCGCAGCAGTCTGTCTGCTGGTTGCTTAATATATCCTTTAATAAATTTACCTGGTCATGGTGGCTTAAAGGCACAATGATCACCCTTTCGTTTTAAAGGAATTCACATTTAGATTGTGGATTCCTTTTTGTGTTTATACATTTTGAGCGGAGGCTTCAGAAATTTCACCTTGAAAACATATGGGTTGCATGATATTGTTTGAAACGAATGAAAATAGTACAGAGGTGTCAAAATGAGACTAAGAAACAAGCCTTGGGCTAAAGATAAATTACAGCAATATTCGAATTATGTGGTCCATGGACCAGAACAATTCCGTGGGAATTGGGGAGAGGTCTTTGAAAAAGACCAGCCTCTCCACATTGAAATCGGTACCGGAAAAGGCCAGTTCATTACGGGAATGGCAAAAGCAAACCCTCACATCAACTATATCGGCATTGAGCTTCAGGAAAGCGTCATTGTGAGCGCACTGGACAAGCTGATTGAAGAAGATTTGCCAAACTGCAAACTGATGAACGTGAATGGTGCTGAGCTTGCAAATTATTTTGCAAGCGGAGATGTCAGCCGTGTTTATTTGAACTTCTCTGATCCATGGCCAAAAACCCGCCATGAAAAAAGAAGACTGACTTTCAAATCCTTCCTTGAAGTATATGAATCCATTCTTGTGAAAAATGGTGAAATCCACTTCAAAACAGATAACCAGGGATTATTTGAGTATTCTCTTATGAGCTTCTCACATTACGGCATGAAGCTTAACTATGTCAGCCTTGATCTTCATAACAGTGATTATGAAGAAAATATCATGACGGAATATGAAGAAAAATTCTCTTCAAGAGGCAGCCGCATTTACCGCTGTGAGGTTCAGTTTCAATCTAAGTAAGAAGTAAGGCCGGTCGATCATGTCGACTGGCTTTTTGCATGGATGGGGGATAATGTACAGATTTGTAACTAAAAAAACATTATTTTCCAGTTTCTATCAAAATGATAACTTCGCCAATAAAAATGGATTAAATAGCGTTTGCCTTTTAAAAAGAACAAATGGAAGGTGAATTATTTAAAAATTTCAAATCCCAGTGTTAAAATTATAAGAAAAAGGGGGAATAGTAATGGAAAAACTTGAGTTACGAAACGTTAAGCTGGAGTGGCTGAACGGCGGGGTCACTCATCTTGATGGAGGGGCTATGTTTGGTGTTGTCCCTAAGCCGCTTTGGGCGCGTAAATATGAAGTAAATGACAATAATCAAATAGAGTTAAGGGCAGATCCAATTTTAATCCAGGCTGAAGGGAAGAATTTCCTAGTTGAAAGCGGGATGGGAAATGGGAAACTGAATGAGAAGCAAAAACGCAATTTTGGTGTCCTTGAAGAATCGAGCCTCGATCAGGATCTGGACAAGCTTGGGTTAAAACCTGAAGACATTGATTATGTTTTAATGACACATATGCATTTCGACCACGCCTGCGGTTTGACGAAAGAAGTAAATGGCGAACTGGTCTCTGTTTTTCCAAATGCTAAGATTGTCACTTCCCAGATTGAATGGGACGAAATGCGCAACCCGAATATCCGCTCGAAGAGTACATATTGGAAAGAAAACTGGCAGGGGATTGAACAGCATGTTGAGACGTTTGAGAAGGAATGGGCGTTTGGCCCGCTGAAAATGATCCACACGGGGGGACATAGCGATGGCCATTCGATCCTGATCATTGAAGATGAAGATATGTCGGTCATCCATATGGCTGATATCATGCCGACCCATGCCCATCAAAATCCTCTCTGGGTTATGGCCTACGATGATTATCCAATGGATTCTATTTCTGCAAAACAGGAATGGTTAGAGTATGGAATCAGCAAGGATGCTTGGTTTACTTTTTACCACGATGCGGTATATCGTGCCATCAAGTTTGATCACGATGGGAAAATCAAAGAAACTCTTGAGAGAAAAAAATAGACCTGCATCAGCAGGTCTAATCCTTTGAGTTAATGTAGGGAATATGCATCGAGAATAGCGCCTGTGGATGCATCAGCAATAAATTCATATTGTTCAATCCTGCCATCCACATTGCGGGAGATGCCGCCTTTGTAGACCTGATACTCAATTGGCGGTTTTGAATAAGGCTCTGCCGTCATATTGATCCATGAGCCACTTATTGGCCCTGATTGCTTAAATGCTGCCTTTGCCTGATTCAGGACTTTATCAGCAGAGACGGTTTCTTTTTGTGAGTATAGTTCCTTTACCGCATAAGCACCTGCGAGTCCGGCACCAACGCCAATCAAAAAGGCTTTCCAGTTCATAGTCAAGGACCTCCAAGGTTATATATGGAATTTGATACCTTCATCATAACAAATCCGACTACTGGAGCAAAGCTATAATGCACCTAAAAAAACTTGAATGCCAGGAATAAGACTGGCAAGGATAATGAATGTTCTGTAAAATAAATGATATATACATATCCTTAGGAAAACTAAACTTTTGGTTAGAAGGAGCAGTGACATGAACGAGCAAACATTAAGCCTTTTTAAAACATTGACTGAATTGCCTGGAGCACCGGGAAATGAGCATGCGGTCCGCAGCTTCATGAAAGAGGAATTAGCTAAGTATTCAGATGAGCTGATCCAGGATAAATTGGGAAGTGTTTTTGGAGTAAAAAAGGGCGATGCGAACGGTCCGAAAATCATGGTAGCAGGCCATATGGATGAAGTTGGCTTCATGGTCACATCCATTACAAAGAACGGCATGATCAGATTCCAGCCACTTGGCGGATGGTGGAGCCAGGTATTGTTGGCTCAGCGCGTTCAAATTATGACAAACAATGGCCCAGTAACCGGGGTGATCGGCTCAATCCCTCCTCATCTTTTGGATGAAGCGAAACGCAACAAACCGATGGAAATCAAGAATATGCTGGTCGATATCGGTGCTGATGATAAGGAAGATGCCATTAAGATCGGCATCAAACCAGGACAGCAAATCGTGCCTATTTGCCCGTTCACGCCAATGGCAAATGAAAAAAAGATTCTTGCAAAGGCATGGGATAACCGCTATGGCTGCGGACTGGCGATTGAATTGCTAAAAGAAACAAAAGATATCCAGCTGCCAAATATGTTATACTCCGGCGCAACTGTCCAGGAGGAAGTAGGCCTAAGAGGAGCGCAGACAGCTGCCAATATGATCGACCCTGACATTTTCTTCGCTCTTGACGCGAGCCCGGCAAACGATATGTCAGGTGACAAAAATGAATTTGGCCAGCTTGGCAAAGGAACATTGCTGAGGATTCTCGACCGCTCTATGGTCACACATCGCGGCATGAGAGAATTCATCCTCGATATGGCTGAAACCCACCATATTCCTTACCAGTATTTCGTTTCCCAGGGTGGAACGGATGCAGGAAGAGTGCATACTGCAAATGAAGGCATTCCAAGCGCAGTAATCGGCATTTGCTCCCGTTACATCCATACCGCTGCATCGATGATCCATGTCGATGACTATGCAGCAGCAAAAGAATTGCTCGTCAAGCTAGTCAAAGCTTGCGATAAAACAACAGTGGAAACAATTAAAAATAATAGCTAATGAAACAGCGATTAGGGGCAGCTAAAAACTGCTCCTTTTTCATGGACGGAAGGTGGTACTTAAGATGAAAGTAGCAGTTGGATCAAAGAACCCTGCAAAAATTTCTGCGGTAGAGGAAGCATTTAAGGAGTTTCCATACGAAATCATCGCAGTTGATGCTGAATCAGGTGTAAGCGACCAGCCGATGTCAGATGAGGAAACAATTAAAGGCGCGATCAACAGGGCAATACAGGCTGCAGAACAGGGAAGCGCTGATATTGGAATAGGATTAGAAGGCGGGGTCCAGCAAACTCCGTTTGGCCTGATGCTTTGCAATTGGGGAGCCTTGGCGGTGAAAGGCATGGAGCCAATCATTGCCGGAGGTGCGAGGATTCCTCTCCCTATGGAGATAGCTCAAAGATTATTGGCTGGAGAAGAACTTGGTCCAGTGATGGACGATTATGCCAAGAAACAAAATGTTCGGAAAAACGAAGGCGCAGTAGGCATCTTGACCAATGGACAAATCAACAGGAGCGAAATGTTCACACATGTCATGCAGCTGCTTGTCGGACAATATGAATATCAGATAGGGAAAAAGTAAAAGCCGTTTGCTAGTTTTGTTTGAACATAGGTGATTTTCGATCTGAAGCTGGAATGGTGGACCGGTTGTCCGCCTATTATGAATGAAACTACTTATATACCCGTAAAACGGGTTTAGTCTGGATTACGGTTACATAAATGCCGTTTATGTGACCGTGAAACTGATTTTCTAAGGATTACGGTAACATAAATGCCGTTTATGTGCCCGTAAATATGAATTCTCACGAATTACGGTCACATGTTTAGGAATTATGTTCCTCTAATTCATAAATCACAGGTTTTAAGTTCACAAATAATTTACCAGACTCTATCTTTCAAGAAGACTTATACTCCTAAAATTACCCTTTTAAAAATGTATATTCCTAAAGATTTCTCGACAAATTTCTGAAAAATACCTAAAATTCCAACAAAAAGTATTCGACAACCCTTGTCACTTAATAAACAAGAAAGGTATGATAGAAAAGGAGTGGTTAAGTCCTTAACAAGGAGGTAAAAAGTATGATGAAGTTCATTAGAACTTTTGGGCTTGTTATAATAGGAGTATTACTCATGGGCGCTTGTTCTTCCTCATTTCCGGAACAGTTAGCTGATGCAAAAGGGGAAGTTAAGAATACTTTTGAAAGCAAACCTGAAAAAACAAACAATAGTTCAAAAGACATAGAGTATTACCTGCCTGCTGGTGTGAAAGTCGAAGAGGAAACGCCAAATAATGTTTTGCTCAAAGACGGTGACAAGACATTTATTCTTTTTTATAATCAGCATGAAAAGGCTGACAGTAAAGTCGTCTATGAATCAACCATGAAGCAGCAAAAGGAATGGGATTCTAATGAAACTTTCGTTCAAGACGGCAAGTTTGGCTATATGCTTGTCAAAAAAATGAAAGAAGAGCACTATCAGCTCATTGTCGGGATTGGCGGCGTCAAGTTGACAACCGAAACTGACGACATAAAAGAAGATGCTGAAGCATTAATGGTAATCGCCAATTCTGTGAATGTGAAATAACGCCGTCATTTGACGGTGTTTTTCTTTTTCTTAATGGTGATAGACTCTATAATAAAACAGATTTGTTTCTTTTTTATTTTTCCATGGGTAAAATAAATGGAGTACAATGAGATTTTTACCAGGAGGATTTGCTATGAAAAACTTGGAATCAATGGAACAGCTCGAAACGTTGAAAAATGATGGAAAACATATATTTTTATTTACTGCAGACTGGTGCCCCGATTGCCGAGTGATTGATCCTGTGCTGCCAGAGATTGAAAGCAAATACAGTGAGTATCAATTCATTTCTGTTGACCGGGATGAATTCATCGACCTGTGCATCCAGCTAGACGTGTTTGGGATCCCAAGTTTCATCGCTTTTGAAAATGGGAAAGAGCTTGGACGTTTTGTAAGCAAGAACAGAAAGACACAGCAGGAAATTGAAAACTTCATTGAAGGCCTAGCTTAACCGTTTCCCTCCATCTTTTGAGGTGGAGGGAAATTTCATGTAAAATGGTTGCAGAAACTCCTGAAGAAATGGAGGATTTATTCATGGATAGCAGAAAAATGCGGAAAGAACTGGAGGAACGGCTTCAGCACCCTGACCGGACATTTTCCTATGACCGGGAAAAAGACCAGTTGAGAATCGAAAACACAAATACTGGCCGCGGCATCACAATCGCTCTGCCTGGAATTGTTGCCAAATGGCAGGAACAGAAGGAAAAGGCGATTGAAGAGGTCGTCTATTATGTTTCCGAAGGCCTGAACGCAATGGAAAGCCGGCTAGAGCTTTCAGGAAAAGAGAAAAATATCTATCCGGTCATCCGCTCTACATCATTTCCCTCAGAAGCGGAAGAAGGAGTTCCTTTCTTTTATGACGAACATACTGCGGAAACAAGAATTTATTACGCATTGGATTTAGGCAGTACATACAGGCTGATTGATTCTAAGCTTTTGCAAAAAGAAGGATGGTCTGAGAAGCAGGTTCGGGAAACAGCATTGTTCAATGTTCGCTCGCTGTCAGTAAAGCTTAAAGAAGACCGCGTGGCCGATAACACCTTTTATTTCCTTAATTCAAATGATGGCTATGATGCCAGCAGGATCCTGAATACGAGTTTCCTGAATGAAATGAAGAAAAGGATGAAAGGCACCATGGCTGTAGCTGTTCCTCACCAGGATGTTTTGATAATCGCTGATGTGGAAAATAACACAGGTTATGATATTTTGGCACAGATGACGATGAGCTTTTTTGCGAGTGGCAGAGTGCCGATCACTGCCTTGAGTTTCCTTTACGAAGACGGTGAATTAGAACCGATCTTCATTTTAGGAAAGACGACAAAGGAATAAACTGATTTCAGTAAAAGCCCGAAACCCACGGGCTTTTTCCTTTTAATACTTATGTTGTAAGGTTTTGTAAATATATAAGCCGAAAGTTTATTTTCAGTGCAAATTATTCTCGTAAAAAATGCTCATTCTTTCAATTTATCTCGAAAAATACCGATTAACTGTTAAAATAGTAATGAAATGCGAAAGAAAGAGTGATTTATATTGAGTTGGATAAAAAAGATTTTTACTATGTTCCAAAATGATGAAGAAAATGAATTTGATGATATCGAACAAGAGAAAACAAAATCGAAACCAGTTAAAATTGAAAAAAATCAAAATAAAGATATCGAAGCCAGAGTTTTGTATCAATATCCAAAAGGCCAGTTTCGCTTCCCGCTGATTCCAGATGGGCAGCCAGAAACTCAACAGGAAAACAGCAAAAAAAATCGTCCAGAAAGAGTTAAACCAATTGTTGAAGTAAAGCCTTTTTTCAATGAGCATGGCTCACTGCCAATGAAGAATGATAACTATTCAATAACCGGTACATTTGCCAACCAGCGAAATGAATCTGAGCGAAAGACACCGAATAAAGCCGGCCGGGAACCGCTTAAGAAAAATGAAGCCACAAGGCATAAGCCCGTGAAGGAGCCCGTCTCGCAATTTAAATATGAACCTCGGAAGGACAGCGGTCCAAAATTCAGACAGCCGTTCAAGCCAACAGAAATTCCATCGCCGATCTATGCGTATAATAGACCACCCCAAAAACCACAGCCGGAAAAAAAGAGTATGGAAGAAGTTGAGTATGAACTGACCGGGTTTGAAGGGAATCAGGAAAGTGTTGATGCGTATAGCTTGAATGAAGAAATTAACGGTTTTCCAGAGTTCAACGAAGTGAAAGAAACAAGCTTAAATACCGGTACCTTCGAAGACCAGGAACAGGAAATCTACATAGAAGACGACCTCGCAGAAACTCTAGAAACGGAAATAAGCATGGTGGAACTCGATGTCGATCCTGAAGATGACCAGTTAGAACTTGAAAACGTGGAAAATGAAGAACAAGATGATCTTGAAACAGAAGCGATTAACCATATCCTGAATTTGGAGCTGGAGGAACATCCAAATGATCAGGCATATGAAAGCGATGAAATCCAGCCTGCAGAAGAAGCCGTTAAAGATGCAGTTTATCCTGCTCAAGAAGGGTTCAAATATGGTGATGAATCACCTTTTGAAGAGAGAGAAGAGGCCCAAACAGAAGTGGGGATTAGCACTGAATTGGAAAAAAGCCATGCTGCGGATTCAGAGATTACTGAAAAGCCACGAGCCAAAAGGCAGCTTCCATTCAATGTAATCATGCTTAAACAGGATAAGAAGAAATGGGAAGAGCGACAAGTCTCCAAATATCCTTCTTTTATGGCAGAAGGAAGGAAGACAGTTCAAGCGGAGCAGGCAGCTGCAGTTGAACGAGAAATTGCGCCAACTGATCTGGGCCAGGAAGTACCCGTAGCTGTGCCCCAGCCTGGCAATCAACCAAGTGTGAATCAGCTGGATGTTCAGCCAGGTGCCGACCTGGTAGAAGCTCAGCCAACTACACTTGCATCGCATCCAAGTGTCAAGGCGGAAGAAGTTCAACCAGTTTCGCTAGAATCTCGGCCAGGTGCCAAACAGGAAGAAGTTCAGCCACTTTCGCTTGAATCTCATCCAGGTGCCAACCAGGAAGAAGTTCAGTCACTTTCGCTCGAATCTCAGCCAAGTGCCAAACAGGAAGAAGTTCAGTCACTTTCGCTCGAATCTCAGCCAAGTGCCAAACAGGATGACATTCAATCGGTTTCAAAGGAAATACAGCCAGCAGCCCGGCAGATAGAAGTTGAATCAAATTCGCAGGAAGCTAAGCCAAGTGCCAAGCTTGCAGAATCTCAACCAGTTGCGCCTGTAATTCAGCCAGCTGTCAAAAATGTTCCTGTTCAGGCGGAAGAGCCGTCTTTCATGGAATACGATTTCCCTCCGCTGGAACTATTGAGCCCGCCGGTCTTTAAGGCTCCGGATCCAGAATGGCTTGCGGAGCAGGAACATATGCTGAATGAAACCTTGAGGAATTTTAACGTAGGAGCCCGCGTGGTCAATATGACGCAAGGTCCTTCTGTTACACGCTTTGAGGTGCAGCCTGAACCCGGAGTCAAAGTCAATAAAATTACGAATCTATCAGATGACATCAAGCTTAGCCTTGCAGCGAAGGATATACGAATCGAAGCGCCAATCCCAGGAAAGCATACGATTGGGATTGAAGTGCCGAACCATTCGAGCAGGCCGGTTTTATTAAGTGAGATTTTACAATCCAGCGGTTTCCTTGAGCATGAATCGCCTCTGGCTGTTGCTCTTGGTCTCGATATTGCCGGTAAACCGATTGTCACAGACCTGAAGAAAATGCCGCACGGTCTGATTGCGGGGGCGACAGGTTCTGGTAAGAGTGTTTGTATCAATACCATGCTGGTAAGTCTTTTGTATAAAGCACATCCAGATGATGTAAAGCTGCTGCTAATTGATCCAAAGATGGTCGAGCTGGCGCCTTATAATCAGATTCCGCATTTGGTCAGTCCGGTCATTACGGATGTAAAAGCAGCGACTGCATCACTGAAGTGGGCTGTAGAAGAGATGGAACGCAGATACGAGTTGTTCGCTCACGCTGGCGTCCGTGACATCAACCGATTCAATGAGCTCGCCATCAAGCACCGCAGATTCTCTGAAAAGCTTCCTTTTATCGTCATCGTTATTGACGAGCTGGCAGACTTGATGATGATGGCGCCTGCAGATGTGGAAGAAGCGATTTGCCGAATTGCACAGAAGGCACGTGCATGTGGTATCCATTTAATCATCGCGACCCAGCGTCCATCTGTGGATGTCATTACCGGGCTAATTAAAGCGAATGTCCCTACTAGGATCGCATTCTCAGTTTCTTCCCAGATCGATTCAAGAACGATCATTGACATAAGCGGCGCAGAGAAGCTGCTCGGTCGAGGCGATATGCTCTTCCTTGAAAATGGATCATCAAAACCATTCCGTCTCCAGGGAACATTCGTAACAGACAATGAAATTGACGATGTTGTCGCTTTTGCCAGGGAACAGCGCGCTCCCCAATACTTATTTGAGCAGGAAGAGCTCCTGAAGAAGGCGCAAATCAGTGAAGATGAAGATGAACTATTCTACGATGCCTGTGAGTTTGTCGTCGACCAGGGCTCTGCTTCGACTTCAAGCGTCCAGCGCAGGTTCAAAATAGGTTATAATCGGGCAGCCAGATTGATTGAAATGATGGAACAGCAGGGATTCATTTCTGAGGGACGAGGAAGCAAGCCGAGGGATGTCCTGATCTCTGCAGCAGACCTTGAGGCCTTTCAGGAGACTAGTACATTCAATTAATAAATGGTATTCTTTATTTGCATGTACTCATAATAAGGATATATGCCTAAAAACCTATTGGTTGATGTTGAAGGAGCTTTTTGGATGAAAGAAATCGAATTGAAAATGCAGGGGAAAATCAGCCGCCTGACAAATCATACATTTAAATTTGATGAAAGAATCAGGGACGGCTGGTTTTCAGCCGTGTATTTTCTTAAGACAAGAGAGCTTGTAAAGAAATACCATGAAGATAATATAATCACGATGCAGTTCTTCCAAAAGGATGAGGCAGTCCTTTGCGGGACAGATGAGGTGATCGCCCTTGTGCAATCATTTGCTGACAATCCTGAAGAGCTGGAGATTTATTCACTTAAGGATGGAGATAAGATCGCTCCGTTTGAAACAGTCCTGACAATTACAGGACCATATCAGAATTTCGGCTACCTAGAAGGAATCATCGATGGAATTCTTGCCAGAAGGACTTCTGTCGCCACAAATGTTTATAATGTGGTCAAAGCAGCAAGTGTTTCAGGAAGGCAAAAACCGGTGATTTTCATGGGAGACCGTGATGATCATTATACGACACAGGCTGGGGATGGGTATGCAGCCTATATTGGCGGAGCCACTGCCCAGGCAACACATGCGATGAACGAATGGTGGGGCAAGCAGGGTATGGGAACAATGCCGCATGCTCTTATCCAGCTGTTCAACGGAGATATCGTTTCCGCTACCCATGCTTACCACGAAACATTCCCGAATGATGACTTGATTGCCCTTGTCGACTATAATAATGACGCAATCACGGATTCTCTGAAAGTAGCTCGGGAGTTTGGAGAAAAGCTTAAGGGAGTCAGGGTCGATACTTCACGTACACTTATTGACCAGTATTTCCTTCGCAACCAGCACCTCCTTGGAACTTTCGATCCGCGAGGAGTCAATGCTGAGCTAATTTTCGCTCTAAGAAAAGCGCTTGATGATGAGGGCTTCAACCATGTCAAAATTGTCGTAAGCGGCGGCTTCAGCGAAAAAAGAATTCTTGAATTCGAAAAACATAATGTGCCGGTTGACATGTATGGTGTAGGAGGAAGCCTTTTAAAGCTTAAAATAGGCTTTACGGGTGACAATGTCATGTTGAACGGGAAGCATCAGGCGAAGTCGGGAAGAAAATTCAGGCCAAACCCGCGCCTTGAAAAAGTAGAATTCTAAGAAGCAAAATTACTTTATTAGTTTGGAAGTTGTTCTTTAAGGGAAAACGTACATTTATCAAACATTTCGGTTTTTTAATGAAACTGTGTTATTTATAATAATGATGTTATAATGGTTCAATAAATTAAAAAGATAGATATAAAATCCGCTTTTTTGTCCTGTGGCTGAGCTGGTCCGGGGCGAAATGAGCAAAACAGGATATCTGTCATATACTGTGTTACATACAGACGTTGTTGGAGGTTCTTTATATGACTATTTACCATTTTGTAGGTATAAAGGGGTCTGGAATGAGTGCTTTGGCTCAAGTTCTCCATGATATGGGTTATCAGGTACAGGGCTCCGATTATGACAAGCACTTTTTTACCCAGGTAGCTCTGGAGAAATCTGGAATAAAGATCCTTCCGTTTAATAAGGAAAATATACAGCCCGGGTTGACCATCATTGCAGGCAATGCCTATCCGGATACTCACGAAGAGATCCAGGAAGCGATGAAGCACGGTCTTCCAATCATAAGATATCACCGGTTCTTGGGTGATTTTATGCAGAACTTTACCAGTGTTGCGATTACAGGTGCACATGGCAAAACATCGACTACGGGTTTGCTTGCACATGTGATGAGGGGCGCAAAGCCTACATCATTCCTGATTGGCGATGGTACTGGAAAAGGTGACAGGGATGCTCAGTACTTTGTATTTGAAGCATGTGAGTACCGACGCCATTTCCTTTCCTATTTCCCTGATTATGCAATCATGACAAATATTGATTTTGACCATCCGGATTATTTCGCAAATATTGATGATGTTTTCTCTGCTTTCCAGGAAATGTCCTGGCAAGTCAAAAAAGGAATCTTTGCGTGCGGTGATGATGAGCAGCTTCAAAAAATCCAGGCGAAAGTTCCAGTTGTATTTTATGGTTTCGGGGAAGAAAATGATTTTCAGGCCCGAAATATCGTAAAATCGACAAATGGGACTACCTTTGATGTTTTTGTCAGGAATACGTTCTATGACACATTCTCAATCCCGGCGTTTGGTGACCATAATGTCCTGAACTCGCTTGCCGTCATTGCGTTGTGCCATTATGAAAACATTGAGTCAAAGGTGATCCAGGCACAGCTGGAAACTTTTGAAGGCGTTAAAAGAAGATTCTCTGAAAAGAAGGTTGCGGACCAGATCCTTATTGATGATTATGCCCACCATCCAACAGAAATCAAAGCAACAATCGATGCAGCAAAACAGAAATATCCTGACCGTGAAATCGTAGCAGTATTTCAGCCGCATACTTTCACGAGAACCCAGGCGTTCCTGAATGAGTTTGCTGACACCCTTAATAAAGCAGACAAAGTATATCTTTGCGAAATTTTCGGCTCTGCCCGCGAGATTCACGGGAAGCTCTCCATCACGGACCTTAAAGATAAAATCGATGGAGCTGAAATTATTTCGGAAGAAGATACTTCAATCCTTAAGACGCATGAAAGCGGCGTTCTTCTTTTCATGGGTGCCGGTGATATCCAGAAATTTCAGGAAGCGTATGAAAAACAATTGCAGGTAAAATAAAAAGGATGCTGGCCATTGGCCGCATCCTTTTCTCTTTATTTAAGATTTTCAGGATTAAGTACTTCAAGTTCTGGAATGACAAAACGTCCATCTTTTCGGATCAGGACATCATCAAAGTAGATTTCTCCACCGCCGTATTCCGGACGCTGAATGTTGACCATATCCCAGTGGATGTTAGAATGGTTGCCATTGAAAGCATCATCATAGCATTGTCCAGGAGTGAAATGGAAGCTTCCATCGATTTTTTCATCGAACAGGATGTCCTGCATTGGATGAAGGATATAAGGATTCACACCGATCGCGAATTCGCCAATGAATCTTGCACCTTCATCAGTATCGAAAATCTTGTTGATGCGCTCACTGTCATTAGCTGATGCTTCTACGATTTTACCATCCCTGAATGTCAGTTTAACATTCTCAAACGTAAATCCTTGGTATGGTGAAGGTGTGTTGTATGTGATGACTCCATTGACGGAGTCGCGTACAGGAGCTGTATAGACTTCACCATCAGGGATATTCAGTTCGCCCGCACATTTTACAGCTGGGATATCTTTGATTGAAAAAGTAAGGTCTGTTCCTGGCCCAGTGATTCTCACTTTGTCAGTGCGGTTCATCAAATCAGCCAGGCTGTCCATTGCCTTATCCATTTTTCCGTAATCAAGGTTACACACATTGAAGTAGAAATCCTCGAATGCCTCTGTGCTCATTTTTGCCAACTGGGCCATGGCAGAGTTTGGATAGCGAAGAACCACCCATTTCGTTTTTGGAACACGGATATCTCTATGTACCTTCTTTCCTATAGTGTTGCCATGAATCTTCATTTTGTCCGCTGGAACATCAGCGTGCTCATTGATGTTATCCCCTGAACGCAGCCCGATGTAGGCATCCATTTTGCCCATTACATTCGCTTCAAAGTCCGCAATCATGTCAAATTGCTCCTGCTGCGCACCCATAAGAAGGGCACGGTCAACCTGGTGGTCCTTCAAAGAAACGAATGGGTATCCACCCGCTTCGTATGCTTCTTTAACAAGAGCCGTAACAAGTTCCCTTTGAATTCCGAAGTTTTCGATCAGGACTTTTTCGCCTTTTTGGAGCTTTACAGAATAATTAATCAGATTTTTTGCCAGTGTTTGAATACGTGGGTCTTTCACCAACATCACTCCTATGTATTAAAATAAAGCACATATCCATATTGTAACCGAAACGCGACAATTTGTGCTCTTTTCCTTATAACACTTATAGGCTGATTTATTTCTTAGACATTTAGAGGCCAATCTCACTTTGAAATTTCCATTAAAGCTGATTTCTTAGACATTTCGAAGACAATCTCAAACAGAAATGTCCATTAAAGCCAGTTTCTTAGACATTTCAAAGACAATCTCACTCTGAAATGTCTATTAAAGCCAGTGTCTTAGACATTTCGAAGACGATCTCAAACAGAAATGTCCATTAAAGCCAGTTTCTTAGACATTTCGAAGACGATCTCAAACAGAAATGTCCATTAAAGCCAGTTTCTTAGACATTTCGAAGACAAACTCAAACCGAAATGTCCATTAAAATCCACTTCTTAGACAATTGAAACCAATCTCATCTCTGAAATGTTCCTTAAATCCCAAATCTAAAATATTCAAATGAACTGCTGGATTTTCCCTTAATAGAAAGATATTCTTAAATAGGAAGGAAAAGGGTATGCTTTTATTGAAATACTAATTAGACAAGGTGGTTTACGTCGCTTTTTGCGGGGTAAAATGTACATATGCTAACGGAGGTGTATAAACAGTGGAAATTATTTTGTATCTAAGTGTTGCTGTTATAGCAATTGCATTTTTAGTGTTGGTTATCTCACTATCAAAAACACTGAAATCCTTACAAACAACTTTAGACAGTGTATCAGGCACACTTGATGGCCTGGAGAAGCAGTTGGATGGAGTGACTCGTGAAACAACTGAGCTTCTGCACAAGACAAACAATTTGGCTGATGATATTTCAAGGAAATCTGAAAGCCTGAATGGTGTAGTAAACGCTGTAAGGGATGTTGGAAACACTGTCCAACGATTCAATCAATCGATCCATAATGTGCAAACAATGGTTGACTTGCAGATTGATAAAAATAAGGACAAGATTTCACAGGTTGTTCAGTGGAGCAATGTTTTCCTTGAATTGAAGGAAAAGTGGAAGACAAAAAAAACAGCTCAGATTGACCATCAGATGGAAGGCGAGCAGATGGTCACGAGGCAGCGTGAAAGAGTCAGGTATTAATAGAAAGGTGGAGATAAGTGATGAACAGAGAACAGAATCAGTATGATGTAAATGGGACTACAAGGGAGAACAGCAATTCCCGCGATTTTGTGACTGGAGCGATCGTTGGCGGACTTGCAGGTGCGCTGGCTGCATTATTGCTTGCACCGAAATCAGGTAAAGAGTTAAGAGGATCTCTTAACGAGCAAACGTCTACCCTGAAAACCAAAGGGATTGACTTGGCTTCAGTAGCGAAGGAAAAAGCAAGCGGCTTGAAGGAGACAGTTTCACAGCAATCTTCTACTCTGGTTAACAAAGTGAAAGACATGAAAACCCAGGGCAATGAGACTTCTCAAACAACTGTGGAAGATGGCGAGCTTCAAAAGGTGCCAACTTCAATGGCAGAGACAAGCTCTATGGATCACACACATACTGCTACTGGTGAGGAACTTCAAAGGAAGCTTGAAGAGACTCAAAAAGCATTTGACGAAACTGAAAGCAAACTGAATCGGTAAGTTTGTCAACCAAACGGTGAAGTGGTAAGATAACTTCACCGTTTATTTTTTATAAGGAGAGGACAAGAATGCAAAAGATCGATTCAATAGAAAAATTTGATCAGCTTGTCGATTCGGGTGAAACATTCTTCATGCTGAAGCATAGCACCACGTGCCCAATCAGCCAGGCTGGCTATGATGAATACGCGAAATTCGAAAACAACGGAAATGATAATCTCTACTTTTTAACAGTTCAGGATTCACGTGATGTGTCCAACCATATTGCTGAGAAGTTCCATATCAAACATGAATCGCCTCAGGCCATTTTGTTTGTGAATTCTGATGTTGCATGGCATGCATCCCATTTTAAAATTACGGCAAAAGCAATGGCCGCTGCCCAAGAAGAGAATCTAAAGTAAAAAAAACATCCATAGGATGTTTTTTTACTTTATTCCAATTTTAGATTCGAAGACGATTTTTAGGTCATCGCCAGGTGCCAGCGGAGCATCAAAGCCCGATTGCTCACCATTTTTGAGAAGTGTGAATCCGCCGCTGTCTTTTGGGATTTCAACTTGGGCGAAGCTGAAAATATCCTGGAAAATAAACGCTTCCTGTTTTTTTTCTTTTGATGTCAGTTGGTCACCATTATGGAGTAAATCATTCATTTCCAGCTTCTTGTCTTTTCGGAAAAACTGTCGGATCTCCTGTTCAAGCTGGAATGGCTGTCCATTAAAAAATATTGGCATGGTATCTACGGCCTTTACATCCAGGACAGAAATAAGCCTGGACAATGCAGGCTGCATACCTTCTTCGAAACGGAGATCATCCAAGTGCTCAAAAATGTCATTGAGATTCGCTTTGCTGCCGTTTAAGAAGATTTTACCCATGAATTCCGTGACTTTGAATTCTGTTCCATCAAGTTTAATGTAAAATGGACGAATTCCATTAAGAATTTCTGATAGATTTAGTTCTTTTAGCAACTCTTCAATTGTGTGTGGCATTTCAAATGTAATCTTGTCCCTGTCTTCCAATGATCTCGATAATGACGTCCTGATCCCGTTGCAGGACAGACGCGCTCTTATTTCATGTCGTACACCATTGATGATCACGGTCCTTGTCGGGAGTTCTCCAATTAGCTCTTCGAGGGTCATTTCGGTTCTTATTCCATCTTCTCCCTTGATTACAGTAAGCTCATCTCTACCATCTACTTCATCATCGAATGAACAAGGGACTCCATTTTTCAATAAAACAGGCGGCTGTCCATGTTTTCCTGGGATGGTAATATTTTTTCCATTCAGGCTGACAATCATGGCGAGGCCTGGTCTGCCGTAAAGCTTGTTCATCTTGATTCCGGCAGCCAGCAAACAATCGCCGACAGTCAATTTATTAACTTCGAACAGCCTCACCGGCTGTCCATTTACTTGCACTGTATGGTACTGGACAGGAGATTGCTTGGCAGCAATGGCAATGCCGATTGGTGTCACCAGTTCAGGCCCTTTTGCGATTTTGCTCGCGAAAGTAACGCTTGAAATGGCATCCAGTCCCCGGATGGCAACCCTGTTTTCAGGGAGATGGAGCTTGTTTGCCAGTCTTTTTGGCAGCTCAGGTGTCAGACTGCCACCGCCAACGAGCATGACAGCTTTAGGAGACCGATAATTGTTTAATTTTAAAATCTCATCACCAATGGAATCTGCGAGCCGGTCAATTGCAGGTGCGATTCGGCTCACTGCTTCATCTTTGCCGATCTCTGTTTCGAAACCAAGAATATCTGTAATTGTAATGGAATCCTGGTCATGCAGTTCACGTTTTGCTTTTTCCGCAAGAGGGAAGTCGAGCAAAAACTCATCACTTACAGCTTCAGTTATTTCGTCACCGGCCACAGGGACCATACCGTAAGCAATGACTGTACCAGCATCGGTCAGGGCGATATCGGACGTCCCGGCTCCAATATCTACAAGGGCAACATTCAATCGCCGCATTGAAGCAGGAATTAACACATTGATGGCTGCAATCGGTTCAAGTGTCAATGCATCCATTTCAAGGTCAGCCCGGTCCAAAGCCGAAAGCAATGATTCTACAACAACTTTTGGCAGGAAGGTCGCGATGATTTCTACAGAAGCTTCATTGCCGCGCTGGTCGATCAGGCTTCCAATTTCCTCTCCGTCAAGCTGGTAATAAAGTACAGAGTATCCGACACAATAATAGTGATGACTTTTCTCATCAGTCTTTTCTCCGGCAACAGCAGCCTGGGCAAGCTGTACTGCGCTCAATTCAAGGTGGAGGATGTCCTGCTTAGAGAACATCGGTTTTCCCGAGATATCTACTACTGCCTTGGAGCGCTCTGTTTTCAGGGCCCTGCCAGCCGCAGCTACGCAAACTTTTGTCAATGGACCATGTGATGATTCCAGTTCTTCCTTTATTTCACGGATGACTTCTGAGACAGACATTACATCATGGATTTGGCCGTCAAGCATCGACCTTTCCTTATGCTCGCGGATTAGGATGTCAATAACTTCGTGTCGGCCATTATGTTCTTCAAGAATGATGCCGACTACAGAACGAGTGCCAATATCAAGAGCGAACAGCTTTTCATTTACATGCAAATTTGTGCACCTTCTAACATATTTTCTCATACGATGCTTTATCACTTAAAAGCGTTTAATTATTAAAGAAAATTGCGTGACAATTAATTTTATTTCAGCTATAATTACCTTTATCTAATTGTCCAGCTCAATTGATGACCACTAAGCGTTTATCCGAAAGCAACACTGCCTTCTAATAAAAATGTATCATACATTAGTGTTGCTATAAAGAAGATTCAGGCTTTTGCGTGATTCTTCAATAAACAGCTTTGAAGTTGTGAAGGGCTGAGCTTTCTTTTTCTTGTTGATTGTCATGTTTAGGGCTAAAATGTATTCCGAAAGGACGGGACGGAGAATGAGTAAAAATCTTGACCAGCTTAGAAATCGTGTGGATGAATTAAATTTAGAGCTTTTATCATTGATTAATGAAAGAGCCCTGCTCGTCCAGGAAATTGGCCGTGCAAAAGAAACACAGGGTGTCTACCGTTATGATCCCGTACGTGAAAGGGAAATGCTTGATCTGATTAAGGAAAACAATAACGGTCCTTTTGAAAGCTCAACAATTGAACATATTTTCAAAGAAATTTTCAAGGCGGGCCTCGAACTTCAGTCAGATGACCACCGTAAGGCGCTTCTGGTTTCCAGGAAGAAAAAGCCTGAGGATACTGTAATTGATATAAAGGGATTAAAAATTGGAGATGGGACACCGGACTTTGTTTTCGGGCCATGTTCAGTGGAATCTTATGAGCAGGTGGCTACCGTAGCCGAGGCAGTAAAATCTAAAGGCTTTAAATTGCTTCGCGGCGGAGCATTCAAGCCAAGGACTTCACCATATGACTTCCAGGGCTTGGGTGTTGAAGGTTTGAAAATCCTCAAAAGAGTAGCTGATGAATATGATCTTGCTGTGATCAGTGAAATTGTTACTCCTGCGGATATTGAGATTGCGGTTGACTATCTTGATGTCATCCAGATTGGCGCACGCAATATGCAGAACTTCGAATTGCTAAAGGCTGCAGGTGCCGTGAATAAACCAATTTTATTAAAACGTGGACTTGCTGCAACCATCGAAGAGTTCATCAATGCTGCTGAGTACATTATGTCACAGGGCAATGGACAGATCATTCTTTGTGAGCGAGGCATCCGAACATACGAAAGGGCGACAAGGAATACACTAGATATTTCTGCCGTGCCAATCCTCAAGAAAGAAACGCACTTGCCGGTAATGGTTGACGTTACACATTCGACAGGCAGAAGGGATCTCTTGCTCCCTGCAGCTAAAGCAGCATTAGCAATTGGGGCTGATGGAGTCATGGCTGAGGTTCACCCGGATCCAGCTGTAGCCTTGTCAGATAATGCCCAGCAGATGGATCTTAAGCAATTTGACGAGTTCCTGAACGGATTGAAGTCTACACCATTCGTTAGAGTATAATTATCGAAAACCTTTCTGTTAAAAGCAGGAAGGTTTTTTTATTTTGCATTTCTCAGCCGCCGGATAAAAATGTTGTGAAAATAAGCTGTTCAGATTGCGGGATTGGTGTGGATATCGTATGATTAATAACATAATTAACTTGTACATATAATCACAAACTTAAAATATGATTATTGTGGCATTTTTTGCTGTAAACTAAATGAAAAGCGTCGTTTATTACCTGAAGGAGTGAAATAGATGAATATCACCATATATGATGTTGCCCGGGAAGCGAATGTTTCGATGGCAACGGTTTCACGTGTTGTCAACGGAAACCCGAATGTTAAACCTGCTACAAGGAAAAAAGTAATGGAAGTCATTGACCGACTTGGCTATCGTCCAAACGCTGTTGCAAGAGGATTGGCAAGCAAGAAGACGACGACTGTAGGTGTCATCATCCCTGATATCTCAAGCCCGTTCTTTGCTGAGCTTGCAAGGGGAATTGAAGATATCGCAACAATGTATAAGTACAATATTATCCTGAGCAATTCAGACCAAAATATCGAAAAAGAATTGCATCTGTTAAACACTATGCTTGGCAAGCAGGTTGATGGAATCGTCTTCATGGGTGGAAATATCAAAGCTGAGCATGTTGAGGAATTCAAAAAATCCCCGGTACCGATCGTACTTGCAGGATCAATCGAGGAAACTGGCGAAACTCCATCGGTCAATATCGACTACCAACAGGCAACATACGATGCTGTGTCCGCTTTTATTGAAAAAGGCCATAAGGAAGTTGCCTTTGTCATCGGGCCGCACCATGAACCAATCAACAAGGATAAAAAACTTGAAGGCTACAAGCGTGCCCTAAGCGATGCAGGTATTGAATATAAGGAAGAGCTTGTCGTTGAAGGTGATTATACCTATGATTCAGGCCTCGAGGCTATTGAAAGAATCCTTGAGCTTGATTCAAAGCCGACAGCAATCCTTGTAGGCTCTGATGAAATGGCACTTGGTGTGATCCACGGAGCATTCGACCGCGGCTTCAGCGTTCCCGATGATTTCGAAGTGATCAGTTCTGATAACACAAGACTCACTTTGATGGTACGTCCTCAGCTTACAACAATCGTCCAGCCATTATACGATATCGGCGCTGTTGCGATGCGTTTGCTGACAAAATATATGAACAAAGAAAAAGTAGACGAGCACATCGTCGTATTGCCACACCGAATTGAAAACCGAAAATCAACGAAATAATAACGAGGCCCCTTGCATTCATGCAAGGGGTTTTATTTATTTTGTCCTGAATTTGGAAGCGAAACCTCGCAATTATTAAGCGATTGAACACCTAAGTTGTTCTCTATAATGTGTGGATGTTCTATTTGGTAAACATTATTTAGAATGAATCAGCAGATACAGACCAACTTTGACGTCAAATCAAACACGAATCAATATATACCAACCACATTTCACAATATATCGACCACATTTGACAATAAATCGACCACAAATCAGAATATATCGACCAACTTACACATTATATCGACCAGGACTACAAAATCATCTATTTAACAAAACAAAAAAACCGGGACGAATGTTCCCGGTTTCATACTTAGACGGTTTCTGACTTTTTGCTCGAGCGTATTGGGTACAATGCTTTCTCCACTGTCTGCGCATTCTTTTCACTGATTTCGGGTTTGCGCGGAATAGGGGGATATAAATTTTCAGGATCGTCCCATTCAAGTGGCAAATCTACGGGTGCCTGATCCTTCCATTCATCAATCCAATCCTGAGGCAAACTTCCATAACAGTTTGAGTTTTCAATCATCTCAAGCCAGATCAGTGACCAGGCTCTTGGAACAACCCGCCATATATCGTAACCGCCGCCGCCTACTGCAATCCATTTGCCTCTACAATATTTATGGGCGATTTCATGGGCAAGCTTCGGTATTTCCCGATAAATTCGCATCGAGGCAGATAAGTGGGTAAGAGGGTCAAGGTAATGCGCATCGGCACCATTCTGGGTAAGAATGACATCGGGCTTGAAAAATTCGGCTACTTCCGTCAATGCACTTTTGTACGCATCAAGCCACGAGTCATCTTCCGTGAAGGCATCTACCGGAATATTGAACGAATAGCCATAGCCTTTGCCTTGTCCGCGTTCATTCACGTTTCCTGTCCCCGGGAACAGATAGCGGCCCGTTTCGTGAATCGACAATGTACAGACATTCGGATCATCATAAAAAGACCATTGCACACCGTCTCCATGGTGGGCATCTGTATCCACATATAAAACCCGGGCATTGTATTTTTCCTGAAGGTATTTGATGGCTACAGAACTGTCATTATAAATGCAGAAGCCTGATGCTTTACCCCTGAAGCCATGGTGAAGCCCTCCGCCGAGGTGCAAGGCATGCTCAGCTTTCCCGGTCATGACATAATCTACCGCCGTCAGCGTTCCGCCAACCAGCAAGGCACTTGCTTCATGCATATTAGCGAAAATGGGTGTGTCTTCCGTCCCCAGTCCGTATCCTTCAGCGGTTTCTTCTTTAAGCTTTCCCTGGCCTGCAAGCTTAACTGCGTTTACAAAATTGGGATCGTGGACAAGGCATAATTCTTCATCCGTTGCTGCACGGGGGGCAATGATCTGACTATCCTCGATTGCGCCTATTTTTTGCAACAGATCCAAAGTGAGTTTCAGCCGCATCTGGTTAAACGGATGATTGCTGCTGAACCGGTAATTCAGCAGTTCATCTGAAAAGACAAACACAGAGCGGTGGCTCATGATGAAACCCCCGGCAGGTTCGGCCAGAGAACGTTATGTCCGGCTTTCTTTAAATCCTCAATGACTGCGATCGGGTTCATCGTCTGAATCCTTACGACAAGGATTTTGTAGCGCTCATCCTTTTGGTCAGGGTATACAAGCACACTTTGGATATTCGCTTTTCTCATGCTTATGACAGAGGCAATTTCACAAAGCATTCCTGCCTTGTTGGGAACCTTTACTTCAATCTGGGATCCTGGCTGATGGGCACCGGTCAATTCGACAAGGGTGTGCAGCAGGTCTGTTTCCGTAACAATCCCAACTAGCTTCTTATCCTTGATGATGGGCATACAGCTGATATTATGCTCATAAAATACAGCTGATATTTCTTCGACAAAGTCAAGAGGATGACCAGTTATTACATCTGTTGTCATGATGTTTTTAACTGGCTTTTCGAGTTCATCTTTATGTTCTTCCCAATGGAAAATAGATGGAGCCGCATCCTTGATATCCCGGTCCGACACCAGGCCGACGACTGCATGGTCATGATTGATGATAGGGATATGGCGTATTTTTTTGTCTGACATCAGTTTAATCGCTTCAGCAATCGTAGCTTCCGGAAAAAGAGAGGCTACATTCTGTTTCATGATTTCTTCGACGATCATGTTCCTTCCTCCTTGAATGATGAGCTATCTCTCAAGTATTCGCACAGATAGTTAAAACAGCTTAAAGCAAAACTTCAATGATCTATTTAATACATAAAACGGTTCATGAACCGGAGCTGGTCAAATTTCTGTACAGATTCAGGCGGGATCCTTTTGCCGATTCGCGCCATCAAACAGTTGGCTGGATGAGAGCTGATTTCAGGATCATCTGTCGCATACCAGACAAGGCCCCCGGCATTCATCATTTTTTCCATCACTTTACGGTATTCCCATACATTCAGGCCGGTGCCTTTCAGATCCCAGTGCCAGTAATACTCTGTGGTAATGATGATATAGTCTTCCATCGCATCATCCATCATTGAAACCGTTAGCAGGTTTTTGCCCACAGAACTTCCGCGGAATTCAGGAATGACTTCGATTGCACCTAACTCTATCAAATCAACCATCTTGCCTTCAGACCATCTTTCGAGAGGATCTGGATATAGGTAAGTAACATAACCAACGACCATGTGCCCTGAACGAGCGACAATGATCCTTCCTTCCGGCAGTCCGGCAATTTCAACAAGTGCCTTGTGCTGCTGGGCTGGAGGTCGGAATGCCACCAAATCTTCATGAAATTCATAGCTTGCCAGTTTTTCAGGAGAAATCGGGCCTTCAATGATTAAACGGCCATTAGGAGTTTTTAATTCTTTTGCGTTATATATCTTTTTATGTTCCATTCAGTCACCACCCGTCAACAATTCAAACGATAATTCTATTATACATAAAATCTAACAGATAAAAGCGCTTTCACAAAATTTTCTGTATTTACTGCCCTCTTTTGACGTAAGACTTTTGAAATTTGCCATAGTTTTTTCTATCCGCTTTACTTTCTCGATAATTATGGTTATTAAGCAAAAAAGTATTTTATTTTCTACTAATATTTTAAAAATTGAGAAAAACGAATTTTTATACTATAATGAATTTTAAATAAAAAAGACAAGGGGGATGGATTGATGAAAGTGGAAGCGCTACCAGTAACACAAGGGGATCATAACTTAAAAAACTATAAAGAGTTTTATGGCCAGTTTGACTGGACTGAAGCTGAAAAGGAATTTTCCTGGCATGAGACAGGCAGGGTCAATATAGCTTATGAAGCGATTGACCGCCATGCGAATGGTTCCAGGAAAAATAAAATCGCGCTATATTATCAGGACGGGGTACGCAAGGAAAAGTATACTTTTAAAGAGATGAAGGAACTTTCCAATAAAGCTGGCAACGTTTTTAAAACTTACGCAGATGTGGAAAAAGGGGACCGCGTATTCATCTTCATGCCTCGTTCTCCTGAATTGTATTTTGCTGTACTTGGTGCCGTCAAGCTGGGAGCGATTGTTGGACCATTGTTTGAAGCCTTCATGGAAGGAGCTGTACGAGACAGACTGCAGGACAGCGGTGCCAAAGTTTTGGTGACTACACCTGAACTGCTCGAAAGGGTTCCTGTCAGCGAACTGCCTGACTTGAAACATATTCTTCTGGTTGGCGACAATTTAGAGGAAAATGGTCAATATGTTGACTTTAAGAGGAAGCTGTCAGAGGCAAGCAACAAACTTAATGTCGAGTGGGTTGACCGCAATGATGGCCTGATTTTACATTACACTTCTGGTTCGACTGGAAAGCCTAAAGGCGTCCTGCATGTCCATAATGCGATGATCCAGCATTATCAGACAGCGAAATGGGTATTGGATCTTAAGGAAGATGATGTTTACTGGTGCACGGCCGATCCAGGCTGGGTAACAGGAACATCTTATGGAATTTTCGGTCCTTGGCTGGCTGGTGCTTCAAATGTGATCATTGGCGGCCGCTTCAATCCGGAAACATGGTACAAGATGATCGAGGAATACGGTGTGACCGTTTGGTATAGCGCCCCTACAGCATTCAGGATGCTGATGGGTGCTGGCGATGAGGTTGTGAAGAAATTTGATTTAAGCTCACTTCGCCATATCTTGAGTGTCGGAGAACCTTTGAATCCGGAGGTTGTAAGGTGGGGGATGAAGGTATTCCACTTGCGTATCCATGATACTTGGTGGATGACTGAGACAGGTGCTCAATTGATCTGTAACTATCCAAGCATGGAAATCAAGCCAGGCTCAATGGGTAAGCCGATTCCGGGTGTAAAGGCTGCAATTGTCGATGACCAGGGCAATGAATTGCCACCATACAGAATGGGCAATCTGGCGATCCAAAAGGGCTGGCCGTCCATGATGCATACAATCTGGAACAACCCTCAAAAGTACGAATCTTATTTCATGCCTGGTGACTGGTATGTTTCCGGTGACTCAGCGTATATGGATGAAGATGGCTACTTCTGGTTCCAGGGCCGGATTGATGATGTCATCATGACAGCTGGTGAACGGGTAGGGCCTTTCGAAGTAGAAAGCAAGCTTGTCGAACACCCTGCAGTTGCAGAGGCAGGCGTCATCGGCAAGCCGGATCCAGTCCGCGGTGAAATCATCAAAGCGTTCATTGCATTGCGTGATGGCTACGAGCAGTCTGAGGAATTGATCGAAGAAATTCGTCTGTTTGTGAAAAAAGGACTGGCGGCACATGCTGCACCACGTGAAATCGAGTTCCGCGACAAGCTTCCAAAAACACGAAGCGGTAAAATCATGCGCCGTGTATTGAAAGCCTGGGAACTGGACCTTCCAACTGGCGACTTGTCGACAATGGAAGACTAATATTTTTTTATGGAAGAGCGTGAATCCACTTCACGCTCTTTTTTCATTTAGCCAAAACAAACACCGCAGCCAATTGGATGCGGTGTTTGTTTTTAGATTATGTTGCTAGTTCCCATTCCCATCACTATTGCCATCTCCATCTCCATCACCCGGTGGTGGAGGTGGTGGAGGTTTTGGCGGATCCTTTGGTTTAGGATCAGTTGGTGGTGGGTCTTTTGGTTTTGGATCCTTCGGTTTGTCTTCCTTCGGTGGATCCTCAGGTTCTGGCTTTTTGCCAATCTCAATGATATTGGATGGTTTAGATTCTTTTCCAGCTATATCAACTGCTGTGATATAGAATGAACCGTCGCCGGCCTTGAAGACAAGGTCGGCGCCAGCTTTAATGCTGCCGACTTTTTTCTTGTTGTTGTAAATCCGGTAACCGACAATGTCGTTTTCAGGATGCTTGCCCCAGGTAATCGTCTTGCCTGAAAGCTTGATTCCCAATGCTGCCGGGGTTTTTCCATTCTCACTCAGCTTGTCATCCGCAACAAGGATTTTGTTCCAGGCATCCTTTTTAGGGATCAGCTGTTGAGGGTTCCTGATTTTATGGCCTATGATGCTTTCCATATATTCTGGATTCAAGATGACTCCTGACTCTGTAAATTCAGCAGGTGTTGAATCAAGTGCCAGGAAGCGTTTGTCGCCTACGAAAACGAATTTGTTTTCAACGAGGCTGTCATCCACTTTTGTCGGTGCGTACTTTGCAATGAAGTAGTCTGACTCTACAAGTCCGGCTTTCGAACATGCACTTGAAGGCAGCAAGCCTGATACTGCGCAATAAGATCTCTTGACGATTCCGCCTGGCATTTTGAAGCTTCCCTCAGGATCAACAAGCTTAGGAGCAACGGAATATGCATCGTTCATAAGGTCAGCCCAAATGTATTGGGTCCTGACTCCATAGGAAAGTCCTTTATATCTTTTTTCAAGCTGTTTGTTGTGGTCATAACCCAGCCATACCCCGAAAGATACATTAGGGTTAGTAGCTACAAACCATGCATCATAATAATCATGGCCTGTTCCTGTTTTTCCAGCCCAGTCAGAGCCGAACTTCAGTCTGCCTTTGACGGCTGTTGCAGTTCCTCGATTAATTACATCACGCATCATATCAATCGTGAGATAAGCTGTTTGAGGGCTGAAGACATCGACAGGTTCAGATTTATGCTGAAAAACGATGTTCCCATGTTTATCCACAATTTTCTCGATCATATACGCATCGATGAACTTCCCGCCATTGGCAAATGTGCCAAATGCATTGGTGTTTTCTTCAACAGTGACACCGCCCCGCAGCGATCCGATTGCTGTTGACAGGTTTTCGTAATCATCCTTTTGCAGATTAGAGAATCCCATCTTATCAAGGAAGTTTGCCGGTCTTTGACCGATGATACTCTTATATGCAAGAACAGCGGGTACGTTATAGGATTTTGTCAGTGCATGTCTTGCTGATGTCAATCCGCTGTAACTCATATCATAGTTGTTCGGCCATGCCTTGCCTGGTCCATTCAAGAATACTTGAACGTCTGGCAGGACAGAACCCGGATGCAGCTTTCCAAGTTCCATTGCAGGAGCGTAAACGAGAAGCGGCTTCATCGTCGAACCGTTTTGTCTAGGGGCCCTTGTTGCGTGATTTGTTTGTTCACGCTTGAAATTGCGGCCGCCAACAAAGCTGATGATTTTCCCCGTTTTGTTTTCGATTAAGGTAGCACCAACTTCTACAGGTTCCTGGATCACGATTGTTTTGTTCGGATCATCTGGATCCGGGACTTCCTGAGGTTTGTCACTTCCATAGTAAGGGTAGTTCTTTGCCGTTTCCTGCATTTTTTCGTAGATTTTTTTATTGATTGTTGTGTAAATCTTATAGCCATTCTGGCGCAGGTCGCGATCAGCAAGTGCTTGATACTCAGCCTTCAGATCTTTATCCTTTTCGAAATCTTCACTTTCATAGCCATCACGCTCTGCCAGGATCTTCGCCAGGATTTCTACCGAACGTGCCTCGATTTCAAACGTCAGGAATGGATATTCCTCAACAGTATTGTCACTTGGAACTTCTTTTACAAAGTCTTTCGTAATATCATAGCTGATTGCTTCTTTGAATTCTGTATCGGTAATGAATCCGGCTCCGTGCATCCTTGTAAGGACGGTTTTGAATCTTGTCATGCCCGGTTCCAGTCCAGCGGCATCCTTAAGCTTGCCATGGTCGCTGCTGAACGGCGTATAACCAAAAGGACTCTGTGGAAGGCCAGCGATAAATGCTGCCTGAGGCAAAGTAAGATCCTTTGCATCTTTTCCGAAGATTCCCTTAGCAGCAGCCTGTACACCGGCAATGTTGCTGCCATTCGCATTACGGCCAAATGTGGCAACGTTCAAATATGCTTCGAGGATTTCTTTTTTGTCGAAGAATTTCTCAAGGCGAAGGGCGAGAAGGATTTCTTTCGCTTTCCGCTCGAAGGAAATTTCATTCGTCAGAATCTGGTTCTTGATGAGCTGCTGCGTCAGTGTGCTTCCTCCGGAGGATGTCGCTGAGTTTGTGACCTCCTGGAAAAGTGCACGCATGATCGCTTTTGGAACTACACCATCATGCTCGTAAAAGTACTCATCTTCGGTTGCGACTACTGCGTTTATCAAATGGTTAGACATATCATCAAGCTTTACTTCCTCACGGTAAAGGTCCGTTCGGAGCTTGCCAAGATAAACATCGTTATCAAAATATAGATCCGATGTTTCTTCATAGTTGTAAATATCTTTCCTCATATTTTCATAAGGTCTGATTTGTTCATTCTTGACAAGGGATGCAAAGTACCCCGCACCCACCCCTCCGGCAAAACCAGCACCGAGGACTAGCACGATGATCAATAACAGCAGCATGTTCCAGACGACCGAATATGTAATCCGGGCTCCTTTTACGGTCTTTTTATTCGTAAAAATAGCACCTAAGGATTTAAGCTTCTCTTTCCAAGGCTGTTTTCCTTCATGCATTCATATCATTCCCCCTAAAATCACATACATTATAGCATAAACACGCTGTCGAAAAGACGACAATCTTAATTTTTCAGAAAATTTATGTCGAATTTGACAATATATATTGCTTTGTGGTAAAAATGCTTTATTAACTTTATAGTAAAAAGCTGTGAAGGGAATGAGTAGTGCTTCTGTCAATGTTCCAGAAAGCCGGCGGCCGCTGTGAGCCGGTACAAACAGAAGGATGAATTACCTCCCCGAGCGCCGCAGTGAACCGTTTTACAGAGTAGCCGCGGCCGGTGTAACCGTTATTTTTATTGAGTGGAAGACAATTTTGTTTTCAAGCCGGGTGGTACCGCGCATACAGCGCCCCTGCATTTATTGCAGGGGCGTTTTTTATTTCGCAAAAAATCCGGTCACGAAATATATTTTTTGAATGGAGGAAGAAAAGATGGAATTACTAAAGGATCTCGAATGGCGCGGGATTATTTACCAGCAGACGGATGAAGAGGGGCTTAAAGATGTCCTTACTAAGGAAAAGATCTCATTATACTGCGGAGTCGATCCAACTGCAGACAGCATGCACATTGGCCACTTGCTGCCATTCCTGACATTGCGCCGTTTCCAGAATGCCGGCCATCGTCCGATTGTCCTTGTCGGCGGAGCGACAGGCCTGATTGGCGACCCAAGCGGGAAGAGCGAGGAGCGTAAACTTCAAACTCTAGATCAAGTCCAGCTGAATGTAGCAGGCATCAAAAAACAGCTTGAGAAAATTTTCAGTGTTGAAGGCGAAAATGGCGCATTGATGGTCAACAACTACGACTGGGCCGGTTCCATGGATATCGTGACATTCCTGCGTGACTTCGGGAAGCATGTCGGCGTGAACTACATGCTTGCGAAGGATACAATCGCTTCAAGACTTGAAACAGGCATCTCATTTACAGAATTCACATACACAATCCTGCAGGCGATGGATTTCTTCCATTTATACGAAAAACATGACTGTAAATTGCAGATTGGCGGAAGTGACCAGTGGGGCAATATCACAACAGGTCTTGAATTGATCCGTAAAATGTCTGCAGAGGGTTCGAAGGCATTTGGTCTGACAATACCGCTTGTGACGAAAGCAGATGGAACAAAATTCGGAAAATCAGAAAGCGGCGCAGTTTGGCTGGATCCGGAAAAAACTTCTCCATACGAGTTCTACCAGTTCTGGATCAACACGGCTGATGCTGATGTGGTGAAATACTTGAAATTCTTCACTTTCCTTGGGAAAGAGGAGATTGAAGCATTAGAAAAAGCCGTTCAAGAAGAACCGCATCTGCGCAAGGCACAAAAAGCCCTGGCTGAAGAAATGACACGCATGATTCATGGCGAAGAGTCTCTTCAGCAGGCAATCAAGATTTCCGCAGCCCTTTTCAGCGGCGATGTCAAAAATTTGAGTGCTTCTGAAATTCAGCAAGGTTTCAAAGATGTTCCTTCTTTTACAGTGGAGGGGGAAGATGAGCTTGGACTGGTTGACTTGCTTGTTTCTGCAAAGATTTCACCATCAAAGCGCCAGGCTCGTGAAGATGTAGCCAATGGAGCCGTATCATTAAATGGCGACCGCGTAACGGATACAGCATATGTGCTGGGTGAAACGGACAAAATCGAAGGGCAGTTCACCATCATTCGCCGCGGTAAAAAGAAGTACTTTATGATTAAATACTAATGTAAAAACAGCCTCCATATGTACAAGGAGGCTGTTTTTGCTTTGTTTGAGCGATAAAATTGTTAGTTACCGATTCAACAAAATATTTTTCCGCGGAAATCATGGTTTATTCCGCGATTTATGCTTTAATTCCGCGAAAAGAACGACTGATTCCGCGAATTCCAATCATAATTCCGCGAATCGTATCATTTCACTCAAAAAGTGTAATAAGCGGTATACCAAAAATCCACCCAAAACAAAAACCCCAGCCAAAATGGATGGGGTTTGTTTAAGCTCTCTATTAACGAGAGTAGAATTCAACGATAAGAGCTTCGTTGATTTCAGCTGGAAGTTCAGAACGCTCAGGTAAACGAGTGAAAGTTCCTTCTAGCTTGTCTGCGTCGAAAGTCAAGAAGTCAGGTACGAAGTTGTTAACTTCGATTGCTTCTTTAACAACATCAAGGTTGCGAGACTTTTCACGAAGTGTGATTGTTTGGCCAGGAGCTACGCGGTAAGATGGGATATCTACGCGAGATCCGTCAACCATGATGTGACCGTGGTTTACTAACTGACGAGCTGCACGACGAGTGCGAGCAAGACCAAGACGGTAAACAACGTTGTCTAAACGAGCTTCAAGAAGGATCATGAAGTTTTCACCGTGCTTACCAGACATTTTGCCTGCTTTGTCAAACAGATTGCGGAACTGGCGCTCAGTTACTCCGTACATGTGGCGAAGCTTTTGCTTCTCTTGAAGTTGCAATCCGTATTCGGATAGTTTTTTACGCTGGTTAGGACCATGAGGACCTGGTGCGTAAGGGCGTTTTTCTAATTCTTTACCTGTACCGCTTAGTGAAATTCCAAGACGGCGGGATAGTTTCCAGCTTGGGCCGGTATAACGAGCCATGAATGACTCCTCCTTAGTTTTTATTTTGTAAAATAAAAACAGATTGTGATTGCCAGTTATGGGTATTTTGTTTTCATGTACCTTCGCCCTAGCAGCAGCGGGTTACGAGATACACCATCAATTTGGAATTGAGGAACAAAATACAGACACAATGTTGATCACATAGGCTGCGATATTTTACACAAAGAGTATTATATAATTTCTGCATGTGAAAAGTCAAGGCTATATTAAAAAGAAACCTGGTGTTTTAATACTATAAATTAAAAATTCTTTTTGAAAGAATACTTTGAAGTCATACTATTTTACTAGGTCTATGATATAATGAATAGTAATTGTTTTATTTTTCAAAAATTTGGATATGACCTTTGATATAGAAACTTGCCACGTGGAGAATTCCAGGCTGCAGCCTGATTAAGAGCGACATACGGATCACTTCAGAAGTGATTTTAAAACAGGTGATACATATGGAAGAAAAGTTGGAACGTGAAATATTATTAGAGCTGAAAAGCAGGTTTTTCGACTTGATCAGCACTGGCAGATCATCATTTTCTTATTCTGAAGTTCTTTCGAAAATGCTGGCTGTTCTTCGAGATTTGCTTCAAGCGAAAGAAGTCGATTTTTACAGCTATGCAGAGTGGAAACAGAGCATATATTTGGAGTCAACAACTCGCACTGCTAAAAGCGAAGCATTGTCCGGATCAATTGTTGATTACCTTGTAAGTGAGCAGGGCGGACAACGATCTTTCATTAGGTACCCTGTTTCGATGCCAGGTTATGAACTGATTTTTGTTCTGTCTTCGACGGAGAAGATTAAGGGTCTGTTTGCAATAGAAATGAAGCATCATTCGCCCCTGTTTGCTTCAGACCGGCTCTTGGAGATGATTTCGTATGAGTGTGATGCTTTTATAAAGAAAGTTCGAAACCTTGCACAAACGATCGATGAAGAAAAAAGGTACAGGCAGTTGTTCAGGGTTACCGAAAAGTTTCACTCATCAATGGATATGGACGCAGTCCTCGGGGAAATTATCGCCACTTTGCGTGAAGTGTACCCTACCTTTACTTATTACCTGCTGCTTTCCCATGATCATAAGGGTTATGGAGGCTTGCCGGTTAAAGACCTTGAATATGACAGTGAAAACCTGACTGCGATGCAATCCTATGTAAGCGGGGAAATCCAGTTTGAGGATTCCGTCATTGATAAAAATTCCATTATGTATGCTCCTTTGAAAGGAAAACAGGGTGTTTATGGAGTGCTGCAAGTACTTGCTCCGGATTCGCTTGTTTTTCCGCAAAATGAAGTGGAGTTCATAAAGCTTCTTGCCAATACGGCGGGGAGTGCCCTGGAAAATGCCAAGCTGTATGAGCAATCGAGGAAATTGGTCGCTGATTTGCAGCTGATCAACGAAACTTCCCATCAACTCAATACGAGCCTTCGTCTGACTGATACAATGAGGTTCATTTGCCGCCAGATCCTGAAATCGTTCAACGCACAGGAGGTTGGTTTTATCATGCTTGACATGGAAAACGACTACTCCATCCTTCAGGGAAGCACCAGTTTCTTCTTTTCAAAGGATGCCTCCAGGTATATTTTTGATGTCAGCAGACGAATCAGGCAGGAAATGGAAGCTTTGTTCATAGGTGATTTCACATCAGATGATGGGGAAATGTCCATTCAATATCGTTCAGTCATGGGTGTACCCATGATCCAGAGTGGAGAACTGAAAGGCTTTGCACTTGTCCTCCATGAGGAGCCATACCACTTTGCTTTTGATACTTTCAAGCTGCTTCAGTCGCTTATCCACCATTCGACCCTGGCGTTCACCAATTCGATGCTCCGCGAAGAGCTCGAAAAGATGGTTGTCACAGACCATTTAACGAAGCTATACTCCCGCGGATACCTGGATGATAAGATGAATATGTCCATGCTGGAAGATTCGCAGGGAACCTTTATTTTGATTGATATCGATAACTTTAAGCGAGTAAATGATCAATATGGCCATCAGGTTGGCGATGAAGTCCTTATCCAGCTTGCACGACAGATTGCTCAAAACATCCGTGGAACCGATATTGGCGCCAGATGGGGTGGAGAAGAACTGGCAATCTATTTGCCGGGAGCACCGCTAGAGATTGGTGTGAAGATCGCGAACAGGCTGGTTAATAAGGTGGAGCAGCATACAAATCCGAATGTGACGATATCATGCGGGGTTTCCGCATGGATCAGGGGGCAAGAGGATACCACTAAGTCTGTTTTCAAACGAGCTGATCAGGCTCTTTATATCGCGAAAGGCTCCGGGAAAAATAAAGTTGTTGTCCAAAAAGAAAATCAGTTCAATTTTATCTGCACTCAGGAATGAGTGCTTTTTCTTTTCCTATTTTTCCATCTGACAATTTCTGTCTGAAGCAAGATAAATTGCTTTCCATATCGGGATAAATATCATATCCTGTTTATGGGGGTAATTTGTAAGCGGTTACAAATAGACAGGAGGAAATCGTAATGGGAGAGAAAAGATTTGAAACAGAAGTAATCCATTCTGGATACAAGTCGGACGAATTCAGGGGAAGCCTTGCGCCTCCTTTATTTCAAACTAGTACGTTTACTTTCGATACAGCGGAACAAGGAGAAAGGCGTTTTGCCGGAGAAGAGGAAGGATTCATTTATTCACGCCTTGGAAACCCTACTGTCGCCATGCTGGAAGAGCGTATGGCAGTTATTGAAAAAGGGGAAAAAGCTCTTGCATTCGCTTCAGGGATGGCAGCAGTTTCTGCAATATTAGTTGCTCTGACAAGGTCAGGCGACCACATCCTTTGTTCACAGGGGGTCTACGGATGTACCTTTGGGCTGCTTCAGCTTATGAAAGAAAAATATGATATCAACCATGATTTTTCAATGATGTCGACGCGAGAAGAAGTAATGGCAGCCATTACCCCAGAAACTAGAGTCATCTATATAGAAACGCCAATTAACCCAACAATGAGGCTTGTTGACCTGGAAATGGTCGCAGATGTAGCTAAGGAAAAAGGCATTCCGGTTGTAGTTGATAATACATTCTGTTCGCCTTATCTGCAAAATCCTATTGAGCTTGGCTGCGATTTCGTTATCCACAGTGCAACAAAATACATTTGCGGACATGGGGATGTCATTGCAGGTGTGGCAGTTGGACCGAAAGACATTATGTCCAAGATTGCCATGACTACTCAGAAGGATATCGGTGGTGTCATGTCACCATTTGACGCATGGCTCTTGCTGCGTGGATTGAAAACACTGCCAGTACGGATGGACCGCCATTGTGACAACGCAGAGAAATTGGCATCCTACCTGTCAGAGCACCCTGCCGTTGAGGAAGTCATTTTCCCGGGTGATCCAAAGCACCCTGATTATGCAATTGCGAAAAAACAAATGCGCAAGCCGGGCGGACTGATTTCTTTTAATATAAAAGGCGATCAAAAAGCAGCTCAGGCATTCATGAACAAATTGAACCTTATTAAAATTGCAGTCAGCCTTGGGGATGCAGAAACATTGATCCAGCATCCTGCGACGATGACGCATGCAGTAGTTCCAAAAGAATCGAGAGAGAGAATGGGCATCAAGGACAATATGCTCAGACTTTCTGTTGGGCTGGAAGCCTGGGAAGACATTAGGGACGATCTGGAAGCAGCGTTTGAAGCTGTCAGGAAAGAAAGCAAGCTGGAGACTGGTTCGATTTAACTTAAATATATTGAAAAGAAGCAGCAGGAGCTGCTTCTTTTGTTTGACTTTAAAAAAAGCCTAAATATACTGCACTAACACTTTAACGAATTCTTCAATCTTTTGCTGATCCAATTCGTCAAAACGATTTTTTTCAGGTGAGTCGATATCAAGGACACCAACGAGGTTACCATCTTTGACCATTGGAACGACAATCTCTGATTGGGATGCGGCATCGCATGCGATGTGGCCCGGGAATAAATGGACATCTTCTACCCGTACTGTTTCCTTTTTGGAAGCTGCAGTACCGCATACTCCTTTTCCGAGCGGAATCCTGACGCATGCAGGCAGACCCTGGAATGGGCCGAGGACGAGTTCACCTTCTTCCAATAAGTAAAAGCCAACCCAGTTGACGCGGTCCAGGAATTGGTTCAAAAGGGCAGAGGCGTTGCTAAGGTTCGCAATCGCATTTTTTTCATCCTCAAGCAATGCTTTTAATTGTTTATTCAATAAATCGTAATTTTTATCACGGCTATCGCTGTAATTTTCGACTTTAAACATCTTTTTTCCTCCTCATACCTGAAGTTTTACTTATCATTGTATCAAAAAACGCCGAAACAATGGAGACTTTGTCGAGCGTTTATTAAAGGGAATTTCACTCATTCCCCGAATGGTAATCAGTAAGGTTAATTGCGGAAAGCGAGGGGCGGAGCAATGAGAAAAAATTCAAAAGCTGCAATTATTGATGCGGCCATCTACTTATTCAATACGAAGGGGTTCAATGGTACATCGGTGAGGGATATTGCGGCAAAAGCAGATGTGAATGCAGCGAATATCTCATACTACTTCCAGAATAAAAATGGACTCCTCGAGAATTGTTTTACCGTGTTTTTTGAGAGATATCTAGAAGAATTGGAAAAGGGTTTTTCGCTGTTGGAGTGCGGAGCGGAAATTTGCCTGAGCGCGATGGTTGATCATGTTGTAAGATACCAATGTGAAAATATCCAATTAACAAGATTTATCTTGAGAGAAATGAGCATCGATTCCCAGGTTGTCCGGGAAATCATGTCAACCTATCATGTGAAGGAACGCTATATGTTCAAAAGGGTGCTTGAAGTTGGCATGGAGACAGGGGAATTCAAGAAATTTTCTATCCAGTTCAGTATTCTGCAGCTAAAAGCATTGCTTACAATGCCATTTTTAAATACTCACTATGTGTCTGAGGTTTTACATTTACAGCTCCACGAAAAATACTTTGCTGACAAATACAGCAATGAAATCTCACAGTGGATCAAAGGGACACTCCGGGCCGAGCAGCACCAGCATGATAAAATATTGATAAATCTTTAGGAAACCGATAAAATGGCGGTTTCCTAATTTTTTTATAGAATTATTACATCCAGTCCCTGTCCAAGCTCTTTTGCCTGGTGAGCGTCTGAGCCATAGACTAGCTTAATGCCCCGCGCCTTTGCTTCATTGATGATCCATTCAGGCGGATATGGCTCCCGGCAAAGAGGCTTAGCGGTACCTGCGCCATTGTAGTCGAGTTCGTAACCTAGCCTTGAAATATTCTCCAGAATGTCAATGATCACTCCAGTAAAAGTTTGCTGGACTGGATACTTCAATTGGAATTTGTTCGCCAAGGTTATGTGCCCAACCCTTTTGGGTTTGTAGGAACCTAATTCGGCCTGTATGGATTTTAGAACGGTTTGATAATAACGGTCATGCACAGCCTCAACTGAACCATATGTTTCAACCATTTCCCCAAAGTGGTCAGGACTGTAATCCAGGCAGTCATAGCGGCCAGCAGGATTTTTTAAAAAATGGACCGATAAAATGGCATCATCCAAATATAATCCGTATTCATTAAGAAAGGCAGTAGTATCATCTTCAAATCCTTCCATAAAATCGACCTCGAAGCCGGTATTGATTTTGATTCTTCCCTTATACTTTTCCTTCGCTTCCTCGATAGTTTTAATATAATCATCCAGATCTTCCCGCCGCATGGCGCTATCTTTTAAGGGTGTCGGGTCAATGAATCCTGCAGGCAGTGGTGCGTGTTCAGCAAAGGTGATTTCCGTGTAGCCAATCTGCAGGGCTCTCTCAATATAATCATTGATAGTATCATTTGTTCCGTGTGGGCAAAAAGACGTGTGGATATGTCCGTCCTTCATAAAAACAAACCTCCCAGCGTAGTATCTATGCGAGATTTCAAGTGAAATCGGCTTAATTCGGATAATTTCAACAAAAAATATGATTTTAATAGTCAAAAATTGTCGTTTACATGGTAATATAAATACATTATACACATATTTATTAATTCATTTTATATAGAGCGGTTAAGGAACTTGGAATTTGTGAGGCCAGGGGGATAATAATGGAGTACATAATTGGCGGAATTGCTATATTAATCATTCTTTTTTTAATTGGCTATTTTATGAAGCGGAAATATTACAGTGAGGTTGACAGGTATGAATCGTGGAAAATCGATATCATGAACAGGCCTGTACTGGATGAAATGTCAAAAGTGAAGCAATTGAACATGACTGGACAGACAGAGGAGCTTTTCGAGCGCTGGCGCCAGGAATGGGATGAGCTGGTTACTTCCAAGCTTCCAGGGATTGAAGATTATTTATTTGATGCAGAAGAATACATCGATAAATACAGATTCAATAAAGCGAAAGAATCTCTTGCTGTCATTGACAGAAAGCTGACAGAAACCGAAGAAAAAATCAAAAAAATCCTTGGAGAACTCAATGAACTCGTCGGAAGCGAAGAAAAAAATCGTGAAGAAATCGATGGACTCAAGGAGTTATACAGAGAGAACAAGAAGAACCTCTTGAGCCACCGCCACAGTTTCGGCAGGGCAGAGGCCAGTCTTGAAGCACTGCTCGAACAGATCCAGGCAAAATTCAGTGAATTTGACGATAAAACAGAAAACGGGAATTACCTGGAAGCAAGGGAAACCGTACTGTCAATCACGGGAATGCTTGAACAAGTGTCAACAAAAATGGAATCCATTCCTGCTCTGTTGCACGACTGCCAATCAATCATTCCAGGCCATGTCGGCGATTTGAAGGATGGCGTCAAGGAAATGAATGCTCAAGGGTATGTACTTGACCATTTAAATGCTGAAACTGAGATAGAAGAGATAAGCAATGAATTAAATGAATACATTGCATCCCTAGAAAATGGGGATGTTGACAAAGCGGAACAGGGTATCCAGGTCTTGAAGGAAAGAGTAGACCAGTTATTCGATCAGCTTGAACAGGAAGTCCTGGCGAAGCAATACATCACGGCGACAGAGCATGCGGCGAAGGAAATCCTTGTCAAGGCAATCAGTGAGAGCAAGACGCTCAAGGAAGAGACAAGACAAATCCAGGAAAGCTACCATTTATCTGAAAAAGAGCTTTCAGCTCAAACAAAGGTAGAACAGCAACTAAAGGGACTGCTTAAGCGATTCGAACTGATTGACAACAGAATTACTGAAAATGATACAGCACAGAGCACAATCAAGGCCGAACTTGAAGAAGCGAAGCAGCAGTTGGATGAGCTGGTTGAGGAGCAAAAAGCCCTCATGGAAAAGTTAAGCGCATTGAGGAAGGATGAAATGTCTGCAAGGGAGAAAGTGAAAGAGCTTTCGAAAACAATCTCAGACTTAATCCGGACTGTTTCCAAAAGCAATATGCCTGGCTTGTCCCAGGATTACAAATATCTTTTGGATGATGCAAATGAAAGCATCAAACAGGTGAATGAAAAGCTTGAACAAAAGCCGCTGGATATTCCATCTGTTCATCAATATCTTGAAATTGCCGTTCTTACAGTGGAAAAATTAGAAGCATCAACAGAAGAAATTGTTGAAACCGTCTTGCTGGCTGAACAAGTGATCCAATATGGCAACAGATACCGCAGCCGTTATCCATCGGTTGACCGGGGACTCCGCGAAGCCGAGGAATATTTCAGGCAATATGATTACCGTCAGGCTCTTGAACAGGCTGCCACTTCCATAGAAGAAGTAGAACCAGGAGCGCTGAAAAAAATCGAAGTAATCTTATCAGAAAACCAATCTTAACAAAGCACGGTCTCCAATATGGAGACCTGTTTTTTTGCAAAGTAAGTGCAGATTCCTCTTTGCCAATTGTTTGGGAGATACTAAGGGTGGTACAGAGGATTTTTCAATAAATCACTATTATGATAAGATTTCTAGTTAGCAAAAAGGTTTGAACAGGGGGACAATGATGATTTACTTAGACAACAGTGCCACAACAAAACCTTATAAAGAAGTTTTGGACTCATTCTTGAAGGTATCTGAGGATTTTTTCGGAAATCCATCCTCTCTTCATAAAATTGGCGGCCAGGCAGAGAAACTGCTGCAGCAGGCGCGCTCTCAGATTGCCAAGCTTCTGAATGTTAAAACGACAGAAATCCTTTTCACTTCCGGTGGGACTGAAAGCAATAATCTGGCGGTAAAAGGTGTAGCAATGGCCCATCGCGACAGAGGAAGGCATATCATTACTACAAACATTGAGCATGCATCCATCCATAATGCGATGGTGCAGCTTGAATCAATAGGATTTGAAGTTACATACGTCCAACCGGATGCTGATGGATTTGTAAGTGTCGAGAAAATCGAAAAGGAACTTCGCGATGATACAATCCTTGTGTCAGTCATCCATGTCAATAATGAGGTTGGCACCATTCAGCCTATAACAGAAATTGGTGCTATGCTGAAAAAGTATCCTAAAGCGTTTTTTCATGTGGATCATGTCCAGGGTGTCGGGAAGGTCCCAGTGGATTTTTATGGATCAGGAATCGATTTATGCACCATATCCGGCCATAAATTCCATGGCTTAAAGGGGACAGGAGCATTGTTCATTAAGGAAGGCGTTCTTATCTCCCCTTTATTTTCCGGCGGGAATCAGGAATGGAAACAGCGGAGCGGAACCGAGAATGTAGCGGGAATGGTCGCGATGTCGAAGGCGCTGAGAATGACTCTTGAACAAAGAAAAGAAAAATTGAATCAAATGGCAGCTGCGATGGAAAGATTAAGGGATGGAATTAGCCAAATCAAGGAAATTACCATTCACACTCCAATCGTAAATTCCGCACCACATATACTGAATTTTTCTTTACCAGGGCTGAAGGCTGAAACATTTGTTCATGCGCTGGAGGAAAAAGATATTTATGTATCAACTACTAGCGCCTGTTCTTCAAAAAAGAAGGCGGCCAGCAAGACTCTGATGGCAATGGGTGTACCTGTGGACGAGGCAGAGCGTGCAATAAGAATCAGCCTGTCTTACAGCAATACAGTGGAAGAAGCAGATCAGGCTGCTAGAGCAGTAGCAGCTGCAGTAAAACATTTAAGCGAGGTAGTAAAAAAATGATGTATGACCGCATATTGGTTCGATATGGAGAAATATCGACTAAAGGAAGAAACAGGAATAAATTCATTGATCGGTTAAGGAAAAATATCAAGAGGGCTCTAAGTGAATATCCAATGGCCGACATTCAGGCAGACAGAGACCGGATGTTCATCCTGCTGAATGGGGAAAACAGCAATGAGATTGGCGATAAGCTCAAAAATATATTTGGAATCCAGTCTTTCAGCCCTGCCGTAAAGGTCGAAAAAGATCTTGAAAGAATGAAGGATGCAGCTCTTGAACTTTTCCGGAAAATTCATAAGCCTGGACAAACTTTTAAAATTACCGCAAAGCGTTCAGATAAATCCTTCGAACTTGATACAAACGGAATCAATTCTGAATTCGGCGGCCATATCTTAAGAAACAACGATGGATTGAAGGTAGATGTTAGAAATCCAGATATTAATCTCCTGATTGAAATCAGGAAAGAAGCTGCCTATATTTCTGCTGAGACCATCATGGGTGCCGGTGGACTGCCTGCTGCATCTGGAGGCAAGGGAATGCTGATGCTATCAGGTGGGATTGACAGCCCGGTTGCTGGGTATCTATCAATGAAAAGAGGCCTTGAAGTAGAAGGAGTCCATTTCTTCAGCCCGCCATTTACAAGCGAACGTGCCAAGCAAAAGGTCATCGATCTCGCTGAAAAACTAGCCGAAGTGAACGGCCACTTTGCACTGCATATCGTACCTTTTACGGAGGTCCAGCAGGCAATCCATAAGCAGGTTCCGGAAAATTACACGATGACAACGACTAGAAGGCTAATGCTCCGCATTACAGACGCCATCAGGGAAAAGCAAGGCGGGCTGGCGATCATCACTGGTGAAAGCCTTGGACAGGTAGCGAGCCAGACACTTGAAAGCATGTATGCGATCAATGAGGTGACAAGCACGCCCATCATCAGGCCGTTGATTACGATGGATAAGCTTGAAATCATGAACATTGCCAATACAATCGATACTCATGACATTTCCATCAGGCCTTATGAGGATTGCTGTACGGTATTTGTACCTTCCTCCCCTAAAACAAAACCGCGTCTTGAAAAAGTCCAGAACTTTGAGAGCTTTTTTGATTTCGATGAATTGATCCAAAAGGCCGTCGAAGGAACCGAACGCATGGTAATTAAGCCGGCATCAGAACGAAAAGACGACCCTGTTGATGATTTATTTTAACGATGTCTTCATTTGTTAAAAATTTGTGAACAATTACCAATTTAAGTTTTGTATTAAGCCATGTGATTCTACACATTCTATACTCACAAGGAGGTGAAATCACATGGCAAACAACAGCTCAAATCAACTAGTAGTACCTGGTGTACAACAAGCTCTTGACCAAATGAAGTACGAAATCGCTACTGAATTTGGAGTTAGCCTTGGTGCAGAAACAACTTCTCGTGCTAACGGTTCTGTAGGAGGAGAAATCACTAAGCGTTTAGTTCAAATGGCTGAACAACAACTTGGTGGCGGATTCTCTCGCTAATTAAAAATTAATAACATGGCTACAAGGAGCGGGGCAAATGCCCTGCTTCTTTTATTATTTCAAAAAAATGTTATCGTATAATTTTAAATTTTTGAATAATTTTGTATAATAGGAATTGGGGATTCTAAAAGGGCTGTTTCTAGAAAAGTCCAGAAAAACATTTTCCGGCATCAGCCTGATCTAAAAACATTATTAGGGGGAAGAGTATGAACAGGGAACAATTGATTGCACCGCAAAAGTATAATCTTGTATCCGAAATGGAGCGCTACGCCCAGGAGCCGGAAAGAAAAGCAATCCTATGGGAAAATGAAGCAGGAAGCACAAAAGAAATTACATATCGTGAACTATTAAAAAATGCGAATAAAATTGGAAACGTTTTCTTGAACCATGGATTAAAACAGGGAGATGTTGTACTGATCGTTGTGCCAAGGCTTATTGAGGCGTATCAGGTATATATTGCGTCGCTGAAAATGGGACTGGTTGTCATTCCGAGTTCTGAAATGCTCAGAGCGAAAGATTTTCAATACAGAGTCACCCATGGTGATGTAAAAGCCATCATCAGCTATGCACCGTATACGGTTGAATTCACAGGGCTTGCAGAAGTAGAAGGACTGCCGAAGTTTGTTATTGGTGAAGAAAAAGAAGGCTGGATCCACCTCGATAAAGAAATGGAGTCAGCTTCGGAAGATCTTCAGGCGGCAAATACCGAGCGGGATGACATGGCATTTTTAAGCTATACGTCCGGCACGACTGGGAATCCAAAAGGAGTTGTCCATACTCATGGATGGGCATACGCACATCTTCGCACAGCAGCGACAAATTGGCTTGGGATTGAAGAGGGAGATACTGTATGGGCTACAGCAGGCCCAGGATGGCAAAAGTGGATCTGGAGCCCATTCTTATCCGTTTTGGGTACCGGAGCAACAGGGCTGGTCTACCAGGGGAAATTTGAACCTCAGCAATACCTGTCACTTTTACAAAAATATAATGTCAATGTTCTTTGCTGCACACCAACTGAATACCGTTTGATGGCTAAGGTCGAAAACCTGAGCGACTATAATCTTCCGGGACTCCACAGTGCGGTTTCAGCAGGGGAACCTCTTAACCGCGAAGTAATCGAGACCTTCAAGAAACATTTCGATGTTGAGGTCCGTGATGGCTATGGCCAGACGGAAAATACCTTGCTTGTCGGAGTATCAAAGGGCATGGAATTAAGACCTGGTTCAATGGGCAAGCCAACACCTGGAAACCGGGTTGAAATCATCAACGAGAACGGCGAACCTTGTGCCCCTGGTGAAGTCGGCGACATCGCTGTCCATGTTGAGACACCGGCATTGTTCAAAAACTATTATAAGGATCCAGAGCGTACTGCAATGCAGTTCCGTGGTGATTATTACGTCACAGGCGACAAAGCGAGCAAGGATGAGGAAGGCTATTTCTGGTTCGAAGGGCGCGGCGATGATATCATCATCAGTTCAGGTTACACAATCGGTCCTTTCGAAGTAGAGGATGCTCTTGTTAAACATCCATATGTAAAGGAATGTGCTGTAGTTGCATCACCGGATGAAATCCGGGGACATATCGTCAAAGCATTTGTTGTCCTGCGTGACGGTGTCACACCTGAAAAGGAAAACCTTGTTGCAGAGCTGCAGCAGCACGTTAAGGATTTGACTGCGCCATACAAATACCCGCGCAAAATCGAATTCCTGGATGAACTGCCAAAAACCACTTCTGGAAAAATCCGCAGAGTCGAGTTAAGAAAGAAAGAACTTGAGGGAGCAAGATAATATTACGAAAGAAAAGCAGACTGATTCCGGTCTGCTTTTCTTTTGGAAGGAATGGTATATCCAAGAGTGTAGTTGAGGAACTTGGGTATATATAAACCAGAAAGGGTGATTATGTTTGGAAATCGAAATAAGAGATGCTGCGCTGGAAGAATTGAAAAAGGTCCAATTCAACAAAGGCGAAGGCATACGAATATTAGCTGAGTTTGTAGGAACTTGCTCAATCGCTACAGATATTCAACTCCACATTGAAGAAAAGCAGGCAGAGGATGAGGTCATTTCGGAGGAAGGGATAAATTTCTTTGTGCCCAAAAAATCATTAGAATCCCTTCCCAGTAAAATATTTTTAGATTTCAAATCTGGGTTTGGATATAAAATTTCATCTGCTGAAGAGACATTCGGATACAACTTTAAACTCAATCCAAAAAAATAACCCAATATGGGTTATTTTTTTTGAAATTTACGGCTAACACATTTGTCTTTTATTGGTTTCAAAAAAAGATTGTCAGTGCCGGACTTCGCCCTTATAATAATATTATTTCGAGTCTAGAAAGATTAGGGGTGCGAATCGGATGAAAAGGACCGAACAGCAGGCTGGAGTCTTGTATGCAGCTTTTTCTTATATCATATGGGGTGTTCTCCCAATCTATTGGAAGTTGCTCCATCATGTGAATGCAGATGAAATACTGGCCAACAGGGTATTCTGGTCATTTTTCTTCGTCGCCATTGTACTGGCATTCAATAAGAAATGGAATCTATTCACAGTGACGTTTCGAGGTCTTGCGAAAAATAAAAAGCAATTAGGGGCGCTCGTCATAGCCTCATTGCTCATCAGCATCAACTGGTTCATCTATATTTGGGCAGTCAATACTGACCAGATGATTCAGGCAAGTCTTGGCTACTATATCAACCCTCTCGTCAGTGTTCTTCTGGGAATGGTTTTCCTGAAGGAAAGACTGACAGTTCTGCAATACACATCCTTTGCGCTTGCCGCAATTGGTGTATTGATCATGACCATTTCGTATGGACAATTTCCATGGATTGCTCTGTCGCTGGCAATCTCATTCGGGCTGTATGGACTTGCCAAGAAGTTGATTAAAGTTGATTCTGCTGTAGGTCTTGCGCTTGAAACATTGGTTGTCATGCCTCTCGCAGGAATCTACATTGGCTACTTAATTGCCCAGGGATCCAACGAGCTCTTTGCGGGTTCATGGACAACTAGCTTTCTGCTGGCTGGCGCTGGTGCAGCTACTGCTGTTCCTTTATTGTTTTTTGCCAAGGGTGCGCAAAGGATTCCGCTCGCTACACTTGGAATCCTCCAATATATCGCTCCAACCTTGACTTTGATTCTTGGAGTCTTCGTTTACCAGGAAACTTTCTCAACTGTCCATCTCCTTGCCTTTACCTTTATCTGGTCAGCATTAATCTTGTATTCCCTATCAAGGACCAGGATGGCGGCAGCATTGACAGTCAAGTGGAAAAAAGAAAAAGGTATGCATATGTAAAACGAGCTGCGGATCAATCCGCAGCTCGTTTTTGCCTGTTGGCTTATAAAAATGTCCTCTTTACTTTTTCCCAGAAGGAGTTGTCTTTGAGTTTGACAGTTTTGATGATTTTGTTGCTCAGTTTCACATCGAATTTATCTACATGCTGGATGCTGAGGGCTTCATTGTCCATTCCCATGATTGGATAATCGTTGCCGTCCTGGGCAACCTTGAATGTAAGCTTTCGGTCACCGCTCAGGATGAAAGAGGAACCGAGTGTCCGATAGTGGTTATTGTTTACTGAAGCAAGCTCGCTAACCTGCATACATGGAAGCAGTGGATCAACAACAGCTCCGTTGACGGACTTGTTATAGGCGGTGCTGCCAGTAGGCGTCGCGACGATCATGCCGTCTCCGCGAATCGTTTCAAAATGGATATCATCAATAAATACATCCATTACAAAAGCCTTGATGATGCCCGAGCGGACGCTGAACTCATTCAGGCAGGTAAACGCAGTTTCCTCATCGATTGTGACCTCAATTGTAGGATAGCGTCTGACTTCGATCTGTGATGTCGTGATTGCTTCAATCATTTTATCAGTATCTTGAACATGGAAGTCACAATACATATTCAATGAACCGGTCGTTGAAATTCCGGCATACAGGCAATCATCACGAAATCCTGTTTTCCTTACAGCTTGCAAGAATGTCCCGTCATCGCCTACGCTGACGATGATATTGGCGATACGAAAGTCAGTGACAATATTGAAATCGTAGCGGCGGGCAAGCTCATAAAGAGGCTCAACTTTTTCCAACATGCTTGAGTCTGGTTTATGGTAAAAATAAATATTGCGGCGATCTGGCATGATTGATTCCTCCAAACATTATGTATTTCTTCCATATTTTTACCCACTTTTGAAAACTTTTGCTAAAATAAATGTTATTGACATTAGTTTAGCATTTTTTCATAACTTTTTGAAAGTACAAGGAATTTATAAGGGGGCTTAGAGATGAATGGAAAAAGATGGGCGGCACTTGGTATTGCCGTCGGGTTATTTGTTGCTTCAACGGTCATCAATCTCCTTTCAACCGTCGCGTTCAGTGATGCGGAAAATGCGTTCACAGATATGTTTGCTGTGTCGGAAGAAATGTTTGCAGAGGAGATTATTGAAGAGGGTGACATGCTGAGCAAAATCGCAGTATTATCAATTGATGGTGTCATCCAGGATACAGGAGATGCGGAATCATTCTTTGAAAGTCCGCTCTATAATCATAAGGCATTCATGGAACAGCTTGATTATGTAAAAGAAGATGGAGATGTAAAAGCGATCATTCTCCGCGTGAATTCCCCAGGCGGAGGGGTTGTGGAAAGTGCGGAAATCCATGACAAGATCAAGGAAATCCAAAAGGAAACGAAAAAACCAATCTATGTTTCGATGGGATCAATGGCAGCATCCGGGGGATATTATGTTTCTGCCCCTGCAGATAAAATCTTTGCAAGCCCTGAAACGCTGACAGGATCTCTTGGCGTCATCATGCAGGGAATTAATTATGCCGGCCTTGCTGAGAAGTACGGAGTGGAATTCACAACGATCAAGAGTGGACCATACAAGGATATCATGAGCCCAACAAGAGCGATGACAGAAGAGGAGCGCGACATCCTGCAATCGATGATCGATAACTCTTATGAGGGATTCGTCAAGGTCATTTCGGAAGGGCGAGGAATGTCTGTTGAACAGGTCAAGAAAATTGCAGATGGCCGGATTTATGATGGACGCCAGGCGAAGCAGCTAAAATTAATCGACGGATTTGGTTATCTTGAAGATGTCATCGAGAAGGTAAGGAAGGATGAAAAACTCGGCGATGCTACTGTCGTGAAGTACACAGAAAGCATGAGCTTCGGGTCGCTCTTTAGCATGGGAGCACAAAAAATCATCGGAAAAGACGCAGAAATGGCAGGCATGATGAAGCTGCTGTCCCAACCCAATTCTCCGCGCCTCATGTATTTATATGCGGAATAAGGGGGGACAAAGATGAATTCAAACGAATATGAAAAAGATGAACTCAAGCCTGATCCGAATGATGTGTTAAACGAGGAATCCAGGGCTGCTTCTGAGCCAATAAATCACCAGCTTGAGCCACAGGCAGGAGAACCAGCACTTAAAGAAGAGTACGTAGTGTCTTCCAAACAGTTACCGGAAGAAAACCATCATGATGATAGGCTGAATGGGGATATCGCATATGATCGATTCAGTGGTCTCTATGCTGGATTCTGGACTCGGTTTTGGGCGTATTTGCTGGATTTAATTGTAATTGGGAGCATCAACAGGATGATCATTAATCCGATTTTCCGGGCATTGGATGTACCATTAGTGGAGAATGGGATCTTATCTCCAATCGGGATCGCTACGGCTATCGTTTTCTACTTATATTTTGTCCTGATGACGAAATTCTACGGACAGACACTTGGTAAAATGGTCTTTGGATTAAAAGTGGTAGAACTTGATGGCAGGCGCCTTTCTTGGGGGACGGTCATTTTCCGTGAATGGATCGGCCGTTTCATATCAGCGACAATCATGGTTTTGTATGTGGTTGTTGCCTTCACCAAGAAGAAACAGGCTCTGCATGATTTGTTTGCCGATACAACTGTCATATATGAACCTCGATGAATTTGAACCTGCTTCGGCAGGTTTATTTTTTTGGATTTTGTTGATAATAATAGGCTGAAAGGGTGTGGAGAATAATGAAATGGGTGCTGCTGACCATACTGCTTCTCACCGTATTGGCCATTATAATCCTTATAACGAAAGTGAAGATTTTTTTAGATTATTTCCACGGGAATGATAATGATCACTTAAAAGTGACCGTAAAAGCATGGGGTGGGCTAATTACCTATAAGGTCGATGTCCCGGTTATTAAAATCGATGATAATTCACCCACCATTATTGCTGAACAAAAAGTCAAAACAGGTCCTAATGAAAATCTAAAAAGTGAAAAGGTGATACAGGAGGATAAGGATGACATCATAAATAGTATTAATGATTTTAAGCAATTGGTCGTTCATGTCGTCGGCCTCCATAAGATCATCAAAGAGTTTCTAAGCAAAGTAGTGATCCAGAATATTGAATGGCACACGATGGTTGGCGTAGGAGATGCGGCCGCAACAGGAGTAATCACGGGTGCTTTTTGGGCTGTGAAAGGCGGTATGATTGGTGTCCTCAGCCATTATATGAAACTGAAAGAGATGCCGGTCATGTCGATTACACCGAGCTTTCAGCATGCCGTATCAATGACTAGCTTTAAATGTATGATTCAAGTCAGAGTCGGGCATGCTATTTTAGCAGGAATAAAGCTGGTTAAATATTGGAAAGGCGGATGGCCGGATTTTAAATCAAAGCCTCTATCCGCTCTTTCTGGTGATAAAACTAATACCGTTTAAAAGGAGGAAGCAGGAATGTCCGACCATCCAATTCAAGGACTTATGACTACTGCCATGGAAAGTTTGAAAGAAATGATTGATGTTAATACAATCATTGGGGACCCTGTAGAAACACCGGATGGAAGTGTAATCCTGACAGTTTCGAAGGTAGGTTTTGGTTTTGCGGCTGGTGGAAGTGAATTTGTTTTGGAAAGCTCAAAGGGAGGCTCCGGCGGTTCCGGAGGTTCAGAAGGCAAGTCTGGAGGAGGAGCACAGCATCCTTTTGGAGGAGGCAGCGGTGGAGGAGTTTCGATCACACCAATCGCCTTTTTGATTGTAAGTTCAAAAGGTGTAAAAATGCTCCATCTTGACGAAAGCACACATTTGTATGAGAAAATTCTTGACCTGGCACCGCAGGCAGTGGAAAAAATTCAGCAAATGATGTCCAAGAAAGACCAGAACAGCCAGGATAGCAGCCAGAATCAGCAAAACCAATCCAATAATCAATCTGCTTACAACGGACCGAAAACAGATCTTGATATTTAAATGCAATGCTGCCCTCCTGGTTTGGAGAGGCAGCATTCCTTTGTGAACATATTTTAGAGGATTTCTGGAAGGTTGAAAGTCACCTGAAAGACCCTTGCAGATTTATTCAGATTCAAAGTTAGAAAGGTAGTAAATGAGCTTCGTAAAATAATTGCAAAAATATTTTTAAAAAGATATATTAACACTGTACATAAATTGGACAAGGAGGATGAGCAGGTATGGCATCTGTTACATTTAAGGGGAACCCAGTTACATTGTTAGGAAATGAAGTAAAGGTTGGAGACCAGGCACCTGATTTTAAAGTGCTTGCAAATGACATGTCTGAAGTGACACTTCAGAATACGAAAGGTCAAGTTAGACTGATCAGCGCAGTTCCTTCTCTTGACACAGGAGTTTGTGATGCAGAAACTCGCCGTTTTAACGAGGAAGCTGTTAAACTTGATAATGTTAAGGTATTGACAGTGAGCGTTGACCTGCCATTTGCACAGAAGCGCTGGTGCGGTGCAGCCGGTATTGAAAATGTCCAAACGCTTTCTGACCACCGTGAGCTTTCATTCGGAGAGGCATACGGAGTGGCGATTCAAGAACTTCGCCTTCTGGCTCGTGCCGTATTCGTAGTTGATTCAAATGACAAAGTAACATATGTACAATATGTGAGTGAAGTGACTGATCATCCAGATTATGAAGCAGCAGTAGAAGCTGCAAAACAAGCTAGATAAGAGCATCCATGGACAAGCCGCAGAAATTTCTGCGGCTTGTTTTCTGGCCAAATCATAAGCCTTGTAGTTAAGTGGAAACATGGCTAAAATAGATGGATACTATCGAATCGGGAGGAAGAAAAGTGAGTATCACTCCGGTAGAACAACTTTTTACCGCTTTTAATACAACGGCGGACCTATTAAAAGAAGAACTTTCATGTACATATTTAGAGGCACTGGCTGAAACTGGGGAAAATATGTTCCAGGGAACGGTCCTTCAGGACGAAATGAATGAAATGGCTAAGAAGAGGCTTGAGAAAGTCTATAAGGAAATCAATCTGGATGCTTTCAGCAAGGAAGAAATCCGCAAAGGCTTCCAGCTGGCGATTCTGAAGGGGATGAAGGAGCATGTACAGCCCAACCATCAGATGACACCTGATTCTGTCGGCATGTTCATTGGCTACCTGGTCAACAAGTTTATCGATAAGAAGTCATTCAGGCTGTTTGACCCTGCTGTCGGGACCGGAAACCTCCTCTCGACCGTGCTGAACCAGCAGACAGGCAAGGAAATCGATTCCATCGGTGTCGATATCGATGATTTGCTCATCCGGCTTGCCTTCGCGAATGCGAACCTTCAGAAGCATCCTGTTGAATTCTTTAACCAGGACAGCCTTGAACCGCTTTTTGTTGATCCCTCGGATGCTGTTATATGCGACCTTCCAGTCGGTTATTATCCAAATGACCTGAGGGCAGAGGATTATGAGGTAAAAGCAAAGGAAGGGCACACCTATTCTCACCATATGTTCATCGAACAAAGTACGAAGCATGTAAAAGAGGGCGGATACTTGTTCTTTATGATTCCTAATGGTTTATTTGAAAGCGAACAAGCTCCTCTGCTGCATGAGTTTATCAAAAATCATCTCATCGTGCAGGGAGTATTACAGCTGCCGGCTTCCTTGTTCAAAAATAAGCAAGCTGCCAAAAGCATCTTGATCCTTCAAAAGAAAGGTGAAGATGTAAAAGCACCTAAACAGGCCTTGCTGGCCGAACTTCCAAAGCTATCTGACGGACCTGCAGTGAACCGGATGCTCAATAAAATCGACCAATGGTTTGCTGAAAATAAAAGAATAGAGAAATAATAAGAGGTGGAACCGGATTCATTTTTCTGGTTCTTTTTTCTTTGATCCGGGTAAAAACAACATGGCAGTATTTTTTTCTAATCATTAGAAGTATCTGAATAAAAACTCATTTCCTGTTTGGAAAAGCTTTGCTTGAAATGTGAAAAAGACAGTGTTTAAATGGAACATTGAGAGATATAATTTCGGCCTGTAGCACACAATAAAGGTGTACTATTTCACTGTATATTTAATCAGGTTGTTATATAAAAGGAGCGGTACAAAAATGGCTAAAATCATTGCAATCAATGCCGGCAGTTCATCACTAAAGTTTCAGTTATTCGAAATGCCGAGCGAGGAAGTCATCACAAAAGGGATTGTAGAAAGAATCGGTCTTAAGGATTCAATCTTCACAATCTCTGTAAATGGTGAAAAGAACAAGGAAGTTACGGATATCCCAGACCATTCAGTTGCGGTAAAAATCCTTCTAGATAAGCTGACATCATTGGGAATCATCCAATCTCTTGATGAAATCGAAGGAATTGGCCATCGTGTCGTTCACGGCGGAGAAGAATTCAGCGATTCTGTCCTGATCACAGAAGAAGTCCTCCAGAAAATCGAGGAGCTTTCAGAGCTTGCGCCATTGCACAACCCAGCTAATTTGACTGGAATCCGTGCATTCCAGCAGGTGCTTCCAGCAGTACCGGCTATTGCGGTATTTGACACAGCATTCCACCAGACAATGCCTGAAAACTCATTCCTGTACAGCCTTCCATATAACTACTATAAAGAATTTGGTATCCGTAAATATGGCTTCCATGGCACATCACACAAGTATGTTTCCCAGCGTGCAGCTGAAATGCTTGGACGCCCTGTTGAGCATCTTCGCCTTATTTCCTGCCACCTTGGAAATGGCGCTAGTATCGCTGCGATCGAAGGCGGTAAGTCAATCGATACATCCATGGGATTCACTCCACTTGCTGGTGTGACAATGGGTACTCGTTCTGGTAATATCGATCCAGCTTTGATTCCATACATCATGGAAAAAACACATAAAAACGCTGACGAAGTACTCGATGTGTTAAACAAGGAAAGCGGCATGCTAGGTGTATCTGGATTCTCCAGCGATCTTCGTGATATCGAAGACGAAGCAGAAAAAGGAAACGAGCGTGCTGAGCTGGCGTTGAAGGTATTCGCAGACAGAATCCATAAATACATTGGTTCATACGCAGCCCGCATGTGCGGTGTTGATGCGATCATTTTCACTGCTGGTATCGGTGAAAACAGTTCTGCAATCCGTGCACGCGTACTGCAAGGACTTGAGTTCATGGGCATCTACTGGGATCCTGCATTGAATAAAGTACGCGGTGAAGAAGCATTCATCAGCTATCCGCATTCACCAGTAAAAGTAATGGTCATCCCGACAGACGAAGAAGTCATGATCGCGCGCGATGTTGTGCGTTTGGCGAAATAAATAATGTTTCAGGCAGAAGCGGTGGCGCTTCTGCCTTTTTTATGCAGGAAGATAATTTGTGCTATACTGGAAGAAAATTCACATGCTGGGGGTTTATCAATGCCTTTATCAGAACGGGAACAAAAAGTGCTGGAGGAATTAAATCTTTGGGAAAATAAGCTGTATGACTATCAGCCGAATGATTTTGAACTGGCATATGACCGATACCTTGAGCGATCCTTTTCACTTTTGCCTGAGGAAGTGCAGGAACGTTTTTTTACCTTGTTTGATTCCTGGCTGTTCCATCTTCATTCTTTGATTCAAGGGTCACAGCTTCAGATGGACGCGAAGGAACGGATTCTTGCAGCAGGCAGGGTATTCCAGCCTGAGCTATTGACTGTCCAGGATTTAAGAGAGCTGCCGATTGAACAGCTGGAATATATCGCAGGACAGCAAATCGCCCGTCACAGGCTCTACTCTTTAGTCCAGGGAGGTATGTCAGGCAGCGGCGGAAATCTCGTGTTAGGGGCAGATATGCCCGCAATGGCCGTCATAAATCTGAGAATCGTCCAGCTGGTGGCAATGAACTATGGATTTGAAGTGAACACACCATTCGAGATGATGATTGCATTAAAGGTCTTCCATACTGCTACAATGCCTTCGAGAATGCAGAGTGCAGGGTGGGAAGAGCTGAAAAATGACATTGAACAGGCTGATGACTTTTATTTTTATCAAGGAAACGAAGACCTGACAGATATTACATGGCTTGAGCAGCCTATTAAACAAATCTTCAAAGGAATGGCGATTCTGTTATTCCGCAAAAAGCATATACAAGGTATGCCTGTAATCAGCATAGCGATCGGGGCAGGGGCAAACTATCAATTGACCCGCAGAGTAACAGAATTCGCCCATAAATTTTACCAGATGAGATATTTCAAAGAAAAAGGGGAACTGTAGTTGATGAGCACACAGGAACATAAGCAGGCTGCGCCAAGCCAGGTGCGCTGCAAGGTGATTACTGTCAGTGATACCAGAACGGCAGATACAGATAAGAGCGGCAAGCTGATGATGGATATGCTCGAAGCCGCCGGACATAAGATTGTCGATTATGTGATTGTCAAAGATGAGGCAGAACCTATTAAAGCAGAAGTCCGGAAAGGCTGCAGCAATCCTGAGGTCGATGTAGTCCTCACTAACGGCGGAACCGGAATCGCCAAGAGGGACGTCACAATTGAAACGGTCCAGGGGCTATTTGAAAAAGAAATTTCGGGATTCGGCGAAATTTTTCGCATGCTGAGCTACCAGGAGGATATCGGTTCAGCAGCAATATTGTCTCGCGCAGCTGCCGGTGTCGTAAATGACCGCGCTGTATTCTCAACACCAGGCTCGACAGGAGCAGTCCGCCTGGCGATGGAAAAGCTGATCATCCCTGAAATCGGGCATGTAGTAAGGGAACTGACGAAGGATTTGTAATTCAATCGGACTGAGGATGAAATCTTAACGGGTTTCATCTTTTTTTTTTGTAAGGCTCTGTTATTGCCCAATGTTGATTTTTATTACCTGTTGATTGTAGTGGAAGGCGCGAAGACTCCTGCGGGATGAGCAAGTCATGGGAGACCCCGCAGACGCGTAAAGCGTCGAGGAGGCTCCCAGACTGCCCGCGGAAAGCGAAGCGCGTGGAACGAAAATCAACAGTCAAATTTAACAGAGCCTTTTGTAAAGAAATAGAGGTCATCAATGGATTTTTGTGGAAATTAAATGCTGTTGAGGAATTACTTTATTGCTTTGTCCAAAACAGGGTGGCGGGATGCAAAATGGTAAAAGCAGAAGGCCTGCATTGCCCGAAAATGGCTGGCATGATGCTAAACGGTAAAAGCAGAAGACCTGCATTGCCCTTAAAATGGTGTCAGGTTGGAAAACGGTAAAAGCAGAGGTCATGCATTGCCCGAAAAAGAGTGGAGCTATGAAAAACGGTAAAAGCAGAAGTCATTCATTGAGGATGAAATCCTAAAATTTTGCGCCCTTAATCCTAAATATTGTTCGTCTAAGGTTACATAATTTTCGTTAAATCCCAGAAGGAGGGGTAATCTTGAGACTAATCATCGGAATTATATTTATCCTGATTGGCAGCATATTAATTGGTTCCACTATCAATGAGTTGAATTACATAGGAAATGGTGTAATTAAAATGTTTGGGGCCATTTTTCTTGTTGTGGGAATTATTATTGGCAGGAAGTTCAGATACAAAAAATAGCCTGGAGTGGCTCCAGGCTATTTTTTTATGCGATCAACTATTGATGCATCTTATCTGATGAAATGTCCTGGTGGGTGCGGTACCAGAGCCAGAGGTCGTTGATAATGGATGCAAGCTCTGCGATTTCACTGTTCAATTCACAAGAGCGAATGAAGTTGCTCTCATCTGAAAGTTGAGCTTGTTTTATATTGATCGTTCTTTCCAGCTCTCCGATACGGTCTGGAATGCTTCCGCGAATTTTTTCCCAGTGGAGCAGGATGGCGTGCTTTGTATCAATGTCATAATCATCCCAGTTTTCTTTTAGCGAAGGCAGGGGAATGCCCAGTCGGCTGTTAAAAAGAAAATATTGTTCCATATCTGATAAGCCCCCATTCCGATAATCACTGCTTACATTCTACTATACTTTTAAATCCTCTTCCATACTAGTCTGGCCACCCCAGCTTTCCATACTTCATAAAAAAAGTAATTTTAGTCTTGAAAAATTCCAGAAAACCTGTTAATTTTATAAACATGAATAAAAATTAAATTTGATGAATAAATATTCGAAAATGAAAAGGAGCTTAAAAATGACTCAAAATAAAGTGGTTCTCGCCTATTCAGGCGGTCTCGATACTTCTGTTGCAATCAAATGGCTGAAAGACCAAGGATATGCAGTTATTGCATGCTGCCTTGATGTGGGAGAGGGAAAGGATCTTCAGTTTATTAAAGAAAAAGCGCTCAAAATTGGTGCGATCCAGTCTTATGTGCTGGATGTGAAAGAAGAATTCGCCAATGATTATGCATTATTTGCATTGCAGGCACATGCATTATACGAAGGGAAGTACCCATTAGTATCCGCACTTTCCCGTCCTTTAATTTCTAAGAAACTAGTAGAAATTGCAGAAATGGAAGGTGCAGTAGCGGTAGCACACGGATGCACCGGGAAAGGAAACGACCAGGTGCGCTTTGAAGTATCGATCAAAGCATTGAACCCTGATCTAAAGGTAATTGCTCCAGTCCGCGACTGGAAATGGTCGCGCGAGGAAGAAATCGCTTATGCGGCAAATAACGGCATCCCGATTCCAATCAATCTTGACAGCCCGTTCTCAATCGACCAGAACCTTTGGGGAAGAAGCAATGAATGCGGCATTCTCGAGGATCCATGGCAGGCACCGCCGGTTGAAGCGTATGAATTGACGGCTGAGCTGGAAGACACGCCTGATACGCCAGATGTGATCGAAATTGAATTTGTCGAAGGTGTACCAACAGCGATTGATGGGAAAGTATATCCACTTTCAGAATTAATCCTGGAGCTGAACTTGATTGCGGGTAAGCATGGGGTCGGAAGAATCGATCATGTAGAGAACCGACTTGTCGGCATCAAGTCTCGCGAAGTGTACGAAGCTCCAGCGGCGATGACATTGATCAAAGCGCATAAGGAACTTGAGGACATCACTCTTGTAAAAGAAGTTGCCCATTTCAAACCAGTGATTGAGAAAAAGATGACAGAATTGATTTATGAAGGCCTATGGTTCTCGCCACTTCAGGAGGCACTGGCCGCCTTCTTAAAATCAACCCAGAAGCACGTCACCGGTACAGTGCGTGTTAAATTATTCAAAGGGCATGCGATCATCGAAGGCAGAAAATCTCCATATTCACTATACAATGAAAAATTGGCTACTTATACTGCAGATGATGAGTTTGACCATAGCGCAGCTGTTGGATTCATCAACCTTTGGGGTCTTCCTACAGTTGTTCACAGCATGGTCCAGGGCAAGAAGGTGACAGTGTGAAGAAACTATGGGGCGGAAGATTCACCGGATCCGCAGAGGAGTGGGTTGATGAGTTCGGAGCATCAATCGGCTTTGACCAGGAATTAGCGAAGCAGGACATTGAGGGGAGCATTGCTCATGCCACGATGCTTGCGAAGTGTGGAATCATCACAGAGTCCGAGGCGGACAGCATCATTCAAGGATTAAAGGATCTCGAACTCAAGGCCAGTGAAGGTGAACTTGAATACTCAGCCAAGCTGGAGGATATTCATCTGAACATTGAGCATCACCTGACCGAATTGATCGGTCCGACTGGAGGGAAACTCCATACCGCCAGAAGCAGGAATGACCAGGTTGCAACAGATATGCACCTTTACCTTAAAGAGCAAGTTGCCGAAATCATCGAGTTGATTTCGGAATTCCAAAATAAATTGATCCAACAGGCGGAACAAAATATTGAAACTCTAATGCCAGGATATACACATTTGCAGAGGGCACAGCCGATTTCTTTTGCCCATCATCTGATGGCCTATTACTGGATGCTCGACCGCGATAAACAGCGATATGCTGACAGTCTGAAAAGAATCAATCTATCCCCCCTTGGAGCAGGTGCGCTTGCCGGGACAACTTTCCCGATTGACCGCCATTTAACTGCCGAGCTCCTTGGCTTCGAAGGAATATATGAAAACAGTCTTGATGCTGTCAGCGATCGTGATTTTATCCTCGAGTTCCTCTCAGGCAGCTCTATCTTAATGATGCATCTGTCACGGCTTTGCGAGGAGATCATCCTCTGGTCGAGTCAGGAGTTCCAGTTCATTGAACTTTCAGATGCTTTTACTACTGGAAGCAGCATCATGCCGCAGAAGAAAAACCCGGATATGGCTGAACTCATCCGCGGTAAAACCGGACGTGTATACGGAAGCTTGATGGGATTGCTGACGGTATTGAAGGGACTGCCTCTGGCATACAACAAAGATATGCAAGAAGATAAGGAAGGAATGTTTGATACTGTCAAGACCGTAAAGGGGTCGCTGAAGATTTTTGCAGGAATGGTCAGCACAATGAATGTGAAAAAAGAGCAGATGGAAGGCTCGGTCAAGAGCGATTTTTCCAATGCGACAGAACTGGCTGATTACCTTGCAGCGAAGGGGTTGCCATTCCGTGAAGCGCATGAGATTGTCGGCAAGCTTGTCCTTGACTGCATTCAAAAAGGCTGCTATCTTGCAGACCTCTCTCTGGATGTTTATCAATCAATGAATCCTTTATTTGAAGAAGATATTTATGAAGCGTTAAATCCGTATAATGCAGTGGAAAGAAGGAAGAGTGCAGGAGGGACCGGTTTCTCACAGGTAAAAGTCCAAATTGAAAAGGCAAAAGAATCTGTTTAACCGGAACAAGCACGCTGCAATCATTCGCAGCGTGCTTTGCTGTTTTTAAGGAAGATTAGTTAAGTTTGTCTGTCCGGACGACCAGGACATCACAGGTTGCATAACGGGTGATGTGTTCTGAGACACTTCCGATAAAGAAGCGTTCCACTGCGTTCATTCCTGTCGCTCCGCAAATGATCAGGTCGGCGTTGTATTTTTTCGCAACATCTTTCGCAATCTTGACCTTTGGTGAACCATAATCGATTTCATAGCTGACGTCATTGATTCCAGCTTCCATTGCCTGCTGTTTATAGTTCTCCATCAGCTCTGTGGCAAACTGGTTCGCACGCTCAGAGATTGTTCTGTCATATGCCTCAACAGTGGCAAAGGTGCGCAAATCGATGATGTGGGTCATGACCAGCTTGGCATCATTTCTCTTTGCGATTTCAATGGCTTTTTTAAAAGCCCATGCTGCTTCTTTAGAACCATCAACGGCAACTAAAATATTCTTATAATATAGCGCCATAGTTCTCGCCTCCTTTACCTATATTATACAATAGTTTCCTTAGTATAGCTGTGACAATCCAACGAAAACTATATGCGTAAGCAATATAGATAAGGAGGCAAACAGTATGGAAAAGAAACAGCAGAACGGCCAGTCATTTTATGATTACGACGATCAGGGTGTCATGCAAGTGAGCCAGCAGATCATGGATTCCTATAACAGCGGAGTCGTCGGACAAGAGCAAACGCAAGCAGCAGTCGAAAATAACGAAGAACTAAGGTAAAAGAATACAAAAGGCTTGCTAAAAAAATCAATGATTTTAGCAAGCCTTTTTCTATTAAATTGAAGCAGATTTTTTCACAATCAACGATATAATATAATTCAGCCAAAATTAAAAATATACAGAATAGTATATTTTAGGTAATTTTGTACGAATTGTTTTGCCAAAAGGCTTTTTTTCAACTAAAATGAAAGTGTTTTCATCCTTGTCCAATTATACTATTTTTCCTATGGCAAATAATTTAGTTGTGGCAGTGCATGAAATGGAAGGGCAATTATTATTATAGGAGGTATGCAATAATGCGTATCGGTGTACCTAAAGAGATAAAAAACAATGAAAATCGTGTGGCTATGACGCCTGCAGGTGTACTTAACCTTGTTAACTTCGGCCATGAAGTATTTATTGAAACTGGTGCTGGTCTTGGTTCCAGCTTTACTGACGAAGACTACAAAGCTGCTGGCGCCTTGATTGTTGGAAGTGCTGAAGAAGCATGGTCGCAGGATATGGTCATGAAGGTTAAAGAACCTCTGCGGGAAGAATACGGTTATTTCCGTGAAGGATTGATTTTATTTACATATTTGCACCTTGCTCCAGAACCAGAGTTGACAAAGGCTTTGATTGAAAACAAGGTAGTCGGTATTGCATACGAAACAGTACAGCTTGCAAACGGATCACTTCCATTGCTGACGCCTATGAGTGAAGTTGCTGGACGTATGTCAACACAAATTGGCGCTCAGTTCCTTGAAAAGGTCCACGGCGGTAAAGGAATTCTTCTAGGCGGAGTTCCTGGCGTGCAAAAAGGAAAGGTAACAATCATCGGAGGCGGTGTAGCTGGAACGAACGCAGCGAAAATGGCTGTTGGACTTGGCGCAGAAGTCACAATGATCGACTTGAACCCAGACCGGCTTCGCCAGCTTGACGATATTTTCGGATCTGATATTACAACACTGATGTCTAATCCTTTCAATATTGCTGAAGCAGTCAAGACATCTGACCTTGTAATCGGTGCTGTATTGATTCCAGGTGCAAAGGCTCCTAAGCTTGTAACAGAAGAGATGATCCAGTCCATGAACCCGGGTTCAGTTGTCGTCGACATCGCCATCGACCAGGGCGGTATTTTCGAAACAACGGACAGAATCACGACTCATGACAACCCTACTTATGAAAAGCACGGCGTTGTTCACTACGCAGTTGCAAACATGCCTGGAGCTGTGCCAAGAACGTCTACAATTGCGTTGACTAACGTGACTGTGCCATATGCTGTTCAAATTGCGAACAAAGGATACAAGCAAGCATGCCTAGACAATGAAGCATTGCTGAAGGGCATCAACACATTAAACGGTTATGTTACATACCAGGCTGTTGCTGAGTCTCATAACCTTGTTTATTCTGAAACAAAAACATTATTGGAGCAACTCTAATAATAGTAGATCCGGATGCGAGAATCCGGATCTTTTCTTTTTCGTACAAAGCTGTTTAAAATCTTTCCATTTTAGCGTATATTATTTATGGGATATACGGGTTCTCCAGGAGAACGACCGTGATTAATTTGTAATTGAGGAGTGTCATGATGGAAAAAGTACTTGTTTTTGGACATAAAAATCCTGATACCGATACAATCTGCTCGGCCATTGCCTATTCTCATTTGAAGCAGAAGCTTGGAGTGGATGCTGAAGCAGTTCGTTTGGGACAGGTTAACGGTGAAACTCAATACGCGCTGGACTACTTCAAAGTCGAAGCCCCACGCCTTACTGAGAGAGTTTCCGAAGAAGTGGACAAGGTTATCCTTGTTGACCACAACGAACGCCAACAAAGTGCGGAAGATATTACAGAAGTGCAGATTGTTGAAGTCATTGACCACCACCGTGTGGCTAATTTCGAAACGAGCGATCCGCTATACTTCCGTGTCGAGCCTGTAGGCTGCACAGCAACAATCTTAAATAAGATGTATAAAGAAAATAATGTGGAAATCGATAAGAACATCGCTGGCCTTATGCTTTCTGCGATCATTTCCGATTCATTATTGTTTAAGTCCCCAACTTGCACAGACCAGGACGTGGCAGCTGCACGTGAATTAGCTGAAATCGCTGGGGTTGATGCTGATGAGTACGGGCTGGCAATGCTTAAGGCAGGAGCAGATTTGAGCAGCAAGACGATCGAAGAGCTTATTTCCCTTGATGCAAAGGAATTCCAAATGGGTGAGTCAAAGGTTGAAATCGCCCAAGTGAACACTGTTGACGTTAATGAAGTGCTTGCTCGTCAGGGAGAGCTAGAAGATGCTCTTAACAGCAAGATCGCTGATAAGAATCTCGACCTTTTCGTGCTGGTCATTACTGACATTTTAACGAACGATTCGGCTGCGCTCGCACTTGGAAATAAAGCTGCTGCGGTTGAAGAAGCATTCAATGTCTCGCTTGAAAACAACACTGCAACCCTTAAAGGTGTTGTTTCACGTAAAAAACAGGTTGTACCTGTATTGACGAATGTACTGGCGAAATAATGAAAAAACCGTCCATGCCGATTGGCAGGACGGTTTTTTGTATAGTTTTTTCGTATTCATTAATGTCTTTTTTTACGCGAATTTTTCATTTCTGGCTGTCGATTTCACAAGCTTTAACGTAATGTATCCGAAATAGACAATGGCAGCTATGGAGAAGTATATCCAGGCTTCAGCCACCTGATTGCTCTTCCATAATCCTGTCATGGATAGTAAGGCAGGGAAGGTCAATGTCAGCCAGGACTGGACCATGGCCACTTTGCCGATATATGCATCGATTTTCTTGTTCATGCCCATGGACAGGAAGAACAGGAACCAGAGATAAGCCCACATCAGCCATGTCAGTGTGCTGACGATATCTTCAAAATGGACAAAGGCTACGATTGCATAGATCAGGGCAATGACGGCCACCCATAATGAATACCAGCCAAGTCCGCTGCCATCGAGATCCTTTAATAATGTCAATCCAACGTACAAATAGGTAAAGCCAAACAGAAAAATGCTGGCAAGGCTGTAAATGGTCCAGTTGGCCTGGTCAGATACGACGATTAGATAAAATGGAACAATCACCTGCATTGCCCCGATGAATAGGTTAAATACAGCCACGCTTTTCGCATTTGCGCGCCCAAGAAGCATCAGGCTGTTCAAAAATAGTGCTGCGCCTGATAATAATAAACCTGCGTCTCCCATGATGTATGCCTTCCTAAAGGAGAAGGCTCTTTCCTCCTTTATCACGAATAAGAAAGAGCAACTCCTTCATCCTTTAGGATGGAAAGAATTGCCCCCAACTTAAAATGTTTTGTTAAATCTTTTACTTTGACTGGTTAACCTTATCCATATCCTTGGATGTAAAATAACCAGGAAGGATTTCGCTGATTGTCGTTTCCTTTACATCGCCATTAAGGTTGGCAAGGTAAATTTTCGTGTCATCAGTCGAGAATTCTGCAATTACCTGGCGGCAGGCACCGCATGGAGAAATAGGACCTTCAGTGTCTCCGACCACAGCAATCGCCTTGATTTCTGTATCCCCTTCGGATACCGCTTTGAAAATAGCCGTTCTCTCTGCACAATTGGTAAGGCCGTATGATGCATTTTCAATATTGCAGCCAAGAAATAGCTGATCGTTGCTGGTAATGATTGCAGCGCCAACCTGAAACTTAGAATATGGAACGTATGCTTTGCTTCTTGCCTCGATTGCTTTTTCTACAAGCATGTTTTTATCCATCGTCCATTCCTCATTCCCATGTTTATTTATTAAGCTTTTTCGATTAATATGAAGAATTTGAAGACAGGCCATTCATGATTGCTACACCAGAGCTAGCTCCGATTCTTGTTGCGCCAGCTTCGATCATGCTTTGTGCATCTTCAAGGCTTCTTACGCCACCTGAAGCTTTTACGCCTAAATCAGGACCGACAGTCTTTCTCATTAGTGCGATATCTTCTACAGTTGCACCGCCAGTTGAGAATCCAGTAGAAGTCTTGACGAAATCAGCACCTGCATTGACAGAAAGCTTGCAAGCCATTTCTTTTTCTTCATCAGTAAGAAGGCAAGTTTCGATGATGACTTTAGTCAAAGCTTTGCCTTTAGCTGCATCAACTACTGCTTTGATATCCTTTTCAACTACATCGTACTGCTTGTCTTTCAATGCGCCGATGTTGATGACCATGTCCACTTCAGTTGCTCCATTTTCAATTGCATTCTTTGTTTCGAATGCTTTTACTTCAGAAGTTGAAGCTCCAAGAGGGAAGCCGATTACTGTACATACTTCTACTCCTTCAGCATCCTTAAGAATTTCAGCAGCTGTTTTAACCCATGTAGGATTTACGCAAACAGATGCAAACTTATATTCTTTTGCTTCCTCAGCCAATTTTACAACCTCAGCTTCAGTTGCATTTGCTTTAAGTAATGTGTGGTCGATCATTCTTGCCAATTCGTTCGTCATTAAATTCAAACCCTTTCTGTATAAAAATATGTTGAAACGCTTTCATTAAGAAGAAAATATATATCACAAATTTATTATGTGTTACTTACATGAATAATATATCAGGTGGTTGAACATATGTAAATAATCAAATGAACATTTGTAAAAATAATAAATGGGAATACACGATTTTGTCATATTTATTCTTTTATTATATGTAAATTTTTCTTTTGACATTGTCCTGATGTTTCATTATAGTTGCTATAGAAAAATGAATAAATCATCCTGCATTCGCGGGAGAGGTTCATAGCGGACACCCTCTATAAAAAACTATGGCTTTGAAATATTTCAACCATATCCAGAGGATATGGTTTTTGTTTTAGAAGCAGAGTTTTGGCCTCATATTGCGTTTGCGGACATCATGGGAGGCTTCTGAAATGGCTGGAAGAAAAGAAGAGGAAATGAAAGATTTAACTTTACTAGGGAATCAAGGAACAAAATACTTGTTCGAATATAGCCCTGAAATTTTGGAAACATTCGAGAATAAGCATCCATATCGGGATTATTTCGTGAAATTCAATACTCCTGAATTTACGAGCCTGTGCCCGATTACGGGACAGCCGGATTTTGCATCCATCTATATCAGTTATATTCCGGATAAACTGATGGTCGAAAGCAAAGCGCTGAAGCTTTATTTATTCAGTTTCAGGAATCACGGCGATTTCCATGAGGATTGCATGAACATCATCATGAATGACCTCATCAAACTGATGGATCCAAGATATATTGAAGTTTGGGGCAAATTCACGCCACGAGGCGGAATCTCGATCGATCCGTATACAAACTATGGCAAGCCGGGAACGAAGTATGAAGAAATGGCGAATTATCGTATGATGAATCACGATATGTACCCTGAAAAAGTGGATAACCGCTAAAAAATGGAAAGAGCAGCCGCAGCTGCTCTTTTTTATTGAGGTTTTATTAAAGCTATTTGTTGCATATTTGTCCGAAGGTAAGACGTCTTCGGACATTATTGAATGACCATTCTAGAAATTTGTCCGAAGGGGACGCGACTACGGACATTTAGGGACGACCCTTCCAGTTTTTTGTCCAAAGGGAAGACGTCTTTGAACATTTAGGGACGACCTCTCCAGAATTTTGTCCGAAGGGGACACGACTACGGACATTTTGGGATGACCTTTCTAGAATTTTGTCCGAAGATGTCCCGAGTTCGTTCACTTTTTCATCCTATGCTCTTCACTTTGTCCGAAGCAGTATTAAGTTTGGAGATTGCGATTTTTCATGGGGAAAACCAGCAGTCGAGTTTAACACAGCATAAAATGTGAAAAACCGCCTGGATATCATCAATCCAGACGGTTTTAAGCCTATCTTACGATACAAAAACCAGTTCCTTAGGGAACTTCGTTAAAATTTCGATTCCATCCTCGGTGATGACGACATCATCTTCGATTCTTACACCTGCGACGCCTGGTACGTAAATTCCGGGTTCAGCTGTGAATACCATCCCTTTTTGCAGTAGCAATGAGTTCGTGCTCGTCAATGAAGGGTACTCATGGACGCTGACTCCCAGACCGTGTCCTAGGCGGTGCGGGAAGTATTCTCCGTATCCAGCTTCTTCGATCACATTGCGGGCTGCGAGATCAACTTCGGAGCATGGAACGCCAGCGCGTGCTGTGTCCAAAGCTTTCAGCTGTGCTTTTAACACAGTGTTATAGATTTCTTCCTGCTGTTTGTTGATTTCACCGTAAGCAACAGTCCTTGTTATGTCGGAGCAGTAGCCGTCCATTACAACGCCAAGATCGAACAATACAAGATCACCTTTTTTGATCTTTGTCAGGCCAGGAGTGCCATGTGGAGCAGCAGCATTTTTACCGGTTAGGACCATCGTTGAAAACGACATCTCCGTTACGCCTTTTTTCTTTAGTTCATATTCAATTGCTGCCAGAACATCAAGTTCGGTTTTGCCTTCCTGGATTTCATTGACTCCTGTTTGAATCGCGAAATCTGCAAGTTCACAGGCTTTCCTCAGTGTCTGCAATTCTTCTTCAGTTTTTACCATGCGCATCAGCCGCAGTTTTTCTTCGGCAGAAACAAATTCGGATCCGCCAAAAAGTCCAGCCATTTTTTCATAGCGTTCCACATTCAATTGTTCTTTCTCGATAGCAGTCTTCCTAATGGAAGCGACTCTCTTTTTAATCGCCTGGTAGGCTAGCTCCATTGAATCATCTGTATCACTGTAGCCAATTATTTCAAGCTCCCATCCTGCGTTTTTTGCATTTTCCTTATCCATCGCAGGGCAAATCATGAATGGCTCAGCATCCTGGAAAACAGCAACAGCGAGCAGACGTTCGTGGGGGTCACTTAGGAATCCGCTCAAATAAAACACATTGTCAGGGGATGTGACGAATGTGACATCCACCCCATTATCCTTCATCCATCCTGATAAAGCAGCCAATCTTTCAGTCATATGAAATCCTCCTCTGATATGTATATCTCACTATGAGAGTAGCAATTCACAGTTGAAAAGTAAAACTTTTATATGGGGGATTTAGTGGGTATACAGAAAAATGAAGCAGGAGATAGGCAATCTGCGTTGAAATATCTTATGGAACATTGAAAGGAGCGATAACATGAAAGTATCTTATCACGGCCATTCTGTTGTTAAAATTGAAACGAATGGGAAGACGATCCTGATCGACCCGTTCATTTCCGGAAATGAACTTACTGATTTGAAGGTGGAGGATGTCAAGCCGGATGTCATTATCCTTACACATGCCCACGGGGATCACCTGGGGGATACAGTGGAACTGGCTAAACATCATGACTCCCTTGTAATCGCCAACTTCGAGGTTGCTACATATTTAGGCTGGAAGGGCCTGAACACTCATGGGATGTCAATTGGCGGTGCATATGAATTTGATTTTGGCAAGGTGAAAATGACTCCAGCATTCCATGGAACAGGTATGATGACTGAAAACAATGAAATCATTTATGGCGGAATGCCTGCCGGAATTTTGTTCATGGCAGAAGGGAAGACCGTGTTCCATGCGGGTGATACTGGATTGTTCTCTGACATGAAGCTGATTGGTGAGAGGCATCCAATCGACCTTGCCTTCCTGCCGATTGGCGATAATTTTACGATGGGGCCTGAAGATGCGGCATTGGCAGCAGAATTCCTGAACGCAAAGCAGGTTGTGCCAATCCATTTCAACACATTCCCGCCGATCAAGCAGGATCCTCACGCTTTTGTAAAAATGCTTAAGGAAAATCAAGGCCGCGTCCTCGAAGCAGGAGAGGCAATTGAACTGTAAACTCATGGGCTGCACAAAAAGTTGTGCAGCTTTTTCTTTTATCATGCTTTTTTTATCTCCCTAAGCATAGTTATAAATAAGACAACCTGTAGGAGGGGGAAAAATGAAGAAGAACCGCTATCTTTTATACCTGCTGTTATGCGGGGTGATGCTTTACATAGGAATGCCTGAGCTGAATTTCAGTGCTGGCGGTAAAGAGGCCTTGTTTGCCGGGACATGGCTGTTCCTGGCACTGCTCGTCTTCGCTGGGAACTTGGCAGCCTTTCTGTACACCCCGAAAAAACATGCAAAGTCTGGCAGGATGAGAGTGGAAAGCAAGCCGAAAAGAAAATCCCGCGTATTTACTGGCTAAAATTTTAGCCAGTTTTTTTATGGACTAAAATGGCTCTAGTGTAATTATCCAAAGGGTTTGATTGAATCAAGCCTTCTTTCACCTTATAATGGTAATGGATAGAACTGCATTGAACGGAAAATTATTATAAAGGGTGAAAGTCTTGGCAACTAAGCATGAACAAATACTTCAATATATAGATGAATTGCCAATAGGTGAAAAGATTTCGGTACGCCAAATCGCCAAGGCGCTTAATGTTAGTGAAGGAACGGCTTATAGAGCCATTAAGGATGCAGAAGTGAAAGGGTATGTCAGCACGATTGAACGTGTCGGCACAATCAGGATTGAAAGGAAAAAGAAAGAAAACATAGAGAAGCTCACTTTTGCCGAAGTGGTCAATATCGTGGATGGACAAGTTCTCGGCGGCCGCGCCGGACTTCATAAAACATTGAATAAATTCGTCATTGGTGCTATGAAGCTGGAAGCGATGATGCGCTATACAGGTGCAGGGAACTTGCTGATTGTCGGGAACCGCGACAAAGCACATGAACAGGCTCTCAGGGCAGGAGCAGCAGTATTGGTGACAGGCGGATTTGATACGGAAGATCATGTAAAGAAATTGGCAGATGAGCTGCAGCTGCCAATCATCTCAAGCAGTTATGATACTTTTACCGTGGCGACGATGATCAACCGTGCGATCTATGACCAGTTGATCAAAAAGGAAATCATCCTTGTGGAGGATATCCTTACGCCAGTTTCTGAAACCATTTTTCTGAAGAGTGATGACCGTGTATCGGATTGGTACCGCCATAAGGATGAAACGCTGCACAGTCGCTTTCCGGTAGTGGACCAGAATATGAAGGTTATCGGGATGGTCACTTCAAAGGACGTAATGGGCCATGAGCAGGGGACGATGATTGAGAAAATCATGACAAAGAGCCCGATGACAGTCAGTGGGTCGACGAGTGTAGCTTCGTCCGCCCACATGATGGTGTGGGAAGGCATAGAAGTCCTCCCTGTCGTAAATGATGGGAACAGGCTTCAGGGCATTGTCAGCAGACAGGATGTACTGAAGGCTCTCCAAATGATCCAGCGCCAGCCGCAGGTAGGGGAGACACTTGATGATACGGTGACGAACCAAATGGTGCTCGCGAAGGGAAAAACAAAGGATGATGATATTTTCCGCTGTCAGGTGACACCGCAGATGACGAATCATCTGGGAACCGTCTCTTATGGTGTCTTCACAACGATTGTCACAGAAGCAGCGAACCGGGTGCTGAGAGGCTATAAAAAAGGCGACCTGGTTGTTGAGAATATGACCATCTATTTCATTAAGCCGGTCCAGATTGACAGTGTCATAGAGATTTATCCGAAAGTGCTCGAGGTGGGAAGGAAGTTCGGAAAGGTTGATATCGAAGCCTTTAATGAAGGTGTCCTAGTAGGGAAGGCCATGATGATGTGCCAGCTGATCGACCGCCATTAATAATTTATTAATAGATACAAAAAAGCCGATCCACAAAGGAATCGGCTTTTTTGTACAATATTATTCTTCCGCTTCCTTGGCGGCATGCGGAAGATAGAATTTATAGGCTTTGATCCCGCCCCATGCACTCAATGAACCGATGACAATGAAAATTGCGCCTACGATGTAGGTGACAGTAGTCTGAAAAAGGAACAGCTGATTCAAACCGAAAAACGCCACGAACAAACCAAGTGCGATGCTGGACTTTGCTGATAGCCATTTTCGCTCAGCAGGCCTTTTGCTGCGAACATATTTAATCTTGTAAAAGATATAAAAAACGAATGATAAAACGATCAAGAATACGAGAATAGGCATTGCAATTCCTCCAAATTTATAATCAATCCTATTTTACAGTTAATTTTAGAGGAATTCCATACAGATGATGCTAATAAAAAGTTTCTTTCTTTTTTACTATTATCTATTGTATCCATCATAAAGATGTTCCTGCTTTTCTTTTCCAAAAATTATGTTCATAATTAAAATATGAAAAAGGTGAAGGAGCTTATTGATGAAAGCGCAAATACTTGAAGCAATTGAAAATTATGAAACAATCATTATCCATCGTCATGTAAGGCCAGATCCGGATGCTTACGGTTCCCAGGGAGGACTTGCGGAAATCCTGAAAGCGTCCTATCCGGAAAAAAACATATACACTGTCGGGAAAGAGGAACCATCCCTCAATTATCTGAGAAGGCTCGATCAAATTCCGGATGACACTTTCAAAGGCGCGCTTGTCATTGTTTGTGACACAGCCAATGCAGAACGGATTTGTGACGAACGTTATCGTTTAGGCGAGCAGCTCCTCAAGATTGATCATCATCCGAATGAAGATCCATATGGTGACCTGCAATGGGTTGACACAAAAGCAAGTTCTACGAGTGAAATGATCTATGAATTTTATCTGAGTTTCAAGGAAAAGGGATTGAAAATGTCCGATGAGGCAGCCCGGTTGCTGTATGCGGGGATCGTCGGTGATACAGGACGCTTCCTTTACCCTAGTACGACAAATAAAACCTTTGCTTATGCAGGTGAACTCATCCATTATAATTTTTCACGTACCGAGCTGTATGACAGGATGTATGAATTGGCACCAAATGTGGTGAAATTGAATGGCTATGTCCTGCAGAACTTTGAATTGCTTGAAAATGGAGCTGCAAAGGTAGTGATGAAGCAGGAGCTGCTTGATAAGTATTCAGTCAAGCCATCCGAAGCATCACTGCTCGTGAGCGAATTGGGGAATGTCTCAGGAATTAAGGCATGGGTATTTTTTATTGAAGAAAAAGACCAGATCCGTGTACGCCTTCGTTCCAAAGGTCCTGTGATCAATACGATTGCCAGGAAGTATAATGGGGGAGGTCACCCGCTTGCTGCAGGAGCTTCCATCTATTCATGGGACGATGTCGATCTTGTCCTGAGAGACTTAATCGAAGCCTGCAAACAATAGGAACATTAAGGAAAGTTGACAAAAAAAGGTGCGTTTCAGAAAGAAACGCACCTAAATTGTATTTTTTACGAAAGCAGCCCTATCTATTATTAAAATAAACATTCAAGGCCTCTGTAATATCCTGACTTTGGCCTTCAGTCTGGATTTTATAATGGTCACCATCAAGAGATGATGAAAAACCGCTGATCCCTTGCTGCTTTAAAAAATCGTCAATGTCCGAAAGGTGTTCTCCTTGATTCTTAAGGCTTTTCTGTCCAACAAAGTCTTCATTCACAAATACATCATACTGATCTTCATTCAATTTCACCTGGTTATCAAGCTCGCGGTTATTCAAGGCATACACAGGGAATAATCCACCCCCGACACCACTGCCGCTGTTTCCTGCTCCATTATTAAAAGACATGCCGATCACTCCAGTCATCAAATGTTATAGTTTATATTTCCCGTTTCAAATAGGTGTCACACAAGGTCGTTACAACTGGAGAGAATTACCTGTCAAATAGTCAATCCAAATTAATCTCAACCTGGATGCTGACGGATGTATAGATGACCATCGATTTTATTTTCAGCTTATAGCGTTTATCATTCATTTTGATCGATTTGTTTTCAATCAGCTTAGTGATTAAATCCCTGCTTTTGAAAACCGAGTCAAGATCCTTGGCAAGCAGAATATTCAATTCGCTCTTTGTTTGTTCTTCAATTTCATAGATGCTTAGAGCATCCAGATACTGTTTATATTTTTTATCATTTGTGATTTTTACCTTAATCTCCTGGACGGTCAGCTTTTCTTCATTCTTCTTATTGAGCTCGGCATAATCATCCTGCCAGATTTTGATGTCGTCCTGTAGCTCTGCAATGGTCCCCTTTTGCTCATGGATGATTTTTGCGTTTTTTTCAATTGATACACCATTCATATATAGGAACACACACCAGCTCAATAGAGCGCCCACGGCCATTCCTGAAAAGAACCTCTGCCATTCAGGTCTGCGGTAATAAGGAGAAATCCTCATTTCATACATGCTCCTGCGTCAGCCAGTCTATCAGCAGTGCCCCGGTTTGAGCGCCGCCCATTGCTGTCAGGATCAATAAAAATTGCTTGAAGATGTCTTTTGTCTCCCCGTGAAGCAATCCTTTTTCAAAACTGTACACTGTATCAAATGTTCCCCCGATCGCTGCGATGATCGCCCAGATCCTGATTGAACTAGAGAAGCGGGCAATTTCTGTCAGCAGGGGCTGCCCTGTCAGGAAAGCAGCCAAACCGCCAATCAGCGAGCCACCCAGCAATACGCCGAGTGCGATGAAATATGCCTCAAACAAACCTGGAATAAATGGCTGGTTCATAGTAAACACCCTTTTATAAAAAAATCGATTTTTCCTCGTATTTCATCATATGGACAATCTGGATCCAATATGTTTAAACTTACGTGAACAAATGAGAACATATTTTCTTTTTTTCCTCTGAAAGCCTATAATAATAGTAGATGAACCTTTAAGGGTGTGAGAGAAATGTCATTTATTCACCTTCATGTCTATAGTGCTTACAGCCTGCTGACGAGTACGTCGACAGTTGAGCAGCTCGTCCGCGATGCCAGGGCAAAAGGATTTCCCGCACTCGCATTAACGGATCGAAATGTCATGTATGGAGCTGTAGCATTTTATAAAGAATGTCTGAAGAAATCAATCAAACCATTGCTTGGCCTGACTGTGGACGTTGTCAGCCCGATTATGGAAGATCACTCCTTCCCATTAGTGCTGATTGCAAAAAACAATGAGGGATTCCAGAATCTGATTAAGATTTCCAGTGCTGTTCAGACGAAATCACCAGAAGGAATTCCTGTGAAATGGCTGAAGCATTATGCTTCAGGGCTATATGCCCTGACCGCTGGTACACAGGGAGAAATTGAGTATTATTTATCCAATGGCGAGCAAGAAAAAGCGTTTCAGACTGTGGAGTTATATACGAAAATATTTGGCAGCCAAAACTTTTTCCTGGCATTACAAAACCAGGGACTTTCAGGACAGAACGAGTTGATAGATCAGCTGGCAAGGCTGGGGAGAGAAACAAACACCCCATTGGCAGCTGCAAACCAGGTCCATTACCTCGAAAAAGAAGATTCCTTTGCCCAGGAATGCTTGATGGCAATCAGGAATGGGGAGAAGCTTCAGGAGGATGACCGTGAAAAACTCGGAAGCAATGAGTTTTACCTGAAGACCGCCAAAGAAATGAGCGAGCTTTTCTCAGAATATCCCGAAGCGCTGGAGAACACGCTTGAAATCGCGGAAAACTGCAATGTCATGCTTGATTTTGGCACAAGGCATTTGCCGAAATACCCTGTTGAGCCGGGACAGACGGCCGATGGGATGCTTGAGCAACTGTGCTTACAGGGCTTGAAGGATCGTTATGGAAATCCATCACCACAGCATGCAGACAGATTGAAGTATGAGCTTTCTGTCATAAAAAAAATGAACTTCAGTGATTACTTCCTGATTGTATGGGATTTTATAAAATATTCGCGGGAAAAGGGAATTCTTATTGGACCCGGCCGTGGATCGGCTGCGGGATCCATTGTCTCTTATGTACTATATATTACCGATGCTGATCCAATTGAACATGAACTTCTTTTTGAAAGATTCCTGAATCCGGAACGAATTTCTATGCCTGATATTGATATCGACTTTCCTGACAACCGGCGCGATGAAGTGATTGAATATGTTGCTGCAAAATATGGGGAGCTTCACGTAGCCCAGATAGCCACTTTCGGAACACTCGCGGCAAAAGCAGCTGTCAGGGATGTTGGGCGAGTATTCGGCCTGAATCCAAAGGAGCTCGACCGGCTCTCAAGGCTTGTGCCATCAAGGCTGGGCATAACCCTAAAAGATGCAATCAAGGAATCAAAGGGGCTTAGGGATTTCATCGATGAGACAGCCAAGAATAAGAAAATACTTGAAACCGCAATCAAGCTCGAAGGCTTGCCGCGCCATACTTCCACACACGCAGCCGGTGTGGTGATAAGCGAACAGCCGCTTACGAATGTGGTACCGATCCAGGAAGGGCAGTCAAAAGTTTTCCTGACCCAATATTCAATGGACCATCTCGAGGAAATCGGACTGCTCAAAATGGACTTTCTTGGTTTAAGAAACCTGACTTTAATCGATACAATTCTGCATTCAATCCATCAGAAGACTCGTAAAAAGCTTGATATCCATGAGATTCCATTCAATGACCATATGACATTTGAAATGCTGGGCAGAGGAGAGACGACCGGTATTTTCCAGCTTGAATCAGAAGGGATGAGGAAGGTCCTGACGAAGCTTGAGCCGACCCGATTTGAGGATATCGTAGCGGTCAACGCGCTGTACAGGCCAGGACCGATGGAAAATATCCCGTTATTTATTGACCGGAAGCATGGAAGGCAGCCTATTGACTATTACCATAAGGACCTGGAGAGCATCCTTCGGAATACATATGGAGTCATCGTCTATCAGGAGCAAATCATGCAGATCGCTTCAAAGATGGCAGGATTTTCACTCGGTGAAGCTGACTTGCTGCGGAGGGCTGTTTCGAAGAAAAAGAAGGAAGTTCTCGACCAGGAACGCGAACATTTTGTTAATGGTGCATTAAGGAAAGGATATGACAACAAGACGGCGAATGTTATTTATGACCTGATTGTCAGGTTTGCGAATTACGGCTTTAACCGCAGCCATGCTGTTGCATACAGTATGATTGCCTATCAGCTGGCGTATCTAAAAGCTCATTATCCGCTGTATTTCATGTCTGCGCTGCTCTCTTCAGCAATCGGGAACGATGTAAAAATCGCCCAGTATGCACGGGAACTGCAGCAGATGGGGATGAAGCTTCTTCCTCCATCCATCAATAAAAGCAATTTCAGCTTCCAGCCGGAAGGCGAGGCAGTCAGGTACAGTCTGGCAGGTATCAAGGGTGTCGGCCTTGCATCATTAAAGGAGATATTCCAGGCGAGAAGGAACCAGCCATTCAGGGATATTTTCGATTTTTGCATCAGGGTCCCTCAAAAGGCAGCTTCTAGAAAGACTCTGGAATCATTGATTTATTCAGGTGCCTTTGATGAATTCGGCCAGGACCGTGCCGTCCTTCTGGCAACGATTGATGTGGCGATTGAGCATGCGCAGCTTGTCGCTCCGGATGATTCAGGCCAGATTGATATGTTTGCCGAAGAGGAGTTCTCGCTCAAACCCAAATACACGGAAGTGGATCCGATGCGTATAGAAGACAAGCTCAATTTGGAAAAAGAATATCTCGGAGTCTATTTGTCCAGGCACCCGGTTTCTATCCATGAAAATGAGTTCAAGGCTGCCGGAGTGAAAAACATTGCTTTAAAGCCCCCTGGAAGCAAGGTCAGGCTTGGTGTCTATATTACTGAGCAGAAAAAAATCCGCACTAAAAAGGGTGAAGCCATGGCTTTCCTGACTTTGAGTGATGCGAGCGGAGAAACAGAAGCAGTCATATTTCCATCCGTTTATAAGCAGTATGGAAATGTCTTAGCGCAAGGGAAAATGGCGCTCGTTGAAGGCAAGTTTGATGAGCGGGAAGGAAAAAGCCAGTTTGTGGTACAAACTGTCCTTGATCTTGATAAAGAAGCAGCTAAATTCGATGAAAAAAATCCCGTACTCTACTTGCGGATTGCCCGGGGAACCGGCAGTACGGACAAAATGAACGAACTTAAAGCTTTACTGAAAAAATATCCTGGTGATGTTCCTGTCATTGTGTATAATGAAGAAACTGAAAAATCAGTGCTAATGCCAAAAGAATACAGTATCAACACTGACCCTGGCAGCCTGAGTGAATTAAAGAAAGTGTTCGGAGACAATAATATTGTCCTGAAAAATTAGTTCTTTACAAGTATAATAGATGTGTTATATTGGAAAAGGATATGTGTGGTCAGACCACTGGAGTTGGCAGCATTTTTTATATCCAGGCTGTTTTCGCATAGCAAAAAAAGTTTACGGAAAGAGCCTTAAACTAAGGAGTGGACCAGAGTTGACTTTACGTGAAGAAGCTTTGCACATGCACCGTGTAAACAAAGGAAAATTAGAATCGAAATCAAAAGTGCCTGTAAGGGATGCAAGAGATTTAAGTCTTGCTTATTCGCCTGGTGTGGCGGAGCCTTGCAAGGAAATATATGATAAGCCAGAAACCGTATATGATTATACGATGAAAGGCAATATGGTTGCTGTCGTTTCAGATGGTACGGCAGTATTGGGTCTTGGAAATATCGGTCCTGAGGCGGCACTTCCAGTAATGGAGGGAAAAGCAGTGCTTTTTAAAAGCTTTGCTGGAGTTGATGCTTTCCCGATTTGCCTTAATACTACTGATGTGGATAAAATTGTCGAAACGGTCAAGCTTCTTGAACCAACATTTGGCGGGGTCAACCTTGAAGATATTGCCGCTCCAAACTGCTTCGCGGTTGAAGAGCGCCTGAAAAAAGAGACAAATATCCCTGTGTTTCACGATGATCAGCACGGAACTGCTATCGTTACTGTAGCAGGACTTGTCAATGCTCTAAAAATTGTCGGAAAGAAAATGAACGAAATCAAAGTGGTTGCAAACGGAGCGGGTGCTGCGGGAATTGCGATCATTAAGCTTCTATACTCATATGGAGTCCGTGACATCATCATGTGTGATACAAAGGGTGCTATTTATGAAGGACGTCCAAATGGCATGAATGCGATCAAGGACGAAGTTGCCAAGTTCACGAACCGTGATAACGTAGAAGGCTCCCTGGCTGATGCAATTAAAGGCGCTGATGTGTTTATTGGTGTTTCAGTGGCAGGAGCTTTGACTGCGGAAATGATCCAGACAATGAATAATGATCCAATCATTTTTGCGATGGCAAACCCGGTGCCGGAAATCATGCCAGCTGAAGCGAAAGCAGCGGGAGCGGCGGTTATTGGTACAGGCCGTTCTGATTTTCCTAACCAAGTAAACAATGTTCTTGCCTTCCCTGGAATCTTCCGTGGAGCATTGGACGCAAGGGCTACCCACATCAATGAAAAGATGAAGGTTGCTGCCGTAAATGCGATCGCAAGCCTGATCAATGAATCCGAGCTTTCAAGCGATTACGTCATTCCTGGCCCATTTGACCCGCGTGTTGCGCCTGCCGTAGCTGCGGCTGTGGCAAATGCGGCGATGGAAACAGGTGTGGCACGGATAAAAGTGGATCCAGAAGAGGTAAAGGAACGGACTACACGCCTTGCGACCATTGGAAAAGGTGAGTGAGCGCTTAGTGGCACAGCCTGAAAAAAACACAAAAGTCTATGTGGAAATCGTCAGGCAGCTAAGGGAAATGATTAAAAATGACGGCTTAAAGCCAGGAGATAAAATCCCCTCAGAACGTGAGCTTTCAGAGCGCCTTAATGCTGGGCGCTCCTCTGTTCGGGAGGCTCTGCGTGCACTCGAACTTCTAGGATTGATCGAGACGAGAAGAGGAGAGGGGACATTTATCAGGGATTTCCGCGGCAATCAGCTTGTCCAATTATTAAGCACTTTTATCCTGCAGGACGAGAAAGCTAAGTATGATGTTGTTGAAACCAAAAATATGATAGAGGTCGATTGTCTGTACCTTGCGGCTGAAAAATTCCAGGATGAGGATTTTAGCAGACTAAAAGTTTGGATTGATGAACATAATTTTGAAGATGAACAATTCTTCAAGAAAATTGCCGAACTTGCGGACAATCATCTATTTTTCCGAATTTGGGATATATTGAATGATTATTACAATGCGCTGGAGCTTAAGGTGAAGGCTGCTGAAAAAGAAGACTATCACAGGCTGGTAGATTCACTTGCAACAAAAAGAGGAGAACTGATTCTGGAAAGGTATCGCATGCTGCGGAAAATGTCGACTAGCTGACGACATGAAGTAACATCTTTTGAGCAAAGGATGTTATATACTAGTGGACATGCTTAAGATGCCTTGACGGCAGCCTCTCTTTCTTTTGATGTAGTGGTCTGACCACTAGGGCTTTATTACTAAATATTGGATTCGTAAAGACAACCAGCAATATACGGAGGGGGTTTACCTTTGCTAAAGGAACTTTTTACTAAGACGAAAAAGAAAAAGTACGCGACAATTCCTTCTGAAGCAGCGAAGCAGGATGTACCTGAAGGAATCATGACAAAATGCCCGAACTGCAAAAAAATCATGTATACAAAAGAACTGAATAAAAATTGCAAGGTGTGTATCCAGTGCGGCTATCACCATCAAATGAATTCTGCTGAACGAATTGAGAGCTTCCTCGATGCTGGAAGCTTTCGTGAGCTGGATCGTGAAATGGTTTCAGGGAATCCACTTGGCTTTCCTGAATATGTGGACAAGCTTGAAAAGGACCGTCAGAAAACAGGAATAAATGAGGCTGTAGTCACTGGGCTTGGAAGTGTGAATGATAATGATGTAGCCATTGCGATCATGGATGCCACTTTCCGCATGGGGAGCATGGGGTCTGTTGTTGGTGAAAAGATTACGAGAGCAATCGAAAAAGCAGATGAATTATCGATTCCTTTTATCATTTTTACCGCTTCCGGCGGTGCTAGGATGCAAGAAGGTGTTCTGAGCTTGATGCAAATGGCCAAAACGAGCGTCGCATTGAAAAGGTTCAGTGATAATGGAGGGCTGATCATATCAATTATGACTCACCCGACTACAGGGGGAGTTTCTGCAAGCTTTGCCTCCCTGGGAGATTATAATCTCGCCGAGCCTGGAGCACTTATCGGTTTTGCAGGCCGAAGGATCATTGAGCAAACAATCCGTGAAGAATTGCCTGAAGACTTCCAGACTTCCGAGTTTTTGCTGAAGCACGGACAGCTTGATGCAGTTATCTCAAGGGTGGACTTAAAGGAGAAAATCGCGGGAATACTTGAAATTCATCAGCCAGGAGGGACATTCGAATGGCAGGAGAACTAGAATTTGAGAAACCGGTATTGGAATTAAGGAAAAAAATCAGTGAGTTAAAGGAATTCACGAAGAATACAGATGTGGATCTTACTTCTGAGATTGATAAGCTCGAAGCAAGGCTTGAAAAGCTTGAGTCGGAAATTTATGAAAATATGAAACCGTGGGACAGGGTACAGATCGCCAGACACCCAAACCGTCCGACAACACTTGAATATATTTCTTTGCTGTTTACTGATTTCTTCGAATGCCACGGGGACAGGGCGTACGGCGATGATGAAGCAATTGTAGGCGGAATCGCGAAATTCCATGGCTATCCGGTGACTGTCATCGGCCATCAGCGCGGCAAAGATACTAAGGAAAACATCCGCAGGAACTTTGGCATGCCTCATCCTGAAGGCTACAGGAAGGCATTGAGACTGATGAAGCAGGCGGAAAAATTCAGACGGCCGATTATTTGCTTCATTGACACAAAGGGAGCCTATCCTGGGAAGGCTGCCGAAGAGCGGGGCCAGAGTGAAGCAATTGCACGCAATCTATTTGAGATGGCGGGGTTGAAAGTGCCGGTCATCTGTGTGGTCATCGGCGAAGGCGGCAGCGGCGGAGCACTTGCTCTGGGAGTAGGCAATTATATTCACATGCTTGAAAACTCCACTTACTCTGTTATTTCCCCAGAAGGTGCAGCGGCGATCCTTTGGAAGGATTCCACATTGGCGAAGAAAGCTGCTGAAACGATGAAGATCACGGCTCCAGACCTTAAGGGATTGGGAATCATTGATCAAATCATTCCGGAAGTAAAAGGCGGGGCACACAAGGATGTAGCACAGCAGGCAAAATACATGGACAAGATCTTGAAGGATTCCATGTCAGAGCTTCTCGCATTGGATGAAGAAACACTCCTTAGCCAGCGATATGAAAAATATAAACGAATTGGTGAGTATTCGTTTCCTAATGAATTTATAGGGGTAAAATAAAACGTGCAATAAAGCACGTTTTATTTTTTTTCCAGACAAATCCCTTTTGAAGCGCTTGCAATTTCTTGACAATTTAGTCTTATTGTCAATATTGAGGATTCAGTTGAGATACGATATTCAACGTGTTATTTTAGAAATATTCCCTGGTATTCTGTTTATAATAAGATAAGTTAACAGAATGCCACAGAGATAAGTTTAGTACATAGATGATACCGAATGAGGTGAAAGACTATGAAAAGAATTGGAGTATTGACGAGCGGCGGGGATGCGCCAGGCATGAACGCAGCTGTACGTGCGGTAGTAAGGAAAGCGATTTATCATGACGTCGAGGTTTATGGTGTGTTCGGCGGTTATGCTGGACTGATGAGCGGTAACATTAAAAAGCTTGAGCTTGGATCAGTAGGTGATATCATCCACCGCGGCGGTACATTCCTTTACTCTGCTCGCAGTGAAGAGTTCAAGACGAAGGAAGGACAGCAAAAAGGGATCGAGCAGCTGAAAAAATTCGGCATTGACGGTCTTGTTGTCATCGGCGGAGACGGTTCATACAGAGGAGCAAAGGCCCTTACCGAACAAGGCTATCCATGTGTTGGCGTACCTGGGACAATTGACAATGACATCCCGGGGACAGAATTCACGATCGGTTTTGATACAGCTCTTAACACAGTAATTGATGCAATCGACAAGATCCGTGATACTGCTTCTTCACATGAAAGAACATTTGTAGTTGAAGTTATGGGACGCAATGCAGGTGACATTGCTCTTTGGGCAGGTTTAGCAGGTGGAGCGGAAACCATCCTCATCCCTGAGGACCCGCACGATATGAAGGACATTGCCAACCGTCTTAAAAAAGGGCATGGACGTGGCAAAAAGCACAGTATCATCATTGTGGCAGAAGGTGTCATGAACGGTTATGACTTTGCAAAGAAGCTAAAAGAAGAGACTGACTTTGACACAAGGGTTACTGTACTTGGACATGTTCAGCGCGGCGGTACGCCGACTGCTTTTGACAGGGTGCTGGCAAGCCGGCTTGGAGCCCGTGCAGTGGAGCTTTTATTGGAAGGTAAAGGCGGACGTGCTGTCGGAATGGAAAGCAACGTCATGGTTGATTACGATATTATCGAGGCTTTGGCAAAAGAGCATACGGTCGATCTGAACTTATATAAATTATCGAAAGAATTATCTATCTAATCTCTCAACAGTAAACCAGGAGGTTGCAAGCTATGCGCAAAACGAAAATTGTTTGTACGATTGGCCCCGCAAGTGAAAGTGTTGATAAATTGGTTCAATTGATGGAAGCTGGCATGAATGTCTGCCGACTGAATTTTTCTCACGGAAATCATGAAGAACATGCTGCACGTATCAAGAATATCAGAGAGGCTGGAGAGAAAACAGGGAAGAAGGTAGCGATCCTTCTTGATACGAAAGGCCCTGAAATCCGCACAAATGATATGGAGAACGGTGCGATCGAGCTTCAGACGGGACAGGAATGCATCATTTCCATGAAGGAAGTACTTGGTACGGCTGAAAAATTCTCTGTAACTTATGATCGCCTGATTGAGGACGTGCACTCCGGCGCAAAAATCCTTCTCGATGACGGCTTAATTGGCCTTGAAGTAGTCAGCATCGACAAAGCCAATAACGAAATCAAGACGAAAGTATTGAACAGCGGAACACTTAAGAATAAAAAAGGTGTTAACGTTCCTGGCGTTTCTGTTAAGCTGCCAGGCATCACGGACAAAGATGCACAGGATATTCTTTTCGGTATCGAGCAAGGTGTAGACTTTATCGCAGCATCTTTTGTGCGCCGTGCGACTGATGTGCTTGAAATCCGCCAGCTTCTTGAAGAGAATAATGGATCGTATATCAATATCATCCCTAAAATTGAAAACCAGGAAGGCGTCGACAACATCAATGAGATCCTGGAAGTATCAGATGGCCTGATGGTGGCACGTGGGGACCTTGGCGTAGAAATCCCGGCAGAAGAAGTACCACTTGTACAAAAAGCATTGATCAAGCAATGCAACACACTTGGAAAGCCGGTTATCACAGCAACACAAATGCTTGATTCCATGCAGCGCAACCCTCGTCCAACCCGTGCAGAAGCGAGCGACGTAGCAAACGCTATTTTTGACGGCACAGATGCAATCATGCTTTCTGGTGAAACAGCTGCAGGACAATATCCAGTTGAGGCAGTTCAGACAATGCATAATATCGCCTCCCGCGCAGAGCAGGCTCTTGACCATAAAGAACTTTTGTCTGCACGCAGTAAAGACACTGAGCACAACATTACAGATGCTATAGGGCAATCGGTTGCGCATACAGCGTTGAACCTTGAGGTTAATGCGATCATCACACCAACAGAAAGCGGCCATACAGCACGCATGATTTCAAAATACCGTCCTAAGGCACCAATCATTGCGTCAACTTCCAATGACCATGTGGTTCGCCGCCTGGCACTTGTGTGGGGAGTATATCCACAACTTGGCCAGAAAGCAGTAACGACAGATGAAATGCTTGCAGTTGCGGTTGAAGAAAGTGTGAACAGCGGCCTTGTGTCACACGGTGACCTTGTCGTGATCACTGCTGGTGTACCGGTTGGCGAAGCAGGAACAACCAACTTGATGAAGATTCATGTTGTTGGCGACATTCTTGCAAAAGCACAGGGCATCGGCCGTAAATCTGCATATGGAAAAGTCGTCATTGCAAAAGATGCTCAAGAAGCGTTAAGCAAAGTAAAAGAAGGCAGCATCCTTGTAACAATCGGATCCGACCGTGAAATGGTTCCTGCCCTTGAAAAGTGCAGCGCACTGATCACGGAAGAAGGCGGATTGACAAGCCACGCAGCTGTAGTTGGCCTGAACCTTGGCATCCCTGTCATCGTTGGCGTGGAAAACGCAATGAACCTGTTCCAAGATGGCCAGGAAATTACTGTTGATTCAGCAAGAGGCGTCATCTACAGAGGACATGCAAGCGTACTATAAATCAATCATTGAAAAGGGTGGGGGATTCCTCCACTCTTTCTTTTATAGTGTTCCTAATAGTTGTAATTCCTGGGAAACGGCACATATAATAGAAAGACAGGCTATCCCAACACATTGAGGTGGAAAATGAAATACATTTTTCTATTTTTAGTTATTGTTCCTGCAGCTGAAATTAGTCTCTTGCTTCTTTCCGGACAAACGATCGGTATTTGGCCGACAATCCTGCTCATCATTTTTACAGGATTCCTTGGGGCATATCTGGCCAAACAGCAGGGACTGGAAATCATTCGGAGAACTCAGGATCAATTAAGAAGAGGTATGATGCCAGGGGATGTCATCCTGGATGGAATAAGCATTCTGGTTGGCGGAACCCTTCTCCTGACACCGGGCTTCATAACCGATACGCTGGGATTCTTGCTGCTGGCACCACCAACCAGGAAGTTTTTCAAGGCATTGATGTTGAAATTATTCAGGAACTGGATCGATAAAGGAACCATTAAAGTTATTCGTTAACATAAAAAACGCCAACTTCACGCAGAGTTGGCGTTTTTGTTTTGATTTGGATGCAGCCGCTTATCATTTAATAATCACTTCATCCTTTCCTTTTATAAATGCCCATAAGTCACGGAAGACATTGGCGCGTTGCAATGTGTTGAAAATGACAAGCACTACCGGACCGACAATCAACCCGAGGAAGCCGATGGTTTTGAAGCCGACAAACAAGGCGATCAAAGTTGCGAGCGGGTCTAGTCCAATGCTTGAAGAAAGGATCTTTGGCTCCATGACTTGCCTCTGGACGAGGACGACGATATACAGGACGCCTAAACCGATTGCCGTGCTCATTTCTCCGGCTATCGCTTCATAAATGATCCATGGTACAAATACGGCTCCCGTACCGAGATAGGGAATAATGTCGACAATGCCTGTAACGAGAGCGATCGTAATAGCATAATCCACGCGAAGAATCAGCAGGCCGATCAGGATGATCACGGTCGTGATTGATATCAAAGTAGCCTGGGCCTTAACAAATCCGAAAAGAGCTTTTTTCAAATCGTCAAACACTGTCTTGCTGCTCGTCCTCGCACGATTGGGCAGCAGGCGGTTTCCCAATGAAGACAATCTGTACCAATCCTTGCTGATGAAAAATGTCCCTAATAATGAAAAAATAAGGACTGTCGCTGCATTCGGGAACCATGAAAGTACGTTTGGAATGTTTTCGAAAAAGTTCTTGATAAAGTTTCCTGCTGTACTGCCAATGGTGGCACCGACGTTCTGGATATTGTCCATGATTGTGTCCTGCTGACCTGCCTCAAGGTTTTGGAAGAGACCTGCCAGCTGGTTGTACAATGGAATGATCTGTGCTGCAAAAAGATGTTCTATGTAGTCAATCAGAGTAACGAGGTGTTCTGGTACGACCTTTGCCAGATATTCTGCACCGGAGGCGATTTCAACGATCAGCAGCGTTACCAACCCCGCAAAAACAGAAATGATCAGGATCAGTGCGATGATCACCGCGAGGCCCCTGGGCATTTTAGCCTTCTCTTCCAAAAAATTAACGAGCGGATTCATCATGAAGGCAATTAGAAAACCTATGATGAAAGGATACGTCACTTTAGAAACATAAAAAAGTGCCAGCGCACCTGCAACAATGGCACCGATGACGAGAATGAATCTAAATGTCCGGTAAAGATATACGGGGTTCAATCAAGTTTCCTCCTCTTGGAAAAATAAACTTTGCCTGGTACAGCCGTTTTATATTAACTGACAGTCAGCTGCGAATCTTGAAAGTTTCCTTCAATATACGGTTTATATGTAAAAAAGATTCGACCATAACACAGAAAATCCTCTAACTCTTTTCAAAATCAGTTTAATGAGGATATTAATAAAAACTGATCCTTTGAGAAAGATTTGCATGTTGAGTGTACAATCCTTATAGGCATATAATCAGATGATGAAACGCTCTGTGGCTTATCTCTTTGGTGTAATATTTTTAATTATGTTACAATAGCTTTAACCGTGGAAGGATGACAAAATATGCTACAACCCATGCTATTTTTATTAACTTTATTGGCGATTGCTTTCCTGGCGAAAAACCAGTCATTGATTGTAGCAGTGCTGGTGTTGCTGCTTATGAAAATTGCTGGATTTGAAGCAAAATCATTTTCGCTTCTCCAGGGAAAGGGCATCAACTGGGGTGTGACAATCATCACGATTGCTGTACTTGCGCCCATAGCAAGCGGCGAAATTGGCTTCAAGGATTTGTCGGGTGCTTTTAAATCGCCTTATGCATGGATTGCATTGATTTCAGGAATGGCAGTTGCACTGCTCGCCAAGGGCGGAGTAACCTTGCTGGCTGAAGATCCCCATATAACCACTGCGCTTGTGCTTGGGACCATATTGGCAGTATCCCTGTTCAAGGGCGTGGCAGTAGGTCCTTTGATTGGTGCCGGCATTGCATTTGCAGCGATGAAAATCTTTGAATTTTTCAAATAGCTTTTTTGTAAAATAATATTTTATATTGTTTTAAGTTGTTTTCATTCACAAATGTCAGATAATTGTTTATAATAGGACTTGTAACTGCTTCCATCCTTTAATATGGTGGAGAGAGAAGCGGCAACCCACGGTTATTTTTATAAAATAAAATGTAAGCATTTTCTTTTTGGGAATTACCTGAGCAAGCGCTCGATAAGCAAGTTCAGGGAAATGGGAGCCCAACTGAAATTGGTCTGTCGCCGGAACATGGGCCGGCTTATCGTATAAAATGTCAGAAATTTCTTTTTTCTGATAGCTGTTCTTCAACAGCGTTTCAACATGCAGACAAAATGGGATATGGGGAAATTAACTACAAAGGAGAGATTGAGTATGACAGTAACACGTGGTCTTGAAGGGGTAGTGGCAACAACATCCTCTATCAGCTCTATCATTGATGACACGCTTACTTATGTTGGCTATGACATTGATGATCTGGCTGAAAATGCTAGTTTTGAAGAAGTGATTTACTTACTATGGCACCGCAAGCTTCCTACAGCGGCTGAACTGGACGAACTGAAGAAGCAGCTTGCACAGAATGCGGCATTGCCAAAAGAAGTACTTGATCATTTCAAGATGTACCCAATTGATAAAGTCCATCCGATGGCTGCGATTCGCTCTGCAGTATCTCTTTTAGGATTATATGATGAAGAAGCAGATGTAATGGAAAAAGAATCGAATTATCAAAAAGCGATCCGCCTTCAGGCTAAGATGCCGGCAATCGTTACAGCTTTCGCCAGAGTGAGAAAGGGTCTTGAACCGATCGCGCCAAGAGAAGACCTGAACTTCGCTGCTAACTTCCTTTACATGCTTACTGGTGATGAGCCTGATGAGGTTGCGGTGGAAGCGATGAATAAAGCGCTTGTTCTGCACGCTGACCATGAGCTCAACGCTTCAACATTCACTGCACGTGTTTGCGTTGCGACACTTTCTGATGTGTACTCTGGTGTTACAGCTGCAATCGGTGCTTTGAAAGGGCCTCTTCATGGAGGAGCAAATGAAGCAGTCATGAAAATGCTGAAAGAAATCGGCACACTTGAAAATGTAGAGCCGGCTATCCGTGAAAAGCTTGCCAACAAAGAAAAGATCATGGGCTTTGGACACCGTGTATACCGTCAGGGAGATCCTCGTGCAAAGCATTTGAGAGAAATGTCCAAGAGGCTGACTGAGCTGACAGGCGAACCTCACTGGTATGAAATGTCTACTAAAATCGAAGAAATCGTCACAGGCGAAAAGAACCTTCCGCCAAACGTTGATTTCTACTCAGCGTCTGTTTACCACAGCCTGGGAATCGACCATGACCTGTTTACACCTATCTTTGCGGTGAGCCGTGTATCAGGATGGCTTGCGCATATCCTTGAACAGTATGACAACAATCGCTTGATCCGCCCTCGTGCTGATTACACAGGTCCTGGAAAACAGGAATACGTAGCGATTGAATTACGATAATTTTCAGAGAAAAAGGAGCAATATTTTACTTTTCAGTGAAAAATTGTTCTAATAGGAGAGTGAAGGAAGCTGGGCATCCAAGCAGATTTTTAAAAATTTGATGGATACACGGCTTCCAAAATGAAGGTTAGTGGCAATCTCGCCTGCTAACCTTTGATTCTGTAATTGAATGAAGATTTCGGAGGGAGAGAAAAACATGCAAGGTGAAAAAATTACGGTTAAAGATGGAGTATTAAACGTACCAAACAATCCAATCGTCCCTTTTATTGAAGGTGACGGAACAGGTCCAGATATCTGGGCAGCTTCTGTACGCGTCCTTGATGCTGCTGTTGAGAAAGCATACAAGGGAGAGCGCAAGATTGTATGGAAGGAAGTTCTTGCTGGAGAAAAGGCATTCAACCAGACTGGTGAGTGGCTTCCAAGCGAAACTTTAGAATTGATCAATGAATACCTAATCGCGATTAAGGGACCTTTAACAACACCAATCGGCGGCGGAATCCGTTCTCTAAACGTTGCATTGCGTCAAGAACTTGACCTATTCGTTTGCCTGCGTCCTGTTCGCTGGTTCGAAGGTGTTCCTTCTCCTGTAAAACGTCCTGAAGACACTGACATGGTTATTTTCCGTGAAAACACTGAGGATATTTATGCGGGTATTGAGTATGCAAGCGGATCTGATGAAGTCAAGAAACTTCTTGAATTCCTGCAAAACGAAATGGGTGTAAATAAAATCCGTTTCCCTGAAACTTCAGGTATCGGCATCAAGCCTGTTTCCAAAGAAGGTACAGAGCGCCTTGTACGTTCAGCGATCAACTACGCCATTACAGAAGGCCGTAAGTCTCTTACGCTTGTACATAAAGGCAATATCATGAAGTTCACGGAAGGCGCCTTCAAGAACTGGGGATATGAGCTTGCTGAAAAAGAATTCGGCGATAAAGTCTTCACTTGGGCTCAGTATGACAAGATTAAGGAAGAGCAAGGAACAGATGCTGCGAACAAAGCTCAGGCTGATGCAGAAGCTGCAGGGAAGATCATCGTTAAAGATGCGATTGCTGACATCTTCCTTCAACAAATCCTTACTCGCCCGAAAGAGTTCGATGTTGTTGCAACAATGAACCTGAACGGCGATTATATCTCTGATGCACTTGCTGCACAGGTAGGCGGTATCGGTATCGCTCCTGGAGCAAACATCAACTATGAAACTGGCCACGCTATTTTCGAAGCTACTCACGGTACAGCTCCTAAATACGCTGGTTTAGATAAAGTTAATCCATCTTCAGTAATCCTTTCTGGCGTTCTTATGCTTGAACACCTTGGATGGACTGAAGCTGCTAACCTGATCGTCAAGTCAATGGAGAAGTCAATCGCTTCCAAGGTTGTAACATATGACTTCGCACGTCTGATGGATGGCGCTACTGAAGTAAAGACTTCTGAGTTCGGTGATGAACTGATCAAGAACATGGGCTAATAAGGTATGGAAGGCTATCCTTTTTTTAGGATAGCCTTTATATAAAAAGCATATATTTTAAAAAAAATATATTTGTTTTGAGGAGGAAGCCTTATGTCATTGAAACGCAAAAAGATTTCAGTCATTGGTGGAGGATTCACAGGAGCAACAACTGCATTCCTGCTTGCACAGAAAGAGCTGGGGGATGTAGTATTAGTCGACATTCCGCAAATGGAAAACCCTACAAAGGGGAAGGCGCTTGATATGCTTGAAGCGAGCCCTGTCCAAGGCTTTGACGCGAACATTACCGGTACTTCCAGCTATGAAGATACGAAAGACTCCGACATAGTTGTAGTAACAGCCGGGATTGCCCGCAAGCCTGGCATGAGCCGTGATGACCTTGTCCAGACCAACCAGAAAATCATGAAAAGTGTTGCCCGTGAAATCGCTAAGCACTCTCCTGATAGTTTCATCGTTGTTTTGACGAACCCGGTCGATGCGATGACTTATACTATTTTCCAAGAGTCAGGCTTTCCTAAAAACCGCGTAATCGGCCAATCAGGTGTATTGGATTCGGCACGCTTCCGTACATTCGTGGCCCAGGAATTAAACCTGTCCGTCAAGGATGTTACCGGTTTTGTCCTGGGCGGCCACGGCGATGACATGGTACCGCTTGTGCGTTATTCATATGCTGGAGGCATCCCTCTTGAAACGCTTATCCCGAAAGACCGTCTTGATGCCATTGTAGAACGCACCCGCAAAGGCGGAGGCGAAATCGTGAACCTGCTTGGGAATGGCAGCGCTTACTATGCGCCGGCAGCTTCTCTGGTTGAAATGTGCGAGGCTATCCTAAAGGATCAGCGCCGCGTACTGCCGGCGATTGCATATCTTGAAGGCGAATACGGATATGAAGGTATCTACCTGGGAGTTCCAACAATCCTTGGCGCTGGCGGAATCGAGAAAGTTATCGAACTGGAATTGACTGCAGAAGAAAAAGCAGCGCTCGACAAGTCTGCTGAATCTGTTCGCAGCGTCATGGCGGTACTTGCTTAGTCCTTCATCCATACAAAGAATCGGGGAATATTCCCCGATTTTTTTGCAAAAATTATAAAGTGAATTGCTTTTAAAAAAGAGATTGAATTACAAGATCCTGAACTTCTATTGCAAAGGGGTAAATGCTATGCTGCTTGGAAGAAAACGTAAGCTTGGCAGAAAAATAGAAGAAATCACTGTCGGAGAAAAATTGACATTGACAGAAAAAATTGAAGATAAGGATTTACTTTTATATTTAGGACTGACCAACGATGCCAATCCTTTATATATCCAGCATGATTACGCTTCACAGACTCCTTATGAAAAGCCGATTGTTCCGGCAATCATGTTGAATGGAATTATCACTTCTGCTGTATCAAAATATCTGCCTGGACCAGGGAGCCATATTTTAAAACAGGATATCGAGTTTATTAAGCCGGTGTACCATTATGGGACAGTCCAGTTCCTTTTTGAAGTTACAGAAGTGATCAAGAGCAAGCATAACGTGGAAATAACAGTTTTGGGCAAGAACGAAGAAGATGAGACAGTGGTTAAGGGGAAACTGCTTGTCTGCCCGCCTTATCCTGTTCAACGCATGGACGGCAAGGCATTGGAAAACTTTTAAATCAAAGGATGTACATTCAAAATGTACATCCTCTTTTTTTATTCTTGTTAAATTTGATTTTACATGATGGGTTGATATTATAATGTAGAGAGAGCTATTGGATGAAACAGGGGTAATAACTTTTTTGGAGGCTTATATGAACAAGAAGGTCTTGGTTGTGGATGATGAACAGTCAATCGTAACTCTGCTCCAGTATAATCTGGAACAGGCAGGCTATACGGTGGTTACAGCAATGGACGGAGAGGAAGGGATCCGTCTTGCTGCTGAAGAACACCCGGATTTTATGGTATTGGATTTAATGCTTCCTAAGCTTGATGGGATTGAAGTTTGTAAGCAGCTTCGCCAGCAGAAGATCAATGTTCCTATTCTGATGCTGACCGCAAAGGATGATGAGTTCGACAAAGTGCTGGGACTTGAACTTGGTGCGGATGATTATATGACGAAGCCATTCAGCCCTCGTGAAGTTGTTGCCAGGGTAAAGGCGATATTGAGAAGGGCACAGTTACAGCCTGATCCTGTTGAAGAAAAACAGGAGGATGAGGGACAAATCAAGATTGGCGAACTGAAAATCATGCCGGAATTCTATGAGGCTTATTTTATGGACGGTTTGCTTGAACTGACACCAAAAGAATTCGAGCTTCTTCTTTACCTTGCAAAAAATAAAGGTCGTGTACTGACCCGTGACCAGCTTCTCAGTGCGGTTTGGAATTATGATTTTGCAGGCGATACAAGAATCGTGGATGTACATATCAGCCATTTGCGGGAAAAAATCGAGCATAATACAAAAAAGCCATCCTATATAAAGACAATCCGTGGTCTCGGCTATAAGCTGGAGGAACCAAAAGGAGAATGACAAAGTACCGGACACGGCTCCTTTTTGCCCTCATTACCCTGATCATCATTGTTTTGGTAGGCTTAGGCTTGCTGCTTGGGCAATTATTCAAGAATTATTATATTAATTCGTTCAATGAACGCTTAAAAATAGAAATGAATCTGTTAACTTCAAATATTGAACAAAATGGCGGTTTGGATTCGCTTAACTCAGAAGAGATTACCAGGATGAGCAAACTTCTGAATGCACGGATCACAATCGTGGATCTTGATGGTGCCATCCATTACGATACGGGGGAACTTTCCAGCACGAAGATCAGCAGACATCGGGATATAATCGGTGAAATCGTTGACGATAAGCCGGAAGAGCAGAGCGACCTGGAAGTTGGAGGCGGGTTTGACCTGCATTATTATTGGAATCCGCTCATCCATAGTGGGAAAAAGGAAGGTTATGTTTTTCTTACTACGAAAATCGATGAGCTCCAAAAAGCCTATCGGCAGATCTGGTGGATCCTCACCGTTAGCCTTGGCATTGCATTGATTTTGATCATCCTGCTGGGAACAAGAATCACCAACCGATATACAAAACCAATCGAGTCGGCTACGAATGTGGCGATTGAGCTGGCCAAAGGGAACTATCGTGCAAGGACCTACGAGGATCATATTGATGAGACAGGCATGCTGAGTTCATCAATCAATATCCTTGCAAGAAATCTACAGGAATTGATGAAGCTGAAAGAGTCCCAGCAGGACCGGCTCACCACTCTTATCGAGAATATGGGCAGCGGGCTGATTCTCATTGACAGCAGAGGCTATATCAACTTGATTAATAAGCCTTATAAAGAAATTTTCAATGTCGATCCTTCTGAGTATCTTTTCAAACTTTATTATGAAGTCATTGAACATGAGGGCATCACTCAGATGGTTGAAGAAATTTTCATGACTGAGCAAAAAGTCCGAAAACAAGTTGTTTTGCCATTGGAGATAGAAAGGCGCTATTTTGAGGTATACGGAGTTCCAATCATCGGGATGAATAATGTCTGGAAGGGAATCTTGCTTGTTTTCCATGATATAACCGAGCTGAAGAAACTTGAACAAATGCGTAAGGACTTCGTGGCCAATGTTTCTCACGAACTTAAAACGCCCATAACATCCATCAAGGGCTTTTCTGAAACATTGCTGGATGGAGCGATGCATGATAAAGCCACACTTGAAGCTTTTTTGGAAATCATCCTGAAAGAAAGCGACCGGCTTCAGGTGCTGATTCAAGAGCTTCTTGATCTATCCAAGATTGAGCAGCATGGCTTTAAATTAACAATCGGCAAGGTTGACCTAGTGAAAGAAGTCAATGAAGTGATCGAGATATTAAAAGGCAAGGCGGATCAGAAAGATATTTTGCTGGAGGTCGTGCAATCCAGTGGGAATCCGGTCATAGAAGGTGACTCTGACAGGCTCAAGCAGGTGCTCATCAATCTTATCAGCAATGCGATCACCTATACTCCGAATAGAGGAAAGGTGACGGTTTCATTGAATGAAAAGGATGAAATGGCATCTATAGACATAAAGGATTCCGGGATTGGCATCGAGAAGAATGAAATTCCGAGGATTTTTGAACGTTTTTACCGAGTGGATAAAGCCAGAAGCCGTAACTCTGGCGGCACAGGCCTCGGTTTGGCAATTGTAAAACATATTGTCGAAGCACATAAAGGAACGATTGAGGTCACAAGCCAGGTTGGCAAAGGAACGGCATTTACCATAAAGCTATTTAAAAAGCTGCCACATTAAAGCTGGTCGAGTCATTCGACTGGCTTTTTTTCTTTTTGACCTTTGTAAAAATTTACATTCCTTTAACAAGAGGTTTATTTTTCCTTAACACTCCCTTGCTACAATCATTACTGAAAACCCCTTCATCCAAGGAGCCAGAAAAAAACACAAGCAGACCCCGCTTGTGTTTTTTTCATTTGGTAACTTCCTTTCTCTTGCCCCCTAAAACACTCTTCCTGAAAGATGCAAAAACAACCATTGTTAAAAAGTTACTTTTCTATTATGCTACTTTTGAAACTTTTACGCTTTATAACCGTAAAAACAAATATAGACAGAAGCAGAGGGAGAGGGGAATAAGATGGTGAGTTTAAAAAAGATCTACGTAACCAGCGGAATTGTTGTTCTAGCCATCATTCTGGGTCTAGTTGCGTTTACGACCTGGTACACAGTGGATGAATCGGAACAAGCGGTGATTTTGACGTTCGGAAAGGTAGAGGATGGAATCAGTGAGCCAGGGCTGCACTTCAAACTGCCATGGCCGGTCCAAAGTGTTGAGAAATTATCAAAAGAAACATTCAGCCTGCAGTTTGGATATGAGCAAAAGAACGGAGAAATCAAGGAGTTTCCTGATGAAACCAAGATGATCACTGGTGATGAAAATATTGTTCTGGCTGACCTGGTCGTTCAGTGGAAAATCACGGATCCGGCGAAATATTTATACAACGCAGATGATCCAAAGGAAATCTTATATGACGCGACATCAGCATCTGTCAGAAGTATTATCGGAAGTTCAAAAATTGACGACGCGCTGACATCTGGGAAAGCAGAGATTGAAGCAGATGTGCGAGATTTGCTTTCTACGCTGATCACCAAATATGATATGGGGGTTTCCGTACTTGGAGTGAAGCTCCAGGATGTCGAACTTCCTAATGCTGAAGTGCGAAAGGCTTTTACTGATGTAACGGATGCACGAGAAACCATGAATACGAAAATCAATGAAGCGAAGAAGTACCGCAATAAACAGCTTAATGAAGCGCAGGGGGAAAAGGATGCCCTCATTTCCCGTGCAGAAGGTGAAAAAGCAGCGAGGATTGAACGTGCGCGTGGTGACGTTGCAGTCTTTAATAAGCTGTATGTTGAATATAAATCCAACCCGGAAATAACAAGACAGCGTCTTACCCTTGAAACACTTGAACAAGTGCTGCCGGGTACCGAGATTTACATCATGAATGATGAAGGAAATACAATGAAGTATTTCCCGATTCGCCCGCTCGAAGCTGAAAAGCCAAAGTCAGAAAAGGAAGGCAGTGAAAAAGATAATGGCTGATCAAAATGTGATTGATTTGAATGAGCGCACTGGCGGTTCATTCAACTGGCGCAACTATACGAAGTTCGGAATCTTCCTCATCATTCTTATTGCTCTGCTCGTTTTTACCTTTACGAATATATTTATCGTAAAACAGGGTGAATATAAAGTCGTTCGCCAATTCGGCGAAGTTGTCAAGATTATCAAAGAACCGGGACTAAACTACAAGGTTCCTTTTATCCAGAGTGTAACCACTTTGCCTAAGTACCAAATGACCTATGATGTCTCCCAGGCAGAAATCAACACCAAGGACAAAAAGAGGATCTTGATTGATAATTATGCGATTTGGCGAATTGAAGATCCTAAAAAGATGATTTCAAATGCCAGGACCCTTGAGGGGGCGGAATCAAGAATGGAAGAATTCATCTATTCCGTGGTACGCTCCGAGTTTGGCCAACTGGAATATGATGAAATTATCGATGATGAAAAATCATCCCGTGGTTCGCTCAATGATAGGGTCACTGCAAAAGTCAATGAACTGCTCGCAGGCGGAAATTACGGAGTGGTCGTGACAGATGTACGCATGAAGAGAACAGACCTTCCGGCGGAAAACGAGAAATCTGTTTTCACAAGGATGATCTCAGAGCGTGAATCGAAGGCACAGGAGTACCTTTCTATGGGAGATGCCGAGAAAAACAGGATCATCGCCCAAACGGACAGGGAAGTAAAAGAAATCCTGGCAAAGGCATCAGCAGACGCTGAAACGATCCGTGGCGAGGGTGAAGGGGAAGCAGCCAAGGTCTACAATCAAACCTTCTCAAAGGACCCGGAATTCTACACCATGTTCCGAACACTGGAATCCTATAAAAAGACAATCAATGGAGAAACCGTCATCGTCCTTCCTTCAAATTCCCCATACGCAAGATTGCTGATGGGCTATACAAATTAATAGTATCAAAGGCCGTTATTTTTCTTTCTATCATCTCTCATGATAAAATAAGAAAGAATTTAACGGTCTTTTTTTATTTGAATTTTATTAAAAAGCAAACCATTTTTGAAAAACTCTGTTTGCTTATTTTAAAGAGGAGGATGGCATGTCTAAAAAGCTTGTTTTGATAGATGGGAACAGTATTGCTTACCGCGCTTTCTTTGCGCTGCCTTTGCTTAACAATGATAAGGGAATACATACGAATGCAGTTTATGGTTTTACGATGATGCTGATGAAAATTCTTGAGGATGAGAAGCCTACGCATATTCTGGTGGCATTTGATGCAGGTAAAACGACCTTCAGGCATAAGACGTTCAGTGAATACAAAGGAGGCAGGCAAAAAACTCCGCCTGAGCTTTCAGAGCAGTTTCCCTTCATCCGTGAATTGTTGAAGGCATATGGTATCCCTCAATATGAGCTGGCGAACTATGAAGCTGATGATATTATCGGTACTTTGAGTTTGCAGGCTGAAAAGGATGGCTTTGAAACGAAGGTCATCTCGGGCGACAAGGACTTGACTCAGCTGAGTTCTGACCAGACGACTGTCAGCATCACAAGGAAGGGTATCACTGACATTGAGGAATATACTCCGGATCATATCAAGGAGAAATATGGCCTGACTGCAGAACAGATCATCGACATGAAGGGTCTGATGGGTGATGCGTCCGATAATATCCCAGGTGTTCCCGGGGTGGGTGAAAAAACAGCGATCAAGCTGCTGAAAGAATACGGTACGCTTGAAAATTTAATTCAGTCAATCGATCAGGTAAGCGGGAAAAAGCTGCAGGAAAAACTGGCTGAATTCAAAGACCAGGCCGTCATGAGCAAGGAGCTTGCGACTATCACCCGTGAAGCACCTGTTGAAGTAGGTTTAAGCGAGCTGGAATATGAAGGCGCAGAACACGCGAAACTCGTAAAAATTTTCAAGGAACTGGGTTTCAACACCCTGCTGGACAAGCTGGGAGGGGATGCAGAAGTCGACGTTGCAGAACTTGAAGATATCGAGTTTGAGCAGCTGAATATGATTGAAAAGGACATTTTCGCGAAAGAAAATGGCTTTTATGTTGAGGTTCTTGAAGATAACTACCATTATGCAGATATTGTCGGCTTCGCGGTCGTCAATGAAAAAGGCAGTTTCTACCTGCCAGTAAAAACCGCTTTGGAATCAGAAGAGTTCAAGAAATGGGCTGAGGATGAAACAAGCAGGAAAACAGTTTATGACGCCAAGCGCTCAGAGGTTAGCTTGCGCCATCATGGCATCCATTTAAAGGGTGCAGACTTTGATGTTGCACTGGCTTCCTATATCATCAATCCGTCAGAATCACCCGATGACCTGGCTGCCATAGCAAAGCAGCATGGTTTTATCAGCGTTCAGACAGACGAAGCTGTGTATGGCAAAGGAGCAAAACGGAAGATTCCTGATGAGAAAGCTCTTGGTGAACATCTTGTGCGGAAGGCAGCCGTGTTGGTTTCATTAAAAGAAAAAATCGAGCAGGAATTATGGGACAATGACCAGCATGATCTGTTCAGCAGCCTCGAAATGCCGTTATCACTGGTTTTGGCAGATATGGAGTACCTCGGTGTCAAACTTGATCTTGAGCGTCTGGAAAACATGGGTGAAGAAATCAAAGGACGACTTGCCGAAATCGAAACAAAGATTTTTGAGATGGCAGGAGAGCAGTTCAATATTAATTCACCAAAGCAGTTAGGAGTCATTCTGTTCGAAAAGCTCGGGCTTCCGGCTGCAAAGAAGACGAAGACCGGCTATTCCACATCTGCGGACGTACTTGAAAAATTGGCTTCGAAGCACAGAATTATTGAAGAAATCCTGAACTACCGCCAGCTTGGCAAGCTGCAATCTACTTATATTGAGGGACTGCAGAAGGTCGTCAATAAAGAAACTCAAAAAGTCCATACAAGATTCAATCAGGCATTGACAGCTACAGGAAGATTAAGTTCAACCGACCCGAACCTTCAAAACATTCCAATTCGTCTTGAAGAAGGAAGGAAAATAAGGGAAGCATTTGTTCCTTCAGAAAAAGGATGGGTTATTTTTGCGGCAGACTATTCCCAAATTGAGCTTCGCGTCCTTGCGCATATTGCTGGAGATGAAAAACTGATTGATGCATTCAAACATGATATGGATATTCATACGAAAACAGCACTGGAAGTGTTCAATGTTGGTAAAGATGAAGTCACTTCTAATATGCGTCGCCACGCCAAAGCGGTAAATTTCGGAATTGTATACGGCATCAGCGATTATGGATTGTCACAGAGCCTGAACATCTCAAGGAAGGAAGCAGGAGAGTTCATTGAGCGCTACCTGGAAAGCTATCCTGGGGTAAAAGATTATATGGATGAAATCGTAAAGGATGCTAAGGCAAAAGGTTATGTCCAGACGCTGCTTCACCGCAGACGATATATCCCGGAGATTACAGCCCGGAACTTCAATCTGAGAAGCTTTGCTGAACGTACTGCCATGAATACTCCGATACAGGGAAGTGCTGCCGATATCATCAAGAAGGCAATGATCGATATGGCAGATCGTCTTCGTGAAGAGGGATTGAAGACAAGATTGCTGCTTCAGGTGCACGATGAATTGATTTTTGAAGCTCCTGAGGATGAAATCGAGAAGCTGAAAAAGATAGTTCCGGATGTAATGGAAAATGCGATCGAATTGAAGGTGCCGTTAAAAGTGGACTTCGCATATGGGCCAACCTGGTATGATGCAAAATAATGAATGAACAGGAATTTCAAAGAAAGGAGGGATCGAATGCCTGAGCTTCCAGAGGTTGAAACCGTGAGGCAGACGTTAGAGATGCTTGCGGTTGGGAAAGAAATCAAGCATGTATCTGTTTTTTGGCCAAAGATGATTAAGCGGCCAGATGAGGTTGAGCAATTCAACGATGCCCTGCAAGGCCAGACGATAAAAGAAATTGGCCGCAGGGGTAAATTTCTGATCCTTTACACGGAAGACTATGCACTTGTTTCCCACTTAAGGATGGAAGGGAAATACGGATTATTTGCTAGTGAAGATCCGGTTGAAAAGCATACGCATGTGATTTTTCATTTTACCGATGGCAAAGAATTGCGCTATAAGGATGTCCGTAAATTCGGGACGATGCATCTTTATGGCAAAGGTCAGGAATTTGAGACTCAGCCTTTAGCTGACTTGGGGCCGGAGCCATTTTCGGAGGATTTTTCAGTTGAATGGCTATCTGAAAAGCTTAAAAAGACGAATAGAAAAATAAAGCCTGCTCTGCTTGACCAGAAAATTCTTGTCGGTCTGGGGAATATTTATGTGGATGAAGCACTTTTCCGTGCGAAGATCCATCCTGAAAGGATCGCCAATTCTTTGACTCCAGAAGAAGAGTCCATTCTTTACAATGAGATTGTCAGCACATTGTCTGAAGCGGTGGAGAAAGGCGGCAGCACGATCCGTTCCTATGTGAATTCCCAGGGACAGATCGGCATGTTCCAGCTTCAGCTCCTTGTGTACGGGCGGAAAAATGAACCGTGCAAGGTTTGCGGAACTCCTCTTGAGAAAACCGTAGTAGGCGGACGGGGCACGCATTATTGTCCGTCATGCCAAAAGCTTAAATAATATATTGGCTTGTTGATTTCTCACCATAAATAGGCTCCTTCCATATACTAACGTAGCGATTGACAGGAAGGAGCTCAGTTTATGGCACAAACAATCTCCCTGCTTTTACTTGCATTCGCTGTCAGTCTTGACAGTTTCAGTGTAGGGTTAACGTATGGATTGCGTAAGATGAAAATTCCGATTAAATCGATAGCCGTGATTGCAGTTTGTTCAGCAGTTGTCCTGATGGCTGCGATGATGATCGGACATTTCCTGGAGAGCTTCTTTTCTCCAGAGTTTGCAGAAAAACTGGGTGGCAGTGTCTTGATCGTATTGGGCGGATGGGTTCTGTTCCAATTTTTCCGCGAAGACAAAACAGAATTGCTCTGTCACGAGAAAATAATCCTTAATTTTGAGATCAAATCCCTTGGCATCGTCATCAATATTTTGAAAAAACCAATGACAGCAGACTTTGACCGGTCAGGCACAATCAATGGAATTGAAGCAGTCATGCTCGGCCTTGCTCTGTCGCTTGATGCGTTCGGGGCTGGAATCGGGGCAGCTTTATTAGGTTTTTCACCTGGTTATTTGGCGCTGGCTGCGGCATGCATGAGCTCATTATTTGTTTATGCAGGGATGAGGATGGGGAGTTATTTTTCAGAAAGCGGATGGATACAGAGGTTTTCTTTTGTACCAGGGATCCTATTGATTATAATTGGGCTGCTGAAGCTGTAGCAGTCCCTTGAAAGGAATAAAGCGAGAATGTCATTAGTTATTGGATTAACAGGAGGTATAGCAAGCGGTAAAAGCACGGTATCAGGCATGTTTGTTGATTTGGGAATCACAGTGATCGATGCTGATATCGAAGCCAGGCTTGCTGTTGAACCAGGAGAAAAAGCATACAATGATATTGTCAGCCATTTTGGCACAGCAATTTTAGAAGAAGAAAACGGCGCAATCAATCGCCAAAAATTAGGTTCGATTATTTTTAATAATGAGGAAAAAAGGATGCTGCTCAATTCGATTGTCCATCCTGCTGTAAGGGAACGGATGGCCAGGAAAAGAGAGGCAGCGCAGGCAGCAAATGAAGAAGCGATTGTCATGGACATCCCGCTCCTGTTCGAAAGCAAATTGACTGGCCTGGTGGAAAAAATCATTGTGGTATACGTAGATGAAAAAACACAGCTGGAGAGGCTGATGATGCGCAATAACTTTTCCGAAGCTGAAGCATTATCCAGAATCAAATCGCAGATGCCGCTGAGGGGTAAAGTTGATTTGGCCGATGAGGTCATTGATAATAGCGGCACCATCGAGCAATCAAGGCAGCAGCTGATGGAAATTTTGAATAAGTGGGGAATTTTACGAGCCGAATAGGCTCTTTTTTATTCTAGTACATACTTATTTCTTGTTAGGTGTATATTAATCCCGGTCTCGTGCGTTATATTCCCAGTTCCCTTGATTTAATCCCAGTTCCCTTGATTTAATCCCAGTTTCCATTGACTTAATCCCAGTTTCAATCAATATAATCCTTGTTTGCCGAGTTTTAATCCCAGTTTCGATGAATATGATCCCAGCTTGGCCGTTCAGTATCCGTACAGCCTTTTTCACCACTCAAAATGATTATTATTATCAGAATTATTTTATATTTTAAATGTGTGCATTTATTTATCACAAATAAAATTTAATATGTTATACTAATACCATACAAAGGGGTTATTAAGTATAACACTAATTCGGAAGGGGCCGTACAATGAAGGCGAGAATAGCGATAAACGGTTTTGGGAGAATTGGCAGAATGGTTTTCAGAAGAGCCATTCTTGAAGAAAATCTTGAGGTTGTAGCGATTAATGCGAGCTACCCAGCTGAAACTCTGGCGCATTTGATTAAATATGATTCAACACATGGACAATTTGCTGGTGAGGTCATCCCTGCTGATGATCACCTAATTGTGAACGGGAAGACTGTTAAACTATTAAGCAATCGAAATCCTGCTGAGCTTCCTTGGAAGGAAATGAAGATCGATATCGTCATCGAGGCCACAGGCAAATTCAATTCCCGTGACAAAGCATCGCTCCATCTGGATGCTGGCGCAAAAAAGGTTATTTTGACAGCACCTGGTACGAATGAAGATATCACCATTGTTATGGGTGTAAATGAAAGCGCATTAAATATCGAAGAGCATGATGTTATTTCCAATGCATCCTGCACAACAAACTGCCTTGCACCTGTTGCGAAAGTACTTGATGATACTTTTGGCATCGAGAATGGTTTGATGACAACTGTGCATGCTTATACTAATGACCAGAATAATATCGATAACCCGCACAAGGATTTGCGCAGGGCGCGTTCATGCGGACAATCCATCATCCCGACATCGACTGGAGCGGCGAAGGCATTATCGCTTGTACTTCCTCAGCTGAAAGGAAAGCTTCACGGAATGGCACTGCGCGTTCCAACTCCAAACGTTTCGCTCGTTGACCTGGTTGTCGACCTGAAGCGTGAGGTGACTGTGGATGAAATTAACGATGCATTCTATTCTGCATCAAAGGGAAAGCTTAAGGGCGTCCTTGATATCACGACAGATCCGCTCGTTTCAATCGATTTCAACACAAACGAGCATTCAGCAATCGTCGATGGACTGTCCACGATGGTAATCGGCGCTAATAAAGTAAAAGTGCTTGCATGGTATGACAACGAATGGGGCTACTCAAGCAGAGTGGTGGACCTGGTAAAGCATGTTGCACATGCAATGGAAAATTCCGTAACAGTCAAAGTAGGATAGACTCTAAAGCGAAAAAGCTTGCCGGATCCGGCAAGCTTTTTACGTTTATGCAAAATAAAAACTTGATTTTAACTGCGAAAAAGTCCATGAAAGCCTTTATTCCAGCCATCTGTGAAACTGTGAAAATATAAGGCTTAAATACATGTGAAAAATTTTCTTTCCATGTGTTGCAAAAAAAATATAAACAAAGTATACTAGTCATCGTGAACTTCTTAATAACGGTACCAATTGGCTACTTAAAGGGTTAGGACCTCTCTGGACTAACTTTCCCCCGTGGTAGTTAAGATACCATTGAAACTAAGGATTTCATTCTAATAATGTTAGAGGGGGAAATTGAATATGGAAACAATGGGTCGTCATGTAATTTCTGAACTTTGGGGTTGCGATTTTGAAAAATTGAATAATATGGATTATATTGAACAAACTTTCGTTTCAGCTGCTTTGAAATCAGGTGCTGAAATCCGCGAAGTGGCTTTCCACAAATTTGCGCCACAAGGTGTAAGCGGAGTTGTCATTATTTCTGAATCTCATTTAACTATTCATAGCTTCCCAGAACACGGATATGCCAGCATTGATGTTTATACTTGCGGTGATCTGGATCCTAATATTGCAGCTGACTATATTGCTGAAGCTCTTGGTGCACAAACACGCGAGAATATCGAAATTCCACGTGGCATGGGCCCTGTGAATGTGAAACAGGCACAAGCTAATGCTCTATAATTAAAAATATAAAAAAATTACAAGAGGTGTAGCGATACACCTCTTTTTACTTTGCTCAAAAATACGGTAAACTGTAAATAGAACTTACTTGCAGGAGGATCTTGGATGTCTTTATTAAAATCCCTGACAGGGCGTTATCAAAAATTCAGCGGGACGAGTGAAAACAATAGGGACGAGCTGCTGAGGACCCGTTATTACAAAGCGAACTTCAATCAGATGTTCCAGACAGTCGAAGATTTGCTGAAGGCAGACCCTTCATTCAAAATAATTAGTGTTTCAAAAGAGCATGGTGAAATATCAGCTGAACTGAAAGGAAAGATACCTTCCTTTTTAACTGCGACTGTCATCACGACGAAGCCTTTTGAGACCGCGGTTGATTTACATATTTCTACTGAAAAATTTTCATTGGCCGGCATCAATCCGGCGTTGAAGCAGGAATTGGTGAATATTTACGGGAAACTCGACCGTTCGCACACATTTATTGGCTCAGGCAAATATGGAAATCAATAGTTCCTCTTGTCCATATACCATCTTTTTTATAAGATATAAGTATAGGAAAAATACTTATGGACGTACTAGTGGAAGACGCGAATGGCCATTCGCTTATTCCATATTTCAAAATATTCGGAGCTGATCGAGATGAAATGCCCAACTTGCCAAAATAACTCTACCCGTGTCCTTGATTCAAGGCCTGTTGACGATAGCCGCTCCATTCGACGCAGACGTGAATGTGAAGCGTGCGGATTTCGCTTTACTACATTTGAAAAAGTGGAAGAAATTCCGTTGATTGTAGTCAAGAAGGAAGGCACACGCGAAGAGTTCAATCGGGAAAAACTCCTTCGCGGTTTGATCAAAGCTTGTGAAAAACGCCCGGTAGCTTTGAAGGAGCTTGAAGACCTGACAGCTGATGTCGAAAAGGAACTCCGCAGCCAGGGAGTTTCCGAAATCAAAAGCGAAGCAGTTGGCGAAATGGTAATGGACAGGCTGGCAAAGGTTGACGAGGTTGCATATGTAAGGTTTGCATCCGTTTACCGCCAATTTAAAGATATCAATGTATTTATCGATGAACTTAAAGAGTTATTAAAGAAAGAACAATCATAAAAATCGTGGAGTTTTAATGAACTTCATTGAATTTCCTGAAGTTCTATTGAATTCAGGAAAATCCTGAAGAAGCTGAAGGGAACTTCAGCTTTTTTTAATCATTTGGTGTGGGGGGAAAGGGATGGCTCAGCATTGGCAGGAAACGTTGCCTGTAGACCAATATATCGTTGCTTCTGGCGGTCTTTTGCATGAATATGATCGCAAGGTTCTCACTTTTTTATATCAGCCGCTGATTGGGCCAGCTTGCCTGAGTCTTTACATGACATTGTGGGCTGAACTCGAAGAAAACCGCCTCTGGTCGGAACCTGTTACGCATCACAATCTGATGAGTATCATGGATATGAACCTGAAGGATATTTTCCACGCACGCCAGAAGCTCGAAGGGATGGGCTTGCTTAAGACGTATGTGAAAAATGGGGAGGCTGGCCGCGCGTTTATCTATGAATTGCAGCCGCCGCTGACTCCGGAACAGTTTTTCCTTGATGGAATGCTGAATGTCTATCTTTATCGGAAGGTAGGAAAAAATCAGTTTCTGCGTCTTAAGCGATTTTTCAGCGATAAAACGGTTGAAGATTCTGGCTATACCGAAATCACAAAAGCTTTTCAGGATGTCTTTCTATCCGTTCCTCCTGAGGCGCTCAAGCATAATCCTGATTCAGCTTCCGACCTGAAGGCTGAAGAAGGAAATGCTTTTATTGGCAGAGGTGACGCTTCTAAAATCCAGATTGATCCTGCAGAATTCAACTTCGATCTGCTGCTAGGGGGGCTGCAGGAGTCGCTGATACCAAAGAAAGCTTTTTCAGCGAAAGTAAAAGAGGCAATCAGCAATCTTTCATTCCTTTATGGAATTGATGCCCTTAAGATGAAGAATATCGTCTTGAGCGCGGTCACCGCTGATAATGATATAGACATTGAAGAATTGCGGAAGGGAGCACGTGACTGGTATCAGTTTGAATTCCATGACCAGCTTCCTGCGCTTATGGACCGGGTTCAGCCTGCGCAGCATAAAGCAGGCATCGAGAAGCCGAAAACAAAGGAAGAGGAACTGATCCTGTATTTTGAAAAAACATCCCCCCGTCAGCTGCTAATCGATTTGTCCGGCGGTGCAGAACCTTCTAAATCTGACCTGCAGATCATTGAAGAGGTTATGTTCAAGCAAAAACTGCTGCCGGGTGTCGTGAATGTTTTAGTCCAGTATGTTATGCTCAAGACTGATATGAAGCTTACGAAGGGTTATATTGAAAAAATCGCCAGCCACTGGTCGCGGAAAAAAATCTCTACCGTAAAAGATGCCATGCAGCTGGCTAAAAATGAACATCGTCAATATCTGGATTGGGCAGATGGGAAAAAGGCACCGGCTTCGCAGGGAAAACGCAAGCCTGTCCGCAAGGAAGTTTTACCAGACTGGTTTGAGAAAAATCGTGATGGGGAACCGGAGCAGCATACAGGTGCTCCTGACACGGATCCTGATTTTGAACTGGAAAAGAAAAAGCTTGAAGAAGAACTGAAGAAATTCAAATCCGGGAAGTGACTCAAATGCAAAACATAAATGAAACATTGAAGAAGCTGGCCAATAACCAGGGTTTCCAGGAACGTTATGAAGCGATAAAGCGGCAGGTTATGCAGGACAAGCATGTCAAAGAGTTTCTTGATGTGAATGCCGATCATATCACCCGGGAAATGCTCGACCGCAGCATGACGAAATTGTATGAGTTCACTAACCAGAGCAAAGGGTGCGAAGACTGCAAAAGCCTCGAATCCTGCAAGAATATGATCAAAGGGTATGAGCCGGAGCTTTTTATAAAAGGCAACTTCATTGATATCAAATATGACCGATGCAAAAAGAAAACGATGCATGATGAGCAGCAGAAGCATGCGCGCTTGATCAACAGCATTTTCGTGCCGAAGGAAATTTTAAAGGCTTCATTCGGTGATATTGAGCTGGACGATGCAGGAAGGTTCAAGGCGATCAAAATGGCTAAGGACTTTGTCGAAAATTATGAGCCGGGTCTAAAGCAGAAAGGTTTGTTCCTCCATGGACCATTCGGAACCGGGAAATCGTACCTCCTTGGAGCGATTGCGAATGAACTTGCCCAGAAGCAGGTAAGCTCGTTGATTGTGTATGTGCCGGAATTTTTCCGTGAGATGAAAAATGCGATCGGTGACCATACTGTCAACGATAAGCTCGAAGCGATCAAAAAGGCGAATGTCCTCATGCTGGACGATATTGGCGCTGAGACGATGAGCAGCTGGGCCCGAGATGAAATACTGGGGACCATCCTTCAGTTCCGCATGCTCGAAAATCTGCCAACCTTCTTTACTTCGAATTTCGACCTCAAAGGACTTGAGCATCATCTGACACACAGCCAGCGAGGAGAAGAAGAACAATTGAAGGCAGCGAGGATCATGGAACGGATCAAGTACCTTGCAGAGCCAGTTAAAGTCGAAGGTAAGAATAGAAGAATGTAAGCGATGTGCTGCAGTGGAAACTGCGGCATATTTTTTTTGGATAGATATCCCTCCGGCAGGTGCCTGGTTACTTCTAAATTGTCCAAGTCCCCCATATATATAATCAGGGATTACTTAAAAAGGGGGGATATGGTTGATTGAAATCATCTTCCAAAAAAAGCAGGATGCCTGGAATTTATATAAACATTTGATCACCAGGCTTGCTTCGTGGCAGGAAACAGATTCAATTCTTCTTAATGAAGATCGAAATAGAGTGCTTATACCGCACCTTTTTTATAAATGTGAAATACTGACAGACCTGAAAAAGGGCTTTCATGAATTTATAATAAAAACAAAACGTGATGATTGGTTAAGATCCATTCTGAAAGATTCGTATTTATTTACTGACATGGAAGAACAGGACCAGATTATCGATATCATTTACTCAGTCATTGAAGGCGAACGAAAAGAACTGATCCCTTTTATGGAAGGGGTAGAAGAAAACAGCATTGTTAAAAGTGCCCTCAATGAGATTTTGGACGAAAAAGTTTCCTTCTCATTTGACTCGTTTGTCATGTTCAGGCTAAAGGCCTATGTGGAGCAGCTTTCCAAATGGGTTGAGATCGCAATCGATGAGTATAAGATGGAGCAGGAATATCAGGTGTTTGTGCAGACTCTCAGAGACTTTCTTGGAGATAGGAAACCCCAGCTTTCCCATCTTTATTTGGTGATCGATGAAAATATGGTTTTTTACAATCAGGATTTTATTGAAATGAAGAGGGGCGACCTTTTTAAGGCAATTGACCGGAAGCTCCTGGTAAATCATCCTGTCTACGTCGACTCAGGAACGATTGCTCCATTACTGTCGATTGCCCCTGAAACCATTTACCTGTACACTGATGATCCTCAGCAGCCACTGGTTAGGACCATCATCAATATTTTTGAAGAACGTGTAAAAATTGCTTCCTTATCTGCTTTTCAGGAGGAGCAATTGCACTTTTTAAAGAAAGGCAATAAAAATGTACGATAGCCCACTTGATTTTCAAAACATTTCAAACTATAATTACGTACATACTTAACGAATAGCAAATGTAATGATGAGGACATGGGCTTTCTTGAAAGGTTTGCAGAGAGGGAAGGCAAGGCTGAAAACTTCCTAACACTAAAGAAACGCTTACCACCTCTGAACTCCAGTTATGAACGCTCAGGCAAGTATTAGCTGGCGGCTGAAGCCGTTATCGCAACCAGAGTCATTCCCGCATTTTTTTGTGAGAGTGAAAATTGGGTGGAACCACGTGTGATCAAACTCGTCCCTGTTTCAGGGACGGGTTTTTTTATTTTTAGCGCAAATAAAGCGCCACATATTAAAAGGAGGAAAAGCCAATGGCAGACATGTTGAAAATATCGTTTCCAGACGGAGCAGTAAAGGAGTTTCCGGCAGGTACAACTACTGAAGACATTGCCAGTTCAATCAGCCCGGGCCTAAAGAAGAAAGCCATTGCCGGTATGGTGAACGGACAGCCGTATGACCTGAAGAGACCAATCGAAGAGGATGCAGCGATTGAAATCGTCACTCCAGAGCACTCTGAAGCTCTTGAAATTTTGCGCCACAGTTCAGCGCATTTAATGGCACAGGCAATCAAACGCCTGTATAAAGATGTTAACCTTGGAGTAGGACCGGTTATCGAAGGCGGTTTCTACTATGATATCGATATGGAGCATTCACTGTCTCCGGAGGATTTGCCGGTAATCGAAAAGGAAATGAACAAAATCATCAATGAAAACATTGAGATTGTCCGCAAAGAAGTAAGCCGTGAAGAAGCAGTCAAGTTTTTCAAAGAGCTTGGCGACCCATATAAGCTTGAGTTAATCGAAGCGATTCCAGCTGATGAAAAAGTGACTCTCTATGAGCAGGGAGATTTCGTTGATCTATGCCGCGGGGTTCATGTTCCATCAACTGGAAAGCTGAAGGAATTCAAATTGTTGAGCATTGCCGGTGCATACTGGCGCGGCGACAGTGACAACAAGATGCTGCAGCGTATTTACGGAACTGCTTTCTTCAAAAAGGAAGATCTGAAAGAGCACTTAAGGCTGCTTGAAGAAGCGAAGGAACGCGACCACCGCAAGCTAGGCAAAGAGCTTAACTTATTCACAAACTCCCAGAAGGTAGGCCAGGGTCTTCCGTTATGGCTTCCAAAGGGTGCCACAATCCGCCGCGTAATCGAGCGCTATATTGTCGACAAGGAAGTCAGCCTTGGATATGACCATGTCTACACTCCGGTAATGGGAAGTGTCGATCTTTATAAAACTTCCGGACACTGGGACCATTATCAGGAAAACATGTTCCCTGTCATGGAAATGGAGAATGAACAGCTTGTTTTAAGGCCGATGAACTGCCCTCATCACATGATGGTGTACAAAAACAGCATCCATAGCTACAGGGAGCTTCCTATCAGGATCGCTGAACTGGGAACAATGCATCGTTATGAAATGTCCGGAGCATTGGCGGGATTGCAGCGTGTTCGCGGAATGACTTTGAATGATGCTCACCTTTTCGTGCGACCTGATCAGATCAAAGAAGAGTTCAAGCGAGTTGTCGAACTTGTACTTGAAGTCTATAAAGATTTTGGCATGGATGATTATTCGTTCCGCCTTTCTTACCGCGATCCTGAAGATAAGGAAAAATATTTCGACGACGACCAGATGTGGGAAAAAGCACAGGCGATGCTAAAAGAAGCAATGGATGAGATGGGACTTGAGTATTTCGAGGCAGAAGGCGAAGCGGCTTTCTACGGCCCTAAGCTTGATGTCCAGGTCAAGACAGCGCTTGGCAAAGAGGAAACTCTGTCAACTGTCCAGCTTGATTTCTTGCTTCCTGAACGCTTTGACCTGACATATATCGGTGAAGACGGAAAGCACCATCGCCCGGTTGTTATCCACCGTGGAGTTGTATCAACAATGGAACGTTTTGTTGCCTTCCTGATCGAAGAATACAAAGGGGCGTTCCCGACATGGCTTGCTCCCGTACAGGCACAAGTCATCCCGGTTTCTCCTGCGGTACACTATGACTACGCAAGAGAGGTCCAGGAAAAACTGAAAGCAGCAGGCTTCCGTGTTGAAATCGACAGCCGTGATGAAAAAATCGGCTATAAGATTCGCGAAGCACAGATGCAGAAAATCCCTTACATGCTCGTAGTAGGTGACAATGAAGTATCTGACAAAGCCGTAAATGTCCGTAAATACGGCGAACAAAAATCTGAAACAATTTCCTTCGAAGAATTCCTTGATTCATTCAGGAAGGAAGCGAAGAAATAAAAAAGAGGGGCCGTGGCTCCTCTTTTTTTGCGCTTTATTCCAACGGTTTGTAACAGGAAGGGCAAAGATTTTTACGGTAACTGCGTTTGATTTTCTCACCACAGTACCTGCAGGATTTAAAAAGAACAGGCTTGTTGTCAATATCATTTGCAAATCCATAGCCAGTCCTGAAATATTTCAAGGCAGTCCCTGCAAGGAGCCCGGTGATCACCCCTGTGATAATTATGGCAATCAGCATATGTACACCAGCTTTCTTCTTTCTTCTATGCAAAATTATAACAAAAATTGAGCGGCAAGGTTGTTTGAGATAAATCAAACAGGTTTTTCTGGGAGTGGAAAACAACACAGATTTTAAAGAAAGTCAAAAAAAGTATTGCAGCCTTTATTCCCATCTGATACAATACTTTTTGTTGCAGTTAACGAAAGTGATTCGTTTGACACGTCAAAATCTTTGTGTTATATTAGCAAAAGTGAACTGAATACAAGTTTTAGGAAAGAAGAAGCACCCGCTTCTCACCTGGCTGACGCATTAAGGCTGTTGGCAGGTAATACGTAAACGTCTTATTATTTTGTTTTCGTAAAGTGTGGGTGTCGTCGCCTGCACTTTTTTTATTGCAAAATAAAAATGGACTATATCGTATGTCATTGTGTGAGCAAGATGGCGGGCTTCGGCCTGGCAATGAACTTCTTCTCCTTGACAAGGTATTCGATAAAACCCTGGAGGTGGCTAATTATTAGCAAAGATGCGATGTTACTAAACGAGGGAATTCGTGCTCGCGAAATTCGTTTGATCGATCAAAATGGCGAGCAATTAGGAATTAAATCCAAAGCTGAGGCTCTTGAGATCGCAGCGCGCGTAAATCTTGATCTTGTTCTTGTTGCTCCGAACGCGAAGCCTCCTGTAGGCCGAATCATGGACTACGGAAAATTCAAGTTCGAACAGCAAAAGAAAGAAAAAGAAGCACGTAAGAACCAAAAAATCATCACAACAAAAGAAGTACGTCTTAGCCCGACAATTGATGAGCACGACTTTAATACAAAGCTTCGCAATGCTATCAAGTTCTTGGAAAAAGGCGATAAAGTTAAAGCATCAATCCGTTTTAAAGGACGTGCTATAACACACAAGGAAATCGGTCAGCGTGTTCTTGATCGCTTCTCTGAAGCTTGCAAAGAGGTAGCGACAATCGAATCACATCCAAAGATGGATGGCCGAAGCATGTTCCTGGTCTTAGCACCTAAAACTGACAAGTAACGAGGAGGAAGTCCCAATGCCAAAAATGAAAACTCACCGCGGCACTGCCAAGCGTTTCAAGAAAACTGGAACTGGCAAGCTTAAGCGTTCACACGCTTACACTAGCCACTTATTTGCTAACAAGTCTACAAAAGCTAAGCGTAAGCTTCGCAAATCTGCAATTGTTTCAAAAGGCGATTTCAAACGTATTCGTCACATGCTTGACAACATTAAGTAAATTCGAGCGATCGATTTATATAGGAGGGAAATTACATGCCACGTGTAAAAGGCGGTACAGTTACGCGCAAGCGTCGTAAAAAAGTCATTAAATTAGCAAAAGGTTATTTCGGTTCAAAACATACATTATACAAAGTTGCTAACCAGCAGGTTATGAAATCCCTAATGTATGCATTCCGCGACCGTCGTCAGAAGAAGCGCGACTTCCGCAAACTTTGGATTGCTCGTATCAACGCAGCAGCTCGCATGAACGGCCTTTCTTACAGCCGTATGATGCACGGCCTAAAGCTTGCTGGTATCGAAGTAAACCGCAAGATGCTTGCTGAACTTGCAGTAAGCGATGCAGCAGCATTCGCTCAATTGGCTGAAACAGCTAAGCAACAATTCAACAAGTAATTAGGATAAACCATTCTCTTCCTGAGGATGGTTTTTTCTTTTTTGTAGAGATAAGATTTTATAAAATTCACTTCGAAAATTGTCTAGCTCCAGCGCTTGTAGGGCCTGACCAAGGCGCTTTCGCTTTTCTTAAGATATAATGGACACATAGAACTTGAAGAGGGCGTGGAGATGTGGAAATCTGGTCTTTGGCTGGCTTGATCATAGTCATGAACCTTGTTGGCTTTTTTATCATGGGAATAGATAAAAAGCGGGCAAGAAAGAACCTTTATCGAATAAGTGAAAGTACATTGTGGAATGTCTCTTTTCTCGGAGGCGCGATCGGGGCATTTGCCGGGATGAAGCATTACCGGCATAAAACACAGCATGCTCAGTTCAAGTATGGTATGCCATTTCTTGCTCTGATCGAGATTGGTATTTTTGTATTTTTATTTATGCTTTTGGCATAACAGCTCGGGCGATTTTATATGCTTTAATAGCATCATAGAATAGCTGGCAGGTGACGAATATGGAAGATGCCTGGTCATTGCTGCTGATTATTGTGGAATTGGGAAGCTGGTATGCACCTGTTTTGTTCATATTGTTCCATGTTTTCCGCCAATTCGTCTTCATCCCTCCAGCCGTCGTTTGTGTTGCAGGAGGTCTTCTGTTCGGAGTGTTACCTGGCATCATCTATTCTCTGATCGGCTTGACGGGAGCAAGTGTTTTATTTTACTTATTGATGAAACAGCTTCCAGAGACGATGCATAGGTTAAGCAGGCTGAAGATGCGTCTGGTAGGGAGGTTCAGGGATTTGACCGTTGCTCAGGTCGCGTTGTTAAGACTTGTGCCGGTGATCCATTATCAATTGCTGAGCTTTTGCCTGTACGAACGGAAAAAGAGCTTTAGAGGCTTTATGAAAGCTTCCTTTTTTGCAAATATCCCTTTTGTATTGTTTTACACATTATATGGTGAGTATATCAGGAAGTTCGATGCTTGGACTGCGGGCTTGCTGATGATGGTCCTTTTGCTGCTTGCCTACTTGCTGCGGGAAAAAATCACCTTGATAAAATGGCGGGAATTCTTTGATACAACGATATAATGAAAAAGCGTCCGAATTTTATCGGACGCTTTTTCATTTAGGATTCATCATCCTGATTATGGTTTGCCATGAATTCCTTGATCGGGCTCTTCCAATCGATCTTTGCCACAGAGTAGCTCTCGCGGATTTTTCGCTCAATGTACTGGAAATCCTCAAGAACAAGCCCCTTCAAAGCAGAAGTCTTTTTTGGCCAGATGAAAATGGAAACTACTTCAAAGGCAGACTGAGTCGTGCCCAGATACTTTTCCCCCTCAAACAAAACGCCCTTGTATGTGAGTAAAAAATTCTTGCGGACATTATTCGGATCATCCAGAAAGAAATAGCGCTTCTGTTCATGTGCAAGCTCGAGCTTACGCTTCGGGTTGAAGAGGTACTTAACCGCGCTGTATATTAGAAAAATGAATAAAAGCAAGAAAATAAGACGCAAAAGCAGGATCATGGCTGCCCCTCCAATACTAACTTTCCTTATTTTACGGATGAGATTCCAAATAGTTTCAACAAATTTATAAATGTTTTATACTTTTTTTAGTTGGAACCTCATTGAAGGGAAAAAACTAGGCAGAGAACTTTTTTCGGTTTAGGAAAAATTTAAAAATTGGAGCTGAAGAATGAATACGACAAAGCTTTTTAAAATGCAAACAGAACTGGACAGCCATATTGAGTTACAGCACGGCCTGGAGAATGAGGATTTATTTGACAGAAAGGTGCTGGCGCTGCTGGTGGAAATCGGGGAGCTGGCGAATGAGACAAGATGTTTCAAGTTTTGGAGCGTTAAACCATCCTCGGATACTCAAGTGATCCTTGAGGAATTCGTCGATGGCATCCATTTTATTCTGTCGCTTGGAATTGAGTGCGGGTTTGAACATCTTGAATCGATTACTTCGGGAGAAAGCAACCAGAATAATGCCAGCGAGCAGTTCCTTGAAGTATACGAATCTGTTCATCGGTTTAGGAATAGCCGCACGGAGAATGATTTTATCCTGTTGTTCGAAAGCTATATGAAATTGGCTGAAATGCTGGGATTATCAGCTGAACAAATCGGACAGGCATATATTAAGAAAAATGAAGTAAATTATGATAGGCAGCGAAAAGGATATTAGGCAGAATTTTTTGTACAATACATTGATGGTCTAGTATAATAGGAGTCGAAACTACATATTAAGGGAGTCGAAATAATGGCTAAATTAGATGAAACATTAACGATGTTAAAAGATTTAACCGATGCCAAGGGCATTCCCGGCAACGAGCGTGAGCCAAGGGAAGTCATGAAAAAATACATAACACCACACGCTGATGAAGTGACAACAGACGGTCTGGGCAGCCTGATTGCGAAAAAGGTTGGAGATGCAAATGGGCCAAAAATCATGGTGGCTGGCCATCTTGATGAAGTAGGTTTCATGGTCACAAGCATTGATGACAAAGGTTTCATCCGCTTCCAGACGGTTGGCGGATGGTGGAGCCAGGTTATGCTGGCACAGCGCGTGACAATCGTGACTCGCAAAGGAGAAATCACTGGTGTGATCGGTTCTAAGCCACCTCACATCCTCCCTGCAGAAGCACGCAAAAAGCCGGTTGAAATCAAGGATATGTTCATTGATATCGGTGCATCAAGCCGTAATGAAGCAAAGGAATGGGGAGTCACTCCTGGTGACATGGTCGTTCCTTACTTCGAGTTCACAGTCATGAATAATGAAAAAATGCTGCTTGCCAAAGCGTGGGATAACCGCATTGGCTGTGCAATTGCCATTGATGTCCTGAAGGGTCTAAAGGATGCACAACATCCGAACGTGGTATATGGTGTTGGTACGGTTCAGGAAGAAGTAGGTCTTCGTGGTGCAAAAACATCTGCACAGATGATTCAGCCTGATATCGCTTTCGGTGTTGATGTAGGGATCGCCGGCGACACACCAGGCGTTACTGAAAAAGAAGCGCTGAGCAAAATGGGTGACGGCCCGCAGATCATCATTTATGATGCTTCGATGGTGTCACACAAAGGCCTTCGCGATTTCGTCACAGACTTAGCGGATGAGTTGAACATTCCATACCAGTTCGACGCTGTAGCCGGCGGCGGAACGGATTCTGGTGCGATTCACCTGACACACCGCGGTGTGCCTGCGCTGTCAATCACAATCGCAACTCGCTATATCCATTCACACGCAGCAATGCTTCACCGTGACGACTACGAAAACGCAGTAAAACTGATTGTCGAAGTCATCAAGCGTCTCGACAAAGAAACAGTTGAAAAGATCACTTTTGAATAAGAACGGTGTTGTCCAGAAAATCAGTTTGAAACTGGTTTTCTGGACACTTTTTTTGTTTACCTCTAGTTTTTTAAAATTAATCACTACGTTTTGAAGCGTAATTACTTCGAAAAAAGATACAATCACTACGTAAAAACCTACAATTACTGCGAAATCGAGCCTAATCACTATTATTTCTATCTCATGGAACAAATCGCCCGGTGTTTCCCCCTCGCCATACTCAAGAAAATAAAAAAAGAACTCCTCAACATAAAGGAGTCCTTCCCACAAGTCTTTACTTCCCTTTCAATCCTTCTTCCAAAGCATTCAGCATTTCCTGTCTTTCTGCCTCAGTGGCGTTTTGCCAGATTACTTCGAACAACACTCCAAGTCCAGGAAGCATTTTTTCCTCGCCGTTCTGTATTGCGTCGACAATCGTATCTTTAAGCTCATCCTGTGTATTTCCTGCCACATTTGAAATAACAGCGTTCCTAAGGTTTAAGTTCATCCTTGCTCAAACTCCTTTCAAATTTCCATTACTGAATATAGGTTTTGCAATTTTGGTTTTATTATGTATTCGTTTTGAGCTATAATAGTAAAATTGAACAAGCCATAATAAAGGAGAGCCAGAATTGAAGTACATTCAATCTGATAAAAATCCGCAAGTCAAACAATGGAAGAAGCTTCAGACTCGAAAAGAACGCGATAAGTCCGGCATGTTCCTTGTCGAAGGCTTTCATTTGGTTGAGGAAGCGCTGACAAGGATAGACGATGTAGAAGAAATCATTTTATGCGAAAAAACGGAAATGCCGCCGAGCCTGGATTACGGCTCGATTCCTGTAACGGTTGTGACCGATGAAATCAGCCGTCAGCTTGCCGATACTGAAACAACTCAAGGGATTTTTGCTGTGTGCCGCCAGCCAAAGCAGAACATTCCAAGTGGTAAAAGCTATTTACTGATTGACTCAGTCCAGGACCCTGGCAATCTTGGCACGATGATCCGGACGGCTGATGCTGCCGGGGTCGATGCAGTCATTGTCGGGAAGGGAAGTGTCGATATCTACAATCCAAAGGTGCTGCGTTCTGCGCAGGGCAGCCACTTCCATTTGCCAGTTTTAGGTGGAGACCTTTCTGAGTGGATCAACAACCTGAACGCTGACAATATCCCTGTATACGGGACAGCGCTTGAAAATGGGGTTGTTTTTACAGAGGCTGACAGCAGGGAATCTTTCGCACTGCTCGTAGGGAATGAAGGAAGCGGCGTAAACAAAGATCTGCTCGCGAAAACAACGCAGAACCTCTTCATCCCGATTTATGGCAAGAGCGAATCGCTGAACGTCGCGGTAGCAGCGGGTATCCTGCTATATTATTTAAAAACATCAAAATAGGCTCTTTTTTTCGTAAAACCATTTGATACTGCGCAAAGAATATACTATAATAAACACCAAAATTAATATTTTAAAAACGATGACGGAGAAAAGTAGCTTGATGATGGCCATCCAGGGAGAAAATGCCGAAGATTGGAAGCATTTTTATGGAACAGGCAGGCGAAGTTCACCTCCAGAGTTGGCATCGGGACCGCATTTAGCGTAAAGATGCATCGGCACAAGCCGTTATCTCAATGAAGCGAACACGTAATACATACCTGTATTGCCTGTTAAAAAGGGTGGTACCGCGAAACCTCAGACCTCGTCCCTTTATAAGGGATGGGGTCTTTTTGTGTTCAAAAATGAAGAATTTGAAGGAGGATTTACCATGCAGGATCGTTTAAAAGAACTGCAGGCTGAGGCATTGGAAAAAGTGGCCGCAGCAGCTGACCTTAAAGAATTGAATGATATCCGTGTTTCCTATCTTGGAAAAAAAGGTCCAATCACAGAAGTTTTAAAAGGAATGGGCAAATTATCGGCTGAAGAAAGGCCAATGATGGGTGCACTGGCCAATGAAGTGCGCGATGCAATCTCCGGCCAGATCGAAGTAAAGCAGAAGGAGCTTGAGGAAGCAGCAGTACAGCAGCAATTGTCAGCTGAACAAATCGATGTGACGCTTCCAGGAAGACCTGTCAAAACTGGCAGCCATCATCCGCTTACAAGCATCATCGAAGAAATCGAAGATCTTTTCATCGGCATGGGCTACACAGTGGAAGAAGGTCCTGAGGTCGAGAAGGATTATTATAACTTTGAAGCGCTTAATCTTCCGAAGGGACATCCGGCACGAGATATGCAGGACTCCTTCTACATCACCGAAGAAACTTTGATGCGCACCCATACATCACCTGTTCAGGCAAGGACGATGGAAAAGCACAAGGGCAAGGGTCCTGTGAAAATCATCTGCCCAGGCAAGGTATATCGCCGTGATAACGACGATGCGACACATTCGCACCAGTTCATGCAAATCGAAGGTCTTGTCGTCGATGAAAATGTAAGAATGAGCGACCTGAAAGGAACGCTTGAAGTTTTTGCCAAGAAGATGTTCGGCGATGACCGTGAAATCCGTTTGCGCCCAAGCTTCTTCCCATTCACTGAACCATCTGTAGAAATGGATATTTCATGTAAAATTTGCGGCGGATCAGGCTGCAGCGTATGTAAGGGAACTGGCTGGATTGAAATCCTAGGTGCAGGAATGGTTCACCCGAATGTTCTTGAGATGGCAGGCTACGATTCGAAGAAATACACTGGCTTTGCATTCGGAATGGGACCTGAGCGAATTGCGATGCTCAAGTATGGAGTCGATGACATCCGTCATTTCTATACAAACGATGTCCGTTTCTTAAAGCAATTTTCAGTTGAAGAATAACGATTAGGAGGCTAAAACCATGTTGGTATCATATAAATGGCTGCAGGATTATATCGATTTAACAGGCGTATCCGCGGATGAGCTTGCTGAAAAGATTACGAAGAGCGGCATCGAAGTAGAAGGCGTTGAAAAGTTGAATGAAGGTATGAGCGGCATTGTTGTTGGTCATGTTGTTGAATGCGAGAAGCATCCAAATGCTGAAAAATTGAACAAGACGCTTGTTGACCTTGGCAATGGGGAAACGGTCCAGATCATTTGCGGAGCAGCGAATGTAGGCAAAGGACAAAAAGTTGCTGTTGCAACAGTTGGAGCCGTCCTTCCAGGCAATTTTAAAATTAAAAAAGCAAAGCTTCGCGGTGAAGAGTCACATGGGATGATTTGCTCACTTCAAGAGCTTGGCATTGAGGGCAAACTTGCACCGAAGGAGTATGCTGAAGGAATTTACAACTTCACTCAGGATACGGAAATCGGCCAGGATGCTCTTGCGGTTTTAAACAGGGACGATGAGATCCTTGAGCTTGGTTTGACGCCAAACCGCGCCGATGCTATGAGCATGCTTGGTGTTGCCTATGAAGTAGGAGCAATTCTCGGCAAGGATGTTAAACTTCCGAACCCACAGCCTGAAACCTCTTCAGAGCAGGCAAGTGAATATATTAATGTAACAGTAGAAGCAAAAGAAGATAACCCTTTATACGTAGCGAAAGTAATCAAGAATGTAAAAGTCGGACCATCACCTGTTTGGCTGCAGACAAGATTGATGGCTGCAGGTATCCGTCCGCACAATAACATTGTTGATATCACGAACTATATCTTATTGGAATACGGCCAGCCGCTGCACGCGTTCGATTACGATAAGCTTGGATCGAAAGAAATCCTTGTCCGCCGCGCGAAGGAAGGCGAAGAGATTGAAACGCTTGATGATGTCAAACGCACATTGACACCAGATCACCTTGTCATCACGAACGGAACTGAGCCAGTTGCACTTGCAGGCGTCATGGGCGGTGCGAATTCCGAGGTTGGCAGTGATACGACCACTGTCCTGCTCGAGTCCGCTTATTTCACTGGCGGGGCAATCAGAAAAGCTTCAAAGGACCATGGACTGAGAAGCGAAGCAAGCTCTCGTTATGAAAAGGGTGTCGATCCTGAGAGAGTACGCCCGGCTGCAGAACGTGCCGCTGAACTGATGATCGAATTAGCCGGCGGAGAAGTTCTTGGCGGAGTAGTCGAAGCAGACTCACTTGAAGTGAAACCAGCAGTTGTTTCAACAACGCTGCAAAAGATCAATAAAGTGTTAGGAACAGAGCTTGATATGAAGCAGGTCGAGGGTATTTTTGCCCGCCTGAAGTTCGAAACAAGTGTCGACAATGATACGGTTACCGTAACGGTTCCTACACGCCGTGGGGATATTACGATCGAAGAAGACTTAGTCGAAGAGGTTGGACGCCTGTATGGCTACGATAACCTGCCGACAACACTTCCAGTTGGTCCGTCAACGCCAGGCCACCTTTCTGAGTACCAGAAAAACCGTCGCGTTGTCCGCCGTTTCATGGAAGGTGCAGGCCTTTATCAGGCAGTTACTTATTCATTGACGAGTGCCGAAAAAGCTACACAGTACGCATTGGATAAGCGCGAGCCTGTACAGCTTGCAATGCCGATGAGCGAAGACCGCAGTCTTTTGCGCTTAAGCATCGTTCCTCAGCTGCTTGAAGTATTGAAATACAACATCGCCCGCCAAAGCGACAGTGCCTCAGTCTATGAAACAGGAGCAGTGTTCCTGAAGAGCAGCAATGATGAGCTGCCGGAAGAACGCGAGCACCTTGCAGCTGCGATTACTGGATTATGGGAAAGCCATCCATGGCAAGGCGAGAAGAAGCCCGTTGACTTCTTCGTCTTAAAAGGAATTGTTGAAGGGTTATTTGCGAAGCTTGGCCTTGAAAGCCAGCTCGGATTCCAGAAAGCTGAGCTTGATGGTTTGCATCCTGGACGCACAGCTGAAATATTGCTGAATGGCAATGTCATCGGCTTCATTGGCCAGGTTCACCCAACAATGCAAAAAGCGCTCGATCTTAAAGAGACATATGTATTCGAGCTTTCGCTTAAAGCTTTACTTGAGGCTGAAACAGCACCTCTTCAATACACAGCAATCCCGCGCTTCCCTTCGATCACGAGGGATATCGCTCTGGTTGTTGAAAAAGAAACTGCTGCTGGAAACCTGAAGCAGGTAATCACAGAAGCGGGTGGATCTCTATTAAAAGAAGTTCAGGTATTCGACCTGTACGAAGGCGAGAAAATGGAAGCAGGCAAGAAATCCATTGCATTCTCACTGAAATACTTCGATCCAGAAAAAACACTGACAGATGAAGATATTGCAAAAGCTCATAATAAGGTGCTCAATGCCCTTGAAGAGAAAACTGGAGCAGTATTAAGAGGATAAACAAGAAAAAGGCAGCCCGCGGGCTGCCTTTTGAATTTTTTAAGTGAAGAATGCGCATTTTTCGTGGATATCCTGATAGGAAACACAGATTCCATCCCTGGATTCCGCGAAGTAAGAGCATATTCCCGCGATACTCAGCACTTATTCCGCGAAAACCCCTCATAATTCCGCGATACTCCCACATAATTCCGCGAACTGGAAAAAACAGCTCGTTTTTTCCAGCTGCCAAGTGCTATACCTTTGCAATTTTCTTCGCTTTATCGGTATTGGCAAAATGAAGTTTGACGAACTCAGGCAGCACCTCGACTCCTTTTTCCAGGATCAGCCTTGCTGCTGCCTTATCAACAGCTGCGCCGGCCCCTTTCGGAATGGTGAAGCCAGCGCGCTTGCTGAGGTTTTCAAAGTGGCGTACAAAGGCATAGCGGGCAATCATCGATGCCGCTGCAACTCCAAGATGAATCCCTTCAGCCTTCGTGCTGAAAAGTACATTCTCGCGCATGATATTTTTCTGGCCTCTTAAGTGGGCATAATAGATTTCCTCTTTTGCGAACTGGTCAATCAGAATCGCTTCCGGTTTTTCTGGGGCGATTTTTTCCAAGACATGATTGATGGCCTGGTTATGGAGCAATGCTTTCAACTTGCCCTGGGACATGCCTTTCATCTGCATTTGGTTATACTTTTCATTATGTAAGGTAAGCAGACTGTGAGGTACAAAGGTTACGAGCTGTTTGGCAATCTCGATGATTTTATCATCCTTGAGATTTTTGGAATCCTGAACACCAAGCTCTTTCAGCACCGGAATATCCTGCCGCCTGACGTAGGCAGCGACGACGGTGATCGGCCCGAAAAAATCCCCTGTGCCGACTTCATCTGAACCGATGATGGACAGCTCGGCGATATTCCGTGGCAAATGGTTGCCTGCAGGAGCAGCTGCAGTTTTTTTAGCAGCAGAAGGAGTTGCCGTTCCCCATTTTGCAGCTTCTGTTTCTCCGTCTTTTCCCTGGAACAATACTTTTCCTGATTTATAGGCAGTGATTGCACAGGAAGGTGTTTTTGCGGCGAAAACGCTGCCCGGCGGGAGCTTGTCGATAAGGAACATCTTGTAATACTCTTTCATCTTGTTGATTTCTGCGGGACTCTTCTGAAGGACACTATTTCCCATAGCTTTACACTCCCTTTTTTAACGTTTTCAAACTTAGACATTTTCTTCCAAAATTCATATAGTTCTGACAGGCAAATACTTCCCAGCCTTTTGTGTTCATGATATAGTATAAAATAGGATTCTTTTGAATGGGGGCATAAATGTTGTCAGACACAAAAAAAAATCGGTCGACTGTCGTTATATATGGACAGCAATATACTATAGTCGGCATAGAAAGCACCAGCCATATCCGGCTCATTGCCTCGATGGTAGATGATAAAATGCGGGAAATCAGCTCAGCGAATCCTTCACTTGATATTAATAAGCTAGCCGTATTAACAGCTGTGAATGCCGTTAATGATTACATAAAAATGAAAGATCGTGTTGAATCGCTCGAAGCGGAAATTAAAAGGTTAAAGGACTGAAATTATCGATGCTTGATCTTGCACTTTTAGCTATTTTACTTATCGGCTTTATCGTAGGATTGAAGAGGGGATTCATCCTCCAATCCATCCATTTGGCTGGATTTATCGCAGCCTTCATCGTAGCATACATATACTATGACCAGCTCGCGCCAAAGCTGACTTTATGGATCCCATATCCAAACCTTGGCAATAACGCGACGTTGAATCTGTTATTTGAAAATGCCAATCTGGAGGATGCCTATTACCGGGCCATCGCGTTTGCGGTCATCTTCTTCGCTGTAAAAATTCTGCTCCAGATCATCGGGTCCATGCTTGATTTTGTCGCAAACCTGCCGATCCTGCACCAATTGAATGTATGGGCAGGCGGATTTCTCGGTTTTGTGGAAGTTTATCTTCTCGTTTTCATTGTTCTCTACATCGCAGCACTATTGCCAATCCAGGCAATCCAGGGACCATTGAACGATTCAATTCTTGCCGAAAACATCATAAAAAATACACCTCTTTTTTCCCAGCAAATCAAACAACTTTGGATTGAATACTTGGCTGCATAACTTCTCTTTTGCGGAGAAGTTTTTCTTTTTATCCGAAAAATCTTCATTTGATTTCACAGTGGAGCTTGTTTTCTATAAAATAGATTACAATGACCAAGTCCGGCTTGTTGACCGGAACAGATTTGAAAAAGGCAGGTGGACAACATGTCTATGAATAAAAAAGATATCGTAAAATTGCTAGAGACAATCGCTATATATATGGAATTAAAAGGCGAAAATCCATTCAAGGTTTCTGCTTTCCGTAAGGCAGCAGCGGCGCTTGAGGGTGATGAACGCAGCATGTCAGAGATGGGAGACCTCACTGAACTGAAAGGAATTGGAAAAGGCACGGCTGGAGTCATCCAGGAATACATGGAGACTGGACAATCGACAGAGTTGAAAGAACTGCAGGAGGAGGTCCCAAGTGGTTTGATCCCGCTGCTGCAGCTGCCAGGCATGGGCGGCAAAAAAATAGCCAAGCTTTATAAAGAGCTTGGAGTGGAGAGTATCCATGATTTAGAAGAGGCGGCAAAGGCAGGGAAAATCCGTGATCTTGCAGGCTTTGGCAAGAAATCCGAGGAAAAGATTCTGGCCGCGATCGAAAATTTCGGGACACGCCCGGAACGCCTTCCGCTGGCATATATGCTGCCGGTAGCGGAATTAATTGAAACGTATCTTCAAAAGATAGAAGATATCGAACAATTTTCAAGAGCAGGCAGCTTGCGGAGAATGAGAGAAACGATCAAGGACCTTGATTTTATCATCGCATCTTCCACCCCTGCCTCAGTTAAGGATGAGTTGGTCAAGCTTCCGAGAATTAAGGAAATCATTGCAGCAGGGGATACAAAGGTCTCTGTAACTCTCGGACTTGATTATGATGTGAATGTTGATTTCCGCCTTGTTGATCCGAAAGAATTTGCTACAGCTCTCCACCATTTTACTGGGTCTAAAGACCACAATGTGAGAATGCGCCAGCTTGCGAAAGAAAAAGGAGAGAAGATTAGCGAGTATGGCGTGGAAAATGTAGATACAGGTGAAATAACCACATTTAAATCAGAAGAGGAATTTTATCAATATTTCGGTCTGCCATTCATCCCGCCTGAGCTTCGCGAGGATGGATCGGAAGTTGAGCAGTATAAGGAAGAACTGAAATTGATCACACTGGAAGCAATCAAAGGTGATCTTCATATGCATTCAACCTGGAGCGATGGCGGACATTCGATAGAGGAAATGGCAAGGGAATGCATCTCCCATGGTTATAAATATATGGCAATCACTGACCACTCCCAGTACTTGAAGGTAGCGAACGGACTGACGCCGGAACGTTTGCGTAAGCAGATCGAAGAAGTGAAAGAATTGAACAGGAATTTTGATGACTTCACGATTCTGACTGGGATCGAAATGGACATTTTACCGGATGGCAGTCTGGATTTTGAGGATGACTTGCTGGCTGAACTTGATTTGGTCATTGCATCGATACATTCTTCATTCTCGCAGCCAACCGAGAAAATCATGGACCGTTTGAAAACAGCTCTAGTTAACGCACATGTCGATATCATCGCCCATCCGACAGGAAGGCTGATCGGCAGGCGAGAAGGCTATTCAGTTGATATTGATATGCTGATTCAGCTTGCAAAAGAAACAAATACAGCCCTTGAGCTGAACGCGAACCCCAACAGGCTAGATTTGGCGGCAGAATATTTAAGGAAAGCTCAGGACGAAGGTGTAAAGATTGTCATCAATACGGACGCACATAAAGTGGATACACTTGAGCATATGGAAATAGGAGTGACAGCCGCAAGAAAAGGCTGGATCAAAGAATCAACCGTGTTGAACGCATTGGATCTGAATGGTTTGCTCGATTTCCTGCACGGCCGTAATAAGTAAAGGTTCTTTTCAAAAAAGCTTTTCACCCTGATACATTCTATATGGATTAGGGTATGAAATAAATTTGAATGGGCCTAAAAAACAGAACCTTCGCTTGAGAAGAAGGAGGAAATTTTGTGCAGCAGAGAGTTTTGAAAACACTGGAATTCGATAAAATCAGGAACCAGCTGATTGAACATACATCATCTTCATTAGGAAGAGAGAAGGCAATTGCATTGATGCCATCGGTTGATTTTGCCGAAGTCTCCCGCCTCCAGGAAGAAACGGATGAAGCAGCCAAGGTTCTCAGACTTAAAGGGAATGTCCCTTTGGGCGGCATCCATGATATTCGGCCTCATGTAAAAAGGGCTCAAATCGGCGGCGTGCTAAGTCCACATGAACTGATCCAGGTCGCAAGCACTGTTCATGCAAGCCGGCAGATGAAGAGGTTTGTTGAAGATTTGCAGGAAGTAACAGAAGTGCCGATTTTATTGGGCTATACAGAGGGAATCATCGTGCTTGCGAATCTGGAAGAATCAATCAGGAATGCAATCGATGAAGGCGGTGAAGTGCTTGACAGTGCAAGTGAAGCACTAAGGTCGCTCCGCCATCAGATGCGGACAAGGGAAGCAAGAGTACGTGAAAAATTGGAGAGCATGATTCGCTCGTCCAATGCATCAAAAATGCTTTCGGATGCCATCATCACCATCAGGAATGATCGATTCGTCATCCCGGTGAAACAGGAATATCGTGCGCACTACGGCGGAATCATCCATGACCAAAGCTCATCAGGGCAGACTTTGTTCATCGAACCTCAGGCTGTTGTCCAGCTGAATAATGAGCTGCAGAGCATCAGGGTTAAAGAGCAGCAGGAAATCGAGAGAATCCTTGCTGAACTTTCAGCATTGACTGCTGAATATCATGATGAACTTATGCAAATCGTCATGATCATGGCAGAGCTTGATTTCATGTTTGCGAAAGCCCGATATGGAAACAAAATCAAAGGGTCGAAGCCAAACGTCAATGATGAGGGCAGAATTAATCTTTTCCAGGCCCGACACCCGCTTATTCCGATAGATGAAGTCGTCCCTAACAGCATTGCTCTTGGGCAGGACTATACAACAATTGTTATCACAGGTCCGAACACCGGAGGTAAAACCGTAACATTGAAAACGGTCGGGCTTTGCACTTTAATGGCACAGGCAGGCTTACAGATCCCAGCGCTTGATGGATCAGAAGTGGCTGTTTTTGGATCGGTATATGCGGATATAGGGGATGAACAATCCATTGAGCAGAGCTTGAGTACTTTTTCATCGCATATGGTCAATATCGTTGAAATCCTCAATAAGGTTGACTATAACAGCCTTGTCCTTTTCGATGAACTTGGTGCCGGGACTGATCCTCAGGAAGGCGCGGCACTTGCGATCTCAATTCTTGATGAAGTATATAAATGCGGAGCAAGAGTCATCGCGACAACCCATTACCCTGAACTTAAAGCATATGGATATAACCGAGAAGGCGTCATTAATGCCAGTGTTGAATTCAATGTTGAAACGCTGAGTCCAACTTATAAGCTGCTGATCGGTGTGCCCGGACGAAGCAATGCGTTTGAGATTTCAAAGAGACTCGGATTGAAAGAATCAGTCATCGATATAGCCAGATCCTATATAAGCGCTGACAGCAATGAAGTCGAAAACATGATTGCTTCGCTCGAAACCAGCAGGAAGCAGGCAGAAAGAGACCGTGAAGAGGCCAATCAGCTGTTAAAAGATGCTGAAGACCTGCACAAGGATCTGCAAAAGCAGATGGCTGATTATGATCAGAAAAAAGATGAGCTGGCTGAAAAGGCAAAGGTAAAAGCGGCTTCGATCGTCGAAAAAGCGAAGGAAGAAGCTGAGGGAATCATTCGTGACCTCCGCAAGCTCCGTCTTAATAAAGGCGCGGAAATCAAAGAGCATGAATTGATCGATGCAAAAAGACGCTTGAGTGAGGCGACACCTGAGCTGAACCAGGTAAAGAAAGGCTCACGGGCAAAGGCTGCCAAACATGAATTCAAGCCGGGGGACGAAGTCAATGTACTGACCTTTGGCCAAAAAGGCCATCTAGTAAAGCGTGTGAACGATAAAGAGTGGGAAGTGCAAATCGGAATTCTCAAAATGAAAGTGAAAGAATCCGATATCGAATATATCAAATCACCAAAGCCCGTCGAAACAAAACCGGTCGCGACTGTTAAAGGCAAGGACTTCCACGTCAGTCTGGAGCTTGACCTACGGGGAGAACGATATGAAGATGCTCTTATGAGAGTGGAAAAATATATTGATGATGCACTGCTTGCAGGCTATCCGCGAGTCAACATCATCCACGGTAAAGGAACAGGCGCATTAAGGCAGGGAGTCCAGGAATACTTGCGCAATCACCGGTCTGTCAAGAAAATCAGGTTTGGCGACGCAGGAGAAGGCGGAACAGGAGTTACTGTGGTCGAATTCAAATAGTATGGCCATGTTTAAAAAATAAAATATTCATCCCGGCCGTTTACGATTATAATAGGTAGCAGGGTAAAATATTTTCAGGGAGAATAGATATGGATCATTTCTGGGAAAATGAATTTGTTGTCACAGCTGGTTATTACAGTGTTGCGATTCTCTGCATGGTCGTATTCCTGGCAGTTTTCGAATTAGTGACCAAATATCGCAATTGGGAGGAAATCAAGAAAGGGAATATCTCCGTTGCAATGGCCACTGGGGGAAAAATCTTCGGTGTTGCCAATATATTTCGCCATTCCATCAATCAGCATGATTCTCTGCTGACAATGATCAGCTGGGGAGTGTTTGGCTTCGTGCTGCTCTTGATAGGATACTTTATTTTTGAATTCCTGACACCAAAGTTCAATATCGACAAAGAAATAGAAAATGATAACCGTGCAGTAGGGATGATCTCCATGGTGATTTCAATCGGGCTGTCATATATCATCGGGGCAGGAATTTAACAGGAGGATCTAAAAAGATGGAAAAACTGGCAAAAATATTGCTGATTCTATGTGGAGTATTCCTGTTAGTCGGCGTTATCTATATGATGTTTTTTGCTTAAATAGCTAGAAAGCCGTCTCGGATGAGACGGCTTTTTTATTTTTATCACGAACAAATAAATAGATTAATACCTCCTAAAAGACAATGGAAATGGGAGTTTGTCCCTATTATCCAACAAAAAACTATTCTAATTGTCATAAAAAGCCCATTATATTATAATGAGAGAAAGAATTTTCAAAAAATTTAAATAAGGGGGGTAACAAGATGGAGGCAACAAAGCCATGGTTGTCACAATATCCGCCGGAAATTCCTGCTCACCTGGATCTAAAGGAAGCAACGGTACAGGATTATTTGAAACAGACAGCCGAAAAGTTACCGGATAAAGCTGCGATCCACTTTATGGGTAAAGAACTCACGTATAGGCAGGTCTATAACTATTCAAAAAAATTGGCTGCTTATCTGCAAACACTGGGGATTGAAAAAGGGGACAGGGTGGCAATCATGCTCCCGAATACTCCACAATCAATCATCAGTTACTACGCTGTCCTGATGGCAGGGGGAATTGTCGTCCAGACAAATCCTTTGTATATGGAGCGGGAGATTGAATACCAAATGAAGGACTCCGGTGCAAAAGCGATCATCACGCTGGACCTCTTGTACCCGAGGGTATCAAAAGTCATCGCGAATACAGATCTGGAGAATGTAATTGTAACCGCTATCAAAGATTATTTGCCATTCCCTAAGAACCTTGTCTATCCTTTCATCCAGAAAAAACAATATGGAATCATCGTAAATGTCAAGCATGAAGGCCAGAATCATCTATTCACTGAAATTATGAAAATGCCGGCCGGAAAAATAAAAGAATATGATTTTGATTTCGAGGAAGACCTTGCGCTTTTACAATACACTGGCGGGACGACAGGGTTCCCGAAAGGTGTCATGCTGACGCATAAAAATCTTGTCGCAAACGCAGCGATGAGCAATGCCTGGATGTATAAATGCAAGCCAGGAGAAGAAGTAGTGCTGGGAATCCTGCCATTTTTCCATGTCTATGGAATGACTGCTGTCCTGATTCTATCGGTACTGCAAGGTTCGAAGATGGTTCTTTTGCCTAAGTTCGATCCGGAAACAACATTGAAGACAATCCAGAAACAAAGACCTACATTGTTCCCGGGTGCTCCGACCATCTACATCGGTCTGCTGAACCATCCTGATATCAAGAAGTATGACCTTTCTTCCATCGATACTTGCATAAGCGGCTCAGCGCCACTGCCTGTCGAAGTGCAGGATAAATTTGAAGAAGTAACCGGCGGAAAGCTGGTAGAGGGTTACGGGCTAACTGAATCATCGCCGGTCACGCATGCCAATTTCCTTTGGGATAAGAAGCGGGTTAAGGGAAGCATTGGAGTGCCATGGCCAGATACGGATGCCGCAATCATTTCAATGGAAAATGGCGAACCTTTGCCACCAGGTGAGATCGGCGAAGTAGCTGTAAAAGGTCCTCAGGTGATGAAAGGATACTGGAACAGGCCGGAGGAAACAGCTCAAGTTCTGAGAGATGGCTGGCTGTTGACAGGAGACCTTGGCTATATGGATGAAGAAGGTTACTTTTACATTGTCGACCGGAAAAAAGATATGATCATTGCCGGTGGTTTTAATATCTATCCACGTGAGATCGAAGAAGTACTATATGAACATCCGTCGGTACAGGAGGTTGTTGCCGCCGGGATACCAGACCCATACCGTGGCGAGACAGTGAAAGTCTATGTCGTGCTCAAGGATGGCGCAGAAGCAACAGAAGCAGAACTTAATGAATATTGCCGTAAACATCTCGCTGCATATAAAGTGCCAAGACTGTATGAATTCCGCAAAGAGCTGCCGAAAACAGCGGTCGGAAAAATTCTGAGAAGGGCACTTGTGGATGAGGAAAAAGCGAAAAGCCAGGAAGATCAGCAGAAACGTGCTTAATCTTGAAGCCGGCTTATAAATCGGCTCTTTCTTTTTGATTCAAAAGGGTTGTCCAAATGAAATACATTTCCTTGACAGAAATGTGAGTGAATACTATTATTGAAATATGAATGACGATTCATTCAGTAAACGTATTGCAGACTAAAATCGTAAACGGGAGTGTGCCACTGTAGCATTTAAATGCTTGTGCTTTTCCTGGAGCGGGAGTGAAAGAAATGAAAAAAAACAAGCCGAAATATATGCAAATAATTGACGCAGCAGTCGTCGTTATCGCTGAAAACGGCTACCACCAGGCTCAAGTGTCTAAGATAGCGAAGCAGGCTGGAGTGGCCGACGGGACAATTTATCTCTATTTTAAGAATAAGGAAGACATACTGATTTCTCTGTTCCAGGAGAAGATGGGTTACTTCGTTGAAAATATCGAAGAAAAAATTGCAGGAAAACAGACAGCAACAGAGAAATTATACATGTTGGTCGAAACGCATTTTAAAATGCTTTCCCGGGACCGGCATCTTGCAATTGTAACCCAGCTGGAACTAAGGCAGTCAAATAAGGATCTCCGCCATAAAATCAACGAGGTGCTGAAGGGCTACTTAATGCTGATCGACAAAATCATTTTGGAAGGCATAGAGAATGGAGAATTTTCAAGCTCCCTTGATTTGCGTCTTGCAAGGCAGATGATTTTTGGGACGGTTGATGAAACTGTTACTTCATGGGTAATGAATGAACAGAAATACAACCTGCCTGACCTGGCAAAAGCGGTACACCAGCTGCTGATCAATGGCTGTGGTTACCATGGAGCCAAACCGGTCCTTTAATCAGGTCCTTTTCATTCGTCCAATAGCTGTTTATGCTTTTGAGTCAGTGTGAAAAGGCACGTAAAAAGGCTTGTTTCATCATAGGGTTATCCTGATGGTGAACAATGCCTTCATGTAAGAGGAGGGGATAATGTGGAATATCTTAAATGGTCTTCGGAGGACAGGATCGCAACGATCACGATTGCCCGTCCACCTGCGAATGCCCTTGCATCCGGACTGCTGAAGGAACTCTCGGCAGTGCTTGATGAAATTGAGGGAAACGATGAAATAAGGGTAATCCTGATCCATGGTGAAGGAAGGTTCTTCTCTGCAGGTGCAGATATCAAGGAATTCACCACAATCAAAACTGGTGAAGATTTTGCGAAACTGGCAGAGTATGGACAAGACCTTTTCGAACGGATGGAATACTTTCCAAAGCCAATTATCGCAGCTATCCATGGTGCGGCATTGGGCGGCGGACTGGAACTGGCGATGGCATGCCACTTCCGGCTTGTTGCTGAGAATGCCAAATTGGGATTGCCTGAACTGCAGCTTGGCTTGATTCCGGGTTTTGCTGGCAGCCAGCGTCTTCCTCGTTATGTAGGTGTTGCCCGCGCAGCGGAAATGTTGTTTACAAGCGATCCAATCACAGGTGTGGAGGCGGTACAATATGGACTTGCCAACCATGCGTATCCTGAAGAGCAATTACTTGAAAACGCATACAAGCTTGCTGGTAAAATAGCCAGGAAAAGCCCTGTATCAATTGGGGCTGCAATCAAACTTCTAAACTATACAAAGACGGATTCCTTTTACAAGGGAGTCAAGGAAGAAGCGAAGCTTTTCGGAGATGTTTTCCTGTCCGAGGATGGCCAGGAAGGAATCACGGCTTTCCTGGAAAAAAGGACACCGGAATTCAAAGGCAAATAACAAACTTTTTAGCAGCAAAATTTTTTTAAGTTAAATTTTTTTAATCTTTAGAACAGCTAAAATGTTTGAAAACATAGGAGGGGAACAAATGAATATCTACGTTCTATTGAAAAGAACATTCGATACAGAAGAAAAAATCACGATCACAAACGGTAAAATCAATGAAGATGGTGCAGAATTCATCATCAACCCTTACGATGAGTACGCGGTCGAAGAAGCAATTCAGGTAAGAGACGCACACGGCGGGGAAGTTACCGTTGTCTCTGTTGGCAATGAAGAAGCAGAAAAGCAGCTTCGCACAGCCCTTGCAATGGGAGCGGACAAAGCAGTTTTAATTAACATCGAGGATGATGTAGAAAACGGCGATCAGTTCACAACGGCGAAAATCCTTGCTGAATACCTTAAGGATAAGGATGCTGACTTGATCCTCGGCGGAAACGTTGCAATCGATGGCGGTTCTGGCCAGGTAGGACCACGTGTCGCCGAGCAGCTGGGAATGCCTTATGTGACAACAATCACGAAACTGGAAATCAACGGAACTACTGCAACCATTACAAGAGATGTAGAAGGGGATTCAGAAGTCATTGAGACAAGCCTCCCTGTTCTTGTAACTGCACAGCAAGGACTTAATGAGCCTCGCTATCCATCTCTTCCAGGAATCATGAAAGCGAAGAAAAAGCCTCTTGATGAACTTGAGCTGGATGATCTTGATTTGGATGAAGACGATGTGGAAGCAAAAACAAAGACAATCGAAATTTATCTTCCTCCTAAAAAAGAAGCAGGAAAAGTTCTTCAGGGAGACCTTGCCGACCAGGTAAAGGAACTTGTCAGTCTGCTTCATACAGAAGCCAAAGTAGTCTAAGACATAACAGGAAGAATAAATACGCAGGAGGTAAATCAAATGGCGAGAAAAGTATTAGTATTGGGAGAAGCGCGTGACGGTTCACTTAGAAATGTATCCTTCGAAGCAATTGCTGCTGGTAAAAAAGTTGCAGAGGGCGGAGAAGTAGTTGGAGTATTGATCGGTGATTCGGTTAGTTCTTTAGGCAGCGACCTATATCAATATGGTGCTGACAGAGTTGTCGCAGTTGAGGATGCGAAGCTTGCACAGTATACACCGGATGGTTTCTCACAAGCATTGATGGCGGTAATCGAACAGGAAAATCCAGAAGGTCTTATCTTCGGGCATACATTACTTGGAAAAGACCTTGCGCCTAAAATCGCAAGCAAATTGAACTCCGGCCTGATTTCAGATGCAGTTGCTGTAGAGGAAGCTGGCGGAAACCTTGTGTTCACGCGTCCAATCTACTCAGGCAAAGCCTTTGAAAAGAAAATTGTTACTGATGGCCTTGTGTTTGCAACGATCCGTCCAAACAACATCGCTCCACTTGAAAAGGATGAAAGCAGATCAGGTGAAGTTTCAGCAGTATCAGCTGAAATTAAAGATTTGAGAACAATCATTAAGGATGTTGTCCGCAAAGCAACTGAAGGTGTAGACCTTTCCGAAGCAAAAGTTGTCGTTGCAGGCGGTCGCGGAGTCAAGAGCGAAGAAGGTTTCGAGCCACTTAAAGAACTTGCAAATGTTCTTGGCGGTGCTGTAGGTGCTTCCCGCGGTGCATGTGACGCTGACTACTGTGATTATTCTTTGCAAATCGGCCAGACAGGAAAAGTTGTAACACCTGATTTATATATCGCTGCCGGTATCTCCGGAGCAATCCAGCACCTTGCTGGTATGTCCAACTCGAAGGTTATTGTCGCGATCAACAAGGATCCGGAAGCCAATATCTTCAAAGTTGCAGACTACGGCATTGTTGGTGACCTGTTTGAAGTCATTCCAATGCTGACTGAAGAGTTCAAAAAGCTTAAAGTAAATGCTTAATACCCTAAATCAAGCTCCTTTGCAAAGGAGCTTGTACCTTTTATTAGGCCTGAAAAAACGGACGTCGACTGCGTCCGTTTTTAATAGTGTTTAAAGGAATATTCATGTGTGATCAGGGTAAATTACAACAAGAGCAAATAAATAGCATCAATTGGTAAACGATGATATACTGCAGTTATTATTCCAGATTTATTAGGAGGCATACAAATGGCAATTATACACGCTACTGACGCAAATTTTGATAACGAAACAGGATCAGGCCTAGTGCTTGTTGACTTTTGGGCACCATGGTGCGGACCTTGTAAAATGATCGCTCCAGTTCTTGAAGAATTAGATGCAGAAATGGGCGACAAAGTGAAAATCGTTAAGCTTGATGTCGATGACAACCAGGAAACTGCAGCGAAATTCGGAATCATGAGCATTCCTACCCTGCTTGTCCTTAAAGATGGACAACAGGTAGATAAAGTAGTTGGTTTCCAGCCTAAAGAAGCACTTGCTGGTCGCCTGCAACAGCATATCTAATCTGAATAAAAAATCCCGCCTTCTCCGGAAGTCGGGATTTTTTTTGTTAAAGTTTTCAGAAATGAGGAAAGATAAGTGTTCAAAAGTTTGTCAAACTTTTCTTAACAAGTCCGTTGACAGTGATAATCATTCTCGACTATAATAACAATTGTCAATGAAAATCATTATCAATTATTAAAAGCACTTATACATAGGGGGATTATCAACCATGAAAAAGAAACATTTGAAAGCGATTTTTGCAAGTTTTTTAATGGCAAGCACTGTATTGGCTGCTTGCGGCGGGGAAGAACAAACTGAAAAGCCTGAAGAGAATAAGCAGGCAGAGACAGATACAAAGTCTGAAGAACCGAAAGAAGTGAATGTTGAGGATACAGACGCAGGAAAGCAAACGACAGTTATCGCTGATATGATGGCAGAACTGGTAAAGGCAAAAGAAAACCAGGAAGTAAATTGGGACAGTGTTCAGCAGCAGTATGAAGCAGGCCTTCAGAAAGATGTTGCAGAATTGACACCTGAATTCGATCAGGCAATCCAGGCAGCAATTGCTGCAGGCAAGAGCGGTGAAATGGAACCAATCATCGCTGTGCAACTGATTGATAAAACAACACAATCATACTTCTATCAAAATCAGAAATCACTTCAAAAAGAAGCTGCTGCAGCACTGACTGAAGATAAGAAGGATGAAGCGAATCTTGCTTTCATGCAAATCAAGCATCTGGCAGAAAAAGTATTCATCCCAACAGCTGAGAAGCGTGACAACTATTATGAGCTAAGCGGCGATTCAAGCCTTGTTGAAAACATCAACTCTGGATTATCTGCACAGGAAGAGGCACTTAATGCAGGAAATGCAGAAGACTTCCAGGTTTTCTTACAAGTTAGTGATAAGTCAGTCTACAGAAGCTACTATCTTGCTGCTAAATCTTATGGTGAGAAAATAGAAGCAGGAGCAAAAGAAGGAAAAGACAAGAATGAATTAACAATCATGCAGGCAGAGGCTTGGGGCTTTTATCAAGCGATCAAAGGTTCACTTGGCGGTGGAGATGAAGCAGCTGCTGCTCAACTAGATAAACTTTTCACATTGAACACTACTGATCCTGCAACGATTAAATCAGCAGAAACAAATGCTTTATTCGCGAAAGCAATCGCTGGAAAAATCAACGGCTATTATGAAAAAGCACCTCAAATGTTGGCTGAAGACAATGCAGTGGAAGCTAAGGTAAGTGCAATGGAAGGAAACATGTTCCTTAAAATGCTTCAAGGCCAGTTAACTGAAAAAATGGGTGAAGAAAAAGCGAATGCAGTCTTTGCTGATGCTGAAGCCTGGTTTAATGCGATCGCAGAGAACAAGCAAGATGAAGTGAAAGCAAAAGGTGAAGCAGTTACGAGTGCAGTCAATGGACTGTAATACTAAATATGAATAGAGCCGCAGCAATGCGGCTCTATTTTCTCTTTTATCATGAAATACTATGGTAAAATGGCTTGAGGAAAGAAAGAGGTGTCAAATTTGAAAATTTTGATCACAGGAGGAGCAGGTTTTATTGGCAGCCATTTTGCCGTAAAGATGCTGGAGGAACAGCATGATGTTGCAATAATTGATAATCTTCACCCTTATTATTCACCTGACCGCAAGAAGCAGCATCTGGAAGTGATAAAAAACGCAGGTGAATATCAATTCTATCAAGCTGATCTCTTAGACAGTGATGAAACAATAGATCTCATCAAAAAGATATCTCCGGATGCGGTTGTCCATTTGGCGGCATTGCCAGGTGTAGCATACTCGATCCTCCGGCCACTGGAATATATAGATTATGATGTGAAGGCGACGGTTAATGTCCTGGAGGCGGCCGGTAAGGCAAATGTAAAACAAGTTATATTTGCTTCATCCTCTTCGGTTTATGGAATGATGAAAAATACGCCTTTTAAAGAAGGAATGGCAAATGGCAAGCCAATTTCACCATATGCAGCTTCGAAATACGCTGCTGAATCTTTTTGCCATGTCTATGCCCATCTCTACGGAATGGACATAAAAATCCTTCGATTTTTTACCGTATATGGCCCATGGGGCAGGCCTGATATGGCCATTGCCAATTTCATCAGGAAATTGAAAAACGGGGAAGAAATCACGGTTTTTGGCCAGGGTGGGTCAAGGGATTATACATATATTAGCGATATTGTGAATGGGATATGCTTGGCTTTACAAAATCTGCAGCAGAGCGCGACAATCAATATTGGATCTGGCAGGCCGGTTTCGATGAATCAGCTGCTGGATGAGCTGAAGGTTTACTTCCCCGACATGAGGATCAGGTGTGAAGGAGAGCGTGCTGGAGATGTGGACAAAACATGGGCAGATCTTACATTGGCCCGGGAATTGCTTGGATATGAGCCAAAGGTGGATTTTAGCAAAGGAATTGCAAAAACGGTAGCCTGGGCGGAACAGTATGAAAAATTCCTTTAAAAAAATGATTTCAATTCTGTTGGTTACTGCTTTTGTTTTGTTGACCATTTTCTATCTGGATGCAGGAAACCTCCTGGACGAAATTCGGAATCTTGCGGCGAGTCCGGGAGTTTTAATCTTTATTTTTACCAGCTATTTTTTTGCCTTTTTGGCAAGAGGTTTTGCCTGGAGGCTTTATCTGAAAAATAGGGCAAGGCTCTCAACTTGCATGTATGGCCTGTTTTACAGTTTGCTGCTGAACCATCTCCTGCCGGTGAAAGCGGGGGATTTTGCGAGGATTGGCGTATTAAAAGCAAGGGAATCTGAAATCACAGGGCATGAGGCATTTAATTCAGTGATCATATTGCGCTTGCTGGACACAGCCATTTTATTTGCAATGGCGATTGCCGGACTTGCTTACCTTGAGCTGCCGATTGGTGGATTGTGGTTTTTAGGGCTTGCCCTTGGCGGAGTTTCGGCAGTCGTTATTCTGTACCTGAAATTCCGGACTTTTTTTGACAAACAGTTAAAAATCATCAAAAACGCTTTTTCTGGGTGGCGTGGGGTTTCAATCATTGGATTGACACTAGTCAGCTGGATTCTTGAAGCAGCAGTCATTTATGGTGTTGTTTTGAATGTCGCAGGCGGCATCAATATTGTGCAGTCTATATGGGTGAACAGCATCACGGTGGCAGGGCAGATCTTTCAAATCACACCCGGTGGAATTGCCAGCTATGAGACCATCATGATCTTCGCATTAGGGGCATCTGGGATAAACGGGGAAAATGCATATACGGCTGCAGTGATTACCCATAGTTTAAAATATATATTTTCATTTATTGTTGGAGGGGTGGCTTTGGCCAGCTATCCCGTACCAATGGATTTATTGAAGAAATGGACTAGAGAAAGGGGCAACGAATCATGAAGAGTGCTTCCAAGTTTGAGAAATTCGCGGCCCGAAGCTGGAATCTGCTTAATGAAGGCAAGCCTTTTACGCCAATTTTCACAGTTGGTACAATGGTTTTATTCCATCTCGGAGATCTTGGCAATGCGGCAGGGATCATGAATTTATTCCTGGGACTGCTAACTGTCCTACCGCTTTTTATTATGTATTTCATTTATGATTTCCCGCTTTTTTTGAGAAACTATTTATGGATTCCAGTTATTGTTTTCATCATTCTATGGGCGGATCTTAATCTTAATTTGCTGCTGTTTGCAGCTGGGCTTTATTTTTTCTTTACGGTGTTTTTCTGGGGTACACTTTATTATCATTTGAGGATTGGCACTTCCTGGCTGAACTTCACGAGATTTTGGAAGCTCGTTTTAAAGAACAGTGATTCCACCAGCGGGAATGCTCAGGAGCAGCTGCCGAAAGTATTCCTGCTGCTCTCCATATGGGAATTGTCTTTCACAGCTTTGACAGGCAATACCGGCATGCCGATAACAGATCTGGCGATGTTTTATGGTTTCGTATTCGTTTTTGCGTTTGTGTTGCACAGATACTTGTTTGACTGGAAGCCAAAGGCCTATGAGACTTATACAAAGGATGAAGGACCTGCAGTACCTGAGAAAGGTTTGTCAGACAAAGTCATTGTCATCGTAATCGATGGCATGAGGAAAGAACGCTTTTATGAGGCGAATACACCTTTTCTTGATCAATTGAAAGAAAATGGAACAGAATATTTGAATATGGAAACCTTATATCCTGCAAGAACGGTAGTTTGCTTTAGTTCAATGTTTACTGGGACATATCCGTTTGAACATGGAATCAAATCGAATATGGTCTACAAGCTTGGCGTGAAAACAGAAACGATTTTTGACTCGCTGAGGAAGGTTGGCAAAAGAGGCAGACTGCTTGGCATTGCCCATCTGGTTGATGCAATGGGCAGCGATGTGGAAACAGTGACTGCGGTCATGCATAAGGACAAAGCCGATACGAATATGCTGGCCAGGGCAAGTAAGATCATGGATGAGCAGGACCCGGATTTGTTTATAGTCCAAATGATCGGGACGGACCAGGTTGGTCACAGCCGCGGCGTCCTCTACAATGATTATATTGAAAAAATCGAGGAAGCGGATGCCCTTATCAGGGATTTTGTACAGTGGCTTGAAAAAGAAGGGAAAATGGAGAATACGACACTAGTCATCTGTGCGGATCACGGTCAGGCAGATGGAATCGGCGGTCATGGGCATTTGGATGAAGGAGAGAGATTCGTACCATTTTTCATGCATGGACCGCATATTGCCAAAGGACTCAAAGTACAAGAAAGGCACAGCCTCGTTTCATTGGCACCGACGATTTCCTACTTGATGGGTGCCCCTTATCCAGGAAGCAGCAGAGGAAAGGTGCTTTTGGATGCAATAAAAGCAGAAAAGGAAGAGAATTGATTTGACTAAAGTAATTGTATTTTTGCCCGCTTTCAATGAAGAAGAATCGATTGCGGAAGTAATCGAGAATATCCCCCGCAGCTTTGCTGGCGCAGACCTTGTAGAGGTGCTTGTGATTGATGACGGATCGACCGACTCTACAGTCGATCAGGCAAAAAAAGCGGGGGCAGACCATATTATCAGCTTTGGAAAAAACCGCGGCCTTGGTGCCGCGGTCCGAAAAGGGATAGAAGAATGTTACCGGATGGGCGCAGATGTAGGTGTGATGATTGACGCTGATGGGGAATACCCAGCATCGCAGATTCCCGATATCGTTAAGCCAATCCTGAATGGTGAAGCCGATTATACAATGGGTTCGCGATTTATGGGCACAATAAAGGGAATGAAGTTTCATCGCAGAATGGGTAATTATTTTTTCACCTTCCTGCAAACATTGTTGTTGAGAAAGTGGCTTTATGACGGTCAATCGGGCATGAGAGCTTTCTCACGACAGGTTCTGAAGCATTCCGAGATTATCCATGACTATAATTATGCTCAAGTATTGACGCTGAATCTAGTGCGTAAAGGTTTCAGGGTGCTTGAAGTGCCGATTCAATACCGTGTAAGGACGACTGGGACATCCTTTATTTCCTTCAGGAAATACATGACAAATGTTGTGCCGGCTGTGTTTCGTGAGATGTCCAGACCTGTTCGAAAAGTAAGCGAAGTAAATACTCCTCAACTTAAAAACAGTAGAAATAGTGACAAAAAAGTGACGATTGCCAAATATGATTGACATATATAATGATAATCATTATCATTATCATTGTAGGAGGGAAAGAACAAATGAAAAAAGCGATATTTTTTTGTTTTTTACTGATATTGATTCTCATTAATGGCATTCCTCAAACTGCCAATGCCTATTCTTATGGAGATCCAAATGAAGAAAAGGTTGCGGAGGTTTACAAGGAAATGCAAGTGAAGCTTGATGAGAACCCTCCAAATTTCTCCGCATCAAAGTCTCTGTTCGAGACGGTGAAAGAAGAAATTGACATGCATATGGGTACAGAGCCTGGAGAAGTCATCATGAAGAGTTTGAATGATGAGGATAAAGAAGCGACAGTTGAAAATATGGAGAAGCTCCTTGTTTTGAATGTAGCAAGAAGGCTAGAAAGCATTGAGAAAAACTTTGAAGAGTATGATACCTCCAAGAAACTGCTTGCAAAAGGTTTTGCTACATATCAGGCATTATCACCGAAAGTCGAGGCAGAAAATCCTGAAGTGGATCAACAAATCAAAACTGATTTTGACGAAGCACTTGAAGCACTTGGAAATCCCGGGCTGTTCGGAGTCGGGAAGAAACCATCTGACATAGAAGCTTTTAAAGCGAACAAAGAAGAAATCCTGAAAGCGCTGCAAACTGAATTTGACCTTGCCAGCCTGGAAGTCGGCCATTTTACTGATACAGCCGAAGAAGAAGGGACCGGCAAAAAGGACTGGACGGATTTATCGAATATCCGCAACTGGCTCCCGCTGATCCTGATTGTCGCGGTCATTGCGGCAGTAGTATTCATTGGCATTAGAAAAAGAAGAGGATAAAATTTGATGACACCTTGGAGAGGGGAGAATCAGCAATGGAAATTCAAGCATTATTAATTACTTTTCGTGAAGTACTAGAAGCGTTACTGATCATCGGAATCATCACAACATACTTAAAGAGAATGGATCATTCCAAATATACAAAATATGTGTGGCTGGGTGCAGGTCTTGCAGTCCTGGCGAGTATCGGGGTAGCGATCCTGTTCCAGGTCGTGTTCACTGGCTTTGCAGCAATGGGCAGTGAAATTTACCTGAAGATTGGTATCATGGTTGTATCCACGGTCCTCCTGACACAGATGGTATTCTGGATGGCGAGCCACAGTAAAGACCTAAAGGGCAATATGGAAGGGAAAATGAACAAGTTCATTTCGACGGGAAATATTGTCGGCATGGTCATCCATTCATTCCTTGTAGTCTTGCGTGAAGGGATTGAAACGGTCTTTTTCTTCGCTGCCATTACTGGCGGGAACATCGGTGCCGCAATGCAGGGCTGGGGAGCGATCACTGGTACACTGATTGCAGTAGTCGTTTCTTACATGTTCTTTAAAGGTACGATGAAGGTCAAACTGAAGACTTTCTTCCAGATCACCGGGGCTTTCATCATCCTGATTTCAGCTGGTCTGCTGGTCCAGGCCATTTCGATGATGCAGGACGTAAACCTGATCGGAAGCGTCATGTACCATGTTTACGATATTACATGGCTACTGCCTGAACATCCGATCGATTATGCACATTATCTAAGAGACAACGGTGTCGCACCGCTAATGTCAGGTGATATAGGGATTTTCCTGAAGGCGCTGTTCGGGTACTCATCGATGCCTTCAATTGAAGAGGTCATTGCCTATATCGGCTATTTTGCAGCGATCTTCCTGCTTACATCCTCACGGAGCCCGAAGAAAGATAAAGCTGCAGAAAACAAGCAGGTAAATGTCCTTAATCCACAAGTAAAATAATGAGATGTTTACGATCCTCTCTCCAGAAAAAGTACAGGGAAATTCCTTGTACTTTTTTCATACGTTTAAGACGATTTTCTTAAAAGTCAGTTGGTGAAGAATGATGAAGAATGAAAGAATAAAGGAAAAAATATTTGTGACTCTTAGTATGATCGCAGTCTTCTATGTGTTTGCGGTACAAGTGGTCTCACTTAATCCTTTTGTGGCTTCTTGGGATCAGGTTGATTTTTCATTGGCAATGGAAAGGTATGACCTTAGGGCGATGCAGCCTCACTTCCCTGGATATCCATATTTCATATTGGGCGGAATGCTTACGGAAGTATTGGCACCGACTCCAAATCAGGCATTGGTTCTTTTTAATGTATTGGTTTATGCCAGTTCGATTGTGCCGGTGTACCTTCTCGCTTCGAAAATAGTAGCACCTTCTCGCGCATTAATGATTGCCTCAGCGATTTATTCTGCCAGTTATCCATTGATCATCGTAAATCAGCCGATGTCAGAGGGTGCAGCGCTTGCCGCTTATTGGTGGTATTTCTGGAGTATCTCCGCGGCTGAATCAAGGCCAGCAGGAAATTGGATGATCCTGCCGCTGTTTTTTTTGAGCGTGCTTTTAGGGATCAGATTAAGTTATATCCCGATGGGAGCAGGTCTTGTTTATCTTTTATATGTAAAATGGAGAAAGCTCGAAATCGGTTGGGCTGGTGTTTTAAAATATGTGATCATTGCCGGGTTGTTCCAACTGATTTGGGTTGGCGGGCTGATCATGTCAGAAGGGGGAATCGCTAACTTCCTCGAGCTTGCGTTTGGTTTCACTGGCGGCCATTTTCAGGAATGGGGAGGTACATCTGCTTCAAATGACTTAAATATTTTCGCAAGATTGAAATCATTTCTGTTTACCAACATTTTATGGTGGGGAATATTTACACGAACAACTGTTTTGATGGTAATATATATAGTTATCGGCATCCTGATTTTTTTGCCGGGTAAATCAGTTAAACAGTATAAGAACAGGATCATCTTTTCTGGAACCTTTATGTTGAGTTCATATGGACTTTGGGCGCTGTTTGCCCAGAATATCGATAAGCCGAGGCATATCCTGCCGCTGGCATTATTGATTGTGTTCTTTGGTTTGGCAGTTTTTTTCAGTAAGCATACAACGCGTTATGCCAGTATGCTTGTGCTGGTTCTCATCATTGCCCAGGCAATGATTTCGACGCATTTTATCAAAATACAGGCAGCAGAAAAGCCTGCCGTCTATCAGCTTGCCCAATTTCTAGAGGATGTGCCTGAGGACTTTGTACTATACACCTGGGAAGAAACAAGGATACTTCAGTATCTGGGGATGCCTTATGCCCATAAAAGAGTATATACGTATAAAATTTTTATGCATGACCAGTCATTGTATAAAGGGAAGGAAATCTATTTGACCGACAGTGTAATCGAAGGTTTCAGCTCTCAGGGCATAGAACTTGATGAGAACCTGGAGGAAATACGGACATTTACGTCAAATAAACTATTTGATCCAGTCTATAACGAAATTACTTTATATAAATGGACACCGTAACAGGAGGTGAACGGAATGAATGAGCAGATCAAAAATAAACTTGCGCTGCTTCCAGCACAGCCAGGCTGCTATTTAATGAAGGACAGGCAGGGGACCATCATCTATGTAGGAAAAGCGAAGGTGCTGAAAAACAGGGTCCGCTCGTATTTTACCGGATCACATGATGGCAAGACACTCCGGCTTGTGAATGAAATTGAAGATTTTGAATACATCGTCACCTCCTCCGATATGGAAGCCCTTGTACTTGAAATCAACCTGATTAAAAAGCATGATCCGAAATATAATGTGATGCTCAAAGATGACAAAAGCTATCCATTCATCAAGCTTACGGCAGAACGCCACCCAAAGCTGATCATTACCCGAAAGGTCAAAAAAGACAGCGGGAAATATTTTGGGCCCTATCCAAATGTTCAGGCGGCAAATGAGACAAAGAAGCTGCTGGACAGGATTTATCCTCTGCGGAAATGCTCAACGCTGCCTGACAGAGTCTGCCTTTATTATCATATGGGGCAATGTCTTGCACCCTGCATCAAAGATGTAAGCAAGGAAGAATACAAGCAAATCACCGATGAAATCACACGCTTCCTGAATGGAGGCTTCAAGGATATCAAAGTCGACTTGACAGCTAAAATGGCTGCGGCCGCCGAAGAGCTTGATTTTGAACGGGCCAAGGAGTTCCGGGACAAGATTGCCCATATCGAGGCGACAATGGAAAAGCAGAAGATGACAACCACCGATTTTACCGACCGCGATGTTTTCGGCTATGCGGTTGATAAGGGCTGGATGTGTGTACAAGTCTTTTTCATCCGCCAGGGGAAGTTGATTGAGCGTGAGGTTTCGATGTTTCCAATTCACAATGAGCCAGAAGAAGATATCCTCACTTTCCTTGGCCAGTTCTACTCAAAAAATGAACACTTCAAGCCAAAGGAAGTGTTGGTGCCAGCAGGTGTGGATACAGAAATGGCCGAAGCGCTGTTAGAGGTTAAAGTTCTGCAGCCGCAGAGGGGACAGAAAAAAGAGCTTGTCCGCCTTGCAGCGAAGAATGCGGGAATTGCCCTGAAGGAAAAATTCTCATTGATTGAACGCGATGAAGAACGGACGATCAAGGCTGTGGAAAACCTGGGCAAGCAAATGGGGATCTACACACCCCATCGGATTGAGTCTTTCGATAACTCCAATATCCAGGGGACAGACCCGGTATCAGCAATGATTGTTTTCATAGACGGGAAGCCTGAAAAGCGAGAATACCGCAAGTATAAAATCAAGTCTGTAAAAGGTCCCGATGACTATGAATCCATGAGGGAAGTCGTAAGGCGCCGCTATTCGAGGGTGCTGAGAGAGGGACTTGCCCTGCCAGATTTAATCATTATTGATGGCGGAAAAGGACATATCGAATCCGCCAGGGACGTTCTGGAAAATGAACTCGGGCTCGATATCCCGATCGCCGGATTGGCAAAGGATGATAAGCACAGGACATCCCAGCTTTTATATGGGAATCCTTTGCAGGTGATTGAACTGCCGCGAAACAGCCAGGAATTTTACCTGCTTCAAAGGATTCAGGATGAAGTTCACCGCTTTGCCATCACCTTCCATCGTCAATTAAGGGGAAAAAGTGCGTTTCAATCGCTGCTCGATGATATTCCAGGCATTGGCGAAAAGCGCAAGAAAGCTTTATTGAAGCATTTTGGTTCAGTGAAAAAGATGAAGGAAGCTACTGTTGATGAGCTTACTGCCGCCGGGGTGCCTGCGAATGTTGCCCAGGAGCTCCATACTAAATTGCAGAATTAATGGTAGTAATCTATTTTTTTGTATGATATAATGGTGAAAATTTAATATGACTATCACTTTAGAGCATTAAAGTGAAGATAGAGGTGCGAGCTTCAAGAGTAAAAGCCGGGAGAATTGTAGGATTCGGGGATGGGCTTTGAAAGGGGATGTTCGCCGAAGTGGGAAAATGCCTATCCATTTTACCGCTGGTCCTTCGTTGAATAAACGCAGGATTGTCAAGATTGCCGTCTTGGAGTGCTATCTCATGTTGCAGCGTATAAAAACGTTTATCAAGCAATGGGAGACACTTTCCATTGCTTTTTCTGTTTTTTGGGCGTTCTTTTAGCCATGCTGATTAAAAACAGCATGCAAAGAGCAGAAAGCCTTAGGGAAAGATACATATGCGGCTTAGCCATCAAACTCTGACAGAGGCAAAATAAAGAAGAGGCAGGGGAAACGAATGGGATTGATTGTACAGAAATTCGGCGGAACATCGGTTGGCAGTGTGGAAAGAATCAGGAATGCAGCCAGCAGGACAGCAGAGGAATTGCAAAAAGGTAATAATGTAGTCGTTGTTGTATCGGCTATGGGCAAGACGACAGACCATCTGGTGGAAATGGCGAATGAGATTTCAAGTGCCCCATCAAAGAGAGAGATGGATATGCTTTTGACGACAGGGGAACAAGTAACGATTGCGCTTTTCTCGTTGGCACTGGCACAAAACGGAATCGAGGCGGTATCCTATACAGGCTGGCAGGCTGGCATCAAAACAGAAGCAGTCCATGGAAATGCCCGGATTGTGGAAATAGATACAGACAGGATTGCAAATGACCTGGGCAATGGCAAAGTGGTCATTGTCGCTGGATTCCAGGGAGTGACTGATGGAGGGGAAATCACCACCCTTGGCCGAGGCGGATCAGATACAACTGCAGTTGCTCTTGCCGCAGCTTTAAAGGCGGATAAGTGCGATATTTATACTGATGTAACAGGCGTGTTCACAACAGATCCAAGATATGTGAAAAGCGCAAGGAAACTTTTGAGTGTTTCTTATGATGAAATGCTTGAGCTGGCAAACCTGGGAGCAGGTGTCCTCCATCCGCGGGCGGTGGAATTCGCCAAGAACTATGGATTGCCAATCGAAGTAAGGTCCAGTATGGAAAAAGAAAGAGGCACGATCATCGAGGAGGAGAATGGAATGGAACAGAATCTAGTAGTACGCGGAGTAGCGTTTGAAGACCAAATCACAAGAGTATCAGTCCTTGGGGTGAGTACTTCATTAAAAGGACTTTCGACGATCTTTACGACACTGGCACAAAACCACATCAATGTCGATATCATCGTCCAGAGCAGGACAGAGGCAAATACTGCGAACATTTCATTCTCCATCAAGAGCAATGACCTGACAGAAACTCTGGACGTATTGGAACGCAATAAGGAATTATTGAACTATAAAGCAATCGAATCAGAAACTGGCCTTGCAAAGGTATCAATCGTTGGATCAGGCATGGTCTCAAACCCGGGCGTAGCCGCCAAGATGTTTGAAGTCCTCGAAGGAAGCGGAATCCAGGTGAAAATGGTAAGCACTTCCGAAATCAAGGTTTCCACTGTTGTAGAGGAGAAACAAATGGTCAATGCAGTAGAATCTTTGCATGAAGCATTTGAGCTTTATTCCGAAGCTGTGAAGACGAAGTAAGGATGTAGAAAAAGCTTTCCCGACAAATTTCAGGAAAGCTTTTTTCTATAGCAGCTTATTCATAACTCATCAATCATTCAGTAATAAAATCATTCTTATCCCATTTAATCGTAAAAAGGATTTTTGACAGCTTTTTATTGGGATGTTCGAAGGCTTCGGCTGTTACTTTTTTCTGTTGTTCCATTTGCTGGGCAATGAATCCTGCTTCTAACTGGAATGTGGTGTTTGGGTTGTTTTTCAGTCGGGAGGAAATTAGTTCGCTGCCAAGTTCAAGCACCATTTCTTTTCTGGATTCTTCTTTGATGGTGAGTGTGCCCCAGCCTGCATCCATGAAAAAGCGGATGGTCTCATCCAGTGTGGATAATGGATATTTTCGGGCCAGGCGTTTACCGGCCCAATAAAGGATTTCGGCGGTGTCCTTGCCGAGCAGTTCCGGAACCAGGACTTCCCGGATCAATTCATACCCGAAAGCGGAAACTGAAAGTGGTTCGCTTTCTTGTTTTTGCTCTGAAGTTGTTAATTCACTCATGTTCTCCCCTCTTTCTATTACTCTATTATAAACAATTTGCCGAAAAAACAACCTGTGATAACCAATTTAAAAGTTGTTAAATTTTAGATAGGCATTAGAAATTCTATTATTATTTTCCATGTTCATACCATACCCGAATCTTTGTGAATTAAAAGGCTGTGTTAAATTAGACTGTTGATTTCCGTTCCAGGCGCTTCGCTTTCCGCGGGTGGCCCGGGGAGCCTCCTCGGCGCTTTCAGCACCTGTGGGGTCTCCCCTGACCCATGCTCCCGCAGGAGTCTGCGCGCCTTCCACTCCAATCAACAGGACTTGAAAAACGATAATCATTAACACAGCCATAAAAAATAATATCGGGAAATTTTTTTTGATGTATCTAAAAGGCAATACTATTATTTTAATATACTCGAAAGGGCGTTAAAATAATTAGAAAGTGGGATTTTTTACAATATCAATATATTTTAAAAATTTTATCTATATAAGCATTTTTATGTATCCGTTTTCTTGACGCTCTATAATGATGGGAGTAAAATGAACATGTCACATAATTGTAAGAATTGCTTAGTTTCGGTGTTGGGTTTAATCGATCTGTTAGGTTAATAGGGATGGGGAGAGAAGCCTTTACATCACGGCCAAATTTCAAGGGGGGTATACATATGGCGGGTAAACAAGAGTTTTATTGGCGGAGGCTGCATTCGTTGCTGGGTGTTATTCCAGTAGGTCTTTTCCTCATGCAGCACCTTGTAGTCAACCATTTTGCTACTGGGGGAGAAGAATCATTCAACAAAGCAGCTCATTTTATGGAGCAGCTGCCTTTCAGGTATTTTCTAGAAATCTTCATTATCTTCTTACCGTTACTATTCCATGCAATCTACGGTCTTTATATTGCTTTTACGGCTAAGAACAATATAGGGAAATATAGCTATTTCAGGAACTGGATGTTCATGCTTCAGCGTGTGTCCGGCGTGATTACTTTGATTTTCGTCGCATGGCACGTATGGGAAACTCGTATTGCTGCAGCATTTGGAGCGGACGTTAACTTCCAGATGATGGAGACGATCCTTTCAAGTCCATTCATGCTATGGTTCTATTTAATTGGTGTCATTTCTACAACTTTCCACTTTGCGAACGGATTATGGTCATTCTTCGTAAGCTGGGGCATCACTGTAACACCTCGTTCACAAGTGATTTCCACTTATATCACGATTGGTGTATTCATTGCGCTTTCCATCGTCGGAGTCCGCGCGATCCTGGCGTTTGTATAAGAATTTTCGCATGCATCAGACTGAGCGGTTGATCGAAACACTCAATTTGTAAAAGAATTTCTTTTGATCGGATATGAAAGACAGATTTGGATTTAAGGGAGTGAGTCACGATGAGTAAAGGTAAGGTTATCGTAGTCGGCGGCGGATTAGCTGGCTTAATGGCTACAATAAAAGTAGCAGAAACAGGAACTCCTGTTGAACTGTTCTCTCTTGTGCCGGTAAAACGTTCCCACTCTGTATGTGCACAGGGCGGAATCAACGGTGCAGTAAATACTAAAGGTGAAGGTGACTCTCCATGGGAGCACTTTGATGATACAGTATATGGCGGTGACTTCCTTGCGAACCAGCCTCCGGTAAAGGCTATGGCTGAAGCAGCACCTGGAATCATCCATCTTCTTGACCGTATGGGTGTTATGTTCAACCGTACGCCGGAAGGTTTGCTTGACTTCCGCCGTTTTGGAGGAACTCAGCATCACCGTACAGCTTTTGCCGGTGCGACAACTGGACAGCAGCTTCTGTACGCATTGGATGAGCAAGTGCGCCGCCATGAAGTGGCTGGCTTGGTCACGAAGTATGAAGGATGGGAGTTCCTTGGAATAATCAAGGATGACGAAGGCATCTGCCGCGGGATCGTTGCCCAAAACCTGACTTCAATGGAAATCAAGTCATTTGCTGCTGATGCGGTTATCATGGCAACCGGAGGCCCTGGTATCATCTTCGGTAAAACAACGAACTCTGTTATCAATACTGGTTCAGCTGCTGCGATCGTTTACCAGCAGGGAGGATATTACGCAAACGGTGAATTCATCCAGATCCACCCTACAGCGATTCCTGGCGACGACAAACTTCGCCTGATGAGTGAATCTGCTCGTGGTGAAGGTGGACGAGTTTGGACTTACAAAGACGGTAAGCCTTGGTACTTCCTCGAAGAGAAGTACCCTGCATACGGAAACCTTGTACCGCGTGACATCGCGACACGTGAGATCTTCGATGTCTGCGTAAGCCAGAAGCTAGGCATCAACGGCGAGAACATGGTTTACCTTGACCTATCACATAAGGATCCTAAGGAGCTTGACATCAAGCTTGGCGGAATCATTGAAATCTATGAAAAATTCATGGGAGACGATCCAAGAAAAGTTCCTATGAAAATATTCCCGGCCGTTCACTATTCAATGGGCGGACTGTGGGTTGACTATGATCAAATGACGAATATCCCAGGCCTCTTTGCTGCAGGTGAAGTTGATTACTCACAGCACGGTGCGAACCGTCTCGGTGCAAACTCACTATTATCAGCCATTTATGGCGGTATGGTAGCAGGTCCAAATGCAATCCGTTACATCAACGGACTGGAAAAGAGCGCAGATGCGATTTCTTCAGCAGTATTTGACCAGCACGTTATGATGGAGCAGGAGAAGTGGAACAATGTCATGTCATTGGATGGCACAGAAAATGCTTATGTCCTTCACAAAGAGCTTGGTGAATGGATGACTGACAACGTAACAGTAGTTCGTTATAATGACAGACTATTGAAGACAGATGAGAAAATCGTTGAATTGATGGAGCGTTACAAGAATATCAATATCAATGATACTGCGAAATGGAGCAATCAGGGAGCGGTATTCACACGCCAGCTTCAAAACATGCTTCAGCTTGCACGCGTAATCACGATTGGTGCCTACAACCGTAACGAAAGCCGTGGGGCTCACTATAAACCGGAGTTCCCTGATCGTAATGATGAGGACTTCTTGAAAACAACAATGGCGAAGTTTGTTGATGCAAATTCTGCGCCAGCTTTCCACTATGAAGATGTTGATACTTCATTAATCCAACCGCGTAAACGCGATTACTCTAAGAAGAAAGGGGAGTAATAAGGCATGTCAGAGAAAAAAACTGTCACATTCGTTATCAGCCGTCAGGATACTCCTGATTCAGCCGCTTATGATGAAACATTTGTATTGGATTATCGTCCAAACATGAATGTGATTTCGGCGCTGATGGAAATCCGTCGAAATCCCGTGAATTCAAAAGGTGAGACTACTACCCCTATCGCATGGGATATGAACTGCCTTGAAGAGGTTTGCGGTGCATGTTCAATGGTTATCAATGGCCGCCCTCGCCAGTCTTGTTCTGCACTGGTGGACCAGCTGGAGCAGCCAATCAGGCTTGAGCCAATGAGAACATTCCCAGTTGTGCGTGACCTTCAGGTGGACCGCAGCCGCATGTTCGATTCCTTGAAGCGAGTTAAGGCATGGGTTCCAATCGATGGAACATACGACCTTGGACCAGGGCCGCGCATGCCAGAAAAGAAACGCCAATGGGCATATGAGCTCTCTAAGTGCATGACTTGCGGTGTCTGCCTTGAAGCTTGTCCGAACGTAAACAGCAAATCAGATTTCATCGGTCCTCAGTCGCTTTCACAAGTACGTCTGTTCAATGCGCACCCAACAGGTGCTTTGAACAAAGGCGAGCGACTTGAAACGATCATGGGTGATGGTGGACTTGCAAACTGCGGTAACTCCCAGAACTGCGTCCAGTCCTGCCCTAAGGGAATTCCTTTGACAACATCTATTGCTGCCTTGAACCGAGACACTACAATCCAGGCATTCAAAAACTTCTTCGGAAGCGATCAGGTATAAACAGCTCCCTCCTTTTCCTCTTGGAAAAGGGGGGTTTTTCATGTTTTGGATATCAAAATCGGATAACTGTCCGTATCATTCTCAATCCAGCTATTGTTTTTACCATATCAAAACTTTTTGCTGAAAAAGTCGCTTGCGCTTTTTTTGTCTAATTACCAAATAAATTAATCCTTTTTTTACCGGAGTTCTACTTGGTATACTGATTCTAAAGACATATTCAGGAGCGGTCTATGAAAATAACAAAGATATTGGCAATTGCTATTATTCTCTGCGGGATGGTTATTTTGGGGATAGGTTTATTTCAATTATGGAATACAAAACGGCAGGAACAAATTTCCCTAGAAGCGGCCAGGGCGTTGGTGAGGGAGGATAAACCAAAGGCAAATAAGGAAGAATTCAAGCCGGATACGGGAGAAGCCTCTGGATTGCTGATGATTCCGAAAATTAATGCAGAACTGCCTATCGTAGAGGGGACAGATCCGGATAATCTTGAAAAAGGTGTTGGCCACTACAAAGACTCATTCTACCCAGAGGAAAATGGACAAATTGTCCTCTCAGGCCATCGTGATACAGTTTTCCGTAAAGCAGGGGACCTGGAATTGGGTGATCACCTAACGATGAAAATGCCTTATGGAGAGTATACATATGAGATAACCGGCACAAAAATTGTCAGTGCAGACGATACAAGTATCATTACTCTCCAAAATTCCGAAGAAGAGCTCGTTTTAACTACTTGCTATCCATTCAATTATGTAGGCGATGCCCCCGATCGATATATTATTTATGCCAAGAGGGCATCTAATACCGATTGAATCCAAAATTAAATCATAGACACTAGACACTTTAAAGGGAGCCAGGACCAATAGTCCTGGCTTGTTTTCGTTTTATCTAGTAAATAAGTTTGCCGCACTAGAAAACGCTTCCATACTATAGATTCATTTTTCTGTATTTAACAAAAAACTTACATTCACTTCATGAAAAGGCGTATTTAACCATGTTATATTTCTCTTGACGGAAAGACTATGAATTCCGACAAAATTTGAGGAGGAATATATGTGGGGAATTTGAAGCGTAAAACTTTTTCCTGGCTGTCAGCAGTTATTTTAATGGTAAGCTATGTGATACCGTTTTCTGGTCAAGCATCTGCTGAAACTGTTATGACTGTCCAACAGGCAATCGAGAATAATAGTGGAACGGCTACAGTAGAAGGTTACATAGTAGGACATGCAGCAGGTACTAATTCATATGACTATGAAGCACCATTCGGGAATGATTATAATTTTTTGATGGCAGATACTGCCGGAGAAACAGATCCGGCAAAAGTATTGCCAGTTCAAATAAGTTCTTCTTATAGAAGTGCATTTGGCTTACAAACCAATCCAGATATTGTCGGGAAAAAGGTACAGGTTACAGGTCCGTTGACGGATTATTTCGCTGTACCTGGTTTAAAATCCCCAACGGCTATGGTGTTTGCTGACGACAGCGGTGGAGAGCCAGGTGAACCTGGTGAGCCAGAGCCACCAGCGGTAACTGGCTTGAAGATTCATGACATCCAGGGTGAAGGTCATGCTTCCCCATATAAGGACCAGCAGGTAGCTCAAGTTGCGGGTATTGTAACAAAGGTTGAAGGAAACAACGCATTCTTCATGCAGGATCCTGAAGATGATGGCAATTCCAATACCTCTGAAGCTATCTATGTATATAAAAGAGCTCACGGTCTAACTGCAGGTGATCAAGTCGAGGTCGATGGTCTTGTGAAAGAGTGGGTACTCGATGGTTACAGTGAAAAGCTGCAGACCGACCTTGCAATGACTGAAATCAATGCGTCTTCAGTGACAAAACTTGCTTCTGGAGTCAAGCTTCCTGAGCCGGTTGTCATCGGTCAAGACCGTATTGCACCAACACAGGTAATCGACAATGACCAATTCGGTATATTTGATCCTGCGGAGGATGGCATCGATTTTTATGAAAGCCTTGAAGGAATGAGAACCGGAGTGGAAAGCCCACAGGTAATTGGCCCACAAAAGTATGGCGAAGTACCGGTCATCCCGAATAAGGTTGAAGGGAAAGTATACAGTCCGCAAGGCGGCATTCTGCTCACTGAGGATAGCTCTAATCCTGAAAGAATGTTCCTGCTTATCGATCGTGACTTTGTAGCAAAAGCAGGAGATTTTTTTAACGGCATGGTTACAGGTGTTGTGAGCTATAGCTTCTCCAACTATAAAATCCTTGTTGACCAGGAAAATCTTCCTGAGCTGGTTGAGAGTGAGCTGGTCGAGGATTATGCCACTTTCGAACAGAAGGAGAATAAACTAACGGTCGCAAGCTATAACATTGAAAATTTTTCTCCTGAAACCAATCAATCCAAGACTGCTAGAATTGCTGATTCAATCGTCAATAACTTAAAGACCCCTGATATTGTTGGTCTTGTAGAGGTACAGGACAACGATGGCCAGACTGCCAGCGGCTCTGCAGATGCATCACAAAGCTACCAGGCTTTGATAGATGAAATTATTGCACAAGGCGGACCAGCGTATAGCTGGACCGACATTGCTCCTGAGTACAATCAGGATGGTGGTGCGCCTGGAGGTAACATCCGGGTTGGATATTTATATAATCCTGAACGCGTACAGCTTAAAGAAGCTCCGAAAGGAACAGCTACAGACGCAGTTGCCTATGAAAACGGCGACCTAACCTTGAATCCAGGAAGAATTGATCCACAGAATCCTATTTTTGAAGATACTAGAAAGCCATTGGCTGCTGAGTTTGTTTTCAAAGGGCAGGAAGTAATTGTCATTGCGAATCATTTTAACTCAAAGGGCGGAGATGATCCTTTATTCGGGGTTACCCAGCCACCTGTACTCGATAGCGAAGTGAAAAGAATTGAGATTGCAAAATTGCTCAATGAATTCATTGCAGGCATACATGCGGAAGATCGAAAGGCAAATGTTATTGTTCTTGGCGATTTGAATGACTTCGAATTTTCCAGGCCAATTGAGGCTCTGGAAAACGGCCAATTAACTAATATGATTGAGACTTTGCCAGAAGGCGAGAGATTTACTTATAACTATCAGGGAAATTCACAGGTTTTGGACCATATCCTTGTATCGAGCCATCTTGCTGATCAAGCAGAGGCTGATATCATCAACATCAACTCGTTGTATATGGAAGAGCATGGCCGGGCAAGTGACCATGATCCTGTTTTGGTGCAAATTCATTTGAATAATGGGCAAAAAGAATGTCCAGATGAAAGTGGCAACGCAGGTCCGGAGAAGGAGAGAGTAGATCATGGAAAGCATGCAGGGCATGATAAAAAAGGGAAAGCCTGTGGGTATGATAAGGCAAGCTGACCATTATCGGAAGGGTTGGAAATTCCAATCCTTCCTTTTTTGTTCCCTAAAAGACTTAAAATATTTATAATAAAGAAAAGAGTGAATGTTCATTCATTTTATTGGGAGGTCACAGGATGAAGAAGATGGGATACATTGAAGATATCGTAAAGTGGGATGAGGAATTTGAATTTTTTTATCAGGTGAAGGTCCGTTTTTCTGAAACAGATATGTTCGGTCATTTGAACAACACTGTTCCGTTCACATATTTTGAACAGGCCAGGATTGAATATTTTAAAAGTCAGGGGTTCATGCAGGATTGGGTCAAGCCGGAAAATGAAACCATTCCAGTTGTGGCCGATTTGCAGTGTGACTACCTGAGCCAAATTTATTTCGATGAAGAGTTGAAAATTTATGTAAAAGCTAATTCAATCGGGAATTCCTCGGTCGATCTGCATTATATGGGGAAGAAGGCAGATGGGGCCATATGCCTTGCCGGAAGAGGCACAATTGTGCAAATTTCCAAGAGGACAGGCAAGGGGGTAGCATGGACGGAGGAGAGCAGGGACTTGTTTTCAAGAAGCAAAAAAACGATTGTAAAGTAAAGTTTGGAATAATTTATAAAAATCATTCTGAACTGCTTTAAATATTGTCACTCCAACTCTTTCCTTCACATATGATATGTTGACTAAATTTATACCCACCCCGCAGTTCACAGCTGGCGAAGGCAAGGAGGGTTACAATACTTGAAGGAAAATGAATATACTCACAAGCCATTACTCACTAAACGCGAAAGAGAAGTTTTCGAACTGTTAGTACAAGACAAAACAACAAAAGAGATCGCTAGTGAATTATTTATCAGCGAAAAAACGGTTCGGAACCATATTTCAAACGCCATGCAGAAGCTTGGTGTAAAGGGGCGTTCCCAAGCTGTTGTAGAGCTCCTGCGTATGGGAGAGCTAGAACTTTAATCTAGACCGGCCAACCAGTTGGGGGGCCGGTTAGATGTTTATAAGGAGATGAATCAAGGAGATTATCGTGTCAAAAGAGAATTCTGTCTTGAAATTTGCTCGAAAAAAGTAGAAAATAAGGGCAATAGTATAAAATATAATGTTCACTTGCCTACCAAGTGTTTGCGATAAAAATTGAGAAATGCATCTATTCTAGGAGTTGTTACGGATGAAGCTTGAAGGAATCGAAAATAATCAGGGACTGGACACGGTTGCTGATATTGAAAAAGATTTACGCTACATATCGGGAATCATTAAGCAAAAGGGCCGCGAGCTCCTGAGCAATTACACGATCACACCTCCTCAGTTCATTGCCTTGCAGTGGCTGTTTGAAGATGGAGATATGACAATCGGTGAATTGTCGAACAAGATGTTCCTGGCTTGCAGCACAACGACGGATCTCGTTGACCGCATGGAAAAAAATGAACTCGTTGTCAGGGTTAAGGATCCGAATGACAGGCGGGTTGTCCGCATCCATCTTCTTGAAGAAGGCGAAAGAATCATCGATGAAGTGATCAAGAAGCGCCAACTGTATCTTCAGGAAGTGCTTAAGGATTTTTCTGGCGAGGAAATCTTGTCTTTGAAGAACAGTTTGGCAAAATTACATCATGAAATGCGTGGAGAATGAGGCGAGTTTTTTGAACGATCCAATCGGAATCATTGATTCAGGTGTGGGCGGACTGACAGTTGCCAAGGAAGTCATGAGGCAGCTGCCATATGAACAAATCATCTATGTCGGCGATACAGCGCGTTGTCCGTATGGCCCTCGCCCTGTAGAAGAAGTAAAACGGTTCACATGGGAAATGACCCGCTTCCTGCTTGAAAAGAATATTAAAATGCTGGTGATTGCCTGCAATACAGCAACCGCTGTGGTCCTTGAGGAAATCCGGCATGAGCTCTCGATTCCTGTGCTGGGAGTAATTCAGCCAGGTGCAAGGACAGCAATCAAGGTAACAGATAATTATAAAATTGGAATCATTGGGACAGAAGGCACGGTCAAAAGCCGGGCCTATGAACATGCGCTGAAATCGATCAACCGCCGGACTGCGGTCGAAGCTCTCGCTTGCCCGAAGTTTGTACCGTTAGTTGAGAGCGGTGAATACAATGGCTATGTAGCTGAAAAAGTAGTCACAGAAACATTACAGCCTTTGCTGGGGCAAGGACTGGATACATTGATCCTTGGCTGCACCCACTACCCTTTGTTGGAGCCCCTTATCAAGCAAGTGATGGGGCCGGAGGTCAAAGTGATCAGCTCTGGTGAAGAGACGGCCCGTGAGGTAAGCACAATCCTTGGCCATAATGAAATGTTTGCGGTTCGGGATGAACTGCCTGAGCATTTATTTTACACGACCGGTTCCCGGACAATTTTCACAAGCATTGCCTCCCAGTGGCTTGAAATGCCGATTAAAGACGTAGAGAAAATAAAATTAGGTTAACAGAGACCTCCAGTTATGGGGGTCTTTTGATTGTTATTGTTTAGGAATACAGGTGATTTTCTTTAATTTATTCTAATCTTTTTAAGCTTTTCCCAAAAATCTTTCCAAAGGCGGTCTAAAAAATCCAAAGGCTCGTATACATGTTAGTACAAACTGTCTTTGGAGGGATTTATATGTCAAAAAATAAAAAGACTGTGATCGTTACAGCTGCAACATTGGCAACTACGGTATTCCTGTCTGGCTGCGGGCTGTTCGGAGGAGAGGAAAAAAAGAAAATCGATCCGCCTCAGGATGTGACATTGATGGAAGATGGAGAAGCAGTTGATGAAAATGTTTCTACAGAGGCAACAGAAGATGGCAAAGAAGCAGTTGAAACAACAGTAAAGACTGAATTGTATTTGATCGACAAAAGTGGCTATGTCGTTTCTCAAACAATGGAGCTTCCAAAAACCGAGAGCGTAGCCAAGCAGGCTCTTGAATACCTTGTAGCCAATGGGCCAGTTCAGGAAATGCTTCCTAATGGATTCAGGGCAGTCCTTCCTGCTGACACGCAAATGACAGTGAACATCAAGGATGGAACGGCAATTGTTGATTTCTCAAAAGAATTTGCAACCTATAAGAAAGAGGATGAGAAAAAGATCCTTGAGGCCGTTACGTGGACACTTACCCAATTTGACAGCATCAATGAGGTCAAGCTGCAAATGAACGGCACCCCGCTTGAAGAGATGCCTGTAAACGGAACTCCAATCGGTGGTGACCTGAGCCGTGCAGATGGCATCAACATTGATAATTCCGATGTTGTAGACATTACAAATACAAAAGCTGTCACAGTTTATTATATTGGCGGGGAGGAAGAAGCGTACTACTATGTTCCTGTGACTAAACGCGTCGGAAATGATATCAAGGACAATATTACCGCGATCGTAAACGAGCTTGTTGAAGGCCCGGCATATGCATCAAATCTTCTGTCGGAATTCCAGCCGGACGTGAAGCTGCTAGATGCACCGAAGCTTGAAGGCGGAAAGGTTACTTTGAACTTTAACGAGTCGATTTACGGCAGCTTTGAGGAAAAAATGGTTTCTGAACATCTGCTTAATTCACTTGTATTGTCCCTGACTGAGCAGGCTGGCATCGAGAGTGTTGCCCTCACTGTAAAAGGCAAAAATGATGTGCTGACAGAGAAAGGTGAAAAGCTGTCGGAACCAGTCACGAGACCAGAAAAAGTCAACACAGGTAGTTTTTAATCGCGAGATTTTGATATACTAAATAAAGACATTTTAAGAGGCAGGCTTTCGGCTGCCTCTTCTTTATTGTGTATAGCTGGCAGATCCTAAAGCGGCGTCTGCCTTTCATCATGCTAAGGAGGGCTTTTTATATGCGATTCGATGGGAGAGAACCCCTACAATTAAGGCCGATACATATTGAAACTGATTATTTGAAGCATCCCGAAGGTTCTGTATTAATCACAGTTGGGGATACGAAAGTAATATGCACTGCAAGTATAGACGACAGGGTCCCGCCATTCATGCGCGGTGAAGGCAAAGGATGGATCACTGCGGAGTATTCGATGCTTCCGCGTGCAACTGAGCAGAGGAATATCAGGGAAGCGGCGAAAGGGAAGATTTCCGGAAGGACGATGGAAATCCAGAGGCTGATCGGCAGGGCATTGAGGGCTGTAGTCAACCTCGAGGCAATTGGGGAGCGGACAGTCTGGGTAGATTGCGATGTGATCCAGGCGGACGGCGGGACCCGGACAGCATCGATAACGGGGGCCTATGTGGCGATGGCACAGGCACTTTATAAGCTCAGTAAGCAAAAGAAACTCTCAGGGTTTCCTGTAACAGACTTCCTGGCTGCAACGAGCGTTGGGATCCTTAAAAGCGGCGAGGCAGTGGTAGATTTGAATTACGTAGAGGATTCCGCTGCGAACGTCGACATGAATGTTGTCATGACTGGCAATGGAGAATTCGTTGAGCTTCAGGGAACCGGCGAAGAATCGACTTTTTCATACAGCCAGCTTCAGGAACTATTAAAGGCTGCACAAGGAGGAATCGCAGACCTTTTTGAGAAACAGAAAGAAGCATTGGGTGAGGAATTGTCAGCCAGGATTGAAGCCGCAAAAAAGAGATAGGGGGCTCCCAATTGAATACAGTTATTATTGCAACGAAAAATAAGGGGAAAGCAAGGGAATTCGAAAATATCTTTTTGCCGAAAGGGTTGGCAGTGAAAACGCTTCTTGATTTTCCAGAGCTCGATGATGTTGAAGAAACAGGGGCAACGTTTACAGAAAATGCAATCCTAAAAGCAGAGACAATCGCAAACGCTCTAGGTGTGAGTGTGATTGCGGATGATTCCGGGCTGGAAGTCGATGCACTGGACGGGCGGCCTGGTGTCTATTCGGCAAGATATGCAGGGACTGAAAAAAATGATGAAGCAAACATTGACAAAGTTCTCATGGAACTTCAGGATGTGCCAGAAAGCGAGCGCACTGCGAGGTTTTGCTGCGCCCTCGCAATGGCGGAGCCTGGCAAGGAAACTTTGACGGTTTTCGGGACTTGTGAAGGCAGGATCCTTCATGAACGGAGAGGGAACAATGGGTTCGGGTATGACCCGGTTTTCTTCGTAGAAACTGAAGGCAGGGCGATGGCGGAATTATCCTCCGAAGAGAAAAACAGGATCAGCCACCGGGCGAATGCCATCAGGAAACTGGAGGAAGTCCTCAAGGAGCGCGAGCAGGGCGATGAATAGAGTATTGATTGTCAGCGACAGCCACGGATCAACAGAACTGCTTGAGGGCATCGAAAAGCTTCATGGAAAAGATGTAGACTTGATGATCCATTGCGGCGATTCTGAGCTTAAAGAAGATGAACCTGCAATCAAAAACTTTAAGTCAGTCAAAGGGAATTGCGATTTCTTTGGTAGTTTCCCCGATGATGATATTCATGTGATCAATGGCTTAACTATTTTTGTGACGCACGGGCATCATTACTCAGTGAAAACAACACTCGTGAATTTATATTATAAGGCTAAAGAAATACAGGCAGATATTGTTTGCTTCGGGCACTCTCACGTTCTGGGAGCTGAAATGATAGACGATGTCCTGTTCATCAATCCGGGAAGCATAAGACTTCCTAGAGGCAGAAATGAAAGGACTTATACGATTCTTGAATTTGAAAGCGGCAAAGCCGTCCTGAGAGTTTTTGACTACGGACAAGGAGAAATCCCTGGATTAAAACAGGAGTTTTCTCTTCACAAAACCAGCTAAAACTATTATAATTTTTTCTGAGGGAAGATAATCATTCCCTCAGAAAAAAAGTTTTATTTTTTATTGACTTTTATTTATTTGGGTAATATAATAAATCTTGTCTTTGAAAAACAAACATGTCCCAGTAGCTCAGCTGGATAGAGCACACGCCTTCTAAGCGTGCGGTCGGGAGTTCGAATCTCTCCTGGGACGCCATTTAGACTACATACCTTAACTCACCTTTCTGTAAGGTGAGTTTTTTTTATATTCTCCTGACAAAGGGGCTCGGATAATATGGATCGCCACACCTCTGGGAAAGGAAGATAAAATATCAGTAAGAGGAAAAAATTTTAAGATTTTATAAATGTGAATATATCAACAATGTAAGCGTATACAAATAAACTAATTAATCTAAATTATCGGATAATTTGGAAAAAGACTGTTGACGAGGGTAAAAAATGGGCGTAAGATAATCCTCAAATAAAAAAACAAGTTAATTGCATCAAAAGTGAAACATAGTTTTATATTAATTTATTGATAATGTAAAGCTGTATTTTTTTAACTATTGAATTTAATAATTTAAAGCGTCTATTCATTAAAGGAGTGTTGATTGTGCCCGATCAATGGATCTACTTGAACGGTGAATTCGTCACCAAGGAAAATGCTAAGGTGTCAGTATATGACCATGGATTTCTATACGGAGACGGCATTTTTGAAGGGATACGGGTATACGGCGGCAATATTTTCAGGATGGAAGAACACATGGACCGACTCTACCGGTCGGCAAAATCCATCTTGCTGAACATGCCACACTCCAAGGAAGAGTTCACTGACCTTGTTGTTGAAACAGTACAACGGAACCAATTGCGCAATGCGTATATCCGGGTCGTTGTTTCGAGGGGTGTCGGGGACCTTGGATTGGATCCCTATAAGTGTCCGAACGCAAATGTTGTCATCATTGTTGAACCGCTCGCTATTTTTCCTAAGGAATTATATGAACGCGGACTTGATATCGTGACTGTTGCGACACGTAGGAATCGCCCGGACGTATTGAGTCCAAAAGTGAAATCACTCAATTACTTAAACAATGTACTAGTGAGGATCGAGGCGCACCTGGCGAATGTCAGCGAAGCACTTATGCTGAATGACCAAGGTTATGTTGCCGAAGGGTCCGCTGATAATGTTTTTATTGTCAGAGGGAATACCTTCCTGACGCCGCCTGGTTACGTAGGGGCTCTGGAAGGAATCACAAGGAATGCGGTAATGGAAATCGCCGAAAATCTTGGGTATGAGGTGAAGGAGGAACCGTTTACCCGCCATGATGTTTACACAGCCGACGAAGTGTTCCTTACCGGGACCGCCGCAGAAGTCATTGCGGTTGTAAAAGTTGATGGAAGGGTCATCGGTGATGGTGTTCCAGGAAAGCATACCCAGAATATTTTGCAGGAGTTCAGAGCAAGAGTCGTTGCCGAAGGTGTCCAGGTTTATCCGGAAAAAGCTCATCAAGTCAGTTAATTTAATAGGGGTAAAGCGAAGACAGGGACAATTAATTTAATGCGATCAGCATGCACAGAGAGCCGGGATTGCTGAGAACCGGTGATGCCGCATTGAATGAACTCACCCTGGAGCGCCAGTTTGAAAGGTTTCCCAGTAAAACTGGTCGAGTGGCGGCACTCGTTATCAAAACAGGCAGCAGCAGCTGCATGAGCGCACGCATTAAAGCGTGAAGAAGGGTGGTACCGTGGAACAGGAGACAAAGCCTATTCCATCCCTTTGCCTGGCACAGCCAGGCATATGGAGATGGAATGGGCTTTTTTATTTTGAAAAAAACAATAATAACCGCAATAAACAAACGGGAGGTTCGATAAATGGAAGCTGCCTTGAAGGAAACAAAGGCTGAAACAAGTCAGATGAGCGGCGCAGATTTGCTGCTTAAAGCTTTGGAAAAGGAAAATGTCGAAGTCATCTTCGGCTATCCCGGAGGGGCTGTCCTTCCGATTTACGACAAACTCTATGATTCTAAGATTCTTCATGTGCTGCCAAGGCATGAGCAGGGAGGAATCCACGCGGCGGAAGGATATGCGAGAATCAGCGGGAAGCCTGGCGTAGTGATCGCAACCTCAGGACCAGGAGCCACGAATATTATTACCGGCCTGGCAGACGCGATGATGGACTCTTTGCCGCTCGTGGTTTTCACAGGCCAGGTAGCGACCGGCGTCATCGGAACAGATGCCTTTCAGGAAGCTGATATTCTTGGGATTACTACTCCAATAACGAAGTACAACTATCAGGTTCGGGACACGAAGGACATCCCGAGGATCATCAAGGAAGCATTCTACATTGCAACAAGCGGCAGGCCGGGGCCAGTCGTAATCGATTTCCCTAAGGACCTTGCCGCAGCCGTTTCGGAAGAGCCTCCAGAGCAGGAAATCCATCTTCCAGGCTACCAGCCGACAATCGAGCCGAATTTAATCCAGGTAAAAAAATTATCAGATGCAGTCAGCAGGGCAAAACGGCCGGTCATTCTCGCGGGAGCAGGCGTCCTCCATGCAAAGGCTTCGAACCTTTTAAAAGAATTCGCAGAACAGCAGGGCCTTCCTGTTGTTCACACCCTTTTGGGATTGGGAGGTTTTCCAGCTGGACATAACTTGTTCCTGGGGATGGCAGGAATGCATGGCTGCTATGCAGCGAATATGGCGCTCTATCATTGTGACCTGTTGATCAATATTGGTGCAAGGTTTGATGATCGCCTGACAGGCAACCTGAAGCATTTTGCACCACATGCAATCGTCGCCCATGTTGACATCGATCCTGCTGAAATCGGCAAGAACGTCCCGACCCAGATTCCTGTTGTCGGCGACGCGGGAGAAGCGATAAGGCAGCTGGTCGGATTGGCAGGCACACCACCTGAGCATGATGACTGGATGGAAACGATATCAGCCTGGAAAAAAGATTTCCCTTATCATTACGAGGACAGTGATGTACTTAAACCGCAAAAAGTGATGGAGTTATTGTTTGAAAAGACGTCAGGGGAAGCGATTGTTGTAACCGATGTAGGCCAGCACCAGATGTGGGCAGCCCAATACTATCAGTTTAAAACTGCTGACCGATGGGTTACCTCAGGAGGACTCGGGACAATGGGATTTGGCCTTCCCGCAAGTATCGGAGCGCAGCTGGCAGATCCATCCGCCTGTGTTGTAGCTGTTCTCGGGGATGGCGGTTTCCAGATGTCTACCCAGGAGCTGGCGGTCATCGCAGAATACCAGCTGCCGATCAAAATTGCGATTTTCAATAATAACGCACTTGGAATGGTCAGACAGTGGCAGGAAATATTTTATAACGCAAGATATTCACACAGCAAGAACCCGGTACAGCCCTCCTTTGTGAAATTGGCTGAGGCATACGGCATCAAAGGGTACGAAATCCGATCCGAAGCAGAAGCGAATAAGGTTCTTGATGAAGTGCTCAATGACAATGAACCGGTGCTGCTCGATTTCAGGGTAGATGGAGATGAAAATGTATACCCAATGATTGCACCAGGAAAAGGAATCCACGAAATGGTGGGAGTGAAGAAATGAAAAGGATCATAACGCTGACAGTCTTGAACCGTCCGGGAGTATTGAACAGGATCACAAATCTATTTACAAAAAGAAATTATAATATCGAGAGCATTTCGGTTGGCCTTACTGAGCAAGAAGGGGTTTCGCGAATGACATGTGTTGTCCATGTCGAGAATGACGGGATGGTTGAGCAGATCACGAAGCAATTGAACAAACAGATTGACGTCCTGAAGGTTGCGGATATCAGTGACCAGGCGATTGTCGCCCGCGAGCTGGTTCTCGTGAAGGTGCCAGTCCTTCCTCACAACCGTGCTGAAATCTATTCGGTCATTGAACCATTCAGGGCTTCAGTGATTGATGTGAGCAAGGACAGCATCATCATCCAATTGACAGGAGAAACGGAAAAAGTTGAAGCATTTATTGATTTGATCAAGCCATACGGAATCAAGGAAATGGCCCGTACCGGAACGACAGCGTTCCCGAGGGGAAACCAGCGTTCCAGCCAGCAAAAAACATATTCATTTGTCTAATTAAAATTAAATTTTCTTTTAGAAAGGGAGAGGGAACATGGCAAAAATGTATTATAACGGTGATGCGAATGAGGCTTATTTTAACGGGAAGAGAGTGGCAGTTGTCGGGTACGGCTCACAGGGCCATGCGCATGCACAGAATCTTCGCGAAAGCGGCGTGGAAGTTGTCGTTGGATTAAGGCCAGGAAAGTCATGGGAAAAGGCGGAACAGGATGGATTTGAAGTTAAACCGGTTGCTGAAGCAGTAGCCGCATCAGATGTTGTCATGATCCTGTTGCCGGATGAGCGGCAGACCGCTGTTTACAAAAATGAAGTTGAACCTCAGCTGACAAATCAGGCACTGATGTTTGCTCACGGTTTTAACGTCCATTTTAACCAGATCGTCCCTCCGGAAAGCTGTGATGTTTTGCTAGTCGCACCAAAGGGCCCAGGACATCTTGTCAGAAGGACTTATGAGGAAGGTGCAGGCGTCCCGGCGCTATTTGCAATCCATCAGGACGTATCTGGCGAAGCAAGGGAACTGGCACTTGCCTATGCGAAAGCGATTGGTGCATTGAGAGCCGGGGCATTGGAAACAACTTTCAAAGAAGAAACTGAAACGGATCTTTTCGGGGAGCAGGCAGTGCTATGCGGCGGTTTGACTTCGCTCGTGAAAGCTGGCTTTGAAACGCTTGTCGAAGCAGGCTACCAGCCAGAGCTGGCCTATTTTGAAACGATGCATGAACTTAAGCTGATCGTTGATTTGATGTATGAGGGCGGACTCGAAGGAATGCGCTATTCCATCTCTGACACGGCACAATGGGGCGATTTTGTCAGCGGGCCAAGAGTGGTCAATGACCAGGTGAAACAGGAAATGAAAAAAGTTTTGACGGACATCCAGGAAGGCACTTTCGCAAAAGGATGGATTGCCGAAAATGAAGCGAACAGACCGGTTTTCAATAGCACTAATGAAAAAGAGAACCGCCACCAGATAGAAGTGGTGGGAAGAGAACTGAGAAAGATGATGCCGTTCGTCAATAAACAAAAGCAGAGAGAAGTGGCTGCCAGTGCGAAGAATTAAAATCTTTGATACGACATTGAGGGACGGGGAGCAGTCGGCCGGAGTCAATTTGAATTTTTCCGAAAAGCTTGAGATTGCAAAGCAGTTGGAGAGATTGAATGTCGATATTATCGAAGCAGGCTTTCCCGCAGCATCGAAGGGAGATTTCGCGTCAGTCGCGGAAATTTCGCGCCAGATCAAGGGATGTTCGGTAACAGGCCTGGCACGCTCGGTTTTGTCTGATATTGACTCTGCGTGGGAAGCGCTGCGGAATGGGGCAGAACCTAGGCTCCACCTTTTTATCGCAACATCGCCAATTCACAGGGTGCACAAGCTGAAGCAGACAAAAGAAGAAGTGATCGAAACGGCGGTAAGAACTGTTAAATATGCAGCAGCAAAGTTTCCGGTCATCCAATGGTCGGCTGAGGATGCCTGCAGGACAGAGCTGGAATTCCTTGCAGAAATCGTTGAAGAAGTGATTAAAGCTGGAGCGAAGGTCATCAATATCCCAGATACTGTTGGCTATATTTCCCCTCAGGAATACGGGAATATTTTTAAATATTTGCAGAAACATGTTCCTTCTATTAGTAAGGTTGAGCTATCGGCACACTGTCACGATGACCTTGGGATGTCCATCGCCAACTCGCTTGCAGCAGTGTCTGCAGGGGCTTTACAAGTCGAAGGGACAATAAACGGGATCGGCGAAAGGGCCGGGAATGCAGCGTTGGAAGAATTCGCGGTTGCACTCCATATCCGCAAAGATTTTTACCAGGCTGAAACGAGGATGAACCTCAAGGAAATCAGCAGAACGAGCAGCCTTGTCAGCAAGCTGACCGGGATGGCTGTTCCGGCAAATAAAGCGGTGGTTGGCAGGAATGCTTTTGCGCATGAGTCAGGAATCCACCAGGACGGGGTTTTGAAGGAGAAAACGACCTATGAGATCATTTCTCCTGATCTGGTAGGCTTACAGAATAACTCAATGGTTCTCGGGAAGCACTCCGGGCGGCATGCATTCCGGAATAGATTGAATGAAATCGGGCTGGCGGTTCCTGAGCAGGATATTAATCAATTATTCTCTGTATTTAAAGAACTCGCAGACCGCAAAAAGGAAATGACGGATGAGGACCTGGCGGCAATCATCCTTGAAGAGAAGCTGGCAAAGGAGCAGCAATTTTATCGGCTTGATTCGATCCAGGTCCAGTATGGCACCAACCAGGTGCCAACTGCAACGGTTACCCTTTATGGATGCCAGAATGAAAAAATCCAGGAGGCATCCACTGGTTCCGGCAGCATTGAAGCTTTGTATAATACGCTGGAAAAGTGCATGAAGGAAACTGCCAGTCTGCTTGATTACAGGATACAATCAGTCGGTGCAGGAAGGGATGCCCTCGCCCAGGTCTACGTGAAACTGGAGTTCGGAGGCTGTGAGACCAGCGGCAGAGGCCTTGCTCAGGATGTACTTGAAGCTTCAGCGAAAGCTTATCTCAATGCAGTTAATCGGGTTTTATATATGGAAGATACTAAGAAAATTGCAGTCAATGGCTAATAAAACCATAAAAAAACGGAGGCGAATGTTATGGAAAAAAGGATCGCAGTCCTGCCAGGTGATGGCGTAGGCAAAGAAGTAAGCAGGGGGGCGGTCAGCATCCTCCAGGCAGTAGGTGAGCTTTATGGCCATAAGTTCCATTTTTCTTATGGTGAGATCGGCGGGGCAGCAATCGATGAATTCGGGACCCCGCTCCCGGACCATACACTCGAAATGTGCAAAGCAAGCGATGCCGTCCTGTTAGGGGCAGTGGGAGGTCCAAAGTGGGATCGTCTGCCTGGGCATATCCGTCCTGAAAAAGGGCTTTTGAAAATCAGGAAGGAGCTCGGTCTTTATGCAAATGTCCGGCCAGTTCAATACTATTCTAGCATTTCAGGGGTTTCGCCGCTGCGCAAGGAAGTGATCGATGGTGCTGACATGGTCGTTGTCAGGGAATTGACAGGCGGGCTTTACTTTGGAAAACCAAGCGAGAGGAAAGTTCAGAAAGGCGAGGCATCCGTAGTAGATACATTGTTTTATCAGAAAAAAGAAATTGAGAGAGTCATTCGCTATGCGTTTGAGCTTGCATCTACCCGCAAAGGCAAGGTGACTTCAGTGGATAAGGCGAATGTCCTGGAATCAAGCCGAATGTGGCGGGAAACAGCAGAAGAGGTCGCAATGGATTACCCAGGCGTCCGGCTTGAGCATATGCTAGTCGATAATGCGGCAATGCAGCTGATCAAGAATCCTCGCCAGTTTGATGTAATGGTAACAGAGAATATGTTTGGGGATATTCTAAGCGACGAGGCATCGGTATTGACTGGATCGCTTGGCATGCTGCCATCAGCCAGCGCATCAGTCGAAGGACCATATCTTTATGAACCGATCCATGGATCAGCTCCTGATATCGCCGGCATGAATGCAGCCAATCCGATTGCGATGATCCTTTCTGCGGCGATGATGCTGAGGATGTCCTTTGGTCTTCAGGAAGAAGCGGAAGCTGTCGAAACCGCCGTAAAGCAAGTCCTTGATTCTGGCAGCAGAACTAGAGATATCGCAACACTTGGCAATCCGTTCGTTACAACTGAGGGGATGGTTGAAGAAATCCAGGCAGCACTCATGGATAATGAAGCAATCTTGAATATCATGAGCGCTTACGCATAATAAAACCAAAATCAACGAGTAAAAGGGGAGGGTATTATTGGGGAAAACGATAATAGAAAAAATTTGGGAAAACCATGTCGTCCAAAGGGAAGAAGGCAAACCAGACCTCATGTACATTGATCTTCATCTAGTACATGAGGTAACCTCCCCGCAGGCCTTTTCCGGGCTGAGGATGAAAAAACGGTCAGTGAGGAGACCGGATCTGACATTTGCGACAATGGATCATAATGTTCCTACCATCAATCGCAGCCAGATCGATGATCCAGTTGCCGAAAACCAGATGGATACATTAAGGGATAATTGCCTTGAATTCGGCATTCCGCTCGCTGACCTTGACAGCCCTGACCAGGGGATCGTCCATGTCATTGGACCAGAGCTTGGACTGACGAAGCCCGGGATGACCATCGTTTGCGGTGACAGCCATACATCGACGCACGGTGCTTTCGGGTCATTGGCTTTCGGAATTGGAACGAGCGAAGTGGAGCATGTGCTTGCTACCCAAACCATCTGGCAAACGAAGCCGAAAACCTTGAAAGTCGAAGTATCCGGCTCACTCAGTCCAGGAGTGAGTGCCAAGGATGTCATCCTGTTTATCATCAGTAAATATGGAGTCAAATTCGGAACTGGCTACGTGATCGAATTTTGCGGCGATGTTGTCAAGAAGATGTCGATGGAGGAAAGGATGACGATTTGCAATATGTCGATTGAAGGAGGAGCGAAGGCTTCAATTGTCGCTCCTGATGATAAAACCTTTTCCTACCTCAATGGAAGGAAATATGTTCCCGAAGGAGATGCCTTCCTTGATAAAATCCTTGAATGGAAACAGCTTTCTTCAGACCAGGATGCTGTGTATGACAATGTGATAGAAGTCGATGGCGATGATGTTGCCCCGATGGTCAGCTGGGGCACGAATCCATCCATGACCGCGCCCGTAACAGACAGGGTACCTACCTTGGCTGAATGCGAAACGGATTCCGAAAGAAAATCCGTCCAAAGAGCTTTTGAATATATGGGCCTTGAAGAAGGACAACAAATCACAGATATTAATGTCACCAAGGTTTTCATCGGCTCTTGTACAAATTCACGGATCGAGGATCTCAGGGCAGCATCCGAAGTCATCAAAGGAAAAAAAGTCGCACCTGGCGTGCAGGCCATCGTCGTGCCTGGGTCGCAGACTGTCAAGAAAATAGCAGAAGCAGAAGGCATTGCCCAAACTTTTATTGAGGCAGGGTTCGAGTGGAGAGAATCCGGCTGCAGCATGTGTCTCAGCATGAATGCGGACATTGTGCCAGCAGGAGAACATTGTGCATCCACTTCCAATCGCAACTTTGAAGGCAGACAGGGGGCAGGGGCACGGACACATTTAGTCAGTCCTGCCATGGCAGCGGCAGCAGCGTTATTTGGACGTTTCGTCGATGTCAGGACATTGGTTGGCGTTGTTGTTTAGAGAATATAATACATCAATCTTTCAGAAGAAAGGAGCCGGGTATGTCCAGTTTTAAACAATTTACCGGAAAAGCCGTCGCAATGGACCGGGCAAATGTGGATACAGACCAAATCATTCCAAAACAATTCCTTAAAAGAATCGAGAAAACAGGTTTTGGCCAGTATCTGTTTTATGACTGGCGCTTCAACGCAACAGGTGAGCTGAATGAAAAATTCGAACTGAATCTCCCGGAAAATCTGGGAGCATCAATATTAATCGCCAATGAAAATTTTGGCTGCGGTTCATCCAGGGAGCATGCCCCGTGGGCACTGATGGATTATGGTTTTAAAGTGTTGATTGCGCCTTCCTTTGCCGATATTTTCAAACAAAACTGCCTGAAGAATGGTATTCTGCCTGTTGTACTAAAAGAAGATGAAGCTGCCTATTTACTAAATAGAGCAGGAAAACAGCCATATGAACTGACTGTTTCGCTGGAACAGAAAACTGTATTCGACAATGAAGGTTTCAAAGCAGAGTTCGAGATCCACCCATACTGGTACAATATGCTCCTGAATGGATGGGATGAAATAGAATTAACACTGCAATTGGAAGACAGCATAAAAGAATATGAAGCGAAGCAGGCGGACAACGAGAAACTAATTTCATAAAAAACAAAAAGATTCACAGGCCACTTGTGAATCTTTTTGTTTTTTCCGGGATTCATGCTAAACTTACTTCAATCGAAAAGAGTACGTACAATTATATTGAGTAAGGCGGTTGTTTATATGAAAAAACGGGATTCGAAAAAGGACAATGTGATCCTGTTTCCCGGTCTGGAAAAACGCTTATTGGAAAAGGGTCTGGAATACTTAAAACAGAAAAAATACAGAGATGCGATTCAGTTCCTTGAGCAGGCTTTAGAGTATGACCCTGAGAATAGCGATATTTATGTAGGGCTCGTGCTCGCGAATTATGAGGCTGGAAATGCGATACAGGCAAAAGAGATAGCGGCTGAAATGCTGCGAAGCGGCCTGGGTGAATATATACAGGTTATAGATCTATACTTAATGATCCTTGTCCAATTGAATGAATACACTGTAATAGTTTCTACTATAGAAGCACTTCTCGAAGAGCGGGAAATTCCTGCTGACAAGCATGAACATTTTATCAGAATGCTTGAATTTGGAAGAAGGATGCTGGATGGGGAAGCAGATAAGGCAACATTTGAAGCTTTTGAAGAGGAAGCGGAGAATGGAATGGAAGACCAGGAGCTGCAGCTGTTCGATTACAAAGACCCGAATGAACAGGTCATGATAGCGGCAAGGCTCGCAAAGGAAAACATCCGCCCTTATATAAATGAAATAAGAGAGTATGTGGCGGCTGAGGAAGGACATCCATTCCAGAAAACAATGCTTCTTAATATATTGAAGGAACAGGAATATGCGGAAGAAATGAGCGTGCGCAAATTTGGCTGGGACAAGTCATTCATTCCTGTTAAGCTTCCGGAACTGAAGGATTATATTGGTTCGAATGAGGCCAATCAATTATTAAGAACCCAAATAGAAAGTGAAGACCCTGTTCTATTTGAAAACATCCAGAGCCTGATTGAAAGACATTTCTTTTTAATTTATCCTTTTGATCCGCCGAATGGTCCCCCTGAAGCCTGGGCGGCAGCCTATCACTATATGGCAAATGAATATTTTGGTTTCGAGGATCCATTGGAGACTTTTGCTGAAATGTATGATTGTTCAAGTGAAGAAGCAAGCCAGGTTCTCGCTTTTATCAGAAGCCTAGAAGAAATTTCTTATCCGATAATATAGTCCAGGCTGTTGAAACGAAATAATCCTGTGTTATAATGTAGTGGTTGTATTATGTAAAAATCATTCTATTTTACATTTAATCTGGAATATTGCTTGGTAAACAAGAGTATTCATCGTCGAATGAAAATGACAATAGATTATTGTTGGAGGGAAACTGTATGTCTGCAAAGGTAGAAAAATTAGAAAAGAACCAAGCGGTTCTAACAATCGAAGTTGATGCAGAAAAGGTCAATCAAGGTCTTGACGCTGCATTCAAGAAAGTCGTTACTAAAGTTAACGTACCTGGATTCCGTAAAGGGAAAATGCCTCGCCAAATGTTCGAAAAGCGTTTCGGCGTAGAATCTTTATATCAAGATGCAATTGATATCCTTCTTCCGGAAGCATATTCAAATGCAATCGAAGAAACTGGAATCGAGCCAGTTGACCGCCCAGAAATCGATGTAGAGCAAATCGAAAAAGGCAAGAGCTTTATCTTCAAGGCTACTGTTACAGTTAAGCCAGAAGTGAAGCTTGGCGAGTACAAAGGGCTTGAAGTTGAAGCATTCGACACAAACGTAACTGATGAAGAAGTAGAAAACGAACTAAAATCAATGCAAGAGAAGCAGGCAGAGCTTGTTGTTAAAGAAGAAGGCACTGCTGAAAATGGCGACACAGTTGTCATCGATTTCGAAGGATTCGTTGATGGCGAAGCTTTCGAAGGCGGCAAAGCAGAGAACTATTCACTTGAACTTGGATCAGGTTCATTCATTCCTGGTTTCGAAGATCAGCTAGTTGGAACAGCTACTGGAGAAGAAAAAGACGTTGAAGTTTCTTTCCCGGAAGAGTACCACGCTGCTGAGCTTGCTGGAAAGCCTGCAACTTTCAAAGTGAAAATTCACGAAATCAAAGGAAAAGAACTTCCAGCTCTAGATGATGAGTTCGCTAAAGATGCTGACGAAGAAGTAGGTTCATTAGATGAGCTTAAAACTAAGATCAAAGATCGTCTGGCTCACGACAAAGGTCACCAGAAAGAACACTTCGTACGTGACACTGTAGTGGAAAAAGCTGCAGCTAACGCTGAAATCGAAGTTCCTGATGCAATGGTTGACACTGAAGTTGACCGCATGATCAACGAATTCGAACAGCGCCTTCAAATGCAAGGCATGAACCTTGAACTTTACTTCCAGTTCTCTGGCCAGGACGAAGCTGCTCTTCGCGGACAAATGAAAGAAGAAGCTGCTACACGCGTACGTGTTAACCTGACTCTTGAAGCTATTGCAAAAGCTGAAAACATCGAAGTATCTGATGAAGAAGTAAATGCTGAGCTAGAAAAAATGGCTGAAATGTACAACATGACAGTTGAAAACATCAAAGCTGCACTAGGTGGAAGCCTTGAAGGAATCAAAGGCGATCTACAGCTGAAAAAAGCAGTTGATTTCCTTGTGGAAAACAGTAAATCTGTTGCATAATAGAATTAGGTAATATAGAACAAGGCGCGAGTACATCGTGCCTTGTTTTCTACAATAAAAACACATATACATATATCAATATACATACATAATTTTTTAGCAATTTGCCATATGCCGATTTAATGGGCTCATTTATGGTTAAGATGATTTAGTACATATTTTTTTTATCGGTTCATAAGCACGAACTGTCTGTGTCAAGGTTTATTATTTCCTGTACCCTGGCAATTTGTGATACAATGCAATACATACCTGCTCGAAAGCAGCAGAAAAATCGTTACTTAATACTTCGTTTGCTTATGAATCGCAGCTTTATATATTGTTTAGAAGTTCTCAAGGGGTGAAGGCATTGTTCAAATTTAATGATGAAAAAGGGCAGCTTAAATGTTCTTTCTGCGGCAAGACGCAGGATCAAGTCCGCAAATTAGTAGCAGGGCCAGGCGTCTATATCTGTGATGAGTGTATTGAATTGTGCACGGAAATCGTTGAGGAAGAACTGGGCACTGAAGAAGAAGTGGAATTCAAGGATGTTCCAAAACCAATGGAAATCCGCGATATCCTTAATGAGTATGTAATCGGTCAGGATCAGGCGAAGAAGAACCTGTCTGTAGCGGTATACAATCACTATAAGCGTATCAACTCTAACAGCAAGATCGATGATGTCGAGCTTTCAAAGAGTAATATTGCGATGATTGGGCCTACAGGGAGCGGTAAAACTTTGCTTGCACAAACACTGGCTCGTATTCTGAATGTACCATTCGCGATTGCCGATGCTACATCACTGACAGAAGCAGGTTATGTTGGTGAAGATGTTGAAAACATCCTTCTGAAATTGATCCAGTCTGCTGACTACGATGTGGAAAAGGCTGAAAAAGGGATCATTTATATCGATGAAATCGATAAAATTGCCAGAAAATCCGAAAACCCGTCTATTACAAGAGACGTTTCCGGTGAAGGCGTCCAGCAGGCGCTTTTGAAAATTCTTGAAGGAACAGTGGCGAGCGTTCCGCCTCAGGGTGGACGAAAGCATCCTCATCAGGAATTCATTCAGATTGATACGACGAATATCCTGTTCATTTGCGGTGGGGCATTTGACGGAATCGAACAAATCATCAAACGCCGTCTTGGCCAAAAAGTAATTGGCTTTGGATCGGATAAGAAAGAAGAAGAAATCCACAAGAAGGAATTATTGTCAAAAGTACTTCCTGAAGACTTGTTGAAGTTCGGGTTAATTCCTGAATTCATCGGCCGTCTTCCGGTAATTGCCAGCCTGACTCCGCTTGACGAAGAAGCGCTGGTTGAAATCCTGACTAAGCCGAAGAACGCGCTTGTTAAGCAATATCAAAAGATGCTTGAGCTTGATGATGTCGAGCTGGAATTCGAAGACGATGCGTTGATTGAAATTGCCAAAAAAGCAATCGAGCGCAAGACAGGCGCACGTGGACTTCGTTCAATCATCGAAGGCATCATGCTTGAAGTCATGTTCGACCTTCCATCACGTGAAGATATCGTAAAGTGTATCATCACAAAGGAAACAGTCGAAAACAACATGCCTCCAAAGCTTGTGCTCGAAGACGGAACAGTTCTTGAAGATGAAAGAACTTCAGCTTAATACTAAAGCCCGGTTATTTTTAACCGGGCTTTTTTGCGCTTATTTAATATTTAGTACGCATCTCAGCAATGGGAAATTTCACTTGAAAATATTGTTTATTCCAACCATGTCAAGGGGATACTAGGGTAAAGCAAACAGTATCAACTTATGGGAGGGAATGTCAATTGAGTTGGACCGGGATCGCCTTATTTATACAGCTGTTTTTCGGTATCATCATCGGGCTGTATTTCTGGAATCTATTAAGGAATCAGCGGACGCAGAAGGTTTCGATTGATCGTGAATCCAGAAAGGAAATGGAACAGTTAAGGAAGATGAGATCGGTTTCTCTTAGTGAACCGCTCGCTGAAAAAGTCCGGCCTTCCAGTTTTAATGATATAGTTGGCCAGGAAGATGGAATCAAGGCATTGAAAGCAGCACTATGCGGGCCGAATCCGCAGCATGTGATCATTTATGGACCGCCTGGAGTCGGAAAAACGGCTGCTGCCAGGCTTGTTTTAGAAGAAGCAAAGCAAAACGCGAAATCTCCTTTTAAAACGTCATCAGTATTCGTTGAACTTGATGCGACGACTGCAAGGTTTGACGAAAGAGGGATTGCCGACCCGCTTATTGGATCTGTTCATGACCCGATTTATCAGGGTGCTGGTGCAATGGGACAAGCTGGAATTCCGCAGCCAAAGCAGGGAGCTGTAACAAACGCTCATGGCGGGGTTTTATTTATTGATGAAATCGGGGAACTCCATCCAATCCAAATGAACAAGCTTCTGAAGGTACTTGAAGACCGGAAAGTATTTTTGGAAAGTGCATATTATAATGAAGAAAACATGCAAATTCCCAGTCATATCCATGATATTTTTAAAAATGGGCTTCCAGCTGATTTCCGTCTTGTCGGCGCTACGACAAGAACTCCAAGCGAAATCCCTCCAGCAATAAGGTCGAGATGCATGGAGGTATTTTTCCGTGAGTTAACGCAGGAGGAAATATCGGAGGTTGCAAGGAATGCAGCGGAAAAAGTAGAGCTTGCGATGAGCGATAAGGCAATAGAAATCCTGTCCAATTATGCGCGCAACGGCCGTGAAGCGGTTAACATGGTTCAAATTGCCGCAGGGCTTGCGATTACAGATGAACGCAACTATATCAAAGAAGATGAAATTGAGTGGGTCGTCCATTCCAGTCAGTTGACACCAAGAATGGAACGTAGAATCAATGAAAAATCTGCAGTCGGTCTGGTAAACGGACTTGCTGTATATGGACCTAACACCGGAGCGCTCCTCGAGATCGAAGTAACCGTCATCAAAGCTAAGGAAAAAGGTTCGATTAATATTACCGGCATTGTTGATGAAGAAAGCATCGGCGGACAGGGCAAGTCGATCCGCAGGAAGAGTATGGCGAGGGGATCGATTGAAAATGTCATCACTGTGCTAAGATCAATGGGTGTTCCAGCCGATGAATTCGATATCCATGTCAATTTCCCCGGCGGGACTCCAATCGATGGACCATCTGCCGGTATCGCGATGGCAACCGGAATTTACTCAGCCATTTATAAAATCCCGATGGACAATACTGTCGCAATGACAGGCGAAATCAGCATACATGGGAATGTAAAACCAATTGGCGGCGTGTATCCGAAGGTGAAAGCTGCGAAAAAAGCTGGAGCAAAGAAAGTCATCATACCAAAGGAAAATGTTCAGACCATCCTGAACGAAATAACCGGGATCGAAATCATCCCAGTCACCCACCTGGATGAAGTATTTGATATTGCTCTTGTAAAAGACCGGCCGCTGGAACAAATTATTTCCGTTGCCCCTGATCTGACGAAAAAAGAAACAAGTTAATGCATTTAAAAAGGACGCGTGCTGGCGTTCTTTTTTTTGCACTGCGAAGAAACAATCGGTCCGGGAGCAGACATATTTTTAACTGGTTATCAGGATACTAAGCAGTAGATATAAAAGAGGACTTTCCGCTCTTGATATTAGACACTTGAAAATAAATACGATAGAATTGAACAACAAAGTATAATGCTACTATGCATGTTGGAGGTGCAAAGTCATGGCGAACAAAAAAGAATTGACTGTCCCTCTCCTGCCGCTACGAGGTCTGCTTGTATATCCGACAATGGTGCTCCATTTAGATGTTGGACGTGAAAAGTCAGTACAGGCGCTTGAGAAGGCAATGGTGGACGACCATTTAATCTATCTTACTACCCAAAAGGATATTTCTATAGATGAACCTGGCGAAGAGGATTTGTACCATATGGGGACGCTGACGCGCGTGAAACAGATGCTGAAGCTGCCGAACGGGACAATCCGCGTGCTAGTCGAAGGTTTGGCTAGAGCTGAAATTATTGAACTTTATGACGAGAATGACCATTTTTCCTGTAAAGTAAAAACCTTTGAAGACAAGGAAACCAAGGATGTCGAAGATGAAGCATTAATGAGGACAATGCTTGAGTATTTTGAACAATACATAAAAATGTCCAAGAAAATCTCCGCTGAAACGTATGCATCGGTTTCTGACATCGAAGAGCCGGGAAGGATGGCTGACATCATTGCCTCCCATCTTCCGCTCAAGCTAAAAGAAAAGCAGGAAATTCTTGAAACGGTTGATATTAAAGAACGTATGAACCGTGTCATTGAAATCATCCATAATGAAAAAGAGGTGCTGGGCCTCGAGAAGAAAATCGGCCAGCGCGTAAAACGTTCAATGGAACGGACGCAAAAAGAATATTACTTGCGTGAACAAATGAAGGCCATCCAGAAAGAACTCGGAGAAAAAGAAGGCAAGACAGGAGAGATTTCTGAGCTGACCGAAAAAATCGAGCTTGCCGGCATGCCTGACCATGTGAAAGAAACGGCGCTGAAGGAGCTCGACCGTTATGAGAAGGTTCCTGCTACCTCTGCAGAGAGTGCTGTGATCCGGAACTATATCGAGTGGCTTGTTTCTCTGCCATGGTCAAAGGCAACCGAAGATGATCTCGATATAAACAAGGCTGAAAAAATCCTTGATCAGGACCACTATGGCCTTGAAAAAGTGAAGGAAAGAGTTCTTGAGTATCTGGCTGTACAAAAGCTGACAAACTCATTAAAAGGACCGATTCTTTGCCTCGCAGGACCTCCAGGTGTCGGAAAAACGAGTCTTGCCAGGTCAATCGCAAAGTCCCTGAACCGCAACTTTGTCCGCGTGTCATTGGGCGGTGTCCGTGATGAGTCTGAAATTCGCGGCCACAGAAGGACCTATGTAGGAGCGATGCCTGGACGGGTTATCCAGGGAATGAAAAAAGCAGGAACGATCAATCCTGTGTTCCTTCTGGACGAAATCGATAAAATGTCCAGTGATTTCCGCGGTGACCCTTCTGCAGCAATGCTTGAGGTGCTAGATCCAGAACAAAACCATAATTTCAGCGACCATTACATTGAAGAGACATACGATCTTTCAAAAGTAATGTTCATCGCTACAGCCAATAATCTGTCCACTGTTCCAGGGCCATTGCTCGACAGGATGGAAATCATCAACATCGCAGGTTATACGGAGCTTGAAAAACTGCATATTGCAAAGGATCATTTACTTCCTAGGCAAATCAAGGATCATGGTCTGTCAAAAGCACAACTGCAGATGAAGGATGAGGCCATCACGAAGGTCATCCGTTATTATACACGCGAATCTGGCGTCCGTTCTCTTGAAAGGCAGCTTGCGTCGATCTGCAGGAAAACGGCGAAAATCGTTGTTTCCGGTACGAAAAAGCGTGTGATTGTGAGCGAAAAGAATGTGGAAGATTTCCTTGGCAAACCTAAATTCAGGTATGGCCAGGCTGAGCTGGAAGACCAGGTCGGCGTCGCGACAGGGCTCGCCTATACAACGGTAGGCGGAGATACACTTCAAATCGAGGTTTCTTTGTCACCGGGAAAAGGCAAGCTGGTCCTTACAGGTAAGCTCGGGGACGTCATGAAGGAATCGGCACAAGCGGCATTCAGCTATGTCCGTTCAAAAGCCAAAGAGCTTGGTATTGATCCAGACTTCCATGAAAGAAATGATATTCATATCCATGTTCCCGAAGGCGCTGTCCCTAAGGATGGCCCTTCAGCAGGGATTACGATTGCTACTGCACTCGTTTCGGCTTTATCAGGAAAGCCGATTCGCAGGGAAGTAGGAATGACCGGAGAAATAACACTGAGAGGACGCGTCCTGCCCATTGGAGGTCTCAAGGAAAAGTCCCTGAGTGCCCACAGGGCCGGTCTAACAAAAGTTATTTGTCCAAAAGATAATGAGAAAGATATTGATGATATTCCTGAAAGTGTACGTAAGGAGCTTGAATTTGTGTTAGTTTCCCATGTAGATGAAGTATTGAAGCACGCGCTTGCCAGCGGTGATGCTCAATGAAAGTAAATAGTGCAGAAATCGTAATCAGTGCTGTAAGGCCGAATCAATATCCGGAAGGCCATCTTCCGGAGTTCGCCCTTGCAGGCCGTTCAAATGTTGGCAAGTCTTCTTTTATCAATAAAATGCTGAACAGAAAAAGCCTGGCCAGGACATCCTCAAAGCCAGGGAAAACGCAGACCCTGAATTTTTACCTGATCAATGAAATGCTTCATTTTGTTGACGTTCCAGGCTATGGGTATGCAAAAGTCTCAAAATCTGAACGTGAAGCCTGGGGGAAAATGATTGAGACATATATCACCTCCCGTGAGCAGCTGAAAGCAATGCTGCTGATCGTTGATCTGAGGCATCCGCCTTCAAAGGACGATGTGATGATGTATGATTTTCTCAAGCATTATGATATCCCGGTCATCATCATTGCGACAAAGGCTGATAAAATTCCGAAGTCCAAGTGGCAAAAGCATCTGAAAATCACCAAAGAAACACTTGATTTAGACCCTGATGACACGATCATTCTTTTCTCATCAGAAACAGGAGAAGGGAAGGACAAAGCCTGGTCCGTATTAGGGAGTTTTATGAAATAATGACAGAAGCGGTCTATTCTCAGACCGCTTTTTTCTTGCCTATGAAATAAAAAATCCCTCACCGTGAAATATCTGGTGAGGGATTTTCTTCATTTCTTCTTGAAAAATAATAAATATACTCCGATTAAGATCAACACTGCCGGCCAAAATCTCCAGGCGGTTGCAACTCCATTCTCAAGAAGTCCAAGCCAGCTTGTAATTCGGTCATAAAACAGCAGCAGGCCCGCTAAAATAAGAAAGAGGACTCCGTGGAACAAGCCATTTCCTGTTTTCTGATAACGCAGCAAAAATCCAAGGGCGATAATTAAGATAAATGCTCCAAGATGGTCGGGCCATAATTCGAATTTATTGATAACATGGAAATGCACACCGAACCCCACCAGGATCACACCTGGGAAAATGGCTTCATAATCTTTCCCCCAGTAGCCCTGTACCAAAAAGGCGGCACCGACAATGATCAGAAGTGTCGGCCACGTGTAAAATTGGCTGAACAGGGTGATATTTTGCTGCTGGAGATAAAAATAAATCCCGAATCCAATCAGAATCATTCCTGGGATAATTCTCTGATTTTTCATACTTTCACCACTTCCAAAAAGGCTCACTTGAATTAAAGGACAAACTTTGATAATGTACATTAGGGAGTATGTTTATTTGCTGTTTAGATTGTCTAAAAGTAAACAAACATTAATTTGTATTTATATATATATTTTAGTTCAATAGTTGTTCACATTTACAACGTTAAAAGAAAGAAAACCTAATGTATAATTGCCTTAGCCAATTATGCAATTTCTCTTTGGGGGTGTCAATTAATAAATGCACATTATCGTAGTAGGACTTAACTATAAAACGGCCCCTGTTGAAATCCGCGAAAGGTTGACATTCAACGAGGCAACTCTTGGCGGGGCAATGAACGCGCTTCAGCAGAAAAAGAGCATCCTTGAGAATGTCATCGTATCTACTTGCAACCGAACAGAAATTTATGCTGTTGTGGATCAGCTTCACACTGGCAGATATTATATTAAAGAGTTCTTATCTGAATGGTTCGGTATTCCACAGTCAGAATTCACGCCGTTCCTGTTCATTTATGAACAGGATGGAGCCATCGACCATTTATTCAAGGTTTCCTGCGGCTTGAACTCGATGGTGTTGGGAGAAACCCAGATTCTTGGGCAAGTGCGCGCAAGTTTCATGCTCGGACTAGAAAACAACACAACAGGAACGGTTTTCAATCAGCTTTTTAAACTTGCGGTCACTCTTGCGAAACGCGGTCACTCCGAAACGGATATCGGTGCGAATGCTGTTTCAGTCAGCTACGCTGCTGTGGAGCTTGCCAAGAAGATTTTCGGTTCGCTTGACCAGAAACATGTACTGATCCTTGGAGCAGGGAAAATGGGTGAGCTGGCAATCCAGAACCTCCATGCAAACGGGGCAAAGAAAGTCACAGTCATCAACAGGACATACCAAAAGGCCGAGGATCTGGCTAACCGTTTCTCTGGCAATGCAAGGACACTCGATGAACTGCAAAGTGCACTGGCTGATGCTGACATCCTGATCAGCTCAACTGGAGCAAAGGATTTTGTCGTAACAAAGGATATGATGGCGAAGGTAGAGCAAAGGCGAAAAGGAAAACCATTATTCATGGTTGATATCGCTGTACCTCGTGACCTGGATCCTGAGATTGCGACATTGGAGAACATTTTCCTTTATGATATCGATGATCTAGAAGGAATAGTCGAAGCTAATCTGCAGGAACGCCAGAAGGCAGCTGAGAAAATCCTGATCATGATTGAAAGTGAGATCGTCCAGTTTAAGCAATGGCTTAACACTTTAGGAGTCGTACCGGTCATTTCTGCTTTGCGGGTAAAAGCGCTCGCCATACAGGAAGAGACGATGAACAGCATCGAACGCAAGATGCCGCATCTTTCAGACAGGGATAAAAAAGTCCTAAACAAACATACAAAGAGTATCATCAACCAGCTTCTGAAAGATCCGATCCTTCAGGCAAAAGAGCTTGCAGCAGGACCGGATGCAGATGAAGCGCTAGACCTTTTTGTGAAGATTTTCAATATCGAACAGCTTGTCGCTGAACAAGAGGGAATGAAAACAGCTGAATCAAAGCAGGTCAGAGTTCCTTCGCCTCAGGCTTCTTTGCAGCCGTAAGAGAGGTTTTGCACATGGTTGATCTTTATATTACCCGCCTGCATGAGATAACCATTGTTATCTATGCAGCAAGCGTGCTTTTATATTTCATCGACTTTCTTAACAGTAACCGGAGGGTAAACCAAATTGCCTTCTGGTTACTTGCATTTGTATGGGGATTCCAGACGATATTCCTATTCTATTATATGTTTGATATTGGCCGATTCCCTGTCCTGACCCTCTTCGAAGGGCTGTACTTTTATGCATGGGTGCTTGTCACACTATCGCTTGCAATCAATAAACTATTAAAAGTAGATTTTATTGTCTTTTTTACAAATGTGCTTGGATTCATCATAATGGCGATCCATACCTTCGCGCCTGTGCAATATGATTCCAATGTCATATCAGAGCAGCTCATTTCCGAACTGCTGCTCATCCATATCACGATGGCTATCCTCTCGTATGGTGCATTTTCGATCTCTTTTGTTTTTTCTTTGCTCTATCTGATCCAATATGACCTATTAAAGCGGAAAAAGTGGGGTATGCTGTTACGGAGGATTTCGGATCTGACCAGGCTTGACTATTGGTCTTACATATTGAATGTCATAGGAGTGCCGATGCTGATCCTCAGCTTGATCCTTGGCCTGCAATGGGCCTGGATCAAGGTGCCTGATCTTGCATGGTACGATGCTAAGCTGATCGGGTCGTTCGTCGTCCTGGCGGTATACAGCATCTACCTCTATTTGAGGGTTGGCAGGGAGATGTATGGCAAATCGCTCGCACTCTGGAACATCGCATCGTTCCTGATTGTCTTAATTAACTTCTTTCTTTTCGGAAAATTATCATCATTCCATTTCTGGTATAAATAAATAGGAGGCTGTCATGAGAAAAATAATCGTTGGCTCCAGACGGAGTAAGCTAGCATTGACACAAACAAACTGGGTAATCGAGCAGCTGAAAAAATTGGGTGCTCCTTTTGAGTTTGAAGTAAAAGAGATTGTCACAAAAGGGGATAAAATTCTTGATGTAACTCTCTCAAAAGTTGGCGGAAAAGGACTTTTCGTTAAGGAAATCGAACAGGCAATGCTGGACAAGGAAATTGATATGGCCGTACATAGCATGAAGGATATGCCAGCAGTCCTTCCAGAAGGTCTTGTCATTGGCTGCATTCCTGATAGGGAAGATCACCGTGATGTACTGATTTCAAAAGAACATATACCTTTTGATGAACTTAAGCCAGGTGCAGTCGTTGGAACAAGCAGCCTGCGCCGGAGTGCACAGCTTTTAGCAAAGCGGCCTGACCTGGAAATGAAGTGGATCAGGGGCAATATTGACACAAGATTATCTAAGCTTGAGACAGAAGATTATGATGCGATCATCCTTGCTGCTGCCGGACTGAAGCGTATGGGCTGGGCAAGCGAGACAGTCACTGAGTTCATCGATCCAGATATTTGCGTGCCTGCAGTCGGCCAGGGTGCTCTTTCGATTGAATGCCGCGGCGACGATGAGGAGCTTCTCCAGCTGCTCGAAAAATTCACTTCTGCTGAAACTAACGCGGCTGTCAGGGCAGAGCGTTCATTCCTTCATAAGATGGAAGGCGGATGCCAGGTGCCAATCGCTGGATTTGCCTACATAAATGAACAGGAAGAAATCGTTTTGACCGCTTTAGTCGGATCACCTGATGGAAAAACGATCATCAAGGAACAGGTTACTGGAACGAACCCTGAGGAGCTTGGGCAGATAGCTGCAGAAAGTATGATCAATCAGGGCGCAAAAGATCTTATTGATAAGGTTAAACAGGAGCTAGAGATTGAATGATACCGTTTCAGCCGCTGCAAAATAAAACGGTTATGATTCCAAGGGGAAAGGCCCATGCCAGGTCTTTCTCCGAAATGGTTAAGAGTCAAGGAGGGATTCCCGTGGAAATCCCTCTAATTGCCTTTAGACCAGTTGCAGCAACCGAAAAACTGCTAGAAATGTTTGCCGATATACATACATATGACTGGATTATTTTCACAAGCAATGTAACGATCGAAACCTTTTTTTCCTTTATAAAAAAAATCCAAACAAAATTTCCTAAAATAGCCGTCATCGGCGAAAAGACGCAATCCATTCTGGAAAGCTATGGCCATACCGCGGATTTCGTTCCAGGGCAATATGTTGCCGAAGGGTTTGTCGAAGAGTTTTTGCCCTTTGTCAAACAGGGGGACAAAATCCTGATTCCGAAGGGGAACCTGGCAAGGGATTATATATCGACCGCTTTGAGGGACAACGGTGCGCTCGTCGATGAAGTAATCATCTATGAAACTTTCCTGCCCGAAGAGAGCCGCGGCAAGCTGGTTCAGATGCTTCATGAAGGAAGTCTTGATATACTTACATTTACAAGCCCATCTACGATTGATCATTTTATGGAGATTGTTGAAGAGAATGATTTAGGGGCCAAGCTGGCTGAATGCATCATAGCGTGCATCGGTCCGGTATCAAGAAGAAAGGCAGAGGAATGGGGATTGCGTGTCCATGCCATGCCAGATAAATACACAGTGGAAAAAATGCTCGAAAGTATTTCTGAGTATTTGATTATAGGAGGGTAATCTATGAAACACCTTGAATTCAGCCGCCACCGCCGCCTTCGCCAATCAGCGAATATGCGGGCACTTGTACGTGAAAACTATCTGCGGACAGAAGATTTAATCTATCCGCTTTTCATCGTTGAAGGTGAAAAAATCAAGAATGAAGTATCTTCAATGCCAGGAGTCTATCATTTGTCACTTGATAATCTGAAAGAAGAAATGGCCGAGATAGAATCACTTGGGATCAAATCAGTCCTGCTATTCGGAGTACCAGATGAGAAAGATGAAGTAGGCTGCCAGGCATACCATGACCATGGAATCGTCCAGGAAGCAATCCGCGTCATTAAGAAGGATTTCCCTGACATGGTTGTCATCGCAGATACATGCCTATGCGAATACACAAGCCATGGACACTGCGGCGTGATTGAAGATGGAAAAGTCCTGAATGACCCGTCATTGGAGTTGCTAGGGAAGACTGCAGTCAGCCAGGCAAAAGCGGGCGCAGACATCATCGCGCCATCCAACATGATGGATGGCTTTGTTGCCGCTATTCGTTTCGCATTGGATGAGGCCGGTTTCCACGATGTGCCGATTATGTCTTACGCTGTAAAATACTCATCAGCATTTTATGGACCATTCCGTGAAGCAGCTGAAAGTACACCGCAGTTTGGTGACCGCAAAGCATACCAGATGGATCCAGCAAACAGGATTGAAGCGATGCGTGAAGCAGAATCCGATGTCATGGAAGGCGCTGACTTCCTGATCGTGAAGCCGGGAATGCCGTACCTGGATATCGTCCGTGATGTAAAAAACAATTTTAACCTGCCAGTCGTAATCTACAATGTCAGCGGTGAATACTCAATGGTCAAAGCAGCAGCGCAAAATGGCTGGATCGACGAGAAAAGCATCGTTATGGAAATGCTGACTGGAATGAAGCGTGCAGGCTCAGACCTGATCATCACTTACCATGCAAAAGACGCAGCGCGCTGGCTGTTAGAGCAATAATAATTTTACAAAGGCAAAAAACACCCAAAAGAAATGAGGGATTAATATATGCGCTCATACGATAAATCGATTGAAGCTTTCAAAGAAGCGAAAGAACTTCTGCCAGGCGGAGTGAACAGCCCTGTCCGTGCATTCAAATCAGTTAAAATGGATCCAATCTTCATGGAAAAAGGAAAGGGTTCAAAGATCTATGATATCGATGGCAATGAATATATCGACTATGTGCTGTCTTGGGGACCGCTGATCCTTGGACATACGAATGACAAGGTAGTCGAGGGAATCAAAAAGGTTGCTGAACTTGGAACAAGCTTTGGTGCACCTACGGTTGTGGAAAATGAGCTTGCGCAGTTGGTCATCGACCGTGTGCCGTCCATTGAAATGGTGAGAATGGTATCTTCAGGTACTGAAGCAACGATGAGTGCTCTGCGCCTTGCCCGCGGCTATACTGGCCGGAATAAGATCCTTAAATTCGAAGGCTGCTACCATGGCCATGGCGACTCATTGCTCATTAAAGCGGGTTCTGGAGTAGCTACACTTGGCTTGCCTGACAGCCCAGGTGTTCCGGAGGGTGTGGCAAAAAATACGATCACAGTGCCTTACAATGACCTTGAAAGCGTCCGTTACGCATTCGAGCAGTTCGGCGATGATATTGCTGGCGTAATCGTTGAGCCTGTTGCCGGGAACATGGGCGTCGTGCCACCAGTAGAAGGTTTCCTTGAGGGACTTCGCGAAATTACGACTCAATATGGAACAGTCCTGATTTTTGATGAAGTCATGACAGGTTTCCGCGTAGGATATAATTGTGCCCAGGGCTATTATAATGTCACACCTGACCTTACTTGCCTTGGTAAAGTAATCGGCGGAGGACTACCTGTAGGAGCTTACGGCGGTAAAAGAGAAATCATGGAGCAAATCGCTCCAAGCGGCCCAATCTACCAGGCAGGAACTCTTTCCGGTAATCCGCTTGCGATGACAGCTGGGCTGGAAACATTGAAGCAGCTGACACCTGAAACATACAAGGAATTTGAACGCAAAGCGGACATCCTTGAGGGCGGTCTTAAAGCAGCAGCTGAAAAATACGGCATTCCGCACACCATCAACCGTGCAGGATCGATGATCGGCATCTTCTTCACAAATGACAATGTCATCAACTACGAAGTTGCCAAATCTTCGAACCTTGAATTCTTCGCTGAATACTATCGTGAAATGGCAAATGAAGGTGTATTCCTTCCGCCATCACAGTTTGAGGGACTGTTCCTGTCAACAGCCCACACAGACGAAGACCTGCAAAAAACAATCGAAGCAGCCGAGAAAGCATTCTCAAAGCTGCAGAATAAATAATTCAAACAAGACACTCTCTATTTTGGAGAAGTGTCTTTTTTTATATGTTCTAAATTATCATAAAAGCAAATACATACTCATAAAGTGTTAATGACATAGTGATTTTACGTTTAAGGAATGAAAGGAGGAGTCGCTTTGTCTCAGGGAAATCAATCGTGCCTGCGATTTTCATTAGAGGAGTCTGTGTGGTTTCAAAGAGGACAGGAAGTCGCGGAGCTAGTCTCGATTTCACTCGATCCGAATATTACTATCCAGGAAAATGAGCAATATGTATCCATTCGCGGATCGCTGGAGTTAACTGGGGAATATACATGCTATGAACAGCAGGACAATGCGGAGGATCAAATTCCGGCTCTAAAGTACGTGCATTCTGTCATGGAGCGAGAAGCAGGGGTATATGAATTCCTTCACCGTTTTCCGGTGGATATCACGATTCCGAAAAACCGGATCGAAAGCATTTATGATATTGATATCCAGGTTGAAGGATTTGATTATGTCTTCCCCGAGAAAGACCGTCTGAAGCTTAATGCCGATCTGGCGATTACTGGTTTATATGGCGAGCAGCAGCATGAGGCCGAGCAGGGAGCAGATAACCAAGAGGCAGCCGAAGAGCTGGAAATTAGCTACCGTGAAGATGCAGCAGAAGAAGCGGGGGCAGAGAACAATAGCGAAGAACATGCTGAGGAGGCAGACTTCCCGGAAGCTCCGGCCTACTCATTTGTCCAGCAAAATGAAACATTGAATCATGAAGAACAAGAATCATTCGAAGAAGAATTATATGCGCCGTTCAGGGCAGAAGCAAGGAAAACAGGCGCGGCGGAAGAAACTATAACATCTGCTGTCCAGGCAGCAAGAGAGCTGCAGGCAGCTACGGAATACTCCAACAGTGATTTTAGGAACGAACAGGGTCCTGTCGAGGAGGTTGAAGCGGAAGCAGAAGAGGTTGAGCTTGAGACAGTGGAGTTACCGCAGGCAGAAAACCAGCCTCCTCAAGTGGAAGAAGCCGAAGTCGAGAGCTCCTCTTCTTCACCAGCTATGAAAAAGAAAAAGCCAAATATGAAAAAGGGAATTTCCATTGCGGAATTTTTAGCCAGAAAAGAAGAGGAATCGGAAGTTGCCAAGATTAGAGTTTGCATTGTCCAGCAGGGCGATTCGCTTCAATCCATTTCTGAGCGTTATGCCGTGCCGGTTCAGCAGCTGCTGAAAGTGAACCATCTGAGCATTGACCATGAAGTCCATGAAGGCCAGGTTCTATATGTTCCTGGAGTGGCTGTTCATCATTAAATAAATTAAATGGAGCAACGCCTTGTCCAGTAAAAGCTGGTTGTCAGGGCTGGCTTGGTTGCTGGCTTGCTTCAACTGTTTGAATGGGCAGGTGTCTGACACCTGCCCAGCACTATTTCGTGTATGAAGTCCAGAAAGTAGGCGAGTGATCCTATGGATGATCGCAATTTTTTGAAAGACGAAGCCGCCGTTTTGAAGCAATATCCGATTGAGCCTTATTTTGCTGAGGATTTTGGTAAAGTAAAAAAGATTTATACAAAAACGGGAACATTCGCACTGAAGAAAATCCATCCGTATGAGGGTACCGATTTTATCAGGCATATCCAGACTTTATATCAGAGGGGCTATAACCGGATCGTGCCTGTATACCCATCAAATGATGGACGATACGCCGTCCTGAACAATAAATCTCTTTATTACCTGATGCCGTGGATGCCGAATGAAATAAAGGAAGACCGGTCGGAAAAACACCAACAGCTGTTCAGGGAACTGGCAAGAATGCATACATTGTCGGCAAAGGAAGTGGAAACCAGTGCAGAAGTGAAGGAAGAGCATTATAACCAGACTTTAAAAGAATGGGAAAAGGAAGAGGAGTTCGTAACCGGATTTCTTGAGAGCTGTGAAAACAGGGTATATATGTCTCCTTTTGAGCTGCTGTTTTGCCTATACTACACTCAGATTCGCCAGGCGATGCTTTTTGCAAAGCAAAAACTTGAGAGCTGGAATGAAAAAACGAAGGAACAAAAGAAGACGAGGACAGTTACGCTGCATGGAAAAGTATCTACTGAGCACTTCCTCTACGATGAAAGAGGCTATGGTTATTTCATCAATTTTGAGAAGGCCCGTCAAGGTTCACCGATTCAGGATTTGCTGCCATTCTTGGCGAGATCATTGAAAACACAGCCAAAATACGGAGATGAAATCATAGATTGGATCAATGTGTACCTCAAGTATTTTCCGTTCAGGGATGACGAAATGCAATTATTCATGAGCTATCTGGCTTTCCCATCCGGTATATTAAGGGTTGCAGAAACCTATCACCAGCGAAAGAAAGAAGTGGATGAGCGAAAGTTTGTCCAAAAGCTGCAACGGCAGTATTGGCTTTTGAGCAATACAGGTTATGTGGTAATGAAAATTGATGAAATTGTAAAACAGAAAGAGCAGGCAAAACAAGAAGGAGCCCAGAGCTAAACGACGCTCGTGGCTCCTTAAATAATTTCAAATTTTATTGCCAGTGCAATCAGGATGAAAATCGATAATAGGAAGACATCAAATGTCGTCGGAAAGAAAAGGGTGCGGAGGCCCTGGAACACGCAAAAAGGAATGATCAGCTGAACACAGATTGCCCGTGCCGTCCTCGCCCACCTCGGGAGTACATATGGATTATACCTTCGTCTCTTCATTGCCATCCCTCCAAACAATCAGATATCCCTTTTTTCATACTATGAGTAATCGGCCCAAAATGTGCTATTTATTGGCACAGCATGGCGAAAAAGTATAAAATAATAAAAAATAGGAAATGATGATTGACGTCATTCCCCTTTTTTGGGTAGTATATCTAATATACAAAAATACAATAAAGTCAAAGCTTTGACAGGGAAGAGTACATGCGCACCCAGTTTTTAGAGAGGAAGTCCAGTAGCTGAGAGGACTTCTAAGCTGAACCATGGAAGGTCGCCCTTGAGCAGCGCCTGGGAACGGATTGTTTCTCCCAGTAACAGGCACCGGTGAAGAGCCGTTATCCAGATTTGAGCCAGCATAATGTTTGATTCTTGCTGGGAAAAAAGGTGGTACCGCGAACATACTCCATTCGTCCTTTTATGGCGAATGGAGTTTTTTTATTTTTCTAAAGGAAAGTACTTGAATGGAGGAAGAAATGATGGAAGAGAATTTGTCAATGCCGACTAAATACGATCCGTCTTCGATTGAGCAGGGACGCTATGAATGGTGGATCAACGGGAAGTTTTTCGAAGCAAAGGACGATGAAACGAAGAAACCTTACACAATCGTGATTCCGCCGCCAAACGTAACAGGAAAGCTTCATCTTGGCCATGCGTGGGACACAGCGCTCCAGGATATCCTTACTCGTATGAAGCGGATGCAGGGCTACGATGTTCTTTGGCTTCCGGGCATGGACCATGCGGGAATCGCCACACAGGCGAAGGTTGACGAGAAACTTCGCAGCCAGGGCATTAACCGCTATGAACTTGGCCGTGAAAAATTCCTTGAGGAATCATGGAAATGGAAAGAAGAATACGCACAGCATATCCGCAAGCAATGGGCAAAACTCGGTCTTGGACTTGACTACAGCCGTGAGCGCTTCACATTGGATGAAGGTCTCTCAAAGGCTGTTAAGGAAGTATTCGTTTCCTTATACCGCAAAGGATTGATCTACCGCGGAGAATACATCATCAACTGGGACCCTGCAGCAAAAACGGCCCTTTCCGATATCGAGGTTATCCATAAAGATGTCCAGGGCGCATTCTACCATATGAAATATCCTCTGGCAGACGGAAGCGGCCACATCGAAGTTGCAACGACAAGACCGGAAACGATGCTTGGCGATACTGCGGTTGCAGTTCACCCAGAAGATGACCGTTATAAGCATTTAATTGGCAAAACGGTCATCCTTCCAATCGTGGGCCGTGAAATCCCGATTGTTGGTGACGATTATGTTGATATGGAATTTGGTTCTGGCGCAGTAAAAATCACGCCAGCCCATGACCCTAACGACTTTGAAATTGGCAACCGCCACAATCTTGAAAGAGTACTTGTCATGAACGAAGATGGTTCTATGAATGCCAGAGCTGGCAAGTACCAGGGTATGGACCGTTTCGAATGCCGCAAGCAAATCGTCAAGGACCTTCAAGAGCAAGATGTACTATTCAAAATTGAAGAGCACATGCACTCAGTAGGGCACTCTGAGCGCAGCGGAGCTGTAGTAGAACCGTACTTATCAACTCAATGGTTCGTTAAAATGCAGCCGCTTGCTGATGAAGCAATCGCATTGCAGAGCAAGGAAGAAAAAGTAAACTTCGTACCTGAGCGCTTCGAAAACACTTATATGCGCTGGATGGAAAATATCCGCGACTGGTGTATTTCACGCCAGCTTTGGTGGGGCCACCGAATTCCGGCCTGGTACCATAAGGAAACAGGAGAAGTATACGTTGACCACGAACCGCCAGCGGATCTCGAGAACTGGGAGCAGGACAATGACGTTCTTGATACATGGTTCAGCTCGGCACTATGGCCATTCTCGACAATGGGCTGGCCGAATGAAGATGCAGCAGATTATAAGAGATACTATCCAACCGATGCCCTTGTAACAGGGTATGATATTATTTTCTTCTGGGTTTCCCGGATGATTTTCCAGGGGCTTGAGTTCACTGGAAAGCGCCCATTCAACGATGTATTGATCCACGGTCTCGTTCGTGCAGAAGACGGCCGGAAAATGAGTAAGTCACTCGGCAACGGTGTTGATCCGATGGATGTCATCGACCAGTACGGTGCTGACTCGCTTCGCTACTTCCTGACGACAGGAAGCGCACCGGGGCAGGATCTTCGCTACAGCACTGAGAAAGTAGAAGCAACATGGAACTTTGCCAATAAAATTTGGAATGCTTCCCGTTTTGCCCTTATGAACATGAACGGCCTGAAATATGAAGAAATCGATTTGAGCGGCGATAAGTCAGTTGCCGACAAGTGGATTTTAACAAGGCTGAATGAAACGATCGAGACTGTGACAAGACTGTCAGACCGCTATGAGTTCGGTGAAGTTGGCAGAGCGCTTTATAACTTCATCTGGGATGACCTTTGCGACTGGTATATCGAAATGGCGAAGCTTCCGCTTTATGGTGATGACGAAGCTGCCAAGAAGACAACAAGATCAGTCCTTGCATATGTTCTTGATAACACGATGCGATTGCTTCACCCATTCATGCCATTCATTACAGAAGAAATCTGGCAGAACCTGCCTCATCAGGGTGAGTCGATTACAGTTGCAAGCTGGCCGAAGGTTGACCCAGCTTTGACTGATAAAGCAGCAGCGGACGATATGAAACTGCTCGTTGAAGTGATCCGCTCAGTAAGGAACATCCGCTCTGAGGTGAATACACCTCTTAGCAAGAAGGTTGATATGTTCCTGAAGGCGAAGGATGAAAATACTCTCCGCACTCTTGAAAGCAACCGCGGATATATCGTCCGTTTCTGTAATCCAGAGAACCTTGAGATCGGCATTGAAGTGAACGCGCCAGAAAAAGCGATGACAGCTGTCGCTACCGGCCTAGAAATCATCATGCCGCTTGAAGGCCTGATCAATATCGATGAGGAAATCGCCCGCCTTCAAAAGGAAAAAGAGAAGCTGGACAAAGAGGTAGAGCGCGTCCAGAAGAAACTTGCAAACGAAGGCTTTGTGAAAAAGGCTCCTGAAAAAGTCATTGAAGAAGAACGCGCGAAGGAAAAAGACTACTTGGAAAAACGTGAAGCAGTCGAAGCTCGCATCAATGAGTTAAGAAGCTAAATAATGAATAACAAATCTGAAGGCGAACCATTATTGGTTCGTCTTCAGCATGAATTGGGGTGTTGGAATTGTATGAGACATATGAACAGGCACTTGAATGGATCCATGCAAGACTAAGGCTTGGAATCAAGCCAGGCCTGGCAAGGATGGAATGGATGCTGGAAAAACTGGATCATCCGGAACGTAGAATCAAAACGATCCATGTTGGCGGGACGAACGGAAAAGGCTCAACAGTCACATTTCTTCGGAATATCCTTGAATCTGCCGGATACAGGGTTGGAACCTTTACCTCGCCGTACTTCGAGCAATTCAATGAACGGATCAGCATCAATGGCCAGCCGATCAGCGACCAGGAATTAATACATTTGACCAATGCAATCAAGCCGCTTGCAGACGAATTGGATCAAACGGAACTCGGTGGGCCGACTGAATTTGAAGTGATCACAGCCATGTCGATTTATTACTTCGCGAAAATGTCTCCTGTTGATGTCGTCATTTATGAGGTGGGGCTCGGCGGCCGATTCGATTCCACGAATATCATCCATCCGCTGCTTTCGATCATCACGAGCATTGGTCTGGATCACACTGCGATTCTGGGTGAGAGCTATGAAGAAATAGCTTTTGAAAAGGCAGGCATTATCAAGAATGGGGTAAGTGTCATTACTGGAGTAAATCAGCCTGCTGCCCTTGAAGTGATCAAAAAGAAAGCTTTTGAAGGGAAGTCCCCGATATACGAGCTGGAAAAAGATTTTACAACTGGTTACCGGCTTTCATTGAAGCAAGGGGAGCAATTTGACTTTTCAAGCATGTTTGGTCAATTTGAGAAACTGGAGACATCAATGATTGGGTCCCATCAGGTTGATAATGCGGCATGTGCTGTCATGGCTGCTCAAGTCCTTTCGAATTACTATTCCTTCATAATTGATGAATCACATATACGGGAAGGACTCACTAAAGCGTACTGGCCGGGCAGGCTTGAGCTCCTGAGTGAGGACCCTTTTGTTTTGATCGATGGCGCTCATAATGAAGAAGGAATAAATGCCCTGGCAAGTGAAATAAAATCTCGATTTGCCGATAAAAAGATTAGTATTCTTTTTGCAGCTCTTAAAGACAAGAAATTGGACAAGATGATCGCGACCCTTGAAGAGGTTGCACATCAACTGACCTTCACAACATTCGACTTTCCGCGGGCAGCATCTGCGGAAGAACTAATGGAAGTTGGAAACAACAGCAACCTTAACATTGCAGTCGATTACAAGGACTTCCTTCATCGGAAAGTAAATGGATTAACAAGCGATGAAATACTAATCGTAACAGGTTCCCTTTACTTTCTTTCAGAGGCAAAACCCGTACTCGTGAACCTTCTGGAAAATTAATAAGAAAATTATGACATTCGACAAAAAGTTTGCTAAACTATTAAAAAAACCATGACTTTTTACCTAAATGAAAGGAGGTGGGTAGATGAAGATATCTCCATTAATAAAAAAATCAATTTGGTTTGCCTGGCTCCTGGTTGTACCGATTGGAATCTGGGTAACCTATCAAGTCTATCCACCTTCAAGCAATATATCGGTGTGGGAAGTGTTCACTTTCCTCATATTGATGTCTGTGGTGGCTGCCATGCCAATGGTCGTCAATAATACACCGATCTTCCTGATTCAGTGGGTTTCACTCGCTGTATTCCTGTCATACGGTATTTTTGTAGAAATGGTTCTGATGCAGATTTCGGTGCTGATCCTTTTAATGAGGCTTCGCGTGCAAAAGTCTGATTTGTACAGATTTCCATTGAACTCTTTAATGTTTTTTATCGTATCATTGCTGAGTGGGCTAGTGTTTTATGCTTTGGGCGGGACCCATGGCGATCATCTAGCAGAGGATCCATATACTTATATACTTGGAACTGTATATGGCATCAGTAATTATGGAGTCAATACAATTTTCCTTTTATTATTGCAAGCAGTCGTTTTAAAACTGAAGGGACCTTATTTCGGGAAAGATTTCATCTGGGAAACAGTAACGACATTGATTACCTTCCCGATCGGGTTTGTGCTTTACGAACTATATAAAAGTGAAATGGGACTCTATTCTCTTTTGTTTGTAGGGATTCCTTTTGCAAGTCTATCTATCATTCTCAGTCTCTATTATTCCAGCGGCAAGGTGAACCAATTTTTACAAAGTGCTGCTGAGATTGGGCACCAGCTGGCAGAAAGGCAGAGAGCAAATGATGTACTTGATCTCTTTGTCCAAAAGCTGATCGAAATGCTGCCGGTGGATTATGCCTATATATTGGATGTAATAGATGAAAAGGCACTGAAGCTGATTCATAAAGTGGAATTCGGGGAAATAATGGAACCTGATGAGAAGACGCTTGGAAAAGGCCAAGGAATAAGCGGACTTGTTTGGTCTGCGAAAAAGCCAGTGCTCTTCCATTCCAAAAAAGAGTGGAAGCATATCAATTCGGGCTATATCCCTTCAAGCGCTGAAAGCATCCTGAGTGTGCCAATCGTCAGGAACAATCAGGTAGTCGGTGTCCTTGTCCTTGCAGCAAACAAGAAGAGGGCATTTGAAAAATCGCAGCTGATGATTGTCGACATCCTTTGCTCACATTTTGCGATTGCTGTTGAAAACGCAAGGCATTACGAAAAAACGAAGGAAAACAGTGAACGCTGTGCATTGACGGGTCTATACAATTATCGCTACTTTGAAAACATGCTGACATCGGAATTCGAAAAACTGCAGAAAGGCGAAAGAGACTTACTTTCCTTAATACTTCTGGACATCGATCACTTCAAGTCAGTTAATGATACATACGGACATCAAAGTGGAAACGAAATCTTATGTGAACTGGCAGTCCGCCTTAATGAAAGAATCGGTGAGATTGGAACAGTAGCCCGTTACGGAGGGGAAGAGTTCGTCATCCTCCTTCCGGACATGATGAAGGGCAATGCGTTGAAACTAGCCGAACAAATCAGGCAGCTCATCGCAAATGAACCATTCACCCTTCTCCAATCAATGGACCAGGAAGGCAGGCTGCTATTCGTCGATATAACAGCCTCCATCGGCGTAGCCACCGCCCCACAGGATGCAGATGACTCACTTGCCCTGATCAGGCATGCAGACAGAGCACTGTATGTAGGTGCGAAGCGATCTGGACGGAATCGAGTTGCGGAATATGTAAAATAAACGAAATACCACTTTTTAAAGGTGGTATTTTTTCTTATCTATAATCTTGCAATTAATGTTTTTTGCTGCAGATTCATAGTGTCATATACTGTTATTTGCTAGTATAATAGGAAGAAAGTACGGGTGCTTGAGTGCTAGAAAGGAGCGGCCGATGCATACACGACTAAATCAGCAAGGTTATCATTTGCTTGAGATTACCCTTGGAGTTGCGCTGCTGTCGATCGTACTCCTTTCCTTCACGGGCTTTTTCTTGCAGGCAAAGATTTTTAACTCGGATAATGAAGAAAGAAGTTCTGCTGCGCAGCTAAGCCAGGAAATTTTGCATATAGTGAAAAAGTCCCCTTATAGTACAGATTTAACAATTGAGGATTGGAATCAATTATATGGTACTGATTTCTCATCTAGCGAACGATTCTACATTGAAGTTGGAGAAAAAAGGTATTTTCCTGCTGTCAAAATCATGCAAGCAGATTTATACAATGATACTTTGCCGGAAGATCTGAATATCGTTGTAGTTTCAATACAAGAAAAAAGTAGTGGTACATATAAAAATGTCTATGAGACATTTGGCTACAAGGAGTGAACGCCTGAATGAAAAGGAACGGTTTTACCCTTGTTGAATTATTAGCAGCCCTGGCATTGACAGGAATTATAATTGTCCTAGTATTTTCTGTTTTTCAAACAGGTGTCAAACAGGGCGAAAGCAGCAAGAAGGATGCATTCCTTCAGCAGGAAGCGCAACTAATTGCCAAAACAATCCGGAATAAGCACCTGAAAGAACCTGCTTATCAACTAGAAATAAAAACGGATGAAGTGATAGTTGATGGCAAGGCCATTTCCAAGAGCTATATCTATAAAGCGGAAATAGTCTATGAGAATCATACATATGCAGGAGAACGATTGCAAATCGATACTAAATTGCCTCTGGAGTTAACATTGATGATAAAAAAGGGAGAACACTCCTATACGTTGAGAACTCTATTTGCAAGGGGAATCTCTGATGAGGAAAAATGAACATGGGTCCGTGCTGCTGGTGGTATTGTTGATGATGACGGTTTTCTCCATCATCGGAATTGCCATTGTTGGGATGGCAGCTAATAACTCTAAACAGATAGCTCATACTGGAAGTGGAATTAAAGCTACTAATCTTGCGGAGATGGGTGTGACCCATATGAAGCGGGAGGCAGCTAAAATAATTGTGAAAAATAAAAAAGCTTCATTATCAGATACCGATAAAGCGCTTCGAAATAAACTGCCGCTCAAAAACGCTTTCAATGTGAAAAAGAATAAATCCTACCCATTATACAAAATAGAAGATGTAGAAATTACTTCTTCCACCTTACAGGGGCAAGAGGATATAAAGATTACCTTTACATCAATTGGTTTTGCAGAAGACCAACAGGAGAGCAGGATATCCGCGGAGTTAAAGGTTTCAAGGGGAGAATTTGACGGGAAATTCCCTGACCCCGACAAGGAAATGGCAGTGAAGGATGATGATTCGATTGATTCCAGAGGACCTTTTAATACCTCTCTGTTGTTTACTTCTCATGTGAAAATACCATCCAACCATGATCCGGTGTTTAAAAAAGACACCTATTTTATGAAAGGATTCACAGCGAATTCTAACACAGTATTGAAATTTGAAAGCAATCTTTTTTTAAAAGGTGATTCGTTTATTGAAAGTAATAGCGATGTTATCGTATACGGAGACGCTTATATCGAAAACATTGATGTAAAACAGAATAAGCAAGAGAACGGAAACCAGGGGCTTCTTTGTATTGAAGGCACCTTAAAGGTTTATGGAGATGTAGAAGGGACGGTCACTACCACCTCAAGAAGTTGTGGAGCAATATCGTCAACCAATCATTATAGTGGAATTTATGCTAAGAAAGTTATTTATTATCCTAAGGAGGCCCAGATGCCTGAATGGGATGTTAATAGTATGCTTCTTGATGCATCGTATCAATAACTATAAATGAGGTGTGGAAATGATAGAGTTTTTCTTCTCAATGATCGCATCTGTAATTGTCATCCCACTCATCATTTTTCTTCCACTGGGATTAACGAGACGCGGAAAATGGAATGCAGCTATTGGCGCTTTATTAATAGGGGTGCTTGGCGTAGGTGCAGGCGAATTGCTAGTTTACTGGCAAGCGGTTTTTGTGATTTTACTTGTCTCGATCTTAACAGGGTTCTTAGCTGAAAAACAGAGCGGGATATACGGGTATGCTGAAGTAATCAACAATCATGAAAATGTTAGCGGAGCTCCTGCGCTTGATGAAGTAATATCACAATCTATTAACACAGATTCTGTACAAAAGAATGATGATGAACATACAATTGATCTGCCTGAACACCGATTGATTAAACCGAAAATAGTGGATGATCTTGAATTTCTAGAACGTCAGCAAGAAAGTGTAATAGAAGACTCCCCAGTTCCCCAACATGGATATCTAAAAGATATTGAGAAGATGCTGGATTTTCAACAAAAATCAAACGATGAAGAACAAGAATTGTGGGATTTTATAGAAGCCAAATAATCGGGAGGGGTATGATGATGGACAAGATTAAAAGTTTCAGGTTTACAGTAATTATGACCATTGCCGCTCTCTTTATATTTGGTTTCTCCCAGTTTTCTACAGTTGTTTATAGCTCATTTATCGAAAAGGATACATATGATGAACAAACTTCGATCGGCAGGATCAGCCTTTCAGGAAAATCGATTGAACAGGCCAATTTATTGCTGAAAGAACAAATCAAGAGTTGGCAAGAGAGTGCATCATTTGAACTTACATATAAAGGGAACAGCCAAAAGATTGATGCAAACAGCTTTATATACTTAGTAAATGAATCTGTTGAATCAGCATTGGATGGTAAGGAAAACCCTTTGATTGTGGAAGTGAATCAAAAGAAAATAGAAGAAGCTTTAAACCAGGTGGCTCCATCAATAGAAATAGATGTACTGGATATGGCTGGTTTGCTGAACGGTTTATCCTCAGCAGCATCCGAACTTGAACTGTCAATTAGTATCAGGTTAGAAGACTTTTTGCCAAAAGAAGATCCTGTGGTCGTTGCCTCAGCAACAAGAGAGTTATCTGAGGAGTTTTCTGACATTGAAACATTCGTACAGGAACTTGCTCAAATACCAGTGGATCCGCTTTCTAACGTTTCTTTAAAAGCGTTAGTTGAAGAGAAAGAAATGAATCAGTTATCTTCTCAGCAGTTAAGCATTGTTTCATCCGGTCTTTTTGAAGTATTGATGTCAACTAACTTCACGATTACCGAAAGAAACATCGGCCGTGAACTGCCTGAAAATATAAAGTCTGGCCTTGAAGCAAGAGTTGATTTCACAAAGGATATAGATTTTTCATTTTACAATCCCAACGAGACTCGTTACGAAATTAAATTATCAATAAATAAGGGCCAATTAGAAATTTCTATATCAGGAGTACCCTTTTCCTCAGATTACCGGTTAAATCTTACAGAAAAACAAGAGTTTAAACCAAGGATGATCAAGCGGTATACCCCGCTTCTTGGGCCAAACCAAAAGTCGGTTGAAGCGGAAGGGAAACCAGGTTTATTGATTAAAGTATATCGCGAATCTTTTACATCCTCAGGTGAGTTGATCGAATCGGAATTGATAGCTGAAGATTTCTATCAGCCAATTCATCGAGTAGAAGTCCACGGAATCGATCCAAATGTCCAAATGGGACAACAGGAAGAAACGGATCCGGAATCACTGCCCAACACAGATTTGAATAACAGTACGACGAATGCAAACCAAATAGATAGCACAGATGGACAGCTGCCTGCAGCAGAAGAGCATAAAAATTCTCCAGAAATGACAGACAATATTGAGGACAGGCTGTGGGGCAAACCAAATGAAGAGCCAAAATAGACAGGAGGCGAACAGATGAAACAAACTCGTAGAAGACTGGGAGACTTATTGATTGAATCTGGATTGCTGACTGCAGATCAGCTCAAGGCCACCCTTCAGGAGAAACCGGCTGAACAAAAGCTGGGAGATGCTTTGCTTCACAGAGGTTATATAACAGAGCAGCAATTAATTGAAGTGCTGGAGTTCCAGCTTGGTATCCCGCATATAAGCTTATACAGATATCCTTTTGATACGAGCTTATTCACACTAATTTCGAAGGAAACAGCCAAACGGAATCTGGTTATCCCGCTTAAAAAAGAGGGAGATAAACTCTATGTAGCTATGTCTGATCCCATGGATTTTTACACGATAGATGATTTACGGCTGTCAACAGGTTTTCATATAGAGACTGCGATTGCGACCAAGGATGATATCATACGTGCAATCAATAAATACTATGAAATCGACGAAGAGTTTGAAGAATTAATCGGGCAAGAATATATACTCGAGCCTGTGAAAGAAGATAAGGTTACCGAAGCAGATTCCCCAATCGTCAGGCTGGTCAATCAATTGTTGACCAATGCAGGGACTAGCAAGGCGAGCGATATCCATATCGATCCTCAGGAAACAAAAGTCGTGGTGCGCTATAGGATCGATGGAATGCTGCGCGTAGAAAGAGTTCTTCCGAAACATATGCAGAATGTCCTGACGGCAAGGATAAAAATAATGGCCAATTTGGATATTACAGAAAATCGGGTGCCGCAGGATGGGCGATTCAAAGTAAACCTTGATTTCCATCCTGTCGACTTGAGGGTATCTACAATTCCTACAGTCTATGGAGAAAAAATCGTGTTGCGTTTGCTTGATATGGGCAGCACATTGAACGATCTCAACAAGCTAGGGTTCAATACTCTTAATTTAACCAGATTTTCCAATATGATTACCAGGCCAAATGGGATTGTTTTAATTACAGGGCCAACAGGATCAGGTAAGTCTTCCACCTTATATGCTGCTTTAAATAAATTGAACAGTGATGAAGTCAATATCATTACGATAGAAGACCCAGTGGAATATCAAATTGAAGGAATCAACCAAATCCAGGTCAATCCGAATGTCGGCATGACATTCGCAGCCGGTTTAAGGTCCATTCTGCGGCAGGATCCTAATATTATCATGGTCGGGGAGGTAAGAGATAAGGAAACAGCTGAGGTAGCAATAAGAGCCTCATTAACCGGTCATCTGGTACTAAGTACTTTGCATACAAACGATGCGCTGACCTCGGTTTCAAGACTGATAGATATGGGCGTTGAACCATTCCTGGTTGCATCTTCTTTAAGCGGAGTCGTATCTCAGCGGCTTGTTCGGAGAGTATGCCGTGATTGTGCTGAATCCCATCCCCCTACTAAACGGGAACTTGATATTTTTTCAAAAAGAGGGATTGAGATTTCTGCAGTATGGAGAGGAAGAGGCTGCGCATCCTGCAACATGACAGGGTATCGCGGCAGATTAGCGATCCATGAAGTCTTATCGGTAAATGAAGAGTTGCGCCGGGCGATTATGAATGAAGAGTCAGTAACCAAACTGCGTGAAATTGCCGTGAAAAATAAAACCATATTCCTGATCGATGATGGCTTATTAAAGGTAAAGCAAGGATTGACGACCACCGAGGAAGTACTCCGTGTTGCCATTACAGAATAGTGGGGAGAAAAGATGAAAGAAAAAATTGACCGTTTGCTTCAAGCTGGTTTTGAGCTGAAAGCTTCCGATATACATATAACAGTTGGCGTGCCGCCGGTTATGAGAATTAATGGTGAGCTTAGAAAATATGGCAAGGAATTGATTCTTCCAGAGGAAACCGAGGGCATGGCAAGAGCCATTATACCAGAAAAAATGTGGTCACGTTTTAAAGAACAGGGAGAACTCGACTTTTCCTACGGACTCCCCGGGGTATCTCGTTTCCGGGTAAATACCTATCATCAAAGAGGCTGTGTATCAATGGCGATACGGATTGTCCCAACAAGCATCCCGACAATTGAAGATCTTGAACTCCCGGAAATATTGAAGAAAATTGCAGAGAAGCCTCAGGGATTGGTCCTGGTGACGGGACCCACAGGAAGCGGGAAGTCTACAACACTAGCAGCGATGATTCAATATATGAATGAAACAATGAGAAAACACGTCATCACTCTTGAAGACCCAATTGAGTATTTACACAAGCATGGCAGTTCGATTATAGACCAGCGCGAAGTCGGATTTGACACGAATAACTTTGCCAACGGATTAAGGGCGGCACTCCGCCAGGACCCTGATGTGATTCTGGTAGGAGAGATGCGTGACCTGGAAACAATTCAGACTGCAATTACAGCTGCTGAAACTGGTCATCTTGTTTTTGGCACATTGCATACATCAAGTGCCCCTGCTACCATCAATCGAATTATCGACGTTTTTCCACCAGCCCAGCAGGCTCAGATTCGTATTCAGCTTGCATCCGTGCTCGTCTCTGTTATATCCCAGCGATTATTTCCGACGATCGAAAAACAAGGGCGGATTGGAGCGACAGAAATCTTAATCAATAATTCGGCAGTAGCCAACTTGATCCGAAATGAAAAAATCCATCAAATCATCAGCATCATGCAAACCTCTCGCTCCTATGGCATGCACACTCTTGAAATGGATATTAAGGATCTTGTCCAAAAAGGCATCATTTCCAAGGAAACTGCAGAGCCATATTTACAGGAAACTATGGTGTAAATTATGGCTAGATTCAAATATACCGGCAGAGACCGGACAAAAAAACGTTCAGGGACGATTACGGCTTCTACCAAAAGGGAAGCTCTGGAGAAGCTGCGCTCAGAAGGAATCAGGACAACTGAAATCATAGAAATACAGGAATCATTGTTGACGAAAGAAATAACGATTGGCAATCCTGTTAAACTGCAGCACCTTGTCATTTACCTGAGACAATTTGCTACGCTTTTAAAAGCAGGTGTATCTGTTGTTGACTCGACCAAAATCCTTGCGGCACAAACAGACAGTAAAGCGTTAAAAAAAGCCCTGATTGATATTGAGCAAGAGTTGCGTGAAGGGAATCCGCTGTCACAAGCTTCAGCAAAACACAGTAAAATTTTCTCACCGATGTATATCAATATGATTAAAGCCGGAGAAGCTGGCGGAAACATGGATGAAACATTGGAAAGACTAGCAGACCACTTTGAAAAACAGCATAATACAAGGAAGAAAATTGTCGCAGCATTAAGCTATCCTGCAGTAATTGGGGCATTAGCGATCATAGTAGTCATTTTCCTGCTGGTGGCTGTCGTCCCTACATTTGTCGATATGTTCTCAGACTTTGGCGGAGAACTTCCGGTGATTACGAAATTTGTTCTGAATGCCAGCGAATTTATGCAATCCTTTTGGTGGCTCATATTATTGTTTGTTGTGGGGGTTTCACTGCTAATCATGGTATTGAAGAAAAATATCCAGACAAAATATTATCTTGATTATGCTCTGTTACGAATCCCTGTTTTCGGGAAGCTGCTTCAAAAAGGAGCAATTGCAAGATTCACAAGGACTTTAAGTTCATTGTTTGCAAGCTCCGTACCAATCCTGCAGGCACTTTCAATTGTTGAAAAAGTAGTCGAAAATGAGGTGCTTGCCAAAGTGCTGAGAGATTCACGAGATTCATTGGAAAAAGGACAGTCACTTACAGGACCAATGAGAAAGCACTGGGCATTTCCACCTCTCGTTACTCAAATGATTGCAATAGGCGAAGAAACTGGATCATTGGACGCCATGTTAAGCAAAGTGGCAGACTTTTACGAGAAAGAAGTCGAACACAGCACGGACCAGTTAAAATCATTAATCGAACCGTTAATGATCGTCCTGCTTGCAGCACTAGTCGGCACAATTGTCGTCGCCATAATGGTACCGATGTTTGAAATCTTCAATCACGTAAATTAACACTGACAAAAGTAAACAAATTATACTAATTTTCATTCTATTTTTTCTATCAATCATTTATACTGGTTGATAGATACATATGACAAAAGTCATAGGGAAAAATAACTAAAAGGAGATGGAGAAAATGTTCAAAACATTAAAGAAAAGATTAAAGAATCAAAGAGGGTTGACATTAGTTGAGTTATTGGCTGTAATTGTGATTTTGGGGATTATTTCTGCGATTGCGGTTCCTAGTATTGGAAAAATTATTAGTAATACTGAAAAAGACGCAAAAGTTGCAGAGGCAAAACAAATTATTAGCGCTGCAAGATTATATGTTGCATCCGAAGATCCGGGAGATACTACTCTAACTAATCTTGCTGCTCTAACGGACTATTTAGATAATGTTAAAGATGATACTTTTGTTGTTACTATTGATAAAACAGATACTGGTAAATATATATATACTTTGTCAGGACACGATGCAGTAACTCTAGTTGAGCAAGGCACAAAAGATGGTAGTGCTACAGAAAAAGAAATATTAGATTATAAATGATTTATTTAATAATTTTTATTTACGGTACAGTCCTAGGCTCCTTCTACAACGTAGTAGCCCTGCGTGTCCCAGAAGGGAAGTCAATTGTTGCACCGCGCTCGTCTTGTCCGAAGTGCGGTCATCAATTGACAGCTTGGGAACTGATTCCGGTACTATCATATTTTCTTCAGAGGGGGAAATGCCGCCAGTGCAAGGCGCGCATTTCGCCCGTTTATCCTTTTTTTGAGTTGTTGACTGGCCTACTTTTTGGGGTTGCGTCTTTAATCGTTGGCTGGAATGTTGAGCTTGTGATTGCGTTAACTCTCCTATCAATGTTTGTCATCATTACAGTTTCGGATTTGGCTTATATGATCATTCCTGACAAGGTTCTGATTTTCTTTGCTGGTATCTTTCTTATTGAACGGATTTTTCTTCCTCTATCACCGTGGTGGGATTCCCTCGCTGGTGCTGCGGTGGGCTTCTTTCTCCTGTTATTGATCGCTGTTGTCAGCAAGGGTGGCATGGGTGGAGGCGACATTAAGCTTTTTGCAGTGATCGGCTTCGTGCTGGGTGTCAGACTGCTGCTTCTTTCCTTCTTTTTATCCACATTGTTCGGAGCGTTCTTCGGTGTCATTGGCCTTCTTTTTGGTTTTCTAAAACGGAAACAGGCTATTCCGTTCGGTCCATTTATTGCCGTTGGTAGCCTTGCAGCTTATTTCTTTGGCGATCGATTGGTCGCACTATATATTAATCTATTAACATCAGGATTTTAATTGAAGGAGTTTTTCTCATGGTTTTATCCATCTTTTCCGTGCGAAATAAGATGATCAATCTTGTAATAAATGATCACTCTATCCGATACGTTGAATTGAAACAACGAAATCCAATTGTCGTATCTGCTAAGGGAGAACGGTTTCTTCCTGCGGGCATTATTTCGGATGGTAAAATTCAGGATGTCGAAACTCTTTCGATCATTCTTGACGAATGTATTGCTGATTGGGGAATTAAGAATAGGGAAGTCAGGTTCCTGGTCCCTGATTCGCTGGTGATCATTCGTAAAGTATCGATACCTGCTGATGTAGAAGATGACGAGATTCATTCATACCTTTATCTCGAGTTAGGTTCAAGCATTCATCTGCCTTTTGATGAGCCTGTTTTTGATACCGTGTCACTGGGTGTAGAAAACAAAAAAAGGGAAATCCTTTTGTTCGCTGCACCTGAAGAGTATGTATCTGAATATGCGAATCTCCTAAAGGAAACAAAGCTGAAACCGGTGGCTGCAGACATATCTCCGCTAGCCGCGTATAGACTTTATCACTCTCTTGGTTTGGCTGAAGAGAATGAAAAACTAATGACGATCCAGTTTGACTTAGGATTGGTCAGTATGTGTATTTTCGAGGGGACTATACCAATCTTTATGAGGCATATCCCAGTAGATTTGCAATCGGATTGGGAAGTGAAGTTGGGCATATCCGGGGAGCACGAGCTGAACTATATAGGTGAAGCGAACGAATTTATGTATCAATTTGAAGATATCTATAAGGAAATCAATAAATTGCTAGACTTTTATCGATACTCTCTTACTCATGGCAAAAACTCCATCACAAAAATCTTATTAAATGGTGATCATCCTTTGATGTCAAAGGTCATCGGTGAAATGGGCGAACGCTTTGAGATCCAGGTAGTAACTCTTGATAAAATCCTTCCTGAAGCTGTAAGTGAGATTTCACGTGCTCATTATTTGGCTTTGGGACTTGGATTGAAAGAGGTGTGAAGATGCTAGTAGAGATTAATCTTCTTCCAAAAAAAGAACACAAAACAACGTCCTTACTTGCTGTCACACTTATTTTGCTATGCATATTCGCTCTTGGTTCCAGTGTCTTTCTTTGGCAGGCAAGAACAAATGAAGCTTCTGTAAAGAAGCTGAATGAGGAAATTGCAAAAGTACAAAGTTTAAATACCGCATTGCAAACAAAAGTAATGGAACAAGAAAATAGCGATTCTGCTGCTGATTTGCAAAGTGCTGTCATTTGGGCTGAAAAACACACTCCTGAAACGGTAAGGCTGCTCAGGAGCTTGATTGCATTGCTGCCTGAACAAGGCTTTATTCAAACGTTGAGCTATGATGGTGTAGGCATAGTCAATGTAAGAGTTGAATTCGAATCATCAAGAGATGCAGCTTATTTCTTAAGTTCACTCAAACATTCCGAATGGGTAAATAATGCTTCGATTCTTACCGTTGAGGCTGTGAAAGAAGATGAATCGGAATCTGATAGCGATTCGAACACGGAAGACATGGGGAATATAACGCTTCTGCCAACTTATTCAGCAGAATTTGAAGTTGATTTTGAGAAGGAATTCTTTACTCAGGAATATGAAAATAAAGGAGGAAATGAATCATGAACCTCCAATTTTCAAAAAAAGAAATTTTCATTTTAATATCAGGCATTGTCTTTGCCCTCATTTTGTATTTGATCATGACATTCTCCTATCTCAATCCATTGAAGGAAAGTGTCATTCAGAAAGAACAGCAGCTTAAAACTGAAAAACAACTTCAGGCAGCATACGAAAAAAGGGTTTTTACGGTCCCTTCAGGGGAAATGAAAAGTGTTTCCGAATTATATAAGAAAATTCCGAATCAACCGTTCACCGAGGAATTAATCCTAAACTTTGAAAAAGCTGAAGTAGTATCGAATAGCACAATTATTCTCATGGAATTTGGTGAAAGGGATTCTGCAGAACAACAGGAAACTGCTGACCCCGAAGTTGAATCAGGAGAAGGTTCAAAGAAAGATTCAGCTGATGGCATTTCTAAAAATCTGGACAAGATGCCTGCAGGTTTAAATAAAACCTCGGTTACTCTATCAGTTGAATCTAACAGTTATGAAGGATTAGAGAAATTCATACAAGTTCTCGAAGAATCGAAAAGAGAAATGAGCATTGATTCAATAGAATTTGAAGGTCCAGAGGGGATCGGTTATGACGCAGGCGAAGAAGAACTCATTTTGTTCACGGTTACTCTTTCTGCATACTACTTTCCTGAAATGATTGATTCCAATGATAATCCAATGCGCATCGAAACCCCTGAACCTGCCAACAAGCGAAACCCTTTCCCGACCTTCGGCGATCATTCTGAAGAGAATGTCACGGAAACGAATTCTTCCATTAATGAAGAGGATGGGGAAGGCAGCGACGAACCATAATCTAGTAAAAAAATTGACGAAAGCATTCTATAACAAGACGACAAAAGTCTTGTTATTTTTTTTTGCCTGTATGATAGGATGGAGCAAAACAGGAACGGGCAGGGGGAGGTACAAGCGTTGGACAAGCATGGAAAGACGATTACGATCAAGATTAATGGCAAGGACCGTCCGGTTAATGAACAGAAAACCATTCAGGATGCAGACTCAGGAAAAGAACAGGATAGTTACCGGGAAGACACCGTTTTTTCTTATAAAAATGAGGAACGAAGCAGAGTTTATCCGCTGGTGGAGGATCCTGCACTCCATGAAACGGCTGCTGCCCAGGAACAGGCGGAGGAAAGCTTTGACTGGATTTTGCCTGAACCAGATCAGGTGAAAGAGGAAAGCCTAAAAGAATACAAAATTGCCCCGATGCAGACGAAGAAGCCAAAGAAAAAGAGCATAGGCATATCTTTGTGGAACAATAAGACGAAAAGGAATAACCGTCTTTATACGACTATTTTCGTTACTGTATTTTTTGCTGTGCTGCTGGGTTCGGCCTTTGGGGTAACAATCCTTAAATTTGTGACTGCAGATTCGGGAACTGTTACGACAGTTTCGACTCCTGCTAAAACGCCTCCTGCAGCAGAACAACCGGCATCCGGAAAAGAGTCACTGGAAATGAAGGCTATTCCAGCATTTATTGTACAGAACGGGGTGTTCACTACTGAAGAGGGAGCAAAGGAAAGGGTGAATCTTCTTTCAGGTCAAGGAGTGGCTGCCGAGATTTTTCCTGTAAATGGCCAATTCGCCGTTTATTTAGGGACGGGTGGCAGCATTGAGGCTGCGAAACAACAGGCTGAGGCGCTTAAGGCAAAAGGAGTGGAAGTCTTCGCAAAACCATTTGAGATAGCAGGCGGTTCCGCTGCAGGCCTGACAGGTGAGGAAGCAAAATTCCTGCAGCAGGCTCCGGACATCTACTCTATCCTGATCAGTGGAGCAGGGGCGAGCCCCGAAGCGGTGAAAAAAGTAGAAGATTACCAGGTGCTGCTAGGCAAAATCTCTGACAAGAATGTAAAGGATAAAAACATTTTGAAGGCAAAGTCAAGCATCGAGAAAGCAAGCGCTTCGTTCTTAAGCTACCAGAAGTCAAAGGATGCGAACCAGCTTGCAGAGGTGGAAAAAGGCCTGCTTGCATTTTTGGCGGCCTATCAGTCAATTGGCAAATAAAAGACCATAGAAGTGCTAATTGAATATTTTCCGGGAAATTGTACAAATTAACAGAGCCTTCGCCATTTTGCGGCAGGCTCTGATTTTTTTTGCAAAACCAGGGACTAAAGATTGTTACAAAAGGTGAACTTTGATACGATTAGCTTGTATCTCCCTTAGATGCAAAAAGAAAAGAAAGGTGATTTTATGCAACGCCTCATTCTAGCCTCTTCTTCTCCACGGCGAAAAGAACTTCTTGAAAATCTCCGCCTGAATTTCGAAATCTCGAGCAGTGATGCAGATGAAAGTTTCAGTGAAACGCTGAGCCCGTCTGAAGCAGTCATGGAACTTGCATCGAGAAAGTCAAGGACAGTAGCGCAAAATTATCCAGGATGTTTCGTAATTGGCTCCGATACGGTCGTCGTCCATGACGGATTGATCCTCGGAAAGCCAGAGAGCGGACAAGAAGCCTATGATATGCTCAAGAAGCTGTCTGGGAACACCCATTCAGTCTACACAGGAGTATCGATCATCTCCCCTGAGAAGGAAACATGTTTCTATGAAAAAACAGATGTGACGTTCTGGGAATTGTCAGATGAAGAAATCGACACCTATATAAAGAGCGGTGAACCATTCGATAAGGCTGGCGGCTACGGAATCCAGGGGTTCGGCAGCATGCTTGTCAGAGAAATCAGTGGGGATTATTACACAGTCGTCGGACTGCCTGTATCAAGATTGATCAGGGAACTTAGAAAAATCGGTTACATCCTTCCTTATTAAAAGAAAAGCCACAGAAACTTCTTCTACACTTTCCTCGTCATAATCATTTGACTGGGAGGAAATATATTGTCTACCAATTCATTAATGATCAGAGATTATCCGCAAAACGAGCGGCCGAGGGAACGGTTTGTGCAGAATGGTCCTCAGAGCCTCTCGAATCATGAATTGCTTGCCTTGCTGCTTGGTACGGGTTCGCGGGAGGAATCGGTGCTCCAGCTTGCCAATCGGATGCTTTCCCAGTTTGAGGGTCTTCGCCTGCTAAAAGATGCCACCCTTGAGGAACTGACCCAAATAAAAGGGATCGGCCAGGCAAAGGCCATCCATGTCCTCGCTGCAGTTGAGATCGGCAGGCGCATCGCCAACCATACCCTTGATGAACGCTATGTCATCCGCTCCCCGGAGGACGGCGCAAAATATTTAATGAACGATATGCGCTTCCTGACGCAGGAGCATTTTGTCTGCCTGTATTTGAATACGAAAAACCAGGTCATCCACAAACAGACCATTTTTATCGGCAGTTTGAATGCATCAATTGTCCATCCTCGTGAAGTCTATAAGGAAGCAGTTCGGAGGTCGGCGGCTTCAGTCATTTGCGTCCACAATCACCCATCAGGAGACCCGACGCCAAGCCGCGAGGATATTGAAGTGACGAAGCGGCTCGCTGAGTCAGGAAAAATTGTCGGAATAGAATTGCTAGACCATTTGATTATTGGTGAAAATAAATATGTTAGTTTGAAGGAAAAAGGGTATGTATGATACTAGGATTTTGATTGACGATGCGATATAATATAATTTATGATTTTTGCGGACAAAGTTAAAATTTTGTCAAAAAATCTGCTTATGAACAATCAACTACTTTGTAAATAGATTGCCTGTTCTTTTATTGCATTTTTTGTTGAGAAAGGGAGATACAAATATGTTTGGAATCGGAACAAGAGACCTGGGAATCGATCTGGGTACTGCTAATACACTTGTTTATGTAAAAGGAAAAGGAATTGTTTTACGAGAGCCATCAGTAGTGGCGCTTCAGACGGATACGAAAAGCATCGTTGCTGTCGGTAACGACGCGAAAAACATGATCGGACGTACTCCAGGCAATGTCGTAGCTTTAAGGCCGATGAAGGATGGCGTTATTGCGGACTATGAAACAACGGCTACTATGATGAAGTACTACATCAAACAGGCTACGAAGAACAAAGGCTGGTTTGCTGGCAAGCCTTACGTCATGGTATGTGTGCCATCTGGAATCACTGCAGTTGAGGAACGTGCTGTCATCGACGCAACACGCCAGGCTGGTGCCAGGGACGCATTTACGATTGAGGAACCGTTTGCAGCGGCGATTGGCGCAAACCTTCCAGTTTGGGAACCTACGGGAAGCATGGTTGTTGATATCGGTGGCGGAACGACTGAAGTCGCAATCATCTCACTTGGCGGAATCGTTACTTCTCAATCTGTCCGTATTGCCGGTGATGAAATGGATGACGCAATTATTAATTATATTCGTAAAACATATAACCTGATGATTGGTGAAAGAACGGCAGAAACAATCAAGATGGAAGTCGGTTCTGCGGGAGATCCTGACGGAATTGAAAATATGGAAATCCGCGGCCGTGACCTGCTGACTGGCCTGCCTAAGACAATTGAAATCACTGCAGCTGAAATCGCGAAAGCATTGCATGACACTGTATACGCCATTGTTGATGCAGTTAAGCTGACACTTGAAAAAACTCCGCCAGAACTTGCTTCTGATATCATGGACCGAGGAATCGTCCTGACAGGCGGAGGCGCATTGCTGCGCAATTTGGACAAGGTCATCAGCGAAGAAACAAAAATGCCGGTATTGATTGCCGAAGATCCCCTTGATTGTGTAGCGATCGGGACAGGCAAAGCATTGGATCACATTGATTTATTCAAGAGCAAGGCAAAAGAATCAAGATAATCAGAAGAAGGGAAGCGGGATTCTATCCTACTTCCCTGCTCTTCTGTCATTCATATTTTCAGATTAGAGGTGTAAATCATGCCACAGTTCTTTTTTAATAAACGCCTGATAATGCTGCTTGTGAGCATTATAGTCCTCGTGGCATTGATTGGTTTTTCTTTAAGGGAAAGAGAAGAATTGACATGGCCCGAGCAGTTTGTCAAAGACTCGACCAGCTGGGTTCAATCCCTAGTGTCAAGGCCTGTGAATTATGCTGCCGGTTTGATCGAAAACCTTCAAGACTTGCAAAATACATATCAGGAAAACAAAGAATTGAAGAAACGTGTTGACGATATGGCACGACTTGAAGCAAAGGTATACTCCCTTGAACAAGAAAACGAGGAGCTTCAGGAAATTTTAGATAAAAAAGAGTCACTTGCAGACTATGAGCCGATCCAGGCAGTCAGGATTGCAAGAAGCCCTGAACGATGGAATGAATTAATTGTTATCAATAAAGGTACAGCAAATGGTGTTGAAAAGAACATGGCCGTAATCACCGCAAAAGGATTGATTGGCAAGGTAAAAAGCACGACACCTTTTTCAGCAACCGTCCAACTGGTCAGCTCAATTGACCCGACCAACAGGATATCGGCAATACTCCAGGCAGAAAAGCCGCTATACGGCACGATTGAAGGGTACGATAAGAAAAAGGAGCTTCTTTTATTAAAAGGGCTTCCATATGATGCGAAGATTGAAAAAGGCCAGAATGTCGTTACCACAGGAATGGGCGGTATTTTCCCTAAAGATCTTCCAATCGGTAAGGTTGTCAAGGTTGTACCTGATGAATTCGGCCTAAATCAAACGGCTTATATTAAGCCGGAAGCAAATCTTTATGACCTGGAACATGTCATGGTCGTCAAAAAGTCGATGGTATCCGTCGATCTTGAAGAAACTCTTGAAGAAGATAGCGAAGGGAAGGAGGAAGGCAATTGATCCGTTTCCTGCTTCCAGCACTGTTCGTTTTTTTGTTCATCCTTGAAAGTTTGTTCGTCGAGCTTCTCCCTGCGGAGCTATTCAATAGTGACCGGATTCTTGCGCCCCACTTCCTGATGGTTGGGATCCTGTTTTTGACAGCGTACCTGAGCCCGAAACATGGAATCCTATACGGTTTTATATTCGGATTGCTTTTTGATGTCGTTTACACAGAAATCATTGGCATCTATCTGTTCATGTTCCCATTCATTGCATATTTATTTGCGAACATGATGAGGATATTGCAAACCAATGTTTTTATCGTTTCCGTCCTGTCTCTGATCGGGATCGCTATCCTGGAGATCGGTGTTTATCAGCTGATGCACTTGATAAATATTACTGACCTGGACTTTTCGACCTATGTTAAAATAAGGCTAGTCCCAACACTGATCCTGAACCTGGCGTTTATCGTTTTGGCTGCCTTCCCGTTTAAAAGACAGTTCGAGAATGCTGCTGACAGGCTTCTGAACGATTAAGAAAATTCTTGATCACGCCTATTCAAATAAAGGAATTTGACGTTTGCTTGTCGAATTTCTTTTAGGTGAAATAAGATATTATTTTCTTGATGCAGACTATTGTCTAGCTCCAGCGCCTAGCCCCTCGAGTCGCTTCGGTCCGCTCAGGTGAAGTCAAAGAACGACTTCACCGGGCGGCCCTCCAGCGCTTGTCGGGGCTGACCAAGGCGCTTGCGCTTTTCTTATGAGGTGAACATCCAGTATGAAAAAAACACAAAATGTGACAATAAAAGGGACAAAAGATGGACTCACACTCCATTTGGACGATAATTGCTCCTACGATGAGTTAAAGAAAGAGCTCGACAGAAAGCTTTCCAATTCATCGCGTGTCCAGGAGGAACAGCAGCTGCTCTCGGTTAAGGTGAAGGTAGGCAACAGGTACCTGACCAAAGCGCAGGAGGAAGAGCTAAAAGACCTGATTCGCCAGAAAAGAAACTTGATCGTCGAGGATCTTGAAACCAATGTGATCACAAAGGATGAAGCGGACCGGCTCCGGCAGGAAACGGAAATCGTACCTGTAGCCCGTGTGATCCGATCCGGCCAGGTCCTTGAAATTATTGGGGATTTGCTGCTCATTGGGGATGTGAATCCCGGTGGGACAGTAAAGGCGACAGGGAATATTTTTATCATGGGGGCTTTGAAAGGTATTGCCCATGCAGGTTCTGACGGGAATCGGGAAGCAGTTATTGCTGCTTCTGTCATGAAGCCCGCACAATTGCGCATCAGTGATTGCATCAACCGTGCTCCTGACCAGATTACTGAGGATGAGAATCGTGTCATGGAATGTGCTTACATATCGGACAGTCAACAGATTGTTGTTGATAGATTGCAAGTTTTAATGAAAAAAAGACCAAATTTAACTAGATTCGAAGGAGGCCTCTAAAGTGGGAGAAGCGATTGTAGTTACTTCCGGAAAAGGCGGAGTTGGCAAAACGACAACTTCTGCTAATATTGGTACAGCTTTGGCACTTCAAGGCAAAAGAGTCTGCCTTATCGATACTGATATCGGCTTGCGCAATTTAGACGTTGTCATGGGGCTGGAAAACCGCATTATTTATGATCTTGTTGATGTCATTGAAGGCAGATGTAAGATTCATCAGGCCCTTGTAAAAGATAAACGCTTCGACGACCATCTTTATTTGCTGCCGGCTGCACAGACCAGCGATAAAACAGCTGTTCAGCCGGAGCAGATGAAAAAATTGGTGAATGAACTGAAGCAGGACTATGACTATATCGTCATTGATTGCCCGGCAGGAATCGAGCAAGGGTACAAGAATGCTGTTGCCGGCGCAGACAAGGCAATCGTTGTTACTACTCCTGAAGTTTCTGCGGTAAGGGATGCTGACCGGATTATTGGTCTTCTGGAAAAAGAAGAAAACGTTGAAGCACCGAAACTGGTCATCAACCGTATCCGCAGCCATATGATGAAAAATGGCGATATGCTTGATGTGGATGAAATCACGACCCACCTTTCCATCGATCTGATTGGAATTGTGGCGGATGATGATGAAGTCATCAAAGCTTCCAACCATGGTGAGCCGATTGCGCTGAACCCGAACAGCAAAGCATCGATCGCCTACAGGAACATCGCAAGAAGGATTCTTGGCGAGTCTGTTCCATTGCAGCAGCTTGATAACGACAATAAAGGTGTATTTTCGAAGATCAAGAAATTCTTCGGAGTTCGATAAAAAAATTTATGGCGCGTGTTCACGATGTTATTCTGCATCGCTGGACATGTGCTTTTTTTGTTTCTCTGTGTCTTCTCTTTCTAGTCATACTCTCGTTGGACAGGTCATAAACTTGTACTAATTTAGAGTACAAGGGGATTGGTGGGGATTGGATGAGCTCGAGAACGGATGACGTGCGCAAGAGGATGATGAAGAGGAAGAAAGAGCGGGAAAGAATGGAGAAGATGAACCACAATCGTTTTTTCGCTACCGTAGAGGAACGGCATGGTTTTGACAGGTTTCCTTCCTATGATATTGGGCCGGATGAAGGCGGACATCCCTTATTTAAAAAGGAAGTCTTTTTATTCAAGGTCCTGGCATCTGCCTGCCTAGTGCTGATTGTCGCGATTGTTTTCCGGAGCCCTTCGGAAAAAGCCGAATCGATTCAAAATTATGTAAAGCAGACGATGGATCAGGAATTCCAGTTTGCCGCAGTTGCTGACTGGTATGAAGAACAATTTGGAAAGCCATTGGCACTGTTGCCGACAAAAGTTGCAGAAGAAGATAAACAGGATGTATCAGATGAAAATCAGTATGCCCTGCCTGCGTCGGGAAAAATTCTTGAGGATTTTGGGGACAATGGGCAGAGAATCACGATCGAAACAGGCAAGGGTGCAGGTGTGGAGGCGATGAACGAAGGACTTGTCCATTTTGTCGGCATGAAAGAAGGCTTCGGCAAAACGGTCATTATCCAGCATGCGGATAAGAGTGAAACATGGTACGGGAATCTTGAAGGTATTGATGTGAATCTGTACGAATACATCTCGAAAGGCACGAAGGTAGGGACAGCGATGGACAGTGAGGATGCTGAAAAAGGTTCCTTTTACTTTGCAATTAAAAAAGGGGATGATTTCATTGATCCCGTCCAGGTGATCAAATTTGAATAAAGCCGTTGATTTATTGCGGAAAATTCAGATCCATCCATTGCTGTGGATGGTCATCGCCCTTGCTGTCGCGACTGCGCATTTTAGAGAGCTGATGATGGTGCTGCTGATTATTTTTGTTCATGAAATGGGACATGGTGCTGCAGCCTCTTTTTTTTCGTGGAGAATCAAGAAGATCGCCCTCCTGCCTTTTGGCGGGGTAGCTGAAATGGATGAGCATGGGAACAGGCCGCTGAAAGAAGAACTGATCGTCGTGCTTGCTGGGCCATTGCAGCATATTTGGATGATCGCGCTCGCCTTTGTTTTATTCCAGGGAGGCATCATTTCTGAGCATTGGTATTCATTGTTTATTGAATACAATCTGATGGTTTTATTGTTCAACTTAATGCCGATTTGGCCATTGGATGGAGGGAAACTCGTCTTTATCGTGTTATCAATGAACGCAACATTTCAGGAGGCACATAATCGGACACTGTATCTCTCTTGTGGGGCATTGTTTATTTTTTCGATGATCCTTTTGTTTATGGCGCCTTTGACCCTGAATGTCTGGTTCATCATTGGGTTCCTGGCGTTTTCATTGCACTTTGAATGGAAGCAGCGGCGATTTGTTTTCCTCCGTTTTCTTATGGAAAGACATTACGGGAAACAGGCGGATTTCAGGCAGTTAAAGCCGATCAGCGCAGAAGAGGAAGAAATGGTCGCGGACGTGCTTGAAAAGTTTCAGCGAGGCTGCAAGCATCCGATCATCGTAAAAAAGCAAAATGGCAAGGAGTCGATGATGGATGAGAATGAGTTGCTGCACGCTTACTTCACTGAAAAATTGTTGACTGCTAAAATAGGAGATTTGCTTTACACCTATTAAAATAGGATAATAAATGCAGCGTGAATCCAGTTCACGCTGCATTTTTTTTGTGAACAAGGAGAAACAATGGACAAGCTTATTATTAATACAATTTCCAGAGAAAAACGATTTGCGTTAATCAAAAATGGCAATGTTGAGAAAATATATATCGAACAGCCCGGCCAGCAGTCGCTGGTGGGGAATATTTATCTTGGGATCGTTGAGAGAGTGATTCCAGGAATGAATGCAGCATTCGTTAATTTTGGCGAAGAGATGAGCGGCTTCCTTTCGCGGGAGAAGCTTGCCTCTTTTGTTTTGTCAGAGGATGAAAAGAAAGTGAACCGTCCTATTTCTTCTTTTGTACATCAAGGAGAAAAGCTGTTTGTCCAGGTTGAAAAAGATGCAGCAGGCACAAAAGGAGCAAGGCTGACAGGAATCATTGAGCTTCAGGGTGAAAATCTGGTTTATATGCCTCATGGGAAATACATAGCGGTGTCAAAAAAAGCAGAAACTCCTGAAATCAGGGAAAGATGGAGGGAACTGGCCAAACAGCTGAAAACTCCGGAAGAAGGTCTTATTTTCAGGACGGAGAGCCTTCAACAGACTGAAGAAGTAATTGTGGCTGAACTCCAGCAGCAGCGTGAAAAATTTGATGAAATCGTAAAATCATCGACAGGCAAGAAAAAGCCCGGGATTGTATCCAGCCGGGATTACTTTTTTGAACAGGCACTTGCAGCCATTCCATTACTTGAAACAGGAACTGTGATTTCAGACAGTCTCGAGTTCAAAAATAAATTCGAGCCATTGCTCACCGGTGCTAATTCGGTTGAATTTTATAATGGGAAGGAAAATGTTTTTTCTTTTTATAAAATCGAACAGGAAATCGAGCGGCTGCTTAAAAGAATCGTTTGGCTGGATAAGGGAGCATACCTGGTCATCGACGAAGCTGAGGCGTTAACGGTAATCGATGTAAACACAGGGAAGTTCTCAGGAAAAACCGACCTTCGCGATACCGTGGTCAAAACAAATTTGAATGCTGCTGTCGAAGCTGCCCGCCAAATCAGGCTAAGGGATATTGCAGGCATCATCCTTATTGATTTTATTGACATGAACGATTCACAGGACAAGGATAGAGTTCTAAAAATCATACAGAAAGAGCTTTTGCAGGATAATCGCAGGACACGGATTGCGGGATTTACAGACCTGGGAATCCTCCAACTTACCAGGAAGAAAACAAAACCGTCTTTGGCAGAGACGCTGACTGAAAAATGCCGCACATGCGGCGGAGCAGGGCAGGTGCTCAGTTCCGAAACGATTGCTTCCAGACTGGAGAGGGAACTGTGGGAATATAAGAATGCAGATCATGAAGTCATTCATGTTTCCGCCACGAACGAAGTCATCAGCCATTTTTCCGGAGAAGGCGATATCCATAAATTGAGGCTTGAAAAGGCGCTTGGCTTTGCGATAAAATTCACGTTGTCAGATGCGGCCAAGCCATTTTATGAAATCGTTAAGGTTAGTGCTTCGACAGAACAAGGTTAATCCATGTCTGGCCATTAAAAGAACATCGATTATATGTTGACACTTTTGCTCGGCATATGATAGTATTTTAATGTTATTGTTTGTAGCACCCGTGCTACAACCGCACACAACAGGTATTTAAGTTTTGCCTGGAGCAAACGCCTGCTGATGGCGAGTCTGAGTCTAATGAGGAGGTGCACTGGAATGTACGCAATTATCGAAACTGGCGGCAAGCAAGTAAAGGTAGAAGAAGGACAAGCAATCTACATTGAAAAGCTAAACGCTGCTGAAGGCGAAACTGTAACTTTTGACAAGGTTCTTTTTGTAGGTGGCGAAAACGTTAAAGTTGGAAGCCCTGTAGTTGAAGGCGCAACTGTAACTGCTAAAGTTGAAAAGAACGGCCGTCAAAAGAAAATCATCGTTTTCAAGTACAAAGCGAAAAAGAACAATCGTAAGAAGCAAGGTCATCGTCAGCCTTACACTAAAGTTGTTATCGAAAAGATCAACGCTTAATTAAAGGCGGATTAGCATGATTCGTGCAACGATTAATCGTACAAAATCCGGAAGCATCCAATCGTTTACGATTAGCGGCCACGCTGGATATGCTGCCCATGGCAGCGACATTGTCTGTGCTGGGGTTTCCACCATATCAATTGGTACAGTCAATTCCATCATTGGGTTGACGGGAATTACACCGGACATTGAACAGGGTACTGATGGTTTTCTCCGCTGTGCTATTCCAGACAATTTGCCTGAGGATACACAGGAGAAAATACAATTACTCCTTGAAAGCATGGTCATTACATTGCAATCGATGGAAAAAGAGTACGGAAAGCACATAAAATTAACCTTCAAAAAGTAGGAGGTGGAACAAATGTTAAGATTAGATCTTCAATTCTTCGCTTCTAAGAAGGGTGTAGGTTCAACTAAGAACGGACGTGACTCTATCGCTAAGCGTCTAGGCGCTAAGCGTGCAGATGGTCAATTCGTAACTGGTGGTTCTATCCTTTATCGTCAGCGCGGAACTAAAATCTACCCAGGTGTAAACGTGGGTAAAGGTGGAGATGACACTCTATTCGCTAAAGTTGACGGCGTCGTTAAATTCGAACGTCTTGGCCGTGACCGCAAGCAAGTAAGTGTTTATCCTGCAGCTCAAGAAGCGTAAGCTAAAGAGAAGCCCTAACCACTGCGGTTAGGGTTTTCTTATTTGGACAATAAATCATATTGGGTTAATAAAGAATACATAATTTGCTTACGACATAGCGCTTTTTTGTTATACTTACAACAAGCAGTTTTATGAGTAGGAGTATGTTTATGAAAAAAGAGTGGGATACAATCGAGGTTTTGCGCCATGCGCGTCATGATTGGATGAATCAGCTTCAATTAATTAAAGGCAATCTTTCGCTGAATAAAGTGGATCGGGCTAAAGAAATCATTGAAGAAATTATCATGGAATCCAGGCAGGATGCAAAGCTATCTAATTTAAATCTTCCTCAGTTTGCCTCTACGTTGTTAACCTGCAATTGGGAGAATCATCATTTTCAATTGGAATTTGAAGTAATGGACTCCCAGAACTTCCACAGATTAGATGATCAGCTGCTGACAGTCTGGACACTGCAGCTTTTCGACACACTGGATTCTTCAATTGAACAATATCAGGAAAATCATCTCTCAGTTACAATTGATCCTCAGGAAAAAGGCATTGGGTTCTTTTTCGATTTTAGCGGAATAATAAAAGATAAAAATCGCTTGGTAAGCTTCCTTGCTGATGGCCTGCCAGTTGAAAATATGAAAGTCATTTCAGATGGCGTCATTGATGGGGAATTGACAATAGAAGTTTTTATGGAATCACTCCAGGGAAACATATAAGCGATAACAAATATCAGACAGGTGGTAATGACATAATGTTTGTCGATCAGGTAAAGATTTACGTAAAAGGCGGAGACGGCGGCGATGGCATGGTCGCGTTCCGACGAGAAAAGTATGTTCCTAAGGGCGGCCCGGCTGGCGGCGACGGAGGCAATGGAGCAAACGTAGTATTCCAGGTTGAAGAAGGATTGCGCACCCTGATGGACTTCAGGTATCAGCGCCACTTCAAGGCACCGCGCGGCGAGCACGGGATGTCAAAGAACCAGCACGGCAAAAATTCGAAGGATATGATCGTAAAAGTTCCTCCTGGGACAATTGTATCCGATGCCATTACTGGTGCTATTATTGCCGATTTGGTAGAGCACGGGCAGCAGGCTGTCATTGCTAAAGGAGGACGCGGAGGTCGAGGGAATTCACGCTTCGCAACTCCTGCCAATCCTGCTCCAGAGCTTTCTGAAAAAGGAGAGCCGGGACAGGAAAGAGAAATCATCATGGAATTAAAGCTTTTGGCTGATGTCGGCCTGGTAGGTTTCCCGAGTGTAGGGAAATCCACATTATTGTCTGTTGTGTCTGCTGCAAGGCCAAAAATTGCAGAATATCATTTCACGACGATCGCTCCGAATCTGGGGATGGTCGAAACGGAAGACGGCAGAAGCTTTGTACTTGCCGACTTGCCAGGACTTATTGAAGGGGCACACTCTGGCGTTGGCCTTGGACATCAGTTCCTGCGTCATATTGAACGGACACGCGTCATCATTCACGTGATTGATATGGCCGCAACGGAAGGCCGTGATCCTTATGAGGATTACTTAACGATCAATAATGAGTTAAAAGAATACAACTTAAGGCTGACTGAAAGGCCGCAAGTCATTGTAGCCAATAAAATGGACATGCCGGATGCAGAGGAAAACCTGGAAGTGTTCAAAGAGAAGGTCGGCGATGAACATCCGATTTTCCCAATCTCGGCGTTCACGAGAGTCGGTCTGCGTGAGCTGTTATTTGCGGTGGCTGATTTAATCGAAAAGACACCGGAGTTCCCGCTTATCGATGAAGCGGAATTAGAAAAAGATGAAAACCGTGTCATGTACAAACACGAAAAAGCGGAACAGGAATTCCAGATTAGCCGCGAGTCTGATGGCACGTTTGTCATTTCAGGCGACAGCATTGAAAGACTGTTTAAGATGACCGACTTCTCCAGGGAAGAATCAGTCCAAAGGTTCGCCCGCCAGATGCGCGGAATGGGCATTGACGATGCTCTTCGCGAAAGAGGGGCGAAAGACGGAGATACTGTCAAGCTTCTTGAGTACGAATTCGAGTTCGTGGAATAAACAAACAAGTTCACCGAGACAAACGTAGTACCTGATGGTCGATCAACCAGTCCCTGGTTAATCGGCCTTCCTTTTTAAAAGCTTTCTGTTGGGGTGATGGAGATTGAAGCAAAATCAAGATAAAAAGTTTTACCTCGTTCGTGAGGATGTCCTGCCGGAAGCTATGAAAAAGACACTTGAGGCAAAAGAGATGATTGAGCGGGGTAAAGCAGAGTCTGTTTGGGATGCAGTCCAGCGTGTCGACTTGAGCAGGAGTGCCTTTTATAAATACCGGGATACTGTTTTTCCATTCCATACCGTTGTAAAAGAGCGAATCATCACTCTTTTTTTTCAGCTTGAGGACAGGTCAGGAACATTATCTGAGCTGCTTGGAACCGTGGCTGCAACAGGCTGCAATGTGCTGACCATCCATCAGACCATCCCCCTGCAGGGCAGGGCCAATGTTACGCTTAGCTTGAATGTCACTGAGATGAAAGTTGAGCTGGATGAGATGCTTGCGAAATTGAAGAGGCTGGAATTTGTCGAAAAAGTAGAAGTGCTCGGTTCAGGAGCTTAATATAGAAAGAAAACTGGTAGATGCAAGGGGAGGAATTAGCTTGAAAATCGGATACCTCGGTCCAAAAGCAACATTTACGGATTATGCGGCCAGGCAATTATTTAAGAATGCAGAAAAAATTCCTTTCGTGAGCATCCCGGAGTGTATGGACGCTGCTGCGGCAGGTGAAATGGATGCTGTCATCGTTCCTCTTGAAAACTCAATTGAGGGCTCTGTCAACATCACCATTGATTATCTGGTTCATGAATCAGAGCTTAAAATTGTCGGAGAAGCAGTTGTCCCGATCAGGCAGCACCTGCTTGTCCACCCTTCCAACAGGGAAATGTGGAGGGATGCAACACTCATTTGCAGCCATCCTCACGCGCTTGCCCAATGCCACAAATTCCTCCATCAGGATTATAAAGGAATTCCTCTGGAACACATGGCTTCAACAGCAGCAGCCGCTCAATATGTAAAAGAACATCCTGAACAGAATATCGCTGCGATTGCCAATAGTCTGGCGGCTGATGAGTATGAGTTATTCATGGCCAGGGAAAACATCCATGATTACAGCTACAATCATACAGTTTTCGCGATTCTGGCGAAAGAAGGGCATGCTGTCAGCCTTGAGCCGACTGAAGAGTTTAAAACAACATTGATGATCACACTCCCTTCTGATCGGGCAGGAGCACTCCATCAAGTGCTGTCGGCTTTTTCGTGGCGGAAGCTCAATCTTTCAAAAATCGAATCAAGACCGATGAAAACAGGCCTTGGAAAATACTTTTTCATCATTGATATCAGCATGAAAATGGACAAAGTATTGATTCCCGGCACGATAGCGGAACTGGAAGCCTTGGGCTGCGGCGTCAAGCTTCTTGGGAGCTATCCTAGTTATAAAATATAAAAAGATCCATCCGTGTACGGCCCCAAAAGTTATTGCTTCTTGGGAGAAAGTACATCAGGATGGATCTTTTTGTGTTTAGCTTATTCTAAATCTATAAGGAAATTTGCTTTCCGCAGCGCTTCTTCTGCTTCATCAAGCGCTCTTTCGGTCGGAGCAGAAATCGTGTGAAGATGGATTCCATCTGTCAGTTCCGATAAATAGGATGCGTTTGTCGTCCCTATTTTTTCCATGAATTGCTTCACTTCATATCGGTTCGAAACCATGATCGAAGCAGTCAAGTCACCATATACAGGATGCTCGATTTTAACATCCCTCACAGTTGCGCCATGATCGACTAGAAGCAGTAATTCTTCTTCTGTCCTTTCAGGATCATGGGAGCAGGCAATTGTCCGTTCTGCTCCAGTTGGACGGGATGCGTGCATATAAAGATACCCCTGGCTGGTCGCAATGATTGGCTCATTTCTAGCCTTCAGCAAGGTAATGTCGCCAACGATGACCTGTCTGCTCACATTCGTGATGGCGGCAAGTTCGCTTCCGGTGATAGGTTCACTGCTATCCTGCAGCCTTTTTAGGATGTATGCCCGGCGCTCATCCCCGAGGATTTTCGTAGGTTCCTTCATAAATCGGATCTCTCCTTCAGCTACTTCATTAGAGAATTTTACCATACATCCACTTAAAGTTAAACGGCAGACACTTGCATCGAAATGGCAGCCAGTATTTTTCCAAGCCCTTCCGCATCCTGCTGAGTCGTATCTCTTCCTAAGGAAATCCGGAAAAATTCCTTGGCTGCTTTGCCTTCAATGCCCATTGCGGTCATCGTTTTTGCAGGAGAAAGCATTCCAGTATGGCAGGCAGTGCCGGTGGATATCGCATAGCCATTGCGGTTGCATTCCAGCAGGACAAATTGTCCCTCCAGCCCCTTGATGCCCATGCCCAGAATTCCAGCCAGCTGTTCATCATCCTCATTGCCGAAAACTACAAACCTGTTTTCAGCTTCTTTTAAGGCAGCCAGCAGACAGGACCTAAGGTTTCGAATTCTTTCAGTTTCAGCTATCATGAGCGAATGGGCTTTCTGGGCAGCTGTTGTCATGGCAGCAATTCCAGGTACATTAACCGTCCCGGGCCTGAAGCCTTTTTCATGGACAGTTCCCTGAATGTAAGGTGTCCAGGCAAGCCTCGGATTCACATAAGCTGCCCCGGTTCCTTTTGGTCCATAAAATTTGTGGCCGGAAATCGAAAGGGAATCAACGTAAATCGCAATTTCATTAGTTGGTATTTTTCCAAAGGTCTGGACACAGTCGCTGTGGATTAGTATCCCTTTGCTATGGCATAGATCAGCGATGTCCTTTATCGGCTGTATTGATCCTACCTCAGGATTGCCATGCTGGATTGAAACGAGAACAGTCCCTTCTTTGATGGCTGCTGCCACTGTCTCGATTGTAATAGATCCAGAGCTGTCCAACGGCAGGTAGGTGACTTCCCAGCCTTCGGTTTCAAGCTTTTTCATAAGGTTAAAGACAGAAGAATGTTCAGCTGCTCCTGTGATAATATGATTGCCGTTCTTTCGTTTGGCAGAGAGAAGCGCCATTACACCGAGAAAATTCGCTTCAGAGCCACCGCTGGTAAAATAAATTCCCGTGCTGTCAACTTGAAGCAGCCTGGCGAATTCCTGTCGGCAGCTTTCCAGCAGGTTGGCAGATGCGCCGCCAGCTTCATGAAGACTCTGACTGTTCCCAAAGTAGACAGTCGAAGCCTTAATAAAAACATCTGCAGCATCAGAGTCAAGCGGACAAGTAGCCGCATAATCGAAATACTTCATCAGTGATTCTCCTGTTTTTAGATTAAAAGTTCTTGTCAACAGTGTAAATCTGTGTAAATATATATGTCAAGACACCTGTTAATCCAGGAGGCTATCAAACTATGAATCAAGCGGATATATTGATTATTGGCAGTGGCATTGCTGCATTGCAATTGGCCAATAAGTTATCGAAGGATTTAAATGTGATAATTCTCACAAAGAAGAAAATGACGATGGGCAATTCCTATATGGCCCAGGGTGGTGTTGCTGCAGCTGTTGCTCCAAGTGATGATCCTTATTTTCACTATCTCGACACGCTGGAGGCGGGTGCACATCATAATAATGCGGAAGCGGTCCTGGAGATGACAAAAGAAGCTCCAAATCTAATCAAAAGTTTATGGCAGTCAGGCTGCAGATTTGATGAGGATGAAGACGGAAGGCTTCTGTTGGGGATGGAAGGTGCTCACAGCATGAAAAGGATTGTCCATAGCGGAGGTGATGCAACTGGCAAGCATATGGTCGATTTTTTGCTTGCAAACCTCAGTGCAAATATAGCCATCGAACAATCCGTTTTTGTATATGAGTTAATTTTAGACGAAGAAGATAACAGGTGCATTGGTGTAAAAGCGAAGCATCAGGATGGAAGCAATGTCATTTATTTTGCACCTCATATCGTTCTTGCGACAGGGGGATGCGGACAGATATACTCCTTCACCTCCAATGCTGAAACTGCTACAGGCGATGGCCTGGCGCTCGCTTACAGGGCTGGTGCTGAGCTGGCAGATATGGAATTTGTTCAATTTCACCCAACTCTCCTATACGTGGATGGAAAAACAAGAGGATTGGTCTCAGAAGCTGTCAGGGGGGAAGGGGCAACCCTCGTGACAGAAGAAGGAAAGCAGATCATGGAGGGAATCCACCCTTTAAAGGACTTGGCGCCGCGGCATATCGTCTCGCAAACTATATATGATTTTTCGCGAAAAGGAAGTCAAATATATTTAGACATTCGTTCTATCCAGGATTTCAACCTGCGATTTCCCACGATCAGCCAGCTATGTAAAGAAAATGGAATCGAGATTGAAAAGGGCTTGATCCCGGTAGTGCCGGGAAGCCATTTTATCATGGGCGGTGTGAAAACAGATTTGCTGGGACGAACGAGCATCCCTGGCTTGTATGCGATTGGTGAAGTAGCTTGCACAGGCATCCATGGAGCTAACAGGCTCGCCAGCAATTCCTTGCTTGAAGGGATGTTCGTCGGCGGAAGGCTTGCTGATTGGATTAACAGCCAAACAGCCGTGCATGAAGTGGGAAATATCCCTTACCAAAGTTCACTCAACTTTTCCCTCAGTCCTCTGCCTGAAATAACAGAGCTTAAAAAAACAATGATGGACCTGACAGGTATTGTCAGGACAAAGGCAACACTGACGGCACAAAAGGAATGGTTCGCACAGTCAGGCATTGATGAATGGCTGGAGGTCCCGCTCGACCACTTGACAGAAGATGAGATTAATAAGCTGTTTATGTTCATAACCGCAACGCTGATCACGGAATCCGCACTGGAAAGGACGGAAAGCAGGGGAGGACATTACAGGGATGATTTTCCGAATGAGGATAATGGAAACTGGATGAAAAAACAGATCATCCATCAACGAAAAATCGTAAAGGATGGGAAGCATGAATTCAATCAAACTGCGCTTGCTACTTGAACAATTTTTTATTGAAGATATCGGTGACCGAGATGTGACCAGTGAGTTGATTTTTGGAAAAGAAAACAGGGGAAGAATGGTGCTGATTGCAAAGGATGATGGGATTTTCTGCGGTGAAGAAATCATCTCCACTGGATTTCAGCTGATGGATGAAAATAGCGAAATCAACATCAATGTAAAAGATGGAGAAAAAGTCGTGAAGGGACAGGAACTTGCAAGGATATCCGGCAAGGTTTCTGCCTTGCTGAAAGCTGAAAGAGTCGTTCTGAACCTGATTCAGCGGATGAGCGGTATTGCGACAAAAACAACTGAAGCCGTTGCTGTATTGGACAGCAGGAAGACAAGGATTTGTGATACCCGCAAGACGACACCAGGATTGCGGATGCTTGAGAAGTATGCAGTTCGCTGCGGGGGCGGGTACAACCACCGGTATGGTTTGTATGACGCTGTCATGATCAAGGACAATCATATATCCTTCGCAGGTTCCATCAGCAAGGCAGTTCAAACGGTAAAATCAAGCCTTGGCCATATGGTTAAAGTCGAGGTGGAGATTGAGACGAAGGAGCAGCTGCTCGAAGCAATAGAAGCAAAGGCAGACTGCATCATGTTTGACAACAGGACACCTGAAGAAATCAAGGAATGGATCGATTTGGTTCCGGATGGGATTTTAACAGAAGCATCAGGGGGAATTACGTTTGACAACCTTCACGGCTACGGTGATTGCGGCGTGAATTATATATCACTCGGATTCCTCACTCACTCTGTAAAGTCTTTAGATATAAGCGCGAAAGTATTGGCTGAAACGAAAGGGGATTTAGCGTATGAATATTCTGGAGGCGCTCGAAACGAAATCTAGGTTGCTGCCTGAGAAATACAGGAACATGTCTGTGCAGGAACTGGAGGACATGATCAAGGATATTAAGCAAAAAATGGGGGAAAAACTCTTTATCCCCGGACATCATTATCAAAAAGATGAAGTAATTCAATTTGCTGATGCAACAGGCGATTCTTTAAAGCTTGCCCAGCTTTCCGCAGAAAACAGGGAGGCGGAACACATTGTGTTTTGCGGTGTTCATTTTATGGCGGAAACAGCGGACATTTTAACAACTGAAAATCAAAAAGTGTATCTTCCGGATATGAGGGCAGGGTGCTCGATGGCGGATATGGCGGATATTTACCAGACCGAGAGAGCGTGGGAATTCCTGCAGGTACTGTTTGGTGATACAATCCTGCCGTTGACCTATGTGAATTCAACAGCAGCGATAAAATCAATCGTTGGCGCGAATGGCGGGGCGACCGTGACGTCATCAAACGCCGAGAAGATGGTGCGCTGGGCTTTTTCCAAAAAGGAAAGATTGCTTTTTCTTCCGGATCAGCACCTGGGAAGGAACACAGCTTTTAACATTGGGATTCAACTAGATGAGATGGCCGTTTACAATCCGATTGAAAACATCCTGGAGTTTGACGGGCCGCTTGAGAGCGTAAAAGTGATTCTCTGGAAGGGGCACTGCTCCGTTCATGAGAATTTCACCGTTGAAAATACCGTTCAAGTCCGCAAAGCCAACCCGGAGATGAAGATCATTGTCCACCCTGAATGCCGACGAGAAGTTGTGGAGCTTTCTGATATGGCAGGTTCGACAAATTACATCATTGAAGCAATTGAAGCTTCACCAGCGGGCTCTGCGTGGGCAATCGGAACTGAAATGAACCTTGTGAATCGCCTGATTGCACAGCATCCTGATAAACAGATTATCTCATTGAACCCTCATATGTGCCCTTGCCTGACCATGAACAGAATTGACCTTCAGCATCTTGCATGGAGCCTTGATTCGGTTATGCAGGGATATGAAACAAATATTATAAAAGTGGACAAAGAAACTGCACACAATGCAAAGCTTGCATTGAACCGTATGCTTGAGCAGTCATGACCAGAATTCCTTCCCGGATAAGGGAAGGAATTTTTTTTGGGATAAGCTTAATATCATTGGAAAAAACATATTTATTTAGATAGAAGCATAAGTTTTTTTGAAGATTGTTAGCAATTTGCCCACACCAACATAGAATATATGGACTTATGCCATAGGAGGGAATCAGGATGAAGATCCATATCGTACAGAAAGGGGATACTCTTTGGAAGATCGCCAAGAAGTACGGCGTGAACTTTGAAGAGCTGAAAAAGATGAATGCACAGCTCAGCAACCCTGATATGATTATGCCCGGTATGAAAATAAAAGTTCCAACTGTCGGTGGGACAGTAAAGAAAGAAGCTCCTATCACAGGTGGAACGCCTCAAGCAAAAATCAATATGGGTAGCAAAAAGGAAATGCCGATTGCCAAAGAGAAACCAATGCCAATTCCTGAGCAGGTGAAAATGGAGGCTCCGGTAAAGGAGGTTCCAAAAGAACTCCCTGTAAAGGAACAGCCAAAGAAAGAAATGCCTATACAAGAAGCTCCTAAACCGATTAAAAAGGAAGAAGCTGTTAAACCATATACTCCAAAAATGCCAAAACAAATCAAGCCAGACATTGATATCAACAACTACTATATGATGAATATGGCAAACATGCAGCTCCCGCCTCAGCCGCAGCCAAAGCCGCAGCTCCCGCCTAAACCAGATAATATCTTCCCGGAAATCAAACCAGAAGTAAAACCTCAGGTAAAGCCTCAAGTAAAACAAGAGGTTAAGCAGGAGGTAAAGCCTCAAGCTAAGCAAGAGGTAAAACCGCAAGTTCTGCCTCAGTCGAAGGCTGAGGTAAAGCCAAGTGGGTTAAAATCTGAAATCAAACCTGGAATTAAAATCGAAAAGAATGATTTCATGGATGAAGCACCTTCTATGATGCCATTAGTTCAAGGAGGTTACCAACAGCCAATGATCCCATATCCTTATAATTGCTACCCTGGTGCACCTTCCATGACTGGTCCTGCTTATGGCTATCCTGGTTCACAACAACAAATGATGCCATATCCGCAAGTACTTGGAGCCCAGTATCCGGGAATGATGCCGAATATGGCCATGCCAGCCCAGGATTTGGAATCATCATCATACCCAATGGGTGATAATATGCCTTCGCAGGTGTCACCGGAAATGAGCGGTCCGACATTCTACGGTGTTCCGACATCTCCAGTCATGCCTGGCCCTGGCTACTGTCCGCCTTATGGATACGGCTATCCTCAGCAAATGCCATATATGCCTCAGGTTGCCGGTGCGATGGATGACCAGATGCCTATGCAGCCCCAAGTAGGTGGCATGATGGATAACCAAATGCCGCAAGTAGGCGGAATGATGGATAATCAGATGATGCCGCAAGTAGGCGGAATGATGGATGATGAATCATCAGAAATGCCAATGCCACAGATGCCACAGGTAGGCGGAATGCAAGATCAAATGTCTTCTCAGGTTGCTGGCATGATGAATAATCAAATGCCGCAGGTAGGCGGGATGATGGGCAACAACATGCCAATGATGCCGCAGGTAGGCGGAATGATGGATAACAACATGCCAATGATGCCGCAGGTAGGCGGAATGATGGATAATAACCTGCCAATGATGCCACAGGTAGGCGGAATGATGAATAACAACATGCCAATGATGCCGCAGGTAGGCGGAATGATGGGCAACAACATGCCAATGATGCCACAGGTAGGCGGAATGATGAATAACAACATGCCAATGATGCCGCAGGTAGGCGGAATGATGGATAACAACATGCCAATGATGCCACAGGTAGGCGGAATGATGGGCAACAACATGCCAATGATGCCACAGGTAGGCGGGATGATGGATAATAATATGCCAATGATGCCGCAGGTAGGCGGAATGATGGAGAACAATATGCCAAAAATGCCGCAGGTAGGCGGGATGATGGATAACCAAATGCCGCCAGTCGGTGGAGCTATGCAGCCGCCGATGATGCCAAAGCAGGGAGTTCAAGGCATGGGGTATGATTGCGGGTGTGGTGGTGGACCGATGGGCAGTCCGTATGGAGTAATGGGCGCGGGAATGCCCCCTCAATTTCACCATGGCTATCCGGGAGCACCAGGGCTGCAGCCATATCCTCAACATGGATTCCCAATGGGCATGGGACCTCAGGGCATGATGAATCCATACGCTCAAGGACCAATGGGCGGAGGCTATGGAATGCCAATGCCTCGTTTTGACGAAGAGAGCAATGAATATTAACATCAGGAGAGCCGGAGACGATTACTTTTTCAATCGTCTCTTCTCTTATTTATCCAGGGAACTTGGGGAAACGATCCATGGAATGAAAAAGTTAAGAGGAAATGTCTACATGGTCCAGACAGACAAAACCAAATTCATTCTCAAAGGGTATAAAGACTTAAGGAAATTAAAGATACAGGAAGCTTTTACTTCTTCATTGCGGAAATCTGGTTTTGACCAGTCTTATTCCTTTTATACACCTGGCACCAATCCGCTTTTTTTCCAAAATGTATATTATGGATGTTTGGAATATATCCCTCCGCATGATGAACATTTTCATTATGGCCGAAAGAATGACAGGGAAGAAGGAGTTACTCTGTTGAATGCCTTCCATGATAAAACATGCGAACTGGCGGGTTCTTATGCAAGTCTGCTACCGAAAACGGATTTAACAAGAAAATGGCATCAGAGAAGAAGTGAGTTCGCAAATAATCTGGCGCCAATCCATTATTTTATAAGCAGGCAATTCACAAAAGAATTTTTAGAGTGGGCTGATTTCTCATTGAATGGTTTTAGTCCTTTAAAAAAGAATCTTGAAACAGAAAATCCTGCCATCCTGCATGGAGATGTAGCACATCATAATTTCCTGAGATCTAAGGATGGGAAACTTCATATCATTGATTTTGATTTGATCAGCACAGGTTCAAGGGCATACGATATGCTCCAGTACGCTAATCGGATCCTGCCATTTTTGGATTGGAAGTTTGATTCACTGGCAAAAATAAACCATATAAATAACTGGCTCAATAATGATGCATTTTTATATGGATTACTGTATCCGGCTGATCTTTTGAGGGAATGGAACAGGCTGCTGAGGGAAGGAGAAAATAAAAACCCTTATCGGACTGCTCCGATTGTTGACATGACGGTCAGCCAGTTCGAACAGAGAAAACAATTCCAGGAAGAGGTAAAGTCCAGGTTAAAATAAGGCTTGTGCCCCTTTTTGGGCGTATCTGACAGAATGAAAAACAAGCCCCATCCACACCCTAATAATGAGCATGAAAAAAATGCTCAGAATAGCAAGGATGGGGGTTATTCGATTGAATAAGAGGATGTTGTTCGTTCCTTTTGCATCCCTGCTTGTGATGGGGATGACAGCTTGTAATGGAAATGATGAAACCGCTATTCAGGACCGTAATGCCAATCCTGCACAGCCATTCGGCTATTATTCGAATGAAAAAGGAAATGAAGTCGATGTGATGGACGACAGAGAGGGCGCAGTGACAGAAATCTTTGACCATAACTTCGGCAAGGAAGGCAGAGTCACGAGGGATAATAAGCGGATCATGATGCAGTCCAGGGACGCAAATGGAAATCCTCCCAACCCGACGGTTCCGCGTTCTGACCATGACCACAACTTTTTCCAAAGGGATAATCGTTACAGCCGCGGGGATCTGAATTATCATGGCCACTTGAATGAAGATAGGGGCAGTGGGAAAGTAGGAATTTACAGCAATTCCGAACAAGATAATAAGCTGGCGCGAAAAGTAGGGATTGCTGCTGAATCCGTCGATAATGTGGATAAAGTCAGATCCATTTTGTTCGGAAGGGAAGTTGAAATTGCTGTTACCTATAAGGATGATTCGCTGGAAAAACAAACAAAGAAAGCAATCAGGAAAGCTGTAATGCCATACATCGAAGGCAGGCAGCTGCGCATCATGAAAGATGAAGGAACATTCAGCAGGACAAGAAATATCGATTACGACCGCAAGAACGGAAATCCGCGTGAAAGCATAAACCTGAATAATTAGTATAAAGGGAAGGCAGGCAAACGCTTAGCCTTCTTTTTATGTCCATTTTTAGAACGTTACGAAATGGTTCTGGGGAATAAGGATAAACAAGATAAATTTGGCTAAACTATGTTTGAATAAGGATTCATCCTATATTTCAAAAGAACAATAAAGAGAGGTGGACAGCAATGGGTTCAAATAATAGGTTAAAAGCGTTCGGCATAGCTGTATTGCTACTGATCAGTTTTACTGGCTGCCGGTTTGCACTTCAGTCAGAACCTGCTTTTGCTGAGAAGCCTGAAGCATCAAAAAATGAAGCCGAAGAACCTATTGAGGTTACGATCATTTTGCAAAGGGTTTATCTTGACGGGGAAATGAGCGAGGAAAAAGTCAGGGAAACCATTTGGTCGATGGAAGATTTCTGGGCAAAGTACGATAAATGGCAGCTTGTCGATATGGAAGTGGAAAAGGCCGTATTCAGGCAGGACATTGATGATATCTCTCCTCTCCTGAAAGCCAATGGCTATTTTGGCCTGTCGGACGAAGGAGTCCTGACGATTTTCAATGGAAGGCCTGAAGGTTCAAATATCATCCAATCATTCTTTCAGATTGACCTTGGAAGGCTAGAAAGCTTCAAACACGATCAATTGAAAAAAGGAATTCCAATCAAAAGTAAACAATGCTATCAGGAAGTGCTGGAAACGTTCAAACCATATACGAAAAACCTTGAAGAGCCGGGCTGACTGGCTCTTATTTGTGTCTGATGCCTGCTTCCCTCCAGAAAATATAAACTCTGAATTGAAAAATGGACATACGTTCGCCTTTTTAGCATAATTTTATTCATACCTTTAAAAATTGTATGTTAAAATGAGGTACAGCAAAGCAGAGGGGCGAGAATATTGTTTGAATTCATCAAAGGAACCGTCGATTTTGTCGGTCCTGAATATATAGTTGTTGAAAATAACGGCATTGGCTATCAAATCATGACGCCGAACCCGTTCGTTTTTACAAAAGAAGCAGGCAGAGAGATTCGTATTTATACATATCATTATGTGCGTGAAGATCTTATTGCCCTTTACGGTTTTAAGAACCGAGAAGAAAAAGCACTTTTTACCAGGCTTCTTAATGTATCCGGAATCGGTCCAAAGGGTGCACTGGCCATCCTTGCATCCGGTGAGCCTGAACAAGTGGTACAGGCCATTGAAAATGAAGATGAATCCTTCCTTGTCAAATTCCCTGGTGTAGGGAAAAAGACAGCGAGACAAATGATTTTGGATCTGAAGGGAAAGCTGCATGACCTCGTTCCAGACTTTTTCCCTAACCTTTTCAATGCCGATGAAGTAGCTGCAGCAGTCAGCCATTCGACCGAATTAGACGAAGCTGTCCTGGCCTTGAAGGCGCTTGGCTATTCTGAAAAAGAAATTCGCAAGATCATGCCAGACTTGAAAAAGGAACAGTTGACAACGGACCAATACATTAAAATGGCATTGCAGAAGCTTTTAAGATAAGGCTCTGTTATTGCCTCATGTTGAATTTTTTTACCTGTTGATTGTAGTGGAAGGCGCGAAGACTCCTCTGAAAATGCTAACGCATTTTCCTCGTGAGTGGGCCGGTTCGAGGAAGTTCAATCAACGTCCTGCGGGATGAGCAAGTCATGGGAGACCCCGCAGGCGCCTTAAGCGCCGAGGAGGCTCTCAGACTGCCCGCGGAAAGCGATGCGCCTGGAACGAAAATCAACAGCCAAATTTAACTGAGCCTAAGATAAAAAAGATGATTGAAGGGTGAGAAACAGATGGAAGAACGAATCATCTCCAGTGAAGCGGGCGACCAGGATGTTTCATTTGAGCAGAGCCTGCGTCCCCAGACTCTCAGGCAATATATCGGACAGGATAAAGTTAAAGCCAATTTAGAGGTGTTTATTGAAGCGGCTAAAATGAGGCGTGAAACGCTTGACCATGTATTGCTTTATGGACCGCCTGGACTGGGTAAGACGACGCTTGCAGCCATCATTGCCAATGAGATGGGAGTGAATCTGAGGACCACTTCAGGGCCGGCGATCGAAAGGCCTGGGGACCTTGCAGCAATTTTGACGGCTTTGGAGCCAGGTGATGTCCTGTTCATCGATGAAATCCACAGACTACCACGGACAATTGAAGAGGTGCTCTATCCTGCAATGGAAGATTTTTGTCTGGATATCGTCATTGGGAAAGGCCCTAGTGCCCGTTCTGTCCGGCTTGATCTGCCGCCATTCACGCTTGTTGGTGCGACAACGCGTGCGGGTTCATTGTCTGCTCCATTAAGAGACAGGTTTGGAGTCCTGAGCCGATTGGAATACTATAATGAGAGACAGCTGACGGATATTGTTGTCAGAACAGCCGAACTCCTCGAAACGGAGATTGAGTGGCTTGCTGCTCAAGAACTGGCAAGAAGATCTAGAGGTACTCCGAGGATTGCCAATCGCCTGTTGAAACGCGTAAGGGATTTCGCGCAGGTTCGCGGCAATGGAGCGATTGAGGAGGCACTTGCCAATGAGGCTCTGGAACTGATGCAGGTAGACAGGCTTGGCCTCGACCACATAGACCATAAACTGCTTAAAGGCATTATAGAAAAATTCCGTGGCGGCCCGGTCGGTTTAGAGACCATTGCCGCTACCGTCGGGGAAGAATCGCAGACAATAGAAGATGTGTACGAACCTTATCTCCTGCAGATTGGGTTCCTTCAACGGACGCCACGAGGCAGAATTGTAACGGAATCCGTATACCGACATTTCCAATTGGAGGTGCCTGAAAGATGACAGGGCCAGCGAAGTTCGTAATGATTGCGGGTGCAGTTATTTTCATTATTGGTTTCCTCATGCAGTTTATCAATTTGGGGAGACTTCCGGGAGATATTGTGATAAAAAAGGGGAGTACAACCTTTTATTTCCCGATCGTAACGTCCATCGTAGCAAGCATCATCTTATCAGCGATTTTCTATTTTATCGGACGTTTCCGATGAAGTCAGCAGTAACAAAATGAATTAAATGACGAATTGAAAAGTAAGGGTGACAACATGAAAGTAGACTTGTTTGATTTTCATCTGCCTGAAGAATTAATTGCCCAGACCCCTCTGGAGCAAAGAGCTGAAAGCAGGCTGATGGTTCTGGATAAAGAAACAGGCAAATTAGAGCATGATGTTTTCAAAAATATTAAAAACTATCTTAAGCCTGGGGATTGCCTAGTCCTCAATGACACAAAAGTGCTGCCAGCAAGGCTTTTTGGAATGAAAGAGGATACAGGAGCCAAGATTGAGGTCCTTCTATTGAAACAGCTTGAGGGAGATGAGTGGGAAACGCTTGTCAAACCTGCAAAGAGAGTCAAGGAAGGCACGAAGATTATATTTGGTGATGGACTTCTTACAGCGGAATGCACAGGGGAAGCCGAACATGGCGGCCGTAACCTTAAGTTCTCGTATGAAGGCATTTTCTATGAGGTGCTTGAGCAGTTGGGTGAAATGCCTCTTCCTCCTTATATCAAGGAGCAATTGGAGGATAAGGATCGGTACCAGACTGTGTTTGCCCGGGAAAGAGGATCGGCAGCCGCGCCGACGGCCGGATTGCATTTTACCGAAGAGCTGCTTGAGGAAATCAAGGGAATGGGCATCCACATTGCCTTCATCACTCTACACGTTGGGCTGGGTACCTTCAGGCCGGTAAGCGTTGACTCTATAGAAGAGCACGATATGCACTCTGAGTTTTACCAGGTGACAGAAGGGACAGCATCACTGCTTAATTCTGTACGCGAAAAAGGCGGCAGGATCATTACGGTAGGCACGACATCAACAAGGACACTTGAAACGATTGCCTCCGCCAACAATGGCAGATTCGTGGCCGAAAATGGCTGGACCAATATCTTCATTTATCCAGGATATGAATTCAAGGCAATCGATGGCATGATCACCAATTTCCATTTGCCTAAATCAACACTTATCATGCTTGTCAGCGCATTAGCTGGCCGGGACCACGTCCTGAATGCATATAACACAGCAGTCGCAGAAAAGTATCGCTTCTTCAGCTTCGGCGATGCGATGCTGATACTATAACAAGAGAAATATACAATTGCATAAAGAGTTCATGCATTGGAAGGAGTATAACAATTGTCAGCAATCCGTTATGAATTAATTAAAACCTGTAAGCAAACAGGCGCGAGGCTAGGGCGTGTGCATACACCCCACGGCTCATTTGAAACGCCTGTTTTCATGCCGGTAGGCACACTTGCAACCGTCAAAACGATGGCACCTGAAGAATTGGTTGAAATGGGAGCAGGAATCATCCTGAGCAACACCTACCACCTATGGCTCCGTCCTGGCCATGAAATTGTCCAGGAAGCAGGCGGCCTGCACAAATTCATGAACTGGGATCGCGCCATCCTGACAGATTCAGGTGGTTTCCAGGTATTTTCATTAAGTGAATTCAGGAAAATTGAAGAGGAAGGTGTCCATTTCCGCAATCACTTAAATGGGGACAAGCTTTTCCTTTCCCCAGAGAAGGCAATGGAAATCCAGAATGCCCTAGGTTCTGACATCATGATGGCATTTGATGAGTGCCCCCCGTACCCTGCAGAATTTGACTATATGAAAAAGTCTGTTGAAAGAACGTCACGCTGGGCAGAGCGCTGCCTGAAAGCTCATAAGCGCCCGCAGGACCAGGGATTGTTCGGAATCGTCCAGGGCGGGGAATATGAGGAATTAAGAAAACAAAGCGCGAAAGATCTAGTATCGATGGATTTCCCTGGCTATGCCGTTGGGGGACTGTCAGTGGGCGAACCGAAGGATGTTATGAACAGAGTGCTTGATTTCACTACACCTTGGCTGCCGTCTGACAAGCCGCGTTATTTGATGGGTGTAGGTTCACCCGATTCATTGATCGATGGAGCGATTCGCGGAATTGATATGTTTGACTGTGTCCTTCCAACAAGGATTGCCCGTAATGGTACACTTATGACAAGTGAAGGAAGACTGGTAGTGAAGAACGCGAAGTTCGCCCGTGATTTTGGCCCATTGGATCCGAATTGTGATTGCTATACTTGCCGTAATTACAGCCGGGCTTATATACGCCACTTGATTAAGACGGATGAAACGTTCGGAATTCGACTTACTTCTTATCATAATCTCTATTTTCTGATAAACTTAATGGAGCAGGTCAGACAGGCGATTCGTGAAGACCGTCTGGGGGATTTTAGAGAAGAGTTCTTTGAGCAATATGGCTTCAATAAGCCAAATGCCAAAAACTTCTAAATAAACTGCTTACCAAAGGTATTTCGTATTTATGCGAAAGCAGCCTTGAACAATGAAAGGAGGGGAAATGAATGGAAGGATTAGTAGGTACAGTATTCCCGCTGTTGCTTATGTTTGTATTGTTCTACTTTTTACTGATCCGCCCTCAGCAGAAGAGGCAAAAAGCGGTTCAGCAAATGCAGAGTGACCTTCAAAAAGGTGATAAGGTAGTTACAATCGGCGGTTTGCATGGAACTGTAGATGCAATTGAAGAAGGAACTGTCGTCATCAGATGCGGTGACGGAAGCCGTCTTACATATGACCGTGCTGCGATTCGTGATGTAAAAGAATCTGCAGGCGGCATGCTTGCGAAATAATTTAAATCGCCCTCTGTCTGTGCAGAAGGGAAAAAAGAAGCGGATTGGGTTCAATCCGCTTCTTTTTTATGCTTTCGAAGGTCCTCCGGCAATATTCACTCCAAGGATTCCTCCCATCATCGCAGTGGTGATATAGCAAACATGATAGATGATTTGTTCAACTGTGAATAAGCTGTCATACCCGAGGAACTGGAACAGGAAAATAATCACCGAATAAACCAGCCCTGTAGCTCCTCCAATCAGCCAGCCTTTCTCCTTCCCGTTTCCGCCAGTGATGAAGCCGCCGATGAAAATCGATAAAAATGAGATTGAAGTCATAACGTACTGAAGTGAAGATTCTTGGATTGAAGTGAATTTTAAAAGAAGAGAAAATATAAAACTGCTGACGATTGCCAATAGGAATATTGCAATCACACCGTAAAGGACGGCCTTGCCTAAATTCTTGGATTCCATTAACCCCTCTCCTCTCTAATCTGATTCCCCTGTAAACGGGAATTGTCTAGTACAAGCATATTCGTGGAAAGGGACAAATAGAATCAGTTTTCCTGTTAATGCAGCTTAAAAAATTGAAACGATAGGTATTTTTTATTTTCCCCGTTAAAGACTATAGAGGAATGTTGTTTGAAAGGCGGGAAAAAAGTGGAAGAATACGTCGTCATTCTTTTTAGAACGTTGTTCCTTTATTTGTTGATTCTCCTGATTTTCCGACTGATGGGAAAAAGGGAAATCGGTGAACTGAGCATACTAGATTTAGTTGTCTATATCATGATTGCTGAAATGGCAGCAGTTGCAATCGAAAATACAAAAGACCCAATAATAAACACTTTATTGCCAATTATGCTTTTGGTAATCGTACAAATCACGCTTGCTGTTTTTTCCCTGAAAAGCAAGAAGTTCCGGGATATTGTGGATGGGATGCCGACGATCATCATTAATAATGGGAAAATTGATGAAAAGGCAATGCGGGCACAAAGATACAATTTTGACGATTTACTGCTGCAATTAAGAGAAAAGGATGTCGGAAATATCGCAGATGTTGAGTATGCGATTTTGGAGCCGTCAGGAACTCTTTCCATTTTCCAAAAAAATCATGATGGTGATGGCAGTGAGCAAGACAACAGCAGCCTTGCCCTGCCTTTAATTATTGATGGGGCAATCCAGGAGGATAATCTTAAACTGGTGGACAAGTCGAAGCCATGGCTGCTAGACCAGCTGAAGAATAAAGGATATTCTGATCCGGAGGATATTTCTTTCTGCAGCTTTCAGAATGGCGAGTTCTATATTGATTTAAAAGACCAGTAAAAACGTGGAGTTTCTCCACGTTTTTTTACGATATTATTTTTTTTAAGAAATTATAGAACATCTTGCTGATTCTCTGGAGTTCCTGTTTCCTTATCAAGCCAAGGACTATCGAAAGGAAAATATAGATCGAACTAATTACCCCTGTACTTGCAAGAATCCCGGCAGCAAGCCCCATGCTGTCAGAAACTGTGTCCCAGAGAAGGAAGCCCAATAATCCTGATGCTGCGATGACTGTAAACATTTTTATATAATCCATGACATAGAAAGTGAACGAAATGGCTTTAAGCATGGTGGCAAAATGGAGGAGCGTGATCAAAACGATGCCCATTACCATTCCAAGTGCCACACCATTGATGCCAAAGGCAGGCTGGCTGGCCAACAAAAAGATTACCGCTGTCTTGGCAAGGTTGCCAATCAAGCTATTGATCATCGCTGCTCTTGCCAAATCAAGTGCCTGAAGTGCTGCCTGCAGTGGTCCCTGGAAATAATAGAACAGGAAGAATGGCGCCATAAGCTTGATGAACTGCGATCCATTTGATGTCCCATACATTAAGGTCATCAATGGGTCTGCGAATACATAAAGGACAACGACTGCAAGTCCGCCGGTGAGGAGCGAGAACCGCAGCGACTGCTGAAGGAGATGCTCTATGACTTTTCCATTTTTCTTCGAATTGGCCTCGCTTATCGCCGGAACAAGGGAAGTGGATAGAGAATAGGTGATAAAGGATGGGAGCAGCAGCAATGGCATGGCGAAACCGGTGAGTGCACCGTATTGTTTCGTTGCGGCAACTGCTGCCACTCCGGCAATTGCCAGGCTATGCGCCACAACAATCGGCTCGAAGAACCAGGAAACTGACCCGATCATCCTTGAACCTGTAGTAGGCAAAGCAATCCGCATCAATTCATTGAAAGTCGATTTACCTGAATGGACGTATTGAAAAAAGTTTTTTCTTAAACGGAATTTCTTCCTGAGCTTGAATGTGGTCATTAAGTAAATTAATGAAATCAATTCACCCAGTACGGATGCAATCATCGCTCCTGCAGCAGCATATTCAATCCCGTATGGCATGAAGCTCTTCGTGAGAACAGCAATCAGGGTAATGCGCACTAGTTGTTCAATCACCTGGGAAATTGCAGATGGCCGCATATTCTGTCTTCCCTGGAAGTAGCCTCGAAGGACAGATGATACAGCCACGATCGGAACAATCGGTGCAATCGCCAGCAGTGGCCAGTGAGTCCGTGGATCTGTAAAAAGTGTTTCTGACAAATAAGGAGCAAGGAAAATGAGTGCCGGTGTGAAGATGATTGAAAGGGAAATCGTCGTTGCAAGTGACACGACTAATATTTTCTTTATTTTGGGAAAGTCGCCTTTTGCTTCTGCCTCCGCGACATTTTTGGAAATCGCCACAGGGAGGCCAAGCTGTGTAATGGTTACAACCAGCATCATTGTCGGGAAAGCCATCATATATAAACCAACACCCTCTTCACCAATGAAACGGGCAATGACAATCCGATTTATGAAACCAAGAACCCTGGTTACGAGCCCGGCCAGTAACAAAATAAATGTTCCTTTTAAAAACTTCGACATTCCACTCCCTGCCTTCTCAAAAATGCATATTTCATATACAATTAACTATATGCATGAAAGTGGACAAAGCATGACAAGGTTAAAACATAAAAGACTAGAAAATGGGACTGGGAGGAAAGTACATGAGTAAAACCCATCAATACGAACGGTTTTATAACGAAGTGAAGCCGGCATTGTTAAGTAAAATCGAAGAATTCAAAATATTCGGTTATGAAAAGGTCTCTGAAAAAGAATTATGGGAGTATCTCACAAAGAAAAAATGGAAGAAGCCGAAAGATGAGATTCAAATGTATGAAATTGTTGCGGATATCTTATCAGCAAAAATAGGCGACTTGATGAACTTCACAACTGTGGAAGCATTCAAGCTTGGCGATTTTGCCCTAGATAATGAAGACGAACGCAGGGAATTGCTTAAATAGTTTCATTTTTCTTAATACATAAAAATTCAAAAGCCGATATTTTCTGGATAGAAACTCCTCAATATGGAGAACGAGAAGCTTAATTGACAGTTTTTTTAAACTGTTACATAATTAGAATGCTATAAATTGGTTACTGTCAGTTTTATTTTTTGTCTGAAAGTTTTATTGTCTTGCAGCATGTTTGTGCGAAGAATAAGGAGGATTTTTACATAATGGTAAAACGCAGCCGCATCGTGGCCTTCTTTTTGCTGGTATTGCTAATTGGAAGCGCTATGGGTGCAACAACCCAGAATATATTGAAAGATATCAAGCTCGGACTGGACCTTCAGGGGGGCTTCGAAGTCCTTTACGATGTTACTCCATTGGAAAAGGGACAGGAAATTGACCGTGAAACTTTGAAAAGTACAGCAGAGGCGCTGGAACGAAGGGTCAATGTTCTTGGTGTAAGTGAACCGAATATCCAAATTGAGGGTGACAATAGGATTCGTGTTCAGCTGGCAGGTGTCAAAGACCAGAATAAAGCTCGTGAAATTCTTTCCACTGAAGCCAATCTTACTTTCCGGGATGTTAACGACCGGATTATGATGGATGGCGGAGATTTGGCTGAGAATGGTGCGAAGCAAAGCTTTGACCAGCAAAACAAGCCGAGCATTTCGATTACGTTAAAAGATGGCGATCAATTTGGTGAAATCACCAAGGAAATCCGCGACATGGCACCCGAAAACCAATTGATCATCTGGCTGGATTTTGAGGAGGGGAAGGATTCTTATAAGGAAGAAAGGATGAAACCGAATCCTAAATTCCTTTCCAATCCAAATGTAGACCAAGTATTGAATCAGAAAAACGTTGAAATCACAGGTAATTTCACTATCGAAGAAGCGCAGCAGCTTGCATCACTGCTAAACGCTGGTTCCCTTCCAGTTAAGCTGGATGAAACCTATTCCACATCAGTTGGAGCAAAGTTTGGTGAGCAGGCATTAAATGAGACAATCTTCGCTGGCATAATTGGTGTAGCAGCGATATTCATCTTCATGCTCGCATACTACCGTTTACCAGGTGTTGTCGCGATCGTGACTTTATCGATCTATATTTACCTCATTCTGCTGATATTTGATTGGATGAATGGTGTTCTTACGTTACCAGGAATTGCTGCGTTAATTCTTGGAGTTGGTATGGCGGTTGACGCCAATATCATTACCTATGAACGGATTAAAGAAGAACTTAAAGTTGGCCGGAATATCAAAGCTGCATTTGATGCAGGAAGTAAAGGGTCATTGTCAACGATCCTCGATGCTAACTTGACGACAATTCTTGCTGCAATTGTTCTGTTCGCGTATGGTACAAGCTCGGTGAAGGGTTTTGCAACGATGCTTATAATCAGTATCCTTGCGAGCTTTATTACAGCAGTTTTCGGTGCCCGCCTATTCCTAAGTCTTTGGGTAAACAGCGGTCTGTTCAAAAACAAGCCTTGGTGGTTCGGAGTTAAAAATTCGGATATCCATGACATTTCGGAAGGTCTTGATACTCTCGATTTAAAGACAAAATTCGATCGATTTGACTTTGTCCAAAATAGAAAGAAATTCTTTACAGCTACTGCAATTTTGATTGGGGTTGGGCTTGTAACTTTGCTTATATTCCGTCTGAACCTTGCGATCGATTTTTCAAGCGGTACTAGAGTTGAAATCATGTCTGACGATAAATTAACAACCGAACAGGTCAAAGAAGAGCTAAAAAAGGCTGGCATTGAAACCGATGATATCGTAATTTCTGGAGATCAAGGTGAAATAGGCGTTGCCAGATTAAAAGGTGTATTAAGCAAGACTGAAATTGCAGAGCTTAAAACACAGCTCAAAGATGAATTTGGGTCAGAGCCGAACATTGGCACAGTATCACCAACGGTCGGTAAAGAACTGGCTAAGAATGCGATGATTGCTCTTGTTATCGCATCAATTGGAATAATCATATATGTTACTGTCCGATTTGAAATTTACATGGCACTCGCAGCGATCATTGCTTTGCTGCATGACGCTTTCTTCGTTATCGTAATTTTCAGTATCACAAGACTTGAAGTAGATATCACCTTTATCGCCGCAATTCTGACGATCGTTGGTTATTCAATTAATGATACGATCGTAACTTTTGACAGGATGCGCGAAAATATGGTGAAAAAGAAACGCCTGAAGACATCTGAAGAAATTGCTGAAGTAGTGAACACTTCACTGCGCCAGACACTGGGCCGTTCAGTAAATACTGTCCTCACAGTAGTTATTACTGTAGTTGCCCTGCTTTTATTCGGAAGTTCTTCGATCTGGAATTTCTCCTTTGCACTGCTTATCGGCTTAATTGCAGGAACTTACTCTTCCGTCTTCCTGGCAGCACAGCTATGGTATGTATGGAAAAATAAAGAGCTGAAGAAAAAAGGCACGATCAATACGTACAAAGAAAAGAAAGTTTACTCCGACGAGCCTCAAGTATAACGTTGAAAAAATACCACGGATTTCCGTGGTATTTTTTCATTTTGTTCGTGCATCGATCTTTCAGGATAAAAATAAAGCAATGCCGACAGACTAAAGGAAGCATGATTTGTGATATGAAAATAACAGCAAGCTTCTTTCAGGGAGGATTTCAGCCATTGGAAAAGGATGTTCGATTTAAAAAAGCAGAGTTCGCAGCAATGGTTGGCGTTGTTGGAAATATTATTCTTGCGGCGTTGAAATGGATTATCGGCATTTACGCGAACAGTAAAGCGCTGGTAGCAGATGCTGTCCATTCGGCATCAGATGTTGCTGGTTCACTTGCAGTATATATTGGACTAAAAGCAGCAAAAGCCCCGCCTGATGAAGATCATCCATACGGACATGGGAAGGCAGAATCAATAGCCGCAATCATTGTGGCTGTTTTGCTGATGCTTGTAGGTGTTGAAATTGGCCGGTCGTCTATTGAGGCATTCTTTGAGCCGATAGAGCCTCCAAAATCGATTGCTATTGTTGCTGTAGTCGTTTCAATCGTTGTAAAAGAGGGAATGTTCAGGTATAAATACAAGCTGGGAAAACAGCTGAATAGTGATGCACTCATTGTAAATGCATATGAACATAGGTCTGATGTGTATTCTTCCATTGCTGCATTGATAGGAATCAGCGCAGCGGTTTTAGGCGGTAAATTCGGGATTGGCTGGCTGGAGTATGCCGATCCGGTGACAGGGCTGCTTGTTGCGCTGATGGTTATCAGGATGGCATGGAAACTCGGGAGGGAATCGATCCATAATACTCTGGATCATGTGCTCCATGATGAGGATACAGAAGAATTCAAGACTGTTGTCCAATCGATTCCTGAAGTAAAGAAATTGGATGAATTGCATGCGAGAGAGCATGGCCACTATGTAATTATCGATCTGAAGATTTCTGTTGATCCCGGCATTACGGTTGAACAAGGACACCGTATTGGGAAGTGTGTGAAAAAGCGGTTGATGGAAAATAAGAATGTTCAAAATGTCCTGGTCCATATCAATCCATTCAGTGAAGATGGAAAATTCGATGATACGGTGGAAATACAATAGAAAGTAGGGAGGGGAGAAAGCATGAAGTTTCAATGGACGTTGCTGCTGGCATTTGCGTTCGCGTTGATTGTAGCTCTATTCGCAGTAATCAATGTCGATCCTGTTTCAGTGAACTACTTATTTGGGGAATCTCAATGGCCATTGATCCTTGTAATTATTGGCTCTGTTCTCATGGGAGGCATCATTGTCGGTTCGGTGGGCTTATTCAGGATGTTTGTTCTTCAGCGCGAAGTAAAAGCATTAAGAAAGCAGAACAAGGCTTTAGAAGAGCAGCTGGCAGAAAAAGAATCAATCTCGGAAGAGCCTGTGCACCAAATCGAGGATATCCATTAAGCAGTTAGCAGTGGCAGCATCATCATGATGTTGCCATTTTACATTCCACCGGATATTAGCATTCATTGTCATTGAAACGCTCATCTTGCTTTTGTATAATAAAAAAGCTGAGAGGTGAACGTATGTTAAAGCCAAAATCAAGGTGGATTGTAAAAAAATCTGACCCGGAAAAAACAGAATTACTCGCAAAAAATTTGAACATAAATTATTTGACAGCTTCTTTGCTAGTCAATCGCGGATTGGATACCGTGGAAGATGCTCGGTATTTTTTATTTGCACAAAACAACCAATTCCATGATCCTTTTTTGTTAAAAGATATGGACAAGGCTGTTGCTCGGATCAATCAGGCCGTTGAAACCCAGGAACCAATATGGGTATTTGGCGATTATGATGCAGACGGTGTAAGCAGCACCACGGTGATGATGAAAGCCCTGCAGGAAATAGGTGCGAATGCCGACTACTACATACCAAACCGTTTTACAGAAGGATACGGTCCGAATGAAGCGGCATTCCGAAAAGCTGCAGACAGGGGCATAGGATTAATCATTACGGTAGATACAGGTATTTCAGCGCTTCATGAAGCAAATGTGGCAAGGGATCTTGGCATAGATCTGATTATTACGGATCACCATGAACCAGGCCCTGTCCTTCCTGATGCCTATGCAATCATCCATCCGAAGCTTGAGGACAGTGTTTATCCTTTCAAGGACCTGGCTGGGGTTGGCGTGGCCCTCAAGGTTGCCCATGCCTTGCTTGGAAGGCTTCCGGAACATTTGCTGGAATTTGCCGCGATTGGAACGATTGCCGATTTGGTTCCCTTGTTAGGCGAGAACAGGCTGATTGCGCTCAGTGGAATTGCGCAAATGAAGACAAGTCAAACTCCAGGTTTGCATGCATTGTTGAAAATTGCAAAAACAGATAGGACAGCCATCGATGAAGAAACAATCGGCTTTCTGATCGGACCAAGGGTAAATGCAGCCGGACGACTCGGCAGTGCGAATCCAGCAGTCCAGCTGATGATGACCTCTGATCGTGAAGAGGCAATGATGCTCGCTGAAGAGATTGATTCAATCAATAAAGAACGGCAAAATATCGTCGCTGAAATTGCTCAGGAAGCAATTGAAGAAGTGGAGAAGAATTTTCCTGTCGAAGATAATCCTGTTCTTGTCATCGGCAAGGAAGGCTGGAACGCAGGAGTGATCGGGATTGTCGCCTCCAAGCTCGTAGAAAGATTTTACCGGCCGGCAATCGTTCTTAGTTTTGACAAAGAAAAAGGACTTGCAAAAGGTTCTGCAAGAAGTATTGCTGGTTTTGATCTATTCAAAAACCTGTCTACCTGCCGAGATATCCTTCCTCATTTTGGCGGACATCCAATGGCAGCAGGGATGACACTTGAGTTGAGCGATGTTGATGCACTAAGAACAAGGCTTAATACCCTTGCGAAAGAACAATTGACCGAGGAAGATTTAATTCCTGTATCAAATATCGATACGAAAATCGACATCATCGATATAAATATAGATACGATCAACGAGCTTGGTTTACTTTCTCCTTATGGTGTCAGCAATCCAAAGCCAAAGGTCCTTATTGACGGCGCTAATATCTCAACTTTAAAAAAGATAGGCGCAGACCAGTCCCATTTAAAACTTGCCCTTGAAGAAGAAGGAAAAGTGATAGATGGCATTGGCTTCGGTTTTGGCCATCTCCATGAGCATATCTCGCCGAGTTCCAGGTTGTCCGTCATCGGGGAATTATCCATCAATGAATGGAACAATATCAAAAAACCGCAAATCTTCCTGAAGGATGTGGCAGTGAAGTCATGGCAGCTTTTTGACTTCCGCGGCCTTAAGAGAATTGAGAAGCTGCCGGAGATGATTTCGGGAGAAAAGATTAAATGGGTCATCTTCAACCATGAGTTGAAAGAAAAGTTTTCTGCGATATTGGGAGATTCTTTGCTGCAAATCAGCAGCGAGGAGGAAGCTGAAAAAATAGTAATGAATCAGGATTATGTCGTTTTGCTTGATCTTCCGCCATCCAAGGAGATTCTGGGGAAAACGCTGTCCGGTAAAAAACCTGGAAGAATCTATGTCCATTTTTATAAAGAAAACAGTGATTTCTTCACTACTCTGCCGACAAGGGAGCATTTCAAATGGTTCTATGCTTTTCTGGCCAATAAAGGACCATTCGACCTGAAACGCTATGGTGATGATTTGGCCAGGCATAGAGGCTGGACAAAAGAAACAATAGATTTCATGTCGCAGGTGTTTTTTGAACTAGATTTTGTTAAAATAAACAATGGGTTTATTTCACTGGAAGAAAATGTCCCCAAAAGGGATCTTTCGGAATCCAAAACATATCAGCACAAGGTGCAAGCATTCACTCTTGAAAATGAATTGCTCTATTCATCTTATGAGCAATTGAAGAATTGGTTTGACCAATTCATCCAAGAGTCGGTGGAAAATGAGGAGGCAATTATTCAATGGATTTGAAACAATTCGTAACAATCGTTCCCGATTGGCCGAAGCCAGGCATTAAGTTTAAGGACATCACAACTTTAATGGACAATGGCGAGGCATATAGATATGCAACTGACCAAATCGTGGCTTATGCCCGTGAAAAGCACATTGACCTGGTAGTCGGACCTGAGGCACGTGGCTTCATCATTGGCTGCCCGGTAGCTTATGCGCATGGAGTAGGTTTCGCTCCGGTAAGGAAGGAAGGAAAGCTTCCGCGCGAAACAATTAAGGTCAACTACGGTCTTGAATACGGCAGTGATGTGTTGACAATCCATAAGGATGCAATCAAACCAGGCCAGAGAGTCCTGATTACAGATGACCTGCTTGCAACAGGAGGAACAATTGAAGCAACAATCAAGCTGGTTGAAGAACTGGGCGGAGTCGTTGCAGGGATTGCGTTCCTGATTGAACTGACTTATCTTGATGGCCGAAATAAGCTTGATGGCTACGATATTTTAACGTTGATGCAGTATTAATGAGACCGGGCGCTTCATTTGCGAAGTGCCCTTTTCTTATAGAAAATCTTCGAACGGCCACTTAAACACTTTTTAATGAAAAATTTATTTATTTTAAGCAAAAAAACATCTTTCGACATTTTTTTTATTTTCTACTGTAAAATCTCTTCCTTTCTCTTTACATCTTCGAATTTTTCTTTGATAATAGTAACAATCCTTTATAAGAATAATTATTGTATATAAAAGGATTTTTTAGTTAATTGTCGATTTTATTCAATGGATTCCGCTTAAATGTGCGGATTTAATATAATGAATTAAAAATTAGGTGATCCTATGGCGAATGACCAGGTAATGACAGCAGAACAAGTCATTGACTGTACTAAATCATATCTTAACGATGAGCATGTGGAATTGGTAAGGAAAGCTTATGAATTCGCCAGACAGGCTCATCATGACCAATTCCGGAAATCCGGTGAACCATATATTATCCATCCTATCCAGGTAGCTGGTATTCTCGCAGATCTAGAGATGGATCCCGCGACAGTTGCTGCTGGTTTTCTTCATGATGTAGTAGAGGATACAGATGTAACGCTTGATGACATCAGGGCAGCTTTCACCGATGAAGTGGCAATGCTTGTAGATGGTGTGACAAAGCTTGGTAAAATCAAGTACAAGTCCCATGAAGAACAACAGGCTGAAAACCACAGGAAAATGTTTGTCGCGATGGCTCAGGACATCCGGGTAATCTTGATCAAGCTTGCTGACCGTCTTCATAACATGAGAACCCTGAAACATTTGCCGCTCGAAAAGCAGCGCAGGATTTCCAATGAGACGCTTGAGATTTTCGCGCCGCTTGCTCACAGGCTCGGTATTTCTAAAATTAAATGGGAACTTGAAGACACGGCATTGCGCTATCTGAATCCACAGCAATACTACAGGATTGTTAACCTGATGAAGAAGAAACGTGCCGAACGCGAACAGTATCTTGATGAAGTCATTGATGAAGTGAAGGACCGCCTTGCCGAGGTTTCCATCAAGGCAGAGATCTCCGGAAGGCCGAAACATATTTACAGCATTTATCGTAAAATGGTCCTTCAGAACAAACAATTCAATGAAATCTATGATTTGCTGGCTGTCAGGATCGTCGTGGACAGCATCAAGGATTGCTATGCCATCCTTGGCATCATCCACACATGCTGGAAACCGATGCCTGGTCGTTTTAAAGATTATATCGCCATGCCAAAGCCGAATATGTACCAGTCGCTTCATACGACGGTAATTGGGCCGAAAGGCGATCCGCTGGAAGTCCAGATCAGGACGGATGAAATGCACAGGATTGCTGAATTCGGGGTAGCTGCCCACTGGGCATATAAAGAGGGAAAACCAGCGGAAGGCTCTAACCTTGAAACGAAGCTTTCGTGGTTCAGGGAAATCCTTGAATTCCAGAATGACACTGCGAATGCAGAAGAATTCATGGAATCTCTTAAAATTGATCTTTTCTCGGATATGGTATTTATATTCACCCCAAAAGGTGATGTCATCGAACTGCCATCTGGCTCTGTGCCAATCGATTTTGCCTACCGGATCCACTCTGAAATCGGCAACAAAACAATCGGTGCCAAGGTTAATGGCAAGATGGTCACGCTCGATTATCAGCTGAAGACAGGGGATATCATAGAAATCCTTACTTCCAAGCATTCTTACGGACCAAGCAAAGACTGGCTCAAGCTTGCTCAAACTTCCCAGGCGAAAAATAAAATCCGCCAATTCTTCAAGAAGCAGCAGAAGGATGAAAATGTTGAAAAGGGCCGGGAACTTTTAGAAAAAGAAATCCGAAACATGGATTTTGATGTGAAAGAAATTCTGACCTCTGAAAATCTCAAGAAGGTTGCTGACAAATTCAATTTTACGCATGAGGAAGATTTATATGCTTCCATTGGTTACAATGGGATTACGGCGCTTCAGGTCGCGAACAGGCTGACTGAAAAGCTCCGCAAGAAGCGTGACCTTGAACAGGAAAAAGATATCTCTAATGCTGTTTCCGAACTCAAGTCTTTTTCACCAGTGAAGAAACGTGAATCTGGTGTAAGGGTTTCAGGCATCGATAATCTGCTCATCAGGCTTTCTCGCTGCTGCAACCCGGTGCCTGGAGATGAAATCGTCGGATTCATCACAAAAGGAAGAGGCGTGTCCGTCCATCGTTCAGATTGTACGAACATCCATACTGAAGATGCACAGGCAAGGCTCATTCCCGTCGAATGGGAAACAGGGCTTAATGACCGAAAAGAGTACAATGTTGATATTGAAATCAGCGGCTATGACCGCAGAGGACTGCTGAACGAAGTCCTTCAGGCTGTAAATGAAACAAAGACAAATATTACAGCCGTTTCTGGAAAATCCGACAAGAATAAAATGGCGACGATCAACATGTCTATTGCGATCCATAATGTCAGCCATTTGCAAAAGGTGGTGGACCGGATCAAACAGATTCCGGATATCTACGCTGTCAGAAGGATGATGAGCTAAGCTCTTTTCGCAGAAATGATGAGACAATAGCAATGGGGTAAGGGGATTTGTCATGCGTTTAGTAATACAGAGAAGCAAAGAAGCAAAAGTAACTGTTGATGGCGAAGTAACCGGCTCCATCACAAAAGGATTCGTCATTCTAGTGGGGGTTACTCATGATGACACCGAAAAGGATGCCGCATTTCTTGCAGAGAAAGCTGCCAATCTGAGGGTCTTTGAAGATGAAGCTGGAAAAATGAATCTCTCCCTTTTGGATGTAGGCGGGGAAATTCTCTCCGTTTCACAATTCACTTTGTATGGAGATTGCCGCAAGGGACGCCGTCCGAACTTCATGGATGCTGCCAGGCCAGACCATGCAAACTCACTGTATGAGGCATTCAATCATTTCCTTAAGGAAAAAGGGTTAAAAGTAGAGACTGGAGTTTTCGGCGCAATGATGGATGTCCAGCTCACGAATGATGGCCCGGTTACATTGATTGTTGACAGTAAATAGGATAGACAGAAAAGAAGGTATCCCGCGATCGGGATACCTTCTTTTCTGTTAATTATTTTTAAAATGGCGCGCGAGTCCTTCAAAAATGCCATTGGCTACTGTCTGCTGATATTGGGCGGTATTTATCAGCATTTCTTCGGCTGGATTGCTTAAATAACCTAATTCCAGGAGTACGGCTTCTTGCCTGTTTTCCCTGATGACATGATAATCCCCCGAACGGGCACCCCGATTCTTCAGCATTGTCTTGCTGACAACTGATGAATGGATTTGCTCTGCTAAAGGCTTTTGTTTTGAATTGAAATAGTATGTTGTCATTCCTCTTACGCTTCGGTCATTGATGCTGTCATAATGGATGCTGATGAAAGCATCGGCATTATGGTAATGTGAGCTGCTTACCCTCGAGGCCAATGAGATATAAGAATCGTTATTCCTTGTCAGGATTGCATTTGTGCCAGCAGCCCTTAGCTTGTCATATAAAAGCTGCGCAGTTTTCAATGTGAGGTTTTTTTCCAATGTACCCCTAACACCAGTTGTACCGTTATCCCTGCCACCATGGCCGGGATCAATCACAATCGTTTTGTTCTTCGTGTGTTTTTCCGCTCCTGGCTTTTCGATTTGCGGTGCATTTCCTTGAACCGTGACAATCCAGCCTGCAACGAAACCAGTCGAACCATTTGGGAGCGAAATTTTATACCAGTCTTTTTCCACACTGATGATTTCAAAGCTATCTCCCTGATTGGCCCTGTATATGACCGATGTGCCAGTGCCTGGTCCCTTGCGGATGTTTGTCCCATTGTGAAGCATGGAAACACTGCTGTTTTTTACAGATTGATTAGGAGTCACTGCTGGTCCATTTTTCGTCTTGTCGAAAAACCAGCCTGCAGCCCAGCCTGTTTTGCCGGACTGGAACTCGATTTTCACCCAGTTGTTTTGTTCCTCTAGAATTTGAAACTTCTGCCCCTTGGATACAGAACCGACGACCTTTCCATCAAGGGAATTTCGATCACGTACGTTCAGCTGTGACGCTGTAACCGTACCAGTATACTGATCAGCGGGTTCGGAAGGTTTTCCGCTTGCCGGTGCAGGCGTTCCGGTAATTTTCAAGAATTGGGAACTCACCCATGCACTTTTTCCGGAATAAGTAATCTCGGCCCATCCGCTTGACTGAGATAGGACTGTGACGACCGCACCCTTTTTCAATTGTCCAAGTGACCCTGCATTTAATGAAGGCTTCTCCCGGACGTTCAAAGAAGTAGCAGTGACTGTGCCGCTGGCTTTCTTATTTCCGGCAGCCGGCTGACTTATAGTGTTTTTATATTTAATGTATTCCTTGGCAACCCATCCACGAATCCCTGAAGTCTTGACTTCGGCCCAATTGCCGTTTGAACTGATGATTTCTACTGCTTGTCCGCTATTCAACGATCCTATGACCTGATAATTGGTCCCTGCACCTTTCCGGACTCTAAGGCCGTTTGTTGTGATGGTGCCAGTGCTTCCTGTTGCCTTTTCAGACACTGCTGTTTTTACAGTTTCCCTGGATGTAAACCATTCGGCAACCCACCCCTTTTTGCTTCCGCTAAGGCTTATCTGGATCCAATCGCCGTCCTCCTTGACAATTGAGTACCTTTCTCCCTTTTTCACTGATCCCGCAACCGGGTAGCTTAAGCCCGGGCCCGACCTGACATTCAGGCTCGTTGCGGTAATTGTGATGCTTCCATTATCCGCGCTTGCTGTTTTCAGGGCTGGCAGGTTCCCAATAATAAGCATCAAGCAAAGGATGACAGGAACCATTTTATTTTTGGACAATGATCTCCCTCCCATTTCAGTCTTTATTAAAATATTTTACCGGAATTTACCGGTAAAATCACGAAGACTTTTTTCTTATATCGGAATCAATAAAGAAAAATTCAAGTGAAAAAAGTTTATATAAAATTTTAAAAGGGTGGGAAGAATAGTAGGAATAAATAATGGAAGGTGATACCATGCGGTTCAGCGATAAAGGAATGTCTGCTTCATTCGGGGAGAATCAATTGTTTGGGGTGGATTTCCATGATTTCATCCAAAAAGAACAAAGCTCTCACGTAGTGGAATTGGCCTCAGAATTTGGGCTCTCTCTCCGTGACGTAAGAAAATTGAAAAAACAGCTAGAACGTTCGTAAATGTGCTTGACTTTCAAAAGTGTACTCCGTATTATAATATAAATAAAATGTCATACCGAAAACATACCGTTGATGGAGCACAGTAGCCAGGAAACACGTGATCAGAGAGGGAATGCCGCGGCTGAGAGCATTTCTGCATGATGACTTGGTGAATGAACACTCCGTAGGATTTTCTCTGAACATGGGCAACACCGTAAATAGGAGAAGACGTAAGCAGGCGTTAACTGTTAAAGTGGAAGTGCCGATTGGCGCTTCAATTAGGGTGGCACCACGGGAATCAAAGCTCTCGTCCCTTGTTATTATAGCAAGGGATTGGGGGCTTTTTTGTATTTATTTACCTATTTTTTACATAAATAAAGATTTAATGAATGGAGGAGGATGAACTGTGTCGAATCAAATCAAAATCCCACGCGGAACACAGGACATTTTGCCGGGACAGTCTGAAAAATGGCAGCTTATTGAGGCGAAAGCAAGAGAACTTTGCGAAAGATACCAATATCGGGAAATCAGGACACCGATTTTTGAGCATACTGAATTATTCCAGCGAGGCGTTGGTGATACAACGGATATCGTCCAAAAAGAAATGTACACATTTACCGACAGAGGGGACCGCAGCCTCACACTCAGACCTGAAGGAACAGCAGCTGCTGTCCGCTCTTTCGTCGAAAACAAATTGTTCGGCAATCCGAACCAGCCAGTAAAGCTTTATTACATGGGTCCAATGTTCCGATATGAACGCCCTCAGGCTGGGCGCTTCCGCCAATTCGTCCAGTTTGGTGTAGAGGCAATGGGAAGCGCAGACCCGGCCATTGATGCTGAAGTGATTTCATTGGCGATGGGAATCTATCAGGAGCTTGGACTGAAGAAGCTTAAGTTAGTGGTTAATAGCCTTGGAGACAAAGAGAGCCGTACAGCGCACAGAGAGGCTCTGGTAAATCACTTTAAACCTCGGATCGAAGAATTCTGCAGCGATTGCCAGAACCGTCTTGAAAAAAATCCGATGCGAATCCTTGATTGCAAAACGGACCGCGACCACCAGCTGATGAAGAGCGCTCCATCAATTATTGACTATCTAACTGAGGAATCTGCTCAATACTTTAATAAGGTCCAAAAGTATCTGTCTGATTTGGGAATACAATTCGAAGTGGACGCAAATCTGGTTCGCGGTTTGGACTATTATAACCACACTGCCTTCGAAATCATGAGCAATGCAGAAGGATTCGGAGCAATCACGACCCTATGCGGCGGCGGCAGATACAATGGACTTGTAGAAGAAATCGGCGGACCGGAAACACCGGGAATCGGTTTTGCATTAAGTATTGAAAGATTGCTTGCTGCGCTTGATGCTGAGGGTGTGGAACTTCCAGTGAAAGAAGGAATCGACTGCTATCTCGTTTCACTTGGGGAAGAAGCTAAGGATTATACCGTAGGATTGCTCCACAAGTTAAGAGCAGCAGGCTTTTCTGCTGAACGGGATTACCAGGACCGCAAAATCAAAGCTCAATTCAAGGCTGCGGACAGAGTGAATGCGAAATATGTAGCAGTTCTTGGTGATGACGAATTAAAAGAGAATAAAATCAATTTAAAATCAATGGCGGACGGTGACCAGGTCGAATTGCCGCTTGAGAGTTTTATTGAAAAATTCAAGGAGATCTGCAACTAGAGGGGGAGATTAGATGTTTGGGAGAACATATTTTTGCGGTGAAGTAACAGAAGAGGCAATTGGAAAAAAGGTAACGCTTAAAGGCTGGGTACAGAAGCGCCGTGACCTAGGAGGCCTGATTTTCATCGACCTTAGAGACAGGACTGGAATAGTGCAGATTGTCTTTAATCCTGATGTTTCACCTGAAGCACTTGCACTGGCTGAAAAAGTCCGGACTGAATACGTTCTGGACGTGAAAGGGTCAGTCATTGCCCGCAGTGAAGGAAGTGTCAATCCTAATCTCGAAACGGGAAAAATTGAAGTTCAGGTTGAGGAACTTACTATAATAAATGAAGCGAAAACTACACCTTTTGTGATCGCGGATAAAACGGACGTATCAGAAGATGTGCGTTTAAAATATCGTTATTTGGATCTTCGCCGTCCAGTCATGTTTGAAACCTTCAAGATGAGGCATCAGGTAACCAAGGCGATTCGTGATTTTCTAGATGGCGAAGGCTTCCTGGATGTTGAAACTCCAATCCTAACAAAGAGCACACCTGAAGGAGCAAGGGACTATCTAGTTCCAAGCCGAGTACATCCAGGTGAATTCTACGCACTGCCACAATCACCGCAGCTTTTCAAACAGCTGATGATGGTTGGCGGATTCGAACGTTATTACCAAATTGCACGCTGTTTCCGTGATGAGGACCTCCGCGCTGACCGTCAGCCGGAGTTCACGCAAGTCGATATCGAAACGAGCTTCATGAGCCAGGAAGACATCATGGGTCTTACTGAAAAGATGATGCAAAAGGTTATGGCAGATGTTAAGGGCCTGGAAGTTCCATCACCATTCCCGCGCATGAGCTATGAAGAAGCTATGAGCCGTTATGGTTCTGATAAGCCAGACACTCGTTTTGAAATGGAACTCGTTGACCTTTCTGAAGAAGTTAAGGATTCCGGATTCAAAGTGTTTGCTTCGGCAGTTGCTACTGGAGGCCAGGTTAAAGCAATCAATGTTAAAGGTGCAGCAGCAAACTACTCCCGTAAGGATATTGACGCCTTGACTGAGTTTGTTTCAGTATATGGTGCAAAAGGTCTTGCCTGGCTGAAAGCAGAAGAGGATGGCCTAAAAGGGCCAATCTCCAAGTTCTTTGCAGAAGAAGAACAGCAAACCCTTCAATCCAAGCTTGATGTAACTGCTGGTGACCTCCTGCTGTTCGTGGCAGATAAGAAAAATGTAGTGGCAGACGCTCTTGGCGCATTGCGCTTGAAACTAGGAAAAGAGCTTGGCCTGATTGACCAGAACAAATTCAACTTCCTGTGGATCACAGACTGGCCGCTTTTGGAATTCGATGAGGATGCAGATCGTTACTTCGCAGCACACCATCCATTCACAATGCCGGTCCGCGAAGATCTTGCAATGCTTGACAGCGATCCAGCCAAGGTAAAAGCACAGGCATATGACCTTGTCCTAAATGGCTATGAGCTGGGCGGCGGATCATTGAGGATCTTTGAAAGAACAGTCCAGGAAAAAATGTTCTCAGTTCTTGGTTTCACTAAAGAACAGGCTAATGAGCAATTCGGATTCCTGCTTGAGGCATTCGAATATGGAACTCCTCCACATGGCGGAATCGCCCTTGGACTGGACAGAATGGTCATGCTTCTTGCTGGCAGATCCAACCTGCGTGATACAATCGCGTTCCCGAAAACAGCGAGCGCAAGCGACCTGCTAACTGATGCCCCGGGCGAGGTAAGCGGAGCCCAGCTGGATGAGTTGCATTTGTCATTAAATGTCAAGAAAGACCAGTAATATCCAACGGCCATATTCTTGAAGTTCATACGGACGTGTGGTAATATAATAACAACAAAAGAAGAGTCCTGATGTGTTCGTTGTTTAACCTGAAGTTTTGACCTAACATCTATCCTTCGGGAGTCCGTGTTTTCGGGCCGCGTAAATGCCTCTGGCTAGAGGACTTACAGAAATCCGGAACAGGGCACCCACCTGCTGAGAGCGGGTTCAAGACGAAGGCAACCAACACGACGGCACGATTGGGACTCTTCCTACATACGAACTCAAAAACCATGCATTTGCATGGTTTTTTTGATGTTATGAACTTTTAACGGACAGAAACTGGAAGAATTGTTATCGAATTGTCCGTAAGAGGGGCTGTGACGGACAGAAACTGGAGGAATCGTCATCGAATTGTCCGTAAGAGGGGCTATGACGGATAAAACTCGGAGGAACCGCAGTGTAAGTGTCATTTGGCAGGGCTATAACGGATTAAACTCGAAGGAAATGTCTATTAAAACCTGTTCCTAGACATTTTGACTGCCACTTCATTCTGGAATGTCCATAAAACCCTGTTTCTTAGCCATTTTGACTGTTTCTAAATCCTGAAATGTCCATAAAACATTGTTTTTTAGACATTTTGACTGCCTCTTCGTTCTTAAATGTCCATAAAACTCTCTTTCTTAGACACTTCGGCATCCTCACCTTTCTGAAATGTCCATTAAAACTTGTTTCTTAGACATTATAATCAAACAGTCCGTACGAGAGGCTCTAACGGATAAAACTCGGAGGAACCGCCATCGCAGTGTCCGTAAGCCAAACCACATAAACCATCAATTAATGCTTGTTTTATTAACCACACTCAACCCTGCCAAAATAAACCTCCTTATAAACTCATTAATTCCTATAAAAATACTTGAATTTAACGGCGGGTATGTTATATTCAAAAGCGGGTATAGATAGTAACATCAATCTTATAATTTGGAGTGAGTTTGCATGCTTCATCAATTTTCAAGAAATGAATTGGCCATCGGAAAAGAGGGCCTTGATATAATGAAAAATAGTACTGTTGCAGTTCTCGGAATCGGTGGTGTTGGTTCCTTCGCTGCAGAAGCTCTGGCGAGGTCTGGTGTGGGCAAGCTTATATTGATTGACAAGGATGATGTCGATATCACGAATGTCAACCGCCAGCTGATCGCGCTTCTTTCGACAGTAGGAAAACAGAAAGTAGAAGTGATGCGCGACAGAATCAGAGATATCAATCCTGACTGTGAGGTCATTGCGTTAAAGATGTTCTATACAGAAGAAACATATGAAGAGATTTTCGGCTACAACCTTGATTTCATCGTCGATGCTTCTGATACGATTTCTTATAAAATCCATTTGATCAAGGAATCCCTTAAGCGTAACATTCCTATGATTTCAAGCATGGGTGCAGCGAACAAGATGGATCCAACGAGATTCATGATTGCAGATATCTTCAAGACACATACCGATCCGCTTGCGAAAGTGATTCGTACCCGCCTGCGGAAAGAAGGAATCAAAAAGGGCATTCCGGTTGTTTTCTCTGATGAAAGTCCAATCGTGATTCGTGAAGATGTCCGCAAAGAGGTGGGCAATGACAATGCGGAAATCCGCAAAGCAAAAATGCCTCCATCTTCCAATGCATTTGTTCCATCAGTGGCAGGGCTCATCATGGCAAGCTATGTCGTAAGAGAACTGTTAAAAGATATTGAAATTAACCGTGTGAATAGCTAAAAAATAAGCGGAAGGGTCCACGGTGGCCCTTCCGCTTATTTTTTATGTCCTGTTATTTTTTCATAGATTGCTGCTATTGCCTGTTCAAATTTTCCTGTCCTCTTAGGCTTGTAATACACCTTGTTCTTAATCCTGTCAGGAAGATACTGCTGCTTGACCCAACCGCCTTCATAGTCATGTGGGTAAAGATAATCTACACCTCTTCCAAGATCTTTGGCCCCTTTATAATGGGCATCCTTCAAATGGTCAGGTACTTCGCCGCTGATGCCTGAACGGATATCTGAAAGGGCAGAATCAATCGCTACATAAGCAGAATTGGACTTTGGCGACAGGCATAACTCTATGACAGCGTTAGCCAGCGGAATTCTCGCCTCCGGAAAACCAACCCTTTCCGCAGCTTCGATTGCTGCAAGCGTCCTTTGGCCAGCCTGCGGGCTCGCCAGTCCGATATCTTCATAGGCTATTACCAGAAGCCTGCGGTTGATACTGACAAGATCACCTGCTTCAATCAATCTGCCAAGGTAGTGGAGGGCAGCATTCACGTCGCTTCCCCTGATGGATTTCTGGAAACCTGAGAGCACATCATAGTGGGCATCACCGTCTTTGTCATGTGCGAGGCTTTTCTTCTGCATGCACTCTTCTGCAGCACTTTCCCCGATGTGGATCACTCCGTCTTCATCAGTTTCAGTAGAAAGTACAGCAAGTTCTAGTGCATTCAATGAACTTCTCACATCCCCGCCAGAAGCAGTGGCAAAATGGGTAAGGGCTTCATCGGTGATCTCAATCTTTAATTTTCCCAGGCCTCTTTCTTCGTCTGAAATCGCCCTTATTAACGCAGCTTTTATATCCTCGGGTTCAAGCGGCTTCAATTCGAAGATCTGGCATCTGGACCTGATTGCAGGATTGATTGCATGATATGGATTGCTGGTAGTAGCACCAATCAGGACCATCATTCCATTTTCAAGATAAGGGAGCAGGAAGTCTTGTTTCGCTTTGTCGAGGCGATGCACCTCATCAAGGAGCAGGATGACTTTTCCTGACATCTTCGCTTCGGCTGCAACCACTTCCATATCTTTTTTATTATTAGTCACAGCATTCAGTGTCCTGAATGCAAAATTCGTGCTTCCGGCAATTGCACTGGCAATCGAGGTTTTACCAATTCCAGGCGGACCGTAAAGAATCATTGAAGATAATTGCCGTGCCTTCACCATTCTGTTTATGATTTTTCCTTCGGAAACAAGATGTGATTGGCCAATCACTTCATCAATTGTCCGCGGCCTCATCCTGAAAGCCAGAGGTTTAAGGTTCATGCTCATCGCTCCAATAAATCGCGTATTTCGTATATATACAATACCATGAACGGCGGTCTTGCGCATTGAACATGCAATTTGTGCTATAATGTCAAAAGCCTACCTATTGACTTAGGATTTTGGTAAAATTTAAATTGAGAGAATGCCTCGTGGGGCATTAATATATGATTGGAAAAAATAACCTTTAAGAATATGGGATAGAGGTGCAATATGAAAATATCGACGAAGGGACGCTATGGACTCACCATCATGATTGAGCTTGCCAAGAATTATGGTGAAGGACCGATATCTCTGAAGTCCATTGCGCAAACTAATGATTTATCGGAGCATTATTTAGAGCAGCTCGTTGCTCCACTAAGGAATGCAGGCCTGGTGAAAAGCATCAGGGGAGCATATGGAGGGTATAAACTAGGCTCTGAACCATCAAAAATCTCAGCTGGCGACATCATCCGTGTCCTCGAGGGGCCAATCAGCATCGTTGAAGGCATTGAGGATGAAGAACCTGCCAAGCGTGAACTCTGGACACGCATTCGAGACGCGGTAAAAGATGTACTCGACAATACGACAATCGAAGATCTCGCCAACCATACCGACAATTTCGGCGAATCTGATGCTTATATGTTTTATATCTAATTAACACTGTTCTACAAAAATCTTCTGAAGAGAGGGTAAGACTTTGGAAAGAATCTATTTGGACCATGCGGCTACTACTCCAGTCCATCCCCAGGTCCTCGCAGCGATGGTAAAGGTAATGGAAGCTGAGTTCGGAAATCCGTCGAGCATCCATCATTTTGGACGTGAAGCCAGGAAAATCCTTGACGATACCCGCCATGAACTTGCGGGAAGTATAGGGGCAAAAGCAAACAATATCATTTTCACCAGCGGCGGAACGGAAGCGGATAACCTGGCTATCATCGGATATGCCGAGAATAATCGCTCAAAAGGGAAGCATATCATCACGACACAGGTTGAGCACCATGCCGTGCTCCACAGCTGTGGAGAATTGGAGAAGCGAGGCTTTGAGGTCACATATCTTCCAGTGGATGAAGACGGTTTGGTTTCGGTTGCAGCATTTAAAGAGGCATTGAGAGATGATACGATTCTCGTGACGGTCATGTACGGCAATAATGAAGTAGGAGCCATCCAGCCAATAAAAGAAATTGGCCAAATCCTCTCTGACCATCAAGCCGTATTCCATAGTGATGCGGTTCAAGCATATGGAATCGAAAAGCTGGATGTGAATGACCTGAAGGTAGACCTTCTTTCTGTCTCTGCACATAAAATCAACGGTCCTAAAGGAATCGGTTTTTTATATATACGGGATGGAATTAAACTTGCACGCCAGCTTTTTGGAGGCGAGCAGGAACGGAAACGACGGGCAGGAACAGAGAATGTGGCGGCCATCGCCGGTTTTCGTAAAGCAGTCGAGCTTTCCTTAAAGGAGCTTGAAAGCAAGCGCAGCATCTATCAGGATTTCAGGAATCTTTTCATTGATAGAATCGAAACGGGCGGAATCTCCTTCCAGCAGAACGGATTACTTGATAAGTCACTGCCACATATTTTAAACTTAAGTTTTCCTGGGACAAATGTCGAAGCGATGCTAGTCAATCTAGATCTGGCTGGAATCGCAGCATCCAGCGGTTCAGCATGCACAGCAGGCTCGATAGACCCTTCTCATGTGCTTGTCGCGATGTTCGGCAAAGATTCAGATAGACTCACAAATTCAATTCGATTCAGTTTCGGTTTAAATAATTCGCGGGAGCAGATTGAAAAAGCGGCTGAAGAAACCGCGAAAATTGTCAAGAGGCTGGCGAAATAACCGGAAGGGTAGAATAAGTTTTAATAGAAAAGAGGTGTGGCATAATGGATAAATCACCAAAGGATACTAGAGTGGTGGTCGGAATGTCCGGGGGGGTTGACTCATCAGTTGCAGCGCTGCTATTGAAAGAGCAGGGCTATGATGTAATCGGCATCTTCATGAAGAACTGGGACGATACTGACGAAAACGGCGTTTGTACAGCGACGGAGGATTATGAGGATGTAATCCGTGTCTGCAACCAGATCGGCATTCCATATTATGCGGTTAATTTTGAAAAACAATATTGGGATAAGGTTTTTACCTATTTCCTGGATGAATATAAAGCAGGCAGGACGCCAAACCCGGATGTCATGTGCAATAAGGAAATCAAATTCAAGGCATTCCTTGAACATGCAATCAATCTTGGGGCTGACTATTTGGCAACTGGCCATTATGCAAGAGTAGAAGATCGCGACGGTGAACGGAAAATGCTCCGCGGACTTGATGAAAATAAGGACCAGACATATTTCTTGAACCAATTGAGTCAAAGTCAGCTGGAAAAAGTCCTCTTCCCAATCGGCAACCTGGAAAAAGCCAGGGTAAGGGAGCTGGCAAAGGAAGCGAACCTTGCGACGGCTTCTAAAAAAGACAGTACCGGCATTTGCTTCATAGGCGAACGGAATTTCAAAGAATTTCTTGGCAATTACCTTCCTGCACAACCAGGAAATATGGAAACAATGGAAGGTGAAGTAAAAGGCAAGCATGACGGGCTTATGTACTACACGATTGGCCAGCGCCAGGGACTTGGCATCGGTGGCTCCGGGGAACCCTGGTTCGTTGTCGGCAAGGATTTGGAACGCAATGTCCTGCTTGTTGAACAAGGCTTCCACAATGAACTACTGTACTCAGATTGTATCACAGCCGTTAATGTCAGCTTTGTATCCGACCTTCCAAAGGAAAAGACCTTCGAATGCACGGCGAAATTCCGATACCGTCAGCCTGATAACGCTGTGACTGTGGAACTACAGGAAGATGGAAGCGCGAAAGTCCTTTTTAAAGAGCCAATCAGGGCAGTAACCCCGGGACAAGCTGTTGTTTTCTATGACGGCGAAGAATGTCTTGGCGGAGGCACGATTGATGAGATTTTCAAAGACGGAGGCAAATTGACATATGTCGGTTAATGCTGATCATATCCCCGGCGGCCATGCTTCGCCGGGGATTGTTTTATTTAATGGAATACACTATATATATGATATACTTGCTTGGAGATTGGAGTGTTCAAATTGGATAAAAACCAGACAGGCATTGAATTTATGAAGGAAGGCAAATGGGAAGAGGCGGCACAGGCTTTCATGGAAGCAATCGAAGCCCTGCCGGAAGATCCTGTTGCATACATAAACTTTGGCAATGTCCTCACAGCAGTGGGTGATACTGAAAGAGCAATGAATTTTTACAACAAGGCAATCAGCCTCGATGAAAATGCAACGGCAGCTTATTATAGCAAGGGCGGGTTTTTTTATGATGCCCAAAATTTTGAAGAAGCAAAAAATATGTTTGAACTAGCCTTGAAAAAAGGACTTGAAACTGGCGATAACTTTTTTATGCTGGGAATGAGCCTTGTACAGATGGGGAACAGCAAGCTTGCGCTGCCATATTTGCAGCGGAGCACGGAACTTCTCGACATGGACGCAGAAGCTTATTTCCAATATGGACTATGCCTGGCAAGGGAAGGATTCATCGATGAAGCGATCCAAACCCTTGAACAGGCGACCAAGCTTGATCCTGAGCATGCTGACGCCCTTTATAATCTTGGCGTCGCATATGGCTTTAAAGAAAATGGAGAAAAAGCGCTTGAATTGTTTAACCGGGCTTTGGAGGTCCAGCCAGACCACTTGCTTGCAGGCCACGGCAAAAAACTGATTGAGGGACAGGATCTCCACTAAATAAATCGAATGTATGGAAAGGGGGAAGATACCTTTGGAAAAGCAGGACACACTTGATTTGTTTTCTGAGCAGGGAAAGTTCATGAAAGGAAAGCATCTTGTCACCATTTTTCATAATGAACAAAATCTCTATACAGTCCTGAGAATAAGGGTAGAGGAAACAAATGAGCAGTATGAAGATAAGGAAGCTGTCATCACAGGATACTTCCCCCGGATCCACGAGCAGGAAACGTATATATTCTTTGGTGAAGTGAAGGAGCACCCAAAATTCGGGACACAATTCCAGGCCACTCACTTCCGCAAAGACCTTCCCCAATCAAAACAAGGTATCGTCAGCTACCTGTCGAGTGACCTTTTCAAGGGAATCGGTAAGAAAACAGCAGAAAAAATCGTTGAGACACTGGGCGAAAAAGCAATCACGAGGATTATCGAAAACCCCTCTGTTCTTGAACAAATACCGAAACTGCCCCCTGAAAAAGCGAAAGACTTGTATGATACATTGATGGAGCATCAGGGATTGGAGCAGGTCATGGTTGCCCTGAACCAATATGGTTTTGGACCGCAGCTATCAATGAAAATTTATCAGGTGTATAAAGAGCAGGCAATTGAAGTGATCCAGAGTAATCCTTATAAGCTGGTTGAAGACATCGAAGGGATCGGTTTTGGAAGGGCAGATGAACTTGGGGGCCAGCTTGGCCTTACCGGCAATCATCCTGACCGTATTAAGGCAGCAGCACTATATACGCTGGAGAGTTCAAGCATCCAGGGCGGCCATGTCTTTATGGAAGCTGAGGCACTGCTTGTAGATGTCAAAAAGCTGCTTGAAGACAATCAGAATATTGAAATTGAATACACTGATATCTCGAAGGAAATCATCAGTCTTGGCGAAGAAGGTAAACTGGTTGCCGAGGAACAACGGATCTATCTGCCATCACTTTATTATTCAGAAAAAGGGCTTGTTGCGAATATCAAAAGAATTCTTGAGCAATCGGAGTATGAAAACCAATTTCCTGAATCAGAATTCCTCCTTGCGCTTGGAGAGCTCGAGGAGCGACTTGGCGTTCAATATGGGCCGAGCCAGAAGGAAGCAATCCAGACGGCGCTGATGTCCCCGATGATGATTCTGACTGGTGGACCGGGTACAGGAAAAACGACCGTTATTAAAGGAATTGTTGAATTATATGCCGAGCTGCACGGCTGTTCCCTTGATCCGAAGGATTACAAAAAAGAAGAGCCATATCCATTCCTGCTTGCTGCACCAACTGGGCGTGCAGCCAAACGTATGACAGAATCTACAGGACTTCCAGCCGTGACGATTCACCGTCTGCTCCGTTGGAATGGTGCAGAAGGATTTGAACATAATGAGGATCAGCCGCTTGAAGGGAAAATCCTCATCATTGATGAAACTTCGATGGTCGATACATGGCTGGGACACCAATTGTTCAAGTCCCTACCTGACAATATACAGGTCATTGTGGTAGGAGACGAGGACCAGCTTCCATCCGTTGGCCCCGGCCAGGTACTGAAGGATTTGCTCGATTCCGGCAGGGTTCCAACAGTAAGGCTGACGGATATTTACAGACAGGCTGAAGGCTCATCCATTATCGATCTTGCCCACCAGATTAAAAAGGGAGTACTGCCAAGTGACATATCCGTCCAGCAGCCAGATCGCTCTTTTATAAAATGCAGTACAAACCAGATTCCGCAGGTCGTCGAAAAGGTCGTCGCCAATGCGAAGAAGAAGGGATACTCACCGAAGAATATCCAGGTGCTTGCCCCGATGTATAGGGGACCCGCCGGCATTGACCGCTTGAACGAACTGCTCCAGGATTTATTCAATCCTAATGGTGATGGAACCCGTAAGGAGCTTGCGTTCGGAGATATAAAATATCGGATTGGCGATAAGGTCCTTCAGCTTGTCAATCAGCCTGAGGCGAATGTCTTCAATGGGGATATGGGTGAGGTTGTAGCCATTTTCTATGCAAAAGAAAATACCGAAAAGCAGGACCAGCTAATCGTTTCCTTCGATGGGATCGAAGTTACCTATAACAGGCCTGACTTGTCACAAATTACCCATGCTTACTGTTGTTCAGTCCACAAATCACAGGGGAGCGAATTCCCCATTGTCGTGTTGCCAGTAGTAAAAAGCTATTACCGGATGCTGCGAAGGAATTTGATTTACACTGCGATTACAAGAAGCAAACAATTCCTGATTCTCGTCGGAGAAGAGGATGCTTTAAAAATGGGCATTGAACGTGGTGATGATACCGAGCGGAACACGACACTAGTTGAGAAACTGATCCAGATGCTTCCTGAACTCAATGATGACCATGATGGAAAGGTTGAAGTCCATCAAGAAGCCCGAGATCAAGCCCCACCAGCAAAAGTGAAAAAGGACCAAAATGAAGTCGACTATTTGGAAGAAATCAGGAATGCAGATCCTATGATTGGGATGGAAGACCTGACTCCTTATGATTTTATGGAAGAAGGAAGCTAGTAAACAGACAAGAACCCGCATAATGGCGGGTTCTTGTTTGTTCATCGCTATCTCAAAGAAGCGGAGATTTCATGCATTTTTTTGTTCACTAAAGGATAAAACTGATTTTTCGCATCAGTTGTGGAATTTCCGCCGAAAAAGCCGGTTCCTGGGCAGGTTTTGACTGCATGGCCTTCGCCTTCATCAAGAACTCTTTCCCCTGAGTTAATATCCCACCAATGATGATATGTGATTGTGTCAATAGAAGGAGCAAGGCCGAATTTCATCATAAGCAGCGCTGTGACTGTAAGGATTGTCTCCCTTTGCGCATCTGTCATCTGGTTATTTCCGGCATCGAAATTCCCAACATTCTCGATTGCCAATGCGTCTGCTTCAATCTCACGCATCACTGATTCATTCAGGAGTCCAAATGAGCCTTCTGGAGGAGTGTTGAAAGACCTCCCGACAGCTACTTTCCCATCCGGAAAAGTCGTCAACTGCTGGCTGATTGTGCTCCACTTCATGGAATTGACATGATAGTCTTCCATTCCTTTTAATAAGGTGAAATGATTCGAGCCATTGAATTGCTGATAAGATGGCTGATAGGTATGATGCTGCTGGATCTTGCCGATTTTGCGAGTGAAAAGGTGATTGAATAGCCAGTCCTTAAATTCCTCTCTTGTCATTAGCACGTATTGGCCCTGCATGGACAGCCTTTTTGGAGGAATCCTCAGTATTTGACCCACATAAATCACATTCGAGTTCAATTTATTAGCTGTTTTAATGGACTGTACAGTAGAATTGAAAGAAACAGAAAGCTTCCAAAGAGTGTCTCCAGGTACGACTTCATACATGATCGGTACCCTAAGCTTCTGCCCCACTAAAATCAAATCTGATTGCAAACCGTTTATGAGTTTTAAGTCTTCGACCGATGTCCGATAAGTAGAGGCAATTTTCCATAAGTAATCCCCAGTCTTTACCTCATACGTATTCCTCGGGTGATTAGCTGCATATGCAGCAGGTAAATTCATTGACAATAAAAACAAACAGAATAAAATTACCGATGCCCGTTTTTTCATAAAGTTTATTTCCTTTCATTAAGATTTTCACCCAGGCTTGAAAAGCTTACCTGTAATTAGTTTGCAAAACCACTGAATAATTACACGGATTTTTTGAAGTTTTATCAGCCTGAAGAATGGAAATCCTTTCACCACATGAATCCAGCAAAGCTGTGGAAACTAATATTGTTCGGGAAAGGCGGGACAAACTTTTGCGGACATTTTCACACTTAAAGGGATTGCCTGTCTATGAATTGGCGAGTGGACAAAAACTGGGCGAAGTTTGTGATGTGAGCATTTCAAGCAATGGAAGCGTACTAGGCTTACTTGTGAAAAAGGGTGCGTTCATCAAGAAAACATTTCAGATCAGGGTTGGCAATGTTGCATCTTTTGGCTGGGATGGCGTTATGGTGAAGGACAAATCAGCTTTGGAGCATTTGGAGACAGAGCCTGAATATACGTTTGAGCATAACCAAAGCCTTGCTGGCAAAAGGCTGCTTTCCAAAGATGGCGAACAGCTTGGTCTTTTGGAAGACGTATATTTTTTGGAAGAATTGGGCACGATTGTAGGGTACGAATTAACTGATGGCTTTTTTTCGGATATCACGAATGGAAAGCGTGTGATCAAAACCACTGGTCCCCCTGCAATCGGAAAGGATGCCATCATCGTCACTGTAAAATCGAGATGAGGTGTCCTTATGTTAAGTTGTCCCAATTGCAGAAGCAAGGATATAGGGAAAATTGGCATCAACCAATATTACTGCTGGAATTGCTTCATAGAACTGTCACTGAATAAAGGCCTGATCCATACCCATCAAGTAGAGGAAGATGGAACATTAAGCTCCCTAGATGACTTATTTGATGAAGATCAACGTCAATACGGCATGTAAAATAAAATTAAGAGGTGAAACACATGAATAAAATGTTAACCTCCGTAATCGCTTTTGGCGCTGGTATGGCAGCTTACAACTATGCTTCCAACAACAATATGATGTCCGGAAGAAAAATGAAGAAGCTCGGCAAGAAAATGACAAGAGCTCTATTCTAAAATAAATGTAATCCCCTGTCTATTTTTGCAGGGGATTTTTTTATGAGATAAATTCCACTTCGAGAATTGTCCAGCTCCAGCGCTTGTCGAGGCTGACCAAGGCGCTTGCGCTTTTCTTATCCAAATGTATAATCCCCTGCCTTTCTTTCAAGACTAGAAAGAAAGGAGGTTGGAAATGGATGAATATCCAGATGAAATGGTATTACCGGCTTGGGTTTCTTCTCCTTTTGTTTATTGTCATTTATATTTTTATAAAGCTGCAGGCACTCTGGGTTCCCGTTTTGGAAGTGCTGGTTACGCTCTTTATTCCTTTTTCCGTGGCGGCGTTCATTACATATTTGCTGCATCCGATTGTGGAAGCTTTACATCAAAGAGGTCTGCATAGGGGCATTTCAATCCTCATCATCTACATTCTATTTTTCGGAGGAATGGGCTTTGCATTTTACAAAGGGATACCAGCGCTTATCCACCAGCTTCGCGACCTTGCGGAGAATGCGCCATATTTTGCTGATCAATATAAACAAATGGTCAATAATATTATCGATCAAACCTCCACATGGCCGGCTGGCATTCATGAAAGGATTGAGGATGGCATTAATCGCATGGAGCAATGGCTGGACGGAGTTCTCGCAGGTACAATGACCTTCCTGATGGATATTATCAATTCGATACTGACCATTGCAGTCATTCCTTTCATTGCTTTTTACATGCTTAAGGATTTTGATGTGATGAAAAAAGCGGCATGGTATCTGACACCACGGCAGTGGAGACAGCCGGGTACCAGATTCCTGCACGATGTCGACAAGTCGCTGGGGAGCTATATCCGCGGCCAGCTGCTAGTTTGTCTCGTCATTGGTGTGCTGTCCTGGCTTTTCTTCTGGATAGCCGGCATCAAGTATTCGCTGCTGCTCGGAGCGATTGTCGGCATCACGAACGTCATTCCATATTTTGGACCAATCATCGGTGCGATTCCTGCTGTCATCATTGCTGCGACGATGTCGGTAAAAATGGTGCTTATTTCTCTGGTAATCGTTTTTTCACTGCAATTCCTTGAAGGAAATATATTGTCGCCTTTGATAGTCGGAAAAAGCCTGCATATGCATCCGTTGATGATCATGTTTGCCCTGCTTGCCGGAGGAGAGATTGGCGGTATCCTTGGACTGATTCTCGCCGTCCCGGTATTGGTTGTGCTGCGAGCAGCGATCATCCATGCAAAAGATCATATCATCCTCGAAAGAAAAAAGGAGCACCCGACTTAATTTTTTTTCCAGGTTGTTTGACAAACAGCATGTAGCTATATATAATTCGGCTATAAGAATAATAATTAGCAAAATGTAGAAGGAACGAGTATGTTATAGACCATCGTACAGAGAGGAATTCCAGGGCTGGAAGAATTCCCGGTGAAGGATAACAGAAGGCTATTCCGGAGTGCAGGCCAAAACCTGCCGTAGCAGCTGCGTTAAAGCGTTATTGAGAGATGGGCGCAAGTTTTGCGCGTCCATAATCAGGGTGGTACCGCGAGCAAGCTCTCGTCCCTGTCCAGGGATGAGGGCTTTTTTTGTTGCCTAAATTCCCTGAATGCTTATATTTTCTTGAATTTAGGAGGTTGGGTAGATGAAGAAACTTACAGGTTCTGAAATCAGAAGAATGTATCTTGAATTTTTTAAGGAAAAGGGCCATGCCATCGAGCCTAGCGCATCACTTGTACCGCATGATGACCCGTCCCTGCTATGGATCAACAGCGGCGTAGCGACTTTGAAAAAGTATTTTGACGGCCGTGTTGTTCCGGAGAATCCACGGATCACGAACGCGCAAAAGTCAATCCGCACGAATGATATCGAAAACGTGGGCAAAACAGCTCGCCACCATACATTCTTTGAAATGCTTGGCAACTTCTCAATCGGCGACTATTTCAAAGTGGAAGCGATTGAATTTGCATGGGAATTCCTTACGGACGAAAAGTGGATCGGTTTTGATCCTGAAAAATTATCCGTGACGATCCATCCTGAAGATGACGAAGCTTTTAACATCTGGAGAGAAAAAATCGGCGTCCCTGAAGAGCGCATCATTCGCCTTGAGGGGAACTTCTGGGATATCGGTGAAGGACCAAGCGGACCAAACACAGAAATCTTCTATGACAGAGGACCTGAATACGGAAATGATCCGGAAGATCCTGAATTATACCCTGGCGGCGAAAATGACCGTTATCTTGAAGTCTGGAACCTTGTATTCTCTGAATTCAACCATAATCCGGATGGAACATATACTCCGCTGCCTAAGAAAAATATTGATACAGGCATGGGACTTGAGCGTATGGCATCTGTTGTCCAGGACGTCCCTACGAACTTTGATACGGATTTGTTCATGCCGACCATCAATGCGACAGAAGAGATTTCAGGTGAAAAATACGGAGTATCCAAAGAAAAGGATGAGGCATTCAAGGTTATTGCAGACCATATTCGTACGGTAGCATTTGCAGTTGGAGATGGCGCACTTCCATCAAACGAAGGCCGAGGATACGTTTTACGCAGATTGCTTCGCCGTGCTGTCCGTTATGCGAAAAAGCTGAATATCGAGCGTCCTTTCATGTTCGAATTGGTGCCAGTTGTTGGAGAAATCATGCATGACTTCTATCCTGAGGTAAAAGAAAAAACAGACTTCATCCAGAAGGTAATCAAGAATGAAGAAGACCGCTTCCATGAAACCCTTCACGAAGGTCTAGCAATCCTATCAGAACTAATTAAGAAGGAAAAGGAAAAAGGCAGTGGCATGATCCAGGGTAAGGATGTCTTCCGTCTATACGACACATACGGATTCCCTGTGGAACTGACTGAGGAGTATGCTGAAGAGGAAGGATTGAAGGCTGATCATGACGGCTTTGAAAAAGAGATGGAGCTCCAGCGTGAAAGAGCTCGTGCTGCACGTCAGGATGTAGGTTCCATGCAGGTTCAGGGCGGAGTCCTTGGTGACATTAAAGAAAGCAGTGAGTTCGTCGGCTATGATACGTTCGAAACGAACAGCAGGATTGTCGCCCTGGTGAAAGACGGCGAGCTTATTGACGAAGCACGCGATGGTGAAGAGGTTCAAATAATCCTCGATGTAACGCCTTTCTATGCAGAAAGCGGCGGTCAAATTGCTGATAAAGGAACGATTGTTGCAAATGAAGTCAGGCTGTCGGTCAAGGATGTCAAGAAAGCTCCGAATGGACAGAACCTCCATAATGCAGTTGTTGAGGAAGGGACAGTAACGAAAGGTCTTGAAGTAACCGCTAAAGTTGACAATAGCAACCGTGCAAGAATAATCAAAAACCATACGGCAACACACTTGCTGCACCAGGCTTTAAAGGATATACTCGGCACACATGTCAACCAGGCAGGCTCCCTTGTAGAACCTGACAGACTTCGTTTTGACTTCTCTCACTTCGGCCAGGTGACTGCTGAGGAACTGGAAAAAGTAGAAGCAATCGTCAATGAGAAGATTTGGAAGAGCATCGAGGTTGATACAAGCTTCAAACCAATCGCTGAAGCTAAGGCAATGGGAGCTATGGCATTGTTCGGCGAAAAATATGGTGATATTGTCCGTGTTGTAAAAGTTGGCGACTATAGCCTTGAGCTTTGCGGCGGATGCCATGTTCCTAACACCTCAGTAATCGGGTTGTTCAAGATTGTATCCGAGAGCGGGATTGGTGCTGGAACTCGAAGAATCGAAGCTGTGACTGGTGAAGCTGCATACAAGGTACTGAACGATCAGATCAGTATCCTGAAGGATGCAGCTGCAAAACTTAAGACTTCACCAAAGGAAGTAGCGAACAGAATTGATTCAGTCCTTGTTGAAATGAAACAGCTTCAGCGAGAAAATGAATCGCTTGCTGCCAAATTGGGTAATATTGAAGCAGGAAGCCTTGCATCGAAGGTGAAGGAAGTAAATGGTGTTCAATTGCTTGCTGCACGTGTCCAGGCTGCAGACATGAACGGACTGAGAAACATGGCTGATGATCTGAAGCAGAAGCTTGGTTCAGCAGTGATCCTTCTTGGATCAACTGATGGCAGCAAAGTGAACCTGATTGCAGCTGTAACAGATGATTTGATCAAGAAAGGCTACCAGGCTGGAAAATTGATCAAAGAAGCAGCTTCAATTTGCGGCGGTGGCGGCGGCGGCCGTCCTGATATGGCTCAGGCTGGCGGAAAAGACCCATCAAAACTCGACAATGCGCTGCAATTTGCTGAAGAATGGGTTAAATCAATTTGATATAAAGGTAAAGTAGTGTAGAATGAAGGTAATTAGAAGAAAAATTTGCCTGTCATTTTTAAAAGTGAGGTGCATTCGATGAGCTCTTTTGATAAAACGATGAGATTTAATTTCCCCGAAGAGCCTTTTGAGCATGATGCCAATGAAGTCCTGCTGCAGGTATATGAGGCATTGCAGGAAAAAGGGTATAACCCGATCAACCAGATTGTCGGATATTTGCTCTCTGGCGACCCGGCTTATATTCCCCGCCATCGGGATGCCCGCAATATCATCCGCAAGCTTGAGAGGGATGAAATTATCGAGGAACTGGTTAAATCCTATTTAAGGAACCACCGAGAGGGGAAATAAATGCGTACGATGGGACTGGATGTCGGCTCGAAAACAGTCGGCATAGCGCTGAGCGATGAACTGGGATGGACGGCTCAGGGACTTGAAACATTGAAAATCAACGAAGAAGAAAATGTGTTTGGTTTCGATGAATTAGGTAAAATAATAAAAGAGCACGAGGTCGGCAAAGTCGTCGTCGGATTGCCGAAGAACATGAACGGCACAATCGGCCCCCGGGGCGAAGCCAGCCAATTCTATGCACGTGAATTGGAGGAAAGGTTCGGCATTCCGGTCGTCCTTTGGGACGAGCGCCTGACAACAGTCGCTGCCGAACGGGTTTTGCTTGAGGCGGATGTCAGCCGAAAAAAAAGGAAAAAAGTCATTGATAAAATGGCAGCAGTGATGATTCTACAAGGCTATCTAAATAGCCAAAATTAAATGAGGTGACTTTAATGGATCACGGAGAAAACAACATTACAGTAGTAGACGAAAACGGCAACGAACAATTATGCGAAGTACTTTTCACATTTGACTCTGAAGAATTTGGAAAGTCGTATGTTCTATATTATCCAATCGGAGCAGACGAAAGCGACGATGAGGAAATCGAAATCCACGCTTCTTCTTTTGTACCAACTGAAGACAATCAGGATGGCGAGCTTATGCCAATCGAGACTGACGAAGAATGGGACATGATCGAAGAAATGCTAGAAACGTTCCTAGCAGAGCAGGACGAAGAATAATACGTAAAAAAGACCAGGCCAAAAAGCCTGGTCTTTTCATTTGGTTTTAATCAAAGCAGGAATACTTTGTCGCAAATTCTGTTTATTTGTCGCTTGTGGTATTTTTTCGTAATTATTTGCAAATATAAATAAAAAATATAGTATAATGGTGCGAGATGTGAAAATAGAGATGATCCAGGTGATTAGCGTGTTGACTGGAGGGGGAACTTATGTCTGACGAGAAAAATATAAATGGCACTAAAAATGAAAAAAAGCAAATGATCGCTGAAAAGTTGATCGAGCAGCAAAAGGAAGCGAGAATTGTCAGGAAAATAGTCTTCATTACGGCAATTGCGGCACTCCTTCTCATAGGCGCAATCGGCGGCGGCGGTTACTATTACATCAAAGAAGCCTTGAAGCCGGTAGACGAAAACAGTAAAAAAACAATCGATGTCAATATTCCAATTGGCTCATCAACTACAGGAATAGGAAAGATCCTTGAGGATGAAGGTGTCATCAGAGACGCTCGAGTCTTCAAATACTATGTGAAGTTTAAAAACGAAGCTGGTTTCATGGCTGGAGACTATAAAATGAAGCCATCCATGACGCTACCGGAGATCATTACAAGCTTGAAAACAGGAAAAGTCATGCAGGAAGTGGTCATGAAAATCACGATTCCGGAAGGCAAGCAATTAAAACAGATTGCTGGGATCATCGCTGAAAAGACCCAGCAGGACCAGGAAGAAATTTTCAAACAGCTGAATGACAAAGAATTTATTACAAAAATGATGGCTAAATATCCAGATGTGCTTTCTGAAGAGATCTTAAAAGAAAATGTAAAGTATCCGCTTGAGGGGTACCTATTCCCGGCAACATATCCATTCTATTCTGAAAAACCGACTGTAGAAGAAATTGTCACCGTCATGTTAACACAAACAAAGAAAGTACTCGGTGAATTCAGGGGGCAAATGGAAGAAAAGGAAATGACAACACATCAATTGATGACAATGGCGTCTCTTATTGAAGAAGAGGCTACAGAAAAAGTGGATCGTGATAAGATAGCGAGTGTTTTCTATAACCGTATAGAAGAGGGCATGATGCTGCAAACAGACCCGACTGTCCTTTACGCGCATGGAGAACATAAGGATCGTGTGTTATTCAAGGACCTTGAGATCGATGATCCGTATAATACCTACAAAAATTTAGGCCTTCCGCCAGGACCGATTGCCAATCCAGGGGTCATGTCGATAGAAGCAACATTGGCACCAGCTGATACAGACTACTACTTCTTCCTTGCCACTTCGACTGGAGATGTAATCTTCACACGGACATTGGCTGAACATAACCGGGAAGTAGCAAAACATATCACGAACAAAAACTAGCAGTAAAATACAGGGAAATGCAGAAAGATTAGCATTTCCCTTCTTATTGTGGTAAAATAATTCAAGTGTTTTTTTCTTGTACTAAAAACTGTTTAGCAGCATTTTGCTTTACTGATAGCGTGCATTACAGATGTAAGAGGTATGGCTTTTTGGCTGAAGGAAACTGTGGGGATTTTTTTCCTATAAGCATTCTTCTCTTATCCTGTGAACGCTATTTTTTTCATGCCTGAACAGTTATTAATATCTACCATGGCTATTTTTAGCCTTTGAATAGAGGTGAGGCAGCTTGCTAAGTGAAAAGCTGCAGGAATATATAGATTCACTCATACAGCCAAGGCAGGGACTGCTTGCTGAAATGGAAGAGTTCGCGATGGTCAACAATGTCCCAATCATGGAGCCTGCAGGGATCGAAACGATGCTTCAGCTTTTGCGGATCCAAAAACCTGAGATAATTCTTGAGGTAGGAACTGCTATTGGCTACTCAGCGCTGAGGATGGCCTATGCTCTCCCAGATGCCAGAATCATCACTCTGGAGCGCGATGAGGAACGATATGTGCTTGCCGTTGATTTTATTAAAAAGGCAGGAATGCAGGAACAAATCGTCCAGATTAAAGGCGATGCGCTTGAGCTTGAGGATGAAGTTGCTGGTCATGCTCCATTTGATGCAGTATTCATTGATGCTGCCAAGGGCCAGTATAAGAGATTTTTCGAGATATACTCCAGGTATTTAAAACCTGGCGGAATGATCATTACCGATAATGTCCTTTTCAAGGGACTTGTATATAATCAGGAAGCAGAAAGCAAAAATGTCCGCAGTCTGGTAAAAAAAATTGATGAATTCAACCGCTGGCTCACATCCCACCAGGAATATGACACAATCATTCTCCCGATTGGCGATGGCGTAGCGGTTAGTAAGAAGAGGTGAACGGAATGAAAAAACCTGAATTATTGGTAACTCCAACAAGTGTAGAAGAAATTATTCCATTAACGGAAGCAGGTGCAGATGCTTTCCTTATTGGCGAGCAGAAATTCGGCCTTCGTCTTGCTGGCGAATTTTCACGTGAAGACGTCAAAAAGGCAGTTGAATTGGCACACTCAAAAGGGAAGAAAGTATATGTAGCAATGAATGCACTGTTCCACAATGAAAAAGTGGACCAGCTCGGTGAGTATCTGACATTCCTGCAGGATGTGAAAGTTGATGCAGTAACCTTCGGCGATCCGGCAGTACTGATGGCTGCAAAGGAATATACTCCTGAAATGAAGCTGCACTGGAGCACTGAAACGACCGGAACAAACTGGTATACTTGCAACTATTGGGGCAGAAAGGGTTCCAAACGAGCTGTCCTTGCAAGAGAAATCAATATGGATGCAATTGTCGAAACGAAAGAAAATGCTGAGGTTGAAATCGAGGTACAAGTCCACGGCATGATGAATATGTTTCAATCGAAGCGCCCGCTCCTTGGCCATTATTTTGAATATCAGGGTAAAGCGATGGAAGTTGAGAATCGTAAACAGGAACGCAATATGTTCCTTCATGATAAAGAACGTGAAAATAAGTACCCGATTTTTGAAGACGAAAACGGTACACATATCATGAGTCCTAATGATATTTGCATTATCGATGAGCTTACAGAGCTTGTGGAAGCAGGAATTGATTCTTTTAAAATTGACGGGATTCTGAAAAGCCCTGAGTATATTCTTGAAGTCACGAAGCTTTACCGTAAAGCCATCGACTTGGCTGTTGAAGACCCTGACCAGTATGAGGAAGAAAAGGATGGCCTTCTTGAAGCTGCTGAAGCGCTGCAGCCGCCTAATCGCCCGCTGGATACAGGATTCTTTTTCAAAGAGACGGTTTATTAAGAGTACAAACTATAAGGAGGTTGCGTTATGACAGCAGTAACAGATCATATCTCACAAATTGTTGACGGAAAACGTGTCATTGTGAAAAAACCAGAACTGCTTGCGCCAGCCGGAAATCTTGAAAAACTTAAGATTGCCGTCCATTATGGTGCAGATGCCGTCTTTATTGGCGGACAGGAGTATGGTTTGCGTTCAAACGCAGATAATTTTACTTTCGAGGAAATGAAGGAAGGCGTCGAGTTCGCAAGGAATTACGGCGCAAAAATATATGTTACAACAAACATCTTTGCTCATAACGAAAACATCGATGGTCTTGAAGACTATCTGTTGGGATTGAAGGAAGCTGGCGTCCACGGTATCATCGTCGCTGATCCACTGATCATTGAAACGTGCCGCAGGGTTGCTCCAGAGATTGAAGTTCACTTGAGCACTCAGCAATCCCTTTCCAACTGGAAAGCTGTCCAGTTCTGGAAGGAAGAAGGGCTGGAGCGTGTGGTTCTTGCGCGTGAAACAAGCGCGGAAGAAATCAAGGAAATGAAAGAAAAGGTCGATATCGAAATTGAAACCTTCATCCACGGAGCAATGTGTATTGCATACTCAGGCCGCTGTACGCTGAGCAATCACATGACGGCACGGGATTCAAACCGAGGCGGCTGCTGCCAGTCTTGCCGTTGGGATTATGATTTGTATACACTTGAAGGAAAAGAAGAAAACCCGTTATTTGCTGAAGGCGATTCTCCTTTTGCTATGAGTCCCAAGGATCTGAAATTGATTGAATCAATTCCTCGTATGATCGAGCTTGGAATTGACAGCTTGAAAATTGAAGGCCGCATGAAGTCAATCCACTATATCGCTACAGTAGTCAGTGTGTACCGTAAAGTGATTGACGCTTATTGCGCCGATCCAGAAAACTTTGTCATCAAGCAGGAATGGCTGGAAGAGCTTGATAAATGTGCGAACCGCGAAACCGCTACTGCCTTCTTTGAAGGAGTTCCTGGGTATAAAGAGCAAATGTTTGGAAACCATAGCAAAAAGACAACTTTCGATTTTGCAGGCCTTGTGCTTGATTACGATGCTGAGTCACAAATGGTTACACTTCAGCAAAGAAACTATTTCAAGCCTGGAGACGAGGTTGAATTCTTTGGACCAGAAATCGAGAACTTCACACATGTGATTGAAAAGATTTGGGATGAAGATGGAAACGAGCTGGATGTTGCTCGTCATCCTCTGCAAATCGTGAAGTTCAAGATGGACAAGCCCGTCTACCCAAATAACATGATGCGGAAGGAGAAATAATTGATGAACCGCAAGCCTGTTGTTATTGGCGTAGCCGGTGGATCCGGCTCTGGAAAGACCAGTGTTACGAAAGCAATCTACGAAAGCTTCAAAGGCCACTCAATCCTGATGATTGAACAAGACTACTATTACAAAGATCAAAGCCATCTGCCAATGGAAGAACGTTTGAAGACAAATTACGACCATCCGCTGGCGTTTGATAATGATCTATTGATCGAACACATTGAACAACTGCTTCGTTATGAATCAATCGATAAGCCAGTTTACGATTATGCCGTTCATACAAGGTCCAGTGAAATCATTCATGTCGAGCCTAAGGATGTTATTATTTTGGAAGGGATCCTGATCCTCGAAGATGAGAGATTACGCGATTTGATGGACATGAAGCTTTATGTGGATACAGACGCAGATTTGCGCATCATTCGCAGATTGCTCCGCGATATTAAAGAGCGCGGACGTTCAATGGATTCAGTTATTGAACAATACGTCAGTGTCGTCAGGCCGATGCATAATCAATTCATCGAACCGACAAAACGTTACGCTGATATCATCATCCCAGAAGGTGGCCATAATCATGTGGCGATTGACTTGATGGTAACAAAAATTCAAACAATTCTTGAACAAAAATCATTTTTGTGACACAATAGCATAGATAAAGTGGACATGGAAGTACTTGAATAAAGTGCTTCCATTTTCCAAAGATAAGTAAATGGCCCAATTTGGACCTATTAAAAATGCGCGCCCTGTTAAAGGACGCGCTCCTGTATATTTTTCAGGTTACATAATATAATATTACACAATCTATTTTTGGGGAATTGTGAAGACTAGAAGGAGTGAAGGATTTTGGCTACAGAAAAAGTTTTTCCTATGACATTGGCTGGGAAAGAAAAGCTGGAACAAGAATTGGAAATGTTGAAAACGGTTAAACGTAAAGAAGTGGTTGAGAGAATCAAGATCGCCCGCAGCTTTGGCGACCTTTCAGAGAACTCTGAGTACGATTCTGCAAAAGAGGAACAAGCTTTTGTTGAAGGCCGTATCACTACTCTTGAAAATATGATCCGCAATGCAAAAATCATCCAGGAAGATGAGTTGAGCACAGATTCAGTCAGCCTTGGCCGCACAGTGACATTTGTCGAGCTGCCTGATGGTGATGAAGAATCCTATACAATTGTGGGAAGTGCAGAAGCAGATCCATTTGAAGGGAAAATTTCAAATGACTCTCCAATTGCGAAAAGCCTAATGGGCAAAAAAGTGGGCGATGAAGTGACTGTCCAGACTCCTGGCGGTGAAATGAACGTCCGCATCACGACAATCAAATAAATACCCATATGTTTGAAACCTCTGCACCTCGTCAACACTTTTGACGAGGTGTTTTTTATGCGCAAAAAAAGAATGGTGGTTTGGATCGGTATATGCATTTTGGGATTAGGATTGTTGATGTTCAGGCTGGCACAATTGCAGCTTCTGGATACAGAATCTTTCTCAAAACATAAAATTAATCTGATTGAAGCGAGCGTCAAGCAGCGCTCGCAGGAAATGGTCGTAGACAACGGCAGGGGAAATTTCCTTGACCGGTCTGGTGAGCCTTTATCCTATGAAACTGCGTCGGTATTAGTGTTGTTTCCCTTTTTAAAGAAAATGGATTGGCAGGTTGAGAAAATAGCCAGGGTAATTGGTGTATCATCCTACTCTTTGCTTCAAGCAGTAGAGGAATCAAAGGAACCATTTGCCTTTGGCGATCCTGACCCAGTGATTTTAACGAAGAGCCAGATGGCTGCCATCAATGAGATGGAAATCCCTGGTGTGTTCGCTGTTGAGCGCAAGTATCCGCTTGAAAAGGTTCCAGCAGCCCAGCTGCTTGGCATCATAGGTGAAAACGAGAATGAATTGAAAGCAAGGTATGGGGAGAAAGATTTTTTGCCAAGGACTCTGATCGGTCTCTCCGGTTTGGAAAAAAGCTTCGATGAGTTCCTGGTAGCAGAAGGAAAATCCAGGCTCGTCTACCACGTGGATGGTGAAGGGGCTCCGCTCTTTGGGATCAACGTGAAATATATCGAACCAGCAAATCCTTTTTATCCTATCAATCTGCAGACCTCGATTGATAGAGACCTGCAAACAATCATCGAGAATGCCGTAGACAAGCACAAGATTAATAAGGGCGGTGTCGTATTGCTCGATATTGATACAAATACCGTCCTCTCAATGGTTTCAAGGCCTAATATCAATAAAGCGGACCCGTTTGGGGGTAATGGCATAGATAATATGATGGTCAAGCAGCATATCCCAGGCTCTGTCTTTAAGACTGTAGTAGCCGCAGCAGCTATCGATAATGGACTTGATGACCCGGATCGCATGTTTGACTGCAGCAAAAAGTTGAATGGTGAACCTGATCTGAAATATGACCATGGAATGCTTAATTTCAGTGAGAGTTTTGCCCGCAGCTGCAACCGTACTTTTGGAGAAGTGGCGAAGGAGCTGCAGGAGAAGGATCCGCTGATGCTGGAAAAATATGCTGAAATGTTATCGATAACAGGCGGTGTAGGCTGGAGCGGAGATATATTCCATCTTGAGGATTTCAGCCAGCTTCAGGATGAGGAAAAAGGACGTGTGTTCCTTTCGGAAGACGCCAGGAAGGATCGCAATTTTTCTGCGTTGTCAGGAATAGGGCAGCATGAAGTAAGGGTTTCACCTCTCTCAGTCGCGAACATGATGGCAACGATCGCGAGAGGAGGAGAAAAGGAAATGGTAAGGGCAGTCATGTCGATCCGCTATCAAAACGGAACGGAAATGACGGAGTTCCCTGAAGAGAAGCTGCCAGGGCCTGAAATCTCTTCTATTACAGCAATGAAGCTCCAAAAGCTACTACGGGAAGTGGTTGTAAATGAACATGGTACTGGCCGATGGTTCAAAGACTTGCCATATGCAGTTGCCGGTAAATCCGGAACGGCTGAAACTGGGTTATTTAATGGGGAAAAACAATTGCACAATAAATGGTTTGCAGGATATTTTCCATATGAAAACCCGAAATATGCACTCGTGGCCGTCAATCTGGGTGTTCCGGAGGATGAAGGCGGAGTCAACCTCCTTTTTGCTGATCTGGTAAAAGAGGTCTATGAATATAACCACGGAACACCGGCAGAAAGTCCTTAAGATAATTAGATAAATATAAAATCCTTCAAGTTTGCCTTAAGTCATGGTAGAATGTTGACAACCTTATAAGGGAGGGAAAGATCTTGAAGCACGATTATGACAACCTAGATGAGGGGGCCCGCACTAGAACGAGGGCAAAGAGAAGAAAGACAAACCTTATTTTAAATAGCTTGATTGTTGTCGTTATTTTGTTGATTGGTATCGTATCATTTAACATTTTTTTCAGCAATGATGAAGGGGCAGCGGATAATAGCGATATTGCAGCAGAGAATGAAGATTCCGCAGCCTCTCCAGGCAAGAATGACAGCAAAGATGGCGGCAATGAAGGAACTGATGATAATGGCAGTTCAGCAGAGGAAAATAAGGACCAAGCTGAAGAAGATTCTGCAGATGCAGATGAGGAATCCGAAGACAGCGAAGAATTAGGCGAGCCAGTCGTCACCGAAGGCGGCAGCGACGCAAATGTAAAACAAACGATTGAAAATCCTGAGTGGAAGCCAGTTGGTACTACACAATCAGGAGAACATGCTACTGTGTTCGACGAGAATTCTGCCGATTGGCAGGAGATGGTTCTTGCGTACTCGTATGCAACAGGAATCCCCAAGGACAATATGACGGTCTGGTGGAATGAAAATGGCGGTGCGCCTAATACAGCTGTAGGGACAGTTTCCGAAAAAGGCAGCGACCAGGCATACAGGGTAGCCATTCAATGGGTAGATGGAGAGGGCTGGAAGCCTGTTAAAGTCGAAGAATTGATTCAAAACGATAAACGATAGTGGTAAAGCAGGGGCTCTTATACAGGGCCCCTTTGTTTTCGATAGGGAAGTGTAAATTTCACTTCGAGAATTGTCCAGCTCCAGCGCCTAGCCCCTCGAGACGCTTCAGTCCTGCCAATGAAGTCAAAGAACGACTTCACTGTCAGGCCCTCCTGCGCTTGTCGGGGCTGACCAAGGCGCTTGCGCTTTTCTTATTTTGCTTTAAAATGAACAACCGCTGAATAAAATAAACGGCCTTTATCATCCATGTGCATCTGATGTGATACGTGGTGGACAGCCAGCATGATCGCTTTATTGATTTCAATCTGCTTGCTTATTTTCTGTTCAAGTGTTTTTAAATCAAGCGCTTCAAAAAACTCCACCTTATCCTCGATCAAATCAAACTGAAAATCCATGATCCCACTCCTTATTTTCTATTAAATGGCTTCATATTTTTTTTATATAAACAGAAATGCTTTCCAAATAAAAATAGCAAAATCTATATAAAAATAAAACATTTTTTGATAAATTAAAACGATGGGCATATTTCGAATGCTTTCACCGAATTCTAGTATTGTACATACAACCTTAGTGTTTTTACATAGGAGAGATTAATATGGCAAGAAAGTTATTATTTAATGGGACCATTATTACTAGTAACGCGAATGATGAAGTGATTGAAAACGGAGCTATTGGCTTTGAGGAAGGAAAAATCATCTTTGTGGGCAATGTTCCTGAAGATATTTCTGCATACGATGAATCAATAGATTTGAAGGGAAATTATGTCCTTCCAGGTTTGGTCAATACCCATGGACACACACCGATGTCACTGCTAAGAGGGATTGCTGATGATTTGCATCTGCAAACATGGCTGGAAGACAAAATCTGGCCGCTTGAGGCTAAATATACAGTAGATCATGCCAAATGGGGTGCAAGATTATCCATCCTTGAAATGATCCGCACAGGAACGACCACTTTTGTAGATATGTATGACAATATGGATGAAGTCGCAAAAGCCGTTGAGGAAGCCGGCGTTCGCGGCGTGCTTTGCCGGGGAGTGATTGGGTTTGGGTCTGAAGAACTTCGCCAGAGCAAGCTTAAAGAAGCTGCAGGATTTGCGAAGGAGTGGAACAATGCAGCCAACGGACGGATTACCACTATGCTGTCTCCGCATTCTCCTTACACTTGTTCACCAGATTATATTTCCCAGATCATCGACAAATCGGTGGAACTGAATGTACCGCTTCACACACATATGTCAGAAACGAAATATGAAGTAGAAAAAAATATCGAGGAATTTGGTGCAACACCTGCAGCACATCTGGACAAGCTTGGCTTTTTTGACCGTCCTGCTCTAGTTGCCCATGCTGTCCATGTGAACGACGCTGATATAGAAATCCTTGCAAGGAAGTCTGTAAAAGTCTCACATAACATCATCAGCAATCTTAAACTGGGAAGCGGGATCGCTCCTGTCAGCAAAATGGTGGCAAGTGGAGTAACTGTCAGTCTTGGAACGGATAGCTCAGCTTCAAATAATAATCTGGATTTGTTTGAGGAATTAAAGGCTGTGGCGACCATCCATAAAGGAATCGCCCATGATGCGACAGCCATTACTGCCCAACAGGCATTGAGGATGGCAACAATTGATGGAGCGTCCTCCGTATGGCTTGATGATCGAACCGGCTCACTTGAAGTTGGCAAGGATGCAGATATGATCGTTGTTGATGCGAATCAGGCATTCTATTATCCAAGAAATAACCCGATATCCCATCTTGTCTATTCTGGCTCTGGAAGGGATGTCAGGGATGTGTATGTTCAGGGGAAACAAATCCTGGATAACCGCGAGTTCGTAACAATCGATGAAGAGAGAATACTCTTTGAAGCAAATAGAATGTCAAAACTGTTATCACAATAAGATACTCGGAGGGAAAATAATGAGCAGAATTGGTATTATTGGTGCAATGGATGAGGAAATCCAGCATATCCTGGACGCCATGAGGGATTATGAAGAAAAAAATAAAGCCGGAATCACTTTTTATGTCGGCACTTTCAATGGCTATGACGTCGTGCTCTGCAAATCTGGAGTAGGGAAAGTCAATGCGAGTGTCTGCACACAAATTTTGATTGATGAGTTTGCTGCTGCCAATATCGTGTTTACCGGGGTAGCAGGAGCTGTGAATCCCGAATTGAAAATAGGGGATATCGTCATTTCGACAGACTGTGTTCAGCATGATATGGATGTCCGAGCATTGGGCTTTAAGCTAGGGGAAATCCCTTACACAGAAATATCTGTATTTAATGCTGACTCACGCTTGATCGACCTTGCCATCTCAGCTAGTAAAGAAATCGTCCAGGACAAAAAAATAGTCAGCGGACGAATTCTATCCGGTGACCAATTCATCGCCGACAGAGAGAAAGTCAAATTCCTGCATGAAGAGCTTCAGGGCTTTTGTACTGAAATGGAAGGAGCAGCTGTAGGACAGGTATGCAGCATGAACAGCATCCCGTTTGTCATCATCAGGTCAATGTCAGACCAGGCAGATGGATCGGCAGATGTTAACTTTCTGGAATTTACGAAACTGGCATCAAAGAATTCCTTTGAAATCGTGAACGAAATGATCAAGAACTGGAATATTAACTAATTTTTACGTTAGCCCCTTATTGGGGCTTTTATTTTTCCCATTATTTACATCCCGTCTTAAGGTTTAAAAAATGTTAAAGTAGGGATGTGGTTAAGTCAAATTATTACAGGTGATAGAAATGAACGCAAAGCAACTCTATGAAAAAATGATTGATTATAAACAGTTTGCAACAGTCATGCTTACTGTTGGAGTTTTCTTTTACCTTGGAACGATCATTCCGTCAGAAACAAAAGTGATGACAGATATATATATTGCAGCGGCAGCATCAACCGGATTCCTGACTGGTTCAATCTTGTTCTTCTCCATTGCAAAAAAATACAGAAATCAGTTAATCCAGTCAGATGAAGGCCAGGAATTGCTGATGAAGAAATAAACGCCCACGGGCGTTTTTTTTTTGCTCGTTCCACAACAGTTGCAGATTATGTTGATTCTTGGCGAATGTTTTTTTGGAAAAATAGGCCAAAAAAGGTTTACAAAACAAATCAATGTGGATATACTTACCAATGTGAGTGAATAATTCAGAAGGAGGTCGAGTGAAATGATCATGATTGCATACTGGAATAACTCAAAAACTTCATATCAAAAAACGCATTCGACCGGATCGGACTGGATTGTTTAAGCTGCTCTTTTAACTAATACATCCATGGCCGCAGGGAGAATCGTGCCCTGCGGCTTTTCTATGCCTATTTATGCCGCTGGGGAGGTATCCTTGCGGCTTTTTGGGGTGGGAATCCAAAAGAAGCAGTTGGGAAATGCTCGATTTTATTAATGGCTGTGTTAAAACTAAATGTTGTTTTTAAGTCCTGTTGATTGTAGTGTAAGGCGCGCAGACTCCAGCGGGAACAGCTGGACAGGTGAGACCCCGCAGGAGCTTGCGACGAGGAGGCTCAGCGCCAGCCCCGCGGAAAGCGAAGCGCCTGGAACGGAAATCAACAGTCTAATTTAACACAGCCTTTAAAAAAGAATTATTAGAAGGAGGTGAATCGATCATGACCCTAAATATTTTGTTTTTCACGATTACGATTAACAAACGCCAAATGTCTCTAGAAGAAATCCGCCATAATGAAATGGTAGAAAAAATGGTTGAAGAAAACCGAAATCGTCAATCAATGCTGCGCCCGTTTTAATTCATTTGAATAATTAACCAAAGAAAGGTGGAAAGAAAATGATTTACTTAATTCAAAGAAGACTGGCTAGCTTATGGGTGGAGAAGGACACCACCTAACGACCTGAGTTGGGAGGAAATCAGTATGTCATTACATGTCTTGCTTTTAACACTTGTTTTCAGGAAAAAGAAATCTCATCGTTAACAAAATGTTCACATACCCACCCTTTTAGCAACGTGAATATATGATAAATTTGGTGTAAACATGGGTGAATGCTAAAGGGGTGATGGGCATGTTCATGATCGTCATGGGATTGATCATCTGCGGCGCAGTTGGTCTGATAGTAGCTGCTGAAGTGAGTGTAGAATAGAAAAAAAGGTATCAGCCTTCAAGCAAAGGCTGATACCTTTTTTTAATTATTGCCCTTGTTCTTTTTCTTTTCCTTCTCTGCACGGTAGAACTCATGGAACATCTTCATCAGTGCTCTTTTTTCAATCCTTGATACATAGCTCCTGGAGATGCCGAGTTCTTTTGCGATTTCGCGCTGTGTCTTTTCCTTTTTCAGATCAAGGCCAAAACGGCCAACAATGACTTCTTTCTCTCGTTCATCTAGAACATCGATATATTCCTTTACTTTCTCAAGCTCCATATTGAGCTGGATCGTATCAATTACATCCTCAGATTCAGACTTGAGCACGTCAATCAGAGAAATTTCGTTGCCTTCTTTGTCCTGGCCGATTGGGTCGTGCAAGGAAACGTCCTTTTTTGTCTTTTTCAGGGCACGTAAATGCATAAGGATTTCATTTTCGATACAGCGGGCCGCATATGTTGCCAGTTTTGTGCCTTTCCCCTCTGAATAGCTCTCAATTGCCTTGATCAGGCCGATGGTTCCAATTGAAATCAAATCCTCTGAATCCTCGCCGGTATTTTCAAATTTCTTGACGATATGGGCCACAAGCCTAAGGTTGTGTTCGATGAGCATGTTTCTTGCGTGTGGATCGCCATTTGCCATCAACCTTAAATACTTTCTTTCATCAGAAGCTGATAACGGTTGAGGAAATGCATTGTTTTTAACATACGAGACAAGAAGGATCACTTCTTTAACTAAATAGCCGAGCGCTGTTAGAATGCCAGACATGTTTCCACCCCCGCTTAATAAGGCTTTCGCCTATAATAAATTCCTATGTCTTTAGGTCCAATATTGTGTCTGTCCGAGTAAATATTTTGTTTTGGAAAATTAAACCAAAAGAATATTGTGAAATGCAATAGTTATCTCTGTGAACAGCTTGTTTTGTCACTTTTTAGACTAATAACGTTCACATAACAGAAACAGACATAGGAGTGGGGGTATATGTATAATTTAAGTGTAAGATCAATCATTCGATTTCTTAGGAGGAAATAAATTATGGAACAGCATGCACCATCTTTAGCGGTTATTTTATTATCTGAAGATCTTGAAAAGCTTCATGCTGGGGCGCTGGTAGGTTCAGTAGCTTCTATGTCTGGAATGACGGTTAATGTCTTTGTAACAATGAACGCATTAAAATCTTTCCGTAAAGAAAGCTTTGAAAAGGAAGATTTCATTACAGGTACAATCGGCAAGGAAATGCTGGCAAAGAAAATCCCGTTATTCGATGCATTGCTGCAGGAAGGTAAGGATATGGGTGAACTGAACATTTATGGCTGTGCTTTGGCGATGGACATCATGGATTGGAAAGAAGAAGACATGCTGGATGTATTTGATGGCGTGATCGGGGTAACTAAATTCCTTGGAATGACTCAAGGAGCAACTGTCATAACAATGTAAGCTGCAGAAGGAGGAAAGAGAGATTTGGCGTGCAGGCCTTTTAGCTTCTTTCCCCTTCAAGCAAAAAATAAAATCTGACCATATTTTAACATAAATATATCTACCTGGAGGAAAAAATCATGAGCGTACAAGTAACTAAATCAATCGATGCAAGAGGAGCATATTGCCCAGGACCGTTAATGGAGCTGGTAAAGGGAATCAAAACAGCGCAGATCGGTGACATTGTTGAAGTGCTTTCAACTGATAAAGGTTCAGCAGTGGATATCCCTGAATGGGTAAACAAAATGGGCCACGAAATTGCTTTCCAGGAAAATGAAGGCGATGAATTCAGGATTGCGGTCAAAAAAGTAAAGTAAATTAAGCAAACACAAAAAATCACTACAGCCTTCAACAAAGAATCTAGTAAAGAGGTGTGGATCAAATGACAAAGAGAATTGTGGTCCTTGGCGCAGGAAGTGCTGGCACAATGGTTGCAAACAAGCTTGCCCGCCAGCTTGGAGAAGAGATAAAAAAGCGTGAAGTCGAAGTCACCCTGATTTCAAATACAGAAAAGCATATTTACCAGCCTGGGTACTTATTTATTGCTTTCAATGAAAAACCATCGGAGCATTTTATCCGAAAGCAGGAAACTCTAGTTCACAGACATGTAAACCTGGTTTATGATGATGTCGAAAAGATTGATGTCGAGAAAAAGACCATTAATGGCAAAAAGCAATACCAGTATGATTATCTTGTAATTGCGACCGGCTCCCATCCGGACTTTGACAGCATTCCCGGTTTACGGGAAGGTGCCCACAACTTCTATACACTAGAGGGTGCAGAACGCCTTCGTGATGACCTGGCATCTATGGAAAAGGGGAAAATTTTAATTACAATCGATGTCCCGCACAAATGTCCTGCTGCACCGCTTGAGCTTGCGTTGATGCTTGATGATTACTTCCGTAAGAACGGAAAACGCAAGGATATCGAAATCAAATATACGTACCCGATTGGCAGGATCCATTCATTAGTGCCTGTGGCAGAATGGGGGCTTCCGCAATTCGAGAAGAGAGATATTAAATACGAAACATTTTTCAACCTCGAAGAAGTGGATCCAAAGCGCAAAGTGGCGATCACAATGGACGGATCAGAGCATGAATATGACATGCTGATTACGATTCCTGCACATACGGGTGCAAAGGCAATGATCAATTCAGGAATTGGAGACGAATCAGGTTTCATCCCAACAAACCGAACAACATTGAAGATGATCGGCCAGGAAGATGTATATGTCATTGGCGACGCGACAAATCTGCCAATCAGCAAGGCTGGTTCAACAGCACACTACCAATCCGAATCTCTTGTAGCCAATATCATCAGCAGATTGACAGGCCGTCCGGAAACCGCTGTTTATAATGGAAAAGTGGCATGTTTCCTGGAAAACAGCCTTGAGGATGCCAGCATGATTACGTTTGATTACAATAATCCACCGCAGCCTGCTGAGACATCTGACCTGCTGCACTGGTTCAAAGCTGTATATAATGAGCTTTACTGGTTAAATGCCAAAGGAATTTTATAGAAGGGTTGGTTGAGATGGCTACAGATACACCTCAAGCACAAAAAACTGAACAAAATAAACTCGCAGGCTTCACCGATGCAGCGATGAACGCGGTGACAGGTGAAATGGTTTCTGCGATTGCTGAAACTGGCGTGAAAATGGTGGAGATGGCAGATGATCTGCTCCAGCCAGAAACACTTTCTCTGCTGAAGGCTTTGCCGGAAGTGGCCGAAAATCTGGAACGGACTTTAATGGAAGTAAAGCGCATGGAAGAAACGGGCGTCCTCAAGTCATTAATGCAGCTCGCTGATATGGTTGCCGCCATGAAGGGTGCCATGACCGGCCCGATGGTGACCGATATGGTAGAAAAGGCAATTAAAGGCGTTGAACTTGCTGATTCCTTTGTACAGCTGGGGGCAATTGACCTTGTCGATGGCATGCTGACTGCATTCCATAATGCTCAGGAAGACACAAAGGACAAAGTTCCGCTATCATCCATGCAGCTGATGAAGGCAGTCACACAAAAAGAAACAAGAGAAGGAATGACCTTAATGATTGCATTCCTGCAAAACCTGTCAAAACAATTGAAATAGAAAAGGAGAGGGCACGCCCTCTCCTTTTTATAAAGTTCTAATTACTTATAAAGAATGTCATTTTTCATGCCTGATAGTTTCTCAAGCACTTCATTGATGTCCTCATCCGAAACATCGAACTCCCTAAGGCTGGCTGCAAGGTGATTGGCGATCGCGCCAAAGTGTTCTTCGTTCAGGTTCATGCCTTTATGGGCAAGTTCCATGCTTCGTCCGGAATATTGGTTCGGCCCCCCCAATGCCCAGCTGATGAACAATGATTGATGCCGGCGCTGCTTTTCCATGTCTGTTTCTTTGAAGAAGTGATTTACCGATTCATCAGACAAAACCTTATCATAAAAAACATCTACCACTTTTGAGATTGCACCTTGGCCTCCAAGGCGATCATATAAATTTCCCATCCATATTCCTCCTGTCTGAAAGTAACGTCACTATTATTTCTTTATATCCAGGGAAATATGAATGAAACTTTTTTAAGACATTAATCTTCCATTTTATCAATCCACTTATAACCTACTCCCCATACTGTGGTTAAATAATCATCAGCAGAAAATCCTGCCTTCCTTAATTTATCCCTCAGATTCCTGACATGTGAGTCGATCGTTCGGTCTTCTGTCGACACTCCATATCCCCAGATAACTGAAATAAGATGTTCTCTCGTAAACACTTTATTTCGATTCTGCAGGAAGAGATGAAGCAGAGAAAATTCCTTTGGAGTCAGTGGAATCAATGTCCCATTAAACTGCAATTCATGTGAATCCAAATTCAGGTTCAGCCCTTTAAACGAAAGGAGTGGACCTTTTCCTGGTGTCCGCCTCAGGACAGCTTCAATGCGCGCAATTAATTCCGCTTCGTCAAAAGGCTTGGTGACATAATCATCGGCTCCGTATTTCAAGCCTTTCACAATATCGGTCTTTTCGCTTCTCGCCGTAAGCATGATGATCGGTATATCCCAGTGCTTCCGTATTTCCTGGCACGTTTCCCATCCATCCATCTCAGGCATCATGACGTCCAGCAAAACCAAATCTGCCGGATTTTCTTCAAGGAAACTGAGGGCATCCAGGGCAGAATTTTTCTTTACACACTTATATCCTAATGGTGCAAGATAAAGAGAAAGCAAATCCAGCATGCGTGTTTCATCATCCACTAATAAAATGGTAGCCATTATTGAACTCCTTACAGTTTAATAACCTGAGTTTAGTTTACACTACAAGTTTGAAAAAACTGTGCATTTTCGCTATTTTAATCCCGGTTTCCTTTAAAATAACCCAGAAAATTCTCTTTCTGCCCAAACCAAAATGGACAGAATCCCATAACCTGATAATAGGATAAAAAAAAGGAGTGTGAAAGTATGCCTTACGGGTACTGCCCACCATACCCGCCTTATGGAGTTTATCCAGGTTACTATGGCGGAAATGGTGCATGGTTTGCGCTGTTCATCATCCTGCTTGTCATTGTCCTCATCTTTGGCGGATGGTGGTATTTTAACTCATAAGAAGAAAGAAAGGCATATCCCTTTAAATAAGGATATGCTTTTCTTTTTGGCTTATAGATTCATAAGGTGTTTTTAAAAAATAGAAATTTTCAAAAAATAACATTATAATAATAAATAGAGATAAAAAGGGGGAATCCAATCATGTCAAATACATACTCTGATGTCTGGACTCTGGAAGTGTTCTTTGAAGGCGGAAGTGAATCGCCGGAATTTGCAGCTCATCTCAAAGCAGCAGAAGAGGAAATCAGCCGCTTTAAAGAGCAAGTAGATAGCTGGCAGGCAACTGATCAATCAAGTGAGGGGACCAATCTTGCAGCCCTTATTGAATTGTTCGACGGTGCTGCAAGGAAGGTTAGACAGGCAGGAGCTTTTGTAAGCTGTTTGCAAGCCCAGAATACTGAGGATAAAAAAGCTGGCCAACTAAGAGGGGCAGTTACGCAATTGAGTGCATCACTGCAGACAGCTTTGACGGTTTTTGACCAGAAGCTGGCTGGATTTTCTCAAAGTGTATGGGAGGAGCTGGTCCAAGATGGGCTGCTCAATGAACTGCGTTTTGTCCTGACAGAAAGGCGTGAGCGTGCAGCAGAAAAGCTTTCTGAAAAAGAAGAATCGGCAATCAATGCATTGAGTGTCGATGGTTATCACGGATGGGGACAAATGTACGACCTGCTTGTAAGCGGTACGAAAGTAAAGTATCAAGATGGAAGCCTGTCTGTCGGCCAGGCAGCCAATAAGCTTTCAGATGCTGATCGTTCTGTCCGTAAGGAAATTTTTACAGAGTGGGAAAAAGCCTGGGGTGAGAAAGAAGATTTCTATGCGAAGACCCTTAACCACCTGGCAGGATTCCGTTTGAATGTCTACAAGCTGCGCGGATGGGAAGACGTGTTAAAAGAGCCGCTTGATATTAACAGGATGCAGAAGGAAACTCTAGATGCAATGTGGCAGGTCATTTCTGATCACAAGGAGCCTTTTGTCCAGTTCCTGAACCGGAAGGCAAAGCTGCTTGGGCTGAAAAAGCTTAGCTGGTACGATCTTGATGCACCGATCGGCAGCACAGAATCAAAGATGTCCTACCAGGAAGGCGCGGATTTCATCGTCGAGAACTTTGCTCAATTCGGCAAGGAAATGGCTGATTTTGCCAGTATGGCGTTTGAAAATAATTGGATTGAAGCTGAAGATCGTCCCGGTAAGGCCCCGGGAGGATTCCACACTTTCTTCCCGGAAAGCAGCCAATCGCGTATTTTCATGACGTACTCAGGTACACCGTCCAATGTTTCGACACTTGCACATGAGCTGGGGCATGGTTTCCACACATATGCGATGAGAGATCTTCACCTCCTGAACCGAAATTATGCGATGAATGTAGCGGAAACCGCATCCACTTTTGCAGAGATGATCGTTTCTGATGCATCTTTGAAAAAATCTACATCCAATGAGGAAAAACTTAGCTTGCTGGAGGATAAAATCCAGCGATCTGTAGCCCTGCTGATGAATATCCATGCGCGATTCCTGTTTGAAACAAACTTCTACGAAGAACGCAAACAAGGCGTCGTGAACGCGGAAAGACTGAACCAAATGATGAAGGATGCACAAGAGAAAGCATATGGAGGTGCGCTTGATGAATACCATCCATTATTCTGGGCTTCAAAACTACATTTCTATATTACTGGAGTACCATTCTATAACTTCCCTTACACATTTGGGTATTTGTTCTCACTAGGCATTTACGCAATGGCCCAGGAAGAAGGAAAAGGTTACGAAGAGAAGTATATTGCTTTGTTAAAGGACTCCTCTTCAATGACAGTCGAAGAGCTGGCTATGAAGCATCTTGACGTGGATCTGACCAAAAAGGAATTCTGGGAAAAGGCAGTCCGGATGTGCGTGGAAGATGTAGAGGAATTTTTGGCTTTGACTGAGTAGACCATAATGACGTTAAAAAAAGATTCCTGTAATAAATAAGTAAAACCCCAGCCTCAGGCTGGGGTTTATTTATATTTTTTTCAGCTTAAATGGACTGACCATCAGGAAGCTGAGGATCATCATGATAAATAAGAAGATTTGTGCAGGAAGATATGGAATGGCCAGGAAACTTAACGTAGCTAGAACTCCGGCAGCGGTGATCGGCAGGCCAGTGAAGTATCCATTGCTCTCGGTGATATTGAATCTTGCCAGACGGAAAGCACCGCAGCCAATGTAAAACACCGCGAAGAATGAGCCAGGCGCGCCAAATTCGAATAAAATTCCCTGATATAATAATAGTGCAGGTGCAACGCCGAATGATATAATATCACTCATGGAATCTAATTGTTTACCGAGCTCGGATTCAATATTGAACTTACGGGCGACCATTCCATCAAATCGGTCTGCCAGTGCTGCGATGAAAATCAACAAAAGGCTCAGGTTCAGATTGCCGTTCATGCCGACAATGATCGCAAATCCGCCTAATGATAGATTGGCCAGAGTCAGGACATTGGCGGTCTGGGCTTTTAATTTCTTGACAGTCGAGTCAAGTACATCATGTAAAAACATGCATTTCACTCCTCATAGTAGGAAAGGGAACTAGCACCTTGGGTTATTATATAATAATATATAATTCTAAGCTGATTATGCTTTTTCGTAAAGATTACTTTTGAATACTTTTCGAAATGTTTGCACATTTCAGGAAAAACACTTTTAGCATATTATTCTGGACGTGTGAAAATGGCATCGAAATCAACCTGTATGGAGCTTGAGCTATAATAGATATCGGAGGTATTGTCATTGTTTCAAAGTATTTATAGAGTGCTGATTGAATTGACGAATGGAAGATGGACCTCAGCCATTCTGCATAAATTTGCACAATCAAAAAGCAGTAAGAGGATTATTCCTTCATTTGCAAAAACGTATAAAATCAATCAGGAAGAAATGGAGAAGCCGATTAATGAATATAACAGCCTCCATGAATTCTTTATCAGGAACCTAAAGGCAGGTGCCAGGACAATCGATCAGGATCCTCTTTCCGTTGTGAGCCCTGTAGATTCCGTCATCGAAGAAATTGGCAATATTGATGCTGACAGGATGATTACCGTCAAAGGGAAAGTATATTCCATCGCCGAAATGCTTGGAAATGATGAATCGATGGCCAAATATGACGAGGGAACATATATGATCTTTTACCTGAGCCCCAGTCACTATCATCAAATCCACAGTCCTGTTACTGGCGAAGTAGTGAATCAATGGACTTTGGGGAAGAAGTCGTATCCGGTCAATAAAATGGGATTATCTTACGGCAATTATCCGCTTTCGAAAAACTACCGGAAAATCACTGAAATCAGGCATAATGCGGGAATGACTGCAGTAGTCAAAGTCGGGGCGATGTTTGTCAACTCAATTGAGACAACCCATAATGGTGAAATGCTTTCCAAAGGTGAACAAATGGCTTATTTCACTTTTGGATCAACAATAGTAATGCTTTTTGAGAAAGGTACTTTCAGTCTGTTGCCAGAAATCAAAACTCCATATCACATAAAATACGGAGAAAAGATCGGCATGTTGAAAGAAAAGGACTAACAACCATGGGCACAGGCTGAATCTGTGCCTTTTTAACTTAAAAAAGTGCAAAAAAAAAGCCCTTTTCATGGGCTCTCAGGAGGAAACTTTAATTCGGTTAGATAATGACCGCCGATGGATTTCCGTTTCAATCAACCGAATAAACTCATAGCTTAAATTTAATTCTCTTGCTTTGAAATAAGACTCAATCAATAGTTCGTCCGAAAGTTTACGCATACCAGTCATTCACCCCCAAAAGGATACTTCTAAATCAGTTGTGAATTGCATATAATTGTAAGTTAATTTGTTCTACCCCTACTCTATCATGATGAAACTTTAAGAACAACTGTTCTAATTATCCACAATTACCGGTGGATAACCTGTGATTAATTTGTTTATAAATGGGAAATTAGTAATAGAATCAATGTGTATTTTGTGTATAATGTTATCCACAGATATGGAAATCGTTGGATTTTGTCGAAAAGTTTTTTTCTTTTTCTGAAAAATTTTTAGTATTTATCGAAATTAGCCCGTTTTTATTGTTATTTGTCGCATCTAAACATTATAATTCACTGTTTTTATCCATCATTTAAATGTTTGTTTTGAATACGTTGATAAAATTGGGTATGATGTTAACGGTATGCAGGAATTAAATTAATGAGGTGTAATGAAATTGCTAAAGCATTTTTTGCCTGATCAGCATGTAAAAAGTATATTTGATATCCATCCGGAAAGCTTGAAAGAAAAAGGCATAAAGGGTATTATTACGGATCTTGACAATACACTCGTCGAATGGGACCGTCCAAACGCGACCCCAAAACTGATTGAGTGGTTTGACGATATGAGAAGAAATGAAATACTTGTTACGATTGTTTCTAATAATAATGAAAAAAGGGTCAAGTCTTTTTCCGACCCTTTGCAGATACCATTTATTTTCCAGGCGAGAAAGCCTATGACCCGCGCATTCAACAAAGCCTTGAAGCAAATGGGGCTCCGCAGGGAAGAAACGGTTGTAATCGGTGATCAGCTGCTGACAGATGTCCTTGGCGGGAACAGAAGCGGTTTCCATACGATTCTCGTTGTGCCAGTGGCTAAAACAGATGGTTTCGTGACAAAGTTCAACAGGAAAGTAGAAAGAAGGATTTTAGATTGGTTCAGGAAACAAGGTAAGCTGAATTGGGAGGACTAAGATTTGAGTGAACAATATATCTGCACAGGCTGTGGAGTGAAAATACAGACAGAGCATCAGGAGCAGCTGGGGTATGCACCGCCTTCATCATTGGAAAAAGAGGTTGTCGTCTGCCAAAGATGTTTCCGTTTAAAGAATTATAATGAAATCCAGGATGTAAGTCTTACAGATGATGACTTCTTGAAAATCTTGAATGAGCTTGGCAAAAGAGATGCCCTGATCGTCAAGATCGTCGATATCTTTGACTTCAATGGCAGCTGGCTGCCGGGCATCCATCGTTTTGCCGGGAAAAACCCGGTGCTGCTGATTGGAAACAAGGCGGATCTAGTCCCTAAATCAGTCAAGCAGCGAAAACTGATTGACTGGATGAAAAAAGAATCCAGGGAGCTTGGACTTAATCCAATCGATGTATTCCTGGTAAGTGCTTCAAAAGGCTTCAATATTAAAGAGGCTGCGGCAGCGATCGATGAATACCGCAAAGGCAAGGATGTATATATTGTAGGATGTACTAATGTTGGAAAATCAACTTTTATCAACAGGATCATCAAAGAAGTGACCGGAGAAGGGGATGTCATCACGACTTCACATTTCCCGGGAACGACGCTTGATATGATTGAAATACCTCTGGAAGACGGCAAGGCGATTGTTGACACACCGGGTATTATCAACCACCATCAGATGGCTCATTATGTTGATAAACGAGATTTGAAGTTCATAACGCCAAAAAAAGAAATCAAACCTAAGGTTTATCAGCTGAATGAAAGCCAGACTCTGTTCTTTGGAGGACTTGCCAGGTTTGATTATATTTCTGGCGGCAGAAGGTCCTTTGCCTGCTACGTCCCAAATGAAATCAATATCCACAGAACGAAACTGGAAAATGCTGATGAGTTATATAAAAACCATGCCGGTGAAATGCTAACCCCTCCTCGACGTGAACAAATGGACGAGTTTCCTGAACTTGTCCGCCATGAGTTTACGATTAAGGAAGCAAAAACGGATGTCGTTTTTTCCGGGCTAGGCTGGGTGACAGTGAATGAAGCAGGCACAAAAATTGCTGCACATGTTCCAAAAGGTGTGCATGTGATGTTGCGAAGGTCTCTAATATAATTAATCGGTATAGAAGGGCGGGAGAGAAATGAAAAAATTGTTCGGTGTCATTGGCGACCCTATCGCACATTCAATGTCTCCTGCCATGCACAATGATTTATTTGATTTATATGGAATTGATGCCATTTATGTTCCGTTCCATGTAACCAGTGATAATCTGGAGGCTGCTGTGAAGGGTCTGAAAGCTTTGGGCGCCAGCGGTTTCAATGTAACGATCCCGCATAAAACGGCAATCATGTCCTGCCTCGATGAAATCGATCCATTGGCATTGTCAATTGGCGCTGTCAATACTGTCAAAAATGAAAATGGCCTTCTGAAAGGCTATAATACCGATGGCCCGGGTTTTGTGAAGGGGCTTGAATCGAAGGCTGCTGATCTTGAATCAAGATCAGCTTTGATTATTGGCGCAGGCGGTGCCGCACGGGCAATCTACTTTTCGATGGCACAGGCAGGTATCAAACAGATTGATCTATACAATCGGACGGAAAATAAGGCAAAAGAGTTAATCAGTTCATGTCCATTCAAGGTTATGTCGAATGTCCTTGATGAGGAAGCTGCTGAAAACAAACTTGCCGATTATCAGTTGATCATCCAGACAACTTCAATTGGGATGCTGCCTGAGACGGATCTAACTCCTTTGTCAGTATCAGCCTTAAGTCCAGATACCTTTGTCAGCGATATTATCTATAATCCGCTCGAAACGAAATTTTTAAAACAAGCTTCCGAAATGGGGGCGTCTATACAAAATGGGATTGATATGTTTGTGTATCAGGGGGCACTTGCCTTTGAAAAATGGACAGGAATTTTTCCTGATACCGAACGAATGAGAGCTCATGTTTTAAGACATTTAGGAGGATACACATGTTAACAGGAAAGCAAAAACGTTTTTTAAGGTCGAAGGCCCACCATCTTACTCCAATTTTTCAAGTCGGAAAAGGCGGGGTAAATGAAAATATGGTCAAGCAAATAGGAGATGTACTTGAAGCTAGAGAATTGATCAAGGTAAGCATCCTCCAGAATTGCGAGGATGACCGCGATACAGTATCTGAGCAGCTGTCCCGAGGTGCTAAGGCCGAGCTTGTTCAGGTAATTGGCAACACAATCGTTTTATATAAAGAGTCTCGAGAAAATAAGCAAATCGTTCTTCCAAGATAAAACCTGGGAGGTGCCTGTTTGAAAAAAGTTGGCATTTTGGGCGGTACGTTCAACCCGCCGCATATCGGACATTTAGTGATAGCGAATGAAGTTCTTCATGCTTATGAACTTGATGAGGTTTGGTTCATGCCAAACCAGGTTCCGCCGCACAAAAGGGTTGACGAGCCAATCAGCAATTCAGACAGGCTCGCCATGCTAGAGCTCGCAATTACGGATAACCCCAATTTCAGGGTTGAGAAGGCCGAACTTGAGAGGACCGGTCCATCTTATACGTATGAAACGATGAAAATATTAAAAGCTATGTATAAAGATCACGATTTTTACTTTATCATCGGCGGAGACATGGTTGAATACTTGCCAAAATGGCATAAAATTGATGAGCTGCTGATGATGGTCAAATTCATAGGTGTAAGCAGGCCATCATACAAAGACGAATCTCCCTATGGTATTCTTTATGCGGAAACACCACAAATGGATATCTCATCCAGTATGATCAGGGATAGAGTGAAGGCTGGCAAAAGCATTCGTTATTTGCTGCCTGAATCAATAAGGGAATATATTGAGGAGCATGGTTTATATGGATCGTAAACAAGCACTTCAGACAGTCAAACCCCAGCTGACAGAGCACCGTTATCAACATACTTTAGGTGTAATGGAGACGGCGATTAAGCTTGCTGAGAAGTATGGGGCTGACACAAAAAAAGCTGAACTGGCAGCTATTTTCCATGATTATGCAAAATTTCGTCCAAAGGATGAAATGAAGACAATCATCGAGGAGCAAAAAATGCCTGCCATTTTGCTTGAGTATAACAGTGAGCTATGGCATGCCCCAGTTGGTGCCTATCTTGCCGAAAAAGAAGCGGGAATAACCGACAATGAAGTCCTTGACGCAATTCGCTTCCATACCTCGGGAAGAATAGGGATGACGCTTCTGGACAAAATCATTTACCTGGCTGACTATATCGAGCCTGGCCGGAATTTTCCCGGAGTAGATGATGTCAGGGCAATGGCAGAAGAGGATTTGGACAAAGCTTTGATCCAGTCGATGAAAAATACGATCCAATTCCTAATGAAAAAGAACCAGCCGGTTTTTCCAGATACATTCAATGCATACAACAGCATCGTTAAAAATTCAGGAGGATGATTAAATGAGTGAACGCGAATTATTGATGACAGCAGTAAAGGCTGCTGATGATAAAAGGGCAGAAGATATTATGGTTTTAAATATGAAGGGAATCTCGCTGATTGCAGATTACTTTGTTATCTGCCACGGGAATTCGGATAAGCAAGTACAGGCCATTGCCCGTGAAATAAGGGAAAAAGCACTAGAGATGGGCTATGACCTTAAGAGGATGGAAGGCTTTGACGAAGCCAGATGGGTTTTAATCGATATTGGCGATGTGGTTGTCCACGTCTTCCACAAAGAAGAAAGAAGCTATTATAACCTTGAACGCCTTTGGGGAGATGCACCAATCGAAAACGTGCAGAGTGAGCTCAATTAATGTCCTACGAACGATTTGCATATTTGTATGACCAGCTCATGCAGGATGTACCGTATGACAAGTGGGTAGAGTTTGTAGAGGCTTATAAAAAGAAATATAATATTGAAGGCATGAAACTGCTTGATTTGGCATGCGGTACAGGCGAACTTTCTGTACGGTTTGCACAAGAAGGCTATGAAGTAATCGGGGCAGATTTATCTTCAGATATGCTAGCAGTCGCAAAAGCAAAGGCAGACGGGCTTGCACTGCCAATCCAATTTTTCCAGCAGGATATGACTGATCTTAATGATTTAGGCCAGTTTGACGTAGTTGGGATCTTTTGTGATTCTCTGAATTATTTAGAGGATGAACAGGCAGTCAGGCAGACATTCGAAGGAGTTCATCGCCTATTGAAAAAGGGAGGTTTGTTCCTGTTCGATGTCCATTCTGTTTATAAAATGGAACATGTTTTTGCAGATGCGACCTTTACTTGGGATGATGAAGAAATCACCTATATTTGGAACAGTTTCAAAGGTGAGGTACCTTTTAGCGTTGAGCATGAGCTGACCTTCTTTGTTCTTGATGAACCTGCAGGTAAGTATGACAGGGTCGATGAATTGCACCTTCAGCGTACATATCCTGAAGGGGTTTATCAACAACTGCTTGAGCAAGCCGGTTTCAACGAAATCGAACTTACCGGTGATTTCTCAATGAAGTCACCAGAACCAAATGCTGAACGGTTATTTTTCGCAATGATAAAAGCATAAGAGGAAAGGCTCCCAATTTGATGTTGGGAGCCTCATTTTTTGTTCTTCAGATTGTCACAATTTACAGGAAGGGAATTCAGGAGTAATAGCGAATTTAATTAGGGACCGAATTGTTCTCGTACTTTCTCCAATTCTTCTTCGAATTTTTTATGTGTTGCCTGAAATATCTTTTCGAACATGTCTCCAGTTTCACTTTCCAAAACCTTGATTCCTTCCCCGGTGATTCCGCCTTTTACGCAAACCTTCTCTTGTAATGTCGGCAAGGTATAATGGTTTTTATTTAAAAGCTCGCCTAAGCCGATCAGCATTTCGCTTGCAAGTTTTGTAGCAGTTTCCTTGTCGATTTCCGTTTCTTTTACAGCAGCTGTGATGAAGCTTTGTACCAGATGGCTGAAAAAAGCGGGCCCGCAGCTGACTATATCCGAAGCCACTCTAGTGATGTTTTCTTCTATTTCAAGCGGTACTGAAACCTTTTTGAAAAGGGCAGTTAATGAATTTTTCCACTCAGCTGTACAGCTTTCGCCATATGTGAAAAGTGAAATACCAGCGAGGGCACGATTCGTAATGCTTGGAATGATCCTCATGACGGAACAATCCACTTTCCGTTCAAGCTGGTCGACACTGATCGGACTTGTGATCGAGATGACGCATTTATCTTTTGTAAGAATAGGATTGATGTATTCAAGTACTCCCAATACATTATGTGGCTTCACACAAATAAAAATGGCATCAGATTCTTTGGCCACTTCGCAGGCAGTCTTTCCAATTTTTAGCTCGGGATATATTTTTTGAATCTCTATAGCTTTTGTCAATGTTCTATTTGTAATGATCATTGAAGAAGGGGAAACGGCATTCCCATCAATGAGAGCTTCGGCGAGAATTCTCCCCATATTCCCTGTGCCAATAATCCCTATTTTCATAACCCTTCCCTCCTTCATACATTTATTCTCCTATATCCATATGATATTAATTTTTAGATTATGACATGTTGAAAGGTGATGACTATCCGTGGAATGGATCAAGGAACACAAGTTTTATATCATAGCCGCCATTGCAGCTTCATTGTTTTTTCTTTATTCAACTTCTGCAAAAGAAAATGAGTTGGCTGAAGGGAATATGCAAGTATCCGCAATGAATGGAGACGAATTTTCGGAAAGTAAGGAGGAGCCAGCAGATGCCGAAGAACCGGTCGTGATGATGGCAGATATAAAAGGAGCAGTGGCTCGCCCTGGTGTTTATAAAATCCAGGAGGGGAATCGTGTAATTGACCTGATTGAGCTTGCAGGAGGTCTTGCTAAAGACGCTGATGCTGCGTCAATCAATTTTGCCATGCATGTGGAAGATGAAATGGTCATCTATGTGCCAAGAGCAGGCGAGCAGGTTGATCAGACAGCTGCAGCTGTTGCACAAATTGATAATGGGCATGAATCAGGAAAAGAAATGGTTAACCTCAATAAGGCCGAAGCAAGCGATTTGGAAGCTCTGCCGGGAATCGGGCCATCGAAGGCCGAGGCAATTATCGCCTATCGTGAGGAAAACGGGCCATTCAAGTCAATTGAGGATTTAAAATCGATCAGCGGTATTGGAGATAAAACCTTTGAAAAATTGAAGGAGCTAATTTCGGTTAAATAACAGCAACAAATTGAACTCTTAAGTTTTAACCATTAAAATTAATATCATAAGACAAAAAAATGCTTACTTAAGGGGGATGCAGCATGGGGAGAAAGAGTTGGGACGAGTATTTTTTGGATATAGCAGACGAGGTAGGGACACGCTCAACATGCCCAAGATTGCATGTAGGATGTGTGATCGTTAAGGACAAGCATATTGTTTCTACAGGTTATAATGGTTCAATCCATGGCCATGACCATTGTGAAGATGTAGGGTGCCTGATCAATGAACAGGGAAGATGCATCCGGACGCTGCATGCCGAAGAAAATGCCGTCCTTCACGCTGACAGAGGGTTATTGAAAGGAGCAACAGCATTTGTTACCCATGAACCGTGTGAAAAATGCTCCAAAACACTCGCTCAATCGGGAATTAAGCGGATCGTTTATCGTAGTGCCTATCCAAATAAATATAACGATACGTTCTTAAGGGATGTAGAGGTTGTTCACCTGGCAAAATAAAAACAAAGGAAAATCAATATGTTACCAGAGCATTCAGGACTGCGCATCAATGGACAGCTGTTCTACTATGCGGCTGTCTCTTTATTGGCACTGCTTAGCGTTATGGAAAATTATCTGGTTTACGGAGGATTGTTCCTGGCTGCAATCCTCCTGTTAAAAAAATTTAAGCATTTCCCTGTACGTTTGCTGGTGCTTTTAACGGGCTGTTATTTGCTCTTTATAGCAGCAGGATATTATGAGAAGGTGAATTTTACTACACGCTATGAAGGAAGCGAGAAGGACTTCTTGATCTTATTTGATGATGGAGTGCAAATTGATGGAGATTCTCTTTTTGCTTACGCTAAAACATTGCCTTCAAATGAAAAAATGGCCGTCAGTTACAGAATCAAGACTGAAAAGGAGAAAAAATTCCTTCAAACCCTTTTTAAACCAGGAGCTGCCTGTAAAACTTCCGGCATCCTCGAAAAACCCTCACCAGCAAGAAATCCGAACGCATTCAACTACCAAAGCTACCTTCAACGAAAGCAAATCACCTGGATTATCAGAATCGATAAGCTGATGACGCACACATGCCATTACGAATCCAAATGGGTTATTACTGCACTAAAAAGCTTCAGGAAGGAGGAAGTAACCAAACTGGAATCAAGCTTTCCAAGTGAGGCTGCAGCGCTAACTGCAGCGCTGATCTTTGGGGAGCGAAGCCTGTTTAATCCTGAAACAGAACGTTCTTATCAGAAAATCGGGATAGTCCACTTACTGGCTATATCCGGTTTACATGTAGCCTTGCTTGCAGGGATGATTTTTTATCTTAGTATAAGGGCTGGCATTACAAAGGAAATGAGCAAAAGAATACTATTGATTTTCCTGCCGTTATACGCTGTTTTGACTGGCCTGTCCCCGCCGGTAATGAGGTCTGTGGCAATGCTTATGTTATTAATTGGCTCGCGAAGCTTAAATCTTAAGCTTACTCCGCTTGACGCTGTCTCGATTGCGTTTCTGTCCATGGCTGGGGTCCAGCCCTCTATCATTTATGATATTGGTTTCCAGCTATCCTTTACAGTCAGCTTCTCCCTTGTGATTTCCGCTCCAAAAATTCTCACACACTATTCATCCTTTATTAAACAAACAGCGGCTGCTTCCTTTATTGCCCAGTTCACAAGCCTTCCGGTCATTCTTTCAGTTTTTTATGAAGTGTCCATCATTTCTCTTTTTGCTAACTTACTGTTCGTACCGCTTTTCTCCTTTATTTTACTTCCCTTTTTGCTTTTCAGTTATATCCTTTTTACCTTGTCTGGAGGTTTGCCCGACGTTTATTTAAGTTTCATGGAAAATCTGGTGCATACAATAAATCGTCTTGCAAATTACCTTGCGGAGATCGAGTTTTCATCGATGACTATTGGAAAACCCGGAATCACAATATTATTAGTGCAAATTTTTATCATTCCTTTGTTTTTTATCCTTTGGGAACGTTTTATTGCAAATCAGACCAAGCTGCCTGCATGGTTCCTTATGATGCCATTCCTGCTCCTGGTAATCCAAATCCTGCTTCCGAATTTTGATCCCAATGGAAAAATCATCTTTCTGGATGTGGGACAGGGTGACAGTGTTTTTATCAAACTGCCATTTAACAAAGGAAATTACCTGATTGATACAGGCGGTGTCATACCATTTGAAGAAGATGATTGGCAGCGAAGTCATGGAAAATTCGATCCTGGTAAGGATATTGTTGTCCCGTTCTTAAAAAGTGAAGGAATTGGCACCCTGGACAAATTGATACTGACCCATGGTGATGCAGATCATATCGGTGGAGCAGATGCACTGTTAAGTGAGATTAATGTCAAACAGCTCATTCTGCCGAAGGGAGCTAACAGATCTACATTAGAGAAGGAAATTGTCAAAAAAGCGCTTATGGGGAGGACGGATGTTTACTACGCTGGTGCGGGAACAAGGTGGAAAACAGATGGTGGGGAGTTCACAGTACTTAACCCAATCGAAAATAAAGATGACAGAAACGAACAGTCCATCGTCCTACATGTTATTTTGGGTGGAAAGAAGTGGCTTTTCACGGGAGACCTTGGTATGGAAGGTGAAAGGGATCTGTTAAAGAAATATGGGGCATTCGATATAGACGTACTCAAGGTAGGCCATCATGGCAGTAAATACTCAAGCTCAGAATTGTTTATAGAAAATATGCATGCTGAGTATGCGGTAATTTCAGTCGGAGCAAAGAACAGGTATGGCCACCCGGGTAAGGAGGTAATCGAAAGACTTGAATCGAGTTCTATCCAAATCTACAGGACCGATATTCATGGTGCTGTGATCTACAGATTTAAAGGCAATAAAGGAACATTTTCTACCCAGGTTCCATAGTATATAGCAAAGAGCAACCGAGTCTCTCCCCGAAATGAAAAAACTTCTAAAAAACGAAAAGAGACTGCATTATAATGCAGTCTCCATAACTTTATCCTATGTAGTCGTGATTAACTTCCGATTAGCTGCACGACTGTCGCAATAATGAACATTGTTGCAAAGAATCCAAAAGAAACGATGAATCCAACACCTGAGTCAACAGCGTCATTGCGATTGCTTTGGACATTCTCTTCGAATTGATTCACAGTCAATCCCCCCTATAATTTCTTTAATAGTATAAGCGATTCAATATAAAAAATCCAGTGTTCTCTGCACAGCTCTGTTTTAGGCAAATACTGTTTCTTGCTTGTAATTTCATGTGTGCGTCAATGTACCAAGAGTTGACACAAATACTTTTCCCTCTTGAGGCAAAAATAATCTTAACTTCGATGCACCGCTGCCATATAAGTATCCTAGGCCTTATATGACAGCGTTCAATATAAATAGGGGAATTGGCCCGTATAGACGGTGCTAATTCCCTTAGAATGCTTGTCAAAATGTCCAAGCTTCTTTACGATAGGATTATGGCAAAACTGGATTGAACGGAGCGGTAGAAAGTGGTATTGGACATTTGGAAGAAAATCAGCAAGAAACAGGTTGATCCTGTCTATTTATTATTTGGAACAGAAGCCTTCTTAATAAATGAAACGAAGCAATTATTGGTTGACCATGTATTGGATGAAGAAGAAAAAGATTTTAATTTTTCGGTTTATGATCTCGAGGAAACACCGATAGAAGCCGCACTGGAAGATGCGGAAACGTTTCCTTTCATGGGGGAGAAAAGGCTTGTCATCCTGCAGAACCCTGTTTTTCTCACTTCTGAAAAATCAAAAGGTAAAGTTGAACATAATCTTGCAAAGCTGGAGGAATATCTCGCACAGCCTGCACCCTATTCAATTGTAGTATTTTCAGCACCTTATGAAAAACTGGATGAACGAAAAAAAGTAACCAAAGAATTGAAAAGGAAAGCAACAGTCGTAGAGGCGAAAAAGCTGTCTGAAGCTGAAATTAAATCCTGGGTAAAAGAACGAGCCGAGGCAAATGGAGCGGTAATTGAACAGGATGCGATAGAATTGCTGCTGTCACTCGCTGGAACGAATCTATTCATGTTAACTTCCGAAATTGACAAACTGGCGCTCTATGCCGGCGAAAACCAGAAAATCAGCAAAGAAATCGTCGACCGCCTGACAGCCCGGTCGCTTGAACAGAACATTTTCTCACTGGTAGACAAAGTAGTGCACAGGAATGTCGAAGCAGCATTAAGGATTTATTATGATTTATTAAAACAGAATGAAGAACCTATCAAAATCCTCTCGGTCATTACAGGCCAGTTCAGGCTGATCTATCAGGTGAAGGAACTTGCCCGCAAAGGATACGGCCAGCAGCAGATTGCCGGGACCTTGAAGATCCATCCGTTCAGGGTAAAACTTGCTGCAGGACAGGCAGGGTCATTTTCAGATGAAGAATTGACGAGAATTATTAAACTCCTCGCCGATGCTGATTATCAAATGAAAACAGGCGGCATGAAAAAAGAGATGCTGATCGAGATGATCCTATTCCAGATTAATGGAAGGAAATAAACAAATAAAAAAACGACCCCTCGAGGTCGTTTTTTTATTTTGGCAAATTAGCCATTAGCATTTAATTTTTTCATTAAACGGGCTTTTTTGCGGGCAGCTGCGTTTTTGTGGATAAGACCTTTAGCTGCTGCTTTATCAAGCTTGCTAGCTGCTTGAGCGAAAGAAGCTTTTGCTTCAGTATCGTTGTTCACGATTGCTGATTCAGCTTTCTTAACTGCTGTACGCATAGAAGATTTAACAGTCATGTTTTGAGCTTTGCTCGCTTCACTAGTTTTTACACGTTTGATTGCAGATTTAATGTTTGGCATTCCGTTCACCTCCTAAAAAAGCATCGAGATTTTATGGAACTCGACATTTCCAGTACATTTCTTATTTATTAAGAACAAATGATATTTTATCAAACAGGGGTTAATAATGCAATACTCTGCTTTAATTTAAGTCGGGACGAGCGTGAATGTTTTTTACTGTAAAAGGAAAAGATAGGCAATAGTATGCTGTTTAGCAGCCAAACTGTATTTGGAGGAGTGCGACAATGAATGAATCCGTAGACTTGAGCATGTATTCAATCAGGACTGACCTGGCTGTCGAAGCAAGGGAAATGGTGCTTGCAGACCAGGCGGGAACTGTCCAGGGCCAGGAAAACCTTTCACAAATTGAGGGTGTCATCATAAAGGAAAAAGAAGAAAATGATATAAAAATTTCCCTGGTTGAGGTAACAGCTGAGGGGGAAAAGAACCTGGGCAAGAAACAGGGGCAATATTTGACAATCGAAGTTGTCGGCATTCGCCAGCAGGACAGCGAGCTGCAAGGAAAAGTAGAAAATGTATTCGCCCACGAATTCGCCCATTTTTTAAGACAGGCTGGCATCAAGGAAGATGCATCCTGTCTCGTCGTAGGTTTGGGAAACTGGAATGTGACCCCTGATGCACTCGGCCCGCTCGTATGTGAAAACCTTCTTGTGACAAGGCATTTATTCGAGCTTCAGCCTGAGTATGTCGATGATGGGTACCGTCCGGTAAGTGCGCTTTCCCCTGGGGTTATGGGTTTAACCGGAATCGAAACCTCTGACATTATTTTTGGAGTCGTAGAAAAAACAAAGCCTGACTTTGTCATTGCGATTGATGCTCTGGCATCCCGCTCGATTGAAAGAGTCAATGCGACAATCCAAATCTCAGATACAGGCATCCATCCCGGATCAGGTGTAGGGAATAAAAGGAAAGAGATAAGTAAAGAAACACTGGGTATTCCGGTAATCGCAATAGGGGTTCCTACGGTAGTCGACGCTGTCTCCATCACGAGCGATACTATCGATTTTATCCTTAAGCATTTCGGCAAGGAAATGAGAGAAGGCAATAAGCCTTCCAGGTCTCTTGTTCCAGCGGGGATGAGTTTCGGAAAAAGAAAGAAACTTACCGAAGAAGACCTTCCAGAAAATCAGCATCGCCAAACCTTCCTTGGGATGGTCGGTACTCTTGAAGATGAAGAAAAGCGCAAGCTCATTTATGAAGTACTGTCGCCAATAGGACATAATCTTATGGTAACTCCTAAAGAAGTAGATGTATTTATTGAAGACATGGCAAACCTGATTGCCAGCGGCCTCAATTCTGCCCTGCATTCGAATGTTGATCAGGGCAATACTGGCATGTACACACATTAGGATTTATTTTGTATGCAAATTAGCTTTTATTTCAAATAGATTACGGATGGATTCCAGGTTCTATCTTCTCTAGCAAAGTCATAACATTTACTAGACTTGCATGAGAGAGGTGGAACAATGAGACTTAATAAACGATCCGGAATTATTGTAGCTATCCAGGGGACTCAGGTTGTAAAAGCCGCACTAGCATTTGTGTTCTTTCTCATTGGGATTTTTTCAATTAGCGGGGCACTGACCTCACTGAGGCCTGAATATCGGATCACTTCTGATTCTGTTAATCAGGCCGCCACAAATCTGAACGGCCAGCTGCTGTTCTCTTTGATGGGTTGGGAAAATCATCAATTTCTGCAGGCTTTGCCTAAAGAGTATGAAACACCAAAGCTGACCAATGTCATGTTCAAGCTTTCTACAAATATCAATCTGGATGACCCGAGAAGCTTGCTGGGAAGAGAACTCCCGGGGTTCTCGTTATTTGACGGAAAGATCCTTGTGGCCGGAGAAGGAACGAATTATACAAATATGCCGATGGAATCAGCTCCACCCATCGATGTATTAAGAGCGGAGCAGGAAGCAGCCCTGCAAAATACAGAGAACCTGCCGGGTACTGCAGAGGGCGATACGGCAGCACCGCCGTTGTCCACCGGTGACCGGAAAGCAGTATATATTTATTTTACGCATACACGGGAATCCTATCTTCCTTACCTGAAGGGTGTAACCGATCCCAATAAAGCCTATCACTCGCAGATGAACGTAACAAAAGTCGGTGACCATTTAAAAGCAGGACTGGAAAAGCGAGGAATCGGCACAACCGTCGATAAAACAGACGTAATGGCTACTCTGAATAAGAAAGGTCTTGGTTTTGGTGATGCCTACCAGGAGTCACGCCCGGTAGTGGAAACCGCAATGGCCGGTGACAGGAATCTGCAGTATTTTATCGATATCCATCGGGACGGTTATCGTAAGGACAAGACAACAATCCAAATTAATGGCAAATCCTATGCGAAACTGGCATTTGTCATTGGTGGAGAAAACGCAAATTACGAGAAAAACCTCGCACTGGCGAAAAAACTGCATAGCCTCCTTGATAAAAAGTACGGTAAGGGGTTAAGCAGGGGAGTCATCGAGAAAAAAGGAGCATCAACGAACGGGAAGTTCAATCAGGACCTATCAGGCAATGCGTTGTTGATAGAGTTCGGTGGTGTTGATAATACATTTGAAGAGTTAAACAGATCAGCCGATGCATTAGCTGATGTATTCAGCGAATTGTACTGGCAGGCAGAAAAAGTAGGGGCCCCTGAACAGCAGCCTCCTGACAAGAAATAAAAAATTGGCAAGGTGATTGAGATGAAAATGTTCATGCTAAAAAGCTTCGTGCTTGTTTCTCTTATGTTCATATCCGTATTGTTCGGCATGCAGCAGGCTAACCAGGGCATCCATAAAATGAAGGGGTATGACGACCCGGAATTCAAAAGTGCTTTCAGCATCAAAGAAGAGGAAGACGGCTCCTACAAGAGCGCAATCCTCGGCAACGATGTCTCCAGCCATGACCTCGAACAAAAGCGAAAAAAACTAGAAGAAATGAAAGCATTCAATCTCTTCTCATCACTCGGCAAAACCCTGGCAGAAGCCGTCTCCACTGTCATCGAGAAAACCGTAAAATTGATCACTGGAAAGTAGCAGCGGGCTTTAGTCCCGCTGTTTTCGTTTTTTATCAATATAATAGGCGTAAATATGGTTGACTTGGTTAGGACAGTCACTAGTGATGATGATTAGCGCACGATAAATTCAGATGTTGGAAAACAGAAGAGTGAATGGGTCCGTGAAATAAATAAGATGAAAAAATAGGTCGCTAATAAAAGTGATTGGTGACCGATAAATCTAGAATTTGGAAAAATCGGTCACAAATGAGAGTGATTGCTGTCTGCAAAATCCAGAATATAGAAAAATAAGTCATCAATAAGGTTGATTGGTGCCCGATAAATCCATAAAATGGGAAAATGGATCATCAATAAGAGTGATTGATACCCGTGAAATCCATAAGATGGAAAAACGGGTCACCAATAAGAGTGATTGATACCCGTGAAATCCATAAGATGGATAAACGGGTCACCAATAAGAGTGATTGATACCCGTGAAATCCATAAGATGGAAAAACAGGTTCCCAATAAGATTGATTGGCGCCCGATAAATCCATAAAATGGGAAAATGGATCATCAATAAGAGTGATTAATACCCGTGAAATCCATAATATGGAAAAACAGGTTTCCAATAAGATTGATTGGCGCCTGATTAATCCATAAAATGGGAAAATGAATCATCAATAAGAGTGATTGATACCCGTGAAATACATAAGATGGAAAAACAGGTCACCAATAAGAGTGATTGATACCCGTGAAATCCATAAGATGGATAAACGGGTCACCAATAAGAGTGATTGATACCCGTGAAATCCATAAGATGGAAAAACAGGTCACTAATAAGAGCAATTGGAATCCGATAAATCCACAATATGGAAAAGTGAGTCACCAATAAGATCGATTTGCACCTAATAAATCTAGAAGATAAAATGTCTTGCCCCCAATTCAGCTAATGGCATTAAGAAACGAAAATAAAAAGAATCAGGTCACCGAAGACTTTACCAGTGATGACCTGATTTTTTATCTATTCATAATATGACCATTGACCATATCCTGTAACTTTAAAAGACTCCTTTAATATTTGCCTGATTGCCTTCTGCGGAAAAACACCAGCATTCCACTCATGGATTGCACCAGTAGAGATCCTATTAGTTGGATATAAGATCTGATAGTCCTCTATACTCCTTAATAGAGCGTTTTTCGTATTCTCATGCTTTCCGCATTTTTTGCAGGTTAAAATTAAAGTATGATATTCTTCTATAACCGAACCACAGGATTTGCAAAACACACCTTTTCGCAGTTGTTCATATTCGTACTTGGGTATCTTTGTGAATGGGGATTTGGTTAAATGAAATGAGAGTAATTTTTCCGATAGTCTTTCATGGTAGTTAGTCAAAGTTGAGTTCTGATTGTCCATCTGGTGGATAAAACGGTTAAGCTTGGTTGGGAGGATGATCCGCTTGTCGAGAGGGGCCTGATATAAGGTGAATTCGGGATTGACAAAAACGAGATAAGCTTCAATGTGGATTTTCACACCAATGCTATACAATAATTGTCTTAATAGAGAGACGTTCCTTTCCAGCTGTAGTATTGGATTTTTCACTTCACTTCCGTTAATCTTTTTGAATTTGCCATCATCAAAATAATATTCTCCTTCAAAGTTCTTAACCTCAAATAGATAGCCAAAGTTTTGCAAAATCACCAGGGAGTCAATCTGGAAGTGTGAGTGACTCCATTCTAACAGCAGGTCGCTAAGCACATAACATTCGTTTTTTAATCTCTGCAGGTATCCATCAAACATAATCTCGCCTTCATATCCTTTTTGAAGATTTAAGTAATAGTTCCTCTCTTTTTCTGCCAGTTCCATTCGCGTGTTCAATACCCTGAGAATCCTTAATTCCTCTGACTCAGTACGATTCTTTAAAAACATATTCCACATCCTTTCTACATTCATTTTAACAAATGAGTTCCTAATATTCTGTGAACATTTTGAGGACGCTGCCCAGCATGGCTTCTATCAATCATCCAGCGTACTTCCTCTTTTATTTATTGAATCTTGATATTCCTGCTGATATAATCAACAATAGTGTACATGCGCGAGTATAGTAGGAGTGAACGCAATGAACAGAGAAGATAGACTTAATAGACAAAGCAAAATACGAAATTTTTCGATCATCGCCCATATAGACCATGGTAAGTCTACGCTGGCTGACCGTATCCTTGAAAAGACGAATGCATTGACTGCCCGTGAAATGAAGGATCAGCTGCTGGATTCAATGGATCTTGAGCGTGAACGCGGAATTACGATAAAACTGAATTCAGTACAATTAAAGTATCAGGCGAAGGATGGAGAAATCTACACCTTCCATCTAATCGATACGCCGGGACACGTAGACTTCACATACGAAGTTTCCCGAAGCCTTGCTGCATGTGAAGGAGCAGTTCTTGTTGTCGACGCGGCACAGGGAATCGAGGCACAGACGCTTGCGAACGTTTACCTGGCAATCGACAATGATCTGGAAATCGTACCAGTCATCAATAAAATCGATTTGCCAAGTGCAGATCCTGAACGTGTAAGAAATGAAATTGAAGAAGTGATCGGCCTGGATGCCTCGGAAGCTGTTCTTGCATCTGCAAAAGCAGGAATCGGGATTGAAGACATCTTAGAGCAAATCGTCGAGAAGGTTCCTGCTCCAGAGGGAGACCCTGAAGCTCCTTTAAAAGCATTGATCTTCGACTCTTTGTATGACGCATACCGCGGCGTAGTCGCTTATATCCGTGTCGTCGATGGCACGGTAAAGGTTGGCGACAAAATCAAAATGATGGCGACGGGTAAAGAATTTGAAGTGACGGAAGTGGGAGTATTCACACCGAAGGCAACCCCTGCACCTGAATTAACTGTCGGTGATGTAGGATTCCTGACTGCTGCGATCAAGAACGTTGGCGACACACGTGTTGGTGATACAATCACGAATGCGAAAAACGGCGCTGTTGAACCGCTTCCAGGTTACCGCCGCTTGAACCCAATGGTATATTGCGGTCTGTATCCAATCGATTCAGCTAAATTCAATGATTTAAGGGAAGCACTTGAAAAATTGGAGCTGAACGATTCAGCGCTTCAATTCGAACCGGAAACTTCACAGGCGTTAGGCTTCGGTTTCCGCTGTGGATTCCTGGGACTTCTTCATATGGAGATCATCCAGGAGCGCATCGAGCGTGAATTCAAGATTGATTTGATCACAACGGCGCCAAGCGTAATTTATGATGTCATCATGACGGATGGAACTCAAATTAAAGTCGATAACCCATCCAACATGCCTGATCCACAGAAAATTGACCGTGTTGAAGAGCCTTATGTAAAAGCAACAATGATGGCGCCAAATGACTATGTTGGAGCAATCATGGAGCTTTGCCAGGAAAAGCGCGGTATCTTTATCGATATGCAATATATGGATGAAACGCGTGTCAGCATCGTGTATGAAATTCCATTATCTGAAATCGTTTATGATTTCTTCGACCAGCTTAAATCAAGCACAAAAGGCTATGCTTCGTTCGATTATGAATTAATCGGCTACAAGCCTTCCAAGCTTGTAAAGATGGATATCTTGCTAAACGCTGAAAAAGTTGACGCATTAAGCTTCATCGTTCACAAGGACTTTGCTTATGAACGCGGGAAGATCATCGTAGATAAGCTGAGAGACCTTATTCCACGACAGCAATTCGAGGTGCCTATCCAGGCGGCAATCGGACAAAAAATCGTTGCCCGCTCCACGATCAAGGCGATGCGTAAAAACGTATTGGCTAAATGTTACGGTGGGGACATCTCACGTAAGCGTAAGCTCCTTGAGAAACAAAAAGAAGGTAAGAAGCGCATGAAGCAGGTTGGTTCTGTTGAAGTGCCGCAGGAAGCCTTCATGGCAGTCCTAAAAATGGACGACACTAATACGAAGAAATAAAATATCAGGGGAGGCTGGATGTGCTTGTTAAGGCAAGTGTTTCTGGCCTCTTTTTTCAATAGGTGTTTTCGCGCTGGCGGAATGAGCCTATATCATGTCTGAATAAGTCACTAGGAAGTGATCCAATATGAAAGCAGCATACATCCATATTCCGTTTTGCCATCATATTTGCCATTATTGTGATTTCAACAAAGTGTTCATGAAAGGGCAGCCTGTTGATGAATATCTCGAGTCGCTCGAGAAGGAAATGGAACTAACGGTAAAAGGAAAAAAAGATGTGCTTGAAACGGTTTTTGTCGGTGGCGGCACGCCTACTGCACTAAATGAAAAACAGCTCGAGAAGCTTGTTTTGGGTATAAACAGGCAGTTGAAAATCGACAGCAGCACGGAATATACATTCGAAGCAAATCCAGGGGATCTTTCAAAAGAGAAGCTGGCCATACTGAAAAATGCTGGAGTCAATCGCCTGAGTTTTGGCGTCCAGACCTTCAACGATGACCTTCTAAAAAGGATTGGCAGGAGCCACCGGGCAATGGATGTTTTTGAATCCATCGAGAACGCAAAAGCAGCAGGCTTCGAGAATATAAGTATTGATCTTATTTACAGCCTCCCTGGCCAGACAAAGAAGGATTTCATCGAATCAATCCGAACGGCTCTGGCATTGGAGCTTGTCCATTATTCGGGGTATTCGCTGATCATCGAACCGAAGACAGTATTCTATAACCTCATGCAAAAAGGGAAGCTGCCACTCCCAGGTGAGGATGCAGAGGCTGAAATGTACGAGACTCTCATGGAGCAAATGGAGAAGCATGGTTTAAGACAGTATGAGATCAGCAATTTTGCTGTTCCCGGATATGAAAGCAGGCATAATATCACCTACTGGAACAATGAGGAATATTATGGATTCGGAGCCGGAGCACATGGATATGTGAACGGCATGAGACAGTCGAATTACGGCCCGCTTAAGAAATACATCGAGCCAATCTCAAAAGGGGAACTGCCAATCATGGATTCCCATAAAGTGACTCCTGAGGAACAGATGGAAGAAGAAATGTTCCTTGGCCTAAGAAAGACGGAAGGTGTCTCGATTCGACATTTCCAGGAAAAATTCAATCAGGATCCAACTGTAATTTTTGGTGAACAAATCAAAGATTGGACCGCAAAAGGACTATTGAAAACGGATGGTGTTCGAGTCTTTCTTACCCGGGAAGGAAGGCTGCTCGGAAATGAAGTTTTTCAGTCTTTTATTGGGGTATCAAATCATTGACATCCTCAGCTTTTATTGATAAATTATTTTTAGAATTAGCACTCGTTATTATAGAGTGCTAACAGAGGTGATGATGTTGTTAACAGATCGTCAGGTGCTTATATTGCAGGTGATTGTTGATGACTTTATTCGTTCAGCTCAGCCGATAGGTTCAAGGAGCTTGTCGAAAAAAGAGGAAATTACATTCAGTTCGGCGACAATCCGAAATGAAATGGCAGATCTGGAGGACATGGGGTTCATTGAGAAAACCCATACCTCATCCGGAAGAATCCCTTCCGAAAAAGGCTATCGCTTTTATGTCGATAATCTGCTTTTGCCGCAAAAAGTTAATCATTCAGATATGGCAGCGATTAAGTCCATTTTTGCTGAAAGAATTTATGAACTTGAAAAAATTGTACAAAAATCAGCCAAAATCCTGTCTGAAATGACCAACTATACATCGATTGTTTTAGGGCCTGCCGTAAAGGACAATAAATTGAAAAGGCTGCAGATTGTTCCGTTGAACAAGGACACAGCGATTGCCATCATCGTTACGGATACAGGCCATGTGGAAAACAGGATGTTCCATTTTCCGACCAGCGTCGATCCATCTGATGTTGAAAAAATGGTCAATATCCTGAATGAACGTTTGGCTGGCGTACCGCTAATGAATCTTAATTCTAAGATTTATAAGGAGATTGCTGAGCTCTTGCGCAACCATATAAGCAGCTATGATACACTCCTGAATACCATTACGGATACCCTGAACATGCCTGCGCATGATAAAGTGTTTTTTGGCGGAAAGACAAATATCCTCAGCCAGCCTGAGTTCAACGATGTGGATAAAATCCGCAGCCTGATGAACATGATTGAGCAGGAAGATGGACTCTATCAGCTGATCAGGAAGAATCCGGCCGGCATCAATGTGAAAATAGGTACCGAAAATGATAACTCGGCTATGGAAAACTGCAGTCTGATAACCGCGACTTATTCCATGGGTGCTGAAAAACTGGGTACCATTGCTGTTTTAGGCCCCACAAGAATGGAATATTCGCGTGTCATTAGCTTGCTGCAGCTGATCAGCACAGATTTGTCAAAGGTATTGACAGAGCTGTATCAAAATAAATAGGCATGGAAATATTGATTAAGGGTGGAACAGCCTGTTCCATCCCGAATCGTCATGTGTTTTCTACTGAAGCATCTGCTTCGTTGAAATATAAACATAAACCAGGTTTTCACTGGCTACGCGGCTCATAACGGTGCCGCCATACTTTGAGGGAGGTGAGTTAACGTGACAGAAGAGAAAAACACTGAGCAAGAATTGAACAGCCAATTGGAAGAAGAAACGGTTGAAGAAGTTTTTGCGGAAAGCGAAGCTTCTGAAACGGAAGAAATTCCAGCTCAAGAGGAAGACCAAAATCCACTGCAGCAAAAAATCGCTGAATTGGAAGGGAAGCTTGAGGAAGCCGACAACCGTTACTTGCGCCTGCAGGCTGACTTTGATAACTTCAGACGCCGTTCAAGAATTGAACTTGATGCGAGCGCTAAATATAGAGCACAAAGCATTATTACAGACCTGCTTCCGGCCATCGATAATTTCGAGCGCGCCATGAAAATGGAAGTGGATAATGAACAGGCAAAATCCCTTATGCAGGGTGTAGAAATGGTGTATCGCAGTTTGCTTGATGCCCTGAAAAATGAGGGTGTTGAAGTGATTGAAGCGGTTGGCAAGGAATTTGACCCGCATCTTCATCAAGCCGTCATGCAGGCTGAAGATGAAAATTACGGACCTAACATTGTTGTTGAAGAATTCCAAAAAGGCTATATGCTAAAGGACCGTATCATTCGTCCGGCAATGGTAAAAGTGAACCAATAACAGTGGTTACATAAATGAACCAGGAGGTAATTGAAAATGAGTAAAATCATTGGTATTGACTTAGGAACAACTAATTCTTGTGTTGCCGTGCTTGAAGGCGGCGAACCAAAGGTAATCCCGAATCCGGAAGGAAACAGAACAACTCCTTCTGTTATCGCGTTCAAAAACGGCGAACGCCAGGTTGGTGAGGTAGCAAAGCGCCAGGCAATCACAAACCCTAATACAATCATTTCAATCAAACGCCACATGGGTACTGACCATAAGGTAGAGGCAGAGGGTAAAGAGTATTCTCCGCAGGAATTGTCAGCTGTCATCCTTCAATACTTGAAGTCTTACGCAGAAGACTATCTTGGCGAACCGGTTACAAAGGCAGTCATCACTGTACCAGCATATTTCAATGATGCTGAGCGTCAGGCAACCAAAGATGCAGGAAGAATTGCTGGCCTTGAAGTTGAGCGTATCATCAACGAGCCAACAGCAGCTGCACTTGCTTACGGCCTTGACAAAATGGATGAAGACCAGACGATCCTTGTTTATGACCTTGGCGGCGGTACTTTCGACGTTTCCATCCTTGAACTTGGCGATGGCGTATTCGAAGTTAAAGCTACTGCAGGTGATAACCGTCTTGGTGGAGATGACTTCGACCAGGTAATCATTGACTATTTGGTAGATCAATTCAAAAAAGAGAATGGCATTGACCTTTCAAAAGATAAAATGGCTCTTCAGCGCTTGAAGGATGCTGCAGAGAAAGCAAAGAAGGATCTTTCTGGTGTAACTTCCACACAGATTTCTCTTCCGTTCATCACAGCAGGAGAAGCAGGACCGCTTCACCTTGAAGTCAACATGACTCGTGCTAAATTCGAAGAGCTTTCTGCAGGATTGGTAGAGCGTACAATGGGACCAACTCGCCAGGCTCTTAAGGATGCTGGCTTAAATCCTTCTGAACTTGATAAAGTAATCCTTGTCGGCGGATCTACTCGTATTCCTGCTGTACAGGAAGCAATCAAGAAAGAAACAGGAAAAGAGCCTCACCGAGGTGTTAACCCTGATGAAGTAGTTGCCATGGGTGCAGCAATCCAGGGCGGCGTAATTTCTGGAGATGTTAAGGATGTAGTCCTGCTTGATGTCACTCCGCTTTCACTTGGTATTGAAACAATGGGCGGTGTATTCACTAAGCTTATTGACCGCAACACAACAATCCCGACATCTAAATCCCAGGTGTTCTCAACAGCTGCAGACAGCCAGACTGCTGTTGATATCCACGTACTTCAAGGTGAACGTCCAATGGCTGCTGCCAACAAGACTCTTGGCCGTTTCCAATTGACTGATATCCCGCCAGCTCCACGCGGAATTCCACAAATCGAAGTTACTTTTGACATCGATAAGAACGGTATTGTTAATGTTCGCGCGAAGGATCTTGGCACAAACAAGGAACAGCAGATCACAATCAAGTCATCTACTGGCCTGTCTGATGAAGAAATCGAACGCATGGTAAGAGAAGCGGAAGAAAACGCTGAAGCGGATAAGAAGCTTAAAGAAGAAGTGGAACTTCGAAATGAAGCTGACCAGCTTGTCTTCACTGCTGAAAAGACTTTAAAAGATCTTGAAGGCAAAGTGGACGAAGAAGAAGTCAAGAAAGCAACCGAAGCTAAAGATGAGCTGAAGGCTGCAATCGAGAAGAACGAAATCGAAGAAATCCGTGCTAAGAAAGACGCTCTTCAAGAGATCGTTACAAACCTGAGCGTCAAGCTATATGAAGAAGCTGCCAAGCAACAACAGGCACAGCAAGGCGCAGACGGACAAGAAGGAAATGCAAAAGACGATAATGTCGTTGACGCAGAATTCGAAGAAGTAAATGACGATAAATAAATCGTCATAACACCAAAAAGTCAAAGTCAGGTCATACTTGGCTTTGGCTTTTTGTTTGTAAGTGTTAAAAAGGAATGAATCAAAAAGAGAGAAAAAATACCGCATATCCAGATGTTTTAAATATTGCGTATGAATGTACGGGAATGTTAAAATTATCTTTATGTGAAAAGATTCGGGAGTGGTAATCATGAGTAAACGGGATTACTATGAAGTCCTCGGAGTCAGTAAGTCGGCTTCGAAGGATGAATTAAAGAAAGCTTACCGCAAGCTTTCTAAACAATTCCATCCGGACATCAACAAAGAGCCGGGAGCAGATGAAAAGTTCAAAGAAGTAAAAGAAGCGTATGAAGTACTAAGCGATGATCAAAAGCGCGCTCAATATGACCAGTTCGGTCATGTCGATCCAAACCAGGGTTTTGGCGGAGGAGACTTCGGAGGCGGTTTTGGAGGGTTTGAAGATATTTTCAATTCCTTCTTTGGCGGAGGCGGCGGCAGACGTCGTGACCCTAATGCGCCAAGACAGGGTGCCGATCTTCAATATACAATGACACTGAAGTTCGAGGAAGCGGTATTTGGCAAGGAAACAGATATTGAAATTCCGCGTGAAGAAGAATGTGATACTTGTGACGGAACAGGTGCAAAACCTGGTACCAAAGTGGATACATGTAAACACTGCCATGGAAGCGGCCAGCTGAACGTTGAACAAAACACGCCTTTTGGCCGGATTGTAAATCGCCGTGTCTGCCATTACTGTAATGGAACGGGCAAAGAAATTAAAGAAAAATGTACAACATGTTCCGGAACAGGGAAAGTTACCAGAAGGAACAAAATTCATGTTAAAATTCCTGCTGGGGTTGATGATGGCCAGCAATTAAGAGTGGCAGGAAAAGGCGAACCTGGAATCAATGGTGGACCTTCTGGGGACCTTTATATTGTGTTCCACATAAGGTCGCATGAATTTTTCGAGCGTGATGGCGATGATATTTATTGTGAAATGCCAATCACATTCGTTCAGGCAGCCCTTGGAGATGAAGTGGAAGTCCCTACAATTCACGGCAAGGTGAAATTGAAAGTCCCTGCCGGAACGCAAACAGGAACGAAATTCCGCTTAAAAGGCAAAGGCGTACCAAATGTCCGTGGTTATGGTACAGGGGACCAGCATGTCATTGTAAAGATTGTAACCCCAACAAAGCTGTCTGAAAAACAAAAGCAGCTGCTGCGCGAATTTGCTGAAGTAAGTGGGCAATCACCGCTTGGGGAGCAGGAAGAAAGCTTTTTTTCAAAAGTAAAACGTGCCTTTAAAGGTGATTAATTGAATGGAGTTGGTATAAATGAAATGGTCTGAAATCAGCATTTTAACAACAAATGAAGCGGTTGAGCCGATTTCAAATATCTTGCACGAAGCAGGCGCAAGCGGCGTCGTCATCGAGGATCCGCTTGAGCTTGAGAAGGAAAGAGAGGACCAGTTCGGAGAAATATACCAACTTAATCCAGACGATTATCCAGAAGAAGGCGTCATCATAAAAGCCTATCTCCCTGTAAACAGCTTCCTGGGGGAGACGGTTGATGAAATAAAGGAAGCAATCAATAACCTGATCATTTACAATATCGATATCGGTTTGAACAAAGTATCGATCAGCGAAGTGAATGAGGAAGAATGGGCAACTGCCTGGAAAAAGTACTATAACCCAGTGAAAATTTCAGAGAAGTTCACAATTGTGCCAACCTGGGAAGATTACACACCAGTCAACACGGATGAATTGATCATCGAACTTGATCCAGGGATGGCTTTTGGAACAGGCACCCATCCGACAACTGTGATGTGCATTCAGGCCCTTGAAAGAACTGTTAAGCCAGGAGACCGTGTTGTTGATGTCGGTACAGGTTCCGGGGTGCTCAGCATCGCAGCAGCGAAACTCGGTGCTGCTAAAGTCGAAGCAATGGATCTTGATGATGTGGCAGTCCAGGTGGCCAAGCTCAACATCAAGCTGAATAAAGTCCAGGATGTCTCGACAGTAACCCAAAACAATCTTTTGGATGGCGTCGCTGATGGCGCAGATATCGTAGTCGCGAATATCCTCGCTGAAGTGATCGTGCGTTTCGCAGATGATGCAGGCAAAATTGTGAAAAATGGCGGTTATTTTATTACTTCAGGTATCATTCAGCAAAAGAAAGAAGTCGTCAAGGATGCGATGATCAACGCAGGTTTTGAAATAGAAGAGATTATTTCGATGGAAGACTGGGTTGCGATCATCAGCAAAAAGAAATAATGTGAAAAAAGGGGGAACAGCTTAACCCCTTTTTTCTGTCTTTTTTTAAAAAACAGCTTAATTCGAAAGTGGGTGCTGTGGTGCAGCGTTATTTTATTGATGAACAAGTGAATGTGGAGCAGTTCAATATTAACGGCGATGATTATCATCACATTGTACGTGTAATGAGAATGAAGGCTGGGGAAGAAATCATCTGTGTCACGCCCACTGGAAAAAGCGCGGTTTGCCAGATTGCAGAAATTACCAATGAAATCGTTGTGGCAAACGTTGTAAAATGGGAGGAAGGGACGACGGAGCTTCCGGTCCATGTCGTGATTGCGAGCGGTCTGCCCAAAGGGGATAAGCTCGAATTGATTATTCAGAAGGGTACTGAACTCGGTGCATATGAATTTGTCCCTTTTACTGCATCCCGCTCAATTGTTAAATGGGACGGCAAGAAAGCTGCCAAAAAGGTTGAACGATGGCAGAAGATTGCCAAGGAAGCTGCTGAACAGTCCCATCGCAGCTGGGTTCCGGAAGTGAAAGAACCGATCAGCTTTAAAGAACTTATTAAAGTGAGCTGTGAGTATACTTTTAAACTTGTTGCCTATGAGGAACAAGCAAGGGAGGGAGAAGCATCTGCCCTGTCTTCTATTCTCTCGAAATTGCAGGAGGGTGACAGTCTCCTGATTGTATTTGGACCTGAAGGGGGCCTGACTTCTGAAGAAGTTGCCCTTTTAACTGACAATGGATTTTTAGCATGTGGTCTTGGACCGCGCATTTTGCGTACTGAAACAGCTCCCCTATATGCATTGTCTGCTGTTTCCTATCATTTTGAATTATTGAGGTGAAAATAATGCCTACAGTTGCGTTTCATACATTGGGTTGTAAGGTGAACCATTACGAAACAGAAGCCATTTGGCAGTTATTTAAAGAGCAAGGATATGAGAGAGTAGAGTTTGAATCTACTTCTGATGTATATGTGATCAATACATGTACAGTGACGAATACAGGTGATAAAAAGAGCCGGCAGGTCATCCGCCGTGCTGTCCGTAAAAACCCGGACGGTGTTATTTGTGTTACTGGATGCTACGCCCAAACGTCTCCTGCAGAAATCATGGCAATCCCTGGCGTTGATATTGTTGTAGGAACCCAGGACCGTGTGAAAATGCTTGATTACATTGAACAGTACAAGCAGGAGCGCCAGCCCATCAATGCGGTTGGGAATATCATGAAGAACCGTGTGTATGAAGAACTTGACGTTCCTGCGTTTACAGACAGGACGAGGGCTTCATTAAAGATTCAGGAAGGCTGCAACAATTTCTGTACATTCTGTATCATTCCATGGGCACGTGGCCTTATGAGATCCCGTGATCCACAGGAAGTCATCCGTCAGGCACAGCAGCTTGTCGATGCCGGCTATAAGGAAATTGTCCTTACAGGCATCCACACAGGCGGATATGGCGAAGATATGAAGGATTACAATCTTGCGGCTCTGCTAAGGGATCTAGAAGCTCAAGTCAAGGGCATTAAGCGTCTTCGTATTTCTTCTATTGAAGCCAGCCAGATTACGGATGAAGTCATTGAAGTCATTGACCAGTCAAATATTATCGTCCGTCACCTGCACATTCCGCTTCAATCAGGCTCTGATACTGTATTGAAGAGAATGCGCCGCAAGTATACGATGGAATTTTTCGGAGAGCGTCTGGACCGTTTGAAGGAAGTTTTGCCAGGACTTGCAGTAACGTCAGATATTATCGTCGGTTTCCCTGGTGAAACAGAAGAAGAATTCATGGAAACTTATAATTTCATCAAGAAGCATCAATTCTCTGAGCTTCATGTTTTCCCGTATTCAAAACGAACAGGAACGCCTGCGGCGAGAATGGAAGACCAGGTGGAGGAAGACGTTAAAAATGAACGTGTTCACAGATTGATCCAACTTTCAGACCAGCTTGCAAAAGAATATGCTTCCCAGTTCGAAAATGAAGTACTTGAAGTAATCCCGGAAGAAATCTATAAAGAAGCACCAGAAAGCGGACTTTATGTAGGTTATACAGATAACTACCTGAAAGTCGTATTTCCTGCTTCAGAAGAAATGGTCGGCAAAATTGTTAAGGTCAAAATCGAAAAAGCCGGTTACCCGTTCAATGAAGGTCAATTCGTCCGCGTGCTTGAAGACGAAGCTGTTATTGAAGAAGCGGTAATTTAACTAAATGAATGTAAGAGCTGGCGGAATTAGCCAGCTCTTTTTTTTATGTTTTCAGCTACATAACGCTCTTTTACGCAGCCGGTTAACTATATCAACCACACTACAAGCTTTATCGGCCGCTACGGATGTCCCTTCCATGTAGGAGCTCGATCATCCTCCCAAATCTCTCAGCTAAAGGCAGCACGAATAAAGAAGCGGTAATATTGTAAACGACACTGATATGCGCTAGCTGTACTTCAGGACGGGAAGCTGTCAGTGGAGCGATTGAGGCTATTTGGTCTATGAAAGGATAGAAGGCTGCTGCCCCGGCGACATTGAGCCACACATGGGCATACGCTGTCAGCCTCGCTTCTTTCCCCGCACCAATTGAAGCAAGGAGTGCCGTGATGCAAGTGCCAATATTAGCTCCAAGCATGGCGGCGACTGCTGAATCCATTCGCAAAGTCCCTTCCGACAGGAAACCCATAATGATGCCCGTCATTGCGGTGCTTGATTGAACTAAAGCCGTTAAGATGGTCCCTGTAGCTATACTGATCAAATGGCTGCCATTCAAGTTTGCAAGTGCAGCTTCCACTGCAGGCATATTTGTCACAGGGTCAGCAAGGAAGGAAAAACCCCTCATCGCAGCAAAAACGGCCGCAATACCAAATGAAATCGCGCCAATGTTTTGCCAGGTCTTATTCCTGGAAACCATGAATATCGCGCCAACTACAGCAAACGGCACGATGAAGGCATCGATGTTGAAGGTGATGATTTCGAGCGTGAATGTTGTCCCGATATTTGAACCGAGTATGATGCCGATCGATTGCGAGAATTTCAGCAAGCCTGCAGAAATTAATCCAATTGTAATGACCATTACAGCTGAACTGCTGTGTAATAGCGCAGTCACTATTGTTCCGGCAATCAGGCCTTTCAATGGTGTATCCGTCATGACTGCAAGCCAATTTTTCATCCTGGTGGCGGACAGTTCGAATAATCCTTTCCTGAGCAATGTCATGCCGCCGATGAAAACAGCAAGGAATAATAAAAAAAATAATAGATAGATCATTGTTTTCACCCTTTCATTTAAATGTATGAAAAGGGAAGTGGGACATGCATACTAAATTAATCAGCGTATGGTATCGGGCAAAAACACATAATTTAAAACAAGGGCTAATTACAGTTGACCTCATGCCGGTGTTATATTATAATTGCAAGGTACATGGTTTCCATGTGTTTTGGTGTTAGTGTGTTGTGCTCGGAGGGAGGGAAAGAGAATGTCTAAAACTGTCGTTCGTAAAAACGAATCGCTTGAAGATGCTCTTCGACGCTTCAAACGTACTGTATCTAAATCAGGTACTATCCAAGAAGCTAGAAAGCGCGAATTCTACGAAAAACCTAGTGTAAAGCGTAAGAAAAAGTCTGAAGCTGCTAGAAAACGCAAGTTCTAAGAGAGGGTGGAATCAGATTGAGCCTGCTCGAGCGTTTAAATAATGATATGAAACAAGCGATGAAGAACAAAGAAAAGGACAGACTCACGACAATTCGGATGATCAAGTCATCCCTGCAAAACGAAGCTATCAAGTTCGGCAAGCAGGAGCTATCCGAAGAAGAAGAGTTAACTGTACTTTCTCGTGAAGTGAAACAACGCAAAGATTCCCTCCAGGAATTTGAAAAAGCTGGTCGTGAAGACCTCGTTGAAAAGATACAAACAGAATTAAAGCATGTCGAGATTTACATGCCACAGCAGCTTAGCGAAGAAGAAGTGGCGGCAATCGTCAAAGAAGCTATCGCAGAGACAGGCGCGGCATCGAAAGCCGATATGGGTAGAGTAATGGCTGTCATTATGCCTAAAGTAAAAGGTAAAGCAGACGGATCTCTCGTTAATAAACTTGTACAACAACACCTTTCATAAAAAGCTCGAAGGCCGCAGGATATTCTTGCGGCCTTTTTAGCGAATACTAAATGATGTTATACATATTCTTTTAAGTAGACATGCAGGTAAAAACCTCTTTAAAAAATCAATTAGAAAATAATGAAACTTTTCAATATTGATTTCGTATTACCACTATGGCCTGATTTTTTGAATGGAGGTGCTGAATTGAAAATAAGATCAGTGGTTGCCAGCCTGATCCTCATTCTGTCCCTTGCCACTTTGATTAATCCCTTCACCGCTGATGCGGATGGAAAAATTGTCTTTGTGGTTCCTATCGAGGAAACGGTAGAGAAGGGATTGCTTGCCTTCCTCGAAAGAGCAGTGGAGGAAGCGGAGGAAGCAAATGCAGAGGCAATCATATTCGATGTTAATACGCCTGGCGGGGCCGTCGATGCTGCTGGCGGTATAGGCAAGCTGTTGACAGGAACAGAGCTCAAAACGATAGCCTTCGTGAACAAGCAGGCTCTATCGGCAGGTGCATATATTTCGCTGAATACAGATGAAATCTATATGGTTCCCGGTTCGACGATGGGATCTGCTGCCATCATTGACCAGCAGGGAAATACAGCTGGTAAGAAAGCGGAGTCCTATTGGTTTGCTGCTATGAAGAGCGCTGCGGTAGAAAGCGGGCGCGACCCGATTTATGCTCAGGCGATGGCTGATGAAAGCATTGATCTGCCAGAGCTTGGCGCAGGCAAGGGGAAATTGCTTACCCTTACTGATGAGCAGGCACTCGAGGTGGGGTATTCCGAGGGAACAGTAAAGAACCTCGACGATTTATTAAAAAAGCTAGGCTATGAGAATGCCGAAATCAGGAATGTAAATGAGACATTTGCTGAAAAATTGGCGAGGTTCCTGACTCATCCAGTTGTCATTCCGATTTTATTGACAATCGGCAGCCTGGGGCTAGTTCTTGAGCTGTATTCTCCAGGATTTGGCTTGCCTGGTTTTGCTGGACTTACTTCGTTGTTATTATTCTTCTACGGACATATGGTTGCTGGCCTGGCTGGATTCGAAGCACTCATTTTGTTCGCTCTCGGTATCGGGCTGATTCTGCTGGAATTATTCGTTCCAGGCGGAATTGCTGGTGGCATTGGCTTCATAGCTATATTCGCAAGCTTCTTTGTTGCATCGGATAATGTGGTTCATATGGGGATTTCACTATTGATCGCCTTGACTGCGTCTATCCTGTTATCTATCTTGATGATAAGGGTGTTTGGAAAAAGGATGAAACTATTCAAGAGAATCATTTTGACAGATTCAACAAGCACTGAAAAGGGTTATGTATCCAACAAGAATCGCCTGGAGCTGATTGGTGTTGAGGGAATAACACTGACACCGCTGCGTCCTTCAGGAACGATCATCGTTGATGACGAACGCATCGATGTCGTCAGTGAGGGTGCTTTTATCCAGAAAGATAAAAAAGTAAGAATTGTAAAAACAGAAGGATCAAGGATTGTAGTAAGAGAAATTACGAACCATTAACCAAGTCTATTTGTCCTTTTCTGTCAGCTGGGAAATTGCCAGAGATACTTGTGAAGGATCAAAAGAATGGAATATATTTTAGGAGGCAGTTAAATGATTGAAGCAGGAACCGCATTTGTTTTAATCGCAGTCGCGCTTGGGATTATATTACTTGGTGTGCTGTTGACATTCGTTCCGGTCATGCTCTGGATTTCCGCTTTGGCGGCAGGTGTCAGAGTTAGCATTTTCACACTGGTCGGGATGAGATTGAGAAGGGTTATACCAAGCAGGGTCATCAACCCGATGATCAAGGCACATAAAGCAGGCTTGAATGTAACAACAAACCAGCTTGAAAGCCACTATCTTGCCGGGGGGAATGTTGACAGGGTGGTAAATGCCCTTATTGCAGCCCACCGTGCCAATATCGAGCTTTCATTTGAGCGGGCGGCAGCAATCGATCTTGCTGGCCGTGACGTTTTGGAAGCAGTGCAAATGAGTGTTAATCCTAAGGTAATTGAAACGCCATTCATTGCTGGTGTTGCAATGGACGGCATCGAAGTCAAAGCTAAGGCAAGGATTACTGTAAGAGCTAATATCGACAGGCTCGTCGGCGGTGCTGGCGAAGAGACAATCGTTGCTCGTGTAGGTGAAGGGATTGTCTCAACGATTGGTTCGTCAGATAACCATAAAAAAGTTTTGGAAAACCCTGACATGATTTCTCAAACGGTACTCTCCAAAGGTTTGGATGCGGGTACAGCGTTTGAAATCTTATCCATTGACATTGCTGACGTGGATATCGGCAAAAATATCGGTGCCGAGCTTCAAACTGAGCAGGCAGAAGCGGATAAGAAAATTGCCCAGGCTAAAGCAGAAGAGCGACGCGCGATGGCTGTCGCCCAGGAGCAGGAAATGAAAGCGCGCGTACAGGAAATGAGAGCGAAGGTTGTCGAAGCGGAAGCGACTGTACCGCTCGCAATGGCCGAAGCGCTGCGTGAAGGCAATATCGGTGTTATGGATTATATGAACATCCAGAACATATCAGCTGATACCGATATGAGAGGATCAATCGGCAAGCTTTCAAATGGAAAAAAAGATGATAACAATAATAACTGATGCGAGAACCCGTTAAAAGAAAGGGGGGCTCATCATGGAACTCTTATTTGAGTTATTCAGCAATCCGATTGCCCTGTTCATCCTGATCGGGGTGATTTCCAGCCTTTTCAATAAAGCTAAAGGAAATGCCCAGCAACAGCAGAGGCGCCCTGTGAGGCCTGCGAGGCCATCAGGAGGATTAAGTGAGGCGGAAGCAATACCAGTCGATTCAAATCGCCGTCCACAGCCGATTCCTAGGCAAAAAACAGTTCCCATTGAACCACAGGCAAAACAAACCGAGGTACTTACAGGCAATCTTTCTGACATTCAAAAGAGGTATCAGGAAAGAAAGGAACAGACGGTAAAATCCGGTCCCTCTGAGAGGACAGCCGAGAGAAGCAGGATGACTTCAGGAGAGTCTGCTGGCCGTATGAGGCAGCCAAGAGAATCACAGGAACCTGAACTGGCCTTCAAGCCCGAAAAAGACCGGCTGGTTGAGGGATTGATCTGGGCTGAGGTACTCAGTAAGCCACGGGCAAAAAAGCCACACCACCCGTTCAAGAGAGATTAGTCAGTAACAAGTTTTATAGTATGTGCAGGAAGAATGCATATCTATAAAGTTAAAAATAGTGCTAGAACCTTCTTTTTTCTCATACATATGAGATGAAAGGGGGTTCTTTTTTTTATGGCAAAAAAATGGGGCCAGTATGTTCGTAAATGGATGACACAAAAAATGGATCTTCCTCAAGATGTCATGATGGATCTCCCTAGAATCACGATGATTGGGCAAGTCCATATTTATATAGAAAATCACCGAGGGCTTCTTGCCTTTTCCGATGGTGAAGTGCGGCTGATGATAAAAGGCGGCCAGCTTCTTGTAAAGGGCAAGGCGTTTGTCATCAAGACGATATTGCCCGAGGAAATTTTACTTGAAGGGAAAATTGATCAGGTTCTATATATAAATGATTGATATGAGGGGGAGACCGATGAAAAACCAATGGATTCACACCTTTTCGGGAACGGTAAAGGTAAAATTGACTGGAAAGGGAATAGAAAGATTTTTAAACCAGTTGACACGAAATGGCGTTTCAATATGGAATGTGAGAAAGCATGGCTCTGAGGCAGTAACCTTTTACGTCAATCTCCAGGATGTAAAGAAGCTGAGAATCCCTGCGAGGGAAAGTAACTGCAAAATCAGGTTTCTTGAAAGGGCTGGAGGCCCTTTCTTTTTAAGGAAATTATGGACAAACAGTGGTTTTTTCCTTGGTGCTTGCTTGTTTATGGGATTGATTGTGCTTCTTTCCAACATGGTTTGGGGAATCGAGATTAAAGGTGCGAGCCCTGCAACTGAACACCAGATCCGCAAAGAATTGGACAAGATGGGCATCAATGTGGGGAAATTGCAGTTTTCGCTTGATAATGTTGAGCGGATTCAAAAGGAATTGACAGACAAAATCGGTGCACTGACCTGGATCGGGGTTGAATTGAAAGGAACCACCTATCATTTCCAGGCAGTCGAAAAAAGTGAACCAAAGAAGCCGGATGTGGTCGGTCCAAGGCATTTGGTAGCGAAGAGGAAAGCTGCGGTAGTCAAGATATTCGTGGAAAAAGGAGAGCCTGTTGTTAAAGTGAATGATTTCGTCATGCCGGGGCAGCTCCTTGTTTCTGGGGTATACGGTAAAGAAGACGATTTAAAATCGGTGGCTGCGTCCGGCGAAATTCTAGGGGAGACATGGTACTCAACCAAAGTGGAGCTGCCTTTGAAAAGCACATTCCAGGTATTCAATGGAAATGAGAAAAGAAAGTACGCTTTGAAAATAGCAGGGAAGACGATCCCGGTATGGGGATTTGGCAGACAGGAGTTTACTGAGTACGAAACGGAAGTGAATGAGCAGGCAGTGAAATTCTTCAAATGGGAACTTCCGGTGCTCGTGGAGAAAAAGACATTAAGGGAGCGTGAACAGGTCACACGCATCTATTCAAGGGAAGAAGCAGTGGATAGCGCAAAAGAATTGGCAAGAAAGGATATAAAAAACTACCTTCCTGAAAATGCTATCATTAAAGGGGAAAAAATTTTACATCAGTCAATCGAGAATGATAAAGTAAAACTAATCACTCATTTTACAATCATTGAAGATATAGCAGTAGGACAACCAATTATCCAAGGAGACTGAGAATGACAGAAGATTTGAAAACGATGGAAATACAACTAGCGAATCCAAATGAAGCCATTTCATTATTCGGCAATGCTGATATGAACCTGAAACTGATCGAACAGGAGCTTGGAGTTTCGATCGTTTCAAGGGGGGAATCAGTTGCCATTTCCGGTCCAGAAGACAAAGCTCAGCTTGCACAAGCTGTTCTGAATAACCTGCTTGCCGTCATCCGCAAGGGTATAAGCATTAGCCAGAGAGAAGCGGTTTATGCCATCCAGATGGCCGAAAAAGGTACACTGGAATACTTTAAGGATTTATACGAAGAAGAAATCGCTAAAAACGTTAAGGGCAAGTCGATCAGAGTCAAGACTCTTGGCCAAAGGCATTATATAAATGCAATCAAAAGCCGGGATCTCGTGTTCGGCATCGGGCCCGCGGGAACTGGTAAAACATATCTCGCTGTTGTAATGGCAGTCACTGCCCTTAAGAACGGTACTGTGTCAAAAATCATCCTTACGAGGCCAGCTGTTGAAGCGGGTGAAAGTCTTGGTTTCCTGCCAGGAGACTTAAAGGAAAAGGTAGATCCATACCTTCGACCACTATATGATGCCCTCCATGATATCCTTGGTGCGGAACATACATTGCGCCTGATCGAAAGAGGCACGATTGAAATCGCACCGCTTGCGTACATGAGGGGAAGAACGCTTGACGATGCTTTCGTCATCCTTGATGAAGCACAAAATACGACACAGGCCCAGATGAAAATGTTCCTGACACGACTTGGTTTCGGTTCGAAAATGGTCATAACCGGAGATACTTCGCAGGTCGATTTGCCGAAGGGGGCAAAGTCAGGGCTGGTTGAGGCTGAAAATGTGTTGACCAATGTATCCGGGATTTCCTTTGTGCATCTTGAACAGGCTGATGTTGTCCGCCATCCGCTGGTGGGCAAAATCATCGCGGCATACGGGAAAATAGAATAGACATCATAGTCCGCTCATGCATATCCCGGGGCGGGCTATTGTTTTGCCCAAATAATGAAGCTGACATGCTTTTTTCATTTGAAGGTGAAACTTAATCGAAAAACTGATATGATGGTACATAAAGTCAGGCGTATTTACCATTAATTCTCAACTGGCGGTATCTTGCCATATAGGGGGACTGAAAATGGAGAAGCTGCAGGTCCAGTTAACTGCCATTTTGAACTTATTGAATATTAAAATCTTCAGGATTTTATTGTTTTTGCTGATCGGCATTGTGATGTATCTTGCTATGTACAGTAATGTCAAACCTGAAAAGCTCAATCTGGAGCTGTTTTCTGTGGCGGAGCAAACCATTAGGTCTCCTATAACGATCGAAGATAAAAAAAGCACGGAGGCAAGCCGCAGGGATGCAGTTGAACAAGTAAAAGATGTTTACAACGTAAAGAAAGAGTATACCCAAAACAGGGTGGATTTAGTAACTTCGATTTTCGGATCCGTTTCCGATGTGAATGAGGATGCGGAAGAAGAGGCTGATCAGAAGAATGATGAGGGAGAAAGTGCAAGTGATGAAGAAGCTGCTGCTTCCTCAGGACAAACAATTGAAGAGAAATTGGCAGCATTGAAAACAAAATTAACCGAAAATGAAACTAGAAATCTGGGTGACCCGGTGTTCACAGCATTATTGCAGGCTCCCAAAGAGGAGTTATTGATTGCAAAGGACTTAACGATAACAGCCATCAATAAAGTGATGGGAAAAAGGATTCCAGCTGATGAAGTGGAGAACGCTAAAAAGATTGTAGAGGAAGAATTGAATTATTCCAGTCTGAACGGCAGCCTAAAGGATGCAGTTGTTGAAATCGGCAGGTATGCAATTGTCCAGAATGAATTCTACGATCCTGAAGCTACAGAGCTATTGCGACAGCAGGCTATGGACAGTGTTGAACCAGTCAGGATTCTTGAGGGGCAAATCCTGGTTGATGAAGGTCAGCTGATCAGCAGGAATATCTATGAAAAACTTCAATTGGTTGGCTTGCTGGAAAGTGAAAATTCATATATGCCGTTTATTGGCCTGGCCATGATGGTTATATTAATTCTGTTTGCGCTATACACCATTTTCAATGAAATGGAAAGTGCGGACAAAAAGCAAAAGAATTTTCTAATCTTCAGTATTATCTTTATTACATCCATCCTGCTCATGAAATTGGTCAGCCTATTTGATGAGTTTGAATACTCGGAAATTGGTTATATATTCCCGGCGGCCATGGGAGCCATGCTCATCAAAATCCTGATTTATGAACGCCTTGCATTAATCCAGACGGCAATCCTCGCCATTTGCGGAACTATTATCTTCAATGAAGGAATTACAGGCACCTTGAATGTTTCAATCGGTCTCTATATTTTGATGAGCGGGCTGGCAGCCATTCTGTTTTTGCAAAAACAAAACAGGCGATCTAAAATACTTCAAGCAGGGTTATTTGTATCAATGATTAACCTGATTGTCATTCTTGCAATGTTATTTTTAAGGAACAGTCAATATTCAGGGATGGAATATGGTTTTTATGTTATTGCCGCATTTGGTTCTGGAATCACGTCAGCGGTACTGACGATTGGTTTGCTGCCATTTTTTGAAGCGGGCTTCGGGATTCTGTCGACATTGAGGCTGATCGAGCTTTCGAATCCGAATCATCCATTGTTAAGAAAAATCCTTACGGAGGCACCAGGCACATATCACCATAGTGTAATGGTCGCCAATTTGTCTGAAGCGGCATGCGAGGCGATAGGTGCAAATGGGCTGCTTGCAAGGGTGGGCTGTTATTATCACGATATTGGAAAAACGAAACGCCCTCAATTTTTCATTGAAAATCAGATCAATATGGATAATCCGCATGATAAACTCCCGGCATTAACAAGCAAGAATATCATCATAGCCCATGCGACTGATGGAGCTGAGATGCTGCGCAAGTATCGGATGCCTAAAGAAATCATCGATATCGCGGAGCAGCATCACGGAACTACACTTCTGAAATTCTTTTACTATAAAGCAAAACAAAACGGCCATGAGGTAAACGAGGAAGATTTCCGCTACCCGGGACCTAAGCCGCAAACAAAGGAGTCTGCCGTAATAGGAATTGCCGACAGTGTCGAGGCGGCTGTACGTTCCATGGCTCATCCAACACATGAACAAATCGAGAATCTTGTTCATAATATCATTAACGACCGTTTACAGGATGGACAATTGAGTGAATGCGACATAACATTGAAAGAACTTGAAACTGTTGCAGAAACATTGTGTGAAACTTTAAAAGGAATCTTCCACTCCAGGATTGAATATCCCGAAATGAATAAACAGAAGGTGAAGCAGGCATGATTTTAGAAATCGATTTTTTGGATGAAATCAACGAATTATCAACACAAGAAATAGACGAAGTCGAAAAGCTCCTTAACTTTGCGGCAGAAAAGGAAAATGTCCAGGCTGGGAGCGAGCTATCGATCACATTCGTCTCAAATGAGCGGATTCAGGAAATCAATCGTGAATACCGTGACAAGGACCGCTCGACGGATGTCATCTCTTTTGCAATGGAAGAGATGGGTGAAGGGGAACTCGAAATAGTGGGTGGAGATATTCCACGGTTATTGGGGGATATTATCATTTCAGTTCCTATGGCCAGAGAGCAGGCAGAAGAATACGAACATTCCTTCATGAGGGAACTGGGTTTTCTGGCTGTCCATGGATTCCTGCATTTATTAGGCTACGACCATATGAATGAAGAGGATGAAAAGAAGATGTTCAACAGGCAGAAAGAAATTTTGGATGAATATGGGCTTGGACGCTGATAAACGGAGGAAGCATCCATTGGCTTCCTCCTTCAAGTTTGGTTTTCAGGGAATAGTATTTGCTGCGGCAAGAGAACGGAATTTACAGATCCATATAATCATTTCTGTTATTGTCATCATTGCAGGCTTCTTTTTTTCCATTACAAAGTATGAGTGGTTTGCGGTTATCCTCGCCATTGGAGGGATGATTTCACTCGAAATGATGAATACGGCAATCGAACGCACAGTCGATATGTATACAAAAGAATTCCATCCGCTTGCCAAGCAGGCCAAAGATATCGCTGCTGGCGCTGTGCTGTTTTTTGCTATTGCCAGTGTAGCGCTCGGTTTGATGATTTTCCTGCCTAGAATATTCGCGTGGTTTAGTTAGTTGTCCAATAAGGGCAACTTTTCTTTTTGGCAGTATGAATAGTTCGATTCACAATCTTTGTTTGAATCAATTTGAAAACAGGAACAAACTTAAGTAAAATATCATAACAGTGTACAAACAGTGCCTGGATGTTTTTAGAAAATTTAAAATTTTTATTTCATTTTCGCTACAAACGATGAATTTTCGGTGAAAATAAGGTAAAATTAAGTGGAGAAGGGAATTACAGTATGAATATTAACAATCAAGATAACAAGGCTCACAAATCTGGTTTTATATCAATCATTGGAAGACCGAATGTAGGAAAATCAACCTTTCTTAACAGGGTAATTGGACAAAAAATTGCAATTATGAGTGATAAGCCGCAAACGACTCGAAATAAGGTCCAGGGCGTCTTAACTCTTGAGGATTCACAGTTGATTTTTATTGATACTCCTGGAATTCATAAACCGAAACATCGACTTGGCGATTTCATGATGAAGGTAGCACAAAATACATTAAAAGGAGTAGACTTAATCCTTTTTATGGTTAATGCGCAGGAAGGGTATGGACGTGGAGAAGAGTTTATCATTGAGAAGCTGCAAAATGTAAAAACTCCAGTCTTTCTCGTGATCAATAAGATTGACCTGATCCACCCGGACCAGCTTTTAGAATTAATTGAGTCTTACAATGAGAAGTTTAGTTTTGCAGAAATCGTCCCTATATCAGCGCTTGAAGGCAACAATATTGAAAAGCTGCTTGAACAGATCAAGGAAAACATGCCAGAGGGACCGCAGTTTTATCCGGCAGACCAGGTAACGGATCATCCGGAAAGGTTCATTGTCTCAGAATTGATCAGGGAAAAAGCGCTTCATCTTACAAGAGAAGAAATTCCTCATTCGCTTGCTGTAGTAATCGAAAAAATGGAACGCCAGCCTGAAAAGGATATAGTGCATGTCATGGCTACGGTCATTGTCGAAAGGGATTCTCAAAAGGGCATCATCATTGGAAAACAAGGTGGCATGCTGAAGGAAATCGGCAAAAGGGCGCGCCATGATATCGAGAACCTTCTTGGGTCAAAGGTATTTCTGGAATTATGGGTGAAGGTTCAGAAAGACTGGAGAAATAAGGCATCCCAGCTGCGTGATTATGGTTTCCGGGAAGATGAGTATTAAGCATGTGGGGTAAATGCTCCAACATTAACATATTAACAGTTCGCAACTTTTATTCATGAACAGGATTTACAAATTTTTCGTAACATGAAAATCTGATTGACAGGCTATGATAATCATAAGGATTTGGGATAAACAAAGTGCTAGTGAAAAATTGAAAGGTGGGGTTTTCGATGTTGGATTTTACCTGGAAGGTGTTCTCGCAAACAGGTAACATTGACACATATCTTCTCTTTAAGGAACTTGAGAAGGACAATCAAGAAATACCCGGTTATCAGGAGGAAGAACTAGCAGAAATGGATTTTCCAATCTCATAGGTTTGTCTGTAGTAATGGATGGTGACAGCAGATGCTGCAGAAATGTGAAGGCATTGTCATTAGAACGACAGATTATGGAGAAACAAATAAAATAGTTACTTTATATACCAGGGAATTCGGAAAAGTTGGTGTGATGGCAAGAGGAGCAAAAAAGCCGAATAGCAGGCTTTCTGCCGTCACCCAGCTTTTTACGTATGGACAGTATCTTTTCCAGGCCAGTTCAGGGCTGGGGGGGCTGCAGCAAGGGGAGATGATCTCTTCGATGAGGTCCATTCGCGAGGATATATTCCTGACAGCCCATGCCAGCTATATCGTTGATCTGACCGATAAAGTGACCGAGGATCGGAAACCTAACCCATTCTTATTTGAGTTGCTGTTACAGACGCTCAATTATATGAACGAAGGCTATGACCTGGAAATTCTGACGAATATTTATGAAATGAAGATGCTTAATGTACAGGGGCTTTATCCTGTTTTGGACAAGTGCACAAATTGTGGCAGGACTGAAGGGGATTTCAATTTTTCCATAAAAGAAGGCGGATTGCTTTGCCACCGCTGTTTTGAAATCGACCCATACCGGATCAAAACTTCATCTGGCACAGTCAGGCTGCTTCGTTTATTTTATTTGCTGGATCTGAATAGGCTCGGCAATATATCCGTAAAGAAGGAAACAAAAGCTGAGTTGAAAAAAGTCATTTCTGCCTATTACGATGAATACTCTGGCCTCTATCTTAAAACAAGGAAATTCCTTGATCAAATGGACTCATTCAGGGACCGGCTGTAGCTATTGACATTGCTGTTCCTTTTCGCTATCATTCAAATTAATTACATAATGTTGCGGTGAAGGAAAAGAGTACTTAAGTCCCTCTGCATTAAGCGAGTCCGGGTTGGTGTGAGCCGGATTGCAGAAATTAAGGAAGGCATTCCGGAGCAACATCAAACATTTAAAGAGGCCGTGTTTAGCGGCAAATAGGGTGGAACCGCGGGTAACTCTCGTCCCTATGCATGAGAAATCAATGCATAGGAGGCGGGAGTTTTTTGATTTTAAAAATTTTGGTTTTAAACTCGATCTAAAAAATTCGGAGGTGTACAGATGAATATCCAAAATATGATTTTAACTTTGCAAAAACATTGGTCTGAGCAAGGCTGCATTCTTATGCAGGCTTATGATGTCGAGAAGGGTGCCGGAACAATGAGCCCTTACACATTTTTAAGAGCGATTGGCCCGGAGCCATGGAATGTCGCTTATGTAGAACCATCCCGCAGGCCGGCTGATGGACGATACGGAGAAAATCCAAACAGGCTTTACCAGCACCATCAGTTCCAAGTCATCATGAAGCCATCTCCTGACAATATCCAGGAGATTTATCTGGAGTCATTAAAAGCTTTGGGAATCGATCCACTGGAACACGATATTCGTTTTGTAGAAGATAACTGGGAGAATCCATCCCTTGGCTGTGCCGGCCTTGGGTGGGAGGTATGGCTTGATGGCATGGAAATCACTCAGTTCACATACTTCCAGCAAGTAGGCGGTCTTGACTGCAAACCGGTATCAGTCGAAATCACATACGGCATTGAAAGGCTGGCATCATACATCCAGGACATGGAAAATGTCTTTGATCTGGAATGGACGAACGGATTTACTGTCAGAGATATCTTCGGCCAGCCAGAGTATGAGCACTCTAAATATACTTTTGAAACATCTGACCAGGATATGCTCTTCAATCTTTTCAATATCTATGAAAAGGAAGCGCACCGCCAAATGGAAGAGGGCCTTGTTCACCCTGCTTATGATTATGTCCTTAAGTGTTCTCATGTTTTTAATATTCTTGATGCACGCGGAGCGATCTCCGTTACAGAGAGAACTGGATATATTGCGCGATGCCGCAATTTAGCAAAGAAAGTAGCGAAAACGTTCTATGATGAAAGAGAAAAACTAGGTTTCCCTATCATTAAACGGAAGGAGCATGTGGAAAATGACTAAACGGAATTTATTGCTTGAAATCGGATTGGAAGAAATGCCTGCAAGATTTATTACTGACTCCATCAACCAGCTTGCTTCCAAAGTGGAGAACTGGCTTAAAAGTAACAATATTGGATTTGAGGGCATTAACCTTTATTCAACACCTCGCAGGCTTGCTTTACTTGTCATGAATGTCGATGAGCGTCAGGAAGACAGTGAGGAAGAAGCAAAAGGCCCTGCCAAAAAAATTGCCCAAGGTGCAGACGGAGAGTGGTCCAAGGCGGCAATAGGATTTACTCGCGGCCAGGGAATGACAGTAGAAGATATTTTCTTCAAAGAAATCAATGGCGTTGAGTATGCTCACGTCAGGAAATTCATAAAAGGACAGGAAACATCTGACCTTCTTACTGAATTGAAAACAATCATCACTGGTTTGACATTCCCGAAAAACATGCGCTGGGCAGACCTTGAGCTGCGTTATGTACGTCCGGTCAAGTGGCTCGTTGCCATGTTCGGAAATGAAATCATCCCATTCGAAATTGCCGGTGTCCAATCAGGCAATGTTACCAGAGGCCATCGATTCCTTGGTGCAGATGAAGTCAAAATTTCAGCACCTGAGGACTATGAAGAAGTAATGTTAGGACAATATGTAGTTGCCGATTCCCAGAAGCGAAAAGATGCAATTATTTCACAGCTTGAAAAAATTGAAGAAGAGAATGGCTGGGTAATACCTGTTGATGAAGAACTCCTGGAAGAGGTTAATAATCTTGTTGAATATCCGACTGCTTTGTACGGACGATTCGAAGATGAATTTCTGGAAATACCAGGTGAGGTCCTGATTACGTCCATGAAGGAACACCAGAGGTATTTCCCTGTAAAGTCAAAAGATGGCCAGCTGCTTCCTCATTTCATTACAGTCAGGAACGGTGACCATCTTCATATCGAAAAAGTTGCCCGGGGCAACGAGAAAGTACTAAGAGCAAGACTGGCTGATGCTGCATTCTTCTACAAAGAAGATCAAAAACAGCAGATCGATACAGCACTTGCTAAGCTGAAATCCATTGTATATCACGAAGAAATCGGCACAATTGCCGATAAATCCGAACGAGTACGAAAGCTTGTCAATTCGATTTCGGAACGGATGGAATTTGGTCCTGATATTATAAAAGCGGCAGACAGAGCTGCACAAATCAGCAAATTTGATCTTGTATCGCAGATGGTTTATGAGTTTCCGGAGCTTCAGGGTATCATGGGTGAAAAATATGCTCTGCAGAAAGGCGAAAGTCCTGAAGTAGCTGCAGCAATCAATGAACATTATATGCCAAGGAATGCCGATGACTCAGTTCCAGCTTCACAAGCAGGCGCTTTAGTTGCAATTGCTGACAAGCTTGATACAATCATCTCGTTCTTCTCCCTTGGTATCATACCAAGTGGCTCTCAGGATCCATATGCACTCAGGAGGCAGGCTACAGGAATTGTCCAAACGCTGATTGAGAAGAAGTGGAATGTTTCCGTGGAAAACCTCGCTGGACTTTCTTTGAATCTTGTTTCCCAGGCAGGAATTCCAAAGCGTTCTGACGAGGAAATCTACCACGACCTTATACAATTCTTTAAATTACGGGTAAAGCATCTGCTGCAGGAAAGAGGAATCCGCTATGATATAATTGATGCGGTTCTTGGCGGTGAGATTGGTAATGTATCTGAATTGATCGAGAAAGCAGATGCACTTCAGGCTGCAAGCAACGATGAAGGCTTTAAAGAAAGTATGGAAGCGTTGAGCAGGGTGCTGAACATCGCAAGCAAAAAGGACGTATTGGGCGACATCGACCCAGCGCTATTCGAAAACGAACAAGAACAAAAGCTATATGAAAAATATCTGGGGCTTGGAAGGAAGACGGAGGACAGAATGGACGCCGCTTCTTATTATCAGCTGCTTGTTGATATGAAGCCTGAAATCAATGACTATTTCGAACATACAATGGTCATGTCCGATAAACCAGAAGTCCGGGAAAACCGTCTAAACCAGATGGCTGCACTGGCCGTTTTAATCATGAAACTGGCAAAAGTAAATGATATTGTAGTAAAGTAAACTACTCATATTCATGGCCAGTGCCTCCTGAGCTGGGGGGCACTTTAATGGGTATGAAAAATCTTCCTTGTATTTACCTCCTGTAGTATATAATATTTATATAATAAATCTCCCGATGGGTGGTGAGGACAATCGAACTGAATAAAAGGCAGGAGCAGATCCTGCAAATCGTAAAAGATAATGGACCGATCACTGGGGAGCATATTGCCGAGAAACTTAACCTGACAAGGGCAACGCTAAGGCCGGATCTTGCCATCCTGACGATGGCGGGATATCTCGATGCAAGGCCTCGAGTTGGTTATTTCTATACAGGAAAATCCGGAAACCAGCTTCTTTCTGAAAACCTGAAAAAAATCCTGGTCAGAGATTATCAGTCTATCCCGGTAGTAGTTCCGGAAAATGTATCTGTGTACGATGCAATCGTTACGATGTTCCTTGAAGATGTAGGCACTTTGTTTGTAGTCGATAAGGGTTCAAAACTGGTAGGAGTCTTGTCGCGTAAGGATTTACTGAGGGCAAGCATAGGCAAACAGGAGTTGGCTACATTGCCTGTCAATATCATTATGACAAGAATGCCGAATATAACCGTGTGCCGCAGGGAAGATCTGCTCATTGATGCCGCAAAGGAATTAATAGAAAAACAGATTGATGCCCTTCCAATCATCAAAGATACAGATGGCGGATATGAAATAGTAGGAAGATTGACAAAGACCAACATTACAAAGGCTTTTGTGGCCTTGGCAGAGGAATAAGAAGCGAATAGAGAAGGGATTGGTAATGGAATGAGTAAAACACCAATTATTTATGTGGTTTCTGACTCTGTCGGCGAGACTGCAGAGCTCGTTACGAAGGCTGCCATCAGCCAATTCGAACATGTGGATGTTTCCCTGAAAAGGTTTCCGTATGTCGAGGATAAGGTACATATCGATGAAGTGGTAGCGATGGCCAAGCATGATGGCGGAATGATCGCCTACACACTGGTAAAGCCTGAAATCAGCGAATACCTAAAAGAAACTGCTGAGCAAGAAGGCATCTATGCCTGTGATATCATAGGTCCGCTGATGCAGCAAATTAAGGTTCTTACTGGTGAAACACCGTTATATGAGCCAGGGTTGGTCCGGAAGCTTGATGAAGATTACTTTAAGAAAGTAGAAGCAATCGAATTCGCTGTAAAATATGATGACGGACGCGATCCAAGAGGAATTCTAAAGGCTGATATCGTTTTGATCGGAGTTTCGAGAACTTCCAAAACACCTTTATCACAATATCTTGCTCATAAACGCTATAAAGTGGCAAATGTCCCAATCGTACCAGAGGTAGATCCACCAGAGGAGTTACTCCTCGTTCCGAAGGAAAAGTGCATTGGTTTGAGGATTTCCCCTGATAAGTTGAATCAAATCAGACGGGAGCGATTAATCTCACTTGGTTTGAACGACAAGGCAATTTATGCAAACATCGAGAGGATCAAAGAAGAAATCGAATTTTTCGATGGGATTGTCGAGAGGATCGGGTGCCCGGTCATAGACGTTACAAATAAAGCGGTTGAAGAAACCGCCAATGTCATTCTTAATATGGTCCGAAACAAAAAGATGGAAATATAGCACATATTGCTTATATGTGCTTTTCTTTTTGAAAGTAATATTCTTAAATATATGAAAGATTGGCCGAGAAAAAATAATGGAAAAATAGCCACTCTTATACTATAATAAAAAATTGTGATAAAAATGTATCTGTTTAGGTTTAGACTTGACAGATTACGAATAAACTATTTATTATCAGTTGTCAAGATAATGGCCATGAAAAAATTCGACAAAATTCCCTTTGAAAAAAAACAGTCCTGAAGAAGGAATATGCGGAGTGATGTAGAATTAATACTAGTAAAATCAACAGTCAGACTCTTTTTGTTGATGCAGACTCTTGCCCGGTCATAAAGGAAATTGTCGAAATTGCTTCGAAGTTTTCCATCGAGGCTGTTTTTGTGGCTTCATATGCCCATATGAAGAATGATCTTCAAGGGCAGAACTGGGTGTTTGTCGATTCTTATAAGGAGGCTGTAGACCTTTATTTAATGAATCACGTTAAGAAAGGTGATTTTGCAGTTACGCAAGATATAGGTCTTGCTTCTACCCTTCTGGCGAAAGGGGTTTATGCCATCTCTCCAAGGGGAAATTTATATGAAGAAAAAGGGATGCAAACTGCTCTCGAACTAAGGCATCTTTCTGCAAAGGCAAGAAGGCAGGGATCCTTTGGAAAAGGGCCAAAACCCTTTACCGAACGAGACAGGGAGAAATTTATAAAGGAATTGAGCATGCTTTTGTCGAATTTTAAGATATGTTCAAGTAATCACAACTAATTAGAGGTCATGCTTATGGCAGAGAGGATTGCCGAGGAAAAAGTAAATGAGATTCGGCAGAGTGTTGAAATTGTCGATGTCATTAGTGATTATGTCCAATTGAAAAAACAGGGACGGAATTACTTTGGGCTTTGCCCTTTCCATGGGGAGAATTCTCCATCTTTTTCTGTGTCCCCCGACAAGCAGATTTATCATTGCTTCGGTTGTGGTGCCGGCGGAAATGTTTTTTCATTTCTCATGGATATTGATGGGCTGTCTTTCCAGGAAGCAGCAGTGAAGCTTGCTGAAAGGGCAAATGTTGAATTGAAGCTGGAAGCACTGTCTGCCAGCAAAACTCAGCGATTGCCCGAAGGCTCAAAGCAAATGATGGAAGCTCATGAACTATTGCGTAAATTTTATCATCATTTGCTTGTAAACACAAAAGAGGGCCAGGATGCCCTTGAGTACCTCATTAACAGAGGATTTACCATGGAATCGATTGACAGATTTCAAATTGGTTATGCACTGCCTTCGTGGGATTTCGCTGTTAAACTGCTCGAAAAAAGAGGCTTTACGCTGGACCTCATTGAAAAAGCAGGCTTAGTCATCCAAAGGGAAAAGGATGGAACATTCTTTGACAGATTCAGGGACAGAATCATGTTCCCGATACTGGATCATCAAGGGAATACCATTGCGTTCTCAGGGAGAGCAAGAGGGGGCGACGAACCCAAATACCTGAACAGCCCTGAAACGCAAATCTTTAACAAGAGCAAGGTATTGTATAATTTCCATCTTGCGCGGGGGCCAATCCGCAAACAGCAGCAAGCTGTCCTTTTTGAAGGCTTTGCGGATGTGATCTCGGCTAATCGAGCCGGCGTGGAAAATGGCGTTGCCACAATGGGTACATTGCTGACAGAAGAGCATATTTCCTTACTGAAGAGAAATGTGCAGGCCGTTACGATTTGTTATGATTCGGATAAAGCAGGGATAGAAGCAGCTTTCCGCGCATCAAGCATGCTCTCGAAAGCTGGTTTTACTGTCAGGGTAGCCACAATGCCTGACGGGATGGACCCGGACGATTTCATAAAGACCCACGGCGAAGATAGATTCAAACATGAGATCATCGGTTCAAGCTCCACCTTGATGGCTTTTAAATTAATATATTATCGCCGCGGGAAAAACCTTCAGCATGAAGGAGATCGCCTCCAGTATATCGAAGAAGTACTTAAAGAAATCAGTGCTCTTGATAAAGCTGTAGAAAAAGATCTGTACTTAAGGCAGCTGGCGAATGAATTCTCGCTTTCACTCGATGCATTAGTGCAGCAACAGAACCAATTGGCACAATCAGCGGAGCCCAAAAAGCAAAATCAGCCAAGAGTTGAACATAAGCCGGTTCCGTACACGAGAAAAGCAGAACTCAAGCCTGCATACCATACCGCGGAAAGACGGTTGATCTATCATATGATGAGAGATGCCGACACCGCTTATAAGGTTCAGGGTTTGCTCGAAGGCAATGTATTAAATATTGATGAACACCAGGCTATTATTACTTACTTATTTGCATACTATGAAAAAGGACATGACCCTGATCCAAGTGCGTTCTTAAATTATCTTCAGGATAATAAGCTAAAAAGGGTCGTTGCTGATATAGAAATGATGCCTCTTAACGAAGAGGTCAGCGATCAGGAATTATCTGATTATATCAAGCAGGTGTTGAATTATCAAAAAATGTTAAAAATAAAGGAAAAAATGGCGGAACAAAAACAGGCAGAACGACAAAACGACTTCTTGCGTGCAGCGGCAATCGCTTCGGAAATCATCCAACTGCGCAAGACCTTATAAATCCTAATGCTGATTGTTTTTGATTTTTGGAAGGAGGGGGACATATGGCTGAAAAGTCAGCCCGTTCTAAAGAGGTCACAGAAAATGAAGTGACAGTTGAACAAGTGAAAGACCAGTTAACTGCACTGGGAAAAAAAACAGGCGTCCTAGCTTATGATGATATTGCAGAGAGGTTATCAAGCTTTGATCTTGATTCCGATCAAATGGATGAATATTATGAGTTCCTTGGTGAACAGGGAATTGAACTGGTTGGGGAAAGCGATGAAGCTGAAGACCCTGATCTTAAGCAGCTTGCCAAAGACGATGAAGAGTTTGATTTAAATGATTTAAGTGTACCTCCGGGAGTTAAAATCAACGACCCAGTTAGAATGTACCTGAAGGAAATCGGCCGGGTGGATTTGCTTTCTGCTGAAGAAGAAATCAATCTGGCGGAAAGAATCGAACAAGGCGATGAAGAAGCTAAGCGGCGTCTTGCAGAAGCAAACCTTCGACTTGTAGTAAGCATTGCGAAACGCTACGTTGGCCGTGGCATGCTCTTCCTTGATTTAATCCAGGAAGGAAATATGGGCCTCATTAAGGCCGTCGAAAAATTTGATTACCGTAAAGGATTCAAATTCAGTACTTATGCTACATGGTGGATTCGCCAGGCAATTACACGTGCTATTGCTGACCAGGCACGTACCATCCGAATCCCTGTTCATATGGTCGAAACCATCAACAAATTGATCCGTGTCCAGAGACAGCTCCTTCAGGATTTAGGCCGCGAACCAACACCTGAAGAAATCGGAGAAGATATGGATCTGTCACCTGAAAAGGTACGTGAAATCCTTAAGATTGCACAGGAACCGGTTTCTCTTGAAACCCCTATCGGTGAAGAAGACGACTCGCACTTAGGAGATTTCATTGAAGACCAGGACGCTACCTCTCCTTCAGAACATGCTGCATATGAGCTATTGAAGGAACAGCTCGAAGATGTCCTCGATACTCTTACAGACCGTGAAGAGAATGTCCTGAGACTGCGTTTTGGCCTTGATGATGGACGTACCCGCACTCTTGAGGAAGTCGGCAAGGTATTTGGGGTTACGCGTGAACGTATCCGCCAAATCGAAGCAAAGGCCCTTCGCAAGCTAAGGCATCCAAGCAGAAGCAAACGATTGAAAGACTTTTTAGAATAGGATTGCCAAGGAATAATTTACTTTTTAAAATAAAAGTAAATTATTCCTTTTTTTAGGCTCTTTTTGCCTCTATAAGGTTTACAACAATATGTTATAAAATCAAGCCTATTTTAAAATAGACAGGATGTGCGAGTGAATTGGATGAACAGCGCAGGAAAACGATCACCAATGAAATAAAATATTGGAAACAAAACCGGATGCTGCCCGAACATTATTGTGATTACCTGCTAAATCTATATACTGAAGGGAGTTCAGACTCCAGATCCGAACCCGAAAATAGTAGAGGGCGGACATCTAGAACAGGGTTAATAAGCATCATACTAATTGGGCTGTTAACGCTTGCAGCATTTTTATTTTATTTTACTGAATTGTCTCTCTTTTTGCAAATGGCTCTTATAACATTTTTTGGAATATGTTCAGTAGTTTCAGGAGCATATCTTATAAAAAATTCCTTTTTTGAATTGATTCCTTTGCTTTCTTCGGCACTCATTTTTTTAATAACTTCTGTTCAGGCAGCGGAAATAGTATTTCCTGATCAGCCAGCCATGTTATACATTGTCACGGCAGTAAACTGCTTATTATGGATTGCCGCTGGTATGAAGTGGACAATGGTACCCTTCAAAATATCAGGTGTTACAGGATTAATTGTCCTGATTATTACTATTTTCATATAATAATTAAAAATTTTAAAGTTTTTAAATGTTGAGAAAATTGTTTGTTCACCCTTATAATGAAGAATGTAAACGCATTCAATGTTTTGAGGGGGATGGAAATGAACTTTGATTTAACATCTGAACAAGCTATGATAAAAAGGACGATTAGAGAATTCGCGGAAGAAGAAGTCGCTCCTGGAGCGATAGAGAGAGATAAAACAAAACAGTTTCCGACAGAAATTTTCAAAAAACTTGGAGATTTGGGCATGCTAGGTTTGCCTTTTCCCGAAGAATATGGTGGGGCTGGCGCTGATACGGTAAGTTTCGCAATTGTGACGGAGGAACTCAGCAGGGGCTGTGCATCAACAGGAATCACCTATTCTGCACATATTTCGCTTGGTGGTGCCCCAATCAATCTTTTCGGTACCGAAGAGCAGAAGCAGCAATATTTGACGCCGATATGTACAGGTGAATCAATGGGGGCATTTGGATTAACAGAACCGAATGCCGGGTCGGATGCAGGCGGCACGCAGACAACTGCTAAGGAAGTTGATGGCGAATATGTCATCAATGGCAGTAAATGCTTCATCACCAACGCAAGTTATGCCAAACACCTTGCCATGACAGCGATCACTGGTGAAAACAATGGTGTAAAGGAAATCAGTGCAATCATCGTACCTACTGATGCACCAGGATTCACCGTCATTGATAACTATGAGAAAATGGGCTTGAACGCTTCCAATACAACCGAACTTGTAATGGAAAATGTCCGCGTCCCTGTTGAGAACCTGCTTGGCAAGAAGGGTGAGGGGTTCAAACAGTTCCTGATTACGCTGGACGGGGGCAGGATTGGAATCGGAGCTATGGCGGTAGGGGTTGCCCAGGCTGCTTACGAGAAGGCACTGCAGTACGCCCAGGAAAGACACCAATTCGGTAAATCACTTTCCAAATTCCAGGCAATCCAATTTAAACTTGCTGATATGGCGATGAAGATTGAGCTTGCACGGAATATGGTCTACAAAGCTGCCTGGTTGAAGGACCAGGGACGCCCGTTTTCAAAGGAAGCGTCAATGTGCAAGCTGTATGCCTCAGAAATTGCAATGGAGGTAGCTGACCAGGCTGTCCAGATTCACGGGGGTTATGGCTATATGCGTGAATATGAAGTAGAGCGTTATATGAGAGATGCGAAGCTCCTGGAAATTGGCGAAGGAACCTCGGAAGTACAAAGAATGGTGATTGCGAGATTAATTGGCTGCTAACAGGGCAACCTATATATGGTTATAAATCAAAAACTTCATCAAAAGATGAAGTTTTTTGTCTAAATTGTGAACAAGTGTGACAAAGTTTGCTTTTTTACTTTCCCTGTAAACGTTTTTCAAGTAAAATAATAGCTGTGTGAAATTATTATTTAAAGTGTGTGATGTTATACATAAAGGAGGGTAAATGATGAATCGCAATCCAATTATTCCGTTCGTATTGATTATGGTGATGGGAATCGGCTTGATGTTCCTGCTTTCTTTCAAAGGTATTGGGGATTCCAAGGATCTTGCCAAGGAAAAAGAAGGCGGAGAAAAAACAGAGGAAACTGCTGAAGTGAATCCTGAGGAATTCTATCAGCAATCCTGCGCAGGCTGCCATGGAAACCAGTATGAGGGTGTTTCTGGACCTGCACTTAAAGGTGTTGGAAGCAAGTATTCCAAAGACGAAATCAAGGATATATTGACTAACGGTAAGGGCAATATGCCTCCTGGAATGGCTGCAGGCAAAGAAGAACAAATGGCTGAATGGATCGTAAATGAATTGAAGTAAACTTTTTTTGGGGCTCTTTGCTTTTGCAGAGAGCCTTTTCTATTTTTCCCTCTCCATGATTGGACAAGGGGCAGGCGGTTTTCATATACTTATAAAAGCAAAATAAGATTTAGTAGGTGACTTGAATGAATGCTGAGAAGCTATCAAACCGGCTTGAGGCCGTTGCGAATAATATTCCTGCAGGAGCGCGTCTGGCGGATATCGGATCCGACCATGCATACCTTCCATGCAATGTTGTTAAGAAAGGGAATGTACCTTCAGCCATCGCAGGTGAAGTTGCCGAAGGCCCATTCCAATCTGCGCTTGAGCAGGTTCTGTCTGAGAATCTTTCAGATAAGATTTCAGTCCGCAAAGGTGACGGTCTTGAGGTCATTGAACCTGGAGAGGTTGATTGCATTACTATAGCAGGAATGGGCGGGACACTCATTTCTATGATACTTGAGAAAGGTAGAGCGAAACTCGAAGGAGTCAGCAGGCTAGTACTCCAGCCGAATGTTGGCAGCTTTGCCGTACGCAAATGGCTGATTGACAATGGCTGGGAGTTGGTAGCTGAAGAAATTCTCAAAGAAGATGGGAAAATATATGAAATCCTTGTTGCTGAAAAAGGTGAACCTATTACACCATATCAACAGGAAAATCTAGAAGAAGGAATTTTGTTCGGGCCATTTTTATTAAAAGAAAAGTCCGAAGTATTCATGGAAAAGTGGAATGCTGAAATGAAGAATTGGGAGCGTGTCCTAAAACAACTGGATGCCGCTATGGAGAATGACGATACAGAGCGCAAGAGACTGGAACTAAAAGAGAAAATCAAGATGGCAGAGGAGGCGCTGAAGTGAAAAAAGTGAATGGCCATGAAGTGATTCAGCTATTTGAACAATTTTCACCAAAAGCATATGCAATGGAAGGCGACAAGATAGGACTGCAAATCGGATCGTTGAACCACACTGTCAAAAATGTGCTTGTTGCTCTGGATGTTACTGAGGAAGTGGTGGAAGAGGCAATCTCCAAAAATGTTCAATTAATCATTGCCCATCACCCGCCAATCTTCCGTCCGCTGCAAAAAATCGCTACCGACACTCCTGGGGGAAGAATGATTGCAAAACTGATCAAGCATGACATTGCTGTATATGCAGCCCACACGAACCTTGATGTCGCCAAAGGTGGCGTGAATGACCTTCTTGCCGCTGCACTTGGCCTGAATAACCCTCAAGTACTGGTCCCGACGTATGAGGACCAGCTGAAGAAACTCGTCGTTTTCGTCCCGGAAGAAGATGCTGAGCGGCTTCGTGAAGCATTGGGGAATGCAGGAGCAGGATCAATAGGCAACTACAGCCATTGTTCTTTTACAGGCACGGGAGAGGGACGTTTTCTCCCAGGAGAAAATACAACCCCGCATATCGGGCATCAAGGTAAACTTGAAGCAGTCAAAGAAGTACGCATAGAAACAATTTTTCCGCAAAGCATTGAAAAAAAGGTCATTCAGGCAATGATCAAAGCTCATCCTTACGAAGAAGTCGCCTACGATTTGTACAGACTTGATAACACTGGTGAACAGCTTGGCCTGGGACGGATTGGTCAAGTCAAAGAAACGACGCTTGCGGAATTTGCTCATTTTGTAAAAGAAGCCCTTGGAGTTGATCAGGTGCGTGTCGTCGGTAACTTGAATGCGAAAATCAGAAAAGTGGCAGTCCTCGGTGGCGATGGAAACAAGTACTACTCACAGGCGAAATTCCGCGGTGCAGATGTTTATATTACAGGAGATATCTATTACCACACGGCTCATGACGCCATCACGGCCGGCCTGAACATGATTGATCCGGGACATAATGTCGAGAAGATCATGAAAACAGGAGTCGCGGCTGTCATGGAAGGGCTCTGTGGTGATAAAGGATTTGAAGTGAAGTTTATTCCATCAGAAATAGGTACAGATCCTTTTACGTTTATTTAGGTTTGGTGGGGAATAACCAAAAAAGCAGCCATTCATGGCTGCTTTTTGTTTATACATTTGCCTCGGTCTTTTTTACTTTTGGCAGTATTTTGTTTAGTGGTACCTTTTTCACTTTTACCCAGGTTGCTTCGTTTTCTGGATCAAACTGTTCGAGGAAGGTGATGACCTCTTTAGTGATAGGAGTTGGTGTTGATGCTCCAGATGTGACAGCGACTGTGTTTGCAGTCTTGATCCAGTCGATTTCCAGTTCACTGATGTCTGCGATCCTGTATGCTTTTGTTCCGGCGATTTCCTCGGAAACCTGTGCAAGACGGTTTGAGTTATTGCTCTTTGGATCTCCAACGACAATGAGAACATCGGCTTCTTGTGCCTGCTCGGCAACTGCTTCCTGGCGTACCTGTGTCGCCATGCAGATTTCTTTATGAACTTCAGCGTGCGGATATTTTTCCTTCACTTTTTTCATGATTTCTGCTACATCCCACTGGCTCATCGTTGTCTGGTTTGTAACGATCAGTTTTTTCGCTGGTAAATCAAGCGCCTCTACATCTGCTGCGGTCTCCACAAGATGGACGATTCCCGGAGCGACACCTACTGCTCCTTCAGGCTCAGGATGGCCTTTCTTTCCAATATAAATGACATCAAAGCCTTCTTTTTCCTTAGCACGGATCAAGTTATGTGTGTTTGTTACATCCGGGCACGTAGCATCAATTGAAACAAGTCCTTTTTGCTTCGCCAGTTCCCTGACCTCTGGCGAAATTCCGTGGGCTGTGAAAATAACGGTACCGCCTTCGACCTTTTCAAGGATTTCCTTGCGGTTATTTCCGTCAAGTGTAATGATCCCTTCTTCTTCAAACGCATCTGTAACATGTTTGTTATGAACAATCATACCAAGTATATATATAGGCCGCGGCAAGCTTTTATCCAGGGCAGCGTTGCGCGCAATGACCATGGCGTCAACAACGCCGTAACAATAGCCGCGCGGTGATATTTTGATTACATTCATTGAGTCATCCTCCTGCGAATACCTCTAATTCTCTCTTTTATTATATAAGACTTATAGAAAGAATACAAAAGCGACTTCCGAGAAGGAATGATTTACCCTTACTGAAATCTAAATAAATAACTTTGGCGAAGATGATCCTTTCATGCTTTGCCTATTCACCCTTTTTTTTGCGGCTGGTTTAGCATTAACGGATTTTTTTGTTTTTTTTTGCGTTTTTTCTTCAACTTCCTGTGATTCTTGTTCGTTTTGCTCATCAGCATCTGGCATATTTTTAAGCCCTCTATACAGCTTCCACATCGATGGCAGATTACGGACGAGCGGGCCGTATTGCTGAATCATCGGTCCAAATTGCTGGGCCGTGCTCAACACTTTTTGTGTATTGGTCAGGAAGCCATTGAGTGCGGCTGGATCAGTGAGGGTTTTCAGGATTCCTCCTCCTGAACTGGCAGCACGCGCTGGCCCGGCGGTTCCTCCGGTTCCTCCGGTTAATAAGCCTCCCTGGCTGCGATTGTTTTTTCCAAGAATTTTTGCGAGCAACCCTCCGCCCTGTTTCGACGACTGTTGTCCTCTTCGCATCATTCGCGGGATTTGTCCCTGAGGCATCCTCTGCATTTGTCCGTATGGATGGGAGTACATCTGATGCTGTCCCATCATAGGCCTGACCATATATCCAGGCCCCATGTAAGGGTATTGCATCCCGCGCGGGTTCATACGGGGTCCTTGTAGCATCGTGACCCCTCCTTTCTAGATAAATCATTTCCTATTAGAGTATGCATTTGCAGAGGAATGGTTAAGAAAAAGGGAAATCGCCGAATCTTGTTTGTTTTTTTATGAGGAAAGGTTAAGATAGTACTATTGGAGATTTTGGGCAATCTTTATTATAATTACAGGATGAACCTGAAATGAACAGCTTACGGAACAGGCTGAAATCCCCGATTGACTGGGGAGTAGGGTGAAAAAAAGGAGATTTACTATGACTGAAACAAAATTTGAAAGATACGATTTGAAGCCATTTATTATAGATGCTGTAAAAAAACTTGGCTTTTTTGAGCCGACTGAAATTCAGGAACGTCTGATTCCGACGATCCTTAAGGGAGATAGCGCAATTGGCCAATCCCAGACAGGAACCGGCAAAACGCACGCTTATGTCCTGCCAATCATGAACAAGCTGGATGCTTCACGCAATGAGGTACAAGCTATCATCACTGCGCCAACAAGGGAGTTAGCCAACCAGATTTACCATGAGGTTCTTAAAATTGCCGAGAACGCACCAGATGCTGAAAAGATAACAGCCCGTTGCTACATTGGCGGAACGGACAAGCAGAGAACGATTGAAAAACTCAAGACTCAGCCGCAAATCGTTATCGGAACGCCAGGCAGGATCAATGATCTTGTCCAGGAAAACGCGCTGTTTGTGCATACAGCGAATATGCTGGTTGTCGATGAAGCCGACTTGATGCTCGATATGGGTTTCATTGAGGATATTGACCAGTTCGCATCCCGTATGCCAGAGAAGCTCCAGATGCTTGTATTTTCGGCAACGATTCCAGAGAAGCTCAAGCCGTTCCTGAAAAAGTACATGGAAAATCCTAAATATGTACAAGTTGATCCAAAACAAGCTACCGCAGAGAAGATTGAACATATTCTGCTTCCGGCTAGACACAGGGATAAGATCGGCCTCGTCCATTCCGCTTTGCTCGCTTTTAATCCGTACCTCGGGATTGTGTTTGCGAATACGAAGAAAAAAGCAGATGAGGTTGCTGATGGCCTGATCCAAAAAGGGATGAAGGTAGGGCGCATCCATGGGGACTTGAGCCCACGAGAACGCAAACGCGTAATGAAGCAGATTAAGGACCTCGAATTCCAGTATCTTGTTGCTACTGACCTTGCTGCAAGAGGAATCGATATCCAGGGAATCAGCCATGTCATCAACTATGAGCTGCCAACTGACCTTGATTTTTATATCCACAGGGTAGGTCGAACGGCTCGTGCCGGATCATCGGGAGTAGCGCTTACCATATATGAGCAAAGTGATGAAGATGCACTGATCAGACTCGAGAAAATGGGAATCTCCTTTAAAAATATTGATCTGAAAAAAGGAGAATTCACCGAAATTGAAGAGCGGAACAGACGCCAGAACAGAAAGAAAAAGGAAACTCCTGGCGAAGCGGTAGCAAAATCACTTGTTTCTAAACCTAAAAAGGTAAAGCCTGGCTATAAGAAGAAAATGAAGTCAGAAATGGATAAAATCAAAAAGCGTCAAAATCGCCTGCAAAAGAAAAATAAATAAAGGCATTCAGGGAGAGATCACAATGTTAATTGGCTCGCATGTTTCCATGAGCGGCAAAAAAATGCTGCTGGCAGCTAGTGAAGAAGCCGTCTCATATGGAGCAAATACTTTTATGATCTATACAGGGGCACCGCAGAATACAAGAAGAAAAAAAATAGAGGACCTGAATATTGAGGCAGGGCGCCTGCATATGGAACAGCATGGAATAACAGAAATCGTGGTACATGCCCCGTATATCATCAATATCGGGAACTCACAGAATCCAGACACATTTGATTTGGGAGTACGCTTTTTAAGAAGCGAAATAGACAGGACAGAAGCGCTGGGAGCAAAACAAATTGTTCTTCATCCTGGAGCGCATGTCGGAGCTGGAACGGAAAAAGGCATCGAAAAAATCGTTGAGGGAATCAACGAGGTTCTGACAGGCAACGAAAATGTCCAAATCGCGCTCGAGACGATGGCAGGTAAAGGGTCGGAATGCGGCAAGTCTTTTGAAGAACTTGCAATGATCATCGATGGTGTCATCCACAATGACAAGCTATCCGTGTGCTTTGATACTTGCCATACGCATGATGCCGGTTACCCTATCGTTGAGGATTTTGACGGCGTACTGAATGAATTCGATAAAATCATCGGTCTGGACAGGCTGAAGGTGCTTCACATCAATGACAGCAAAAATGCGGTCGGCATGAGGAAGGACCGTCATGAAAACATCGGTTTCGGCCACATCGGTTTTGAGGCAATGAGCTATATTGTCCATCATCCACAATTGACTCATGTACCTAAAATCCTTGAAACACCCTTTGTCGGAGAAGATAAGAACAATAAAAAAGCTCCGTATAAGCATGAAATTGACATGTTGAAAAGCAGAAAATTCGAAGAGAACCTGCTTGATTTCATCATGAATGGCTAGACTAAATAGCATAATGAAAAAGCTGTGGACATGGGGATCCACAGCTTTTCAATTTCAAATTAGGCTTATTTCGTAAATTTGATGAACAGTTTGTTTACTTCCCTGGCTGTTTCAGGGCTGGTGATTCTGGCAATTTCCTTGATCAGTGCGGTTCTCTCTGAATCATTAAAGATGTTTACTTTTTTTCCGCGTAAGTACCCGGCGATTTTCTGCGCCTGTGAATGGGTGATTGCAATGTTGAATTGAGAGGCATATTTCAGCAGTTCATCAGCCGTAATATTACTTATTTTATGGTTAATGATATTTTCAAAAATAGCCAAAGATCATCACTCCTCCATAGTAAGGTATGAGCCCGGTTTGGATTTCGTGACAAAATTCTGGCAGGTGAGTTCTTTTATTTACAATATCCCCGGTAAGCGATATACTACTAAATGTAAATCGGAATGATTCTTATTTTTTGCAGGTGATGGAAATGACCACGAGTTTATGCATCGTTGAGGTGCAGGATTTATTTTATCGATACGATAAAGAAAATGTACTAGAAGATATAAATTTGTCTATCCAAAAAGGGAGCTTTTTAGCGATTGTCGGCCCCAATGGCTCAGGCAAGTCAACTCTGCTTAAGCTAATGCTGGGGCTGATTAAGCCGCAAAAAGGATTGATACGTCTTTTTGGCGAGGATATAAGCAAATTCAGGGACCAGCATAAAATCGGGTTTGTGTCGCAAAAGGCCAACTCATTTAATACAGGCTTTCCGGCAACAGTTTTTGAGGTAGTTGCCAGCGGCCTGACAAAGAAGCTTGGTCTGTTCAAGTTTTTAAAGAAGAGCGACCACGATAAAATCAAGGAAGCAATTGAATCCGTTGGGATGGGTGATTTCCTCGACAGAAATATAGGTGAGCTTTCTGGCGGGCAGCAGCAAAGAGTATTCATTGCAAGAGCACTTGTAAGCGATCCGGAGCTGCTGATCCTGGATGAACCAACCGTTGGTGTTGACGCCAAGAATGTCAACTCTTTCTATGAGATGCTTGATTCTCTGAATAAAAATAATGGGATTACCTTGCTTCTTGTGACGCACGACATTGGCACAATTTCTGATAAGGTGACGGATGTTGCATGTTTAAATAAAAACATGCATTTCCACGGCAGCACTGAGGAGTTTGAACAGTTGAAAATAAATGAGGTATCCGAAATTTACGGACATGATGTACATGTATTGACACATGATCATCATCATCATCATCATGAGGAGGCACACAGTCATGATTAGCGGACTCATGCAGTATGAATTCCTGCAGAATGCTTTCCTGACGGGTGTGATCATCGGAGTGATCGCTCCATTGCTTGGCGTTTTTATCGTCGTCAGGCGCCTTTCTCTCATTGCAGATGCCCTTAGCCATGTCACATTGGCGGGTATTGCAGCAAGTCTCCTGCTGGAAAAGAAATTCATGTTATTCAGCGGACTGAATCCGCTATATATGGGGATGGCTTTTTCTGTTGGTGGATCCTTGTTTATTGAAAAGCTGCGGACAGTTTATAAGCATTATCAGGAATTGGCGATTCCGATTATTCTATCTGGGGGAATCGGGCTCGGAGTGATCTTTATCTCACTAGCTGACGGCTTCAATACAGATCTTTTCAGTTATTTGTTCGGCAGCGTCAGTGCTGTGAGCCGGGCAGATCTCTGGACAATCCTTGTCATCAGTATATTGGTGATTGCGATTGTTGTTTTATTATATAAGGAACTATTTTTATTGTCATTTGATGAAGAATACGCGAGGGCAACGGGAATTGCGGCAAAGACGCTGCATTTCATTTTCATTGTCATGGTTGCACTTGTGATTGCCGCATCAATGCGGATTGTTGGAATCCTGCTTGTATCTTCATTGATGACTCTCCCTGTTGCGGCAAGCATTCGATTTGCTAAAGGATTTAAGCAAACCATTTTCTATTCCATCCTGTTCGGAGAGATTTCTGTTTTAGGTGGTTTGTTTTTATCTTACTATTTAGATCTGGCGCCAGGTGGAACGATTGTCATGATTGCAGTACTCATTCTTGTTCTGACAATCTGGCTAAAAAAACGAGCGACAACAAGATCTATTTGATGGGGTGAAGACCATGAATGTGAATGAAGCGATGACCCTTTTGAAGGAACAGGGTTACAAGCATACCGATAAACGGGAAGACATGCTTCAGCTGTTTGCTGAACATGATAAATATTTGACTGCGCGTGAAGTGCTGGAACAGATGAAGGGTAACTACCCAGGCCTAAGTTTTGATACGATTTATCGTAATCTAAGCGTGTTTGTCGAGCTAGGTATCCTAGAGATGACAGAATTGTCTGGGGAAAAGCATTTTCGCTTTACATGCTCTCACAAAGAGCATCATCATCATTTCATCTGCCTTGACTGCGGAAAGACGAAAGAAATTGATACTTGCCCAATGAGAAACATTGAAGCAAGCTTCAAAGGCTACGATATCTCTGGACATAAATTCGAAATTTACGGACGCTGCCCTGATTGTGTTCAATAAGATTGCCGAGACCGGAATTTAATCCGGTCTTTTTTTTATATAGTAGGAATATTAACTGGCAACCTTGAGATGGATTAACAAAAAAAACGGCCATTAAGACGGCCGTTTTAAATCATTTTTTATCCAATTTTGCACCCAATTCCTGGCTTCTGTCCAGCTATTCACGCGAATGACACCATCAGGAATCGGTTCCTGGTTATATGGAGTATTGAAGAGGATGACTGGGATGCTTAGTTCCTCGTGCAGATTGACAGCATTATCATGTTTATCCTCAAAGAAAATATCTACGCCATATCTCCTTGCGGCTTCGATTTTATCATGCGACCCAATCAAATGGATATCATTATAGATAAGTTCATTTGTTGTGAACCATTCTTTTGTTAAATCGAGCAAATGCGATCCTCTGGCGCTGATGAAGAATAGTTCATGTTCTTTTTCCCATTTTTTTAATACATCCTTTGCTCCTTGAGCCAAAGGTGAATTTGAGTAAATCACCGGCTCCATCTTCCTGAACCAGGCAGCAAATTCTTTTTCAGAAACGGTGACCAGGGGCATGAAGTCGTATTGCTTAATGTCTTCAAGTGTAATATTCAGATTAAATGCTTCATTTAGATAGGGTACAAATGTAGTTGGACATGTGACTGTTCCATCAATATCTATGCCAAAACGTTTTTTCATTCAGTCTGCTCCTTAACAAAGTATCTATCCTTAATCTTACCAAATGTTCAAAGCAGGCAAAAGGTTAACTTTTTTATGATATAAGGAAGTAAAAATATCACTTCGAGAATTGTCCAGTTTCAGCTTGCCAATGCGCTTGCGCTTTTTCTCATTAGTCAAACATTGCCATGATGAAATATCTCAAGGTCGTAAACAATAATAAATGCTCCACTAAAGAAAGCGAGGGATTATAGTGGCAGACCAAGAACGAAAACAGATTGGTACCGAATATATTACTGAACCTAAGCAGGATGTGATTACGTTGCGAGATGCTCGTGATGAAATCTATCAGGAAGAAACGGCAGCGGAAATTTATGCGCCTGTGCGTGATGAACACTACCAGGAAATGACTGCCATTGCAGAGGCTGGACGTGAAGATCATTACCAGAATATGACGGCGATCGCCGATTCTGGGCGCGAAGATCACTATCAGGAAATGACGGCTATTGCCAGACCTTCTCATGAAGAACGCTATCGTGAGGAAACGGCGGCCGAAATTGCAGCCCCTGTGCCTGCTATAAGAAGAAGGTCAGATGAAGAAAGTACAACTGGAGGAAGAGGGCTTGCATATTCAGCTCTTGCCCTTTCGATCTTGTCGCTGTTTATTTTACCAGTTCTTTTCGGAGCAGCTGGAATTGTGCTTGGCTTCATGGCCCGCCGACGAGGTTCCGCACTTGGAAGCTGGGCTATTGGAATCGGGGTAATTTCCATTCTAGTTGGCATCTTCATACTGCCGTTTTTTTAACGGCCGTTAAAAAAAAGAAGCCAAAAAAAATGCCCGGGATTTATTCCCGGGCATTCCTGTTTATTTTTGGAGTGCAGCTTCACGAAGCTTTTCCTCAGCAATTTTATCAATTTCTTTTTTAAGTTCCTCTACCATTGTTTCCTCAGGAACCTTGCGGACAATTTCTCCTTTACGGAATAGGAGCCCTTCCCCTCTTGCTCCGGCAATGCCGATATCAGCTTCGCGTGCTTCGCCCGGTCCGTTCACGGCACACCCAAGTACGGCAACCTTGATAGGAGCCTTAATCTTTGAGATGTATTCCTCAACCTCGTTGGCAATGCTGATCAAGTCAATTTCGATCCTTCCGCATGTCGGACATGAAATTAACGTTGCTGCATTGGCAGCAAGGCCAAATGATTTTAACAGCTCTCTTGCAACTTTCACTTCTTCAACTGGGTCTGCGCTTAGAGAAATCCTGACTGTGTTGCCGATTCCTTTGCTAAGAATTGCTCCAAGTCCAGCTGCACTTTTGACTGTGCCTGCAAATAAAGTTCCTGATTCTGTAATTCCAAGGTGAAGCGGATAATCAAAAGCTTTCGCTGCTTTTTCATATGCTTCAATTGCCAGGTTTACATCAGAAGCTTTCATTGAAACAATAATATTGTGGAAATCCAGGTCCTCAAGAATCTTAATATGGTGCAACGCGCTTTCTACCATTCCATCAGCTGTTGGGTATCCGTATTTCTCTAGAATTCGTCTTTCCAAGGAACCAGCATTTACGCCAATCCTGATTGGAATCCCGCGTTCTTTAGCGGCTTTTACTACAGCCTCCACCTTTTCGCGCTTGCCGATATTTCCTGGATTGATCCTGATTTTGTCAGCTCCGCCCTCGATTGCCTTAAGTGCCAGGCGGTAATCAAAATGGATATCAACAACCAGCGGAATATTGATTTGCTTCTTTATTTCCGGGATTGCGTTTGCTGCTCTTTCATCCGGGCAAGCAACACGGACAATCTGGCATCCCGCTTCTTCAAGTCGCTTGATTTCAGCAACAGTCGCTTCCACATCATGCGTCTTGGTTGTCGTCATGCTCTGGATGACAACTTCATTGTTGCCTCCGATTGTTAAGTTCCCCACCTTTATTGGCCGGGTTTTAGTACGATGTATAATTTCACTCAACGGTGATTCGCTCCTTTAAAAAATGGAATTCATGTAAATGTTCCTAAAGATGCACAACCCCATTTTATCAATCTTTTGTTCATATTGACAAGGAAAGACTTCATTTGTTAGCCTTTGCTAATTTTGATTGCTATAGTCCGGGAATTTATAGGTCTTGCCAAACTTGATGTTCTGGGGATCTGTCCCGCTGTTTAACTTTTTAAAGTCCTCTACCGCCTTTGAGACGGGTACGTCCATAGGGCTGTCTGAATTTCTGTCCAGTACCGAAAGGACGGTATCGCCAGGCTTAACTTCGTGCTCAAAATAAGGGATATCAACTTTTACTTTCGTTTTCTTCTCTACCTTTTCTATTTCTACTGTTTCAGCCTTTGGTTGAGTCACTGCCGGAAGAGTCCCAATGCTCATATCATTATATATTGCATAGCCTACAATCAATAGTATGAACAAACCTGCCAGTTTTTTCATAGGATCTTCCTCCTCAAACAGCTTTATATCATTATTTATGCAGGAGAAATAGAGTTAAGAACCTATTTAATAGATAAAATGAAATTTAGTATAGAGTTTTCGGAATGGACAGTAATCATGGTACTTATCAATTGCCAAGGATATTATTATATACAGGCTCTTTGATAGAATTATGTTCATTCTCTATTTAACAGTTAAAGAAGGAACGTGGAATTTATAATTCTTTGTAACATTTCTGTAACATTACTGGGGATTGTTAAGGTATTGTAAATTTAGAGCGTAAAGAGTTTACTTTTCATTAATGTTTACTTCATAATAATCAATGTTTGTAAAAGATTGTCGAAATAAATCTAGGGGTTGAAAAAATGGAATTGAATTTACAAGAAATGCTGTTTGAGTTCTTTGGTGGCCTTGGGATCTTTTTATACGGCATTAAATTCATGGGTGATGGTCTTCAGAAGTCAGCAGGGGATCGACTCCGTGATGTACTAGATCGATTTACGACCAATCCGGTAATGGGGGTTCTGGCTGGTCTGATCGTTACTGTATTGGTGCAGAGCAGTTCTGCTACCACTGTTATTACTGTAGGACTTGTTAGTGCAGGATTCATGACGCTGCGCCAGGCTATCGGGGTTATCATGGGCGCAAACATCGGTACAACAATTACAGCATTTATTATCGGTATTGATGTTGGTGAATATGCTCTGCCAATAATAGCTTTAGGTTCTATTCTTTTATTCTTCTTTAAAAATAAAAAGGTACATAATATTGGACAAATCGTGTTCGGTTTTGGTGCCTTATTCTATGGACTTGAATTGATGAGCGGAGGAATGAAGCCGCTTCGCAATCTTGAATCGTTCCATGAATTAACAATTGAGCTTAGCTCGAATCCGTTACTTGGGGTTGCCATTGGGACACTCTTTACTGTAATCGTTCAAAGTTCAAGTGCGACAATTGGAATTCTTCAAGGCTTGCATGCAGAAAACTTGATTAACCTCAATGGCGCTTTGCCAGTATTGTTTGGGGATAACATTGGCACAACCATCACTGCAGTACTAGCAGCAATCGGTACTTCAGTTGCGGCGAAAAGAGCGGCTGCCACTCATGTATTGTTCAATTTGATTGGTACAACAATCTTTTTGATATTATTAAAGCCGTTTACCGCTGTTATTGAGATTCTAAGAGACAATCTTTCACTGAATCCGGAAATGACGATTGCTTTTGCACACGGTATCTTTAACTCAACAAATACACTGATCCAATTGCCGTTTATAGCTGTTTTGGCATTGATTGTAACAAAACTGATTCCTGGTGAAGATTCTATCGTTGATTACAAGGCTCAGCACCTTGATCCAGTTTTCATCGAACAGTCACCATCAATTGCACTTGGCCAGGCCAAGGAAGAAGTTCTTCGCATGGGTAAGTTTGCATTAAAAGGTTTAGAAGAAACAAATGAATTCTTGAAGACAAAAAATACAAAGCATTCTTCGAATGCCTACCAGCTTGAGGAAGCAATCAATAATCTTGATCGTAAAATTACGGATTATCTAGTTGATTTAGCGACAAGCTCACTTTCAGAGCATGAGTCTGAAGAGCACAGTATGCTAATGGACACTGTTCGTGATATTGAAAGAATTGGCGATCACTTTGAAAATATCATTGAATTGATTGAATATCAGCAGGCAAATAAAGTGAAGATAACTGATAATGCAATGGAAGATCTGGAAACAATGTTCAACCTGACTGTCAGCACAGTAGATGAAGCCTTACAGGCATTGGATCAGAAGAATCTAGATGCTGCAAGAGCTGTTGTAAAGAAAGAAGCTGAAATTGACAGCATGGAACGTACGCTAAGAAAACAGCATATCCTTCGTATGAATGAAGGGGAGTGCTCTGGACAAGCAGGCATCGTCTTTGTTGACATCATCAGCAACCTAGAGCGAATCGGTGACCATGCAGTGAACATCGCGGAATACGTTTTAGGAGATCAACAATAGTGGTAAAATGAAGCAAGGGGAAACCTTTGCTTCATTTTTTATTTCTTGAATAAGAAGGATGATGATATGGAATACATTTATTGGACGATTATTGGCGTGCTTTTTCTTGGTGCGTTTGCAAGCTTGGTCATTCCGATATTGCCAGGGGTGCTTTTTTTAGCAGGAGGATTCATTCTATATGGTGTATTTTTTACATTTGAACCATTTAACTGGCTATTTTGGACAGTACAAGGTTTGTTTGTTGCTTTGCTGTTTGGAGCGGATTATATCGCCAACATCATCGGAGTCAAAAAATATGGAGGCAGTAAGGCTGGCGTATGGGGAAGTACGATAGGATTACTAGTAGGTCCTTTTGTCATTCCGATCTTTGGGATTCTTGTAGGCCCATTCCTGGGGGCGGCACTGGCAGAATTGATGGTCAATAAAAAGAGCTTGAATGATTCGATGAAAATTGGCTTTGGTTCGGTGGTTGGCTTTGTCAGCAGCGTCGTGACGAAAGGGCTCATCATGGCGATTATGCTCGGATACTTCTTGTTGCTTGTATTCTAATGAAAAAAATCGTGCTATACGGCACGATTTTTTTATCTGTTTAATTCAATCCGCAAATTTCAAATGAACAGTTCTGGCAGTCGACTTCTCTTTTTAAGTATGCGAGGTTCTTTACGGTGAATTTTAGCTGGTCGTAGGCGATAATGTCTTTTTCCCGCAATTCTTTTAACATTCTTTGAATGACCTCACGGGTGCCGTAAGTGAGATTGGCAAGCTCCTGGTGGGTGAGCGGAAGGTCAATCAGGATTCCCTCATCTGTCATGACGCCATAACTGTTGCAAAGGCGAATGAGAATTGAATACAAACCGCCTTTTTTTCCGTTCATGATTAAATCCTGACACTTCATCTGAGCTTTCAGGTACCTCGTGCTCAGCCAATTGACAAGAGCATTCATTGCATACTCTTCATTTAAAATGAACTCTTCGAATTGCTCCCTCTTAATCATCAGGATTTCACAATCTGTGAGTGTCTTCGCAGAAAAATGATAGCGCGGTGCGTGCTTGAACAGTTCATATTCAATGATCATTTCTTCTCCATTCAGGATTTTTAGAATGAATTCCTTTCCCTTCATATGGACCCTGCCGACAGATACACTGCCGCTCAGGATGAGGTAAACATTCTGCACAATATCATCTTCCTGAAAAAGCAAAGAGTCAGCTTTGATTTTTTGAATCGTTTCTTTATCAATGAAATTTTGTAAAAATAAACTATATAATGATATATTTTTGTCCATCAGGATCGTCTCCTTATATGCCTCTCTACACTTTGATTTAAAAGAATTGTTGTTACCATGTCAATGATGTTTTGGTATTAAATGGAAGGCGTTTCGAGTTGATGCGACTTAAATCGTTGACAGAAAAGCATTCTTGCAATATTGACGATTTAATGAAACTTTGATTAAGGGCTAGTCGATATTTTTTATGGGGGACAAAAAAACAGGCAGGCTAAAATAGGAAATAGCTAATTTGCAATGCCATGTGAATATATTTAAAATGATTTGGGAATTTTAAATGCGTTGGAACGAGCATTTTATTTGAAACGATTACCGGACTTTGGTAATCTAATCATGAAGCACTTTTAGAACGATTCTAATATCTGAATTGTTAGATAGATTTGTTCTTGAGTGAAACACGATACATAGGAGGATGTTAAAATGGGATTTGAATTACCACAATTACCTTATGCATATGATGCACTTGAGCCACACATCGACAAGGAAACAATGAATATTCACCACACTAAGCATCACAACACTTACGTAACAAACCTGAACAACGCTTTGGAAGGAAACGAAGAGCTTCTTTCTAAATCTGTAGAGGAAGTTGTGTCAAACCTTGATGCGGTTCCTGAAGCAGTGCGTACTGCAGTTCGCAACAATGGTGGCGGTCATGCTAACCACACACTATTCTGGGAAGTGATTTCTCCAAATGGTGGCGGTGAGCCTGCTGGAGAACTGGCAGAAGCAATCAACTCTAAATTTGGCGGATTCGAAGGCTTCAAAGAAGAGTTCTCAAAAGCTGCAACTACTCGTTTCGGTTCAGGCTGGGCATGGCTTGTCGTCAACAACGGTGAGCTGGAAGTAACAAGCACTCCTAACCAGGACTCTCCACTAATGGAAGGCAAGACACCGATTCTTGGACTTGATGTTTGGGAGCATGCATACTACTTGAATTACCAGAACAGAAGACCAGAATACATCGGTGCTTTCTGGAACGTTGTTAACTGGGATGAAGTTAACAAGCGTTATACTTCTGCAAAATAATCCAGATGAAATGCCTGAGGCTGCAATTGATTGCAGCCTCTTTTTTATGTTCGAATCTCCTGTATCCGAAATGGCACACCGAAAACTGAATAACCCCCTTTACTTTGTCAGAAACTACCCTAGAGAAAAGGGGAGTAGATCATGAGCAAAGTAAAGAAATTATTAGGAGACATCGAGCTGACAAAGGATTTAATGCTCCTATTGATTATTGGGGGACTATACTCATTGAGCATTGCCCTTTCTAACACCTTCGTCAATATTTATTTATGGAAGCAATCTGGCGAATTGGCAGACCTGGGTATGTATAATCTGTCAATTGTCATTGCCCAGCCATTAACATTCATCCTTGCAGGAAGATGGGCAAAAAAAGTCGATAGAGTCATCGTGCTTCGCATAGGCGTGATTTTTTTGGCTTTCTTTTATGTAACTGTCTTGCTGGTCGGCACTAAAGCATCTGATTACCTGTTTATCCTTGGGGGACTGCTGGGAATTGGATATGGCTTTTACTGGCTTGCCTTCAACGTCCTTACATTTGAGATCACTGAGCCTGAAACGCGTGATTTTTTTAATGGTTTTTTAGGGATACTCGGGTCAGTAGGAGGGATGATTGGGCCTGTTGCAGCAGGATTCATCATATCTAAACTTGAAAAATTCACAGGCTACACTGTTGTATTCGGACTTTCATTAGGATTGTTTACCATGGCTGTTTTCCTGAGTTTTTTCTTGAAGCGGAGGCCAGCGCACGGAAGGTACTGGTTTCAGAGGATCATTACCGAAAGAAAGCATGATAAAAATTGGCGGATGATTACGAATGCTCATTTCTTTCAGGGGCTTAGGGAAGGTGTTTTTGTTTTTATCGTTTCTGTCTTTGTTTTTATCGCCACTGACAGTGAAATGGCCCTGGGCACTTACGGACTGATCAACTCGGGAATCTCATTTCTTGCTTACTTTTTTGTTTCACGCATGCTAAAAAAAGAAAACAGGAAAAAAGCTATTTTTGCAGGTGGATTAATCCTCTTTTTTGCCATCTTCCTGCTTGTTTTTGAGCTAAGCTACTTCCGTCTGCTGTTATATGCGGCTCTGATCGCAGTTGCTTATCCACTGCTCCTCGTCCCTTATGCTTCAATGACCTACGATGTGATTGGGAGAGGATGGAAAGCTGCTGAAATGAGAATCGAATATATTGTAGTAAGAGAGATCTTCCTGAATCTCGGAAGGATCTTTTCAATCTTGTTGTTCCTTGGCTCAATCACTGTATTTAATGAAGAAAGAGTTATTCCGATTCTTCTTGTAGTCCTTGGCAGCGGGCATACGCTTATTTATTTTTGCATAAGGCAGATTCAATTAAAAGTTCCAGCCTGACCGGGAGCATTCCCGGTTTTTCTATGGGGAAAATTAGAGTGATTAAAATGAGAATAATGGAAAAATTTTCTGCCAGTTTTTATTGATAGAAAAAGGTGCCTGATTTCGTTAAAATAAAAGTTAGTGCTTATACATGGACACAGACTGAAGAGGTGGGAGAGGCTTGAATAATAAGAAGAAAAAGAAGACGCATGTGCCATTCAGGCTGAATATGGTATTTTTTGCAGTGTTTTTGTTATTCTCAATGCTGATTTTAAGACTGGGCATTGTTCAAATCGTATATGGTGAGGATTTTAAGAGGGAAATTGAACGGACGGAGGATATAACCGTCAATAATCCGGTACCCAGAGGAAAAATGTATGACCGGAATATGAAAACCATCGTTGATAATACACCAAGCAAGGCGATTACTTATACAAAGAGCCAGAGTACTGAAACGAAGGAAATGCTGATGATCGCTGAACGCCTTGCAAAATTGATATCAAAGGATTCAGAGGAAGATTTAAAGAAAGTACGAGAGCGTGATAAAAAGGATTACTGGATCTTACGAAACGAAGAGCGCGCCAAACTAAAAATCAAAGAAGAGGAATGGGCCCTTTATGACGAAAAAAAGCTGGACGACAAAGCAATTTATAACCTCCAGCTCGACCGTATCACTAAAAACGAACTCGATGAACTCTCTAAAGAAGATATGGAGATTCTTGCAATATTCCGTGAATTGATCAGCGGATATGCGTTGTCGCCGCAAATTGTTAAGAAAGACGTAACGCCTGAAGAGTTCGCGATTGTCAGTGAAAATCTGGAAATGCTTCCTGGTGTAGATACCACGACAGACTGGGAGCGCCACTACGCATTTGACAAAACGCTTAAATCGATTTTGGGCAAGGTAAGTGATTCTGAAAAAGGTTTGCCGAAAGAAAAACTTGAGTATTACCTTTCACGTGGGTACAGCCGAAATGACAGAGTAGGCTTAAGTTATATTGAGCAGCAATATGAAGATGTACTCCATGGCCAAAAGGCTAAGGTGAAAAACATCACCGACAAAGCAGGCAATGTTCTTGATACGAATGTAATAACTGAAGGTCAGCGCGGCAAAGATCTTGTGCTTACCATTGACATGGATCTTCAGTTGGCTGTTGAGAAAATTATTGAAGAAGAATTATCTAACGCGAAGCAGCAGCCAAGGACAGGCTTGCTGGACAGGGCATTCGTTGTACTGATGGACCCAAACACCGGTGAAGTCCTTACGCTTGCAGGAAAGCAAATCGTAAGAGATGAAGACACAGGCAAAGCAGTCATGCAGGATTTTGCGAGCGGCAACTTCACGACATCCTATAACGTTGGCTCCGCTGTAAAGGGGGCTACCATCCTGACTGGCTTCAAAACAGGTGCGATCAGTCCAGGAACTCAGTTTTATGATACACCGATAAAAATCAAAGGAACAAATCCGAAAAAATCCTGGAAGGCTGGATTGGGAACACTTGATGACCGCAATGCCCTGAAAGTGTCCTCAAACGTCTATATGTTCAGGACTGCCATAAACATCGGTAAAGGAAATTATAAGTATGATCAGCCGTTATACCTGGAACCTGAAGCATTTGATACAATGAGGAATTACTTTAGCCAATTTGGTCTTGGAACACGGACAGGAATCGATCTTCCTAACGAAATGGTTGGATTCAAAGGCTCAGAAAGACGGCCTGGTCTTTTGCTTGACTTTGCGATTGGTCAGTACGATACTTATACACCATTACAGCTTGCACAGTATGTTTCAACGATCGCCAATGGCGGCAACAGGCTTCAGCCAAGGATTGTCAGAGAAATCCGCGAGCCTGTCATGAAGAATAATGAAGTTGGCCCAGTGATGAGTGAAATCGAACCTGTGATCCTTAATAAAGTCGACGCTGAACCTGGTTGGTTTGAACGCGTGCAGGAAGGCTTCAGAAGGGTGATGCAGGAAAGAGGCGGTACTGCTTATGGAACATTTTACACTGCTGATTATAAACCCGCAGGTAAGACCGGTACTGCACAGGCTTTTTACGATGGGCCTCAAAGAAGTAAATATGATAAGCCTCCTGAAGTGATGAACTTGAGCCTGGTTGCATATGCTCCTAATGAGAATCCTGAGATTGCCATGGCAGTAATGGTTCCATGGGCATATGAAGGCAACCAGGGACACCATGCCAATAACGATATCGGACGCAGGGTACTGGATACCTATTTTGAACTGAAGAAAAAGCGAATGGAAGGGAATATGAATCCCGAACAGCCCGTCCAGGAAATTGAGAGAAAAGAAGAAGGAACTGAACTTCTTGACGAGATTGAAGAAGAAATCGAACAATAAGAATTAGTTGAACTGTCCCTTTTGGGGCAGTTTTTTTTTGATTTGGCTGGGTATACTATCTTCAACCGACAATCCTGTTTGTATTACCATTTCTCTGCATATTTACACATGAAGCATCCGAATTTACAAAACCTTTACATTCAGTTAAAACAACGTTAAAAGAAAAGCTTTATTCTTGGACTGTAGGACAAAACAACCAAACAACCACATCTCGTAGGGGGAATTAAGGAATGAAGAGTCTTAAAAAAATGAGTCTGTTTTTAATGCTCGCAGCTGTCATGGTATTCACTGCAGCTTGTGGAGGCGGAGATAACGAAGGCGGAAACGGTGAAGAACTGGAAGGCAGTGTAGTCATCGACGGTTCTGGTACAGTTTATCCATTCATGGCACGCATGGCTGAAAACTATATGGGTGAACAAGAAAATGTATCTGTAGAAGTTAGCCGCTCCGGAACTTCAGCAGGCTTCAAGAAATTCCTTGCTAAAGACGGTACTGACTACAACGATGCTTCACGTTCAATCAAGGACGAGGAAAAAGCCAAAGCAGAAGAGCTTGGCATCGAAGTACAGGAAATGAAGGTTGCACTTGACGGTATCACAATCGTCATTAATAAAGATAATGATTGGGCTTCAGAGCTGACTGAACAAGAAGTGAAAGATATTTTCCTTGCTAGCGCAGAAAAGAAAAAATGGTCTGATGTCCGTGCTGATTTCCCGGATGAAGAAATCAAGACTTACGGCCCTAATGAAAATCACGGAACTTACGAATTCATGTTTGAAACAATCCTTGAAGAGCAAGATCTTCCTGAGGACATTAATTTGCAGCAAGACTACTCAACTCTAGTAGATCTTGTTTCTAAAGATAAGAACGCAATTGGATTCTTCGGTTATGGTTATTACGAAAGCAACAAAGACAAGCTTTCTGCAGTGAAAGTTGATTTCGGCAAAGGCCCTGTTGAGCCGTCACTGGACACAATTAAAGAAGATGGCGATTATGCACCATTCACTCGCCCTGTGTTCACATATTTGAATGTAAATAATGCAAAAGAAAAGCCACAAGTACTGGATTATGCTATTTACACAATGAACAATGCGCAGGATGTTGCGAAAGAGACTGGTTTCGCACCATTATCTGACGAGGATGTAAAAGCTGCTCTTGATGCCTTAAATGGCTTAAAGAAGTAAACCTTTACCACGAGGAGATGAGAGGTCTAACCTTCTCATCTTCTTGCGTGTGAATATGTTATTTTTTGTTTCCTTGGGTAATATAAGGAAAAGTTCTTCCTTGGATGAGAAGGATGAAAGGGGTTTTTCGCGTGGCAAAAAGCGTTGTTCAAGATCACAGCAAAAAGTTGAATGTACGTGAAATCATACAGGAAAAGAAAAAGACGAAAAGCATCAACAATACAACTGAAAAATTAATACCAAAAATATTATTTGGAATTGCAGCGATCTCAGTTTTTACGACAATTGGTATTGTACTTACTTTATTAACAGAAACAATCTCTTTTTTTAAAGCTGTTCCATTCATAGATTTCTTCACTGGAACTCAATTAAAGCCATTGGGAGAAAATGCAGTCTTTGGCGTATTGCCCCTTCTGACAGGAACTTTAATTTCTACAGTGATCGCAATGCTTGTTGCCATACCGATTGGGTTAATGACAGCGATTTTCCTGAGCGAATATGCTACTGAGAAAACACGCAGAATGTTAAAGCCAATTCTGGAGATTCTGGCGGGCATTCCTACTATTGTATATGGTTTCTTTGCTTTTACTTTTGTAACACCATTATTGAGATCTTTTATTCCTGGCCTTGAACCGACAAATATCTTGAGCCCCGGTATTGTAATGGGGATCATGATCATTCCGATGGTCGCATCATTATCGGAGGATGCGATGAGTTCTGTGCCGAATGCCATGAGGGAAGGTGCATTGGCACTTGGTGCAACAAAGCTTGAAGTAACTTGGAAGGTCGTTATTCCTGCTGCGATTTCAGGGATCATCGCGTCATTCGTACTTGGAATTTCAAGGGCGATTGGCGAAACAATGATTGTTGCGATTGCCAGTGGAAGTTCAAAGAACTTCACTTTCGATGTTACACAATCCATGCAGACAATGACGGCTTATATTGTTGAAGTAACAGGCGGCGAAGCGGCTGCCGGCACAACATTATATTACAGTCTTTATGCTGTAGCGATGACTTTGTTTGTGTTCACACTGATCATGAACCTTGTAGCTCAGTATATCTCTCGCAAGTTCAGGGAGGAATATTAAGATGAAATATGTAGATTCGACACAAGTCCAGAAGAAGATGGGTTCCAGATTATTTGCAAACAATCTGGCAAAAGGACTTTTCTTACTGGCAACACTTTTCGGCCTGATCGTATTAGTTGTTTTGATTTACCGAGTATTAAAGGACGGATTACCGTGGATCAACATAGATTTCCTGACAAACCGCCTTTCAACTGATCCAGGTAGAGCAGGTATCTGGGGAGCGATAATGGGTACCCTCTGGCTGATGCTCGTTGTCGCACCAGTAACGATGATCCTGGGGATTGGTACTGCAATATATCTAGAAGAATATGCAACAAAGGGGCGCATTTCCACCTTTATAAAAACAAATATCTCGAATCTTGCAGGTGTACCTTCTGTAGTATTTGGTATATTAGGCTTGACAGTGTTCGCAAGAGCTCTGGATTTAGGTTCTGTCGTGCTTGCCGGTGGTTTGACCATGGCCTTGCTTGTTCTTCCGGTTGTAGTAGTGGCGAGCCAGGAAGCAATTCGCGCAGTGCCGCAATTTCTGCGGGAAGCTTCTTACGGGATGGGTGCTACAAAATGGCAGACGATCAAAAATGTTGTTTTGCCGGCTGCATTGCCCGGAATCCTTACTGGTGTCATTCTAGCTCTATCACGTGCGATTGGTGAAACCGCGCCGCTTGTAGTAATCGGCATTCCTGCATTGTTAATCCCTGTCCCAGATGGAATTTTTGATAAATTCACGATTTTGCCAGTGCAAATTTATTACTGGACAATTGACTCAGCACTTGTTGCTGAATATGCCAACCTGGCGGCTGCAACAATTGTGATACTCTTACTCGTATTGTTTGTGATGAACTCAATTGCCATTTTGATTCGTAATAAATTCCAAAAAAGATATTAGTCTGGGAGGTTTTAACTTATGTCAGTAGTGACAGATAAAACAAATGCAACTGTAAATATAAATGCAAAGAACTCAGTTCCAAAAGACTCTAAAAAGGTTGTTTATGATACGAAAGACCTTAACCTATGGTATGGGGAAGGGCATGCTTTAAAAAATATCAACCTTGCGATCAACGAAAATGAAGTAACGGCGATCATCGGGCCATCCGGCTGCGGTAAATCCACTTATATCAAGACATTGAACCGGATGGTTGAATTGGTGCCGACTGTTAAGATTTCTGGTGAAATTTTATACAGGGGAAGAAATATCCTTGAAAAGTCCTATCAGGTTGAAGATTTAAGAACAAGTGTAGGAATGGTGTTCCAAAAACCAAATCCATTCCCGAAATCGATATATGAGAATATAGCTTACGGTCCTAAAATCCATGGTATCCGCGATAAGAAAATCCTTGATGAAATTGTTGAAAAAAGTTTAAGGGGAGCGGCAATCTGGGATGAAGTCAAAGACCGTTTGAATCAGAATGCCTATGGCCTGTCTGGCGGACAGCAGCAGCGTATCTGTATTGCCCGTGCTCTTGCGATTGAACCAGATGTCATCCTGATGGATGAACCAACGTCTGCCCTTGACCCTATTTCAACATTGAAGGTTGAGGAACTTGTCCAGGAATTGAAAAAGGATTTCAGTATCATAATCGTTACGCACAACATGCAGCAGGCTGCCCGTATCTCTGACAAGACTGCATTCTTCCTGAATGGAGAAGTCATTGAATTTGCTGAGACGGATAAAATTTTCTCCAATCCATCAGACAAGAGGACAGAAGATTATATTACCGGACGTTTCGGTTGATTTTTTCTAATAAATTCATTGGAAGGATGATAATTCATGGTAGTCAGAGGGAAATTTGAGGAAGACCTGAAAACATTGCATGAGAAACTTCTGGAGCTTGGAAACTTTGCGGTAGATGCACTTGATCAATCTCTTGCAGCTCTTGAAAACAAAGATATAGAGCTAGCTCTTAAAATCCTTGAAGATGACGCTGAAGCGAACATACTCGAGGAAGAAATCAATGATTTTGCGATATTACTGATTGCCAAACAGCAGCCAGTAGCAGTCGATTTAAGAAGATTGATTGTTGCAATCAAGATTGCAACAGATATCGAGAGAATGGCTGATTTCGCAGTGAATATTGCGAAGTCGACTATCAGAATCGGAAATGAACCACTTGTAAAACCAATTGAGCACATTAAACAAATGCACCAGCTATCTGTCGAAATGCTCAAGCTATCATTAGAAGCATATAATGAAGAGGATTTGAACAAAGCCAAGCAGGTTGCCCAGATGGACGATCAGGTCGATGACCTTTACGGCCAGACCATCAAGGAACTGCTAAGCCTTGCACAATCAAAGCCTGAGCAGCTGGCTCAAATTACGCAACTGTCATTCATCAGCCGTTACCTCGAAAGAGCTGCTGACCATGTAACAAATATCGCTGAAAATGTATTTTATCTTGTAAAAGGAAAGAGATACGACCTAAATCAATAGTAAAAGAAGAGGCTGACTAAAAAGGTTGAAGAAATTCGATCTGAGAGTCGCCTCTTTTCTTGTTTTTTTTTGCGATAAAAATGAATTTAGAAACCTGAGTTGATTGGAGTGGAAGGCGCAAAGACTCATCCGAAAATGCTAACGCATTTCCATCGTGCATGGGCAGGTTCGAGGACGCAAAATCAATGTCCTGCGGGATCAGCTGGAGACGTGAGACCCCCGCAGACGCCAACGGCGGCGAGGAGGCTCAGCGCCGGCCCCGCGGAAAGCGAAGCGCCTGGAACGGAAATCAACGGACCATTTTTTCAGGCCGTCCTAAAAAAAGAGGGTGCACAAAAGTTTTAAACTTTGTGGTGACCCCCTTTTTTTACACAATACTATAAAAAAAGACCCTCCAGATGAGGGTCAGTTCAAGATTCTATCTATTTTTTGTGATGATTTTTGCGATTTGGTGGTAATCCAGTCCGCTAGTAAGCTCATATTGACCAATCTGTACTTTAGTATGATAGCCCTGGTCAATCAGGAACCGTTCGAACTTACTTTCATCATCAATGATTCCCTGGCTTTTCAGCATGACTGCAACATCACCAGGAGACATGCCTCCTGCAATGACAAGGGTGAACTTCTTCTCTTCTTTAACTTCTTCTTTGACTTGCTCTTCCTTTGCAGGAGCTTCTTCTTTTGGCTGTTCTGTTTTCACGGTTTCCGGCGTCTTCTCGTTAAGTTCAGCAAACTCGCTGCTGCTCAACACCTTATATCCTTTAGTTTCAAGGATTTTCTTGGCATCTGAAACTGCTACTTTTTGTTCCGGTTCTTTTTTAGCGATTACATTGCTGCCTGCCCATAGGAAAATGGCCGAAAAAAGGAGTCCTAATGCGAATGCCTGTGCTGTTCGTTTATTCATACAATCTGTCCTTTATCAACGAATTCGTTAATGATTTCCTGCACTTCCTGTGGTGTAAGCGAGGATTGTTTCGCAATCTGATTAATATCCATCCCCTGCTGAGCAAGAGACCATACCTGGTTTTTAATGATATCATGAATTTGCTTTTTTCCAGTATTAAATGAAGTCTGCTTGTCCAGGATTGAATCACTCACCAGCAATTCTTCCTCAAGTACCTTCATTTTCTTCTTAATCTGATAAAGATCCTGGATTTGTTGGATCGTCAGCTGATCAATTTCCTCCCGCAATTCCTTGTATGGATCTTTCATTAGGAAAGAAAATCCGAAAAGGAGTGCGGCAAGAATAACCAAGCTTGAAATGATAAAGCCCATCTGTTATTCCTCCCGAGCTGTAATTAGTACACATAGAACTAGTTTACCATTCAAAAATAGAAAATTCGATTCATATTTTTTTCCTGAAAAAAAATGATAGTTTTGTCTTATTGTGATTTCCAGACGTTGTAAACGATGTCGGAAACTTACTAAAATTGTCGTACAAATAGACTATGATAAAATAATTCATCGCTTCCAAACAGGCTATTCAGCATGGTGCAAATTGCGACAATTTGCGTTTATTGTGGCAAGGCAGGTAACATGCTAACATAAATTTATAGAATAATTGCTCATTTCGATAATATATTTACTAATTTGGGGGTACAGCGTGACGAACAATAGAATAAGCAAAATCAAGATTCACGATCATCTGGTTGCGCGAGTCCTCCCATCCGGAAAGCTTTTTGTCTTTTGGGAGCTTCATGAAGAAAAAGTGCAGTTCATTAGCCAGTATTTCAATGATTCGGATGAGCATGTCATTAAAACCTTGCGGCTCTATAAACATGGTCCTTATACAAGTGAAACTTATCTCCAGGAAGTGGTTCTGCCCCAAGGTGTATCAAGCTGGTTATTCAAAGGGATTGATCCAGACCAAGATTATGTTTTAGAAATAGGAATCCTGCGGAATGGCAATAGTATTTTTCCACTCCTTAGGTCAAATGAATTGAAAACAAAGGTTAACTCACCAGGATCTTATAGTCAACTTCGTTCCAGGGGAGCTCCTGGTTGGACAGGGCAGGTAAGCACCTACACCTATTACGAAAATCTTGAAGGGAGCAACAGGAAGTGACCAGGAAACAACAAACCCCAAGGAAAACCATCCTGATGCTCTCCTGGGAATATCCGCCGCATATAGTCGGGGGACTTGCCAGACATGTTCACGCTCTCTCGATTGAGCTTGTAAAAAACAACTATGAAGTCCATGTCATAACTGCAAAAGTGTTTGACTCACAAGACTATGAAAAAAAGGAAGGGATTCATATTCACAGGGTAGCCCCTCTGAATGACGAGGATCCTGATTTCCTTGCCTGGATAGGCGGTTTGAATTTAGCAATAGTTAATCAAGCAATTGCTATTTCTAACGAAATTCAAGTGGATGTTGTCCATACTCATGATTGGCTTACAGGGCCTGCTGCTGAATTTATTAGCAAATCTGTAGGCATTCCGTTAATTGCCACGATTCATGGGACGGAATATGGCAGGAATAATGGGATTTATACAGAACTTCAGCAATTTGTATTTTCAAAGGAAACAGATCTTGCTCAATCGGCAGACGAAGTAATTGTTTGCAGTGATTATATGGAGAATGAAGTAATCTCTGTATTTCAAGTACCGAGAGAAAAGATTACAGTGATCCCAAATGGTGCAGAGATTCTGGTCGCTGGCCAGCCAGAATTCAATGTTGAGGAAATATATCCTTATCTAAAAGATAAGAAAGTGGTCTTTTCGATAGGAAGGATTGTAAAGGAAAAAGGATTTGAAACGTTGATTGATGCCGCGGCTTTGTTAAAGCGTTATCGCTCGGAGTTGTGCTTTGTGATAGCAGGAAATGGTCCGTTATTGGATACATACAGGCAAAAAGTAGAGAAGCAGGCATTAATGGATAATGTTTATTTTATCGGATTTGTGAACGAAGAGATCCGAAAAGGTTTAATGCATAGAGCGGATGTTGCCGTATTCCCCAGCATATACGAACCCTTCGGACTTGCGGCAGCAGAGGCAATTTCCTCAGGCATACCAACGATTGTCTCGGAAATCGGCGGAATGCAAAAACTCGTAGAACATTTAAGAACAGGTTTCCATATGAAGCCCGGGGACGGCATCAGCCTGGCTAGGACGATCGAATGGATTCTCGATCATGAAGCATCCGCAAATCAAATTGCAAAAACCGGTGAATTGTTATTCAAAGAAACATTCAGCTGGACAAGAAATGCGCAGTTAACAGATCAACTTTATAAAAGTTCATTAATGAAATTTTGTCAAAAGGGGGTTATGGAATGAAGTCAAATGCTTATCTTCAGGCAGAAAATGAACACGTTTATGAATACAGCAGAAAACCTTTGACCTTTAGTCCAGGCTTATGGATTAACGGCAAACTATTCTGGCTGGGCAATGTTAATGAGAAGCTCCTCCCATTCGATGAACTATCGATTAAAATCAAACAGGGAAATGTTCATTCTAAGGTGGAATTTTTTGATATTTATGTAACGAACCATTCAAAAGCGACTAAGGACGCGAAGTTAATCCTGATGCAGCAGCATGCTGAAAGTGCACATGAGCAATTCAGTTTTGTGTCACCAACAGAAGATGTCATTTTCCATTTTGCAGACAAAAGGATTTATCTTGTGAACGGCATGAACAGTTGTGGGAAGATGAAACAGAGTACAGTCCAGCCTATCTGGAATGTCAGTACGGAGCGTTTATGGAATTGCCGGGAAACGGGAAAACTTAATTACCAGCCAATGGCAAAAGGGGCTGCGGCAAGTCTTTTCTCACTAGATCTAATACTGGGTGCACGGGAAACACAAAAGAGCAGCTGCTGGATCATAGAAGGAACAGAAAAAAACAGCGTAATAAACCTGAACCAGATGCTTTTAAAAAACACACTAGCATTTCCCGACAAAAAATGATATTATAGAAAAGTCGTATGCACGAACCTAGCTTGAATAGTTTGGAGGGAAATTACATGCGTGTAAATATTACATTAGCTTGCACAGAATGCGGAGAGCGCAACTATATTTCTAAAAAAAATAAGCGTAACAACCCAGATCGTCTTGAACTTAAGAAATATTGCTCAAGAGAAAAGCGTTCTACTGTACATCGCGAAACAAAATAAGCAGCGGGAATTTTCCCAGCTGCTTTTTTCTTTGCCCAAAAACGAGATTTAAAAATGCCGGCCGATGCAAAATAATGATAAAGTTTATACATAGATTAATTTTTGTGATGTTTGGGGGAGAGCAGGATGGAAGCAAAAAAATCACTTCGAAACTCGATAAGGTCGGATTTAGCGAATTTAACAATGCCTCAATATGAAGATCTATCCTACCAGATTGCACTGCGGCTTTTTCAGGATGAGTACTGGGAAAATGCTTCATCGATTGCTATAACGATTTCTAAGGCTCCAGAAGTGGATACTTTTCAATTAATCAGGAAAGCATGGGAAGAGGGGAAAAGAATCGTCATTCCCAAATGCGAACCAGTGTCCAGAGGATTGGATTTCAGGGAGTTGACTAGATTCTCACAGCTTGAAAGTGTTTATTATGGTCTGTTCGAACCAATTGTAACGGAAACAAATAGCGTATCGCCGGAAGAAATTGATCTGGTAATCGTTCCTGGTCTCGCTTTTTCGAGAAATGGATTTAGACTTGGTTTTGGTGGAGGATACTACGACCGTTTTCTGGCCAACTACCAAGGTAGTACGGTTTCATTGGCTTTCGGGAATCAAATCGTCTCTGATATCCCGGTTGAAACCCATGATATCCCAGTAAGCAAAATCATCACAGATGAAGGAGTTATCATGATTGGCGACTGAAACTTATTTTGCCATTAGTTTCATAGTGATCGTTGCTGCATCAGCCAGCTATCTCCGCTTTTTAAGCAAGTCCGGGGCAGGAGCTGCAGTTTTGACAGGTATATTGGTTTGGTCTGGTTTTGGTTTTAAAGGGCTCGGCCTTATGGGAGTGTTTTTCCTTACATCCAGCATGTTGTCAAAATATAAAAAGAAACGTAAAGCAATCTTAGGAGAAATACATGAAAAAGGGTCTGCCAGGGACTGGATCCAGGTGGCTGCAAATGGAGGTACAGCTGCACTGGCTGGTTTGGCAAATCTCTTGAATCCAGATCCAGTCTGGCTAATTGTATTTTCAACTTCCCTTGCAAGTGCCAATGCGGATACTTGGGCATCTGAACTGGGTGTATTAAGTAAACAGCAGCCTGTTTCTATACGAAACTTAAAAAGAGTGCCTCGTGGGACTTCAGGAGCAGTCTCAGGGTTCGGAACGGCTGCCTCTGCCGCAGGGGCATGCCTAATTGCATTATCCTCCTATCTCCTTTTTGACTTAAGCTCAGGATGGGGGGTGGCCATTATTGTATTGGGTGTTGCCGGTGCAATGCTGGACACATTTTTAGGCGCGTACCTCCAGGCAGGCTATAAGTGCCCCGAATGTGGATTGTGCACAGAAAAGACCAGGCACTGTTCCAGGCCAACGGAAAAGATATCAGGATACAAAATCATCAATAATGATGCTGTAAATTTTATATCGTGTTTTATAGCAGCAATATTGGGAATGATTTTATATATGGCATTATGATAAACGAACATTATCTGTCTTGAAAAGAATACATACTATTTGAGGCAATTATTTGGAATGATATCAGTCAAATTGGAGGAGCTGAAGTATGAAAAATCGTGTAAACCGTGTAGTGCTGGTAGGAACAGGTTTTGTAGGATCAAGTTATGCATTCGCGATGGTCAACCAGGGAGTAGCAGAAGAATTAGTGCTTGTGGATTTGAATAAGGAAAAATCAGAAGGAGATGCAATGGATTTAAACCATGGCATGGCATTTGCTCCTTCCCAGACTAAAATCTGGTTTGGGTCTTATGCAGATTGCGAGCATGCAGACCTTGTCGTCCTTTGTGCAGGTGCGAATCAAAAACCAGGTGAGACCAGATTGGATCTCGTGGAGAAAAATGCAAAGATTTTTAAAAGCATTGTGGACGAAATCATGGCTAGCGGTTTTGACGGAATTTTCCTTGTTGCAACAAATCCTGTTGATATCCTGACATATGCAGTCTGGAAATTCTCAGGACTGCCAAAAGAAAGGGTTATAGGATCAGGGACCATTTTGGATACTGCAAGATTCCGTTTCCTTCTGGGTGATTATTTCAAAGTGGATACTCGCAATGTACATGCGTATATTATCGGCGAACACGGCGACACTGAATTGCCTGTATGGAGCCATGCGGATATCGGAGGAAAGCCGATTTCCATGATGATGAAGGACCAGGCACACTATAAACAGGATGACCTGGAGGAGATCTTCACGAATGTCCGTGACGCAGCCTATCACATCATCCAGCGTAAAGGGGCCACTTATTATGGAATCGCGATGGGGCTGGTACGTTTGACGAAAGCCATCCTCCATGATGAAAACTCCATCCTTACGATATCAGCGCACTTGAACGGTGAATATGGGCATCAGGATATCTATATCGGAGTTCCTGCTGTTGTCAACCGTGGCGGAATCAGGGAAATCGTCGAGTTGTCACTTAACGAAGATGAACAAAAGAAATTTGACCATTCTGTGGACGTATTAAGAAAAGTGATGGAGCCAGTCCTTAAAGGGTAAGAAAGCGCGGGCTGCCGATGAGGCAGTTCGCTTTTTGCATAAAATGAAACCGTTTTCTTCTATTATATATACCACTTTTATGGATGTTTTTTTTTACTGAAGTGGATAAAAATATCTGCTTTTTCCCAAAATAAAAAGGGAGGGATATATATGGTAAGGAAACTGGTTTCAATTTTCATGCTGGGCCTTGCAGGATACTTTGTTTTTGAAAACAGGTACCGTGTCATGAATATGCTGCTGGGAAACAGGTTTTTACGTCGAGTAGCTGTGGGTTCGATCATGGGACTGCCTGGGATAAGAAACAGGATGATGCAATCTGTATTCTCAGGACCTTCAGATTTCCAGTAAAAAGACCTTATCGGGTCTTTTTCTGTTTGTGAGGGCTCTTGATATCTTGCTTGAGTATCTTTCGTTTATAATATTTTTATAGAGGAAAAAATAAAGGATAATCCTTCATGAATTTTTTAGGCAAGGCAATCAGGCAAGAAAGTAGGGGAGAAGTTGGCTTTTTTGGAAGAGTATTTGTTTTGGAAGGTAACCGAATATTTGATCGTCAAAAAGGAATACAGGATCCTGCAATTATCAAGGGATCAGGGAGAGCTTTGGCTGGAAAAAACAGAGAACAAACATGTGCAGGTTGTTCGCCTGCTTCATTATAATATTGACTGGAGCAACTGGCTGCAGCGCGATATAGAACTGACTGCGGAAAACGGTGAGAGAATCCGGAAGAAATTAGCTAAGAGAGAATTGCGGATATTAAATCTGTACTTTAGTGCTTATCCACCTGTTGATGATTATGAATTCAGGATTTCTGAGCCATTTCAATCTGCGGACCAGAGCAAGGTGACGGTAGAATCATTAGTGGTGCACCGGGCAAATGCGATTGTTGCCATTAAGGATATCGCAACTAAATTTGGAGGCCAGCCAGAATTGAATATTCCAGATGACGTTTCGGTTGAGGATATCGATTCCATCAGGAAAAATGCCCTCTCAGTGGCAACAGACAGGGCAAAAGCTGAACAATCTGTGTTTAATTATGGAAAACCTTTTTTTACTTATATATTCATCGCAGTGCAGATTTTGGTCTTTCTCGTCCTTGAAGCGGCAGGAGGGAGCACGGATACTTCTACATTGATAAAATTTGGCGCTAAATTCAACCCGCTTATACTCGAAGGAGAATGGTGGCGATTTTTCACACCGATCTTTCTCCACATCGGATTGCTGCATTTATTCATGAATACTCTTGCTTTGTTCTATTTAGGGACGATGGTCGAGCGTCTATATGGCAACTTGAGATTTTTATTTATTTATATAGTGGCAGGATTTATTGGTGTGCTCGCCAGTTTTATCTTCAGTCCAAATCTTTCTGCAGGTGCGAGCGGAGCGATCTTTGGCTGTTTTGGAGCATTGCTTTATTTTGGTGTAGCCAATCCAAGGCTTTTTTGGAGGACATTGGGCCTTAATATTTTCATTGTTCTGGGCATCAACCTTGCTTTTGGCTTTACGGTCCCTGGCATTGATAACGCCGGACATTTGGGTGGACTTGTCGGCGGTTTTGCGGCAGCTGGAATTCTCCATCTCCCGAAGAAAAAACGCCCACTGCTTCAACTTGTTTTTCTTGCTGCTTCCAGTGCACTGATCTTCTTTTCTCTCCAGTATGGGTTCAGCGGCAAGGCTGAACTGGTTGACGAGCGATCCATCCTTGTACTCGCGCAGCAGCATGTCAAAGCTGAGGAATATGATCAGGCTTATGATTTACTTTCCGATTATGCCGTTGAAGGTCAGCCATCAGCTGAAACTCTATTCCTGCTATCTTTTACTGAAATCAAGCAAGGACGCCTGGAGGATGCGAAAAAACATCTTCATCAGGTGATCGAACTGGACCCTGGTTTCCATGAAGCATATTATAATCTCGCATTAATTTATTTTGAACTAAAGAATTTCAAGGAAGCAAAAGGATATGCTGAAAAAGCTGTAGAGCTGAAACCCGGACAGGAAAGCTATCGAAAAACACTGGAACAAATTAATTACTACCTTGAAGAAGCTGCTTCAGGATAATGCTTTCTCCGTCTTTCGTCTGGGTAGCCACGAGTAGATGGCTTTTATCCCTGGATATTAAAATCAAAGGCATGGTACTGTCCGCTGGATCTGCGACAGTGCCATTGCTTTTTTTAATGCCTAGATAGTAATTTTTATATAAACCTTCCCACAGCCTGCCGAGAATATTAGCAGTTTCGGCTTGCGTAAAACCATTGATTGGCTGGTCTTCATACTTCCTGATTTCGTACAGTGGAATGGCAATATAATCTGCAGCATTGAATCCGTAAGTCCTTACAGCCTTATTGAGGGTTTTATTCAGCCTGTTAAGAGTACTCTGGTCAAGAACTTGCTTCCATTCTTTCTCCTGATTGCTTTTTGCAGCCCTGAAGGAACGAAGCGGACTGAAACGAGAGTCAATTACATAGAGAAGGTCATCTGACATTCTCTGTGCACTAGTTATTTCATCCCCATTTCCATGGAGCTCAGAGTAATGAAACGTTATTGCATCATACCGGGCGCTCTCGCCATTTGAAATGATCTCTTCCTGGGACAAATCGGCTGTGTCCTGTTCCCACTTTGCAACTTTCCCTTTTAAAAGCCCGTTGACAAACATCAGGCCCATATCCTGTCTTAAATAAGCTTCGCTGTCAAGAATCGAGTTTACCTTCCAATCAACCTGGTGCTGATTATTTTTTTTGTCTTTTTGCAATGTCAAAGTCGTGTTCGCACTTTTATATTGGACTGCATCACTCAATGGGAAGAATGTGATGGTTTCCTCCGATGTGTTTATGAATTGGAGTTGAATCATCAATGCGGATACTGCGATGGCAAGAACACTGATTCCTAAAAATAAATATTTTTTCATTTTGTCCATCCTTTTTTACGATCATATGTTGTTTGATATAACACTATATGAGTCTTGTCCCCGCGTAATGCATTGAAGTATTTTTTTTCAATTCTTTGGCAATGATGGTGAAGAAAAAGACAGGAAAAAATTGGGCAGCGCTGGAATGAAAGGTGTTTGAATAGGATATGGAAGAAAAAAAGAAGCACCCCGTACATGAAAACCTGAAGGAAAACATTGAGTTTTTAAGAGAAGAACTAGGGATCGGCAAGAGTTTTGATGTCATCCAGCTCGATGTTGAGTACGCTGGAAGAGATATGGCTCTGTTTCTGGTTGATGGATTTGTGAAGGATGATATCCTGCTCTATATCATGCAATTACTGGCCAAGCTTGAGCCTGGAACATTGGATGTTGATACACTTAAGAAGATGGTCAAGACATACATACCTTACGTCGAAGTAGAAACGACAGACAATCTTGACAAGGTAGTGGATATGGTTCTTGCCGGTCCGACAGCACTTGCGGTTGACGGGGTTTCAGAAATTATCCTGATTGATGCAAGGACTTATCCGGTCCGCGGTCCACAGGAACCAGATACCGAGAGGGTTGTCAGGGGATCGAGAGATGGGTTCGTGGAGACCTTGGTCTTCAACACTGCACTTACAAGAAGAAGAATCCGGGACCGTACTTTAAGGATGGAGTACATGCAAGCTGGCAGAAGGTCTCAGACTGATATTGTCATCTGCTATATTGAGGATATAGCTGATCCTGATATGGTAAAGATGGTAAAAGACTCGATTAATAAAATTGACACGGATGGTCTTCCGATGGGAGAAAAGACGATTGAAGAATTTATTTCGGGCCGCCATTGGAATCCATTTCCTACAGTCAGGTATACTGAGAGGCCGGACACAGCTGCAACACACTTGTACGAGGGTCATGTTTGCATAATTGTTGACGGATCTCCAAGCGTACTTATCACTCCAACAACATTCTGGCATCATTTGCAGCATGCAGAAGAGTACAGGAATAAGCCGGTTGTAGGTGCTTATTTGCGAATGGTAAGATTCCTCGCGGTGTGGTCTTCCTTGTTCCTGCTTCCGCTCTGGTACTTATTTGCGGTAAAACCAGAACTTCTGCCGGATCAGCTTTCTTATATCGGTCCGAACGACCCGGGAAAAATCCCGCTGTTCTTACAGTTTTTCATCATTGAAATTGGAATAGATGTCCTGCGGATGGCAGCGATCCATACACCGACCTCGCTGGCGACGGCGCTGGGGCTCGTTGCCGCATTGATGATCGGTCAGGTTGCCGTTGAGGTGGGACTCCTGACAAATGAAGTCATTCTCTATCTTGCTGTCGCAGCAATCGGGACATTCGCAACCCCAAGTTATGAGCTGAGCCTGGCTAACCGCCTTGTACGGCTGTTCCTGCTTGTCATGACAGCAGCATTCCAGCTTTACGGATTCCTGATCGGAATTGTCTTGTTTATTATCATGCTTGCCAGGATGAAATCCTTTGGAGTGCCATACTTATGGCCATTTATTCCATTTAACCTTAGAGCTTTCCGGGATGTGCTCGTCCGTTCACCAATACCACTAAAAAACCGCCGGCCGCGAATTCTGCATCCGCAGGATCCAGACCGGTAAGGATAACATTTCGAAAAAGCAGCCTTTGCTGCTTTTTTGCATATTAAAAGCTGAATTTATAAAAACGCTTCCTTTTTCATATAAAATCTTGTCCAGTACTCTTGAGGAGGCATTAAGTATCCATTATACTTATGTAATGTAAACATGTTCTTATTTTCACATACATTGAGGGGATTACGTTGAAAACAATATATGACATCCAGCAGTTCCTAAAAAAATTTGGGACATTTATTTACATAGGTGACAGGGTAGCCGATTTAGAGCTCATGGAATCCGAGCTGAAGGAACTGAACAATTCCCAATTGATTGAGACTAAGGATTACCAAACTGCGATTTTGCTGTTGAGGCAGGAAATCCGGATGGAAAAAGACAAAAATGCTAACAAGAAAAGGTGACGCAAGATGGCTGATAAATGGCTCGTTGGTGTAGATTTAGGGGGAACAACAACTAAACTGGCATTCATAAATGTATATGGAGAAATCCATCACAAATGGGAAATTCCCACGGATGTATCAAACGAAGGAAAGAACATTACCCTTAACATTGCAAAAGCGATAGATGCAAAGCTAGAGGAATTAGGGCATTCCAAAAAAGAACTCATCGGAATTGGAATGGGTGCTCCCGGTCCAGTTGACCTGGCTACTGGCGTGATTTTCGAGGCAGTGAATCTTGGTTGGCGGGAGCCTTACCCGTTAAAAGACCTGCTGGAAGTTGAAACCTCATTGCCTGCAGTAGTTGATAACGATGCTAACTGCGCTGCGCTGGGCGAAATGTGGAAGGGCGCAGGAAATGGAGCAAAGGATCTGGTATGTGTAACCCTCGGAACTGGTGTTGGCGGAGGAGTAATCACCAATGGCGATATCGTCCATGGAGTAAGCGGGGCTGCAGGAGAGATTGGCCATATCACCTCTTTGGCTGAAGGCGGAGCTCCATGTAACTGCGGCAAAACAGGCTGCCTCGAAACAATTGCCTCAGCTACCGGCATTGTCAGAATAGCTGCTGACTTATTGAACAATGGCACAGCTGAAGGAGAACTAGCATCAATTTATAAGGAAACAGGAATGGTATCGGCAAAGGATGTCTTTGATGCTGCCAGACTAAAAGATGATACTGCATTGAAAGTAATTGAAACAGTGGCGCTGCATCTTGGGATCGCTCTCGCAAACATTGCCAACACATTGAACCCGGAAAAGATTGTTCTGGGCGGAGGTGTATCAAAAGCAGGCGATGTTCTCCTTAACCCGGTAAAAGAGCAATTTTTGCGCAATTCTTTCCCTCGTGTGGCACAGTCTACAGAAATCAGCATTGCAACATTGGGAAATGATGCAGGGGTGATTGGTGCTGCGTGGCTCGTGAAAAATAAAATTGCACAAGCGTAGTTATAAGGCAGGGAGTTTTTCTGAGAAGAAAAACTCCCTATTTTTATTTCATGTTAAAGTTTCAATTTTCCGAATTTGGACATTCCTGAAACTTTTTAAGGTTTCAATCGTCTATAATGGTGGAAAATCAATGTGATAGGTCAATTGTCAAGTATACTTCTTCGCAGTTAATTTACGTTTGCTTTTTCGTAAAAAAAGTATTAAGATTATGTTTGATTCTTGAGGGATTGATCTTTTTACCTGAAAATTCCCATATCTGTTTCTTTATAACAGGGAGGTAGCAATCGAATGAAAAACAATAAATGGTCAAAAGCGTCCATTGTTGCCATTGCAACGATCCTGCTTTGGCTGAAAACGTATATTGCCTATAAAACTAGCTTTGATATTAAAATTGAAAACTGGAGACAGGAAATTATCCTGTTCATTAATCCTTTAAGCTTCCTGATGTTCATATTTGGAATCAGTTTGTTCATGAAGGAAAGGAATCAAAAACGCTATGTTCTTATTACAAGTTTCATAGTTTCAGCAATCCTGTTTGCGAATGTAGTGTTCTACCGTTTCTTCAATGACTTCCTGACGATTCCAGTCCTGTTCCAAACGAGCAATATGAGTGATTTGGGAAGCAGTGTTACCGAATTGATTAACTTCAGTGACCTATTTTATTTCGCTGATTTTATCATCTTAGCCATTCTTGTAAAAGTTAAACCTAAGTTCATGGGATATCGGGAATACTCAAAGGTCGATCGCAGAGCATTTTTCCTTGTAGCGATTGCGATTGCTTTCTTCAACCTGGGAATGGCTGAAACTGAGCGTCCACAGCTCCTTACAAGAACATTTGACAGAGAAATGCTAGTCAAGAATATCGGAACGTACAACTACCATCTATATGATGCCTTCTTACAGTCAAAGTCATCCGCACAGCGTGCAATGGCTGATGGCAGCGAGTTAGCTGATATTGACAACTATGTCCGGGCAAATTATTTGCCTCCGAATGATGAGATGTTTGGAATTGCCAAAGGTAAGAACATAATCCTCATCTCGATGGAATCTACGCAGAACTTTGTCATCAATCAAACTGTGAATGGACAGGAAATCACACCATTCCTGAATGATTTCATTAAGGAAAGTTATTACTTTGATAATTTCTATCACCAGACCGGCCAGGGGAAAACTTCGGATTCCGAATTCCTTGTGGAAAACTCACTATACCCATTGAGCCGCGGTGCTGTTTTCTTTACGCACTCTGGGAATGAATATAAAGCTACACCAGAAATCCTGAATGAAAAAGGATACTTTACAGCATCATTGCATGCTAATAACAAAAGCTTCTGGAACCGTGATATCATGTATCAATCATTAGGGTACGAACGTTTCTACTCCCTTCCTGATTATAAGGTTGAAGAAGAAAACTCAGTAGGTTGGGGCATGAAGGATATTGAGTTCTTCCAGCAGTCAGTGGATCACTTGAAGGCTATGCCAAAACCTTTCTACTCTAAGTTCATTACGCTGACAAACCACTTCCCATTCGAATTGGGCGAGGAAGACAGCTATATTCAGCCATATACTTCAAACGATAAAACAGTGAATAATTATTTCCCTACTGTTCGTTATCAGGATGAAGCATTAAAGCTGTTTGTACAAAAATTAAAAGATGAAGGCCTATACGAAGACTCAATCATCATTTTATACGGTGACCATTACGGTATCTCAGAGAACCATAATAAAGCGATGAGTGAATATCTCGGTAAAGAAATCACGCCATTCGAGAGCACACAGCTGCAGCGAGTGCCATTGATTGTCCACATTCCTGGAGAAGAAGGAAAGACAATTTCAACAGTTGGCGGACAAATTGATATTAAGCCGACAATTCTACACTTGTTAGGTATTGATACAAAGAATAACATTAATTTTGGATCAGATTTATTCTCGAAAGACAGACTTGACTATGCTGTTCTTCGTGACGGAAGCTTTATCACCAAAGATTATGTCTATACTCGTGATACTTGCTATGATAAATCTACAGGCAAGCCAACTGACAAAACTGCATGTGAACCATTCATGGAAAAATCGAAGAATGAACTCGAATATTCCGATAAAATCATTTATGGAGACTTGCTGAGATTCTATGGCCAGCCGAACGGAAGCAAAGAAGCCTATCCGCAATCTGGAGAGTAAAGCAGCTAAAACCTGCGCCTTAATGGCGCGGGTTTTTCTATTTGGTCTGAAAACTCTTGAAAATACAAGAATTGGCTGGTACGCTGATTTTTTAATTGAATTTTTAAATTCAGGGGTGTATGTTATCAATATCTGAACAGTATTTAAAATAAATATGGATTATTCTAAATTGATTGAAACATTTAGGCGTTTTTAACGTACAGATATATACAGTGTATAGAGGGGGTGAAGGAATGAAAAATAGAACAGAACATACATATCGTGCGTTTTACTCCATTTTGTTATTCCTCATCATCACTTCTGCATTATTCCTTCCAGGCTGCTCCTCTAACCTTGAAGCGTCTTTCCATGGAGAAGCAAAGCACAGCTTGAATCTTGCGAAAAAATCACCAGGCATCGGGTTCCTTGGTGGAGAAATCTTACCAATTCAATATTCAGCAGGTGAGGAATTCTACAAGGCAAGCAGCTGGCTGAATGATTCTTCAATGCTCTATATCGCAAATAAGAACGACGGCCGCTCCTTACTTTATTCCTATAACCTCACATCGGGAAAGTCGGACATCCTGTTCGAAAGTGATGTGCCAATTATATCTGCTGATGCTAGTCCCGGTAAAAATATGATATTGGTTCATACTTCCGCTTCAAATGAAGGTCAGCTAACAATAATTGATACTAAAGGTAAAGAATTATTTTCAACAAATATCCAATCATATGAGCTGACATTTCAATGGAATCCTTTCAATGAAGATCTGCTTGTGATTTCAACCTTTACTGAGGAATGGGATTTCACTACTTTTTTATGGGATTTACAGAAAAATGACCTGAAGAAGCTTACCATGCCAGAACCATTCTTACGCTGGATTTCCAAAGATGAACTTGTATACCAAAAGTGGGATGAAGAAGGAATCTCGCTACAGGCCCCTTTGTACTCGGTTTCGATTCAAGATGGCAAAACCTCTGCATTGATGAACGAAGTGTTTCAATTTGATTCCTTTGGTAAATATCTTTTGACTGTTGGTATTGATGAGGAGGCTAATCCAGGACTGGGACAATATAAATTGTTTAAGGATGCCCGTACTCCTGCAGCCAGTATTGATGCTCAGTTGTTAACTTCTTACTCTGGATGGATGGTTCCTTTCTATGATTTAATTGACGGAGGCAAAGAATTCTTATACTTGCGTGCTGTCCATCAGGGAGAAGCAGATCTCTACGAGGAGGGTTTTGACCTGATTAAAACAAATCTTGATTCCCTTACCGAGGATTTAATTTTTTCAGGTTTGTCAAATGAGCCTCTTTCCTGTGCTCCGTCTGGTGAACTGTGCCTTTATGGCTTCCAGTTTGAAAAGGTTCTAAATTTAAAGACGAAGGAAATTGTCGAACTTGTTCAATGAATGAAGGAATGATAGGCTGAAAGGGCATATCTTCATTCTTAAAGCATTCAGGAATTCGTTTGTGTACCATTAATTAATTTCATTGAAATAGGAGATGTTTTATGTGGCAATAGTGGATGTAACAGTCATACCAATCGGAACACAGACCCCAAGCGTAAGCGCATATGTAGCTGATATCCAAAAGATTCTGAAAGAGTATGAAAAACAGGGGAAAATCCAGTTTCAGCTTACACCCATGAATACATTGATTGAAGGTGATTTGCCAGTTTTATTCGAGGTGATTCATGCGATACATGAAGCACCTTTTAATGCAGGCATTCAGCGGGTTGCGACAAATATACGCATCGATGACAGACGGGATGTAAAAAGGAAAATGGAGGATAAAGTAAACCGTGTAAAGCAGCTTCTCGAAGAATAAGTTTGCACTGGTATCTCAAAGATTCATAAAGGAAAATGCAAAAAAACCACCCTCTGAGGTGGTTTTTTTGTATTTAAGATTAATGAGCTACTGGGAATCCGTGGTTAAGGATCGTCATAATTGTGAACCAGCCAAGGACTACGAATGTTCCCCCACCAAATACGATTCCAAGAACGTTTTTGTTTTTAAGTGCCGAAAATGTTGCATAGCCGGCAAGCAATGTAATTAAAGCGCAAATAATAGCAAAACCCATGGAAAAGCCCCCTTATAATATTAGGCAGACAATCAGCCTGTTGGATAAAAAATTTAGGCGGCAGCCTGTTATGTAATGACAAGCATACACTCGTTTTTTATTTTATATTTTTTTACATCATTTGTCGAGGTCTAAAAACTCAACTTTCACTTCATATGCTCTTACTATACCCTTTATTAGTTCAATATAATGATTGATTGTAAAATAAATTTCATCTGCTGCTTTAAAAACGAGGTGTTCTTCAAGCTGAATCATAGCCATTTCTATCTGAGTCTTATTTCCATCAATAATACTAAATGCTGCAAGCTCATGGGCAAATAAAAAAGTAGAGTTTCCAGCATGAAAGCCATAGTCGAAAAATATATCTCCTTCTGAGCCAGTTGTTTTAATTAATCTGTGTGTTTCTTCAAGCAGCTTAGCCTCGTTTAATAGATCGGCAGCTTCTTCAGCTTCTTCTCTGTTCTCATAAATGAAAATGTGGTCTTCGATGATCAGCGGTGGGACTATGGAAAGTAAAAAAGTCCTGAAGTCCTGAATTTCTGACAGTATTGGTTTGGCCTCAATTCCGAAAGCATTATGCACTATACTTGCTCCTTTGAATTCTTATGTGTAAATTCTTAAAACATGCATGACAATAGTGTAGAATAAATGTATCCATAATACCAATAAAATCTGGAGGCATTTGTTATGAAATGGAAACAAGTTCCACTTGGTCCTTTGCAGACTAATTGCTATATCGTATATAATGACGATCTATCTTGCCTGATCGTTGACCCTGGTGATAATCCTAAAAAATTGGCATCAGTGATTGAACAGCTGGAATTGAAGCCAGCTGCAATTTTACTGACGCATGCTCATTTTGACCACATCGGAGCTGTAGATCGGATCAGGGATAAGTATGGGATACAAGTATATATCCATGAAAAAGAAAAAGATTGGCTCAAAGACCCGGCATTGAATGGGTCAAAACACTTTATGCTTAGTGCCCCGATTACAGCAAGGGCTGCTGATCATTTCATCAAAGATGAGGGCAAAATGTCAATCGGAAGTTTTGTATTCGAAGTGTTTGAAACACCTGGGCATTCACCAGGAAGTATATCCATTTATTTTTCAGACGACCATTTTGTGATCGCAGGTGATGCTTTGTTTAATGGAAGCATTGGCAGGACGGATTTGCCGGGCGGCAACCATAATCAACTGATCAGAAGCATCCATGAAAAGCTATTGGTATTGCCTGAAGAAACTGAGGTTTTGCCTGGACATGGTCCTGCAACAACAATTGGGCTGGAGATGGATTCTAATCCTTATTTGAATGGATTTTAACTAAAGATTTCCGGGAAACTAGAAAAGCCCTTCTCTAAGAGAAGGGCTTTTCTGGGGGATGTTCTATTCATATCATGGGAGGGGATATAGTTAAGCTACTATTTAAACAATATAATAAAGAAAACACTATGTCAATAGTGAAAACTGTTATCAAGGAGTAATTATGAAAGAGATAATCAGCCAGTATATTGAGGCTTCACCAGAGAAAATGATTTCATATGCTGAATTTATGAAGTTGGCCCTCTACCATCCCGAAGAAGGATATTACATAAAGGAACGCCAGAAGATTGGGAAAGAGGGAGATTTCTATACATCGAGCAATGTCTCAGACGTATATGGCAAATTGATCGGGAAATGGTTTGCAAGAAACTTTGAAGATCTGGGCCTTTTGCCTTCCATTTGTGAGATAGGTGCCGGGAATGGCCGTTTTGCCAGTGCTTTCATAAAGGGCTGGAATGAATTGAAGAATGATTTGCTTACATACTATATCGTTGAAGCAAGTCCATATCATAGAGGTATCCAGGCAAAGGAGCTAAGCGGTCTCGCTAATGTCCAGTTGGAGTATGCAAGTTCGTTTGCTGATTCAGGCATGAAACAAGGACTAGTTTTTTCGAATGAATTATTTGATGCATTTCCGGTACATGTAGTTGAAAAAAACGAGGGTGTAGTTAAAGAAGTTTTTATAGGCTATGAGATGGATCAATTTTATGAGATTATGCACCCGTTAAAAAATGAACATATTAGTTCATTTTTAGAACATCAGAAACTTGAACTTGCCGAGGGGCAACGAATTGAAATCCCTCTGGAGATGGATCCTTTCATCAAGTCCATTTCTGAGAACTTGTCCCGGGGCATTATTGTGACTGTTGATTATGGATATACAAAGGAGGACTGGATGCAGCCATCACGAAAAAAAGGAAGCTTAAGAGGCTATTATCAGCATAAATTGCATCATAACGTACTGGAGCATCCAGGTGAAATGGATATTACCAGCCATGTGCATTTCGATGCGCTTATTTTTCAAGGAGAAAAGTATGGCTTGCAATTGCTCCAAAAAAAGAGACAGGATGAATTTCTGATGTCCATTGGGATATTGGAAGAGCTGGCAGAACACCATGATCCAAATCCTTTTTCTGAAGCGAGCAAACGGAATCGGGCAATCCGGAGCCTGATCATGCCAGGAAGCATAAGCCAGTCCTTTGATGTAATCATTCAGGGGAAAGGGTTGGAAGGATCAGCGAAAAAATTATTATAAAATATTTGAAAACATAAAAAAAAGCGATGGAATCCATCGCTTTTTTCCTTGGCCAGATATTAATGTCCAGCTCCGCCACCTAATGGCATCATGAAAGTTGACCAATAAGTAAATCCTGCAAAGAAAATCGTTAAGTATGCTCCGAAGACGTAAATATACATGCGCTCGGAAAGTTTCAAATAACTTAAAAGCAAGAAAAATCCAGTTTGACCAAAGAAAATCAAGGACGTCGTATACATGTGACCTAAGAAAAACATCACAGCAAAGATTCCCGTCCAGAATCCTAAAACTCTGTACATACGATCCAAAGATATCCCTCCTTTACCCTACAAGTCCATCACTATCATATTATAAAGTAAAGTGGAGTGAAAAGTAAACAAGGATTGATTATTGTGCAATAATAGCCTGATATGCACATGAGTCGCAGCCGTTAAACATATTTTCCTTCTCAATTAACTCCATATCATCGAATAGTGATTCGAACATCCCCCTCAGGAATTCGTAATGCATATTACAAACCGTTTCAGTATGCTCCATCGCAACCTCTTTGAAGGGACAGTTGTAAATTTGAAAGTAAATTTTTGTCCGTTCACTGTTGGGCTCAAACTCTGGATAAAAGCCAGCCAAAGTCGCTGCATTTTTTATCGCGTTTAACTTTTGATCAAAAGTCATTTCCTCTGCAATGTGTGGATGGCGTGAAACTTCCTGGTCAATCAGCTCAGCGCCAAAACGTTTGCCTGTCATATACAAAGCTTTCTTTCCTGTTTCTCCAAGAGACATCATCGTTGACATCGCGATCTTCGACAGAAGCTGATAATCGCGGAATGGGAAATGCAGCTGAATTACATCATCCGATAAACGGTACAATCTGCTTGGACGGCCTCCCTTGCCGGTCTTTTTTGTTTCGGAGATCAGCATGTTCACATCTTCGAGCTTGGATAAGTGCAGCCTTGCCACGTTTGGATGGATATCGAAATTGTCGGCGATTTCCTGGACAGTTACATCTTTATGCCTTTTTGTAATGTATTGATAAATATAATAACGAGTTGGGTCAGACAATACACTTGTAATTTTTAATGTTTGTTCCACCTTATTTCACCTCAGGCCACGAATTTGCCTTCATTATAATACAGAAGAAAATAAGGTTTACACTGTTTACACTATATGTTTAGAAAATGTTCACAACTAAATGGCGAATTGATGACAATACACTGTACAAAAGTTATACAAAAGTTATACAATGGTTTCTGAGGAGATATTTATTTGCCAGGAGGTATACAAAAATGAAAGAATTGATGTTTTATTCCTATCCAAGCTGTACTTCATGCCGGAAGACAAAAAAATGGCTTGTTACAAACAGCGTGAAATTCAATGAACGTCATTTGTTCAAAGATACTCCAACAAAAACGGAACTGATGCAAATTTTATCATTGACGACTGACGGTCTTGATGAGCTGCTCGCGACAAGAGGAGAAACATATAAAAAGCTGGGCATGGATGTAGATGACCTCACGCTGTCGGAAGTCATAAATCTCATGATCAATGAACCGAAATTGCTCAGGAGGCCAATTTTGACAGATGGACAAAAACTTATAGTTGGTTTTAACCCGGATGCCCTAAAAGGCATTGCTAAATAAAAGAAAGAAGGAAGCAGCTTCGCTTCCTTCTTTCTTTGGTAATTGTCCAGTTCCAGCGCGCGGGCCAGGGCGCTTGCGCTTTTCTTACTGGGCTAGCTGGATTCGAACCAACGCATGACGGAGTCAAAGTCCGTTGCCTTACCGCTTGGCTATAGCCCAAAATATAACTTGATGTCAACGATAGTTAGTATAAATAGATTTGTCATTTTTTATACACATTTGATTAAAAAATCTCGCAGGATATGAGATGTAGTTAGCGAAATATTTTTTATAACAAAAAAGGGTGGTGTATTTCTATTGTAAAGTCAATTGAACAGCTGGCAGAGAATGTACTTAAAGATGCATTGAGAAGCGGGTCATCTGATATCCATATCATTCCCCGTGAAAAAGACACACTGATTAAGTTCAGGCTTGGCAACCAACTGCTTCCTCGTTATACGCTTGAACAAGAAGATTGTGACAGGCTGATATCCCATTTCAAATTTATGGCTTCAATGGATATAGGTGAAAAGAGACGGCCGCAAAGCGGTGCATTCACCTACCTGTATAATGGCATGAAAATTGGCTTGAGGATTTCCACGCTTCCTGCCTATCAGAGCGAGAGCATGGTCATTCGGCTCCTTCCCGAACAAAACCAGATTCCTTCCTATCAGATTTCACTTTTTCCTTCCACTTCCAAAAAACTGATATCCCTTTTAAAACATGCGCACGGATTAATCATTTTTACGGGACCGACAGGCAGCGGTAAAACGACTACCCTTTATTCGATGCTGTCAGAATCAGCGGAAATGATCAGTCGAAACGTCATTACTCTTGAGGATCCAATTGAGAAACCGAGTGACGCTGTACTCCAGGTCCAGGTAAATGAAAGGGCAGGAATCTCCTATGCTGCCGGTTTGAAGGCTATTCTAAGACATGACCCGGACATTATCATGGTGGGGGAAATAAGGGATAAGGAAACGGCTGAAACGGCGGTCAGAGCTGCCTTAACGGGACATTTGGTGCTGACTACAATGCATACAAGGGATGCAAGAGGAGCGATTTACAGGCTGATTGAATTTGGAGTCAATTGGCTGGAAATCGAACAGACACTGATTGCAGTGACAGCTCAAAGGCTGGTCGAATTGACTTGCCCTTACTGTGACGGGGGGTGCTCTCCGTTCTGTTATTCATCTGGAAGCGGCAAGCGGGGGAATGTTTTTGAAATCCTCACTGGAAAGGATCTTTCAGCAGTTCTTAAGGAATCGAGAGGAGAGCATCAATCCTATCACTACAAGACTTTGAAAGATGCCATCAAGAAAGGGATTGCACTTGGCTATATTAAGGAATCCGAATATCAGAGGTGGATTCTCAATGATGGACAGTAAATGGCCAGTCGCTGAACAGGCACGATTCATGAAAAGAGCTGGGGAATTATTGTCACAAGGATACCCACTGGCCGAAGCCATTGAGTCAGTCAGCTTTTATCTCGAAAAAAAGAGAAAGGAAGATATCAGAAGGAGCCTTAATCAGTTGCGTGAGGGTTTTCCCTTATACTTGATTCTTGCAGACCTTAAATTTAATAAGGATTTGGTCAGCTATGTATATTTTGCCGAGCAGCATGGTGGCCTGGCGCGTGCAGTTTCGGAAGGCAGCGAGATGGTCCTGAAACGGGAGGCTGATTACCTGCGGCTCAGGAAGCTGATGTCATATCCAATTTTCCTTATGATGCTTACATTTATATTATTTTTCTTCGTCAACAGAATCCTGCTCCCGAAATTCACTTCGCTTTTTGATGACATGAACCTACAGCCTAATCTTTTCATGAAAATCATCAGTTCAGCCGGAAATTTCCTTCCAATCCTTTTTTATATTCTGCTGAGCATTGCTTCTATGCTTATTCTCTACTATGTATTCAGATTCAGGCATCTCACACCGATTCAGCAAAAAAATATGCTTGTGAAAATCCCTGTTGCAGGAAAACTGATTAAGCTGCTTTACTCACATTTTTTTTCAATTCAGTTGAGCTATTTATTCTCAGGAGGATTATCGGTACTTGATGCTTTGAAGGTATTTGAACATAATCGCCATCAGCCATTTTATATGGAGATAGGTAAAGAAATGATTTTGAAGCTTGTTGCAGGACTGGACTTAGACAGGGCAGTTGCTTCATATCCTTTTTTGGATGACGAATTGCCAGGGATTATCAAGCATGGGCAAAAGAACGCAAAGCTGGATCAGGAATTGTATTTTTACAGCAGACATTGCCTGAAGCAGCTGGAAGAAAGAACCGATAAGGCAATGAAGACGATTCAGCCGCTCCTATACAGCTTTATTGGTCTTCTGATCGTGTCATTATATCTCGCCATCCTTCTGCCGATGTTCCGAATGATGAAAGGAATCTAATTAAAGGAGACTCTTATGATGAAAAATGAAAAAGGATTTACCCTGATCGAGATGATGATTGTGTTATTAGTGATTTCTGTATTATTGATCATTACCATTCCGAATATATCCACCCATAATTCGAGCATCAATTCTAAGGGCTGCCAGGCATATATGCAGATGGTGGAGGCACAGGTACAGGCATACAAAATCGATAAAAATATTTTCCCGACTTTTACTCAGCTTTATGATGGCGGCTATTTGAAGTCTGCTGAAGAAAAATGTCCTGACGGAACACCGATTGAAATTACGACTGAAGGTGAAGTCCAGAAGTCGGCTTCTGGAAGCTGAAATGAATGGTTCTGACGGTTTTACAATGGTCGAAATGCTGATTGTACTTTCAGCCTTTTTCATGCTTTCCCTCATTGCCGCTTTCCTGTATACTCCCCAAAATGAAAAATTAGAGAAAGACCTGTTTTTTTCCCAGCTCCAATCAGACCTCCTCTACAGCCAGCTATATGCAATCTCCCACCAGGAACAGATTACCGTTCATATCATGCCGGAAAATAACTATTATTATATCCGCGCATATGATTATGCATCAGGAACCTTTTTGGTCAAAAGGCATTACTCTCCCGATATCAAAGTGAAAAAAGGAACGATGGATTTGATGTTTCATTATATGCCTGATGGCAATATCAACAGTTTTGGGTCGATTTTTGTCACTGTTGGAAGCCGGACTTATAAATTCATGATCCAAATCGGAAAGGGAAGGTTCTATGTTACGGAGGTGTGAAGGGTACTTCCTTGCAGAAATGCTGCTTTCGCTTGCGGCCTTTATCATGGCCGTCACCATTATGCTGCCGATCGCAATACATGTCATCAGCCAGACGATTGAGCTGAGAAGGGCGGCTGAAGCGGACCATATTTTGTTTGATGAACTAATGTATATAAAGATTATGGGGACAGATTCAGGAAGGGCAACTATTTCTCAAAACGGGACAAGTTATCGATTGGACGTGTATCAGGGTGACGGAATGTCATCATGGGAGGTTTGTATTTATTATGAGGGGATGCAACAGCAAACTTACAAAAAATGCAGTTTATCTGAATAATCAGGGCTTCACGATGCTTGAAATGCTACTGGCCATAACAGTGTTTGTGCTGATTGTCTCTATGTTTCCATTAGGAATGAAAACGGTTTTAAATAACAGTGTGGGAGAAGCGGGAATCTGGAGGATGGAGTGGGAAGTGTTCAGCAGCCAGGTGAAAAAAGAGATTCGATCTGCAGACCAAATCACAGTCCAGCCCGATAAACTTCTGTTAAAAGTGGACGGCAATGTAATCATATATGAAAGGTATGCTGCGAGTATACGCAGGCGGGTGAATTATGTTGGACATGAGATTTTGGTCCAAAACCTTTCAAGCTTTAGTTTTATAAAAATCGCAGACGGAGTCGAGGTAATAGCAACAGGGCAGAATGGGATGCATCTTTCCGCGAGAGCACACTACTATTTTTATAAAGGAGGGGTAACGCCATAGATGAACAAGGTTTTATTTATCCACTATCTTTTATGTTTTTATTGTTGATGTCTTCCTTTTTGCTGATCTTGACAGGACAGTATATTACTGAGAAAAAGTTCGTCAGAGAAACAGAAAAAATCAGGCTGGAAGAATACTATATGTTATGTTCAGTCAAACAAGCAGAGACAATGCTGAGGAAAGATGAGTTGCCAGGAACAGGAATAATAAGCTTTAAGAAAGGTGAAGTCTCATTTCAAAGAGAGAGTTTATCGCCAAATCTTGAAGTGGTCACGTTCTTGATAAAGCTGGACAGTGGAGAGGAAATTACCGGAAGTGCACAATATGACAAGGAAAAGGAAACAATGATAAAATGGATAGAAAAGAATTGACAGGTGATCAAGGAAGATGGAAACTATCTATTTAATCGGATTCATGGGTGCAGGGAAAACGACCATTTCCCGGCAGCTTGCCCAGAAATTATCACTCACTGTGTACGACACTGACAAAGAAATCGTAAAAGCGAGTGGTAAGTCCATCAATGAGATCTTCGCAGCAGATGGGGAGGCCAGGTTCCGGCAAATGGAATCTGATGTTTTGCGTGCAATGCCTGCAGAGGATGCAGTTGTCGCAACAGGTGGAGGAATCGTTGTTTCGGAAGAAAATAGGGACTATTTTATGGATAAAACCAATACGGTATTTTTATATACAGACTTCAGTGAAGTTATGAAAAGGCTCGAAGGGGACGAAACGAGGCCGCTGCTGCATAAAGACAAACTTGCTGCAGCAGAATCGTTATACAAAAGCAGGCTCCCGTTGTACCGTATGATAGCCAATATGGAGATTGATACTTCACCTAAGTCCATTTCCATGATCGTTGATGAAATTATAGAGCGTATGAAATAATCAGGCGTGGTTATACTTGATAACGTATGAAGGAAGGTGTAACCATGAAGACAAATGATTATGTCAAATACCTTACGCAGACCGTTGTAAAATACATTGACCAGCCAAAAGAAGAACGAAGGAAATTGAAACAGGCTAAAAAAGAAGCAGAGGCGACCTTTTTATTCAGGTGGTTCGGAATCCTGCCGTTTCTGTTAATGTCGAGTGTGAAAAAGAAAAAATAAAAAAATGGACCAGGCGGCATTACCGGCCTGGTCCGTTTTGTTTCTATAACGCTCTTTCAGTCAAATAAAACAAACCTCCATTCACGATTGATACATTGATTTTAGGCTCATATTGTTCCTTTAATGCGGATTTTTCAGTTTCAAAGCTTTCTGCTTTTTCTTCATCATCTTCATAGAAATGGTGTAGCAGGTCAAGGTCCTTCTTCCAGCGCTTTCTTGCTTCATCTGCCCATGAATGATCCTCCTGTTCAATCCTCGTCGTTAAAATGGACTGAATCCTGTTCACGCCGCTTTTTGGCTTGATCAGGGGTGACAGTGTATAGGCATAGTCTGGAATCTTCGAATTCATTGGCAGTTGTAAAATCTTGTCGTGGAAATCTTCCACCATCCTTCCGTTGATCAGCTGCAAGCCGATCGAATGGAACACATCTCGTTTTCTGTCACATTGGTAAGAAATCTTCATGTTCAGGCCAATCCAGGGAATCAATGGAGTTTGCATTCGAAATTGATTATTTTCATATAGCCTGATAAAGCCTGCAAGATTTTTTGTCGATTGGAAAATCTGATGAAGGCGGGGTGAACCGAAGTGGATGACTTCACCCTTAATGTGATCAGGTGCTTTTTGTTTATTAGTGATGAAGGTCAGCTTCATTGGATTAGGAATTCCGCCTGTTTTCTCGAGATAATGCCAATAAAACGGGCGGTTCATCAGTTCCTTGTCCAAATCAACCGTTAGCTGTACAGACATGTATCCCTGGTTGTTCTCTAACATTTCGCAGTTATTGGCTGTGAAAAAACTTTCCAGAAAGTTATGGATTTCCTGTTGCTGCACGCTGTTTTCCCTCCTTCATTTCTTCAGCGAACTGGATCATTGATGTCAGATTCTCCATCTTGATCTTCATTTCACCCTCTGAAGAGGATTTTCCGAATATATCAATTAAATGATCTTCAATATTGCCGAATTCCAATTTTGTTAAAATATCATCCAGCTCACCAATGACTTTTTCGAACAGGTTGATTTTCTCGTAAAGAAGCTTCAGTACATGCTCTTCGACTGTATCTTTCGTCGCGAAACTATAAATTTTCACGTCCTTTTCCTGCCCCAGGCGGTGGATCCTGCCGATTCTTTGTTCAAGCCTCATAGGGTTCCACGGAAGGTCAAAATTGATGATATGGCTGCAAAATTGCAGATTGATTCCTTCACCGCCAGCTTCAGTGGCAATGAGCACCTGAACGTTCTTTTGGAATAATTCTCTCATCCAATCCTTTTTTCCGCGCTTGAAGCCGCCGCGGAAAGGTACAGAAGTAATCCCATTCTGCTTCAGGAACCATTGAAGATAAAGCTGGGTTGCCCGGTATTCGGTGAATATGATGACCTTGTCATTGATCTGTTTAATTAATTCCAATGCTTTTTCTGCTTTGGAATTCTTCGTAACGGCCTCGACTCTTTTGATGAGTTGGGCAATTGTATTCTGAAATCCAGCAGATGGATTTTCCTGCCTTTGCAGCATGTTTTTGAGCGTATAAAATACAGCTTCCCTGCTGCTGCAAGCCTCACGCTGGAGGGTCATTAAAGAGAACTGGCTGGATGCGAGGCCGCCCTCTGAGCTTCTTAAAGCCTGTATCGAATCGTATAATGCACGTTCTTCTGGTGAAAATTCGATTGCAATCGTTTCTACATGCCTCTTCGTCCATTCGATTCCAGTATCCGCACGCCTGTTGCGGATCATCACTTTATTAACCAGCTCCCGGAGGTGTTCATCATCATTAACTGATCTTGAGTCTTTTTTATATTTGTCAAAAAAAGCAGATTCACTTCCTAAATGGCCCGGTTTCAATAAAGAAACAAGATTGAAAATTTCTTCAATCCGATTTTGGATCGGTGTTGCTGTAAGGAGCAGGCAAAATCTTTTTTTCAGGTTTTGGACAAATTCATAGTTTTTTGTTTTGTTATTTTTCAGCTTGTGAGCTTCGTCAATAATGATAAGGTCATAATTTAAATTATTGATGATGTCCCGGTGCGGAGCCCGCTTGGCTGTGTCTATTGAAGAAACGACGACATCGCACTGCTCCCATACATAACTTTTCTTTTGTGCAATCGCCGGGATATGGAATTTAGTGTTCAGCTCCATTGCCCATTGGGAAACCAGCGAAGCCGGAACTAAAATGAGGACCTTTTTAACTAGCCCCCTGATCATATATTCTTTCAAAATCAAACCTGCCTCGATTGTCTTGCCCAATCCTACCTCATCAGCAAGAATCGCTTTCCCGTTCATGTTTTCGACAACTTGCCTTGCGACTTCTAGCTGGTGTGGCAGCGGAGTCAACTCAGGCAGATGGACTGGTGCCTGAAGTCCTTCAAATTCTGGAATGATCGTATGCTTTTCAATTTCGACTGCAAGCTTGTAAAGCTCCCAATTCCCCCAGGGTCCATCCTTCTCGATTCGCTCTGCCATTTCGTCCTGCCAGGCAGAATCAAAGTTAATTTGCACGGTCATTAAGCTCACCTCTTTTAATGTATAAATATATTGCCGAAACCGGCTGTCTAATGGTAGGATGAAGATAGCTTTGAATGTTTTGAAATTTGTCACTTTATAGTTTTAAAATGTCTGATTGCAGCCATGTGTAATACCGTTTAGCATGCCCAATCTGGAAAAATATATAAACGCGGATGACAACAAGGGGAGAGACTACTTTAGTAGCGCCGAAGGAGCAAGCAATCATTGTGAATCTCTCAGGCAAAAGAACTCTTGTTTGACGCATCTCTGGAGAGCGCTTCCTTAAAAAGGGAGCCACCAAAGGGGAAAGCCTTCAAAGGTAAACTTTCAGGTGAAAGGACAGAGACCTTCTCAGATTCAGAGGGGGTGCTCTGTCCTTTTTTGATGCTTACGAGGGATTACCCAGTAATGATTTTTCTTTGATTAGGGGTTGCACAGCTGTATCGGATCATTAGGCACAGGACGAAGGGGGATACATAATGACTGAGTTAAAAAGAACACCGCTTTTCGAAGTGTACAGGGAATATGGTGGAAAAACGATTGATTTTGGAGGCTGGGAGCTTCCTGTCCAGTTTTCCAGCATCAAAGAAGAACACGAAGCAGTAAGGACAAAGGCAGGCCTATTCGATGTTTCCCATATGGGTGAAATCGAAGTGAAAGGTCCCGATAGTCTGGCCTATTTGCAAAAAATGATGACAAATGATATATCAAAACTTAAGAACGGCGGTGCCCAATACACAGCAATGTGTTATGAAAATGGCGGCACAGTCGATGATTTACTAGTTTATAAGCTTGAAGAGGAACATTACCTTCTTGTTGTCAATGCATCCAATATTGAGAAAGACTTTGATTGGCTGCATGACCATCTTGAAGGAGACGTGAAAATCGAGAATCTGTCTGAAGGAATGGCCCAGCTTGCCCTGCAAGGCCCCATTGCTGAAGAATTGCTTCAAAAGCTTGTGAAAGACCATGACCTAAGTTCAATCGGATTTTTCAAGTTCAGTGAGGAAGTTGACCTGAATGGCAAGAAAGCACTTATCTCAAGAACAGGGTATACCGGTGAAGACGGTTTCGAAATTTACTGCAATGCAGAAGATGCCGCAAGCCTCTGGAAAGAAATCCTTGAAGCCGGCAAACAAGATGGTGTCATCCCATGCGGTCTTGGTTCAAGGGATACACTGCGCTTTGAGGCGAATCTGGCATTGTACGGACAGGAGCTGTCACCTGAAATCAGCCCGCTTGAAGCTGGAATTGGCTTTGCAGTTAAGCTGAATAAAGAGGCGGATTTTATCGGAAAAGAAGCACTTAAGCAGCAAAAAGAAAATGGGCTGCCTAGAAAGCTTGTTGGCATTGAAATGATTGACCGCGGCATCCCGCGCCATGGCTATCCTGTTTACAAAGGAGATGTCAGGATTGGAGAGGTGACAACTGGAACGCAATCCCCGACACTTAAGAAAAACATCGGGCTTGCACTCATTGATGCCAAGGAAACTGAGTTGGGTAATGAAGTGGAAGTTGAAATCCGCGGTAAACGTCTAAAAGCTGCTGTTTCAGCTACACCTTTTTATAAAAGAGATAAAAAGTAAAAGCCGGAGAGGGGAAAATGTTATGAAGCATCGCTATTTACCGCTGACGGAAAGTGATAAAAACGCTATGTTGGAAAGCATCGGCGTATCATCAATCGATGAATTGTTCAGCGATATTCCTGAAAAAGTCCGTTTTGCCGGAGAATACAACATCAAACCAGCTAAGCCAGAAACGGCCCTAATGAAAGAGCTGGCACAAATGGCTGCAAAAAATGCTGATTTAAAAATGAATTCTTCATTCATAGGTGCAGGTGTATACGACCATTACATTCCAGTTATTGTCGACCATGTACTTTCCCGGTCTGAATTTTATACTGCATACACACCATACCAGCCGGAAATTTCCCAGGGGGAGCTTCAGGCAATCTTCGAATTCCAGACAATGATATCCGAATTGACTGGCATGGAAGTAGCAAACTCATCCATGTATGACGGCGGTACAGCCTTGGCTGAGGCTGCGATGCTGAGTGCAGGACATACAAAGCGCAAGAAAATCCTGATTTCAGGTGCTGTCCATCCTGAATACAAGGATGTTGTCAAAATGTATGCCAAAGGGCAATACATTGATGTAGTCGAAGTACCTCATAAGGATGGCGTGACTGATCTTGAGGCACTTAAGGATATGGCGGGTGAGGAAGTCGCTGCAGTGATTGTACAATATCCAAACTTCTTCGGCGGTATTGAATCAATGAAAGAAATCGAGGAAATCGTACATGAACACAAATCATTGTTCGTGGTATCCAGCAATCCTCTTGCACTTGGAGCATTGACACCTCCAGGCAAATTCGGTGCTGATATTGTTGCTGGCGATGCACAGCCATTTGGTATTCCGACAGCATTCGGCGGACCTCACTGTGGATATTTCGCCGTTACCGGGAAGCTGATGAGAAAGGTTCCGGGAAGGCTTGTTGGCCAGACGAAGGATGACCAGGGACGCCGCGGATTTGTTTTGACGCTCCAGGCGAGGGAACAGCATATCCGCCGTGACAAAGCGACATCCAATATCTGTTCAAATCAGGCGTTGAATGCACTTGCTGCTTCAGTTGCGATGACAGCTCTTGGCAAAAAAGGTGTTCGTGAGATGGCTGTTGCCAACCTCCAGAAAGCACATTATGCGAAGAAGACTTTTAAGGAGAATGGCTTTGAAATTGCATTCGAAGGCCCATCCTTCAATGAATTCGTCGTCAAGCTGAATAAACCTGTCAAAGAAGTGAATCAAAAGCTGCTTAAAAAGAGCATTATTGGCGGTTATGACTTGGGCCGCGATTATCCGGAACTAGAGAATCACATGCTTGTTGCGGTTACAGAATTAAGGACAAAAGAAGAAATCGATACGTTTGTAAAAGAAATGGGGGATATCAATGCATAAGGAAGATCAGCCACTCATTTTTGAATTAAGCACACCAGGCCGGGTCGGCTACAGCCTTCCGGAAATGGACGTGCCTGAAGCAGATTTGTCAGAGCTTCTGCCTGAAGGGTTCCTGCGTGAAGAAGAACCGGAACTTCCTGAGGCTTCCGAGCTTGATATCATGCGCCATTATACGGCACTTTCAAAACGCAACCACGGCGTGGATTCCGGATTTTATCCACTTGGATCATGTACGATGAAATACAATCCGAAAATGAATGAAAATGTTGCCCGTTTCAACGGATTCGCACATTTACATCCATTGCAGGATGAAAGTTCAGTTCAAGGTGCTCTTGAATTAATGTATGACCTTCAGGAACACTTGATTGAAATCACCGGCATGGACGAGGTGACTCTGCAGCCGGCAGCCGGGGCACACGGTGAATGGACTGGATTGATGATGATCCGCGCTTACCATGAAGCAAACGGTGATGACAAGCGTACGAAAGTAATCGTTCCTGACTCCGCACATGGTACGAACCCTGCCTCAGCAACAGTTGCGGGTTTTGAAACCATCACGGTAAAATCAGATGAAAATGGTCTTGTTGATTTGGAAGACCTCAAGAAGGTTGTCGGAGAAGATACAGCAGCATTGATGCTGACTAACCCGAATACATTGGGACTATTCGAAGAAAACATTCTTGAAATGGCTGAGATCGTCCACAGTGCAGGCGGCAAGCTTTATTATGATGGAGCAAACCTGAATGCTGTAATGTCCAAGGCTCGTCCTGGTGACATGGGCTTCGATGTCGTCCACTTGAACCTTCACAAGACATTTACTGGACCACACGGCGGAGGCGGACCGGGTTCAGGACCAGTAGGAGTAAAAGCGGATTTAATTCCATTCCTGCCAAAGCCGATCGTTACAAAGCAGGACGGAGTATTTAAATTAGATTATGACCGTCCGCAGTCAATAGGAAGAGTTAAGCCTTACTATGGCAACTTCGGTATCAATGTCCGTGCATACACTTATATCCGTTCAATGGGCCCAGACGGCTTGAAGGCTGTTACAGAGTATGCTGTACTGAATGCAAACTATATGATGAGAAGGCTTGCCGAGTATTATGACCTGCCATTCAACAGGCACTGCAAGCATGAATTCGTCCTTAGCGGAAAGCGCCAGAAAAAGCTTGGCGTCCGTACTCTGGATATTGCAAAACGCCTGCTTGACTTCGGCTATCATCCGCCAACCATCTACTTCCCATTGAATGTAGAAGAAGCGATCATGATCGAGCCAACAGAAACAGAATCAAAAGAAACGCTTGATGCTTTCATCGACGCGATGATCCAGATCGCCAAAGAAGCAGAAGAGAATCCTGAAATCGTCCAGGAAGCGCCACACTCTACAGTTGTAGGCCGTCTGGATGAAACGACTGCTGCTAGGAAGCCAGTCTTGCGTTACCAGAAAGCAGAATAAATTGATAAAAGTCCTGCCGATTTAGGCAGGACTTTGTTTTTTGTTTTGCTTTTTTAATGGTCATTAAAAAAATAATCTGAGTAAATATAGAATGAAAAGGTTGAAAGGATACCAGGCAGGTCTTGTAGAATTCTAGAAGAAGTTAGGGTGTAAGGGGGAGCTGTATGGATTTTTCACTTGTTTTGCTTATATTCATTTGTTTTTTTCTTTTGATTGTACCTTTTCGTTATGTTATGAGGATATTTTCGAATAAAGAAAAATCCACTGGATACAAACTGGCTCACTTAGCAGGGCTTGCTGTTGTGTGCCTTTTATTGGTTGCGGGCATTGAAGGCATGACGATCAATCCAAGAACCATTTCAGGAAATGGAAATTTGGCAATCGTCTTGATCGTTCCCTTTCTTATGGTATTAACACTCTATCTCACTGCTTTATTCTTATTTTTCAAGGAAGTAATGAACAGAAAATGGAAGTTAACACTTTCGATTATATTGCCAATTATCATCATTTTTTCACTTGCTCTTATCTGGCAGGATGGTTCAGAACTTATTTCACTGCTTGGAGGTGGACCGGATAATCCCAACTCAAGGATTTATCGTTTCCCATGGTTAAATCAGTACACGAATACAATTTTTTTTAATGTGTATTTAATGGTCTTCCTGTCGGGTTTGACGATGTGGGGAAGCGCCGTTTTTAAGAAGAAAAGCTAAACCCCTCAGCTTTTCAGCTAAGGGGTAATTTTATGGATATATAGCTTATTTAGCTTTGATCTTGCCGCCCCATTTTTTGAAGCCGCCTTCAAGATGGTACAAGTCTTTATACCCTTTTTTATAAAGCATCTGTGCTGCACGGCCGCTGCGGGAACCGCTCTGGCAATAAAGGTAGACTGGCTTGTCCGGTCTGATTTCCTTCTGGCGTGCTTTCAATTGGGTAAGAGGGATATTTCTTGCGCCAAGTATGTGTCCTCCGGCATATTCGTTCGGTTCACGGACATCAATTAGCTGGGCTTTGCGGTAACCGCTTTTAAATTCTTCCTCTGTCAAAGTCTTGAGAATTTTCTTCTGGCGAAAATACATAAAGACAGAGTAAAGAATAACCGCAACAGTTAGGACGATTAAAAAGATAAGTGTATCCAAAACATATTTCTCCTTTCAAGCTTAGCTGAGCCAATTCTAATTATATAAGCCTTCGGTCCTGAGAGCAAAGGAATTTCGTAAAATTCTTTCGAAACAACCTGCTTTGCTTTTGAAAAATATTTTGTTAGACTTAAAAAATCTTCTCTGTAAACTATTTAAAATGGGGTAATGGTATGAAAAAAGAGGTATGGAGATTTATTGATTCCGGTGACAATTCGCCGTCTTTTAATATGGCGCTTGATGAAGCATTGCTTGATTGGCATGGGGCAGGAAAAATTCCTCCTGTGATCCGTTTTTATGGATGGAACCCGCCTTCTCTCTCTGTTGGATATTTTCAAAACATCGAAAGAGAAATTGATATGGAAGCCGTTATGCAGCATGGACTCGGCTTTGTGCGCAGGCCAACTGGAGGCAGGGGAGTCCTGCATGAACATGAACTTACATACAGTGTGATTGTTTCGGAAAATCATCCAGAAATGCCGAAGACAGTCACAGAAGCTTATCGGGTAATCTCAGAAGGAATTCTGCAAGGATTCCTGAGACTGGGGCTGGAAGCTTATTTTGCTGTGCCGAAAACTTCTGCAGAAAAGGATGCACTCAAAAACCCGCGTTCTGCAGTTTGTTTTGACGCGCCGAGCTGGTATGAACTTGTCGTAGAGGGACGCAAGGTTGCCGGAAGTGCACAGACACGCCAAAAAGGAGTCATTCTCCAGCACGGTTCCATCCTGTTGGATCTTGAGGAAGACAAGCTTTTCAGCTTGTTCAAGTACCCAAATGAACGGGTCAAGGAAAGAATGCAGAAGGCTTTTAAGACAAAAGCAGTGGCCATTAACGAAATCAGCAGCCGGAAAATCGATCTTGAGGAAGCAAAAATTGCTTTCAAGGCGGGATTTGAAGATGGATTAGGGATCATTTTAGAACCTTACACATTAAGTGATGAAGAATATGATTATGTAAATTCATTGGCAAAAAATAAGTACGAATCGGATGAATGGAACTTCAAAAGATAAAAAATAAAAAAGCGGATTTCCGCTTTTTTTGTTTTTATCCAGTATTTTCTAAGGGTCTTTAGACTTAGGAAAAGTGCAACCCTCGAAAATTGTTGTTTTTTATCATTTACTGGAGGAATTCTGTCTTTCTCTCTTTTTCTCTCCCTTTTTTAATAGTTTTCATGTTTGACAAAATTATGTTCATTTGAACTTAACACCATATGTAGTGTTGTCGAAAATAAAAAATACACTATATATTGATTTTTTATGTTTCGATGTGATAACGTAAGGGTAATTCAAGAAAGCAACTAGAATTACATAATTCTAGCACTACCTTACAGTTATGATTGAATACCATTGAAGGAGTTGTAGAAATGTCTGTTATTACTGGACAAAAAATGAGCCTGAATATTGAGAGCCTGAACCGGGATATTAAGCTGTTCCCGCAGGTTCACCCTATCACAGCTGATATGAACCTTACACACAAGGGCGTTTCCCGATTGGTCATGCTGGATCGCTATACTTTTAAAGACACTGAAAAAATTACACTATCAAATGGGGATTTTGTTGTCCTTACCATCAAGGAAGACCCGAAGTTCCCTGCACGTGGTCTTGGATTTATACTAGATATTGATTGGGAGACCAAGACTGCCAAAGTTCTTGTCGATGAGGAGTTCCGAGGGGTGCTTGATGACCCGGAAGAATCAGCAACCGGTGTAATCAAACGTTCACTGGATGTCATCGAAAAGCCGCTGGAAGTATTCTACGAACAAATCGCTAAACGCAATGCGACAGGGCTCGCAGCCGTTGAAAAAACGGAGGAAAAACGTCAGGAATGGTTCGAAAAGTTTTATCAAGAGCTTGTGTCGATGAACTTCATTCCTGCAGGACGTGTCCTCTATGGAGCTGGTGCGGAAACAGACGTAACCTATTTCAACTGCTATGTCATGCCGTTTGTAAAGGACTCACGCGAAGGAATCTCCGAGCACCGAAAGCAAGTAATGGAAATCATGAGCCGCGGCGGCGGAGTCGGAACGAACGGGTCGACACTAAGACCCCGCAACACCTTAGCCAAAGGCGTAAACGGAAAATCATCCGGATCGGTCTCATGGCTTGATGACATCGCCAAACTTACACATTTAGTCGAGCAGGGCGGGTCAAGACGTGGGGCACAGATGATTATGCTAGCGGATTAATTAAAAGACATTCTAAGTTAAAACTGGTAAGATTAATGCAAGAACAAACGTTCGCTCGAGGTGACATTGCATGGATCTAACTAGGGAATTTCTTTATCAAAAATATATTCATGACAAAATGAGCTTAAAAGAGATAGCTGAAGAAACAGGGCTGCCAATTACATTTATCAAATCAAAACTCAGACGGTTCGGTATAAGGAAAAAGCCACTTAAACTTGGCAATGAAATTTATGACAATCGTGATTGGCTTTATGACGAATACGTTCTTAAAAGAAAGGGATATACGGTAATAGCTAACGAACTAGGGGTTAGTTACTCAGCTATTCTAGATCGAATACTTCTCTTTGGGTGGGAGTTAAGGGGACACACTGATATTGATAAAGGTGCACCCAGAAGAGGGAAAAAACATACTTCATTGTCCATTGAGAAAATAAAGTCGACTAGAATAAAGAATCGTGTATACTTTGAATGCTTTCAATGTGGAAAATCAACTGAGAGGGTGCGCTCAGGATATTCTCGTTCAGGAATTAGGTTTTGTACTTATGCTTGTTATAAGGAATTCTTGAAAGAAAATAGAGTGGAAACAATTGATGTAACCGATTCAGCACCCTATAAGGAATGGCGTAAAAAAGTGTACACTCGTGATAATTTTAGGTGTAAAATGCCAGGCTGTAACTCGAACTCTAGAGATATTGCTGCGCACCATATTTATCCCAAAAAACTTTTCCCTGATAAGCAATTTCTTTTAAATAATGGAATCACGCTCTGTAGAATCTGTCATGAAAAAACTTATGGTAAAGAGAGTAACTTTATAGATGCACTAGTCCGCGTCGTTCAGACAATGAACGACTAGAAAATCGGGTGAATTGCAGGGAACTCCTTAGAGGCAGGCAAGCCACAACGTGACTGGAAACGGTGAGCGTGAGGGCCTAAAAATTGCTTGCATTGGACAATCTGCAGCCAAGCGTCATTGGGCAAAGGTAATGGCGAAGGTTCAACGACTAGAGAGTGAGTCCCAACAATAAACTCTCACAAGCGCCCGGCCCCTAACAGATCATGCTGAGGGTGATGATATAGTCTAGTCCGGCTGAATATCAGCGAAATATTCCGAAAGGAACGGTATTTACGTGGCATCCTGACATTGTAGAATTCATCATTTCAAAAATGCAAAACCCAAGAATCCTTCGCTTCCTGATTGAAAACACCCAGGATGAGACGATCAAGAAGCAAGCAAAGGAGAAATTGAAATTCACTCCACTTACATTGCAGGAGGAAGCAATGTACCAGGGGATCATAAACTATAAACACATTCCGGGATACGGCGGATTCAGTGCGGATATCGTGAAGGCTGCAGAAGAAAAGCTTGCGACCGGTGGAACATACACAGTCCATAATTCGGAATTCCTAACAGGTGCAAATATATCTGTTACTTTAACAAAGGATTTCATGGATGCAGTAGAAAATGATACAGAATACGAACTGCGCTTTCCTGATGTTGAAAGCTATGATGCTGAAACAATGAAGATTTATAATGAAGAGTGGCATAAAGTAGGCGATGTCCGCGAGTGGGAAAAGCTAGGATATAAAGTCCGCACCTACAGAAAAATCAAAGCGAAAGAATTATGGAATCTGATCAATATTTGTGCGACATACTCAGCAGAGCCTGGCATCTTCTTTATCGATAATGCCAACGACATGACAAATGCACAGGCATATGGACAAAAGGTTGTGGCCACTAACCCATGTGGAGAGCAGCCTCTCGCACCAAATTCTGTCTGCAACCTCGCTGCTGTAAATCTTGCTGAAATGGCGGACAAGGAAACAAAGACAGTTAACTTCGAAAAATTGAAACGCACTGTTGAAGTGGGTGTACGCATGCAGGACAATGTCATTGATGCGACTCCTTACTTCCTTGAAGATAATAAAAGGCAAGCTCTTGGAGAACGCCGTGTTGGACTTGGAGTAATGGGGCTTCACGACCTTCTGATCTACTGTGAAACTGAATACGGTTCTGAAGAAGGAAACTTGCTTGTTGATAAGGTTTTCGAAACAATCGCGACTTCTGCATATCGAGCATCTGTTGAACTTGCGACGGAAAAAGGAAGCTTCCCATTCCTTCAAGCTGATACAGAAGAAGAAACAAACAGACTTCGCAAAGCATTCACGAATACTGGTTTCATGAAGAAAATGCCTGAAGACATTCGTGAGTCGATTATTGAAAATGGTATCCGTAACTCTCACCTGCTTACTGTTGCTCCCACGGGATCAACTGGAACAATGGTTGGTGTTTCAACTGGTTTAGAACCTTACTTCAGCTTCTCATACTTCAGAAGCGGTCGTCTTGGCAAGTTCATCGAAGTGAAGGCGGATATCGTCCAGGAATATCTTGACCGTAACCCTGGTGCAGACCCTGAAAATCTGCCGAATTGGTTTGTGTCAGCGATGGAGCTTGCTCCGGAAGCACACGCCGATGTGCAATGTGTCATCCAGCGCTGGATTGACAGCTCAATCAGTAAAACCGTAAACGCGCCGAAGGGCTATAGCGTTGAGCAGGTGGAAAAGGTTTATGAGCGACTGTATAAAGGCGGAGCGAAGGGCGGAACCGTGTATGTTGACGGATCCCGCGATTCACAGGTATTGACGCTTAAAGCGGAAGAGAACACGATGGAAGTAGAAATCGATAAGAAAGAAAAGCAGAAGCAGCATGTTGTCCTTGTCGACACAATCCATGAATTGCGTTCCACAAACGTAACGATTGGATCTGAAGTTGGCAACACATGCCCGGTCTGCCGAAAAGGCGAGGTAAAAGAAATCGGCGGCTGTAATACATGTACGAACTGTAACGCACAGCTAAAGTGCGGATTATAAGAATAGTGAAAGAGGATGGGAAAAATTTCTCCATCCTCTTTTTGCATTTCTGCTCATAATAACCGTAAGGAATTATGGAATGAAATGAGGGGAAAAAATGAAAGCATTTGTACCACAGCTTGTTTATATCGAGCCTCAGGCATTGGAATACCCGCTTGGTCGTGAACTGAAGGAGAAGTTTGAAAAGATGGGCCTGGAAATCAGGGAGACAACCTCTCATAACCAGGTTCGGGGAATCCCAGGTGAAAACGAGTTGCAGCAATACCGTAACGCGAAATCAACACTCGTCGTCGGGGTCAGGAGGACTTTGAAGTTTGATACCTCAAAGCCATCCGCGGAGTATGCAATCCCACTTGCCACAGGATGCATGGGGCATTGCCATTACTGCTATCTGCAGACAACGCTTGGCAGCAAGCCGTACATCCGTACATATGTGAATCTCGATGAAATCTTTGAACAGGCCCAGGAATATATGGACGAAAGGAAGCCTGAAATCACAAGATTCGAAGCAGCGTGTACGTCGGACATCGTAGGGATTGACCATCTGACCCATGCGTTGAAGAAAACGATTGAGTTCATTGGCGAGACGGAGTATGGACAATTGCGTTTTGTGACGAAATACCATCATGTCGACCATTTGCTTGATGCGAAACATAACGGAAAAACAAGATTCCGATTCAGTGTCAATGCCCGCTATGTCATCAAACACTTTGAACCAGGTACTTCATCCTTCGATGAAAGGCTGGAAGCTGCAAGAAAAGTAGCTGGTGCAGGGTACCCGCTTGGCTTTATCGTTGCTCCAATCTATATCCATGAAGGCTGGAGAGAAGGATACCACGAATTATTCGAGAGGCTCAGCCACTCACTGGATGGTGTTGATCTTACAGGGTTAAGTTTTGAACTCATCCAGCACCGCTTCACTAAGCCAGCAAAAAATGTGATTCAAAAGCGGTATCCAAAATCGAAGCTTGAAATGGATGAAGAGAAGCGTAAATACAAATGGGGCCGCTATGGGATAGGGAAGTACGTATACCAGACAGATGAAGCGAAAGACCTTGAAGAAACAATACGAGGGTATATTCATTCTTTCTTTCCAGAAGCAGAAATTCAATATTTTACGTAGACATTAAAATTTTCAACTTGTACGCCGTACTATTTTACAAATTGGGCGCTTAAAGATGTAATGATGGATTACATCGACGGGAGTGGCTCATATGTATATAGACGGCGTTTTTTCCGGCGGAGGAATCAAAGGATTTGCATTGATTGGTGCTGTTGCTGCTGTTGAGGAACGGGGGTTCCGTTTTAAAAGGGTTGCCGGCACAAGTGCAGGTTCCCTTATAGCAGGATTGCTTGCTGCTGGCTATTCTAGCGCGGAAATGGCCAGCCTGGTGGATGAACTTGACTTAAGAAAGTTTCTTGATTCAAGAAAAACGTTTTTTCCATCAGCACTTACCAAATGGTTGTTTGTTTACTGGCGGCTTGGGCTGTATAAAGGGGATGAATTGGAGTGCTGGATTGCTGAAAAACTTGCAGCGAGAGGTTTGCGAACATTTGGAGATCTCGCTCCTGACGCTTTAAGAATCATTGCATCGGATTTAACGAATGGTCAGCTGCTTATTTTGCCAGATGACCTTCCGAAATATGGTATAGATCCACGAACCTTTCCCGTGGCAAGAGCAATCAGGATGAGCTGCAGTCTTCCGTTCTTTTTTGAGCCTGTAAAGCTGCGTGACAGGGTTGGAACCAATATCGTAGTCGATGGGGGAGTTTTAAGTAATTTTCCGATGTGGTTATTTGATAAAGATAATGTGAAGAAAGTGAGACCGGTGCTTGGCGTAAAGCTGAGCCAGCATCTGATCCAGCAGCCAACGAACAAAATCAAGAATGCGCTGCAGATGTTTGAAGCACTGTTCGAGACTATGAAAGATGCGCATGACTCTAGATACATTTCAAGAAAACATGAAAAGAACATTATCTTCATTCCAACTGAGGGCAATTTGACAACAGAATTCCAGCTGACAGACGAAGGGAAACAAGAATTGATTGAACTCGGGAAAAATAATGCTGATAAATTCTTCAAATCATGGTGTTATTGAGGTAGTTAACACAAAAAATCGAGCTTAAAATGAAGCTCGATTTTTTTTCTTGCTTTTTTTGCCGTCAATCACAGTTAAGTGTGACGCATCTTTCGTTTTCCGAGCAGATGCGATGGATCTTATTTTTGACCGTTTAGAGGAAGTATTTGCTTCTTTTGCCTGAAAGCGTTTTTTAGACCGCTTTGCTGCCTTTTGGAATGCTCTTTGCTGATGATTGGCAGGCCCAGATCCAGAAAAACGTCTTACGAGGTAATAAATAACGGCACCTATTACCGCGATAAAAGCAAAATACTTTAAGACTTCTGCAGGATCATGCCACAAACGTGATCCTAGTCCGATAATGGAAAGGACAATAAGTCCTGAAACAATTAGTACAGAAGTTCGATTCTTCAAAGAAAGCCACCTCCCTACAAGCATCATGAGCATTTTTTCGGTCTTTTAAACTTGCCAACGTTTACTTTATACAAATTCTTCGATTTTATTCACTTCTCCTGCTTCTTTTCCTTTTTCAGGACCGATTTAAACGAAAGAAAACCTAATATATCCATACTCATCTGTTTATTTTTATATAAGCTGCAAAAATTAGCTTCAGCTAAATAGCCTGCGGCTGATGTTATTTTTATTTTACTAAAAAATAGAAAAAACCTCTATATGAAGGACGTCTAATTGAATAATTTTTCGGAGGGATGCAATCGAATCTGCTGTAAAGGACATACTAAAAAATGGAGGTGCAGCTAATGACAGAAAAACATGAAAACCTTGAACAGAATCAACGGGAAAAGCCAATGTCATTGATGGCTTTGACGATTATCACAGGATTGGTAGGGGGGATTTTTTGGAGTTCCCTTGCTTATTTAGCCTATGTATTCAGCTTTACGGAAATCCGTCCTAATGTCATTCTTGAACCATGGGCACTAGGGGAATGGAAGAAGCAGTGGCTTGGCACGGCGATCTCCATCATAGCAATTGGCCTGGTTTCAGCCGGTGCAGCTCTTGTATACTATGCGGTGCTGAGGAAAGTTAAGACAATTTGGGCTGGAGCGGCTTTTGGCATAGCGCTATTTTTCCTTGTTTTCTACGTTCTGAATCCAATCTTCCCTGGGATCAAACCTTTCTGGGACCTGTCTAAAAATACAATCGTGACGTCCATTTGTTTCTATATCCTTTATGGAGTTTTTGTTGGATACTCCATCTCTTATGAAGAGTTTGAAAGACAGAACAGGGAGAAAACTCAGAAAGAAGTCACCTCCTGATCGTCTGCTGGTGGTGTTCGAGAAAAAAGGTATGATAGAATGTTCTTATTGAACATTCTTTTTTTTACGGGAGCGGTTCTATGAAAAAAATTCTTCTGCTTAATGGACCAAACTTAAACAGGTTGGGAAAAAGGGAACCAGGAATCTATGGTAACAGGACTCTGAAGGATCTGGAGGACAGGATGGTTGAACTGGGTGCCGAAAGTCAGATTAAGGTAATCTGCTTCCAGTCCAATCATGAAGGGGAGCTGATTGACAAACTTCATGAGGCAGAGGACACAGGGGTAGACGGAATTATTTTTAATCCAGGTGCCTTTACGCATTACAGCTATGGAATCAGGGATGCGATTGCAGGAATTGAGTGTCCAGTCATCGAAGTACATATTTCAAATGTTTATCAAAGAGAAGAATTCAGGCACAAATCAGTGATTGCACCTGTTTCAAAGGGCCAGATTGCAGGTTTTGGCCTGCTGGGTTATGAACTGGCGCTTGAAGTACTTAAAAGGGAAGAAAAAGGGGAGGAATAGACTTATGGAAAAAATTCTAAAATTGCGTGAGAGTTTCGAAAGACTCGGTATTGATGGCATGCTGGTAACCAGTGATTTCAACCGCAGATATATGACTGGATTCACGGGTTCTTCAGGAATGGTGCTGATCAGTGCTGAAAAAGCATTATTCATAACCGATTTCAGATATACTGAGCAGGCAGTAAAGCAATGTGAAGGATACGAAGTTGTTCTGCATAAGGGCCTGATCCAGGATGAAGTGGCAGCACAGGCGAAAAACCTGGGCATCCAAAAGCTGGGTTTTGAAGAAAACCATGTTACATACTCTGCATTCAAAACATTTGAAAAAGCAGTTGAAGCTGAATTAGTACCTGTAGCAGGCGAAATTGAAAAGTTACGCTTGATTAAGACCGATTCAGAGATTAAGATATTAAAGGAAGCTGCAGCCATTGCAGATGCTGCGTTTACACATATACTTGAGTTTATCCGTCCAGGAAGAACTGAACTTGAGGTATCGAATGAACTGGAATTCTTCATGAGGAAACAAGGAGCAACTTCTTCTTCATTCGATATCATTGTAGCTTCAGGCTATCGTTCAGCCCTGCCGCACGGGGTGGCAAGTGATAAAGTGATTGAAACAGGGGACTTTGTAACCCTTGATTATGGTGCATATTATAAAGGGTATGTTTCCGATATTACACGTACATTAGCGGTTGGCAAACCAGCAGATAAGCTGAAGGAAATATATGATATCGTGCTTGAAGCGCAGCTTCGCGGAATGGCCGGCATTAAACCGGGCATGACAGGCAGAGAAGCGGACGCGCTGACACGAAATTTCATCACTGAAAAAGGCTACGGCGAGTACTTTGGCCACTCAACTGGTCACGGCATTGGACTTGAGGTTCATGAAGGGCCTGGCTTATCATCGAGATCGGATACTGTCCTCGAAACTGGCATGGTTGTGACAGTCGAACCGGGTATTTATATTGCCGGACTGGGCGGCGTAAGGATCGAAGACGATACCGTTATTACATTAGACCATAATGAGTCACTGACACATTCTACAAAAGAACTCATCATACTCTAAGACGACACTAGGAGGACTAACAAATGATTTCAGTTAACGATTTTCGTACTGGCCTGACAATTGAAGTAGACAATGGAATTTGGCGAGTACTGGATTTCCAACACGTAAAGCCTGGAAAAGGAGCAGCATTCGTACGTTCTAAGCTGCGTAACCTTCGTACTGGAGCAATCCAGGAAAAAACATTCCGCGCTGGCGAGAAAGTAGCTAAAGCTCAAATCGAAAACCGCAAAATGCAATATCTATATGCAAGCGGAGACCAGCACGTGTTCATGGACAATGAATCTTACGAGCAAATTGAATTGCCAGGAACTTCTATTGAATATGAGTTGAAATTCCTTAAGGAAAACATGGAAGTATACATCATGCAATTCGGCCATGAAACTCTAGGTGTCGAACTTCCAAACACTGTAGAATTGGAAGTAACAGAAACAGAACCAGGAATCAAAGGTGACACTGCTTCTGGCGGTACTAAGCCTGCGACAATGGAAACAGGGCTGACTGTTCAGGTTCCTTTCTTCATCAACCAGGGCGACAGACTGATCATCAATACTACTGATTCATCATATGTATCTCGCGCTTAATAATCGTTACACAAGAACCTGCTGCTAAGCAGGTTTTTGTGTATACAAAAAAACACCTCGCTTTCACGAGATGTTTCCGGATTTACTGTTCCAAGTCATATTGCCATTCATTCATGCCGCCTGTCATATTATAGATATTATTAAAGCCGTTTTCGATGAGAATTCCGCTTGCCTGTGTTGAACGGTTGCCGCTCTGGCAGACAACGACATATTTTTGGTCCTTGTCCAGTTCAGAAAGCATACTGTCAATCACTTGCAATGGTACCAGCTTGGCACCAGGGATATGGCCTGCGGCAAATTCTTCAGGCGTCCGCACATCCAGGATTTCAACTTCGCCACTGTCGATCATTTCTTTTGCTTCTTCTACAGTAACATCTGTATACGAACCGCCGGAGCAGCCAGTAATCAATAGCAAGATCAAGAATGCTGCAAACATTTTTTTCATGTAGATCTCTCCTTAAGAATACTTATAGAGGTATTTTAACTCAAAAATCTTGGGATGGGTATAGACAAATTGTGTCAGCATTGAATCTGTCGCAATGTAGTTATGATTTCATATCTTCTACATCAAAAAGCCAGGCGAATTGCCTGGCTTTTGGTGTTTTAAGAAGTGATATATGTTCCAGTTACAGTAGCCTTTATTTCTAATTTTCCCGGCTCTATTGGCGTTCCGCTGGCAGCACTTGTATCCAATGAGGCAACAAGGAAAGGGCCAGGTGAGCCTTTTTGAGTTTCTTCGGTAATGGAAAGAGGTGAAATTGGGGTTTGGATCCCAAGTGTCCGGGCGACTGTCTGCGCTTTGTTGTAAGAATCTACAACTGCGAGCGAAAGGGCACGATTATAAAATGCTTGGGGTTCTGCTACAGAGAATTGGATATTCATCACTTCATTAGCGCCATTGTTAACCGCGGTGTCAATAATTAATCCTGCCTGTTCCAGGTTTCGAATGATTATCGAGTATAGATGGGTAACTCGATAACCTTGAAAAAGCTGCTTCCCATCCTCATACGTATAGATCGGATCAATGCGATAGTCTGCTGTTTTAATATCTTCCTTTGCCATGCCGAGGTTTTGCAGGGACAAGAGCATGGCATTTGATTTACTCGAGTTTTCTGTCTGTGCATCCTGAAGATTTTGATTTTCTGTACGAACCCCGATCGTCGCCGCAGCTCTGTTTGGAGCTGCTACCACTGAACCTTCCCCGCTTACAGTGATTTTCCTTCCATTACCGGCATTCCTGTAGCCCGTATGCATTCCATTATCCATTTGTCATCCCTCCACAGCACTTTTCTCTATTACCTATTTCTATGTGCCGCATGGGATACAAATAACAGGCATAGAAAAAAGCTTAAGGAATGAACAGGTGGAAATCATCCGCCGTACTGGCCAGCTCCTGGCGATTTGTCCGTATCATTCCTGTTATTATATTTTGTGTCCGTCGTTGGCGACTCCTTTGGGCTTCTCCCGCCACCAAGGTAAGTTGCGCGATCATCTCTTTGAACCTTCTGGAACTTTTGGTGATCCTCATTCATATTTATCAACTCCTTTCCATACTATTCTTTTCTTCTAAAACCAATATTATTTCCTTTTGTCAGCGATAAAGTGCAGATCGAAAGGTCGAAACTCCCGGTCATAATGTGGCCAAGCAGGCATACATATTAAGTAAGCGTACGTCAGGAGGATCAATCATGGACGATATCTTATCTTTTTTGCCGAAACGAATTGCGGAATTGCTGGCTGCAGTACCTCCTAATGACAAAGATGGAATGGAAGAAGTGCGGATCAGAATCAATCGCCCGCTCGAATTAACGGTAAGGGGAAAACCACAATTCCTGCCGTATATCATTCCGCCCGAGGATGCTGTCCAGCTGTTGAATAAGCTCGGGCATTTTTCTATGTATACTCTCGAGGAAGAATTGAAGCGCGGCTATATTACAATTGCTGGCGGCCATCGGGTCGGGCTGGCTGGAAAAGTCATCCTGGAAAATGGCTCTGTAAAAGCGATCAGGGATATCTCGTCATTCAATCTGAGGATTGCAAGGGAGAAAATCGGGATAGCTGAACCGCTCCTTCCATATTTATTCCAGAATGGCTGGAAGCATACGATGATCATCGGGCCGCCGCAAACCGGCAAGACTACATTGCTAAGGGATCTTGCAAGGATGATTTCCAGCGGTGTTCCTGAAAAAAAGCTGCCCTCACTGAAAGCTGGCATAGTTGACGAAAGGTCTGAAATTGCCGGCTGTGTTAAAGGAGTTCCGCAGCTTACCTTTGGCCCAAGAGTAGATATATTGGATTCTTGCCCAAAAGCAGAAGGCATGATGATGATGATTCGTTCGATGAGCCCGGATGTCCTTGTAGTGGATGAGATAGGAAGGAAAGAAGATGGCGAAGCGATACTAGAGGCGGTAAATGCAGGAATTAAATTAATCATGACCACACATGGGGATTCCCTTGAAGATATTCAGAAAAGGCCGACCTTAAAGCCAATACTGGAAATGGGGATTTTCGACAGATTTGTGGAACTTGCAAGAATTTCTGGACCGGGAACCATCAAAGCGATCAAGGATGCAAGCGGTAAAGAAATTCATCATAAAGTGAGAGTGACATAAATGATAAAAATAATTGGCGCTATAATGATCATTCTGGCGACAACATGGACAGGTTTTGAAGCATCAAGGCACTTAAGTGAACGGCCAAGACAGCTTCGGCTTCTGAAGTCGGCTTTGCAGTCATTAGAAGCGGAAATCATGTATGGGCACACTCCGCTCCATGAAGCCTCAAGAAAGCTCGCTGCCCAGCTTTCGAAGCCATTGTCCTGGTTCTTCGAAGCCTTTTCCAAGAAGCTGACCGAAACTGAAACGACAGTGAAGGCAGCTTGGGAAGAGAGTCTCTCGGAAGTTTGGAAGCTGACTGCTTTCAAACAAGGGGAATTTGAAATCATGAAGCAATTCGGGGAGACGCTTGGGAGGCATGACCGACATTCGCAGCAAAAGCAGATTCTGCTGACGATTTCTCACCTCGAACGTGAAGAAACGGACGCCTGCGAAAAACAGATGAAATACGAAAAAATGGTGAAAAGTATCGGGTTTCTATCCGGTTTATTATTAATCATCTTACTGATGTAGCATTTAGGAGGAGGACAAGATGGGTCTAGAAGTAGATATCATTTTTAAAATCGCGGGTGTGGGCATCGTCGTAGCGTTTTTGCATACGATTCTCGATCAGGTAGGAAAAAAGGAATATGCCCAGTGGGTGACATTGTTTGGATTCATCTACATTCTTTTCATGGTTGCCTCGATTGTCGATGACCTGTTTCAAAAAATAAAATCAGTATTCCTATTTCAAGGGTAAGGGAGGGCTTTGCCATTGAAATCCTTCAAATAACTGGCGTTGCATTGATCGCGACTTTTCTTGCACTGATCGTCAAAGAGCAAAAGCCTAACTTTGCCTTTTTATTAATTGTCTTTACTGGTTCAGCTATTTTCCTTTTTTTAGTAGATCAAATCTATCAAATCATCTCAATGATCCAAAAGCTGGCGGCCAATGCACGAGTAAATCTTGTCTATGTTGAAACGATACTGAAGATTATCGGAATCGCCTATATCGCAGAATTTGCAGCACAGCTCACAAAAGATGCAGGGCAGGGGGCAATCGCATCCAAAATAGAATTAGGCGGAAAAATCCTGATCCTCGCAATGGCTATACCGATTCTCACAGTCATGATTGAAACCATTATTCGCTTAATTCCGGGCTGATTAAGCCTTGAAATAAAGAGGTGAAACCGTTGAAGCAGCGTCTGCAGTTCATACTTGGCATTGCATTGATCCAGATCTTTTTTTTCATACCAGTTGTACAAGCTGCTGGTGATGATAATGAAGCCAGCTCATTGATCAATCCGGACAAAATCGCCCAGGCACAGCTTGAGGACCTTAATATAGATGAGCTCAAGGGATTTTGGGAGGATATCATCAATAAGTATGATGGATATCTGCCAGAAAGCCAGAAAGGGAGTCTGTATGATTTTATCAGCGGCGAAAAGAAGTTTTCATTAAAGGCCTGGTTCAAAGGAATCTTCAATTTTGCCTTCCATGAATTCATCGTCAATGGAAAATTGCTTGGATCCTTGATATTGCTGACCGTATTCAGCATGTTTCTCCAGGCCCTGCAAAATTCATTTGAGAAAAGCACTATCAGTAAGGTTGCCTATTCAATTGTGTTCATGGTGCTGATCATAATAGCTCTCAACAGCTTCCATGTTGTTGTTGATTATACGAATGATGCGATCGGGACGATGATCCAATTTATCCTGGCACTGATTCCGCTGCTGCTTGCCTTGATGGCGACTTCCGGCGGCCTGATCTCAGCGGCCTTCTTCCACCCTGTCATTCTGTTCATGATGAACACGAGCGGCATGTTCATCCAGTATGTCGTGCTTCCCCTGTTGTTTCTTTCAACGCTGCTGAGCATTGTCAGCATACTGTCGGAACAATACAAGGTAACACAGCTTGCGAGCCTGCTGCGGAATTGGAGCATTGGCCTTCTGGGAATCTTGCTTACCGTCTTTCTTGGAGTCATTTCAGTCCAGGGTGCTTCGGCAGCAGTTACGGATGGGGTCACCGTTAAGACAGCGAAATTCATCACCGGAAACTTTGTACCAGTCATAGGAAGGGTATTCACGGATGCCACGGATACCGTGATTAGTGCATCCATGCTGCTGAAAAATACGGTCGGACTGGCCGGGGTAGCCATCCTTCTTGTGATTGCTGCTTTTCCTGCTATTAAGATCCTTATGGTTGCGTTCATTTATAAATTTGCAGCGGCCATCCTGCAGCCATTAGGCGGAGGTCCTGTCATTACCTGTCTTGATATTATCAGCAAGAGTATTATCTATGTGTTTGCGGCACTGGGAATCGTCTCCCTGATGTTTTTCCTGACGATCACAGTCATTATAGCCGCTGGAAACTTAACGATGATGGTGAGATAAGGAGGAGAGAAAATGGAATTCATTAAAGAATGGATCACGAATATCATCATCTTTATCCTCCTGGCAACGGTCCTTGATATGCTGCTGCCGAATTCGAGTTTTCAAAAGTACACAAAAATTGTTACTGGACTGATTCTGATTGCGATTATCCTGTCACCGGTGATGAAATTATTCACTTCTGATTTTGAAACAGCCATCGCTTCCATGGCTCAATTTAATAGTCAGGGAGATGAAAATGTAAAAAATTCAATAGAATTTCAGAAAAAAGAAATACAAGCATCCCAGCATGCATATATTTTAGAAACAATGGCTGTCCAATTGAAAACAGCCGCAGAGGAGGAGTTGATGGAGCAGCAAGGAATGGAGATTGCAAATATAGAGCTCGAAGTAAATGATCAGGATCAGCGGGCTTTCCCTGAAAATCTGGAGTATGTCATCGTACATGTGAAAAAAGCCGAAGAACAGGGAGAGGCTGTGGCAGTAGTAAGAGAAGTAGAAATTGATACGAATGCACCCCTTCCATCAAAACAAACCTCTCAGAACACAGATCAAATATCTTCTCTTCTGTCAGAAAAATGGAATGTTCCTGAAAAGTCTATTCAAATAATGATAGAAGGGGGGAGTGACGAGCATGGACAATGAGAAAGGGCCTTTAACCTGGCTCAAGAAACAATTCAACAGCAAAAACGGGCCGCCGGATAAGAAATCCGGCAAATACCAGTACTTAATGATTGTGGTTCTCTTCGGAGCGGCAATCATGCTTGTAGGCAATATTCTCGGAGACCAGAATCCTTCAAATTCGGCTGTTCCAGCGATGAAGGAAGCAGAAGCCGAAGAGGATACAGCTGTTTTTGGACAAAAAAAATCGGCTGGAAATGACGTCATTTCCGAATATGAAGAGGCTTATGAAGCTCAGCTGACGGAAATGCTCCAGGGTATCAATGGTGTTGGCGATGTTACTGTCTTTGTGAATGTTGATGCTACTGAAAAGAAGGTTCTGGAAAAGAATACGGTCATCCAATCCCAGACGACGGATGAAACGGACCGTGAAGGCGGTAAACGCAAGGTGGAGGACGCATCAAAGGATGAGCAGCTGGTCATCATCCGCAACGGTGAAAAAGAAGTGCCAATCGTACTTGAGACAAAAAAACCGGACATAAGAGGCGTCCTTGTAGTCGCGAAGGGTGCTGAAAATATACAAGTGAAAAAATGGATCATTGAGGCCGTCACCAGGGCTTTGGATGTTCCGAATCACAGAGTGGCAGTAATGCCTAAAAAATCCAAGGGGGAATAATAGATGTTATTGAAAAAGCAAACAGTATGGTTGTTGACAATGTTAAGCCTTGTGGTTGTATTATCGGTGTATTATGTCACCTCTCCGGAACAGCAGAAGGCTGACCTGGCTGGAGTTGAAGAGAAGAAGTCAGAGAATAAAGAAGCAGCAGCGACTGAATCGAAGGATGGCACAACAGTTATTTCCGGCGTAGCCAGCGATGAAAAGTTTGAAGCCCTTCGCATGCAGCTTGAAGAAACACGTACTAAGATGAAGGAAGACCTGCAGACTATCCTTGCTTCTACTGACCTGCCGGCGGAGGAGCGCAGCGATGCAGTTGAAAAGATGAATCAGATTGATGAAATGTCTCAGAAAGAAGGGGTTCTTGAAACCTTGATCAAATCCATGGGCTATGAAGATGCACTAGTACGTGCAGATGGCGAGAACGTCAGAATTACAGTCAAAGCTAAGGACCATTCCGCTTCTGCTGCAAATGAAATCATCCAGATGGTAAGGACTGAGCTTGGTTCCCTGCAGCCTGTCGCTGTTCAATTCGAACCAGTAAAATAAAATGGAAAAGGGAAGGCAAATGCCTTCCCTTTATTTTTGTAGCTTAGGAGATTATAAAATTGTTCAGGTGTGTATAACTACATGTTGTAATCTTAATCTAGCTCCAGCGCCTAGCCCCTCGAGACGCTTGCCTAGTGTCGCCTCCTAGAAACTCCGAAACTTCAACTCCGCCGGCAGAAGCAAAAAGCGCTTCTTTGTCGGAGTCTCCAGTTTCTGCGTTTCTGGACAGTCGGCTATACTTTTCAGTTTCAGTCCTGCCAATGAAGTCAAAGAATGACTTCACTGTCAGGACCTACAGCGCTTGTCGGGGCTGAACGAGGCGCTTGCGCTTTTTGTTCCTGTAGCTTCAATAAATTATCTAAAGATTGATGAGCTACTTCTACTGATTGGAAAAGATGTTCATGATGCTCACATTGTGTAATAGCGGAAGAAGAGATTTCTTCCAGTGCCGCACTAGCCTGCTGGATGACTGCGCTGAATCCGGCAATGGTGCTTTCGATTGACATGGATGACTCCATGATATTTCTTGTAAGTTTCCCCTGTTCTTTGATATCGTCCTTTAAATTTACAAAGGTCTGGTGGATCGTTTCGAATGCTTCCATCGTTTCCGCAGCAAGTTCGAGGTTTTGTGTAAGCTTTTCTGCGGTTAAGTTAACCCCTTCTTTTGTCTTGGAAGTATCACTCATGACACTCTTTAAGTTCTCGGTGATTTGTGTTGCTGTGTTGCTTGTAATGTCCGCAAGCTTTCTAACCTCTTGTGCGACGACGGCGAAGCCCTTTCCGCTTTCGCCTGCCCGTGCAGCCTCAATTGAAGCATTTAATGCCAGGAGGTTGGTCTGGGAGGCGATGCCCTGGATGTCAGAAGCAAAACTTGCCGTTTCTTTTATTAATGCGGAAAGGGAAAGGATATGGGTATTTACATTCTGCATATTTTCATAGGAAGCCTTTAATTCCAAAATCAGTTTTGACATCAGCTCATCACCCCTGTCAGAAACTTTTTCAGATGTCAATGCATCCTCATGAAGCTTTTCCACAAGTGATGATGACCTGGAGATGACCTGGTTTGTTTTTTCAAGAGACTGGGTGATGTCTACAACCGAATCTGACTGAATGTTGATCCCTGCAGAGATTTCCGTCACAGACTGAGTCATCTCAATGGAAGATTCGTAATTTTCACGGCTCTTGAATTTTACTTCATCAATCAGCTTTGCTATGCTTTTAGTGTTAGATTCGATTACTTTTTTTGTCTCTAAATCTTTAATAAGCAAGCTTTCTGATTCCTGCTGGGCCGAAACGATTGTTTCCGCAAGCTTTTTAGAGATGGAAAACTGGAATCCGAGCATCACTGTTACAAGCATATACAATAAATAGATGGTTACATAATTCTTCGTTTCCAAAGGCAATTCATGCTGATGCAGGAAAGTGAAAAGGGTAATAATCATAAACCCGAGCCCAGAACCGAGAATGAGAATCTTCCGGTCCATATAAATCGCAGCTGCAGCAAGAATGAAGTATAGCAGCATATAGGCGGTAGGAGATACGCTCGTCTCCATGATCAAGAATAATACTCCAGAAACAATGACAACGGATAGATAGGGAATGAAATTCGTAAGCTTTTTGGTATAATGCAGCAATGCCACTATCCCAACTCCGGCACCGCCGCCTGCAATAATCGACAGAATCACGGCTAACTCTTTCTTCATCGCAATATCAACAATTGCCGCTAGTATCACTGAAACGAGAGTTGCTTTAACGATCAGCGAATTTTTTCTATCAAGATCCTCTTTTTTAATTTCTTCGATAGTTTTCATGAAGTGTCTCCCCTTAAATCAAGCTAATGATATATTCGCTAGAAATTTTGGGATTCCTGTCGAATGAATTCACTTTTTTTTCAGAAAACATTAAAATAGATTAGTAAGGGTATGATTTGATAAGAATTATCGTAACATATTGAATTTGCACATGGTATTATCGTATAGTATTAGTATCTAGTCTTAATTATGAAAAGGACAAGGGGTGCCTAAACATGTTAAAAGTTCAGGAAATCAGAGAATTAATCAAATTAGTAGATCATTCAAGCATTGATGAGTTTTCTTATGAATATGAAGGATCAAAAATCAAAATGAAGAAACACGGAGCAGCCAAGGCGGTTGTTGAAACTGCACAGCCTGCCGCCGCGCCGGCACCAGTGCCACAGTATGCGCCAGTAGTCCAGGAAGCTGCAAAGCATGAGCCTAAGGTTGAAGTTGCGGCAGTCCAGGAAATGAAGCAGGAAGAGGTTAAGGACACATCCAACTTACATAAAATCGTCTCACCAATGGTAGGGACTTTCTATCAATCTTCATCGCCAGAAGCAGAAGCTTATGTAAAAACAGGATCAAAAGTCAGCAAGGATTCAATTGTATGTATTGTAGAAGCTATGAAGCTTTTCAACGAAATCGAAGCTGAAGTGAATGGGGAAATTGTTGAAATTCTAGTAAAAGACGGCCAGCTGGTAGAATACGGCCAGCCTTTATTCCTGGTCAAGCCTGAATAAGGAGCGATATTGATGATAAAAAAATTACTGATTGCAAATAGAGGAGAAATCGCTGTCAGGGTGATCCGTGCCTGTAGGGAACTGGGAGTTGAATCCGTTGCGGTTTACTCAGAAGCAGACAGAGAATCACTTCATGTACAGCTTGCGGATGAAGCGTATTGTATCGGTCCGAAGCTTTCCAAAGACAGCTATTTGAATTTTACGAATATCATTAGCGTGGCAAAATTGACAGGCTGTGATGCGATCCATCCTGGATATGGGTTCCTGGCAGAGAATGCAGACTTTGCAGAGCTTTGCAGGGAGTGCAACATCATATTTGTCGGACCATCTCCAGAAGCGATTCAAAAGATGGGGACGAAGGACGTCGCCAGGGAAACGATGAAGCAGGCGAACGTACCGATTGTACCGGGCTCACAGGGAATCATTGAAAATATTGAGGATGCTGTCAGCCTATCAAACAAAATCGGCTATCCGGTCATCATTAAAGCAACGGCTGGTGGCGGCGGGAAAGGAATCCGTGTTGCCAAGAACGAGCAAGAGCTGATTAAAGGAATCAATATCACGCAGCAGGAAGCGATGACTGCATTTGGAAACCCTGGTGTTTACATCGAGAAATACATTGAGGATTTCCGTCATGTAGAGATCCAGGTTCTTGCTGACAGCTACGGCCATACAATCCATTTGGGCGAGCGTGATTGCTCTATCCAAAGGCGACTGCAAAAGCTGCTTGAAGAAACACCATCTCCAGCTCTGGACGGGGAAACTCGGGCAGAAATGGGGGAAGCGGCTGTAAAAGCAGCCAAAGCGGTTGATTATACAGGTGCAGGCACGGTAGAATTTATATATGATTATCGCAATCGCAAATTCTACTTCATGGAGATGAATACCCGCATCCAGGTAGAACACCCTGTAACTGAAATGGTGACAGGTGTAGACCTGATCAAGGAACAAATCAAGATTGCATCCGGTGAAAGGCTGAACCTGAAGCAGGAGGATGTCCAATTTAATGGCTGGTCAATTGAATGCCGCATTAATGCTGAGAATCCTGCAAAAAATTTCATGCCTTCCGCAGGCAAAATCAAAATGTATCTCCCTCCAGGCGGTTTTGGTGTTAGAATAGATTCAGCGGCATATCCAGGCTACACGATCCCGCCATATTATGATTCAATGATTGCGAAGGTCATTACGTATGGCAGCAGCCGGGAAGAAGCGATTGACCGCATGAAGAGGGCGCTTGGTGAGTTTGTGATTGAAGGAATCCACACAACCATCCCGTTCCATCTTAAGCTGCTTAACCACGAGAAATTCGTTGAAGGGCAGTTCAATACGAAATTTTTAGAAATGCATGATCTTATGACAGAAGAATAGGAGGGTCTAGCCATGAGTGAACAGCAACATTTACTTGAAATGAGCCATGATGAAAACGGCTTGGGAAAAGTGGAAATTGCACCTGAAGTGATTGAAGTCATCGCAAGCATCGCTGCATCCGAAGTAGAGGGTGTCATGCAAATGCGCGGCAGTTTCGCTGCAGGCGTAGTGGAAAGGCTTGGCAAGAAAAACCACGGCAAGGGTGTAAAAGTTGAGCTTGTTGAAGAAGGAATCAAGGTAGACGTATACTGTGTGATGAAGTTTGGCGTATCCATTCCTGCGGTTGCCCAAAAAATCCAGGATAACATTCGCCAGGCATTATTGAACATGACTGCACTCGACGCTACAGAAGTCAATATCCATGTTGTTGGCGTTCAGTTCGAAAACCAAAAGTCAGAAACTGAAGTCGACCAGGAGATATGAAAACGGAACCAAAGGCATAAATATACATGCCTTTGGTTTTTTTGTTGTTGGCTGAGTTAAAGCATATTGTTGATTTTATGCCCTGTTGATTGGAGTGGAAGGCGCGTAGACTCCTGCGGGATTAGCTGGACAGGTGAGACCCCGCAGGAGCTTGCGACGAGGAGGCTCAGCGTCAGACCCGCGGAAAGCGAAGCGCCTGGAACGGAAATCAACAGCCTAGTTTAACTTAGAGTTGTTGTTAAATGTAAAAGCATTATCGCTTTATCCTGGCTAATATCAATCATTTTCCGCTTCTTTTGATTAACTTTTTTCTAAAAAGTGAAAAATAATAGGAAACCATGCGTAATGAGATATGTTATGCTATTATTTTGTTAGAATCAGACAAGCCAAAAGGAGCTAAGGAATAGAATGAAAAGAAGAACAGCAAGAGAAAAGGCTCTCCAAGCCTTATTCCAGATTGATATAAGCAAGGTAGAGACTGAAGATGCAATTGAGCATGTACTTGAAGAAGAAGCGGGAGATGATTACCTGAACAAGCTTGTGTACGGAACTGTTCAGCATCAGGATGAAATTGATGAAGAAATCAAGTTGCATTTGGAAAAATGGTCGATTGACCGCCTTGCAGCGGTTGACCGCAACCTCCTTCGCCTTGCCGTATACGAGTTGAAGTTTTGCAATGAAGAAGTACCCGTGAATGTCGTTCTTGATGAAGCAATTGAAATTGCCAAATTATATGGGGATGACCAATCGAGCCGTTTTGTAAATGGGGTTCTGTCAAAAGTAAAACAGAGCATTTCCTAAAAAACCATTGAAAGAGGTCGGGTTGGAGCTTCCCTGATCACACAGGGGGAGAATGAGTATGGCTGCTATTATTATTGATGGAAAAGAAATCGCTAAAAAGAAAAAACTTGAAATCGTCGACCAAGTCCAGGAACTGAAGAAACAAGGGTTTACTCCTGGCTTGGCTGTGATTCTCGTCGGCGATAACCAGGCATCAAGGACCTATGTCAACAGCAAGCAAAAAACAGCACGAGAGCTGGGCATGCACAATGTGTTGATTGAATACCCTGCTTCCATTACTGAACAAGAGCTTTTGGCCAAAATTGATGAATTGAACAAGGATGATGATATTCATGGTATTTTGGTGCAGCTTCCGCTTCCAGCCCATATCAATGAAAAGAACCTGATTGAGGCAATATCCCCTGAGAAAGATGTTGATGGCTTCCATCCAATCAATGTCGGGAGGATGATGACAGGACAGGATGCCTTTTTGCCATGCACGCCTTATGGTGTGATGGTGATGATGAAGGAAATTGGAATGGACCTTACCGGTAAGCACGTGGTTGTAGTCGGACGCAGCAATATCGTAGGAAAGCCTGCAGGCCAATTATTCCTGAATGAAAACGCAACTGTTACATATTGTCACTCCAAAACCAAGGAATTAAAAGACCATACAAAGCATGCCGATGTAATCGTTGCCGCGGTCGGGAAGGCGGATCTGATAACAGCTGACCATGTGAAACCTGGGGCAGTGGTGATCGATGTTGGCATGAACCGCAATGATCAAGGGAAGCTTTGCGGTGACGTTGCCTATGATGAAGTCAAAGAGAAAGCGGGCTATATTACACCAGTGCCAGGCGGAGTAGGACCTATGACGATTGCCATGCTGATGTACAATACACTTAAATCCGCAAAAAATCATCAGAACAAACTGCAAAATTTAAATTTATAAGGTGTGATCCTGCCCATATCTGTTATAGTTAGAAACTGAAAATCCACTTATGTTAAGTGACGAATCGGGATTCTGAATCTATAATAGGTATGGGCAGTTTTTTTATGAAGAAAATGTAACCAACTAGTTCCACCAAAGGAGTTTACGTATGGATAATCAGCGTTATCTTACTGTCAACGCGTTAACCAAATACATAAAACGAAAGTTCGATGCTGACCCTCATCTTCAGGGAGTTTACATAAAGGGTGAGATTTCAAACTTCAAAAGGCATTCGAGCGGCCACATGTACTTTACGCTCAAGGATGAAAAAGCAAGGATACTGGCAGTCATGTTCTCCGGCGCTGCACGTTCCATGAAGTTCAAGCCTGAAAATGGCATGAAAGTGCTTGTAAGAGGCGATATCTCTGTTTATGAAGGCACCGGCCAGTATCAGGTATACATAAAAGAAATGAAGACCGATGGTGTGGGCGATTTATTTGTTGCCTATGAGCAGTTGAAGAAGAAGCTTGAGCAGGAGGGGCTTTTTTCACCAAAGTACAAGAAACCGATCCCAAAATATCCTAAAGCAGTTGGCATCGTCACATCGCCTACCGGAGCTGCCATCCGTGATATTTTAACGACAATTAAAAGAAGGTATCCAATTACGAAGGTGCTGATTTTTCCTGCCCTTGTCCAGGGTGAGCAGGGTGGTCCATCCATCGTGAAGGCCATCCAAAAGGCGAATGAAAGAGCAGATGTCGACGTGCTGATCATTGGCCGGGGTGGAGGATCCATCGAAGAGCTATGGAATTTCAATGAAGAAACGGTCGCCAGGGCGATTTTTGCGTCAAAAATACCTATCATATCTGCTGTAGGCCACGAAACAGATTTCACGATTGCTGATTTTGTTGCAGATATGCGGGCTCCTACCCCAACAGGTGCAGCCGAACTTGCAGTCCCTCATATCCAGGAACTGCTTGAGCGGGTCATGAACAGGGAAACAAGGCTGTTAAGGGCTATGAGGGAGAAAGTTTACTTTCAGCAGGAAAAATATCAGCGCCTGATCAAGTCCTATGCATTCCGATACCCAAGAAAGCTATACGAACAGAAGCTTGAACAAGTAGACAGGCTGACTGAATCATTGACAAAAGGAGCAGAGAAGCTTTATTCCTCCAAGGGTGATAAGCTCATTCAGCTGAAAAGAAGGCTTGAGCGCAGCCATCCTGAAGAGCTGAAAAAAATCTCTGCAGACAGGCACCATCGAGCAGTCAGGGCCTTGAACCGGGCCATGACGGCTGTTGTCTCTGAAAAGAGGAAAGAATTCAACGGCATCCTCTCGACTTTAGAAGCACTAAGCCCTCTGAAAATCATGGATCGCGGGTACAGCCTGGCATATACAGAGGATGGAAAACTAATCAAGAAAGTCGCTCAGGTCAAACCGGAGCGGAAAATACATGTAAAGCTTTCAGATGGAAGCATCAAATGTGTCGTAACCGATATTGAGGAGAGTGCAAACGATGGCAGATGATAAAAAACTGAGCTTTGAACAGGCCATGGAACAATTGGAGAGCATTGTTGAGAAACTTGAAGAAGGAGATGTGCCTTTAGAAGAGGCGATCTCATTTTATAAAGAAGGAATGGAATTATCCAAACTTTGCCATGATAAGCTTAAGAACGTGGAAGAACAGCTGGCCCAGATCATTACTGAAGATGGACGGACTGAAGGTTTCTCCATAAATGAGGAGGAATAGTTTTGCATCCTGTTTCACTGAGTGATTTTACAAAGCAATACAAAACTGCAGTTGAGAATCGGCTGAAGAAAGCTGTAGAGGGCCTTGAGACACCGGAGAATTTAGCGAATGCCATGCTCTATTCGCTTGAGGCAGGGGGGAAAAGGATTCGCCCGCTCTTAGTATTTGCCATCATAGATGCATTCGGCAAAGATCCTAGTAATGGTCTGGATGCTGCTGCAGCCATTGAAATGGTTCATACATACTCGTTGATTCACGATGATCTTCCGAGTATGGATGATGATGATTTAAGAAGAGGAAAGCCGACAAACCATAAAGTTTTCGGAGAAGCAACAGCAATCCTTGCCGGAGACGCCCTTCTGACATTAAGCTTTAATTTGCTGGCGAATATGTCCGAAGAAGCTGCGTCTGCACAGGTGAAGCTTTCATTGATCAAAGGTTTATCTAATGCTGCCGGAGCCCCAGGTATGGTTGGGGGCCAGGTTGCAGATATGGAAGGCGAAAGCAGACTGCTTACACTCGAACAGTTGGAATATATCCACATCAATAAAACAGGAAAGCTTCTGGAGTACAGTATTATTGCTGGTGCTGAAATTGCAGGGGCAACACCGGACCAAAAGGAAGTACTGTCACGTTTTGCTTACCATATCGGCCTTGCTTTCCAAATCAGGGACGATATTCTCGATCTCGAGGGAACAGAAGAAACGATTGGTAAACCTGTAGGAAGCGATACGGAAAACGAAAAAAGTACCTATCCTTCCCTCCTTGGCCTGGATGGTGCCAAGGAAGCCCTTGACCATCATCTGCGCAGTGCCAAAGACGCTCTCGCTTCAACTGGCCTTCAAGTCGGGATCCTTTCACAGATCACCGATTTAATCGGATTACGCAATCACTAGGGCCAGGACTCCGTTGAGAATCGCGCAATTGTGTGCTATAATTGGCTGTTAGCACGGTAGTGTTGACAGCTTTTCTTATACATAATCGGTAATTTTAAAGCGGATTTCAAGGTATAGCTTGAAAACGGTTCTTTAATTAATATATGTTATTACTAACAACTTTTTTGGAATTATTTAAATACGGATTAAAAAGTCAGAAAATGAAAGTGAGTGGTCCGAAATGGATCTTTTATCAATAAAAGACCCTTCCTTCTTGAAAAACCTTTCGAATAAGGAATTGGAAGAGTTAAGCAGGGAGATTCGGCAGTTTTTAATCGAGAAATTATCTGTTACCGGTGGACATATAGGCCCTAACCTTGGAGTGGTGGAATTAACGATTGCCCTTCATAAGTGCTTTGACAGCCCAAAAGATAAATTTCTCTGGGATGTCGGACATCAGTCATATGTACATAAAATCCTGACAGGAAGGGCTTGTCAATTTGATACGCTCCGCCAATATAAAGGATTGTGCGGCTTTCCGAAAATGGTTGAAAGCGAGCATGATGTCTGGGAAACGGGTCATAGTTCGACGTCATTGTCAGCAGCTATGGGCATGGCCATTGCACGGGATTTGAAAAGGGAGAACTCCCATATCGTTCCGATCATCGGTGATGGTGCTTTGACTGGAGGAATGGCGCTTGAAGCCCTGAACCATATCGGTCATGAAAAAAAGAAGCTGATCGTCATTTTGAATGATAATGAAATGTCGATTGCACCAAATGTAGGTGCCTTGCATAATGTCCTGGGCCGCCTGAGGACTGCGGGTAAATACCATATGGTTAAAGATGAACTTGAATACTTGCTGAAGAAAGTACCTGCGATTGGCGGGCAACTTGCTGCTACAGCTGAAAGAATCAAAGATAGCCTAAAATATCTGTTTGTTTCCGGCATCTTCTTCGAAGAATTGGGTTTTACCTATTTAGGGCCAGTTGATGGGCATAACTACGAAGATTTATTTGAAAATCTCGCATATGCAAAAAAACAGGACGGACCCGTACTGCTCCATGTAATCACAAAAAAAGGAAAAGGCTATAACCCGGCTGAAAATGATAAAATCGGGACATGGCACGGAACCGGACCATACAAAATGGAGACAGGCGATTTTGTTAAGCCTGAATTTGCACCTCCTGCATGGAGCAAGCTCGTCAGTGAGACTGTCAGGAAAATCGCCAGGACAGACGACCGCATTGTTGCTGTAACACCAGCGATGCCTGTGGGTTCAAAACTTGAGGGCTTTGCAAGTGAATTCCCGGACAGAATGATTGACGTTGGTATTGCTGAGCAACATGCAGCAACATTTGCAGCAGGACTGGCAACGCAAAAAATGAAACCATTTTTGGCGATATATTCGACCTTCCTTCAGCGCGCATATGACCAGGTAGTCCATGATATTTGCCGCCAGAACCTGAATGTATTCATAGGCATTGACCGTGCAGGACTTGTCGGAGCAGATGGGGAGACTCATCAGGGTGTATTTGATATAGCTTTTTTGAGGCATTTGCCTAATATGGTTTTGATGATGCCAAAGGATGAAAATGAAGGCCAGCACATGGTCTACACTGCTGTCAAATACGATAATGGTCCGATTGCGATGCGTTATCCACGCGGAAATGGGCTTGGAGTGCCGATGGACGAAGATTTGAAAGAAATACCAATTGGCACTTGGGAAGTATTGCGTGAAGGCGAAGACGCTGCAATCCTGACATTCGGCACAACCATTCCAATGGCCTTAGAGGCTGCGGAAATTCTTGCAAAACAGGGAATTTCGGTAAAAGTCATCAATTCTCGATTTATCAAACCATTGGATGAAGAGATGCTGGTCGGCATTTTGAAGGATGATAAGCCAATCCTAACAATCGAAGAAGCGGTATTGCAGGGCGGATTCGGAAGTTTCGTTCTCGAAACTTCTCATGACCTGGGCTTTCAACATGCACAAATTGACCGAATGGGAATCCCGGATCAATTTATAGAACATGGCAGTGTCAACAAATTGCTTAAGGAAATCGGAATGACAACAGAAGATGTCGTCCTGCGAATACAAACGCTGGCACGACAGAAACAAAAAAGGGCGTAACAGATGAAAATCAAAAAAGAACGATTAGATATACTGCTTGTTGAACGCGGTCTTGCTGAAACAAGGGAAAAAGCAAAAAGGACCATCATGGCAGGTCTCGTCTACTCAAACGAAAACCGGCTGGACAAACCGGGTGAAAAGGTCAACAGCGATATTCCCCTGACTGTGAAAGGGAATGTGCTTCCTTATGTAAGTCGCGGGGGCCTTAAGCTTGAGAAGGCACTCCAGGTATTTGACCTTGATGTAAATGGGAAAACCCTGCTTGACATCGGAGCTTCCACAGGAGGATTCACTGATTGTGCTTTGCAAAATGGGGCTGAAATGTCTTACGCATTGGATGTGGGATACAATCAGCTTGCCTGGAAGCTGCGGCAGGATGAGCGGGTCGTTGTGATGGAAAGAACCAATTTCCGATATGTGAAGCCAGAGGATCTGGTTAAAGGGATGCCGAATTTTGCGAGCATAGATGTCAGCTTTATTTCGCTTCGCCTGATCCTTCCGGTGTTAAAAACACTGCTTATTCCCGAAAGCGATATCGTTGCGCTTGTTAAACCACAGTTTGAAGCCGGACGTGAACAAGTAGGAAAAAAAGGCATCGTCCGGGACAGAAAAGTTCATGAACAAGTCTTGGAAAGAATCATTACTTTTTCGATTGATGAGGGATATGACGTCATGGATCTCTCATTCTCTCCTATAACAGGCGGGGATGGCAATATCGAATTCCTTCTACATCTTCAATGGAACGACCCAAAAGATGGGAAGGGTAAGCTGCAATTAAAGAACCAAGCGGAGACGATCGTGACTGAAGCTCATAACGAGCTGAAAACAAAACAAACAAGTGAAGAAGAATAGGCTGCGATCGCAGCCTGTTCTTTTTTGTGATTTTTTCAGGAAAAGGTAAATAATTATTCACATCTTTGCCAATTTCTCAAAGAAGTTTTGGTGAAAAACCACGAATGATTGTACATTCTGTTGAAATCGGCTAACATATTAGTATATAAATGTTTCGGATCTATCCAGGGGTGATATGAATGAATAAAGGACAGAGACACATAAAAATTCGCGAGTTAATCGCGAGTAAGGATATTGAGACTCAAGATGAGCTTGTGGACCGCTTGAAGGCAGCTGGCTTTAACGTTACACAGGCTACTGTGTCCCGTGATATAAAGGAGCTTCATTTGGTAAAAGTGCCGTTGATCGATGGAAGATATAAATACAGCCTTCCGGCGGATCAGCGCTTCAACCCTTTACAAAAATTAAAAAGATCTTTAATGGACGCATTTGTCAGAATTGATCAGGCAGGACATCTCCTCGTGATGAAAACTCTTCCGGGGAATGCAAATGCGATTGGTGCACTGATTGATAATCTTGATTGGGAAGATATCCTCGGCACGATTTGCGGGGACGATACAATCTTGATTATTTGCCGTACTCCGGAGGATACCGAGCTGGTCACAAATCGTTTTCTTGAAATGTTGTAAATGAGGTGACGTTGCTTGTTAAATGAATTATCGATACAAAACTTCGCGATTATAGAGTCGTTGTCCATATCCTTTAATAAAGGACTTACGGTTCTCACTGGTGAAACGGGCGCTGGGAAATCCATTATCATTGATGCGATTCACCTGCTCGTTGGCAGCAGAGGTTCCGCTGAATTTGTTCGTCATGGTACGGACAAGGCTGAAATTGAGGGATTATTTTTCATAGAGGGCCAAAACCATCCTTGTTATGCCAAAGCGGCTGAATTTGGCATCGAGATCGAAGATGGCATGATTGTATTAAGAAGGGATATCTCCGCGAGCGGAAAAAGCGTTTGTCGTATCAATGGCAAGCTTGTTACAATCTCAGTCCTGCGGGAAGTAGGTTCCACACTCATTGATATCCATGGCCAGCATGAGCATCAGGAACTGATGGATGAGACTATGCATGTTAATTTGCTGGACCAGTTTGGTGCTGAAGAAATTCTTCCTGCCCTGGTTGAATACCAGGAAGTTTACCGTTCATTTGAACAAACACAGAAAAAACTTAAAAGCCTGAGTGAAAATGAACAACAGATGGCTCACAGGCTTGATTTGATTCAGTTCCAGCATGACGAAATCAGTTCAGCCAACCTTAGAATCAACGAAGATGAGGAACTATCGGAAGAAAAGCGCAAGCTGGGCAATTTCGAACGGATATATGAAAGCATCCAGACGAGTTATTCTGCTCTGCAAGGTGAACAAAAAGGCCTGGATTGGATTAGTCTTGTAATGGACAATCTCCAGAATGCTGCTGAATTGGATCCAGAATACAAAAATGTAGCTGAAACAGTTGCGAACAGCTTTTACATGTTAGAAGATGCAGCAAGGACAATCAGGAATGAACTTGATTCCCTTGAATACGATCCTCAGCGTTTGAATGAAATCGAGGACAGGCTGAATGAAATCAACCAGCTGAAGCGGAAATACGGAAAAAAGATTGAAGAGATTCTTGAATATTCTTCAAAAATAGAAGAAGAAATTGAGACGCTCCAAAACAAGGAAGTCCATATTGGCCAGATGGAAAAGGAATTGGCATCGCTTAAAAAGGATCTCCGCATTGAAGCGGATCATTTGACCCAAACGCGCAGGAAATGGGCGAAAAGGTTAACGAAATTGATTCATAAAGAACTAAAAGAGCTTTATATGGAAAAGGCTGTATTTGAGCTTCGGATCGTGTCCAATCCGGATATTTTCCATAAAAATGGCTCAGACGATGTTGAATTTTATATTTCTACAAACCCTGGGGAACCGTTGAAGCCTTTGTCAAAAATCGCTTCAGGCGGTGAGCTTTCCCGGATAATGCTGGCGCTGAAAAGTATTTTCTCCGAGCACCAGGGCGTTACTTCGATTATTTTCGATGAAGTCGATACGGGAGTCAGCGGCCGCGTAGCACAGTCCATAGCTGAAAAAATTTATAATGTGTCGACTGGATCACAGGTTTTGTGCATATCACACTTGCCTCAGGTAGCTGCAATGGCAGACACACATCTTTATATTGCTAAAATAATTAAGAATGGCCGTACGAAAACATCTGTCACCCCACTTTCATCGTCTGAAAAAGTAAAGGAAATCGGCAGGATGATATCTGGAGTCGAAATTACAGACCTGACAAAACAGCATGCAGAAGAATTGTTGCAGCTTGCACAGAATATGAAAGCGGCAACTTGAAAAGCTATCCATAAAGGGTAGCTTTTTTATTTTTATACTGGTTATAAATGCGCCGAGTCGAGGCAAAATTAAAGATGTAGCCATTATCGATGTGTGTGTGGACTAGAAGCGAGGAGAGTGAATGGATTTGAAAAAAGATTTTCTCAGAAAATTTATTGGTGGAATTCTCCTTGTTTCATTAATTGCTTTAGGATTTGCAAAACCCGTACATGAATATTTTTCTATTCCAGGAGATATAACATTATTTGAGGGGCAATCGATCGATTTTACCGCTAATGCGGTACATGTCACAGCTCCCGTTGATAATTCGAACATCCAGGTAGACCAGAATGGTGAAACCGTGTCATTAGAGGCGAAAAGACATGGCAAAGATGAAATGGTCCTTGAGCTGGCCGGGTTCCCGGTCAAAAAAGTTGATGTAAATGTTCTTAAGGATTTCAGGGTTAGGCCTGGAGGCCAATCCATTGGAGTTAAACTTAATACGGTCGGTGTCCTTGTGGTCGGACATCACCAGGTACAGGCGGAAGAAGGAAGGGTATCGCCGGGTGAACTGGCAGGGATTAAAAAAGGCGATATCATCACAGAAATAAATGGCAAACAAATAGAAAAAATGGCGGACGTAGGTCCATTTGTAAAAAAAGCAGGAGAAGAAGGAAAACCATTGGATTTAGTGCTTAAAAGGGAAAATGAAAAAATTAATGCGCATCTCCAGCCAAAGAAAGACGTAAACGAAAACACTTATAAACTCGGCTTGTATATCCGCGATTCTGCAGCCGGGATTGGTACGATGACCTTTTATCATCCACAGTCGAAGAAATATGGTGCACTTGGTCATGTTATATCGGACATGGATACGAAAAAGCCGATTGTCGTCGAGGATGGGCAAATCGTCAGATCGACAGTCACATCGATTGAAAAGGGAGACAAAGGTAATCCTGGCGAAAAGCTGGCTCGTTTCTCATCCGATCGCGAGGTTATAGGCAATATCCATAGAAACAGTCCCTTTGGTATTTTTGGGGAATTGAACAAGGATATTACGAATGGGGTTTTTGATAAAGCGCTTCCGATTGCCTTGTCCCATCAGGTAAAAGAAGGACCGGCTAAAATCCTGACGGTTGTGAATAATGATGAAGTGAATCTTTTTGATATAGAAATTGTCAGCACCATCCCGCAAAAGTTTCCAGCAACGAAAGGAATGGTTATAAAAGTAACTGATCCTGAGTTATTGGAAAAAACGGGAGGGATTGTCCAGGGGATGAGCGGAAGCCCAATTATCCAGGACAATAAGCTTGTGGGAGCTGTAACACACGTTTTCGTCAACGATCCTACAAGCGGATATGGTGTCCATATTGAATGGATGCTTAATGAAGCAGGTATAGACATTTATGAAAAACCTAGAGAACAGGCAAGTTAAATATCGGATATACGGCGGCTGCTGCCGCCTTTTTTCGTTTCAAAAAGACATACTCAAAGATTATTCGACAAATTCTCTATTGCTTTTTTGTCAACTATCGAAATAAGTCGAAAAACAAAGGAAAATGAAGCATTTATTAGAAAATAATGCTTTTTTAAGAAAAAATTAAAAATAAGAGGAATTTCTGTTGCATTGTCGAATTAGTCATTTAGAATAGAATTTAGAGAAGATAAAATTTGTGATCATAATTGGATTGAGGAGGAACCAAGCAGTGAACAAAATAAAAGTATGTGTTGTTGACGACAACAGAGAATTAGTAGGTCTTCTTGAAGAATATATTTCTTCCCAGGATGATATGGAAATTATCGGTGTTGCCCATAATGGCCAGGAATGTTTGGATATGCTTGAAGATATAGATCCAGATGTCATGTTATTGGATATTATCATGCCGCATTTAGATGGTCTTGCAGTGCTTGAAAGGCTGCGTGAAATGAAAAAAGGCATCATTCCGAATGTCATTATGCTGACAGCATTCGGCCAGGAGGATGTAACGAAAAAAGCAGTGGACCTTGGTGCTTCCTACTTTATCTTAAAACCATTTGATATGGACCAATTAGCAGGTCATATCCGCCAGGTGAGCGGCAAAGCAAAAACCGTCGCCAGAAAGCCATCTTCATCGATTAATTATGGCAGGTCCAATATGGATCAGAAGCCTAAAAATCTCGATGCAAGCATCACAAGCATTATCCACGAAATTGGTGTCCCTGCGCATATAAAGGGGTATATGTACCTTCGTGAAGCGATTTCCATGGTTTACAATGATATTGAACTTCTTGGCTCGATCACAAAAGTCCTCTATCCAGATATCGCAAAGAAATTCAATACAACAGCAAGTCGTGTAGAGCGTGCAATCCGCCATGCGATTGAGGTGGCATGGAGCAGAGGGAATATCGATTCGATTTCCTCATTGTTCGGCTATACTGTCTCAATGTCCAAAGCAAAGCCGACGAATTCAGAATTCATTGCTATGGTAGCGGACAAGCTGCGCCTGGAGCACAAAGCTTCTTGAAAGAGTTAGGACTTAAATAAGCAATTTTTCATACCTTATATTAAACATCCATCTTCATTTCGGTATTCCGACTAAAGATGGATGTTTTTATGTTTCGAAAAAGTGGTATTCCATTCAAAGGCATATTATCATGGGATTTGACAGACTTTATATTGCAACAGGTTTTTGAAGATAAAAAAAACGCCATAATGGCGTTCGGGAAATTATTTTTCCTGTTCTCTTTCTTTTTCGAACTCGACTAATTTTTGCATAAGGATATGCTGGGGCATGTGCATGATTTGTTCAATCGGCACCCCAAGTTTCTCGGAAAGCTTGATGGCAGTTTCTGCGGAAATGTTTAATGGTCTCAAGTGATTCCCTCCAAATTATTATGATAGGTGTGATCCTTTGTGTCTCTTATTTTAGCACATCGAGGTTATTCGGCTGAATATCCTGAAAATACTATGCTTGCTTTCACGAAGGCGGCGAATGCTGGAGCAGATGGCCTTGAACTGGATGTACAAATGACAAAAGATGGAGAGCTTGTTGTCATCCATGATGAAAAGGTAGACAGGACGACTGATGGTACGGGATTGGTCAAAGATTTCAATCTAAATGAGCTGCGAAAACTGGATGCCCGCTTTAAACATACTTCATTGCCAGGAAAAGAGCCGATTCCAACGCTTAATGAGGTCCTTGACTGGCTGTCACAGACCGATCTTATTTGCAATATTGAATTGAAAAATAGTATTGTTCCTTATAAAGGCATGGAGGAAAAAGTGATAGCTATGGTGAGGGATTATCATTTATCGGAGAGAATCATCATTTCCTCCTTCAATCATTATAGTATCGTCCACAGCTATATGATTGCCCCTGAGATAGAAATTGCGCCATTATTATCGGATGGTTTATTTATGCCATGGATTTACGCACAATCAATCAGGGCAAAGGGTTTTCATCCTCATTGGCGCGCTTCACCTGATGAAATTGTCAAGGCATCGCTCGAAAGCGGGATAGAAGTACGGCCATATACGGTTAATAAAGATGCTGAACTGGAACGATTATTCAAGGTAAATTGCAGTGCAGTAATCACGGATGACCCTATAAAAGCTAAAAGTATTCAAAAAAGAACAAAACAGGCCTGATATTAAGGCCTGTTTTGCTTTTTACTGCTTTCCGGTATACGAAAAATCGCCTGAACTTTATTTCTTTTGCGATCTCGATGCAAAATGAAGCCTGCAATGAAGCCAAGGCCTGCAAGGAAAAATATAAGGCCAGCCAGGAATTGAAGCCATAAGTATGGAAATGGTGACTGTAAAATTCCGAACACCATATCACGCATTAATTTAACCCCAAAAGCTGCAATCACGCCCGGTATCAACATAATAACTAAAGCTATTATCCTAATCATGAAGTTCCCCTCGTAATTTGTCTTGATAAAAAAAGTATACTTAACCTCAGGTAATTCCGCAATCAGTCCCTTTTCATGAAAAAAAGTTCGAAAAATAAGAAATTTGTCAGCGCCTTCAAAAACTATTACAATGTTAGTGAAGAATTTTGCAGAGCAATTTTTAACGGCCATGAAATATTTTTCCAGATATATGGAGGATATTATGCAAAAAATAATGATTGTTGGAGCAGGCAAGGGTGGAACGGCAATACTTGATATCTTCAAGCAGACTGCAAAGATAGCAGCAGTGGTGGATGTCAACATGACGGCTCCTGGGATAATTGCAGCTGAAAAAGCAGGAATACAGACTGGGTCTGACTGGCGTGACTTTATGTCTGAAGATCTTGATATAATCATTGAAGTTACGGGAGAAGAGACTGTATTCAGGGAATTAAGGGATGCCAGGGGGAAAAACACAGTGCTGATACCAGGCAGTGTCGCGTTTTTGTTGGCAACACTCTTGGAGGAAAAAGAAGGGTTGATCACAACCCTGAGAAAAATTACATATGAACATGATTTAATCTTTAATTCAAGTGGCGATGGCATGGTTGTCATCAACACAGAAGGAACAATCACCCTGTTTAACAAAAGTGCTGAAAAAATCATCGGAACTCCGAGGGTTAAGGCTGAAGGAAGGCATGTTTTAGACATCATCCCTTCAAGCCAGCTGATAAGGGTGCTGAATACCAGAAAGATAGAAACGAACCAGGAACTTTTGCTTCCGAATGGTTCCAAAATCATCACGACAAGAATTCCGATGATAGATGAAAATGACCAACTGATCGGTGCCTTTTCCGTTTTCAAAGATATTACAGAAGTTGTAAATTTGGCGGAAGAGATAACGAATTTAAAAGAAATCCAAACGATGCTTCAGGCGATCATCAATTCCAGTGATGAAGCCATATCTGTAGTAGATGAGGATGGCCGGGGGATATTGATCAATCCTGCTTATACGAGGATTACCGGACTGCAGGAAGAGCAGGTGATCGGGCAGCCTGCAACAGCAGATATATCCGAAGGTGAAAGCATGCATATGAAGGTCCTTAAGACAAGAAGGCCAGTCAGAGGAACCGCTATGAGGGTGGGACCGAACAAAAAGGAAGTTGTCGTGAATGTTGCACCAATCATTGTTGATGGGAAATTAAAGGGGAGTGTCGGGGTCATTCATGATATGTCCGAGATCCAAAACCTGAATCGTGAATTGACGCGTGCAAGGCAGATCATCAGGACACTCGAAGCGAAATATTCTTTTGAGGATATTATTGGACAATCAGAAGAAATGATGATTCCGATTGAACAGGCAAAACTTGGAGCAAAAACACCTGCTACAGTCTTGTTGCGCGGTGAATCCGGGACAGGGAAAGAATTATTTGCCCATGCAATCCATAACGCAAGTGACCGAAAGTTCAACAAGTTCATCCGTGTCAACTGTGCAGCAATATCAGAGTCCCTGCTGGAAAGTGAGCTTTTCGGTTATGAAGAAGGGGCGTTTTCAGGAGCCAAAAGAGGTGGTAAACGAGGTTTTTTTGAAGAGGCAAACAACGGGAGTATCTTTCTTGATGAAATAGGCGAATTGCCTGCAAACACACAAGCAAAACTATTGCGGGTTCTTCAGGAAAGGGAAATTGTCCGGGTTGGTGGGACCAAACCTATGCCAATCAATGTAAGGGTCATTGCTGCCACCAATATGAATCTTGAAAAAGCGATTGCCAACGGCAGTTTTAGAGAAGACTTGTATTATCGTCTGAACAGGATGCCGATCCATATTCCTCCGCTTAAGAGACGAAAGGAAGATATTCCGCTCTTGTGCGAAAGACTGATCCGGAAAATCAACCAGGATTATGGCCGCAATGTTGAGGGGATTTCAGGAAAAGCGATAAAAAAGCTGATCGATTATGATTGGCCTGGCAACGTCAGGGAATTGGAAAACGTCCTTGGAAGGGCGATCATTTTCTTGAATTATAATGAGACAATCATTGATATCGAGCATCTTCCTGAATTGCAAACCAGCCAGCAAAAAGAAAAAGAAGAACATATTGGCCTGACTGCCGGAACAGAAACGCTGACCGTGATGCTGGAAAAATATGAAGCAAATGTAATCAAGGATACTTTAAAAAGTGTGAATGGCAATAAAACTGCTGCTGCTAAAATACTGGGAGTATCAGTTAGGAATTTGTATTATAAACTCGAAAAATACGATATTGAAATGAATAGCATGCAATAAATTTCATACCATGCAATTTATTGCATTATATTTTTCGGGAAAAATAAAGCGTTTTCAGGATTTTTATGTTGGCACGGTTCTTGCATTAATATATATTCGGGTGATGCGCTAAGAAAAGAAAGGGTTGAACAGAAATGAAACTAGACTCACTGATCAGCATGGCATCCCAAAATGGCAGGAAGACAGTTGCTGTTGCAGCGGCAGAAGATGCTGAAGTTCTGGAAGCAATTGCCGAAGCTGCAAAAATGAAGCTTGCAAATTTTCTTCTTTACGGCAACAAAGAAGAAATAGAGAAAATGATTGCATCCCAGCACCCGGAACTATTGGGGAGCGAAGGGATTAAAATCATTTCCGCTCCAAATAATAGTAATGCTGCTGAATTAGCAGTGAAAGCTGTCAAAGATAAGGAAGCGAATGTGCTGATGAAAGGCAATATACCTACTGCTTCCATCTTGAAAGCTGTACTGAATAAAGAGTATGGACTGAGGACCGGGGCGGCGCTTTCCCATGTTGCTGTGTTTGAAATACCGGGATACAACAGATTCACGATCGTTACGGATGCGGCTATGAACATCTCACCGGATCTGGATCAGAAAGCTCAAATCATCAAGAATGCAGTGCAAGTGGCCCATTCTATTGGCATTGATATGCCAAAAGTGGCTCCTCTAGCTGCAGTGGAAGTCGTCAATCCTGCCATGCAGGCAACCCTGGATGCAGCTGCATTGACGATGATGAACAAACGCGGCCAAATTACAGGCTGTATTGTCGATGGACCGCTTGCTCTGGACAACGCTGTGTCACAGCTTGCCGCTGAACACAAGGGAATAAAAAGCGAGGTCGCTGGCAAGGCAGATATTTTATTGGTCCCTGCAATTGAAGTTGGAAACGTACTTTATAAATCCTTAATTTATTTTGCCAATGCAAAGGTTGGCGCGGTCATTGCAGGAGCAAAGGCTCCAATTGTATTAACATCCAGGGCGGACACTGCTCAAAGCAAGTTATATTCACTTGCATTGGCGTTATGCTCTGCTGATAAATAATCTACATAAACCAGGGGAGGAACTAGAAATGGAAATCTTTAAGTATCTAGAACAGTATGATTATGAGCAGGTAGTATTTTGCCAGGATAAACAATCAGGTTTGAAAGCGATTATCGCCATTCACGATACAACTCTTGGACCAGCATTGGGCGGAACTCGTATGTGGACATATGCTTCTGAAGAAGCTGCAATCGAAGATGCTCTTCGCCTTGCAAAAGGTATGACTTACAAAAATGCTGCTGCAGGATTGAATCTTGGCGGGGGTAAAACCGTTATTATCGGTGACCCGCGCAAGGATAAGAATGAAGAAATGTTCCGTGCATTCGGCCGTTACATCCAAGGCCTGAACGGAAGATATATTACAGCAGAAGACGTAGGCACAACTGTAGCTGATATGGACTTAATCCATGAAGAAACAGATTTCGTAACCGGGATTTCACCTGCATTCGGTTCTTCAGGAAACCCTTCTCCGGTAACTGCTTATGGTGTATATAGAGGGATGAAGGCAGCTGCAAAAGAAGCATTCGGCACGGATTCATTGGAAGGCAAAACGATTGCAGTACAGGGCGTCGGCAATGTAGCGTATAACCTTTGCCGCCACCTTCATGAAGAAGGTGCTCAGCTAATTGTAACTGACATCAACAAAGAAGCAGTCCAAAGAGCTGTTGAGGAGTTCGGCGCTAAAGCAGTCGATCCAGATGAAATCTACAGTGTAGAATGTGATATTTACGCTCCATGTGCATTAGGCGCAGTAATTAATGATGAAACGATCCCGCATATCAAAGCGAAGGTTATTGCAGGGGCTGCAAACAATCAGCTGAAGGATCCTAAGCATGGTGATATCATCCATGAAATGGGAATCGTTTACGCACCAGATTATGTAATCAACGCTGGCGGAGTAATCAATGTAGCAGATGAGCTATACGGCTATAACGCTGAAAGAGCAATGAAAAAGGTCGAAACGATCTACAATAATATTGAAAAAGTAATTGAAATCGCAAAAAGAGATGGAATTCCTACTTACAAAGCAGCAGACAGGATGGCAGAAGAGCGTATCGAAAGAATGCGCAATTCTCGCAGCCAATTCCTGCAGAACGGCCATCATATTTTAAGTCGCCGTTAATTCAAGGATATTGCAGAGTGCGCTGAATGGTTTTCGGCGCCTCTGCTGTTTCCTAAATGTTACTGACGTATTGCGGATTGCCAGTCAATTCGTGATTAAATTGGAGGTTTAACTGTGCAACAAACAGAATATCGGATTCTAGTTATTAATCCAGGATCTACATCAACGAAAATTGGAGTCTTTGACAACGAGGTTTCCGTTTTTGAAAAAACGATCCGTCATGATTCAGCTGTCATTAACTCCTATGAGACCATCATCGACCAATACGAATTCAGGAAGAATACGATACTTGAAACGCTTGATAATGAAGGAATCAATATTTCAAAATTGAGTGCTGTTTGTGGGCGCGGGGGGCTATTAAGGCCAATCGAAGGCGGTACATATGCAGTAAACAATAAGATGCTTGATGATCTGCGTGCAGGATTCTCAGGCCAGCATGCTTCTAATCTAGGCGGAATTCTGGCTTATGAAATAGCATCAGGATTGAATATCCCTTCTTTCATCGTCGACCCGGTTGTGGTTGATGAGCTTGACCCAGTTGCCCGAGTGTCTGGTTTTTCGCTGATTGAACGAAAGAGCATTTTTCATGCATTGAACCAAAAGGCGGTCGCAAGGCGGGTTGCAAAGGAACTTGGACGAAGATATGAAGACCTGAATCTGATTGTTACCCATCTAGGCGGGGGAATAACGGTCGGTGCCCACAAATCAGGAAGGGTTGTCGATGTAAACAATGGTCTGCATGGTGATGGGCCTTTCAGTCCTGAACGTGCGGGTACAGTACCTGCTGGTGACCTTGTTGAACTATGTTTTTCCGGTGATTATTACCGGGAAGAAATCATGAAAAAGCTTGTAGGACAGGGCGGACTTGTCGGGTACCTTGGAACCAATGATGCGGTTAAGGTCGAAAAAATGATCAAGCAAGGCAATGCTAAAGCGAAGCAGGTTTATGAAGCTATGGCTTATCAGGTTGCAAAAGAAATCGGCTCTGCAAGCGCAGTCCTTTCCGGGAAAGTGGATGCGATTATCCTGACTGGCGGCCTTGCGTATGGAAAAGAGTTTGTCCATGAGATTTCAGAGCGGATCAATTGGATTGCGGATGTAATTGTCCACCCTGGAGAAAACGAATTACAGGCACTTGCAGAAGGTGCCCTTCGAATCCTCCGTGATGAGGAAGAAGTTAAAGAATACCCTGGTAAATAAGCCGTTGTTGGGTGTGTCAGATCTTTTATAAAAAAATGAAATATAATCTAAATGATTAAATTAAAGAGGGCAATAAAATAAATTTTCCAAAGATAGAGGAGGGATTCAGATGGCTCAAGAATATGATTTGGTCATTCTCGGAGGCGGTACAGGCGGTTATGTAGCAGCAATCAGGGCTTCTCAGCTTGGTTTGAAAACTGCCATCGTGGAAAAAGGAAAGCTTGGCGGAACATGCCTGCATAAAGGCTGTATCCCAAGCAAGGCATTGCTCAGAAGTGCGGAGGTGTACGCCACTGCAAAGAAAAGCGAGGAATTCGGCGTGACGACAGGTGAGGTCGGCGTCAACTTCGCTAAGGTACAGGAAAGAAAAGGGAAGATTGTCGAACAGCTGCATAAGGGAGTACAGCATCTGATGAAGCAGGGCAAGATCGACGTCTTTGAAGGATTGGGAAGAATTCTTGGACCTTCCATTTTCTCTCCAATGCCAGGAACGATTTCTGTTGAAATGAATAATGGCGAAGAAAACGAAATGCTTATTCCTAAGAATGTCATTGTCGCCACTGGATCAAGACCAAGAACATTGCCTGGTCTTGAAGCGGATGGACAATACGTCATGACATCTGATGAAGCGCTTGTGATGGAAGAGCTTCCTAAGTCAATCATCATCGTTGGCGGAGGTGTCATTGGAATCGAATGGGCTTCCATGCTTGCTGACTTTGGGACAGAAGTTACGGTTATTGAATATGCTGACCGGATTGTTCCAACTGAAGATAAGGAAGTCTCAAGAGAAATGCAGCGCGCAATGAAGAAAAAAGGTGTAAAAATTATCACCAACGCGAAAGTTCTGCCTGAAACTCTCGAAAAAGGTGAAGGCGTCAAAATCAGCGCCGAGCTTAAGAATGACACAAAGGTATTCCAAGCAGAAAAAATACTGGTTTCAGTTGGACGCCAGGCAAATGTTGAAGGAATTGGCCTTGAAAATACTGAAATGCAGCTTGAAAGAGGTTTCATTCAGACAAATGAGTTCTTCCAGACGAAGGAATCTCACATTTATGCAATTGGCGACGTAATCGGAGGTCTTCAACTTGCGCATGTAGCCTCTCATGAAGGAATCGTTGCTGTGGAACACATTGCAGGACAGAATCCACATCCTATCGATTACAACCTTGTCTCAAAATGTATATACAGTTCTCCAGAGGCAGCAAGCGTTGGCCTTACTGAAGACGAAGCAAAAGAAAAAGGACATGATGTCAAAATTGGCAAGTTCTCTTTCAAAGCAATTGGCAAGGCGCTTGTATATGGTGAATCCGATGGTTTTGTAAAGATTGTTGCTGACAAAGAGACGAATGATATTCTTGGTGTCCACATGATTGGTCCTCATGTGACTGACATGATCTCTGAAGCAGGACTTGCAAAAGTTCTCGATGCGACACCTTGGGAAGTTGCCCACACGATACATCCGCACCCAACATTGTCAGAGGCAATTGGTGAAGCTGCCCTGGCTGTGGATGGCAAGGCAATTCATTCATAATAGAATTTGACAAAAAGCTCTTTTCCTCGGAAAAGAGCCCTATACGAACACTTGGGAGGTATAAAAATGGCTGAAAATCGTCACGCTGCACTTGGCTTAAGTGATGAAAAAGTTATGGAAATGTATGAGACAATGCTTTTGGCCCGCCGCCTGGATGAGCGGATGTGGCTATTGAACCGCGCTGGTAAAATTCCGTTTGTAATTTCTTGTCAGGGTCAGGAAGCGGCACAGGTAGGGGCAGCTTTTGCTCTTGACCGTGATAAGGACTACGTGCTTCCTTACTACAGGGATATGGGAGTAGTCTTGACTTTTGGCATGACTGCAAAGGACCTTATGCTTTCAGGTTTTGCCAAAGCGGAAGATCCAAACTCTGGAGGACGCCAAATGCCTGGCCACTTCGGGCAAAAGAAGAATAGAATCGTAACTGGTTCATCACCTGTTACAACGCAGGTTCCCCATGCGGTTGGAATTGCTCTGGCTGGAAAGATGGAGAAGAAGGATTTAGTAACTTTCGTTACGTTCGGAGAAGGTTCATCCAACCAGGGTGATTTCCACGAAGGCGCAAACTTTGCGGGAGTGCATAAGCTTCCTGTTATTTTCATGGTTGAGAACAATAAGTATGCGATTTCCATTCCATATGAAAAGCAGGTTGCCGCTGAAAAAGTTTCAGACCGAGCGATCGGTTATGGTATGCCTGGCTTCACTGTAGATGGAAATGATCCTCTTGAAGTTTATAAAGTTGTCAAGGAAGCTGCGGAACGCGGACGAAGCGGAGAGGGGCCAACATTGGTTGAAGCTGTTTCTTACCGTCTTACTCCTCACTCTTCTGATGATGATGATAGAAGCTATCGTGCACCTGACGAAGTTGCACAGGCAAAGACAAAAGATCCAATCATTACATTCGGTGCTTATTTGAAGGAAAATGGCATCATGAATGATGAAAGTGAGAAAGCAATCAATGACAAAATCATGAAGTTGGTTAATGAAGCTACGGATTATGCTGAAAATGCTCCGTACGCTGAACCGGAACACGCATTAAAATACGTATATGCTGAGGAGTAAGGGGGAACAAAAATGGCGGTAATTTCTTATATCGATGCAGTAACATTAGCAATCAAAGAAGAGATGGAAAGAGATCCGAGAGTTTTTGTCCTCGGAGAAGACGTTGGTAAAAAGGGCGGAGTCTTTAAAGCGACACAGGGTCTGTTTGAGCAATTCGGCGAAGACCGCGTTATTGATGCACCACTTGCAGAATCAGCCATTGCAGGTGTAGGAATTGGGGCAGCGATGTACGGAATGCGTCCGATTGCGGAAATGCAATTCGCGGATTTCATCATGCCTGCTGTCAACCAAATCATATCTGAAGCTGCAAGAATCCGTTATCGTTCGAACAACGATTGGAGCTGTCCGATGGTTATCCGTGCCCCTTATGGCGGTGGTGTCCACGGTGCACTATATCACTCCCAATCAGTAGAGGCTGTGTTTGCGAACCAGCCAGGTCTGAAAATTGTTATGCCTTCCACTCCTTATGATGTAAAAGGGTTGTTAAAAGCAGCAATCAGGGATGAAGATCCTGTATTGTTCTTTGAACATAAACGTGCATACCGACTCATCAAAGGCGAAGTTCCGGAAGATGATTATGTGCTTCCAATCGGCAAAGCAGATGTTAAGCGCGAGGGAGAAGATATCACGGTCATCACTTATGGCCTGGCGGTCCATTTTGCACTGCAGGCAGCTGAAAGGCTTGCGAAGGATGGAATTTCTGCACATATCCTCGATCTTCGTACAGTTTATCCATTGGACAAAGAAGCAATCATTGAGGCTGCTTCAAAAACAGGCAAAGTCCTTCTTGTTACGGAAGACAATAAAGAAGGAAGCATCATGAGTGAAGTTGCAGCGATTATTGCAGAGCATTGCTTATTTGAATTGGACGCACCGATCAAGAGGCTGGCAGGTCCGGATGTACCTGCAATGCCATATGCTCCAACAATGGAGAAGTATTTCATGATCAATCCGGATAAAGTAGAAAAAGCAATGAGAGAACTTGCGGAATTTTAAATAGAAAAGCGAAAGCGCCTTGGTCAGCCCCGACAGGCATAAGACGAACCGCGAGGAGGCAGTTTCTCAGCCACCACAGCGGGGCGGCTTATGACTCAAGGGGCTAGGCGCTGTAGCTGGACACTGACTTGAATCCAGATATCAAAATCTTTTATTAGAATAAGAAGGAGGTTCAAACTGTGGCAATCGAACAAATCAAAATGCCTCAATTGGGTGAGAGTGTTACCGAAGGAACAATCAGCAAATGGCTGGTCTCCGTCGGCGACAAAGTAAATAAATACGATCCGCTTGCAGAAGTTATGACCGACAAGGTAAATGCTGAGGTACCATCTTCATTTACGGGTACAATCAAGGAATTGATTGCGAATGAAGGAGATACTCTTGCAGTTGGTGAAATCATCTGTACGATTGAAGTGGAAGGCGGCAATTCGGAAGAAGCTCCTGCAGCTGACAAACCTGCTGCAGAAGCTGCGCCTTCAGGAAACACGTCCACTGCAACTGCAGTGAATGATGGAAACAAAGCAAGGTATTCACCTGCAGTGTTGAAGCTTGCACAGGAAAATGACATCGACCTAACGCAGGTTAATGGAAGCGGTGCAGGCGGTAGGATTACCCGCAAAGATCTTCAAAAGATCATTGAATCCGGGAATATTCCTAAGCCATCTGCCCAAGCAGAAGCACCGAAAGCTCAATCTGCTGCTGTACAGTCTTCAATTCCAGCTCAGCCGGCTGCACCATCGCAGCCTTCAGTAGCACCTGCTCCGTCTGTACCTGTAGCAGCCGGTGACATTGAGATTCCAGTAACTGGAGTTCGCAAGGCAATTGCCGCTAATATGCTTCGCAGCAAGCATGAAGCTCCACACGCCTGGACGATGGTCGAAGTGGATGTAACAAACCTTGTAGAATACAGGAATACCATCAAGGATGACTTCAAGAAAAAAGAAGGCTTCAATTTGACTTTCTTTGCTTTCTTTGTAAAAGCAGTCGCGCAGGCACTGAAGGAATTTCCGCAAATCAATTCCATGTGGGCTGGCGAAAAGATCATCCAAAAGAAAGATATCAATATCTCCATCGCAGTTGCGACGGATGATGCATTGTTTGTGCCTGTCATTAAAAATGCAGACGAGAAAACAATCAAAGGCATTGCCCGTGAAATTACCGAAATGGCTCAAAAAGTACGCGCTGGAAAGCTTCGTTCCGAAGATATGCAGGGTGGTACCTTCACCGTTAACAACACGGGTTCATTCGGATCAGTCCAATCGATGGGAATCATCAACTATCCGCAGGCAGCAATCCTTCAGGTTGAATCCATTGTAAAACGCCCTGTGGTAATGAATAACGGCATGATCGCTGTCAGAGACATGGTTAATCTGTGTCTGTCGCTTGACCATCGAGTGCTTGATGGCCTTGTGTGCGGCCGTTTCCTTGCTAGGGTGAAAGAAATTTTGGAGAATACTTCAAAAGAAACAACATCAATCTATTAATAAATATACAAAGCCGCTGCTTCAATGCAGCGGCTTTTCCTGTAGATGTACTTCGTTGCTAGAATAGCATTCCTGTACTAAAATATAGAAGAGTATAAAAATTAGAATTTTATCACAATTTTTGGGTTGAAGGGGGGAAGGCTGTCTGAACCATGGACAGTAATGTTTATGACGATCGATAATATGAAAGCTGCCTCGTTCAAAGAAGTATCTTTCGACGATTGGCAGGAAAAAGCATCTGCTTCGTTAAAAGGAAAACCAATTGATACTCTTTATACCAATACATATGAAAAAATTAAGCTTAAACCTCTCTATACGAATGAGGATTTCCCAGTAGAGTTGAATGGAGAACTTCCAGGGCATCCTGATTACAGGCGAGGCATCCATTCATTAGGATATCAGTCTTCGACCTGGCAAATTGCGAACCGTGTATTTTATTCCACACTAGCGGAACTGAAGGTGAAAATGGACTCCGCCCTGTCAAAGGGTCAAACTGCTATATCATTTGAGGTAAAGCCGGAGATATTTGGCGATAATCAGGAATTGATTTCTTTCTTCTCATCCTACAAGAATGAGTACCCTTTTAGCTTGAACGCTGGTTCACTTCAAATGCCTATGTTGTCAGCTCTGGCAATCGCCAGAAAAGAAACTGGTACTACCGGGGACTTTAAAGGTTTTGTTGCTGCGGACCCGTTAGCGGAAGCGAGCATGAATGGCGGCCTTCCGAAAGAAGAACATGGATTTTTTAGTGAATGGACGAGAATGCTTGATGAAGCAAGCACTGAGCTGCCAGGATTAAAAACGGTCATGGTTGACACAACCCCATATCAAAACGCTGGCGCGAATGCAGTACAGGAACTTGCTGTTGCACTGGCGACTGGTGTTTACTTACTCCAGAAGTTGACTGATCATGGCTGGGAATTAAAGAAAGCGTTATCAAATATGGTGTTCCATTTTGCTGTAGGTTCTAATTTCTTCATGGAAACAGCCAAGATAAGGGCTGCAAGGCTACTGTGGAGTAAAACAGCCGCGGCATTTGGAGCTGGTTCAGAAGATCGAAAAATGGTGATTTCAGCTGAAACTTCCAGATTCACAAAGACGATTTTTGATCCTTACGTGAATATGCTGAGAACCGGAAATGAAGCATTCGCAGCCATTCTTGGGGGAATTCAGTACCTGCACACAGGCACTTTCGATGAAGCTGCCGGATCTGGGAATGCTTTTTCCGAAAGAGTTGCACGCAATACCCAGCTCGTACTTAAATTGGAGGCACATCTTGAAAAAGTGGCAGACCCGGCTGGAGGCTCCTGGTATATTGAGTCGTTGACAAAGGAACTAGCTGAAAAAGCATGGAATCTCTTTCTTGAAATTGACGCAATGGGCGGGATCTTTGAAACCATTAAATCCGGCTGGCTTCAGGAGCAGATCGCGATGACAGCTGAAGAACGAAAACAGGATATTTATAAACGCAAAAAAAGCATAATCGGCACTAATGTATATGCGAATCCTTTGGAAGACATCAGTGAACCTGTTGTACAGAATAAACATAATAAGTACATCGAGGGTACTCTAGCAGATGTCATGACATTGATGGCGTCTGACAAACCGGTTAAAAATACTTTTAAAGAAATGAAACAAAACTTTACGCCTATAAAGATGATGAGACTCGCAGAATCATACGAAGGATTGAGATTAATGGCAAAGAGCCTGGAGCAGGAGGGAATACAGCCCTCAGTCGGCTTAATCTGCCTGGGAGAACTGAAGAAACATAAAGCTCGAGCTGATTTTGTATCCGGATTTTTGGCTGCTGGAGGAATCAGTGCTGAACGAAGTGGAGAAATAAATACAATATCAGCTGCGGTTGATTTTATTAAATCAGTCGGCGTCAAGCAGTTTGTTATATGCGGTGACCAGGGAACTTACAGTGCCTTTGGGCCTGAGTTTGCACTTGAACTCAACACCAAATGTCCGGGAATCGGCTTTTATCTTGCAGGGGTTCCGGAGGAAAAAGACAGTGAATGGAAAAGTGCCGGAATTAAGGAGTTCCTGCATGTAAGAAGCAATGCGTATCAGAGCTTATCATCTATGCTTCATGAACTGGAGGTGGGAACCAATGCAAAAGCCTGATTTTACAAAAGTCCGCTTATTTGATGAAGAAAATGAAATCGGAAAAGAACAGGTTGATAGCCAGCTAAGAGAAAAGCTAGATGATTTGTTATTTGAAACAAATGAACAAATCAAGATTAAGGCTTTGTATACAAAAGGAGATTTACATTCTGCTCAACACCTTGAGGGAATGCCAGGACTCCCACCGTATACACGAGGTCCCTACCCTGCAATGTACGTGAACCGTCCCTGGACAGTAAGGCAGTATGCTGGTTTTTCAACCGCGGAAGAAAGCAATGCGTTTTATAGGCGGAATCTCGCCATGGGGCAAAAAGGTTTGTCTGTTGCCTTTGATCTTGCTACACACAGGGGCTATGATTCCGATCATCCACGAGTGGAAGGGGATGTCGGGAAGGCTGGGGTAGCGATTGATTCCATTTTGGATATGAAAGTACTCTTCGATGGGATTCCGCTCGACCAGATGTCTGTGTCCATGACAATGAACGGTGCAGTCCTGCCGATCATGGCGTTTTTCATCGTGACGGCTGAAGAACAGGGTGTGACCCAGGATCAGTTATCCGGGACAATCCAGAATGATATCCTTAAGGAGTATATGGTCAGGAACACTTATATTTACCCGCCGGAAATGTCAATGAAGATCATTGCGGATATTTTTGAATACACATCAAAATATATGCCGAAATTCAATTCCATCAGTATATCAGGCTATCACATGCAGGAAGCGGGTGCTCCTGCGGATATAGAATTGGCCTATACGCTAGCTGACGGTCTTGAATATGTGAGAACTGGCCTTAAGGCTGGCATCGATATCGATTCATTCGCACCGCGCTTGAGCTTTTTCTGGGCGATTGGCATGAACTATTTTATGGAAGTAGCCAAAATGAGGGCTGCAAGATATATTTGGGCAAAAATGATCAAGACCTTCAATCCGAAGAATGAAAAGTCGATGGCTTTGAGGACGCATTCGCAAACATCCGGATGGAGTCTGACGGAACAGGATCCATACAATAACGTGATCAGGACCCTGATTGAAGCGCATGCAGCGGCAATGGGTCACACCCAATCATTGCACACGAATGCTCTTGATGAAGCAATCGCGCTGCCTACAGATTTTTCAGCACGCATCGCCCGAAATACACAATTATACCTTCAGGAAGAGACTGAGATTACGAAGGTCATTGATCCATGGGCCGGAAGCTATTATGTTGAGAGCTTGACTCACTCGCTGATCGAACGTGCATGGGAACACATCGAAGAAATCGAAAGTCTTGGCGGAATGGCAAAAGCTATTGAAACCGGGCTTCCGAAAATGCGCATTGAAGAAGCGGCCGCCAGACGACAGGCACAGATTGATTCTGGAAAAGAAACAATCATTGGTGTGAATAATTATAAGCTTGAGCAAGAGGATCCACTTGATATTCTTGATATTGATAATACTGCAGTTCGTGCAAAACAGATCGAAAGGCTGAATCAGCTTAAAGAAACCCGTGATCATAAAGTGGTTGAAGCAGCATTGAATGATCTGGCAATGGCAGCTGAGACTGGAGAAGGGAACTTGCTGGAATTCGCAGTAAAAGCTGCGCGTGCAAGAGCTACGCTAGGGGAAATCTCAGATGCGATTGAAAAAGCGGCTGGCAGACATAAAGCAGTCATCCGGTCAATCAGCGGAGTATACAGTGCTGCATTCACGAATGAAGAAGAAATTTTCGAGGTCCAGAAAATGACCGAGGAATTCCTTGAAAATGAAGGGCGCAGGCCTCGCATCATGATTGCAAAGATGGGGCAGGATGGACATGACAGGGGAGCTAAGGTCATTTCCACCGCATTCGCAGACTTAGGCTTTGATGTGGATATTGGACCGCTGTTCCAAACTCCGGAAGAAACGGCAATCCAGGCAGTGGAAAATGACGTCCATGCAATCGGGATCAGTTCACTTGCTGCAGGGCATAAAACACTTTTGCCACTCCTAATAAAAGAATTGAAGAAATTGGGCCGAGATGACATCGTCGTCATTGTCGGGGGCGTCATCCCTGCACAGGATTATCAGTTCTTGTATGACAATGGAGCCAGTGCTATTTTCGGACCGGGAACCATCATCCCTGTTGCAGCGCAAAAGGTTTTGCGCACAATCTATGACCGTCTTGGCTATGAGGAAGTGTCACATTAATGACGGACGAAAAAAAGCCCGAATGGTTTGACCCCGAGAAGGCTGATTCCTTTTCAAGCATTGTGAAGCCGGGAGTATCTAAGGACGGCAATAAAAGAAATGATCGACCTGCTAAAGCAGGTCGCTTCATCAAAAAAAATAATGTCCGAAAGATCGATCCCGCTTCACTTGCCGATGAGATAAAAACTGGAAACCGGACTGCCCTGGCTAAAGGAATCACTTTGATTGAAAGCAATGCGGAGCATGATTTTTTATCAGCACAAACCTTATTGCAAAAGCTTCTCCCTGATGCAGGCAATTCAATCAGAATCGGAATCACAGGTGTTCCAGGGGCAGGAAAGAGTACATTTATCGAAAGCTTCGGGAGCTATTTGTGCGGCCTAGGACATATGGTTGCGGTCCTGGCCGTGGATCCGACCTCCAGTTTGACAGGGGGCAGCATCCTTGGTGACAAAACAAGGATGGAAAAGCTTGCAAGAAACCCAAAGGCTTTTATCCGCCCGTCTCCATCGGGTGGGAAGCTGGGAGGCGTCCACCGCAAAACCCGGGAAACGATGCTTGTATGTGAAGCCGCTGGATTCGATGTCATCCTGGTTGAAACAGTCGGTGTTGGCCAAAGCGAGGTCATTGTCAGGGATATGGTCGATTACTTCATGCTCCTTGTCCTGACTGGTGCTGGTGATGAACTGCAAGGCATGAAAAAAGGAATCATGGAGCTTGCGGATGCTGTAATTGTGAATAAAGCTGACGGCCCGAACGAGCAGACTGCAAAAAAAACTAAAGAAGAATACAATCGAATCCTGCATTTTCTCCAGCCGGCGACAAAAGGCTGGCAAACGACCGCTTTGACAAGTTCAGCGTTACAGAACAGAGGCATCGAGGAAATTTGGGGAACAATCACAACTTTTGAAACAACAACAAAGGAAAGAGGGGTTTTTGCGGACAGAAGAAGATCCCAGACAAAAGAGTGGCTGAATGATATGATCATAGACCAGCTGCAGATGAATTTCTTCCAGCATCCAGCGATAAAATCCCTGATTCCAAAGATCGAAAATGAAGTCATCTCCGGGAATCGTCCGGTAGCCTCAGGTGTCGAGGAGTTATTCAAAGCCTATTTCGAAGCAAGAAAATAAGCTGCCCATCGATGGGCAGCTTTGGCATTATAAACAAAAAAAAGCGGACAACGGAATTTACCGTTGTCCTTCATCTAGGGAGTTTAGGGGTATGGATCTAGCTGTATTGTTACCTTTCCCGAAATTCACGGCAGTTAAACATACTTTGAAAAATTTATTTTAATTGGTATCATATATTTATGTACTAGTCATTTTCCAGCAGAGGAGAGATCGATCAATGAGCATGGATTTCAATTTTTTCATGAATGATGTAGTCCGCCAGGCACGCCAGGAAATCGTGGCAGCTGGATATACAGAATTGACGACAAGTGAGGAAGTAGAACAGGCGATGGCCAAAGAAGGAACCACACTTGTCATGGTAAACTCAGTTTGCGGATGTGCAGGTGGAATCGCACGCCCTGCAGCGGCGCATTCCCTGCACTATGATAAGCGCCCTGACCACCTTGTAACTGTATTTGCCGGTCAGGATAAGGATGCTACTGAAAAAGCGCGCAGCTACTTTACTGGCTATCCGCCGTCATCACCATCTTTCGCATTGTTGAAGGACGGAAAACTTTGCACAATGATCGAGCGCCATGAAATCGAAGGGCACGATCCGATGCAAGTCGTGAATAAGCTGCAAAACGCATATGAAGAATATTGTGAAGAAGTATAAGTACTGTAATTAATCCCAGCCTTGCTGGGATTTTTTTTGTCTCACTTTAATGGCTGTGTTAAAGCTAATTATCGTATTTAAGTCCTGTTGATCTACGTTCCAGGCGAGTAGACTCCCCGAAAATGCTAACGCATTTCTTTCGTGCGTGGGCGGATTCTTGGAAGCAAATCAATGTCCTGCTGGTTCAGCGCCAGCCCCGCGGAAAACGAAGCGCCTGGAACGGAAATCAATAGTCTAATTTAACACAGCCTTTCAATATGAAAAAAACAAAAATTTATATTTAAAAATATTATTGCATATTTATTAATATGTGTTAAAATTCATTTTAGTTAATAATTATTAGTTCGATCGTATGTGATTCATAGCTAATATATTAATAAATTTGTATACAAGAACCAGAATAAATATTATAGGGGGAAAACAAGTGAAAAAGGCATTATCAGTATTATTAATCAGCATTTTATTGATGGGAGTACTTGCTGCATGCGGGACAAGCACTGAAAAGAAATCAGGCAGCAGCAGCGAAGAAAAGAAAGTATTAACAATGGGGACTTCAGCTGATTACCCTCCATTTGAATATGTGGAAACAGCTAAGAGTGATGAAATTATAGGTTTTGACGTAGACCTTGCAAATCTGATTGCAAACGAATTAGGATATGAAGTGCAAATCAAGGACATGGATTTCAACGGCCTGATTGGTGCACTTCAAGCTGAAAGAGTAGATTTTGTCATGGCAGGCATGACTCCAACTCCTGAGCGCAAAGAGAGCGTAGACTTCTCTGATGTTTATTATACAGCGAAGCATATGATTGTTTCTGCAAAAGACAGCAACATCAAGACAATCGAAGACCTTGAAGGTAAGACAGTAGGCGTTCAGCTTTCTTCCATCCAGGAAGGAAAAGCTGAAGAAATCGGGGAAACTGTGAAGCTCAAGGTAGAAAAGCGTACAAGAATTCCTGAATTGGTCCAGGAAATCAAAGCAGGCCGCATTGATGCAGCTATCATCGAAGATACGGTAGCAGAGGGATATTTCAAAAACAACCCTGATCTTGCAGGCTTCACAATCGAAGATGAAAATGAAGAAGAAGCTGGTTCAGCAATCGCTTTCCCTAAGGGCAGCAAATTGAGTGAGGATTTCAATAAGGTCCTTAAAGAAAAAATGGAAAACGGTGAAGTAGAAAAGCTAGTTGTCAAATGGTTTGGCGGAGAGAAGTAAGATGAAAACAGGCGTTCAGAATGCATATGTCTTCTGGGCGCCTTTCTCCTTCATGAAATAGATAGAGAGGGTTGTTAAAAGTATGAATCTTGATTTTACCGCCATTCTTCCTTCAATGCCTTATATACTGAAGGGAATCGGTGTCACTCTTAAAATTGTATTGGTCGCAGGGATTTTGGGTTTTGCATTTGGTATCATTCTTGCCATTTTTAAAATCAGCAAATATAAGGCGCTTAACTGGTTTGCTGATGTATATACATCCATCTTTCGCGGCACTCCGCTCATTTTACAGCTGATGATCATTTATTATGGTGCACCGCAGATTATCGGTTTTGAAATTTCATCCTACACAGCAGCCGTTGTATCATTTTCATTAAACTCGGCTGCATATATATCTGAAATCATTCGCGCAGGAATTCTAGCGGTTGATAAAGGGCAGAAAGAAGCAGCGATGGCTCTTGGTGTTCCCGGCAATCGAATGATGCGGGACATCATCCTGCCTCAGGCACTGAAGAATATCCTCCCAGCATTAATGAATGAATTCATTACCCTTACAAAAGAATCGGCCATCGTCACGATCATTGCCGTGGATGATATTATGCGCAGAGCCTATATTGTCGGCGGCGAGCAATACAGATTTTTTGAGCCGTTCATTTTTGCCGGCCTGATTTACTATCTCATGGTGATCTCCTTGACAATGATTGGCAAGGTAGTGGAAAGGAGAATGAGACAAAGTGATTAAAGTGCAAGGTCTTCATAAATCATTTGGAAAACTTGAGGTTTTAAAAGGAATCTCCACAAGTATAGAAAATGGAGAGGTTGTAGCCATTATCGGGCCTTCCGGCTCAGGGAAATCGACTTTCCTCCGCTGCCTGAATTTATTGGAACAGCCGACCGGCGGACAAATCCTGATTGGCTCAGATGATATCACCAACAAGAAAACGGATATTATGAAGGTCCGTGAAAATGTCGGTATGGTGTTCCAGCACTTTCATCTGTTCCCGCATATGACTGTCCTGCAAAATATCACATACGCACCAATTAAGGTAAAGGGCCTGACTAAAGCGGAGGCAGAAAAGCGAGGGCTTGAGCTCCTCAAGAAGGTCGGATTATCCGAAAAGGCAAATGAATATCCGAACAGGCTTTCAGGCGGACAGAAACAGCGTGTGGCTATCGCGCGTGCGCTCGCGATGGATCCGGAAGTCATGCTATTCGACGAACCTACATCGGCACTGGATCCAGAAATGGTAAAAGAGGTTCTGGAGGTCATGAAGTCTCTTGCTCATACTGGCATGACGATGGCGATCGTCACTCATGAAATGGGCTTTGCGCGAGAGGTAGCGGATCGTGTCCTTTTCCTAGATGGCGGTGTGCTTGTCGAGGATGCCCCTCCGGCAGAATTCTTCAGCAGCCCAAAAAGCAGCAGGGCAAAAGAATTTTTGGAAAAAATGCTCTAGAGCGACTGCTTACTTTTATAATAGGAAGCTTATCTGATAAACTAATGGATGATCATATCTTCAAGGGTATGGTCATCTTTTTATTGCCTCAATACAGGATTTTTTAAAGTTTATGCTTTTGTTGGTTAGGAGAATTAAATGTGAAATTCAGAATTGGTTATCGGACATTAAAAACTGCCCTGGGTACGGCTATTTCAATCATTATTGCGCAGTACCTTGGTTTTGAAAATTTTGTATCTGCGGGTATTTTGACGATTCTTTGCATACAAGTGACAAAAAAGCGGTCTCTCCAGGCCTCATGGCACCGTTTCCTTGCTTGTATCATCGCGATGGTCTTTTCTTCGGTGTTTTTTGAGGGCATCATGTATCATCCGGCCGTCATTGGATTACTTTTGCTCTTCTTCATTCCTACGGTGGTCATGTTCAAGGCGCATGAAGGGGTAGTATCAAGCAGTGTCATCATCCTTCATATTTTTTCTGCCGGGAAAGTTACTGGCGGACTACTGCTGAATGAACTTGGAATTATTACGGTCGGGATTGGTGTCGCGTTAATCATGAATCTGTATATGCCGAGTGTCGACAACAAGCTGAAGGAATACCAGAGGGAAATCGAAGCTCAATTCAAGAAAATCTTCAGGGAAATTGCCAATTACCTGAAGAATCATGATTCCGACTGGGATGGCAGGGAATTGACTGTGACAGCAGGCTTGATTGAGAAGGCAAAAACACTGGCATTGCAAGATGTAGAAAACCATTTTTTAAGAGATGAGAATCTATATTATCAGTATTTTAAAATAAGGGAAAAACAATTTGAAATTATTGAGAGAGTACTGCCATCGGTCACTTCCATTCCACAGCATGTAGAGCAGGCACCCATTGTCGCGGAGTTTATTGAAACTCTCTCAAAAGGAATACACCCAGGGAATACAGTCTTGTTCTATCTGGAAAAATTGATGCGCATGAAAGCAGAGTTTGAGAATATGGAGCTTCCAAAGACAAGAGAAGAATTTGAGTCTCGCGCAGCCCTATTGCATTTCATAAATGAAATGGAACAATTTCTGCTGTTGAAACGCTCGTTTAAAGGCTTAAATTCAAGTAAGGATAAAAAATACCCAGCGGGGGCAAGCTAACGGAAATAGACAACGGAGGGAAATAGTATGCCAGTGTTTATTTCTTTGCTTCTAGCAGCTTTTATCTTTTCACCTGTATGGCCGCTCGGTCCAAACCCGCTTCCGGGTGATCCGTTAGTAATTGTGAATAAGCAGACGAATGAGGTAGCGCTGATCAATGAAAACAGAGTCCAGACAATCGTCAGCGCCGCAACTGGAAAATCAGAAGAATTAACTCCGGAGGGGCTGTTTACCGTTACTGTCAAAGCACCTGATCCTTATTACCGGAAAAAGGATATTCCGGGTGGAGATCCAAAAAATCCTCTTGGAAGCAGATGGATTGGTTTTGACGCTGAGAATACAGATGGCAGAACCTATGGAATCCATGGAACAAACGACCCTTCGAGCATTGGCAAGAAAATATCCCAGGGCTGCATACGCCTCCAAAACGAGGCAGTAGAATCGTTATATGATTACATACCATTAGGAACGAAAATCCTCATCACATCCAGTTCAAAAAGTTATATTGAACTGGGAAAAGAGTATGGAGCGATCAGTGAATAAAGAAAGGGCTGTCAAATGACAGCCCTTTGATATTTTATATTGGTTTATAGGAATGTTGACAATCCCATTAGAAGGGTTGAAGCAATCATAGTGAATAGCATGATGTATACGACGACCTTCCTGACATTTGGCTTGCGCATGTGTAATTTCCCCCTTCCAAAACTTTAGAAGACTACCTCTATACATTTTACATTTTAATAAGGAAATCAACAACCCTTTTAAAATGTACTTTTCGCGAACTTTTCTACCAAAAGGCACTGTTAGAGATCCATAGAACTTTTAACAAATATTATGTATGTCGATATTTGAAAATTCAACCCGAAATCTCTATATAAATAAGAAGGATTTGTGAATTTTATATCGAATATTAAAATGATTAAATATATTCAAATAGTATTTGGAGGGAATCACATGATTAAAAAGGTCGACCATATCGGCATTGCTGTCAAATCTCTTGAGCATGCCCTCCCATTTTATACAGATGTGCTGAAGCTGCCACTGCTGGGGATTGAGGAAGTAGACAGCGAGAAAGTGAAGGTTGCATTCCTGAAAGCAGGGGAAACAAAGCTTGAACTCCTTGAACCTTTATCCGAGGAAAGCGCAATCGCGCGTTTTATTGAAAAGCGAGGAGAAGGAATCCACCATGTTGCTCTCGGAGTTGAATCCATTCAGGAGCGGATAAATGATATGAGGGAAAATGGCATCAGGATGATCCAGGATGTTCCTAAGAAAGGTGCAGGGGGAGCACTTGTTGCGTTCATGCACCCTAAATCAACAGGAAGCATTCTTTACGAACTTTGCGAGAAGAATAGGGAGGTTGAATGAAGTGCCAGACATCTATGAAAAAATTAATGAACTTTATGACCGACGCAGGGAAATCGAATTAGGCGGCGGTGACGAGCGGATTGAAAAGCAGCATGAAAAGGGCAAGCTGACAGCCCGTGAACGAATCGAACTCCTTGTCGACCCAGGAAGCTTTGTTGAATTGAACCCGTTCATCCAGCATCGCAGCACGGACTTTGGACTAGAGAATCAAAAGGGTCCCGGTGATGGAGTTGTAACCGGATACGGTAAGGTGAATGGCAGGCCGATTTATTTGTTTTCACAGGATTTCACCGTATTCGGCGGAGCATTGGGTGAAATGCACGCAAAGAAAATTGCCAATGTAATGGACCTGGCAGCAAAGAATGGAGCACCTTTTGTCGGACTGAATGACTCCGGCGGAGCGCGGATCCAGGAAGGGGTTGTTTCACTCGATGGCTACGGGCAAATCTTTTACCGCAACTCTATTTATTCTGGGGTGATTCCACAGATTTCGGTCATAATGGGTCCTTGTGCAGGCGGAGCGGTCTATTCACCGGCAATCACTGACTTTGTGTTCATGGTGGAGAAAACAAGCCAGATGTTCATCACCGGTCCTAAAGTAATTGAGACGGTTACTGGGGAAAAAATCTCTGCTGAGGATCTTGGCGGCGCGATTGTCCATAATACAATCAGCGGCAACGCCCATTTCCATGGACAATCTGAAGAAGAAACATTAGAACAGGTGAGGAAGCTGTTAAGCTACTTGCCGCAAAACTATGAAGAAAAGCCTCCAAGGCTTGAGGCGGATGCTGAAGATGATTACAGACCAGATTTAACGGACGCAATCCCATTCGATGCAGTAAGGCCATATGACGTGCGTAAAGTGATTGAGCAGGTTGTCGATGCCGACTCATTCCTTGAAATACAGAAGGACTTCGCCAAAAACATCGTCATTGGTCTGGCAAGGATTAAAGGAGAAGTCGTCGGCCTTGTCTGCAACCAGCCTAAGGTAATGGCAGGCGGACTTGATATCGATTCATCTGATAAAGCATCACGCTTCATCAGATTCTGTGATTCTTTCAATATCCCAATCATCACTTTTGAAGATGTGACCGGGTTTTTCCCTGGCATCAAGCAGGAACATGGCGGCATCATCCGTCACGGCGCAAAAATCCTTTATGCATATTCAGAAGCAACCGTTCCAAAACTTACCGTTATTTTACGGAAAGCGTACGGAGGAGCCTATGTAGCTTTAAATAGTAAATCCATCGGTGCGGACCTTGTTTTTGCATGGCCAAATGCTGAAATTGCTGTAATGGGACCACAGGGTGCTGCCAACATTATTTTTGCAAAGGAAATCCAGAACAGCGAAAATCCGGAACAGACTAGACAGCAGAAAATCGATGAGTATCGTGAAAAATTTGCGAACCCATATGTGGCTGCTAGCCAGGGGATGGTCGACGATGTCATTGATCCGCGCCAAACACGAATCAAGCTGATTCAGTCACTGGAAATGCTTCGGACGAAGAAGGAAGACAGACCAGGCAAAAAGCATGGCAACATCCCGCTATAAAATTTAGTATTTGGTGTTGTTCTTCATTTAGCGTTATACTCAATTAGTATATACATAATTGGAGGTCGGCTAGGATGATTAATAACGAGCGTTTATTGAATGAGTTTTTGGAACTTGTCCAAATTGACTCTGAAACAAAGTATGAAACTGAAATCGCCCGCGTCCTGAAGCAAAAATTCGAGGACCTTGGCGTAGAAGTGTTCGAGGACGATACGACAGCGCAAACAGGACACGGAGCAGGAAACCTGATCTGTACTTTAAATGGCACAAAAGAAGGAGTAGATACAATCTACTTTACTTCCCATATGGACACTGTCATTCCTGCAAGAGGTGTAAAACCTTCAATCAAGGATGGATATGTTGTGACTGATGGTACAACAATTCTTGGTGCAGATGACAAGACAGGACTGGCTGTCATGCTTGAAACGATTCGTGTCTTGAAGGAGCAATCGATCCCGCATGGTACAATCCAGTTCATCATTACAGTTGGAGAAGAATCAGGTCTTGTTGGTGCAAAGGCTTTGGATCCATCTTTGGTAAAAGCGAAATACGGATATGCACTTGATAGCGACGGCAAGGTCGGGAACATCATTGTTGCCGCTCCAACACAAGCAAAGGTAGCAGCTGTCATCCATGGTAAAACAGCACATGCCGGCGTTGCTCCAGAAAAAGGTGTTTCCGCGATTACAATCGCTGCCAAGGCTGTTTCGAGAATGCCGCTTGGCCGTATCGATGAAGAAACAACAGCAAATATCGGCCGTTTCCAGGGTGGAACTCAGACGAATATCGTATGTGACCATGTAGAAATCCTTGCTGAAGCTCGTTCTCTGATTCCTGAAAAGATGGAAGCACAGGTAGCAAAAATGAAAGAAGCATTTGAGTCTGCTGCACAGGAAATGGGCGGCAAGGCAGATGTCGATGTTCAGGTAATGTATCCAGGCTTCAAATTTGGCGAAGGCGACCTGGTTGTGGAACTGGCAAGAAAAGCTGCGGCTAAAATCGGCCGAAGCAGCGATTTGCTCCACAGCGGCGGCGGAAGCGATGCAAATGTCATTGCAGGGTTTGGCGTACCGACAGTCAACCTCGCTGTTGGATATGAAGAAATCCACACAACCAATGAAAGAATGCCAATCGAAGAGCTTGAAAAGTTAGCTGAAATGGTCATCGCATTGATCGAAGAAGTTGCAGCACAATAAGAATTTAGGGCTTCCTTACGGGGAGCCCTTTGTTAATAGTTGCTCAGATTTGTCCAATAAGAGTGATTTAAAGGACATTTTAGAACAGTCGAGCCTTCAAAATGTCCAATAAGAGTGATTTAAAGGATATTTCAGAACAGGTGAGGCTCCAAAATGTCCAATAAGAGTGATTTAAAGAACATTTCACGGGTGGGGCTCCAAAATATCCAATAAAAGTGTTTTTAAGCACATTTCAGAACGGGTGAGGCTCCAAAATGTCCAATAAAAGTGTTTTTAAGGACATTTCAGAACGGGTGAGCCTCCAAAACGTCCAATAATAGCATTATTAAGGACATTTCAGAACAGTCGAGCCACCAAAATGTCCAATAAAAGTGATTTAAAGGACATTTCAGAACAGTCGAGCCACCAAAATGTCCAATAAAAGTGATTTAAAGGACATTTCAGAACAGTCGAGCCACCAAAATGTCCAATAAAAGTGTTTTTAAGGACATTTCAGAACAGACGAGCCTTCAGAATGTACAATATATGTGATCGGCGCATGAAAAATCTAAAGGTAATTATAAAGAACCCGATATTATACTTAGAAACCAGCAATCCCATTGGTTTGTACTCAAAAAATACATATTCCAGCAGGATTCATTTAATTAATTTTGATAGAGGTACAGAAAGAGAAGAAAATTTTGAAAGGGTGTGGGCTCTATGGCTGAAAGCAATAAGACTGTTGTGTTTCAAGCTGGGACTGAAGAATATGCTTTTCCGATTCTTTATGTCATTTCAATCGAAAAGCTGGAAGGGATGACAGCAATCCCGCATATGCCTGATTATGTAACTGGGATCACAAAGGTAAGGGGGGATTTGATTCCGGTCATTGATCTGGATAAAGTGCTCTACAAATGTGACATTCAAGCTGATGAAAAAACAAGGCTGATCGTGTTGCAGACGGCTGAAATTTCGCTGGGGGTCCTTGTAAGGGATGCAAAGGAAATCCTTGAAATCCCGGATGAAAACCTGAAACAGCCCGGCCTCATAGCTTACCAGAAGACGAAGTTCATTACTGGAATCGCAAATTTTGAACAGCGGATGATCATGATCATTGACCCGGAAACGTTGATTCAATCACTTGAAGGAATCAAAGAAATTAAGGAGTATATGAAAAATCAGAAGCTGGAACTACTAAATTAAAGGTGTTTTTTGTAGTCATAGCATTATCAGCTATCAGTTGAATAAATAAACAAGCTGACCCGGTTTAGTTGGATCAGCTTGTTTTCAATTAGAGCTTAAAGCTTGAAAATGATTTCCTCAGGTCATCGGCCATGCTGGATAATCTTCCTGATGATTCTAAAAGTTCCTGCATGGTTGCATTCTGTTCCTCAGTTGTTGCAGCTACTTGCTCGAGGAATTGGGCGGATTTGGTCGAAGCGGTGATTACTTCGGTGGCAGACTGTGCCATGAACTCCATTTTTTCATCGGCATTCACAGCTGCGCCGCTAACATTATTTCCGTTCATGACTACTTCCTCGATCGATTTTGCGATTTCCGTGAAGATCGTTGCGACTTTTTCCACTAGCTCGTTGCCCTTATGGACAGTGGTCTGGCTTTCGGACATTACGTTGACTGCAAGGATGGTTTCTTTTTCTGTCTGTTCAAGAATCTCGCGGATACTTTCTGCCGCCCCTGCGGACTGCTCGGCAAGCTTACGCACTTCCTGGGCAACGACACCGAACCCTTTCCCGTGCTCGCCTGCACGTGCTGCTTCAATCGCAGCGTTTAGTGCTAGCAGATTAGTCTGATTTGAAATATCGGTAATAATTCCTATGATTCCATGGATTTCCTGCGAGTTGTTTTTCAGTGAATGGATCACACTTGAAAGTTCATTTACTTTTCCGTTTATCTGATCCATCTGTTCTGTTACGCTGAAGGCGTAATGCTTGCCTTGTTCAATTTTTTCCTTTGTGTTGGAAGTTGTATTCAGTGTTTCTTTCAAAGAACCTGTTACTTCTTTCAATTGATAAGACACATTTTCGACTGCTTCATTAGTCCGTTCTGAAATCTTAACTTGCTCATCAGAGGCAGATGCAACCTGCATGATGGATGTTGTGATTTCATTGTTCGCTTCTGTCGTAGCTTCCGCATTCAGTCTTAGATTCCTGGATAACTCACGGACCTGGTCAGATGAAGCAAGGATGCTGGAGATTGATGTTTTCAGGTTCCCAGATAAGTGGTTCATTGCGACAATGATCTGGCCAACTTCATCCTTGCTTTTCGCTTCCAGTGCCTTTACGTTCAATTCCCCAGCACCGAGCTTTTTACAATAGTCAACGACATTCCTGAGATTCCTGCTGATATTCCTTGAGACAAAGTACAATGCTACAGCGGAGATAATGAAAGCCAGGATCATGATGATGAATGTGTTCATGATCATCGATGCTATGGATGAATGGGTCTCTTTCATGATCTTTGTTCTGTCATCAAGGATAATAGTCCTTAGTGAATTCAATTTATCAATATTCATATCACGGATGGTTTCGGCCTTGTTTGCCAGGCTGATCTGAGTAAAAATATCAACCTGTTCCCCGTTTTGTTTGAATTGCTCTACAGTCTTTAAGATTTCGTCCTCCCAGACTTTGTCCATGTGCTTATCGGTATTGACAATTGCATCATATAAAGTTTTCTCTTCTTCAGTGTTCACATTCGCCTTTAATTTGGCTGCCGAAGCATTGAATTGTTCAGCTTCTTTTTTATAGAGCGAGAGGAGTTCTGGTTTTGGTTCGGTAATGTAATCCGTGATAATAATATATTTCTGGCGGAAAGTAGCGCCCATATCACTGATCATGATTGCATAATCACTTTTTTCCTCTGCCAGATCAATAGCTCCCTGAAGGTTGTTTAATACTGTCGATAAATAGACAAAGCTTCCTAAAAAAATGATCATAATGATTGCGAAAACGTTTGCATATTTCCTTCCAATAGACCAATGCTGCATAAAATTTCCCCCGTATTCTGAAATGATAACGATAACCCTATGTATATTTATCGGCTTTTGATACAAAAATTTTAACTTTCAATCTCAATCCTTCACATAAAATTCACAAAAACATAGAACTCCACTAATTCTTGCAGATGTGGAGTAAATCGAAGGGTATCTTTAGTCTATTTTTGATAAACTAGAGGAGAACGTATATTTGGGAAGTGTTTGTAATGAAAGAAATGTATCCTAAAAAGGGCAGGATCATCCTGCATGTAGATATGAATAGTTTTTATGCATCAGTTGAAATGGCTTATGACCCAGAGCTCAAGGGAAAACCGCTAGCAATTGCTGGAAATCCGGAAGAACGGCGGGGAATCATCGTCACTTGCAGCTATGAAGCGAGGAAATTTGGAGTGCGGACGACTATGCCATTATGGGAGGCGAAGAAACTTTGTCCCGATTTAATCATCAGGAAGCCTAACTTCGACCGGTACCGAACAGCATCCACAGCCATGTTCGATCTTTTGCGTCAGTACACCGAGCTGGTTGAGCCGGTGTCAATTGATGAAGGTTATATGGATATTACGGATTGCTCCGATATAGGGGCGCCATTGGAGATTGCGGAAAGCATCCAAAAGAGGCTTCTTGAACAGCTTGATTTGCCATGCAGCATTGGCGTTGCGCCGAACAAATTCCTTGCAAAGACTGCATCAGATATGAAAAAACCTATGGGGATAACAGTTTTAAGAAAACGAGACATTTCGGGCATCATCTGGCCGCTTGAGGTAGGGGAAATGCATGGAGTAGGAACGAAAACGGCGGATAAACTAAAAAGTATTGGAATCGAAACGATTGGCGGGCTGGCAAAAGCAAATGAAATCCAGCTGAAAGCTCTGCTGGGCATCAATGGCATCAGATTAAAGGATCGCGCAAATGGACTGGATGATCGTCATGTCGATCCAGAGTCCGTTTATGACTTTAAAAGTATCGGGAATTCAACCACACTTCCGAGAGATATATCAAATCAGCATGAGCTGCTCAAAGTGCTGGATAAGCTTTCTGAGCAAGTCGCAGCCAGGATGAAAAGGAAAGAAGCTGTCGCTTCCAGCCTAAGTGTGATGATTCGTTTTAAAGATCGGAAAACAATCACGAGAAGCCAGAAGCTGCAAAACCCTGTTTCTAAGCAGGAGGAGATTGCATCGGCAGCCAAGGCGCTTTTTTTGAAGCATTGGAATGGTGATTCTGTCAGACTCCTGGGGATAACGGGAACAGATCTCCTTGAAGCTGATAAAGCCGTCAAACAGCTTGACCTGTTTTCATTTGAACAGGATGCCAAGAAGGAACCTCTCTTCAATACGATGAACCAGCTGAGGGAGAAATATGGAAAAACTATTATCGAAAGCGCCGGGTCGCAAATGAATAAGCAGCATAATAAGGATAAAGGTACCGGAACAAGCTTCAATAAAGATTTCCTTCAGGATAGAAAGCCTGGCAGCAGTATTGAGAAAAAAGATTAATGCCACGCGTTTATCGTCGTATGGGTAAGTCAAAATAAATAAGGTACAAACCTGATTGTTTGCAACTTATTATTATCATTGCTAAATTAGATTCCATGAAAATAAAACTTGTTTTTGAACAGAAGGGAAGTTGGATTATGTCAAAACAGCAAATCGGCGTCATTGGGCTGGCAGTGATGGGAAAAAACCTGGCCATGAATATTGAAAGCAGAGGCTATTCAGTTTCTGTATATAACCGTTCCAGAGAAAAAACGGATGAAATGTTAGCTGAGACAGAAGGTAAGAACATTTTCGGAGCGTATTCAGTTGAGGAATTTGTACAATCATTGGAAAAACCCCGTAAGATTTTGCTGATGGTAAAAGCTGGCGCAGCGACTGATGCAACTATTGAACTATTAAAGCCGCATCTTGAAAAGGGCGATATCATCATTGATGGCGGTAACACCTATTTTGCCGATACACAGCGACGCAATAAGGAACTGAGTGAGCTTGGACTCCATTTCATTGGGACGGGCGTTTCCGGTGGAGAGGAAGGAGCGCTTCACGGACCATCTATCATGCCAGGCGGCCAGAAAGAAGCTTACGAACTAGTAGCTCCGATTTTCCAGGATATTTCTGCAAAAGTAAATGATGAAGCATGCACCACCTATATCGGTCCCGATGGTGCCGGGCACTATGTCAAAATGGTCCACAACGGCATTGAATACGGTGACATGCAGCTTATTTCCGAATCGTATTTCATGTTGAAGCATATTCTGGGCTTAAATGCCGAAGAGCTTCACAATGTTTTTGCTGACTGGAACAAAGGCGAGCTTGACAGCTATTTGATTGAAATCACTGCTGATATTTTTACAAAGAAGGATGATGAGACAGGAAAGCCGCTTGTTGACATGATCCTTGATACTGCAGGACAAAAAGGGACTGGCAAATGGACGAGCCAGAGTGCACTGGACCTGGGAGTTCCCCTGCCAATCATCACAGAATCCGTTTTTGCCCGTTTTATCTCTGCAATGAAGCAAGAGCGTGTCGAAGCAAGCAAAGTTCTCTCCGGTCCTGAATCCAAACCGTTTGAAGGTAACAGGGAGGAATTCATTGAATCGATCAGAAAAGCGCTTTATTTGAGCAAAATTTGTTCTTATGCTCAGGGCTTTGCGCAAATGAGGGCAGCATCTGAAGAATACAGCTGGGATTTGAACTATGGAGAAATCGCGATGATCTTCCGCGGAGGCTGCATCATCAGGGCACAATTCCTTCAGAAAATCAAGGAAGCGTACGATCGTGATCCAGGTCTTAAGAATTTGCTTCTTGACCCTTATTTCAAGGAAATCGCGGAAAGTTATCAGCAGTCATTGCGTGAAATTATTTCTGCTGCTGTCCTGAACGGCATACCAGTGCCTAGTTTCTCTGCAGCACTTTCATACTTTGACAGCTACAGGACCGAAACATTGCCAGCTAACCTGATTCAGGCGCAGCGCGATTATTTCGGTGCTCACACCTATCAGCGAATAGACAAAGAAGGAATCTTCCACACTGAATGGATGGATTAAAAATGAAATAAAACAGCGAACTTTGCGTTCGCTGTTTTTTATTTAGTGGGGTTATCTTTTTATAAAAATACTCATGTCTCTTTATAAGATGGCTCGCTCTCGTTCTTTCCCCGATTCCGCCACATTAGCCATGCGAGGAAGCTCAAAGCAATCAACAAACTCTCAAGTGAAAATATGTACCATGGATAAGGGCCAAGTATGTCCAAGAAGCTTGGACTTTTAGGTTTATGCCGTAAAAACCAGTAGTTCCCATCAGCGTGCTTGTTAATGACCAGAATAACCGGCAATAGCAAATTTACAAAAGCAATTACTTTTATAACAGAGTGAAATGTTGGGTAATAGCCTTTTGCCCATGTGAAATATAAAGTTACCCACACTACCATCATATGTGCATAGAAAAAATGGAAAAATCGAAAGTGGGGAAAATCGTATGTTAAAGCAGGTGTTAGGATTGCTTGGGTTGCACCTAGAAGGGCAATGAAAAAAAGAAGTTCATATACTACCTTTTTTCTTGTTATCAATAAAATGATTGATAATAATAATCCGATATTACATAACTCTAAAGGCATGGAGCGTCCCAGTTTCCACAAACCATGTACGTACATCCATACATGATTCATGATCTCAATCACGATGAGGGAAAAGGTTATGCCAAGTTCCATTCCCCGAAATCGATCATCATTCAACTTCTTTCGATTAAGGAAAATGGCTGCTGAAACAGTGATGAATATGGCCAGGACAGCCATATGACTTCGAGAAAACATATCAAAATCAAATGCTTTATGACCACTGCCAAACCAATCCATTATTTCCACCTCTGTTTGATAATAGAACAAACATAAGTTGTCCCTTTTATGAATTTTTTATGCGGGAGGACTTTTTCCAAAAAAATGAAACTCAATCTTAAATTGAATCGTATATGAGTCATAGCTTAAAAGAGGAGATGGAGTACTATGAATGGAAAAGGATGTATAAAATGCGGCAGCACGAATGCCGGCCAGAAAGATGTAGCGATGACGGGAACGGGTTTATCGAAAATGTTTGACATCCAGAACAACCAATTCACTGTAGTTTATTGCAAGAAATGTGGCTATTCCGAGTTTTATAATAAAGAAGCCTCAGCCGGTTCAAATATCCTTGATTTTTTCTTCGGAGGCTGATCAAAGGATCGAAGCGATCTTTTTATTGTGAAAAAAATCCCGCCTGAATATGATTCAGGGCGGGATTTTTGATTGTATATTAGCATTTTTCGACATCAGTGATTGGCCACCAGAAGAATCCATCTTTTTCAAGCATTCTGTCTGCAGCGTCTGGTCCCATGGAACCAGATGCGTAGTTAGGGAAGCTTGGTTCTTTCGTGTTTTCCCAAACTTCTGAGATATTATCGACGAAACTCCAGGATAATGCTACTTCATCCCAGTGTGTGAAGTTCGTTGCATCACCGCGAAGTGAATCATAAAGCAGCTTCTCGTATGCTTCCGGAGTGTTTATGCCATCAATGCCTTTATTGGCGTAATTCAGTTTTACCGGTGTAGCGTCTGTACCCTGGCCGGATTTCTTTGCATTCAGGTGCAGGGTAATCCCTTCTTCTGGCTGGATGTGGATGACCAGAAGGTTTGGGTTGACCGTTTTTTCCGGCTGATAATACAAGTCCATCGGAATATCCTTGAATTGGATCACGATTTTAGTTGATTTAGCCTTCATTCGTTTTCCTGTACGGATATAGAATGGCACGCCAGCCCAGCGGAAGTTATCGATCATCAGCTTTCCAGCAACAAAAGTTTCGGTATTCGATTCAGGATCCACCATTTCCTCCTGGCGATAAGCAGGTACTTCTTTGCTGTTCATTTCACCTTTATCATATTGGCCGCGCACAAAGTACTCATTGACTTCTTCCCCTTTTACCGGACGCAGGGCACGGAACACTCTTACTTTTTCCGAGCGGATCTCATCTGTAGTCAACTTGATTGGCGGCTCCATTGCAAGCAATGAAACCATCTGGAGCATATGGTTCTGGACCATGTCACGAAGTGCTCCGCTCGTTTCGTAATAACGGCCGCGTTCTTCTACCCCAAGCGTTTCGCTGGATGTAACCTGGATGTTTGAGATGTATCTGTTATTCCAGAGCGGTTCGAACATCGCATTCGCAAAACGGATCACTTCAATGTTCTGGACCATTTCCTTGCCCAGATAATGGTCTATCCGGTAGATTTCATCTTCTGAAAAAGATTTGCGAATTTGCTTGTTCAATACTTTGGCTGACTCGAGGTCATGTCCGAATGGTTTTTCGATCACTAGTCGCTTAAATCCAGACACGTCTGTCAGTTTGTCCTTCTTCAAGTGTTCGGCAATCGTCCCGAAGAATTCCGGTGCCATGGCAAGGTAGAAAATCCGGTTGCCATTTAGCCCGTAGTGGCTGTCCAAATCTTCCGCAAGCTTCCGGAGTGAAATATAAGAACTGGAATCAGTAACATCATGCGAATGATAAAAAAACTTCGAAACAAACTCTTCAATGTTTGCTTCTGACGATCCATTTTCTTTTACAGATTCTTTTACCTTCAGCTGGAACTCTTCGTTGGACAGTGAACGGCGGGCCACGCCAATGACCGCGAATTTCTCCAGCTTGCCTTTTTCGAACAGGTTATAGAGGGAAGGGAACAATTTACGGTTGGCCAGGTCTCCCGTAGCCCCGAAGATCATGATTAAAGCTGTTGGTTTTTCGGTGTTTGCCACAATATAGAACCTCTCTTTATGTGAATTTAATCAATATGTATAAAAACACTCTACAAATACAAAATTTTATCGGTTTCAAGGACAATTAGCAACTGTTTGAACTGTATTTAGTTTTCTTCCAATTGTCTGGAACTATGCCCTTTTGAACTTAACCAAGGTTTGGTTTATCTATTCACCATTCCTTATGATATATTGGAAGGAACAAGGAATCAGCCTGCTTAGTCACAGGCGTTTTGTACGAGAGGATGTTTTAGCATGGATGTGTTTTTTCTGGGAACCGGAGCAGGAGTGCCTGCCAAACTCCGGAATGTCACTTCAATAGCATTGAAATTGCTGGAGGAGCGAGGAGCAGTCTGGCTGTTTGACTGCGGGGAAGCGACTCAGCATCAAATATTACATACTAGTATCAAGCCGAGGAGAATTGAGAAAATCTTTATCACCCACCTCCATGGTGACCATATATACGGATTGCCAGGACTGTTGTCGAGCCGTTCATTCCAGGGCGGAGATTCATTGGTGACCGTATACGGCCCAACAGGAATCAAAGAGTACATAGAGGTCTCGCTAAAAATTAGCAAATCCTACTTAAAATACCCGATTGAAATCATTGAAATCGAGGAAGGAATCGTGTTTGAAGATGACCAGTTTGTTGTTGAAGCCAGGCTATTAGAGCATGGAATTCCTTCATACGGGTATAGAGTAAGGGAGAAAGACCGCTCTGGTACTTTGCTTGCGGAAAAGCTTGCGGCTGCTGGAGTAATGCCAGGTCCGGATTATAAAAAAATTAAAAATGGCGAAGTGATCACTTTGGCGGATGGAACGGAACTTGATCCTGCTGAATTCGTCGGCCCCCCGCAAAAAGGCAGGATTGTAACGGTATTGGGGGATACAAGGATTTGCAGCAATGCGCTATGGCTTGCCAGGGATGCAGACCTGCTGATCCATGAAGCTACTTTTTCCGCTGGGGAAGAAGCACTCGCATACGAATATTATCATTCTACCACCCTCCAGGCTGCCGAGACAGCACTTAAAGCCTTTGCCAAAAAGCTTTGCCTGACCCATATCAGTTCGAGATATGACCGCAATGACTGGACTCAGCTTGTAGCCGAGGCAAGAAATATATTCACCAATACTGTCATTTCAGAGGACTTTCTGGAAATTTCCGTGCCTTATGAAGATGACTGAATTCAGGGAGTGGACATTATGAAAACGATCTATCTCGTACGGCATGCAAGTGCAGCTGGCCAGCCTGTGGATTCTCCGTTGACTGAACAGGGAAGAAAACAGGCACTGGCGCTGGTGGATTTTTTTAAGATAAAAGAGATTGATGCCATTTATTCAAGCCCCTTCAAAAGGGCATTGGATACAATCAAGCCACTGTCTGACTCGAGGGAGATAAAAATTATTGAAGATGATAGGCTGGGTGAAAGAGTGCTCAGCACGGTCAGCTTTGAGGATTGGCGCGATAAACTTAAGCAAAGCTTTGAGGATTTTGAACTGGTGTATGAAGGCGGCGAGTCCCATTCTGCTGCAATGGAGCGAGCCAAGTCATTGATCGAGGATGTCTTATGTTCTGATGAGGACCATATTCTCCTCGTCAGCCACGGAAATATGACGACTTTGCTGATGAGATATTTCAATGAGAGTTTTGGTTACGACTGTCTGATGGAAATGACGAACCCCGATGTTTTTGAGCTCGTCGTTTCCTCTGAGCAAACACTGCTAAACCGAATTTGGGATGACCGGATTTAGTTGCAATTCCAATTTTCGTTCCATTTTGCACGAATAGAAAAAGCCGGCATCCACGCCGGCTAAATGTTAGAATATCCATCCTCGTTTATATTGTTCAGGTGCTTCGATGCTTGTTCCGAGCTCTTTTGCTGCTGTCCTTGGCCAGTATGGGTCGCGCAGGAGTTCGCGTGCAATGAAGATCAAATCGGCCCGGTCATTCTGCAGGATTTCTTCTGCCTGTATTCCGGTAGTGATCAATCCAACGGCACCTGTCGCCACATCAGCTTCATGTTTGATTTTTTCCGCGAATCTCACCTGGTAGCCTGGATATACATTGATCCTTGCCGGTACAACAGCACCGGAACTGACGTCGATCAAGTCAACACCCAGTTCTTTCATCCATTCAGACATCGCAGTGTAATCATTGATGTTCAAGCCTTCTTCATGATAATCGGAAGCAGACACCCGGACAAACAGCGGCCCCTCCCATACAGTTTTCACCGCTTCAAGCACTTCACGCAGGAATCGGAAACGGTTATCGGCAATGCCGCCGTATTCGTCTTCCCGTTCATTTGTTAGCGGGGATAGGAACTGGTTGATCAAATAACCATGGGCAGCATGGATCTCAATAACATCAAAACCTGCTTGCTTAGCTCTGTCAGCAGCCAGCCTGAATGCCTCTACAGTCTCCTTGATTTCCTCAATGGTCATTGCCTTTGGTTCTTTGTATTTCTCATCAAAAGCCAATGCAGAAGGGGCGATGATTTCATCTCTCAGCGCCGCTTTACGGCCGGCATGGGCAAGCTGGATGCCGGCCGCAGCTCCGCTCTTCTTGATTTGTTCTGTTAGGCCTGAAAGTCCTGGTACATGCTCATCGCTCCAGATTCCCAGATCCTGATGAGAAATCCGCCCTTGAGGTGTGACAGCAGTAGCCTCCAGAATGATCAGTCCGACTTGTCCGACAGCCCGGCTGACATAGTGGGTCATATGAAAATCTGTGACCATTCCATCATCTTTATCACATGAATACATGCACATGGGTGCCATGACAATACGGTTTTTCAGTGTAAGTCCTTTAATTTTATATGGGGAAAACAATTTTTTTTCCAAACTAGAAGCCTCCTTTATTTCGGTAATCAAAATATATTCTAAGTATAACAGGGCTTTTAGCGGAAAGGAAAAAATGTACTCACTTCAATGAATTTTTTCTTAATTCAGCAAGGGTGTATTTCGTTCCGCGCCAGATGATGCCTCCTCGTTTGAAAGTTAAATAGCTGGCCCTGATGATTGAAAAAATAAACAGCATCGCCGTGAAGGGGAGTGCCGCGAACAGCCATGGAGAAAACCGGGTCATTCTCTTCGTGACCATCATATAAAGGATTGCCAGGAAAATCAGATTGACCGCACTTAACAAGGCAAGTTCTTTGTCTCCGGAAAAGACAGTAATAAAAGGAACCACCTGTGAAATAAAAACTCCGAACACGGAAAACAGCACCATGCTGATCCGGTAGTGTAGGCCGGCGAAAGTATTTTTCTCCAATCCTGCCAGCGCTTCCTTTAAGCTGGGGTACCATTCAACTTCAATGAGCGTCATGGCCGTTACGATTCGCTGCCGGAGCCCTGCCTGCTTTACCATCATGCCGAGCTGCAAATCATCGTCGGGCCGCATTTTAATTTGTTCATGTGTGCCCGCTTTTTCATATGCTGTCCTGGTGATCATATTAAAAGCACCAATGCCGACACCAGTTTTCGACCGTGGATTATTGGCGAGCCAGGGTCTTTTATAATATGAAAAACCAAATAAAAAGAAGGCGACAAATGCTTTCAGCCAAAATGGCTTCGCACTCAAATTTGGAGCGGCGGTCATGTGGTCGAGTGTGTGTCTTTCAAAATATCCGATCGCTTTTGAGAAAGCGTCTGGACTAAATAAAACATCTGCGTCTGTAAACAAAATCAGGTTTCCAGACGCATGCAAGTATCCTTTGTAGAGAGCATGGTTTTTGCCAAGCCATCCTTCTGGCAAACTTTCGATATGAATGACCCTGACTCTTTCGTCCGATTCTTTCAGCCTATCCATCAGTTCTCCGGTTTTATCTTCAGAGCGGTCATTTACCAGAATCCACTCACTATGGCGGTAGGTTTGCGCCAGCTGAGTCTGGACGCTTTGCAAAATATGGTCTTCCTCGTTGCGGGCGGCTACAATTACGCTCAAAAGCGGTCCATGGCTAACTCCATTTGCTTTCTCAAGCGACTCGAGCTTTCTGAAACCAATCAAGGCGTCAAGCGTCGCTGCAATCCAGATCAGGAGAGTTAAAGTCAGTAAGATTAAAAGCATCGTGCACACGTCCCTGTTGTTTTTCTCCATTGTAGATAAACAGGAAGGGTGATTGCAATTTTAAATCGGGCGGTTAGCCGCTGACAGCTCATTGCCGAGCAAATGGCCAAGCCTCTTCGATTGGGCTGTGGCTTCCTTGATACAAGATACGAATGCGGATTGCACCCCATGCTGTTCAAGGATGCTGATGCCTGCTTCTGTGGTTCCGCCAGGGCTCGTTACCTCGAAGCGAAGCTGTGCTGGCTCTTTGTCTGACTTTGTCAGCATTTCCGCAGCCCCTAGGAGGGTCTGGATGATCAACTGCTTGGCAATTTGCTTTTCCAGCCCGATTTCCACTGCGCTTTTTTCCATTGCCTCAACAAGATAATAGATGTATGCCGGCCCGCTTCCTGAAAGTCCTGTGACCGCATCAAGCTGATATTCCTCCACAATTGTCGTCAGTCCAACTGTGTTAAACAGCTTTTGCACCTGAGCTTTTTGTAATTCGCTAACGTATTCGTTCACAGCCAGGGCTGTTGCCGATTTGCCAATCGCAGCCGATGTGTTTGGCATTGCACGTGCAACTGCCAGAGATTTCCCGGCTGCTGTCACAATCGCATCAATCGAAACCCCAGCGAGGACGGAAACAACAAGCATATCTTCAGTCAGGTAAGATCTGATTTCTTCCATTGCGGCTGCTGCGTCCTTTGGTTTCATCGCCAGGACAACCCCATCGGCATTTTCAAAAAGCTCTTTCAGATCATAGGTCGATTTAATTCCATATTTTAATTCGAGCGTTTTCAGTCTGTCAGTATCATGTTTATTCGTAGCCCAAATTTGTCCTCCCGGAAGAAGCCTGCTTGCCTCTATACCCGAAATCATCGCTTCTGCCATCGAACCTGCCCCAACAAAAACAAGCTTCTTCATCGTGATCGCCTCCATAAAATTTTTTTCCTCAGTTGACTAGCAGGAGTTCTTCCTCGTTCCTGTCAACCAGCTTTGTAAAAAAAACAAAAAGACCCTTCATCCATAAAAGGACGAAAGGCCATGCTTCCGTGGTACCACCTTCATTCACTTCTTCGGCCATCGCCAAAGAAGTGCAGCTCATAATCCGATAACGCCGGTATGCGTCCAGGTTTGCCTGGCAGCTTGCAAGGTAGGGTTCAACATGAAGAGGGCAGCGGAGCCTTTCAGCCGGTGGACTCCACTCTCTGTTACCATTCCTGTCTACTCGTCTTGCTCAAGTGCTGTTGTTTGATTGAAATTTTAATAGTGATTATGCAAGAAGGACAACCCTATTGTCAAGAGGGCAAATAATTAATTTTTAGTTTTTTCTGAAAACAAAAAGTGAAAATAATGACAATTGCCAGCTTTAGGGGTAAACTTAATTTTATATTGAAAAAATACCGGTAATCTTAAAAATAAACACTTACATAAACAAACAAGCGGTTTACCTTATATAAAAATAATGTTTCGAGGTGTATAGTCCAAATGGCAGAATGGAAAGAAGGAATTGCCAAACTGACATTGCCGACACCTTTTCCTGTCGGCGATGTCAATGCTTACTTAATAAAAGGGGACAGGCTGACACTCGTTGATGCCGGTACGAAGACGGAGGAGTCCTGGGAATCTTTCAAGTCCCAGTTGGCGGATTTAAAGCTGAATCCGGCGGATATCGAGCAGGTGATTCTGACGCACGACCATCCGGACCATGTTGGGATGCTGGATTATTTTTCTCCTGGACTTGAAGTTCATGGCCATCCCCTGAACGAACGGTGGATTAACAGGACTCCTGAATTTGCGCAGGAACATCAACAGTTTTATGAGAAATTCTTTCTGCAAACAGGCATTCCTGAGAGGTATTTTATGCCTTCGATGAAAGTGATGAAAAATACTTTGGTATTTTCATGCAATCGCTCATTATCTGGAACTATTCTTGAAAATGATATCCCGCCGGCACTGCCAGGATGGAGGGTGATTGAGACACCCGGACACGCACAAAGCCATATCGTCCTCTTGCGTGAGAAGGATGGCACCATGATTGCCGGTGATACAATCCTTGCAGGGATCTCGCCAAACCCGCTGCTGGAGCCGCCGCTTCCAGGTGAACCGGAGAGGCCAAAACCGCTGGTCCAATATAATGCGTCCCTAAAAAAATTGCAGCAATATCCGATTGGTCTCGTATACACGGGTCATGGAACGGAGATAACAGAATTGCACAGCCTGATCGAAAAGCGGATTGCCCGTCAGCATGATCGGGCGATGCAGGTAAGGGGTATGCTGGAAGGCAGGGAGCTCACTGTATTTGAGGTTTGCAAACTACTATTCCCTACTGTCTATGAACGCGAATTGAATTTAACCATTTCCGAAACAGTCGGACAGCTTGATTATTTACAATCCCTTGGCACCCTTTCAGTCAGGGAGGAAGGGAAAACCTTCGTTTATACAGCCAAATGAGGTGAACTGCAATGCAATCATTAAAAGGAAAAAATATAATTATTACGGGTGCTTCCGGAGGGATCGGGGCTGAAATTGCCAGGCTTTGTGCTGCGCGTGGAGCGAATCTAGTCCTCCTTGCCCGTGGCAATGATAAACTTGAGGTTTTAAAAGCGGAATTACAAGCAAAATACGCCATCAATGTCCATGCTCAGAAGCTTGATGTATCGGATACTGATTCAATCAAGGCCGTGTTCTCCCAAGTTCTAACTGAAATTAGACATGTTGATATTCTAGTCAATAATGCTGGCTTTGGTATTTTCGACTTCGCCCACGAAGCGAAAATCGAAGATATCAAATCGATGTTTGACGTCAATGTTGTAGGTTTGATGGCCTGCACAGCCATGGTGCTGCCAGGGATGAAGATAAGGCGAAGCGGCCATATCATCAATATCGCTTCCCAGGCCGGCAAGATTGCTACGCCGAAATCCAGCGTCTATTCGGCAACTAAGCATGCGGTGCTTGGATATACGAACAGTCTGCGCATGGAGGTTGCGGATGATAATATTTTTGTTACGTCTGTAAATCCAGGGCCGATTGAAACGAATTTCTTTAACATCGCAGATAAACAGGGCAACTACGTAAAAAATGTAAAAAAATTCATGCTAAAACCAGAATATGTTGCCAGCCAGGTAGTCGGCAGGATGCTGACTGGAACAAGGGAAATCAATCTGCCGCGCTGGATGAATGCAGGCAGCATATTCTACACTTTATTTCCGCGGGCATTTGAGCTTTTTGGAAAGAAGGCTTTTAACCAAAAATAGTTTTTTAAAGACCGCCCAAAATATTTTTTTGGCGGTTTTTTTAATCTTTTAAAACTTTTTTTCGCCTTACAGGTCTAATAGATAGATACAAAGTCAGGGGGAGACATTTTGGAGCTTCAGGAATTGGTACGCAGGGCGAAGAAAGGCGATGAAGCGGCATTTTACGAATTGATGCAGCTTCATAAAGTACGCCTATACCGGATCGCCCTCAGTTACTTGAAAAATAGCGAGGATGCAGTCGAAGCGCTGCAGGAGGTTACGTACAGGGCTTTCCGCTCGATCCGCAAGGTGAAGGACCCGCAATACTTTACGACTTGGCTGACAAGGATCCTGTTAAACTATTGCAATGATGAATTGAAGAAGAAGCAGCGTATACTTGTCAGCGATGATCTAATCAGCCTGATGGGGGCCGAGCATCAGTCCAGCTGGCTCGAGGTGGAGGAAGTCATCGGAAAGCTCGATTCCAAAACAAGGCAGGTCATCGAATTGAAGTATGTGCATGATTTTAAAATCAAGGAAATCGCTGAAATTCTTGAATGTCCTGAAGGCACAGTGAAGACATGGCTTAATAAAGGGCTGAAGGAACTTCGCGGACAGCTCGAAGATAAGGGGGGATTGGGCTATGCTTAATGCCGAGGAAAAAAAGCTGACAAAGGCCCAGGCCGCACTTGAGAATATTGAAGTTCCTGAATTTCAGCTTGACGCGGCGATTGCTGCCGGAATCAGCCAGGGGAAAAGGAAAAAGAAGAAAAACCTATTTTTTATGAGAACATTCGCGTCAGCAGCCATCCTGATTTTTGCTTTTACAGCGATGCTCAGGACCTCAGAAACATTTGCTTCGTATGTCACCTTAATACCGGGGATGGAGAAGATTGTTGAGCTTGTGCGTTTCGACAAAGGATTGACATCAGCCGTCGAAAATGACTTCGCACAAAAAATCGATGTATCAGATGAACATGACGGCCTTAAGGTCACATTAGATTCGGTGATTGTAGACGAACAGATGATGGTGCTGTTTTATAAGATTGACTCTTCAGGAGGGCATAAGGAAATCTCGGTTGAAAACTTGAGGATGACCGACAGTGCAGGGAATAACATAGAAGAAACAGTGTCTTCTTTTGGCGGATGGATAGATGACGCACAAAATAACGAGCAGCTGCTTCAGGCAACCTATGAATTTTATGAGAATAATCTGCCAGAAAACTTGAAGCTGAGTATCGAGCTAGCTGAAGGAAGAACAGAAGATGGTAAGCCTCTGACTAAGCTTGCTGATACATGGGTGCTCCCATTCTCGATCGACAAGGATGCCTTCAAGGATAAAAAAGAAATAGTTGAAGTAAATGAAACAGTCGAATTCGAAGGACAGAAAATCACTGTCGAAAAAGTATCGATCTACCCAACAAGGATTGGTGTAACTGTCCATTTTGATAAGAGTAATTCAAAGCGAATTTTTGGATTTGAGGATTTGAGACTCGTTGATGAAACGGGAGGTGAGTGGGCAGCAATCACGAATGGAACAACATCTGTCTATTCTGATGCAGACACAAAAGAGTTTTATTTGCAGAGTAATTTTTTCAAGAAGCCAAAAGAGCTGTATCTTCGCTTTAATTCCTTGCGGGCAATTGATAAAAAGGAGCTTGAAATTATTGTTGATCCGGCTAAACTTGAAATCCTGAAGTCTCCAGATGACGGCAGATTGCTAAAGGTGGGCAGGGAGGAGAATCAATTGATGCTCACCTTCCGTAGGGGCTCTGAAGAAGAAAATATTTCTCTTGACCAGGCAGTTGACCAAAACGGCGGGAAAATCGGTGATGGCTCACAAGCTGTCAGATGGAGCGGCGAAGAAGAATTTGTTGAATTCTTGATTCCCTATTTCGGTGAAGAAGCAGCATCAGGACCGATTACCTTAAAGCTGAATGACTACCCCGCAACAATCAAAGGTGAAGCAAATATCAGATTAAAATAATCGAAAGGCTGTCCTCAAAAGGGCAGCCTTTGCTCTTACGTTGCCAAAAATTCATAAACGGCATCATGGATGATTTCATGCAAGTCCGCCTCAGGTTCTTCGCTCTTTAGTTCCAAAATCTTTTCATATAAACCCTCGAATTCTGCCTCGCCGAACGGCAGGGAGTCCTCATGCCGATATTGCACGAAGCACTTTTGGACCATTTTGCGAATGAGTTTTTTATCCATAAAAACAGCACCTCTCCCTTTTGATTATACTCAGAACTGCCGGCTGAAAACAGCCTTTTATAAAATTGTCCAGCCTTGGAATGACACACCATTTAAACCTTAATTAAGTCAGTCCGCCGCAAAATTTCCATTGAAACCGAACGCATATTCGCTTATTATTATGGGTATAATGAAATAGAACGGATGTTCTTAATGTCAGCAGGCAGTCTGCAGAAGGGAGGAGGGAATATTGGTGGATTACAGCGAAATGCCGCAAAATAAGATTCTGTGCGTGGATATGAAGAGCTTTTATGCGAGCTGTTCCGCCGTGATGCTCGGCCTTGATCCTCTTGACTGCTACTTGGCTGTCGTCGGGAATCTCGATCGCCCGGGTAGCGTTGTCCTGGCCGCTTCCCCCCGCTTGAAAAAGGAGTTTGGCATCAAGACCGGGTCACGAAAGTTTGAAATTCCCGATAATCCGCGAATAGTTGTCGTTGATCCGCAAATGTCAACGTACCTGCGAATTTCCACCGAAATTTCCCGCGTATTCAATCGCTATGTCCCGAAGGAAGCGATCCATACTTACAGTGTCGATGAAAGCTTCATTAAAGTCGATGGAGCTTCAAAACTTTGGGGCGACGCTGCTTCAATCGCAAAAAAAATCAAAGATGACATTGAGCGCGAGTTCCAGCTCCCGTGTGCAATCGGGATTGGCCCGAACATGCTGATGTCGAAGCTGTGTCTTGATCTTGATGCAAAGAATAAAGGAATTGCCGAATGGACCTATGACGATGTTCAGACGAAGCTGTGGAGTGTCTCGCCGCTCAGGGAAATGTGGGGGATTGGCCGCCGCGTTGAAAAAACACTGAACAGCATGGGGATTTTCACAGTCGGGCAGCTGGCCCGTTATGACCTTGAAAAATTGGAGAAAAAATTCGGCATCATGGGCAATCAGCTGTACTGGCATGCATGGGGAATCGATTTTTCGGATATCGGAGCACCGATCATGGAAGGGCAGGTCAGCTTTGGAAAGAGCCAGATTTTGCTCCGGGATTATAAGGAAGAAGAGGAAATCAAACATGTCATCCTCGAAATGTGCGAAGAAGTCGCACGCAGGGCAAGGAGCCATGGAAAAGCAGGCCGGACAATCAGCTTTGGGATTGGCTACAGCCAGGATGAATTTGGAGGAGGCTTCCACCGCTCAAGGACGATTGAGGAACCAACCAATATTACGATGGACCTGTATCGTGTCTGCCTTGAGCTTTTTGCCGAGAATTATACAGGAAAAACGGTGCGCAGCATTTCGATTTCCCTCGGTAATCTTGTCGCCGACAGTGAATTCCAATTGAATTTATTTGAAAAAAACGGCTGGAAAAAGAAAGAGCTGGGCTATGCGATGGACCGGATTCGCAGCCGATACGGATCAGCCGCTCTCCTAAGGGCCGTTTCCTATACGGCCGCCGGCACAGCAAGACATCGTGCGGCCCTGGTTGGCGGGCATAAAGGCTGATAGAAGAAGGGAGGAATCAAGATGATTCGTGACCGCGGAAGAATCAAGTGGACGTCCATGATGCTTCCTGAACATGTAAAAATGCTGCGCGACTGGGCACAGGAAGACGGATACGAAAAAGAAAAACAGCTGGATGAACAGCAGCTTGAACAATTGAATGAAACGATCCTCGAAGCGATGGAGTACAATCGCCCGCTCAGCATAACCTATTACCGGCAGAGGAAGTACGAATTGGTGATCGGGAAAATCCATTACTGGAATGAGCTCGGGCAGAAACTCCATATCGTTGACAGGTTCGAGGAAATCCACCGCATCGACATTTCGGCTATTGCCGATGTCAGGCTTGCGGATGAATGGTAGCCTATTTTAGTCAACGAATCCCCATGAAAAAGAGCAATGGAACGACCATTGCCCTCAATGAATTATTCTGTTTCTTCCGTTTGCGGTGCACGCACGATCGACTCGAATTTCCCTTTATGGGAAGCGTCGCAGAACGGCATGTTTTTGCTCATACCGCAGCGGCAAAGCGAGAAAGCCGGCTTAGTCTCATACTTATTGCCGGCACCATCCAACAACTCAACATCGCCGGTAATTCTTATTGAACCATTATCATTTACTTTAATCGTTACTTTTGACAAAAAAACACTCCTTTCATATTGTCACAATTATCTTTGATAGTAAAAGCTTTCCAGAGAAATTGCAAGGTTATTTTGAAATGAACACAAGGGCTCCGAAACGAAATATTGATCATGGTATGTTAAAATGAAGGCTCAATTTAAGCTAAGGTTGATTTTTGGTCCACTTTTGATTGGAGCGAACAGACCTGAAAACCAGCAAGGAGGTGCAAGTCATGAAATTAAAAATCACCGACGCAGCATCAAAAAAACTGCAGGAAAAAATTTCAGAAAAAAAAGGATTTGTAAAACTGAAATATGATATTGATGGCTGCGGCTGTGCAGTGAATGGTGTAGCTGCCCTTTGGCTTGAAAGTAAACGGGATGAGGATGAAAATCAAATAGAAACGGGCAGCATTCCCGTCTATATTGAAAAAGCAAGAGAAGTCTTTTTTGATGAGGAAATGACGCTTGACTACAAGGATACGACAGGTTGTTTCCAATTAAAAAGTCCAAATGAATATTTGAACCCAAGAATGAGCTTTTACGATAAAACGAGTGTATGAGTTTACAAAAAATTGAAAAAAAGGTTAAATAAGAGAGAAGGTTGTAGATATACATAGAAGTTTGGTGAGAAGGCAGGGGATAGAGATGGCGAAATTGCGAAAAGCAGCGATACTGGTGATGTGCATGTTAATGCTGTCTGCGTGCGCGTACAGGACTGCAGGAGAAGCAATCCAAAATGGAATTCCGTTCAACATCAAACAGTTGGTCCACAAGGAAAAGGTAGAGGATGGCTGGCTCGTCTTTTACACAACAGAACAAAAGGAAGGCTCCAACACATTCGACGCACTGGCAGTCGCCTATATTAAGGGCAGCGAAAAAGAAGGCTGGGAAAATGCAGGGCATAACCACTGGACTTATTATAAAAATGATTTTATGATCCTGTATGCAGACACATTCACAGCCTTTAATGAAGATGGGAAATTGGATGCAAAAATTCCTGTGATCTTCGGAAAAATCGTCAACCCGAACATTAAGACAATAGAAGCGGCGGGAGCTGACGGCAAGTTTACGAAAATAGAAATCTTTGAAAAAGAAAACGAACGTTATTATTATGATATTGGCGAGTATAAACAAGTCAGGGCACTCGACGCCGAGGGCAAAGAAATTGATCGCCAGGGTGAAAAGCAGTAAAGGGAAAGGATGGCTCCGGGATGAGCCATCCTTTTTTCTGTGGTCATCGGACAAAACGAAGCCGGGAGGAGAGAAAAGTGTCCGATACAGACTTCCCACAACGCAGTTACTGTCCCGCTACCGTGTCTCCATGATCTGCAAATACATATTCCTCGAGGAATTCATCAAGCACTTTCTCATATTGTTCCCGATTTTGGCTGTAGGACTGGGCATGCAGGCCGTTTTCGGCCATGAACAGTTTCTTTGGTCCTTTTTTCTGCTCAAAAAGCGCTTCGGTCATCGAGGGCAGAATGAAGTCGTCCTTGCGGCTATGTATGAAGAGGATCGGGTTCTTAATATTTTCAATAACAGCAATAGGAGATACTTCACTCAATGAATATTTATCACGGATGCGGACGAACAAGTTGGCAACTGGAAGCAATAGTTTGGTTGGCAGGAGCTTGACCTCTGCCTTAATGCGATAGGCGAGCTGCTCGCTGAAGTCGGAGAAAGGGCAGTCAGCGACATAGAAATCTGCGCCATCTTCCAGGATGCCCGCATAAAGGAGCAGGGTAGCAGCCCCCATGGATTCACCATGGATTCCAAGGAGCAAATCCGGGCCTTTTTCCTCCCTCAGCCAATCTACCACTGATTTAAGATCGAACTTTTCATAAAAACCATAGCTTGTGGTCTTCCCTCCAGATTCCCCGTGACGGCGATGGTCATAAATAACCGCATTGAAGCCTTTGTTCAGGAAAAGATTCATATATTTCACGGAGTTCGTCTTACTCTGTGTGACACCGTGGGCAATGATAATGTAACGGTTTGTGTCATTCGGTTCAACGAGGACGGCCTTCAATGAATAGCCAAAAGAGGAGGGGATGATCACTTCCCTTTTCGGCAGTGCTTCATATTCATCGGGCACCAGATGGCCAGCTTCCTTTTCACGGTTGAAAATTTCTTCGTCATCTTTCCTTTTTAAAAACATGACTTTATTGGATATAAAAACCCCCAGTGAGGCCAAAACAATCAAAAAGGAAAATAACACACGGAACGCCTTTCTCAAGATCAACCCTCCGATAATTTGTTTTTCTTTATTTTACCATTATATGTGAATTACAAACATAAAAAGACCGCCGTTTCAGGCGGTCCGAAAAATCTTATTGCTGGGAATTTTGACGCTTTGTTGGGTGGATTGCTTTTTCCAAATCCTCTGCAGCAATCTGCTGCTTAACTGTGTCTGCATTGGGCTTGCCTTGCTGGCTGTAGCCTTTGTCACGTTTTTGGCTCATAAAATAAGCTCCCTTCTTCAAAATCACTTCTTCTAATAAGATGGATTTCTGGAAGGGAGGTTATGCAAGTTTTTTAAACACGGACTGAATTCAGCTTATAGTAAGTGCTTTCTATCGGCCTTGAAATATGAGGCTGGATGAGCTCAACAGCCTGGAGCAGTTTATCAAGATCCACTCCTGTTTCGATTCCCATCCTGTGGAGCATGTAGACGACATCCTCAGTCGCGGCGTTTCCGGCAGCACCAGGTGCGAATGGGCAGCCGCCAAGACCGCCGGCTGAAGTATCAAAGCGGGTGACACCAGCCTGAAGTGCGGCAAAAATATTGGACAGTGCAAGCTTCCTTGTATCATGGAAATGCGCGGTCATCAGCACATCAGGATATGCTTCTGTTAATTTTGAAAACAATGAGTAAGACTCATGGGGCGCTGCCATGCCGATTGTGTCGGCCACGCTCAGCTCATCGACACCGGCACGGACAAACTCACCGCAAAGTGCAAGGACTTCATCCTCTTCCACTTTACCCTCATATGGGCAGTAAAAGGCTGTTGAAATACAGGCGCGTACAAAATAATCCTTCGCTTTCAGCTCAGCAATCAGCGGCAGCACTTCGGCAAGACTCTCGGCAGTTGTTTTATTAATATTTTTTTGATTAAAGGTATTGCTGACACCGACAAAGACAGCGACGGCTTTGCAATCGGTCATATAGACACGTTCAATTCCCTTTTTATTTGGGGCGAGGACGATGTTCCTCGTGTTTCCGTCAAGACAATCTGCAACGATTTCCGCAGCATCGCCCATCTGGGGAACCCATTTCGGCGATACGAAGGAAGTGAGCTCCATCTCTTTAAGTCCGGCATTTTTTAATGCAATAATAAACTCTTTTTTTACATTCGTAGGAACAAAATTTTTCTCGTTTTGAAGTCCGTCTCTTGGGCCTACCTCAATTATTTCAACCTTCTTGGGAAGCTGCAGCATAGTATGTACCCCTCCTCTTCAGATAGTCTAATTGTAAATAGAATATTTTTAAAAATGCAAGAATAAATAAAATTTTGATAAAATAAAAGGGATTTGATTCAAATCAATAGAAGTAAATAACATGTGAGAACTTCAGAAAGGGTGAGCAGTTTGGGCAAGACCGAAGCAGTAATCGTAGCTGCGGTAAGAACAGCAATCGGCAGCTTTAATGGGAGTTTGAAAAATATTTCCGCACCAGAATTAGGGGCAGCGGTCATAAAAGACGCGTTGAGGCAGGCTGGGGTACAGCCTGATCAGGTGGATGAAATCATCATGGGCAATGTGCTTCAGGCTGGTTTAGGGCAAAACCCTGCAAGGCAGGCAGCCATTAAAGCGGACATCCCTGAAAGCGCTTCCTCTATGACGATCAATAAAGTTTGTGGTTCCGGCTTGAAGGCGGTCCATCTGGCAGCACAGGCGATTATCGCTGGAGACGCGGAAATCGTTGTGGCTGGCGGAATGGAAAATATGAGCCAGGCACCTTATTTATTAAAAAATGCCAGGGAAGGTTTCAAAATGGGAGACCAGAAAATGGTAGACAGTATGATTACCGACGGACTTTGGTGTGCATTTAATGACTACCATATGGGCGTTACGGCTGAAAACCTGTGCACTAAATATGAAATCGGCCGCGGCGAACAGGATGAGTTTGCGGCAGCCAGCCAGGAAAAAGCCGTGAAGGCCATTGCAGAAGGAAAATTCAATGATGAGATCGTTCCGATTGAGATTCCGCAGCGGAAAGGTGATCCTCTTGTCTTTGATACAGATGAGTATCCGAAAAAGGGGACTTCGGCCGAAAAACTTGGCGGATTGCGCCCTGCCTTCAAGAAAGATGGCAGCGTGACCGCCGGGAACGCTTCCGGAATCAATGATGGAGCTGCAGCGCTTGTCGTTATGAGCCGCGCAAAAGCTGAAGAGCTGGGACTTAAACCGCTTGTGGTCATCAAAGGGAATGCAAGTGCTGGTGTCGACCCGAGCATCATGGGGATCGGTCCTGTCAACGCAGTGAAGAAAGCATTAAACAAAGCGGGTATGACCCTTGAACAAATGGAACTGGTTGAAGCAAACGAAGCATTTGCTGCGCAATCTCTTGCTGTCGACCGCGAGCTTAATTTTAACAAGGATCTTCTGAATGTGAATGGCGGGGCGATCGCGCTGGGCCATCCGATTGGAGCAAGCGGAGCCAGGATTCTAGTAACATTAATCCATGAAATGAAGCGAAGGAATGCAAAGACGGGTCTAGCGACGCTTTGCATTGGCGGCGGTCAGGGTGTCGCTACCGTGGTGGAACTGGCCTAAAAGTGTGAACTAATATCATGTCTAGCTCAGTGATTGCCGAACTTCCGGCTACACTGCGCTTTCCATAGTCAAAGGGGGAAGAACGATGAAAAAAATTTATACATCCTTTCAAGATGCTGTGGCGGATATCCATGACGGCGCAACGCTGATGGTTGGGGGATTCGGGCTGTGCGGGATTCCGGAAAATGCGATTCTGGCACTTGTTGAAAAAGGAGTTAAAGACCTGACTGTCATTTCGAATAACTGTGGCGTTGATGACTGGGGCCTTGGCTTACTACTTAAAAACAAACAAATCAAAAAAATGGTTGGTTCCTATGTCGGTGAAAACAAAGAATTCGAGAGACAGGTATTGTCTGGTGAAATCGAAGTTGAATTGATCCCGCAAGGTACACTTGCTGAGAAAATCAGGGCAGGCGGTGCAGGAATCCCGGCATTCTATACTCCAGCTGGAGTGGGTACCCCAATCGCTGATGGAAAAGAAACCCGCATGTTCAATGGGAAGGAATATCTCCTTGAAGAATCCCTGACAGCTGACTTTAGTATTGTCAGAGCGTGGAAGGGCGATAAGATGGGAAATCTTGTCTATCATAAAACGGCAAGGAACTTCAATCCAATGATCGCTGCTGCTGGCAAGGTCACGATTGCAGAAGTAGAACAAATCTGTGAAGTGGGCGAATTGGATCCGAACAGCATCCATACTCCAAGCATTTATGTCCAGACACTGATAGCGGGCAATCAGGAGAAAAAGATTGAAAGGCTGACAGTGAGAAGTTAAATCTGGCTGATCATGAAAGGAGAAGGCATATGATTAAAAACAAAGGGAATGTCCGGGAAAAAATCGCGCGCCGGGCTGAAAAAGAAATCGAGAACGGCTTTTACGTAAACCTTGGAATCGGGATGCCGACGCTGGTGGCAAACTTCATTTCCGATGATAAGCAGGTTGTCTTGCAGTCAGAGAATGGGTTGCTTGGAATCGGGCCGTATCCTGGAGAGGACAGTGTCGATCCGGATTTGATCAACGCAGGTAAAGAAACCGTCACCGCCATTCCAGGCGCGGCATACTTTGATTCTGCCGAGTCTTTTGCAATGATCCGAGGCGGACACATCAATATTGCCATCCTTGGCGGAATGGAAGTCTCTGAATCTGGTGATCTCGCAAACTGGATGATTCCAGGAAAGATGATCAAGGGAATGGGCGGCGCAATGGATCTTGTCCATGGGGCGCAGAAGATCATCGTTATCATGGAACATGTGAATAAGGACGGGGAAGCGAAAATCCTTAAAGGATGCAGCCTGCCGTTAACTGGAAAAGGCGTGGTGAACCGGATCATCACCGACATGGCCGTTATTGATGTGACACCTTTCGGACTGAAGCTTGCAGAAGTAGCATCAGGCTATACAGTCGAGGATGTCATCAAATCAACAGAACCAGAATTGCAGGTAGACGATTCAGTCGTTTTAGATGCATATTGATTAATCGGGAACGCCATTATTGTGGCGTTCCTTCTTCGTAAAGAGGAGCAGCACTAGATTTATTTAATTTGCTTGATTTCGGTGATATAATTTTTTTATAAAAGGCTGTGTTAAAGCATATTGTTTTTTTTATGCCCTGTTGATTTAAGTTCCAGGCGCGCAGACTCCTCCGAAAATGCTAACGCATTTCCATCGTGCGTGGGCAGGTTCGAGGAAGCAAAATCAATGTCCTGCGGGATCAGCTGGACAGGTGAGACCCCGCAGGAGCTTGCGACGAGGAGGCTCAGCGCCAGCCCCGCGGAAAGTGAAGCGCCTGGAACGGAAGTCAACAGCCTAATTTAACACAGCGTTATGAACAAATTCTGTTAAGCTGATAAACCGGTAAATAGCAAACGAACCTAACAGAATAACAAAGAACCGAGGGATGAACTGTGAAGAAGAAACAAAAACGCCAGCAGCCAGTAAAAAAAGAGGAGAAGCCAGCTACACTGGGGGATCTCTTGAATCAAGATATCATGCAGAAGCTAAAGGATCAGCAACAGCAATTAAAGGAAGAGGAAGAAAAGAAAAAGCAGATTGAATTGCAGCGTAAAAAAGAAGAACAGCGATTAAGGGAGAAAAACAAATCCTTTGAAGAGTTGCTCTCTGAAAGCAATATGGATTGGAAGAAGTTCAAATGACGAGAAGAAGAGTAGAGGTTGTGCCTTACAGAAGTGAATGGACAGAGCTTTTTGAACAGGAGAAACAGCTTCTTGTATCAATATTTAAACCTCTGGGAGTTGAGATCCACCATATTGGCAGCACGTCCGTCCCTGGTCTCAGTGCAAAGCCGATCATAGACATCATGCTCGCTGCCGACAGTCTTGGACAAGTAGAAAAAGCAACGCCTGCCCTTGCAGCAGCTGGTTACGAGGCAAAGGGCGAAAACGGAATTCCCGGCCGTCGTTATTTTCAAAAGAGTGAAAATGGCATCAGGAAGGTACACTTGCATTCGTACGAAAAAGCCAGTCCTGAATTGCACAGACATCTGGTATTCCGGGATTATCTAAGGACTCATCCAGAGGAAGCAGCCAGATACGCAAAAGTAAAAGAAGTAGCTGCAGGCAAATATGAATTTGATATGGAGTCATACATAGAAGAAAAATCTCCGCTAGTTAGGGAGCTTGAAAAAAGAGCCATAAAGTGGAAACCGAGTTAATGTAAAAGCCGTATCAAAATGCCCCCTTTCAATAATGAAAAGGGGGCGTCCATAACTTTATCTATGCTGTTCATACTTATTAGCATTCGTAATCGACCGAATCAGACTGATTTCCTCCGCCGTAAGGGAATTTACCCTCACAGCGCCGGCATTTTCCTTCACTTGCTCAACGGTGCTTGCTCCCGCAACAACAGAGGCTACAGCAGGGTGCGATAAGTTGTATTGGATGGCGACCTCTGCAAGCGAACGGGATGAGGAGACCTTCTCTTTCAACAATGGCAAGACCTTTTGCAAATCTTCGTAACGATAGTCGAGATACCCTTTAGAAGATGCTTTCTCAAGCATTTTGTCACTCAGCATCCCTTTCGCTACTGTCCCTCTTGTTACGACGCTGATTCCTTTTTCCTGGAGCAGCGGGAGTGCAGCTTCTTCTGGACGCCGGTCCAGTATGCTATATTGCATCATCACAGATACGATGTTTGATTTTTGCGCGAATTCACGAATGACATTTGGCCTTATGGATGAAATGCCATAGTATCTAATAAACCCCTCAGACTTTAATTCTTCGAAAGCCTCAATGGTTTCATTGATCGGATCCTCTATTGTTCCGCCATGCAGCTGGTAAAGGTCGATATAATCCGTGTCCAGTCTTTTCAAGCTCTGCTTGACAGCCTCTTTGATATAGGATTTTGAAGGATCCCAGGTCCAGCTGTCCTTAGCTTTTGTCCAGCGGTTGCCTGCTTTGGTGGCGATAATGACTTGATCCCTTACATTCTTCAGTGCTCGGCCAACGATTTTTTCATTTTCTCCGAAATCGTATAAGTCAGCAGTATCAAAATAATTGATGTCTTCCTCCAGGGCAGCTTCAATCACTGTCTGCGCCTTTCCATAATCCGTTCCTAAAGACATGCAGCCAAGGCCGATTTCACTTACATACAGATCGGATGAACCTAATTGACGTTTATTCATAAAATCACTCCGTTCCTTTCTGGATTCTTTCATTTTAGCGAAAGGAATGGAGTGGGTTCAACTATTCTGGACGGCGCATTGAATGATTGACTGCATCAATCCAGTCTTTTACAAGCTCATGCTTTTTGCCATACTCTTTTAATTTACGCTGGATCTCCCACGCTTTTCCAGCCAGTGTGATTCCATGGCCATGAACGTAAATTTTCATCTCCATACTCCTTTCGGTCAAGTATGGTAAAATGTATGAGCATTTGATATCGGATTAGAACAGGAGTGGGTCCGCATGAAATCTCTTGAAGAAAAAACTTTAAATACGGAGAAGATATTTTCTGGAAAGGTCATTAGTCTGCAGGTGGATGATGTAGAACTGCCGAATGGTAAAACCTCCAAAAGGGAAATTGTCAAACATCCCGGCGCGGTTGCAGTGATTCCAGTGACAGCTGACAATAAAATCATCATGGTGGAACAATATCGGAAAGCTCTGGAAAGGACAATCGTCGAGATTCCGGCAGGCAAGCTGGAGGCGGGCGAAAAGCCTGAGATTTGTGCTGCACGGGAGCTGGAGGAAGAGACTGGTTACGAATGTACCAATCTGGAGTGGTTAATTTCCTTCTATACTTCTCCTGGTTTCGCAGATGAAATCATCCATGTATATAAAGCGACTGGCCTATCTGAAAAAGCGAACCCTGCATCCGCCGATGAAGACGAATTCGTCAACCTTGTGGAGGTCACTCTCGATGAGGCAGTCGGCCTAGTGAAAGATCAAAAAATTTATGATGCAAAGACGGCGTATGCGGTGCTGCATCTTCAGCTTTTAGAGGCGCAGGGAAAGTAAATGCAGGAATACTTCGCTGATCTCCACATTCATATTGGCAGGACAAAAACAGGCAGGGCGGTCAAGATTACAGGTGCCAAAACGTTAACCTTTGGCAATATCATCAGCCATGCCAGGGATCATAAAGGGTTGAACATGATTGGGATCATCGACAGCCATTCTCCTGAAGTGCTGGATGAGATGGAGGTCCTGCTGAAGGCTGGGGAACTTCAGGAACACTCTGATGGCGGATTAATGTATGGTGGGATGAGCATCATCCTTGGGTCCGAGCTTGAAATTAATGATGAAAGTACTCAAGGCCCGATTCATGTATTATGCTATTTACCTTATCTCGGAATGATGAAGGAGTTTTCGGAATGGCTGTCAGGCCACATGAAAAATGTACACCTGAGTTCCCAGAGAATCTATGTTTCCGGCCGTGAATTACAACGGAAGGTAAAGGAGTTTGGTGGGCTCTTCATCCCGGCTCATGTTTTCACTCCTTTTAAGAGCCTTTATGGCAAAGGAGTAAAAACAACGCTTACAGAAGTTTTTGACGCGGAGCGGATTGATGGGATCGAGTTAGGGTTGAGTTCTGACACAAGAATGGCTGGCCAGCTTTCCGAGCTTCAACAATACTCATTTGTCACTAATTCCGACGCGCATTCCCTTGCCAAAATTGCGAGAGAGTACCAGAAAATCAAGCTGGCTGAACCATCCTTCCGTGAGCTTAGTCTCGCCTTAAAGAGAGCAGAAGGCAGAGAAATAACAGCCAATTACGGCCTGGATCCCCATTTGGGTAAGTATCACCGCTCTGTTTGCGCAGAATGCTTAACATACAGTCATTCATTTGAAGAAGCTTGTACGCATTGCGGTTCTTTCAAAAAGGTGAAGGGTGTGGCAGACAGAATCGAAGAACTAAAGTCGGCTGAAGCAGTTCTGGAAGGAAGGCCGCCATATATCCATCAGGTACCTCTTGAATTCATTCCAGGACTTGGCCCGAAAATGCTGGAAAAGCTTATGGATCATTTTGGCACAGAAATGGCCATCCTTCATTCGGTACCTGTCGATTCTTTAGAAGAAGTCATTCCCGAAAAAACTGCCAGGATGATTGATATGGCACGAAAAGGGAAACTGGCCTTCCATGCAGGCGGAGGCGGCAAATACGGAAAAATAGCAGATTAATCGATCCGGCTTTGTAAGCCGGATTTTTCGTTATTTAGGAAAAAATTAAATAGTTTTGGTGTGGATAACTACATATAGCACTCATTATTTCCAGCGCTTTTTGTTCTTTCTATTAAAATCCACATTCAAGTCATAGACTCCTAGTCAGAGCATATGATGGTAGTAACCAATATGCAGGAGGAAGAGTGATGAAGAAACGAAAATACCAGGACGTCGCAGCAAACCATTTAAGAGAGTATTCCTCAATCTATCTTTTTGTCATTGTCCTGTTTTTAATGGGAGTGATCTTTGGGGCAGTGATTGTTAACAGTCTGAGCTTCACGCAAAAAGAGGATCTGTTCTATTATCTATCGCAATTTTTCGGACAGGCCGCTTCAGGCAAGGTTGCGGATGGCAGAGATTTATTTCTGCAAAGCTTTTTGCATAATGGGAAATTCATTGGCTTGATTTGGATTTTGGGAGTTTCCATCATCGGACTTCCTGTGATTCTGATCCTGTTGTTCATGAAAGGAATGGTCGTAGGATTCACGGTCGGCTTCCTCGTCAATCAAATGCACTGGGACGGCTTCTTACTATCCTTCGTATCCATCCTGCCGCAAAACTTTATCATCATCCCAGTATTTATCATCACTGCGGCAATGGCAGTAACCTTTTCATTGAAAATGATCCGGAATCAATTCATGAAAAAAATTAATCAGCCAATCATGCCGCAATTTTTGAGATATATTTTTTCTTTTGTGGCAGCGATCATATTCCTTGCGGCAGCCGCCGCAGTGGAGGCATATTTATCACCGGCCCTGCTGAAAGCTGTTATCAATACAATTAACTAAAATGATTTTCATCTGAGAATAACTATTGTTTCTTGATTGTAATAATTTTATTTTGAATCTCATTTCCCTTCTGATATAATAAAAGAACAGTGGCGGGGGAGTGAGAGTTATCGAAATGGAAAACAGAATTGAGAGAATCAAGAAACAGCTGCATTCGTCCAGCTATAAATTAACGCCGCAACGCGAAGCTACAGTTCGCGTTTTGCTTGAACATGAAGAAGACCACTTGAGTGCTGAAGATGTTTATCTGCTTGTTAAAGAAAAATCTCCTGAAATCGGTTTGGCAACAGTATACCGGACACTGGAACTGCTGACTGAACTGAAAATTGTCGATAAAATCAACTTTGGGGATGGCGTATCCCGCTACGATCTCCGCCAGGAAGGCGCAGCCCATTTTCATCACCATCTAGTCTGCATTGAATGCGGAGCCGTGGATGAAATTCAGGACGACCTTCTCGAGGATGTTGAAGAAATCGTTGAACGTGACTGGAAATTCAAAATCAAAGACCACCGCCTGACATTTCATGGTATTTGTTACAGATGCCAGGAAAAGGAAACGGCTGAAACTGAATGATTCATAACCCTTTTTCCGTATTGGAGAAGGGGTTTTTTATTTCCTGATAAAATTGCTTTTACAGCAGGTATAATTCTTGTCCAAATTGGCATACAGATTAATAAATATATAATGAAGCTGGATTTATTTATCCAATTGTTGTTAATAAGCCCTGTTGATTGGAGTGAAAGACGCACAGACTCCTTCGGGATCCGCTGGACAGGTGAGACCCGCAGGAGCTTGCGACGAGGAGGCTCAGTGCCAGCCCCAAGGAAGAATTTGCATTTTGAAAAAGCCGGCAGTTTGGCTTTTTCATAATTCTTCCCGAGGAAAGCGAAGCGGCTGGAACGGAAATCAACAGTCTAATCTAATAAAGCCATCCTTTAAGATGAGTGAAAAATGGGGGCAAGAACGTATGAAATCCTGGTTTGGACTGATCCTGCACACTTTGAAGGTGTTTATATTGTTCACTGGATGCACAATCTTATTCTATTATGGTATCATGTGGATTAACGAAGAATATGAGAGTTATCACCGATATGACGCACCAGAGGGAGCAGCCATAAAGGTTTCCAGCAATTCCATCCAAAAAGAAGGAACTATGCTCGAAAGGCTGTTACTGTTTTATCTGAATGGAGAGTAATGCAAATGGAAGACAGGCTCGATGATTTTATCCACTTTTTAGTAGTAGAAAAAGGACTTTCAAAGAATACAATTGTTTCGTATAAACGGGATTTGAACAGCTACATCACTTATTTGAAAAATGTGGAACAGCTTGCAGAATTGAATTCAGTACAGCGTCCGCAAATCGTCCATTTCCTAAGCCACTTGAAAGACTCGGGCAAATCTTCAAAAACTCTTGCACGGCATATTGCTTCAATCCGCGCGTTTCATCACTTCTTGCTGCGTGAAAAAGCAGTTGAACATGATCCGACTGTGCACATTGAGAGCCCACAGCATGAACGATCATTGCCTAAAGTTCTCAGCATGGAAGAAGTCGAAACACTCCTTGAAAGTCCAAAGCTAACAGACCATTTCGGATATCGGGATAAGGCCATGCTTGAAATGATGTATGCAACTGGTATCAGGGTCAGTGAGCTGATCGGACTCAAGCTGTCTGATGTACATTTGACAATGGGCTTTGTCCGCTGTATGGGAAAAGGAAGCAAGGAACGGATTATACCAATTGGAAAAACGGCATCAGATGCGATCGAACAGTATCTTGAAAAAGGCCGGCCGAAGCTCGTATCCAAGAAACACCGTGATGACACATTATTTTTGAATCATCATGGAAAAAGTTTGTCGCGACAGGGTTTTTGGAAGATTTTAAAACGTCTGGCACTAGAAGCCGGAATCGAAAAGGAATTGACTCCGCATACGATGCGCCATTCTTTTGCCACCCATCTTCTTGAAAATGGGGCAGACCTTCGTGCAGTACAGGAAATGCTTGGCCATGCTGATATTTCAACAACCCAAATTTATACACATGTGACAAAAACGAGGCTGAAGGACGTATACACAAAGTTCCATCCGCGAGCTTGATATAACCTGATACGAAAAAGAATAATAATTGATTCATAGAATTGTCAAAAAGCCGGGATAAAAACCGGCTTTTTTTCTTGTGTTTTTAGAGATATTTAGTACAATGAAGATGTCAGACTTCTGACAAATGAAAACGCAAGCATCAGATTATCCTAAACAAAAAAGGGTAACATAAAATTGTAAATACACAGGTTACGCATTCAACTTTTAAGGAGGAGAAAGAATGTCGCATACATATAAGCGGGTGTTTTTGGTCGTCATGGACTCTGTGGGGATCGGTGAAGCACCAGATGCAGAAAAATTTGGTGATAAAGGGTCCCATACTCTAGGACATATCGCTGATAGAATGAATGGGCTGAAAATGCCTAATATGGGCAGTCTCGGACTTAGCAATATTGAGGAAATCAAAGGGATTTCGCCAGCACAGAAGCCATTGGCCTACTATACAAAGATGGAAGAAGCATCCAATGGTAAGGATACGATGACAGGACACTGGGAGATCATGGGCCTGAATATCCAGACTCCATTTCAGGTTTTCCCGGATGGCTTTCCGGATGAATTGATTTCTGAACTAGAAGCAAAGACTGGCAGAAAAGTAATCGGAAACAAACCAGCAAGCGGTACTGAAATCCTTGATGAGCTTGGCGAAGAGCACATGAAGACAGGTTCGTTGATTGTGTATACTTCTGCTGATTCAGTTCTGCAGATTGCTGCTCATGAAGAAATCGTGCCTATTGAAGAGCTTTATGATATTTGTAAAATCGCAAGGGAATTGACCCTAGACGAGAAATATATGGTAGGCCGAGTAATTGCAAGGCCATTCCTTGGTGAACCGGGCAATTTCAAGCGGACTTCAAATCGACATGATTATGCTTTGAAGCCATTTGGCAGGACGGTAATGAACGAATTGAAGGATGCTGGACTTGATGTGCTGGCAATTGGGAAAATCTCTGATATTTATGATGGTGAAGGAGTAACAGAATCACTTCGCACCATCTCGAATATGGACGGAATGGATAAATTGCTACAGACATTGGACCAGGACTTCACCGGATTAAGCTTTTTGAACCTTGTGGATTTTGATGCTTTATTTGGACACCGCCGCGATCCTGAAGGGTACGGAAAGGCGCTTGAAGAATACGATGCACGACTGACTGAAGTCTTCTCGAAATTAAAGGAAGATGACTTGCTCATCATCACGGCTGACCATGGAAATGACCCTGTCCATTACGGAACGGACCACACTCGTGAATATGTGCCGCTCCTTGTTTATTCAAAAGGAATGAATGAAGGAAAAGAATTGCCAGTCCGCAAAACCTTCGCTGATATCGGCGCTACAGTTGCGGAAAACTTTAATGTGAAAATGCCTGAACACGGCACTAGCTTCCTCAAGGAACTGAATTAAGGAGTGGAATAAATGGACTATAATCAAATTCAAACTGCAGCATCTTTCATTAATGACAAGCTTAAACAACAGCCGAAAATAGGTCTGATTCTTGGATCAGGTCTTGGTGTCCTGGCTGAAGATATTCAAAATCCTGTTAAGATTCCATATAACGAAATCCCAGGTTTTCCTGTTTCCACTGTAGAAGGCCATGCCGGCCAGCTGGTTTGCGGACAACTTAGCGGTGTTGAAGTCATCGCCATGCAGGGCCGTTTCCACTATTATGAAGGATACAGCATGGATAAAGTCACATTCCCGGTACGAGTAATGAAAGAGCTGGGAATCGAAAAATTGATCGTTACGAACGCTGCGGGCGGTGTGAACGAAAGCTTCGAGGCTGGTGACTTGATGATTATCACTGACCATATCAACAATATGGGAACGAATCCTTTGATTGGGCCAAATGATTCACGTTTTGGCGTCCGTTTCCCTGATATGAGCGAGGCTTATTCTAAGAATTTAAGAGCTGTTGCTAAAGAAGTTGCTGACAAGTGCAGCATCAAACTCAAAGAAGGTGTTTATGTCGGCAATCCTGGACCGGTCTATGAAACACCTGCAGAAGTAAGACTGGCTCGTACATTGGGCGGGGACGCAGTAGGGATGTCCACAGTCCCTGAAGTCATTGTTGCAAGACATTCAGGTTTGGAAGTACTCGGAATCTCCTGCATCTCCAATATGGCAGCAGGAATACTCGACCAGCCATTAAGCCATGATGAAGTAATTGAAACAACTGAAAAAGTGAAATCCAGCTTCCTGTTACTAGTAAATGAAATTGTAAAAAAATTAGGTGAAAAGTAAATTATAGCTCCAGCTAAATAATGATAAGTGGTGATAATGATGAGAATGGTTGACGTTATTGAGAAAAAACGTGACGGACATGAATTATCAACTGAAGAAATTCAATTTTTTATTGATGGCTATACAGAAGGCGCAATTCCTGATTACCAGGTAAGTGCGCTGACAATGGCGATTTTCTTTCAGGGAATGACAGAAAAAGAACGCGCTGACCTTACAATGGCAATGGTTAAGTCTGGTGACCAGATTGACCTTTCGGCTATTGAAGGTGTAAAAGTAGACAAACACTCTACAGGCGGTGTTGGTGATACTACGACACTTGTATTAGGGCCATTGGTAGCAGCTCTAGGTGTTCCAGTCGCAAAAATGTCGGGTCGTGGACTTGGCCACACTGGCGGAACAATCGATAAGCTTGAGGCAGTTGAGGGATTCCATGTCGAAATTGACAATGAGGAATTCATCAATCTCGTAAATAAAAATAAAATTGCGGTAATCGGCCAAAGCGGAAATTTAACTCCGGCTGATAAGAAGCTTTATTCATTGCGTGACGTAACTGCCACTGTAGACAGCATTCCATTGATCGCAAGCTCCATCATGAGCAAGAAAATCGCAGCAGGCGCCGATGCTATTGTTCTTGACGTTAAAACTGGAGCAGGGGCTTTCATGAAAACGCTGGATGATTCACGTGAACTGGCAAAAGCAATGGTTAGAATCGGAAACAATGTCGGCCGCAGGACGATGGCTGTCATTTCCGATATGAGCCAGCCGCTCGGGTTTGCAATTGGTAATGCATTAGAGGTAAAAGAAGCAATCGATACATTGAAGGGCGAGGGTCCTGAAGATTTGACAGAGCTGTGCCTGACACTTGGAAGCCACATGGTCTTCCTTGCTGGTAAGGCAGAGTCACTGGGAGAAGCTCGAAGCAAGCTTGAAGAAGTGATCAAGAACGGTACTGCTCTCGAAACTTTCAAGGTATTCCTCGCCTCACAAGGCGGAGATGCTTCTGTTGTGGATGATCCAGGCAAGCTGCCTCAGGCAAAGTACACATTCGAGCTTGAAGCGACAGAAGCAGGTTATGTTTCAGAAATCGTAGCCGATGAAGTAGGAACAGCGGCAATGCTTCTTGGTGCAGGAAGAGCAACGAAGGAATCAGAAATCGATTTGGCAGTAGGATTGATGCTCCGTAAAAAGATTGGCGATAAGGTTGAGAAAGGCGAGTCGCTATTAACGATTTACAGTAATTTCGAGGACGTATCTGAAGTCAAAGAAATGCTCTATGAAAACATCAAGATTTCTAGCGCACATGTCGACGCGCCAATTTTGGTTCACGAAGAAATTACCGAATAATTATGAAGCAGCAAAGCGAAGAGGAGACTCTTCGCTTTTTTATTTGCAAAAAAGAGGGTTTTATATCCCTAGTCTGTATAAAATTGGATTCCTTGGAAAAAATAAACCCTATAAAGATAGGAGGGTTATGGCCATGAATCTAAAAAAGTTAACGAGTTTATTGCTTGTTTTTATTATGGGTGCCGCTGTTATATCCCCGAAAGGATATGCCAATGAAGGGGGCGCTGGACTGGCGAACGATTCTAGTTCTGCCATTCTGATTGAACGTGATACAGGTGAAGTTCTCTTTGATAAGAACAGCCATGAAAAGCTGCCGCCTGCAAGTATGACGAAAATCATGACAATGCTTTTGATTATGGAAGCGCTTGATGAAGGAAGACTGAAAATGGACGATAAAGTCCGTGCAAGTGAATATGCAGCATCCATGGGTGGATCTCAGATTTTCCTGGAGCCTGGAGAAGAGATGACGGTAGAACAAATGCTGAAGGGAATTGCCATTGGCTCTGGTAACAATGCTTCCGTTGCAATGGCGGAGCGCATTGGCGGATCAGAAGAAGCGTTTGTAAAGATGATGAATGATAAAGTCAAAGAACTTGGCTTGAAAAACACTGTTTTTAAAAATACCACAGGTTTGCCAGTCGATGGCCATTACAGCTCTGCATATGACATGGCTATGATGGCGAAAGAATTGTTGAAATATGAAAAAATCACGAAATTTACCGGAACATACGAAGACTATCTGCGTGAGGATACTGAGAAGAAATTCTGGCTGGTGAATACAAATAAGCTTGTCCGTTTTTACCCAGGTGTTGACGGATTAAAAACAGGATTTACCAATGAGGCGAAGTACTGCCTGACCGCAACAGCACAGAAGGATGGCATGCGTGCGATTGCTGTCGTATTTGGAGCACCTACGTCCAAAGCGAGGAATGCGCAGGTAACGAAGATGCTCGATTATGCTTTCAGTCAATACCAGACACATCCGATGTTCAAAAAAGGCCACCCGCTGGGAAAGGCAGCCATCAGTAAGGGTGACAAGAAAACAATCAATGCTGTTACTTCCGAGAGTGTCTCCCTCCTTACTAAAAAAGGTGAAGATGTAAAGGATGTGAAACAGAAAATCACCTTGGATAAAAGCTTGAAAGCACCAGTCGAAAAGGGCGATAAAGTAGGAACGCTAAAGCTTGTGAAGAATGGCAAGACATTGGCTGAAACACCACTAGTCGCTGACCAGTCAGTCGAAAAAGCAGGCTGGTGGATCTTATACAAACGTTCCTTTGGCATGTTTACCCGTGCCGGCAGTCAAAAATAACATTGTTTTCTGTTGTTTTGTACTTTTATTTGTCGAAAGTACTGCCATTCCATCTAGTTTTAGCGAAATGGCACTAGTTTTGTTCTGAAGAAGGATTTGCCTGCAAGAATGGAGAATTTGACTCACTATACCAGATAAGGAGGCTTTGGATAGTGAGTCTTAACATTGATATGGAAGTGAAGCATGATGTCTTGTGTATTCGAGTTAGCGGTGAATTGGACCATCATACAGCAGACCAGCTTCGCGAGCAGGCAACAAAAGCCCTTGAGAACGAAGAAGTCCGCCACATTGTCTTGAACCTCGAACACCTCACCTTTATGGATAGTTCGGGATTGGGTGTAGTTTTAGGAAGATATAAACAAATCAAACAGCTTCATGGAGAAATGGTCGTTTGTGCAATCTCTCCGCCAATCAAAAGATTATTTGATATGTCGGGCTTATTCAAGATCATCCGTCTAGAACCGACGGAGGAATATGCATTAGAGAGATTGGGGGTTGCTTGATCCATGAAGAATGAGATGAATCTTCATTTTAGCGCGTTAAGCCAAAACGAATCTTTTGCCCGTGTAACGGTCGCTGCGTTCATTGCTCAGCTGGACCCTACGATGGACGAATTGACTGAAATCAAGACGGTTGTATCCGAAGCGGTAACGAACGCGATCATCCATGGATATGAAAACAATCCGGATGGCAAAGTGTTCATTTCAGTTGTGCTGGAGGATGGTATGGTAGAAATGCTGATCAAAGATGAAGGAATCGGAATTCCTGATATTGATGAAGCTATGCAGCCTCTTTATACATCTAAGCCTGAGCTTGAAAGGTCCGGTATGGGCTTTACGATTATGGAAAATTTCATGGACGAAGTACAAGTGAGATCAGAGCCCGGCTTTGGGACAGAGATTCGTTTGAAAAAGCACCTGTCAAAGAGCAAAGCGCTGTGCAATTAAGGGAGTTCTGCCTATGGATGTGGAGGTAAAAAAGGATAATAGCCAAACGTATCTTAAGGACCATGAAGTCAAAGAACTGATTTTGAGAAGCCAGCAGGGAGATCAGGCCGCTCGGGATTTGATTGTCCAGAAAAACATGCGGCTTGTGTGGTCTGTCGTCCAGCGCTTCCTCAACAGGGGATATGAACCAGACGACCTGTTCCAGATTGGCAGTATCGGCCTCTTGAAATCAGTTGATAAATTTGACCTGTCATATGACGTGAAGTTTTCAACGTATGCTGTTCCGATGATCATTGGTGAAATACAGCGTTTCATCAGAGATGATGGGACCGTGAAAGTGAGCAGGTCATTAAAAGAAACAGGCAATAAAATCAGGAAAGCAAAAGACGAGCTATCAAAAACACTCGGCAGAGTGCCGACTGTCAATGAAATAGCCGAATTTCTCGAACTTTCTCCCGAAGATGTCATCATGGCACAGGAAGCAAGCCGTACCCCGGCTTCCATCCATGAAACAGTATACGAAAATGACGGAGACCCGATCACCCTACTGGACCAGATCGACAATGGGGAAGAAGGGCGCTGGTTCGATAAAATCGCTTTAAAAGAGGCGATAAACGAACTGGATGAACGGGAAAAACTGATTGTGTATTTAAGATACTATAAAGACCAGACCCAATCGGAAGTCGCACTTCGGCTCGGAATTTCCCAGGTCCAGGTGTCACGCCTCGAAAAGAAAATACTGCAGCAAATGAAAGGCCGTATGGATATTTAATCCATAGGGCTTTTTTTATGTTACCCCCTAAACAACAGTACATTGTGATAAAAGGCTGAGGAGGTGCAAATTGGTGGAAATGGATGTAAGAATAGAGTTGGTTGGCGCACGGAAAATCAAGATTATGGAAAAAGCGGTCCAAATGGAACTGATTGGCGCCCAGAAAATCAAGATTATGGAAAAAGCGGTCCCCAATGGACTGATTGGCACCAGAATAAAGCAGAATCTGGAAAAAGAGGTCGCTAATGGAGCTGGTTGGCGCCCGGAAAATCAAGATTATGGAAAAAGAGCTTCACCAATGGAGATAATTAGCGCCCGGAAAATCAAGATTATGGAAAAAGAGGTCACCAATGGAGCTGATTAGCGCCCGGAAGATCAAGATTATGGAAAAAGAGGTCGCCAATGGAGCTGATTAGCGCCCGGGAAGATCAAGATTATGGAAAAAGAGGTCGCCAATGGAGCTGATTAGCGCCCGAAAAAGCAAAAATATGGAAAAAGAGGTCGCCAATGGAACTGATTGGCGACCGAAAAAGCAAGAATCTGGAAAAAGCGGTCCCCAATGGAGCTGATTGGCGCCCGAAAAAGCAAGAATTTGGAAAAGGCGGTCACCAATGGAGCTGATTGGCGCCCGAAAAAGCAAGAATTTGGTAAAGGCGGTCACCAATGGAGCTGGTTGGCGCCTGAAAAAGTAATAATATGGATAAAGTGGTCACCAATAAAGCGTACTAGCCCCTAAAGTATCTAGATATTGGAAAAATAACAATCAATGCAGCCTGTCAACTTAACCAATTATTGGACTTCATGAAAATATCCCAGGTATACATACTAAATATACGAGGAAAACAATGTGTTGGAAGTGAATCTGATGGAAAAAACGATTTATATCCGTATGCGAAATCGTGTCCAGGTCAAGCCTGAGGAATCCCTTTCGTTAAAGGATATAGCGCAGATCATCGCAGGTGAGGAAATTTATGAAAAACTGACGATGCTCCAGGTTCTGAAGGTTACACCTAAGGACCATATCCACATCATTGATGTCATGAAGGTTATTAAGTTTATCACTGGCATTTTTCCAGGTTATGAAGTGCAGGCGGTAGGACCGCCGCAAACGATCATTGAAGTGATCTATAAGAAAAAAGGGATGTCGATCCCATTCTTTATCCTTGTCTGGTTTTTATTATTCTTTGGGGCAGCGCTTACCATAATGAATTTTCACGAGGACGTCAGCATGCAAAGCGTCCATGAAAGGCTTTATTTCATCATGACAGGCAAGAACGTCGAGAAACCCCTGATGTTCCAGATTCCTTATTCTATTGGGATCGGGGTTGGTATGATCTTGTTTTTTAATCACGTATTCAAGAAAAGGCTTAATGAAGAACCAAGCCCGTTAGAGGTCGAAATGTTCAACTACCAGCAATCTCTAGACCAATATGTAATACTGCATGAAAACAAAGAAAGCGTTAAGCACATAGATGACCATTAGTATCATATTCATCATGCTGGTAGGACTAGCAAGCGGGCTTGCAGTAGGTTCGGGATTCGTTGCATTTTTGGCTGTGCTTGGTGTGATTCCAAGGCTTACGCAGCTTACTAAAACGATGAAAATGATTTCCTGGTATGAATGGGCAGTGGTTCTAGGGGCGTTATTGGGCACTGCTGGAAGCTTGAGGGACCCAATCCTGAATTTCCCGCCGTACGTTACGATACCCTTGGGCCTTGCAGGAGGGGTTTTTGTCGGCATGCTTGCTGCGGCATTAACAGAAGTCCTCAACGTACTGCCGATCCTTGCAAAAAGAGTCAGGGTTGATGACAAACTAGAGAATTTGCTGATGGCGATAGTACTGGGAAAAGTCTTTGGCTCCTTATTCCATTGGATCTATTTTGTAGGACGATAAAAAATGAAAGATCAGAAAGGACGGCAGCCAATGGCCGAGAAAAGGAATGTAATCTTAATTACAGATGGCGATGATTATGCCCGCCGAGCAGTAGAACGTGTGGCTGCAGATGTTGGCGGGCGTTGCATTTCTCACTCCCACGGCAATCCTTCCGTCCTTTCAGGGCCGCATCTTGTCAAATTGATCAAGAAAGCTGCCAATGATCCAGTTTTAGTCATGTTTGATGATAGCGGCTTCCTCGGAGAAGGCGCAGGTGAAAAAGCACTGAAGTATGTCGCCGAGCATAAAGACATTAATGTGCTTGGAGTAATCGCGGTAGCTTCGAAGACACATATGGCGGAATGGAGCAGGGTTGACTTTTGTATTGATAGGGATGGAGAGCTCACCCCATATGGTGTGGATAAGCACGGCCTCCCGGAATTGGAGATGGGGAGAATCAACGGCGATACTGTTTATTGTCTCGATACACTTAATGTACCGCTAATCATCGGGATTGGGGATATAGGCAAAATGGCCCGCCATGACCATTATGAGCGAGGTGCGCCGATTACGAAAAAAGCAGTGGAAATCATCCTTGAAAGGAGCGGGTTCTATGCCAAAGAAGAATGATATGCTGCCGATTCCAGAATCATTGGATGCAGCAGAGAAATATATGAAGGAACGCGTAGGGCTGGGAGATAGTTTTGATCTTGGTGTCAGGAAGCTGAAAATCCTAAAAAAAGATGTGCATTTCTATTATGTCAACGGATTGTGTGATACTCAATTCATAGTTCATATCGTAGAAGAGCTGGTCGACATAAATGATAACGAGAAGCTGTCAACCCATCTGCAAATGATTGTAGAAAACAGGATCACCCATCAATCGGTACAAAAAATCAAAACGATGGATGAACTCGTCGACCAGGTGCTTTCAGGCCTGATTGTCATTTTGGTAGAAGGGGAAGGAACAGGATTAGTAGTAGATGTCAGGAGCTATCCTGGAAGACAGCCCCAGGAACCTGATACAGAGAAGGTTGTCCGTGGTTCCCGAGACGGGTTTGTAGAAAATATTATCGTCAATACCGCATTGACAAGACGGAGGATCAGGGACGAAAACCTTCGCTTTGAAATGATGAAGGTTGGAGAACGATCAAAGGCAGATGTTGCGATTGGATATATTAAGGATATTGCCAATCCCGATATGATTAGGGTTATAAAAAAGGAATTGAATTCAATTAAAATAGACGGGATTACAATGGCGGACAAGACCATAGAAGAATTCCTTGTCAAACAGGGCTACAATCCTTATCCGCTTGTAAGGTACACTGAACGTGCCGATGTTGCAGCGACTCATTTGCTTGAGGGCCACGTTTTGATTTATGTGGATACGTCGCCTAGTGTAATCATTACGCCAACTACCTATTTCCACCATCTCCAGCATGCAGAAGAATACCGGCAGTCTCCTGGAGTCGGAACAATGGTCAGGTGGATACGTTTCCTTGGAGTACTTGCATCCCTGTTGCTTTTGCCATTATGGTACTTACTTGTCCAGAACCCTGACTTGCTTCCAGAAAAAATATCGTTTATCGGACCAAATGAAGATTCGAATATCCCGATTTTCCTTCAGATCATGCTTGCGGATGGCGGCATCGAATTCCTGAGGATGGCTGCCATCCATACTCCGACACCACTATCAACTGCAATGGGTCTGATTGCGGCAGTATTGATTGGTCAAATCGCAATTGATGTAGGTTTATTTGTACCGGAAGTCATACTTTATGTCGCAGTTGCCGCAATTGGAACATATGCGACCCCAAGCTATGAGCTAAGTATTGCAAATAAGATCGGAAGGGTATTCCTTTTGATTTCGACTGCATTGTTCCATGTACCTGGCTTCGTCGGTGGGGCAACTGTATGGCTGCTTCTTTTGGCCAATATTAAATCATTGAATACACCATATCTATGGCCATTCATTCCTTTTCATCCTGTCGCATTCATGCAGATTGCAATCAGGAGGGCTGTGCCAGGATCGAAAATCCGCCCAAGCATCGTCCATGCTAGAAATCGAGTCAAGCAGCCTTAAAAAACATGGCTAAATTACAATTGCACGTTCCCTCAGATTATGGTAAAGTGTTTTTAATTTACTAAAGACTTAAAGTGCCAAAATATTTCCACATAAGTTCTATAAAAAAATAAAATAGACAGTTCGCTGGATGAACTGTCTTTTATTCATTTATCATTTTTCAAATTATTTTAGCAATTAAGATTCGCTTAAGGTTTTTACATGAAAATAACAAAGGGTTGTTTTCAATACTCACAAATATTTTTGCCAAGGGATGAGGGGGACAACATGGAATTTCAAGGTACTTCAAAGGTTAATCGACTGGGGCATTTGGAAATCGGCGGAGTCGATACAGTCCAGATGGCTGAAAAATATGGAACCCCGCTATATGTTTATGACGTTGCTTTGATCAGGGAACGGGCAAGAGCGTTTAAACGAACATTTGACAATGCGGGAATTACTGCACAGGTAGCATATGCGAGCAAAGCTTTTTCAACTGTAGCGATGGTCCAGTTAGCAGAGGAGGAAAACCTCTCGCTTGACGTCGTATCCGGAGGGGAACTGTATACAGCGCTTGCTGCTGGTTTCCCAACAGAGAAAATCCATTTTCACGGGAACAATAAAAGCCGTGAAGAACTGAACATGGCACTCGAGAATAATATTGGCTGTATTGTAGTCGATAACTTCTATGAATTAGAAATGCTTAAGGATATTTGCAAAGAAAAGGACACGGCCATAAAGGTGCTTTTGCGGGTGACACCTGGTATCGAGGCCCATACCCATGACTATATCCTAACCGGCCAGGAGGATTCCAAATTCGGATTTGATTTACAGAACGGACAGGCCGATAAGGCAATTCAAATTGCTATGGAAGATCAATATATCGATGTTCTCGGACTGCATTGTCACATTGGTTCACAAATTTTTGAAACAACTGGATTCATTTTGGCTGCCCAAAAGATTTTTGAAAAGCTGCATCAATGGAAAGAGGATTTATCCTATGAGTCAAAGGTCTTGAATCTGGGTGGAGGTTTTGGAATCCGCTACACGAATGAAGATGATCCAATACCTGCAGCGCAATATGTTGAAGAAATCATTGCCGAAGTGAAAAAACAAACTAACCATTATTCGATGGGAATGCCGGAAATATGGATCGAACCCGGCCGTTCACTTGTAGGCGACGCCGGTACCACTCTGTACAGGATTGGTTCAAGAAAGGATGTGCCGAATGTACGCCAGTATGTAGCGGTTGATGGAGGTATGAGTGATAATATACGTCCTGCTCTGTATCAGGCAAAGTATGAGGCTGTACTTGCTAACCGGGTGATGGACCAGCCGGAAGAAACAGTGTCCATTGCCGGCAAATGCTGTGAATCCGGTGATATGCTGATCTGGGACCTTCCGCTTCCAAAATCGGGTGACGAGGACTTACTCGCAGTTTTCTGCACAGGTGCATACGGGTATTCTATGGCAAACAATTATAACCGCTTGCCTCGGCCAGCAGTAGTGTTCCTTGAGGATTCCCAGGATACTTTGGTCGTCCGCCGTGAAACATTCGAGGACATGGTGAAACTGGATTTGCCCTTTAAAGAAAAAGTGAAGAATTAAGCTGCTCTGCCGCAGCTTTTTTTGTCTTCTAAAAAGGCAGGCCAATGTAAAGTTGGCCTAAAACCGGGTCTTATTGTAGAATTACAGATTGGGAGGGATTCCGGTATGAAAAAGAACAACTGGCTATTATTTGTGTTATTATTATTGATGTCTGTTTTATGGGGCGCTTACTACTGGTATTTTATCGTTCCTGGACAATAAGTTAGCAGGGAATTGTTTGAAGAATCTTTGCGGATTATGTATGATATTATCAATCAAACTTCATACGAACGTGGCACGGCTAAATTTCATATAATATCAAAATGCTGTTTAGAAGTGCTTTTACAAAAGGTTTAAGTTATAAGAAAAATGGAAAAAATGGTTTTGTTATCATTCCATTATTACTGTCAAACCACAATGAGGGATATCTATGTTAATTCGATATAAAAAGGCATTTGAAAAGATTGCAATGGGATTGCTATCGTTCATGCCAAATGAAAAAGATTTGAAAAAACTTCAGCAAACGATGAAGAATTACGAAACAGACGATTCCTGGCAGCTTTTCTTATGGAAGGAAGGCGAGGATATCATCGGACTGTTGGGTGTTAACTTCACAGACCATAAAATCATGCAGTTTCAGCATATCTCGGTAAATCCTTCTCACCGGCATCAGGGGATTGGCAGATCCATGGTTAATGGATTGCAGGAGATGTTTCCTGATTGGTCAGCGGCAGCAAATGAAGAAACTTTGGCTTTCTTTGAAAAGTGCACCCAGGAACGAAATAACGCAGAAGGCAGTGGTTGTTGAATTCCACTGCCTTTTTTGTTTGCAAATGTTTGATGTCCACTCTCTAAAAATTTTCATGGTTAACATCTTCGAAAGTTAAATCAAATTCGCTATATTAGAGTTTCTTTCTCTCCTCAAGTGCCAGCTTGCGGTCGGCGATGACATCGCTTCGATCTCTTGAAGAATGCCTGTGAATTAATTCATGATCTTCAAGGTCACTTTTCGCGCCCCATTTAAAACCATTTTGCTTACATTCTTCCTGGCAGAGCTTCATCAATTCAGGATCGGAAATAGGGAGATTAATACTTGAATAGGGAACATTATTCAATAGGCATTTTTTGCGTTTTTTTAATGCTAGTTTAAGTTCGGCTGGATTAATTCCTATACGCAGCAGATTATTCTCTCCATCAGAAAAAATGCCCATCGCTTTTTCAAGAGTTCTTGCTGCTCCGGCAAAATTATTGCGGCGATAATGGTAGTTGGATACTGCCAGAAGGATCATTGCGACCCAGATTGATTTCTTGTTGCCTGCATCAGTAGCCTTCCAGTATTCCTCAAGGATTTCATGGCACTCAAAGTAATCTCTGTCTCCATGGAAATGGGCGAGATATTGTATATAGGATTTTGGATATTTAGTCATGAAAAACCCCCCAATCAAGTAACAATAGCTTAGCACATTTTACATCTTCATTAAATTAGTTGCTGAATAAAACTGAATTTTTGCTGAGGGAAAAAGAAATGCCCGGCTAATGCCGGGCTTCTTGATAGTCCGTTTAATTTACAGTCGGAATGAAGCTTACAGCCAGGCTGCACCGACGATGATTAGCAAAATGAAAAGCACAACGATCAAAGCAAAACCTGTTCCGTGCCCATGGCATTTTTTATCTGACATTTACATTACCTCCTGATAGTAATATCGCCTAATCTACACTGTCAGCATATGCATTCATGAAATGATTGGTTTGGGCTAATGTCCTATTTACAAACGAACTTGTTAATTATCATTGGAAATTTCTAATGGATAACCTGATGTTAATCAACTATACTTATATAATGATGCAGTTCAATATTGGAATTTTGGTGGGTAATAATGCAATATAATGTGAAAATTGAGGCCTTCGAAGGCCCATTGGATTTACTTCTGCACTTGATCAATCGATTGGAAATCGATATTTATGATATACCTGTAGCGGAAATAACAGAACAGTATTTAATGTATATACATGCAATGAAAGAATTGCAGCTGGATGTTGCCAGTGAATATCTTGTTATGGCGGCAACGCTGTTGGCAATCAAGAGTAAAATGCTCCTCCCTAAACATGAAGAAGAGCTTGAGGATGACTTTGAGTTTGAACAGGATGATGATCCCCGAAATGAACTCGTGGAGAGATTGATTGAATATAAAAAATTCAAAGAGGCGGCAAGTGATCTGAAATCGCTGGAAGAGGAACGCGGGCTTATGTATACAAAGCCTCCAAGCGACCTGACGGAATTCACTAAAGAAACAAAGAGTGATAATGCCGATCTCGATATTTCTTTATATGATATGCTGGGCGCATTTCAAAAGCTTTTGCGAAGGAAGAAATTGCAAAGGCCGCTATCAACCAAAATTGCCCGCCAGGAGATTTCTATAGAAAAAAGAATGGACGAGGTCCTCAGCTTCCTGAAAAAAAGCGGGACAAGGAAAAGATTTTTTGAATTGTTTCCTGAATCGGATAAAGAACATATTGTCGTTACATTCCTTGCGATCCTCGAACTGATGAAAAGGAAGGAAATAGACGTTGAGCAGGAACAAAACTTTTCGGAAATTTATATGACGGCAATAAAGGAGTAGAAGCTCGTGGAAATAGTGAAATGGAAGGGCATCCTGGAAAGCCTGCTATTCGCAGCAGGGGACGAAGGGCTCAGCTTGAAACAAATCGCATCAGTACTGGAAGTAGATGAATTCCAGGCTGGTGAAATTGTCACTGAACTGCAGCAGAATTATGAGAGCGATGATAATCGCGGGATTACCATTGTCCAGCTTGCCGGGGTTTATCAACTGGCTACGAAAAAAGAACATGCTGTATACCTGAAAAAGCTGGTGGAATCCCCTGGAACCGCCCATTTATCGCAGGCAGCTCTCGAGACACTCGCAATCATCGCGTATAAGCAGCCAATCACAAGGGCTGAAATCGAGGAGATTCGCGGTGTGAAGACAGAACGACCACTGCATACTCTGTCCTCAAGAGCTTTGATTAAAGAGGTTGGCAGGGCTGAAGGTACAGGACGTGCTATCCTTTACGGAACAACGAAAGAATTTCTTGATTACTTTGGCCTGAAAAACATTAAAGAACTGCCGCCGCTGCCAGAGAAAATCGATGAAGATGAACTCCAGGACGATGCAGATCTATTCTTCGAAAAGTTCCAGGAAACGATGGAGATCGACCAGTAGCTTTTGTGCACAAAGTTTGGAATTTATGATAAAATCTAAATAATTACTTAAAAAATGCTTTTTCTGTGTATAACTTCAGCAGTGCTTGATCATTCAAGTGATAAGTTCTGGAGCTATTCAGCTAAAAGCATTTTCTTTATACATAACTATTTTAGAATGAATGTCCACCGGGAGGAATATCATGCTTATAAAGCAATGTAATGGGTATGAACTTGAAAAAGAAAAATCGAATACCTCAGAAGATTTTTTTAACAGAAGCGAAGTAACTTTTGTTGAAGATGGAAATGAGAAGACACTGCATGTATTGTATGTCAGGTATTTTGATGAATTAGTCGGCAGTATTACTTCATTTGAAGCGGACCCTGTGTTTACGGCGGGAAATAGGGAAGTTTACCTGAGAGATCTTGTCGCTCTGGCTGCTTTACTGAAAAATCCGGGATATCGTCATCGCAAAAGGGTATATATAAATGTGCAGAAAGAGTTTGCTGATATTTTTAAAGGACTTGAGGTTCAAAAGCTTCCTGGAATTTTTGAAGGCATTGAACAAAAAGGCGCATTTGAAGTGCGTTCTCCTTTAGATTATATTGTGCAGCCCGTTTAACGAATAAAGCAAGCTTCGTTAGTTATGATCTAAGCGAAACAGCTAAGATTTAAATCCAATGGGGGTGTCATTTTGGGAAATACAATTGTTAAAACACAAATCGAAGAAGTGCGTGTATTCCTGTCTGAAACGGTAATCAAGCTGGAAAACTTCCTTAATGAAACAACACTTTCCAAGCTTGAACAGGGACAGCATGCTGAAGAACAGTACTACAAAACGATTCTCTCCAGCCTCCGAAAGCTGGCTGTTTATTGCGAAGAAGGACTTGATGCATGCAAAGTCATCCTCCAGGCAGAAGTGTTTTCAAAACCTGCAGCCGAAAAAACTTTGTATCGTATTTATTACCAGTGCATCGAAGAATTCTTTTCTCCAAAAAGTGATGTGTGGTATGAAGACAGCCGCTCGGCGTATACAGGAAAAAATGCAATTAAATTCAGGCAGCCTGTGTCAGCGGAATTAAGCGACCTGCACCTGAGCCTTGAAAGCGGTTTTCAAAGAATCAGGGAAGAACTTGAATATTATGAAACAGATTACAGGACAAAGATGCTACAATCCAGATAAGTTTTCCAAAAGGACAGCTAAAGAAGCTGTTCTTTTTTTATGGTTTAATTCAATTATCTCTAAACTCCTTCCTTGCCCTTTTTATGTCATAACATGCCTTGTCCTGCATAAACTTGTACAAACTGCCAAAGGAGACGAGGGTCTATCCATGAAAAGGATTTGGATGAAACTGATAGTAATTGCCACTCTGTTGATCTACAGTATGCCAGGAAATGCCCAGGCGGCTGTTTCGGTTAGTGCCCGGAGCGCTATTTTGATTGAACAGGAATCAGGCAGAGTGTTATTTGAAAAAGACGCCCACAGAGTAAGCAGGATCGCGAGCATAACCAAGATTATGACTGCACTTCTGGCGATAGAATCAGGGAAGTTGAATGAAATGGTTAAAGTGAGCGATAAGGCTGTTCGGGCTGAGGGCTCCTCGATTTACTTGAAGCCAGGAGAAAAAATAAAGCTTGAGAACCTCGTCTATGGCCTGATGCTGCGTTCCGGAAATGATGCAGCGGTTGCCATTGCAGAGCATGTTGGCGGGAGTCTTGACGGATTTGTTTTCCTTATGAATGAAAAAGCCAGGGAAATCGGCATGAAAAATACACATTTTTCCAACCCACATGGTTTGGATGATCATGAAGATCATCTTTCAACTGCATATGATATGGCACTTTTGACTCGCTATGCAATGGGGAATGAAGTTTATGAGAAAATTGCCGGCACAAAAGTACACAGAGCACCTAACCCGACAGAGTCCTGGGATAGAGTATGGAAAAATAAAAACAGACTGCTGACAGAACTGTACCAAAATAGCACTGGTGGAAAGACCGGATATACAAAACGCGCAAAAAGAACATTGGTTTCAACAGCGAAAAAGGATGACTTTGCATTGATTGCGGTCACACTCAATGCACCAGATGACTGGAACGACCACATTCAGATGTTTGAATCTGCATTTGCTGAATATGATATTGCAGAAATTCTTTCTAAAGGGAAGGTAAAAGGAATTAAAGACTCCTATTATAAAAATAAGCTTTATTTGGATCATTCTTTTGTCTACCCTCTGAATTCCGAAGAAGAAGAGCTGGTCAGAGTGGAATTCAAGTTGAAGAAAAAGGATCAGGATGGACAGGAAATGCGAAATCAGGAGCTGGCTGGAAAAGCGAATGTCTATTTGGAAGACAAACGTATTGCCAGTGTGCCAGTCTATTTCAAAACGGAAGAAAAAGAGGACAATTCCTTTTTTAATCTCTTTAAGAATATCTTCACTTTAATTGCAGGGATCGGGAATCATGGTTAATTATATTTGGGTAGTCATGACGCTTATTGGCCTTGGATTTGCCATGGTGAATGGAACAATGGCTGAAGTGAATGAGGCGGTTTTCACAGGAGCAAAGGAAGCTGTTACGCTATGTATCGGTTTGATCAGTATCCTTGTATTCTGGCTCGGCATGATGAGGATTGCGGAAGATTCGGGGCTGCTTTCCAAACTCTCTTCCTTGTTCAGGCCGCTAATTTCAAAATTGTTTCCGGAAGTACCGTCCAATCATCCGGCGATGGGATACATTCTTTCCAACATGATTGCAAACATGTTCGGCCTTGGAAATGCTGCAACACCGCTCGGGATAAAAGCTATGGAAGAACTGAAGGAACTGAACGGAGGAAAAAGTGAAGCAAGCCGTTCAATGATCACTTTTCTGGCGATCAATACTGCAAGCATTTCCCTGCTCCCGACCACGGTTATCGCTATAAGGATGAACTATAACTCTGCCAATCCAACTGATATAGTAGGTCCAACGCTAGTGGCAACGGCCGTTTCAGCAGTAGCTGCAATTTTTATAGACCGATATTTTTACTATAGAAGAAGCAAAAAGGGGTAAGAAAAAATGGGAATCGTTTCAGCTATATCTCTATGGTTTATCCCTGTGATGATCGCATTTATCCTGGTTTACGGAACCTACAAAAAAGTCCCTACTTATGAGAGTTTTGTAGAAGGCGGCAAGGAAGGGATCAAAATGGCAGTGTCCATCATCCCGTTCCTGGTAGGTATGATGGTGGCCATTGCTGTCTTCAGGGCATCTGGTGCACTTGATCTAATGGTTGACTGGCTCCGCCCTGGCCTCGAGAAGATGGGAATACCAGCTGAAATTGTGCCGCTCGCCCTCATCAGGCCGATTTCCGGGACAGCCGCATTAGGAATCACGAGTGATCTTATCAGTGTATATGGTCCCGATTCCTTCATCGGTATACTTGCCGCTACCCTTCAAGGCAGTACGGACACTACCTTCTATGTATTGACAGTTTATTTTGGCGCTGTCGGCATCAAGAAAATGGGTGACGCAGTCAAAGTCGGGCTTCTTGCTGACGCTGTCGCGATCGGAACAGCCATTATTGTTGTTACACTTATGTTTGGTTAAACAAGGGGGATACCTAAAACTGTATCTCCTTTTTTGCTTTTCCAAATCATTCAATTGTTAAAGAATGATTAACCGTCATAGTTTATTTTTGATATTTTACGACATTGCTTACTTTGAAAACAGCGAGAGTTATGTCATAATTCAAAAGGATGGAATAGATATTAAGATTAACAATCGTTATTTGATATTAATAGGAGTGACCTTCATGGAAAGACTGCAAAAAGTTATTGCCCACGCTGGGATTGCATCAAGAAGAAAGGCTGAAGAGATGATCCTTGATGGAAGGGTCAAAGTCAATGGAACTGTTGTTAAGGAACTTGGCCGAAAGGTGACTTCATCTGACAGGGTCGAAGTGGATGGAATCCAGATCGAAGGGGAGGAGCCGGTTTACTTCTTGTTCTATAAACCGCGCGGTGTCATTTCGAGCGTTCAGGATGATAAAGGCCGAAAAGTTGTTACAGACTTTTTTGAAACAATCAAAGAAAGAATCTATCCGGTAGGAAGACTTGATTATGATACATCGGGATTGCTTCTTCTGACTAACGATGGTGAGTTCGCGAATTTACTGATGCACCCGAGCAATGAGATTGACAAGGTTTATGTTGCCAAGACAAAAGGCATTCCTTCAAGAGAAAAACTTGCTAACCTTTCAAGAGGGATTGTTCTAGAGGATGGCAAAACAGCACCGGCAAAAACAAAGTTATTGAGTGTCGATAAAAAGAAAGATACTGCAATCGTAGAAATTACAATCCACGAAGGCCGGAACAGGCAGGTCAGAAGAATGTTCGAGGCAATAGGGCATCCAGTATTAAAACTGAAGCGTGAGAAATATGGATTCCTTACCCTAAATGGCCTCAGAACAGGTGAAATCAGGGAGCTTACCCATCATGAAGTAAAACAGCTCCGAGTTCTGGCTATGAAAAAGTCTTAGACTTTTCAATAATGTGGCTATTGTAATGTTATAATAAGGGAGAAATACGGTGGGAGGTTTAAGGATGAAGAAGAAACGTCTGGTCACTCGGACTATCATACTTGCGGTACTGGCATTGGCAGTAGGCTACACACTGTATGCCAATATGAATAAGGATAGGAACCAGAAGATTGAAATTGGCAAACCTGCGCCTGACTTTGTCCTTGTTGATATGGAAGGCAATAAGCATAGGCTTTCTGACTATAAAGGCCAGGGTGTTTTCTTGAATTTTTGGGCAACATGGTGCAAGCCGTGTGAAAGAGAAATGCCTTATATCGAAAATCAATATCAGCAGTTCAAAGACAAGGGTGTCCAGGTGCTTGCAATTGATTCTAGTGAATCGGAATTGGTCGTAAACAAGTTCATTGAGCGCAAAGGACTTAATTTTCCAGTCATGATTGATAAGGATGGACAAGTCCAGGCTGCCTATGGCATTAATCCGCTGCCTATAACCTTTTTGATCGATAAGGAAGGAAATATTGTGAAAAGCCATACCGGGGAATTGAACGAAGATACAGTCCGTGAATTCATGGAACAGATTAAACCTTAAAAGTAGGGGAACAGGGAGTTTTTACAATGAACGAAGTAAAATGTGAATGCGGCCATGTCAACCCGCATGGAACCATACTTTGTGAATCCTGCGGAAGAGTGCTTGATGAGAAGGAAAAAGAAAAGCAGCTTCTGGATATGCGTTATGAAGGCAGCGCCAGACGTTCACAAACTTATAACAAGACCATCATTGATAAAGTGTGGAATTTCTTTTCATCAGTAAAAGTAGGAGTGTGGCTGATTGTCATCACTTTAATTGCCTCATCACTCGGCACGATCTTTCCGCAGGAAATGTACATACCGCCATTGATGCCTGCCTGGGAATATTATGAGGAACAATACGGTTGGTTAGGTAAGCTTTATTATGATTTGGGTTTCCATAATCTATACAGTTCATGGTGGTACTTGCTGTTGATTGCATCAATCGGAGTATCACTCGTCATTTGCAGTCTTGACCGGGTCATCCCGCTGCACAGGGCGCTCAATAAGCAAAGGGTATCAAGGCACGAAAGCTATTTGAAACGACAAAGAATGTTCAGTGTATCCGAAACCGCATTGTCTGAAGATAATGTAAACAAAATAAAGGAAAACCTGAATAAGAAAGGCTATAAAATTCGTGAAGAAAATGGCGATATCCTTGCGGAGAAAAATCGTTTTTCCCGTTGGGGTCCATATGTGAACCACGTCGGGCTGATCATTTTCCTTATTGGCGGAATGCTACGTTTTGTTCCAGGGATGTATATCGATGAAATTCTCTGGTTAAGAGAAGGGGAAACAAAAGCGATACCGGGAACAGAAGGGCAATACTATTTGAAAAACAACCAATTTATCTTTGAAGTATATGATAAAGAAAAAGACGATGAAGTCTTCGAAGAGGCAATCTCCAAAGTAGGGACGGTAGTAAAGAATTATCAAACGAATGCCACCTTGTACCAAAAGCAGGGGGCTTCAGTTCCAGGAGAAAAGCCGGAGCTTGATAAAATGCGTGACCAGTCAATTCAGGTAAACAAACCTCTAAAAGTCGATGGTTTTGCTTTGTATCAGGTAGATTATAAGCTTGATGAAATGAGCAAAATGGCTTTCAAGCTTGAAAATAAAAAAACAGGGAAGCAATTTGGCGACGTTCAGGTTGACCTTTACGAGCCTCAGATGAGTTACGATCTTGGAAATGGTTATAAGGTGGAAGTCATGAGCTATTTCCCGGATTTCGAATTCAATGATGAAGGGGAACCGTCAACCAAGTCAAGGATTCCTAATAATCCGGCTTTTATTTTTAAAATGTTTTCACCAGAAAAACCAAAAGGTGAAGTGAGCTTTGTCGCAATCAGACAAACAATCGAACCTATGGGGGAAAATGATTTCAAGATGGCATTCAATGGTGTTGAAACCAAGAATGTAACAGCATTGACAGTCAGGAAAGACTTGACGCTTTGGATCATCGGGCTCGGAGGATTGATTTTCATGATTGGTGTTGTCCAGGGTGCTTATTGGAACCACCGCCGTCTCTGGATTAGAAAAATAGACAACCAGGTGTGTACGGCAGCCCATACAAACAAGAACTGGCATGGTTTGAAAAGGGAGCTTGATATAGTATTTGCAGATTCAGGAATTGAAGCACCGGAAGACCAGCTGGCAGGGGACAAGAAGGAATAAGGAGGGAAAATCATGGTTGAATTAAGCTCAAACTTCCTGTTTGCAGCGTTTATCTTATATTTAGTGGGTATTTTATTCTTTGGGGGAGCGATAAAGGATAAAAGGCATGCCGACAAGAAAGATGCACCAAACAGATGGGCAAAAATTGGTATCATAGTAACAATTGCGGGATTTCTTTCACAGCTTACTTTTTTCATTTTAAGATGGATTGCTTCCGGCCATGCACCGGTCAGCAACCTCTTTGAATTCACAACATTTTTTGGGATGTCATTAGTAGGTGCCTTCATCGTACTTTACTTTATGTATAAAACACCTTTGCTGGGATTGTTCTCACTGCCAATTGCGGCATTAATAATTGCATATGGAAGCATGTTCCCGAGAGACGTTACTCCATTGATTCCAGCACTTCAGAGCTATTGGCTTCATATTCATGTAACAACAACAGCGATTGGTCAAGCGATTTTGGCTGTCAGCTTTGCGGCCGGCTTGATTTATCTGGTCAAAAGTGTTGACCAGACTAAGAAGAACAAAAGTACTCTGTGGCTTGAAGTAGTTTTGTTTGGCTTGATCAGCACTCTTGGTTTCGTATTTGTGTCTAGCTACTTTGCTGCCACTGATTATCAGGCAAACTTCAACTACATTAATAAAGAGGGACAGCCTGCGACAGAGAAATATACGGTCCCAGCACTTGTCGGCCCACACCAGTTTGAGCTTACGGACAAGGAACGTCTTGAACCAATCTTCGAGACACCTGCGATTATCAGTGCAAAGAAATTGAACACGGTTATTTGGTCACTTGCAGCGGGTATAGTATTATATATGTTGTTAAGAGTGATCCTTCGCAAGCGTGTAGCGGCAGCATTGCAGCCATGGACGAAGAATATCAATCTAGATCTTGTGGATGAAATTGGCTACCGCTCCGTGCTAATCGGTTTCCCGGTATTTACGCTGGGTGGACTGATTTTTGCGATGATTTGGGCTCAAATCGCCTGGACTCGTTTTTGGGGCTGGGATCCCAAGGAAGTATGGGCTTTGATCACTTGGCTATTCTATGCTGCTTTCCTTCATTTACGCCTCTCAAAAGGCTGGCATGGTGAAAAGTCTGCATGGCTTGCGGTGATTGGATTTATTATCATCATGTTCAATCTTGTAGCAGTTAATCTTGTTATTGCTGGCTTGCATTCTTATGCAGGTTCATAAATTGTGTCTATTTTTTGACAGCCTTCACTGATTCAAGTGAAGGCCTTTTTTAAAAAAGCATGGCAAGATGCCGTATGTTTATGTAAAATATTCGCAGGGAGGGATATACCTTATGGAAAAAGACGTGAAGATTTTAGTAGTAGATGATGAAGAAAGAATCCGACGTTTATTAAAGATGTATCTTGAAAGAGAGAACTATATTATTGATGAAGCAGAGGACGGAAATGAAGCGCTGGCAAAATCACTTGCCAACGATTATGATGTCATCCTTCTTGATTTAATGATGCCCGGTAAAGACGGACTCGAGGTTTGCCGTGACCTGCGTGAAAAGAAATCTACTCCAGTGATCATGCTTACTGCCAAAGGTGAAGAAGTGAACAGGGTACAGGGTTTCGAGGTTGGTACCGATGATTACATCGTAAAACCATTCAGCCCTCGTGAAGTCGTGCTTCGCGTTAAAGCAATGCTGCGCCGTTCTTCAAGCACAAGCTATCTGCAGACGGAAACGACTGCCAAAGATGTGATTGTTTTCCCTCATTTAACCATTGACAATGATGCTCATAGGGTTTCTGCTGATGGAAAAGAAGTCAGCCTGACACCTAAAGAATATGAATTGCTCTATTTCCTTGCAAAATCTCCGGATAAAGTTTTCGACCGTGAGCAATTGCTGAAGGAAGTGTGGCATTATGAATTTTTCGGCGATCTCCGTACTGTAGATACACATGTTAAGAGATTGCGTGAAAAGCTTAATAAAGTTTCTGAACAGGCTGCGAAAATGATCGTAACGGTCTGGGGGGTTGGCTACAAGTTCGAGGTAGTCAATGAATGATGTTTTGGCGCAGTGTAGTAGGTAAGCTCTGGATTACCATCCTTTTGCTGGTTTCATTTGTATTGTTCATCCTGACAGTCATGCTGCTGGAGTTTTTTGAGAACTACCATGTAGATGAAACCCGCAAAGGGCTCACAAATACTGCTGAAAAGATCGCCAAGGTCCTGGAAGATCATCCTGGAGAAGAAGAAAAATTAGGTCTTGAAATCGCATGGGAAATGGTCGATGACGACTCAAGGGTCACAGTGATCAGGGATGAAAATACTTATTTTTATTCACCGGGGGATGCGGATACAGCACATGTACCAATCTCCTACTTTATGCAGGATCGTGTCCTTTCTAAGGTCTTTAAAGATGAAAAAACAGTAGATATGATCACCTCCTTGCCAGGCGTATCAAGCCAGGCAAATGATACTCAATATTTAATGATTGGTGTCCCGTTAGCTCAATCTGGCAATCAAAATGGCGCAGTCTTCATCTATCAGTCCCTTGAAGTCATGGAGGAAACGACCAGACTGACAACAAAATTCATCTTGCTTGCAGCCGGGGTTGCAATTGTCCTTACGACGATCTTCGCTTTTTTCCTGTCTACCAGGATCACAGCTCCACTGCGCAAAATGCGGGAGGCTGCTTTTGAGGTAGCCCGTGGGAAATTCGACACAAAGGTACCGATCCTTACACATGATGAAATCGGGGAATTAGCAACGGCCTTCAATCAAATGGGCAGACAGCTTAAATTCAATATGAATGCCCTGAGCCAGGAAAAAGAACAGCTGACCAGCATCCTCAGCAGCATGGCGGACGGGGTAATCACCTTCAATCGTGATGGCACAATCCTGATTACCAATCCGCCTGCGGAAATGTTCTTAAGATACTGGTATTATGAGCAAGGGCTTGCTTCTGAGAACACAGATGCAGTTCCTTCTGAAGTAATGGAATTATTCCAGCTCGCTGTCAATACTGAAAAAGAGCAGGTCGGCGAGCTTTCTGCCCAGGGACGGACCTGGGTCATCATCGTCAGTCCTCTTTATAATAAGCGATTTATCCGCGGTGCCGTGGCTGTGGTCCGAGATATGACCGAGGAACGCAAGCTGGACAAACTGAGGGAAGACTTCATTGCCAATGTTTCACACGAATTGAGAACCCCAATTTCGATGATGCAAGGGTATAGTGAAGCAATCGTCGATGATATCGCTCAAACGGATGAAGAGAAGAAAGAGATGGCAAAAGTTATTTACGATGAGTCGCTTCGAATGGGCCGCCTCGTGAACGAGCTTCTTGATCTGGCCCGTATGGAAGCTGGTCATATTCTTCTTTCTGTTGAATCTATTGAAATCGGGCCTTATATCAATCGTATCATTCATAAGTTTCACGGATTGGTGAAAGAAAAAGGCATCGAGTTATCAGTTGAGCTTGACACGGATGAAGAGTTTTTCCGTTTTGACCCTGACCGGATTGAACAGGTGCTTACGAATTTGATCGATAATGCGATCCGTCATGTTCCCGATTCGGCTGCAATTGTGGTCAGCGCAAGGACAGATGAACGTGGTCTTACCATTGAGGTCAGCGACCAGGGTCCAGGGATTCCTGAAGAAGATTTGCCGTTCTTGTTTGAGAGGTTTTATAAAGCGGATAAATCCCGAACGCGTGGAATTTCAGGCACAGGACTGGGACTTGCGATTGCTAAGAATATTATCGACGCCCATCGCGGAAATATTGCGGTAAAGAGCAAACTCGGACAAGGAACGACATTTTCCTTTTCGATTCCGCGAAATATTGAATAACTTGCCGACTATTCTTGATTCACAAGGAACAATGATCGGCAGTGAGAGAAGTCCATTCCACGGCGGAATGGGCTTTTCTTGATTACGGACGATTTCCTATAATCCCTCGAATACAATTGAAAATTAAAAAGAAGCAGTGACTATTTTGTCCTCGAAAAAGCCTTTCATTTCCAATCTAAAAATAATATAGTTAAGATGAAACTTTTACTAACTACATACGACTAATATTATGAATACGGAGGCGAAAAGACCTATGAACTCCGTTTTTGATGAATTATACAATAAATATCATCATGACGTTTTTCAATTTTTATTTTATATGGTGAAAAGCAGGGAGCTGGCAGAAGACCTTGTACAGGAAGTGTACATCCGTGTCTTGAAGGCGTATGACCGTTTTGAGGGCAAGAGCAGCGAAAAGACGTGGCTGTTTTCGATTGCCAAGAATGTCGCAATCGACCATTTCCGCAAACAAAAAGGCTGGAAACAACGCTTGCTCGAATCCTTCGATATGTCGGCTCGCCAGGTAAGGGACGAACAGCCGCTGCCAGAAGATTTGGCATTGCAAAGCGAAGAAATTCAAATGATGTACAGGTGCCTTGATCAATGCACGGTTGACCAGCGAATGGTTATCATCATGCGCTATATTCATGAATTAACGATCACGGAAACCGCAGAAGCTTTATCCTGGACCGAAAGCAAGGTTAAGACTACCCAACACCGAGCTTTAAAGACGCTGAAAAAGCTGATGGAAGAAATGATCGAAAAGGAAGGGATGACTAGTGAAAAAGTCACAGTTAAGCGATAAACAGCTAGAAGAACTCCTCGGCCAAATGCCTAAGATAAAAGATCATCGCGATCCTCGTGACATTTATCAAAATATTGCCCATCGTGTAGAAAAAAGAAAGATGCCTGCATGGATTATCCCGAGTGCCGCTTTGGCAGCAGTCCTCTTTCTCGCCTTCATCCTCTCACCGGGTTTGATGGGAGTCAACCATTCTGCAGATAAAATGATGGATAGCAAGTCAGCCACTGGTGATAAATCTTCGATGGAAATGGAAACAGCCATCAGGGACGATGCTGCAGAAGAGAGTGCAGGTAAGCAGGAAAACACTTTGATGGATGCGCAGGATAGTCAAGATCAAAAGGCAAAGGATTTCAGGGCGCTGGATGAGAAAAATACCTTCGACAGCCTGATCTCTCTATACGAAGAAGAAGTGGACATCGCGACTACGGAGATTCTTACCTACGCAATACCCGATATACAAGCACAGTCGATTGTTCCGGTTACTGTAACTGTTCCAAAAGAAGATGGGGAAAACTGGGTTGATAGTTTCACAAAAACAATGCCGAAGCTTCAGGAAGAAGAGTGGGGACTTTCAGATTATTATCCACTGGACGCGACATGGAGTTATGATGAAGCAACCGAAACTTTGACTCTGGATGTAAAAGCAGATCATAAGTTTCGATATGGAAGTGCAGCGGAAGTTATGTTTCTTAATTCGATGACACAAAACTTTTCTGGAAAAGGGATATCAAAAATGTTGTTAACGACAGAAAAAAAGCCGGGGATAGAGCTTGGGAATTATGGGCCTATGAACGAGGCGCCGATTTCCTCAAAATCGCTGCAAAGACGAGCTTATTTATTTTTAACTGTCGATGGAGTTACAACACCTTACCTTGTGCCGACAAAAGAACAGCACGATACAATCGGTTATGCTTTCGCAGAAATGACGAAAGGAAATGAAGAGCTTAATCTATCCGCATCACTTCCAGCGGATTTCAAGCTGGAAAACACGAAACTGGAAAAAGAGAATAATGTTTTAACAATTTCTCTAACGGAAGAAACAACAATTGAAGAAAGCTTCCTGCCGAGCCTCGAGGCGATCTTACTGACAGCAAAAGAATTTGGATATTCTGGTGTCAAATTTGAAAATGCAAAAACCGATCGACTAGGCCCGTTCAATTTGAACGAAGTCCTGCCGTTGCCACTGGCACCGAATAAGAAAAATATCGAATAAAAAGTGGCTGTCCAAAAGCTCATTATATAGAGCTTTTGGCAGCTTCTTCTTTTTGAAGGACAAAAAATTAAGGAAACCGCAGAAAAGTGTCCGTCATCAAGGTCATGAAGGACAGAAATCTATGGAAACCGCAGAAAAGTGTCCGTCATCAGGGTCATGAAGGACAGAAATTTAAGGAAACCGCAGAAAAATGTCCGTCATCAAGGTTATGAAGGACAGAAATCTATGGAAACCGCAGAAAAATGCCCGTCATCAAGGTTATGAAGGACAGAAATCTATGGAAACCGCAGAAAAGTGTCCGTCATCGGGGTCATGAAGGACAGAAATCTATGGAACCAGCAGAAAAGTGTCCGTCATCAAATTGATCACGATGGCATTATAAAAACAGGCAGGTAAAAGGGGCCGCCCAAAAAGTCAGTAATGCACGTGAGGAGAAACAAAATGTTTTTCCTCACGTGCTTTTTATTTTGTACTTATCTGTCAGTACATTTTTAGCGATAGTGCCACAAATTTTCCTTCTTTTGCATAAAAAAGCAGCTTCTCACCAAATATAACGAATGTGCTTTTTTTGCTTCTGCTTTTCCATTCATCAGGTTCTATTTCTGTACAGGCTGTCATAGGGATGGAAAGGGAGTACAAAAGTTAAGGAGGAAGAAAATGCAGGACTATATAAAGCGTTTACTCATCGCAGGGATCATGGCACTATTTATCAGCTTGCTGTTTCTCGGCGGAAAGCACTCTCAGGCAGAAATGCTCGACATACCAGAATTAACTTCCCACTGGGTCTGGCCGGCAGAAGGGGTTGTTACAGATCTCTATGGAACGCGCCACGGCCATCATAAAGGAATCGATATAGCGGGTGAGCACAAAACACCTGTACATACAGTTGATAGTGGTATAGTAACAAAATCATATTATTCGGGCTCATATGGACATGTCGTGTTTATCAAACATGAGAACAACCTGGAAACCGTCTATGCTCATTTAAATAAACGAAATGTCAAAGAAGGACAAATTGTAAAGCAAGGGGATATCATTGGTTTGATGGGAAATACCGGGGATTCTTCCGGTGTTCATCTCCATTTCGAAATTCATCAGGAAAAATGGACGTATGAAAAAGAAAATGCGATTGATCCAATGGTTGCACTTGGAGAAGCGGCAATTGGGCAACCTGTGATTGCCTTAGGGAAAATAAATGACCAGGTTTCAATTGAGACGATTGCGAAGCTGCGAATGACTGACGATGTGGTAATCGGGAAACATGAAGATGCGATCATCAGGACAAAAGAAAATGAAAATCACGAATCCCAAGTTGCTCAGTCTTCTCAACCGGCAGATGAAAAACAAAGGAAACACACTGTCAAAAAAGGGGAAACCCTATGGTCAATAGCAGCAAAATACAAAACTTCTGTTGAATCATTATCCAAGAACAATAATATAAGAAACCATCATATTGTTCCAGGAGATACTATTGTTATTGGGATGTCTGAATCAAATCGGTATACCGTAACCTCGGGTGATACATTGCATTCCATTGCTGAAAAGACCCAAACAACCGTGCAGGAACTGAGGAAGCTCAACAATCTATCTTCAGATGTCATCCAGCCACAGCAAATATTGATCACCCGGTAAGCAATATATTGTCCCCTCCCTCTTCATGAAAGTATAATAGGTAAAACGGTCATTAGGGGGATGGATGATTTTGCTGACAGATTACCATAATCATTTGGAAAGAGGCACACTGACGCTTGACTATCTAAAAAGATTCACTGATGCTGCAAATCAGAAAGGAATCGGGCATTTTGGGGTTTCTGAACATGCGTATCACTTCTATCAGACTGCAGATATCCTTCGCAACAGCTGGGTGGATGAGCGGAGATTTTACGATATGAACGATTATGTTGCACTCTTTCAAGAGGCATGGAGAAGTGGCATTGATGTGAAAATGTCGATTGAGATGGATTATACACCTGGAAAGCACGCAGAAATGGAACAGTTCATCAAAAACTATGATTTTGATTATGTGATTGGGTCAATTCACTGGATAGGAGATTTTGGGATTGACCTTGCCGAATACCGTAAAGAATGGGACAAAAGGGATCTCTTTGAGGTATATAAAAGTTATTTTGACCAGGTGGTAACGCTCGCTGAGTCCAATCTGTTCGATATTATTGGACATATCGATCTTGTGAAAATCTTCAAGTATGTACCTGCGGATGAAAACTTCCTTTTGGAACAGTACGACAGGGCGACATCCGCGCTGGCTCAATCAAGAACATGTGTCGAAATCAGCACTGCAGGATTAAGAAAGCCGACCCAAACAATTTATCCTGACAAAAGGCTTCTTCAAATGTGCCATGATAAAAAAATCCCGATTGTTTTATCATCCGACGCACACATTCCTGAAGATGTAGGTGCAGATTACGATCAGGCATTAATTCTTGCCAGAGAAGTCGGATATAATGAGATCATGACATTTTCAAAGGGTGAACGTAAGTCATATCCGTTGGGATAAATATAAACAGGCCACCATATTGGTTGGCCTGTTTGTGTTTAATAATGTGGGCAAGTGGCTCTTTTAGTATTGCAGTGCTTAAAAGTCACTGCTGATTACTTACAGAATTATGCTGTTGATGGTTACGATGTCCTTGAGAGATTTCAGCTTCTCGATCATATCCTCAGCTAGTGGTTTATCGAAGGATAGGACCATGATTGCTTCACCTCCGGCTTCCTTTCTTCCAACCTGCATCGTCGCAATATTCACTCCATGATCGCCCAATACTTTTCCTACATGTCCGATAACCCCGGGACGGTCCATATGCTGTATGTAGAGAAGGTTGCCTGAAGGAAGGAAGTCGATATTGAAGCCGTCAAGATTAACAATTCTCGGTCCGTAATGCTCGATATAAGTTCCGCGTGCTGTGAAGCAATCACCGTCACCTTTTGCCGTGACTGTAAGTGTGTTGGCATAACCGAAGTGGTTCCCTGTCACTTTTTCACCAATCATGATGCCTCGTTCCTTTGCAATATGGATTGCATTTACTTCGTTTACGTTCACATCTATGCGGTTTTCAAAGAAACCTGCAAGAAGCGCCTTGGTCAAAAAAGTTGTTTCAAGTTCTGTTACAGTACCTGAGTATGTTACAGTCAATTCGCTTATTCCTTTGTTATGGCACTCGGAAACAATTTTTCCCATTTCTTTTGCAAGCTGGTGAAAAGGCTGGATTTTTTCGTATATCTCTCTGGACATCGCCGGCAGATTGATGGAATTAGAGACAGGCTTATTTTCAAAGAATGTCCGGATTTCATTTGCTACCTGTGTAGCGACATTCAATTGGGCTTCTTTCGTTGATGCACCGAGATGGGGTGTAACAATTACTGAATCGAGTTTCAATAATGGATGGTCACAGGATGGAGGCTCGACTTCAAAGACATCAATTGCTGCACCGGCTACATGTCCTTTTTCAATAAAGTGAGCCAGTGCGATCTCGTCGATGATTCCGCCTCTGGCACAGTTCAGCAAGTACACGCCTTTTTTTGTTTTGCCTAGCGTTTTTTCATTTAACAAACCTTTAGTTTCTTTTGTCAGGGGAGTATGGACTGTTATTATATCTGATTCACCAAGAACTTCATCGAAAGTGGATAATTGAACACCCAGGACCTCAGCCCGTTCCTTAGTGAGAAACGGATCAAATACTTTAACTTTCATACCGAATGCCCTGGCGCGTTTGGCGATTTCCGATCCGATTCTTCCCATGCCGATGATACCTAAAATCTTTCCGAATAACTCATTTCCGATGAAGAGATTTCTCTTCCAGTCACCATTCTTTACGGTGAAGTGTGCCTGAGGAATATTTCTCATGAGAGCAGACATCATCGCAAAAGTATGTTCCGCGGTGGAAATTGTATTGCCATCTGGAGCGTTCACGATGACAATGCCTCTTCTTGTTGCTTCTGTTATATCGATATTATCCACGCCGACACCTGCCCGGCCAACAATTTTCAATGACGGCATGCGGTCTAGAAGGCCGGAAGTAACCTTTGTTGCGCTTCTTACTAACAGAGCATCAATTTTACTTAAATCAACAAGGTCCGAATTGATATTGTCCATATGTACCTTTGCGTGTTTCCACTCCAGCAATGGCTGCAAGCCTTCTTCCTTGATTGAATCAGCAGCTAACACCTGAAACATCCATATCCACTCCTCTGTAAAAGAAATAATTTTCTGATTATTTTACAAAACGAATATTCTTTTGTCAAATCAGCTTAATGTTCATAAAAATAATGTAAACGCTCCCAAAACCATTGATTTTACAAATTTAGATCCCCGAATTCCCGAATTTTACATTCTGTTCCATTCAATGTTCGCTATTCTAAATCATATTCAACAACAGGGTGTAATAGGAGTGGAATTGTGGCTGACATAAAAACGTCACAAGCAAACACCTTCCCAAATCTTCTTTTTTTCAGTATAATAAACTTGTTAAATTTAATATGGTCTATCTTCGGGGCAGGGTGAAATTCCCGATCGGCGGTAATGAGGTTCTTTCTCTAAGCCCGCGAGCCTGTATGGGCAGGATTTGGTGCGATTCCAAAGCCGACAGTATAGTCTGGATGGGAGAAGATGGAGGTTCTGCAGACGTTCGGAAAATGCAGGTTTCGAACGTTTATTAAGCATGCCTTCTCAAAGTATCCCTCAAGCCTAAATCTTGAGGGTTTTATTTTGTTATGGTATGTGAATGCTGAATCTTTCTTCTTTATGTGAGATGGATCTCGATAAGGAGAGAGGGAAATGAAAAAATTTAGTGTAAAAGCAATGGTTTCAATTGGGATGTTGAGCAGTATTTCTTATGTATTGATGCTGCTGAATTTTCCGCTTCCGCCGTTTCCAAAATTCTTAATGGTTGATTTCAGCGATATTCCTGCATTAATTGCTGCGTTGATTTTTGGGCCGGCAGCCGGTATTTTAGTAGAGTTGATCAAGAACATGCTTGATTATTTCATGACAGGCAGTGAAACGGGTGTGCCAGTAGGCCATGCTGCCAACTTTGTCGCAGGAGTTTTATTCATCCTGCCAACTTATTATATCTATCAGCGACTGAAAACAAAGAAGGGTATGACATTCGCCCTTGTGGCAGGGACTGTCAGTATGGCAATCCTGATGAGTGTCCTGAACTATTATGTTTTTCTTCCTGCCTACACGATCTTCCTGAATATGCCAGCAATGTCTGGTCCGGAAACAAGGCAGTTAATTGTTGCTGGAATCCTGCCATTTAACTTTGTTAAAGGCATCCTGATGTCAATTGTGTTCATGTTGATGTTCTCAAGAATGAAAACATGGATTGAAAGGCAGCAATCTTTTAAAAACGCATAATGAACTCATTTGAGTTGAAATACAAGAAAAAGCAACGGCCTGCACCGTTGCTTTTTTCACTTTTAAAAGTCTAAAAATGAACAAAAAAATTCCCGCTGGGAGGCGGGAATTATGTAGGTTCTTATTCGAACTTAGTTGCATCTCCGTTGAATGGCTCATCAGCAACTTTGATTGAATCAGTTGGGCATCCTTCAAATGCATCCATCATGTCGTCGATCAATACATCAGGAATCTCAACGATACCTTCGTTTTCATCAAGTGTTACGAAAGCAATGCCTTCATCATCGTAATCGTAGATATCTGGAGCAGCTGCACCGCAAGCTCCGCATGCAATACAAGTTTCTTTGTCAACAATCGTGTACTTAGCCATGATCTAATTCCTCCCAAATGGTTAACAATAATATGCTGTCTTCACGAAAATAGTGAAAACGTATTCCTCATACCTATTGTAAAACTGTATCGCCAACATTTCAATAAAAAAAGTATTGAGAATGCTTATCACACAAGGCATTGAATGCTTTTTGCGCTGAAAATAAAACATTTTAAGAGGTATTTTCATGTTAAAATATATCTATATTATTTTTCTGCTATAGGGTGAGCAGCCGAATATGGAAGCTTACTTAATGATTTTACCTCTAAGGGTGGTTCTATGGGGATTACATATATAGAAGGAGTCGTCCTGGCATTATTGAAAAAAATAAATGGAGAACGGACGATTTATTCCTTATTTCATTTATTTCAGGGCAAGAGATCATCTCAAACGATCCAGGATGCTCATCTTTACCAGATCACATCTTATTTCAATACATTTCCCTCAGTTACTAGAGGACAACTTGAAAATTTGGTATATGGACTAATTGAAAAGCATTTGGCGAAAGAAATTGCCGATACAAAAGTCGTGCTGACTGATAAAGGCATGGAAGTCCTGGAAAGATATCTGTCCGAAGTACCCCATCCTGCCTATTTAAACGGCTGGAAGTACCATCAAGTAACAGATGTTTTTTGGGAGCGGCTGACTTTGCTCATTCAGGTTAGTTCTAATTTAATCCATCGTGAACGCGGTTTTATCCCGGTGAGAAACAAGAGGGAAACCCTTTCCTGGGTCAAACAATATATCAGGCTGCATGGTGAAGATCGCTATCAGCTTGCAGAGGAGCTATATAGGGAATTAGTGGCATCGCTTGATCATGAAAATACAAGGCCTGAATTGATTGTTTTGAGATTGACAGGATACAGGAAAATTGGTCTGACTATTTTACAAGCTGCTGAAATAACAGGATTGGAACCAGGACGTTATCATTTTGAGTTCTTGAACTGTCTTCATGCGATGTTTAACAGGATCCAAAACGATCCCTCTGGTTTTCCGCTGCTCAATGCCATTTTGAACCAGACAGAACGGAAGGTTCCTTTAACGCTTTCTACTGAAAAAACATATAATTTGCTGCTAAAAGGATACACACTGGAGGAAGTTGCAGCTGCCAGAAGCTTAAAAGAGAGTACAATTGAGGATCATGTAGTGGAAATTGTCCTTTCCTTGAAGGAATTCAGCATTGATTCCTATGTATCTCCTGAAAAACAGCATAGGGTTGTTCAGGCAGCCAAAAAGAATTCTGCAAAGAAATTAAAACAAATAAGAGAACGAGTTGAAGATGCTACTTACTTTGAAATCAGGCTCGTCCTGGCAAAATATGGTGATACGGAATGGAATTAAAGGATTATCTAAAGAAATATTTTAATTTTGCCGATTTTCGGCCCGGGCAGCAAGAGACGATTGAATCGGTGCTAAACAAGAAGCAAACAATTTCCATGCTTCCAACAGGTACTGGGAAATCACTTTGTTATCAACTTCCGGGTTATTTAGTGGAAGGACCAGTACTTATTGTTTCTCCGCTCCTTTCACTGATGCAGGACCAGGCCGAGCAGATGATGGCCCTGGGAGAAAAACGGGTGGTGGCGTTAAATTCATTTCTAACGCCCCAGCAAAAAGCTAAAGCACTTGAACAACTCCATCAATACAAGTTCATCTTTATCTCACCGGAAATGCTTGGGTTGGATTTTGTGTTAGAGCGGATAAAAAGGATTAATGTCTCTTTATTCGTAGTCGATGAAGCACATTGCATCTCCCAATGGGGGTATGATTTCAGGCCTGATTACCTCAGGCTTGGTGAAGTGCGCGAGCTAATAGGGAATCCGCTGACGCTTGCACTGACAGCAACAGCTTCGAAGGAAGTCAGGATGGATATTGCTGAAAAACTGCGGCTTAAGGATTGGAATGAGATTGTTTATTCTGTTGACCGCCCGAAGATTTCGCTGGCTCTAGAACAGGTGGAAACCTTCCAGGATAAACTGGTCCGCACATTAGAACTGGTGAAATTCTTAAAGGGACCGGGAATTATTTATTTTTCGAGTAAAAAAGTCGCAGAACAAACAGCAGGCTATATGAGGGAGAATGGGGTCAGAAAAGTAATGGCTTACCATGGAGGACTGGACTCAGAGAGCAGGATCCTCATCCAGCAGCAGTTCATCAACGGCCAGCTTGATGTTGTATGTGCAACAAGTGCTTTTGGAATGGGAATCAATAAGGAAAATGTCCGTTATGTGATTCACTTCCATATGCCAATGCAAATCGAATCCTATCTTCAGGAAATTGGCAGGGCAGCAAGAGACGGGTTGAATTCTATCGCTATCCTGCTTTATTCACCCGGGGATGAGCAGCTGGCCTATCAGCTGGCAGAAGGTGAGCTTCCTGATCGAATCCAAATTAATCGGCTCTTTACCTTCCTTGAAGACCATAAGCTCCAATATCAGGAATTGGATCAGCATGCTGAAGAGGCATCCATTTTTTGTGGGTTCACAGAAATCCAATGGAGAATCGTCGAAAATTACCTTTCTCATTTCGAGGTGATTGATTATCCTCAGGACAAGGACAAGTTAATCAATGTGGTAGAAAGCCGTCTCAAGGTTAAAAATGCAAAGATCAAACAAATGCTTGAGTGGGTACATACCAGGGAATGCAAAAGAATGGTTATCTTAAAGGTTTTCAACGAAGAAATTGAAGACAGGCCAATTGATTGCTGCAGCAATTGCGGGATAGACATGGATCATTTCAAGGAAACAAAATCTTCCGATGATCAACAGTCACAAATGATAGACTGGAAACAGGATTTGGCTTCGATATTATTAATAAGTGAGCGGATATGATGAAGGAAAGATACAGGGAAACGGTGGCAGGGCTTACTGAAAAAGAACTACTTTTCCATTTAGTGGCTACGCAAATATTACTATTAACGATTTCTGCAATTTTAGGTATGATAGTGTTTGATAGTTTATCTGAATTTACAGGAATATTTTTATGGGATGATTATAGGATCATAACTTACGGCATTGGTGCGGGTGCTGCCGTGGTGGCGTTCGACCTCCTGATGATGAAGTATCTTCCACGCTCTTATTATGATGATGGAGGGTTGAATGAGAGGATATTCAGGAACAGGGGGCCATTTCAGATCGCGCTGATAGCAGCAATCGTTGCCATTAGTGAAGAGGTTCTTTTTCGTGGAATTATCCAGACGAACACGGGATTAATTTTATCAAGTATAATTTTTGCTGTTGTCCATTATCGGTATTTGTTCAATTGGTTTTTGTTTTTGAACATCGTCTTGCTGAGCTTTTTAATTGGTTATATTTATATGGTGACCGATAATCTGCTGGTGACGATTGTCATGCACTTTTTCATTGATTTCTTTTTAGGGCTGATTATTAAATTCAAGGCTAGGGCAGCAATTGGGGGTACAGACGTTGAATAAAGAAAAACCTATCAGAGACCAGGCTGAGCGCCTGAGAAAAAGGGTCGAGCGAAAAATAGAACATGCGGTCGAGAAAAAAGATCCGCTTCCGCCAAGGAGTGAAATCCACAGGCAAAAGCAGAAAAAGACGAATGTAAAGGTAAAATACCCTGTCATCAGGTTAATGGCACTCTTTTTCATTTTGCTGCCAATATCTTTTTTCAGTATAATTTCCTATCTTGAAGGTGCAAAAGGACCATTGAATAGAACATTGGAACGCGCAGGTGTTGAGATGATCAAGGTGGAAATCAATAGCGATGATGAGCATAGAGCACCTGAAGAAGAGGACGAAGTGGCACCAGGGTTTGAAGAAATTGATGATACAGAAAAGATTAATGTAGTTGCTGCTGGTCCTGCACCATCAAGCAGCGGTGATAAAAACACAACTGAGAAAACTATTGAGGACGAAGAAAAAGAAGCGGTAAAAGTGACGGCAACAGAGTCAGAAGCATCTGTGGATGAAAACTCTGCCGCAGAAAAAGAAGATGAGCCAGCAGAAAAGGCTGATTCCAACAGCAGTGAAAAAATCATTTACCATACTGTAAAGCCGAGTGAAACGCTTTTCAGAGTAGCGATGACTTATTATAAATCGCAGGATGGAATCCAGATTATAAAGAAAGCAAACAATATCCAGGGGAATGAAATCCAGGCTGGACAAGTATTGAAAATACCAATCACAAATTAGCCGGAGTGCATGCTCCTGGCTTTTTTTCTTTTTTCGGTATCTAATATCATAACTCCAGGGACAAGCTCATAAAAATTACAATAAAGGGGAGGGCATGCCATGGAACCGGAAATTGTAAATTTGGATGAAAAAACAGATCAGGCAACAAAAAGGATGCTTCAGAATTTAATAGATCGCAAGAAAAAATTTGATCGATTCAAATCAAGGCATCTATTGTCCGTCTGGATGACAATCGGCTTTATTTCGCTTTATTTTTATTATTTGTATGTGACGGTGATGAAGCCGTATTCCTATTCGTTCGCAGAAATTTTTTCAGTTTTCGTACAGAATTCAGCAAACCTTTATTTCCTGATCTTGACCGTCGGAACTTATGGCTTGATGATTTTATTGAAGGAGAAGCGGGAAAAGGCGGAGAAAGAATATCATGCGCTCCGATGTGAGATTGTGGATAGGAGCAAAGATTTATGGAAGAAAGAAGAAGAGTGGAAGAGCAGACATATTGTCTTTGATATGTTGAAGAAAAAGTTTGATATCAACCTGTTCCATGAAAATAAATAGAAAAGAAGCATCCAAGTGGATGCTTCTTCTAAATTAGAATATCCGCTTTTTCCCTTGTTCATCCTTAAGGATCTCGACTGCTTCCCGAAAGCGTTGGGAATGGATGATTTCTCTTTCTCGAAGATACCTTAGACCATCATTCAAGTCCGGGTCATCGCTCATATTGATGATCCACTGATAGGTTGCCCTTGCTTTCTCTTCAGCTGCAATATCTTCATACAAATCTGCTATCGGATCCCCTTTTGCTGCGATATAGGATGCTGTCCAGGGTACACCTGCAGCATTATGGTAGAAGAGTGCGCTGTCATGATTAGCATAATGGGCATCAAGGCCTGCCTGTTTCATTTGTTCGGGAGTGGCATCCTTCGTTAGTTTGTAAATCATGGTCGCAATCATTTCAAGATGAGCAAACTCTTCTGTGCCGATATCGGTCAGCAGGCCAATGACCTTGTCGGGTATCGTGTAACGCTGGTTTAAATACCGCAAGGCTGCTGCGAGTTCTCCGTCAGCGCCGCCATACTGTTCAACAAGGAATTTAGCAAGCATGGGGTTGCAGGTGCTTACTTTTACGGGATACTGCAATTTTTTCTCATAAAGCCACATCTTCCTTACCCCCTCCTAAGATTAATTTAGATCTGCCACGGCCAAGGACCGTCATTCCAGTTCCATGGATAACCTGAATAGCTGTTGCCGTATTGCTGGAGAGGTCCATACATGCTTTCAACGACTTTCTTCAGTCGTCGCCTTTCTTTGGCGAATTGATTAAATTGGTTGATGGCGTCAAAATCCTCTGGATGGGTATCTAAGTATAATGTGAGTTCCACAAGCACAAAATCTACTGCCTGGAGCTCTTCCATGGCTGCATAAAATTCCTTAGGCAATTGCTTCATTAGTGATCACCCTCTCTTGGAGCCTCGTATGGAGAATACCAAGGATCATAGAAAACCTTCCACAGTGTCCCTGTTCGTAATGCTTGCATTGGTGTGAATTGTTCAAGATTGGGCGGTTGAAAGCCCAGGAATAGGTTGGGCGGCGTGGAATACGTTTTAGCCTTTATAGGCGGACAAGGGTCGAAGGGACTGGCGTACGGGTACCAAACTCTTCTGTATTTAGACAAACTAAGCCCTCCTCAAGTTAAACTTCAGTTCATTTTATGAGGGAAATTTTATTTCATGTTAAATTTATCTGGTTTAGCAGGGATTTTTCCAAATTTGCAGAAATATATAAGATATGGCAGTACTTTAAACCAGAGGTGAGTTGAATGTTTGTTAAAAGTATCATGATTCCGAAGTTCAGGTGTATTACCGTTCAGCATGATGAGACATTGAAGAATGTATTAGAAACGCTGGATGGAAATGAGATTGATGGTGTTCCTGTATTGGACGGCGACAAGTATATCGGTGTCGTCACAAGATATGGGATTTATCAGGATTACTTCAACACAGGTGGCCAAAAAGATGAATTCCTTCAAAATAAAGCAGCAAGGGACATTCTGACTTTACAGGACCAAATTCTGCATGGAAGTGAAATTTTCGAAAGCACATTGGTGAAATTGAAAGATATTCCGCTGATGGCAGTAATCGATGAATATGACAAATTCCAGGGGATTGTTACCCGTTCTGATGCACTTGATCAATTCCAGAGCGCATTTGGGGTACATAGAGAAGGCGTGAGGATTGCTTTTACATCTGTTGAAACCGAAGGCCGTATCGCAAGGCTTGCTGATATCGCCCACCAATTCCATGAGCATATCATTTCACTTGTAACCTTTGACGAAACGGATAAGCTTGTCCGCCGAATTGTCATGAAGGTCGAAAAGAAGGACAATATTGATAAGTTCATTAAAAAACTGGAGGATTCAGGCTTCAGGGTTCTGGATATTCACGAAGTTTAATTTTCTTGGCAGAAATAAAGACAAGGACCTTTCATACATTGGGTATGGGAGGTTTTTTTGATGTTTTGGAAAGTATTCAGATTGGCAGTGGGTTTGCTTTGCGGGTATCTGACAGTCAATTGGCTGCCAGATTTAAAACCATTTCACCCGGAGGAATTCCTGGGTGAATTTATTTTGCATCCAATCGAATTTCTGGCAGGAACAATGGCACTGGTCGCAGGGATGTATGCAAAGGGAGGTTTGATTCGTTCTGGTTTCGTTGCAGCAGTCAAAACGATAAAGGGCAAAGAGGGGATCATTTCTGATATAATTTTAGCAATTGGAACTATTGGCTGCTTTTTCCTTTTGCTGCCGTTCGGAATCTGGCAGACAAGTATCTTTTTCAGTTTCTGTTTACTATATGGTATGATTTCTTTTAGTCCATTGAATACAGAAGAAGAGATTTAGATTCATTTGAAGGAGGCTTAAAATGGAATTCATCATATTTTTTTATTGTTTTACTGATTATAGGCTGCTTCCTTCTGATTTACATGTACCGGCAGGCATTTGCAGACAGGGTAATTCATCAGGAATTGCGCCTTAATAATTTTCCGGCAAGCTTCGGGTCAGTTAAATTGTTTTTTATCTCAGATATACATAAGCGTACAGTTTCAGATACGATCATTAATGAAGCAAAAGGCAAGGCTGATATAGTCATTATTGGTGGAGATCTTGTCGAAAAAGGTGTGAAGCTTGAACAGGCTGCTGAAAATATTGAAAAGTTGAAAACGATTGCACCCGTTTTCTTTGTGTGGGGAAATAATGATTACGAATTTAATTCGCATGAACTGGACTCCCTCCTTTACCACTCAGGGGTGAAGGTTCTTGATAATACAGCTGTAAAATTTGAATCGCGAGAAGGGGACCTGCTATATATTTTGGGAGTCGACGATTACGGCACAGAAAAAAGCAGGCTGGATCTTGCCATGCAGGATGCTGGAGACGATGGCTTTAAAATTCTGGTAAGCCATAGTCCATTCATCGTGTACGATTTTAAGCAGGACCATGGAATCAGCCTTGTGCTTAGCGGCCATACCCATGGAGGACAGATCAGGATCATGGGATTTGGACCTTATGAATTAGGCGGTATAAAACAGAAGAACGGAACAACGCTGCTGACGAGCAATGGCTATGGCACGACGAGTATACCATTCAGGCTCGGTGCAAAAGCAGAAACGCATTTAATAACATTGCTTCCAGAAGCAGATTGAAGTTTTACTTCCAAGCTTAAGCATGGGTATAATCAGCGGTAGTGCAAGGTAATGACGGAGGAATGAACATGGGGAATAGCGAGGGGAAATACAATATAAAAGCAGTATCCAATATGCTTGGAATACAGCCGGGCACGCTGAGAGCCTGGGAAAGAAGATACCAGATGATCGCCCCAGTAAGAAATGATTCCGGCCACCGCTTGTATACCGAGGAGCATTTGAAAACCCTGAAGTGGCTGATTGCTAAAGTCAACCAGGGCTTCACGATCAGCCAGGCTGTATCTTTACTGGAAAACGCAGAACCAACCATAGAAAGTGCCGAGCCTTTGAAGAAAGATCTATTGGACGAGCTTCGGGAAAAAATCCTTCATGCATTGCTTGACTTTAACGGTTCTCAGGCACATGAATTGATCAATCAGGCTTTCAGCTTGTTTACGGTAGATAAGACGGTTATGGATTTATTAGGTCCAATTTTGATTAAAGTGGGCGATTTATGGGAAGAGGGAAGTATAACGACTGCACATGAGCACTTTGCTTCTTCATTTTTACGTTCGAGAATTGAAGGGATTTCAAATTCCTTCCCGCACAGCTCATTCCTGCCTAAGGTAATTGCGGTATGCGGTCCTGGGGAAAGACATGAGCTTGGCTTGTTAATCTTCACCCTGTATTTGAGGCGCAAGGGGTTTGAAGTTGTTTTCCTGGGGACTAGTTTGGCCGAGAGCGATCTTGAAGTGGTACTTGATAAGGTAAGACCAAAGTTCCTATTCATTTCATGTACTCTGGAAGAAAATAAGGCGGCAACTCTTGAGCTTACAGATGAAGTCAGCAAGAAATACTCTGACCTTTTCATCGGCCTGGGAGGCATCGCGATTGATTCCATGGCAAGCCAGGAGCGCCAGAAGTACTCGGAACACTTATTAGGTATTTCCAGGATGGATTGGGAAAAATGGCTGAAAAAGCGCATTGAAAAACTTAAATAATCACCAACCTGCAAAATTTTCATAAACTACAACAAGAGCTTTGTCGATGGCAGGGGGCATGAATTATGCGCTTGGAACGCTTAACCAACAATAAAATAAAGATCTTTCTGACGATTGATGATCTTTCAGACCGAGGGTTGACCAAGGAAGACATTTGGAAGGATTCCTTGAAATGGCATCAGCTTTTTCACGATATGCTGGAAGAGGCCAGCGAGGAATTTGATTTGGAAATCCTCGGATCAGTCGCGGTAGAGATTTTTTCCCTGCATGCTCAGGGAATGGTGATGATTGTCACGATGATCGAACAGGATGAAGATGAAGAGCAGTTTGATGATGGAATTATTGAAATGCAGGTCACGGTCGACGGAAGCGAAGATATTTTGTTTGAGTTTGAAAATATCGAATACGTGATCCAGCTGGCAAACAGGCTTGCCCAAGCTGGGATTTCAGGTGGAAGCCTGCATTTCATGAATAGCCATTATTATTTGCTTATGAATGGAATATTGCCTCAAGATGCAGATAAAGCGGTGTCCTTGATGGCTGAATATGGTACCCCTTCAATTTTGAGTATTCATAGATTGCTCGAATACGGGAATGAGATTATGGAAGAACGTGCAGTCGAAACTCTTCTTCATTATTTTAATAAATAATGGAGGAGAGCTTCGGCTTTTTTTAACGATTTCACCACCTGGAATGTCTTATTATTCAGTAAATTTATTATCAACTCAATAATAATAAGGGCTTGAATGGCAGCGTTTACAAACAATAATCAAAAAATGCGGAAAACTGTTTTTTTCTTCTTGCATAAAATAACCAAAGGTGTATACTAATCCATGAAAGCAGACAACATCCGCAATAGTGATTTAGGAGGTTTATCAATGGTAGCCGCAAACGGTAATGAAAATCCAAATAAAGAAGACAAACATGACGTCTTACGATCTACACAAACTGTTATTCACAAGGCTTTGGAGAAACTCGGGTACCCAGAAGAGGTCTATGAGCTTTTAAAAGAGCCACTCAGGATGATGACAGTGAAAATTCCTGTCAGAATGGATGACGGATCTGTTAAAGTCTTTACTGGCTACCGGGCGCAGCACAATGATGCAGTGGGTCCAACAAAGGGAGGAATACGTTTCCATCCAAACGTAACGGAGAAAGAAGTAAAAGCCTTATCAATCTGGATGAGTTTAAAATGTGGTATTGTTGACCTGCCTTATGGGGGCGGCAAAGGCGGGATCGTATGTGATCCCCGCGACATGTCATTCAGGGAGCTGGAAAGATTAAGCCGTGGTTATGTCCGCGCTATCAGCCAAATTGTCGGACCGACAAAAGACATCCCTGCACCTGATGTTTTCACGAACTCACAGATCATGGCTTGGATGATGGATGAATACAGCCGTATTGATGAATTTAACTCTCCAGGATTCATTACAGGCAAGCCGCTAGTTCTCGGTGGTTCACATGGTCGTGAATCAGCAACAGCAAAAGGGGTAACGATTTGTATTCGCGAGGCAGCCAAGAAAAAAGGAATCGAACTTGAAGGCGCCAGAGTAGTTGTACAGGGCTTTGGTAATGCCGGAAGTTATTTGGCAAAGTTCATGCACGATGCTGGTGCTAAAATCATCGGTATTTCAGATGCATACGGTGCATTGCATGACCCGGATGGACTTGATATCGATTACTTGCTTGACCGCCGCGACAGCTTTGGAACAGTAACTAAATTATTCAATAATACAATTACAAATAAAGAGTTGTTGGAACTTGATTGTGATATCCTTGTTCCTGCAGCCATTGAGAACCAAATTACTGAAGAAAATGCCCATAATATCAGGGCGACTATTGTTGTTGAAGCTGCGAACGGCCCAACAACTTTGGAAGCGACAGAAATCCTGACAGAACGCGGCATCCTGCTTGTTCCGGATGTACTAGCATCTGCTGGCGGTGTAACCGTTTCATACTTTGAATGGGTCCAAAATAATCAGGGTTATTACTGGACAGAAGAAGAAGTGGAAGAAAAGCTTGAAAAGGTTATGGTGAAATCCTTTGACAGCATCTATGAAACAGCTCAGACCCGCAGAGTAGACATGCGTCTGGCAGCCTATATGGTTGGTGTCAGAAAAATGGCGGAAGCAAGCCGCTTCCGTGGGTGGATTTAACATCCAGTACAATGCTTTAATAAAATAAAGGGTTCTTCATTGAATCTTAAGTAAAAATCTCCTATCATTAACAGATAGGAGATTTTTTATTAGTCTCGATTCGAAATGGCAAACATCCAGAGAATAACTGGTTTAAGGAGTGTTTGAATATAAAATGATTAAAGAAGAGATCATTATCGTTGGCGGAGGTCCATGCGGTCTTGCAGCTGCAATCGCTTTGAAGAAAAAAGGGAAGGATGCCCTTATTATTGAAAAAGGAAATATCGTGAATGCGATTTATCATTATCCAACACATCAGACTTTTTTCAGCAGCAGTGAAAAACTTGCGATCGGCGATGTCCCTTTTATTACCGAGAGCCATAAACCAAAGCGGAATCAGGCACTGGTTTATTATCGGGAAGTTGTAAGGCGGGAAGGACTGAGAATCAATAAGTATGAAAAAGTGACTGAAATAGTGAAAACAGGGGAATCTCTTTTTACAGTTTCAACAGATAAACAGCAATACACAGCCGGGAATATAATCATTGCAACTGGGTACTATGATCATCCTAATTTAATGGGAATCCCCGGTGAAGAATTGGAGAAGGTATCTCATTATTTCAAGGAGGCGCACCCTTTCTTTGATATGGATGTTGCTGTCATTGGCGGAAAAAACTCAAGTGTGGACGCAGCAATTGAATTGGTAAAGGCTGGAGCACGAGTGACAGTCCTTTATCGCGGTTCGGAATACTCGCCAAGCATCAAACCGTGGGTGCTGCCTGAATTTGAGGCGCTTGTGAAAACAGGTATGGTCAATATGGTGTTCAACTCTATAATCAATGAAATAACAGATGAGTTCGTGATTTATGAATCCGAAGGAACAACAGTGAAGTTGAAAAATGACTATGTCTTTGCGATGACTGGCTATCGTCCTGACCATGCATTCCTAAGGAAGATGGGTGTAAGCATAGAGCATGATACAGGGCGGCCATATTTTGACCCTGAAACAATGGAAACCAATGTAAAAGGAATATATATAGCCGGCGTCATTGCCGCTGGTAACAACGCAAACGAAATCTTCATTGAAAATGGGCGGTTCCATGGAAGCCAGATTGCAGAAGCGATAGTGGGAAGAGTATAGATAAAAAAGCGGAGCATTTGTCTCCGCTTTTTTATCTATTATCAAATTTGGTGTTTGAAAGTTAAAACATGAACATCTCTTCAATTTCATTCATTTTATGGGTCTTGGCAAGTGCTACTAACAACTTGATACGTGCTTTTTGTCCGTTCAAGCCGTTCGAAAAAATTACGCCGATTTCCTTCAGATGCTTGCCTCCGCCTTCATACCCATAGATATCCTGAACAATCCCGGCATAGCTGCGTGAGACGATGACAACCGGAATGTTGTTGTCAATGAACTCCTTTACACCTTCAATGGCAGCCGGAGGAAGGTTCCCCTGGCCGAGTGCTTCAATTACGACACCATCGACCCTTAAGCCCAGGATTGCCTTTAAAAGGGAGGAATCCATTCCTGCGTGGGCTTTAACGAGAAGCACCGTTCTATCAATATCTTTTACAGAATAGTTTTCATGTTTAGTAGGAGTGTGATGGAACAATACTCCTCTTTTCGTGACGATTCCAATAGGGCCATATTGCGGGCTTTGGAAAGTAGAAATATTGCTTGTATGAGTCTTCGTCACGTTTACCGCAGTGTGGATCTCATCATTCAGGACGACGAGGACGCCTTGCCCCTTCGCTTCTGAACTGGATGCCACCCTGATAGATGAGATTAGATTATACAGACCATCAGAACCAATTTCATTGCTTGACCTCATTGCGCCAGTGACAACGATCGGGAAGCTTGCCTGGACAGTGAGATCCAAAAAATATGCCGTTTCTTCGAGAGTATCCGTTCCATGGGTGATGACAGCTCCATCGATATTGCCTTTTTTATCATAGTCTTCAAGGATGTGTTTTAAATCCATCATTTCCTTTGGTGTAATATGCGGGGAAGGAAGATTGAAAGGCTCTTCAACGACCAGGTTGGCCAGGCCTGATAGAAGATCGGTTCCTTGTGTCAACGGGTTGTTTGTGCCAGGTTTTACAGATCCGCTTGTATCCTCGCTCATGGAAATCGTGCCGCCAGTATGAATCAATAAAATATTCTTCTTCAAGATTATTACCTCCAAATGACCAATAGAGAAAGAATAATAATCCATTTTCTTTCTTCTAATAACATGATACGATTAAAAAAACGAATTGAAAAGAGGACAGCACATGCTGGGAATTGTTACTGCTGGAGTTGCTCCGGGTCTGGCGTTATTGAGCTACTTCTATTTAAAAGATCAATACGATTCAGAACCGCTTTCTCTTGTATTCAAAATGTTCATATTCGGTGCGCTGCTTGTATTTCCGCTTATGTTCATCCAATATGTGCTCGCTGCTGAGGGACTTATGCAGGGGGATTTCGTCAAGGCCTTTGGAACAGTTGGCCTTTTGGAGGAATTCTTTAAATGGTTCATCCTTTATTACACGATTTTTCAGCACATTGCCTTTGATGAACCATATGATGGAATTATTTATAGTGCTTCCGTCTCCCTGGGTTTCGCATCAGCCGAAAACATTTTTTATCTCGTTGCCAACGGGCTTCAAGATGCAATTGGAAGGGCGCTTCTTCCCGTTTCGAGCCATGCCTTGTTCGGAGTCATCATGGGATATTATATAGGTAAGGCAAAATTCACTGCAGAATCACAAAGAAAATGGGTCTCTCTGTCATTAATGGCACCCGTCCTCCTGCATGGAATTTATGATTTCATCCTGATGACCATGGAAGATTGGCTTGTACTTATGGTTCCTTTCATGATCTTTCTTTGGTGGCTTGGCCTGAGAAAAGTGAAGAAAGCCCGAGTCCTTACATTGCAACATATCGAAAAACAATATACTATTTAAAAACTCTTCATTTTTTATAAAAAAATGGAGAGTTTTTTGTTTTGTGGAATAAAAGTCAACTCTTAACAAAAAATAGGGTTAATCATAAGTCCACATCTTGGAGGTTGCATGCAATGAAGAATTATCGGTCAATCTTGAAATTGATGGCCGCATTGGCATTGATTTTGACTATTGTGCAGTTCAGTGAAATTGATCAAAGTGCAGAAGCTTTTACCAGCCAGGTATTGCAGCAGGGATCAGTAGGAGAAGATGTGATTGAACTCCAGTCGAGACTCAAGCATATCGGCTTTTATACTGGGAAAATTGATGGGGTTTTTGGCTGGGGAACCTATTGGGCCCTGAGAAATTTTCAATATGAATTCGGTATGAAAGTGGATGGAGTTGCCGGATGGCAGACAAAGCTCAAACTGGCTAAAGCGACTCCAAACGCCAAAATTGCATGGGGGGGAGAAACCAATAAGCCAGCTGGCGGCGGAAATCAAGCTCCTGCAGACACACCTGCAAATACAGCAACAAATACACCGAATGGTTTTTCTCAGAATGATATCCAGCTTATGGCAAATGCCGTATATGGAGAAGCCAGAGGTGAGCCTTATACAGGACAGGTAGCGGTCGCAGCAGTGATCCTGAACCGATTGGACAGTGCCACTTTCCCCAATACGATTTCAGGCGTCATTTTTGAACCGAGAGCATTTACAGCAGTTGCGGATGGCCAGATATGGCTGACCCCAAATGAAAACGCCAAAAAAGCAGTGCTTGACGCTATCAATGGCTGGGACCCTACTGGCAATGCCTTATACTATTTCAATCCCGACACGGCAACCAGTGCCTGGATTTGGTCAAGGCCACAAATTAAGAAGATTGGCAAACATATTTTTTGTAAATAGGGGTGAGTTGAATTGCTAAGAGGAATAGCCATAGCCGTCCTGGTCATAGGTATTGCTGGTACTGCTTTTTGGGGTTACCAGGAGCACAGAGAGAAAACTGCTGTGCTGATAAATGCAGAAAACAATTACCAGAGAGCTTTCCATGACCTGACATTCCAAATGGACCTTTTGAACGATAAGATTGGATCTACGCTTGCGATGAATTCGAGAAGCTCCCTGTCACCACAACTGGCGGAAGTGTGGAAAATCACCTCCCAGGCACACACTGATGTGGGACAGCTTCCATTGACTTTATTGCCTTTTAATAAAACGGAAGAATTTTTAGCGAACATTGGAGATTTCAGCTACAAAACAGCAATCCGGGACCTGGATAAGGAGCCTTTATCGGACAGGGAATACGCGACACTTAAAACACTCTATGAGCAATCAGGGGAAATTCAGCAGGACCTTAGAAAAGTCCAGCATATGGTGCTGGAAAATAATCTGAGGTGGATGGATGTGGAGCTTGCCCTGGCGACTGAGAAAGGCAAGACAGATAACACCATCATTGATGGTTTCAAGACGGTTGAAAGGACTGTCGAAGGTTATTCAGAAACAGACTTTGGACCTGCAAAAATCAATTTGCAAAAGAAAGATGAAAATTTCAAAAAGCTTCCTGGAAACAAGATTTCAAAAGATGAAGCCATCCAAATAACAAAAACATATACTCCGATTGGGGATGCTGGCAAGGTAAAAGTAACCGAGAATGGAAAAGGTTCTGATTATGGCTTTTACAGTGTCTCAATCCGTGATCCAAAAACAAAACTGGAAGCGAACATGGACATAACAAAAAAGGGTGGTTATCCTATCTGGTTCCTGCTCGACAGAGAGGTGAAAAAGCAAAAGATCAGTCTTAATGATGCCTCGAACAAGGCAATCAGTTTTCTGAAAGAGCACAAATTCGCAAGTCTGGATTTGTTCGAGAGTGCCCAATACGATAATATTGGTGTGTTTACTTTCGTAGGAACTCAGGATGATGTAAGGATTTACCCTGACGCAATCAACATGAAAGTAGCACTCGATAACGGTGATATCATCGGCTTTTCTGCAGAGGAATATCTAAAGTCACATAAAGCCAGGGAAATTCCTCAGGCCGGAATTACACTCGAAGAAGCAAAAGCTAAAGTAAACCCTAACTTAAAAGTGATGGACCAGATCAAAGCTATTATCTTAAATGACCTGAATGAAGAGGTTTTGTGCTATGAATTTACTGGAGTGCTTGGAAATGACACATTCCGCATATATATCAATGCGGAAGATGGCACGGAAGAAAAAGTAGAAAAGCTGCATAATGCAGAGCCAATCTATGAAGATGTCGTCTAAAAGGAAAGCCTTTGCTTTCCTTTTTTCTTTTAGGCTCTGTTATTGCCCTATTTTAATTTTATTACCTGTTGATTGTAGTGAAAGGAACGAAGACTCCTCCTAAAATGATAACGCATTTTCATCGTGCGTTGGCGGGTTCGAGGAAGCTAACTCAATGTTCTGCGGGATGAGCAAGTCATGGGAGACCCCGAATGCGCCTAAGCGCCGAGGAGGCTCCCAGACTGCCCGCGGAAAGCGAAGCGCCTGGAACGAAAATCAACAGCCAAATTTAACAGAGCCTTCTTTTATAATTTTTGGTTAATCATCTGTTGCACCTTTTATTAAGTGCATGTCATAATAATGGATATTTGCACCAATGAATATAAAATGTGAGTGAATTACTGTAAATACTTTGGAGATTACCGATATAAAAAAGAATGGCGAGCTGCCAATATTGGTATTCGAAATAAGAGGACAGCCATAGACATGATTTGGGGGAAGCGGACTAGCTATGATTAAGATCGGCGATAATATAATCCTTGAACATAAGTATTCTGATAGCTTCGAGCAATATAAATGTAAGCTGGTCGAACGAAAAGGAAATGACCTGTATATTGATTATCCTGTCAATATAAGCACGAACAGAACAGTTTTCCTTCTTGAAGGTACTCCATTAAAAGCTACTTTTGCCACAGAATCTGGTTCGAATTATATTTTCAATTCAGAAGTAAAGGGCAGGGTAAAACTTAATATTCCTATGGTGATCCTCTCTTATCCAGGGGATGATCAGCTGGTTAAAATCCAGCGCAGGCAATTTGTCAGGGTAGAAACTTCTGTTGATGTTGCTGTGCATTCTGCCAAAGGTGATTTTGTCCCTTTTACGACAGTAACAGATGATATCAGCGCTGGCGGGGCAGCTCTGCTTATTGAAAAGGACAGCAGCCTGGAATCTGGAATGGAGATTGAATGCTGGTTTGTTCTGCCAATGCAAAATGGAGAGTATGAATACCGTAAATTCCGTGGTGAAATTGTGCGGATCATCGAAGGCCAGGGACATATGAACAAAGCCTCTGTCCAATTCTTTGATGCTTCGGGTACGGACAGACAGATGCTGCTGAGATTTTGTTTCGAGAGGCAGCTGGCGATGAAGAAAAAAGGCCTTCCGATATAGCAAAGGAATAATTCCTGTTTTTTGCTCCGATAATAGTAAAAAATGAAATCCAGGAGCATACAAATGAAAACATTTGAAAGAATTTTAATCAAGATTGCTATTATTCAATTTTTATTTTTGATCATCGCCCAATTGTTTTTCCACGAATTCAATGCTTTTCCAGAACTTAAGCAGATTACACAATATGAAGGTGTTACCGATAACAATCATTCAGAGGTATTGAATTCAATAAGAAGCAAAGAGTAAGCAGGGGTAAATCCTGCTTTTTTTGTTCAGGGAATAAAGTTTTAAAAAGTGCCATAAAAAAAGTTTTGAATGAAGAGGATTAAAACAGATTTGTGTTAAAATATAAGGGAATATAAAGGAACACCAAGGAGTGTACTAGGAGGAAATATGAATAAAAGAATCTCAATTGCCATAGATGGTCCTGCTGCAGCGGGGAAAAGTACGGTTGCAAAGATTGTAGCCGAAAAATTGACTTATGTATACATCGATACAGGTGCAATGTATCGTGCCCTGACATACAAGGCCTTACGTGAAGATGTCAACCTGGACAATGAAGAAAGATTGATCAGTTTATTGAATGAAACAAAGATAGAACTCCTGCCGGGAGAAACAGGGCAAAAGGTCCTGTTGGACGGTGTGGAAGTCACAAATGAAATCAGGACCGCTGAGGTAACAAATCAAGTATCATATGCAGCAGTACACGAGCTGGTAAGGCAGGAAATGGTCAAGCGCCAGCAGCTGTTTGCTATGGATGGCGGAGTCGTTATGGATGGAAGGGATATCGGAACCCATGTGCTTCCGAATGCTGAGGTAAAGGTCTTTTTACTCGCTAGCGTTGAAGAAAGAGCGCAGCGCAGACTTTCAGAAAATGTCCAAAAAGGATTCCCTTCTGATCTGGAAAAGCTGAAGGAAGAGATTGCTGCTCGTGACAAGATCGATTCAGAACGGGAGGTTGCACCTCTAAAGAAAGCTGAAGATGCAATTGAAATTGATACGACATCCCTGTCCATCACCGATGTGGTAGAAAAAATCATGGAATTGGCGCTTGAAAGGATCGGGTGAAATTGACGTTCTATTCGTTTGCAAAAAATTTGGTTAATACTGTTCTGAAACCATTATATCGTATTGAAGTATTAGGCAAGGAGAACGTTCCTGCCGATGGCGGGGTCCTTTTATGTGCTAACCATATCGACAACCTTGATCCACCTGTAGTGGGGATTACAGCCCCCCGGCCGGTCCATTTTATGGCGAAGGACGAGCTTTTTAGGGTTCCTGTACTTGGGAAAATTGTCCCGCATCTCAATGCCTTTCCAGTAAAGAGAGGCATGAGTGACAGGGAAGCTCTGCGAAAAGGGCTTGCAATTTTAAAGGATGGAAAGGTTTTAGGTTTGTTTCCAGAGGGAACTAGAAGCAAGACAGGAGAAATGGGCAAGGGACTAGCGGGTGCCGGTTTTTTTGCTCTCAGATCTGAAGCACATGTTGTGCCTTGCGCCATTATTGGTCCATACAAAGCATTCAATAAACTGAAGGTCGTATACGGAAAGCCGATAGATATGGGTTCAGTCAAGGAAAATAAATTGAATGCCGAACAGACGACTGACTTGATTATGAGTGAAATCCAAAAATTAATCGATATTTACAAGTAGTGTTTCTTGCTTGACAAAAATGCCTGTTTATAAGAAGTTAGTAAGAAGAGATATTTTTAGAATTTTCACTTAGTCAGTTAATTTTGGTGTTTTTCAAGTGGCGGTTACGCCACAAATCATAAATTAGCAGCAGTCACGGATTAAGGAGGAGTACATATGTCAGAAGATATGAACCAGATTGAGGTAAAGAACTTTGAAGCTGGAGAACGCGTCAAAGGCGAGGTAACAAAGGTAGAAGAAAAACAAGTTTTAGTAGATATCGAAGGCAGCAAGCTTGATGGAATCATCCCAATCAGCGAGCTTTCCAGTCTGCATGTTGAAAAAGCTGAAGATGCAGTTTCCATTGGCGATGTGCTGGAACTTGAAGTACAAAAGGTAGAAGAAGAGGCTCTGATCCTCTCAAAAAGAAAAGTAGATGCTGAAAAAGCATGGGAAGAACTAAAAGGAAAATTTGAAAGCGGGGAAGTCTTCGAAGCTGAAGTCAAGGACGTCGTAAAGGGCGGTCTTGTAGTAGATTTGGGTGTGCGGGGCTTCGTACCGGCATCATTGGTAGAATCACACTTCGTTGAAGATTTCTCTGATTACAAAGGCAAAACACTCAGCTTCAAAATCGTTGAGCTTGAACAGGAGAAAAATCGCCTGATCCTTTCACACCGTGCTGTCGTTGAAGCGGAGCAGGGAAAGAAAAAGCAGGATCTTCTAGCTGCAGTACAGCCTGGACAAGTAATTGAAGGAACTGTCCAAAGAATCACTGATTTCGGTGCATTTGTCGATATTGGCGGAGTTGATGGCCTTGTGCATATTTCACAGCTATCACATGAGCATGTTGAAAAACCATCTGATGTAGTCCAGGAAGGACAACAGGTTCAAGTGAAAGTGTTAAGCGTTGACCGTGATAATGAGCGCATTTCACTTTCTATTAAAGAAACGCTCCCTGGGCCTTGGGCTGAAATCGATGAAAAAGCTCCTAAAGGAAGCACGCTCGAAGGTACTGTAAAGCGTCTAGTTTCTTACGGAGCGTTCGTTGAAGTTTTCCCTGGTGTTGAAGGCCTTGTCCATATTTCACAAATTTCTCATAAACATATCGGCACACCGCATGAAGTCCTGAATGAAGGGCAGAATGTTAAGGTAAAGGTGCTGGATGTCAATAAGTCTGACCAAAGATTATCACTCAGCATGAAGGAGTTCGAAGAAAGAGAGACGAACGAAGCGTTTGACTACGAGCTGCCTGAAGAATCTAAAGGGTTTAGCTTAGGTGATATGATTGGGGACAAGCTAAAGAATCTTAAACAGTAATGGTGATAGAAAGTGTCAAGATCAAAACGGAAATGGGACCATATTCAATATGCCCTGGAAACAGGCCAAAAACGGCTAACGGGTTTTGACGATATTACGTTTGTACACCAAAGCTTGCCCGGAACAAATCTTGATACAGTAAAATTGCACACGAAAATTGGCGAACTTGCTTTAAGTTCGCCAATTTTTATAAATGCAATGACCGGGGGCGGCGGCGAAAAAACATATCGAATTAACCGGGAACTGGCAGTTGCCGCAAGAGAAACAGGCGCTGCCATTGCAGTGGGCTCGCAGATGTCTGCATTGAAAGATCCTGCAGAGCGTAAATCTTATCAAATTGTCAGGGAAATGCATCCTGATGGAATCATACTTGCCAATTTAGGCAGCGAGGCTACCATTGACCAGGCAAGAGCTGCAATCGAGATGATTGATGCAGATGCACTTCAGATTCATCTAAATGTGATCCAGGAATTAACCATGCCTGAAGGCGATCGGGATTTTCAAGGTGCACTTGAGCGAATTGCAGAAATTCGTGAAACGTTGGATTTACCCTTAATCGTAAAAGAGGTAGGATTCGGAATCAGTGCAGAAACCGTCAATAAGCTGTTTTCCTCTGGATTTCGTTACATTGATGTTGGCGGTTTCGGCGGTACAAACTTTGCATCAATTGAAAACAAACGGCGTGACCGCATGCTGTCATTTTTCGAGAATTGGGGAATTCCAACAGCTGCAGCCATCATTGAAGCAAAGGCAACCGCGCCTGAGCTCTCAGTAATCGCTTCAGGCGGAATCCAAACAAGTTTGGATATCGTGAAGGCACTTGCATTAGGAGCAGATTCAGCTGCGATGGCTGGATCCATATTAAAGATCCTGCTGGAACATGGTACAGAGGCATTAATAAAAGAAATCGAAATGATTCAATATGAAATTGCTGTCATAATGACCGCTTTGGGAGCTGAGAAAATAAAGGATCTTCACAGCATTCCGCTTATCATAAGTGGTGATACCTTTCACTGGCTCGATCAAAGAGGAATAGACCCCAGGGCCTTTGCCAAAAGAACTTTTTAATTTTGAATAAGAGCAGCCCCCTGCAATTCTTGCAGGGGGCTGCTCTTAATCATCGATTAACTGTACTTTCCGTCATTAAGTGCTCGAGCTTCTTCAGGACTTTGCATTTTCGTTGCTCCTGGGTAATGCAATGCCTGGTCACGGTCTGATTCAACACGGCCGCTTTTCTTTAGCTTCTTTTCCTGTCTGTCACGTCCCAAATCCCACACCTCCTTCCCTCAATTAAAAAGATTTCTCATTTCTTAACATGGAACACAGGAAAAAGTTTATGCAAAAAAGATTAAATTACATAAGCAAATACCATAATGGAAATGATAGGAGGGGAAGAATGGAAGGTCTGTACTTTTATTGGCTGGCTTGGTTAGGGTGGATTTGGGCTACTTTCTTTATGGGGAAAAATAATCCGGAAAGATATAAAATTGCGGTATTGCTCCTAGCTGTCATTATGGCAGCGCCGTTCAAAGGGGATTTTTTAATTTTTGAGTTCCATCTTTCAGCATGTGCAATGATGTTGTTCTTGATTTATGGAACCTGGCGAAAAAAGGCTTCATCGTTTTTTTATTTGTTCTTGTCCTCATTCATCATCATGATGGCGTATACAAGCTTTTTGATGTTCGAACTCTATGATCCAGTGTGGGTTCTTTTTGACCGTAAAATCATGCTGGGAGCGATTGGTTTTTATTTGGCGATTTTATTGCATAAGAACAAGTATCAACGCGTTTTGTCCTTAATAGCGGGTTTTCTATTGGGAGATATTTTGTTTTCGGTGATTATTGGGAGGTTCAATTTCCCTTATGCTATTTCGTCCCTGGGCTTTCTGGACACCCTTTTCATTTCAATGGCATCTTTAATTGTGTGGTCAGCGGTTGAAACAGCTATATCAGTTATGTCAGGAAGCGCGATTCATCAAGCAGAAGGAGAGGAACATAAGACTTCATGAATGAATACACATTACCAATTGTTTTTGGACTCTTCACGGGTACATTATCTAGGTTATTTATGCTGAGGACAGATTATCGTCAGTATCCTACATATCTGCACGGAAAAATCATTCATGTGGCTCTAGGTTTCATCGCAGCAGGTCTGGGAACGGTGGCAGGTCCAGCCATTATGGAAGAGGAGTTTACAGCAATCACCTTTTTGACCCTGGCAGCTTCACAATTCAGGGAGGTCAGGAATATGGAAAGGAACACACTCACTGAATTGGACAGTTATGAGCTTGTTTCCAGAGGGAAAACCTATATTGAGGGGATTGCCATCGCTTTTGAAAGCCGGAATTATCTTGTTATTTTTACATCCCTGGTCAGCACATTGGCTTACCTGCTTTTTAATATTTGGGCCGGAATCATTGCGGCAATTGTCGCATTTTTCATATCCAAGAGGCTGATGTCAGGTGGGAAGCTTAAAAATATTGTAGATATTGAATATATTGAGCCCAGGTTTGAAGGAGCGGGCCTTTACATCGATAATATTTATATCATGAATATTGGGCTCCCCGAGAGGCAAAAGGAAGTGCTTCGCTATGGCATGGGATTTATACTAAAGCCCAAGAATATAAATGCCCGATCTACGATTGCCAATCTTGGCCAAAGGCAGGCTGTGCTGCATGATTTGTCAACAGCTCTGGGTGTATACCGTGATTCGGGTACTCCTGCTCTTGTGCCATTGGCAAAGAGGGATTTGGATGATGGAAGAGTTGGGGTTTTTGTGCTGCCTCAGGAGCGTGATATCCAGAGGGCGATCACTGTGATTGGTGATGTGCCAACTCTTGAAAATGCGATCAGGATGCCATCTGAGAAAAAGAACAATGAAGGGGGTGCTGGTTAATGATGCTTGAGAAATTTGTCCTGGCAGCCATTACTACTAACCCCAGGAAAGTTCCGTCTGGCACGGCTGTTTTTCATTGTGATACCAAGGAAGAGATGGAAACGGTCGCAGCGAATCTGGAGGCGATTCTTGATGGAATTGCCCATGCATTGACAGAGGATCTTTTTATAATCGTGAAACATTGACAAGAAATGTTTTCATTGCCTGTTTACGGCATCTTTTGTTAAACTGATTAAGCCAGACCCTTCTGTATACCAAGAAGGGTTTATTTTATAAGTGTACTTCCCCTATTTGTGAAAGCAGCAAGGAATGACATGAAATTAATAATGAAAACAACTGAAGTTTGACATTGTTATGGCCAGGTCTGTGACCTGCATTAATAGAATTTGAAAGGGTGATATTCATGACGAAACCAGTGGTAGCTATCGTTGGGCGTCCGAATGTCGGCAAGTCGACGATTTTTAACAGGATCGTTGGTGAACGTATTTCGATCGTTGAAGATATTCCGGGAGTGACAAGGGATCGTATATACAGTTCAGCTGAATGGCTGACACATGATTTTAATATTATTGATACCGGGGGAATTGATTTAGGGGATGAACCATTCCTGGACCAGATTCGCCAGCAGGCTGAAATTGCGATTGATGAGGCAGATGTCATCATTTTCCTCGTTAACGGCAGGGAAGGTGTGACAGCTGCGGACGAAGAGGTTGCAAAGATCCTTTATCGTTCCAATAAACCTGTTGTACTGGCAGTTAATAAAATCGACAATCCGGAAATGAGAGACATGGTGTACGATTTTTATGCACTTGGATTTGGAGAACCATTCCCTATTTCAGGGTCTCACGGATTAGGGCTGGGTGACTTGCTGGATGAAGCGGCGAAACATTTCCCTCAAGCCAAAGATGACGAATATGATAAAGACGCGATTAAATTCTCTTTGATCGGCCGTCCTAATGTAGGCAAGTCATCGCTTGTAAATGCTATTCTTGGGGAAGATCGAGTCATTGTCAGTGATATCGCAGGCACCACTCGAGATGCAATAGACTCACAAGTCACATACAACGGGCAAAAATATGTGATTATCGATACAGCAGGTATGCGAAAAAAGGGCAAGGTGTATGAAACAACTGAAAAGTACAGCGTTTTAAGGGCTTTAAGGGCTATCGAGCGATCTGATGTCGTGCTTATTGTCATCAATGCGGAAGAAGGCATCATTGAACAGGACAAACATATTGCCGGCTATGCGGAAGAAGCAGGACGAGCGGTCATCATTGTCGTGAATAAATGGGATGCGATTGAAAAAGATGAAAAGACAATGAAGGAATTCGAAGAGAAAATCCGTGCCCATTTCCAATTCCTCAGCTATGCACCAATCGTATTCTTATCGGCGAAAACGAAGAAGCGGATCCACACATTGATGCCAATGATTAATCTGGCAAGTGAGAACCATGCGATGCGCGTCCAGACGAACATCTTGAATGAAGTCGTCATGGATGCGGTTGCCATGAACCCTACTCCTTCTGACAAAGGAAAAAGGCTGAAGATTTACTATGCTACACAGGTGTCGGTAAAGCCGCCTACTTTTGTTGTTTTTGTTAACGAGCCTGAATTATTGCACTTCTCTTATGAGCGTTTCCTCGAAAACAGAATCAGGGATGCTTTTGATTTCACAGGAACGCCGATCAAGATTTTTGCAAGGCAAAGAAAATAATTTAAAGGTTGTGGTTTAAATGGAAAGGAAGAGAGAGAGAGTAGCTGTTCTTGGTGCCGGGAGCTGGGGAACGGCTTTGGCAATGGTCCTCGCCGACAATGGTCATGAGGTGAGGTTATGGGGACACAATCCAGGCCAAATTGATGAAGTCAATCAATATCACACCAACAAGAAATATCTTCCTGAAATCAATCTGCCAGCAGCCATCATAGGATATTCTTCAATGCAGGAGGCCTTGAGCGGAATCAAAACGGTCATCATGGCTGTACCGACTAAAGCTATTAGAGAAGTGATCCGGAAAATGACCGAGGTTTGTTCTGAGCCTTTAGTAATCGTCCATGTCAGCAAAGGAATCGAACCGGATTCCTTGTTGCGAATTTCTGAAATGATCGAAGAAGAAATTCCCGCGGAATTACTGGAAAATGTGGTTGTCCTTTCAGGTCCCAGCCATGCGGAAGAAGTTAGCCTGCGGCATCCAACGACGGTGACAGTATCTTCGAAAGACATGGGAACTGCTGAAAATATCCAGGACCTGTTCATCAACAATAATTTCAGAGTGTATACGAACCCTGACCTGATCGGTGTGGAAATAGGCGGGGCACTTAAAAACATCATCGCCTTAGCTGCCGGTATTTCAGATGGATTAGGCTATGGGGATAATGCCAAGGCTGCCTTGATTACCAGGGGATTGGCTGAAATTGCAAGGCTTGGTGTCAAAATGGGAGCCAGCCCGTTGACATTCTCAGGCTTGACCGGCATTGGCGACCTTATTGTTACATGTACAAGTGTCCATTCAAGAAACTGGCGGGCAGGGAATTTGCTCGGGAAAGGCCAGAATCTGGAGGAAGTTCTTGAGAACATGGGGATGGTGGTTGAAGGTGTCCGGACGACCAAAGCTGCCCATCAGCTGGCTGAAAAATACAGCGTCAACATGCCAATAACAAACGCTCTGTATGATATTCTTTTCAACGGAGTAAATCCAAAGGACGCTGTAGATGGACTGATGTCCAGAGAAAAAACACATGAGATGGAAGATCTTGCTGACATCCTTGGCGGAAAAAACTGACCCAGGAAAATTTTCTAATGAATAATGCTTAATATATAGGCATTCGAGGATGCGATTTGCACTTTGCCTGCATAAGATGCAACGAAGCAAACTGGTGGTTTGAACTGGGTGATAGGGTATTTAGTCGTGTAGGCTGAAGTAAAGTTGTCCGCCCCTTCTTTACTTCAGCTTTTTTTGTTTTTCATTATTATGATTGATGAGGGCAAACTTGCATACTTCTTTGTTCCATATGTTATAATACTTCTCGGAAAAGGGAGGGGTTTATTTTGTCACCCGCATTATTGAAAATGTATATATCTTTTTTTGGCATGGGCTGCATGATTGTGTCTTTGCTTGCGATTTACTTAAGCCGGTACAAGCTGAAGGGTTTCTTTAAAGTCGCAGTTGCCTTCATAGCCTATGTGCTAATGATTACTGCCGGGCTGATTATCTTTTTTGTTGTTTTCAGCGGCCCTACGAGCGAATAAAATACATAGAGATAAAGGGTTGGGATCAATGAACAAAATCCGTTCTTATCTGCCAGTCATTCTGGTTTTATTCATGCTGACAGGATGTATGTATCCTGAAGAAAAACTTGTCCAGAATCAGGTGCCTTATAAGGATCAGCTTGACAGTGTACAATCAGCAGTAAATCAATATAAGGAAGCAAATGGCGGTTTGCTGCCAATCAAGACAAAAGATGCCCAGACGCCAATATATCAAAAGTATCCTATAGATTACCATAAAATTGTCCCTAGGTTTTTATCTGAATCACCAGGCAACGCCTATGAAAATGGGGGCTTATTTCAATATGTCCTTGTCAATGTCGAAACAGATCCTACTGTAAAGCTGCTTGACCTTCGGATTGCAGAAAAGATTCGTGAGATTAAGATGAGGATCAATGCAAGTGGCTATCCTCCATATAAGGATAAAATCGCAGATAATATCTATACACTGGATTTTAAAAAGATAGGATACAAAGAAGAGCCGGTTGCTGTTAGCCCGTTTACAAACCAAAACCTTCATTTCATTATTTCAACCGATGGTGAGATCTTCGTAGATTATCGCAGCGACCTTTATCAGGCCATTAAGTCATCAAAAAAGGAGCTTAAGGAAGGCGAAGATATCCGCCATATACTTGTGGATGAATCAATGTTTGTGCCCGCCTATTCCTTGCCTTATACCATTGATGAAACTAATAATGAACCGGTCTTTTTAGACTAATAGGGATGGCGATTGACGCGTAAATTAGTGTCCAGCTCCAGCGCCTAGCCCTCGAGTCGTATTTCTAGCTGCGGCTCCTAACTCCTCGAGACGCTTGTCTAGTGTCGCCTCCTAGAAACTCCGAAACTTCAACTCCGCCGGCAGAAGCAAAAAGGGCTTCTTTGTCGGAGTCTCCAGTTTCTGCGTTTCTGGACAGTCGGCTATACTTTTCGTTTTCGGTCCTGCCAATGAAGTCAAAGAACGACTTCACTGTCAGGCCCTCCAGCGCTTGTCGGAGTTGGACAGTCGCCTCCGCTTTTCGGATTCGGTCCGCTGAGGTGAAGTCAAAGAACGACTTCACCGGGTGGCCCTCCAGCGCTTTTCGGGGCTGACCAAGGCGCTTCCGCTTTTCTTATAAAGTAGTCATAACCTTTCTTCTGCAAAATATATTGTAGAAGAAGGGTTTTTTTTTGTCTTCGAAAAGTTATGAAATGTTCTCATAAAGGGAATTGAAGAAGTCTTTTTTTGTGAAATCAAAAAATTAAGGGGGTAAGAATATAAAAAATTGTCATATCGATATAGGACAACATCATAAATATATACTGTCCCAGATTACTAATTTGGATGATATTATTCCCACTAACTCTATGATCGGGAGGGGATCACTTGGAAAAGGTAGATATTTTTAAGGATATCGCTGAGAGGACTGGCGGCGATATTTACCTGGGGGTTGTAGGTGCGGTACGCACTGGAAAATCCACTTTTATCAAAAAATTTATGGAGCTGGTGGTTTTACCTAATATCAATAATGAGGCTGAGCGGGCGAGAGCGCTTGATGAATTGCCTCAGAGCGCAGCGGGTAAAACTATTATGACAACTGAACCAAAATTCGTGCCGAACCAGGCGGCATCTGTGCATGTGGATGAAGGCCTGGACGTCAATATCAGGCTCGTAGATTGTGTTGGCTACACAGTTCCAGGAGCAAAGGGCTATGAGGATGAAAATGGGCCAAGAATGATCAATACACCTTGGTACGAGGAACCAATCCCATTCCATGAAGCAGCTGAAATTGGAACACGAAAGGTCATTCAAGAACACTCAACGCTTGGCGTTGTCATCACGACAGATGGGACTATTGGAGAAATCCCGAGACAGGATTACATTGAGGCAGAAGAAAGAGTGATCGAAGAGCTCAAAGAAGTTGGCAAGCCGTTCATCATGGTTGTGAACAGTGCGCAGCCATATCATCCTAATACGGAAACATTGCGGTCCCAGCTGGCTGATAAGTATGATATTCCAGTTCTGGCGATGAGTGTTGAAAGCATGAGAGAATCAGATGTTCTCAATGTGATGAGGGAAGCACTTTACGAATTCCCGGTACTTGAAGTGAACGTCAACCTTCCTAGCTGGGTGATGGTCCTTCGTGAAAACCACTGGCTTCGTGAGAGCTACCAGGAAGCAGTTAAGGAGACAGTAAAGGATATTAAAAGGTTGCGGGATGTAGACAGGGTTGTCCACCAATTCAGCGACTTTGAGTTCATCGACCGTGCAGGCCTTGCCGGCATTGAAATGGGCCAGGGTGTCGCTGAAATCGACCTCTACGCTCCAGATGACCTTTATGATGATATCTTAAAGGAAATTGTCGGCGTCGAGATTCGCGGCAAGGATCACTTGCTTGAACTGATGCAGGAGTTCGCTTATGCTAAGCAAGAGTTCGACCAGATTTCAGATGCACTAAAAATGGTTAAGCAGACAGGGTATGGGATTGCTTCCCCTTCACTGAATGATATGAGTCTTGAGGAGCCTGAAATCATCCGCCAGGGTGCAAGGTTTGGCGTCCGTTTAAGGGCCGTCGCACCTTCGATCCACATGATCAAAGTAGATGTCGAATCTGAGTTCTCGCCGATCATTGGAACAGAAAAGCAAAGTGAAGAGCTTGTCCGCTATTTGATGCAGGATTTTGAGGATGATCCACTTTCAATCTGGAATTCTGATATTTTTGGCAGAAGCTTAAGTTCAATCGTCCGGGAAGGTATTTCGGCTAAGCTAAGCTTAATGCCTGAGAATGCACGTTATAAACTAAAAGAAACGCTGGAGAGAATCATTAATGAAGGCTCTGGCGGTTTAATTGCAATCATTTTATAATGGGACTCCTTCTGGGAGTCTTTTTGTTTTCTAAGAAAAACAGTCTACTGATATAATATATTTTCGGATTAAATAAGTAAAAAAGTCTTGAATCTAAGTTAAGTATTTGGTAGGAAAGGCTTAAAATCTTTCATGAAATGTTTGATTTGACCGGCAACGGGTAATAAAAAGGGGTCAACATATTACAAATATGTTTCAAAGAAGAAAAGATTCCCATTATTTCTTGAAATTATCTTGATAAGACTAAAACATTGTGATAATCTTTTAACAGAATTAGCGTTGTAGCTGTCAAACCCTTATATTACAGGGATTCGGACGGTTTTCTGTTTTAATTGCATAGTTTTTCCAGACTATGACAGGAAAATCGGAAAGCAACGTATAGAATTCATTTGTTTTGTTTAGAAATGTAGTAACGATGCTTAATTTCTGAGCAATGGGATATCTTTGGGAGGAGGTGAATGGCATGAACAAAACAGAACTTATCAATGCAGTTGCAGAAGCAAGCGAACTTTCTAAAAAGGACGCAACAAAAGCAGTTGACGCTGTTTTTGATTCAATCTTAAATGCATTAAAAGATGGGGACAAAGTACAGTTGATCGGTTTTGGTAACTTCGAAGTTCGTGAGCGCGCTGCCCGTAAAGGCCGCAACCCACAAACTGGCGACGAAATCGAAATCTCTGCTAGCAAGGTGCCTGCTTTCAAACCAGGTAAAGCGCTTAAGGATGCAGTGAAATAATTACATACGACGCATTGAGCGTATGCTTAGTCAAAAAAGGCCGCGACCTGTTCGCGGCCTTTTTTCTATGCGCTAAAAACATTAAGTTTTGCTTGCGCAGAATTGGTTATGCTAAGATGAAAATATTATAATCATAAAGTTGCTTTTTTATGAGAGATTATAATGAGATTGATGGAACATAGGAGGAAACGCAGATGTCAAACGTCAATCGTGCCCAAATCGAAGAGGCGGTACGTTTAATATTAGAAGCAGTGGGTGAAGACCCAAACAGGGAAGGATTGCTTGATACACCAAAACGCGTAGCGAAAATGTATGAGGAGGTTTTCTCTGGCCTCAACCAGGATCCAAAAGAATATTTTGAAACGATTTTTGGTGAAGACCATGAGGAACTTGTCCTGGTTAAGGATATTCCTTTCTATTCAATGTGTGAGCACCATCTCGTTCCATTCTTTGGAAAGGCGCATGTTGCCTATATCCCTAGAGGTGGCAAGGTTACAGGCCTAAGCAAACTTGCGAGGGCTGTTGAAGCAGTAGCCAAAAGGCCTCAGCTCCAGGAACGGATTACATCTACGATTGCGAATGCTATTATGGAAAAGCTTGAACCGCATGGAGTGATGGTAGTAGTGGAAGCTGAACATATGTGCATGACGATGAGAGGCGTCAAGAAGCCTGGCTCAAAAACTGTCACTTCAGCTGTAAGGGGAACACTTGCGGAAGATGTGAATGCACGTGCGGAAATTCTCTCATTAATTAAAGCATAAAGGATAGATGGGGCTGAAAGTATTTCTTTTGGCCTTTTGCTGCATCTATTGATTTCAGATGGGACAATGTGCAAGGAAATCCCGGTGGGGACTGGACATAAACTTTCCTTTAAGGGGGATAATAATGGATAATAAATCTAGTGTGAACACGGATTACGTGGTAATCAAAGCGATGGAAGACGGAGTCAACGTGATTGGTCTGACAAGGGGAACCGATACCAGATTTCATCATTCTGAAAAGCTTGACCAGGGAGAGGTTATGATTGCCCAATTTACTGAACATACATCAGCGATTAAAATCAGAGGACATGCAAAAATTGTAACCCCATTTGGTGAAATTGAGAGTGAAAAGAAGTAATAGTCACTTAAATTCAACTATTTTGTTACAAAACAAGCCTAATTTTTCGTGAAGAACGTTTAATTTTCAATATCAGGTCCATGTTTTTATCATTTGTGATATAATTGTCACTGCCTTGGAATGTCCGGTAAAACTGCAAACTAGTTATTTAGGCGCTTTTTTTATGTCTGTTTTACATTCGTCACGATTCCCTATTATGGGCTGACCATATACAGATGAGTTTAGACAACATTAAGACAATATTCTGCCCGCTGCCGGCAATCCAATAAAAAAGGGGAACAAGGGTGATTTATTTGCTAGATTTACAAACCAAATTAGATGGCATCAGAGAGGCTCTTCTCGAAAAACTTTCACATCCTTATTTGATGGAGCATGTAGAATCGCCTTTTATTGATGATGACCGGCTTTTACTGCTTATTTCTTTACTTGAACGCAGTGGTGTTAATCATGAACAAGCAGAGAATTATACAGTGACTACAATGCTTCTGCAAATCGCCCTTGATACCCATGAACAAGTCAAAAATTCACTGCCAGGTGAAGACGATGACAGCCATAAAGGCCGACAGTTGACTGTGCTGGCAGGGATTTATTTCAGTGGCCTGTATTATAAGCTACTGGCAGATACAGATGATATTAAGTTAATCAAGCAATTGGCCGCCGGCGTAAAAGAGGTCAATGAGCATAAAATTGCATTGTATCAAAAAGAAGCAGAAGCCATAGATAAACTAATGGAGAGTGTTAAAGTAATCGAATCAGCACTTATAGGCAAGGTTGCAAGTCAGTTCGCTGCTTCGGAGTGGCTTGAACTAGCTGCTAATTGGCTATTTGTCAAAAGGCTGCTCATGGAAGAGAAGTGCTTCATCAGGACAGGCAAGTCCATCATCTTTGATGCACTGAAAAAAATCGCCCTGCCCAAAGTAGATTACAGCAACACAGAGCTCTCTGCAGAACAAAAGAAATACCTCTTAACAATTTGCTCCAGATATATTGAATTTTCAATGACGTTGATCGATTCAGCTCTAAAGAAGCTGCCTGGGATTGACAGCCTGCTTAATGAACGATTAAAGCTGATTGCTGGACAACACCAGACCATGTCTAAAAAATTCGCGGAAGAAGGGTAACAGAATGCAGCAATCGAAAGAAGAACGAGTGCATGGGGTTTTTGAAAAAATCTATGAAAACTATGACCAGATGAATTCTGTAATCAGTTTTCAGCAGCATATTAAGTGGCGCAATGACACGATGAAGAAAATGAATGTGCCAAAAGGGTCAAAAGCACTTGATGTCTGCTGTGGTACGGCTGATTGGACAATTGCACTCGCGGAAGCTGCCGGGAAAGAGGGCAGTGTCACCGGCCTTGATTTCAGCAAAAATATGCTTACGATTGGCGAAGAGAAACTGAAGGCTCGCAAGTTGGATCAGGCTTCTCTCATCCATGGCAATGCGATGGAGCTGCCATTTGAAGATAATAGTTTCGACTATGTAACGATCGGTTTCGGCCTGCGGAATGTTCCTGATTATAACCAGGTGCTGCGCGAAATGCACAGAGTTTTAAAGCCGGGTGGAATGGCTGTTTGTCTTGAAACTTCCCAGCCGACTATGCCGGGATTTAAACAGGCTTATCGCTTATACTTCAGATTCATCATGCCGATGTTTGGAAAACTGTTCGCAAAGAGCTATGATGAGTATTCATGGCTGCAGGAGTCTGCGAAGGATTTTCCGGGTATGAAAGAACTTGCGAAAATGTTCTCGGAAGCGGGATTTGTAGATGTCGAGTATAAACCATACAGTGGCGGAGTTGCTGCTGTTCACATAGGCCGTAAACAATCATAATCCATATGGCTGCCCTTTTCCAATACGCTCGGCAGGGAAGGTCAGCCTGTTTTTAATTAAGCTTTCTCGTAAAAGGACTTTCTTGTGGTTGGGAATGGCATTTTTATTTTACGAGAAATCTTTCATACATAGCTTAGGTGTCAACCGGGCCTGGGCATAAAAAATCCCTCCTGCATGGAAAATGGGCGGAAAGAACTGTATTGGTTCGTGATGCTCAGCAGTGTTTTGCAGGATGCATAAGCTGGGTGGATAATTATGAAAATGAAGCTGTTATATACATATTTGAATTCTGATTTGACTTTGATTGAAAAAGAGCTTGAAGAGACAATCCAGGCAGAATCCCAGTTGCTTAGGCATGCAAGCCTTCATTTGCTGAAAGCAGGCGGCAAACGGATCCGTCCAGTATTCGTGCTTCTTGGTGGCAAATTCGGGAATTATGATATTGAGGTCATTAAGGATGTCGCTGTCTCTCTCGAACTGATCCATATGGCTTCCCTTGTCCATGATGATGTCATAGATGATGCGGAACTTCGCCGTGGCCAGCCTACAATCAAAGCAAAATGGGATAACCGGATTGCCATGTATACTGGTGATTATATTTTTGCGCGAGCGCTGGAGCTGATGACAAAAATCAAGGATCCAGTTGCGCACCAGATCCTCTCGGATACGATTGTCGAACTGAGTGTAGGGGAAATCGAGCAAATAAAAGATAAATATTATTTTGAGCAAAATCTGCGCAATTATTTGCTGAGGATCAAACGCAAAACGGCGCTCCTCATTGCTGCCAGCTGCCAGTTGGGTGCCGTCGTTTCAGGAGTACCTGAAAAGGACCATAAAAAGCTCTATCAGTTTGGCTATTATGTCGGAATGTCCTTCCAAATCACGGATGATGTATTAGATTTCACAGGAACTGAAAAAGAACTGGGCAAGCCTGCGGGGGGAGACCTGCTGCAGGGTAATATCACGCTTCCAGTCCTTTATGCCATGGAAGACGAACAGATCCGGAACAAGGTCAGGACCGTCCATGAAGGAATGGCCAGAGAAGAACTTGATGAGATTCTCCAGCTGGTACAGGAATCCGGTGCGATTGAGAAGTCACTTAACATCAGCGACCGTTACCTGGAAAAGGCACTTTCCATACTTGACGGACTGCCTCCAAACAAAGCAAAGAAGTCCTTGCGAGACATCGCCAAATTTATTGGAAAACGCAAGTATTAGCAAGTTGCGGATTTTTCAAAAAAATGATACTATTTCTAAGGATTGCTTTTGTAAGCGGTTCACATACATATAAGAATTAGGAGTGGAACTCATGGAAAAGACTTATTTGATGGTCAAGCCTGACGGAGTACAGCGTAACCTGATCGGTGAAGTTGTAGCCCGTTTCGAAAAGAAAGGCTTCCAGCTTGTTGGCGCAAAACTTATGAACATCCCAAGAGAACTTGCTGAAGAGCATTATGGCGAACACAAAGAGCGTCCATTCTTCGGCGAATTGGTAGATTTCATTACATCTGGCCCGGTTTTCGCAATGGTTTGGCAGGGAGAGAATGTAATCTCTACTGCACGCCAGATGATGGGTGCTACTAACCCTAAAGATGCAGCTCCTGGAACAATCCGCGGAGACTTCGGCGTCACTGTAGGCAAGAACGTGATTCACGGTTCTGACTCTTCAGAAAGCGCTGAGCGTGAAATCGGTTTATTCTTCAAACAGGAAGAATTGGCTGAATACAGCAAATTAATCAACGAGTGGGTTTACTAAAAAACTCTCAGGCACTTGTTCAAACAAGTGCCTTTTTTCTTTTTACAGAGGAAGTTTTTTTAAAAAAAATCTCTCTTGCACCATCATTATTCGTTATAATGAATTTGTCCAACTTTTTCTAGTTATGATAAGGAGCAAAATGATGCTGCAAGACTATGAAAACTTCATCGCGAAAATCTATCAAAAAACGGGTATAAATCTTTCTCTATATAAGGAAGCCCAAATGAAGAGAAGGTTGACCTCTCTCTATCAGAAAAAGGGTTATGCCTCTTTTAATGAGTTTTTTCATGCGCTTAGCAAGGATACCCAGCTTATGAACGAGTTTCTGGACCGGATGACGATTAATGTGTCGGAGTTTTATAGAAACGCAAAAAGATGGGAAGTACTTGATAAGGTCATCCTGCCCGAGTTGATCAGGAATAATCCGAATCCGAAAATTTGGAGTGCAGCTTGTTCGACTGGAGAAGAGCCCTATACATTGGCAATGGTGCTATCAAAACATTTGCCTCTAACGAAAATCCAGATCCTTGCGACAGATATTGACGAGAATGTAATCGCGAAAGCCAAGATTGGGGTGTACGCGGAACGCTCTCTTAATGAAGTTCCAAATGAAATTGTCAGAAAGTACTTTAGGCAAGACGGACCTTTTTACGAAGTGACGGAGGATATTAAAAGAACGGTAACCTTCAAGAAGCAGAATCTTCTGGCTGACCGTTTCGGAGGGCCGTTTGATTTAATTGTCTGCAGGAATGTCCTGATTTATTTTACCGAAGAAGCGAAAGAAAGTATCTATCATAATTTCAGCTCGGCATTGAAGCCTGGAGGAATCCTGTTTGTCGGCAGCACCGAGCAAATCTTCAATCCTGCTACATATAATTTCGAAACAGCAGATACATTTTTCTACAGAAAGAAGCAGTAACTGGGAGCCGGGTGTCCGAGCTCCCTTTTTCACATTGTCAGGATGGATAGCTGGGTTGTTTTTTGCGAGTCAGCACCCTACATGATAAAATGGCTTCATTCTGAAAAAGGAATAATAAAAATTTCAAAATTATAAATTTATTACTATTTTTCTTATGAACAGTGTGATATAGTATAAAAAATCCTTTAGCGAGTTGAAGGGAGAAAGTGTATGAGATACTTAACAGCCGGAGAATCACATGGACCACAGCTAACAACGATTATTGAGGGGATGCCTGCTGGTATGCCGCTCGTTGCAGAAGATATCAACAAGGAGCTTGCGCGCAGGCAGAAGGGACATGGGCGCGGAAGACGGATGCAAATCGAAAAGGATACAGTGCAAATCACTTCCGGGATTAGGCATGGGCAAACCCTGGGATCACCGATTGCGCTTGTTGTCGAAAATAATGATTGGAAGCACTGGACAGGAATTATGGGGCAGGAGCCTCTGGACGACCAGTCATCCGAAGAAGTGAAAAGGAAAATTTCCCGTCCCCGTCCTGGGCATGCTGACCTGAATGGTGCACTAAAATATGGTCATCGCGATATGAGGAATGTTCTCGAACGTTCTTCGGCCAGAGAAACGACTGTAAGGGTTGCCGCAGGGGCTGCAGCAAAAAAAATGCTTTCCTTACTGGGGATTGAGGTAGTTGCCCACGTTGTTGAAATTGGAGGCATAAAAGCTGAGAAACAGGATTTTACGACTCTTTCACAACTAAAGGAAGTAACAGAAGAATCCTCGGTACGCTGTTTTGATGAAGAAGCAGGGCTGAAAATGATGGTAGCAATTGACGATGCAAAGAAAAATGGTGACTCGATCGGGGGAGTTGTTGAAGTCATCGCAGAAGGAATGCCTGCGGGAGTCGGCAGCTATGTTCATTTTGACCGCAAACTTGACGCAAAGCTGGCAGCTGCGATTGTAAGCATCAACGCCTTTAAAGGGGTTGAATTTGGGATTGGCTTTGAAGCTGCCCGTAAACCTGGAAGTCAGGTGCATGACGAAATTGCCTGGGATGAGGGCCGGGGTTATTACCGCAAAACGAACCGATTGGGCGGATTTGAAGGTGGCATGTCAACAGGAATGCCAATTGTTGTCCGTGGGGTAATGAAACCAATTCCAACACTTTACAAGCCTTTGATGAGTGTGGATATTGAAACGAAAGAACCGTTTGCGGCAAGCATTGAACGATCTGACAGTTGTGCAGTGCCTGCAGCTGCTGTAGTTGCGGAAAGTGTTGTTGCCTGGGAACTTGCTTCTGCTCTCGTGGACCAGTTTTATTCAGATCGTTTTGACACGCTCAAAGCAACAATCGAGCTGCAAAGAAGGACTGTGAGGGATTTTTAATAATGCAACGGATCGAAATCCACACGAGCACAAAATCCTATCCTGTGTACATAGGTAACGGAGCGATAAAAAAACTTAAAGATATCCTTGAAGAGACCGCAGACACCTATACAAAGGTGATGGTCATTACCGATGAGAGGGTGGCTGAGCTTCATCTCCCTTATTTTCTGAAACAAACAGGGCTTACAGGAATAGTCGAAAAAATTGTACCTGCAGGCGAAAAAGCAAAAACTTTTGATGTCTATTATGATTGTCTTACTGCCGCACTGGAAAACAAGCTCGACCGTAAATCGATGATTATATCTTTTGGCGGAGGTGCTGTAGGTGATCTGGCTGGGTTTGTAGCTGCATCCTACATGAGGGGAATCCGTTTCATCCAGGTGCCGACAACGATTTTGGCGCATGACAGTGCTGTTGGGGGCAAAGTGGCAATCAATCATCCATTAGGAAAGAACATGATTGGGGCATTCCATCAGCCAGACGCTGTTGTATACGATCTTGATTTCATCGATTCTCTGCCAGATCAAGAGCTCAGATCAGGTTTTGCAGAAGTCATAAAGCACGCACTTATAAGTGATGAAAGCTTTTATTATGGGCTCAAAGAGGAAATCAGGACTTTAAAGAAAATTGAAAATCAGAAGCTGCTGGATTTTTTATCAAGAGGAATCCAAATTAAAGGTTCCATTGTCGCTGAAGATGAACGGGAAGCAGGGGTCCGCGCCTATCTGAACTTCGGTCATACACTAGGCCATGCAATTGAAGCAGAAGCAGGATATGGTAAAGTGACTCACGGTGAGGCCGTTGCGATTGGGATGGTATTTGCACTTCAATTAAGCAAGGAAATGCTGGGTATGGATTTTTGCCTGGAACATTTCACTTCGTGGCTAAATAGTCTTGGATACAGAACGTCAATGACAAATGGATTTATAGTGGAAAAATTGCTTTTACGGATGAAGCAGGATAAAAAATCGGTCAACGGAACAGTAAGGTTCGTACTGCTCAAAGAGATCGGGATACCGGTACTCGTTGAAGTGGATGAAACCCTGCTGTTAAAGAAACTGGAAAGATTTTTGGAGGAGGGGCAAAATGATCAGAGGAGTTAGAGGCGCGATTACGGTGAACAAGAATGATGTCGAAGAAATTGTATCGGCAGCTGAGAGGCTTCTAAGAGAGGCGATCAGCGCCAATAATATTGTCCCGGAAAACGTTGCCTCCATCTTTATATCTGCAACAGAGGATATTAATGCTGCTTTTCCTGCAAAGGCTTTGAGGAATTTAGAGGGCTGGACCTATGTTCCAGTGATGTGCATGAAGGAATTGTCTGTCATCGGTTCACTACAAATGTGCATCAGGGTGATGATCCATGTTAATACCGAAAAAAATCAGGATGAGATCAGGCACATCTATCTTGACGGGGCGGCACAATTACGTCCAGATCTATAATTTTCTTCTTTTTCTGAAGCGGTAAAAGGTGTATGATAAATTCATATTCTTTATCACTTTAATTAGATAACGAACTAAAGAGAAGTTTAGATGAGGTGGATAAGATGAGATGGAAAGAGCAGCTTTTAAAGCTGAAACCATACCAGCCGGGTAAATCAACCAATGAAGTGAAAAGGCAGTATGGTCTGTCGGAAATCGTGAAGTTAGCATCAAATGAGAACCCCTTTGGATCTTCAGAAAAAGTGATGGATGAGATTGCTCGCTTCTCTGGCAAATTTTCAGTTTATCCGGATGGATACGCAACAGAACTGCGAACCAGGCTTGCAGCTCACCTTGGTGTAAAAGAAGGTCAGTTAATACTTGGGAATGGATCGGATGAAATTATCCAGATGATATCGAGGGCGCTTTTATCTCCTGACAACAATACTGTAATGGCAGCCCCTACGTTTCCGCAATATAAACACAACGGAATTATTGAAGGCAGTAAAGTAAAAGAACTTCCACTCGTGGATGGCGCGCACGATTTGGAAGGAATGGCTGCGGCAATAGACGCCAAAACTTCAGTAGTCTGGCTATGCTCGCCGAACAATCCGACTGGAATGTATATTAAAGAAGCTGAGCTGCTAGCTTTCCTGAAGCGAGTGCCTGATGATGTGCTTGTTGTACTTGATGAAGCGTATTTTGAATATGTGACCGCAGAGGATTTTCATGATTCGCTAAAACTGCTGGAACAGTATAAAAATGTGATAGTTCTGCGGACTTTTTCGAAAATTTATGGCCTGGCCAGCTTCAGGGTAGGGTATGGCATTGCTCATGAAGAGACAATAAAGGCACTTGAGCCAGTAAGGGAGCCTTTTAATGTCAATACATTAGCGCAGGCTGCTGCAATGGCTGCACTTGATGACCAGGAATTCGTTGAAACGTGCAAAAAGGAAAATCGCGCAGGATTAGATCAATTTTACAAGTTTTGTGAAGAGGCTGGATTGAACTATTATCCTTCTCAAGGCAATTTCATACTGATTGATTTTCAATCGGATGGCCAGGAGGTATTTCAATTCCTGCTGGAGAGAGGGTTCATCGTCCGGTCCGGTAAGGCTCTTGGTTTCCCTGCTTGTGTAAGGATCACCATAGGATCGAACGACCAGAATGCTGCCGTTATTGAAAAGATAAGAGAGTATCTGAAAGTTAATGCTGCAATAACAAAATAAGGGCGTGAAATTATGCTGGAAGGCCGCGTATTTATCATTGGGCTAGGATTAATCGGCGGCTCGCTGGCATTGTGTATAAAAGAGGCACATCCTAAAGCTGTTGTAGTCGGATTCGATGTGGATGAACATCAACTCAATCTTGCCAGGATGCTGGACATCATAGATGAAACAGCAGACAGTATAGAATCAGAAGCTGTTGAAGCAGATGTTATCATCATCGCAACCCCTGTGGCAGTTGCCGGACAGGTTCTTGAATTGTTAGCCAGTTTGACTTTGAAGAAGGACGTCATCGTCACCGACACTGGAAGTACTAAAGGATATATCGTTGAGAAAGCAAACTGCCTTAATGAAAATGGTGTTTCTTTTATTGGCGGGCACCCTATGGCGGGTTCCCACAAAAGTGGGGTTGCTGCTGCAAAGAAAATCTTGTTCGAAAACGCATTTTATCTACTCACGCCTTCACCAGATGTCCGAGCTGAGGATGTCGTATTGCTAAAAGAATGGCTTTCAGGTACTAAGGCTAAATTTCTGAATATCTCTGGAGAGGAGCATGATTACCTCACTGGGGTGATCAGCCATTTTCCACATATTATTGCGGCCTCACTGGTTCATCAGGCAGCCAGGGCCGATGAAGGGAATGCTCTCATTGCACGACTGGCAGCCGGTGGATTCAGGGACATAACCAGAATCGCCTCCAGCAGCCCAAAGATGTGGCGAGATATTCTGCTCCAGAACCGCAACATACTAGTTTCATTGCTATCCGACTGGCAGGTTGAAATGGACCGGGTCAAGGAATTATTGGATACTGGAGATGAAAATCATATTTTTGAGTTTTTCGATACAGCAAAAAAGTTCAGGGATGGTCTTGCCGTCAGCGACAAAGGAGCAATTCCGAGTTTCTATGATTTGTTTGTTGATGTTCCGGACTACCCGGGTGTTATTTCAGAAATAACTGGTTATCTTGCACAAGAAAGAATCAGCATCACTAACATCAGGATTCTTGAAACCCGGGAAGATATATATGGTGTGCTTGTAATCAGTTTTCAGACACCTGAAGACCGCAATAAGGCAAAGAAATGTATTGAAGCCCAGACTGACTATGGGACGTCTGAAGGATAGAAGAATGAAGGAGAAATAGTATGCCAGTTAAAAAGCTTGTTACGAAAACAACTTCATTGAAAGGTGTAATAACTGTCCCCGGAGATAAATCGATTTCCCACAGGTCCGTGATGTTTGGAGCAATTGCTGAAGGAGTCACACGTGTTCAAAACTTCCTTCCAGGTGAAGACTGTTTGAGTACGATCTCCTGCTTTCGTAAACTGGGAGTCGATATACAACAGGAAGGAACCAATGTGACGATTAACGGGAAAGGAATTCAGGGGCTCCAGGAACCAGAGGAGATTCTTTATGTCGGAAACTCCGGGACAACGATCAGGCTGATGATGGGAATCCTTTCAGGACTTCATTTCAGATCAAACCTCGAAGGCGATGAATCGATTGCAAAAAGGCCAATGACCAGGGTGACTCTCCCTCTGGGCAAGATGGGAGCAAAGATCTCAGGGAGGAATAATGGTGAATTTACCCCTCTGACTGTCGAGGGCCAAACATTGAAGGGCATTACATACGAATTGCCTGTTGCGAGTGCGCAGGTGAAGTCAGCAATCCTTCTTGGAGGTTTGCAGGCTGAAGGAACAACAACGGTCATCGAACCTGTCAAAACTAGGGACCACACTGAACGAATGATCACCCAGTTCGGCGGTAAAGTTGAGCGGTTTGGTGACCAGGTAACTGTTTATGGCGGTCAAAAGCTGCAGGGGACCGATATTAATGTTCCGGGAGATATATCATCTGCTGCCTTTTTCCTGGCAGCTGGAGCAATCATTCCGGGAAGTGACATCTTGCTCAAAAATGTCGGGTTGAACCCAACCAGGACAGGTATGATCGATGTCCTGAACTCAATGGGTGCAGATTTAACGATAGAGCAGTATGAAAATGAATCTTCCGAGCCAGCTGGTGATATCAGGATTAAATATTCCGAGCTTAATGGGACCCTTATCGAAGGTGAGCTGATCCCAAGGCTGATTGACGAAATTCCTATCATTGCCTTGCTTGCTACTCAAGCGAATGGCAGGACAGTCATCAAGGATGCTGCGGAATTAAAAGTAAAAGAAACGAACCGTATTGATACAGTTGTAAACGAGTTAAACAAGTTGGGTGCAAAAATTGAAGCAACAGAGGATGGCATGATCATTGAAGGGAAAGTCAGTCTTGGCGGCGGCACGGTGTCTGCACACGGTGATCACCGGATAGGGATGATGCTGGCAATCGCGGCGATGCTCTGCAATGAGGATGTTCAACTTGAACAAAGCGAATCTGTAGCTGTCTCGTACCCGGGTTTTTTTGAAGACTTGTATTCATTAGCTTGAAAACCAGTGCAACGATTGTTTTGAAAACTAATAGATTGTTTGCTGTGAAGGCCAATCCTGGGAAATGGATGGCCTTCTAATTTTTTTCTTATAAATTTCGAAGTAACGATCCCGTTATATTCTAAAGTTTTCAGCATAGTTTGTCATAAGGCCGATAAAGGAGTGGTTTTGTGACATACATTATTGAAAACATCCATTTATTAAAGGGGCAAGCAGTATCGTCAACAAGTATGCTAGTTGATGGCAAGAAGATCGTATCTGCAAGAACTTCATTCAATATGTACAATCATATGAGGATGGATGCACGCGAGTTTATCATGACCCCCACACATGTTCTCTTTGATCCCCTTTACTCGTTATCTGGAACTTTTCAGGAAAGAAAAGAATATTATCTGGATCATTTCATCATGAAAGGAAGCACGGTAGTTTTCACAGCAATCAGTGTCCAGTTTGAACGTGAACTGGAGGCAAAATTGAGAAAAGCAAAAAGCGATTTAATGGACAGTCCTATTGATTATGTGATCGGTGTCAGTATCCCACCTCGATTGCTGCATCCAGGTTTTATCAGAAAATGTAAGCGTGCAATGATTCCTGCGATATTCCTGGAGATCGATGATATAGACCATTTGACGAGAATTCCGTGGGGATGGATAAAGGAAGCCCTGTTTCCGTATAATTGCCCAATAATCCCGGTTTTTCCTGAATGCAAGAACAAAAAAGGAAAGCAGCATCAGCTTAATGTATGGACTGAGCTCATGAAAAAGGAGAAAGTTCCTTCAGTAAATGAAGACCTGGGCGGCAATGCACCGCTGTCTATGTCAATTTTAAAAAAGACCGGGATTTTCCCGAATAAATCCAATTTACACAGCGGCGGAGAGCTCAGTTATAATTTATATTACAGAAACGGAGAAACAACACACCGTGATGAACGAGGTTTATTCTTTCAATCCCAACAACTAGCTGTTACCGTAGACAAAGGTAAAGTCATTCGTGCTGGCAGCGAGGTTTATTATCGTCCTGGTAAGGGAGAGAATGTTATAATCAAGACACCAGGATTTTTTACAGATAATCGATGAACAAGCCCTCCGTTTTACTAGGAAAACAGGAGTGGCTTTAAAACAATAGATAGGATGATATAGATGGTCGCAGTTAATGAAATCACTAATTATATCGAAAACGGACAGCTGGAAAAAGCCATGTCTGCATACAAAGATATTCTTGCCAAAGGCAGTGACGAGGAAAAATTCCTCCTGTCCGAAGAACTGTTCCGTTTCGGGTTCATGGAAGAAACAGAAGCACTGCTTGAAAGTTTATTGAAAAACTATCCTGAAGAAGGAGAGCTGCATGTCCTGCTTGCTGAAACCAGAATTGAACTGGGAAAAGAAGAAGAAGCTATGCTCTCACTGGAAAAAGTGGACAAGTCAGATCCTTCATTTCCTCAGGCGCTGCTGCTGCTTGCTGACCTGTATCAAATGGAAGGCTTGTATGAGGTAAGTGAAACGAAATTGCTTGAGGCAAAAAGAATGCTGCCACAGGAACCAGTGATTGATTTTGCCATTGGAGAGCTTTACACACATCAGGGCAAACTTGCAGAGGCAATCCAATATTATGAGACAGTCTTGAAAACGCACGAGGAAATCGGCGGTGTGAATATTAATCAAAGACTGGCTGAAACCTTGAGTGCGGGAGGATCTTTTGAAGAAGCACTCGAGTTCTATGAAAAAGCGATTGATCAAAAACTGGAAATAAACACCTTATTCGGTTATGCTTTCACCGCTCTTCAGGCGGGCTATAATAAGACGGCAATCGAAAAATTTGAAGAACTCAAAGCACTCGATCCCGAGTACCACTCATTATATTTATACCTTGCTAAGGCATATGAAAGAGAAGAAATGGCCGAAGAAGCCTTTGAAACTGTTAAACAGGGAATGGAACAGGATGAATTCAATAAAGATCTATATTTCTATGGCGGGAAATTGGCGTTAAAACTTCCAGACGAAGAAACGGCTGAAAAACTGCTCCGCGAGTCAATCGCGCTCGATCCAGGTTTTACAGAAGGAGTGCTCGTGCTGAACAAACTGTTGATCAGACAGGAGCGTTTTGAAGACGTGCTTGACCTTATTCGTGAAGCCGATATTCATGAAGAGGAAGAGGAACCGCAGCTCCTTTGGGATGAAGCTGTCGCATATCAGCATATTGAAGATTTTTCACAGGCATTAAACAAATACCATCTGGCATATACTTTCTTTAAAGACAACAAAGAATTTTTATCGGATTACGGATATTTTTTAATTGAAGAAGGAAAAATGGCCGAGGCTGCCGAAATTTTTAGTAAGTTAGTTGAAAAAGAACCAGGCAATGAAGAGTTCCGTGAACTGCTGGAGAGATTAACGGAGAATCAGTAACATTAAAAAATGTGAGTTATGCAGAGGAGGGATTCAAAAATGACAACCCCTGTATCTGTCAACGAGAAGAAGGATTTTATCCGCTGGTTTTTAAACCATTACCAGCTTAAAAGGCGGGAATGCGTTTGGATCCTTAACTACTTGATGAGCCATGACCAGCTGATGGAAAAAGTCCACTTTGTGGAGAATGCACAGTATTGTCCAAGGGGATTAATCATGTCGACCCATTGCGTTGATGAAGTACCTTTCCGTTTCTTTAAGGAAAATGTAATGACGACAGACGCAGAAAAGTCTTTCCATGACATTCGTTTGAACAGGGAAGAAGAAATTTACATCCAGCTAAATTTCCATGCTTCAAACAAGGCTCACCAGTTTGCGGCTGTATTGGAAGAGAACCCTTTTATGCCTGGGCAGCTCCAAATCACTGAAAGCGATAAAATGGTAGCTGAAAGATTCCTTGAGGAGAGTATCCAGAAGTTCCAAAAAGACAAATTATTGAACCTGATCGACCAGGCGCTGGACAGCCAGGACCAGGAAGCTTTTGCTCACCTGACAGAACGATTAAAGAGACTAGGCGCAGTCAACTTATCATAGCTTGCTTTAACAGCAGGCTTTTTATTTTGCGTTTTTATATGCCGGAAACCATTCGAAAACTTGCCATAATAATGATATTATATTTAATGGAATATTTACTGGATGGAGTTGGTAATATGAGATGGGTTTCTGCAGACGTCGATATGTATCAAAAGGCTGCTGAATATGTGGATACAGCGATCATACCACTTATGCCTGTATCTTTTGGGGAAGATATGAAACAAAATGCTTCAATGGCAGAATTTGTGGGAATACTTACAGCACAGCTTGAAAAGCAATTTAAGGGACGGATTTTTCTATTGCCGGGATTTGCATACATAAAAGGAAATGAAGGAAGCCTTAATGCCTTGCTGGATTGGGAAAATACTTTATTGGACAAGCAGTTTAAGCATGTGTTTTATATAACATCAGACAGCGGCTGGAGGCAGAATGAGAAGGAGCTTTCCGGGAACCTGTTATGGCTCCCTTCACTGCCATTGGAAAACATGCAGGAACAGCAGAAGGTTTCAATTGTAGATGACCAGGTGAAGCAGCTATTATCATTGTTTACAGAAAAATGGCAGGACGACTAATGTCCGTGTTAGCTTTATCGCGGCTAAAAATGTTTTCAACATAGTATTATATTGATTTTGTAATGAGATTGATATATCATGGTTATGTCCTAGTTTTAAAATGTGTTTAAATTATGTCCGTTGGGGACTTAACTTGGAAATAGAGGGGGGAATAACGTGAGTAAGCATCGTGTTTCAAGACGTCAATTCTTAAACTATACTCTAACAGGTGTAGGCGGTTTCATGGCTGCAGGTATGCTGATGCCAATGGTTCGTTTTGCCGTTGATCCTATGCTTAAGGCAGAAGACGCAGGAGATTTTATCGCGACTCCATTGAAGATCGCAGATATTACAAATGAACCGCAAAAAGTCAACTTTACATTCACTCAAAAAGATGCATGGTATGAATCCGAAGAAACGGGAACAGCTTGGGTTTTCAAAAACGAAGCTGGGGAGACTATTGCACTGTCTCCGGTATGTAAACACCTTGGATGTGTTGTAGACTGGAATACGGATAAGAAAAATCAAAACAAGTTCTTCTGTCCTTGCCACTATGGCCTTTACGAAAAGGATGGAACAAACGTGCCAGGCACTCCGCCATTGGCACCATTGGATGTATATCCAACAAAAGAAAAAGACGGGTTCCTTTATGTAGGAAAAGCCGAACCACGAAAGGGGGCGTAATCTTTGTTAAACAAAATTTACGATTGGGTAGATGAGCGTTTGGATATTACGCCTTTGTGGCGCGATATCGCAGACCATGAGGTTCCTGAGCACGTTAACCCGGCGCACCACTTTTCCGCGTTCGTGTATTGCTTTGGCGGTCTGACGTTTTTCATCACTGTCATTCAGATCCTATCTGGTATGTTCCTGACAATGTATTATGTTCCGGACATCAAGAACGCATGGGAATCTGTATATTATCTTCAAAATCAAGTAGCATTCGGACAAATTGTCCGCGGTATGCATCACTGGGGTGCGAGCCTTGTCATCGTTATGATGTTCTTACATACGCTTCGCGTGTTCTTCCAGGGCGCTTATAAAAAACCACGTGAATTGAACTGGGTTGTCGGAGTTTTGATTTTCTTTGTTATGCTGGGTCTGGGCTTGACAGGATACTTGCTTCCATGGGATATGAAAGCATTATTCGCAACGAAGGTTACCCTGCAGATCGCAGAAGCGGTTCCATTGATCGGACCATACATTAAAACATTGCTTTCCGGACATTCAACAATCGTTGGTGCTCAAACCTTGACTCGTTTCTTCGCGATCCATGTATTCTTCCTGCCGGCTGCACTTCTGGGCTTGATGGGAGCGCACTTCCTGATGATTCGTAAACAAGGTATTTCTGGTCCATTGTAAAATTTGAATGATCATGTTGTACGGATTGAATTCCGTTCAACCATACGGAAAAAGGAGGGGATTGCTCGATGCATCGTGGTAAAGGTATGAAGTTCGTAGGTGACTCACGTGTCCCTGCAGAACGTAAGCCTAATATTCCGAAAGACTACTCGGAATACCCTGGCAAAACGGAAGCGTTTTGGCCTAACTTCCTGTTGAAGGAATGGATGGTTGGTGCTGTTTTCCTAATCGGATTCTTGAGCTTGACTATTGCTCACCCGTCTCCGCTTGAGAGGATTGCAGATCCGACAGATACAGCGTATATTCCATTGCCAGACTGGTATTTCTTATTCTTATATCAATTGCTTAAATATTCTTATGCATCTGGACCTTATACAGTAATCGGGGCTCTTGTAATTCCAGGTCTTGCATTTGGCGCGCTTATGCTTGCTCCATTTATTGACCTTGGTTCTGAACGCCGCCCATCCAAGCGTCCGCTTGCTACTGGTTTTATGCTCTTGTCACTTGCTGGTGTATTCTATCTGACGTGGGAATCCGTTGACCACCATGACTGGGAAGCAGCCAAGAAGCAAGGTGCGATTTCAGATGTCGAAATCGACAAGAACTCAGATGGCTATAAGATTGCACAAGCTCAAACTTGTACATCATGCCACGGCGGTGAACTTGCCGGCGGTGCAGCAGCGCCAAGCTTAGTGGATACTAAAATGAGCGCTGAAGAAATCGCTGATGTTGCAAAGAATGGTAAGGGCAACATGCCTGCAGTTTTCAAAGGGACTGACGAAGAACTTAAGACACTTTCCGAGTTCATCGACGGCCTCAGCAAATAATGAACTACAGAGTCTGCAGGGAAACCTGCAGGCTTTTTTATTTGATGTGAAAGTTGAGATTTCACGCCGGGGCTGACCAAGGCGCCTCCGCTTTTCTTATACTTGGTTTATTTTCTATTAACTGCCATAATAGAGGTTAGAAAACTTTTGAATGGAGATTGTCAGATGATTAAGAGAATATATCCTTTGTTAGCCAATAGATCTGTTCTTTGGCTACTGTTCTGGGTAAATGTCCTTGGCACAGCCTATGGATACTATTGGTATAAATGGCAGCTGGTAGATACACCACCAGAATTCCTGCTATTTGTTCCTGACAGCCCGACTGCAAGCCTGTTTTTTGTCTTTGTGATCGCGGCATTCCTGATGGGGAAGAATTGGCCGCTAATGGAGGCGCTTGCGATTGTAAGTTTGTTTAAATACGGTATTTGGGCAGTGGTCATGAACCTATTGGTGTTTTGGGTTTCCGGACAGCTGGATTGGATCGGGCTCATGCTGATGGGTTCCCATTTTGCGATGGCTGTTGAAGGAGTTCTTTATTCTCCTTTTTACCGGATAAAGCTCTGGCATCTAGCTGTTGCAGCAATCGTAGTTCTCCATAACGAGATTATTGATTATGTATTCAAGATGATGCCAAGATACCATACGCTAGATTTATACATGGATCAAATCGCCTATTTCACATTTTGGCTAAGTGTCCTTTCCATAGGCATTGGTTATTATTTTGCTTTAAGGCCGAACAGGTTCAGCCTTTCGATAAAAACATTAAGGTAAGACCGGAAATTTGGTCTAACCCTGTCCACCCTCACATACATTTTAATAGAATTTAGAGGGGGGACAGGAATGAAGGCAAAATTACTAATAATAATTTCGGTGCTATTCTTAATTGCACCTTTCGCAGCATTTGCAGAACCAACGTCGCCTGTGGAGGAACTTGATAATATTTCAGATCAAGCACTGCAAATGGTGAAGCTTCACCGTTATGAAGATGCGGACAGGCTGTTGAAGCACTTTTCCGAAGAGTTCTTGACAATTACCGGTGATGGCCATGTGTTTTCAATGGATGAATTGCGGATCATCACAGTAGCCCATGATGAAGCAATTGAAGCTGTAGCTAATGCAGAATTGGGACATACTGAAAGAATGAACCGTGTAACAAAGTTCAGGCTTGCGATTGATGCGATTGCATCTACCCATCAGCCATTATGGACAGAGATGGAAGGCCCGATCATGACGGTTTTCAGTGAAATGAAAAACGCTGCTTTCGAAGGTGACAATGACCAATTCCATTCAAATCTAAACTCATTCCTTTCTTTATATAATGTGATTTATCCAAGTCTGAAAATTGATATCACCCCGGAAAGAATCCAAAAGGTTGATGCCAAGGTGAGCTATATTGACCAATATCGGCCACAGGTGTTGAATGAAGCTTCCAGCAAGGAAGAACTCGCAGCACTGGAATCAGACTTGCAGAATATTTTTGATGAGATGACGGAGGATGAAGCGGACCCTTCCTTATGGTGGGTGATGATTTCAACAGGAAGTATTATCATCCTTACATTGTCTTATGTAGGGTGGAAAAAGTATAAAGGGGACAATGAGAAGACGAAAAATGTCCAAAAAGAGCGGAAAAATTGACACCGAATTTCAGCATATATAAAATAATGGTTAACAACTAGAGCTGTTAGGAGGTTCTCGATGTATTTAATTTACTTTGCAATCATTATTCTGATCCCGCTTTGGGCTCAATTCAGAGTAAAGGGAGCATTTAAAAAATATTCACAGGTTCCTTCATCTTCCCAGATGACTGGTGCTGAAGTAGCGCGTAAAATTTTGGATGATAATGGACTATATAATGTGGGTGTTGAAGAGACAAGAGGGTATTTGAGTGATCATTATGATCCCCGCTCAAAGGTCGTCCGACTATCATCACAGAACTTTTTTGGCCATTCAGTAGCAGCAGCAGCCATTGCTGCCCACGAGGTTGGCCATGCGATCCAGGATGCTGAGGATTACTCCTTCCTTCGTTTCCGGCATGCATTAGTTCCGGTAGCCAATCTAGGTTCCAACTTTTCATGGATCCTGATCATGATCGGCATTTTTGCTAATTTGAGCGGAATGCTATTGCTTGGTATTCTGTTCATGGCAGCGGCGGTTGTATTCCAGGTCATCACGCTTCCGGTTGAATTCAACGCATCAAACCGGGCAATGGATCAGGTAGTATCGGCCGGGATCATCAGGAATGATGAGGAAAGAGAAACAAAAAAGGTACTGAACGCCGCAGCATTAACATACGTAGCTGCCGCAGCAGTTGCGGTTCTAGAGCTAGTAAGGTTAGTGTTGATTTATACAGGAATGACAAGGGAAGAATAAAAAAATCCGGACAGGTCATGTCCGGATTTCTTTATCTTTCCAGGGGCAGTTTGTTTTCATCGAGGGTGAAGCCTTCACCCAGCACGTCATGAACCACGGTTACTGATACAAAAGCATGAGGGTCAACCGAATTGATCACATGTTTAAGCCGTACGATTTCATTCTTTGCTACAACGCAATATAATACATCTCTTTCAGCTTTCGTATAGGAGCCAACAGCTTTTAAGCTGGTGACACCTCGGTCCATCTCCTTCATGATCTTCGCGGCGATATCTTCATTTTTGTCTGAGATGATCATCGCGCCCCTTGCTGCATACGAACCTTCCTGCATGAAATCGATCACCCTGGCTCCTACAAAGACAACAACAAGTGTATACATTGCTTCCCGGTAGTCCAAATATGTAAGAAGGGATAGTGTAATAACGCCAAAATCGAACATGAACATCGTCCGGCCCATCGTCCAGCCAAAATACTTCTGTGCAAGCCTTGCGATGATATCGACTCCGCCAGTAGTTCCGCCATATCGGAAAATGATACCCAGGCCTATCCCGATGAATACACCGGCAAATAGGGCAGCTAAAAATAAATCTTCATACAAAGGCATTTCAATTTGATACTTTTGAAAGATGCCCAGAAAAATTGATACACCTACTGTTCCGATGATCGTATATAGGAATACGCTTCGGCCGAGCAGCTTCCATCCAAGGAAGAACAACGGAAGGTTTAACAGCAAATTAGTGATTGAAGGGGACCAGCCGAATACAAAATAAAGCAAAAGTGTAATGCCGGTAAATCCACCCTCTGCGAGGTTATTCTGCATATTGAAGTGAACGAGTCCGAAAGAAAAAATAGCCGCACCAAGCAGAATGAACACAATGTTTTTTAGTTTTAGGCCATACAGCAAAAAAATTCCTCCTATTGCACGACTATAAATCTGAAATGTGGGGTTCTATTTACAATTGCTTAAATAAAACCTAAGCGGGTTTTGTCGCTTTGTTGATTGCAACGGAAATCAACAGGGCTATTATATAAAATATATCCATCAAGGGCAATCTTTTACAGGAAGCCTGATTATAGATAGAATTTTCTGTTGATATTGCCGATAGCAGCTTCTTTGGAAGCAGTCAGAAAAAAGGTATTTAAAGACTGACCTGCCTGTTTTAGTTTGAAATAAAAATATTTGTCAAAGCCACTTCATTAAGCTAACATCGAAATAGATGAATCTACATAAGAAGGTGAGTAAATGAGTACCAATAAGACTGTTAAAGAACTTCAACAGGAAGTGGATTCTTATATTGGACAATTTAAAGAGGGATATTTCAGTCCGCTTGCTTTGATGGCCCGTATGACCGAGGAACTTGGGGAACTGGCTCGTGAAGTGAACCATTATTATGGAGAAAAGCCCAAAAAGAGTGATGAAGAAGAAAAAACAATTGAAGAAGAGCTTGGGGACATGTTATTTGTGATGATCTGTTTCGCAAATTCTTTAAATATTGATCTTGAAGAAGCCCATGACAGAGTGATGAATAAGTTCAACACTCGGGATAAAGACCGCTGGACCAGAAAAGATAGCTAAAGGAGCTAAGGAAATGGATAATGTGAAAATAGTCATTGCAGGCCCTAGGGGCAGAATGGGGAAAGAAGCTGTCGAATTAGTTCTGGGAACAGAAGGGTATGAGCTTTCCGGAGTTGTGGACAGGAAACATGATGGAATGAAATTAGGAGAAATCGAGGGATTTCCAGAAAGTGATGCACTGATTTACACTGATTTCGAAAAATGCCTTCAGGACGTTCAGCCGGATGTGCTGATTGACCTGACAACTCCAGAGGTTGGAATGTTCCATACGAAGACAGCTTTGAAATATAAAGTCCGTCCAGTGGTAGGGACAACAGGTTTTACAAAAGAGGATCTTGAAGAACTTGAGCAGCTATGTACGGAACAGGAGACAGGATGTATCATCGCTCCGAATTTTGCAGTCGGGGCAGTGCTGATGATGAAATTCTCCCAAATGGCTGCAAGGTACTTCAGTGATGTCGAAATCATAGAACTGCATCATGACCAGAAGCTGGATGCTCCATCTGGGACAGCTGTAAAAACGGCTCAAATGATTGCAGACGTCCGGGAGCCTAAAAAACAGGGGCACCCTGAAGAAAAGGAAACCATCCAGGGAGCACGTGGGGCTGACTATGAAGGCATGCACATACATTCAGTCAGGCTGCCTGGTTTAATTGCCCATCAGCAAGTGTTATTCGGGGCAGACGGGCAAACTCTTACAATCCGTCATGATTCCTATAACCGCAGCTCTTTCATGTCAGGTGTGAAGCTTGCTGTCGATACGGTCATGAAGATGGATTCTTTTGTATACGGACTAGAGAATATTATTGAATAGGGGAGAAACCATGAACATTGCCTTAATCGCCCATGATAAAAAGAAGGATGATCTGGTGGGTTTTGCGGTTGCATACAAAGAGATATTTGAAAAACATACACTCTATGCAACGGGAACGACAGGCTTGCGCATAATTGAAGCAACCGGTATGAAGATAGAGAGATTCCAATCCGGTCCGCTTGGCGGTGACCAGGAGATTGGTGCCCGCATTGCCAATAATCTCATGGATGCAGTGTTCTTCTTTCGGGACCCGCTTACTGCCCAGCCTCATGAGCCAGATGTGACTGCACTTCTAAGGCTTTGTGACGTATATTCTGTACCACTGGCGACAAATATGGGAACAGCGGAAATTTTAATCAAAGGCATTGAAAGAGGAGATCTTGACTGGCGAAATATTGTGAATGAGGAACATGGTGATAAAAATGGAAACAGCGAAGCTTGATATATTGGCGTTTGGTGCCCATGCTGATGATGTTGAAATCGGAATGGGCGGAACAATTGCCAAATATGCTGCCGAAGGAATGAAAATAGGGATCTGCGATTTAACGGAAGCGGAAATGTCTTCGAACGGAACGGTTGCCATAAGGAAACAGGAGGCGGCAAAGGCTGCGGAAATCCTGGGTGTAGTTGTGAGGGATACGCTTGGTTTGCCAGATAGAGGCCTTTTCTTAAAGGAAGAGTACATAAAGGAAATCGTTAGAGTAATCAGGCAAAAACGTCCGAAGATTGTCTTTGCACCTTATTTTGATGACCGTCATCCTGATCACGGCAGCTGTGCCCGCCTTGTCGAGGAGGCGGTCTTTTCGGCAGCAGTCAGGAAATATGATGAGGATTTCGGCTTGAAGCCGCACAGGCCTGAAGCTTTGTATTTTTATATGATCAATGGATTCCATAAACCGGACTTCGCAGTCGATGTTTCCGGGTTTATGAAGAATAAAATTGATGCATTGAATGCGTATGAAAGTCAATTTTCAAAAGGGGATGGCACTTACGACACTCCGCTTGTTAATGGCTATATTGAATCTGTAGAGGCTCGTGAAATGTTATTTGGAAAAGAAACGGGCGTTTCGTATGCGGAAGGCTTTAAGTCTAAAAAGCCCTTGTTAATTCACAAGGATCTGTTAGGGGAAGAATTATGAGGAAACTAAAAATCGGTATTACCTGCTACCCTACAGTTGGAGGGTCAGGGGTAGTTGCCACGGAACTTGGTAAGCTGCTGGCGGAGAAAGGACATGAAATTCATTTCATTTCTTCGAGCCTTCCATTCCGCCTGAAGAAAATGTACAGCAATATTTTTTCACATGAGGTAGAAGTGAATCAATACTCTGTTTTTCAATACCCTCCCTATGATATTGCGCTTGCAAGCAAAATTGCCGAAGTGGCTGTGCTCGAAAATTTGGATGTTCTGCATGTGCATTATGCGATCCCTCATGCTGTTTGTGCGATTTTGGCACGCCAAATGAGCGGAAGAGATCTGAAAATTGTCACCACCCTCCATGGTACGGATATCACGGTGCTGGGATACGACCCCTCTCTTACTGATGCGATCCGATTTGGAATTGAAAAATCAGACCATGTCACAGCTGTATCGAATTCATTGATCACTCAGACATATGAACTGATCAAACCGAAGAAACAAATAGACTGCGTGTATAATTTCATTGATACACGTGTGAATACTCGTACTGATTCTGAAGAATTACGGAAAGCTTATGGAATCCTTCCTGAAGAAAAAGTGATCATCCACGTTTCCAACTTTCGTCCGGTAAAAAGAGTGCCGGATGTAATCAGGACTTTTGCCGGAATACTGGAGCAGATGCCAGCTAAACTATTGCTGGTTGGTGACGGGCCAGAAATGAAGACTGTCTGTAATCTTGCGGGAGAATTAGGGATCCGGGATAAAGTCCTGCTTCTCGGAAAACAAGAAAGAGTGGAAGAACTCTATTCTTTAAGTGATTTAATGCTCCTGCTTTCAGAAAAAGAAAGCTTTGGTCTCGTTGCCCTGGAAGCGATGGCATGCGGCGTTCCCTGCATCGGCACAAATGTGGGCGGGATTCCAGAAGTGATCGTTGAGGGAGAAACAGGGTATATATGCGAACTAGGAAATATCGAGGAGATAACAGATAAGGCTGTGGAAATTCTCTCGAACCCGGAAATCCACAAACGGTTTGCTTTAAATTCAATAGATCGGGCCGAAAAAAAGTTCAGCGCTGAACAAATCGTCTCAGAATATGAAAATATCTATTATAGCCTGATCGGGCAGGATGAAAAATGATAGACAAACCATTCCAGCAGGCTGTACCTGTTCTTGAATTAATCGAAAAATCCGGGTTTGAAGCTTATTTTGTCGGCGGCTCTGTCAGGGACCACATTCTGGGCCGAGAGATTGCTGATGTGGATATTGCAACTTCTGCGCTGCCGGAGGAATTGAAACAAATATTCCCTAAGACGGTCGATGTGGGCATCGAGCATGGAACCATTCTTGTCCAATACAAAGGCAGCTCATATGAGATTACGACGTTCCGGTCAGAGTCAGGATACTCTGATTACCGAAGACCTGACAAAGTGTCATTTATCAGGTCTTTAAGGGAGGACCTTCAGCGTCGTGATTTCACGATGAATGCAATTGCCATGGATAAAGATGGTAAGATCATCGATCCATTTGCTGGCAAGGATGCAATACTTCAAAAGCAGATTGTCACTGTAGGAAGCCCGAATGAGCGTTTTGGAGAAGATGCTCTTAGGATGCTAAGAGCTGTCAGGTTCCTGTCACAACTGTCCTTTACAATTGAAAGGCATACTCTTGGCTCATTGCAGAACCTTTGTTACCTTCTCGAGAATATTGCAGTAGAACGCAAAGCGGTCGAATTTGAAAAGATGCTTCAGGGACCAAATCGAGGTGAAGGAATTCGGCTGCTTGCTGAAAGTGGCATGCATCAATATTTACCCGGCTTGAAGGGGCATCGTGAACATGTAATCCGTTTTTCATCCTTAATAGAGGATAACCTTGACCTAAGTGAAGCGTGGGTTTTGTTAATCTTAACATTAGGCTTAAAAGGCAAAGAAATCGAGAATTTCCTGAGGGCATGGAAACTTCCCATACAGAAAATCAGGAAGCTTAAACAGATTCATTCCTGGCTTATGCACCGTTGCGACCATCAATGGGATACAGAATCGGTATACAAAGCGGGCATGGAAACCGCATTAAGCGCCGAAAAGGTTTTTGGCTGCCTGAATGAGCAAGATGGGACAATGAGCATCATCAGAGAAATCCACAGCAGGCTTCCCATCAGACAAAGGACCGAACTGGATGTAACCGGAAATGATCTGATGTCCTGGTTGGAAAAGATGCCTGGACCATGGCTGCGTGAACTCCTGGAAGATATAGAACGGGCCGTGATTAACGGCGCAGTACCAAATGAAAAGGAGAAAATAAGGGAATGGCTGAGCGAGTCCAATCAGAAATCAGAAAGAAATTAATCGATGCCTTTACGAATAACGAATCGGAATATTTGTCCGGCCAGCATTTAGCTGATCTCGCAGGCTGTACCAGGACGGCAGTATGGAAGCATATTGAAGAGCTTCGCAAGGAAGGTTTTGAGTTCGAAGCTGTAAGGAGAAAAGGGTACAAAATTACCTCGATACCGGAAAACATGACTGCTGACAAAATCAAATTGGGATTGAAGACCGGATTTTTAGGCAAGAGTCTGCATTATCATGAGAGTGTGGAGTCCACCCAGAAAATTGCCTATAAACTAGCTTACGAAAATGCCGAAGAGGGCACAGTCGTAATTGCTGAAGAGCAGACTGCGGGAAGGGGAAGGATGGACCGTAAATGGCATTCTCCCAAATATACAGGCATATGGATGAGCATCATCCTCAGGCCTGCAATCCCTATTCCAAAAGCCCCGCAGCTAACATTGATTACTGCGGTGGGCGTAGTCCAGGCGATCGAGGAAGTGACAGGCTTGCTTCCGGAAATCAAGTGGCCGAATGATATTTTAATCAATGGGAAAAAGATAACCGGTATCCTTACCGAACTGCAGGCCGAAGCGGATCGCATCCATTCAGTCATCATTGGAATCGGCATAAATGTTAATATAAGAGAAGAAGATTTTCTGCCGGAAATACAATTTATCGCCTCGTCGCTTGCCATTGAAACTGGCGGTATTGTTGATAGGGAAAGATTGATAAGAACGATTCTGGAGAAACTGGAAAAGCTTTATTTACTTTATCTTGAATCAGGCTTCTTCCCAATTAAGCTGATGTGGGAAAGTTATGCCGTCAGTATTGGAAAGGCTATTACAGCCCGAACACTGACTGGGGAAATAAAGGGGAAAGCCATCGGTATTACCGAAGATGGAGTCCTTTTGATCGAGGATATAGATGGGAAGGTTCACAATATCTATTCTGCCGATATAAAAATAGATGAATAATTTCGTAAAGTAGCCAAAATAATAGTCATTTGCTATAATCAATCTGGGCGGTATCGTGAGAACTGCACCATGTTTTGATTGTTGATGAACATAATAAAATAGTTCTGCCTGGATCCGCGTATCGGACTGGGACAGAGGGATGAAACAAGTACAGGCTTCAAAGGGTCCTTCTGGCATAGATGGGTCCTTTTTTAGTGTCTCGTATTGATGGATTGTTTTATCTCCTCTTAAGGAAAAGGAGGAATGAAAGTGAAACAAACAACTGATTTCTTAAAAATGAAGCAAACCGGCAGCAAAATTGTAATGGTAACAGCCTATGATTATCCTTCTGCAAAGCATGCTGAGCAGGCTGAAGCAGATATGATCCTCGTCGGTGACTCGCTGGGTATGGTAGTACTGGGATATGATTCAACGGTCCCGGTAACGATGGAGGATATGATTCACCATTCGAAAGCCGTAAGGCGTGGGGCTGGCAATACATTCATTGTTGTCGATCTGCCATTCATGAGTTATCATCTGTCAATTAAAGACACCCTTATAAATGGCGCAAGGATCCTACAGGAGACCGGGGCGAATGCTGTCAAGGTTGAGGGTGCTGATGAGGTCCTCGACCATATAAAAGCGCTGACTAAGGCAGGTGTGCCTGTTGTCGCGCACCTTGGCCTGACTCCGCAATCTGTCGGGGTCCTTGGCGGATATAAAGTACAGGGAAAAAATGCGGATGCCGCAAAGAAACTGCTTGATGACGCTAAAAAATGTGAAGAGGCTGGAGCATTTGCAGTAGTCCTCGAATGTGTTCCTAAACAACTGGCTGAACAAATCAGCCAAGCTCTTGGAATTCCGACAATCGGGATCGGGGCAGGTGCAGATGTAGATGGCCAGGTGCTGGTCTACCATGATATCATTACCTATGGCGTTGAACGCGTCCCGAAATTCGTTAAGCAATATATTAATGTAAATGAACAAATCGCTTCAGGGCTGAATTCCTATGTATCGGAAGTGAGGAACAAAGCATTTCCTGAAGATAAGCATAGTTTTACCATGAAAGAAGAAGAATTGCTGGCACTGTACGGAGGAAGAGAATGAAAATCATCTCAAACATCGCTGAAATGCAGCAACAAATGTCTCGTCTGAAAGCTGACGGGAAGTCCGTTGGGTATGTACCGACAATGGGTTTCCTGCATGAAGGGCATATGTCCTTAATGAAAAAAGCTCGTCCGGAAAATGACATAGTAGTCCTGAGCATTTTTGTTAACCCTCTTCAATTTGGCCCTACAGAAGACCTGGATGCTTATCCTCGTGATTTTGAACGGGATCATAAAATCGCTGAGGCTGAAGGTGTAGATTATATTTTTTATCCATCAGCTGAAGAGATGTACCCCGGTGAAGCTTCCATTAAAGTTTCGGTCGTGGAGCGCACAAACGTACTTTGCGGCAAATCGCGTCCGGGGCATTTTGATGGAGTGGCAACAGTCCTGATTAAATTGTTCAACATCGTACGGCCTGCTCGGGCATATTTTGGCTTGAAGGACGCACAGCAGGTCGCTGTGGTCGATGGACTCATCAAGGATTTTAATTTCCCGATTGAGCTAGTTCCAGTGGGTACAGTCCGGGAAAAGGATGGTCTTGCAAAAAGTTCAAGAAATGTTTATCTTAACGAAGATGAAAGAAAACAGGCCATTGAACTTAGCGCTAGCTTACAGATGGCAAAATCTGCAATAGCGCTCGGAGAACGAAATCCGCAGGAACTTGTCGAGATGATGGCAAACCATATTGGTGAATGTACAACAGGACAAGTTGATTATATTGAGGTCTATTCTTATCCTGAGTTGAAACCACTTAAAACAATAACTGGAAAAATCATTATCGCACTTGCTGTTAAATTCTCAAAAGCAAGGCTGATTGACAATATCATTTTAGAAGTAGAATAACTTATATTAGGGGGATTCCATTCCATGTTCCGCACCATGATGAATGCTAAAATACATCGAGCTAGAGTAACTGAAGCAAATCTTAATTATGTTGGCAGCATCACGATTGACAGTGACATATTGGACGCTGTAGGTATGGTTGCTAATGAAAAAGTCCAGATTGTGAATAATAATAATGGCGCACGGTTTGAGACATACATCATTCCAGGTCAAAGGGGAAGCGGGATTGTCTGCCTAAATGGAGCGGCCGCCCGTCTGGTTCATGAGGGAGACGTGGTCATCATCATTTCCTATGCACTGGTGGCAGAAGAGAAGGTCGCGACACACCAGCCTAAGGTAGCTTTGATGGATGCAAACAATCGTATTGTTGAAATGCTTCACGCTGAACCTGAGCGAACTGTCTTTCAGTAAGAATTTCGAAAACTCCCGAGCCTTCGGGAGTTTTTTCATACATATCAACAATCCTGCTATTAAAGAATAAACTTAATCCCAAATCTACTATCATTATACGGGCTTCTGCTTTCTCTTTTCGTTTTTTTATGTTACGTTTTTGATTGACTGAATTTTAGAGGTGTTATGGAGTATGAGCCAAAAATTTGTAGTGATCGATTTAGAAACGACGGGCAACTCCCCTAAAAAAGGAGACCGGATTATACAGTTTGGAGCAGTAATCATCGAGAATGGTGAAATTACAGGCCAATTCGCATCGCTTGTAAATCCATTGCAGGATATTCCGGTTTTTATTGAAGAACTGACGGGCATATCTGATTCCATGGTGAAAGATGCTCCATTGTTTGAAGAAATAGCGCCCCAGATTTCTAGTATGCTTGAAGATGCTTATTTTGTGGCTCATAATGTCTTGTTTGATCTTTCTTTTTTACAAGAGGAATTAATAAAAGCTGGCTGTGAGGGGTTTTATGGTCCTGTTCTTGATACAGTCGAAATGGCGAGGATCTTGTATCCATCTGCAGACAGCTATAAATTGACTGACTTGGCAGCAAAAGAAAACCTTCGCCATGATCGTCCACACCAGGCAGATAGTGATGCATATGTTACGGCAGAATTGCTGTTGATCATGCTCGAAGCTATTTCTTACCTTCCGCAAGTGACTCTCAAAGAGCTTGCAAAGCTTTCGGAAGGACTAAAGAGTGATTTGCACCTGATCTTCGATGAAGCATTGAATGTAAAAGAGAGCAGGATAGAAAGCTTGCCTGAAGATATTGAAATCTACCGGGGCATTGCCTTGAAGAAGAAAAATATATCAGGTTCTGGCAGGAAAAGTGAAATTCTATATCCGAAATCAACAGAGGAAAAACAACTATTGCTGCAAAAGGCTTTCTCTGGGTTTGAACTGAGGCAAGGGCAAAATGAAATGATGGATCTTGTCCACGAGGCATTTTTACGAAATGGGCATGCTCTGATCGAAGCTGGAACAGGGGTAGGTAAATCACTTGCGTATTTGATCCCGGCAGCAGTCTTCTCATTAAACAACAATAAGCCGGTAGTGATCAGTACATTCACCACCCAGCTTCAGGAGCAGCTTTTGACAAACGATGTCCCCAAGCTCGATGAAATGTTCGATGCAGGTTTGAAGACAGCCCTGATTAAAGGAAGGAACCACTATATCAGCATGCCTCGCTTTGAACAATCCTTGAGAGAGCTCGAAGAAAATTACGATACAGCACTTACGAAAATGCAAATTCTTGTCTGGCTGACCCAAACAGAAACAGGGGATCTGGATGAACTAAACCTTTCGAGCGGAGGAATGCTGTATTGGAATAAGATAAAAAATGAACGGTCCATGTTCCTGCGTACTAAGCATTGGGAGGAGCATGATTTTTATAAAAGCGCGATTGATAAGGCAAAAGATGCCAATATCCTGATCACCAATCATTCCATGCTTTTGGCAGATCTCGTATCGGACAGTGGGATTCTGCCTGAATATGATTATGCAGTTCTGGATGAAGGCCATCAATTCGAAAAAGCCGCAGGGAAATATTTTGGCCGATCACTCGACTATATGGCTGTGAGGCTTTTATTCAATCAGTTGGGACAATATGACCAGGCACAGTTATTTTATAAAATGGAGAGGCTTCTGGGGAAATCCGCCGGCACAAGTGGGGGAAACAGACTTCATTCCTTCGAGATCAATCAGCTGATCACGGATTTAATTTATGAAACAGATGAATTATTCAAGCTTGCTGGAATGTATGCAAGAAAAGGAATTAAATCCAAACCATCAGGCAGCAAAATCCATGCCAGCCTGGTACCTGACAAGAACAATCGAATTTGGATGGCATTAAAAACAACTGCTGAAAGATTTTACTTCTTGATAAAAGATTTGGTGAACGCAATTGAACAGCGTATTGAAGAAGCCAGCAGGCAATCCCAAAATTTCAAGGGTGAACAGCAGGCGTTAATGGAGGAAGTAGTTCAGGTAAAGGCAGATTTAGAAAATATCCAAAATACGGCAAAAGCACTCTTTATGGATGGAAGCAGTTATGTTAGATGGGTCGAAGCTGATATGCGCGCCATGCAGAATTCAACAACCATTTTTGCCCGTCCAGTGCATGTCGCTGAGTATTTGGAGAGACAATTCTTTGGTGTAAAAAGAAGTGTGGTCGTTACCTCGGCAACTTTGTCTGTAAACAATTCTTTTAGGTTCATAAAAAAAGAATTGGGTCTGGAATCAACACTCATCGAAAAACAGATACCATCGCCATTTTCTTATGGAACACAAATCAAACTTATCGTCCCAGATGATCTGCCTGAAATCAAGGCAGTATCAAATGAGGACTATGTTGCTGCCATTACCGAGCATATCATCTCTATTGCTGAAGCCACGAAAGGGCGAATGCTAATCTTGTTCACTTCCCATGATATGCTGAAGAAAACGTATGAATTGATCAAGGAAAGCGGCCTTCTTGAGGAATTCGTCCTGATCGCGCAGGGAATTACGGCAGGAAGCAGAACGAGACTGACACGAAATTTCAAGCGTTTCGAAAAGGCGATTCTTTTCGGGACCAGCAGTTTCTGGGAAGGAATCGATATCCCGGGTGAAGATCTTTCTTGCCTCATTATCGTAAGGCTGCCATTTTCGCCGCCAGATGAACCATTAACAGCTGCAAAATGTGCTCTGATCCAGGAAAACGGGGGAAACCCTTTTTCCGAGTTGTCTTTGCCTGAAGCGATCCTAAGGTTTAAGCAAGGATTTGGAAGGTTAATCAGGACATCCTCTGACAGGGGTATGATTTTTATTTTTGATCGAAGGTTACTGACAACTTCGTATGGTGGCGCATTTTTGACCTCAATACCAGATGTACCCGTCGAAAAGGGCTCGATTAATGAAATTGTGGACTTGATCCACGACTGGCTGTGAGATCCCAGTGCATTCTTTCATGTGATTTTCCAAAAAGACTTTTATATTTTTTATAAATGACACACTCTATAGCTAGAAGCAATTGGAGGAGTGGCCATGAAACTATTAATTGCGATCCTTTCATTCATGAATTGGTACTATATACCTTATGAATCTCCTTCAGCCCCAGTTGAAGTTGAGGGTGTGGAAGTGAACCTGAAGAGAAACGAATTGGCATTTACGTTTTTGGCTTTAAGCGATGGGGAAGCTGCACTTATTCAGCATCCAAACGGTGAGAATATCCTGGTGAACACTGGCGGAAAGGGTACTGTGAAGGAGCTTGAACGCCTGCTTGCTTTGTTTCATGTAAAAGAGATTTCGACAGTGATCCTGACGACAAAAAATGATCGCAAAAATTTGGAAGGCATCATCCAAACATACAAAGTTCGCCGCATTGTAACGGGAGCCTCTGCCAGCCAGACGATGTCAGAGGTTATAGTACCAGCTGGAGTCGAAGTGAAAGTATGGAAACAGGGAGAATCGGAGAAATTAATGCCCGGATTGACAGCTGAAGTTGTTTACGATGGAATTGAGGAAAAAGAAGGAACAGATATATCTTTTCAATTTTTCCATCATCAAATCTTTTTTGTCAGTTCAGCAAGCCATAAATCAGAACAGGATTTCCTTGCTGAACCATTGAAAAATGTGAATATCCTTAAGCTTCCGCAATTCGCAGAGAAAGGGTCTTTTTCTGACTTATTGATCGAGCATATGGATCCCCAGCTTGCTGTGATTTTTAAATCCAGATCGATCAAGCCCGATCCTGATCTAGTCGAAATGCTGCATGAAGCCTGGATTGATGTTTATTTCACAAAACAGCATGGGACTGTTACAATAAAGCTTACTGATTCAAATTATGATGTCATAACAATCATGAGCAAAGAGTAGAAGTTACTGCATAAAAAAACTGCGCAATTATTGCGCAGCCATTTGTGTGTGTGGATCAGAAAAGATTTTATGTTCAGTCAAACTCTTACCAGTGAGGCGTTTCTCCTGATATAATGAGTAGTATTAATTGTATTGTTGCCAGCTTAATGCTGATATATAAATGACAATAATTGTTCAAGGAGAGGAACCAGGATGGAAAGCAAAATTGAAGTGCTAACAACAGTGAAAATACAAAACAGTCCGGATTTATATAAGGTTGTCGATGCACTTAACAGGACATTAAAGCATAATGACCTTATGTTCGGACTTGCGTTAGACCAGGAAGACAAGGAAAAAGCTGTTTTTACAATTTACCGCACATAAAGACCGTGCACAACATAGCCATTATGTGCTTTATAAATCAATGAGGATACATAAAAGAAGGGATACATGTGAAGAAGTGGATTTTACTCAGCATTCTCGTGCTCGCCATCGTAACGGGAATCCTGGTCAATGTTTATTTGAATGCGGTTGAACCGGTTAAAGCCGCAGAAGAAAAGGCGATACAAATCGCCTCAAGAGAGACCAACCTGTCTGACTTCAGTAACTTCAGCCTGTACAGTGGAGAAGATACTTATTTTGTGATGACAGGTAAGAATGCCAGGCAGGAAGATGTATATATTTGGATCAATGAAAAAAATGCTGAAGTTGAAACAAGAAATGCTAAAAATGGAATCACGAAAAAGGAAGCTTTAAATAAACTATATCAGGAAAAAAAACCAAAAGAAATAATTGAAGTAAGGCTCGGTATGGCCAGAATCCAAAAGACGGACAGGCCGGCATGGGAAATATATTATCGTAACAACAGTAACACAATCAATTATTATTACGTTGATTTTGATACTGGGGAGAAACTGAGGGCAATCGATAATCTGTAAAAATACATGGGAGGTAAAGGGATGGAGATCCAATTAGCCAGCAGAGTGGGGGCACTCACTCCTTCATCAACATTGGCGATCACCGCCAAAGCCAAGGAATTGAAAGCGCAGGGGAAAGATGTCATCGGGCTTGGAGCAGGTGAGCCTGATTTTAACACACCGCAGCACATCATTGATGCTGCTGTGAAGTCTATGAATGAGGGCTTCACGAAGTACACACCTTCTGGCGGTCTCCCGGAGTTAAAGAAGGAAATAGCTGCAAAACTCAAGCGTGACCAGGGTCTTGATTATCAGCTTAATGAAATTATTGTTACCAATGGAGCAAAGCATGGTCTATACACTTTATTCCAGGTACTCTTAAACGATGGGGATGAAGTCATCATTCCGATTCCGTATTGGGTAAGCTACCCTGAGCAGGTTAAGCTTGCAGGCGGCAACCCTGTATACGTGGAAGGCTTTGAACAGAATAACTTTAAAATTACTCCAGAGCAGCTAAAGGAAAAAATTACAAATAGGACCAGGGCGGTCATCATCAATTCCCCTAGCAATCCGACCGGAATGGTTTACACAAAGGATGAGTTGATTGCGTTAGGTAACGTATGCCTTGAAAATGACATCCTGATTATTTCTGATGAAATATATGAAAAGTTGATTTATGGTGCTACAGAGCATATTTCAATAGCTGAGTTATCAGAAGAACTTAAAAATCAAACAATCATCATAAATGGCGTATCCAAATCTCACTCCATGACTGGCTGGAGGATAGGTTATGCTGCAGGAAATAAAAAAATCATAAATGCGATGACGGACCTTGCCAGCCACAGTACTTCCAATCCTACGACACCCGCACAATATGCAACCATTGCAGCGTATGCTGAATCACAGGATGCGGTGGAAACGATGAGGACAGCGTTTGAAGAAAGGCTCGAAATCATTCATGCCAGGCTGAATGAAATTCCCGGGATCTCATGCATCAAGCCACAGGGAGCATTTTATCTTTTCCCGAATGCAAAAGAAGCGGCACTGATGACAGGCTGCAAGGATGTTGATGACTTTGCGGAAGTTTTGCTGACAGAAGCGAATGTTGCAGTTGTGCCGGGTTCCGGTTTTGGTGCACCGGATTATATGCGCCTATCCTACGCAACTTCCCTGGAACAACTGGAAGAAGCGATTAACAGAATCCAACAATTTGTAAAAAGCCTTGCTTAAAGATTATGACGGAGAATCGTTAGCCGGTTCTCCGTTTTATAAGTTTGAGTGTTGCCTGCACTAATGGGCAAATGTATAATGAAAACAATACATACTACCAGCTTTGTTTAGTTTTGGAGGGAACAATACGTGATAAAATCAACAATTGCAGAAGTTTATAAATATGAAGGCAAAGAAGTTAAAATTGGTGCTTGGGTGGCTAATAAACGTTCAAGTGGTAAAATCGCTTTTCTCCAGCTTCGTGACGGGACAGGCTTCATTCAGGGAGTCGTAGTCAAGAGCGAGGTGGCAGAAGAAGTATTCCAGCTTGCCAAATCGGTAACACAAGAGTCATCCTTGTTTGTGACGGGAACGGTGACGAAAGACGAAAGATCCCCACTGGGATATGAAATGCAAGTGAATGGCATTGAAGTCATTCATCAGGCAACAGACTATCCTATCACACCAAAAGAGCATGGAACAGAGTTTTTGATGGATCACCGCCATTTGTGGCTGCGTTCGAAGCGTCAGCACGCAGTCATGAAAGTGCGCAATGAAATCATTCGCGCCACATATGAGTTCTTTAATGAGCAGGGATTTGCAAAGGTGGATCCTCCAATTTTGACTGGAAGTGCTCCAGAGGGTACTACAGAATTATTCCACACTAAATACTTTGAGGAAGATGCATACCTGTCTCAAAGTGGCCAGCTATACATGGAAGCAGCTGCTATGGCATTGGGAAAGGTTTTTTCATTCGGACCAACATTCCGAGCTGAAAAATCAAAGACACGCCGTCACTTGATAGAGTTCTGGATGATCGAGCCGGAAATGGCTTTTTACGAGCATGAAGACAGCCTGAAAGTCCAGGAAGAGTACGTATCGTTTATTGTCCAGTCTGTATTGAAAAATTGTCAGCTCGAACTGAAAACATTGAATCGTGATACGTCCAAGCTTGAGAGGATCCAGGCTCCATTCCCGCGAATCAGCTATGATGATGCGATCAAGTTCCTTCATGAAAAAGGGTTTGATGATATCCAATGGGGAGATGATTTCGGAGCTCCTCATGAAACAGCGATAGCAGAGAGCTATGACAAGCCAGTTTTCATTACACATTACCCGACTGCATTGAAGCCATTCTACATGCAGCCGGCACCTGACAGGGATGATGTAGTGCTATGCGCCGATTTGATTGCTCCGGAAGGCTACGGAGAGATTATTGGCGGCTCTGAACGTATTCATGATTTCGACCTGCTGAAACAGCGACTTGAAGAACATGGCCTGCCGCTTGAATCTTATGAGTGGTATCTCCAGCTTCGCCAATATGGATCTGTACCGCATTCAGGTTTTGGTCTGGGACTGGAAAGAACTGTAGCGTGGATCAGCGGAGTAGAGCATGTCCGTGAAGCCATTCCATTCCCGCGTTTATTGAACCGTCTATATCCATAAAACAGATAAGGCCCGTCCGATGCGGGCCTTATCTGTTTTAGCAGTTTTTTTGTGAATCTCCCATCAACAAAAGAATATTTATTTCGCTATTTTTCGACTAATTTCCCTTTTTAATCTTTTCCTATTTTATTACCAGCCGGGCGTGTTCATGCTATACTATGAAAAGAGGTGTCCGGAATGAAAAAAGCAGATATGTTAGATTGGTTAAAGGAAGGGAATGTGACGATTCCCGCTGTGCTTTTGACACAGTACAAAGAAATGAGATTGAACGAACAAGAATTGGCATTGTTGCTGCATGTAATCTATTTTTCTGAAAAAGGAAATGATTTTCCTACACCAATGGAACTTGCAGACCGGATGACGATATCGGCTTTCGAATGTACAGATTTACTCCGAGCACTGGTTCAAAGAGGATTTATTTCCATAATCGATGGCGATTCAACTGAAGGGATCAGATTTGAGAAGTATTCACTGGAACCCCTCTGGGAGAAGCTTTTTGATCAATTTATGCTTAAACGGAAGCAGGAGAAAGAGCTTTCTGACAGAAAGGAAGAAACAAATCTATATACTGCATTTGAAAGGGAATTCGGGAGACCATTATCACCATTTGAATGCGAGTCTCTTGCAATGTGGATGGATGATGACCATCATGATCCTATCATAATCAAGGCTGCTTTAAGGGAAGCTGTCATATCAGGAAAGCTGAATTTTCGATATATAGACCGGATCCTTTTCGAGTGGAAGAAGAATGGAATCAAGACAATCGAACAGGCTAAAAGTTATGGAAGGAAATTCAGACAGCATCAAAACGCATCAAGGGCTGGAAAGGAAGAACCAAAAGTCTCTGCCAATCCTGTCCCATTTTATAACTGGCTAGAACAGTAATCACGAGAGAATTCAACCATTCTCTCTTTTTTTAATCTAAAAATCTGGCCACTTAAGGGTCAACTAAAACATAAATGTATTAAAGTGATAGACGAATAAGGAAATGTGGTGAAAAACTTGTTAAACAAACAGCAAATCAGATTTTGTCTTGATGAAATGGGTAAAATGTTTCCGAATGCACATTGCGAACTAATCCATTCAAACCCGTTTGAATTGGTTATAGCGGTAGCATTGTCAGCACAGTGTACGGATGCACTGGTAAATAAAGTGACAAAGGACTTGTTCCAAAAATACAAAACTCCTGAAGACTTTTTGAGTGTATCCCTGGAAGAGCTTCAGCAGGATATCCGATCGATCGGTTTATTTCGTAATAAAGCCAAGAACATTCAAAATCTTTGCAGGTTGCTGATTGATGATTATGGCGGTGTGGTTCCGTCAGACCGGGATGAATTGACAAAGTTGCCGGGAGTGGGGAGGAAAACAGCAAACGTAGTAGTTTCTGTTGCCTATGGAGTACCGGCAATAGCGGTGGATACACATGTTGAGCGTGTCAGCAAGCGATTGGCGTTTTGCCGCTGGAAAGATTCTGTGCTTGAGGTTGAGAAGACATTAATGAAGAAAATTCCTGAAGCCGAATGGTCGATTACCCACCACAGGATGATTTTCTTTGGACGGTATCACTGTAAAGCCCAGAATCCAAAATGCGAGACTTGTCCTTTACTAGTGGTGTGCCGAGAAGGACATAAGCGCATGAAGAGTATAGGATAAGGTGGAAATCGCATGAATACCGATGAATCCGTACGAAATATACTCATCGAATGGAATAAGTCCAAAACGAAGCTGGCTGAATGCTTCATAAAAAGGGATACTGAAAAAGCCTTGCCGCTGATGGAGTCTGCAATAGAATTATTCAGGGAGTTTCTTTTTTCATCGAATGGACTTGAGGCTGTTGAATCCCTTACCTATGAGGAATGCTATATCAAACCAGTAAATGTAAATGACAGACTGAATTTTATTTCCTCACGCCCGAGATTATATCATTCATATATTCAGCTATCTGAATTGTTTGCAGAACAGGAAAAGCAGTATGCCAGACAATTAGCACTAAAGAATGCAAAAAATAAACGTCCTGACTAAGTCAGGACGTTTATTTTTTGCTGTTGTGTGGAAGGTGTTCGATAATGGGGACTATTGCCCATCATCTCCGCCTTCGCCATCTTCATCGTTGTCACCATCATTGTTCCCATCGATGTTACCGTCATTGTTTCCATTACCGTTGCCGTTTCCATTTCCATTTCCATTTCCATTTCCATTTCCATTTCCATTTCCATTACCGCCGCCATTGCCGTCACCGTTATCTTGTTCATCTCCACCGTCTTCATCGGTTTCTGGAAGTTCAAGCTCCGGTATCTCTACCTTGATGGCTGCAGGCTCGGAACGCTGGTCGCCTCTTACTGCAGTAACTTTAAATGAGTAGATTCCGCCAGGCACAGCGCCTGCAATTTTCAGTCCGGTATCAGAAGCAGTAAATTGCTGTTCTGGCCCTTCATCCAGTGATGCGGTAACCTCGAATTGTATATCCGTTTTATTCTCTTGCTTGAACTTCCAAGTTAGGATGATTTCATTTTTCTTTTCATCGTATTTGGCTTCAAGCTCTGTGGGAGTTTCGATTTTATCAAACTTTTTGGAGACTTCATTTGGAACATTGCCTTTTACAGCCCACTCATAAAGGATTTGGTCCTTAGGTGTGTATTCACTCGCAAGCTTAGCTGGCATTGTGCCTTTTTCTACTTTTACTTTTTCGACACTCTTTGGAACTGTGAAATCAGGAGTATCTGCATCCTTTGATACATACGTCATTAAATCCTTGAAGAGCATCTGTGATATTTTTTGTTCGGTTCCATAAAGTCCAGTCTTTCGATCTTTGTAACCAGTCCATACGGATGCAGTGTATCTTGTTGTATAGCCAACAAACCATGAATCAGGAACACCGCCAGATTTGATTCCCCAGCTATTGATTTCATCTTGGGTATAGTTGGTTGTTCCCGTTTTCCCCGCTACATGGAGACTAGGGATATTAGCGTATGTTGCTCCTGTACCTTGTTTTATTGCAGATTTCAGCATATCTGAAATCATGAAAGCTGTATAATCCTTCATGACTACTTCAGTTTCAGGAGTCAAATCAATTTCAGTCTTGTCACGAAGTACAATTTTCTTTACTGAATAAGGTTTTGTAAAGAAACCGTTGTTGCCGAATGCTGCATAAGCACCCGCCATTTCAATCGGTGCAATTTCATGAGCACCAATTGAAGCTGATTCATAAATAGGATCCTTTAATGTCAATCCAAGATTGACTCCAAAATCTCTTGCTTTTTCAGCTCCAACTGCCTGGAATGCCTGCAGGGCAGGAATATTTATAGACTTTGCCAGAGCTGATCTCATCGTCATGATACCGTTATATTTATCGTTCCAGTTTCCAATCGGTTCCCCGTTTGAATACGTCATAGGCTTATCTTCAAGCATATGATAGGTACCCCAGCGCAGATGCTCGATTGCCGGGCCATAGTCCAGGATAGGTTTAATAGTTGATCCCGGCTGCCTTTTAACATCGATAGCGTAATTTAAGCCACGCTTCACCTGCTGGTTTCGACCTCCGCCGATAGCGCGGATTTCTCCCGTTTTCGTATCAAGCAGGGTAATGCCGGCCTGCATTTCATCATTAGGATATTGAACAGCAGCGTCAGTATTCAGGATTTCTTCTACATGAGTCTGAGCATTCTGATCAAGTGTTGTATAGATTTCAAGTCCATCGGAGAAGATATCAAAATCGGTCTGCTCTGACACTTCCTCGATAACCATATCGATAAAAGCATCGAACGGCTCTTCGTCTTTACCCTTTCTGTCTCCTTCTTTTACCAGGCTGGATTCAACAGGTATTTTTTGAGCCTTTTCCTTTTCTTCCTTAGAAATGAAACCGTGCTGATGCATCAAAGACAATACAACATTCCTGCGATGTTCGGCTTTTTCAGGATTCGTAAAAGGATTATAGTTATTAGGGCTCTGAGGCATGCCAGCAAGAAGGGCAGCTTCATGCAGCTCCAGCTCGTTCAGGTCATCCTTGCCGAAATATAGGCTCGCTGCTGTTTGCACACCGTGGATGTTTTCAGACATATAGATTTTATTGACATACATTTCGAATATTTGCTGCTTTGTGTATTTTTTTTCTAGCTGGTAGGCAAGCCATGCTTCCTGTGCTTTCCTTGAAAGTGTTTTTTCAAATCCCAGGAATGAATTCTTGACAACCTGCTGTGTTATAGTTGATGCTCCTTCGGATCCAAAACCCTCGGTAACATTGGCAATAACCGCTCCGCCAAGGCGAATGACATCAATTCCATTATGTTTATAAAATCTGACATCCTCTGTTGCCAAAAACGCGTTCTCAACAAGCTTAGGAATATCCTCATAGACAACATAATCCCTGGTCTCAGAGCCTACCTCTGTTACAAGCTTATTATCCTTATCATATATTTTTGAAGAAATAGGGTCTTTAAGCAAGGATTCATCCAGTTTCGGTGTATCCTGTATCATAAAAGCGAAGGTAGCGACTCCAGTGAGCATTCCAATTATGCCAAGGGCGATCAAAGCCAGGAAAATCTTTTTAAATGTTCCTTTTTTGGCTTTCTTGCCTTTGGGTTTTTTATTATTGGCTGCCAGCTGTTTTCGCCGCTCCTCTCTAGTTTGAGGTTTTTGTGCCATGTTTAGTTCCTTCCTTTCTCGCAGTAAAAAAGCTAACTAAGTTTATAAAGATAATCGATAATTTTAATATAGTCAATTCTCGGGTGAAGGCCAATCGGGATCTGATAGCCGAAATTCATGATTTCTTCCTTCGTAATCGACTTCCTTCCGCCATTTTTCATTCTGTCCCAAAAGCTTAGCAAATGGGCAGCTTCAAGCAGGTAAACCTGTTCCTCGGTAGAGAAGCGGAGGATGACGAAACAGATCCCATCCTGGTTCAACACAGCTCTCATATGGTCTATTTGATGATCATGAAAGTTTTTTAATGGAAATGATGTTGTGAACTTTGTTTCCTTCGCTTCGAAATCTACGTACTTACCTTTATAAACCCCATTATAGTCTGTAGTAGAAGCTTGTTTAAAGTATGCCTCTTTGATGACTGCCGCACTCCTGCGCGGATAATCCACATTTACGATCTGCACAGGTGTAGGCTTTTTGTGAATGACCGCGATTGACCGGTCAAGGTAATATGAGTTCGTTTCGTTAAGGTCCTCCTCCAGGGTCATCCCTCTGTTGCTGTAGGCAGCATTTTTTTGCTTTTTGATCTTTATTCCAGGTTCTGAATTCGATTTTGGGATATATTTTTTTCCATTTGGATAATTGAAAACCAAGCTGAACACCTCACAGACTACTCTTTATCATACCAAATATGAAGGTCATTTGGTTGAATAAAAAGCCTCATTTGACATCAACCTAAAAAGAACCTACAGAAAAGGAAGAGAAAAGGTGTGTCAATAACCCAAAATCCTCATTTTTTTCAATTGCCGGTCCATGAAGCAGAGACAATTCAAAAAATCAGAAATGAAACGGATAAAAAGAATATCGACAATATATCACGAACGAAAGCATATTTTGATTTTTATCTGGAATATCCGGAAATGATCTGGGCTTTCCTTGCAAGCATGGTTTCCAGGAATGGCGGCTATAATATGTGCGACCTTGAAGGAGATTGGTTCCCAAAAATACTTGAACCCTCTATTCGTCAGCGATTATTCCTTACATTCGAAAGGGCGAATTGGCTGATTTTCCGGGATGCCTATTCTCAACTTCTTCTATACTCTTATTCGACGAAAAAATGCACGCCAATGTTTCACTTATTGCAATACCTTGATGTTTCAGAGTTTATGGAAAGGGAATGGCTGGAGTTTTGGGATAAAGGAGATAAGAAAAGGCTGATGACAGCCTTGATCATTAACGAACAAAATGTTATTCATAACCCGGTCATCCTTCATCCTGTCTATAAAAAAAGAGTCTTTAACACGTTTATATTCTCTTTTGAAGATTATCTCCACTTCAGTACAGTACTTTTTCCAACATGTGAAGGAGAATTATACGGAGCAAGCGTTAACGGATTTAAGGAGCTAGGCAAGAGGGTCAACCTGGGAAAAAGGCTGGCAGCAATACTGTTTGATCCAGCGTATTATCCTATGTTTCTCGAATTTGCACTAAACACTGAGCACACAGCATCCAGACATGATTATGAAAGATATTTCCCTGTCTATAAAAAAAAGGAGACCCCATTCCTGCGCAGTACTTTTCCAATCATAAGCCACCACTATCACAAGCAAAAAGATTGGTATAAAGAAAGAAAGTTTCAAAAAAAATGGTTTGAACTGCAAGTCAGCCATAGACATCCCATCCACCTGACGAAATGGCATCACCGAAAACAGAAACAATTGCATGCATTAATCTCAATTAAGGAATTATTTACCACAAATTAATAGCTTCAAACAAAAAAGCAAGGATTACCTTGCTTTTTGTTTAATCACTCTGCCGGTCTATTAGGCCCTTCAAGTTTCTTGTCACCATAACCAGTTTTTTTGTCGGTTGTGTTGTTAGGCTGCTGGGCATTTTTGTTTTGTTTCTTATTCATATGAACACCTCCCGAGATTAGTTTGTTCATTTGCGCATTTTTCATGCGGCGATTTTTTGTCGAAGGCTGTAAAGCTTGCTGCTAAAAAACACTTTGTTTGCCGAATTGCTTCTAGTTTTGTCAATGGTAGAGGAGGTTTATTCCACGAGGAGAATTTAAATTATATGAGAGGATATATGAACACAAAATGACTGTTTCGTTGTCTAGCTAAAGGGTTCGGATCTGCCAGGCCTTAAAATTATTTAACGTTGGGAGAGATTATATGAGACAAGGAATTGAAAAGGAAAAGATTTTAGGGATGTTAACTGATATGGCCCATAACCTTGATGTGACAGAAACGAATTTGCAAAGTTCATTAGTGGCTCATAGAGAAGAAATCTGCCAGGATCATTCGATGCATATAGAAGAGATCAATATTCTTTTTGATGATATGGAAGAAAGACTGTCAAAGCTGGAAGTCGGAACTCATGCAATGAATGAAGCATCATCTTTAAAACTTGAATTAAGTTTTTAACGTATAATAGAATAGATTCATTCTTAAGTAGCTTCTTTCAAAGAAGACTACTTTTTTATTATCAAGCAGTAACAGAGCAAAATAAAGAAAGTGGGATGTGCAAGTGGAGCATCAGGAAAGAATCATTTTATTATCAAAAAAATTGCTGGTATATACTGAGCGTGCTCATGATCGGTTTGAATATTCAAGGGAAGCAGGCGTCAGGGGCGATTTCCATACAGAGGTAAAGCCGTTTGCGGATGAAGTGAAAGAAACTGCCGGTCTCTGGAAAGAAGCAGCGACACAGTGGGTTAAAGAAAATCTTCCGAGGAACCTCCATTTCAGCCAAATTGAAACAGCTGCTGACTACCTTGAAGTTATTTCTGTCCAGGCATTTTTTCCGGAAACGAGCAAAAAGAGATTCCTTGACCAAATCCAATCTGTCGATTTTATTTTGAACAGCACAATTTTGGCAATTGAAAAAACGGCCGAATAATCAGGTAACAAATAAAGAAGCACCAGTTTTATTTAAACTGGTGCTTCAATCTCTTTACAAAGAAATTTTTTTTTGATCCTCTGGAATGAAGGCTCCTTGCAACTCCAGCTCACGAACAAGGTTCCGGTATTCTAAAATGGTGATTTCATTCTGGACATATGACTTTTTAGTGAAATCGAGCAATTCATTTACATGTTCCGGAGTATACTCTTTTGTCTGGGCAAATAGATTTTTTAGTTCGTGAACGTTCATTTTTCATCCTCCTCCATCATTTAACTAAATCCTATCATGAAAAATGATGGGTCATTTATTTTTCAAAAATTAAAACTTCCGACAATTAACATCATGATTAGACAAAAGCGGAATAGCTTTCCAGCCATTGCACCATCTGGGCGATTACGTCATATGATATCGTAATGAATAATTGGAGGAGGATGTTCGCCCATGTTTGGCCGCAGGAACAATACGAATGCCTATCAGCCACAGTGGAGGGGAAATAATATTTACCATGAGCCTTATCCTTATAGTGATAATCCAGGTTTGAACCGGCAGCAGCCGCTCCCTCAACAATACGGGAATCCATATTTGAATGCTATGCCGGGAAATTGGCAAAATCAGTATATGCAGGGGTATCAAAATAATCCTTATCCTCAGGGCAATACCAATTGGAATCAGTCATATCCCTTGACTGGATCAAAGGACAACTATACAAAAATGCTTTTCCAGAATCCGCTGCAGCCTGAGGATGATCCGATCTACGGCTATTACAGCCAGCAGGTGGATTACCAAAATTATAATCCATACCCGCAGTATGCTTTCATGCCAAAACAGCCATCCGGGCTGCAATCGATCATGAACTCTTTCAAGAGCCAGGATGGGAATCTGGATGTCAATAAGATGGTCGATACCGCAGGGCAGATGATGAATGCTGTGACCCAGGTTTCCTCTCTCGTGAAAGGCCTGGGAGGAATGTTTAAAGTGTAATAAAAGAAAAAGCAGGCGCATGCCTGCTCAGACTGTAGGCAAACTCGATAAAATCGAGCATGCCTACAGTCTTTTTGTTTTGGTTGGAAATGGGGCTGTTGATTTCCGTTCCAGGCGCTTCGCTTTCCGCGGGGCTGGCGCTGAGCCTCCTCATCGCAAGCTCTTGCGTGGTCTCACCTGTCCAGCTGATCCCGCAGGACATTGATTTGCTTCCCAAGCACGAAGGAAATGCGTTAGCATTTTCGAGGAGTCTACACGCCTGGAACGTAGATCAACAGGGTATATAAAGATGGGGTGACAGTGAAGTATAACCTAACTTAAAGTAAATCATAGAACGCTTAAGGTGATGAAATTGTTTTCGAAAATAATTCAATCCAAAGAGATCAACTTGAGATGGTTGCTTTAGATCAGCTTGTTCCTAAGGACCACCAAAAGGTAGTACAACGGCATATTTGGCAGGAGTATGTGGAGGAAGCTGACCACCTAAGACATAAACAAGAAGTAAAAGAAATCTATACAAAGCGCGAAGAAACAATCGAGCGCGCATTCTCAGAGGCAAAAGAAAAGCATGGCATGCGTTGGACAATCCTCAGGGGGCTAAAAAATTGTCCATGCAGGCGGTGCTTACTTTCGCTGCCTTGAATCTGAAAAAGATGGCCAACTGGACATGGATAGGTCCAAAAATGGCGTAGAAAGAGGCTTAAGGGGAGTCTGTCCTTAGGTCAAAAACAAGAAAACTAAAAAAGGGGTTCGGAATCAGTGCATTCCAAACCCCTTTTGTCGACAACCTGAGCAGGCGCTGCCTGCTTTTTCCTTTATTCGTTGTCTATTGAAATATCAATTTTCTTTCCTTGTTTTTTAGCGATTTTTATTTTGAGGAGCCCATCGCGATAGGAGGCCCGGGTCTTCTTTTCGTTAATAGGATGGGAAAACGGAATTGTCCTGCTAACTCTTTGCATTGACGACATCTGTCTATGTGACTTAGTATTTTCGTTTACCTCTGAGAAACCATCTGTCTTATTGACGGTGATCGTTAATGTGCTGTCTATTACATCAATGGAAATTTGGTCTTTCTTGACTCCGGGAAGTTCAGCGCTAACGATATATTCTTTTTCTGTTTCGGTTAGGTCCACAGGGAAAGAAGAGTAGGGAAAGGGTTGTCTGAAAAAATCATCAATGCTTTGCAATATGCCTTTTACTGGCTTCTCATGCATGATTTGATTCATGGATTTAAACCATTGTTCAAGTGCTTCGTGTTTTTTGGGGCGGTCAGGATGGTTGGTCGCCATCGGTACACATCCTCCTCAGCAGAAATTTTATAATAGAATATGTGGCGGAGAATGTCCCTGTTCATGAACTTAAATAGATAAATACACGATCAAGGATGGAATTGCGTTTTCAGTCGAACCTTTTTGAACACTTTGTGAAAAATGCCTTTAGTGTGATTTAGGTCACATAACCAATTGATGTTCCTCTGTATGCTGAAACAGTAAATAAAGCAGAAGAGGGGTATACACATATGTTTTGTTACCAATGTGAACAAACGCCAACTGGCGGCTGTAAGGTAGTGGGGGTTTGCGGGAAAGATGAAACGATTGCGAGCCTTCAGGACACAATGATTTTTGCCTTGAAAGGGATAGCGGCATACAGGACTCATGCAAACCAGCTTGGTTTTACAGATCCATTTGTAGACGCTACAACCCATGAAGCATTATATATGACTTTGACTAATTCAAACTTTAATGTACAAGAACATATCGATATGGCAATGAAGGTAGGTCAATCAGCCGTAAGAGTGATGGAAATGCTAGATGAAGCACACACAAGCCGCCTGGGTATTCCTCAGCCGGTTAAGGTCAGCCAGAATAAGATTGAAGGGAAATGTATCGTAGTAACAGGACATAACCTCTTCGCTCTGGAAGAATTGCTCAAACAGACGGAAGGTAAAGGAATCAATATTTACACTCACTCAGAAATGCTTCCAGCACACGGCTATCCGGCATTGAAAAAGTACCCGCATCTGAAGGGGAATATCGGAAAAGCATGGTTCGATCAGCGCCGACTGTTTGAAAAATTCCCTGGAGCGATTCTTGCTACCACAAACTGTGTAATGCCAATCAAGGGAAGCTATGCTGACCGTATGTTTACATACGAAGTTGCAGGTCTTGAGAATGTTAGAAAAATCGAAAATGATGACTTCTCGATGGTAATCGAAAAAGCATTGGAGCTGCCGGAAGCGAATATGGAATCTGAAGAAACATTGGTGACTGGTTTCCATCACGAAACAGTGATCGGCTTGGCTCCAGAGGTCATTGATGCTGTGAAATCAGGTAAAATTAAACGCTTCTTCGTTATCGCAGGGTGTGATGCACCAGGAAAGGGTGGCGATTATTATCGTGAGCTTGCAACTTCGCTGCCTCCGGAAGCTGTCATCCTGACAACTTCATGCGGAAAATTCCGCTTCAACGATGTAGACTATGGTGTGGTTCCGGGAACGAATATACCTAGATATCTAGATCTTGGACAGTGCAATAACTCAGTATCTACAGTGAAAATTGCCAAAGCACTTGCTGATGCATTCGAATGTGACGTGAATGAACTACCTGTAAGCATCGTTCTATCTTGGTTCGAGCAAAAAGCGGTAGCAATCCTTCTAGGTTTGTTCAGTCTTGGAATTCAGGATATCCGTATCGGGCCTAAGCCGCCTGAATTCATTTCAGATGGTGTGATGCAGGTATTACAGGAAACTTTCAACCTGAAGTTAATCACAACCGCTCAGGAAGATATGGAAACAATGATGGGATTAAGCAGAGTTGAATAATAAACAAAATGTCCGAAGCATTATGCTACGGACATTTTTTGTCTTCAATTATAAAAGCTCATCCATTAGAAGGTCTGGATCAAATATCAAATTTCCGTTGGCATCAGAAGAAATAAGCTCATCCTTTTTCATTTTGGTCAAAGTCCTGCTCATTGTTTCTCTCGTCGTACCAATCATATTTGCCAGGTCTTTGTTTGTGAAATCTGCTTTTAAAAGAATAGTGCCGTTCTCCTGCTTTTTGCCATGAAGGTCCCCAAGCCTGATCAGAAGCTTGATGATCTGCTCATAAGTATTATTGAGGATTTGTGCTTCAAGTCTTTCCTGAAGATCGATGATTTTCTCTCCTAGCACCTTGAAAACCTTTATGCTTAAATGTGGGTTTTCTACAAGCACCTTCTCAAATTGCGAAATTGGGACTACAACAAGACTTGCTTGCTCTAATACTTCTGAATAACCAGGATATCCGCCTTTTCGGAAAAAACCAACATGAGGGAACATTTCCCCTTTTTTCAGAATGGCTACGATTTGTTCCCGGCCATTTGCATCACTTTTATAGACCTTCACTTTTCCCTCATTTATAAAATAAACGTTTTCAAGTGGATCACCCTGAAGAAATACATGGCTGTTTTTCTTCCATTCACGGGAGATCGAAATATCAACAATTTTATCCAGCTCATAGTCATCCAGGTCCCGAAACAATCCGAACTGTGACAGAATTTTTTTTATCTCTTCTTTATTCAATTGAAACACCTCAATATCAAGCTGTATGTTCATCACAACTATTTTAACAAAAAAATCTTGTTTTCGCCGTGTAAAGTAAAATGAATCAAGATTTGTTCCAAAAACTAGCAAAGCAATTTATAGATTATTTTACTTTTGCAACGAACGTTTATTCGCTAAAATAGGAATAACGAGGTGAACGAAATGAAAGTCCGGAAAAGCATGCAGGAGATTTTACAAGATTTAAAGGTTAGTGAATCGGTAAAGCGGAATATTGTCCACTGGCATACAATTGAGGAGAAAGAAGCTCAAACGGAAGAAATGCCAGATGGTTTAAGTGAGATTTTAAAAAACGCTTTAGCAAGAAGAGGCATATCACAACTCTATACCCACCAAAAATCATCGTACGAGCAGATTATGAAGGGGCAAAGTATCGTGGCAGTGACCCCTACAGCATCCGGAAAGACGCTGTGCTATAACCTGCCTGTACTTCAGTCAATCATTGAGGACCCTAATGCACGTGCACTTTATATGTTTCCTACCAAGGCACTGGCGCAGGACCAGAAAAGTGAGATCAATGAGTTAATCCAGGAGGCGGAGCTGTCAATAAACAGCTATACATATGACGGTGATACACCTTCGAATATCCGCCAGAAGGTGAGGCGGGCAGGACATATTGTCATCACGAATCCGGATATGCTCCATTCTGCCATCCTGCCGCATCATACTAAATGGGTTTCCCTTTTCGAGAATCTGAAGTATGTAGTGATCGATGAACTGCATATTTACAGGGGGGTATTTGGGAGCCATGTTTCGAACGTCATCAGGAGACTGAAGAGAATCTGCAATTATTATGGCAGCGACCCTGTGTTTATCTGTACATCTGCGACCATTGCCAATCCCCTTGAACTGGCGGAAGGGCTGACAGAAAAGGATATGGTCCTGATTGACAATAATGGTGCACCATCAGGAAGGAAGCATTTTTTGTTTTACAATCCTCCGGTGGTCAATATCCCGCTGAATGTTCGCAGGAGCGCGACACTGGAAACGAGAAAGCTTGCAGGAGAGTTCCTTAAAAATAGGATTCAGACCATCGTGTTTGCCAGGAGCAGGGTGAGAGTCGAAATTTTGCTTACTTACCTGCAGGAGCTTGTCAAACATAAGCTTGGACCAAAAGCAATCCGGGGCTATCGGGGAGGTTATCTCCCTACTGAAAGGCGGGCAATAGAAAAGGGACTTCGTTCAGGTGAGATTTATGGAGTTGTCAGTACAAACGCGCTGGAACTTGGTGTAGATATTGGGCAGCTGCAGGTATGCATCATGAATGGTTATCCAGGTACGATTGCAAGTGCGTGGCAGCAGGCAGGCCGCGCAGGCCGCCGTCATGGAGAGTCGGTTGTCATAATGGTGGCAAGCTCAAGCCCCCTTGATCAGTATGTCATCCAGAATCCGGCTTACTTTTTCAACAGGAGTCCGGAAACAGCAAGAATCAATCCTGATAATCTGATCATCCTCATTGATCATATCAAATGCGCATCATATGAACTGCCTTTTAAAAAGGGGGATTCGTTTGGAGCAGCAGAAATTGAAGAGATTCTCGAATATCTGACTGAAGAGCGAATCCTCCATCAAAACGGAGAAAGGTGGTACTGGATGAATGATGCATTCCCGGCGCATAATATCAGTCTTCGTTCAGCATCACAGGAAAATGTGGTCATCATCGATCAATCCGATGTAGCAAATGTGAAGGTGATCGGGGAGATGGATACATTCTCGGCAATGACACTGCTGCATGAGGAAGCTATTTATTTACATCAAGGTAATCAATATCAGGTAGAGAAGCTTGATTGGGAGGAAAAGAAGGCATTTGTTCGTGAGGTCGATGTCGATTACTTCACAGATGCCAATCTCGCTGTTCAGCTCAATGTGCTTGAAGAAGATAAGCACCGTGGAAATGCAGAAACTGAAATCGGCTACGGTGATGTCAGTGTAAGGGCGATGGCAACAATCTTCAAGAAGATCAGGTTCGAAACTCATGAAAATATTGGCTCCGGTCCGATTTATCTACCTGAAGAGGAACTGCACACAAGCGCTGCCTGGATTTCGCTGAATAAGGAACTTTCCGAGTTTGCAGACGATCGTCTGGAAGAGGGGCTGATCGGGACATCCCAGGCACTGAAGCATATTGCCCCATTATTCGTGATGTGCGATCCATCTGACGTTCATGTAGTTCCCCAGGTTAAAGCGGCACATAACGAAAAGCCGACGATCTTTTTCTATGATCGCTACCCGGGAGGTATTGGCTTGAGCGAAAAGATTTATTCGGGTATCGAAGAAATCTTGAAACAGACAAAACAGATGGTCCTGAATTGCCAATGTTCAGACGGATGCCCGTCATGTATCGGTACGGACACAACATCCATCCATTCTAAAAAAGATGTAGTTAAATTACTGAATTTATTCATTAAAGCAGTGTAGGGAAGGAGGGGGAAAGAAATGAGTCTTAAGAATAAATTGAACCGATTGAAACCACATATCAAAAGTAATATTGATAAGCCAAAGTCTGAACCGGTAATTGCTGAGGAAACTCCTGAAATACCTTTTCTCGAAATGTGGGAGCAGGAACAGGTTTCCCCCTTCTATTTTGATGGCCAATACTGTCTTGTCAGGGAAGTGAATTATCCGCTGGACCATCAGCATGGACATTATCAATTCCGTGATCTGCTTGAGGCTGTCTCACTCTGGAATGAAGAAAGCACAAAACATCCATTGTCTGCGTTTGGTCATAGCCCCGAGGATTTAGTTTTTTTTGATACCGAAACGACAGGTCTTGGAGGCGGAGCAGGCAACACGATCTTCCTTCTTGGGCATGCCAGCATTTCAGGTGATTTTGTAAAATTGAAACAGCATATTCTGCCGAATCCCGGCGCAGAGGTTGCCCTATACCAGAGTTTCTTGGAAAACGCAGATTATACAACGCTGGTAACTTATAATGGCAAGGCATTTGATTGGCCGCAAGTGAAAACGCGGCACACCCTTGTCCGTGACCATGTGCCCAAATTACCGTCTTATGGACACTTCGATTTGTATCATGCAGCGAGAAGAATGTGGAAGCATAAAATTGACCGGATGAAGTTGAGTATTGTCGAACAGGAAGTGCTGGGTCTTGAACGGAAAGATGATATCCCTGGTTTTCTTGCACCGATGATCTATTTTGACTTTCTTGAGCGTAAAAATCCAGAAGGCTTGCTTGGTGTGGTCAAACACAATGAAACGGATATTCTGTCTTTGCTCACATTGTATACGCATTTGACTTTTCAGATTCTTGGGAGAGACAAGTTGCAGTCACCACGTGAAACCTTTGAGGTCGGACGCTGGTTTTCCTATCTGGGTGAACACAGAAAGGCCAGGGAAACATTCAGCGGACTTACAGAGGAAGGAAATGAACAAGAAGCTTCAGCAAAGCATGCCCTGGCATTTGAGCATAAACGCAATAAAGAGTGGCCGGAAGCAGTTTCGCTTTGGAAGGAAACCTCAGAGAAGGGTACGAGCAGAGAACGCAAGGAAGCCTGTATTGAACTCGCCAAATTTTTTGAGCACCGCGAAAAGGATCATGAAATGGCTTTAGAATATTGCCGTTTAGCAAAAGAAATTCATCTTACTGAAAAAGGTTCAACAAAAAAAGACATGATCTTCAAAGAGGAACTGGAGAAGAGAATTCTGAGGATTTCCCAAAAAGCATTTCCCGGGCAAGCGCATAATCCGCCAAACTAAAGCCTTTCACGACATCTTTCGTCATGAATTCGCGAATTGTAACAAAATTTTAACATTTACCAGTATAAATCCTGTAATATCCTGTTGTATGTATGGTTAGGACGTTGTAAAATGTAAAACTGTATGGTGTTTTAAAAATCAATATTATTTACGGGGCTGGTAGGATGTATAAGGCGGTTTTAGTTCTCTATTTTGTAGTTATTACCCTCATTGCTGTTATTTTCAGTGGTCTGAAGGACAACTTTTACACATTCCTCTAAAATGTCATTTGGAACTTGCATTGCAGATTCCATGTAAAAATAGGTGTTTTCATTAGTACAAGACGCATTCCTTCTTCATAGGCTGATAATGTAAAGATTAAGTCTACAGGAAAGGAGATATGCACTATGTACTGTAAGCCAACACATGTTTTGCCAACAGTGGTTCACCCTACTAAATGCTGCGTGAACCATAACTATGTGAACAATGTAGTTCCACATGTTCATCCAACACACACAACTAATGTAAACCACATCAACTACGATCATGTCCATTATTTCCCGCAAACTCAGTCCACAGTGAACCAGGTGACACACCAGAATTTCTACGGCGGTCCAGGTCCGGTTCCTGGCGCTGGAGTTGCTCCTGTTGGCCCTAGGCCTCGCCCGGGATTTGGCGGGCCACAGGGATTTGGTCCTGGTCCAGGAATGGGATTTGGTCGATAAGAGAGACTGCAACAAGGGCTGATCAGCCCTTGTTTTTTTAGTGATATGAATTCATGGAAACAAGATTTATGAATGACATAGTGGGAATACATATAACATAGCGTTTTTGTTCGAGATAAAAAAAGTGAGCGAAGGAGATAATATGGCAAAAGTAGCTGCAATATCTGGCTATAAACCTTTTGAACTTGGTGTTTTCCAACATAATCATCCAGCAGCTGAATATATAAAGATTGCGATTAAAAAAAGCCTGATGCCTTTAATCGATGAGGGACTGGAATGGGTCATGATCAGCGGGCAGCTTGGTGTTGAATTATGGGCCGGAGAGGCGGTTATGGAATTGCAGGAAGAATTCCCTGACCTGAAACTATCCGTGTTCACTCCCTTCCTCAATCAGGAAGAAACCTGGAAAGATGCCAACAAGGAATGGTATGAATCAGTGCTGGCTGGTGCAGACCATGTTGATGCCATTTCCAGGAAGCCGTACGAAAAACCATGGCAATTCAGGCTTAAGAACCAGTTTTTTGTGGAGAAAAGTGATGTGCTGATCCTTCTGTACGACCCAGAAAAAGAGGGAAGTCCAAAATTTATGTATGAAACTGCAAAAAAGTATGAAGAAACCCATGAATATGATATAAGATTAATATCATTGTACGATTTACAAATGGTCGTAGAAGAAGAACAATTGAGACAGCAGGGATTTTAAGGTGAGTAAAAGAAAAATTGACAAATCGCCCTGTTTTTGAAAAAATAAGATTTGATGATGGGGTATATTGAGGTGAATGGAATGCTATCCGATAAAATACAGTTAACTGCTAAAGATATCTTAGAAAAAGAATTCAAAACAGCAATGCGTGGCTACAAGCCAGAAGATGTTGATAAGTTTCTTGATTTGGTCATTAAGGATTATGAAATGATGCAGCAGGAGATTGAAGAACTTCAACAGGACAATCTTCGCCTGAAAAAACAGCTTGACGAGGCATCACGCCGCCCAAGCACTCAGGCAGCTGGAACAACGAATTTCGACATCCTGAAAAGGCTGTCAAATCTTGAAAAGCATGTATTTGGTGATAAACTTTACGATTAATCCAGTTCCTGCTATTTTTTGAAATGTATTACCATTGCTTTTCAAGCTGAACTTACATATAATAATTTTTGTAGCTGTTAATAACGTTCGGGTAATCGCTGCAGTTATGCTGCAGAGGAAAGTCCATGCTCGCACAGGCTGAGATGCCTGTAGTGTTCGTGCCTGGCCAATTCATAAGCCAGGGCAGCCGAGCTCACGCTCGGCTGACGGCCGGGAAAATGCCTAAGTCGGCAACGATATGGCATGAATACCTATAAAAGTGCCACAGTGACGGAGCCTTCCAAGAAATTGGGAGGGTGGAACGAGGTAAACCCCACGAGCGAGAAACCCAAACGATGGTAGGGGCACCTTCCTGGAGGAACTGAACAAAGGGAAGGACAGATGAGTTCTCATCTGTAGATAGATGATTACCACCGGAGTACGAGACTTTTGGTCGTTTGCAGTACAAAGGTACAAAACATGGCTTACAGAACGTTATTAATGGGTTAGTATGAGTGTTTATTAAAGCTCTCCTTTTGCCAGGAGAGCTTTTTTTATGTATATTTAGTGTGATTGGTCATAATAAGGTACATAAGTATATTGGAAATAAAGGGTGAAACGATGAAGAATTTTGATATAATCGCAACCTCCGCGATGGGCCTTGAAGCAATTGTCGCCAAGGAAGTGCGGGATCTTGGATATGACTGCCAAGTCGAAAACGGGAAGATCGCCTATAAAGGTGATGCCATGGCAATTGCGAGAAGCAATATGTGGCTCCGGACTGCAGACAGGATTAAAATAAAGGTTGGCGAATTTAAGGCATATACATTTGATGAGCTATTTGAAAAAACGAAAGCACTTCCATGGGAGTTATTTCTCCCTGAGGATGCCGAATTTCCCGTTTCAGGAAAGTCGGTTAAATCCAAACTGTTCAGTGTTTCCGACTGCCAGGCAATCGTTAAGAAGGCCATTGTCGAACGCTTGAGAAAGTCATATAAAAAGACGAGCTGGTTCGAAGAGAATGGTCCATTATTCAAAATTGAAGTTGCTCTCCTTAAGGATGTTGCTACCATAACAATCGATACGAGCGGAAGCGGGCTTCACAAGCGGGGATACAGATCTGGCCAGGGGGAAGCTCCATTAAAAGAAACGCTGGCTGCGGCACTGATCATGCTGACCAATTGGAATCCGGACAAGCCATTCGTCGATCCGTTCTGCGGTTCAGGAACAATTCCGATCGAAGCGGCATTGATTGGACAGAATATCGCTCCAGGTTTCAATCGTGAATTCGTTTCCGAGGGATGGGGAATTATCCCTGATTCGGTCTGGGATGAAGTCAGGATGGAAGCAGAGGATCTCGCAAAATACGATACTCCGCTTGATATCAGCGGAATGGATATTGATCACCGGATGGTCAAGATTGCGGAAGAAAATGCCTTCGAAGCCGGGCTTGGCGACTTGATCTCATTCAAACAAATGCGGGTACAGGATTTCACCACCAGGAAGGAATACGGAGTCATCGTAGGGAATCCGCCGTACGGTGAACGACTTGGTGAAAAGAATGCCGTTGAAGATATGTACCATCAAATGGGGAAGACATTTGCTCCGCTTGACACATGGTCAATCTATATCCTGACGTCTAACGAGAATTTTGAACAAGTATACGGAAGGCCAGCAACAAAGAAAAGGAAGCTTTTCAATGGTTTCATCCGAACAGACTACTATCAATATTGGGGCAAACGGCCGCCTCGTGCTGATCAGTAAAACCAACAAAGCCTCCTGGCAAGCAGGAGGCTTTTATAGTTAGAAAAATTGCTTTGAAACTTTACCTGGTCAAGACCAATTTCCTAGAATAATTAAAGGTATTGGAGAATAAAATACATTTATCTTTAATGTGATTGGAGGGATGGCAATGAATTATTCTTTTATCGACTTTCAAAAAATCTCTAAAGCTCTTTCTTCTAGTTCCGAAGCCTTGCGTAATGAATTTCAGGCAGATGATTTACAGGTGGCTGAATTACAGGAAGCAGAAAATAACTTTCGCCAGGCATTGTCATTTGGCCTTTCAAATCCAAAATAAAGTGCAAAGAAACGCTTCAATGCAAAGCGTTTCTTTTTTTATTAAAACCCCTGAAGCAATCTTTTACCATCCTCTGTCATCCGGTCTGGTGTCCATGCTGGTTCCCAGGTTAATCGTACGTCTGCATGATCGATCTCGTCCATGCCTTGTACACAATATTTTATGCCGCTGACGATGCTGTCATGAAGAGGACAGCCAGGCGTTGTCAATGTCATTGAAATTCTCGCTGTGCGGGTTTCTGGAATATCGATTTCATAAATAAGCCCCAAATCTACCACATTGATATTTAATTCAGGATCATATACGGTTTTCAAATTCTCCCTTATTTTCTCCACTAACTCTTTCATTGGTACTCCTCCTTATTTAGTAACGACTTTTGCAATGATGAAGCTGAACAGAACAACTGCGATCACAATCAACCCCTGGCCGATGTGAAAGATGGTGATGAGCTTTACGGCAAAAGATAGTAAAAGTAGAATCGTCCCTGCAGTGAGCATTGCAAACAACGGCAGCGCCAGCTTATCATCGATCATATCTTTCAAGGCTGGCACCTGCTTTTTGCCGATTTCTTTACTGTATTTATGTGTCCACCAAAGGAATGAAACAATCTTATACAGATAGCCAATGATGCTGAAGGCGATCCAGGCAATCATATAAGTCAATAAAAGAGGACCCGCGAATCCAGCAAGCGTATTTGTTGCACTGCTAAGGACTGCGGCCAAATGGACTGCCGCACCGCATCCAATCGCGAAAAGTGCGAACTTGAATGGCCGATCAAGCTTTTTCTTTACCCTTTTATCAATGATTTTTTTGACATGCCATGAAAAAAGCACGAATCCTGCAAATAGCAAAAGGGTTCCTGATATTTCGAGTGCATGATTATCTGTGATGAATGATGATACTAAAAGGATTATTCCGATAATATATACAGCGAAAACATAGACAGCCGGATTCATGGAGTAACCATGTGATAGTGAGAACATGGGCACCATTTTATAGGAAAAGCCAAAGATCAATAAAGAGAACCAGCCTGCAGTACCTAATAGAATATGCGATTTAAAGATGGCCTGGTAAGTTTCTGAGGCAATACCAGTATTCAAGCTTAAGACGAGCATAATTCCGAGCGTAATTGTCGCCAGCAGAGATAAAAGGGCAGTCCCGACGAATAAAGTAAGGATATTGGGCTTCGCCTGGCTCTTTAATGTCATGAACATTTGAAAAAGGAACATCACAATGCCAGCTAATGTCACAATTCCAGGAATCAGTGCATCCTCTGGGCGGTTGTACAATGATGCAGCGAAAAAAACGATGCCAGCCGCAGTAATAACGAATTGCCAAAATCCAAATCTTTCATTCCAAATCGGAGTCAGGAACGCGACAGGCACCAGCTGGTACATCACCCCCATTGCGACCATCAATGCCCAGCCAAGCACAAAAAGATGGGCTGCAGACCAGATTGCCGGAAGCCTGAAAATCCCAGAAACAAGCATGTCGCCGTTCAGCAAGACAAGCAGCTGGGACAGCACTAATGCCAGCATGCTAAAGGCAATGAATGAAAAGGGAAGTACGATGTTTGTCTCGTTGCCATTGCTTTGTTGAAACACTTAAATCACCTCGCTTTTCGGGAAATGGTCACACGATAGCTTCCATCTTCCTGCTGTTCGGTAAGGTATAGAAGCCCAAGCTCATCCAGCTGCTCGAACAGGAACATTGGACGGCGGTCATTGATGATGATGAGTGATTGCCCTGCTTCCAAATCTTCAAGAGCCGCGAGTGTCCTCATCATTGGCTGTGGCGGTTCCAGCCCTCTATTGTCCAGAATCATCTTAATTCCCTCCGTTTTTGGTAAAAGTGATTTTATAATGTTTCGCTTCGATTTTTTCCACCTCATGCTCAAATCCCTTTGCTTTTAAAACTCCATACAGTGGCACGGGTTTGAACGGGGCATGGAGGACCAGGACTTCATTCTTTTTTAGTTCTGAGACAGCTTCCATGATTTTTTGGAATGGCTCCAGCTTATTTTTGATATCTTCCCTAACATCCAATTCAATCGTCTTTTTTTCCATATGACTCAACTCCTGGTTTCATAAATTTGTATATACAACTAATGCGCATGTATCAAAACAATTCCTGATGCAATTTTTCGTGGTCGATCAGGTAGCAGCCATTAGCATCGACACTCAAGTGTTCTTTCTTTTTTAAATAGTTGATGGTCCTGCTCACTGTTTCACGTGAAGTGCCAATCATATTGGCGAATTCTTTATTTGTAAAATGAGTGGTTAGTTTAAAGCCATTATCTTTTTTTTCTCCATTTGTCTTGCATAGGCGCAGCAGCAGCATAATGATTTGTTCATACGTATTGTGCAGGATTTGCTCCTCCAGGCGTGCCTGCAAGTCGATGATTTTCTCGCCAAGAACCCTGAATAGCTTGATTGAAAGTTCCGGGTATGCAACAAGAATTTGTTCAAACCTTGATATTGGCACCACAATCATCTGCGTATCCTCCATCATTTCCGCATGCGCCGGATATTTGCCTTTCCGGAAGAAGCCGGCATGAGGAAACATTTCGCCTGCCTCAAGGACCGATACGATTTGTTCACGCCCAGAGGAATCGGTTTTATAAATTTTGACCTTTCCAGAATGGATGAAAAAGACTCGATCAAGCGGATCACCCTGCATGAAGGCGTACATTTTGTTTTTATAGAATCTTGGCTGGGCAATTTCAACAATCGGATCCAGCTCAGTTGCAGATAATTCTTTGAAAATAGGAACTTCCTTTAATTGCTGCCTTATTTGGGATATGTGCATATCTATCTCTCCTCTGTAAGGGATTACGTATCTACTATTGATTTTAGCAACCTATGCAGGAAGACGAAGTGAGCTGAATCATATATTGAAGATTTTTTGAAAATTATTCTCACTCCTGTGGGAAAAATCACACCCATTAAATGAGGTACTTCACAAACCGAAAATCCTTTTCCTTTTATGCTTAAGGTGTAAATCAAACAGGGAAGGGGATGTATGGAACATGGAAATCCAGCATAGGACATCCACGAAAGCAGTGGTTAAGAAAAATAGAAATTCACTGTTGAAATCCGTACTCATCATCACATTATTGCTTAGTTTTACAGTGCTTCTGACAGGAGGGTACTGGATCTTTAAGGAAATGGCTCCAAGACCGCTTGAAGTGACAAGCGAAAAGGGGGAAATCATTTTAACAAAGGACAGCATTATGGGAGGGCAGGCAGTCTTCCAGAAATATGGGCTGATGGATTATGGTACAGTATTGGGGCACGGGTCGTATATGGGGCCTGATTATACGGCAGAAGCTTTGAAAATATATACTGAAGGCATGCAGGACTTCAAGTCCCGGGAAGTATACCAAAGTGATTATCAAGAGTTAAGCACGGATGAACAAACGATCATCCGTGAGAACGTCATGAAGGAAATGCGGAAGAATCGCTACATTCCGGATAAAGATGAACTGGTTTTGACTGATGCTCAGGTTTATGGGCACCAAAAGGTAAGGGAATTCTACCATACTATTTTTACAGAGGGTGACCGCTGGGGGCTGAAGCCTGGATTGATCCAGGAAAAGCATATGCCGGACGGGGAGCGTGCCTGGGTATCGAAGGGCGACCAGATCGAACAGATTGCTGATTTCTTTTTCTGGACTGCCTGGTTATCAAGTACAGAAAGACCAGATGACAAAATCACTTATACAAATAACTGGCCATATTATGAAGACGCAGGAAATACAATGTCGTTCTCAGCTGTCTGGTGGAGCGGCGCAAGCGTGACAATTTTGATTTTGTTTGTTGGATTGATCCTGTTTGTTTTCTACCGCTATCATCTAGGTATGCAAGAGGCATATTCTGAAGGGAATTTCCCTAAAATTGATTTGAGAAAATTGCCGCTTACTTCATCACAATTAAAAACAGGAAAATATTTCGCGGTTGTTTCAGTGCTGTTCTTTGTCCAGGCAATGTTCGGAGCACTGCTTGCACACTATTACATTGAGCCTGACAGCTTTTTCGGAATGAAATGGGTCCATGATATCCTGCCGTTCAATATCACGAAAGGTTTCCACTTGCAGCTCGCGATTTTCTGGATCGCGACAGCATGGCTTGGAATGGGAATCTTCGTTGCACCTCTTGTTGGCGGACATGAACCGAAGCGCCAAGGGTTATTGGTTGATATTTTATTTTGGGCACTTGTCGTCCTTGTCGCAGGAAGCATGGCAGGTCAATGGCTTGGTGCTAACGGTTACCTGGGCAACAATTGGTTCTTGCTCGGCCATCAGGGATGGGAGTACCTTGAGCTTGGCCGCATCTGGCAATTCATACTTGCAATCGGGATGCTGATTTGGCTGTACATCGTATTCCGGGGCATCAAGAGCGGATTGAAGAGGGAGTCTGACAAAGGCGGGCTGATTCACCTATTGTTCTACTCAGCGATTGCTGTACCAGCATTTTATTTCTTCGCTTTCATGATCAATCCAGGTACACACTATACATTTGCAGACTACTGGCGATGGTGGATCATCCATCTGTGGGTTGAAGGGATTTTTGAAGTATTCGCCGTCGTGGTTATTGGCTTCCTGATGGTTCAAATGAAGCTTGTTACAAAGAAATCCACGGTCAAAGCATTGTACTTCCAGCTGATCCTCCTGATGGGTGCTGGTGTGATCGGTATTGGCCACCACTACTACTATAACGGTTCTGCTGAAGTTTGGATCGCGTTGGGGGCTGTCTTCTCAGCACTTGAAGTCATTCCGTTGACCCTGCTGATTTTAGAAGCATATGAGCAGTATAAAATGATGCGTGACGGCGGAGTGGATTTCCCTTATAAAGGCACTTTCTGGTTCTTGATTTCTGTTGCAGTCTGGAACCTTGTTGGTGCAGGTGTATTGGGCTTCCTGATCAACTTGCCGGCAGTCAGCTTCTTCGAGCACGGGCAGTTCCTTACTCCAACACATGGCCACGCGTCCATGATGGGCGTGTATGGTATGTTCGCCGGAGCCGTACTAGTCTACTCATTACGCAATATCGTCAATCCTGAAAAATGGAGCGATAAGTGGGTGAAATTCATTGTCATCATGCTGAATGTCGGTTTGGCTGGAATGGTATTCCTGTCCCTGCTTCCAGTAGGATATCTCCAGATTAAAGAAGCATTCTTTAATGGCTATGCAGCTTCACGTTCAGCTGAGTTCCTGCAGCAGGATACGGTCGAAATGCTCCTGACTTTAAGGGCTATTCCGGATTCGATTTTCCTTATTGGTGTCGCTGCCCTGGCAGTGTTCAGCATCAAGGCATTGTTCAATTTGCGAAAGGTAACACATAAAGAGGAAGAGCCGCTTCCGGTAAAAGACTTGGCTGTAGAAGAAGAATGATCGATCAAACCGCAAAGCAATCAAAGCTTTGCGGTTTATTTCTGATTATGTGAGTTCCAATCTTTTTTCTCACATTCAAAACAAAATATTCTTCCTTCTTCCGTATGGACGCCATTAAGGAATCCATCCATGCAAAAGATCTCCTTACCGCAAACCTGACAGCTGCCCACTAACTCTTTCAAAATGATCGCCTCCTGATAAGATAATTCGTCCCCGCAAGGAAAGTTCCTTTATTTGTTTTTTTAAATAGACATATTTCAGGACGGAGATTAACTATATCATAGTGAAAATGTGACCACGCTCACTTCTCCGGCGATTACCTGCTTCTATAATTAAGTTGTTAAGAAATTTAGTCGCAAAAAAGGAGCGAGTGAAATGACTTTTAACGTAATTATCAATGTACCTGATTATGCACCACGGGAAAAACACCCTACTATATTTCAAAACTTTGATGCTTTGAAACCTGGAGAGTTTATGCAGATTGTCAATGACCATGACCCAAGGCCACTCCAATACCAATTCATGATGGAACGTCCTGAATCCTTTTCATGGGAATACCTCGAAGCTGGGCCGGAAACATGGCGAGTTGCCATTGGAAGAACGAAATAACCAATAGTATTTATCCTATAATTCTCTTAAGCAACAGGTTCGCCTGTTGTTTTTCTTTTTTCGTAAACCAAAATATCTGAAAAGTATGATAAGATGATGATGAATGAGATAAATGGGGTGAAATCGTGAGTGATTTAATACAAACAGAAAAGCTATTCTTGGATTATGTTAAGAAAATGACCGCATACAGCGAAGCACTTTCCTTGATTTACTGGGACTTAAGGACTGGTGCTCCCAAGAAAGGGGCAGAACAGCGTTCAGAAGTTATTGGAGTACTTTCTTCTGAGTTATTCAATATGTCTGTGTCGGAAGAAATGGCATCATACATAGCTAGATTGTCAGGTGAACATGGATTGTCTGAAATTACCCGTAAAGCACTGGAAGAATGCAGGAAGGATTATGACCGCAATAAAAAGATTCCTGCAGAAGAATACCGTGAATTTGTAATCCTGCAATCAAAAGCGGAAAATGTCTGGGAGGAAGCAAAGGATAAATCCGATTTTGGGATGTTCATGCCATACCTTGAAAAGCTGGTTGAAACAACTAAGAAGTTCATCAATTATTGGGGATATGAAGGAAATAAATACAATACATTGCTGGATATGTATGAGCCTGGGGTAACTGTTGAGGTCCTGGATCAGGTATTTGGAGATTTGCGTGAAAAGATTGTGCCGCTGGTGCAACAAATCTCGGTTTCACATAATCAGCCAGAGACAGGTTTTCTGTTTCAGAAGTTCCCTAAAGACAAGCAGCGTTCATTCAGCCTCGAAATTCTTAAGCAGATGGGTTATGATTTCGATGCTGGACGATTGGATGAAACGGTTCACCCATTCGCCATGGGACTTAATCCGGGGGATGTAAGGGTCACGACCAAATATGACGAATCCGACTTCAGGACAGCAGTATTCGGGACAATTCACGAAGGCGGCCATGCCCTTTATGAACAAAATATATCTGAAGAATTAGTTGGAACCCCATTGAGTTCTGGCACATCTATGGGTATCCATGAATCACAGTCACTCTTCTATGAAAATTTTGTAGGTCGGCACTACTCTTTCTGGAAACACAATTACAGCCTGCTGAAGGAATACTCAGAAGGGCAATTTTCCGGGGTGGATGTGAGCGATTTCTATCGTGCAATCAACGAATCCAAGCCAAGCTTGATCAGAATCGAAGCAGATGAACTGACCTACCCTCTGCATGTAATGGTCCGTTACGAAATTGAAAAAGGGCTGTTTAATGATGAAATTGCGGTAAAAGACCTGCCTGAGATCTGGAATGACAAATATGAGCAGTATCTTGGTGTTAGACCCGAAAATGATGCTGAAGGTGTACTTCAGGATGTACATTGGGCAGGTGGAAGCTTTGGATATTTTCCATCCTATGCATTAGGCTATATGTATGCAGCTCAATTCAAGAATGCAATGCTTAAGGATTTGCCGAACTTTGATGATTTGCTTGAGGAGGGGAACCTTTTGCCGGTGAAAGAATGGATGACAGATAAGGTCCACAGACACGGTAAAATCAAGAAACCCCTTGAGATTTTGACCGATGTTACCGGAGAAGGTTTAAATGCCAAGCACTTAGTAGATTATTTATATGAAAAATACAATAAGGTATATCATTTAGTATAAATTTAAGGATGGCAGTATATCTGCCATCTTTTCTGTGTGGTGAATTTATGTCCAGGAACTTGCCTTATATAATGATTGCTTTCGCTGCTGCAATGTGGGGCCTGATAGGCTTTTTTGTAAAAGGCCTGACCGATACGGGATTAAGCCCCATGGAAATTGTCGCTATAAGGGTATTAACGGCAGCCATGATCCTGATTCTGTTGGGTGCAGTTTTCTACCGCAGCCATTTAAAAGTCAGGTTAATAGATATGTATCTGTTTATTGGAACAGGGATATTAAGCGTCGTCTTCTTTAACTGGTCCTATTTTACGGCAATCAATTTAATGAATATCCCGATTGCAGTCGCGTTATTGTATACTTCTCCTGCATTTGTCGCGGTATTGTCTTTCTTCTTCCTGAAGGAAAGCATGAACAGAAAAAAGCTTATTGCAATAGGACTGACGATTATCGGCTGCACTCTTGCTGCTGGAATCTCGGGGCAGGGAACCACTTTTTCGATTTCAAGTATCTTGATCGGGCTAGGAGCAGGGTTCGGCTACGCACTTTACAGCATATTCGGAAAGGTGGCTTTAAGGCGTTATCACCCATTTACAGTCACCTTGTATACGTTTATCGTAGCTTCTGCGGCACTTGTTCCGTCAACGGGAATCGCCGGAAAAGCAGCTGCACTTTTCACATGGGAAACCTGGCTGTACGCAATTGGCCTGGGGATATTCCCTACAGTGCTCGCTTATTTTGCATACTCATGGGGACTCGAAAGGACAGAAAGCAGTACTGCTGCAGTAGTAGCTACCCTTGAACCTGTAGTAGCAACTTTACTGGGTGTAATGGTTTATGGGGATCGGCTCGGTGGATTTCAGCTGCTCGGATCTGCCCTGATCATCTTTTCAGTTGTATCGTTAAATATTTCCCTTCCAAAGTGGATACGAAAAAAGCACTTCACTGTTTGAGTGAAGTGCTTTGTATTTTAAGAGATAGCTTTTCTTAGAAAAATTTATATCCCTTGGAACCAATCGGTGCATTCTCGATCATATCAATGAACGGAATTGTGTAAGCGAATAGGATCAATAGAACAGTGATACCAAGCCATAGCTTCCAGTTTTCAAATACCATCGGAGTTTTTTCCGCCTGATCAGCAACCTCTCCGACAGGGAATTCTTCTTCACCCTTAGGTGCGAAGAATGCAAGATTAATGAAAATGTAAAGCATCAGGATGATTCCCAGGAACAGGATCGATCCACCGACTGCTTGAGCCACTTGGTAAGGAATCCATTCTGCAGCTTGTTCAGAACCGCCGTAGGTGGAGAAAGATGAACGGCGGGGAGCTCCAAGCAATCCGGCAGCGTGCATCGCTCCAGACATGAAAGTCATGCCGATCGCCCAGACAATACCCTGGATGATCGCTAGCTTATTCATAGCTTTTGTCAGGACCCTTCCAGTAAGGTGAGGGACCAGCCAATAGGAAATCCCGAAGAAAGTCAAAACGACAGATGTTGCCAGAGTTAAATGGAAGTGTCCAGTAACCCAGATTGTATTATGCACTACCTGGTTCAGCTGGTGGGAAGCGTTGATAAGTCCGCCGGCACCAGCGGGGATGAATGCAAGCATACCGATGAATGGTACTGCGAAACGCGCATCTCCCCAAGGAAGCTTTTTCACCCAGCCAAATAAACCTGTAGAACCTTTTGAACGGCCAAACATCTCAAATGTCGCAAACAGTGAAAATGCAGTCATCAATGAAGGGATGACAACTAGGAATGTCAAAATAACCTGCAGGAACTTCCATGCTGGATCAATTCCTGGTTCCATCAACTGGTGGTGGAAACCTACCGGGATGGAAAACAGCAGGAACAGGATGAAGGACATCCTCGCCAATGAATCAGAGAAAATTTTTCCGCCGATGATTTTTGGAACGATAGCGTACCACGCCATGTATGCAGGCAATAGCCAGAAATATACAAGCGGATGGCCGAAATACCAGAACAATGTACGGCTGACCAATACATCCACACGCTCAACAAGCCCTAATGACCAAGGAAGCAGCTGGAATAATACTGTTGCAGCAACACCAATCGTTGCAACGATCCACATAAGTGTGTTGACAAGTGACATGAAAGTCAGCAGCGGGCTAGGCTTTCCAGGGTTTGCTTTTCTCCATGAAGCGTAAGCCATAATAATTGCGGTGCCGTCAATCCAGCTTCCGACAATCACAAGTGTAAGACCCAGGTAAAAGAGTGCATGCGCCTGTAAAGGTGCGTAGAATGTATATAGGACAGAAGCCTGGTTTGTAAGGATCATGACTGCAGCCATCACAGTACCGATTGTCATCGTCCAGAAACCGATCCAGCCAGTCAAACGCTGTTTGTCAGTCAATGTTCCAGATGTTTTGCTCACAGCAGCAAGCTGGAAGCCCATGATGAAAAATGTTGTTAAAACGAGTCCAAGTACTACACCGTGGATCGTGAGGATCTGATAATATCCAGTCCATGAAGGTAATTCGAATTTTCCTGAGCGGACAAGTGTCTGCAGCAAGCCTGCAAGTCCGCCTATGGCAAGTGCGATGAAAGCGACATAAAAGTGGGCCATCGCCAGTTTGCCGTCACGGCGGTCAACTTTTGGATTGATTGATTTTGTATTCATTATTCTACCACCTCGATTTTAGACGACATCATGTGGTGGCCGACGCCACAATACTCATTACAAACGATCAGAAATTCGCCGGCCTTGTCAAATGTAGTGACGTATTCACTGATGAAGCCAGGCTCGAGCATCATGTTGATATTTGTGCCCGCTACCTCAAAACCGTGGATGACGTCTTTTGTAGTCGCGATTACCTTAACTTTTGCTCCCTTCGGAACTTCTACCTGACCAGGATTGTAAGCAAAAGCCGATGCGACGAAAACAAGTTCATAATCCCATTCTTTTCCTTCCACCTTTTTCAGTCCAGGTTCATTGAATGGAGCTGTAGAATCTACTTTTTCAGGATTGATTGTTGCCAGGCAGCTTGGCGGCTGGTTTCCAAGATAGAATGCGCTGACCCCGATTACGGACAGGAAAACGAGCAGTGTCGTGATCCCGAAAATCAGCCAGATTTTTTCAAACTTATGAATGTGCATTGTATTTTTCTCCCCTTTTGGTCTCTCTTAAAAACGGTCTACAAATAAGAAATAAACGCCTACCCAAGTAATGATTAAAAAGAACCCTAACAAGAAAACGGATGCAAGTGTTCCTTTCAAGGAAGATTGATCTTCCACCTTTGTGCTTGTTTTCTTCCCAATTCCAGGCTGAGCCATCCCGGTCCACTCCCTTCGCATAATTAATTCGGTAAATAATTTGATGAGTACACTTTCATAATACAAAACAATTTGGAAACGTAAATATGGTTTCCTGCAGTTCACAAATTGTTCATACCTGCTATATTTACTATGTTAATGGTGAAAACGCGCCAATACAGTGATTTAAGTCACATGGAACGAGGGGTAATTGTGAATTATCTGTGAAAACACAAATGTGAAGGTGTGAGCAATATTGACCGAGCGGGTAAAACGTGTGTGACCAAACTGCTTGACATTTTAAAACTAGAGTAATCGAAAACAGGTCTCACCATTTAATAAGACTTTAATAAACTAATAGAAAATGGTTTTTTCGGGATGTGAAAGTAATGCAGAAATTTTATTGTGAACATTGTCGCTCTCTTTATGACGAAATCAGAATCTGCAAAAAATGCGGCAGTGCTGCAGAGAAAAAGATATGGATTGAGGTTCAGAACCAATCCAAAGAAAAATAATTTTCTACGAAAGCACCGGTGGCGGTGCTTTCGCTGTAGATACATTGCCCGAAAAGGGGTCGCAGGAAGGAATATGGTGAAAACAACGGAGCTGCATTGCCCGAAAAGGGGTCGCAGGAAGGAATATGGTGAAAACAACGGAGCTGCATTGCCCGAAAAGGGGTCGCAGGAAGGAATATGGTGAAAACAACGGAGCTGCATTGCCCGAAAAGGGGTCGCAGGAAGGAATATGGTGAAAACAACGGAGCTGCATTGCCCGGAAAAGGGTCGCAGGAACGAGAACGGTAAAAGCAGTGGCTCTGCATTGCTCGAAAAGGGATCACAGGAACGAAAACGGTAAAAGCAATGGCTCTACATTGCCCGAAAAGGGGTCACAGGAACGAAAACAGTAAAAGCAATGGCTCTTCATTGCCCGAAACGGGATCACGGAAAAAAAACGGTAAAAGCAACTCTCTTTATTTGCAAATTGGGATGTCAACTGGTAAAGATTTTATAGTGTACATACCTATATAGCGTTGTATAATGAAACTGCACAGCAACTCCTTCAAAACGTTAGGCTTTCTCCTGTTTGGGGAAAGTCTTTTTTTCATTTCGGTACATTCTTTGTTTGACTGCATACTCTCCGGGTAAATGGAAAAAGTAACCGTACATATATGTGAGGAGAGTAGAGTCATGCCAAGAATTATTTCCACTGCCGAAGCAGTGCCGCCTTTTTCAATTCAGCAAGATACGGTAATGGATTTTGCAGAAAAGCTGTTTTCGGAATCGTTCAGTGACATAAAAAGACTTCTCACCGTTTTCCAAAATGGGCAAATCGAGAAGCGCCATTTTGCAAAAGACCTTGACTGGTTTGAAACCGACCATTCATTCGAGGAAAAGAATAATGCTTATATTGAAACTGCCGTAAAGCTAGGGGCAGAAGCGATTGTTAACTGCTTGAAAAATGAGGAATTCCTGAAAAATGAACTCCATTTTGATGAGATTGATGCCATTTTTACAATCAGCACTACCGGTTTGTCTACACCGAGCATCGATGCAAGAATCATGAATATCCTTCCTTCTTCCCAATATACTAAAAGAATCCCGATTTGGGGCCTTGGATGTGCAGGTGGAGCTGCCGGCCTTTCCCGGGCGTATGAATTCTGCCTTGCATATCCAGAAGCAAAAGTGCTGGTCCTTTCCATTGAACTTTGCAGTTTAACCTTTCAGCGGAATGACCGTTCAAAAAGCAATTTGATTGGAACCTCACTATTTGCTGACGGTGTTGCCTGTGCACTTGTTTGCGGTGATGAATCTGGTTATGAAAAACTGATGAAAAAACAATCTGCACCAAATATTATCGGGACACAGTCAACAACCATGCCAGATTCACTTGATGTTATGGGGTGGGATATAAAAAATGAAGGACTTTTTGTCGTATTCTCAAAAGATATTCCATCGATCATTGAAAGTTGGCTTCAGCCAAATGTCCTGCGGTTTTTGAGCAATAATGGCTTGGAAGTAGCTGATCTGGATCATTTCATCGCCCATCCTGGCGGAAAAAAAGTGATTGAGGCATATGTTTCAGCGCTGAAATTTCCGGAAACGATGACGCATATATCGTTAAATGTTTTAAGGGAATATGGTAACATGTCCTCTGCGACAATTTTATATGTATTAAGAAGGTTCATGCAGACTGCACAAGAGGGGGATTTAGGCCTGGCAGCCGCTCTCGGGCCAGGGTTTAGTTCGGAATTGCTGTTGATGAGGTGGGAATAAGATGGGCTTCTTCATTTTTGTTGGCTTAATTGTTTTTCAAAGACTAATGGAATTAGTTATTGCGAAAAGGAACGAAGCCTGGATGAAGAGCAAAGGAGCAATTGAATTCGGCCAGGGCCACTATCCTGCAATGGTGGCGATCCATACTGCTTTCTTTGTCTTTTTTATCCTCGAAGTAACTTACTTTGATAAAGACATATCAAATTATTGGCCAATCCTGCTCGCTCTTTTCATATTTACGCAGGCAATGAGAATATGGGCGCTATCCTCCCTTGGGAAGTTCTGGAATACAAAAATCATTATTCTTCCAGGTGGGAACGTCATCAAAAAAGGTCCTTACAAAATGATTAAACACCCAAATTATGTGATTGTGACCATGGAATTGATCATCATTCCACTGATGTTTAATGCTTTTATAACAATGGCTGCTTTTACATTATTAAATATAATCATCTTATCAATCCGGATTCCGGCAGAGGAAAAAGCTTTGCGGGAACTGACAAAATATGAAATGGAGTTCAACAATCAGGGCCGCTTCGTCCCGAATTTGTTAAATAAGTGTGACAATTGACCAGAATCCATTGAAAATGATAATCAATAGTGATAAACTTTCTTTGAAGATGAAAACTGTTCTCAGTTAATATTGTTCTCCAAGGATGGTGTCATATCAATGGTTTCCATGTTAGTGGTATCAACTGTAGCGGCATATACTATACTTATGAAATATGTTTTGAGCAATGTACTTAAACCACATTAAAATGATATTCTCAATTAGATTAAACCCGGACATGTCCGGGTTTTTCTTTTTATTATCTATAATAATGTAATTATAGGAAAAGAGCGAAAAATCATATAAAATAGAGATATTCACAAATTTGTAACAAGGGGTTAGAGGAATGGGCCAGACTGTTGCACAGCAAGATCGTAAACTTCTAGGGAAAATATTATCACTATATAATTTAATGAAAACAAATCACGATGAAGATACTGCTGAAAAGATGAGAGAACTTGGAAGGAAATCGATCGAAGAAGAATTTTCGATTGCTTTTTGCGGACATTTTTCTGCCGGGAAATCCAGTATGATCAACAGGCTGATCGGAGACAATATTCTGCCATCAAGCCCGATCCCGACGAGTGCGAATTTAGTCAGGATTAAATCGGGTGCTGAATATGCCAAGGTAAGCTTCAAAAACGGAGGGTCGCGCCTATATCCGGCACCATATGATTACGAAGCGGTTAAGTCCTATTGTAAAGATGGGGATCAGATCCAGACAATTGAAATTAGCCATAATGGTGCAGAATTTCTGGAAGAAGCCCTCATCATGGACACACCTGGAATTGATTCAACCGACGATGCACATCGGATTGCGACTGAATCAGCTCTGCATTTATCTGACATCGTCTTTTATATGATGGACTATAACCATGTCCAGTCTGAATTGAATTTTTTATTCACTAAAGAACTGGCGGATGCTGGAAAGGAACTCTATTTAATCATCAACCAGATTGATAAACATCAGGATGCTGAGTTGACTTTTGAACAATTCAAGAAAAGTGTTGAAGATTCCTTTGCAGACTGGGGTGTCAAGCATTCAGGGATATTTTACACATCCTTAAGGGAGGAAGATTCACCTCGTAATCAGTTTAAGCAGCTGCGCTCGTATATCATCGATCGTAAAAGCAAGAGAAATGAAATTCTGCCTGTCTCGATTTTCAGGTCGATGGAAAAATTGTCAGAAGACCATTTGGTTCAACTTCAGCAGAATGTCACTGAACAGATGAGTCAATATGAAAACGCCCTTGAAGGTATTCCGGAAACTGAACGTGAGCAGCTCTCGGAAAAACTCAAACAACTAAGAGAAAAGATTGCAAAACTTCAGGACGAACGGAATCCTGAGCAGGAATTTTTAAATGGCCTGAATGCCATCCTTAAAAGTGCTTATTTAATGCCATTCCAGACTCGGGAACTGGCCGAAGCATATTTGAAAACGCGACAGCCGGATTTTAAAGTTGGATTACTTTTCTCAAAACAGAAAACGGAACAGGAAAGAGCTTCAAGATTGGAGAGCTTCTACCGGGACATTGAGGAGAAAACCCAATCCCAGCTTGTCTGGCATATCAAAGATTTTCTAGCGAAACTGTTCAAGAAACATAATCTTGCTCAGGCAGAATTACAGGGAGCAGTCAATGGTTTCGTTATTGAGTTTGGGCCAGAGTTGCTTTCAAACGCTGTCAAACCGGGAGCAAGGCTTTCTGGTGATTATGTCCTGAATTATACAAACGATGTAGCGGAAGCATTGAAAAACCTGGCAAGAAGAAAGCTTGATCCAATCAAGGAATTATTCCTCGACTATGTAAAAGTAAATGTCGATGAGGAATTTAATGACCTTATAAATGAGGAAAATGAGTTAGGCAAGCATCTGGCTGCCTGGGAAGGCTTAACTTCGATCCGGGAAAGCCTTGCAGATCAAAGGAGGACAGTGTCTGAGATTCTTTATGGTGATTCTATTGAAAACTATAGAGATGAAGACTATGCCCTCTTAAATGCTGTGGATGAAGAACCTGAAATTATTACCAGGTCATCTGAGAAGATTGCTTCAAAGAAGGAGTTAACCAAGAACGAGAAAGTCGAAAGTGAGAGAACTTCAATCGAGCAGCAGAATAATAGTCTCTCTCAATATCATGAGAAACAGGAGCAGCTTCTTCAAAAATTGAATTTTACGTCAGACCAAATTTCCGGTATTCCTGGCTTGAAAAAAATTGCGCGTGAATTGAAAGAGAAGGCAGCAAGATTAAAAGGTAGGGAATTCACAGTTGCATTATTTGGAGCATTCAGTGCTGGCAAATCCTCATTTGCCAACGCGCTCGTAGGTGAAAGGATTTTACCAGTATCACCAAATCCGACGACTGCTGCCATTAATAAAATTAAACCAGTATCAGATGAACATCCGCACGGGTCTGTAATCGTAAAGGTCAAGGATGCCGATGAGCTTTTAAAAGAACTGGAGCGATCTTTGAGTTTGTTTGGACAGGTGACCACTGATTTTGAGCGAGCGATCGATCAAATCCATAGCTTGAAATGGGAGGACAGCGGATACAGTGCCGTCGAGAAGACCCATTATTCCTTCCTGCAGGCATTTGCCAAGGGCTTCGATAATTTCAAACAACAATTCGGCGAAAAGCTATTTGTAGATCTCGAGTCTTTCCGTGGATATGTGGCTGAAGAGGAGAAATCTTGTTTTGTTGAATGGATTGAGGTTTATTATGACTGCGATCTTACCAGGGAAGGAATCACCCTGGTTGATACACCTGGGGCAGATTCGATCAATGCCCGGCATACCGGTGTTGCATTCGACTATATCAAGAATTCCGATGCAATATTGTTTGTGACCTATTATAATCATGCCTTCTCAAAAGCGGACCGGGAATTCCTGATCCAGCTTGGAAGGGTAAAGGATACGTTTGAACTTGATAAAATGTTTTTCATTGTCAATGCAGTGGATTTGGCGAATTCCGAGGAGGAGCGGAATGCAGTCCTGGAATATGTAGAGGACCAGCTTGTTCAATACGGTATCAGGAAGCCGCATCTCTTCCCAGTGTCCAGCTTACAAGGACTAAATGCGAAGCTTGATGGAGACCTTGGCGGGGATCCGCTCTTCAATCATTTTGAACAGGCATTTTATTCATTTATCGCTAATGATCTTATGAATATGGCTGTCGAGGCTGCCGAGGCAAAATGGAATCAGGGTGTTACGGTTATTGAAGAAATGATTGCATCAGCCGAGGAAGATGAAGCAGCGAGGACAGAAAAACGCAGGAAGCTTAAGGCTGAACAGGAAGAAATGCTGCTGGTTCTATCGAAAAAGACATCGGCACTTCTTGGGGAGAGGCTGTATCAGGAAGCTGATGAGCTGGTCTATTACATTCGACAGCGTGTCTTTATCCGTTTTGGAGAATTTTTTAGGGAAGCATTCAACCCGACTCTTTTAAAAGATGATGGACGCAACTTGAAAAAGGCTTTAGAATCAGCGCTTGATGAGCTGATCGGAAGCATCGGCTACGACCTTGCGCAGGAAATGAGAGCGACCTCCTTAAGGGTTGAAGCGTTTATCAGCCGGGTTATGAAAGATTTCCAGCAAGCCCTGATCACTGAACTTCTAAAAATAAATTCAGCAGTTTCAATATCATCATCTGAAATTGGAAAAATTAAGGGGATTGATTTTGAAACAGCATTTAAAAACATGGACCGATCTCAGTTCAAAAAAACGCTGGGGATATTTAAAAATCCAAAGTCATTCTTTGAAAAGAATGAAAAGAAATTGATGAGTGAACAACTCGAAAAGCTTCTGTTCGGACCGGCTGGAGATTATCTTGAAGAAGAAAATTCACAGATGAAAGAACATTATCTGCCTGAATTGAACAGAGAGTTTGAAAAAATGATTACTGACTATAATGAACAGGTCAATGAGTACTTTGAGGGGATCACTTCTGCTCTCGAAGACAATTTTTCCATTGATGCCGTCAAAACAGCGCTACTTAAAATTAAAAACTTTCAATAAAGGTTGAAGCCGAAGATGAGCAATAACCGATACCATGCATGCGCCACTTGCATTAATTTTATGGCTGAAAAGAAGGACGGCACGATGAAATATTATTGCAGCAGGCTTGGTTATGAGACGAAGAGCCATTATCAATTTGCTTGCTGGGATCCTAAAGAACACGTGAAACAACTTATGGCAAAAAATAAGAGCAGGCAGGAGTGATTTCCTTGCATTATGTGGTTGGAGCTGAATGGCTTAAAGGAAAACTGCGAGATGAAAATATAAGAGTTATTGATTGCCGCTTCAAGCTGGGAAATCCTGATGAGGGCAGGAGCCAGTATGAAAAGGGCCATATCTCTGGGGCTGTTTATTTCGATCTTGAAAAAGATTTGTCCGGAACGGTCGGGAAGCATGGAGGCAGGCATCCCCTACCAATACTTAGCCATTTAAAAGCCAGGCTTGAAGAGTCCGGAATAGGAAATGATACGACTCTCGTTGTATACGATGCGAAGGAAGGAGCTTTTGCATCAAGATTTTGGTGGCTGTTGAAATATCTGGGTCATGACGAAGTCTATATCCTCAATGGCGGCTATGAAGCCTGGACAAAATCTGGCTTTCCAGTTGATGATGAAGTGCCAAAATATGATAAAACCGAGTATAACATTTCGGAAAAGAAAGAAATGCTTGCTTCCTATGAAGAAGTGAAAGACATAGCCTTCAATCAAAAAGATGACGCGATCTTGATTGATTCACGGGAAAGCAGGCGTTATCTGGGGCTCGAGGAGCCAATCGACAGGATTGCCGGCCACATACCGACAGCTATCAATAAACCGTGGATGGAAGGCTTGGAAAACGGCTATTTTAAGTCAGCTTCTGAACAGGAAAAGAGATTTGCCGATCTGGATAAAAACCAGCCTGTTATTGTTTATTGCGGATCAGGAGTGACAGCCATACCTAATTTTATTGCGTTGAAACAAGCGGGGTTTAACAATGTAAGGCTCTATGCAGGGAGCTACAGCGATTGGATTTCCCACCTGGGAAATCCAGTAGCAAGAGAAGAATAAACGAATATGCGATATTTCGATTTTATATCTTGGCTGTGTTAAAACTAAATGTTGTTTTAAGTCCTGTTGATTGGAGTGGAAGGCGCGCAGACTCCTGCGGGATCAGCTGGACAGATGAGACCCCGCAGGAGCTTGCGACGAGGAGGCTCAGCGTCAGCCCCGCGGAAAGCGAAGCGTCTGGAACGGAAATCAACAGTCTAATTTAACACAGCCTATATCTTTAAAATGAAATTTTGAGCTGCTTATAATATATTTGTTTTTTCCGAATTTAGCAGGGCTGTGATGAAGGTGTGTTATAATATCGAAGTTGATTCTTTTAAATCAGGTGACTAGACTTTTAAAATAAAGCCTTACGTTAGTAAAATCTCAAATGGAGGTTTCGACTTGGAAAATAATAATAAAACTTCACTTATGCTTGTTGACGGGATGGCCTTGCTCTTCAGGGCATTTTATGCGACAGCTGTTTCCGGTCAATTCATGATAAATTCAAAAGGGGTCCCGACAAACGCGATCCACGGTTTCGTAAAGCACTTTGCAACTGCAGTTTCAAATTTCAAGCCAACACATACAGCTGTATGCTGGGATATGGGGAGCAAAACCTTCCGTACGGAAATGTTCGATAATTACAAAGCAAACAGGCCCGAGGCTCCGATTGAACTGCTTCCACAATTTGACCTTGTTAAAGAAGTGGTTGAAGCATTTGACGTACCAAACATCGGTCTGCCGGGATACGAAGCGGACGATTGCATCGGCACAATAGCGCGAACAGCGAGGGAAGTTGAATCTGTTTCGATATTGACAGGCGACAAGGATATCCTTCAGCTGATCGATGACCGAGTTTCTGTTATTCTTCTGCAAAAAGGGTATGGAAACTATCTTGTCCACAATCGTGAAACACTTTATGCAGAAAAAGGGATCTGGCCTGAACAAATGATCGATCTGAAAGCTTTCATGGGTGATCCAAGCGATAACTATCCTGGTGTCCGCGGCATCGGGGAAAAGACCGCGATAAAATTGCTTCAGGAGCATGGAAACGTCGAAGGTGTCATAGCCAACCTGAATCAATTGACTAAGTCACAGCGTGCCAAAATCGAGGCTGACCTGGAGATGCTGCATTTGAGCAGACAGCTGGCTGAGATTAAATGTGACGTCCCTGTAGAATGCAGAATGGATGAGGCATTGTTCAGAATCGACAGGGAGAAGCTGCTTGCCAAGTTTAATGAAGTTGAACTGAGAGGGCTACACCGTTTATTTGAAAATGAAACAATGTACGCTTAAAGGGAAACGGCTGGGTACCATACCAGCCGTTTTTTTAGCTTGTAGAATCTGGCCAAGGCTATTGCGCTTTCTAATTATTTGGTATTCTTTTTCTTCGCTGCATTCTCAAGCTTTGACTTAGGCTCTTCAGCGAATTCTGCATCCTGTCCATAGCCCTGTGGATTGACTCCAGGCGCCTTTTTTCCTCTGTTACCCTTTTTGCTCATATCGATTCCTCCAAAAAATTGTTTAAAGTCCATGGAAATTGTGAATTAACCTTTATAGGTTGTCCGCTTTAAAAAAGCTTAATGCTTATTATGGACGGGCAAGAATAAAAGAAATCATTTTTCTTCAAAATAACATGGAGGTGACGGATGATGAATAAAGGTGTATCGATTGCTCTTTCCAGTATCGGCCTTGCTCAGGCCTTAAAAATACCGATTCATTATGCAAAGACTAAAGAGTGGAAACCGAATTTGTTCATAGCCACAGGAGGAATGCCAAGCTCTCACTCTGCTGGTGTGTCTTCACTAACTACCTACATTGCCCTGGAAAAAGGCGTGCAATCGGTAGAATTCGCACTTTCACTCGTTTACGGGATGATTGTCATGTATGATGCCCAGGGAATTAGGAGACAAACTGGGGAACTTACTCTTAAGGTGAATGACCTTGATGAGTTGATTGATAAAATTCATGAAGATGACCCTGTAGAGTTTGAGGAAAAATCCCCTGATCCCCTTAAGGAAATGCTCGGCCATCAGCCAAAAGAGGTCCTCGGTGGAGCTCTGCTGGGAATGGTCATGGGATTTGCCGGCTACTATTTAACAAAAAAACGGTAGAAAGTGTTCGGATATTGCGGTAAAATTTTACTAGAAGATGGCTTGATGAGAGGATTGATTCAGTCAGTGCGGACAGTAGAAGATTACTTGCTCCATTTGAGGAGCAAAGGGTTCCAATTGCGTGATGATGCGGTAGGCTTCATTTATTTTGGGCAGCAATATACGAATTCAACAGATGAAGTGACGAATGCCGCGATCGAAATTACCCTTAAGGCCCAAAAGAATTTTGATGGAAGCTTCTATATATCATTGCTGGAAACGTTTGCTTCTAATAAAATTCATTCCCGCAAAGCAGCATTACAGTTTGTGAAAAAAATCGACCTTTTGGCCGTATAAATGAAAAGAGGCTGACTTCAAAGCAGTTTAAGCTTTGAAGTCAGCCTCTTTTTTTCTAAAAAAGATTAATTTGCCAGATGGCATTTCTGCAAATACCATTCCAGCAAAAATCAGCGCACAGCCACCTAATCCGCTAATGGTTAACCTTTCATCAGCCCAAAAGTAGGCTGTAACCGCTGCAAATACGGGTTCCATCGCAAAAATCAAGGCAACTCGGGTAGGCGTCGTGTGTTTCTGGAAATTTGTCTGGATGAAAAAAGCGAGTGCAGTCGCAAGGATCGAGGTAACCAATAAGGCAATGATCACATTTCCTGAGAAAACAACCTCTGGTTTGAATACCCGTTGCCAGTCTTCAAAAATAACCGAAGATACAGCAGATAAAATGGCAACTGTTGATATTTGCACTGTCGTCAAAAGGAGTGTTGGATAGCTGCTGCTGAATTTCCCTGTAAAAATAATGTGCAGAGCAAATCCTCCCGCGCAAATAAGAACAAATGCGTCACCGATATTGAGATTTGAAACATCTGACATCGTCAAAAGATACAGCCCTGCCGTCGCAGCTATGACCCCCGCTATTGAATTCAAGTTAGGCCTTTGTTTTAAGATGCCGATCATCAAGAGCGGAACAAGGACAACACTTAGTCCAGTTATGAATCCTGCCTTGGATGAAGTGGTATACACCAGACCAAGCGTTTGGAAAGCATAGCCGATGAACAGCCAGAATCCCAGCATCATGCCAGATATTATCAGTTTTTTGTCCAGTTTTTTCAACTGGTCTTTCTCAAGCACAATAAGCCATAAACCCAAGAGGACAGCTGCCATAGCGAACCGGACTGCATTGAAAGAGAATGGTTCAAGAAATGATATCGCATTTTGAACGAGAACAAATGTCGCACCCCATATGAGGGCTACGAGCAATAAGCTTAAATCTGCAAAGGTTGATGCTTTCATTTTAGCTTTCGGTTCCTTTCATGTTGTTTTCTCTGACAGCTTTTCTGGCTAACTCGTCAGCAGTTTTATTTTCGCTCGAAGGCACCCATTTCATGAAAAACAGGTCGAAATTTCCTGCAAGAGCCAACGCTTTTTCCAGAAGTGGAGCGTAAAGCTTGTTTTTAACAAACTCCTTTTCAACAGCAGCGTTTACAAGCTGGGAATCCGTCCTGAACGATACTGTTTTAAAGCCTTTTTCAAGACAGATTTCCAATGCATTTATAAAGGCATAATATTCAGCTTCGTGGTTAGACATGACCCCAAGAGGAATGGAATACCTGAAAACTTCCCCTTCTCCTCTGATGAAAATGCCAGCTCCGCTGGGCCCGGGATTGCCCGCACTTGCGCCGTCAATATACACTTCAATCAACAAAAATCCCTCCAGGTTAAAGATAATAGTTAGTGTATCATAATCAATGAAAAATTTTATAAAAAAATTCATTCGAAGATAATAGTACATACATCGTTTTCATTGTAACGAGCATAGAAAATGGGTAAGATAACTAAAAATAGCCCAAATGCTGGGGGTAATGAACAGAAGAGAAAGCAGGTGAAGAAATCGTGAAATATAAGTTGGAATGGGAATTCAAGGCGAAGGGATTGGATCCAATCCTCTTCAGTTCTGATTTTCTGGACGGGGAACACGCACTGCAGGCTGGTGAGGACTTGGAAAAATCGGGCAGGGCAGGGGAAATCTCTTTCATTGATGAAATTGGGACCTCATGGAGCATGAAAGAGATGCGGAAGCTCCTGGAGGAAGTAGAGGAAGAGCCGCATGACCTGACTGTTTATTTCGACGGAGGTTTTGACAATTCCAGTCATAAAGCAGGGCTGGGAGCGATCATTTACTTCAAGCAAGGGAAAAAGAAGTACAGATTGCGTGCCAATGAAGTCTTTGATGAGCTAGACACGAATAATGAAGCTGAGTACGCAGCTCTATACTTTGCAATGAGCATTCTTGAGGAGATGGGTGTCAAAAATATGTCGTGTGAGTTCAAGGGAGATTCCCAGGTTGTTTTAAAGCAGCTTGAAGGAGAATGGCCCTGCTACGAGGAAACGCTTAACCGCTGGCTCGACCGGATCGAAAACAAGATCAAGGAACTAGGGTTGTATCCAAAATACAATCCTGTCGGAAGGAAAGAAAATAAAGAAGCGGATAAACTTGCAACACAGGCTCTGCAGGGAAAAATGATCAACAGTAAAATGCAAATATTATAGCCGGGCGAAAGGCGGGAAAGGTTTGACTCGTAAGGAAATCCTTGCTGAGGTTGAAGCCCTCCTCAGTACGTATTGCAAAGGATGCTTCCTTAAGAAGCATCACCAGCAAGAAAAGGGTAAGAGATATGCACATCGGTTCTGTATTACTGAATGTACGGTCGGTAATCAAATAAAATCATGTGGAAAGAAGCTGGAATAAAGATTCCACAAAAATTAAAAAAGGCTGGCAAATGCCAGCCTTCAACTTTTTTTAGATTATAATTTTACAACGTTGGCAGCCTGTGGTCCACGGTTTCCTTCGACGATTTCGAAAGAAACTTCCTGGCCTTCTTCTAATGACTTATAGCCATCTCCCTGGATTGCTGAGAAGTGAACGAATACATCGTCTCCACCTTCTACTTCGATGAAACCGAAACCTTTTTCATTGTTGAACCATTTTACTTTACCGTTTTGCATGTTAAACTTTCCTCCCATGTCTTTCGAGACACATTAGCTGTGTCAAAGTTGAATATTATCATCTAATAAATACACTTGCTTTACTGAACAAAGGCAAATTTTATCTATTAAATGATGTATTAAATATACAATATTGGGCAAAGGGCAGTCAAGAAATGAAAGCGCATTAAATGTAAATAATCAAAAAATTTAAAATAAAGCGAATTCCCGATATGCTTGGTTCCTATTTACGGAAAAATTTGTTATTATTTTCTTAATACAAGGGCTTTGGATGAAACGGATTCATTGCAATTTGCAGCAATCAGAGCCTCTGATAAAAGCTTAGAGGAGGGTACTAATGAAGAAGGCCACTCCATCAGCGTTTACGTCCTTATCTGATTATGATATTGAAACATTATTAGATTCAATCAGGAATGGGAATGCCATTCAGGACTACACACCCAAGATTTCAGTTAATAAAAAGCTTGAAAATATTTCGATGAAGATTGATGCAGCATCGAGGCAAATGGAAGAGATTTTCGATATTGTCGCGAAGACGGGTGTTGTGCCTGTAGAAGAAATCAAACATGACATTTTGCCTGCAATCAGGCAGGCAGCGGAAATCCCTCATATCTATCACTTATTTTATGAGTTGAAGGCGAAGGACGAGTATACGTACAGGCATACGGTTTGTGTCGGGATCATTTCAACATTGATTGGGAAATGGCTGGGTTTAACATCGGAAGAACTGTATGATCTGTCTCTCGGAGCAACTCTTCATGATATCGGGAAAGCGCGAATATCTGCAGATATATTGAATAAGCCTGGAAGACTGACTCACGAAGAGTATATAGAAATGAAGCGGCATACAGTATATGGGTACAGGATGCTGAAGGATATCCCTGAACTGAAGGAAAGAGTCGCGATGATCGCGCTCCAGCATCATGAACGTGAAGATGGAGGCGGTTACCCATTCAGCTTGCAAAGTGAAAAAATAGACAAGCTGGCCAAAATCGTCGCCATTGCGGATGTCTATCATGCTATGTCATCATCAAGGGTCTACCATCAGGCAGAGCCTTTCCATATTGTCATCTCCCAGATGCAAAATGATGTATTCGGAAAATTCGATCCAAATATCATGCTCGTTTTCCTGTACCGGGTAATGCACAGCCTTGTTGGGAGGCAAGTACTTCTGAGCAGCGGAGAAGAAGGAACGATCTTGATGGTCGATCCATATGAGCCATTAAGGGCACTGGTTAAATCAGAAGATACATTGATCGATCTGAGACTGAATCGGGGATTAAGGATTTCCAGAGTATTAAATGATTCCATCGTCGGGGTATAATCCTCGGTTGCCATTCATATCTTTTATTAGTCAATTATGATGAATTAAAAGGGTGAGGGCATGTACCGCTTTTCGATAGGTGATGAGAATTGGATTATTATTTTTTCTCCGCATCTTTCCCTTGAACAAGCAGAGAAAGAGGAAATCATTCGATCTATCGCCATCATGGGCCCACAATGGCCTGCTTTCAGCCACGGGGAATCATTCGTTATTTTTCAGCAGTTGGTTGGAGCGATAGTGGTAAGGATTGAAAAGGTTCCTTCATTGATTTTAACTGTATCAGCAGTTGTTTCCAGGGATCGATGGTACATCAATGACCAAAACACAATCGAACCATTTGAGAATTAATAGTTGTATCGGGGCAGCTGAGCAATCAGCTGCCTGTTTGATTTTTTCAGGCTTTGGTACTCGTTCCGTAACTGATCAAAGCTTAAAAAAGTTTTCAATTCAGATATTTTTTCACCAGGCTTTTTCCAAGTGCGATAAAAGTCCTTTACGCATTTGTCGAAAAAAAGATAAAATAGAATTTGGATTTAAAAGAACGTTCATATAAAAGCTGCACAGGAGGAAAATATGAAACTTATTGTTGCGGAAAAGCCTGACCAGGGCAGAACGCTGGCCTCCGTCTTCAAAATGAAAAAAAGGGAAGGGTTCATTGAAATCCTTCCTAATGATATCTTTCCTGAGGGTGCATATGTCTCCTGGGCTATTGGGCATTTAACTGAATTGTCAGCACCGGAACAGTACAACCCTGCCTGGAAGAAATGGTCTCTCACGACATTGCCCATCATTCCAGAGCAATTCAAGTATGAAGTGGTCAAATCGAAAGCAAAGCAATTCAATGTGATAAAAAAGCTCGCCTCTGATCCGAAGGTTTCAGAAATCATCCATGCGGGCGATGCCGGGCGAGAAGGAGAACTGATCATCCGTAATATCCTCCGTCTTGCAAACTGCACAAAGCCAATGAAAAGGCTGTGGATTTCTTCCTTGACACCAAAGGCGATTAAGGAAGGCTTTCAAAAGCTATTAAACGAATCAGATACAAAGAATCTGTATTTTGAGGCATATACCCGGGCGTGTGCGGACTGGGTTGTCGGCATGAATGCGTCAAGGTTGTACACTCTATTGCTCCAGAAAAAGGGTTATTCAGATGTGTTCTCAGTCGGAAGGGTACAGACCCCGACTCTCGCATTGATCGTGAAACGGGAGCTGGAAATTGAAAACTTTGTATCAGAGCCATTTTGGGAAGTGATCGCAAAATTTAACATCAATGGCAAGAAGTACAGCGGCAAATGGGAAAAAGATGGGGAATCACGAATTTCTACGAAGGAAATGGCTGAGAAAATTAGTGCTTTTTGTGATGGAAAAGCTGCGGAAGCGGCAGAGGTTACCTCTGAGAAAAAAGAATTTCTTCCGCCGCTTTTGTATAACTTGTCGGCCATTCAGGCGGAAGCAAATCGCCGCTTTAAATTGTCTCCCAAAAAAACATTGGATATCCTGCAGGGGCTTTACCAAAAGGGTATTGTATCATATCCGCGTTCAGATTCGAGGTATGTGACTCCAGGGGAAGCGGAAGGTTTTCCGGCAATTTTAAATAAATTGCAGGCTATACCGGATTATCAGCCGCTTTTTCCATTGCCAGTGTCATCGATTAACAACAATAAGCGCTATGTGAATGAGAAGAAGGTAACCGACCACTATGCAATCATCCCGACCGAACAAGTTCCAAACTTAAGCAGGCTTTCGGGTGATGAGCAAAAGTTGTATGACCTGCTGGCAAGAACGCTGATTGCCGCTCATTATGGTCCTTATGTGGCAGAATATACAACGATTAAGACTGTTGTGGAAGGCAGAGCTGAATTTATTTCCAAAGGGAAAGTCCAGCTTGAGGAGGGCTGGAAAAAGGTGCTTCCTCAAAAGGATTCCGATAAAGAACCTGAGCTGCCTGCAGTACAGCAAGGAGAAACTGGGACCGTATTGAAAACAGAGGTAAAAGAAAGCAAGACACAGCCTCCGAAAAGGCTGACAGAAGGCCAATTAATTACATTGATGAAAACAGCTGGTAAACATATCGAAGACAAGGAACTTGAAAAAGTTTTAATGAAAGCTGAAGGACTCGGGACTGAGGCGACAAGAGCTGGAATTATCACGATGCTTAAAGATCGAGCTTACATTGAAGTGCGCAAAAACCTCGTTTTTGCGACAGCAAAAGCAAAAATTCTTGTGGCAGCTGTCGGAGGTCAAATTCTAGCATCCCCTGAAATGACGGCAAAATGGGAACAGAGACTGCATCAGATAGGTGAAGGGGAAGCATCTCCAAAACAGTTCATTGAACAGACATCGAAAATGATCCAGCACCTTGTGGGAGAAACTTCAGATGATGCTGCTGGCTGGACATTTTCAGATGAGTTGTCGAATGCATTTATTCCAGGGAAACAAGGCGGCCGCTCCCGTCGAAGCACAAATCTCGGCAAATGTAAGAAGTGTGATGGGATGGTCGTGGATAAAGGAACGTTCTATGGCTGTACAAACTATCAAAAAACAAAGTGCAACTTCACCCTTTCCAAACAAATTCTCGGGAAAACAGTAACACAAAAAAATATCAAAAAGCTGCTGTCAGAAGGAACTACAGATGTGATCGAAGGCTTTCAAAGCAAGGATAAAACCTTTGCCGCCAAGCTTTTTTGGGACGGGCAGGAAAATAAGCTGAAATTCGATATAGATGTCCAGCCTGTCAGGCAAGGTGGATAACGCCTTGTCACCCATGTTCTTCTATAGTACACTTTAATATGGCTATTGTTTAAGCATTGGAGGTCATGGGATGCCAACACCTAGTATGGAAGATTACATTGAACAAATTTTTATATTAATTGAACAAAAAGGCTATGCCCGGGTAGTCGATATCGCAGAGGCATTGTCCGTCCATCCCTCCTCTGTTACAAAAATGGTTCAGAAACTTGATAAAGACCAGTTTTTGATCTATGAAAAATATCGGGGCCTGATGCTGACTCCTAAAGGGATCAAGACTGGCAAGAGGCTGGTTTACCGCCATGAGCTGCTGGAGCAATTATTGAAGGTAATCGGCGTGAAAGAAGAAAATATTTATAATGATGTCGAGGGAATCGAACATCACTTAAGCTGGGATGCGATCGACAGGATCGGTGACCTTGTGCAGTTTTTCGAGGAAGACGAATCCAGGGTTGAAGCATTGAAGGCAATACAAAAACAAAATGATGAACAATAATTAAAACAGGCTGACTCAAAAGGTTGAATGAATTAGATCTGACAGTCGCCTCGGACAAGATGCTATTGAGGTTATAATTTTCCTGTTCTTATTTTGCGCTAAAAATGAATTTAGAAACCTGAGTTGATTGGAGTGGAAGGCGCGAAGACTCCTGCGGGCTCAGCTGGACAGGTGAGACCCAGCAGACGCCAACGGCGGCGAGGAGGCTCAGCGCCGGCCCCGCGGAAAGCGAAGCGCCTGGAACGGAAATCAACGGACCATTCTTACAAGCCTTACTAAAAAACACGAGGGTGCCCAAAAGTTTTATACCTTTTGGGACACCCTCTTTTTTTACTGCCTCTAGTATATATCCGGAAATTGTTCAAAACCAATTCCATCTGAAACTAAGGATGAAGATCCATCTTCACCTTCATTGATGCTGACACCGGAAATTTCCCCTGATGATGCTTCAAGCATCGCTTTACGATAAGATATGATCCTCCCGCTGGAAGTCTGAAAACTGATGATTTCCCCAGCGTGATTTTTATGTATGGCAATCAATTGTTCCTGTTCCAATTTTATCTCTCCTTTCATCCTCCTAGTCTTGCACTTTCTCCTATAAATTAAACTAAGAGGAAATCCATTATTCATAGCGAAATAACTAATATAAGAAATGAATATAATGGCAGGTGACTTATGGGAACTTTCAATTGGAAAATGGAATCAGAAAAACAGTGGGACGGTATGGCACCCTCATGGAATTCGAGAAGCAGAGGAATGTGGGAAACTGGAAGCCGCAAAGACATTGTCCCGTTCATAAAACAGTTTCTGCCCGTCGGAGTGAGTGTGTGTGATTTAGGATGCGGAGACGGTATTGGCTCTGAAAAGCTGGCTGAAGCAGGATATATGGTCACAGGGATCGATGTTTCTGAGGAAATGCTAGAGAGAGCAAAGCAGAACCCTCGAGTCAGCCAAGCTGTTTTTTTGAAAGCCAACCTTTCTGAGTGCGGAATTCAAAGCAATACTTTTGATGCAGTAATGGCAATCAATTCCATAGAATGGACGAGAAGTCCCTATGAATCTTTGAAGGAAATAGCACGCATTTTGAAGCCTGGCGGCTATGCCTGCATAGGCATTCTTGGGCCCACAGCGGCGCCAAGATCAAATAGTTTCAAGAGGCTTTATGGAGAAGAAATCATCTGCAATACTATCATGCCATGGGAGCTTGAGAAACTGGCACTGGAAAATGGCTGGAGTAAAGCCGGTGAGTTCGGTGTATACAAAAAAGCTGCAGAACAGCTGCCTCTCGGCTCATTGCCAGTTGAACTTCAGCAGTCACTTTCGTTTATGTGGGTTTTTATGTTCAAGGTTATTAAATAAGGAGGGAAATTTCATGAGCCGTTACTCTATAGAGGAGTTTGTAAAGAACACAAAGCAGCAGGATAAGGGAGAAGGTCTATTTGAGCTGGAAACACCGAGGATGCTGGAAATCAACCTGAATGGACAGGTGTGGTCAAAGGCAGGTGCGATGGTTTCATATCGTGGGCAGATTAAGTTTGAGCGTGAAGGTGTGCTGGAGCATGGCCTGGGGAAGATGTTCAAGAAAGCCTTAACCGGGGAAGGTACTTCTTTGATGAAAGCAAATGGAAGTGGGAAGCTGTATTTGGCTGACCAGGGTAAGAAAATATCCATCTTGAATCTCCAAAATGAAGCGATTTTCGTCAACGGCAACGACCTGCTTGCATTCGAACCTTCCATAAGCTGGGATATCAAGCTTATGAAGAGGGTAGCTGGAATGATTTCAGGCGGGTTGTTCAATGTCCGACTTGAGGGTGCGGGAATGGTAGCGATTACCTCTCATTATGAACCATTGACATTGCTTGTGAATCCTAATAATCCTGTCTATACAGATCCTAATGCCACAGTGGCCTGGTCTGGAAACCTGCAGCCGGAATTCGTTACAGACATTTCATTCAAGACCTTTTTGGGCCGCGGCAGCGGAGAATCGATTCAAATGAAATTCAGCGGGGAAGGCTTTGTTGTCGTCCAGCCATTTGAAGAAGTGTATTATGCTCCTCAAAGCTAAAGATTATTTTTATTTTTTAGGCTCTGTTATTGCCCAATTTAACAGAGCCATTTTTTAATAGAAAACAATAGAAGGCATCGAATCGCTCGATGCCTTTACTAATCCCATTCAAAAGGAGTTTCCTGATATACATAATAATTCAGCCAATTCGAAAAGAACAAATGGGCGTGAGATCTCCAGCGATTAACCGGATTCCTATTGTGATCATTCTGCGGAAAATAGTGTTTTGGTATTTGGATATCGATGCCTTTTGCCTTGTCACGGGCATACTCTTCTGCAAGAGTAGTGGCTTCGTACTCCAGATGTCCTGTGATCATAATCTTCCTGCCCTCGATTGATGAAATGATCAATGGCCCAGCTTCATCTGACAATGCGAGCAGCTTAAGATTCGGATTATTTTTAAGTTCTTCCAAGAAAATATCAGTATTACGCGAATGGGGAGCGAGAAATTCATCATCGAACCCTCTTAACAACTTTTCTTTTTTATTAAGGACCTGATGGCTGAAAACCCCCGAACATTTCCTTGGAAGCTCAAATTTTCTGATTCCATAATGATAATACAAGGCAGCCTGTGCTCCCCAGCATATATGCAATGTCGAAGTTACGTTCTGTTCAGTCCAGGCAAGAATTTCCTTCAATTCGTCCCAGTAGTCTACCTCTTCAAACTCCTTCAGTTCGATGGGGGCTCCTGTGATGATCATGCCATCAAATTTCTTTCCCTTAACCTGAGTGAAGGTTTGATAAAATTCTTCAAGATGAAATTGGGAAGTGTTCCTGGATTCGTATGTAACGGTTTTTAAGAACGTTATGTTCACCTGTAGTGGAGTGTTTCCCAGCAATCTGAGAAGCTGTCTTTCGGTTTTTTCCTTTTCTGGCATCAGGTTCAAGATTAATATGTTTAAAGGACGGATGTCCTGTGAAGAAGCACGACCCTCATCCATGATAAAGATATTTTCTTCTTCGAGAATTTCCCTTGCAGGAAGATGCATTGGAATTTTAATCGGCAAAATGTAACCTCCTTCAAAGTAGGCTGAATTATAATAATTTTTATTATAATCTGTAATCTTTTGTGGAGCAATTGACTAAAGGGAAATTTTTGTGAAGGATGAATATTTTTCCCCTTACAGCAGGACTCTGATGGTAGAATATAAGGTGGAAAGCATATAGAGATTATCTGGGGGGATTGGAAATGGGAACAAATATTCAAGTGAAGTCAGATATCGAAATTGCTCGTGAAAGTCCAATGAAACCGATTGTTGAAATTGCAGCCAGTGTCGGCCTTGATTCCGATGATATTGAGCTGTTTGGAAAATATAAAGCTAAGCTCTCATCTGAAGCTTTGGTTAAATTAAAAACGAAAGAAAGCGGCAAGGTCGTACTTGTAACAGCGATCAACCCTACTCCAGCAGGTGAAGGGAAATCCACAGTGACCGTAGGGCTTGCTGATGCATTGAATAAGCTGGGAAGAAAAACGATGATTGCCATGCGTGAACCTTCACTCGGCCCGACCATGGGAATCAAGGGTGGAGCTACTGGAGGTGGTTTTGCACAGGTCCTTCCAATGGAGGATATCAACCTTCATTTCACTGGGGACCTGCATGCGATCACAACGGCCAATAACGCTCTTGCTGCTTTGATTGACAACCACCTTCAGCAGGGGAACCAGCTGAATATTGACCAGCGCAGAATCGTCTGGAAAAGAGCGCTTGACTTAAACGACCGTGCGCTAAGAAAAGTTGTCATCGGACTTGGCGGGCCTCTTCAGGGAGTTCCAAGAGAAGATGGCTTCGATATTACTGTTGCTTCTGAAATTATGGCAGTCCTATGCCTTTCAAGTGATTTGAAAGACTTAAAGAGCAGACTGGCTAATATGATTATTGCCTATAATTATGACAGACAGCCTGTAACTGTGGGTGACCTTGGTGTCGAAGGAGCATTGACCCTTCTGCTTAAGGAAGCTGTAAAGCCAAACCTTGTCCAGACCATCGAACATACCCCTGCATTGATTCACGGAGGCCCGTTCGCCAATATCGCCCATGGCTGCAACAGTGTAATCGCTACAGAAGCTGCATCCAGACTTGCTGATTTTGTCGTGACTGAAGCTGGATTCGGAGCCGATCTAGGAGCAGAAAAATTCCTGAATATCAAAGCCAGGGCTGCTGGAATCGAGCCTGCAGCGGTTGTTATCGTCGCAACAATCCGTGCTTTAAAAATGCATGGCGGAATGAAAAAGACAGAACTTGTTAATGAAGATGTACAGGCTTTAAGAGCAGGTTTTACGAACTTGAAAAAGCATGTGGAGACGATCGCAAGCTTTGGTCTTCCGTTTGTTGTGGCAATTAATAGATTCATTACCGATACAGAGCTTGAAACAAATACTCTGAAGGAATTGTGCGAGAATGCAGGAATACCAGTAGCGCTGACAGAAGTCTGGGAAAAAGGCGGTGCCGGCGGAGTGGAGCTTGCACAGACACTGCTTGATGTAATAGAGAAGAGCGAAAATACTTTCGCACATTTATATGATCTGTCAGATTCACTGGAAGAAAAAATCCAGAAGATTGCCCGCCAGGTATATGGTGCAGATGGAGTCGAATTCTCAACAAAAGCAAAGAAGCAGTTGACTGAATTTGAAGGGCATGGCTGGGGCGTGCTGCCAGTATGTATGGCGAAGACCCAATATTCATTGTCGGATGATCCTCAAAAACTTGGAAGACCATCAGGCTTTACCATCACTGTCAGGGAACTGAAGCCATCCGTGGGTGCCGGGTTCATCGTCGCATTGACAGGAGAAGTGATGACAATGCCAGGTCTGCCGAAACTGCCGGCAGCATTAAATATGGACGTAGATGAGGATGGGAATGCAGTAGGGCTGTTCTAGTCAGAAAGGAGCACAATCTTATGTTTGACCCGACAGCATTTGAAAACATCAAGGTAGTAGTCGAAGGCGATATATATGACAGGGATTTAAGCGGTGAGATCGATGTCATTGATCGCAATGACTGGGTTAACACAGCAAAGTTGTCGCGGAAATATGAAATCTCTTTTACGATGACAGGTTTTGAGCCAAAAGAGTTGTCTGCGATGATGACAATCGAGGCAGGTTTAGAGAATCTGTCCGCTGAGCTGTTGGCAAGTGAAAATGCCAGCCAGCTGGCAGGGTGTCAGGTCGGGATCTCTTTCTCAATACTCCATAAAAATGATGAAAATGTTTTTCGGTGTGTTAAGGACACGCTAGAAGAAATATGGGGACATGGTCGAGAGATTGCCCAAAGCGTCCGGCTGATACCTCTTGAAGAAAATAGAGTTGTGAAAAATGAAGCCACTGTCTCCTTCAATAGACTGGTCTATGAAGAACAAATTGACGATTTAACTCAAATGCTTGATTATATGATTGCTTCTCTTGAACAACTAAAAAAAATTATTCACTGAATAATAATTCCTGCCCCTTCAGGCAGGAATTTCTGTGTTGTTTTCAGAATAATCTATTAATGTGGTTTTTTAGAAGCTATAAAGCCTGAAATCAATTGTCTTAAAAATAGTATAGTAAATATATAGGGGGAGATTGTTTGAAAAGGATTGCCTGGGTGACTGATAGCACGGCCTACCTGGATAAGGAATTAAAAAACCATCCTGATGTATATCAAGTTCCGATGACCATCGTACTGGATGATGTGGAATATCTGGATGGTAAGGATTTGACTGCGGATGAACTATATGAAAAGTTAAAGACTTTGAAAACTCCGCCGAAAACTTCACAGCCACCGGTCGGCGTTTTTATGGAGTTGTACGAGAAGCTTGCAAAAGAATATGATGCAGTTTTCTCGATCCTGGTTTCAGCCAAGCTAAGCGGGACAGTCGCATCGAGTGTTCAAGCTTCCCAATCGGTAGATATACCTGTAATAAGCTTTGACTCGAAAGTTCTCACATACCCGCTGACGTCCCAATTAAAGAAAGGAATTGAATTGGCAGAACAGGGGTTCACAATCGAAGAAATTCAGGAAAAGCTTGAAACTTTGCGCGACTCGAATGAAACCTATGTTATGATCGGCAGCTTGGAACAGCTTCATCGCAGCGGCCGCATGTCAGGCGTGCAATTTTACCTGGGAAGCATGCTGAACATTAAACCAATCATCAGCATTGAAGATGGTGGATTAAATTCGAAGGACAAGGTCCGCAGCGACAAAAAAGCCAGAGAGAAAATATTTGAGTATTTGAGAAATTCCCATGAAAAACACCGGCTCAAGGAAGTCTATATTCTATACGGGCTGCATAAAGAGGCGGGAGACGAATGGCAGAGTCAGCTTGAATCACAATTCCCTGACATCCGCTTCCTCAGTTGCCCAATCGGAGCAGTAATCGGTGTCCATGCAGGTGAGCATACAATTGGGATCAGCTGGAATAACGCAGAAGTTTAAGTGCCAATTCGGCACTTTTTTCTTTTGGGTCAGATTTGATCAAGCATTTCTGTGTATATCAAAAGCTATGTCTAACAGATTAATATGGTAAAATGAGATTCGGTAAGAAAGTAGGTGCATGCAATGAAAGAAAAAATAGAAGCAGCAGAGATGTTTGTCAAAAATGAGCTTGGCAAAGATTCGTCAGGCCATGATTGGCATCATATTGACAGAGTCAGGAAAAACGCACGCCTTATTTGGAACAAGGAACAAAAGGGCGACTGGTTCATAATTGAAATGGCAGCCTTGCTCCACGACATCCCTGATGAGAAATTGAATGAATCAGAGGAAGCTGGATGGGTGAAGCTAGATTCATTTCTACAAACTCTTGAACTTGAAAGGGAAACCATCTCAAGAATAAAAAGTTGCATTGATACTGTCTCATTCAAAGGGGGCAGGGAAATCCAACTGGAGAGTATTGAAGCGGAAATAGTCCAGGACGCAGACCGCCTTGATGCCCTTGGCGCAATCGGTATTGCCAGGACCTTTGCTTATGGCGGCAAGAAGGGGCATCCAATCTTTGATCCCGGCCTTAATATCAGGGATGAAATGACGATTGAAGAATACCGCAACGGGAACAGTTCTTCCGTCAATCATTTTTATGAAAAGCTATTGAAGCTTAAAGAGAAAATGAATACAGACTATGCAAAACAGCTTGCAGAGGAACGGCATCAATTCATGAAGAGTTTTCTAGGACAATTTTACAGTGAATGGAATGGTAAGGCATGAAAATGATCACGATTGAAAACGTGACGAAAACATATGGTGAAAAAGAACTTTTTAATGGGATTTCCTTTACAATTGGCGAAAGGGAAAGAGTGGGCTTGATCGGTGTCAATGGAACGGGCAAGTCATCGCTGTTGAGAATCGTTGCAGGTTTAGACCAAGCTGATTCAGGCGATATTCTACTAGCCAAGGATTATAAAATCTCATTCCTATCCCAACAACCTGAAATGGAACCAGGACGAACGGTTCTTGATCAGGTTTTCAGTGGAGAAGCTCCTATTCTAAAGATGATGAGAGACTATGAGATCGTCATTTCTGAACTAAGCGATAGACCTGATGATACGGGATTACAGGAGAAACTGTATGAATTGCAGCGGAGGATGGATAGTGCGGATGGCTGGGATGCCAATACGGCAGCAAAATCAATTTTGATGCAGCTTGGAATTTCAGATTTTACTAAGAAAATACACGAGCTATCGGGAGGACAAAAGAAGCGCGTTGCACTGGCGCAGGTCCTGATTGAATCGCCAGATCTTCTGATTCTGGATGAGCCTACCAACCATCTAGATTACGAAACAGTGAAATGGCTTGAAGACTATCTTTCCAGATATTCTGGATCTCTGTTGCTTGTTACCCATGATCGTTATTTTCTCGACAGGGTCACGAACAGGATATTTGAGCTGGACGGCGGCAGCCTTTACAGCTATAAAGGGAACTATGCAAGCTTTCTCGAAGCCAAGGCCATTCGTGAGGAAAACGAAGCTGCGACCATGGAAAAAAAGAAAAATTTGTTCAGGCAGGAACTGGAATGGATCAGACGCGGGGCCAAGGCCAGAACCACGAAACAGAAGGCCAGAATCCAGCGTTTCGATAAACTGGATGAAGAAGTGTCCAATGTAAAGTCATCCGAAAAGCTTGAAATCTCCCTAAGCGGAAGCAGACTTGGCAAACAGGTTCTAGAACTGAAAGACGCCACAAAAAAATATGAGGATAAAGTCATCCTTGATCACTTCAATCTCCTTGTGAAACCTGGCGACAGACTGGGGATTATCGGACGGAACGGAACAGGAAAGTCGACCTTGCTGAATATCCTGTCAGGAAGGATTCAGCTCGATTCCGGTGAGATCATTACAGGACAGACTGTGAAGATCGCATACTATACCCAGGAAAATGAAGATATGGATGAGAATAAGCGGGTAATCGAATATTTGAAAGAAACGGCTGAAATCGTCCATACTACTGACGGCAAAACAATTTCAGCAGCACAAATGCTGGAGAGATTCCTGTTTCCTCCATATGCCCATGGTACACCGATCAGGAAGCTATCTGGCGGCGAGAAGCGAAGATTGTATCTATTAAAGCTTTTAATGGAAGAACCAAACGTATTGCTTTTGGATGAGCCTACGAATGATTTGGACACTCAGACCTTGACCGTATTGGAAGATTATCTTGAAGACTTCCCTGGGGTCGTGATCACAGTGTCGCATGATCGTTACTTCCTGGATAAGGTTGTCGATTTGCTGCTTGTACTGGAAGGCGAAGGCAGGACAGATCTCTATTTTGGAAATTATACAGAATACCTGGAAAAACGCCCGAAACAAGAGACAATTCCGTCTATCCCGAAGAAAGAAAAGGCAGAGCAGATAGAAAAAACGAAGAAGAAGAAATTGACCTTCAAGGAGACCAAAGAGTGGGAAGAAATCGAAGATAAGATTGCTGGTACAGAAGAACGCCTTGAAGAGATTCAAAAAGAAATGGCAAACATCGGGACTGATTTCGAAAAAGGCCAGGATTTGATGAAAGAAGAGACAGAGCTGAATGAGCAGCTGGAGTATTTGATTGAAAGATGGAGCTATCTTTCAGAGATTGTTGAAAACGGGTAAGGTCTGGATATTCCAGGCCTTATTTTCTTATAGGAGTCCCTCAGCATGATATCTCCTAAGTGGTATGTTAAAATGGCTTCATTCCTGAAAAATAAAAAGGGGTGGGAATATGAAAATCTTATCTATAGAACCAACGCCAAGCCCGAATACGATGAAAATAAATTTAGACCAGGAACTTCCGATGGGCAAAAGCAATAACTATAAAAGAGACACAGCTGCTGGTGCTCCTGATGTCGTAGTGAAAATTTTGAATATTGAAGGTGTAAAAGGAGTCTATCATGTAGCCGATTTCCTTGCGGTCGAGAGAAATGCGAAATACGACTGGAAAGTAATACTGCCAGAGGTCAGGAGAGCTTTTGGTGAAAATGCCGTAGAATCAGGAAACGGGACACCGGCAATCAATGAGCATTTTGGTGAAATTAAAGTGCTGGTGCAGGTATATAAGGGAATCCCGATGCAGGTGAAATTGACTGATGGAACAGAGGAGAAACGCTTTGGCCTCCCAGAGCTTTTTGTGAATAGCGTCGGTGAGGTGCAAACTCCTGAGGATAATGTTGTAATGGTCCGAAAATGGAAAGAGCTTGGGGTCAGATACGGTGAATTCGAACAGGTAGGCAATGATGTCGTTGAAGAGCTTTTAGCTGCTTATCCTCCTGAAAGGATGGAGGAGCTGGTAAAACTCGCGAAAAATCCAGGACATGAAGCACAGATTAAAGCGGCAAAGAAGAAAATCAGGATAACCGAAACTGATTTAGACAATCCTGATTGGCGGGTGAGATACCAGCTGCTTGAGCAGATGGAGGATCCGACCGCAGAAGATTTGCCTGTGTTTGAAAAAGCGCTGCATGATGAAAAGGCATCTATCCGCCGCTTGGCGACAGTATATCTTGGCATGATTGAAGACAAAAAAGTTTTGCCACTTTTATATAAAGCACTGAAAGATAAAACGGTGACGGTACGCCGGACAGCCGGTGATTGTTTATCTGATTTGGGCCACCCTGAAGCAACGAATGTAATGATGGAAGCCCTGAAGGATTCAAGCAAGCTTGTTCGCTGGCGTGCAGCTATGTTCCTTTACGAAGTTGGTGATGAAGAGGCGCTTCCTGCATTGAAAGCTGCCGAGGATGATCCGGAATTCGAGGTCAGCATGCAGGTGAAATTAGCAATTGCCCGCATCGAACACGGTGAAGAAGCAAAAGGTTCTGTCTGGAAGCAGATGACAGAAGCAAGAAGACAATAACTATATTTTGTCAACTAACAGGATGCGCAGATTGTGTCCTGTTTTTTATTGGATTTCCTGTACCCATTTGATGTATAACTGTATCCGCTTACAAATTTGTAACAATTAAAATGTTTAGAAAATTATTGCAATTATTAATGGAACGGGTTATTGTAGTGTATAAAAAATCGGGAGGGACATCCATTGGAAAAAGATTTGAGAATCAAGAGTCATGTGTTCAGCAATGATGCCAGAAAGGCCCCGAACAGGGCAATGCTTAGGGCAGTAGGTTTCAATGATGATGATTTTAAGAAACCGATGATTGGAATCGCAAGTACCTGGAGTGAAGTTACTCCTTGTAATATACATATTGATCAGCTTGCAGTGAAGGCAAAGGAAGGAGCAAGAGCTGCAGGAGGAGCTCCGCTAATATTCAATACGATAACCGTATCTGACGGTATTTCAATGGGAACAGATGGAATGCGTTACTCGCTTCCTAGTCGGGACTTGATTGCCGATTCGATTGAAACTGTGGTTCAGGGGGAAAGTCTTGATGGATTCGTTGCGATTGGCGGCTGTGACAAAAATATGCCTGGCTGCATGATGGCTATTGCTAGAATGGATCTTCCTTCGGTGTTCGTCTATGGCGGAACAATTAAACCAGGTAAGCTTGACGGCAAGGATATTGACATCGTATCGGCCTTTGAAGGGGTAGGACAATATAACAAAGGTGCGATTGGCAATGACCAGCTTCACAAAATAGAATGCCATGCATGCCCGGGGTCAGGCTCTTGTGGTGGAATGTACACAGCGAATACAATGGCCAGTGCAATTGAAGCTCTCGGCATGAGTCTCCCAGGCAGCTCTTCGCACCCTGCAGAAACAGATGAGAAACGCGAAGATTGCTATAAAGCTGGAGAAGCAGTTTACCAGATGCTCGAACAGGACCTTCGTCCGAGAAAAATTTTAACGAAAGAAGCATTCGAGAATGCCATTACCGTCGTTATGGCACTTGGCGGTTCAACAAACGCAATTCTGCATTTAATGGCTATTGCGCACGCAGCCGAGGTGGACCTCACCCTTGAGGATTTCAACAGACTTCAGGAGAAAGTGCCGCACATTGCTGACCTTAAGCCAAGCGGTAAATTTGTCATGCAGGATCTGTTTGAGGCGGGTGGAGTTCCTGCTGTTATGAAATTGCTGTGGAGAGAAGGTCTTCTGAACGGAGATTGTCTGACGGTCACTGGTAAAACGATCGAAGAAAATCTTAGGGATTTCCCTGATCTGAAGCCTGGGCAGAAGGTCATTTACCCTGTTAGACAGCCTTTAAGGAAGGATGGGCCTCTCATTGTTTTAAAAGGAAATCTTTCTCCAGATGGGGCTGTTGCCAAAGTTTCCGGATTGAAAGTCAAGAGCATGACCGGGCCTGCTAAGGTATTCGATGATGAGGAATCAGCATCGAAAGCAGTAATGGCTGATGAAGTAGTCGCGGGGGATGTACTGGTTATTCGCTATGAAGGTCCAAAAGGAGGACCTGGAATGCCAGAAATGCTTTCATTATCAGCAATTCTTGTCGGAAAGGGATTGGGAGAAACAGTTGCTCTTTTGACTGATGGGAGATTTTCAGGAGGAAGCCACGGCCTGGTGGTTGGCCATATTGCTCCTGAGGCTCAGGTTGGCGGCCCGATTGCTTTACTTAAAGACGGTGATATGATCACTGTGGATAGCGAGCAGAAGTTATTGTCCGTTGCGTTAAGCGAGGAAGAGCTTGCTGACAGGAGAAAAACATGGAATCCCCCAGCTATGCCAGCTAGAGGAACATTGGCTAAATACGTAAGACTTGTATCCTGTTCTTCCAAAGGTGCAGTGACAGATCTGTTCGAAGAGAAAGCAGTCCATCAGCCTGTCCATTCCTGATTAAAGGCGTAATTTTATTGCGGAAAACATTGATAATATAGTATGCTAACACTGCAACTATTGTTGGGAGGGATGCTTTTATGTCAATGGCATATGAAGAATATATGAGACAAATGGTCAAGCCGATGCGCGAGGAGCTAACACGCGCTGGCTTCAAGGAACTTCTTACTGCAGATGAAGTGGAAGAATTTGTTGGAAATGCAGAGGGAACGACCCTCGTCGTGGTCAACTCCGTATGTGGTTGTGCTGCCGGGCTTGCACGCCCATCTGCAACGCAGGCTGTATTGCGCAGTGAAAAGAAACCAGACCAGCTTGTGACTGTTTTTGCTGGTCAGGACAAAGAAGCAACAGCAAAAATGCGTGAGTATTTTACAGGTTTAGAGCCATCTTCACCATCTATGGCGTTATTAAAAGGAAAAGAAGTAGTACACTTCATTCCGCGCCATGATATTGAAGGGCAGCCAATGGAAGCGATCATGGATAACCTGATTGCTGCATTTGAAGCCAACTGTTAAAATATTTGAAAGAGGATGTCATCAGACATCCTCTTTCTTTTGCAACTGGGGTGAAAGTATGTTTGTGACAACTGCAGGCAGGACAAATGAAGAAATGATCAATCAGGCGAAGGGAATTGCTTTAGAACTTCGGATTGAATATATACCAAGGAAAAAAAGGTCTGTAACAGCAATGCAGGAAATTTATAGGGATGATTGTCTTGTAGTAGGCAAAGAGCGTCTAGAATTGTTTGCATTCGGAGAAAATGAACCATTCTTTTTTCACCCGAATTCTGCCATGTTCCGGATCAAAAGACTGATGAAGGGAGAGAAAGACCCCTTGATAGAAGCTGCAGGTCTTGAGGCAGGAATGAGCTTCCTCGACTGTACGCTCGGTCTTGGATCAGACAGCATTGCAGCCAGCTTTACTGTTGGTAAATCCGGGTCTGTTACAGGGATTGAAGCAAGACGGGAATTAGCCTACTTAGTTAAAAGCGGCCTGAAAAACTGGGAATCGGGATATGAACCGATCAACGATGCAATGAGGAAAATGAAAGTGGTTGAGGGCTTCTCGTTGGACTATCTGATGAACCAGGAAGACAACAGCGTTGACTGTGTTTACTTTGACCCGATGTTCGATGAAACGATTTTAGAGTCGGATGGAATCAAGAGTCTTACACATTTTGCTGTTTTTGAAAGTCTTTCCAAAGAAATGATTGATCATGCTAAAAGGGTGGCGAGGAAGAAAGTCATACTAAAAGACCATTTCCGCAGCCAACGTTTTGAAGAATTCGGTTTCGAGGTCCATCGGAGAAAATCTGCAAAGTTCCATTTTGGTGTTTTTGAAAAGTATTAATATGGATAGAAAACCCACTGATAATAAACATCAGATGACGGACAAAAAGAGTTATTCATCGTCCGTCATCTTCTATTTAATTAATCTGCTATCGCCAGGTATACGAAATAAGCGAGCATCAAAAAGCTGGTTGCAACAATGGTCCACTCCATGAATCCTACCCCCCCTGAAATTCTTCTTTTTTTGAGTTCCTAATATTTTCTTTTAACCATTTTCGAAAAATTTGAAACCCTTTGCCCATTTTTACGTATAAACAAGTTATAATAAAACCAAGCACAAAAAATATTTATTCTAATATTTTTCCCAAAAGCCTGGACTGTTAATCAAAAAATGATGAAAAGAGTTTAATAGTTTTAGCTTATAATAAATTCCCTATGTATAAGGATGTGATCCACATGCCGGCATGGCTGCGCAAATCGCTCGTTGTCATGATTTCCATCTTCACTTTTGGAATGGTGTCGCCAGCACAGGCGAACGTACTGCTGACAACAACTGCTGAAAGGGCTGAAAAGTCTTCATCATCATTTGTAGATACGCATGAATCTCCTGTTGATGACGAAGCTGAAAAAGAAAAATTCATCTTTAGGGCAATGAAAGAAGCTGAACAGCAATCATTCCAGAAGTTTGGCACAAAGATAGGACCCGTGATTGAGGATGAGTTCCGTCAGACGATTTTGCCTAATATCGAAAAGGCAATTGAAATGGTAGCTTCCCAGTATCCAGGTGAAGACTTAAATTCACTTCGCATCACTGAAATGCCTGGCGGTGGAGAATCGGAGAAGATTTTTCACATCACTGGCGACAATGGAAAAGACATCATTCGTTTCCATGTGAGAAGGGATCAGCCGCCAAAGGAAGGGTATTGGTTTAATTTCCATTACCATACCTATCATGACAGCTTCCAGACACATTATGAGCTGGGAACGATTTTCTGGGCAAAAAATACTCCTCCTAAATGGAAAAGCTGATTTATTTGAATTAATGACCCATTTATGAAAAAATAATTGTAGAAAAAACGAAACTATACTTGTTTAAAACCGTATATGAAAAACGAATAAATTTTTTGGAGGTAGGAAAAATGGCAATCAGTTTAGCAAAAGGCCAAAAGGTAGATCTTACAAAAACGAATCCAGGGTTGACTAATGTAGTAGTCGGACTCGGCTGGGATGTTAATAAATACGATGGCGGAAATGACTTTGACCTTGACACTTCTGTTTTCCTATTGGGGGAAAATGGGAAAGTGACATCTGAAAACGATTTTGTATTCTATAACAATTCAACAGGCGGAAATGGCTCTGTAGTACATACTGGGGATAACCGTACTGGAGCAGGTGACGGCGATGATGAAGCCATCACAGTTGATTTAGCTGCAGTACCGGCTGAGGTGAAAAGAATTGCGTTCACCATCACAATCCATGATGGCGAAGGTCGCCGCCAGAACTTCGGGCAGGTATCTAACTCTTATGTCAGGATCATGAATGCTGGTTCAAACGAAGAGTTGATCCGCTATGACCTTGGCGAGGACTTCTCAATCGAAACAGCGATTGTTGTTGGTGAACTTTACCGCCACAACAACGAATGGAAATTCAGCGCGATCGGCAGCGGTTATCAGGGCGGATTGGCAGCACTTGCTACTGACTTCGGCCTGCAGGTAGGGTAAAATTAGATAAGCTTATAGATGGAAGGCCCGGCCGATGCCGGGTCTTTCTATAGCAAACATATAGATGAACATATTGGGAGGAACTGCTAGAATGTCAGCAATATTACAAGGTTTTGTCGAAACTTATGCCCAGTTTTTTGATTGGGAAATGTGGGTTAGGGTTTTAAGTGACCCAGTCAGCTGGGGATTGATTGGTACACTGGTGATCATGGAGGGGCTCTTATCAGCCGACAACGCACTTGTTCTGGCTGTTATGGTCAAGCATTTGCCAGAACAACAAAGGAAAAAGGCTTTATTTTATGGCTTGCTTGGTGCATATATATTCCGATTCATCGCAATTGGAATTGGTGTTTATTTAATTGAATTCTGGTGGGTAAAAGTCCTTGGAGCTGGCTATCTGGCATGGCTGGCCATCAAATACTTCATGGACAAGAGAAAAGGTGAAACCCCGGATATTGAAGAGGTTGAAGGGGTAAACCAGGGTGGCTTGCTTATTCGTCTTTTCGGTACTTTTTGGGGAACAGTTGCAGCTGTTGAAATCATGGATATTGCTTTCTCGGTTGACAGTGTTCTTGCTGCCTTCGGTATCAGCCAGGAAGTATGGGTATTACTGCTCGGAGGTATGCTTGGCGTACTGATGATGCGTGGAGTCGCCGGCGTCTTCCTTAAATTGATCGATCGTGTACCAGAGCTTGAAACAACTGCATACATTTTGATTCTGATCATTGCAGCGAAGATGTTTGCAGGCGTGTTTGGATACCATGTTGAACATATTCACTTCTTCATTCTACTGCTCGTAACCTTCGCGGCAACATTCGTTGTTCACTATATGAACAAGAAAAAAGCTGCAGAGAATGAGCAGCAAAAGAACGCACAATAATTGAAATCACTCTAAGGGAACTGACTTCGGTCTGCTCCCTTTCTTTTTATCTACTACCCAAACAAAGGGGATATTTTAGTGAAACTATTTTCGGACTTATATGAAAAAGATTTAGAAAGCCTTTTCTTTGTTAAGCCTGGGAAATTTAATAAACTTGCCGATCGTGAAGTTTTATCGTATGCCCTTGGAGCGACATTGTATATGCCGGCAACCAGGGAAAATATCCATCAGGATTTGCTTGTGAAAAAACATGAAGGCCTCGCCTCAATGGTTATTTGCCTCGAGGATGCCATTGCGGACCATGAAGTTGAAAGGGCAGAAAAGCAGCTGGTTGCAGAGTTGCACCATCTAAGTGAAGCACTTCATAAGGGTTTTGTTACAGAAGAAGAACTGCCATTAATATTTGTGAGAATTCGGAACTTGCAACAGCTAAGACAACTAGCTGAAACAGCAGGTGAAGCACTAAAAGTGCTGACCGGGATTGTCATTCCAAAATTCGAACCGGATGCTGGAAGTGAACTTCTGAAATATATTCGCCGCCTGAATTCATCCGGGATTCTCCTGTACGCCATGCCGATTCTGGAAACAAAGAGAATTATAGAAAAAGAAACAAGAATGGAAGAGTTGCTCGCAATCAAATCGGTTGTTGATGAATTTAGGGAACTCATTCTTAATGTCCGAATAGGAGCGACTGATTTCAGCGGCTTGTACGGGATCAGGAGGAATGCTGATACAACGGTATACGACATTGGAGTGATTCGTGACTGTATTTCTGACATTGTAAATGTGTTCCTGCGTTTTGACAGTCCATACGTTGTTTCAGGACCAGTGTGGGAATACTTTTCATCTACCCAAAGGATTTTGAAGCCGCAGCTTAGGCAGACTCCATTCAAAGCGGCATTCGGACAAGAAGGGCTGAAATGGCGTTCGGAATTGATTGACAGGCATATGGATGGCTTGATCCAGGAAATTTTGATGGACATTGCCAATGGATTGACTGGCAAAACAATCATCCACCCAAGCCATATCAAAACGGTTCATGCATTGAATGCAGTCAGCTATGAAGAATACATAGATGCAAAAGCCATACTGGAAAGTGCTGGCCAGCACAATGGAGTCAGAAAAAGTGAATTTTCGAATAAGATGAATGAAATTAAACCGCATTACTACTGGGCACAAAAAATATTGCGGAAATCAAAGGTATATGGGGTGCTTCAAGATGGAATCACAAATATCGACTTACTCAAACAAGAAATATTCATATCAAATTCTTGAGAACCTATTAATCAATTTGGAAATAACCTATAATCCTTATAATCTCCCGCTCGAAGAATTATTCGTCATGGCAGCAAGAAGGAATAAAAAGCGTTCGTTCCTATTCGTCAGCAAAATTCTGGGTAAGCATTTGCCGATCCGTGCTGCAAAAAGTTTGTTGACAGGTTTGCTGCTGGCTGACCAATATGCCTTAAAGACTTCGGGAAAAAGTTTTGCTCAGGAATTAAAGTTGTCAGAGCTTTTTACCAAAGAGTATCCAGAAATACCGGAGGCTTTTATTCCTTCAGAAATTTCACCGGTCATTATCGGGTTTGCAGAAACTGCAACCGCTCTGGGACAATCTTTTTTTGCTGCGTTCCAAAAAGCAGATTATTTTCATACAACTAGAGAACTAGTTTCAAAAGAAAATCCTGTCATCACGTTCGAGGAAGAACATTCACATGCTACCTCTCACCGTTGTTATGTGTCAACGGACTTACTGGATAATGACAGGGAAATCGTACTTGTTGATGATGAGATGTCTACGGGTAAGACAGCTATTAACATCATCCGATCGATTCATGCTGAATTTCCTCGAAAGGTTTATACGGTTGTTTCGATTCTTGATTGGCGCTCAGATGAGGATGTGGCAAGATTCAATCAGCTTGAAAAAGAATTGGGAATTCAAATCAACTCGGTTAGTTTGTTGAAAGGCAATTTTTCAGTTGCCGGACATTCTCCTGAAAAAGAGTTCCAAAGTGAGAACCAGCACTTAGATATGCCTGACCCAGTGGTTGAAAAAGTGTTCCTTGACGAAATAACGTCTGAATTCGTTTCGGGCTTTTACGGCGGGAAGCTTGAAGGCATCCAATATGCAGCTCAAACGGGAAGATTTGGAATGAGTGTCCCGGAAAGGGATTTGCTGGACGGTTTAATTCAAAAAATGGCAGAAACCCTTTCAGAAAAGATAACAGCAAAAAGGATTTTGCTTATTGGTACAGGGGAGTTTATGTACATTCCGATGAAAACAGCTGCACTTATGCAGGGGGATATAAGCTATCAATCTACCACCCGGAGTCCGATCCATATCGTCAACAAGGAAGGGTACGGAGCCAGACATGGAATGGCATTCCCTAATCCTGAAGAACCAGAAATACAGCATTTCTTATATAACGTAGCACCCTGCAGCTATGACGAGGCTGTCATTTTCTTTGAGAGAGAAGTACCGGATGAATGGCTGAATCCATTTGTTGAGCAATTGAGAATTTCCGGGATTCCTTCAATAAAAATCGTCTTCTATCATAGCAGGCAGGTGGCGGAATGATGTCTGGACGGAAGTTTGGATCATACGACACGGAAGATGTCATTTTTCTCCTTAAGGACCTGTCCGGTATCGAACTTGAAGGTTCCCCGGAGGTAAGAGAAAAGCAAATTCAGAATGGCCGGCATTATAGTGAATCATTGCCGATCGAAGAAAAGCCCAGCGAAGAATATATGGACCTTTTCCGGGACCTGGTTTGTTCCTATAAGAAAGATGTGGCCATATACACAGGGATTGTCGCAGAACAAATATACAGAACGAAGGGCGAGAATGCCGTCCTTGTTTCACTTGCAAGGGCAGGCACTCCTGTGGGCGTTCTTATTAAACGGTATATTAAAGCGAAATATGGGATAAGCCTGCCGCATTACAGCATCTCGATTATCAGAGGTAAAGGCGTGGATGAAAATGCGTTGCTGTATATCTTGGATCATCATGAAGGGAAGCAAATCCAGTTCATTGACGGCTGGACCGGCAAAGGGGCTATCTCCAGAGAACTTCAAAAATCATGCGCCTTGTTCCATAAAGAACAGGGTTACCTTCTTGATGATAATATCGCTGTGCTCGCTGACCCAGGACATTGTTCCACACTATATGGCACAAGGGAAGATTTTCTTCTCCCAAGCGCCTGCCTGAATTCAACAGTGTCTGGCCTGGTCAGCAGGACGGTACTGAATGAGTACTTCATAAAAAGAGACGACTTCCATGGCGCAAAGTATTATAACGAATTTGAGGATATTGATGTTTCGAATGAGTTTATTGAAATCATCAGCAGAGAATTCGATGGGGTCTTTGAATTGGCGGCAAAAGAGGCAGCTGTTATAGTGTCAGGTGAAAAGCATGCCGATTTTAAAGGGATGGACATCGTTAAAAGGATTGCTGGCGAATTTGAAGTAGACAATATCAATTTAATTAAACCTGGTGTTGGTGAAACAACAAGAGTCCTTTTGCGCAGGATTCCGTGGAAAATCCTTGTGAAAGATTTTGACAACCCGTATATCAAGCATATAGTAATGCTTGCCAAAGAGAAACAGGTCGAACTAATACACTATCCGGATATGGATTATGCTTGCTGCGGCCTGATTAAGCAGTTAAAGGGGTAAAACAACATGATGTTCGCAACCGACCTGGACAGGACTATGATCTTTTCCAGGAAAGCAATCGAGGACCTGGGGCCACGATTGAATGACCAATTACATGCAGTTGAAAAAAAGGGAACTCAGGATCTTGCGTACATGACTGGAAAAGCTTTGGAGGTTCTACGGGAAATATCAGAGGAGCTTCTCCTTGTGCCTGTGACGACTAGAACAACTGCACAGTACGAAAGGGTATTTATTTTCAAGGAACAAATACCTGTTAAATATGCCGTCACCTTCAATGGTGCAGAGATTTTGTTTGAAGGGAAGCCGCTGCCGGACTGGCGTGAGAATATTTCAGTAAGACTGAAGCAGGAATGTGCTGCATTGGATGAATTAAAGGACCATCTCCAAAAAGATATCTATCATGTCAATGGAAAGCTTAATTCTGCTGAGGGGTTATTTTTGTATTTTCTTTTAGATGAAAAACTTTCCGAAGAGCAAGTCCGGGATTTCAAAAGGTTGGCTTCTGTGTATGGGTGGAGAGTATCTTACCAGGGAAGGAAGCTATATTTCATGCCAAACCCAATCAGTAAGGGAGATGCGGTAGCCTTTGTAAAAGACAGGGAAGGAATAAGCACACTATTCGGCGCGGGTGATTCGCTTCTCGATGAAGATTTCCTTGTGAAATGCGATCATAGCTTTATACCGGCGCATGGTGAACTGGCAGCACACAATCCATTACTGTCATATATCTTCACAGAACAAACCGGAGCATATGCCGGGGAAGAAATACTTGAGAAAATCAGAGTGGCAATCAGCGAAAAGAATCGTTGAGACCATTATTTTTACTTAAAGACCTGCGGATAAAGAGAAATAAACACGCAAATGATGCGTAAATAAGCACGAATAGTCCTCCGAAATGAAAGAAGCTTGCAGTCGCAGGCAAAATTAACATTGAAAAAATAAAAGAATAGAAGAGCAAATCAAACAAAACGAGAGATCCTGAACACATAGCCTGCCTGACTTCCTGGATTTCAAGCTGCAATTCGCCGGCTGGCTTCCTTTTATATAAGAAACGCATGTGAGTCCACCTTCCTGAACTTAGTACTCAACTATATGCATGGACAAGAACAAAGGTGAAAATACAAGGGTTGTGCAAAAAAGTGAAACTTTTTTTCGATTTCATCCGTACTTGCTAATAGAATGCTCTTTGTATGGTATGATGGTAAATATAGGCTGTTAATCAGAAAAGCTTATTTTGAAAAAAATTCTAGACTTTCGTGCTTAGTGGGAAGTGATTTCATGTATCCATCAATTAGCCAATTAAAAATACATACATTGCCCGTTACATACGACAATTGGTTGTCTCTATTCGAGAAACCGTCAAGTGAACGACCGCTGTTTCAGAAGGAGGGAACTGCGATGCATCTCGGCCAGGTGCTGACGAGGTTCATCGGCATTACACTTGATGAGGACGAATATTACAATCAGCTGTATGATTATGTACATATGAATGGCATGATTTTATTAAGTGAGGAATCGCTTGATAAGAAGATTGATAATGCTCATTTTCAATCGATTCAGAAAATCATCAATATCAATGCAGAACAAAATCTCTCAATCAATCGATTTGTTGCATTCCTGGATGGTGAGAAATTGTTAATATCCTCACGTAACCCTCTTGTTCATAGGAAAATCAGAGAAGCAGCAATTGAGATTTTTGAATTTTTCGCACATACAGAAGACGGCGGATTGAAAAGCCCTGAACTTCGGAGGGTACTTGTGGATGTAATTAAATGGTCTTATAACCATCTGGAAAGTCCTCTGAAGGACGCTGATCCCGAAAAAAAGATGCCCGGCTTCATGTGGTATGGCAATTACAAGAAAAGCCATCAATACTTCCTGATGTTTGTAATGAAAATCGGCTGTGATCTCATTTCATTCACACCTGGCGGCAATGATGTATTTTCCTTGCATGATCCTGATAAAGAAAAAACCTTTGTCCATGTTTTTCCCGAGAATAAAGAACCGGAACCGTTTCCTGTAGAAAAGCGCAAGCGTACGGCAACTGTTGCATACCGGGCCTCGCGGGAAATCGAAACAATCCTCAACCATGAAGGGTCAGGTTTGTATAAACCATGGCAGCTAAGGGATTATTCGCCGTCTTCGATTACTTTGAAAACAACATATGATGAGCTATTCCTGCTGGCAAGGGAAAAAGCGATGATCAGACCGAATTTCGAAGTTAAAAACGGAAGCGTGAAGGTCCCGGCTTTATTTGCAAAGGTAAATGGCGTCAGCAGAAATCGCCGCGAATACTGGGATCGCCTTCACGCTTTGATAGCCAATGAGAATGCGATGCTGGTAAAAAACTTCCCATTCTCTTCTGGAGCAAACAGTGATTTCAGGTTCCACTACAGAAATGCTTTAGGGAATGATGGACTTCTCGATCCGGAAAAAATGTCTGGCACACACTACTGGAAGTACAACCATTTGCCAACCGGCCTCCAAAAAGGCCTGGCGAGAGCAATCAGGAATCTATGTGCCAGCCCAAAGCTGAAACCGCAACATCGTGAAAATGAAGAAGAATTAAAAATCTATTTATTCACCCAGGCAATGCAAGTGCCGGAAAACATTTTAAAAATGCTTCAAAAATTTGATTATTCCCAGGATGTTCCCAAGGTGATTTTATATAATAATGAGCTCAACGGCACGATGACAAGGTCAGATGCCGCTCTCCTATTGTTATTGAATCAATTCGGTGTCGACCTGGTCATCTACAACCCGCCTGGCCACAATGATATAGAGAGTTTCATCGAGGAAAGCGCTTTCGATTCACACTGGCTTGAAGATGTCGTTTTCGAACAGGAATTCAAGGAGCCATCCATCATTAAAAAAGTACTATTTCAAGGTATATTAAAAAACTTAAGGGGAGATTGACTTGATGAATCCAACACAAAATCAGGATGTCAGCCTTGCAACTGCCAATCCACAAGATAAATTGACCGAAGCATCGGTATCCGATTTGAAATTAGCATTAAGAAACGAGCCAGAAGTACAGAACCTGGCACGCGGTATTGATGAACGTGATCAAATACAAATCCTTGAATTCGGGAAAGAGCCAGCAGTTGAAATTTCCAGGTTCTCTGATCAAATCCTCGGAAACATGCGTACGACTAAAGTGGAAGACTCAGGGGAATTGTTGAAGCAGCTCGGCAAGATCATGGACCGATTCGATAAGAAAGATTTTGAGAAAACTTCAGGCGGACTGTTCGGAAAGCTGTTCAAAAAAAGTGAAAAGCTGGTTGAGAAGCTATTTGGAAAATATCAGACCATGGGCAGGGAGATTGATAATGTTTACATTGAAATTTCCAAGTACCAGACTGAGATGGTTGATTCCACAAATATGCTTGAAAGAATGTATGAGCAAAACTATCAATATTATCTGACTCTGGAAAAATACGTAGTGGCCGGTGAGTTGAAGTTAAATGAACTGAAAACCACTCAGCTTCCTCAGCTTGAAGCAAAAGCAGCAGCAGGTGACCAGATGGCTTCCATGCAGCTGGATACCCTCCGTAATGCGGTAGAACTTTTGGAGCAGAGAATCTATGATCTGGAAATGGCAAAAATGGTTGCCTTGCAGACTGCTCCGCAAATCAGGCTGCTCCAGCGAGGAAACACGAAGCTGATCGGCAAAATCAACTCAGCATTCGTAACAACTATTCCAATCTTCAAGAATGGCTTGATCCAGGCAGTTGCGGCTAAGAGGCAGAAGCTTGTGGCTGATTCTATGAATGAGCTCGACCGCCGCACGAATGAAATGCTCGTCAGGAATGCACAGAACATTTCCAGCCAGAGCGTCGATATTGCCAGACTTTCCGGTGCCCCAAGCATCAAAATCGAAACCATCGAGGAGAGCTGGAATATTATCATGAAAGGTATGCAGGAGACGAAGACAATTGAAGAAGAAAACAAGCGATTAAGAGAAGAAGGAACAAAACGTTTGATGCAGCTACAGGAAAATTTTAAGAAAATGAAGCAGCAATAAAGACTGCAGCTCATTTTTACCATAAATCTATTAAAATACTTACACGAGGTGAAGGAAATGGCTATCAGCTTACAAAAAGGTCAGCGAGTCGACTTAACAAAAGGAAATCCAGGGCTTTCCAAGATCATGGTTGGTTTAGGATGGGATCCTGTACAAAAAAGCGGAGGAGGCGGCTTGTTTGGCGGGCTTTTCGGTGGCGGAGGCGGTGCCAATGTTGACTGCGATGCATCCGTCATAATGCTTGGTTCAAATGATAAGCTTCAAAATAATAATGATGTCATTTACTTTGGCAACCTGAAGAGCAAGGATGGCAGTGTCTCTCACTCTGGAGACAACCTGACAGGTGATGGTGCTGGCGACGATGAGCAGGTTTTCATTGAGCTTAGCAAAGTGCCAATCCATATTGAAAAGCTTGTCTTTGTCGTGAATATTTACGATGCTGTAAAGCGCAAGCAGCACTTCGGCATGATCCGCAATGCGTTTATCCGCGTTGTCAATCCCTCTAATAACCAGGAATTGATTAAATATAATCTGACTGATGATTATAACGGAAAAACAAGCTTGCTAGTTGGTGAAATTTATCGAAACAACAATGAATGGAAGTTTGCTGCAGTAGGAACAGGAACAAATGCATCAGGCTTGAGTGAGGTTGTCCGTTCATATACTTAAAATCTTGTGAACTGAAAAATATCATGCTTTTAAAACGAGGGGTGTTTGGAATGGGAATTAACCTGTCAAAGGGTCAACGGATTGATCTGACGAAAACCAATCCAGGACTTACGCGCGCGATCGTAGGCCTTGGATGGGATACAAATCGCTATGCCGGCGGCAGTTTCGACCTCGATGCCTCCGCTTTTCTGGCAGATGAAAATGGCAAGTGCAGGCAGGATTCAGATTTTGTCTTCTACAATCAATTACAGCATCCTAGCGGTGGGGTCGAACATACTGGTGACAACAGAACGGGGGAAGGAGATGGGGACGATGAACAGATCCTCATCGATTTCTCAAAAGTCCCTTCACATGTCCACAGGATCGCCATTGCAGTCACCATACATGATGCGGAACAAAGGAACCAAAACTTCGGCCAGGTTTCAAACGCATTTGCCAGAGTAGTGAATGAAGAAAATGGAGAAGAGATCCTTCGCTTTGACCTTGGAGAGGACTTCTCGGTAGAAACTGCGGTTGTCATTTGTGAACTGTACCGCCATGGCGGGGAGTGGAAGTTCAATGCCATTGGCAGCGGCTTCTCGGGAGGACTTGCAGCGCTTTGCGGCAATTTCGGACTTGATGTTTGATTGTGTTCTGAAGGCTCATCCAGGTAACATCTGGATGGGCCTGATTTTTTGATCCGCATTTTAATACCTTCCCTTTATGGCAAATCATTGTCATCGATTTGTAACCTTCCTGAAATTCTCAGCCAGCAGGCAAGCTTTCATATGTTATAATTTTAATAGAATTCTAACGTTTAAATCCCGCAATTAACCTCTCCGTCAATTTACATCTTCATGCAAATACTCATCTGGAAAGGGAGATAATCAGTGCGAAAATTTTTCCAAATATTCGTTGTTATCATACTTTCCTTTACATTGCTCGGGAGCTCCAATGCCGACATGGATGGCATCTTCCTTAGTGAATATCCACAACAATCACTGCTTTATGATTCACTGGATCCAGATGCTGCAGGGCTGGCGGGAAATTTGGTTGTATTGCCAGAAGAGGATTTCGACCAGCTGGAAGCCTCACAGATCATCAACAGGCTGATGATGCTGCCAGATTCCATGATTAGGAAAGCAGTAAACAGCAATATAAAGGTGAAGCTATTTGAAGGAAATCTGACTGATAATCCTTCGGCAAGACATTTAAAGGGCATTGTTCCACGAGGATATACATCCAAAAGGACCTGGGATCAGGTTCCAGGGATAGGAGGTTCGAGAATCGTGCTGGTGAAGATCGGCAGCAGTGAAAAAGGAAACGGGCACGGCTCGGTAAATTTGGAACTGCATGAACTGGCACATTCGCTCGACCGTCATGTTTATGAAGAAATCCGGAATGAAGAGAAGTTTTTGAAAATCTGGAAGCGCGAAAGCCGGCTCCTTTTTCCAGGGCGTGCCTATTTCCTTGACTATCCGGAAGAATATTTCGCAGAAAGCTTTGCGATGTTCTACATCGGAGGAATGCCTGCAAAGCTGCTGAAGGAAGCGGCACCGCAAACCTATCAATATATTAATAGTCTCAAGTAGTATTTTTCTCCTATTATATGATTTCTTTTGCAGATGGGCAGGAATTAGTACCTTCTGCATCAAAAGTATAAATAGTAATATTGTGATGAGTATACTCTTTTCAGTTAATGAATCTATTGCTAAAATAATAGGAACAAATTTGTACGTTTGAAGGGCAGGGAAATTCATGAAACAATATCTACAACTTTGCGAGCATGTATTGAATACCGGTGTGAAAAAGGAAGACCGTACAGGTACCGGGACAATCAGTACATTTGGCTACCAGATGCGGTTTAACCTACAAGATGGATTTCCGCTGCTCACCACAAAAAAGCTTCATTTAAAGTCCATCATCCATGAACTTCTCTGGTTCTTGGACGGTGATACGAATGTAAAGTACTTACAGGAGAATGGAGTAAGGATCTGGAATGAATGGGCCGATGAAAGCGGGGAGCTAGGTCCTGTTTACGGTCACCAATGGCGGTCATGGACAGGAGCTGATGGAGTGACTGTGGACCAGATCACTGAACTGATCCAGACAATTAAAAACAATCCCGATTCCAGAAGGATGATTGTCAATGCCTGGAACGTAGCTGAAGTCAATAAGATGGCATTGCCGCCATGCCATTGCATGTTCCAGTTTTATGTAGCTGATGGCAAGTTATCATGCCAGCTTTACCAAAGGTCTGCAGATGTTTTCCTTGGAGTGCCTTTCAATATTGCTTCTTATGCACTTCTGACGATGATGGTTGCGCATGTATGCGATCTGGAGCCTGGTGAGTTCATCCATACTTTTGGGGATACCCATATTTACCTGAATCATGTGGAACAGGTGAAGCTGCAACTCAGCCGCGATCCAAAACCATTGCCGCAGATGAGGATCAACCCTGACGTCAAATCTATCTTTGATTTTACATATGAAGATTTTGAATTGATCAATTACGAAGCGCATCCACATATTAAAGGGGTTGTCAGTGTATGATATCACTAATTTGGGCAATGGATGAAAATCGCGTCATCGGTTTGCATAACCAGCTGCCGTGGAGGCTCCCTGAGGATTTGAAGTTCTTCAAGCGTGTGACTATGGGCCACCCAATCGCCATGGGCAGGAAAACATATGAATCAATTGGCAAGCCTCTGCCGGGAAGAGAAAATATCATCATAACCCGCGATGAAAATTACCAGCCAGATGGATGTGTAGTCATGAATTCAATTGATGATTTCATGAAGTATGCTGCCGAAAAGGATGATGAGATTTTCGTTATTGGAGGCGCCGAAATTTTCAAGGAAGTACTCCGCCATGCAGACAAGTTTTATCTCACCATGATTCATCACCAGTTCGAAGGCGACACATTCTTCCCTGTGTTTGATATTGAAAAATGGGGATTAGAGTCAAGGGAAATCGGACTGAGGAATGAAAAAAATCCGTATGATTATGAGTTTTTAATTTATAAGCGTAAATAATTGATCAAAGCAGTCCTAACAAAAGGGCTGCTTTTTTGCATATGAATTTCATGATATATATAGTTTTGAAAGTGCAAATCCATTATAATGGCAACAGAATAACTTGAGGAGGAAACAATGCTTCGACTTATTGCATGTTTTTTGTATATGGGTGGCTATCTTGTTTACAGCTTGCCTAAGCTTTCAAAGATTAAAAAAATGCCCAAGGATTTGCCGGCAGACAAAAGAAGTTTGCTGATTCACGAAACTCCTAAAAACTGGTCTAAAACGTTCCTGGGATTAACTGGATCTGAGGTTATTGTAGAGGGGGGACATCATATTCCGGCTGGTCCTGTCCTATTTGCCAGCAATCATGAGGGGAATTTTGATATCCCTGTGCTCATTGGGGCAATTGACAAACCCTTTGGATTCATCTCAAAAATTGAAGTTAAAAAAGTTCCGATCCTGTCTGCGTGGATGGAGGCAATCAACTGTGTCTTCCTTGATCGAAAAAATAGCGAGAAAGCGGCTGAATCGATCCTGTCTGGTGTGGAATTGCTGAAAAATGGGCATTCACTAGTGATATTTCCAGAAGGTACAAGGAGCAAAGGGGGTCCGGTTGGACTTTTCAAGGCAGGCGGCTTCAGGCTGGCTAAGGAGTCGGGTGTCCCGATTGTTCCTGTGTCCATTGAAGGTACCGCTGATGTCTTTGAGAAAAATGGCAGATTGATCAGACCGGCAAAAATAAAAGTCATTATCAATCCGCCCATCAACAGCCGGCAATACAAAGATAAGGATTTAATTACCCTTGCGGGGGAAGTAAGAGAAATCATAATCGATTCCCGGAAAGCAAAGAGGATCGCATCATAATGGAAAACCCCTGCTCTTTGCAGGGGTTTTTACTTGTAACTCACCCAATTTCATCATTCGAACTGTGTAAGGCTCTCCATCATTTTTGTGAATTCTGCCGGAATGCAAAAGTCATCAGGCTTTAGGTTTGCCCGAATCCATTTGACCATCTCAATTGGACTGTTGAAAAATTCTCCGCTTGTGTCACTTTTTCTAATCATATAACGGCCATTGTCTTCATCGATTGTAACCTCAACTGGTAAAGCCCCGTCATAACTGTTCAATGAAAATTCCATTTCATTTCCCTCCAGCGTCTTTTCGTTATTTTATGATATTTTATAACCATTTTATTCAAATCAAAAGTATAAGATTTTAAATATTGTAAAAATTCTCTCGATATTTTTATGATTCATGTTATAATGGACAAATTAATATTTTCAGCGAATAGAGGGTGACAAAAATGGAACAAGAAACATTAAAGAAAAAATGGGTGAATGTGGAGGATATTTTAATAGCCTACAGGCATCTGAAAGAGATTGTTGCCCATACACCATTGCAATTGAACCAGCGGTTATCAGAGAAGTACGAAGCGGAAATTTACCTGAAGCGTGAAGACTTGCAGCATGTGCGTTCCTTTAAATTAAGGGGAGCTTATTATTCAATGAAGCTTTTATGGGAAGCAGGTCTTGAACAAGGTGTTGTGTGTGCCAGTGCGGGAAATCATGCTCAAGGTGTAGCATACGCCTGCAGACAGCTGGGAGTGAACGGGAAAATCTTCATGCCGGCAACCACGCCAGGCCAGAAAGTAAGCCAGGTTGAGATGTTCGGCCGTGAATTTGTGGAAATTGTCCTCATTGGAGATACCTTCGATGATTCCTATCGTGAGGCGCGTGAATGCGCAAGAAGGGAAGGAAGGGAGTTCATCCATCCCTTTGATGATGAAAAAGTTATTGCCGGCCAGGGGACTGTAGCCGTGGAAATATTAAATGACTGCCAGGAGAGTGTGGATTTTGTTGTTGCCAGCATTGGCGGAGGGGGATTAATGGCTGGTTTGAGCACATACATAAAAAGTGTTTCACCCCAAACCAGGTTAATCGGTGTAGAGCCCACTGGCGCAGCCTCCATGGCCGCAGCTTTTGAGGGAAAGGGCGCGTTCCCACTAGAAGCCATTGATACATTTGTTGACGGTGCTGCAGTAAAATGTGTAGGCGGGAAAACTTATGAAATCTGCCGCGAAAACGTTGACGGACTTGTTGCGGTCCCGGAAGGCAAGGTTTGTACATCTATCCTTGAACTGTATAATGAACATGCGATTGTAACGGAGCCTGCAGGAGCATTGCCAATCGCAGCACTCGATCTTTTGAAGGAGCAAATTAGAGGAAAGACTGTAGTATGCGTGGTAAGCGGGGGCAATAATGATATCAGCAGAATGCAGGAAATTAAGGAACGCTCTTTACTCCATGAAGGTTTATTGTATTATTTCATTGTCAACTTTCCGCAGCGTGCTGGAGCGTTGCGTGAATTCCTGGATGATGTGCTTGGGCCAGGTGATGATATTACACGATTCGAGTACACGAAGAAAAATAATAAAGAAAGTGGACCCGCACTTGTTGGGATTGAATTGAAGAATAAGCATGATTATCCGAGGCTCATCGCCAGCATGGAGAAAAAGGGTTTCGCTTTTATGGAATTAAACAAGGATAATCAGCTGTTTAATTTACTGGTATAATATTAATAATAGATAATTAAGGAAAGTTGTTATAGAATAAGAAATGTCCTACAATATTGGATTATGGCATCCTTTGTGAATTTCTTATGAACTTTCACGACTTTCCTGCAATTCACGGAGTAAAAGTACTATAATCATAGTAGATTTACAAAATGTAAAAAGGAGATGTTGATATGTTATCAAACATCGGAGTTCCTGGATTAATCTTGATCCTTGTATTAGCTTTAATTATCTTTGGACCGAAGAAGCTTCCTGAAATCGGCCGTGCATTTGGCCAGACACTTCGTGAATTCAAGAAATCGACTCGTGAATTGACAAGTGATGTTATGGAAGAATTCGAAGAAGAAAAGAAGGAAATCCATAAAGTTACTAAATAGGGTGTAAGATACTTATGTCTTACATCTTTTTTATTCCAAAATGTTATTGAGGCAAACTTAATTTAAATTGCAACAAACGGAATTGGCAGGGGATAGGTATGGAAGATAAAGAATTGAATCTTGTTGATCATCTTGATGAACTGAGAAATAGGCTGATCATTTCTGCAGTGGCATTCCTTATATTCTTTGGTGTAGGGTTTGTCTACGTTAAAGAAATTTATAACTTTTTTGTCCGGGATCTGGATGTAAAGTTAATCGTTCTGGGGCCAAGTGACATAGTCTGGATTTACTTTATGATAGCCACAATCATCGCGATTGCTGGCACGATTCCCGTCTTGGCCACACAGATATGGCTATTCGTCAAACCGGCATTAAGTTCCGTAGAACGGAAAATATCACTTTCGTATATTCCGGCATTATTTATCCTGTTCATCGTTGGACTTGCATTCGGTTACTTTGTCATTTTCCCGACAGTACTGAATTTCCTGGTAGAACTCAGCGGAGATATGCTTGTGACGAACTTTACGGCAGACAGGTATTTCAAGTTCATCATGCATATGACGATCCCATTCGGGATACTGTTTGAATTGCCGGTTGTCGTCATGTTCCTGACATCCCTGGGAGTTATTAACCCGTATGTTCTGGTCAAGATCCGGAAATACGCATACTTTGTCCTAATAGTAATTTCAGTCATCATTTCGCCGCCTGATTTCATGTCAGATATCATTGTTACGATTCCGCTATTGCTCTTATATGAAATCAGCATCAATCTTTCCAAAGTCGTCTATAAAAGAAAGCTGAGGAAGGAAAAAGAATGGCAGGAGAAGTATGGGGACATGGAAGAGGAAAATAGCGAGGAATCATCATTATAGTCTAAGCATGAATTAAATGAGAATCAGATCAAAACGAGTGTTAAATCACTCGTTTTTTTGTCCCATTAAACTAATAAAATCAAATTAATTTTTTTATAAAAAATTATTTTAACCGCGCAAACAGACACATTTCGACCGGGATTTAGGGTATAATAAAATCAAACGGGTATAAAAGAGGATTGATATTTTGCTATTCAAAAGCCTAGAGTTCAAAAATGTTGTTGGACAGAAGGTTAAAGTCGTGGATATTCCTGTGTTAGAAGAAGAAAGCCGTTATTATTTTATGATCCAAGTCCGTTTGCAAACATTCATTACCGCAATAAACCAGGAAAGAAACGCAAAGAAATTTTATTCGTTCAAAGAGTACTTAAAAAGAGTCATGAAATGGCCTGATTATGAGCAATTATTCAAATCGGCCGAATTGAAAAATAATGCATGAAGATTCATTTTGAAGCGCCTCTACAGGGCGCTTTTGTTCTTTTAATGAGGTATCTATAGAGTTTTGTCGCGCTCACACTTGAGGTAAATGAACAGGCATGTGAATTGAGCAACAATTATTTTAAACGGTTTATGGAACAGGTATAATAGTAATAGCGTTTTTTGATAGGATGTGAATTTATGACAAAAATCAAAATTGTGACAGATTCCACTTGTGATTTAAGTGAGAATACCATTAAAGAATTAGGAATCACTGTTGTTCCGTTGTCAATTTCAATTAATGGTGAGAGTTATTTGGATAGGGTGGACATTACTCCAAAAGAATTTATGGAAAAAATGAAAGCCTCGGCAGAATTGCCTAAAAGTTCACAGCCCCCTGCCGGTGAATTCCTAAAAGTTTATGATCAGCTGGCTGAAGATGGGTATGAAGTGATTTCTATCCACATGACTGGAGGAATGAGCGGCACTGTCCGCTCAGCTGAAAGTGCTGCACAGATGACCAGTGCAAAGGTGAATGTAGTCGATTCACGATTCATTTCAAAAGCTCTGGCTTTTCAGGTGATTGAGGCAGCGAAAATGGCATATGAAGGCAAAACGTCAGACGAAATCTTATCAAGGTTAGCTCGGATCAGAGAAAATACGCGTCTGTTTGTGGTAGTGGATACCCTTGAAAATTTGGTCAAAGGTGGCCGAATCGGAAAAGGGAAAGCGATGATCGGTTCCCTTTTGAATATCAAACCGATTGCGTCGCTGGAAGGCGGGGAATACACTCCAGTGTCAAAAGCAAGGAGCCACACTCAAGTAGTGAAATTCCTCAGGAATCAATTCTCAGAAGATGTGAAAGGCAAGACAATCAAAGGCGTCGGCCTCGTGCAGGCTGAAGGTGTTGAGCTGGCTGAGAGAGTCAAAGCAGCAGTGATTGAAACCACAGGTTATGCCAATTTTACCATAGAAGAAACAACCCCGATTATTAGTACACATACCGGACCCGGAACAATCGGATTTATGTACTACTTTGAATAATGATTACATAAACCAATATTTTGCTGAATTAAAAGTCCTGAATCCTTCGGTTCGGGATTTTTTTCTTTTGAATCATACTTGAAAATTCTAAATATTACTAAATCAGGAATAGCACCACCTAAAAAACAGGATTTTTAAATGAATACGTCGAATATTCACATGAATTCACTTTTGAATGAAACGGAATGTGACAATGAAATTATGAAACTTAATGTGAAGAATTTGCCATTGTTCAATAAAATACTCCTGTTTTCATTTATGATTACAACCCTCGTTGTTGTATCAACAATCGGAAGCAGCTTCTATCTCCAGTCAAAACAGTTGAAAAGCCAAATGGCAGACAAGGTTGAAGGAGTAGCTGGCCTCTGGTCATCTACTTTTTCTCCGGCGGACATCCAGAAGGCTTATGAGTTCAGGGATCGTTCGAATCCCTCCATAAACCGCCTTGAGACGCTGCTGAGCATGGTGAGTGACAGGAGTGCATCTTTCCTGGGGGCTTATATTGTTCTGCCCGATGAATATCAGAACAATAAGGTTTATATCCTCGCGGCATCTGATATTTACAGTGATTACGCATTTGGTTCGCTTATGTACTATGACGCCGGTAATGAATTCTTAGAGGAATTCAGAAGTGCCAGGGAAAATAAGACGATTACCAGCACAGACATATTCAATGACCAATATGGGTCATGGATTTCATCATTTGCACCAATTCTTGATGAAAACGGGAATGTTGTGGCAATCCTTGGAATTGATGCAAAAGCTTCGGTCATAAAAGAAAATCAGGCAGAAATTCTCTTTATCTTGCTATTGGAAATGGCCGCAATCATTGTCGGCGTCTACTTTACCCTTAATTGGGGGTTGAAGAAGGTACTGAAGCCAGTTGAGGATTTGTTTTTTGGAATCAAGGAAATCAGCTCTGGCAATTTCGCTGTCCGGCTTCCGGTTCATGACCAATCGGAGCTGAGCTTATTGAGCGACGGTTTTAATGAAATGGCTTCCCAGCTGTCCCATCTATTCGAAAGGGTATCTGCTGCCTCAAAACAGTTGGGCCAAACGCCAATAAAGGATAAGGATTCCTTGTTACTGGAAGAAGCGATCAATACGATTGAGGATATTTACGAAAAGACAAAATTGCAGCAGGAACTGCAGCGGGCTGAAAAAATGAATGCAATTGGCCAGCTGGCTGCATCAGTAGCGCACGAAATCCGTAATCCAATGACAGTCGTCAAAGGTTTTCTTCAAATCTTTCTTGCTAAAAAATTGAGCGAGGAAGAACATATGTATGTAAAGCTGATGATTGAAGAATTGAACAGGGCTGAAACGATTATTAATGATTATTTAAGCCTTGCCAAACCTGATGTAGATAAGCTTGAGATATTTGAAAGCAAAGATATGGCAGAGCAGGCGATGGATTTGATGGCTTCGTATGCAATGATGTCAAAAAACATATCCCTGCACACCCAAATAAAAACGGATGTCAATATCAGGGGAAATAAGAATGAGTTAAAACAGGTGCTGATTAATATCCTTAAGAATGGAATTGAAGCTATGAAAGCAGGCGGCGAGTTAAGCCTGATTCTTGAGCAGCAAGGCCAGTATTGTGTCTTCATAATCCGTGATACGGGCATTGGCATGACAGAGGAGGAATTATCGAGACTGGGAACAGCATTCTATTCTTTGAAAGAACGGGGAACAGGAATGGGATTAATGGTCTGTTACCAGATTATTGAAAGGATGAAGGGTCAAATAAAGGTGTCTAGCGAAAAAGGGAAGGGGACAGCTTTTGAGATATTTGTCCCAATAGTTAAGAAAAGCCCTGAGTAAATTTCAGGGTTTTTCAAATTTTTGCCATCATTTTTTGAATCCCTCAATATATTTTTATATGGGGGGGATGTCCGTTATGGTGAAAAAAGTGTTGTTTTTCAGCGATTTTGGAATTGATGACAATATTGCTGTCTTATATGCATTTTTCAATAAAGATATAGATTTGGTTGGTGTCGTGGCTGATTATGGAAATGTTTCAAAACAGGATGCCTTGCGAAATGCTGCTTATCTGCAGGAACTGACTGGAAGGAAAGATATCCCGGTTTTTGCTGGGGCGGAATTGTCATTGACAGGTGATCCGCCTGAATATGTACCCGATGTCCACGGTCTTGAAGGATTGGGACCGATTATACCAGATTTCGAAGTGGACTACACATTGGAAAATTTTCACGGTATTCAGGGAATCATTGAAGAAAACCCGAATGAAATTATCATAGTCAATGTCGGCAGGCTTTCTTCGCTTGCTGCAGCTTTCGTTCTTTATCCCGAAACAATGAAAAAGGTCAAAGAGTTTTACTTGATGGGCGGCGCTTTCAATGAACCGGGAAATGTAACCGCAGTTGCAGAAGCTAATTTCTATGGAGATCCATATGCAGCCAATCTTGTCCTCACACATGCAAAAGCTCCTGTGAAAATCTTTCCGTTGAATGTAACCAGCGGGGCGATTGTGACCCCTGCCATAATCAATGAACTTGATGCGTATTACCAATCAGTAGGCAGTGAAGTAGGCAAACTGGTAAAGCCTATGTTCGATTATTACTACAAATTTTATAAGACCAGGACTCCTGAATTAACCGGTGCTCCGTTTCATGATGTCCTCACCCTCTGGGGGATGGTAAATGAAAATCATATGGTTTACCGTGAAATTCCTGTGAAAATTATTGTGAATAGAGGTGAATCATTCGGCCAAAGCATTGGTGATTTTAGAAAAACAGTCAACAAAGCTGATTATCCTGTCCATAAAGTGGCAGTCAATTTCAGTTACACAGAGTTTATAAAGGATTTTTTCACGGCGATGAAGAATTCTTTTAGTCCCAATAATTGAATATGAAATTCACACTTCTATCACATGTTTTTCTTTCTTCTCTCAAAAACGTCTGCTAGAATTGGAATGGACATTATTGAGAGAACGAAGGTGAATATAATGAAAAAAGGATTGTTCATAATTCTCATAGCTGCAGTAATGGCTTTTGCCGGCGGGTGCGGCAATAGCGGTTTAAAGGATGCGAAGAATTATCCACTCGAGGATTTTGCCTTTACCAATCAAAATGGTGAATCTGTCAGCAAGAAGGATTTAAAAGGAAAAGTCTGGGTAGCTGATTTTATATTCACGAATTGTGCGGATGTATGCCCGCCAATGACTGCCAATATGGCAAAGCTTCAGGACATGATCAAAGAGGAAGGCTTGAAAGACGTAGAGATTGTTTCTTTCAGTGTAGACCCGACAGTTGACAGCCCTGAAGTTTTGAAGGAGTACGGCAAGAAATTCAATGTCGACTTTAACAATTGGTCATTCCTGACTGGATATTCCCAGGAAGAAATTGAAAAGTTCGCACTTGAAAGCTTCAAAGCACTTGTCAAAAAACCGGAATCCGGTGACCAGGTTATCCACGGGACAGATTTTTATCTTGTCGACCAAAATGGGGATATGCGAAAATATTATACTGGGTTGAATGAAGTTCCTTTCGAGCAGATCATCGAAGATATTAAAGCATTACAGTAGGCCGCAGCTTGTGGCCTATTTTTTTTAACCGGTGATTAAAGACTGCAATAAATTTTAATCAAATACTCGTAAATGATATAATAGGAATACTTTTAATGGCAGGTGATCAAGGATGCGGAAGAAACTTATCTTACTTTATTTCTTTCTTGGCGCAATATTAGTTTCCTGCAGCCAGTTTGATAGCTTGCAAAAAGGGAATTTTAATAAAGTGAAGGAAACGAGCCTGGAATTGAAGGAGGCATTGCCATCTTCATTCTTCCCAAAGGACTTACATATTGTAGCGGCAGGAGACTCGTTGACCCAAGGGGTAGGGGATAGTACAGATTCCGGAGGCTATATACCTTATCTTGCCGAAAAGCTTGAAGAAGAAAAGACCATCAGGAATGCCAATTTTGAAAATTTCGGTGTTCGGGGAAACCGGACAGACCAGCTTCTTGTAAGGCTGGAGAGCCATAATATGCAATCCTCTGTTGAGGAAGCTGATCTGATCATCTTAACAATTGGCGGCAATGATCTCATGGAAGTTGTGAAAAGGAATTTTACCAGCTTGAAGCTGAATTACTTTAAAGCAGAACAGGAAGTCTTCGGCGAGCAATTAGAAGCCATCTTTTCTAAAATAAGAAGCCTGAATCAAGATGCACCAATCGTTTTAATCGGGTTGTATAACCCTTTTTATAATTGGTTTGCTGATGTTAAAGAAATGAACCAAATCGTAGATGAATGGAATAGTGAGAGCCAGGCCATTGTCTCGAATGACGGAAATGCCTTTTTTGTCGACATTCATGACATTTTCCTGAATAATGAGGAAAACTTGCTTTATACTGATTATTTTCACCCGAATGACCGAGGTTATCAACTGATCTCTGACAGGGTATATGAAAAACTTGATCAACAAGTCATCGACACATTGGGGCATTGATCAAGGTGGATGGAAGAGGAGCTGCAAGAATGATGAGAAACAAATGGAAACTTGGATTCTTTGTTTTACTGGGCATAGTTACGGCAGCCGTTCTGTTTTTCTGGATCCTTATCACTTCGCCAGCCGGAGAATCAAAGGCGGAACCTGTAAAAAAGAGTGAAGGTTCGGATGATGTTGCGTTCCGTGTGGAAACAAACAAACGTGATCTAAATAGGGTCATTAATCATTATATTGAAGAAGAAGTGAAAAACAGTAAGATTGATTATCAGGTTTTGCTCACGGATGAAGTAGAGTTATATGGAACACTCCCATTATTCAGCCAGGAGCTGGAATTAAGATTGACCTTTGAGCCTCAGGCCTTGGAAAATGGCGATTTAATTCTGAACCAGCGTTCGATCTCAGTTGGAAAACTGCGTCTTCCTGTCTCGACTGTCCTTAAATTTGTCAGGGACAGTTACGATTTGCCCGAAGCAGTGATCATACAACCCGAAGATGAAAGGGTATATGTATCCATGCAAGGCCTCAAGCTTAAAAGTGATATTAAAGTACGCGTAAACGAATTTGATTTAAAAAAAGACAACATTAAATTCACTTTGTTTGTCCCTGCGGATTAAGGGCGCGCTATTCTTCCTACAAAAAAATGGGCCGGTTTCCCGGCCGGGTGATTATCCCTGAAGAAGCAATACCTCGATAGGCGGTTCACCTTTAGCAGTGCCAACTGCAACAATGGTGTAGGCGTTATTCGGCTCCAGTTTTACGTCAGGGATGGTTAGAACCGTATTTTTGGTCCCTGCTACCCTAGCCTCAAGCGTGACTGTCATTGGTGTTAGTGCAAGATAGGTGGTAGCCTGTTTGAAAGACACGTTTGGGAAAATGATATCCCCATTGGTCCCTGCTATATCGACCGCTGGCGCATCGGGACTGAGGTGGATGAATCTTGCTTTTGTTTCACCGATTGGAGTTTGCGGTCGGTCCTCAAATGGCAGCAGCCTTAATTTAGTTGATGGCCCTGCGAATGCGGCAGTATAAATTCTCCCAGGTTCAACCGTGATTTTTTTGCTTATTAAAGTGGATACGTTCTCTCCAGCAGGATAAACATCAATCTGATATTTACCAGGCGGCAGCTGCATATGGCTGCTGCTGTTTTTGTATTCAAAATCACGCAGCACCCGGCTGCCATTCACATATATATCTACATTTCTCACATCCGGGGACGCATGCAAAAAACGCAGCATGGATGCAGTTCTTATAGTTTGATTGGCAAGTACTGGATTAGAACGCATCATTTGGACCGCTTTCCCCATGTTGCGGAGATGCTTGTGATAATACATAACATGCAAATTTGGATTAAGGTATTTATAGTAATTTGCCAACAAATCGTACATGGCAGCTTTATGCAAGTAATCAATCTGGTTTCTTGAACTGGCCATACCCCTCACTCCTAATTTATTCAATATTCCACAGTAAAATATGCAAAATGGGCATGTCAGGTGTACGATTAGCCAGCACCAATGGATTTACAAGATGATAAATTCCTGACAACTTAAAATTGAGCAAAAAAAGCTTTACATAAGGAACGATTTTCCATATACTAATATTAATTATACGAGAGGCAGGTGGAGTGCAATGAGCAGAATGTTAATTGTTGTTAGAGTTGATGGTTACTTGTTGCACGGCCCACTATCCTAAGCGGATCAATCGACTTTTGTCTTTTTTTCTCTATGCTTATGAACCACGGGCCGTGTGTGCCTGTGGTTTTTTCTATTTAAAAAGCATAATGGAGGAAAAAAGAGAATGATGAAACTTGAAAGCATCGGAATTACGGCTGAAATGATCAGCCTTTTTGAGGGGTATAAAGAGAAAGGCTATACTTTGGGCAGGGTTGCGCTCGAGCATAAGCATAGCTACAGGGTGTGGCTTGAAGATGGGGAATATCTCTGTACTTTAGCAGGAAAATTGTCGTATGAAGCTTCAGCACGAAAAGACTTGCCGGCTGTAGGGGATTGGGTTGCTGTTAAACAATCGCCTGGAGAATCAAAAGGTGCAATTCACGGGATTTTGCCAAGGATGAGCAAGTTTTCCCGAAAGGCAGCTGGGGTGGTGACAGAGGAACAAATTGTCGCTGTCAATATTGATACCGTATTCATTGTCAACTCATTGAATGATGACCTTAATCTTCGAAGAATTGAGAGATATCTGCTGCTTGCGTGGGAAAGCGGAGCGAGTCCTGTCATAATCTTGAGCAAGGCAGACTTGATCAATGATCTTGATGAAAAATTAAAGCAAGTAGAGTCGGTATCCCTTGGTGTTCCAGTGATTGCAATCAGTGTTGTGGAGGAAATGGGGACACAAGCATTGAAAAACTTTCTTTCACCAGGAAAAACGGTAGCCTTAATTGGCTCATCTGGTGTAGGGAAATCAAGCCTTGTCAACTATCTGACAGGTGTTGAGAAGCAAGTGGTTCAGGAGATTCGCGAAAGTGATGATAAGGGAAAACATACGACGACACATCGGGAAATGATTCTGCTCCCTGGGGGAGGTATCCTCATCGATACCCCTGGCATGAGGGAAGTTCAGCTTTGGTCGAGTGAAGAAGGCATCGGTGAGAGCTTTGTGGATGTAGTAGAATATTCTTCTGCATGCAGGTTCCGTGATTGCAGCCATAATAATGAGCCGGGTTGTGCCATATGGAACGCCATCAATGAAGGTTTGCTTGAGGAAAGCAGGTTTAACAGCTATAAAAAGCTTCAAAAAGAACTTGCATATATCGACAGAAAGGTTGATAGAAAAGCCCAGGCTGAAGAAAAAAAACACTGGAAAAATATCAATAAAGAAATTCGCCAAAAGACAAAATTCAAGCGAAAATGACCTTAAGCCTCTTCTTTGGAAGGGGCTATTTTATTATCGGAGCTCAAAATGTGTTTTTTGCTTTAAAAGATATACAATAGGGAATAAGTATTTGAGTGAGATGCTTTTACAGGAAGAGGTGCTGTATATGGAAAAACAAAGTGTGGAGCTTGCAACATTTGCCGGTGGGTGCTTCTGGTGCATGGTAAAGCCGTTTGATGAACAGCCGGGGATTGTCAGCGTTGTTTCAGGCTATACAGGAGGCACAACTGAAAATCCTACATATGAACAAGTGTGTTCTGAAAATACGGGACATTATGAAGCAGTGCAAATTACATTTGATCCGGATGTATATTCTTATGAGGAATTGCTGGAGCTGTACTGGCAGCAAATAGATCCGACCGATCCAGGCGGCCAGTTTTACGACAGGGGAAAGTCGTACCAAACCGCTATCTTCTATCACAATGAAGAACAAAGGAAATTGGCTGAAAAGTCTAAAATGAGCCTGGAAGAAAGCGGCCGCTTTACAAAGCCAATCGTGACAGAGATTATCCCTGCGCAAACTTTCTACCCTGCAGAAACATACCATCAAGGTTTTTATAAGAAGAATCCGGAAAGATATAATGCTTATCACAGGGGTTCTGGCCGCGAAGACTTTATCAAAAATCATTGGAGGGAAAAGTAATCATGACAAAGAATCTAGAAGAACTGAAGAAGAGACTTACTCCGATGCAGTATGAGGTTACACAGAATAATGGTACAGAACCACCCTTCAGGAATGAATACTGGAATGACCTTAGAGAGGGAATCTACGTCGATATTGTTTCAGGGAAGCCGTTATTTAGTTCTCGTGAAAAATATGACGCCGGCTGTGGCTGGCCAAGCTTTACAAAGCCTATTGAAGAAGAAGAAGTCGTCGAAAAGCAGGATTTGAGCCATTTTATGGTCCGGACAGAAGTAAGGAGCAAAAGTGCAGATTCCCATTTGGGCCATGTTTTCGATGATGGGCCAGGTGAAAACGGGTTGAGATACTGCATCAATTCTGCAGCATTGAGATTTGTTCCGAAAGAAAAGTTGGCGGAAGAGGGTTATGGAGAGTACATCAAACTCTTTAAAGATTAAGCATACGGAAGGGGTGATATCCATGTTTAAGAAGTTGTTCGGAAAAAAAGAAGAACCAATCCATACAGTTCAGCTGCTGTCGCCGATCACTGGGAAGGCTGTGGATCTGAGTTCTGTCCCAGACCCTGTATTTTCCGAGAAAATGATGGGCGATGGAATTGCAATTGAACCGGAAGAAGGTGTTGTTGTCTCACCTGTAGATGGCGAAGTCATGCAGGTTTTCCCGACAAAGCATGCGGTAGGAATAAGGGCAAAGAATGGGGCAGAAATCCTGATCCATATTGGGTTGGAGACGGTATCTCTGAAGGGTGAAGGTTTTGAAACCCACGTGAAGCAGGGGGATTCTGTGAAAACTGGGGATAAACTTGTATCCTTCGAACTTGAGATAATCAGGACAAAAGCAAAGAGTACAGTAACTCCTGTCATCATCACAAACACAGATCAGGCAGCATCCCTGGAAAGGTTGGCAGTAGGCAATGTGGAAAAAGGAATTACTCCAGTACTTGAAATAACAATTACTTCATAAAGAAAACAGCCGCTGTCAGCGGCTGTTTTCTTTTATTACTTTTTCTCCATTTTTTGAGGTCATTCCACCTGAAAGAATGAATTTCATTGCATCTTCAGGCTTAACATCAATTATTTCAACTTCTTCTTTCGGAATCAGGAAAGTTAAGCCGGCCACCTGGAAAGTTTGGGGAACATAAACAGCAACATGCTCAGACAATGGCTCATAGAATGACTCCAGGTTTTCTGTGGTAATGAAGCCCAGGCTCTTCATTTTAGTCCCCGGGATTGTCACAAGTGCAACTTTGGAAAACGATTTTTTTTCGCCCAGAAAAGAATGGACAGTATCTTTGATTACTGAATATACAGTCTTGACGAAAGGTATTTTCTCCAGCAGTCTGTCAATCAGTTTGAAGATGCTGCCGGTGATGAACCTCGTGGACAGCCAGCCGAGAAAGGTGATCAAAACCAGTGTTGTCAGCAGGCCGATCCCGGGAATATAGCGTTCTTGCAAATATGGTTTCAGTACATTTCCCAGCAGGCTGTCTAAAAACATGAATGTTTTATAGATTACATAGATAACGAGAATGATGGGGACGATGGTCAGGATCCCATTAATAAAATTCTTTAAGACGTTTTTCATTTTCTGCTCCTTAAACAAAACATATGGAAGTATCATACACTTTTTCAGATGATAATTCTATGATTATTTCTCCTTATCCTTTGCGACGATAATGGAAGGGATTCGAATAAAGGAATGCTCACTCGTATTTCTGCCGGATACCTTTTCAGCTGTCTCGATACGGACCGTATGTTTCCCGTTTTCCAGTCCACTAGCGATATACATATATCTTTCCCGGGTAAATGGCCACCAGGTTGAGAGTGTCCTTACATAGTTTCCGTCTACATAAACATGGAAAGCTCCGCCTTCGACACTGTGAATCGTAGTAATGCCTAGGAGCGGCCCCTCAAAATCATATTCAAGATAATCTCCAGGTTTTTGGCTGATATATCTCCCGTTTTCGAACCTGAAGCCTCTACTGACTGAAATGTCCTTTTTTTCAGCCAAATAAAAGGAATCATTTTTTGATAATGGTTTAGGGAAACTGGCGATCGCAGCTTCTGATTGAATATTCTTTTGGATTAATTTCAGGATTGAATTGGCATATAGCGCATAACCATTTCCATTTGGATGGATCAAATCTGCCGTCAGCTGCTCTGCCTGCATACCAGATGCTTCAAATGCAACCCTCATGTCAAGCAGCTTGGCACCATAATGGACAGAAACTCGTTTAATCGCATCGGCAAAGGGTTCTTGCTTTAAAGGGCTCTCGATAATCGTAATGATTTCAGCGCGTGGATAGCGATCTTTTGCATTCCTTATCAATTTTTCATATAAAAATGTAAACTGTTGCGAATCCATGTATTTGCGGTCGTTTTCGCCAAAAACAATGAATATTAGATCGATATCCTTGAACTTAGGTGAGTTCTGAAATTTGTAAATTCCTTCGAAAGCAGTTGCTCCGCTTTGGACCACCATATTGCGGCGTGCCCGGGTACCTGTTTGCTCATGAAGGAGGTCTTCGAGCTGGCTGAACCAGCGCAAATCATTAGTCTCCGCACCTGCCCCTCTGCCGATACTGTCACCTATGATTAAATAATTGAACGAGGAACCTTCTCCGATTTTTTCATATACCGTAAGATCCTCAGAGAAATAGTGTTTGGATTGAATCATAAAAATAGAAACAACTATGGCGGCAACTAAAAATCCACTGAATATCTTTTTCATGTTTGAGTTCATTCTGCGCTGATTCCTCCGGTAAATAACTAGTTCTATATACAATTTTTAACCTAATGTTTTATCAAAGGAAAGCATTATTTTCTATTTTCACTTTCTAATTTTGAAAAAAATAGGCTAATGCACAAACGGGTCAAGTACCCATATCATACCGTAAAGGGAAAGCAATTCAAAAACAAACGAGGAGTGGTTTTTAATGTACGGATACGATAATGCCCCTATGCCAGTCAATGCCCCAGCTGCAGTCCAAGGTGCTATGTGCCATGGCGGTTACCCATACGCAGGAGTTGGAGGTTGTGGGTACGGTTACGGCGGTTTTGCCCTAATCGTAGTGCTTTTCATTTTGTTAATCATCATTGGTGCTTGCTGCAGCCATATCTGGTAAGAGCGGGCACCTCCATGTAAATAAAATAATTAGTTTTAATCCTGTGAGGCTGTTTGCATACGGCCTCTTTTTCTTGATGATTAAAAACACGAACATTATTATTGTGTGAATAAAATAAAGTTCGTTTTTAGCGTTGACTACCTCGTGGAATTTTGTTATATTTACCAAGGGTTAAGTAAATAAACAATTTTGGCGGGGGATGCTGTATGAAAACAAACTATGATGTGATTGTCGTTGGAGCAGGGCCTGCAGGTATTTTTACTTGCTATGAATTAACATTGAAAATGCCAGGCGCTAACGTCTTGCTTGTTGATAAAGGCCACGATATCTATCGAAGAAACTGCCCGATTTTGCAGAAAAAGATTGAGAAATGCCCGCCGCCAGCAGGGAAGAAAGATTTTGCAGGGTGCCTGCCGGCATGTTCGATCACAAATGGGTTCGGCGGTGCAGGTGCATATTCTGATGGCAAGTTCAATATTACAAGTGAATTCGGCGGCTGGATGACTGATTATCTTCCTGATTCTAAGGTTGTCGAACTGATTAAATATGTTGATGAAATCAATTTAAAACACGGAGCAACCGACAGCATAACGGATCCGATGACAGAAAAAGTCCGTGAAATCGAGCGCAGGGGATATGCTGCAGGCTTGAAACTCTTAAGAGCACAGGTACGCCATCTCGGAACCGAACAAAATCTTGAAATCTTGAAGAATATTTTTGAATACTTAAAAGATAAAATTGAAATGGCCTTCAAGACAGAAATTGAAGACTTGATTACAGAGAAAACACCAGACGGCCATAAGGCCATGGGCGTTGAACTGAAAAGCGGTGAAAAGATTTTCGCTGATAAAGTAGTTGTTGCTCCGGGCCGTGACGGCTCTAAATGGCTGACACAGATGCTTAAAAAGAGAAGGCTGAAGATGATCAACAACCAGGTCGATATCGGTGTTCGCGTTGAGACGTCCAATGTTGTCATGGAGGAAATTAACGAGCATTTATATGAAGGCAAATTCATTTTCAATACATCCGTTGGCACTAGTGTCAGGACATTCTGCAGCAATCCTTCGGGGCATGTAGTTGTCGAAAACCATTCTGGAATCATGCTTGCCAATGGGCATGCTTATAAGGATCCAAAACTTGGAAGCAATAATACGAACTTTGCATTGCTTGTATCACATACATTCTCAGAGCCATTCGACAAGCCAAATGAGTATGCTCATGAAATTTCCCGTCTGGCGAACAGCCTTTCAAGTGGCGGCCTGATTGTCCAGAAGTACGGCGATATATTAAAAGGACGCAGGTCAACAGAAAAAAGGATTAAAGAAGGATTCTTAGAACCGACCATGAAAGAAGCGGTACCTGGCGATTTAGGACTGGTCCTCCCATATAACACGCTTAAGAGTTTGATTGAAATGACAGAAGCGCTAAACCAGGTCACTCCTGGACTTGCTTCGGATCATACCTTGTTTTATGGAGTGGAAGCGAAATTCTATTCCGCAAGGCCAAAACTGAATGACCGATTTGAAACAGAAATAAGCGGACTTTACGTAGGCGGAGATGGGGCCGGCATAACGAGAGGTCTCGCACAGGCAAGTGCATGTGGAGTTTGGATCGCCACTGATATTATTGAAAAATCGAAATCTGGCGGCAAAACAGAGCCGGTATTGGTTTAACTTGCTTACACCCGTCCTTTTCTTTGATAGAATAAAAGATATGAAAGAAAGGGCGGGAAGATAATGTTTGCACCAAAACTAGTTCCAGGTGATGAAATAAGGGTAATCGCGCCATCGACAAGCATGGTCATTTTAAAGGAAGCCCAAATAGATCTATCTGTTCAAAGACTGGCCAAGTTAGGCTTCAAGGTGACATTCGGGAAAAATGCAGACGCACATGATGAATTTTTCAGTTCTTCTATTGAGGAACGAATCGAGGATTTGCATGCGGCATTTGCAGACCCGAATGTAAAAGGGATCTTGACGGCTATTGGCGGCTACAATGCTAACCAGCTGTTAAAATATATAGATTACAGTTTAATATCCGCTAATCCGAAGGTTTTTTGCGGATATAGTGATATAACTGCCCTTCAGCTGGCGATCTATCATAAAACTGGCCTGGTTTCATACTCTGGTCCGCATTTTTCAAGTTTTGGCGTGAAACACGGTCTCGAATATACATTAGAGTCGTTCTTGGAGGCAGTAACCAACGATGCCCCTTATGAAATCGTTCCTTCTCCAACATGGTCTGACGACGCATGGTATCTCGACCAGGAGAATCGGACGTTCCATCCACAAACGGGCTACACGATCATCCAGGAAGGCGAAGCTGAAGGGAAATTAATCGGCGGAAACCTATGTACGATGAACCTGCTTCAAGGAACTGAATTCATGCCTTCCCTAAAGGACAGCATCCTGTTCATCGAGGATGATGAAGAAAGTCATTCAAGGAGCTTTGACAGAGATCTTCAATCGCTCTTGCACCTTCCAGATGCAGGCTCGATAAAAGCTCTATTGATTGGCCGTTTCCAAAAGAATTCTAACATTACGGAAGATGCGTTAAAAAAAATCCTCATGAGCAAGAAGGAACTTAGCAACATCCCGATCATCACAAATGTGAATTTTGGGCATGTCCAGCCATTCGCGACATTGCCAATAGGTGCCGTTGTGACTGTGAAAGCATCAGACGGACAAACAGAAATCTTCATTGAACAAAAAGAATAATTTTATTTCGAAGACACCTGCTATGGGTGTCTTTTTTTTGCCTTAATGGAGAGTGCTGGACCTCAAGAAGAAACGGAAAATGGATTTCAGTGCCCGAATGGAGTGAGTAGAATTTCTAAAGGGAACGTAAAATGGACTTCAGTGCCCGAATGGAAAGAGTAGGATCTCAAAAGGGAACGGAAAATGGATTTCAGTGCCCGAATGGAAAGAGTAGGATCTCGAAAGGGAACGGAAAATGGATTTCAGTGCCCGAATGGAAAGAGTAGGATCTCGAAAGGGAACGGAAAATGGATTTCAGTGCCCGAATGGAAAGATTAGGATCTCGAAAGGGAACGGAAAATGGATTTCAGTGCCCGAATGGAGTGAGTAGGATCTCAAAAGGGAACGAAAAATGGATTTCAGTGCCCGAATGGAAAGAGTAGGATCTCAAAAGGGAACGGAAAATGGATTTCAGTGCCCGAATGGAGAACGCGGGACCTTTAAAGGGAACGGAAAAAGAATTCCATCACACAGAAGTTAATAAAATTGGAATTTTTTTATCTATATGAAAGATTCACGCTTTCTTTTCATACAATTTACAGAATGTCCATATTTTAATCGCGGTGAATGGAGTGAGATTATGAAGCCGTCCTACTTAATCAAACCCGCCCTGGATGAAAGCTACCCAGAGATAGACTATGGGAAAGGTGTCTACCTTTTTGACAAAGATGGTAAGAAGTATCTGGATGCCGCTTCCGGGGCTGTTACAGCAAACATCGGGCATGGGGTACCTGAAATTATTCTGGCGATGCATGAACAGGCAAAAAAGGTTTCTTTTGTGTATCGCTCACAATTTACAAGTGAAGCAGCAGAGAGGCTTGCTGATAAGCTTGCAGAGCATCTGCCTGGAGATTTGAACTGGAGCTTCTTTGTGAACAGTGGTTCTGAGGCAACGGAAACTGCGCTGAAAATAGCGATTCAATACTGGCAGGAAAAAGGGATGAAATCAAAGACGAAAATTTTATCAAGGTGGATCAGCTATCATGGAATCACTCTTGGGGCTCTTTCCATGTCAGGCCATCCAGGGAGAAGGGCCAGATTCGTTCCGCTGCTTGAAGAATTCCCTTCAATATCCCCTCCTTATTGCTATCGGTGCCCATACCAAAGTTCCGCTCCTGGATGTGGATATATGTGTGCACAAGAATTGGAGAACGTGATCAAGAGAATTGGCGCTGACCATATCGCTGCGTTCATTGCAGAGCCAGTCATTGGCGCAGCAGGAGGGGCGATTTCTCCGCCGGAAGATTACTATAAAACGATTAAAAGAATTTGTGAAGAAAACCAAATCTTATTCATTGCAGATGAAGTGATGACTGGTTTTGGACGGACGGGGACAATGCTTGCCTGTGAACATTGGGATGTCATTCCGGATATCGTTGCTCTTGGGAAAGGCATGGGAGCTGGATACGCCCCAATAGCCGCCACAGTGGTGAGTGACCATGTAATGGGACCTATATTACATGGTTCAAAAGTGATCATGAGCGGCCATACACTTAGCGCAAATCCCCAATCATGTGCCGCCGCCCTGGCAGTTCTGGAATACCTTGAAAAAAATGAGATTCTGAATGAAATAGATTCCAAAGCTATATACCTGAAGAATAGGCTGGAAAAGCTGAAATCTCAATTTCCCTTTATTGGGGATATACGCGGGAAGGGCTTGCTGCTCGGCATAGAATTCGTCAAGTTGCCTGAATCAAAAATTCCATTTGAAAGAAACGTCAAATTGACGGATTTGGTTGTCAAAACAGGAAGAGAAAACGGTATACTGCTATATCCTGCAGGTGCAGGACTTGATGGAATATCTGGAGATGCCATTATTATTGCGCCACCGCTTACCACCACGAAACGCGAAATCGATGAAATTATTTCATTGCTGAAATCAACATTTACTGAAGTATATGAAACACTGGGATTTTCAGATGAGATTGGAGTTGAAAATTAAGATGGAGAATCCATTCGGAAAAATAGCAGCTCTGGAGCAGGCAATGGAGCACTTCCATGATGGAATGACATTGATGTTTGGCGGCTTTGGCGGGGTAGGATCACCGCCGGATCTCATTGATGGAATCCTAGAAAAACAGGTAGAAAACCTTATTTTGATCGGCAATGATACAGGATTTCCGGAAATCGGCATAGGGAAGATCGTCAGCCGTGGCAGGGCAAAGAAAGTCATCGCATCACATATCGGTTCAAACCCAGTCGCAGGTGAGCTTATGACAAACGGGAAGCTCGAGGTCGAGTTCTCACCTCAGGGAACATTAACGGAAAGAATCAGAGCTGGAGGCATGGGACTTGGTGCAATTTTGACTGATGTTGGAGTTGACCATGAATTCGTATCAAAAGGAAAAAAGACGATGAGCCTTAATGGGAAGGAATATCTGATAGAAACAGCCCTGACAGCAGAGGTATCGATCGTGTATGCAAAAAAGGCAGACCCATATGGAAACCTTGTATTTGACAAGAGTGCACGAAATACCAATCCGCTCGTTGCAATGGCAGGGAATTTTACGATAGCTGAAGCAGAGGAAATCGTACCGCTCGGCAGCCTGGATCCCGAAGAAATTGTTACTCCTGGTGTGTTTGTCGATATGGTTATTCCTTCAGGTGGGGTGAATTGGAGATGGGCATGGGAATAGACGTCAGAAATAAAATGGCAAGACGCGCTGCGGAAGAAATTAATCCAGGGATGGTCGTCAATTTAGGGATTGGTATACCATCTCTTGTCCCGAACCATCTGCCTGGTGATATGAAAGTCATGTTCCATGCAGAAAATGGGATTGTCGGCATGGGAGAATCTCCTGAAATAGGGCTTGAGGATGAGAATTTATGCAATGCCGGAGGTTTTCCGGTTACGGTATTGCCAGGTTCCTCTTATTGTGACAGCGCCGTGGCATTCGGGATGATTCGGAGAGGCAGGGTGGACCTTACGATACTGGGATCCTTGCAAATTAGCAAAAAGGGAGATCTGGCAAACTGGATTGTCCCTGGAAAGAAAGTGCCTGGCATGGGCGGAGCAATGGAACTTGCCCAGAAGGCTAAGAAAGTAGCTGTCCTTATGAACCATACGGATAAAAATGGAGTTTCTAAAATAGTAGAGACATGTTCCTTGCCTTTAACAGCTGCAGAATGTGTTGACATGGTGATCACGGACCTTGCTGTTTTCCGTGTCATGGGTGGTTCTTTGGTTTTAACAGAAAGATTTGCGCCGCATACAATTGCTGAGATTACTGCCAAAACCGCATGCGATTTTATCATGCTTGAGGACGTCCGGGTCATCGAATACTAAAAGGGGCTGGTATTGTGCAATCTGCTGAACAAAGAGTGCGGAGTTACATTACTGAAAATAGAATAAGAGGGACGCGATTATTGCAGAAGCTTGTACAGGAGCCAAGTACGAGAGGGAATGAAAGTGGGGCTCAGGCTGTAATCATCGAGAAATGCCGAGAACTTGGACTGGAGATGGATATTTGGGAAATTGGCGGGGACGGGCTCTCTGCACATACGGCATTTTGTTCCGACAGACACGATTTCCGGGGGAACCCGAATGCAGTCGGTACCATGAGGGGGACAGGCGGTGGGAAATCGATTATTCTGAATGGCCATATTGATGTTGTACCGGCAGGGGATCACAAAGATTGGCAGAAAGACCCGTTCAGCGGCCATATTGAATGCGGTAAATTGTACGGCAGAGGGGCAACCGATATGAAGGGTGGTACTGCTGCACTGTTAATGGCGATGGAAGCAATCAAAAACACCGGAATGAATTTGCAAGGTGATGTCATCTTCCAAAGCGTCATAGAAGAAGAAAGCGGTGGTGCTGGTACCCTGGCGGCAGTATTGCGGGGCTATAAAGCTGATGGGGCGATCATTCCAGAACCTACGAACATGAAGCTTTTTCCGAAACAGCAAGGTTCGATGTGGTTCAGGATTTCTGTAAAAGGCAAGGGTGCCCACGGCGGAACGAGGTATGAGGGCGTCAATGCGATTGAAAAAGCGATGCAGGTGATTGATAGATTGAGGGGATTGGAATCAGAGAGAAATGCAAGAATCACAGATCCTTTTTTTGATAGTATACCAATTCCGATTCCCATCAATATTGGGAAAATCCACGCCGGGGACTGGCCTTCGTCAGTACCGGACCTGGCAGTCATTGAAGGGCGGATGGGGGTTGCACCGAACGAAAGACAGGAAGATGCAAAACAGGAGATGAAAAATGCACTTCTCAGTCTATGTAAAGGAGATTCATGGTTAAGCGAGAATGTGCCTGAGCTCGAATGGTTCGGTGCAAGCTGGCTGCCTGGCGATCTGGATCCTGAGCATGAATTGATCCAGGTACTTTCCGAAAGCTTTGAAACTGTAAAGGACTGCACTCCTCTGGTTGAAGCCTCGCCGTGGGCAACCGATGGCGGAATTCTTTCAAAAGTTGGTGGGGTGCCTGTCGTGGTTTTTGGACCGGGTGTGACAGAAACAGCGCACCAGGCAAATGAATACATCAGACTTGAGGAGGTTTTTGAGGCCGCCGAAATCATTGCCCTCTTCCTTCTTAAGTGGTGTGGAGTGAACGAATGAAAGGGGAATCAATGCATGGGAGAGATACAGATTAAAACGGCAATACCAGGTCCTAAAGCACAGGCTCTGATCGAAAAAAAAGAGAAAAATGTTCCTGTTGGTCCGTTCAATACACTTAAAACTTTTGCGGATAAGGGAGAAGGAGCTCTGCTTACCGATGTTGATGGCAACACATTCATCGATTTTGCCGGTGCGATTGGTACGCTGAATGTCGGGCACTGCCCGCCTGCGGTCGTTAAGGCTCTTCATGAGCAAATCGACCGTTATCTTCACCCTTGCTTTCATGTGATGATGTATGAACCGTATATTCAACTGGCAGAGTTGCTCAACAAAATCACTCCAGGTACCCATGAAAAGAAGACATTCTTTTTAAGCAGCGGGGCTGAAGCAGTGGAAAACGCAATTAAGATCGCCAGGAAATACTCTGGACGAAAAGGAATTATTTCATTTGAACGGGGTTTCCACGGAAGAACTTATATGGCAATGTCCTTGACAAGCAAGGTTAAGCCCTATAAATACCAGTTTGGTCCCTTTGCCCCAGAAACCTATAAATGGCCATATCCAGTTTATTCTCAAGATAAATCCATGTCTCCTGAAGAACTGGACGCCTATATGCTGAAGAAATTCGAGACTTTTTTCCTCAGTGAAGTGCCGGCAACCGAAATTGCTGCGGTAATCATGGAGCCTGTACAGGGAGAGGGCGGCTTCAATATCCCCTCAAAGGAATTTGTTCAGGGTGTGAAAAGGATTTGTGAGCAATACGGGATTCTGTTTATCGCAGACGAAATTCAGACTGGATTTGGCCGGACTGGAAAAATGTTTGCGATGGAACATTACGGTATCGTTCCGGATCTCATGACAATGTCCAAATCGATTGCTGCCGGTCTACCAATCAGTGCGGTAACAGGAAGGGCGGAGATTATGGATTCTGCTGGAATTGGTGAAATTGGAGGGACTTATGGGGGAAGTCCTCTCGGTTGTGTAGCAGCTATGCAAGTCGTTAAAATGATAGATGAGCAGAAACTTCTTGAAAGGGCTTCAGAATTTGGAGAAAAGTTCCAGGAAAGATTCGGCAAGCTGGCAGAGCGTTTTAACCAAATAGGCGATGTTCGTTCACTTGGTGCCATGTGTGCTATCGAATTTCTTGACGAGAACGGCAAGCCACAGTCACAGATTGTACAGGAGATACTTAAAAAAGCTCATCAGCAGGGGCTGATCATAATGAGTGCAGGTCTATATGGAAATGTCATCAGGCTTTTGGCTCCCCTTGTTATTACAGATGGACAGATTGAGGAAGGGTTTGGCGTGCTTGAATCAGTTATTATCGATTGCTGCCAGCAATAGGAGGTTATATGATGAAACAAATGTTATGGATCAACGGTGAGAATGTGGAAACGGAAAAATACCGTCCCCTTTATAATCCTTTTACTGGTGAAAAAATAACCGAAGTAGCAGACGCGAATAAGGATGAAGTCCTCAGGGCTATTGATGCAGCTGCCGGGGCAGCAGGAATGATGGCAGGTATGGAGGCACACAAGCGAGCTGATATCCTGAGGAAGGTAGCAGATTTTATCGAGGAAGAACGAGAGGAATGTGCAAGGCTGATCGCCGAAGAATCCTCCAAACCTTTGAAGGCTGCGCGTGCAGAGGTGGACCGAACTATCATGACTTACACTCTTGCTTCAGAAGAAGCAAGACGGATCCACGGAGAAACCATACCTTTGGATGCAGCTCCTGGAGGTGAAGGGAGAATCGCCTATACGGTAAAAGAACCGCTTGGTGTGATTGCTGCCATTACTCCTTTCAATTTTCCGATGAACTTAGTCGCCCATAAGGTTGGACCAGCGATTGCTGCGGGAAATTCAGTCGTCCTGAAGCCGGCAAGCCAGACCCCGTTGTCAGCATATAAAATTGCTTCTTATTTTCACAGGGCAGGACTTCCGGCTGGGGCTTTAAATGTTGTCACGGGCAGCGGCAGGAGTGTCGGGGATGTCCTGATCTCTGATGACAGAGTCAAGAAAGTAACCTTTACTGGTAGCCCGCCTGTCGGAAAGTATATCCGCGAAAATGCCGGTTTGAAACGGGTAACACTTGAGCTTGGCTCAAACTCTGCTCTTATCGTTGATGAAGGGACAGATCTTCATAAAGTGATGCCGCGGATTGTCACAGGTGCATTTTCAAACCAGGGACAGGTCTGCATCTCGATCCAGCGCATTTTCGTTCACGAAGGCATTGCCGATGAATTCGTATCACTTTTCATTGAAGAAGCTGCAAACCTTATAGTAGGAAACCCGCTTGATGAATCAACGGATATTGCTGCAATGATCAGTGCCAATGATGTGACAAGGGCAAAATCCTGGATCCGGGAAGCTGTAGATAATGGAGCAGAACTTGTACTAGGCGGTGACAGTGACCAGCAGGTTCTGAAACCGACTGTACTGCTCAATGCAAATCCCGCTGATAAGATTTCCTGTGAGGAAGTATTTGCGCCTGTTGTCCATATCAATACTTTCAAGGAGTTTGATGAAGCGATCGCACAGGTCAATGAGTCACAATTCGGTTTACAGGCAGGTGTCTACACAAAAGATCTCCAAAAGGCCTTTAAAGCAGCAAGAGATATACATGTCGGCGGTGTGATGATCAACGATATCCCTACGTTCAGGGTTGACCATATGCCATACGGCGGTGTTAAAATGAGCGGAACAGGCCGTGAAGGAATTAAATATGCTGTGGAGGAAATGACTGAACTGAAGCTTGTTACATTCAAGCTAGATTAACCTAAAAGCCTGGCCAAAAGCCAGGCTTTTACTGCAGCAGTTATTTCGAAAATATATTTTTAGCTTTTTATCAAAAAGTGGGGGATGAAGATGAATCAAGGAAAAACTAGGATCATAACAGATCAGAATTTTAATTTAACAGCCTATCTCGATCCGAAAAATAATCGCGTGAGAGTTGATGATTATTTGGGCAGCTTATCCGGTATCCTGGATAAAGCTGAACAGCTTGCAGAGGAAGAAAAAGTGGATAAGTTGATCATTAAAGGCAGGAAAGAACATTTTACACAGCTTGTTGAACGCGGATATAGATATGAAGCAAGTATTGATGGCTATTTTCTTGGATCCGACTGCTGTTTCTTTTCGAAGTTTTTAAGTGATGAACGGAAGCATAGCCCGCATTGGGTACGGGAAGATGGAATTATTAATAGTATCTATCATCTTGCGGAACCGGCACAGAACATAATTCCACCAAAAGCCTATGTCATGAAGAAGATGGAAGAGTCAGATGCAAAAGGACTATCTGAGCTGTACAGCACAGTTTTTCAAATTTATCCAACTCCTTTAAATGATCCCGACTACATCGTAAAGACGATGCAAAATGGAACAGTTTATTTTGGTTTCATGTACGATGGACAGGTGGTAAGTGCAGCTTCAGCAGATGTGAACACGTTTTATAAAAATGCAGAGATGACCGACTGTGCGACCCTGAAAGAGCACAGGAAGCATGGCTTGATGAAGATCCTTCTTAACCGTCTGGAACAAGAATTAATTGAGAATGGGATCTTCTGTGCATACTCCATTGCAAGGGCACTGTCATTCGGCATGAACGCAGTGTTATATCAGCTTGGATACTCATATCGGGGCAGGCTTGTTAACAATGTATTCATTTATGATAAAATTGAAAACATGAATGTTTGGGTAAAAGATTTGGCAAAAACGCCAAATTTTGGGCAGTAATAAGACAGTTTTTCGGCACGCTGTCATATACTTAATATGGGAGTGTGATGACAATGGGTTCCATCTCGAATGTTACTGAAGAAATCTTAAGCGCCATTCTAAAATGCATTGACGAGGCTATTCATGTCGTGAATACTGAGGGAATCACCATTTTTTATAATGAAGTTGCTGCGAAGCACGACGGCCTCGAAATCAAGGAGGTCGTAGGGAGGCCGCTCCTTAGCGTGTTCCCCTCACTGAACGATCAGTCCAGCACCCTGCTGAAAGTCATCGAAACAAAGAAGCCGATCTATAACGAAACCCAATCCTTCGTAAATCTGCATGGGCGTAAAATCGAAACAGTCAATACGACTCTGCCAATCTTTGTTCAGGGAGAATTAATCGGTGCCGTTGAAATTGCCAAAGACTATTCCCGAATTAAGCAGCTTTCCGAACGGCTTGTAGAAATCCAAAAAAGCCTCAAGCATCAAAATGGAAAGGCGATCAAACAACAAGGGGCCTATACTTTCGACGATCTGATAACGAAAAATCAGCACTTTGCTTCAGTCAAGAAAAAGGCTGAGAAATTGGCAAAATCCGATTCTCCCATTCTTATTTATGGGGAAAGCGGTACAGGCAAGGAGTTATTCGTACAATCCATCCACAATGCATCAAATCGGGCATCTGGACCTTTCGTTGCCCAGAATTGCGCAGCCATTCCGGAAAACCTGCTGGAGAGCATCCTGTTTGGTACCTCAAGGGGGAGCTATACAGGAGCAGTGGACAGGCCTGGACTATTTGAACTGGCCAACGGCGGAACCCTTTTTCTTGATGAACTGAACTCCATGCCATTTGATCTTCAGGCCAAGCTCCTTCGGGTCCTGGAGGATGGAGCTGTCAGAAGAGTCGGCAGCACAAGCGTTATTTCCGTCAATGTAAGAGTTATTTCGGCAATGAATGTTTTTCCTGGCCGGGCAATGGAAAAAAATCAGTTGCGGACTGATTTGTTCTATCGATTGAATGTGCTGACTTTCGAATTGAGCCCCTTAAGACAAAGGAAGGAAGATATTTTGTATCTTGCTGAAATCTTTATTGACCAATATAACAAGAAACTGTTAAAACGTGTATCAGGACTGGATGATGACGTCTGCGAGATTTTTCTTAACCATCAATGGCCTGGTAACGTGAGAGAGCTCAAGCATACGATCGAATATATGATGAATGTGTGTGAAGGTGAGAAGCTTACCGAAAATGATTTGCCGGTGATGCTGAAAAGTTTGAAGTCTAAAGTGCAAACACCTTCAAAGCGCACCTCCTTTATTTTAAGGGAACATTTAAAAGAGGTGGAGCAGGAGCTCATTGCAGATGCCCTCAATGCCTGTAACGGAAACGTCCAAAAAGCAGCCGTCCTTCTTGATGTCCCAAGACAGACCCTTCAATATAAAATAAAAAAACTTAATCTATAAGAAACTTATTAATCTGCCGGAAATTCAGCAGGTTTTTTCTTTTTCAAATTGTCTCCTCCACATATTAAAGACCTGATCCCTTCCTGTATATGACTTTCAGAATAATCCGTCACTTTGGCACGGAACTTGCAATATACATACTTATAAAAATAACGGGGGGAATTGGAATGAAACAAACTTTATATAAGCCTTCAAGACATTGGAAGGATATTGAACTGTGGAAGGATGTTTCGGAGGAACAATGGAATGATTGGCTATGGCAGCTTACCAATACCATCAGGACACTGGATGATTTGAAAAAAGTAATCAATCTGACCCCTGAAGAAGAAGAAGGAGTCCGGATTTCAACAAAAACTATCCCTTTAAATATAACACCATACTATGCGTCATTAATGAATCCTGATGATCCGCGCTGTCCGGTCAGGATGCAATCTGTACCAATTTCAAAAGAAATCCACAAAACGAAATATGATCTTGAAGATCCGCTGCATGAGGATGAAGATTCTCCGGTACCTGGACTGACCCATAGATATCCTGACAGAGTATTATTCCTTGTAACGAATCAATGCTCGATGTATTGCCGTTACTGTACCCGCAGGAGATTTTCCGGACAAATCGGCATGGGTGTTGCAAAGAAACAGCTCGATGCAGCAATTGAATATATCAGTAATACCCCTGAAGTACGGGATGTGCTGATCTCAGGCGGCGACGGACTTTTGATCAACGATAACATTCTTGAATATATTTTAAAAAACCTGCGAGAAATCGACCATGTTGAAATCATCAGAATTGGAACACGCGCGCCGGTTGTATTCCCTCAGCGAATCACAGAGAAGCTTTGTTCCATCCTCAAAAAATACCATCCAATCTGGCTGAATACACACTTCAATACTTCCATCGAAATCACAGAAGATTCCAAGCGGGCTTGTGAAATGCTCGCCAATGCAGGTGTACCTGTAGGAAACCAGTCCGTCATTCTTGCGGGAATCAATGACAGCGTGCCGATCATGAAAAAGCTCATGCACGACCTCGTGAAAATTCGCGTAAGGCCTTATTATATTTACCAGTGCGACCTATCTGAAGGAATTGGCCATTTCCGTGCACCGGTAACAAAGGGGTTGGAAATCATCGAGGGGCTTAGGGGCCATACGTCAGGCTACGCAGTCCCGACTTTTGTTGTCGATGCTCCCGGTGGTGGCGGAAAAATCTCTTTGCAGCCTAACTACCTCATTTCCCAGAGCCCTGATAAAGTCGTGCTACGTAATTTCGAGGGGGTCATCACTTCATATCCGGAGCCGGAAAACTATGTGCCTGGCAGAGCGGAAGGGTATTTTAAACAAGTGTATCCTGAATACGAAAACAAGAAATCGAATACAGGAATTGCTGCCATCATGAATGACAGCGAGTTTAACCTGATACCTGAAGGATTGAGAAGGCTGGACCGCAGGGAGCAGTATGAAGTGGATCCGAATCATGCTTCATTAAAAGATAAGCGCGAAAAGCGGGATGAACTGAAAGAAAAGAAATTCAATTCGCAGCAGAAAAAAACAGCGGATGTACCTGATGGGCAAGGAGCAGTCCCATCGACGAATGAATAGGAGGGCAGTCTGATGGGAAATTGTGAATGGTGCAGCAGTGAAAATATCAAGGCCATAGCCGACCGGGTCTACTGGGAGCTCCCCGATGGAACAATGGCAATCCAGATTGACGAAACACCGGCAGTCCATTGCCAGGACTGCCAAATGACGTACCAAACAGAACTAGTGACAAAGGAAATAGAAGACCAATTGTTTTTAATCAATACGAAAAAACTGGGCAAGGTCATCACATTTGAGGAATTGATGGCACAGCCAAGACTTCTGAAGCGCAATTACTTCGACTTTTCTTCATAGCTCCGGTGTGATAAATATAACCAAATGCCACTTTGCGTTCACAGAAGTTTCACTATTCCCATTTATTCCTCAGCTTCCCTTTCATTATAATAGACTGGGGAGTATTCATTTGGGAAATGGGGAGAGAACATGTATATCGCTTTATCTATCATGCTGGTGGCAGCGATGTTTGTCCTGTTCATGTGCGGATATTATGTGCGGCTGATCAAAGAGAAGTTCGGGATGAACTGGCTGCATGCCGTCCCGATTACCGTAGCAATCCTGATGTTCAATATCATTTGGGCACTGCTTGAAATGGCTAAATCATCAAGATGGCAATAATGTGTGAGCATCTTCCTTTGAGGAAGGTGCTTTTTTCATCGGCTCCTGACATCGATTTTTGCATGATAGTGGACGCCCTGGAACTTATCCGTTATAGTATGGTCAAACTAATTTTTACAATAGGCAGGCGTTCATATATGTATAAAAGCTTTTACCACTTTCTTATGAAATACCGCACCACTTCTCCAAAGGATGCCATCAGCAGATTCGCCAATTCAGCATACGATGACCTCTCGTTTCCCAAAAATTCCGAGGACTATGACGAAATCAGCTCATATTTGGAAATGAATGGACAATATCCGGAAAGCATGGCTGTTTTTGATGAAGTCTGGGAGTTATATTTGATATCAGAAAGTTAAAGGTAAGATAAGAGGCTTCTGCGACATTTTGCAGAAGCCTTTTTTCATAAACAAAAAAATACCTCCCCATCTAGGCGTGGCGATTTTCAGAATAATGCATATACTGTTGTAATCACAATTCACGACTCATCGTTGAGAGGATGGAGGAAATGGAAAAACGGAAAAAACCTAAGTTTAACATCGGTGATACAGTCGTGATCACTATTTATGGGACTGTGGGGAAAGTGACAGATATTAAGTGGCTGGATGGCCTTCATGTATATGAAATCAACAAGAGCGAGGGCTTGTACTTGGAAACAAGCTTGCAAATGCTTTCAGAATATGATGGGAAGCTGCTTGAAAAGGAGCAAATTGACATCGAATATAAATATTTCTTCGGAGATTTAGTCCAGGTAAAAGGCTATGGTGCAGACCTTTTTAAAGTCGTTGGATTCAGGACTGAAATCTGGAGATACAAAGAAGATGCATGGGAAGATGTCATTTATGAGCTCTCGAGAATAAAGGATGGAGAATGGCTTGAAGCCGGAGAAGAAGAATTAACGCTCGTAGCAGACTCGGACAGCGCAGATACATTCATCCAAAAGCTTGGCCTGCTGTTTTCAGCCAACAAAGAGGTGAAGCCTTCGGTCAATCTTGAGAAAAAGGCGAATCAGCCAAGGGCTGGGGAAAAAGAGGAATTACGGAAAATCAATCAAAAAAGAATGACCATTGATAATTTGCTGGATATTTATAATGATTACCGTATTTTATATAAAATGTTCAATGATGATGAGTATGCTCATGTAATGAGAGTGATCCTGCGCAAGCTTTCGATCCTCGTCAATAACGACGGCAAAAGCCATGTTTAAACTATCCGATAAATTGAAGAAAGACATATAACATAAAAGGAATTCCACATGCCAATATGGTTTTGAATAAAAAATTGACCATTGTACCAAACAGACCAACAATCGCACTCTCTTCCTTGTTAACATCCTCAACAATCATCCCTACAACTGTTTCCAGTTTCTCCATATGGAATCACTCCTTATTTTTATTTATTCCATTCTATGCTTGTCCAATTCAGATAGAACGTTTTCAGAAAAAAATGAATGCTTGGCATGAAACGAGCATGGTTCACATACATTTGGAATAAAGGGGGGCGAATCTGTGAAAGAGATTGAGGTTTTTATCGATACAGAAGAAATTGCTGAATTTTTCTTTCATGAACTTGTAAAAAGGGGATACGTTCCCACTGAGGAAGAATTAGAAGAAATGGCAGATATCACTTTTGAATATCTGATCGAAAAATGCATTATAGACGAAGAACAAGATGACTAATTGAGAAAGTTGTTAGGCGGATTCCACTTGAATCTGCCTTTTTATTTTTTTACGAAGAAAAAATATCTCTGAAGTGAAACTCTGTAAAGAATCAATCGTATACATTAATATGAAATAAAAAAGATGCAATAGGGAGGAAAAGGGAATGTCATTATTTAATAAAGTGTTTGCAAGTGTGGGAATCGGTGCAGCTAAAGTGGATACAAAGCTTGAAAAAGATCAAGTCATGCCAGGTGAAGAAGTTCGTGGTGTTGTCCAGATTCGCGGTGGCAGCACAGAACAAAACATTGATGACATCTATTTGAGTTTACATACAACGTATATCAAAGAAGCGGATGATCGGAAGTATACTGCTACAGCACAGATTGATCGTTTCAGGCTTACTCAGTCATTCGTGATTAAAGCGAATGAATCGAAAGAAATTCCTTTCTCTTTCAGGCTGCCTCTCGAAATGCCGCTGACTATGGGAAGGACAAAGGTTTGGGTTGCAACTGGCCTGGACATAAAAAATGCGGTTGATCCAACTGATAAAGATTATTTATCAGTAGTGCCCAACCATGTAATGCAAGGAATTTTTAACGCTGTTGGCGAGCTTGGTTTCCGTTTGAGGGAGGCAGACTGTGAACAGGCACCCAGACATCTCCGCAGACATCTTCCGTTCCTTCAGGAGTTTGAATACATCCCTGCATCAGGTCCATTCAGAGGCAGATTGGATGAATTGGAACTGATTTTCTATCCTAATAGTGAAAATGAAATTGAAGTATTGATGCAGGTCGACCGTAAAGCCAGAGGACTGGGAGGATTTTTGTCGGAAGCAATGGGAATGGATGAAACCTATATCAGGATGAACGTCCACGCATCAGATTTGCCTGCTCTAAAGCAAAAATTCCAGAGCGCGATTGAGCGATATTGCTGATGGGATGCAGATACAAACACGAAAAGACGATGAAGCCATGGCTTCATCGTCTTTTCATTATGCTTTAGTTTTCCTGCCGTTTGCTGAGAATTCTTTCCCATGCGCTTCCTGTTCGGCAACAATTGCTTCAGGAGAGATATGATTGTTTTTCTTAGGTGAATTGATGCGGTTACGATGCTTTTTTCCCATTTTCTATGCACCCTCTTCAATGGATTTAGAACTGCTCGAACTAAAGAATTTTTTGCTTTAGCTTTGGTCAAGCTAACTTTAGCTTTCCCGTTAATGAAATTGTCATGAAACTGAAGATTTTCCTGCTAAGTTATATTGTGGTATAGTTTTAACGTAGCAACCCATAGGATGGAGGATTTAAAATGAGTGTACATATTGGTGCTAAAGAAAATGAAATTGCTGAAACGGTTTTGCTGCCAGGCGACCCTTTAAGAGCGAAATACATAGCTGAAACCTTCCTGGAGAATGCACAGTTATATAATGAAGTAAGAAATATGTTCGGCTTTACAGGAACATACAAAGGAAAAAGAATTTCGGTACAAGGTACGGGCATGGGTGTACCTTCGATTTCTATCTATATCAATGAATTGATGAATAGCTATAATGTCCAAAACCTTGTGCGTGTTGGAACGTGCGGGGCCATTCAAAAGGATGTTAAGGTCCGTGATGTGATCCTGGCAATGACATCCTCAACTGATTCACAAATGAACCGAATGACATTCGGAGGTGTAGACTTCGCTCCAACTGCAAACTTTGACTTGCTTTATAAAGCCTACAATGCAGGCGTGGAAAAAGGCCTGAACCTTAAAGTCGGTAATGTATTTACAGCTGACCAGTTCTACAATGACAATTCAGAATTGGAAAAATGGGCACAATACCAGATTCTTGCGGTTGAAATGGAAACGACAGCCCTTTACACTCTGGCTGCGAAATACGATCGCAAGGCCCTCTCTATCCTGACTGTCAGCGACCACATTCTGACCGGTGAAGAGACTACTGCGGAAGAACGCCAAACTACCTTCAATGACATGATTGAAGTAGCGTTGGAAGCAGTTATTAAAGAATAAATCAGTGAAAACCCTTTCCTAATAGGAGAGGGTTTTCTTAATGCATGTTTGCCTTAATTCCCATACAGGCATAATGGAAATAGAGCCTGAATGGGAAAAAAGGCCATACGAAAGTCCATTAAAAAGTGTTAGAATGGGTTTATTGTTTAAAATGCTGAAGATTGGTGGAAACAATGAAAAAGATATTAATTTTATTAGCTTCGCCTTTGTTACTGACAGGCTGTGCTCCTGTTCAACCATATTTAGAAAAAATCCCTTATATAGGAGAAAAATTTGCAGGACAAGACCAGTCATCAGAAGAATCGAATAATGTTGCCAGTGAAGAGGAAGCAACAACAAATTCCCCCACAGAAGTGGACAAGCCCTCAGAGGATGAATTGACACTTGAAGCTGCTTATTTTAATGTAGTACAGACCACAGATGGCAAAAATGTTATCCAGAATCCACAAAACACGCTTTCACTTGTCAATAAAATCTTTGGTTTGCCCGAGAATTATATTCCAGGTGACCTCGTTCGGCCGGATGTTCCATTTTCCTTTGGAGAGGCAAAGCTAGAAAAGAGCTTGATGAGAAAAGAAGCTGCCGTTGCTTTGGAGACAATGTTTGCTGGAGCAAAAAATGTTGGAATTGAATTAACAGCTGTCTCAGGATACCGATCCTATGGACGCCAGGAAACATTATTTAATGCTGAGGTCCAGAAGGTTGGCGAGGAACAAGCATTGCAAGCAGTAGCAAGGCCCGGCAGCAGTGAGCATCAGACTGGACTGACCATGGATATATCCAGCAAGACTAATGATCTTAATTTAAATGAACAATTCGGTAAAACAAAAGAAGGAGTCTGGCTTGCCCACAATGCCCACAAATACGGGTTTATTCTCAGATACCCAAAGGGTAAAGAAAGTTTGACAGGCTATATGTATGAACCTTGGCATTTCCGTTATGTTGGAATCAAGGCTGCAACAGAAATTTATGAAAATGAGTGGACGATGGAGGAATACTTCCAAAACGTCAAAAAAATCTAATGTGTAAAGCCTGGCTGATCATTAATCAAGGCCAGGCTTTTTGTTATATCCCTGGAGAAAAAAGATATTTCTCCGTTTAAATGTGACAATCCTAACTGTAATTAGCCCGAATACAGATAAAATAATAAAATAAGCAAACTTTTTTATTGATAAATATACTATACAGGGGTATAGTAATAAGAGTAGAAGGAAATTAATTGGATTTTAAATAATGTACTGAAACGGGGTGTAAATGATGAAAGAACAAATGACCGTCGATATTACCGGAATGACTTGCGCTTCTTGTTCCACAAGGATTGAAAAAGTCCTAAACAAGATGGATGGCGTCGAGGCTACGGTAAATCTTGCGATGGAAAATGCCTCAGTCTCATTTGAACCAGATAAAATAACTCCAGATGACATATTTAACAAAATTAATGATTTGGGGTACGGAGTCAGAAATGAAAAAATGGACCTGGATATCTTCGGGATGACATGTGCAGCATGCTCAACAAGGATTGAAAAGGTGCTGAACAAGATGGACGGAATGGTCTCAGCAAATGTGAATTTAGCGACAGAATCTGCTTCCGTTGAATTTAACAGCGCTGTCCTTCCAATCGAACAAATAATTGCTAAAATCCAGGGTCTTGGATATGATGCCAAGGAAAAAGTGCAGCGTGAGGCGAAGGCACAGCAAAAGGAAGAGGAAATCAACGCAAAGAAAAGAAAATTGTATATTTCCATCGTTTTATCCCTACCGCTTCTCTACACTATGATTGGTCACGCTCCCTGGGATACAGGCCTGCCGATGCCCCATCTGCTGATGAACCCATGGTTCCAGCTTTTATTGGCAACACCAGTTCAATTTTGGATCGGGGCACAGTTTTATGTCGGTGCATACAAGTCATTGAAAAATAAAAGTGCAAACATGGATGTCCTTGTTGCCCTCGGAACTTCTGCTGCTTATTTTTACAGCCTCGCAGAAGCATTTAAGACGATCGGCCGGCATCATTATGAGCCGCATTTGTATTTTGAAACAAGTGCTGTCCTGATTACTTTAATATTAGTCGGGAAGCTATTTGAAGCACTAGCAAAGGGACGCACAACAGAGTCGATTTCAAAGCTGCTCAGCCTGCAGGCTAAAGAAGCGACCGTCATCAGGGATGGTGAGGAAATCAAGATCCCTATCGAAGAAGTGAAAGTCAATGATACGATCATTGTAAAACCAGGAGAGAAAATTCCTGTTGACGGCAAAGTGGTTTCAGGCCAATCTGCTGTGGATGAAGCGATGATCACAGGTGAATCGATTCCGGTTGAAAAAACTTCTGGGGATTCCTTAATTGGAGCAACAATCAATAAAAATGGAACATTAACCATGACTGCCACAAAAGTTGGCAAGGATACAGCATTAGCAGGAATTATCAAGGTAGTAGAGGACGCACAGGGAAGCAAGGCGCCAATCCAGCGTGTAGTGGATAAAATCTCAGGGATTTTCGTGCCAATTGTCGTTGCAATTGCCATTGTGACATTCCTTGTATGGTATTTTATTGTTAGTCCCGGGGATTTTGCATCAGCACTTGAAACAGCAATCGCGGTATTGGTAATTGCCTGTCCGTGTGCCCTTGGCCTGGCGACTCCTACTTCCATCATGGTAGGTACTGGAAAAGGCGCTGAAAACGGAATTTTATTCAAAGGTGGAGAACATTTAGAGGCAACACATAAAATTAATGCTATTGTTCTCGATAAAACGGGTACAATTACAAAAGGGAAGCCAAGTGTTACCAATCTTGAAATTTTCGGTGACAAAGATAAGGTCTTAACCTATCTGGTTTCAGCTGAAAAGGCTTCCGAACATCCACTTGCTGAAGCGATTGTCGAATACGGTCAAGCGAATAATGTTGAAATTCTGCAAATGGATGAGTTTATGGCAATACCAGGCCATGGGATTGCAGCAGTCATTGATGGCGAAAAAGTGTTTATTGGGACTCGAAAGCTGATGAGTAATGAAGGCATTGAGTTCGCCCGTTATGGACAAATGCTTGAAGAGCTTGAGAAGGAAGGCAAGACAGCAATGCTGATTGCAATCAATAATAAAGTTCAAGGCATTGTCGCTGTGGCGGATACGGTCAAGGAAACGGCAAAGACAGCAATTGAAGAACTCAAAGCACTTGACATCGAAGTGTATATGCTTACTGGTGACAATACGCGTACAGCGAAAGCAATAGCTGCTCAGGTCGGAATAGATCATGTCATTGCAGAAGTCCTTCCAGAAGAAAAGGCGAACCATGTAAAAGAACTGCAGCTAAAAGGCAAAAAAGTCGCAATGGTCGGAGATGGCATCAATGATGCGCCTGCACTGGCACTCGCAGACATTGGAATCGCCATAGGAACTGGTACGGATGTGGCAATAGAGGCAGCGGATTTGACCATTCTAGGCGGAGAACTGACATTGATTCCTAAAGCCATCACATTAAGCAAGAAAACAATGCAAAATATCCGCCAAAACCTGTTCTGGGCACTTGCCTACAATACAGCAGGTATCCCGATTGCTGCGATCGGTTTGCTGGCTCCATGGGTTGCCGGAGCTGCAATGGCATTCAGTTCCGTTTCTGTAGTGACTAACTCCCTTCGTTTGAAGCGGATTAAGTTATAAATTTAAAAATAGAGAGGAAGATTATTAATGGAAAAAACAACTTTAAATGTATCAGGTATGACTTGCGGCCACTGTGAGAAGGCTGTCAAGAACGCGCTTATGGGTGTGGATGGTGTGGCCAGCGTAATCGTTTCACTTTCAGAGGGAAAAGCTGAAGTAGAATATGATGCTGCAAAAGCAGGAGTAGAAAAATTGAAAACTGCAGTTGAAGATCAAGGGTACGATGTAGAATAGGGACTGGAAAAGCAGCGGTTAAGAGACCGCTGCTTTTTTTACATAGACGCCAGTGCCTATTTTTCTGTTAATTTGAAAGTAAAAATGTTATCCTAATCATTAAGGATTTTAAGCTTGATTGGAAAGTGGTGAAAAGGGTTGGATCAGCAAAATTTAAATGAAGAAAACAAGGAAGATATAAAGGGTCAAGAAAAGATAGAAGAAGCAGAGACCAAAAATAGTTTTCTTCGGATTAAAAAGTTCCACTTTGCAATGCTGTTGTTTTTTCTAGTCTTTTTAACAGCAGGAATCACTACCTTTGCGCTTGCTTTCGGTGAAGACAAGCCCGCTGTGCAGGTAATCAGGGATAGAGAAGAATTTGCAAAGCTTTATGATGCATATGACACATTGAAAAATGACTATTATCAAGATGTAGACCAGGAAAAGCTTATCAATGGTGCGATTGATGGCATGCTTGAATCACTTGACGATCCGTATTCGGATTACATGAGTCAGGAAGACGCAAAAAACTTCCACCAAAGCCTTTCCTCATCATTTGAGGGGATCGGAGCCGAAATACAGGAAAGGGAAGGACATATTGTTATCGTCACACCGCTTAAAGGTTCACCAGCCGAAAAGGCAGGGTTGCAGCCGGAAGACAAAATCATGTCGGTTGATGGCAAAAGCCTCCAGGGGATGAGTTCAACAGAAGCGGTTGCCCTTATTAGAGGCGAAAAAGGAACTGACGTTAAATTGTCTATTCTCCGCCAGGGGGCAGAACAGCCGGTGGATGTAACAATAACCAGGGATACAATTCCGATTGAAACTGTTTATGGCGAAATGCTTGATGACGGAATTGCGAAAGTCCAGATCACAAATTTTTCGCAGAACACAGCAACTGAGCTTGTGAACATATTAAATGATTTTCAAAAGCAGGGAATGAAAGGTCTAGTTCTTGACCTTCGACAAAATCCAGGCGGATTGCTTGACCAGGCGATCAAAATATCCAGCCTATTCGTTCCTGAAGGAAAAATCCTCTTTAAAGTAGAGGACCGTGAAGGCAATGTGGAGGAATATGGTTCAGAGAATGAAAATAATCATAATCTTCCTTTAGTTGTTGTCATTGATAAAGGCAGCGCGAGTGCATCTGAAATCCTTGCTGGTGCAGTGAGCGAATCAGCCGAAGTTCCTCTTGTGGGGGAAAAATCATTCGGTAAAGGCACTGTTCAAAGAGCCGAGGATTTTTCAGATGGTTCCAACATGAAATTCACTACTGAAAAATGGCTGACACCAGATGGCAATTGGATTCATAAAAAAGGGATCAAGCCTGATTATGAAGTGCCAATGCCAGAATATGCATCCTTGCCATTTATCGACCCCGAAACAGAATTGAAAGTTTCAGCTGCGTCAGAACAAGTCAAAGCTGCACAAAAGATGCTGAAAGCTCTGGGTTTTGACCCTGGCCGTGAAGATGGCTTCTATGATGAGAAAACAAAAGAAGCTGTCACTGAATTCCAAAAGTCTAAAAAGCTTGAAGAAACAGGAGTGCTTAAGGGAAGTTCAACAATTGAATTGATGAATGCTTTGCGTGAACAGATTAAAAAAGAGGATCCACAAATTCAAAAAGCGATTGAAATCCTAAAGCAAGAACTGAATAAATAATGAGAATCTCCAGCATATGCTGGAGATTTTCCACATTACATACCTTAACGTTGGGCGGAAGCGAAATGAAAAGAACTGAGGTTTTTATATTATCTGGTTTTCTTGGTACAGGGAAAACAACATTATTAAAGCAAATTTTACAGCGAGAGAAAGAGAAGGACCGTACAATTGCTGTCATGATGAATGAGCTCGGGAATGTATCCATCGATTCTGATGCAGTGGATACAGATGTGCCATTAAAAGAGCTCTTAGGAGGGTGTATTTGCTGTACCATTCAGGATAAGCTCGAATCTCAACTGCAAGGATTGCTGTTTGAGCATAATTTGGATGCCATCTACATTGAAACAACTGGCGCCGCACATCCTGTAGAAGTTCTCGATGCTGTACTGTCACCTTTATTTGCAGACAAGCTCGAAATCAAAGGGATTGTGACAACTGTGGACGGCACATTATGGCTGAATAGAAATGAATTCAATCCACAGGTGCATCAGCTGCTGCTTGAACAGGTCAAGCATGCTGACCTCATCATTGTAAATAAATCAGACATGCTGACAGAGTCTGAGCAAGCAAAGGTGAATTTAGACATTCAGGCTATCAACCCAAAAGCGAAGTGTATTTTAAGTTCTTTTTCAAAAATCCCGATGGATTTGCTGGATAAAATGGCTCACTCAAAAAAGACGGGAAACATAGACGCTCATGTGCAAACTGATTTGAGGCTCAGCACTTTTGTTTATCAGTTTAAAAACGCAGTAAGCCAAATGGCTTTTGAAGACTTTTTAAGAGAACTCCCTGACACCATTTTCAGGATTAAAGGTTATGTTTTATTTGATCATTCTCAATATCCTGACTTGTTTCAGTATTCCTATGGAATGCCGCTTTATATGAAGGAATATATGAAAATGCCGCTAAATCTGGTATTCATTGGGCAGGTATCTGATTGGAGCCATATTGAAATGCGGTTGAACATGCTTGAAAGGTAAAATTGTTTTGAATGTTGAGCTTTGGGTAAATGATAGAGAGATCATTAATGGAAAGGATGAATAATATGCCCTGGACAAAGAATGATTACCCTGTTTCAATGAAAAACCTTGATACCGATGTACGTGAAAAAGCGATAGAAATCGCGAATGCACTTGTAACGGAAGAACACTACGAAGACGGCAAAGCAATACCAATTGCAATTGACAAAGCCAAGGAATATGTAGCTAACCATGACAAGGATTGAACCTAACCCAGCTAAAGCTGGGTTTTTTTATTTGCTTTAAAATCCATGTATTGGTTGAATAGCGTGAAGCGAAAACGCAAAAACTTTCATGTAGCTTATATTCTGATTAAAGCTGATTGCTAAGAAAAAGAGTTGAATTAAAGATGAAAGTATTAAAAATTCTTTTAATTAGCCTCGTATTCATACTATTTAATGGCAACGATATCGAGGCAAAAAACCAAGCCAGCATGGAAAAAATCAAGATGATCCAATGGGAAGAGGTAAATAATATACTTCCTAAATACAGCAAATTCACTGTGATGGATCTCGAATCAGGAATGAAGTTTCGCGTTCAAAGAAGGGCAGGAAGCAACCATGCAGATGTCCAGCCCCTGACACCTGAAGATACTGCCATTATGAAAAAAATCTACAATGGCCAATGGAGCTGGAAGCGGCGCGCAATCATTGTCATCTCCGATGGAGGTAAAATTGCTGCTTCAATGCATGGAATGCCACATGGAGGCGGGGCATTAAAAAACAACTTCCCGGGCCACTTTTGTATTCATTTTTATGGGAGCACAACCCATAGAACAAACTTCATGGATCTTTCCCATAAGCTTATGATACTTAAATCTGCTGGAAGGCTTGAAAAATATCTGGAACAAACGGATCCTTATGACCTGGTCAATGCGTATATTGCTGGGATCAAACAGCAGGATCCAAGGATAACTTCTCTTATATCACTTCAGGAACTCGATTGGGACAGAATCTTACCAGCGATAGAGAATATCCGTATTTCACGGATGGAAATTCTGCCAGCAGAAGATGTGGGGGATCAGCTCACTCTAACCGTACCAATTCAAGTGAACTGGCAAATAAAAGGCGTTGGCGGCAGGAATTTTAATGGGACCGTCAAGTTGGTTCGATTCATGCCAAATGAACAATGGAAAGTGGATTCAGTCCAGTTTTTTGGAGAAAATGGGATAAATATTGATAAATGAAAGAAGCTTGAGAAATATCTCAAGCTTCTTTCATGGTTTAATGTTCACCAAATTTTGCGAATGTCTTTTCATCCTCAATCAAGCCGCAGGCAGCGCATTGGATTTTTAATTCCGGCCCTCTGTATGGAAGGTGGAATGGCTCAAGCTGATCATTCGAATATTGTTCCACAACTTCACCTGATTGTGGATTCAATTTTACAGCTTGAGGAACCTGGGTAATCATATTGAAACGTGTACGATTTGTCTTACAATTCGGGCATCGGTAAGGCGTGCTCATAAACATTCTCCTTAAAATTAAATTTAGACTTATATTTTGCAATCAAAGGCTAAAATATGTAACTATACTAGTGAGGGTTTGACCCCGTTAATTCTCTGCAGGAGGAAGCAGGATGAATGCAATGGAATATGAAAAATTATTGGATGACTATAAAATGATATGGAATAATCGCAGACTTCAATCTGACCAGGCGTCAGAAGAAACATTAAAAGAAGCGATTACAAGGGAGCTTAAAGACGAAAATTCACATCCACGGGCAAGGAGGACATTAATGGAGAAGTATTATCTTGCCACAAAAAGAGTTATCGAATCCACCTTGAACAGCGAAAGCAAGATGCTGTTGATCGAGATTCATTTGGAACTCGCAGAGGAAATTCAAAAAGAAGGAAAATAAGATATATTAATTTCTGTGTAAGATAATCAAAACGCCTCGATTAAGCCAAAGGAAGTGTGACTTCCTTTTTTTATTTTCTGGAGCTATCAAGATAAAATTTTGTAGAAATGTCACGTTAATATGTTGCGATTATACCCCTTATGGTATATTATGATTAATGTAAGTTCATTAATGAACAATTAACAAGAGGTGAAGAGTAGTTGGTCACAAGTTTCGTCATCGGTCTCTTATTCGTTACTTTGTACTTTAACCGGTATGTCCCAGTACGGAATTTGCCAGCAGTTAAAGTAAATGAAAACAATGTTGTCTATGTGGATTTAAGAGATTATCAGGATTCCGCCAAAAACCCAGTACAGGGAGCAATCAATATTCCTTGTGGGTATTTAAAAAGATATAGGAAAGAAATTCCTGATACTCCGATTGTCATTATTGCATCAAGTGAAGTTGAGAAAAACTTTGGCGCAAGGATGCTGAAAAAATATGGTTTCAATGTTAAAGGGTATACAATTCCCGGTCCATCACAGTAGGTAGGAGGTGGCATATTTGGAATACAATAAAGAAGTTTTAAATCGCTTGAAACGAATTGAGGGACAGGTCAGGGGAAGCATTCGCCTGATTGAAGAGCAGGATGAATGCAAGTCTGTCGTTACTCAGCTATCAGCCATCCGTTCGGCCGTTGATCGGACGATTGCCTTAATTGTAAGCAAAAATCTGGAGCAATGCTTAATCAATGATTTGCATGAAGGCAGGGAAACATCACAGGCGGTTAATGATGCGGTAGAGCTGCTTGTCAAGAGCAGGAAGTAATTTGGATTTTCCTTATTGACAAGGTGATTTTTGCAACTTAAAATACCCGTATTGGTATGTGTTGAATTAAAAGACGAAGAGGTGCTACTTATGGATGTAGTTATTAATGTATTGATTGTTGTCCTTGCTGTTGCTTTTCTATGGAGCAGAATTGCACCGGCAAAAGGGGTTAACCAAATTACCACTTCACAGTTGCGTGACATGATGAAATCAAAGCAGATTGGAACTCAATTCGTTGATGTAAGGACACCTGGCGAATACAAAGGAAATCACATAAAAGGATTTAAGAATATCCCGCTTCAACAGTTAGCAAACCGAACTGGAGAACTAACATCGGATAAAGATGTTGTAGTCATTTGCCAGAGTGGCATGCGCAGCAGTCAGGCAAGCAAGTTATTGAAAAAAGCAGGTTTTAAAAATGTTACGAATGTAAAGGGCGGCATGAGCGCCTGGTAATATAAAAGGGGGAAAAGGAAATGCGTCAAATGACACCAGAAGAAGTACAAAACGGTTTAGGTACCAACGAGTTTGAAGTTGTGGATGTTCGTGAAGTAAGTGAAGTGGCACAAGGGAAAATTCCAGGTGCGATTCATATTCCACTCGGTCTTTTGGAATTCAGGATGAATGAACTTGATAAAAACAAAAACTACGTAATGGTTTGCCGTTCAGGCGGACGCAGCTCAAGAGCAACCCAATTTCTTGAATACTATGGCTATAATGTGATCAATATGCAGGGCGGAATGATGTCCTGGAATGGTCCAACAGAATAATGGATAGGAATAGAGATGGCAATGGACATCTCTATTTTTTATTATTTTTGTAAATTTAATATGTTTTAGTTGTGGATAACTACATATAGTGCTCTTAATCCAACTCCAGCGCTTATCTGGGCTGAACAAGGCGCTTGCGCTTTTTGTTATGGAAAAGTATATGTTTTGATTTCATAGATATTTCACAAATTAGGGATATAATGATGTGAGATACTAGTGGGTGAAAAGGGGTAAATCATGAAGTGGATCTATGTATTGATTGCAGCATCTTTCATTGTTATGGCATCTGCATGCTCGATAAAGACATTTGAACCTATTCCAAAGGAATCCTCTATTATTTCTACCGTGAACATCAAGGAAATGACCATTTCATTTTATGATATGGATAAGGATAAAAATCTGCCTGAATGGAAGGTTGACAGACCGTATGTAGGCGGCCTGATCTTTCCTGACAAGGACACCATTTTACTGTATGGAAAGACGTTGAAGACTGCTGATTTATATTCTTTGAGCAAAGGGAAGCGGATTGCAACCTGGGAAACAGGAGAAGGAATGGTAAATGCGCTTCTGATTCGGAATGGTACAGAAATAGCTTTCGCTGACCAGAATAGAGACAGTATCCGTTTCTTTAATATAAAAGGAAAAGAAATCGAAGAGGTAAAAGCTGAAAAGGAGCCATTGACACTTCTTGAGGCTGAGGAAAAGCTGTATGTCATCAGTTTTAATCAAAGCAGGCTCGGGATCATCGATCTTAACAACAAAAGTATGCTACCGGGATTTGAAATACACTCCGCTGCTGCAGGAGCTTTAATAAGCAAGGAATACCGGGAGTTATGGATTGGCGGACACGGGGCAGGTTCTGACGTAGAGGAACGGATCCATGTCTATGACATAAATAACGGAACGCTTAAAAAGAAGATTGCCGCACCTGTAATGCCGGTGAATTTCACCAAGAATGAAGATGGTATTTTTGTCCTTAGCCATGGCTCGAATATGCTGTATAAATTAGCTGAGGACGGTGCAAAAAAGGATTCCATTAAAGTAGGTGCGAACCCATTTGAAATTGAGCTATTTGCGGGAAAACTCATTGTCGCAGGGTACGACAGCAATGATGTGTACATAATTGATCCCAAAAGCTTAATCATAGAAAAAAAGCTGAAAGTCGGCAGAGGGCCATTTCAAATTGTAACGAGGGAGAGATAATCAGGATGAATCCCATTAATGTTCTGATCATAGATGATGAAGAAGATATGCGAAATCTTGTGCAGATGTACCTGGAGAATTCCGGTTTTCGCTGTGTACATGCATTAGATGGAACAGAAGGCCTTAAGAAACTGCAGGAACAGGAATTTGACCTCATCATCCTCGATATCATGATGCCATACGAAGATGGGTATGCCGTGTGTGGTAAGATCCGCGCTTTTTCGCAAGTACCAATTATCTTTTTATCCGCAAAAGGGGAAGAGTGGGATAAGGTTAGAGCATTGCAGCTAGGCGGGGATGATTATATAGTAAAGCCATTCAGCCCTGGTGAACTTGTGGCCAGGATTCATGCTCTTCTCCGTAGGACTTCTTTCGTTAAAAGTGATGAAGATACAGTTTCACTGGGGAAAATAACGATTGATAAAAAAGGAAGAAGGGTCAGGGTGGAAGGTGAGATCGTTCCGCTTACCCTTAAAGAATTTGAACTCCTTGTTTTTCTGGTTCAGCATCAAGGACAAGCCTTGAGCAGGGAGCAGCTTCTAGAGTTTGTATGGGGAATGGACTATAACGGGAGTTTGAGGACTGTTGATACTCATATTAAGACACTAAGGATGAAACTGGGTACAGGAGATTATATTCAGACAATTTGGGGTGTTGGCTATAAATTTGAGGTTCCTGCAACATGACTTCATTTTCTGATAGCCTGTTCAAAAAACTATGGCTGACGGTTACCACTACCATTCTGGTAACCGTATTGTATTCATTCTTCTTATCATATCTTTTTTATGAAAAGCTATATGTGGATATTATAGAAGAGTCTCTCTTAGACGAAGGGTACCGTCTGGCCAGCGATTATACAGGAGGGCCGCTGACAGATGAAATGAAACAGAGGGTCGAATGGTATAATGAAAAGTCTGAATCAGAAGTGTTTCTCGTCAGCAATCCAAAGGAACTTAGTGCATGCCTGCCGTATTCAATCGATTATGAAACATTGATCGGGGAAGAAGAGCGTGACCAGCTTCTTAACGGGGAACCAGTCCTTAAATCGGGCTTTGAGGAACGCTTTGGCAGAAAAATCCTTGCTGTTGCAATTCCGCTTCTTGATGATAGCAGGCTTGAGGGGATAATCTACTTATACGTTCCATTAGCCAAAATTTCCGAACTTACCGTCGATTTTTCATTTTTATGGCTAGTTGGGGGAGTAGCATTCATTATTATTGCTGCATTCCTGGGCTTTAAGATGCTTCATCGCCTTACAAGACCTATAGCTGCAATGAAAGAAGCGGCAGAAAAAGTTTCTGAGGGAGATTACTCAGCAAGGGTAGATAGTAATTCAAACGATGAAATTGGCCAGCTTGCCAAAGCTTTTAACCATATGTCAGAATCAATCCAGAAAGAAGATGAGAAGAAGAGGGAATTTCTTGCTGATGTTTCACATGAACTCAGGACGCCAATCAGCTATATAATGGGATACAGTGAAGCACTGGAGACAGGAATGATTAAAGATCCCGTCGAACAGCAAAAGTATTTAAAGCTGATTAACAGAGAATCGGGAAGGATGGTCAAAATCGTAGCAGACCTTTTAGATCTATCCAGACTGGATGCAGATGAATATCGTCTGATAAAAAGTCCTTTCCCGCTAGCCCAGCTAATCGAGGATTTCATAACCAAATATGAACCTGCGATGCATTCGAAAAATATAAAATTAGCACTGGAACTTGATCCAGATATCATCATAAATGGAGATGAAGGAAGACTGGAACAGATTTTCCATAATATCATCGATAATTCAATTCGTTATACTGGCGATGGCGGGAGGATTTCAATCATGCTATCGAAGCATTCATTCGGGTGTCAGGTAGTAATTGCAGATACAGGAATCGGAATACCGGAAGAAGATATTTACAAGCTGACCGACCGTTTTTACAGAGTGAATAAAGCCAGGACCAGAGCGGATGGCGGCACAGGACTTGGGCTGGCGATCGTTGATAAACTGGTCAGGCTACATGAAGGCAAAATGGAAATTACGAGCCAGCTGGGCAATGGGACAGCAATCAAATTGTACTTTCCGGTGGTACAATAATTATGCGTTCGGATGAAACTCTATAGTTAGCATATATTTAGATATCATAAATTTATTAAGGGGTTAGAATAAATGAAAAAATTGCTGTTAACTTTGATGATTACCTTTTCTGGATTGATTGCATCATCGTGCTCTCAGCAAGAGGCCGACGAGGAACCTCAATTTCTGGACGTCCAGCTTAAAGCTACTCCCGAAAAAGCAGAGGTAAACGAGGAGATTACCTTTGAAGCAAAGATCACATATGGAACAGAAGAAGTGAAAGATGCTGATGAGGTAAAGTTTGAAATTTGGCGCTCAAAGGCAGAAGATCATGAGAAAATTGAGGTGGCCCACAGTGGAAATGGGGTTTATTCCCTGAAGAAATCATTCCAGGAAGAAGGAACCTACTATATTATTTCTCATGTCACAGCAAGGAGCATGCATAACATGCCAAAAATAGAATTTGTAGTGGGGAATCCGAGTGAACCTGAAGAAGGCAGTTCTTCTGATATGAAAATGGATGAAAAAGAAGATGAGCATAGTGGACATTGATGGAAAGCGGCGATAAAGCCGCTTTTTTATTTTGGCTCTGTTATTACCCAATGTTGATTTCTATTACCTGTTGATTGTAGTAGAAGGCGCGAAGACTCCAGCGGTATGAGCAAGTCATGGGAGACCCCGCAGGCGCGTAAAGCGCCGAGGAGGCTCCCAGACTGACCGCGGAAAGCGAAGCGCCTGGAAGGAAAATCAACAGCCCATTTTAACAGAGCCTTAATATTAATTGTCGATTTGCATGTAACATTACATACTATTTGTCATATAACAGAAAAGAATGTAATAAATAATGCCTGAAAAAAATCTTGTCAACGATCTTTTATTGCCCATTTTTGGTTTTAATGGATTTGGATAGTATGAATGGAAAAAAATAGTATTCATTTTTAAAGTTTAGTTTTACTGTTAAAGCCTTTAAAAATCTGACATTCTAGCATTGAATGAATCTTTTTCCAGAAATGTTATTGATATAATAATAGTTTTTCCATAAAAGACCACGTTTATTACAAAAAAGCCGTGATATGATTAGGATGCAAGAGAGAGACAAACTAAATTTTCGGGAGGAATTCGAGAATGAAGAAAAAAATGATCCTATCAATTGCGGCAGCTGCAGCCTTATTTGCAGCAAATCCTGTAATGGACAAAGCAGATGCGTCTACACTGGAAACGAAAGTCTATTATTATCAAAATGGCAACTTAAGTAATGAACAAATAAATACTATTCTACAAAAATACTTTAAAAACTTCCAATTTTCATGGAAGCAAGCTCAGCCAACTCAAACTCCGGTAAAGGAGCAAGCGAAAGCACCAGCAAAAGCACAAGCACCAGTGAAGGCTCCAGCACCAACAAAAGCACAAGCACCAGCACCAGCGAAGGCTCCAGCGCCTGCACCAGCACCTGTGAAAGAACAGGCTAAAGCACCAGCTGCAGCTCCTTCAACTTCTGCTGTGAGCGCTTATGAACAAAAAGTTGTAGAGTTGACGAATCAGGAAAGAGCTAAGAATGGCCTAAAACCTCTTGCACTTGATACTGAACTAAGCAAAGTAGCAAGGGAAAAATCTCGCGATATGCAAAGCAAAGGCTATTTCAGCCATACAAGCCCAACTTATGGTTCACCATTTGATATGATGAAGAAATTCGGTATCTCTTATCGTTCAGCAGGTGAAAACATCGCTATGGGTCAGCGTACACCAGAAGAAGTAGTTAAAGCTTGGATGAACAGTGAAGGCCACCGTGCCAACATCCTTAACTCTAGCTACACACACATCGGTGTAGGACATATTGCTACTGGCAACTACTGGACTCAAATGTTCATCGGTAAATAATCTTTCAAACAGAAGAACAGCCTATCACATGGGCTGTTCTTTTTATTATGCACCATTATGAAATATCTATCTCGGAATACTGCAAATCGGTTATTTTGGGAAACCTTAGTTCGAGCACTCCATCCTTATGGTTTGCAGCAGCCCCTTTCCGCTTCACTGTAGCTGGCAAAACCAAGGTGTGTTTATCTGAGAAATCAGGAATATGCTCAATGATCACCTGGTTAGATGTGTAGAAAAGCTTCATTTGCTTAAGTTGAGCTTCTTCTTTTAGTGGTACTCTGACGAATACAAAATCATGGGTTTCAAACATCTCAGCATTGATGCTGTTTGCTGGTTTCATCGAATCATTAGAATTTTTCTGCATATCTTTTAGCCATTCTTCTGGCTTTAACATTCCTTTCATATTAGGCTGAAGCATTTTGCCCATCATTTGCTGTACATATTTTTCTATTTCATCTGGCTTCATTTCCAGAAATTTCTTCTGTGTATTCCGATCGAACGGCATTAGATTCCAAGGAAACATTTAAACCCCGCCTTTCCAGCAGACCAACTTCGATATTAATATCATATGCAGGCAACGGCCCAGCTGATAATCGTCCCAATAAGTTGCTGATCATAGTGCAAAAAGTTGCAAAACATCCGGCTCACTTTTAGTATAGTGATATGTAATCTAATGTAGATAAGGGGTACAGGTTGTGGAAAATAAAACTGCTTTGATTACCGGAGGTGCGACCGGTATTGGAAGGCGTACTGCACTGCAGCTTGCAGCCGAAGGGATTAACATAATCATTAATTACCGCAATAGCAGAAAAAAGGCTGAGGAGCTTGCAGCAGAATTGACCAATAGTTACAACACAAAAAATATTTGTGTTCAAGGTGATATTACACATTATGAGGATTGTGAGTATATCGTTTCTCGCGCCCTGAAGGAATTTCCAGCAATTGATATCATAGTACATAATGCCGGCCCGTATATTCCTGAAAGGAAAAAAATGGCCGATTATACAATCGATGAATGGAATTACATGATAAATGGAAATTTGAATGCGGTCTTCTATTTATCAAATTTACTTATTCCATCTATGCGGAAGCGTGGGTGGGGAAGGATTATTACAGTGGGTTTTGATCGAGTGGAATCTGCACCGGGATGGATCTACAGATCGGCATTTGCTGCTGCTAAATCAGGTTTGGCATCTTTAACAAAGACAATAGCGCTTGAAGAAGCGGAATATGGCATAACGGTAAACATGGTATGTCCAGGGGATATCATTGGTGAATGGAAGGAAAAAGCAATCATTGATTCGAAAAATAGCCTGGACGATTCAGTTCCTGTAGGAAGGCCAGGTACCGGAGAAGACATCTCAAGGGTCATAAGTTTTCTTTCCAACGAAAATTCCAGTTTTATTACCGGCAGTATCATTCCAATAACAGGGGGGAAGGATGTACTGGGAAAGATATTCAGGGAAAAGCAGCAGGAATAACAACATTTTATTAACGCCATTTTCTGGCGTTTTTTGTTAGGTAAACGATGTAAATATCGATTCAAATTTCATAGTTTATAATAACATTATTATGTAACCTTATAGATTTATTTAAAATAAACCATAGGGGTATATTGCTCCTTTGGCTGGGGACACTATAAGCAATTAAATATCACAACGGATTGAATTATCTAACTATTATTATGATTCGGTTAACTATATTGAATAATGGGGTGATAAGTAATGGGAATAGGTTTTAACATGAATAGGATTAATCCGAACCAAACGCAGATTTTTTTTGAAGATGGACGGTATGAGACATTGACCGATGCAGAACTTGACGCGTTTCTTTCAGAAGCTTCATTGTCCGACAGGGAGGATGTAAGCGGCCAGGATCCAATGAACTAGACTATATCATTTATCAGGAAAAAGCGAAGCGTATGATAAGGAACCTCAATTAAACTTAATCCAATCAATTAAAAACGCCCTGATCAAAGGGCGTTCAACATTTATAAAATTATGCTTCAAGCAGTTGTACAGGTTCCTCTTCGTGGACACCCGTTCTTTTCAAGTATAGAGTATACTGATCTTTAGGGATTTCATATAAATCGTAAATATCGCCGTTTGCGTTCAGCTGTTCATAAATGTGGGCACGTGTTTCATTGGCCTTTACTACATATGGAAGTTTTTCCGCAGCTTTAATGGATCTGATATTCACTTTGCGGATGCGCATGAAAATCGTTTCAAGTCCAAGCTCATAAAATAACTCCTGGAAAAAAGCATCCTTAGCCGGGGTGTTGTACCCCTTGCCATGATATGGCTTCCCAAGCCAGGTCCCTAAAAAGCCTGCCCCATCCTGGATATCAAAAAGATTGATCGTACCGATAGGTGCTCCCCATTCGTCAAGGATTGTGCGGGAAATCAATTCACCGCGTTCTTCGGCTTCTATTGTCTGTTTTGTAATGAAAACGAATTCATCATATGAATATGCCTTCTGACGCACAAAAGGGAAGACCTCCGGATGTGCCATCAGCTCAAATAATTCGTGGCAATCATGTAGATCGCGTTTCTTGAGCATTTGTATCCCTCCACTTGCAGGGCAGTCCTATCCCGTGCGAATGTAACAACACGGCCACCCTCGAAATTTTTTGTAAGTTGCTAAAAAATTTCGGGGTGGGAATCGAACCCACTAGAACCAGGATACTGGTGGCGCACCATTTGCCTTCCCTAATCACATTAATCTATTAAATTTTTATATCTTCGTTCCATAGAGTATCATACAGGATTTTTTTGAAAAAGAAAATAGGTTTTTAACCCTTTTTTTCTGCGTTTTTTTGCCAAAAATCAACACGGATTTTCGACTAAATCTGATAAACGAATTGCCCGTTGATCATGGTCCATAGTGGTTTTGCGCTGTAATGGAATGGGTGGTGATTCCATAGTACTAGATCAGCGTCCTTCCCGGGCTCTATGCTTCCGACACGATTCTCAACTCGCAGATTTCTAGCAGGCAGTATTGTAATGCCTTCAAGGGCTTTTTGTTCTGATAGCCCTTCGCGCACTGCGATTGATGCGCACACATTTAAATATTGGATAGGAGTGTACGGGTGATCGGTAGTGACAGAGACTTCTACGCCATGATTAGTCAATTCCTGATAGGTTTTCCAGCTTTTGTTCTTAAGCTCTACCTTTGAGCGGCGAGTGAGAGTCGGTCCAACTGAAACTTTTAGGTTCAGCCCCTCAAGCTCTTCAGCAATTAAATGGCCCTCAGTACAATGTTCAATTCGTAAATCCAGGTTGAATTCCTGGGCAAAGCGAATGGCAGACATGATGTCGTCTGCACGGTGAGCATGAATCCTTACTGGGATTTCTCTGTTCAGGGCTTTTAGGATTGGCTGAATTCTTAGTGATTCAGAATGATCAGAATTCATCGCTTCATAAAAAGCTTCCCTTAGCATACCCATAATTCCCATACGCGTTATTGAATCCTTGTTCCCCATACTGTGAATTCGCTTTGGGTTTTCGCCAAGCGCTATTTTTAATCCAGCAGTTTCCTGGATGATCATATTCTTTATATTTTTCCCGGCTGTTTTTATAACAGAGGTCGTTCCTCCAATGACATTTGCACTTCCGGGCATAACATGTGCCGTCGTTATTCCATATTTAATCGCGTCCCCGAACGCAGGATCAAGAGGGTAGACACCATCGATCGCCCGAACATGCGGACTCATGGGCTCGATTGTTTCGTTTGCGTCATTGCCTGCCCAGCCAGTGCCTTCGTCATACAGACCAAGATGGGTATGAACATCGATGAAGCCCGGCAGCAGATAGCCGTTTGTACAATCGATGATTTTAACGCCTGATTCTACAGGAAGATCGTAATCCATTTTCACGATTTTCCCTTCATTTATAAGAATGTCGCAGTTAGACTTTGGTTCAGATGTAATTGGCATCACATATGCGTTCTTAAGTAATATTTGGTTCATGATCCATCCTATCCTGAATTTAATTTTTAATTTTTGCCCTGAAAAATATATAGGGCCAAATTTATGTTCATTTTTGAAGTTGCCCAATTACCATTACTATTTTATAAATCTAGCCGGTGATTTGACCCTTAAAAATGAAAATTCTTATTTCTCATTATAATAAAAAAAGCTGTGCCAAATGAAACTTTTTTTTGAGCATACCGTAAAGATAATATAAGAATTACTTAGGGGGAAAGAACATGCCAAAAAATGATGAACGTCTTCTTGCGGCTGGCATTTATGTAATCAGCTTTTTCACTGCATTTCTCGGACCACTGATTATCTGGCTGCTTAAGAAGGATGACTCAAGTTATATTGATTACCATGGCAGGGAATACATGAACTTCTTTATTTCTTATTCGGTCTACGGAATTGTCAGCGGAATCCTTGTCATCCTGCTGATTGGGATCTTCATGCTGTGGGCGATTGGAATTTTAGCACTTGTTTTCACAGTAATTGGAGCTATTAAGGCATATGAAGGGCAAGAGTATCGAATTCCATTTATTTTCAGGGTTTTATAAATCATTTTCGTCCGGCAAAATTTGCCGGGCATTTTTTTTGAACGATTTTTTCCTTCATGCGTCTTATGGATGGAAAATAACTGAGGGGGTCATCTTATATGGAATTATTCGAAAATGTGAATTGGGCTTTAATCGCACCAATTATTGTCATACAGGCAATCTTACTGATTGTTGCTTTGATCGATTTAATAAAAATAGAAAAAACAAATGGTCCGAAGTGGATTTGGGCTCTAATCATTTTTCTGATCAATATCATCGGTCCGATTTTGTATTTCGTGATTGGAAGGAGAAATCACTGATGGTTTTAGTCCGTGTGGAAAATTTGAAAAAAAGCTTTAAGGAATTGAATGTGATAAAAGGATTGAATTTTGAATTAGAGGCGGGGAAATGTGTCGCATTGATTGGCGCAAATGGAGCTGGAAAAACGACAACACTCAAAATGCTGGCAGGTTTAATGGAGCCTTCTAACGGAAGCATACATTTCGAGGGAGAAAAGCAGGGGGATGACCATAGAAGGTTGATTGGTTATCTTCCTCAACATCCAGTTTTCTATGAGTGGATGACAGGGAGGGAGTTTCTCGAATATGTAGGGAAGCTTTCAGGGCTGAATGCCAGGGACGCGAAAAAGCGGACGTTAGAGCTGCTCGATTTGGTTGGGATTGCAGAAGCGAAAAACAGAAGGATTGGGAAATTCTCTGGCGGAATGAAACAGCGGCTTGGCATCGCCCAGGCAATTATTCACAGGCCCAAATTGATTATGCTTGATGAACCAGTTTCTGCTCTAGATCCATTTGGAAGACGGGAAGTGCTTGAACTTTTGGAAAAGCTGAAACAGGAAGCGACGGTATTATTCTCGACCCATATTCTGAATGATGCTGAAGAAGTATGTGAGAGAATTTTGTTTCTCCACAACGGTAAACTGATTGAGTCAGGGACAATGGATGAATTCAGGGAGAAGTATCATCAGTCCAGGATTGACCTCGTTTTTAAACATTGTGCTGAAAGCTATTTACAAAGTCTCTCGAACCATCCTCTGGTTGACTCGATTCAATTTGAAGGAAACAAGGCAAGTATTTTCACGGATGACCTTGAAGCTGTCAAAGAGATGGTACTTAGCTCAGCGCTAAAGGATAGCTGGCCGCTCAATAAATATGAAATCAGTTCAATCAGCCTTGAAGATGTTTTTATGAAGGTGGTGCAAAAATGAACCAATGGCTAATACTTCTCAATAAAGAAATCCTTGAAATGTCACGCAATTATAAATTGATTTGGGTACCGATTACGTTTATTTTACTGGGAGTGATGGATCCGCTCACAACTTATTATTTGCCGGAGATCCTGAATTCCCTTGGCGACCTCCCGGAAGGTACTAAGATTGAAATGCCAGTACCAACAGCAAATGAGGTCTTCATAATGAGTTTGGGAGAATACCAGTTTATCGGAATACTAGTCATTGTTCTTTCAATGATGGGAATCGTGGCCGGAGAGAGGAAAAGTGGAGTAGCTCAGTTGATTCTGGTAAAACCCGTTTCATACACTGCTTATATCACTTCGAAATGGGCAGGTGTAGTTATATTATTCCTTCTATCATTGTTCGTTGGGTTACTGGGAAGCTGGTATTATACAGGTGTACTGTTTGAGTTCATCCCATTCGGCGCTTTTATGGCTGTTTTTGCTCCATATGCCTTTTGGCTGGTACTTGTAATGACACTGGTCATTCTGTGCAGTTCAGCAGTGAAAAACCCAGGAGCAGCAGCGATGATTTCTCTATTAGCGGTATTTCTTTTTAATATTGCAGGAGGTACTTTCTCCCATTTACTGGAGTGGAGTCCTACACAGCTGCTGCCTTATGCAACTGAGAAACTGATGACAGGGAATTGGCCTGATCATATATGGCCGGCAGCCGGATTAACAGGACTGCTGATCATCGTATTTCTTGTGATTGCTATTATACTCTTTAAAAGGAAAGAGCTCGCAGATTAATAAGTAGTAGAACCTGATTCATTATGAATCAGGTTTTTTTGGTTCTTAAGTACCGTTTTTTTCTGTGCGAATGTCGAAAGAAAAAGCAGTTTTCAACTTAGATATAATTCTTTTAGCATATTTTTCTGGTATATATTTGTTAGTTGATAATAAAATAGGCTTGTATTTCAATATTATTCAACGTATTTTGTGTCGAATTCATTATATTGCTAAAGTTAGTATTTTAAATATAATGAAAATTAAGAAAAAAGGAGGGGTAATATGTCGACAAGAAAAAAGCTATATGCAGGGACACTTGCTGTTCTTTTGGGAGCAGCGACTATTTTTAATGCCGGAATTGGTAAAGGAGAAGCAGAATCTAATACTGAAAATACATACCTGGTAATTTTTAAAGATCAACAGGGACTTCCAGCGGGCTATGCAGATGCAATCAAAAAAGCTGGAGGACAAGTGGAGGACAAATTGGACAAGCTTGGTGCTGTTGAGGTTACCTCAAAAAATGCCAACTTTTTAAGAGACGTGAAAAAATCTTCGCTTGTTTTGGAGGCTGGTGTAGAAAACACTGTCTATCCGGAACAAACGATTGATGGAGAAGCTGTAGCAGTTGAAAATCTTGGTGAGGGTGCAGATATTTATGAAACGTATATGTGGGACATCAAGCAGGTAACAAATAACGGTGAATCTTGGAAGCTTCCAGGCGGAACGGGATTGTCTGTCGATGGTGAGGATATCGTTGTTGGCGTAATCGATACAGGTATTGACTATAATCACCCTGATTTGCAGGATAATTACGCAGGCGGTAAGTCATTCGTTCCTGGATATGATGATCCAATTGACCAGAACAGCCATGGTACCCATGTTGCAGGCTCAATCGCTGCAAAAGGAAGAGCGCTTGGAGTGGGCCCAGATCTTAAAGTAGCATCATACAGGGTATTCGGACCAACTGGTGGAGCAGCAACATCACATATTGCTGATGCACTAATGACTGCTGCAGATGATAATGTTGATGTAGTAAACATGTCGCTCGGCGGATACGATTGGTTCCAAAACCCTGAATATGCGACAAAGGACATTGTTGCAGATGTTCGTTTATTCAATCGAGCCATTCAGTATGCAATCCAAAAAGGAGTTACTGTTGTTGGATCAGCAGGAAACAACGCTGTTGACTTAAGCAGTCCTGGAAAATTGTCAGGGGATGACAAGGGAGCAACACACAGAAGTCCAAGCAGCCAGACTATGATCAGGGTTTCCGCTGGCGGTGCGTCAAAGAATCTTGCATTCTACTCTAACTATGGCGTAGGTAAAATTGACGTAATGGCTCCAGGCGGCGACCTTGGACCGAACTATGATCCTTCTACTGGTGCAGGAAGAGATAATAGCTATCTGGCTTATAGCACAGTTCCGTTTTTAGATGCTAATAAAAATGTAATTGGACATGGTTACGGCGGCAAGGGCGGAACTTCAATGGCAGCACCAAAAACTGCTGCACTTGCAGGTGTGGTCATCGCTAAGCATGGAAAAGATAAACTAACACCAGCTCAAGTCAAGGCAATCATCCAAAACTCAGCAGAAGATGTATTCAAGCCAGGTTATGATGAGAACTCAGGACATGGTTTGATCAACGCGGTTAACGCTTTGAATCTGAAATAATCAATACGGACCGGACGGGACATTTCCTGTCCGGTTTTTATATTGAGAGAGTTAATTGTTTTGATATTGATATTTCCGAAGGAGGGCCAAATTCGGATATTTTGGTGGGACTACTCCAGAATTTTGTCCATAGATACCCCAGGTTCGGCTACATTTTTCTTCTTTTCCACTTCACTTTGTCTGAAGCAGCAACAAGTTTTGACATAATGATTTTACACAGGGTAAACCCACTGCTTTAATGAAAAAAGATAGAATGTTTCGTCTCCTTGTTTAATAGAATTAGAGTGACGAAGTAGATTTTCTTCAAGGAGATAATAGACATGAGTATCCAGCAATATTACCAGCAAACAGCATATGCCAATCTGAACGGTTCTATTGTTTCTGCAGGGATTCTTTCGCTTATTTTGACTGCGGGCCTGTTGTTTTCCTGGAACGTGCCTTTCGTTTTGGTAGCCGGCCCTTTTCTTTTTGTTTGCCTGTTTTATTATAATAAATATCTTCTATATCAAACTAAATCGGACGAGAGCATGGATTCATCAACTTGTTACGATGATAAAGGATTTCTTGAGCAAAGCAATTTACTCCTCGCTTTTGCGCCGGCCCCTGCGGTAAAACTACTGTTTTTTACGCCTGATGGGATGCTTGCGGGTGAAATCAGTGAAATCAATGCAAAAAAATGGCGTTGGTTCTTGCCGTATTTTATTGATAGAAGATTGAAGAAAAACTTTGGTGTATTTGACGCCAGGGGAAAGTTGCTGGCACGTATGATTCAGGAAGGAAAAAGGATGAAGCTGCTTAATCATCAGGGCGAAATCATCGGATTTTACTATCCTGAAAAGTTGCAAAAGGGCAAGCTTGGTACTGCAATTGTCAAAAACGGCAAAAAGCTGAGTATGAACGAATCTTCTGGCTTTACACCAGAGATAATTTTAAAGGATGAAAAAAATATCGTTTTTTCCAAGCTTCAAAAAGGCTGGATGCCTCTTGAGTGGTCAAGGTATTTCATAGATACACAAACACCTGCTCTTTCATTCGACTACTCCTTGGATCAAGGAGAACGAATGGCTGTATTTGCTGCACTTGCTCAACGTTATATGTATCATGATCACTAAGTTGAAAAATGTTCCATCTTCCAATGCTCTGTTTAGCACGGCCTGAATTAGGCTATCAAATAAGTACAGAACATAAGGAGGCTGGAGCATGGTAAATCAACAGTATCAGGATTGCATCAAGGCTTGCTTGGAATGCATTGATGCATGTAATGTTTGTTTTGATTCTTGCTTAAAAGAGGAACACGTGAAAATGATGGCAGAATGCATCAGGATGGACAGAGAGTGTGCAGAGATCTGCGGAATGGCAGTAACTGCAATGCAGACAAATAGCCACTTTGTCAATCAAATCTGCGGACTGTGTGCCGATATTTGCGAAGCGTGCGGAAATGAATGTAAGAAACATGATCATGATCATTGTCAGAGATGTGCTGAAGCCTGCTTTAATTGTGCAGAAGAATGCAGGAAGATGGCGGCCTAAAACATAAACATATTGGAATCAGCAAACACCAGTGCTGGTTCTTTTTTTTGTCTTGTATATTGAACAAATTCCTGAATTATGGCATCTTGTATTATAAAGATTGAATTGGGGGCTGAAGTATGCTGATTGATTTGATTAAATGTCATGGATCGAATAATGACTTCCTATTAATAGACGAAACCGACCGAAACTATAGACTTGATGATTTCAAGCGGCGTGATTTGGCACTTTCGCTTTGTGACCGTGAGAAATCCCTTGGTGCTGACGGAATTTTATTTATCCGTCCCAGCAAGGTGGCAGATGCTCAATACCGCATTTTTAATTCCGATGGCACCGAGGCGTCTATGTGCGGAAACGGACTTCGCTGTGCAGGGAGATACGTTTGCGAGAAGCTTGGTGTCGAAGAAGCAGTAATTGAAACAATGAAGGCGAATCTCAAGGTAAAGAAGCATGAAGAGATCTATAGTGGCATTCCAACATACCAGGTGGAAATTTCACCCGTAACATTTGATCTTAAGGATTTGCCGCTTAATCTTGACCAGGATTCACTCGTCCAGGAGAGAATTCCTCAGCTGTCGGATGAACTTATCTTTACAGCGCTTGCTGTCCCTAATCCACACTTAACTGCAGTCGTCAATAAGGAACAATTGAATTCTGAGCTGCAGACGGAACTGAGCAAGAAAGTCAACAATCCTAATGAATTATTTCCAGATGGAGTGAATGTCAGCTTTATCAGACTGCTTGAAAAGGGAAGCATCTTCGTAAGGACATTTGAGCGCGGGGTTGGATACACAAATGCCTGTGGAACGGCGATGTCGGCATCGACACTTGTCACCTGCCTGATGAATGAGAATGAATTGGAGCAGCCGATCAATGTTTACAATAATGGAGGTATGGTTCAGTGTGCAGTTCGTAAGAAAGATGACACGTATACAATCGAATTGATTGGCAACGCGACTTTTGTTTACTCATCCCAGGTTGAGGTTGATTTTTCACATGAGGGTACTATTTCTGAATTGATTGAACAGGAAGATTTCGATGAAGATCTTCAGTATAGCAGGCTTCAAGAGCATGCCAGAGAATACCTAAGCCAGTTTTAAATCTGTTTAGTTGCAGGAAAACGGCGATACGAAAGTTTTTAAAAGCAAAATCCTGAGGGCTTCCATCCTCAGGATTTTTTTGACTTCAACACCTGCAGAACCGGTTCAAAGTTTTGCATCTCTTTAGCGGCGAAGTATTCACGGAATGGGCATCCCCGTTTTTGCACCCGCTTGAGGATTGTGCCCAGGTGGAAATCTTCTTTTTTCAAATTCTCGTTTACTTCCTCCCAATATAACGGTGCTGCGACACCGGCATGTGATTTCCCTCGTGCTGAATAGGGACAGACAATGGTTTTGCCCTCTGCATGCTGGATATAGTCAACATACAGCCTGTTTCCCCGGTTTTTCTTGAGGCGCTCGATTGTGAAAGACTCAGGGTCTTTTGATACGAGATAGTTGGCGATGAAAGAAGTGAACAGTTTTGTATCATCGTAGCTAAACTTGTTGTCCTGGAGAGGGATGTACACCTGCAGCCCTTTGTTGCCTGAGGTTTTGATAAAACTTGCAAGCTTTAATTCATCAAGTACATCCTTTATGTACAAAGCTGCTTTTATCGCAAGATGAAAATAATCCCGCGATGGAGGATCGAGGTCAAAGACGATTTCATCTGGACCTTTACTTGAAATTGTCTGGAATGGAATGTGAAACTCGATGGCAATCTGGTTTCCGAGCCACAACAATGTTTTCATGTTATTGCAGACAATATAGTCAATGCCCTCCGATTTAGAAGTCTTCACGAAATCCGGTGCGTAATCCGGCACGTTTTTTTGGTAAAAGGCTTCCCCGAACATTCCGTGAGGGTAGCGAATCACCGTCAATAGACGATTCTTTAAAAAAGGAAGCATATAAGGCGAGATTTCCCTCAAATAATGAATGTAATCAACCTTTTGTATTGAAGGTTCCACCCAGAGGGGTTTCTCAGGATGAGTAATATCGATGTCAGGAGGCAGGTTCTTTTGCTGGAAAACGAACTTTTCAAAAGTGCACGCGTCCGGTGCTAAATCGAAACGGAACTGATGGAAGTGTGGCTCACGAAGCTGTTCCTCATAGATTTCAAGATATTTGACGTCAAGGCAGATTCCAGGTTCGACATAGATGAATTTCCCGTCTTCATCACTTTTGTTCTGTTTGATGATTTGATGGAGAGCATTTTTTTCATCTGGCTTGAAACCGAAAATAACAAGCCCAATTTGGAGAACCTTCTCACCCTTAAACACTGATATATAAAAATAACCATTTGACTTTTCATAGGCTGTGACAAAACACGACACATATTTCCAGTTTTTTGATTTGATCCAGGCTTCTGTCCGTTTGCCCTCTTCCCACTTGCTGTTCGTCTGTTTAGCAACGATTCCCTCACCATCGTACAGGATAATGTTTTCCCATAACTCATCATAACCGGATTCGCTTGGCACCAGCTGCACGAGCATTGGGTTTTGAAGATTTGGTGCAAGTGGAAGTTGCAGTTCTGCAAATAATGCCTCCAGTTTGGCCCGTCTTTCTTTATAGGGTTGACCAGCCATACTTTTTCCTTTCATCATCAACAGGTCAAAGACCATCAGTCGGCAAGGATTCTTTTTCGCCTCCGTCTTGATCCTCGCCTCGGAACGCATTCTTCCTCTTACTTGTATGGCTCCAAAATTTGCTTTGTACTGATTTTCAAGGTAAACAAGCTCCGCATCAAATGAAATAGGCAAATATGGTTGGAATCTGTCTTTGTTTTTTTCAAGAAAATCAGTGATTTCAGGGAAAATTGGCAGCAGCGGCTTTCCATTCCTGCTTGTCAGTTCAATTTCCGTATCCCAGGTCAAAATTGCACGGAAGCCATCAAACTTTATTTCATAACGCCAATCTTCCCCTCTGGGTGCATCAAATGACAGTGTCGGAAGCATTGGTTTCAGCATTTTTTCCATCCTTTCTGCAGTGATATTATTATTGTCCCTGTTAAACAGCAAACTAGTCTGCTGGGAAAAGTTTTAATGAATGATATACCATTTCTAATGCAAATTAGTAATAAAACTAAAGGTGGAGAACGATATGCATACAATCTGGAAGGGAAGCATCAGCTTTGGGCTTGTCAATATTCCAATCAAACTCCATGCAGCGACTGAGGACAAAGATGTTAAACTGAGGAATCTTCATAAGGAGTGCCATTCGCCGATTAAATATGAAAAGACCTGTCCTGTCTGCGATAAGGAAGTCAATAATGAAGATATTGTGAAAGCGTATGAGTATACGAAAGGCAAGTTTGTCATTTTGGATGAGGAAGACCTTGAAGCATTAAGAAAAGAAAATGAAGATAAAGCAGTCGAAATCATTGATTTTGTTAAAATGTCCGAAATCGATCCGATTTACTACCAGCGCAGCTATTTTATGTCGCCAAATGAGAGTGGCGGCAAAGCATACTCACTATTGAGAAAAGCACTCGAAGATTCAAAAAAAGTGGGTATTGCAAAAATCATGATTCGTGCAAAAGAGCAGTTGGCGGTCATCAGGGTGTATGATAACACTCTTGTAATGGAAACGATTCATTTTCCTGATGAAGTCAGGAAAACAGATGATGTACCGAATGTTCCTGAGGAAGATAAAGTGACTGAAAAGGAACTAGAAACAGCCATCATGCTCATCGACCAGCTTACAACAAAGTTTGATCCGGAAAAATATAAGGATGAATATAGGACCGCATTGTTGGAACTGATCGAAGCAAAGCGCACTGGCAAAGAGCTCGTTACTCCAACTGAAAAAGAGCCTGTTTCCAATGTTACCGACCTGATGGCAGCATTGCAGGCTTCAATTGACCGGACGAAGCCGGAAAAAAAGAAGGAGCCTGCCGCAAAGAAGAAGAAAGCTGCTGCAAAGCCAAAAGTAAAAGAAAAAAAACAAGCGTGACTCAAATTTTGCCGGCCAGCATATTGATGTGGCCGGTTTTTGTGGAATAAATGAAGAACATCAATGTGAAGCATGAGGCGCTGTTATTGATTTTTTATTAAAGGGAAATTTGCCCCTAATGAAGAATAAATTATACAGACAAAAAGGGGGAAGCAAGATGAGTAGAGTCCTTGTATTGGGAGGAACACAATATTTTGGGAAGAAACTGGTCGAAAAATTGATTGATCAAGGAGAGCAGGTCACAATCGCGACCAGAGGAACGAAGGAGGACCCGTTTGGTGACAAAGTAGAGCGGCTTGTGATCGACCGGGAAAAGAAAGAAACGATGGAAATCGCTTTCCGTGATAAGGAATGGGACATTGTATATGATCAGTCATGTTTTTCACCAATTGAGGCCAGGGATACTGCTCAGTTGTTGAAGGGGAGAGTTAAGCGCTATATTTTTACATCTACCCAGGCTGTTTATGAATTTGGTACACTTCATAAGGAAGAGAATTTTGATGCAAATACATATAATATAACGTATAAAACAAGAAAGGAATATCCGGGCTATGAAGGCTATCAAGAGGCTAAGCGAGCTTCCGAAGCGGTATTTCATCAGCTTGGCAATTTTGAAGTGATCACCGTTAGGTTCCCTATTGTCGTTTCAGAGGATGATTATTCTGAACGTCTTAAATTCCATGTGGATAAGGTCCTTTACGGAGAGGAAATCGGAATACAGAACCCTGAATTGCGCTACAGCTTCATCCATGCTGACGAAGCGGCCAATTTTCTATTGGAAATAGGGGAAACAGATTTTGTGGGGCCAATCAATCCTGGTTCATCAGGAGATATCAGCCTGGGTGAATTAGTTGATAAAATCGCCACGCTTGCAGGTAGAGATGCCATTATTAAACAGCCGAAAGATGGTCTCAGTCCATCGCCATATAATTTGCCTGGATCATGGTCCATCGATACAATACGCGCTGAAGAGCTAGGTTTTGTATTTTTCGATCTCGATACTTTGTTAGAAGGATTAATAAACTATTATATTAAAGAAAATAAGGCCATTTAAGAAGGAACCGGGTGACCAGGAAAGGGCGCCTGGTTTTTATCATTATTTTTGGAATTTTCCCTATGCAGCTTCATGCAAGGAAGTGATAAAAGGATTATCAATGGATTTGTCAAATTATATAAGTATAGGAGCAATTTAGGCTATTATTATAACAGGGGGCAGGAGACATGGAAAAGTCAGGCAACATCGAAAAGAAAAACAAGTGGAAACTTATGATCTTACCGGCAGCTCTGTTCTTATTGGCTTTTGGATTGTACACTGGTTATTCAATCTGGGAGAAAGAAAATGATGAGAATCTTGGAAATATGAGAGGAATATCCTCCGCTCAGGGCAGCGGGAATGAGGCTGTTGCTGTATTTCAGGAAGAGACAGAACAGAATGATTACAGAACCGTTGGAAGTTTCATTTCTAAGTTTCATACGAAGTATAATGATACGCTTGGATGGGGCCGGATTGATTCTGTTGAATGGAATGAACAACGGGAAATTTCTTCTGAAATACTCTCGGTTATTGTGAATATACAAACAGAAAATCCTGATCTGAAGAGCGATTTGGAAGCGATATCCAACTATTCTGCCACAATCAAGGATGGAAGCAAGGATAAAAAAATCTTACTGCAGCTTCACCGATATTTTCATGACCTTGATGTTGAGTTCAATGGGTATCGGAAGACAAATGACTACTTTAATGTGACAAAATATAAATACAAAGAATCCGATAATGGTTAAACCAAACTCCACAGGGAAATATAACAAAAAGCAGAGGAAAGGAGTGTGATGACGAATGAAAATCGTCGTCATCTCTGACACTCATATGCCCAAAAAAGGGAAGAGACTGCCCGGAAGATTGCTTCAGGATCTGGAAAACTGTGATTATATTGTTCATGCAGGTGATTGGCAATCGACAGAACTTTATAAGGAGTTAATTCAATATTCGAATGTAATCGGAGTCATCGGGAATGTGGATAGTGGAGAACTGAAGGAACTTCTGAAAGAGAAAGAAGTCTTCAAGGCGGGTGATTTCATGATCGGGGTCATCCATGGCCATGGCAAAGGGAAGACAACAGAAAAAAGGGCGATTGATGCGTTTGAAAATGACAAGGTTGATTGTATCATTTTTGGTCATTCCCACATTCCGGTGATTAAACAATTCAATGGAATCCTCCTTTTTAATCCGGGATCACCAACGGATAAAAGAAGGCAAAAGGAATATTCGTATGGTATTCTAACGATTGGAAAGGAAATTGCTGCAGAGCATGTTTTCTTTTTAGACTGAAAGAGATTCAAAGACAGGAGTGGAAATTTATCATGAAATCATTTAATGTTAACTTTCATGCTGAAGATCAGGTAGAGACAATGACAGTCCAGAAGTTAAGCGACGAAGATTATGAAAGAGCCACTGAAGGCGGAACTCGCCATTTATTCGATCTGGATACCAATATTGGCTTCTTTGTATTCTTTGATGCTGAAGATAAGGATGGCAAGGAATACTACTTAGCGCTTCAATACGAAAATGAGAGTGAAGAGCCTTCAAATTGCTATGGATTCGGGCTGAAGGATTTTTATGAGTTTTCGGCTTTGTACCTAAATGACCTTGAGTTCACTGAAGAATTGAATGAAGCAGAAGGAGAATATGGTCCTGTTCATCACTTGGCACACCTCCTTTTTCACATTGTAGAAGAAGGCAAGTCAGTAGAGGTATAAGACAAAAAGCGCAAACTAAAAAAGAGCTAATCAGCTCTTTTTTTAGTTTGCGCTTTGTTCTTCTTCAGGAAGATTTTGGAGACAATAAGCTTTGACAGCCTCAGCTTCCTCGTCTTCAAGGTCAAAATCCAATACCTTTTCTGTCTCTTGTTCGATAAAATAGTTTTGCAGGATTCTGCTTCTATTCTCCTCTACAAGAAAAATAACCTTCAAAAGCAACCCTTTTTCTGTGTACAGCTCGTCTTCTTCATCTACTTCGATATTTAAAAAATACTCATATCTGCTTCCTGAAAGAAGGCCAAATGGATCTTCTAGAAGCTCGATAGTATGTCCGGTAATTTCCATTAATGTATCATCCCTTAAATTTTGTCTTCTTTATTATATAACGAATTTAGCCACAACAATCAAGAATTTAGCCAGAAAAGGCAAAGAGTGCTTCTTAATCAACAGAAGCACTCTCAGGCATCATCCATATTGAAGCAAATAGTTTAGAAAAAAAGCTTTAAAGCCTGGTAACCAAAAAACAGGGCAAAGCCTATTAATGACAATCCGGAAATAATGGAAATCAGAGTAAGCAATCTTGTCGTCAACAGCTTGCGGAAACTGCTAGAAATAGCTGCCATCACAACATCCCAAAGAATGAGTCCTAGGATGATGCCAAAACTGTATATTACAAGCTCGCCTGTTCCGTATGATGAAGCTGTCTTGGCAAGTACTGAACCATATATACCCAGCCAAAAAAGAATTGTCAGCGGATTGGATATCGACATTAAAAATCCTGAAGCAAAAGATTTAAAGCCTGAATCTTCACCTCTCCGTTCCATAACAATTTTTCCAGAGTTGATGATCGTCTCAATCCCGGTATACATCAAAACGAAGAATCCGAACAACCAGAGAAATGATTGCATAAAAGGGGTTTCAAGAAACTTTACCACCCCAAGGTAAACAGTAAGCATATAGATGATATCAGCAGTCAATGCACCTAGCCCAAGAAGCCAGGCCTGAAAAAAACCACTCCTGATTCCCTTGTCCATTTGAGCTGCATTTACAGGACCGATTGGGGCAGCAAGCGATAATCCAAGAAATATGTAACCTAAAAATATGTGCAAAGTTATAACCTCCAATAGCCAAAGCGTTGCTTGTACTATGTCTATTCAGCTAGTTGGAGTGGTACAACCTGAATTAGGAATCCTGAAAGAAATTTTTGTTGCCTATAATAAAACAACATAGAAACACATATACTAGTAACTGTTGTTCAGTCACATATCTATCCAAAAGGGTATGCTTTGGTAAAAACAAGAAAGTGTGGTAAAATGAAATAGATATCAACTTTCGGATTATTCATTTATTATAAAAAGTTTATCTTTGCGGGCTTTTTATAATAAATGAATTTTTTTATCAATCGAACGATGGTAAAAATTATAGGAGCGTGAGGAAATGGCATTTGGCAGAAAACCACCTGAAGAAATCGTAACGGCTGAAACGAAAATATGGGTATGTACTTCTGATGATTGCAACTGCTGGGTTCGCGACAACTTTAAAAGCAGCACTGTCCCCGCTTGCCCGATTTGTCAAAGTGACATGGAACAGACAACTAAGGTTTTGGAAGTGGTCAATAACCATAGCCAGAATTTGATCGGTTAATATCAGCAGTATAAATCGGCCCGGGTGGTGTGAACCCCGGGCTTTTTTTGTGAGATGGGGAGACAATTTTTTTTGCTGAAAAAAGTTCTGCTTACTCAAAATTAGGATGGGGAATCCAAAGCAAGGTCATATATGAAGGTTCTACAAAACCCATATGCAATAGCATCCAGAGAAAAATGATAAAGAATGGTTCTTCCAAATTGACACGAAAAGGGATATTTTAATGAAACAAAAAAGGTACCTCATAGTGAGGCACCTTTTTTGTATGCGGATGAGAGGACTTGAACCTCCACGGTGTTGCCACCACTAGAACCTGAATCTAGCGCGTCTGCCGTTCCGCCACACCCGCGTATGGTTTATAAAAGAATTATAGCATATAAGATATGAAATTCAATTTTAATTTTCAGCAAAAGATTGGACATCTTTTGTTCAGTTTCAACTCCTATAAATGGGTTAGCTGCCATAACAATATGGTATTGAATTACAACAGCCTAAGGGGGATAAGGTTACATAACTAACTTTAATTTGTTTTTGGATCAAATCCTTTAGTTAAAGGAGATTTTTCAATAATTTTATGTTGTTTTTCATCAATTCTTGTATCCCAAATACTATATTTTATTCTGTTTTGTACATCCTTGTTTTCCTTTTCCAAAATGGACACCTCCATACTATATAATTGCAAATATTAAGTGAAAATATTATCAACGTTATAAAGTATTTTTTACCATTATAAAAATTAAGCGGATGCTTATCATAAAAGAGTAAAAAAATTTAAGGAGAGATATTTCATGCCTCAATTTGATGTTAATCAATTAAATCAAGCAAAAGCTAATGTAACGCTCACCCAAGATTTGTTGACAAAAGCGATTGAAAAAGCAAATTCTGATCCTACTCTCGCGCAAGAAGCAATCAAACAAGCAACAAATGAAATTTCGTCCGCTCTAAGTGCGGTAAATCAAGTCCAAAAATCAGCTCAGGCACAACAATCCGGAGAATGACGAGTTTATTTTATACGCTGTTTACCTTTGTGTAATAGTTAAGATTTTAAATCCTCCAACCATGGAGGATTTTTTATTTTCTGAAAACAACCAAAAACGTTCACGAAAATAAAAAAATGATTAAAAGTGATTGTTTATGATAGAAAATGATTGATTTCTGAAATCGATTACATTAATATAAAATTACGAATCAAATAGGAGGTAAGCCTCATGTTGACACCTGAGCGCCACCAACTCATTTTACAATTGATCAAAGAAAAGCCAATCGTTAAAATACAGGAACTTGTTGATTTGACGGAAGCATCTGAATCCACAATCCGCAGGGATTTGACCGTCCTTGAGGAAGGCAAATTCTTAAAAAGGGTGCACGGAGGTGCTGCAAGACTGAAGGGGAAGCTGCAGGAACCAAGCATGGTTGAGAAATCTTCCAAAAACCTTCATGAGAAAAAGCAGATCGCTCAATATGCTGCCAGTCTGGTTGAAGAAGGTGACAGTATTTATCTTGATGCTGGTTCTACAATTCAGGAAATGATTCCTTACCTTCCTGCAAAAGACATCGTTGTGGTTACCAATGGCTTGATGCATTTGCCTCATCTTCTTGAAAGGAATATTGAAACATATGTAATTGGGGGCTATGCGAAGCCTAAAACGAACGCAATCATTGGAAGAGGAGCGCTTTCAAGCCTTGAGCAATATCGTTTTGACAAGTGCTTTCTCGGTGTCAATGGAATCCACCCTCATTCTGGATATACAACTCCTGACCAGGAGGAAGCCATGATAAAGCAAAAAGCGGTTTCTTTATCACGAGAGAAGTATGTACTGGCTGATGACACCAAATTTTCTGAGATCACTTTCGCGAAAATTGCAGACTTGCACGAAGCAACAATCATTACAAACATTCTGGATGATGATACAAAAGGTCTATATACGAGCAAAACTTCTATAAAGGTTGTGACAACATGATATACACCCTAACACTAAATCCATCTGTAGATTACATCGTCGAAGCAGAAGAAATTACCCTGGGTGAACTAAACAGAAGTACAAAGGAAACAAAGCTGCCCGGCGGAAAAGGGATAAACGTTTCTCGAGTGCTTCGTTCAATGGGGATTGACAGCAAAGCGATCGGTTTTTTAGGAGGCTTCACAGGCAGGTACGTTGAGGAGTTCTTGAACAAAGAAGGTATTTATACTGGGTTTGTGAAGGTCGATGGGGATACAAGGATTAATATAAAACTTAAGGCGGAAACAGAAACAGAAATCAATGCCAGCGGACCTGAAGTGTCATCATTGGCATTAGGCTTATTGAAAGAGCAGATCAAGCAGCTGGGAAAGGGAGATTTCATCGTATTGGCTGGAAGCATCCCATCCAGCATGCCTGTCACGATTTACGAGGAAGTTGTCCAAATCTGTAAAGATACAGGTGCAGAAGTGATCGTGGATGCGGAAGGCAGTTTGCTTAAAGCTGTTCTCGAATATAAGCCTTTCCTGATCAAGCCGAATCACCATGAATTGAGCCAGTTATTCAATAAAGAGATTAATAATCTTGAAGATGCGGTCTTTTATGGTAAAAAACTGGTTAAGTCAGGTGCTAAAAACGTTATCGTTTCCTTAGCAGAAAAAGGTGCTGTCTTTATAAATGAAACGGCTGCATATACAGCAACTGTTCCAAATGGTGAAGTCAAGAGCTCAGTTGGAGCTGGAGATTCCATGGTTGCCGGGTTCCTTGCCCAGTACATGAAAACAGATGATTATCAAGAAGCCTTCCAATTTAGTGTTGCATCGGGAAGTGCTACAGCGTTTTCGATTGGCTTATGTACTTCCGAAAAAGTAGAACAGCTTCTGCCTGAAGTAAAGATACTAACTAAATAGATTGGGGGAGAAATAAATGAGAATCACAGAATTATTGACTAGAGAGACGATTCTTTTATCTATGAATGCAAGCTCGAAGCATGATGCAGTTGATGAGCTTGTGAACGTTCTTGACCGGGCGGGGAAAATAACAGATAGCAAGGTTTTCAAAGAAGCCATATTAAAGCGTGAAGAACAAAGTACCACTGGTGTAGGTGACGGAATTGCAATTCCCCATGCAAAAACCCCAGTGGTTAAGGAAGCAGCAATTGTATTCGGCCGCTCACAGGCTGGTGTTAATTATGAATCCTTGGACGGCCAGCCGGCTCATCTATTTTTCATGATTGCAGCACCTGAAGGAGCAAACAATACTCACCTGGAAGCACTGGCCCGCCTTTCCACCATATTGATGAAAGCAGATGCGCGCGAAAAACTTCAAGGTGCAAAGACAACTGATGAAGTCCTTGCCATCATCAATAGCTATGATAAAGATGATTCAGAAGAAAAAGCCGAGCGCGGAAATAAAAAGTTCATTGTGGCAGTCACAGCATGCCCAACAGGTATTGCCCATACTTATATGGCAGCGGATGCACTAAAAGCAAAAGCAGCGGAAATGGGCGTGGATATCAAGGTTGAAACAAATGGTTCTGGAGGGGCTAAAAATGTCCTTACTCCTGCTGATATCGAAAACGCAGAGGCTGTAATCATTGCAGCCGATACGAAAGTTGAGATGGACAGATTCGCAGGGAAGCCATTGATCGAAGTCCCTGTAGCGGATGGAATCCGCAAACCGAAGGATTTAATTGAGAAAGCGGTTAAAAAGGATGCTCCACTTTACCAGGCTACCGGAAAAACGTCAACAGAACAGAAGGAAAGCCGAGGCGGAGTATATAAGCACCTGATGAATGGTGTTTCCAATATGCTGCCATTTGTAGTAGGCGGAGGAATCTTGATCGCTATTTCATTCATGTTTGGCTATAATGCGTTCAATCCTGAAGATCCTTCCTACCACCCAATCGCAAAAGCTTTAATGGACATCGGTGGCGGAAGCGGGGCCTTCGGTCTTCTGGTTCCAATCCTTGCTGGTTTCATTGCTCTAAGCATAGCTGACAGACCTGGTTTTGCTCCGGGTATGGTTGGCGGATTGCTTGCTGCAGCTGGCGGAGCAGGTTTTCTTGGAGGGTTGGTAGCAGGTTTCCTTGCCGGTTACCTCGTATTAGGATTGAAAAAACTGTTTGCTGGCCTTCCAGCTTCCCTTGAAGGAATTAAGACGATCTTGCTTTATCCATTGTTCGGTATTGCTCTGACGGGTTTCATCATGCTGTTCCTGGTTAATAAACCAGTGGGCGCGTTAAACCAGGCAATCACGGATTGGCTTTCTGGGCTTGGAACAGGGAACGCTGTTTTGCTTGGTATCGTGCTTGGATTGATGATGTCCTTCGATATGGGCGGTCCGGTAAACAAGGCTGCATATGTATTTGGCACGGGTTTGATTGCAAACGGAGTGTATGAGCCGATGGCTGCTATTATGGCAGCGGGAATGGTTCCGCCATTAGGAATAGCTTTGGCAACTACCTTATTCAAGAACAAATTTACGAAGCAGGATCAGGATGCAGGTAAAGCATGTTATGTAATGGGACTATCCTTTATCACTGAAGGAGCAATCCCGTTTGCGGCAGCAGACCCGCTGAGGGTAATTCCTTCCGTAATGGCTGGATCTGCAGTTGCAGGTGCGTTATCAATGATGTTCAATATCGGATTAAGAGCTCCACACGGTGGATTGTTCGTAGTACCGCTGGTTGACGGAGGATGGCTACTGTACTTTGCTGCAATTCTAATCGGCTCAGTAGTTACTGCAATAATGCTTGGAATTTTGAAAAAACCCGTAACAAAATAATTGGGGGGCCTGCAGGTTTTGGGAATCTGCAGGCTTTTTGTATTTAATAAATAGTGTTTTTAATGAGCCTGCATAGCCCGAAAACAGAATAAAGGAGGTCAAACGGTAAAAGGAAAGGTCCTGCATTGCCCGAAAACAGAATTAAGGAGGTCAAACGGTAAGTGGAAAGGTCTTGCATTGCCCGAAAACAGAATTAAGGAGGTCAAACGGTAAGTGGAAAGGTCTTGCATTGCCCGAAAACAGAATAAGGGAGCCAAAAAGGTAAAATGAAGAGGTAATGAAGAAGTTTTCTCTATTGCCCCCATTTCCTCATTAATTGACAGACCGCAGATATTCTTCAATGAATATATCTCAATCATTGAAGATATGATTTTATGAGGTGACTTGTGAAGGAGGATTGAGAGCAATGGTAAATGGCTTCAAAGAGGCTGCTGTATTTGAGCATCGTTTCTGGCTTCAGGTCTTGGGGGACCATGGAAGATTTCTGCACGAAGCGCTCGCCCCTGTTGAACAAGAGGAGATAGAAACAGCGAAATACTTTGTCAATACTTTTGACAGGCTATTGGCAAGGGTGGGAACTACAGATTTGATCCATCTTAGCATGAGGGCGGATGAAGAGGCAAAGAAAATTCGGCAATTCAAGCTGGAACTTATTGAAAAAATGCTCACTGGCAAAGTCAAGATTCATTTCGGTCCTACTTTTATCAATCATATGGTGAATGAGGTAGAGGAATACATCAGGGTTTTAGCATACCTAAAACAAGGAGAAGTGCCGCCGATCTTCCATGAACTGCACCATCATACAGTATGGCTGCTTGACGCTGCTGGTCATGCGGGTGCGATTCAGAGTAATCTTGATCAGGTAGAGAAGCGACTTAAGGCAAAAAGTGAGAAGTACATGAAGCAATTTGAGGATTTTTATTTAAAAGCTGTAGAGATGACCGGTTATCTACGCACGAATTTGACGTCATTTCCCGCATTGCAAAGAATGAATGCTGATATTTCACTAGAGCTTCAGTTGTTCATGAAGTTTCTTGACGAATTAAAGGAGTTGGAACTGACTGAACAGGCATTGGGAAGCTTTGCCCCGCTGATGGCAGATCATATGTTCAGGGAAGAATGCTATTATTTAAACAAAGTCGCAGAAGCCTCTCAGATGAATAAACCAATCTGTGATCCAGGAAAACCAAGGTTAAAGACTGAATAACTCTGGAAGATACTAGATAATATGACAGTATCATCTAGTATCTTAGCCCTAATTTTCACAAAAATAGAACACTTGTTCTTGTTTTGGACAAGGTTGTGGTATACTTGAGAAGCAATAGTCAGATCTCAAGGGTGGTCGGCTAGCCCCATTGAAAGGGGGTGAGGCCTTTGACAGTGTTCGAGACTTTTATGGCTATGTTCTCATTTGCCAGTCTAATCATCGCAATATTGACTTTTAGCCAAAAAAAATAGACCTCCCTTGATCGGAATTGAGGGAGAGGTCCAGCTATGACTTTGGCCGATCCTCTACGGGAACGGCTATTGCAAAGACTGTCGGTGGGCAAACACCGGCGGTCTTTCTGTACATATTGACAATACAAGAATACCATACATGACCGGTGATGTCACGGTTATAAGAACCTTGTGCATTAGATGTTTTGTTCTTTGGCAATACTAAACAGGCTGAAGAAAATGCATAAGGGGAGGATTCAGATGCCAGTATGCCAATTAGATTATGGGGAGCTTTTTTTCGAACAAACAGGACATGGATCACCAATCATCTTCCTGCACCCTCCAGGTATGGGAAGGAAGGTTTTTCAATACCAGCAATCATTAGACGAAAAGTTCGAGCTTATTTTTCCGGACTTAAGTGGACATGGGGATTCGACTGCCAAGCAAAAGACTGTAAGTATTAAAAATTATGCAAAAGAAGTTTTAATGCTGATTGACCATTTGCAGCTTGAAAAAGTAACATTGTGTGGCTATTCTTCAGGTGGCAGCATCGCTCAGGAATTCGCTCTTTCCTTTCCTGACCGGACGGAAGCGATTATCCTGTGTGGAGGATTTGCTGCAGTTCAATCTCTTGCCTTAAAAAATGAACATTTACTTGGAATGTATTTTGTGAAGCATTCTCTCGGGACACTGGCTAAAGTGATTGCCACAGCGCATACCTTTGATAAAAGATTTAGAGATGAGTTAATCAATCATATGCTCAAGGCCGACAATTGTACATGGTTTGATTTTTATCAAGAATCGTTGAACTATTCATGTCTTGGGAGACTTAAGAACTTAACGATCCCATTGCTTCTCGTGTATGGGGCCAGGGACTTTATCAACCAGCATTTAAGGGCTTACGAGGATGAGTTGGCAAATTTCCAAACAGCCGTTATTCCAAAAGTTTCCCATCAGATTCCTGTGAAAAAATGGAGAGAATTCAATGACGAAATAACATTCTTCATGGAAAGCCAAGTAATTAGAAAAGAGTAAAAAACGCATTGGTTCAAATCAATGCGCTTTTTTATGTTCCTGTCTTTTCAGGCTTGATAGCCATGAAAGTAGCCAGTGCTGCAGTGATGCTCAGCGCTGTCAATAATATAAAAATGGTTTTCTCCGAGTTCTTCATCAGTAAAGCAATAACAGGTGGCCCCGCTGCGACTCCAATGAATCTCATGGAACTGTATACTGAAGTTATCGTTCCTCGTTCCTCTTTCTCGATGCTTTCAGTTATGAGTGCATCAAGAGGAGGCAAGCTCGCTCCGATTCCAATTCCTGCCAGAAGGAACATCGTGATGATAAACCACAATTCTTTTGAGAAACTCAAGAGGGCAATCGAGATGCCCAAAAGAACCAAACTGCTGAAGGTAATCCATTTCATAAGCACCATGTTCTTTTTAATTTTTTTCCCAGTTATAAAAGAGGACAGACATAGTGCGCCAAGGGGAAGGGCAAGCAGTAATCCCTTTTGCAAGTCCTTGATGCCATATTTATTTTCTAGTACATCTGAAAGGTAAAAGAGTACACCGAATAAGACAAACATGACAATTGCGCCGATGAAAAAGATGGCATAGAGCCAGCGGCCGTTCTCAGTGAAGATTAATTTTACTTTCTTTAAGAAATCTCTGAAAGGCAATGGTTTTTCATTTTTATTCGGACTTTTAACCAAAAACATCATCATGATGATGGAAACAGCACAGAAGACTGGGATCGAAAAAAACGGAATGAACCATATGAAACCTGCAAGAAAGGAACCGAGAACAGGGCTTAACACTTTTCCGAGTGTGTTGGCCGTTTCTATCTCCCCGAGAACTCCGCTCACCTCATCATCATTTTTGAACATGTCTCCAACAAGTGGCAGAACAATAGGGAAAGCTCCTGCGGCACCTACGCCCTGCAGAGACCTTCCGATGAGGACTACCCAGTAGCCATCATTCAACTTCCAGGCTGCCCAGCCAGAAATGATCCCGCCGATTCCTGTTATAATCAGGCTGGGGATGATGACTTTTTTTCTGCCAATATGATCTGATAAATAACCAGCCAAAGGAATCAAAAAGATGGCAACTATGGAATAGACAGTAATGATTAAGCTTGATTGAAAGGAAGAAATGCCCATTTTCTTTTCCATCACAGGCAATACAGGTATCAACATCGAATTCCCAAGTGTCATAACTAGCGGTATGGAAGCTATCGAAACAATGGCCCACTTCTGGTTATTAACATCATCCTTTTTGGTCTCCTTTGCTTTTTTATTATGGAACCCATCGGATTTTGGGAACAAGTTTTCAATATAATTCATGATCGAAACCTGCCTTTTTTCATACTATCTTTAGTGTGAACAATAGTGAGATGAAAAAATGATGTTTTTTTATGGTAATGGCTAATTAAGTATGAACATGGCATTATTTGGCTAATGGGGATAAAATAATGTAATAGACCAGAGGGGAGAATGTTCATGGCTGAAATTTTGTATTTAAACATAGGTTTGCCTGAGCTTAAAGACTGGAGCAGCAAACCAGAGTATTCTGCAATTGGCAAGAAAGGGGTCAGGCAGGCATTCCTTTCTAAAGAAGCTTTTGTTGGGGACGGTGTGGCAGCCACTGAGTTTCATGGGGGGCCTGACAGGGCTGTTTGTTTTTACCCATTCGAGCATTATAATAAATGGGCAAGTGAATTCGGCAAGGAACTTGACGCACCTTCTTTTGGCGAAAATATTTCAGCGACGGGAATGAAGGAAGACGATGTTTACATAGGAGATATTTATCGTCTTGGAGAGGCTGTTGTCCAAATTTCTCAAGGGAGAGTCCCTTGTGCTAAAATCTCTAAAAACAATCAGATTGGCGAGCTGTTGAAAAGGGTGGTTGAAACCGGCTTTACTGGATACTTTTTTAGGGTTCTTGAGGAAGGAATGGTAAACAGCGATTCACAGATCTCCCTGATTGAACGAAAACAGCAGGAATTCTCAATCCTTAGAGCCAATGAAATTTTCTTTCATGAAAAAAAGAATTTTGTGGAGATTGAAAAGCTGGTTAACATTCCAGAGCTTGCAGACGATTGGAGACAATATCTAAGTAAACTGTTAATACAGAAAAGTTAATATTTTTTACTTTTTTGTTTGACAATTAGATTTTAACGCTTTAATATAGAAAACAACTATAAAGTATAGCGTTGACGAAGAGTAGTAACTGAAACGGGTACTTCAGAGAGCTGATGGCAGGTGAGAATCAGCGTAGCTGTTCCAGCGAATGGACTTCCGAGCTTCCAAACCGAACCCCATTTGGCAGTAGGATTTGGCGAAAGGGCCTTATCGTTACAAAAGGCAGGCATTAAGCATTTTATGCTCGATGCTGTTAAGTGAGCTGTTTTACAGCTAATTAAGGTGGCACCACGGGTCTCTCGTCCTTATTTTTATATAAGGAGGGGGACCCTTTTTTATTTTCCAGTATTTATCCTTGAACGAAAAATAACCATAATTTTATTATGTTAACTCGTTGAGCAAGAGGAGTAAACAGGAAATTTTTGTTTCAGAGAGCCGGGATTGGTGTGAACCGGTACGAAAATTCCTGTTGAATGGCCTTGCGAGAGGCTGCCTGAATTAACAGTAGGGCAGCCCGGTGTCCACCGTTACATGGATAGGGTATATCGAAATTGCTTTTATTTCCTGTACCTGATGAGAGGGAGCTCTTGGAGTTCCAATCAGAGGTGGCACCGCGGTCTAATCGTAATCGTCCTCTATACAGCACAATTCTTGTGTGTGTATAGGGGACTTTTTTTATTTTCAAAAGGAGGGTCTATATGAATATTGATGCACTAGAAGTTTTTATCGAAGAGGTTGAGGGGGATACACTGACACCGATTTCTGTATACCAAAAGGTTACTGGAAAGAAGAAATTCTTGTTGGAGAGCTCCCTTAATCTCAATGATTCTGGGCGATTCTCATTTATTGGCTGTGATCCAATTTTCGAGCTTTTTAATGAAAATGGTTTGACATTCCTCAAAAGAAAAGGAGAGAAGGTTTTACTCAATGAAACTTTTCCAGATGCATTAAAATCGGTGCTCCCAAAAGTAAATCCTGATTTGGAAATTCCTTTTATTGGCGGTGGCTTGGGATATGTAAGCTATGATTACATCCGGAATTTTGAAGAACTGGGACCCATGAAAGATGATCTCCTCGTCATGCCGGAAGCGCATTTAATGTTCTATAACGAAATCATTGTTTTTGACCATTTAAAACAGAAAATCCACTTGATTGGCATACCATTTCCTGATTACAACAATGAAGAACTATTGATGAAATTAAGAAATCGTAAACTCGAGCTGAACTCAGCAGCCAATATGAAGCAGGGATCCGCTTTTTCATTAACGGATTTTAAAGCATCACAAAACAGGGAGGAATTTGAGGATTCCGTTAAGAAAGCAAAGGGTTTGATTGAAGAAGGAGAAATTTTTCAGGTTGTTTTATCAAGAAGGGTTTCAGCAGATGCAAAAGGTGATCCATTTTCGTTTTATCGAAAATTACGTGTTAACAACCCATCGCCCTATATGTATTTCATAGACTTTGACAGCTATGTGGTAATAGGTTCTTCACCGGAAAGCCTTGTTAAATATCGCGATGGCATTATCACCGCAAACCCCATTGCAGGCACAAGGCCCAGAGGCATCACTGTTGAAGAAGACATGATCCTGCAAGTGGAGTTAAGGCAGGACGAAAAAGAATTGGCTGAACATAAAATGCTTGTTGATCTCTCAAGGAACGACCTTGGCAGGATTTGTGAGATTGGCAGTGTGAAGGTCGAAAAGTTCATGGAGGTAGAAAGGTACCAATTTGTGATGCATCTCGTATCCGAAGTTAGCGGCAGGCTTATGAAAGATGCACATCCGATCGATGGCCTGACGGTATGTCTTCCAGCAGGAACAGTTTCGGGAGCTCCTAAAATCAGGGCAATGCAAATTATCAATGAACTTGAATCAGAAAAAAGAGGAGTCTATTCTGGAGCAATTGGCTATTTTTCAGCAAACGGAAACATGGATTTCGCACTGGCGATCAGAACCCTGATTGTGAAGGATGGAAAAGGATTCCTCCAGGCTGGAGCAGGGATCGTCCATGATTCCGATCCCGCAAGAGAGTTTGATGAAACGAACCAGAAATTAAGAGCATTAAAGGAGGCTGCCAAAAATGATTCTGCTGATTGATAATTATGATTCTTTTACGTATAACCTCTATCAATACCTTGGAGAACTTGGAGAGGAAGTGATAACGGTACGGAACGATAAGGTAACCGTTGAAGAAATTTCCCGGATGAATTTAGATGCAATCGTGTTATCTCCCGGACCGGGTAGACCTGAAAATGCTGGGATTTGTGTTGATGTTGTCAAAGAATTATCATCTTCAATACCAATTTTGGGAATTTGCCTTGGTCATCAGGCAATCGGCCTGGCGTTTGGAGGTTCGATTATAAAGGCTAAAAAAATCAGGCATGGCAAGGAGTCACCTCTTCATCACACAGGAAAATCGATTCTGAAAAATCTGGACAAAAATGAAAGTGTCATGAGATATCATTCTTTGGTGATCGAACCTGGGTCCTTAAGCGGTGATTTTGAAGTGCTGGCCGAATCGGCCGATGACCAAGAAATCATGGCGATCAAGCATAGATTTTATCCTTTATTCGGTCTTCAGTTCCATCCCGAATCGATCGGGACGAAGAGCGGCAAGCAGATCTTATCAAATTTTATCGTTGAATCCAGAAAGGAGACTTTCGCTAATGAAACAATATCTTGAAAAGTTAATTGAAGGTAAATCACTAATGGAGTTTGAAATGGAAAATGCAGTGGAGGAAATTTTCACTCAGGATATGACAGACAGCGAGATCGCATCCTTTTTGACCGGACTTAAACTGAAAGGAGAAACAGCTGGAGAAATTTCCGGATTGGTAAAGGCAATCAGGAAACATGCTCTTAATTTCACGAAGAATATACCGAATGTTCTGGATAATTGCGGTACAGGGGGGGATGGATCAAAAAGTTTTAATATCAGTACAACCTCAGCATTTGTAATTGCGGGAGCCGGAATTACGGTTGCCAAACATGGGAATAGAAGTGTCTCAAGCAAAACTGGAAGTGCAGATGTCCTGGAGGCACTTGGAGTAAGTCTTGAGTTCACACCGGAAGCAACGGAAGAAATCCTGGAACACAATGGAATCGCCTTTCTTTTTGCACCACATGTACATCCAAAATTAAAACAAATCATGAAGGTAAGGAGAGAACTGAAATTCCCTACAATTTTTAATTTAATCGGGCCCCTCACTAATCCTGTTCAGCTGGACTTTCAACTTCTTGGAATTTACCGTCGTGATATGCTGGATAAATTTGCCCGGGTGCTTTCCAACCTGGATAGAAAGCGGGCAGTGGTCATAAACGGAGCAGGAGGAATGGATGAGGCATCACTTGCGGGAGAAAACGAAATGGTGCTTGTTTCAGAAGGAGACATCAAGAAGCTTGCTCTTCATCCGGAGGAAGTGAACTTGCCAGTATACGATAACTCCACACTCCGGGGAGGAGACGCAAGAGAAAATGCGGCAATTTTAATGCAGGTCCTGAAAGGGAAAAAAGGTGCCCATCGCGATACCGTGCTGTTGAACGCAGGAATTGGGATTTATACAGCAGGACATGCAGGATCGATTCTTCAGGGTGTCAGTGTCGCAGCAGAAAGCATCGATTCAGGAAGTGCGCTAGAAAAACTTGAAAACTTGATAGAAATCAGCAAACGAAATAAAAAGGCGGTGGGATGAGTTGGTTACAATTTTGGAATCGATTATTGAAAGAAAAAAAGCAGAAGTCGAAAAGTTAAAGAAGGCGAATCTGGTACTGCCTGATGCTTATTCGAAAACCCGTTCGCTGATCAAGGCTTTAAAAGGGGCAGAAAATGTAGCAATCATCTCGGAATTTAAGAGAGCGTCTCCTTCTAAAGGAGACATCAACCTTACTTTGGATCCTGGACAGCAAGCAAAGCTTTATGCCCAGGCAGGTGCATCGGCGATCTCAGTGTTAACGGATGAAAAGGGATTCAAGGGGTCTTTTAGCGACCTGAAAATAGTCAGGGACGCAGTAGATTTGCCTGTCCTTTGCAAGGATTTTATCGTGGATGAAATACAAGTAGACCTGGCAAGAGCTGCAGGGGCTGATGTCGTTTTACTGATTGCATCAGTTCTGTCGAAGGAAAAATTGTCAGAGCTATATGATTACGCTTCTGCCAAAGGCCTTGAATGCCTTGTTGAAATCCATGATGAAAAGGATCTTCATAAAGCTTTGAACATAAATGCCAAGCTTATAGGAATAAACAATCGGGATCTGAAATCCTTCGAGGTCAATCTCGAAAACACTGAAAAACTAGGTCCGCTCGTTAAAAAAGCAGGATCATTGCTGATTAGCGAAAGCGGGTTGCGATCAAGGAATGATATCTTGCGGACAGCAGCATCAGGTGCCAACGGAGTACTGATTGGAGAAACTTTCATGACTTCCTCTGATCTTATTGAGACTTTCACTAATTTCACAGTACCTGTCTTGAGGGATCAGCATGAAGGTTAAAATATGCGGTATTAAAACGGCGGAAGCAGCTTGTCACGCTGTTGAATGTGGGGCTGATGCCATTGGCTTCGTTTTTGCTGAAAGCAAAAGAAAGCTAACAGTTTCAGAGGCGAAAAAAATTATCGAATTACTCCCGGAACACGTCTGGAAGGTTGGGGTTTTTGTGAACGAAAGTACTGCCACAGTAAAGCGAACCGCTGATATTGCGGGTTTGACCCACATCCAGCTGCATGGTGATGAAACGACAGATGAGTTCAAGGGAATCGGACTTCCATTAATAAAGTCTGTTTCGATAAAAGCAGCGGAGGATCTTCCCGGAATTCAAGCATTTGAAACAGAGTATATCCTGCTTGACAGTCCACCAGGGAAATATCGGGGAGGAAATGGAACAAGTTTTAATTGGGACCAGGCCAAGTCATTTGGTGTCGTAAAAACAAATGTAATATTGGCTGGCGGACTGAATCCAGGTAATGTAGCTCTGGCTATTTCAAAAGTGAAACCCTTCATGGTTGATGTCAGCAGTGGAGTTGAAACAAATGGGAAAAAGGATTTTACAAAAATAAAAAATTTTATTAGCAACGCGAAATATTCGGGGGAGGCAGAGAATAATGATTGTAAGCACTTATAATATGCCGGACGAAAAGGGTCACTTCGGGAAATATGGAGGAAGATTCGTACCAGAGACATTGATGCAGGCTGTCCTGGAACTGGAGAAAGAATACAATATAGCACTGGAGGATCAGGAGTTCCAGCTAGAACTTGAAAAGTTAATGAAGGACTATGTGGGGAGACAAACCCCATTATATCTGGCAGAAAATCTTACTGAACATGCTGGCGGAGCAAAGATTTATCTAAAGCGGGAGGATCTAAACCATACCGGTGCCCATAAAATCAACAATACTGTCGGGCAGGCCTTGCTTGCTGTCAGGATGGGCAAGCGCAAGATTGTTGCTGAAACTGGAGCCGGACAGCACGGAGTTGCTACAGCTACAGTCTGTGCCTTGCTCAATCTGGAATGTGTGATTTTCATGGGAAAAGAGGACATCAGACGCCAGCAATTAAATGTTTTCCGCATGGAACTGCTTGGAGCGAAAGTGATCAGTGTCGATAGTGGCAGCGGGACATTGAAGGATGCTGTTAATGAAGCACTTCGTTATTGGGTAACGAATGTCAGGGACACGCACTATATTCTTGGATCAGTAATGGGCCCTCACCCATTTCCGAAAATGGTTCGTGACTTTCAAAGTGTGATCGGCAAGGAAACGAAGCAGCAATTTTTCGAAAAAGAAGGGAAGCTTCCTGAGGCTCTCGTTGCCTGTATTGGTGGGGGAAGTAATTCGATTGGTTTGTTTTATCCATTTATTGAGGACAAATCAGTGTCCATTTATGGTGTTGAAGCTGCAGGCCTGGGCTTGTCAACCGATAAGCATGCAGCATCTCTTACGAAAGGAAAACCAGGAGTTCTCCATGGTGCCATGATGTATCTTCTACAGGACGATGACGGTCAAATCCAGGAAGCACACTCAATATCAGCGGGTCTTGATTATCCTGGCATTGGTCCAGAGCATAGCTACCTGCATGATATAAATAGAATTAATTATCAATCAGTAACAGATGAGGAAGCGCTTGAAGCATTTCAGCTATTGTCAAAGCAAGAGGGAATTATCCCAGCGCTGGAAAGTGCACATGCCATTGCATACGCAGTAAGGCTTGCAGCAGGCATGAATAAAGATGAAAGTATCGTCGTCTGCTTGTCAGGTCGCGGGGACAAAGATGTACAGACAATCAAGGATCGGTTAGGAGGCTTAGAGTAATGGATAAAATTCAAAAAGCACTTACTTTAGATGGTAAAAAAGCTTTTGTTCCATATATTATGGCAGGGGATGGAGGTCTGCACACCCTGAAGGAAAAACTGGTCTACCTGCAGGAATGTGGTGCAGATGCGATTGAAGTCGGCATCCCTTTCTCTGATCCCGTTGCGGATGGCCCTTCAATCCAAAAAGCCGGGATTCGCGCGCTCAGTGTGGGAACTACTTTAAAAAAGGTGCTGGAGGAAATTAGTTTACTTAAAAATGAGCTATCAATACCGTTGATTTTGATGACCTATTTGAATCCTATCGTATCCTATGGGATTGAAAGGTTTGCGTTAGATGCTGCTAGTGCTGGAATATCAGGCTGCATCATTCCCGATCTTCCGATTGAGGAAGAAGATTTACTCCTCCCCTCGTTTGAGCGGGAGGAACTATCATTAATCAGGCTGGTTACGCTCACAACTCCTAAGAAAAGAATAAGGGAAATTAGTGGCAGAGCAACGGGTTTCATTTATGCAGTAACTGTAACTGGTATCACAGGAACAAGAAATAAATTCAGCGAAGATCTCGCAGATTTTCTAACCTCCATAAAAAGCGTCAGTACTGTGCCCGTTCTTGCGGGATTTGGAGTATCAAACGCAGAACAAGTCAAAGAAGTCACCAGGTATTGTGACGGTGTCATAGTTGGCAGTAAAATCGTTGACCTTTTTGAAGTGGGAAATCTGGAAGAAATTAGAAACTTAGTGCAATGTGCAGAAAGAATTATTGTATAAATTTAGAATGGCATTTATTTAATTTGAGAAAGATGAGCAATGGTTATTCTTTGACCTGAATGAGGATGAAGGTATGAAAAAAGTGTTTCATTGCCATAAATGGATCGTGAGCATGAAAAGAGTAAATGAAATGGTGCTTCAATAAGTTTCGCAAAAAAAGCCGCTGTCAATGGTCAGCGGCTATTTCTCTGCAGTAACATTAACTGTCAGTACGGGTCTTACTTTTAGGTAAGACACATCTGGATTTTTAAACCCTGACAGTAATAGGTCATTTTTTATTTTCTCACCAAGTTGTATTGCTGTTTCATCTGTGGACCCCTCTTCACGGGGCTGGACAGTAAGAACGATTATTCCTCTTTGCTCCATCAAACCATAAAGATGTTTTAAAGAAGATAATGGTTCCTCCCAAAGAGGGTAGTTATTCACTGAGATCATTTTATTATAACAGTGGTCGGGATGGAATTTGCCAACATCCCCAACTTCGAGGGACAATCTCCCCGTTTCGAGCCATTCCTTATTCCTTTTTACAGCTTCTTTCATCATTTTTTCCGATAAATCGATGCCATCGACTGAAATCGTGCGATTGGACGACATCATGGTCTTTATTCCGTACCCTGGTCCAAAGCCAACTTCCAGGATACGGTCAGTCTTTTGTATGTTAAGCTTTTTAATACTCCATTTATTGATTTTCCTGTTTTCAAAGTACATGATGGTTCCTGCAATCTTGCCAAGAATCCCTTTGGGTTTTTCAAATTGCTTTGCCATAAAATCAATCATATTCATACACTCCTGAGGTTAAAAATCATAGGGAATTCGGATTTCTTTCTATACCAGTTATGCCTTATTTTTAAACCTCAAATCCATTGCTTTTTATTTTTCTTAAGGGAAAACTACTCTAAAGGGAGGTGTGAAAATGGAATTTGAAGCGGGGATAGACATTACACCTATAAGGACTTTGATTGCCAATCTTGCATTTATCGAAGGATTTGATGATGGCAGCTGGGTTTTAATTGATGCCGGGATCCCTTTTTCAGGTCCATATATATATAAGGCAGCAAAAAAGAAATATGGCAGCCAGGCTCCAAAGGCAATCGTCCTGACTCACGGGCATTTCGATCATATTGGAGCCCTTGAGTTCCTGCTGTCAAAATGGAAAGTACCAGTATATGCACATGAACGCGAATTGCCGTATTTAACTGGCCAGAAAGATTATCTGCCTCCTGACCCAACTGTTGGAGGAGGATTAATGGCACTGGTTTCCCCAGTGTATCCGAATAAAGCCATTGATATTGGCGAAAGCGCAAAAAAATTGCCGGAGAATGGTGAAATCACGGAAATGCCCGGATGGAAGTGGATCCATACCCCGGGGCACACAGAAGGACATATATCACTGTTCCGTGAAAAAGATCATGCATTAATTGCGGGCGACGCATTTATTACCGTCAAACAAGAGTCAGCCTTGGCAGTTTTTACACAATCATTAGAAATAAATGGTCCCCCAGCATACTTTACTCCGGACTGGACGCAGGCAAAGCAATCTGTAGAAATCCTTGCTGCGAAGGAGCCATTGTGGGCATTGACAGGGCATGGAAAGATAATGACTGGGCATTTCCTGCAAAATTCTCTTAAGGACCTGGCAGCGAATTTTGACATCCAGGAAATACCCAATCAAGGAAGATACGTTCATTAAGTGACCCCCTCCTAGTATAAAGGAGGGGGAAATTAAAAATCTTTATTTTCTGAAAATTATTTCTCGGGAAAGCGCAAGAATAGACAATTAACTACAAGTAATGGCTGATTTTGTCTTTTCGCGCTATTAAGAAATTTTTGTCAGCGTGCGATTTGTTACAGTACAGCCAATTATTATTATTTATAATATATTTAAGGTGACTTAAAAGAACAAAAGGAATTCAGTAAGAATAAAGGAAGTTGAAAGAGATGGAACTGTACGAAAAGAATCTTGATACTTTAGAAAAAAAAGACACTCTCTTGATAAATAACATGATTAATCCTGAAAAAGAACCGGTGATGATGACAGTCATGCTTCATCGATATCCTGGTCCCGAAATGAGGGTCAGGATTGATTTTCAAAAGAACATTTTTACTTATTTTGAATGGCATTTGGATTCAAACGCAGCTGATTCAATAGAAGCTGAGCCAACTTTAACAGTGGAGACTTTCAAAAAACAATTAGCTGCCTTCAAGGTATGGGAATGGGATGAAGATTACCTCCCAAAAGGGATTATTGTTGATGGCATCAGCTGGTCAGTCAAACTGAAGACAAATGAGAAGACTTATCAAAGTGAAGGTCTTAATTCTTTTCCAACAGAATGGAAAGGATTCTGCCAGGCAATAAGCAAATTAATAGGAAAAAAGTTTTCATTTTGACCGCAAACAAGTTTAGCGGTCATTTTTTATTTTTCAGGCTGGAAATAATCAAAGGCATAATAGTGAAATCTATCTTCATTTTAGGTAAAATAGAAAGATGGCAGTTTCACATTTACGACCATGGAGGTCAATTAGAATAATGAAAGACATTTCAGTACAAGAATTAGTAAACTCAAATCAATATATACCAGTAGATGTCAGGGCGCCTATCGAACATAAAGAATCGGCAATCCCTGGATCGGTTAATATACCGTTATTTACAAATGAAGAAAGAAAAGAGATTGGTACAATTTATAAACAATCCGGTCAGGAAGCAGCTAAATGGCGTGCGATGGAGATTGTATCGCCCAAAATTCCTGAATTGCTCGGTGAGATTAAGGATTTAAAGAGCACTGGAGCTGAACCAGTTATCCATTGCTGGAGAGGCGGAATGAGGAGCCGGTCGGTTGCAGCTTTCCTGGAATATGCCGGAATACCCTCAATCAGGCTTGAAGGCGGCTACAAAGCATACCGGGAGTACATTTTAGAGCAAATTCCTGAACTGCTGCCTGAAAGGGCAGTAGTTTTACACGGCATGACTGGGACAGGAAAGACAGAAATCCTGAGGGCTCTCCAGGAAAAAGGATTCCCAGTAGTTGACCTTGAACAAATAGCAAATCATCGTGGCTCCATTTTTGGAATGATCGGCATGGGAGAAGCCCACAACCAAAAAACCTTCGATTCATTGCTGTTCAAGCGATTAAATGAAATCAAAGGCTCTGACTATTTCATTATCGAAGCGGAAAGTAAAAGAATAGGGCGGGCTGTCCAGCAGGAAGAAATGCTTGAGAAAAAAACAAATGGCATCCATTTCCTTGTAAAAAGCTCGATCCCCAATAGAGTTGAACGAATCTATGATGAATACGCAGCCCCATTTAAGAACGAAGCATGGTTCGTAGAGGAAGTTAATGAGAAGGTCTCGAAGCTGCTAAAGAGAGTCAATCAAGATGCAGCATACTCACTCCAGACTGCGCTTAATGAAAAAGATTACAAAAAGATGATTGAATTGTTGCTCGTTCACTATTATGATCCACGTTACGGCCATGCATTACAGGGATATAATGGCCCCTTCACTGAAATTGATGCAGACAATCCGGATTCATTATCGGAATTGGAAAAATATATAAAATTAAGGGTTTCTGACTCAACTTCGGTTTAAGGATTTAAGAAAATGGTTATTAAAAAGGAGAAGGCATTAAAATATGCTTTCTCTTTTTCATTACTTTTCTGTCACTGAAAAATTCCGAATATTCGACATATAATAAGTGGAAGGATTAACGGAACAGGAGGATGAACTATGCGAGAATCTAAGTCTTGTCATCACCGTTTCTCATTGCATGAGGAAAATGTCGGGTTTACAACGAATGATGGAGTCGATATTTTCAATGCAGGATCGAGATTTCAAAAATCCATAACATGTGGCCATATGGAATTGCCAATTGAGCCAAATGAGATGATTGAATCGAACCAAACCGAAAAAAGAAATAATTTATTTGCCCCAAAAAATATGTTTTTTACAATGATGAGCCTCTAAACTAAACCGGTTAAGCCGGTTTTTTTTTGTTTGTTTTATAATTTTACTGAAATAATAAAATTCCCTATATAAGTTTACACTATTTTGATAGTCAAAACCTTTGGTTAAAAGATAATATCATGTTAAAATAACAATGTAACCGTTTGAAATCAGAATAATAATATTATTCTTTGAATTAATCGTTAAATTTTTTTTTGACAGGGTAACAGATAATTAGCACATTCAGATTGGGTAAGGAGGTTTTACAGTGAGTAAGCCAGCTTCAGGCAAGGGAACATCCTGGCCGGGATTCCACGGTCCAAACCAGGGATATGTGGAGGAATTATATGAAATGTTCCTTGAGAATCCAGAATCAGTCGACCCGGAAATCAGGGAATATTTTGAGCAGAATTCAAACAATCAATCTATTTACATGGCTGAGGAGCTTGAAACGCTTCCTGCAGCAAATGGATACAGGAATCCAGAAAAAATTGCAGCAGTTTTAAGATATGTTGACTATATCCGTTCATACGGGCATTTGTCCGCCCAAATATACCCTTTGGAATTTGTCGGCGGTGATTTACCGCTAGAAGATTTTAATAAATGGGGATTATCAGAATCAGATTTAATGGACATACCTGTCAACCTGATTTGTCCGGATGCTCCTTACACTGTTAAAAATGGAAAAGAAGCATTTGACTACTTAATAAAGGTTTACTCGAATACGATCGCTTATGAATTCCATCATGTAAATGATATGAAGGAAAAGGAGTGGCTCCGTCAAAAGGTGGAGTCTGGCAAACTGATTCCAAAGATTGAGAATGATAGAAAGATCGGTCTGTACGAGCGCCTGACAGAAGTCGAGAATTTTGAAAAGTACTTGCACCGGACTTTCGTGGGCCAAAAAAGGTTTTCGATTGAAGGATTGGATGCAATGGTGCCTCTGCTTGATGAAGTAGTAGCAGGTGCAGTGAACAGCGGAGTAGAAACGATTAATATTGGAATGGCTCACAGGGGAAGGCTGAATGTACTTGCCCATGTATTGGGTAAACCGTATGAGATGATTTTTGCGGAATTCCAGCATGCTCCCAACAAAGAATTGGTACCATCTGAAGGGTCTATTGGAATCAACTTTGGCTGGACAGGAGATGTGAAGTATCATCTCGGTATTGACCGCAAAATAAAGTCGGATAGCATTGCCAATGCAAGACTGACTCTCGCTAATAACCCGAGCCACCTCGAATTTGCAGGATCGATTGTAGAAGGATTTACACGTGCAGCACAGGATGAAAGGAAAGACCCTGGATACGCAAATTACAATCCAGTAAAGGCTATGGCAATCTTGATTCATGGAGATGCAGCCTTCCCTGGGCAGGGAATCGTTGCTGAAACTCTTAATTTGAGCCGTTTAGTTGGATACAAAACAGGCGGCACGATCCATGTCATCGCAAATAACACAATCGGGTTTACCACGGAATCAATGGACTCCCGGTCGACCCGTTATGCAAGTGATCTGGCAAAAGGGTACGAAATCCCGATTATCCATGTTAATGCTGACGACCCGGAAGCATGCTTGATGGCGGCAAAACTGGCATTTGAGTACCGCCAGGCTTTCGGAAAAGATTTCTTGATTGACCTGATTGGATACCGCCGTTTCGGACATAACGAGATGGACGAACCAATGACCACAAATCCTGAAATGTATAAGCTTGTCAATAATCATCCAACAGTCAAGACACTATATGGGAACAAACTCTATGAACAAGGTGTTATGACAAATGAGAAAAGAACCGAAATAGAAGAGAACGTTTCTTCCAAGCTCACAGCAGCATTTGAGAAGGTTCCCAAAAAAGTTCATGAGGTGAAAAATGAACCAGACATCCCGGACGTTGTTGAAATGGGAATCCCTCAGATTGATACCGCGGTGCCAATTGAAATTTTAAGAAAAACAAATGAAGAGTTACTAAAATGGCCAGAAGGATTCAACGTTTTTAATAAACTGGAAAAAATTCTGCTTAGAAGGAAGGATGCTTTCTCGGAGAAAGGAAAAATTGATTGGGGCCTTGCAGAAACTCTTGCATTCGCTTCAATTCTTAAAGATGGAACACCCATCAGGCTGACAGGACAGGATTCAGAGAGAGGAACTTTCGCACAGAGGAATCTTGTCCTGCATGACACCGAAACTGGGGATCAATTTTCGCCGCTACATGTTTTGCCTGGAGCCAAAGCGTCATTCTCTATTCACAACAGTCCATTGTCAGAGGCTGCTGTAGTTGGCTTTGAGTATGGTTACAATGTATTCGCTCCAGAAACATTAGTACTTTGGGAAGCACAATACGGTGATTTCGCGAATGCCGCACAAGTATTGTTCGATCAATTTGTCGCAGCAGGCAGAGCGAAATGGGGTCAAAAGTCTGGCCTTGTTATGCTCTTGCCTCACGGTTATGAAGGGCAGGGACCAGAGCACTCAAGTGGAAGGGTGGAAAGATTCCTGACACTTGCGGCTGAAAATAACTGGACGGTTGCCAACCTTTCATCCGCGGCGCAATACTTCCATATTTTAAGAAGGCAGGCTGCGATTTTAGGACAGGAGGCAGTAAGACCATTAGTTTTGATGACTCCAAAAAGCTTGCTCAGAAATCCTATTGTTGCTGCTGATCCGGAACAACTGAGTGATGGCAGCTTCAAACCAATCGTAGAACAGCCGGGTCTGGGCATGCATTCAGAACGAGTAGAGCGTGTAGTCTTGTGCACTGGCAAAGTGAGCATTGATATTGCTGAAAAAATTGATCCGGCTGAGCATGACTGGCTTCATGTGCTGAGAATAGAGGAAATCTATCCATTTCCACTTGAATCTCTAAAGGAAAAATTAGAGCGCTTTCCTAATCTCAAAGAAATAGTTTGGGTTCAGGAAGAACCGAAAAATATGGGCGCCTGGACATTTGTTGAACCAAGAATCAATGAAGCAGCACCTCATGAGCTTGAGGTTTCATATATCGGACGCAGAAGACGTTCAAGCCCGGCAGAAGGAGATCCGAACATCCATAAATTAGAACAGGCTCGTATTGTAAGAGCTGCACTGACAAGGACAAATGGAGGAGGAAACGAAAATGGCAGAGATTAAAGTTCCTGAATTAGCGGAGTCCATAACTGAAGGAACGATTGCCCAATGGCTGAAGAAAAAGGGTGATCAGGTTCAGAAAGGTGAATACGTTGTTGAGTTGGAAACGGATAAAGTCAACGTAGAGATTATTTCTGACTTTGATGGAGTTTTGACGGACCTCCTCGCTGAAGAGGGAGATACCGTTAAGGTTGGGGAAGCTATCGCGATTGTTGGTGAGCAGGGCATCACAGCAAGCGGAAAGCCGGATAGCGGCAGTAACACCGCTGAAACAGGAAGAGAGACTGAATCTCCTGATGAGCCAGTAAAAGAAGAGCAGCCAAAAACAATTGATTCGAATAAAAGCAATGAGCCTTCAGGAACAAATCAATCAAGTTCCCAAGGTTCATCTGAGCGAATTATTGCTTCACCTGCTGCAAGAAAGCTTGCAAGAGAAAAGGGGATCGATTTGAATCAGATATCATCCCAAGACCCGCTTGGCAGGGTCAGGAAACAGGATGTGGAATCCTATTCTCCTGAGCAAAAAAGTAAACAGCAGTCTGGGGCTCAAAGTACTCAAACATCAAAGCCTGTCCCTGCAGCCAAAACTGAAAATGACAGCCGAGTTGAACGAATCAGGATGTCAAGAAGACGCCAGACGATCGCGAACAGGCTGGTCGAGGTCCAACAGACAGCGGCAATGCTGACAACATTCAACGAGGTCGATATGACCGCTGTAATGGAGCTAAGGAAGAAATGGAAAGACCGGTTCTATGAAGAAAACGATGTCAGATTAGGATTCATGTCCTTTTTTACAAAGGCAGTTGTAGCTGCATTGAAGAAAACTCCATATTTGAATGCAGAAATCCAGGGTGATGAAATCGTTCTGAAAAAATTCTATGATATCGGAGTAGCTGTCGCAGCAGATGATGGTCTTGTTGTTCCGGTCATCAGGGATGCAGACAGGAAGAATTTCGCAGAGATTGAACGGGATATCAATGATCTTGCTGAAAAGGCACGTTCAAATAAACTCTCTCTAAGGGACCTTCAAGGAGGAAGCTTTACAATTACCAACGGAGGGGTATTTGGATCATTGTTATCAACGCCAATCATCAACGGCCCACAGGTGGGAATCCTGGGAATGCATACAATTCAGCTGCGTCCGGTCGCGATTGACAAAGAGAGAATGGAAAACAGGCCAATGATGTATATTGCCTTGTCTTATGACCACCGTATTGTTGATGGCAAGGAAGCAGTTACATTCTTGAAACGAATTAAAGAATTGATGGAAGATCCTGAATCATTATTGCTTCAGGGGTAAGAAAATAAAATGCACTGCCGTAATCAACGGCAGTGCATTTTTTGCTTTCTGGTTCCATACGTCCCCTGACAATTAACGGTTCTTAAATGGCTTTAGTCCTCTTTTAGATATTTCTGTCTTTAAAACCTTTGCCCATTCTTTATCATTTTCCGACTTTAATGCATCACGATACGAGACCACCAACTGTTCATTGCTCATAATTTTCATTTGCATTCCTCCTCGGTAAGAATGGATTGAATTTTCAAACTATATTGTATAGTTTCATCCATTGTAATGGTTTATTAAGAATTTGAAAACCCATTATGAAGAATTTTTTTTAGAAATATTTAACATAATTTTTATATAGTCTCAATGTAAAAAACACCATTTTCACAATATAAAACAAAAAAAGCTTGCATTTTATTTTTTGCCATAATAATATATACCCATAAGGGTATCTTATGGGGATTGGATACTTATGAAATATTCATATCATTGGGAGGAATAACAATGGGAATGCAAGCTATTACTGCAGAGAAATTAAATGAATGGGTAGTAAAGAAAAAGGAATTCTTTATCTTTGACGTAAGGAATGAAAAGGACTTTGTAGACTGGAAGGTAGAAGGGGAACACATTCAATACCTAAATATTCCTTACTTCGAATTGATTGATGGTGTCGAGGAAGTGGTTGATCAGCTTCCTAAAGATAAGGACATCGTTGTAGTTTGCGCTAAAGAAGGTTCATCTGTCATGGTGGCCGAAATGTTATCTGATGAAGGTTTCGAGGTTTCCTACCTTTCTGGCGGGATGAAATCCTGGAGTGAATACCTGTATCCAGTGGAAGTGTATAAGAATAATGAAATTAAAGTTCTTCAATTCATTCGTGTTGGAAAAGGCTGTCTTTCTTATATGGTCCTGTCAGAAAATGAAGCATTGGTAATTGATCCTTCAAGGTTTACAGACCGTTACAATGCAATTGCAGAAAAAGAAAATGTGAAAATCACACACATTGTAGATTCGCATTTACATGCTGACCATTTGTCCGGAGGAAAACTGCTGGCTGACCTTACTGGTGCGCAATACTACCTGATGAAGAGCGAAGGAGCAGTTTTCAACTTTGAAGCACTGGAGCAACATGATAAAATTGAATTTGAGAACATCACACTTGAGGTATTGGCCGTTAAGACTCCTGGTCATACCCCTGGCAGTGTTTCCTTCTTTGTGAATAATAAACTGCTATTTTCGGGAGACACGATCTTTGTCAATGGTCTTGGCCGTCCCGATCTCGGCGGAAAAGCTGCAGAATGGGCAAAAGACCTGTATGAAACTGTTTATAGCAAGGTATCTCAAATCGCAGATGATGTTATTGTATTGCCAGGGCATTATGCAAGCTTCGATGATGAAGTGAATGCTGAAGGTTTCATTGGAAGCCAGTTAGGTTTGATCAGAAAGCAAAATGAAATGATGGAAGGCAAAACAATTGAAGAATTTGTCGACCATGTTGCACAATCAGCATCCAGCGATACACCACCAAACTTTGAGGATATCGTCGCGATCAATCGTGGTGTAAAAGAAGTGACAGCTGACGAAGCGATGGAGCTTGAAATCGGTCCAAACCGCTGTGCTGTCCACCACACACACTAAGACAATATTAAAGAGGAGAGCATCGCTTTCCTCTTTTTAAGTCTATTTTCAGCAGGTGTCCTGACTCCCATGCATGTGAGGTGAGAAATTTGGAAAAAGACAAGAAAAACCATTGTGCAGGAGGATCCTGAGGCATTGGACCAAAACGTACTGGTGATGACGGAAAAGGAAAATTTTCAGGATTTCCGCCTATATGACCAGGCACGTACATATGGCTCCTGGCAGGAGTCATCTATTTGATATCAAAATTGTTTTAGAATAAACATCCTCCTCCCGCGACAGGGGAGGAGGACAAAATCAGTAGAAGCTTTTATACAAGATGCCAAGGAATATGACCAAATATATATTTGGCGTACAAATGAAATTAGCAGGGGAGATTCCCCTGTTTTTTTTATATTTTTTTGGGAAAAGGAAGGAATATATTTTTAAAATATTGAATATTCAAACAGGGATGTTATAGTAAGTGGGAAACGCTTACATATAAATACTATATTTAGGAGGGGAATAGATGGACAATCTACTGCCATACACTGTGGGGGAATTACTGGAAGTCCAGGCGAAGACATATCCTGAACATGAAGCTGTTGTCTATGCCGACCGAAACCTGAGAATGAATTACCAAGAGTTCAATGAATTAAGCCGTAAAGCGGCCAGAGGACTTATGAAGCTTGGGGTAAAGAAAGGTGAACATTTGGCTGTATGGTCTTCAAATACACCAGAGTGGGTGGTAACCCAGTTTGCAACAGGTAAAATAGGTGCCGTACTTGTAACAGTAAATACAAATTACAGAACCGCAGAATTGGAATATCTATTAAAACAATCAGATTCAACAACCATCATCCTGATGGAGCAATTTAAAGACGCTTCATATATCGACATGGTGTACGAAATAGTTCCAGAGCTAAAGAACAGCGAACCCGGTAAGCTTGAAAGCAGCAGGCTTCCGTTTTTGAAAAATGTCATCGTCATGGGTGAAAAACGGTTCCCGGGAACGTTTAGCTGGCAGGATATCCTCGATATGGCAGATGACGTTACAGATGATGAACTGGACCAGCGTATGGCCACTCTCAAACAGAGCGAAGTCATCAATATGCAATATACATCAGGTACCACTGGCTTTCCAAAAGGTGTCATGCTGACCCATAGCAATATTATAAACAATGCGTACAATGTTGCCTCTGCAATGAAGCTAAAAGATAATGACAGGCTATGTATTCCGGTTCCATTCTTCCATTGCTTTGGATGTGTCATGGGCACGCTAGCCTGTGCAACGGTGGGAGCGACCATGGTACCTGTCCAGGAATTCAGCCCAAAAGCTGTGCTTGAAACAGTCGAGAAAGAGAAGTGTACAGCACTTCACGGAGTTCCGACGATGTTCATTGCAGAGCTGAATGATCCAGAATTTCAAAAATACGACCTTTCATCCTTAAGAACGGGTATCATGGCTGGCTCCAACTGCCCGATTGAAGTGATGAAGGCTGTTAATGAAAAAATGGGTGCTACGGAAATTACGATCGCCTACGGACAAACAGAAGCTTCTCCGGTAATAACGCAGTCAAGAACGAATGACCCACTGGAGTTAAGAGTAGAAACCGTTGGTAAAGCTCTCCCTCAAGTTGAAGTAAAAATAGTTAAACCCGGGACGATGGAGGAAGTGCCGAGAGGAGTGCAGGGAGAGCTATGCACCCGTGGCTACCATGTAATGGAAGGTTATTATAAAAATCCAGACGCAACGAAGGAGGCCATTGATGAAGAGGGCTGGCTGCATACGGGAGATCTTGCTGTAATGGATGAGAATGGGTATTGCCGAGTGACAGGCAGATTAAAGGATATGATCATTAGAGGCGGAGAAAATATCTACCCTCGTGAAATCGAAGAATTCCTATACAGCCATCCAAAAGTGCTTGATGTCCAGGTCGTCGGTATACCAGACAGTGTCTACGGCGAAGAAGTAATGGCATGGATTATACTAAAAGAAGGCGAAACTTCCACCTCGGAAGAAATTAAGGAATATTGTAAAGGGAAGATTTCCAAACACAAAATCCCTAGATATATCGAATTCACAAAAAGCTACCCAATGACCGCCTCCGGGAAAATACAGAAATTCAAGCTAAGAGAACAGGCCCTTGAAGCCGTGGAAGAACTGAAGAAAGTTTAAAATTTAGGATGGAGCCTAAGGACTCCATCCTTTTTTAGATTCAGGGATTCATAGTAGCTATTGTGTGTAATTAGCCTAATAAGAAAAAGCAGATTTATCACGGTGATGGAAGATCAAACATGTAGTTGAAGCAGAAAAAAGGGGGATTTCCAGTGATGGATTTTAGACAATTTGCTCGTATTTGAATTTTTCTCTATACAATCAAACAACTTATCACTAAAATTAACTATTGGATATTTATGCTAAATAGGGATAGGTGAAATAAATGCTGATTACTGAGAAAGGCTTCAATGTCAAAAATCTTACTTATACGATCAGGTCTGCAATGGAGACGGATGCAAAGGCTTTGTCTGATTTGAGACTTAAGATCGATGGTGAAACTGAAAATCTTGACCGGGAACCAGGGGAAGGATTTATCGATGCACAGGGGTTTGAAGCACTAATTAAAGCAGACACCAGCAGCGCCAGGAACCTGTTTCTGGTAGCAGTAACAGATGGTAGGCTAGTAGGTTTTTCAAGGTGTGAAGGTTCAGAATTAAAGAGGTTCACCCACAAAGTGGAATTCGGTGTAGGGGTATTAAAGGAGTTTTGGGGCTATGGAATCGGCAAGAAGCTTTTGCAGGAATCAATTGCCTGGGCAGATGCCAGTGGTATTAAAAAAATGACACTGAACGTGATGGAAACAAATGAAAGTGCCAAAATTCTCTATGAGAAGCTTGGATTTGAGGTAGAAGGTGTATTAAAGAATGACAAGCTTCTTTCTGACGGTAAATTTTATAATAATATCTTAATGGGCAGATTTAAAGATTGATATCTTGCTTTTTTTAGTTTGGCAAATTTTTTACTCAATTTTACGAAACTTACAATAACATTTTGAACATTTTGTTACAACTACTTCTGTTATATATTAATTAATATCATAACTCCCTATAATATAGTGTATATACCGTCTCCCATCATCGTTGGGCGGGGGTTTTGGAGGTATGATTGCATGAAATGGCTCTGGGTATTAATACTGTCGACCATAAGTGTCTTATTCCTCATTAAGGGGATTGAGCTTTGGGCGGTTATTGACCATGTGGATGGAGACGGGATCGGAATAAGCTTTTTAGGATTGAGCATAAGCGATAGTGTGCTGAATGAAAGCATACCTGGATATGCTTTAGGCTTTACGGTAGCTTCGGTTATCCCTGTCCTTGTCGCAATGAATATAGCTTTAAGAGTAAAAGTGAAAAAGAGGATAGACACAAAGAATATTTAGATAAGCCAGATTGAATTTATAAATCCGGCTTATTTTTTTTTACATGTCTCTGTTGAAGGGGAAATCGATAATTGGATGTTATTTCCTGACAATTAGGGGAATTATAAAGATAAAAAGCTATACATGGAGGAGAAGCGAAATGTGTGGTCGTTTTTCATTGTTTGAATCAATCGATTCATTGAAGGAACAATTTAATTTCGAGTACTTCGAGGACTTGGATGCCCGATATAATATAGCTCCTGGACAGGATATTTTAACAGTCATAAGGCAGGGCGATCAGCGAGCAGGCACACGGATGAGGTGGGGATTGATTCCATTCTGGGCAGATGATGAGAAAATCGGCTTTAAAATGATTAATGCAAGAGCAGAAACTGTTGACGAGAAGGCCAGTTTTAAGAATGCGCTAAAACAAAGGCGCTGCCTGATCGTAGCAGATGGTTTCTTTGAATGGAAAAAAGAAGGCAAACAAAAGCAGCCTTACCGGTTTGAGATGAAAAATAAAAAGCCATTCGCTATGGCTGGCCTTTGGGAAAACTGGAACAAGGACGGAAAAAGTATCACATCCTGTACAATAATTACTACAACGCCCAACGATCTTACTAAGGATGTACACGATCGGATGCCGGTGATTCTTCCGGAGGACAAGCTGGAAATATGGCTTGACCGCTCGATGGATAAGCCTGAAGAGCTTAAAAAGCTGCTCGTTCCTTATCAAGCAGAATTAATGGAAAGTTATCCGATCTCAACAGCTATTAATTCAGCAAAAAATGAAGGGCAGGATCTTATTTCGCCAATCAACAGTCTTTAAAAAACAATTCCTTTTCAACCTGGATGTTTAATACAAGTCTTCATGGTGGTATATAAAGACACAGCCAAACACCAAGATGAAAACATCCTGGAAAGAGGGGTTAACATGAATGGATTTACTAAAACAGGATTTTATGAACTGATTTATAAAAGTGAACGTTTTTCTTTTTTACAGTATATACGCAAAGATGTCATTTGTGATGTTTGTTATATAACGTTAAAAAATGTGATTACAGGAGAAACACTGACCTTCGATCAATCAGAAATTCGCGGTTTGCATATTGCGGGTGAAGAAGCGAATGCAAGCTAACTATTGCTAATTGGATCGCCTTTTCTTTATACTATAGGGTATGATACTCATTTAAAGGAAGTGGCAGAAGATGATCCATACGAACTGGCACGAACGCGAAACGATCAAAAAACTCAAATGCGTTCACACAGAAGCAAAAAAATACATCGTAAACAACAAACTGACAACAGGAAATTTGAATGATGTGAAAAATGAAACAGAAGAATTTTATTTCATTGTAGATAATTCCGGCAAAGTAGGCGGTTACTACAAAGAGTATTTCGAAGAAGTAGAATAATGGCGAAGGCTGTCAGGGATATCTGGCAGCCTATTTTAATATCTCAATGATTCCCATGCTCATTTTGTGAGTGGTATGATAGTAGAAAAAATACTATTAAAATGGAGTGGGGAGTTTGGAAAAGAAATTCATGCTTGAAGGGGAAAAAGTGATTTTGATGCCAATGGAAATCGGCCAGTTGGATGGATTATGGGAGGCTGGCCAATGTCAGGAAATATGGGAATTCACTTCTTCAAAAATCAGAAGCAAAGACGACATGAAGACCGCAGTCGAAGCTGCTGTTGCTGAATGGAAGAAAGGTACTCAGATTCCATTCACGGTGGTTGACAAGAAAACTGGGAAAATTGTTGGCAGTTCAAGATATCTTGATATTTCCAATGTGCATAAAACCCTGGAGATCGGCTGGACCTGGTATCATCCTGACTGGTGGAGAACCAGCGTAAATACAGAAACGAAGTTCCTTATGCTCCAGAACGCTTTTGAAAAAATGGATATACATAGAGTCCAGTTTTGCACGGATGCAAGGAATATAAGATCTCAAAATGCAATCGCCCGCCTTGGTGCACAGAAAGAAGGTGTACTGCGCAAACACAGGATCATTGCTGATGGGTTTGTGAGAGACACGGTGGTTTTTAGTATCATCCAAGATGAATGGGCTTTGGTCAAATCATTGCTGAAGGAAAAAATGAACAGAGACTAGTGTTAAATAAAGGACGGTTATTTTATTGACATACATTGGAGTTGGACTGGGGGGGATGCTGGGGAGCCTTATGCGTTACCTGGTAAGCCTCAGTACGAGCAATATACTCAATAACGGCTTTCCGGCTGGAACATTAATAGCCAACCTGGCAGGTTCCCTGTTTTTGGGGTGGTTTACAAGTCGAGTGATTGCCAGAAATAGGCTCAATCCGGTGCTGGCTGCCGCTATCGGGACCGGGGTGACTGGATCATTCACCACTTTTTCGACTTTCAGTCTGGAAACCTTGACGTTGTTAGAGACAGGTCGGATTGGACTGGGGATTTTATATGTCCTTGTTAGTGCGCTCGGAGGCATATGCCTTGCTGCAGCAGGTTATAAAGCCGGTGCGGGCCTGGAAGAACCCAGAGAGGAGGCAAAATGATTTCATACTTTTTGGTTGCCTTTGGTGGCATGGCTGGAGCTCTTTCAAGGTTTCTTGTACAAAAAGCAATGCCGGTTAATATTCTCCCGACAGCAACTTTAACGGTCAATCTTTTGGGATCATTCCTGCTGGGCTGGATTGTAGGCAATGGAATCCAAGGGAACATGTACCTCTTTGCTGGTACTGGTTTCATGGGGGCATTCACCACCTTTTCTACCTTGAATGTAGAATTAGTGAAGCTTATTAACAGCAGACATAAAAAAGACTTCTTCCTATATGTTGCTTGTACCTATATCGGCGGAATCCTCAGTGCAGTATTGGGATTATCTTTGGGCAGGTTGATGTGATAAATGAAAAAACACCCGAGGGTGTTTTTTTCATTTTATTGAACCTCATGCCAACTCTCGTTTTTTCCTTAAGAGCTCGGATAGCATTTTATCAAGTTCATCATATGCAGGCTCATCTTTTTTTAGAAAAGATAGTCTGCCAATGACAGCATTGATTTCATTTTGCAGGATCATCAATTGTTCCTCTTTATCTTTTTTATCATGGCTAGAAGGGATATTGTTTTTGTTTTCTTTCATTCCGAATTCTTTCCTGATGATTTTCCCGTCATCAATCACAAGAAGTTTTTCACTGATTTTCTCGAGGAAATAAACATCATGTGATACGACTAAAATGGAGCCCTGGAAATCCGAAAGTGTTTTTTCAAGACTCTCGCTGCTGGCCAAGTCCAGATGATTAGTCGGCTCGTCAAGAATCAGCAGGTCGATTTCAGACAACAGCATCATGACAAGCTTTATTCTCGTCCTCTCTCCTAGACTAAGCTGGCCGATAGGGACTGTCAGCTTTTCTTCTGTAAGTCCAATATTGGCAAAAGTTGTCCTTGCTCTGCTAATCGATTCCCTTTCTGACAGTCCCATGTACTCTAATGCATTTTTTCTCGAAGGGAGGTCAGAGACATCCTGGCTTAGGTATCCAATTCTTAGTGACTCACTTATCCAAATCTCGCCGCGCGTCGCTTTCTCTTCTCCAAGCAATAGCTTAATGAGAGTAGTCTTGCCACTTCCGTTCTTTCCTAAGATGGCTATTCGCTCACCGTGATTCATATAAAAATGGCTATCTTCGAATAAACAGCGGCTGCCAAAGTACTTTGAAAGTTCACGAGCTTCGAGAATTCTTTTCCCCCTTTTTCTGCGTTCCTGGAATTCGAAGCGGACATTCGCTTTCTCTTTAGGCTGCTTTATTTCGTTCTTTTCGAGCTCCTGGTTCAGGCGTTTCATCTTCGATTTGATTTGGTTGTCTAATTTCTTCGCTTTCACACGATGGTATTCTTTGAATCCGATTTGCCTTCTATCGGACTCTGAACCTTGTTTCGTCGAATCTCGATGGGCTTTTTCCGACCAGTTCTTCAGGTTGGCGATTTGCTGCTGTACTTGTTGTTTATGTTTTTGCTGAATTTCGTATTGGTGAAGCTGCGATTCATACAGCCTCTTCTTTTCCTGGCGGTAAGCAGAGTAATTGCCTTTGAATAATTTTGTCTGGCCATCTTCGATTTCGATGATTTCCTTTACAGTACGGTCGAGAAAATATCTGTCATGGGAAATGATTATTACAGCTCCTTGAAAGGCTTTTAATTCATCAATCAGCCATTCAACACCCTGGAGATCGAGGTGATTTGTCGGCTCATCGAGTATCAGCAGCTCGGGCCTGCTAGCCCACACACTCGCCAGCGAAAGCTTCAGCTTTTCTCCGCCGCTCAATTGTTCCCAGTCAGGGTCAACCCAATCGATTGCTTTGCTGAGGCCTAGCTCACTTGAAAGCTGGAAAAGGCCATTTTCCATCAGAGCAATGGTGTTGTCGAATTCCTGAATTGAATATTCGGTTGATTGCTTTAGATAGCCGATGTTGACACTGCCGTTAAAAGTTTCGATCATACCCTGATCAGGGATGATACTCCCGTGAATGATATTCGCCAATGTAGTCTTTCCCGCACCATTGCTGCCCACGAGCCCCATTCGGCTTCTTTGTTTTATATCGAATTCTGCATTTAGGATTACTTGTTTTTCATTGAAGCTCTTTTTAATACCTCTTATTTTCAGTATGGTCACAAAAAATTCCACCTTTCTTGATTAGATCTACAGATTAAAGGTGAGTATTTTATCCATCAAAAAAACCTCCCAGGTGTCCCCGGGAGGTTCTGCAATGCATTCACAATGGATTTAACCGACACAAAACAGGCATGTAACTGCTATGGCAGCATGCTTGATTAGGTGAATTAATCGTATGGGAACGGCAAATGAGCAGACTAATCCTATTTTCCGGGCAACACGTTTTTTCATATTAGAAAAATCGGGCAGAAAATAAGATTAGTATTTCATCGGCTCTTTACCATTCCCTTCAAATATCATTAGTTCAAATTATACTGTGAGGGGAATTCTACTGTCAACCATAATATTCCACATAAAAAAGCCTGGGATGATTAATACCCAGGCTTCACATTTAGATTTGTTGTCCCACTTTTGCAGGAGTTTCTTTTGCGGTATAAATTTTTCTCGCCAATAACGTTTGTACAATCAGGAACATCCCGCCAACTGTCCAATAAAGAGGAAGGGCAGAGGGAGCATTCAAAGAAAACATCACGATCATGATCGGTGACAACAGCCCCATGAACTTCATTTGTTTTTGCTGTTCCTCCGTCATATTGGACATGGAAACCTTAAATTGTAAATAATAAATCAGCCCTGCTGCTGCTGTAATCCATATATCTGAATGTCCCAGGTTGAACCAGAGGAAGGTGTGGCTGGCGATTTCGGCAGAGCCGCTGATCGCATAATAAAGCCCCATTAAAATCGGCATCTGGATCAGCATCGGCAGACAGCCAACTGACAGAGGGTTAACACCGTGTTTTTGGTAAAGGCCCATCATTTCCTGCTGCAATCTCCGCTGCTCGGCAGGATCCTTTGTTTCTTTCAGTTTTTTTTGTATCTCATCCATTTCTGGCTTAATAAAGCCCATTTTTTCTTTCATATTCTGCTGGTTTTTATACTGTCTTAACATAAGCGGCATTAATACCAGTCTGATTAGCAATGTAATTAAAATGATCGCCAAACCATAACTTCCGCCAGTTAACCCAGCAAAGACATGGATCAGCCAGGTGAAAGGATTTATAAAAGTTGTCTGGAAGAATGAGCCCTCGCTAGTAAGAGCCTGGCATCCAGTTAATAACATCGGTAATAATAGCACGAACATAAGTGTGTAAAGCTTCTTCATTTTTCTCCTCCTAAGGATTAGATCGTTTTCATGATAGGAGAAAAATGAATATCTTCATCACCTGGATCAATTTTAATTTTTATACGCTTAAGGATTTCCAAATGAAAGCTCGTCCCGAGATCAGCTTTATTTTTAAACGCTGTTTCAGAAGCGGAGGGCTTAAAGTTAACCTCCATGAAGCACGAGTCGATAAATGAGGTGTCATTGATCATCCACAGTGCGGACATCGACATGCTGATCAGCAGAGTCAAATAAACACTGTACACCGCTGCCGTATCAACGGATTGAGCATATAATTCCAACAGCATGCCATCACCTCCGATTACTAACACATTAATTAAGTATATTGGAAGAATCCCTTTTTATCAATTGGACATTAAATATACGAATTACTTTAAAAAAGTTTCACTTCCAGAGATTGTAAAGTGGCGGATGGTTTCGATTATGATAAAAATGGCTAAGTATATAGAACAAATATTATAAAAGCGCCTATTCGAAAGGGGTAGCGATTATGAAAATAGTATACGGGCTAATGATCAATTCAGGTGACGCTGATGAGATGCTGTGGGATCATGGAGTATGGGAAACAGAGGAAGCTGCGAATGAATTTATAGAAAACGAAATGTCAAATATCAGCGGTGTATGGGTTAAAGAACTGAAGGTGAACGACGCGATACCGGATGCAGCAGAAGATGCAGGTGAAGAAATGGTCGAATGTGCACTATGCGCCATTGAATATAACAGGGAAGACGTGAATACCGAGGATTATGATGAAGCGGTTTGCATTAATTGTGAACCTGGTTATAAGGAGAATATGAATATAGCATAAAACAGGTTCAGCCAACGGATGTTGCATGGCAGTCATGTATAGTTTAATAAGAACACAAGAAAGGGGGCCAGGATTAATTGATCCTGGCTTTATTGCTTAAGCAGATTTTGAGATATTATTTTGTGAAAATGCCAGAAGTCTGGCTGATTCAAGTCTGTTTCGGACAAGGACTCCAATCCATGAAGCAAGTGCTGCTTTTATGATTCCGACTACGATGAAAGGTGTAAATCCAGCTGCAAATGCAGCCGACCAGGACATCTCCATTGCGATCTTAAGCCATACGGTACCGAACACCAGGGTAATCAACATTCCAATGATGTTCCCAATCATAGCGTTCATGAAATTAAATGAAGTCTTTTCAAGTACCCAGCCAATCATAAACGCTGCAGGTACAAAACCTACTAAGTATCCACCTGTAGGGCCCACAAGCTTTGAAAACCCTCCTGAAAATTCCGCAAATACCGGCACTCCTACTGCTCCTATCGTTAAATACAGAAGAACTGATAATGTACCATAACGAGAACCAAGTATCGTTGCGGCTAAACCAATGGCCAATGTCTGGCCCGTTATCGGAACAAGTGGAAGCGGAATGGTAATTTGAGCCAGTACCCCGATAATAGCTGCAAATAAAGCCGTAATAATCATCATCCTCAGTTTCAATTGTTGTTTGTTCATTGCTCGTTTCTCTCCTTTTGTTAACTTATATGTATTTTGGTTCACATTAAAACTTTAATATTCTCTGATTTTTTTGTCAATAAGAAAAAATTTATAAAACATATAAGTAAGAAGGACTTAAACTATGAATCAGAAAAAAAGCTGACACCTAAGTCAGCCTACACCCAATATGTGATTGTATCTAATATGCCAATGCTAATTAACATATACCCAGCTGCTTTTTGTACAACGGATCCCAACTTTCGACTCTTCCTCATTAATGAACCATTAAGGCCCATATATGAAATGATTCCAGCAAATATAATCAGTGGTATCGAAGTGCCTACTGCAAAAACAGATGGCATTGCTGCCCCGTATGATGATCTGAGAGCAATAGGCATGAGGGTGAAAAAGTATAAGGAAAACATCGTTGGGCAGAAAGCGATCGAAAGGCTAACGCCCATAAGGAAAGAACCTTTTTTGCCGTTTTCATTCCATTCAGGAAGGATGGAGTTAAACCGGTCAATCCAACGAAGTGCAAAGACACCAATAAGAGACAGGCCAATCAAAATGAATATTGGGCCCATCAGTTTTCGGAACCAGGAAAAAATACCTGGAAGGATCTCCTGAAAACTCTGTCCAGCAAGCCAGACGGTAAGGCCAAGCAGTGAGAAAACAATCATCTTTCCAAATATGAAAAAAGCTATTTCAATCCATTGGCTTTTTGTCTGGAGGCTTCGGTTTCCATAGTAGGTAATGGCCCCGATGTTTCCTGTCAGCTGGCAAGGAGCAAGTGCACCAACAAGCCCCAACAGGAAGCTTGCCAATAGCGGGATTTCTTCAGTCTGGTTGACCAGAGTAAAAAAAGGACTGCTTAGAAAGTTGCTTACTTCAGTAAAAAATTGATACATCCGATTCCTCCGTTATCAGCGATTAACATTATGATACAAGAAATTTATCAAAAAGCTATGCAGAAAAACAGCAGGAATTTAATCCTGCTGTTAGATAAATCTATATGGCTTTAGTATGGGCAGTCAACAAACCATAAGCATGGTTTACTGCATCATCACCTGGCGGCTCAATATCTTTTAGTGGGTACTCAAGTCCGAGAGCTTCCCATTTATACACACCAAGTTTATGATATGGCAAAACCTCAATCTTTTTAACATTTTCAAGTGTGCCAATGAACTGGCCTAATTGTGAAAGATCCTCAGTATCATTCGTAATGCCTGGTACAAGCACATGGCGAATCCAGATTGGAATCTGATGAACTGATAGGTAACGGGCAAATTCTAGTATATGATCATTGGCCATTCCTGTCAGTTTGATATGTTTTTTTCGGTTAATGTGTTTTATGTCTAATAGAATCAGGTCTGTATATTTCAGTAGTTCTGCCAGCTGGTCCTGGAATAGTGGAGCGCTTGAATAACAGCCCCCTGAAGAATCAATCGCAGTGTGGACTCCCAGTTTTTTGCATTCCTTAAAAAGTTCTGTAATAAATGGAATTTGTAAAAGGGGTTCACCGCCGCTGACAGTGATGCCGCCTCCAGATGATTCAATAAAAGGCAGATAGGACTTCAAATCATCAATGATTTCGGAAACAGACATTTGTTTACCTGTGCCAATCTCCCATGTATCTGCGTTATGGCAAAATTGGCAGCGCAGCAGACATCCCTGTGTGAAGATGACATAGCGTATTCCGGGTCCGTCCACGGTTCCGAAGGTTTCGATAGAATGAATGTTTCCGATCATGATGATTTCTCCTTTCTATTAAACAGGAGCCCAAAAAGGGATTAAAAAAACTCCTGTTGATGCCGCCATTAGCGGGGCAATCCATTACATGGATTCATGGAAAGTACGGTTGATGACATCCATCTGCTGTTCGCGAGTAAGCTTGATGAAGTTTACGGCATATCCGGAAACTCGGATTGTCAGCTGCGGGTACTCTTCAGGGTGTTCCATCGCATTTAACAAAGTTTCTCTATTAAACACGTTTACATTTAGGTGATGGCCATCCTTGATGGCGTAACCGTCAAGAATGGAAACAAGATTGTTCGTACGGCTTTCTTCATCTTTTCCGAGTGCTTTTGGAACGATGGAGAAGGTGTTTGAAATGCCGTCCATGGCGTAGCTGTATGGCAGTTTTGCCACAGAAGACAGGGAGGCGAGTGTTCCTTTCGTATCGCGTCCGTGCATAGGGTTAGCACCAGGCGCAAATGGTTCACCAGCACGTCTGCCGTCAGGAGTGTTGCCTGTCTTCTTGCCATACACTACGTTTGATGTGATCGTAAGGATTGACATAGTATGCAATGAGTTCCGATAGGTCGGATGCTTGCGAAGCTTCGTCATGAAGTTCTTTACTATCTCAACTGCTATGCTGTCTACACGGTTATCGTTGTTGCCGTATTTAGGGAAGTCACCTTCTGTTTCAAAATCAACTGCAATGCCATTTTCGTCACGGATCACTTTAACCTTTGCATGCTTGATTGCACTCAGGGAGTCGGCTACAACACTAAGTCCGGCGATTCCGGTTGCCATTGTGCGAAGGACTTCTGTATCATGGAGTGCCATCTCAATTCTTTCATAGCTGTATTTATCGTGCATGTAATGAATGACATTTAGGGTATTGATATAAAGTCCTGCCAGCCATTCCATGACGTGATCGAATTTCGACATCACGTCCATATAATCAAGCACTTCGGAAGTGATCGGGTTGAAGGCCGGTGCTACCTGGACCTTTAATTTTTCATCTACACCCCCATTGATGGCGTAAAGCAAAGCTTTTGCAAGGTTGGCACGTGCACCGAAGAACTGCATTTGCTTACCTATTTCCATTGCTGATACACAACATGCAATACCGTAGTCATCTCCATATTCACAGCGCATAAGGTCATCGTTTTCGTACTGGATTGAGCTGGTTTTGATGGACATCTCAGCACAATACTTCTTAAAGTTTTCAGGCAGGGCAGGGGACCATAAAACAGTCAGGTTAGGTTCCGGGGCTGGCCCAAGATTATCAAGTGTATGAAGGAAGCGGAAAGAGTTCTTTGTTACAAGGGATTTACCGCTATGTGCCATGCCGCCGATTGATTCGGTTACCCAAGTAGGGTCACCGCTGAATAATTCATTGTAATCTGGAGTGCGGGCAAATTTGACTAATCGAAGCTTCATAACGAAGTGGTCGACAAGTTCCTGCGCCTCCTGCTCTGTTAATGTCCCGTTTTGCAGATCACGTTCAATGTATATGTCAAGGAATGTTGCCACACGGCCAAGGCTCATCGCTGCACCGTTTTGTTCTTTAATTGCTGCAAGGTAGGCAAAGTACACCCACTGGAAGGCTTCTGCTGCGTTGGATGCTGGCTTGGAGATGTCATATCCATAACTCTCTGCAAGCTGCTTCAATTCATTCAATGAACGGTATTGTTCAGAAATTTCTTCTCTCAGGCGCATTGTGTCCTCAGTCATGACACTGCTCGTCATTCCATGGTCTTTTTTCTTTTGTTCCATCAAGAAGTCGACACCGTAAAGTGCGACCCGGCGATAGTCGCCAATAATGCGCCCGCGGCCATATGCGTCAGGTAGGCCAGTGATAATTCCTGCTTTTCGTGCCTGGAGCATTTCCTTTGTGTAAACATCAAAGACACCCTGGTTATGAGTTTTGCGGAAATCGGTGAAGATTTTTTCTACTTCTTTATCCAATTCATAGCCATATGCTTCACAAGCAGCTTTCGCCATGCGAATACCGCCGTAAGGCTGCATAGAGCGTTTGAATGGCTGATCTGTCTGGAAGCCGACAACTTTTTCCTTGTTTTTATCAAGGTAGCCAGGTCCATGTGAAGTAATGGTAGAAACAACTTTAGTATCCATATTGAGGACACCGCCGTTATCACGTTCCTGCTTCGTTAACTCCATTACTTGATTCCATAAAAGGTTTGTTTCCTCAGTTGCTCCTTCAAGAAAATTTGCATCGCCAGTATACTCATAGTAATTTTTTAATATAAAATCCCGTACGTTGATTTCTTCCTGCCAGGTACCAGTTTTAAACCCTTTCCATTGTTCCATTATGGTTCACCTCTAGTAATTGTTTATATAACAGTTATCACACTTTCATCATACTACGACTGAAACAGATTTAGTGTGACAGATTTGTGAAAGTGTGAACAATCCTTGAATAATGAGTGTTTGCTGTTTAACCAACCTGCTGAATTTGGAGGCTGTACTATAATTGGGAGGTGGTTTTCCGTAACTGTTGTATGAAAGTATGCTTCATATTTTCAATCGTAACAGCAATTGTTTTCACTGTGTTTATGGGGTTTTGTATGTTTTGTGTCAAAAAGAAAAAACAGGATACAAAATCCTGTTTTCTGGTGGGATAGGAATTTATAGAATTTTTCGGTTGTGTATAACCGCAGTCAGAAATCTTAATCTAGCTCCAGAGCTTGCCGGGCTGAACGATGCGCTTGCGCTTTTTGTTCTAGCCTAATCAGTCAACCACAATATATGCGATCATGGGGCCATTATTTTCTGCTGAAGGGTGCGTCATGCAAATTAGCCTATAGGTTCCTTCCTTGTCAAATTGTAATGGTATCACAGTGTTTTCTCCCTTTTTTACGACCCCTTTTATATCTGTTCCTTCAATGATGAAGGGATGTTCTTTTCCATTTACTCCACGGATCACCAAGCGGACTTTTTCACCCTTTTCCATGATGATCGTTCCAGGATCCCAACGATAGGCTTCAATCTCTTTGCCGTCATCAGTTGAAGATTTGAACTCTCCTGTAACCATGTGGATCTCACGGATTTTATCATTTTGCCCTCCAATTGCGGGTGTTGCATCAGGCTTTAAGCTCATCCACAAGGATCCAATGATGGCAATAAAAACGATAAGTGCGAATAAATATATAGCCCTTTTTTTAACCACAAAGAAATGCATTAAATCAACTCCTTTATATCCTTTGTAAATGTTATGCTAATCCCTATGGAGAACTTGTCTATTTTTTTAGAAATTTCTTTTGTATAGATTAGTACTGTAAAAACACACTATAGATTAGATTAAATCAAGGAGGAAGCTATGTATCGTTTATTTACGCATAACGATTTGGATGGGGTAGCCTGCGGAATTTTATTTAAGCTAGCCTTCGGAGATAAAGCTGAAGTAAGGTATAACTCAGTTTCAGGGCTGAATTACCAGGTTCAACGCTATTTCGAAAAGTTGAATGACCGAATGAAGAAAGAAGATCACCTTTATATCACTGATTTGTCAGTCAATGAGGACAATACGGAAAAAATAAATCAGTTCGTGAATGAAGGGGGCAAGGCGAAGCTTATAGACCATCATAAAACTGCTTTGCATTTCAACGACTTATCTTGGGGCTTCGTAAAAATAGAAGACGAAGAAGGTACGTTGACTAGTGCTGCTTCATTGGTATATGCGTATTTGGTGCAGGAGGAACACCTGCAAAAAAATGGTTCTCTTGATGAGTTTGTAGAGCTTGTCAGGCAGTATGATACGTGGGACTGGGACATTCTCAAGAATTACAAAGCTAAAAACCTGAATGACTTATTCTTTTTGATATCGATAGAAGAATTTGAAGAGCGAATGATATCTCGTTTGAGATCTGGAGACGCTTTCGATTATGATGACTTCGAAGTAAAGCTTCTTGAAATGGAAGAGGATAAAATCGAACGTTATATCAGGAGGAAAAAGCGGGAGATTATCCAAATCGAAACGAACGGGTTGTTTGCCGGTATAGTACACGCAGAGTCTTATCATTCTGAATTGGGAAACGAGTTAGGTAAGGAGTATCCACATCTTGATTATATTGCTATCCTCAATTTGGGTGGAAAGAAAATCAGTTTCAGGACAATCCATAATCATGTAGATGTTTCAGCGGTTGCAGGTGAATTTGGTGGGGGAGGACATGCGAAGGCTTCTGGGTGTTCTATGAGTGCAGAGGCCTATAAACGCTACATTGAACAGGCTTTTCCGCTTGATCCGATCAAGCAGGATGCGTTTAAAAACACCTATAACCTGAAAGAATCTGACAAAGGCTGTTTATATGAAGATCGTGAACGGAACCTATTTTTTATCTTCAAGGAAGGAGAGCGATATTCCGTTTTAATGGAAAATAATGAACGTACAGTCCCGTTTGAAGATTTTGCGGCAGCAGAACATTTTTTAAAAAGGAAGTTTGGTGCAGCACTTGCCAGGGATGAAATATATTTCGGTTATCTTGAATCCTACATTTATGGTTCTTTAACTAAATAAAACCCATCATTTGATGGGTTTTTTTAATGGATGAGGCGTGGCTTGGATTGAACATATAGCCATTTCGAATCGATTATCGCTTATAAAAAAGTTTACACACATTTTTTTAAAGTTCCATTTATATTAAAATTAATTAACATTGCAGAAAATTCGACATCATTCTGCTAAAATATATTGGGAGAAAAGGATACTGGATGTGTGTGGATGAAACAATTTTTGGCGTCATTATTGATGATTTTGATTTGCATTAATTCTTTTAATGGAACAGCACGAGCTGAGGATTCAGAACCAGAGCTGACTTCAGAGGCTGCAATCTTGATGGATACTGAGTCAGGAGCAATCCTCTTCGGAAAGAATGAGGAAACCAGGATGTACCCTGCAAGCCTTACAAAGATTGCTACAGCAATTTATGCAATGAAAAAGGCTGATTTAAATGAAAAGGTCATTGTTAGTGAAGAGGCAGTAAGTATTGATGGCACAAGAGTTTATCTAAATCCCGGGGAGCAGGTGACCTTGAAAAAGCTGATCCAGGGAATGATGATTAACTCTGGCAATGATGCAGCATTGGCAATTGCCATACATTTGGATGGATCGATTGAAAATTACTCGAAAAACATAAATGAATTTCTTAAGTCCGAAATCGGGGTTAAAGCAACCAATTTTGTAAATCCTCATGGTTTATTCGATGAAAATCACTATACAACTGCAAAAGATTTAGGGATGATGGTTAATTATGCAATGAAAAACACCGATTTCCGTGAAATCTTTGGAACAAAACAATTGGCCTGGGATGGAGAATCGTGGGACACTACAATTCTTTCCCACCATCGGATGCTAAAAGGAGAAATCCCGTATGAGGGCGTTACGGGAGGGAAGACGGGTTTTGTAGACCAGTCAAAGCAGACGCTTGCTACCACAGCTGAAAATGGAGAAATGAAATTGACAGCTATCATGCTGAAATCGGAATATAAATTAAAAATCTACCAAGATACCATTAAGCTATTTGAATATGGTTTTGCCAACTTCAGGCACTCACAAATTAAGAAAGGTGAGGAATTCACCAGCGGCAAATTAAGATTCAAAGCCTCTGAAAACATATCCTTAACCGAGCCTATCGAGCAAGGCAAGAGAGTGATCGATGACGAAGGTGTGTTGATTGTGCAGAATGGAAAGGGTGAAACGATTCAATCAGTTGAATTATCACCATTGATAAAAAAGAAGCCTGAAGTGAAAAAGACTACCCAGGAACCTAAGCAAAGCAGCATGTTTTCACTGAATAAAATTTTAGGAGCAGCAATGCTTTTTCTAGGAACTGCTGTTTGGATATTGAACAAGAGACAAAGAAAGAATAGAAGGTTTAGAAGCAGGTGATGGTCGCCTGCTTTTTGTTTTGGTTGAAAAAGGGGATTGTTAATGCTGGGTTGTAAAGAGTCTTAACATGGTCTTAATCTTTTTTTACATAGAGTTAATCATAGATTAATAGATACGCTTTATAGTTGTCATTGAGTTAAATAACTTTTCTGGAGGTCTTGAAATGATTAAAGCAAACTTTAAGAAGAAGATTCTCCCGATCGCTGTTCTTTCCACTGTAGCGTTCGGCAGCTTGGCAGGTACATTTAATGCAGAGGCAAAGAGTGAAAATAAATCTAACCAAACAGAAATTAAAAATGTAATCTTTTTAATTGGCGACGGAATGGGCTTGTCTTATACTTCGGCTTATCGTTACTTGAAAGATAACCCTGAAACATCAGAAATGGAGAAAACTGAATTTGATAAGTATCTTGTCGGAAACCAGATGACATATCCAGAAGATCCAGCGCAAAATGTAACAGATTCGGCAGCAGCAGCAACTGCAATGTCTGCGGGTATTAAGACATACAATGCTGCCATTGCTGTAGACAATGACGAAACACCTGTTAAAACTGTTCTCGAAGCAGCGAAGGAAAATGGCAAAGCAACGGGTCTTGTTGCAACATCTGAAATCACACATGCAACGCCTGCTTCATTCGGCGCGCATGATGTCTCAAGAAAAAATATGAATTCGATTGCGGATGACTATTTTGATGAAATGATCAATGGCGAACATAAAGTTGATGTCATGCTAGGCGGCGGATTGAGCAACTTTGTGCGTGGGGACAGGAACCTTGCTGAAGAATTCAAAAATGCAGGTTATAGCTATGTTACTGACAAGAATCAAATGATGGAAGATAATAACGAAAAAATTCTTGGCCTATTTGCGGAAGGCGGTATGCCGAAAATGATCGACCGCGAAGAGACTACCCCTTCATTGGCAGATATGACAACATCAGCAATTGAAAGGCTGAATAAAGATCAAGACGGTTTCTTCCTGATGGTTGAAGGCAGCCAGGTTGACTGGGCTGGCCATGATAATGATATTGTTGGAGCAATGAGCGAAATGGAAGATTTCGAGAAGGCGTATAAGGCAGCAATCGAATTTGCGAAAAAGGACAAGCATACACTTGTCGTGGCGACTGCCGACCACTCAACTGGCGGATATTCCATTGGTTCTGATGGAGTTTACAATTGGTTTGGTGCTCCAATCAAGGCTGCTAAACGCACACCTGACTTCATGGCAGCGGAAATCAAAAAAGGTGCTGGTGTTGAAGAAACACTAAAGAAGTATATCGACCTTGAATTAACGCCGGAAGAAGTATCATCAGTCAAGGAAGCTGCGGCAACTGGAAAAGAACGTGACATTGATAATGCAATCGAAAAGATTTTTGATCTTCGTTCACACACTGGCTGGACAACTGGAGGACATACGGGAGAAGACGTTCCTGTATACGCATTCGGGCCTGGTAAAGAGCGTTTCTATGGACAGATTGATAACACAGACAACGCAAAGAACATTTTCGATATTCTTGAAAAAGGAAAAAGAAAATAATCTGCAGCTCTCCCGCTTGGTTGCCGCCAGGCGGGAAATTTCTTAGAGAAGGGGTTTCTCAATGAAAAAATACATCGCTTTATTGCTGGCGGCTTCAATCATATCAGGGTGTTCGACAAATGGTGAGGATGGAAAGAAAGAAATAAAAGCAGCAGAAGAAGGTCGAACGAAAGAAAAAAATACTACTGCCAATGATTATTCCGCAAATCCACAAGTAACGGATGACAGGACATTGACGAAAGCAGGAGATACCATCACGGACCGAAAAGGGGACCTGACCCTGAGGGCTGTAAAAAAGGTTGATAAAAGCATAAATATCGGAGGAATTCACTACAAAATCAATGAGGTAAAACTACTTCATTTCGTTCCGGATTATAGTTTGATCGATTTTTATCATCCATTTACACATGATGAGGAATTCAATTTTGTAAAAGTGGAAATTGAGATGGAAAACAATGCAGAAGAAGGCTATCATTTCGCGCCTGTTGCAATGATGAATATTAATGGTTCTATTCATAAGACATGGGAAGATGATTTTTATCTTGAGGAATTGAACGGTGAAATATCCCCAGGGCAAGTAAAGAAAGGGAATATCGGGTTCATTGTAGATGAGTTGGACAATCTGGATAAAATCGATATCATGACTGGCGACCTTGTAGGCATGGATAAAGAAAAAAAGGCTGAACCGGTGAAGTTAACAATTGAACTTGAATCATGAGAAGGTGCCATGGGAAATCCCATGGCCCTTTCTTTTAAACTAATTTCAGTTTGTTTTTATAAGTGAGGTTGAATAAAGCATTACGAAGGAAATGACTGCCATAGAGATTACCCAAAACCATGCGGAACCCATATTCCCGGACTCGATCGCAATATAGATGGCTGTTGGGACCGTCTGTGTTTTGCCTGGCAGATTCCCTGCGAACATTAGGGTTGCTCCGAATTCCCCCAGTGCCCTTGCAAAACTCAGTATTCCACCTGTAATCAGAGTTTTTGCAGATAAGGGCAGGGTTACATAAAGAAATACTTTCCACTCGTTTGCTCCATCTACCCTTGCAGCCTCTTCGGCTCCTTGATCAATAGAAAGGAACCCGGTTTTTGCAGACTGATACATAAGCGGGAAAGCAACTACAGAGGAAGCGATGACCGCGGCCCACCATGTAAACATGATGGGACCTCCAAAAATATTTTCCACCATCATCCCAATAGGGCTGTTCACACCGAAAATAATAATCAATAAAAAACCAACTACTGTCGGGGGCAAGACAAGGGGAAGGGTTATTAGTGTTTCTAGGGCCGATTTGCCCCAAAAACTTTTCCTTGATAAAATCCTTGCAGCAATAGTCCCAAAAAAGAATACGATGAAGACGGAGATGGTTGCAATTTGAAGTGATAGTTTGATTGGTGTCCAGAATTCGATTGTCATCATAAATCAATCCAATGCTGCTTGAAAGCCATATTTTATAAAAATCTCCCTAGCTGCTTGTTCCTGGAGAAATGCCAGGAAACTCGCAGCCTCCTTGCGATTTTTAGAGGCGGCCACCACCCCTGAAGGATAAATGATTGGATCATGCATATCCTGGGTATCGATTGTGACAGTACTTACTTTATCAGAAATCAGTGCGTCTGTTTTATAAACGATTCCTCCATCAACATTGCCTGTTTCAACATAGGAAAGAACCTGGCGCACATCTTTTGTGTAAATGATTTTGTATTCGAGCTGATCCCACATGGCGGCAGATATGAATGTTTGTTTGGCATACATACCGGCAGGAACAGATTCAGGAGTGCCAATGGCTATCCTTTTGACCTCTGGATTAAGCAAATCTTCAAGCGAAGAAATAGCCTGTTTGCCATTGGGCGTGATTAATGTTAATTCATTTGCCAGCAATTTCACGCTGTGCTTCATATCAATCTTGCCTTCATCCAGAAGCATGGAGAACTTGTCCTCTGCTGCAGATATGAAAAGGTCTACTGGCGCGCCCTGTGTAATCTGCTGTTGTAATGAACCGGATCCGCCGAAGTTGAAGATTAAATGTATATCTGGATTTTCTTTCATATATAATTGTCCGGCTTCTTCAAGTGCATCCCGAAGACTGGCGGCTGCTGATATGGTCAGTTCCGTTTTTCTTTCGGCTTTATCAGCTTCACAGCCTGATAGTATCAAAGTTAGTGTAACCAAAACCCAAATGGCTGTTTTTTTAAACGTTGACATTCTCTCAATACAGCTCCTGTTTTAAACATAATCAATAACTATAACTGATTATATCGAAATATGGAGACGAGGGCATGGAAAAAATATCACAAGTTAGTGAAATGAAGAAGGGAATGGGGGAGATGACAAAAAAACTGCCTATTTTTCGGCAGTTTTAGTGAAAATGCTTATTGACTTTGTCCTGTTTTCTGGTCGATCTGTCTGCAAACCTCATCTGCGGAAAGTCCGTTTGCCTCAATGACTGCACCTTGTATTGAAGCATCCTGCATTCCCATAACATTTGAATCAATGCCACTTACTACACAGCAGTCGCATCCCTGTGCATCAGCCTCTGAACGTAAATCGACTACATCATAGCCTTTTTGGCGCAATGCTTCAGAAATGTTTGTCAAAGATTGCTCTACACCTACTCTTGTCATCAATTACACCTCCTCACTCATATAAGTTGTCTCCTTTGGAATAAAATATTCATCTGGCAAAACAATAGTAAGGCAGTAAAGTCTGGCAGGGAGGTGCAAACATGTCAAAACGCAAGAAAGATCCTTCAACAATTGGCTTGAATTCCATGCAGGTCGAAGGGCAGGGGACTACTACAAGTGAGACAGGAAGCAGAACTGCTTCTTCTTCAAGACGAAAGCAGAAAAAAGATTAAGAATAGGAATCGAAAAAATCCCCCCTGGATTGAATCCAAGGGGGATTATATATTATGCGTACATATCAGAAATTTGTTTTTGAAGTTCCTGGTTTTCCAGGTATTCATCATAAGTCATTTGCTTATCAACTAATCCAGCTGGAGTGATTTCCATGATTCTATTCGCGATTGTCTGGACGAATTGATGGTCATGGGAAGAAAACAGCATGGAACCTTTAAAGTTGATCATACCGTTGTTCAATGCTGTAATAGATTCAAGATCCAAGTGGTTCGTTGGTTCATCCAAAAGCAACACATTCGCACCAGATAACATCATTTTTGAAAGCATGCAGCGAACTTTTTCGCCTCCAGAAAGTACACTTGCTTTTTTGAGAACTTCTTCTCCTGAGAAAAGCATGCGTCCAAGGAATCCACGAAGGAAGCTTTCACTGTCATCCTTAGGTGAGAATTGGCGAAGCCAGTCAACAAGAGTCAAATCGCAACCTTCGAAGAACTCGGAATTGTCCTTGGGAAAATATGCCTGAGATGTTGTTACACCCCACTTATATGTTCCGCTGTCTGCTTCCAATTCTCCGGTAAGAATTTTAAACAATGTCGTGATGGCAAGTTCATTTTTTCCAACAAGGGCGATTTTGTCATCTTTATTCATGATGAAACTGATATTGTCCAATACCTTTACACCATCAATTGTTTTCGAAATACCATCTACCCTTAATAAGTCATTGCCGATTTCACGATCGGGAGTGAATCCAACGTATGGATATTTACGGGATGACGGTTTGATATCATCCAGAGATATCTTATCAAGGAGTTTTTTACGTGAAGTAGCCTGCTTGGATTTAGATGCGTTTGCGCTAAATCTTGCAATGAAGGCTTGCAACTCTTTGATTTTTTCTTCTTTTTTACGGTTTGTATCCGACTGCATCTTCAAAGCAAGCTGGCTTGATTCGTACCAGAAGTCATAGTTCCCAACATATAGCTGGATTTTGCCAAAGTCAAGGTCAGCAATATGTGTACATACTTTATTCAGGAAATGACGGTCATGGGAAACAACAATGACAGTATTCTCAAAATTGATCAGGAATTCTTCAAGCCACTGGATTGCTTTGATATCAAGGTGGTTGGTAGGCTCGTCAAGAAGAAGGACATCCGGTTTCCCGAAAAGAGCTTGAGCAAGTAGAACTTTGACTTTTTCCCCACCGCTGATCTCTGCCATCTTCTTTGTATGAAGATCCTCACCGATTCCAAGACCCTTAAGGAGGATTGCTGCTTCCGATTCAGCTTCCCAGCCATTAAGTTCGGCAAATTCACCTTCCAGTTCAGCAGCCTTCATGCCATCTTCATCTGTAAAATCAGCTTTCATATAGATTGCATCTTTTTCCTGCATAACTTCATATAAACGGGCATGACCCATTATGACAACTTTTAATACCTCAACTTCTTCGTATTCGAAATGATTTTGTTTCAGGACTGCAAGTCGCTCGCCAGGGGTTAAAAACACGCTTCCAGCCTGAGGCTCGATTTCTCCTGACAAAATTTTGATGAAAGTTGACTTGCCCGCACCGTTCGCGCCGATCAGGCCATAGCAATTTCCAGGTGTGAATTTGATATTGACCTCTTCAAATAGCTTGCGGTCACCGTATCTCAAGCCAACATTTTGAACTGTAATCATTTATTTTATAGCCTCCATTTATATATATCCCAAAGATTATATCATGTTTGACTAGCGGTAGCGAATTCTTTTTATATGTAAGCGGATGAACTTTAGGCCGAATGAAAATTCTTTGTTTTCTTAAGAAGAAATAGACGATTATCAAAAAGTATTTAATATTATTTGTGAAAAAATAACAATTCCTGACTAATGTGTTTTTTTACAAACAAAATTGGGAAAAGGCAATAGTAAAAATGAAAAGCTTGTAATTTTTCAGGTATCAGAGAATGGTTAAGTTGTACATTGGGAAATTTGTGAATTTTTTTCGGGAGACTGTGTCAATTTTTTTGCTCGATTTCACACATTTTTCATATTTTTCATGTAGAATAAAGATAGACAAAGACGGATAAAAGGAGTTTTTGAAATGGCTAAAAAGCAGCTGGTTGATTTTGTTAACCGCTTAAAGGAATCAGGGATAAAAGTCAGCTTTACAAAGCCAAAATCAGAGTTTTTCTCCCTGAAAAAGACTGAAAAACATCCCAGAACAGTAAACTCACATTAAAGATTAGACTGTTTATTTCGTGTCATGGCGGTTTCTGCCACTCAGACAGCCGTACATACATCAGCCAGCACGAAAGCAGCCTATATGTACAAATGATAGCAGATAATAGAAAAAGCGGTGTCTTTGCACCGCTTTTTTCTTGTTTAAATTATAATTCCTCCATAATGGTTTCAAACGCTTTGTCTTTATTGAACTCTTCGCCCATAGGGAATTTTGTAATGAATTTATTGTTTTCGTCAACCAGGTACGTGAAGGTACTGTGTACGTAAAAGCCGTTTCCTGGATCGCGATATTGGAATTTAAACGTATCTGCAACCTGTTTGATTTTTTTCTGTTCTTCCAGCGTATTTTCTGGATTACCGGTTAAGAAGATCCAGTTCCCGTCATTTTCCAGACCGAAGTTATCCATATATTTTCTCAATACTTCAGGCGAATCACGGTATGGGTCAATGGTTATTGTAATGAATTGGACTTTATTGCCGTAAACGCCTTCCTGGACTAAATCTTTTTTTAATAAGTTCATTTTTTGGGTTGTTGTAGGGCATATATCCGGGCAATGGGTATAAATGAATTCTACCAGTTTGATTGTATCGGTTTCATTTCCAAAGGTATAACTTTTTTCATCCATTGTCACGAGTGTGATGTCATCTGGAATTTTTGCATTGGCATCCCGAATGAGAAAATAGGAAATTCCAGATGCGATGCCAATCAATACGACAATTGTGCTTATTAGGTATATTTTTTTCATCATGCAAGCCTCCCCCTTATAAGATATAAAAAATACGAGGAAAATCATATGGACATTGTGTGAACTATGAAAACAGATATTTTAATCATATTAATTTTGAAACATGTTAGGAAAGGTGAATGGTGTTGAACTCAGTAAAAATTTTAAAATTCATTTTGCAGACCGCAGTCTTGATCATCATCAATAAAGCAGGATTTTACATAGTTGAACATCTTCATCTTCTCATTCCGGGAAATGTCGCAGGGTTGATCATATTATTTTTGCTGCTCTGGACAAAGATTGTACGTCTGGAGTGGATTGAGGATGCCTCGAATTTTCTGGTCAGGCATTTGTCATTCTTTTTTGTTTCAATCTCAGTTGGTCTGATGACTCTGGGAGGATTAGTGGCGGCGAAAGGGATACAGCTTATGATTATCTTGATTTTGAGTGCTATTGCAGGCATGGCTTTAGCGGGAATTACCTCAAATGCACTTGCAAAGAGAAAGGATGGTGGAAAAGCTGGAGACATTCATAACAATTTTTAGTGTTTTCATTACACTTTCAGCCTATATTTTTTCCAGGAATGCTGCAGTGAAATATCCATCTCCTCTTACATCACCGGTATTCTTAAGCACTGTGTTAGTCATATTTATTTTACTTGTTTTCAAAATACCATATAAGGAATATGCTCCTGCAAGTGACATTATGACATACTTATTGGGACCCGCAACTGTTGCTTTGGCCGTTCCGCTTTACAAACAAAGGGGAATAATTTTCGTCCATTTGGTCCCTGCATTGGCAGGTTTATTCGCGGGGACCGTCTCGACCATAGCATCAGCCGTTGTTATAGCCAAATTAATGGATTTATCGAATACTATAGTTCTTTCTTTAACAATAAAATCCATAACAATACCTGTAGCCTCTGAGGTTTCTAAGATCATAGGCGGGGATGATGTTTTAGTGGCGGGATTTGTCATGATTACAGGGATGTGCGGAGCAATGTTCGGACCCTGGTTATTGGATCTTCTTAAAATTGCAGATCCTTTTTCCAGAGGTCTGGCAATCGGCACGATTGCCCATGGTATTGGCACTGCAGAAGCGGTAAGGGAGGGAGAACTGCAAGGGGCAGTATCCGGAGCTGCAATGGGCATGGCAGCCATTATCACTTCTATTGCACTGCCAATAGTACTCCCGCTATTATTATGAAAGTTTTATCTATGAAATAATAACTCATCCAAGTAATGAATATTTTCGAGGATAAAAGAAAGGAAACTCAGAGAGCTTCCTTTTTTTGTATTTATTCAATATTACAATATTCAATTGGGCAATTTTCACACTCAATCTGCTGTTTTAAATAGTTCAAATCATGGATGATAATCCGCTTCTTAGTAATTGATACAATGCCGCTGTCTTTTAATTCCGCGAGCATTCGGCTTACGCTCTCCCTTGCAGTACCACAATAATTTGCTAAGTCCTGGTTGGTGATTGGTATGGTTATATGTACACCATCTGCTTTTTTGATTCCGTAGCTATTGCAAAGTCGGATCAGGGTTGAAAATAATGCTCCCTTTTTACCGTGAAGGACAAGATCGCGAAATTTCGTGATCGTTTTACGAATATGGTCGTTCATCCACTTGAGGAACTGATAGGCAAGCTGGCTGTTGTTGAATAAGGTTTGTTCGAGGTTTTCAATATTGATTGCTGCGGCTTCACCATCCTCCAGTACCTTTGCGTTGAACAAATACCGGGGTTCAACGGTAAATAGTGTGAGTTCTCCTACGATATCATTTTCCTTGCATAACCTTAAGTATAATTCCTTTCCTTCAGCGTTCATTTTAGAAATCTGTACTTTACCTGACAGTATAATATACATTTCTTTTGCTTCCTGACCTTCGCGGAAGAGGAAATTGCCCTTTTTGTATTTTACGATTTTTTCAGATGCTTTTATTAATTCACTAATTTCATAAGTTAGATTGATTTGGTTTTTATGGTCGGCCACACGAATCCCACCTTTTCCGTCCCTTATTTAACCTTATTTAAATGAAATATAAACAACAGGTCAATAGAGAAAATGTGAACATTCTGTTTAAAGCATCTATTTTTGTGTTCAATTGGAGAAATATGGTTGACTTAGATGCAGTCTTTGAAGTAACCTAGGAGGGAAGATAATTTGTATATGAAGGAGTATGTTTTATGTTAGGTGTCGTTCTTAACTAACCGTTAATTTAATACGGTCGATCCAGACTTTTTTCAAAAAGCCTTGTCGAGGGTTTATTTGACTATGCACCTGGGTTGAATGTTAAGAATGAACATAGTAAAGCATGCTTGAAAACCGTAAGCAGAAGCTGTGTGCATATACACAGCTTTTTTTTCGGTAATGATGCCTGCAGATCAGTCTGCGAGGGATTTTTGAAGCCGCTTTGGAACTTTGTTCCATTGCGGCTTTTTTTTACGAAAAATTAGAAAGCATTAATTTTACTTCGAGAATTTTCCAGCTCCATCGCCTAGACCCTGGAGACGCTTGTCTAGCTGGGGCTGCAAACTCCTCGAGACGCTTCGGTCCTGCCAATGAAGTCAAAGAGCGACTTCACTGTCAGGCCCTCCAGCGTTTGTTGGGGCTGACCAAGGCGCTTCCGCTTTTCTAATATTTAAGGAGGAATAAAAATTGAACGAACAAACTTTTAATGTACTTGGATATGACAATATCAAGGAGGAAATCGCTGCTTATGCAATAACTGATTTGGGCAGGCAAAAGGCCAGGGAAATGCTACCCTCTGTCAATTTAAAGCAGATTACATCCTGGCAGGAGGAATTGAGTGAAGCGATTGAAATACTGAAAGCCAGTGCTAGTGTGCCCATTCACGGTCTTGATGGAATGGAAGCAGTTTTGAAAAGCTTTAACAAAGGGGTGCCTCTTCGGCCTGAGCAATTGAACATGCTTCTTTCTTTCCTGGACACATGCAATAAGATCAGGCGTTTTATGAAGGACAAAGAATATATTGCTCCAAGAGTATCTGCATATGTGTATGGGATTGAAGAACTGCCTGAGCTTGCAGCGGAAATTCAAAGGTGTATACGAAACGGGCAAATTGATGATTATGCTTCAAAAGACCTCCTAAAGGTGAGGAAACAAATTGCAATTCAGGAAGAACGATTAAAGGAAAAACTGAACCAGCTGCTGAAATCCGCTAAGCTTAAACCATTTCTTCAGGAAGCTGTCATCAGCCAGAGGAACGGTAGATATGTCATCCCAGTTAAGAAGGAGTATCGGGTCAAGGTAAAGGGGGCAATTATGGATACTTCGGCATCCGGTTCAACCTTGTTCGTAGAACCGCAAGAAATAGCCTCCTTCCAGGAACAGATGGAGTGGCTTTATATGGAGGAACAAGCAGAAGTGGAAAAAGTACTCATCGCTTTGACTGGCCTAGCGGAGGAAAAAGAGAAAGAGATTCGACTTGCAATGGAAACGATGGTCCATTATGACTTCTTGTTCTCAAAAGCAAAGTATTGCAGATCCATTGCAGCAAAAAAAGTAAAAATAGAAGACAAATCCGTCATCGTATTCAATGAAGCGAGACATCCGATGCTTGGTCAAAAAGCGGTTCCGTTAACGATTGAAATCGGCCGTGATTATCAAGCACTTGTCATAACAGGTCCGAATACAGGCGGTAAGACAGTATCAATCAAAACTGCAGGCCTGCTTGTATTAATGGCGCAAAGTGGGCTGCATTTACCTGTTGAAGAGGAAAGCACCAGCGGAATATTTCAAAAAGTGCTTGTCGATATAGGGGACGGCCAAAGTATTGAGCAGAATCTGAGTACTTTCAGTTCCAGAATTGTTAATATCATTGATATTTTAAAAGAAGCGAATGATAAGACACTCGTATTGCTGGACGAACTTGGTTCTGGCACCGATCCGGGAGAAGGGATGGGGCTTGCAACAGCAATCCTAGAAAATCTGAATAACAAAGGCGCAACTTTGTTTGCAACAACACATTATAGTGAAATAAAGGACTTTGCTGACCAGCATGAAGATTTCATGAATGGCTCAATGGAATTTGATCTTGAAACCCTAAAGCCTACCTACCGGCTCCGTATTGGAAAAGGAGGAGAAAGCCAGGCATTTGCGATTGCCCTTAAACTCGGCATTCATCCAAAGTTAATAGAACGGGCTCATACAATCACCTATAAGGAACCAAAGAACTATACGGATTTATTTGCCGATGATCCTTCAATTTTACGATCAATGGATCAGCAAATCATTTCCAACAGGCACAAAGGGAAAAGACCATCTGCAGATAAAAAGCCAGTTATCCAATATCATATGGGGGATAGTGTGCATATATTAAGTCTTGGTGAGCTGGGTATTATCTATAAAGGACCTGACAGTAATGGGAATTATATTGTTCAGTCCAGAGATGGAAAAAGTGAAGTTAACTACAAGCGTCTCAAGCTGAATGTACCAGCGTCTGAGCTCTATCCTCCAGATTACGACTTTAATATCATATTTGAGTCAAAAGAGAACAGGAAATTGATGAATCAGATGAACAAAAAGCACATAGATGGTATTGGTATTCAACGTGAGCTGTGATCATGCTAAGCGATATTGATTCCATCATCAAAAAAATCCACGGAGATTTCCGTGGATTTTTTTATATAGTTATTTAAAATAATTTAAAATCCAATCACCAAGTAATCCGCCTAAATATACTCCAACAATTCCAAGGACACCTGCAAGAACGGGTGGTGCCGGTAGAGGAAGCTTTAAGAATTTAAATATAACCCCTACTGCTAATCCAGCAACTAAGCTTAAGATAATTTCTTTCATGTTTTCACCGCCTCTGCATAGCAAGAGTAATAAAATCTTAATGGGTGAGCAGACGTCTGATCACTTAATTCAACATTATTTTACCATTATGAATATTAAATGAAAACGCTTTATTTCAGGTTTTAGTTTGCATTTATTTAAAAAATCTATCCTTATACTAAAATAGTGGTAGAATATATCTCGATTAAATTGGAAGTACGGAGGCAGTGAATGGAAAAGAGAGTAAAAAGGGATATATTAACAATGCAAGGGTTTTACCTGTTCGTGTTTTTTGGGATAGGCAGTTTATTTCCTTTGTTAAGTGTTTATCTAAGTGAAGTAGAAAAGTTGAATGGATATCAAATAGGGATTATTCTCTCGATTGGTCCAGTAATCATGATTTTCTTCCAGTCGTTCTGGGGAATGATAGCGGATATGAAAAATGTTCATAATCGGCTTTTGACAGTTACGACTTTGGTTACAGGAATATCAGCACTGGGTTACCTTTTTCTTGAGGGATTTTTTTCTTTCATTCTCGTAGCGGTAGTACTGGCTGTATTTCAAAGTGCCATTATACCTTTATCAGACAGTATTTCTCTAAAGTATACAAGCCAAGCTGAGGTTAATTATGGGAATGTGCGCTTATTTGGCTCGCTTGGTTTTGGAATTGCCGTTTTTGTTATGGGGAAATTATCAGAGTGGAATCCGCAAGTTATTTTTTACGCTTTTTTCGTTACTTTGGTGGTATCTTCTGCCTTCTCCATGAAGGTGCCAAGGGAAACTGCTGGAAAGCCAATGGGATTGCTGGCAGGGATGAAAGATTTAATGAGAATGAGAAGATTTCTTATTTTTCTGGGTGTAACATTCATGGTTTTTGGCCCCAATTTGGCGAATAATTTTTATTTCAGCTTATTTGTCGAGGACAGAGGAGGCACCTATACTGGAATAGGGATCGCTTTTTTAATAGCAGTATTATCTGAAATTCCTTTTATGAGAGCAGCAGGCAGCTGGATCCGGAATCTAGGACTCCTCCAGGTTGCTGTCATAGCTGCGCTTGTTTCGCTCGTTAGGTGGATATTTTATTTTACTGAGCCTGGATTATCCATGGTGTATGCCTCAGCCGTTATACAAGGGTTTTCATTAGGGTTGTTCATTCCTGCAGGTCTGCAGTATATCCGTGAAATCACACCATCACATATTACTGCCACTGCAGTTACGATTTATTCAGCTGTCGGGAATGGGCTGGGAAATTGGTTTTTTACATTCATTGGTGGAATTATTTTTGAAGAATTCAATATAAACGGTGTTTATTTATTTTTTGCCGGTCTTACATTTATAGGTGTTCTATTGGCAATTTGGCTCTTGCTTGACCATAAAAGACAAATTATTCATACCGATCATCTTTAATGTAACCCCCCTTTTCCTAAAGGGGGTTTTTCTATAGTGTACTTAATGCTGTATAAAAACTTTAACGAGAACAGAGTATGGATTTTGCTCCGGAATCAAAAAATAATTCGAGTAAACGAAAGGAGGGACTTAGCATGAGTAAAGAGAAAAACATAAGCACTGACCTTGCAGGCCGCATGTACGAAACTTCTGATTACAAACGGGAAGATGAGCTTTCAAACGGACTAGCGATGACACATGAGCAGGCTAGTGATAGTTATATGGAAGGCGAAATTGGCTCTAAAAGCGAACGATCGTCAAGAAATAACGAAGTATTGGATAACAGAGGATACCAATAATAGAGAAATGAAGAAAAGCACATCCACGATGTGCTTTTCTTCTTCCAAGGAGAATTTGTCGATTTAAAGCTTTCCGCGTCTGACCACTTTGTTGGGGGTAAGGGTGCCTTTCTTTAGATAGACAAATCCTCCTTCAAATGCAGAGCCAATAACGAGTTTAGAAGATGCTGACAGTACTTTCATCCGCGATCCCTCCTCTGAAAAATTGGCTAGCATTCATAATTTACCCCTTCGGGACATTAGTAAAACTAAGTCGGAATGAGCCTTAATTTATTTGTAGAACTCAGGGGGCTTATGTCTGATATGGATCCATTACATCTAAATAAGCTTTTTCTGCTGCGTCTTGCGTAGCAAAGATAGCATCATCATCTTCAATGACGTGAAAAGTCTCATTTAAAAACAATGCCAGTGAGTTCGGATCTTTTGGATGTTGAACAATTTCTGCTGCCTTAATATTTGAAACTGTAGGTACATGTGGATTTCTGTATATCACAAAAACCTCATCGCCAGATTTTAGATTTTTTGGGTCAATCATTTCCAAAAGAAAAACCTCATTTCGTTATAAGTTCTCGTTCTGCTGTTTTATTTCGTCTCCTGTCAATATTATATTTCCTGCTTCAATATCCCGGTGCTCATCAACAGAACCTCCGGGTACGAATCTTTGGTTAGGTATATATGAAGATTTTATAGTTTTTTCAGTCGATGTGACTTCATTTAACTTATTTTCCAAAGATTTTCACCCCCTCAATAAAGGTAGTTTCTGTATTGTCCGAATAGAGTATGCGCAGTTTTTGGCAGACTGGCAAAGAGTGATATTGTCACCGAATAGACATAAATGTAAGGGTTTACATTGTTTTGCCGGTGGTATAATAAAAGTGTAAAAAGAAATTGATTAACATCTTAGGAGGCTCAACCAAATGTGTTCGTTCCGTAGTGAACGAAGGAAAGGTTTATTCCTAAATTGTTTGTAAGCAATTTCAGAAATTCGCCAACATTTTGGAAACCCCATTTTTAATTTTCACACCGAGGACAATCGAAAGTCTTTACTGTGAATCATTTCAGGTGGCGAAGAGCAGACATTCAGCCTACTCAAAAGTGGTACGCTGAAAAGAAGCTTCTCTCCAAAAGAATACTGTTTCAGTCAGGACAGTATTTGGAATTGAGTATCCCAAAAAATGATGGGAAGAAACTGTAAAGGTCCCTGGTAAACTTTTAAATGTTGCGAATGGAAAAACTGCTTATAAATTAAGGGAATAATGAGTCTCTCGGTGATTATACCGAAAAATGTGTTTGTAAAGGGTCTTCATAAAATCAGGTCATACCTTTTTATGAAATGACACCTTTAATGCGGAACAAACACACATCGGCTATAGGAAGAGAATTATACAACTCAATAGCTCCAAAATGTTTTGGGCTGATGCTGGTTGGGTCTCCTAAGATGTTAAAAAAAGAAGCTCGCAGTCGAGCTTCTTTTTTTTACAGATAGGAACGGATCCCGTTCTTGAAAGCTTGTTCGTCATTATTTTCAATTCCGTGCAGCGCTTCTTGAAGGGCAAACGTACTTCGGTAAAATTTAACTCTCTCTGCTATGCTTTTTCCATCAGGATAAAGATTAATACAGTGGTTGAAGAATTCCTCTCCGTAACTTGAGAGCAACCCTGCAAAGTCGGACGCCGGGTCACCAACCCTTGAACCACCGAAATCGATGATACCTGTTATTTTCGCAGTTTCCGCATCCCATAATATATTGGATGCACCGAAGTCGCCGTGAATCAGAGCAGGGATAATCTTTTGCTTTCTCCAATTATCCATGAATGATTCAAATTGGCAAGAAACTGAATTTCTTGAATCCACACTCATGTATGGATAGACTTTGTTTTTGAATTTGGTATAAAGTGTATTGACATCATCAATTGGATCTGATGATTCTTGATTTATGTGTGTACTTACTGATTCGTGTGGAATCGAATGGATCTCTTTCAGAAATAGCGTTAGCTGTTGTGCAATCTTCATTCTATCAGCTTCCTTAGTGCTAAAAAGTTCATCCTTCCACAGAGGACTGCCCTTCAGCATTCTATAACCAGCAAAAGCTTTGCAAGGCTTAGTATCGTCAAGGGAAATGAAAACCGGAATAGGAATTGGTACAGTAATTTTTGTTTTTATTAGATTTAATATCTCCACTTCTTTCAACATGCTGATTACTCCATTATCGTATTTAGGGAAACGGAAGACCAGCATGTTATTAATGATGATGACATGGTTGTTTTGCCCGAACATATTCATTTCTGTCATATCCACCTCAAGACTGGGATAGATCTCTTTTATGCGTCTTATCAGACTGTTCTTGTCCATAATTTTCTCCTCATAAGTGTTATAGGAAAATTATAGGATTTTTTTGAACAGTTGTCTGCAAGAAGAATAAAAAATACAGGCATCCTAATAGGATGCCTGTATTTTTTATTCTTCCCTTTTAGATAAACAACGATCGCATTCCATTAAGTATGATTCTGCTTGCTCTTGCATACCTTCACCGCATTCTGGACAAACCTTCTTTGGTAAATTACGAAAAAATTCAACTGGACTCATCATAATTAACCCCCCCTTTTTATAGTACAATTTAAATATTATATAACCTGTTATAGTACAGTATAAACAAAAAAAATAATTGTGTAGACTTTTTTAGAAAATTTTAAAAATAGGTGTTTTTTCCTGTCCCATCAATCCAAAGTGGAATACGTAGAATGGAGTTCCTTGTTTTAGCATGAGGAATTTGTGATTTTACTTATTATGTCAATAGCTGAAAATGACAAACTTATTACAAATTATTTATTTACCTCTTTTATTCTTTATCTTTTTAACTTACAATCGAAATGAAATCTTTAATTAGGGAATGATGCAAAATGGATAATCCTGAATTATCCTTTAATCCAATTCTTTTGCTTGTCGCCATTTTATTGACAGTTATGTCATCCTATACTGCACTCGATTTATTTAGTCTGATTAAATCATCAGATCGTAATAAGCGTTTTCTCTTCTTAGGGGGAACTTTCTCTTTGGGGATCGGAATCTGGGTCATGAATTTCTTTGGTATGCTTGCCATGAACCTTCATGGGTCAGTTTCTTACCAAATACCTATTACCATTTTATCGATCATTTTGGTGATATCTTTTACAGCCATTGCCTTTTATATCCTGACAGGGAAGACCGTTAATAAGGCAAACTTGTTAGCAGGCAGCTTTTTCATGACTCTGGCAGTACTTGCAGTCCATATTCTGGGAATGTACTCGATGAAAGTGGATTTCAGTTATCAGCCGGCAATTCTAATCGTTGCTATTGCTCTTGTATTTGCATCCTTTTATTTTTCATTCTGGATGCTGTTTTTTTCAAAGAGTTTTACACAGGGCAGTCATGGGTGGATCAAGCCTTTAAGTGCTCTTGTTGTAACAGCAGCAATTGTTGAAGGCCATTTTCTTCTAACGAGAGCATCTACTATTAATAGTAATGGTACTGCCGCCCAAACTGGAATTCCAGAATCATTGATCAGTTATTTGATCATTTTCGTTTCTGTGCTGATTCTTGCGGGCTTGATCGGGTCAAGCGCTTTGATCAGCAAGAGGCTGGCGGTTTCTGACACGAACCTTAAGGATATAACGGATGCTTTGAATGCATCTGCAATTGTAGCGATTACAGATCCAAAAGGGAATATCACTTATGTCAATGATAAGTTCGTCGAAATCTCCAAATATAGTGAAGCCGAGTTATTAGGGGAAAACCATTCAATTCTGAACTCTGGCTTACATTCAAAGGATTTTTTCAAGAACATGTGGAAAACCATTGGTTCAGGTAGTGTCTGGAAAGGTGAAATCCGGAATAAGGCGAAGGACGGTTCCTACTATTGGGTCCATACCACAATTGTTCCCTTCTTGAGCAGCAAGGGGAGGCCATATCAATATGTATCGATCCGTTCAGATATTACCCAAAGGAAACAGGCGGAGGCCAACCTGAAGGAAACCATGAAAGAGGTAAGTGATATTAAATTTGCACTCGACCAATCTTCCATTGTGGCTTTTACTGATGAAAAGGGAATGATCAAAAGCGTTAATGATAAGTTCTGTGAAATTTCGAAGTATAGCAGGGAAGAATTGATCGGCAAGGATCACAGCCTTTTAAATTCAGGTTTGCATTCAAAAGAATTCTTTAAAAACCTTTGGAAAACGATTGGCTCAGGACAGGTCTGGAAGGGAGAAATCCGAAACCGGGCAAAAGATGGTTCCTATTACTGGGTAGATACAACCATCATTCCATTCTTGAATGAAAACGGGAAACCTTATCAATACCTTGCAATCAGAAATGATATAACAGAAAAGAAAAAATCCGAAGAGATGCTTCACCGTCAGGATAAGCTTGCCGCTGTCGGCCAGCTTGCTGCTGGTGTAGCCCATGAAATCAGGAATCCGCTGACATCCATGAAGGGTTACGCAGAGTTTCTTCAACTGGATGAAATCGATCCGCAGCGAAAAGAATTCATAGATATCATTCTTGATGAAATAGACAGAGTCAATAACATTGTTGAAGAGTTCATGGTACTTGCCAAGCCTAAGTCAGTAGAGCTCGAAGAAAATAACATCATACCGATTGTCCAAAACGTAGTTTCAATGCTTAAATTTGAAGCAAGGAAAAGGAATGTCAAACTTGAATTTGACGTATCAGAGGAAATCGTCCAAATCGAGTGTGATGAGAACCGCCTTAAGCAAGTATTCTTGAATTTTATCAAGAATGGTATTGAAGCCATGCCTGATGGCGGAGACTTACGCGTGAAAACAGAGGTCCAGGATGACAATGTAATAATCTCCATCCAGGATACCGGAGTGGGAATCCCGCCAGAAACACTCAAGAAAATCGGTGAGCCTTTCTACACAACTAAGAAAAATGGAAACGGCCTCGGCCTCATGGTCAGCTTCAAAATCATCGAAAGCCACAACGGCAAGGTCTATATCGAAAGTGAGCAAAATAAGGGAACTACATTTAAGATCATGCTGCCAACGAAAATTGCATAACATCATTCAAGAATAAGGCGGGATTGACCTGCCTTATTTTTTTATGTGTGCTAATCTACCTAATTACCATTCTGCTTCACTGAAAATGGAAAGAGTCAAATTTGGGGGATTCCTTCAAAGCGGATTTTGTCGAAAAAATGTTGGAATTACGACAAAAAATTCTTTTGTTTTTTCAACATCGCTGTGAAAATTTAGACTACTATGGTAGTAAGGAAGATTTATATAAAATAATTGCCGGAGGGGAACGTATGACATCTAATAAACAGATCAAGACTGTCTGTGGTTATTGCGGAACTGGCTGCGGACTGATTCTGGAAGTAGAAGATAATAAGATCTTGAAAATCAGAGGAGATAAGGAAGCACCTGTTAATAAAGGACAGACTTGTGTAAAAGGGGCATTTGCCTACCAATATGTCCATGCGCCAGAAAGACTGAATACCCCAATGATCAGAAAAGCAGGAAAGCTAGTGAAAGCAACCTGGGAAGAAGCATACGATTACATTGCATCTCGTCTGCTTGAGATTAAAAATTCTTTCGGACCAGATGCAATTTCCATGTTCGCATGTGCACGCACTACAAATGAGTCCAATTATGTGACGCAAAAATTTATGAGGACTGCCATCGGAAGCAATAATATTGATGGCTGCAATCGAACCTGACACGCTCCTAGTGTCGCCGGTCTGGCGACTGTTTTTGGAAGCGGTTTCCCTACTAACACTCTTGAAGATATTGACGAAGCAGAAGTTCTCTTATTGATGGGATCTAATACTACTGAAGCGCACCCGATTATCGGGAACCGTATTAAAAAAGCGATTAAAGGCGGTCTCAAAGTCATTGTCATAGACCCGAGAAAGATTGATATGGTCAAATTCGCGCATAAACACCTGCAAATTGATGTAGGAACTGATATTGCACTAATTAACGCAATGATCAGAGTGATTATCACAGAAGGTTTATATGACAAGGGTTTCATCAGTAGGCATACAGAAGATTTTGATGCATTGTATAGTAAAGTTGAAAGGTATACACCTGAGTTTGCTGCTAAAATAACCGGCCTTAATGAAGATGATATAATAGAAGCAGCAAGAATGTATGCTGCATCTGACAAATCAATGATTGCCTATACACTTGGCATTACTGAGCACCATTGTGGTGTGAACAATGTATTTGATATTGCCAATCTGGCACTCCTAACCGGGCATATCGGCAAAAAAGGGTCTGGCATTATGCCGCTGAGGGGTCAAAACAACGTTCAGGGTGCAGGGGATATGGGTTGTTTGCCAAATCAGCTTACCGGTGCTGTCAGTCTGTTGAACGATGAATACAGATCTCGTTTTGAGAAGGCCTGGAATACAGACATCAGCCAAAAAGTCGGCGATACTCAGACGAGGACTTTTGATAAAATCGAGACTGGTGAAATCAAAGCCTTGTATTGTATCGGAGAAAATCCGCTTCTTGCTGATGTTCACATGAATCACACGAGGAGTTTGCTGGAGAAACTTGAATTACTGATCGTCCAGGATATTTTCATGACAGAAACAGCCGAGATGGCCGATGTAGTCCTGCCTGCCAAGTCATGGGGCGAGGTTGATGGCACCTATACAAACACTGACAGAAGAATTCAGCGAGTTCGCACTGCGGTTAATGCACAACCTGGAGTGAAGGAAGATTGGGAAATCCTATGTGAGCTATCGAAAAGAATGGGCTTCCCAATGGATTATGTTTCGAGTGAACAGATTTGGGATGAAGTCAGGAGTCTCGCCTGGGAAATGTATGGCGGCATTTCTTACGGACGATTAGAGACTGAGTATGGCATTCATTACCCATGCCCGGATGAATCTCATCCTGGAACAAAGATCCTCCATGAAAGATTCCATGAGGACGCAGAAAACGAAAGACGCTCAAGCTTTGTTCCGGTTGAATTTACACCTCCACTGGAACAGCCGGATGAACAATATCCTTTCACTCTTACAACAGGAAGACGGTATGAGTCGTACAATACTCATACACAGACTCGCCACTATGCACCAGGAGTAAAAATAAAACAGACTGAGGAAACGCTTGATATCCATCCTGATGATGCTTTACGCATGAAAATCGCTGACGGGGATTTAGTAAGGGTAAGTTCGAGACGCGGATCTTTGACTGTTAAAGCAAAAATAACAGAACAAGTTGTTCCAGGTCTGGTATTCATGAGTTTCCACTGGTCAGAGGTTCCAACCAATGTTCTGACGTTGAATGAATACGACCCAATTTCAGGGACAGCAGAGTTTAAAGCTTGTGCCGTGAGAATTGAAACCATTGCTTGAAACAGCCAAAACCTCAATTGAGGTTTTGGCTGTTTTTTTCTTTATTTCGGTTTTGGCCTATCAAAAATAAAAAGGGAAATAATGGGCGCATATGAAAAAGATAGAATAATTTTCAAAAAAGATAGAAATTATTCATACTATAGTAATAATATAACAGAATTTTCTGATAATATGACATGTTCCCGTTATAATTCTGTTATTCTCGTAATCCAATTTAAATGTGCCTGTTCTTTTTCTCTGGAAATTCTATGTTACGATAATTCACGTGATAAAAATTAGCCGATGGGAGGCAAACAAATGAAAAAATCATTATTATCATTGGTTGCTGCTGCGGCAATTTCTGGAGCTGCCGGCATCCAAGCACAGGCAGAGGAAATCGTCGTACATAAGGGAGATACACTATGGGGTCTTTCAAAGGAATACGGCGTATCCGTCGAATCTATCAAAAAATGGAATAATCTTAAAAGTGATGTTATTCATCCGAACGACTTACTAGAAGTATCTCCTATTAAGTATGCACAAGTCAGAAAAGGGGATACACTCTGGAATATTGCAAAAGCATATGGAGTTTCTGTGAATGAACTTAAAGAATGGAATAAACTATCATCCGACCTTATCCATCCAGGAATGAGCCTGGCAGTGTACACGAATATGCCAGCTGAAATGAAGGCGAAAACAGCAAAACCTTCCGCAACACCGGTTGCGACACCTGCATCTGCACCAGCTAAACAAGTTACAGCAACTCCTGCAGCGTCCAAGCCTGCTGCTTCTTCAAACCAAATCACGGTTGAAGCCACGGCTTATACAGCTAGTTGTGAAGGCTGCTCTGGAATTACAAAAACAGGCGTCGACCTTAATGCTAATCCGGATTCGAAAGTAATTGCAGTTGATCCTTCCGTGATCCCATTGGGTTCAAAAGTCTATGTAGAGGGCTATGGATATGCAACTGCGGAAGATACTGGCGGCGCAATCAAAGGCAACAGAATCGATGTCTTTATTCCTGAACAAAGCGATGCCATTCAATGGGGAAGAAAACAAGTAAAGGTTATAATTTTAGATTAATGGTTCTGAAAAGCATTGGCAAAAGACTGCCAATGCTTTTTTTTATTCTTCCTTTTTTATTTTAGTCTTAAACGTTTTTCCTTTGATTATTTTCTTTTGCGTTAAATTGGGCATGATAATACTTAAGAAAAACTGAGTGATTTTAGAATACTGTTCTTCGATTTTCTCAAGGACGGCATTTGCTTTAGTCGATAAAGATGTCTTTAATTCGCTTAGCTGCCCTGTAATCGTTTCACCTACCGCCTCCTGCTTGCCGAGTCTTTCCATAATTGTTTCATGGAAAACTCCCTGAAGGTCAGTGTGTTTTGCCATCATATCTTGAAGCTCTTCCTGTTTCTTGGCCTGAACAACCAGTGCGTTAGTAACATCCTCATACTCGAGAATCTTTCTATTCAAATCCTGAATCATCAATTCCTGGCAGGCAAGCTGGTCAAGGATTGCCTGGCTGATCAGCTCTTTACTTATGAAATTTTTAGCAAACTGTTCATGCAGCATTTCGATTTTAGCTAACTTACCATCGATTTCAGAAGTGGTTTCTTTTTGTTCAGAGAAATTCACCATAACCTTTTCTGATAAATTTTCCTGTTTCGCTAAAAAAGAAACTAATTCGCGAAACTGATTATATTGTTCATTGCGTGCCAGCTGCAAGGTAGTATCAAACTGCGATACACTCCCAGTCAATTCTTCATTCAGTTTCTGTTGTTCGAGTAAAACTTCCTGCAGATAGTTAAGATGGAATTTATCCTGATTGCTGTTGTCAGCATCAATCTCGGTCTTTTTATAAATCTGGGGTGAAATATATCCGTTGACGAAAAGCGACATAGGCATCACTCCTTGTTATTAGTTGTCATATATCCTATGACTCCCCCTGAAAAAGTGGTACTTGCGGGAAAGATTACACTTATTACCTTTTATTAAATGAGGCGGATTGCAGCAAGCTAAGAAAAACCGCTTTTTAGAAAGGAGCAGCTGATATGCTTACAAATGAGCAGCTGTCGGCATTCAAGGCAGAGCTTCTCAAAAATAAAAAAGACCTTGAATCACATTTAGAAGGAAATGATCACTTCGGTTTAAGGAGTGGACATGGACATGAATCCACGGGCGAGCTTTCGAGTTATGATAATCACCCGGCTGATGATGCTACTGAGTTATATGAACGGGAAAAAGACATTGCTCTGAATGAACATGTGGAATACCAAATTAAGAATATTAATAAAGCGTTACAGGCAATAAACGAAGGAACATACGGCAAATGTGAAATTTGCAGCAGGGAAATACCTCGTGAACGTCTTGAAGCTGTACCAGAAACAACATACTGTATTGACCATACACCTGACCGCACAGTGTCACATAACAGACCAATTGAAGAGGGAGTACTGATGCCTCCTTTTGGCAAGTTCGATTTGGATAATAAAGATGAAAATGTTGCATATGATGCCGAGGATTCCTGGCAGGAGGTTTCAAGCTGGGGAACATCAGAGACACCTTCTGATTTCGTTACGCCACAGAATCATTATAATGACACATATATTGAATCGGAAGAAAATGTCGGTTACGTTGAGGACTTCGAAAACTTTGTTGGAAATGATATTACAGGTAAGCAAATCACTGTGTATCCCAATAAACAACATGAAAAATATGAGGACGAATTGGATCAGGAAGGAATCATGACTTCGTTCGGAGACCTGCCAGCTTTCGAGCATGACCCGTACGTTGAAGATGACAAGTAAACAAAATGCAACAGGCCATTCTTTATATAAGGAGTGGCCTTTTGCTTGGGAAGTCTTGATGGCCATAAATCAGCGATCGTTTTTGCACTGAATGAGAACTAGGAACAAAATACATACTGGATTAATTTATCATGATTAAAATCTCTCGGGACGGGGAAAAGACAAGCATACTGGAAGACAACGAGAGGTGAGTTTTAGGTGAAAGAAAAAATAATTCATTATGGGAAAACCCTGTTTGATGAGTTGAAGAAAGACAGGGCAACAGGGCTGGCTGCTCAGCAAGCATACTACTATATGTTGGCTTTGTTTCCAATGCTGATCCTGTTGATTGCAATTGTTCCATATTTAAACATTGATCCTCAAAAGGCGATTGATGTAATAAATAAGTTGCTTCCATCAGAATCTGCACAATTGCTCAGGGATAATGTAATAAAGCTGGTCAGTGAGCGGAACGGCGGATTGCTGACATTCGGGATCATCGGTACAATCTGGTCTGCTTCAAATGGAATGAATGCGTTCATAAAAGCAATGAACATCGCTTTTGATGTAGAAGAAACGAGATCTTTCATTAAAGCAAGGCTCGTATCGATCATGCTAACAATCGGGTTGATCCTTGCATTTGTAGTTGCGCTATTACTGCCGGTGTTCGGTAAAGTCATTTTAGACGGCATTCAGTCGTTTATCCATATTCCAACGCAATTTGAAGTAATCTTCAGCATCGTTCGATGGATAGTGGCCTTTGTTATCATGGTAGCGGTAATTGCCGGGTTGTATAAAATCGCTCCAAATAAGCATTATCCTTTTAAACACGTAATTCCTGGAGCAGTTTTTGCAACAGTGGTTTGGCAGCTGATCTCTCTCGGATTTTCATTTTATGTCAGCAATTTTGGAAATTATTCTGCAACTTATGGAAGCCTGGGAGGCGTCATCGTTCTCATGTTATGGTTATTCCTTACAGGCCTGGCACTCGTTCTTGGCGGTGAAATCAACGCAATTTACCACAGGGATAAGACAGGCGAAGAAACGTTTGAAGATAAAACCACAGCATCAGCAAGAGGGTAACACACAAAAAAACAGCAGAAAAATTGAACTGCACCCCAGATGTTAGACACATAGGCTAACATCTGGAGGTGCAGTTTTTATTATGGCTAGATTTACTGCTGAGGAGAAAATACAAGCTGTAAAAAGGTATATTAATGGAACAGAAGGACATCAAACAATTGCGAAGGATATTGGAGTTAACCACGGGGTTTTCTTTAATTGGATTCAACAATATCAACACCATGGAGAACAAGCTTTTGAAAAACGATATACAACTTATTCTGTTGAAGATAAACTGGAAGTACTAGAATATATGATTGAAAACGGGACGTCTGTTAGGGAAACAGCTGCGATCTTTAATATTCCAGAGCCTTCTTCACTTTTAAAGTGGCATAAACAGTTTGAGATGGAAGGAATAGACGCCCTGAAACTAAAGAAAAAGGGGCGTCCATCAATGAAGAAAGATGATAGGAAGAATACTCAAAAACAGAATGAGGAAGGTTATGTTGAATCACTTCAAGCTGAAGTGGAACGCCTTCGAATGGAAAATGCCTATTTAAAAAAGTTGAGTGCCTTAGTTCAAAACAAGGAAAAATCACCAAACAAGACAAAGCGCAAGTAGTCTATGAGTTAAGGCAAGAATTTTCGGTCAAGTCACTATTGAAGCTGGTATTCCCCGCAGTACTTATTTTTATAGGGTTCAACAATTGGATAAGCCCGGGACGCTGAATTAAAAACGCTTATTCAAGAGATTTATGATGAGCATAAGGGCCGTTATGGATACCGTCGTATCAGAGATGAATTACACAATCGTGGTCATAAAGTAAACCATAAAAAAGTACAAAGAATTATGAAGGACCTCGAATTGAAATGTATGGTCCGGATGAAGAAATATCGTTCCTATAAAGGAGAAGAATGCAAGGTTGCTCCAAATACCAACTTAAATTAAAGAAAAATAGCATCACACAGAGTATGTCCCGTAAGGGAAACTGTTACGCTAATGCGGTAATTGAGAACTTTTTTGGCATTTTAAAATCAGAATTTCTGTATTACACCGAATTTAATAGTATTGAGCATTTTAAACAAGAGCTCAATCAGTATATAAAATACTATAACCATAAGAGAATAAAGGCAAAACTAAAAGACATGAGTCCAGTACAATACCGGAATCATGCCCTCCAAGCTGCCTAAGAATAACCTGTCTCACATTATGGGGTCACTTCACGATTTAATTCGATTCTGCTGTTTTTTCATTGTTACTACCTTTTTCCTAGTAACGAATAGTTGTGCGATTAACTTTCTGTAGATTTTACCTGCAATGGAGGTGGAACAAGCCATCCCTTTGTTTTATTTAATTTGAGCATTTTGGCACCAAATTGTGCTTTGGCCATATGGAATTGACCATACATTAAAGCAATATCTTCCCTGATCGATTGTCCGATCATTGTGCTGGCAGAAACTAAACCTTCAGCAACATCCTTTGAAACTGCAGCTGCGATTTCAGGATCACTGAATCTTGCTCCTGGTGGTATGTCTTCTAAGTGAGCAATCGGACGTTCTGGCGGTGCAGGAGGAAGTCCAATCCCATTTGTTTTTAGTAAATCCTCAACCTGACGATTTTCTTCCTTCATCGCCTCAATTGCTTCTTGAACTAGCTTTTTAAGATCCTCATCACCAATATGATTGACAAAAGTCTGATATCCGGCGATAAGTCCATGATTCACAGAAAGATGGGTCCATGTACCAAACACTTCTCCATAATGCATCGGTTCATCTTTAGGATTTCCGCTTAAAATTCCCATAATCGCACTCCTTATCGTTTCTATGTTCATATTTTTCTCCTTATGAAAGGAAATTGACCACGATTGTTATTTTGCATCATATGCCGTTGAAAATACCTCCATAAATTTGGAAAAAGAAGGTGAAGGCCTGTGAATGGAGAATGTTAAGTAAAACGTAAGAATTTCAATGATGCTCGAGGTGTGATAAATGAAAATTTCCGAATTAAATCCAAAAACACTTACAGATGAACAAATTTCTAACTTATTGTATGAAAATATTTCTGATGATCAGGTTAATGGGGATTGTATTGTCGTGTTAGGCAGCAGCAAGGCGATTCAATACAGGCTGCCAATCGGAATGCAGTTATACAATGCCGGAAGGGCTGAGAAAATCCTTTTTTCCGGGGGAGTTACCTGGCCTGGGACAGACTTGCCCGAGTCACATTTATTGAAGAAAAAAGCCGTTGAGCAAGGGATGCCGGAAGAAGATATCTTAATTGAAGACATCTCATTAAGCACGAAGGAAAACATTCTTGCATCTTCACTGGTACTCGATCGATACTTTGAATTGCACAATATTAAGCGTCTTTTAATTGTCACCACTACTTATCATATGCGAAGGTCTTTGTTGACTTTTAAAACCTATATGCCTGATTGGATTCAGTTTAGCCAATGTCCAGGCGACGACCTACACACACGGAAAGATAATTGGTTTTTAACTGAACTTGGGAGGAAGAGAGCTGAAACGGAGGCGAGAAAAATAATTGAATACATTCGTATCGGCGGTTTGATGGATGGTGAGCTGTAATATTCTCAGTCTAAAGTATGAGAGGAAACACAACATCCCTACGATTTGTTCTTTGGTTAATTCCAATAAACTTAAGGTATCAAAGGACTTTGGAAGGTGTCGAGAATGAACCATTTCATTTGCAGTACATGTGGGGTACAATATGAAAAAACAGGAGCAATACCAGAGTTTTGTCCAATCTGCACTGATGAAAGACAATATATTAACCCTGAAGGACAATCGTGGACCACATTGAATCAGATGATTGAATCGGGGCTATATACTAATACAATAATGACAGAAGAGATCGGCTTGCACAGTATCACAACAGCACCATCATTTGCGATTGGTCAGACTGCATATTTAGTGCAGAACAGAGGATACAACCTTTTGTGGGATTGCATTACCTATATTGACGAAAAAACGGTCGAAGAAATCAATCAATTAGGCGGAATTGATGCCATTGCCTTATCACACCCTCATTATTATTCAACACAAGTTGAATGGGCTGAGAGATTCAATGCTGTCATTTACATTCATGAGGATGACAAGGAGTGGGTGACCAGGTCCAGTGAGCGAATTATTTTCTGGTCAGGAGATTCCCTCGAGGTTGATAAGGGCCTTACGCTGCATCGGCTCGGCGGCCATTTTGAGGGTGGTACCGTTTTACACTGGAAAAATGAGCAGGGAATCCTCCTCACTGGTGACATTGTTCAGGTTGTCGCAGACCGACAGTGGGTGAGTTTTATGTACAGCTATCCGAATCTCATTCCTTTGCCAGCCATTCAGGTAAAAGATATGGCTGCAAAAGTAAATGATCTACAATTCGAAACACTTTATAACGCCTTTCACAGAGTGATAAAAAAACAAGCTCATCAATCCGTCCAAAGATCGGCAAAAAGGTATATCGATGCATTGGAAGGCAAATATTCGAATAGGATATAAAAACTTTTTCCAAAAGGGGGGCTGACATTGACCTGGCTATTCTTTGTCATTCTTGGCATATTAGGTTTCGCCCTCGTCATTGACCATCAGCGGAAGAAAAATAATAATGATCCTGCTAAAATTACACACCCTCACGCCAAACCTGGTGATAGTTCGAACTATATGATGGGGGACAACAAGCACTCTGATGGCGGTATGTGACCAATGTTCATTGGATGATGGGACCTATAAACCATAAGGAGCCTGTGATAAATACAGGCTCCTCTCATTCTCCGTAAAATCCTTCATATATCCTCGAGAGATCTTCCCTTAATTTTTCGACCTGAACGAACCTTGCCTCTCTTAAATATTCCCGTCCATCTGCATATAGGACAAGAACCGGCACCGTGAAGGCCATCAGGAAACCCGCGATCTCCTCTACCTTTCCGGCGTTCACCAGTCCCGTTTCGATTTTCGGAAAATTCTCCAGCACTTCCTCAACCTGAGGAAGCAAACCATGGCAGACGCTTCAGCTATCTGTCAAAACATAAATAAAGCTTAATTCATGATCATTAATCAGGCCATTTACTTCTTCAATAGACATCAATTCTTTCAATGTAAAAACATCTCCTCAATTTACTGATACCCAATTACAGTTAGGATACCCCTTGTCCTTTTATCATACTAAAAAAAGGAGATTGGGTATAATGCTATATCATTGATTCGATAAGGTATTGATTATGAAAGCAAAGTGCTAAATTTCTTTTACGGCGTTTAAGATAGTGTAAAAGGAGAAATTCAAACAAGTGTCGGCAGTTTGATCTTGGTCATTTAAGCAAAATAAGGCAAAACTAGAAGCGACTCTCTTCGAAAAGGAGGTCGTTTTTTTTATTTTTTACAAGGTTTTTCCATTTTTTTGTCGAATAGCTTATCCCTTTAGGGGACCCAAGGATTACGATGCAGAACTATTCTTTTATGACGAAAACGCCAATATTATCGGCCGCGCGCCTAAGCCCCCCACATTAGAACACCCTTTTGGAACGGACCGAAATGGTCAGGATATGGTGCTGATCAATGTGTATGGCATGAAGTTTACGATCCTTGCCGCGTTCACGATTACAGCTTTGAGAGTTTTTCTGGGAGTATTAGTTGGGGTGATCATTGCATTGTGGATTCCAAAAGCTAAAGTTTATTTTCAGTATTTCTTCCTGGGGTTCCGTTACATTCCAATGTTGATTATCGCTTTATTCCTGATGGGACCTGTCACAGAACACTTTACAGGAATCTCTGTCTAGATCGTTACATCCTATCAAATCGGGGTTCTGACAATCATTGCTTTCCCTTCACTGGTCATATCGACTATAGAGTTAATTGGCCAGATAATAAAACAATCGTTCGTTATCACATCTAAATTGATGGGGGCTGGAAATTGGCATATATTCGCAAGACACCTGTGGCCTTTTTTTTAAATCTTTTGGCCTTCTCCTCGTTGTCCAGCAACTCTTTAGTACTGTGATTATCCTGATGCAGCTTGGAATATTCAATGCATTTCTTGGCGGGCAAACGGAGCAGGGAATCTTCATCGGAGATACTACACTGCCAGAAACACTTTCTAATGAGTGGGCAGGATTGATTGCCCAAAATTTCAGAGTACTGAGGTTTCATCCATGGATCCTCCTCAGTACATTATTCTGTTTCTTTTTCTTAATTAATTTACTTAATATGATGAAAAAAGAAGTTTAAAAGAATTTTTCCATTGATCATCCGACCTCGATTCCTGATGATCAATATAAATCCATATCCCCGTTAATCCCTGAAAAGAATGTAGTGAGCAAGAAGTCATTTACATTGTTAAATGATTCTTCCAAAAGTGTTGGAACATAAAACAGCTGTCCATTTGCAGCTGTTTTTTTGCTGTTGGTATACAATTTTGTAAATTTCTAAATACTTTGAACAATAAAAGCATTAAACTAATCAGTAGTATCCTTAATCTTTTATCGTCTTCTTCGCCGCTTTAGGTGTTGAATATCCATCTGAAGGTTTTTCAATTGTAAATCTTTTTCGTTTAAAATATTTTGAGTTTGTGCCAGTGTTTCTTTTACATGGGATATCTCTGCTGACAATTGTTCAAGGTCCTGTTTAACATGTGATGTCGATGTTGTTTCTTTATTCTTTTCATTTTTTTCAACAGCATTGACCGACTTTGAAAGCAAGGATATAGTCGAGGGGGAAATTAAACTCTGAGCTTTTGAAAGCAGGGAATCAATCGGGATATTTTTAAGTTGTTCAGCAATGTTGGGCTGGCCATTTTTGTCTGAATGTCCCTTGCTATCATTTTCCGATTTCTTTAACAAGACCTGAGCGAAATTGAAAATTTCATTCAAAGACAGGTCTTTCTTCGAACTATCTTGATTTTTCTTCATCTTCTCATCTTTCAATTCAATATCATCCTTTCTAAATATTTTGTTTCTTTCAATTAATCATTATGAATTTTGATGGGTTTCGCATTGTCTAGAAAATAGTGAATCTCCCGGGCCAATACCGGTATAGCCAGGGAGACTGTAAGGGGATTCAGCTGTCAAATCTTTCATCGAGATTAAGCAGCACCGTTTTCAGTAGCAATAACTTCGCCAATGCAGTTGAAAAGTACATCAACTAAAGCATCCTGCCCAAGCAAGATTGCAATGACTAAAGCAATTGCTAGCAACAGCACAACGATCGCAGTAATAAGCATCTCTCCACCCCCTTCCATTTTAGAAGATAGGTAAGATCCGAACCTTACAACAACATCATATGAAAAAAAAACGGACGAGCATCAGCTTGTATCATAGATTTATAAAGTCGGGCTGCCCTTTTTAAAAAAAAGAGTTTTTACTAAATTAAAGAAAAAAGGAACATTTTTTTAAAAAAATCGATAATGAACTGTCACAATTTTAAATATGATCCGACTTATTATAGGAGAGGAAATGAGGTGGGGGATATAACTGAATATCAAAAAGAACAACAGGTTATGGAATGGTATGAAACCTATTATAAAGACATTTATCGGTTCATTTTTTATATGATTGGAGACCAACAACTCTGCGAGGATCTTGTACATGATACTTTCTTGCGTGCGTACACCTCATACGATCGGAGGGACGACAGAGGAAATGTGAAAACCTGGCTTTTCAGCATTGCAAGACATCTTGTTATTGATGAAATCCGCAGGAGGAAAAGAAGACGAATTTTATCCATATTTTCAGGAGAACAAGATATTCAATCTTCATTCGATATGGAACAGTTTGTTATACACCGGGATTCGATAAAGAAAACCCTTGAAGCAATCCAAAAGCTAAAACCCGATTACCGCCTTGTGATTACGTTAAAAAAGATTGAAGAACTTTCTACAAAGGAAATCGCTGAAATCCTCGGCTGGTCTGAAGTGAAAGTAAGAAAAACATTGTCCAGAGGATTAACTGCCTTGAGAAAAATGGATCCATTGGAGGGAGGCGGTCAACATGAACAAACAATCTGATGATCATTGGAAATTGATGAAAAAGCTAGCGCCAGAAGTGGAACAAAGCAATAGAATGAGAAACCGCATCAGGTCTTCGATTCGGACTAAACCTGTGACAAAGGTGAAAAACAAACTTTTTGAGGTTAAAAGCTTTGTACTTACCGCCTTGTTTTTATTCATATCTGCTGGACTGTTATTTCAGCTGCAAAATCATGATCAAACTGATGAAAGAACTGTTCAATCAAGCGTTAATCGATACAGTTTCACTTGGGATTTAGAGAAAGTGTATAGCAAAAAAAGGGTTAATGGCTATGATTTTTTCGAAGAAGGAGAGTCAGATCCTGTAGGGTTTTCAGAGTCCGTCACTGTCACAGAGAAGGAGAAAATCATCAATTCCAGGCCAATGAATACTGCCAAGGAAATGGAGAACTTTCCTTATCCAACAATGTTGTACATCGAACATGTAAAAATGATGGATGTAAGTCTCCGCTACCATTTTTTTGTGGATATCGGCCAGCAAACGATGCACTTTAGTTTTGATTATCCCAGACTGGAATATGCTGATATCTTCCAGATCATAGCGTCTTTAGATTTTAAAAAAACTATACCATACAAGCATGAATCCCAGCTTTACGTCACACATGGCTATGGTTTTCTCCCATATCCAGTCGGACTGACTCCAGTCGAGATTTCAGGGAACACAGAGAAATACCACTGGAAACAAGGGGGGGTGGAAAGCTATAAAGAATACCTTGAGAAAATTAAGTCTTCTGGACAATGGAAGCAAAAAAATGCTGAGGGGTCATTTCAAATTTTTGAATCAGCGAATGGTTTAGAAATTGTTAAGATTGCAATCAAAGAAAAAGAAATCACTTATTTGTATTCATACCCAAATAGGGAGGATTAAAGAGATGCCGGCTGGTATCTCTTTTTTTGCTCATAAAAAAAGGATTTCTCATGGTTGCGGTGAATAATTCTTCAAGGATAATCTATTATTTGTTATAAAAGGGGTATGTATGTGATCAATCTTGTACGTGTTCAGCCGGAGGACGAAACCACACTCCATAATTTAATTCAATTTTACATTTATGAATTCACTGTTTTCCAGGAAATCAGGCTTGAGGAATATGGAAGCTATGCTCCGTTTGATTTAAAGCCATATTGGACTGATTCCGATTTGTTTGCGTATTTTATTATGCATGATGATGAGCTTGCAGGGTTTGCAATGGTAGAGCGCGGTGAGCCAAATGTTATCCTTGAATTTTTCGTATTAAGGAAATTTTACCGAAAAGGTTTTGGTAAAATGGCGGCGAATAAATTGTTTGATCAGTTCCCGGGTAAATGGAGCATCACGCAGGTGGAAAAAAATGAACCTGCCAGGAATTTTTGGCGTAAAATAATTGGAGAGTATACTGACGGAAATTACATTGAAAGTTTGGATGAAAGGAATAGAACCATACAGGAATTTGATTCATCACTTATCAGAAAATAGTTGTTGAATTTCCATTAACTGTTGTATATAATGGTAAAAATATCTAATCGATGATAAAGAGAGTAGTTATTCTTTGTTTGCGACAGCGAGCCAGGGCCGGTGGAAGCCTGGTGCTACAGAATGATGAAACGCACTTTTGAGATGCTTCCTGAATAGAGTAGGGCAGGCCGGAAATGACTTCCGTTATCAATGAAAGCAGGTTCCTTGTTTGGAACAATTAGAGTGGTACCGCGGGCTTAAACTCTCGTCTCTTTTTATAGAGACGGGAGTTTTTTATTTTTCACAAGGGGGTTTAGTAATGGATTACGTCAAAATATTTGCCGAAAAACTCGCTTCAAAACTTGAGGGAATCCTATCTTTTAAAGAAATTGAACGCTTGATTGAGAAACCAAGGTTTTTAAATCAGGGAGACTTAGCCTTCCCATGCTTCCAGCTTGCCAGGATTATGAGAAAGCCTCCTGGTAAGATTTCCGAGGAATTAAGCAGTCAATTACAGATTGTAGATGGTGATTCATTTGAAAGAATCGAGGCAGAAGGAGGCTATGTCAATGCATTCTTGAACAAATCGAGGACATCAAAAGAAGTTTTGTCAGAAATACTGGAGTATAGCCATTCGTACGGCAATCTACAATTAGGAAAAGGCAGAACAATCACGATTGATTTGTCTTCACCTAATATTGCGAAGCCATTTTCAATGGGCCATCTTCGTTCAACAGTGATTGGAAATTCACTTTCCTTAATATTGGAAAAGTGTGGCTACGAAATTGTGAAAATAAATCATTTAGGGGATTGGGGAACTCAATTCGGCAAGTTGATCACAGCTTATCAACTTTGGGGAGCAGAGGATAAAGTCAAAGAAAATCCGATCAAGGAGCTGCTATCGCTTTATATCCGTTTTCATGAAGCGGCTGAAAGCCAGCCAGAACTTGAACAAGAAGGACGGGACTGGTTTAGACGACTTGAAAATGGAGATGATGAAGCTCTTCAACTATGGGAATGGTTCAGGGAAGAATCCTTGCTGGAATTCAAGAAAATTTATGATTTAATGGGCATTCAGTTCGATTCCTATGCAGGAGAAGCGTTTTATAATGAAAAAATGGATGTGATCGTGGAATTGCTCAAAGATAAAGGACTTCTGGAAGAATCGGATGGAGCGCATGTAGTCAATCTCGATGAAGCTGAGCTTCCTCCTTGCCTGATAAAAAAATCGGATGGAGCAACATTGTACGCAACCCGTGATTTGGCTGCCGCTAAGTACAGGCTAGAGAAGTATGATTTCACGAAATCATTGTATGTAGTTGGAAATGAACAAAGCCTTCATTTTAAACAGCTGAAAGCCGTTTTGAAGAAAATGGGGAACAAATGGGCGGAAGACATCATCCACATTCCTTTTGGCATGATGCTGAAGGATGGCAAAAAAATGTCCACCCGAAAAGGGAAGGTCGTCCTGCTTGAAGATGTACTAACAGATTCCATTCAATTGGCTAAAAAGAATATAGAACAAAAGAACCCTCATTTATCAGATAAGGAAGAAACCGCAAAGATGGTCGGTACAGGTGCAATTATGTTCCACGACCTGAAAAATTTCCGTATGAACGATATAGAGTTTTCCCTGGAAGAAATGTTAAAGGTGGAAGGGGAAACCGGGCCGTATATCCAATACACAAATGCACGTGCACAATCCATTTTACGTAAAGCGGCGTTTGATGGAAAATATGAGCAAATTAACCTCGAAGGATCAGCAGAGTGGCCAGTCATAACCGAACTATTAGCTTTTAAGGAAGTTGTAAAAGGTGCAGCCGAAAAGTATGACCCCTCTCGAATTGCAAAATATATATTGGATCTGGCCCAATCCTTTAATAAATATTACGGTGAAGTGAGGATACTTGAGGAAAATGCTGAAAAACAATCACGTCTGGCGCTGGTGCATTCGGTAAGTATCGTGCTGGAAGAAGGCTTGAGACTGCTGGGAATAAAAGCGCCGAAGGAAATGTGATGAATAAAGAGCCTCTGGTTTAATCCAGGGGCTCAGTTTTGGATTTAATGATGCTCCTTATAATCAGCAAAAATTTCTCCAGCACTATCGCTGTATTTGATTTCCAAGTCTGTGTCTTCAAAGAACCAAGTATCATTCGATTCTACAAAAAATGTAATCCCATCAATCTCTTGCTGCTGAGCGGCAATGGCGGGGGCTTCGAGTGAAAATGCAAGGCTATAGCCTTTGTTCTTGCATCCAAACCCTGCGTATTGAGGATATAAGCGGATGAAAAACGGCTTTGGAGTATCAAATTCCTTTTCAAACCATTTGTATGCGTGTTGATCAATCAAGATTGTCATCTTTGCACCATCCTTTCGTTGATTTAATTGTAAAACTTTATAAATGCAGAATTCCGTGCTTTATGTCACAGTAATTCCAATGTCATTAAAGTGTCAAAAATTAAATAACAGCCCCATATAAAGAGGCTGCCTTCCATTGTTTATAATCTTTTTTCCTTCTTTCGCATTGCTTCAGGTATATAGACACAGAATGGTTCGCTGCCCATATAGTCACCTGTTACCGCAAATGTTCTTGAGCGGGACCCACCACAAACATAACGGAATTCACATACACCACACTTACCCTTATACTTGTCAGGACTTCGCAAATCTTTGAACAATGGTGATTTGCGATAGATTTCTGCCAGAGGTTTTTGGCGTATATTTCCACCAACCAACGGCAGCAGTCCTGATGGCATGACGTCACCAGTATGGGATATGAAAACAAATCCATTCCCGTCATTTACTCCCTTAGGAGCACGTTTCAAGCCATCAAAGACGGAAGCCATGTTTTTGGTCAATGTGTCTTCGTATCGGATTTCACCTTTATTCACCATATTTTCACGTGCTTTTTGTTGGAATACCACACGTCTGTAATGCTGTGCTGCAGTCGTTTTTATATCATATGGAGCAGTTTTGCTCAGCTCGTAAAGCCATTTGAACACTTTTTCATGTTCAGCTAAATTGAGGCACGCATCAAGCTGACCTCGGCCTGTAGGAACCAGCAGGAATATGTACCACATTACCACCTTCAGCTCTTTCATAAGTTCAGCCATTTGTTCAAGATGTTCATAGTTGTACCGTGAAATGACCGTGTTAAGCTGTAATGGCATATTCAATTCATTTATATACTTAACTTTTTCAATTGTCAGGTCAAATGAACCTGGAGTTCCACGAAAGTAATCATGAATCTCAGGTGAAGGACCATCGAGGCTGAACGCCCATCTGGAAAGGCCAACTTCCTTTGCCTTTTCCATCTTCTCTTTCGTCACATTATCAGTCGCACTTGGAGTCATTGAAACGCGCATCCCTTTTTTGACTGCATAATCAGCAAGGTCAAACAAATCCTCACGCATCATGCAGTCACCGCCTGTAAAAACAAGCATAGGATTATTCATTTCGTAAATTTGATCGATTAACCGCAAACCCTCATCAGGTGACAATTCCATTGGATCGGGTTTATTTTGCGCATCCGCCCGGCAATGCACACATTTTAGCATGCAAGCCCTTGTTACCTCCCAAATAACAATATAGGGATTTTCATTAAAATCGATTCCATCAGAATGATACCCTGTATTTGCTCTACTTACAATTCCTTGCATTTCAAATTCACCATACTTTATCTAGATTTATAAGATAAGTATAAAATTGGCCGGATATTTTGCATGTAAGGAATGTTACAGAAAACCTACATTTCAAAAAATTATATAAGCGATTATTTTACATAGGATTTATACAAACATCCCGATGTACTATTTAACGAATAAATTGAAAAAATTAATACTAAATTTTGAAACCTCCTCTATTTTTAATCCGTCTATTTTATCGGAACCATTTGCCATTGGTGAAATGAGGGATGTGAAGTGAGGAAATCAGTAAAATGGGGCTTTCTGACTTTATCAATATTACTTTGTATCCTTGGCTGGGGAGCCTATAGTCTTTATAAACCAAAACCATCATTACTGGAAGTGGTTGTTGAGAAAAGGGCTGTCCAGATTGAACCGGTTATGTTCATTATGAAAAAGTGGGGCAGAACAGCTGCTGATGACACTGAATTCGAACCGGTTGCTTTAGCAAAAAAGGATTCACCTATTGTCATCGCAGATTATGATGAAATAAAATTGGCATTCAAACAATTACCTATTTCCGTCCAGTGCTATTTATGGGATATTGATACCGGCAAACTAGTTTATAAAGGATTGAACGGACATCCATTAGATGTTCAGGACACAAGCATTGCATCAGGCGATTATGCAATGGAAATACGGGCTAAATGGAAAAATGGATATGCTCTTTATAATACAAGGATTATTGTCAAAGATGACCTGGAATGAATACATAACAGCCATTGGTATTGGTCCCAATGGCTTTCTTTTTGCTGAACAAACAGGAATATTTCTTTTTATCACAGCCATACTAAAATAGTATTAATTTTCTTAGAAAGAAGGGACCATAATGACAGTTGGAGCTCAAGTAAAACAAACACTCGCTGGTCTAAAAAGTGCTCAGGCAAGTTTGGAGACTTTTGCACTTGGAACAGAAAATCAGCAAGCAAAACAGTTGTACCAATCCGCTGCTCAACAAACACAGGCAATCATTGATAGCATCCAGCCACGATTGCAGGAAATTGAACAAGAAGAACCACAATATAAACAATAAGAACTGGGAGGGCAGGGGGAACCCGCCCTTTTCCTATATGGAAAGGTGAGATAAATTGACTGTTGCAGCAAATGTGAACCAAACCTTATCGACAATCAAAGGAATAGAAGCACAATTATCATCTTTGGCTTTAAATACGACAGTACCTGAAGCTAGCAAGATATTCCATGAAACGATGCTTGTGATCAATGAAATTAAATCTGATCTGGAAAATCGAAAAATTCAGCTTGAAATAGAAGAACCTCAATATAAAGGGTAGAGGTGTCGGAAAATGAATGATTGGACGCATATACTCATATCGTCAGTCTTGTTTTTGGTTACATTGTTTGCCATAACAAAGCTAGGCGGGAAAAAGCAATTGGCGGAGTTGTCTTTTTTTGAATATGTATCTGGAATAACGATTGGGAGTATTGCAGGCGAAGTCATCATGGGGCTGGATGGTAATATGTTTCATGGTGTTTTAGCCGTTACAATATTTGGAGTTTTTACATATGCACATGACTTGATAGGAATAAAAAGCAAGAAATTTCGCGATTTAATTGAAGGAAACGCTACGATTTTAATAAAAGATGGAAAGATTTTAGAGGAAAACCTGAAAAAAGAAAAATATACGATTGATGAATTGAACTCTCTCTTGAGGCAGAAGAATGTCTTTAAAACAGCTGATGTTGAATTCGCAGTCCTAGAACCAAAAGGGGACTTAAGTGTCCTGCTCAAAAAAGAATTGCAGCCAATCACGGCAAAAGACTTGAATTTACAGGTTGCACCCGAAAAAGAAACCCACACAGTCATAATGGATGGGAATGTACTGAATGATCAATTAGCAGCTGTAGGGAAAAACAGAGGGTGGCTCGATATTGAATTAGCGAATCTGGGTGTGACATTGGACAACGTTTTTCTTGGGCAGGTGGATTCCTATGGCCAATTGACAGTTGATATATATGATGATCAATTACAGATACCTACTCCTAAACCTCGAAAGCTCCTGCTTGCCATGCTGAATAAATGCCAGGCTGATCTGGAGTTATTCGCTTTAGAAACAGATAGAGCTGAAGCAAGGAAAATGTATAGCCAGAACGCAATTAAACTGGAAACAGCTATTCAAAAAGTTAAGCCGTTCCTGAATGATTAGAGAGTATATGTTGTAATCTTTTACCGGTATATCGTAAGGCAGAAACCAAATACTAATTGATGGAGAGGTATGTTAGATGCTTCTCTAAATTAAAAAGGGGTGCTGCCAAATGAATAGATCCGCTTGGATTTCAACATTGATGAGGTCAAACCTTCCTCAAGATATAATGAAAACGTTCGGATACAAACGGAAGAGAAATCGCTCCATGGCCTATTCGTTAATGGGTGTTGTAGCAAGCGCTGCAGCCGCTTATGTCTTCCGTAACAGAATGGGCGGAATGAGGCAGCTTTTCCAAAATTCAAATACACAAACAGCTTTCAATAAGCCAATGGCTGCAGGAATCACCGAATTTGCGAAAGAAATCACATCGGGCTTGAGTGATGGTGCTTCAAAAAACGGGTCAGGACTTCATTCAACTAGTTCTACAAACCCCGGAAGCGGCCAAATCATCAGCCAAATTGCGTCAGCAGCTAAATCAACAAGCAATCCACAGCAAGTTGATGAACTGGCAAACAAATTGATTAAAACGAATCTTTAAAGCGAAACAGCCCGCAACTGCGGGCTGTTTCGTTTTCGTCTTGTAAATTCCGCTTCTTTATAATATTTTCTCTTCTATCATAAAATCAGGACTATTTTCACTTGTTTCCTTTATTACATACGTAGAGAGATTTTATTTTATAGGTTACAGCAAGATTAAGCTTATATTTCAATAATGTTACAGATATATCAATTTTACAGGAAAAAAGAGCCTATAAACCCTATTAATATAAGGTTTAGGCTCTTTTTTGCATGAAAACGGTATTTTTACCAAAGGAAAACTATTCCTCACAAACCATTATTTATCGATTCAAAACTAGTTTAGGAAATTTTACTATTATCTAGTAAGCGAAATCAAAGGAGTTGCTCTAACATGAAAAAACAACTTTTGACAGTGGCTGCAACGGCCGGATTTTTATTTACTTCTTTCAATGGATCTGCAAGCGCACATGAAAAATTTCACACTGTTCAATCAGGAGATTCTTTATGGAAGCTTTCACAAACATATAATGTAGGTGTTAAGGATATTCAAAATTGGAATAATCTTTCAAGCTCTATTATCTATGTAAATCAAAAACTATCGGTTCTCGCACCTCACAGTCACACAACTGCAACAAATGCTAACGTTAGCTCATCTGATTCTACTTATATGGTAAAGTCAGGCGATACTTTATGGGGAATATCAAAATCCTATGGAATGTCTATTAGCGGTCTTAAATCGTTAAACGGTTTAACATCCGATGTGATCTATCCCGGACAAAGATTGAAGGTATCTGGTTCTGCTGCTTCTACATCATCTTCAGCACCAGCAAGCTCTTCAAGCACTTATACAGTCCGGAGTGGTGACAATCTGTCTACCATTGCTGCTCGCCATAATTTATCGCTTTTACAATTGAAATCTATCAACAACCTAACATCTGACCTTATTTTTCCGGGACAAGTCCTTAAACTTGCAGGAACTGCTTCATCACCAGTTGCAACTAATGTTTCTGCTCCTAATACTCAATTAGTAGCAACTTATGCTTCTACATCAAAGGTTAACGCATTGATCACTGAAGCGAAAAAGTATATTGGAGTTCCTTATGTCTGGGCAGGAAGCACACCATCCGGTTTTGATTGCTCCGGTTATCTACATTATGTGTACGCGAAAGTTGGAATTTCAATTCCGCGTACAGTGGCATCTATTTGGGATGCAACAAAATCGATTTCATCTCCACGTGCAGGGGATTTAGTATTCTTTGAAACTTATAAACCAGGTCCATCTCATGCCGGTATTTATCTTGGCGACGGTAAGTTTATTCATGCTGGTTCGTCAAGAGGTGTAGAAATCAGTGACATGAAGAATTCTTATTGGAAGCCACGCTATCTTGGTGCAAAAACAACGTTTTAATACAGCTTTTTAACCTTTACCCAGCGCGCGCTATTTAAAACCTCCTTTTTGGAGGTTTTTATAATTTTTCTATTAAATCATTTCATATAATTTAAAGCAACTTTTAATTTGTAAACTTCTCTGTTTTTAGCGTATAATCCAATTAAAATGTTATTTGCTAAAGTGCAAGTGTAAGGATGTCCACATCTGGGTGTGAATTTATTTGTACATAGTGAATTCTGGTGAGTCTAATGATTTGGAGGCATATGTGAAGTGAGAATTCCTATATTAAAATTAAAGGATTATTTATTGGTATCAATACAAGTTGAGCTTGATGACCAGACAGTATTGACTTTTCAAGAGGATCTTCTAAATAAAATAAAAGATACTGGAGCAAAAGGTGTCGTAATTGACTTAACTTCTGTTGACATGATTGATTCTTTCATTGCTAAAGTGTTAGGTGATGTCATTGTCATGACCAGCCTGATGGGAACTAAAGCCGTGTTGACAGGAATCCAGCCAGCAGTGGCGATTACTTTGATTGAATTAGGCATTACTTTGGAAAATGTCCAAACAGCTCTGGATCTCGAACAAGGAATTACGATATTAAGCCAGTTGTTAGAGGGTTAGCCATATGACAGGACCTATAGTAATAAATATAAATAATGAATTTGATATAGTGCTTGCTCGCCAGAAGGGACGGGAAGTTTCGAAAGATCTTCAGTTTGGGAGTGTGGACCAGGCAAGAATCACGACAGCTATTTCTGAGCTTGCAAGAAATATCTATCTATACGCCGGTACTGGTCAGATTACGATTAGTGTCCTGGAGGAAGCAGGAAGAAGAGGAATCCAGATTTCGGCCTCAGACCAGGGGCCAGGAATCAGCGATATCCGGATGGTCTTGCAAGACGGCTATTCTACATCTGGCGGCCTTGGAGCAGGTCTTCCAGGCGTAAAAAGGCTAATGGATACTTTTGATATTGATTCAATGCCGGGGACAGGGACTACAATCACGATTAGCAAATGGGCAAGGTGATTGAAATGAACCTTAATAAGCTCCATCATATTGCAATAATCTGTTCCGATTATGAAAAATCAAAAGATTTTTACGTAAATGTCCTCGGGCTTAAGGTGATTTCTGAAAGTTATCGAGAAGAGCGCGAATCATTTAAATTGGATTTAGCAGTAGGAACACATTGCCAAATCGAACTCTTCTCGTTTTCGGAGGTTCCAGATCGCCCAAGTTACCCTGAAGCAGCTGGTCTCAGGCATCTCGCGTTTTCCGTACATAACCTGGCCTCTTCTGTCGATTATCTAAAATCATTAGGAATTGATGTTGAGCCGATACGAGTTGATCAATTGACACAAAAGCAATTTACTTTTTTTGCGGATCCAGATGGCTTGCCCATTGAATTATACGAAGATTGATTAATCTTTACCTCATTTTCATTTCTCCGCCGGAATTTATTTTTTACTTTCATAAAAAAAGGATGTTCCTCAAACTTAGGAACATCCTTAAATTTATTTAGATTGTCCATTGCTTCATCACTTGTTTGCGAGCCATATCCAGGATTTCTTCCTCTGTTGTATCGCGGTCCGCGATTACATTCGTTAAATAATTTTTCCCCTTTAGGTCTACAGTTACCGTAACTTCTCTCATTTTCGCACAATCCTTTCTTACTGTTTTACTTGATGAATTCCGTGTTATTGATATTACCAACATGAAGGAAGAAGTAAACATTGAGTACTTGCTGTTTTTTAAATTTATTTTATTGCTCGTAATAACTTCAAAGAAAGACAGTAATGACTTATTGTTTAAAAACTAAACCATAGTACTAAAATTGAAACAAATGATTGTTCAGTTTCAGCAACGGCCGATTAATGTTTACCAGGCTTTTATTTGGGAAAAGACAACCATACCTTGTTAAGGAGGGGAACATAATGTTAAATGACAACGAGAATACGAAAAGCCTTGCTGATTATGAACGTGAAAAGTTAGGGAATGAAAAGAATATTGATGAGTTTAAGAATCAAGGAAGGGTTCCCGACCAGCAAAACCGGTTGAAAGACAAGGAAAATTTAAAGAAATAAAATGTAAACAGTTTATTTAGACCACCTTCATATGAAGGTGGTCTATTTTATTTTTCAGAAGGAAAATATTTACTCCTTGTCGAATATAAATTATTGAAATATAAAGAAATCAGAAAAGGGGAATATTCAATTTGAGCGTACATAATGCTGACCGTGCGGGAAGCATGCTGATTACATCTGCTGTGATCCTGTTCTTTGCATCCATACCAATAGGGATATTTATCGTTAGTTTTATTCATCAATCATTCTATTTAAACAAATCGCACTGGTTTTTTGACAGTCCGATGTCATCCTACATAGCAATGGTAGCGATGTTCCTGATTATTCCTGTATTATTGATCATCTTAGCTGTTTATCTTTTTAAGACTGAAGATTCCAGGAAAAGAAGAATGAATATTTTATCAATTTCAATCGTTACATTCTTCATATTTGCTGCAGGTATCTACTTAAGCCTTGACAATTATTATTACATGGACAAAAGCGGTCTATACTACGACGAATTATGGGAAATTGAAAAAACAGAATACTCCTGGGATGAGATCACAGAAATGAAACAAATCAACAAAAAAGAGGGTGGAACCTTAATACCGGAAAAACTCATCTTTACATATAGTAATGAGAAAATTGAGCTTCCATTATCACCAAAGCTGCGTAACGAAATCGATCCAGTAATTGATTACTTAGAGAACACAAAAGGTCTAGAGCTTATATATGTTGAAGTTACAGCAGAAGAAGAATAGAGGCTGACTCAAAAGGTCGAGTAAATTCGTTGCATTTAAAAATAAATTTAGAAACCTGAGTTGATTGGAGTGAAAGGCACGAAGACTCCTCCGAAAATGCTAACACATTTCCATCGTGCGTGAGCAGGTTCGAGGAAGCAAAATCAATGTCCTGCGGGCTCATCTGGACAGGTGAGTCCCCGCAGACGCCAACGGCGGCGAGGAGGTTCAGCCCCCGGCCCCTCGGAAAGCGAAGCTCCTGGAACGGAAATCAACGGACAATTTTTACAATCCGACCAAAAAATAAAGAGGGTGCCAAAAAGTTATACTTTTTTGGGAGACCCTCTATTTTTGTTGTAGCAAATCCATAACAACTACAACTATCGTCTGGATTCTCTAAAAAAATATTGAAAACAATATGCCAGGATGGCAAATGAGTATATCACGCTAAAAAAATAAAGAGGCTGTAATCGATCAAGCCTGTATACATTCATTTTTTTGAAAAGATTACTTACTGGAAAAGCTAATATGAAATCAATTACAAGGTTTATCCCTAAATACTGCCAAATGCTCCCGTATGCCAATCGAAAGATCCAGAGATTCGCAACAAAAAAGGGACCTAAAGTAAAACTGAGATCATTGAAAATCTTGGTGCCGAGTCCCCCTGAAACTCTCCATAACTTATACGGAGTTGATAACAATAACAGGATGGAAACGAGGCCAGTTACAAAGAGTGTGACAGGCAAAAATAGCTTAAATGCACGTTTTGGATACAATAACAAAGTAGACCAGGATAGAAGCACCATCCCAAGCCTGACAATATTCACTAACATATGTACTCCTTTCTAATTCAACAAATATAATGCATAGTTTCTCCATATTTACAAAATATAATAGGACAGCAGTGGATGTTTTCAATTGAATAAAAAAAATATTTATGATAAATTAACCACATACGCGACTTTTGTCCTATTAAGGAGAATTTTGCCATGATCAATGAAGAAGAAAAATTGATATTTTTGAAAGAACTTGGCCGTTTAATTGACGACTTTAATAGATGCTGTGACGATGACTATCAAGACCAAATCTATGAGGAAATTATGCATTTAATCAGCATAATTAACTAAATGGTGATCGAACTACATATATAAAATGCCTGAACTGCTTCTATCTTAGGAGTGGTTTTTATATTTCTATACAAATTTTTCAGGGAAGGGTATTATAGAAAAAGAAAAATGGCTGCATTTTAGGGGAGGCACTGCTTGCTTTGGAAACAGAGAGAATAAAGGAACTCGAGCAAAAAATAAAAGAGTATGAAACCATCATTTCAGAGATGTCAGCACCAGTCATACCTTCAATCATACCGCACACAATTTTGGTGCCTATTACCGGTTTGATCCGTGCTGAGCGGTTCGACAAAATTCGTGTAAAGCTGTTGAATTATATTCATAACAAAGAAATCGAAACAGCAATTATCGATCTTACAGATATTACAGGTGAAAGAGTAGAGGATGTTTGCCTGGAAGAAATCGGGCGTGAGCTGCAGCTAATGGCATCTTCCATGTCATTGATGGGTGTAAGGACATTCTTTGTTGGCATGAATACTGAGCTAGTCAAGCGTATGGTTCTGGATGGAATAATATTGGATGCCCAGACATTTTCAACTTTTCAATCTGCGCTTCAATACCTGATGAAGGAAAACAGGCTGGAATTCAGGAAAATATAAATACAAAAGACAAAACCCTCCGAGAGCAAACAAACGGAGGGTTGTGTCTTTTATTTTTCAGGTTCTGATGGGGTTGAAATTTCCTCCAGTGCCTGTCCTGCTTCATCATCGAGTTTCTCTGTCACGGCCAAGTCTCCAAGTGATACAATACCAATTAACTTCCCGTCCTCCACGATTGGCAGCCTTCGGATTTGAACATCTGCCATTAGGTCAGCAGCTTCCTGAGCTGTCATATGGACAGTACCGCGAACAGGGTCTGTTGTCATTACTTCTGAAATGGGGGTGTCCAGAGATGTATTTTGTGCAACAGCTTTTAGGACGATGTCCCGGTCTGTAGCTAATCCTGTTAATTGATCGCCTTCGCAAATAGGAATGACACCAACATCAAGTTCTTTCATTTTTGCCGCTACTTCATGTAACGGTGTATCAGGACTGCAAAACTCTACTTCTTTAGTCATCACTTTTCCAATATCCATTGTAAAGCCTCCTTAATAAGTTCATATGGAATGAAATACCCGAAGTATCAAAAAGTAAAACTGTTAGTTTTTTGCAGGTGTAGTTGGTAGAATAAATAAAAAGAAAAATTTTTATTGGGTTAGGTGGGTATGTCAATGATTGATTTAAGAAGTGATACTGTTACAAAACCGACAGAAGAAATGCGAAAGGCAATGTATAACGCTGAAGTTGGGGACGATGTCTACCAGGAGGACCCAACCGTGAAAGAACTTGAGGAGACAGCCGCAGAAATTCTCGGGAAACAAGCCGGTTTGTTTGTTACAAGCGGCACTCAAGGAAATCAAATCGCAGTGCTGACCCATTGTCGCCCTGGTCAGGAATTGTTATTGGAAGCAGAATCTCATATCTTTTATTATGAGTCAGGAGCTGTAGCCGCTCTTGCAGGTGTCCAGACAAGAACGATTCCAGGTAACCGTGGAGCCATGGAACCCAAGGATGTTTTAAATGCGCTCAGGACAGATGACATCCATTTTCCTGAGACAGGGCTCATTTGCCTTGAAAATACACACAATAGGGCAGGAGGGGCAGTCATTCCTCTTGACAACATGGAAGCTATCTACAATATTGGACAGGCCAATAATATACCTGTGCATCTGGATGGTGCAAGACTTTTTAATGCGGCTGCTGCTGCGGGTATTGACGTAATCGAATTCGCCAAACATACTGACACCGTGCAGATTTGCCTATCAAAAGGTCTTGGTGCGCCAGTCGGATCCATTATTGCAGGGAGCAATGAATTTATCGATCGTGCCCGGAAGTGGAGAAAACGCCTTGGCGGAGGGATGAGACAAGCAGGTGTCATTGCAGGACCTGGACTGATCGCGCTCACAAAAATGAAGGACAGACTTGGAGAAGATCAGCGGAATGCAAGGATTTTGGCTGAAGCAATCGAATCGATTCCACGAATGGCGCTCGCCAAGCATCCAGAAACCAATATTGTCGTTGCAGATGTGTCAGGTCTTAATATTACATCCGACATTTTTGTGAACCAGCTACGGGGAGAAGGCGTCATCGCAGGGACATTCGGACCTACATATGTAAGATTTGTCACTCATTATGATGTAACAGAGGAACAGATCAAGCAGGCTATCGACGCAATTGCAAGAACTGCAAAACATTAATAGCTGAATGACATCCAGATTTTTTGTCTTGAAAATTATTCACTTATGTAAATGGAAAGCTCCAGCGACTGGTCAAAGGCGCTGGAGCTTTTCTTATCTGTACATCGTCCACATTCCTATATCTTTAAAACCAAGCCTTTTATAAATACGGCCAGCTTCGGGATTGTCATAAAACAAGCATAGAAGCTTTCCTTCATTCATAACATCATTGAAAAGTTTCTCCATTACCGTAGTCGCTAGTCCTCTGCGCCGATAATCTCTGTGTGTGCAGACTCCAACAATCATCGCTGACATTGAATTTTCCGCTGCTGTCGATGCGGATGCCACCATTTGACCATCTTCCTCAAGGAAATATGTTCTGCCCGTCCCTGTTTCAATGGAACGAGTCAGCATTTCTTTTGCATTTGGATTAAGATGAAATTCGCTAATTCCTGCTCTTAGATCGATGATTCGTTCCACATCATCAATAGTTGCTTCCCTGACTTTCAATTCTGTATAGTTGATCGTTATTTCTGCAGTACATTCGGCAAAGTACGTCACTTGTTTTTTGCCAAGATCCAGAACCGGTATATCCTCGAATTGGGCAACAAGTTCACTTTTGCCTGACAAAAAGATTTTGTCAGGGTATTCTTTCATAATCTTGGTGAATTCATCTACCGGTAAACGGTTGTTCTTCGTATATGGAATGAATGAGTTATGGAATCGAAGTAATACAGCTGTTAATTCATTTTGATCATTAAACATCCCCCACAAATCCTGGAAATCCGAATCATATCCGAATGCCTCGATATCACCGATAATAAATAAATTTATTGAAGGTTCGGTGCTTAAGAACTTCATCACATACTCATGATCCATATTATTTAGTTTTCTGATCATACCATTTTCTCCCTTTCATTAGCTTTTTAGTATCATATTTTAATTCCTATGATTATTCAAGATTTTTTTATTTGTTATTTATTCACTGTGAAAATCGCTTATTTGATACATGTATACTAGAAATGTATAATTGAACTAAGTGTTTTGGAAGAGAAGGGGGAGATGAGAGATGTATATCGTTCATTCGACAGTGAGCGTACCTGAAGGAAAAATCGATGAAGTGATTGGAATCTATCAAAAAAGATCAAGATTAGTAGACGAATATGAAGGGTTCATTTCATTTCAATTGCTCCAAAACGAACAAACCCCTTCCCAATTAACTGTGCAGATCAGCTGGGATTCTAAGGACCATTACTTAAAATACATTACAAGCGACGCATATCGAAAAGTACATGAATTGGAAAAAAATTATCCTGACCAGGAACTTGCTTCAATCCGGCCTAAAGTTGACAGATACAAGGTGGTGGCGGAATGAACGAGCTAACCATGATTCATATTATCGATGAAGTGACCGAAGCGATTTACAAGGAGTATCCAATTTTGCTCGAGAAATATGGAGAGCGTGGCCGGCAAAAATGCCGGGAGGATAATGAACATCATTTAAAACATCTTCAATCAGCAGCAGCTTTGAATGAGGAAAAATACTTCATTGATTACGCACATTGGCTGGATGGAATCCTCACTTCAAGAGGTATGAAGACTGAACATCTAGTAGATAATTTTGAAAAATTGAAAGTTGCTTTAATGAAAGAAAAGGAAGAGTATCTGACCTCGTTTATTTCCATTCTCGAAAGTGCGATATTCTCTTTAAAACATGGGCAGGATGACTGATAGAACTGAGGTGTCGCGACAATGCACAAAGCAATTGAATTAGCAGGGTATTTGCTTGAAGGAAACCAGGATGCTGCCTGGGCACTGATTGAAGAAGAAATGCTTAACGGCAGTGGCAGCCTCTATATTTACGATCAAATTATAACATGTGCAATGAGGCATATCGGATATTTGTGGGAGACGAATAAAATCACCGTTGCCGATGAACACCTCGCAACCTCTACTTGTGATTTTCTGCTTGGGCGTTATCATTGGCAAAAAGGCAAGGATTTACCAATTGCATCTTTAGGAAAGAAAGCCATGTTTCTTTGCGTTGAAAAAGAGCAGCATTATCTGGGATTAAAGATGTCCAGCCAATTGTTTAATGAGTACGGATGGGAAACGCGATTTCATGGTCCCAATCTTCCTCTTGATTACGTAAAAAAAGCAGCTTTGGAATGGAAGCCGGATGTAATCTGCCTTTCTTTTTCAATTCTTTATCATGCTGAATACTTGTCCCCATATATAAAAGAACTTGAAAAGCTGCCAAACAGACCAGAAATCATTGTTGGAGGAAGACTTCTTGAAAAATACGAATTTTCCCGCCATGGTTCAGAACGTACAAAATTCATTAAAAATCTGGAGGACATTAAAAACTGGCTTGACTGTCATCCTAATGGAGTGAAAAAGAGTGTCGGAACATAAATATTTGCCTCAACCTTATTTTCTAATTGATCAAAATTATACTATTCTTGCATATTCAGATAGAAGTGCAGAACTGTTTCATATTTATGATCATTTTCCTGATCTTGTGGATTGGGAAAGCCATGAGAAGATGAAAAATCTGTTTTCCTGTTTAAAAATACGGACAGAAGGCGAATTAATTATGAAAACGAAAGAGACGCCTTACGCACTCATGGATATAAGCATTACATGGAATGGCGGGGAAGGCCATGTCATATGCATTGAAAAAGACCATAGACTGACAGAGCTTGAAGGTATCGTTGAGAAACACCGCCTCCGACTGGCTGAAACCAATCTAGAGCTTCTAGAAAAAAAAGAACAGGTTGAGAAGACATTAAATGAGATAAAAAATCTTTCCTGTCCTTTCATTAAATTAACAAAGTCTTCAGCACTGGTTCCTCTTTTTGGCCATTTGGATCATCAATTGATCTCCCAAAATGAAAGAAGAGTCCTGCAAAAATCACAGGATGGCGGCTACACCCATATTCTGTTTGATTTTAATGGTGTTGGTGAGTTAACGAATGAAGGAGTAAAAGCTTTCTATTCTTTAGTTAAGGAACTTCAGTTAATGGGTCTTTCTCCAAGTATTATCGGCATAAAACCAAACCATGCATTCTATTTGAACAACACGAAATCCAGATTAGATGTGCCGTTTTTAAATAGCCTTAGCAAGGCATTTAGTAAATATCTTTAAGAACACTTCGATGAAAAATCGTAGTGTTTTTTTATTTTAAAGATGGAATTGAGCTAAAAAGGGGTTAGCAAACAGCAGCGAAATAACCCAATTTCCTGAAGAAAATTAGCTGGTTTCCCAATAAAATTAACACATTTATTTCCAGCAACTTTTTCATTTATCGAATTTCCCAGTAGATTATGTCATCACTATTTTTATAGAAGTAAACCGCATTTTTTTACCATTTACATTTTACATTCACTGGAAAATTTTGTGGCACATAACTTCAAAATCCTAATTATTACTGATTTTAACTACTACTTTTTTCCCAATGATTGAAGCATGGTTAGCAGTTGATATAGGCAGAAAATTTGAAATATACTAAACACGCAGCCAGCAAGCTGCACTATTTTAAAGGGTGAGAGGAGCAAAAGGATGAAGAAGAAAAGAATACTCGGATCTGCAGTACTTAGTTTGGCAATGGGTGTTTCCATGTTTGCAACAGGGGCTTTCGGTGCAGGCGCAACAGAAAGCCAGGATACTTATCGAGTTTTGATTCAAGGTCCGAGTTCCGAACAAGCAAAGATGAAAGATCAGTACGGGAAGCGTTGGGATTTTGGTGGTCAGGGATTCACAACTGAAGTAAACAGCAAACAGTACCAGGCATTATTGAATAACAAAAATTTAAAAGTTTCAAAGGTTGAGAAACATTCAATCGATGCCCGAGTTGAAGGCAACGGAAATGGAAAAGGGAAGGGCGATTATACAGTCCAGGCATCCTATCCTTCCGACCAGACACCATGGGGCATTCAAGCGATTTATAATGACAATAATGTTCAAGCAACATCTGGCGGTGACGGAATTAAGGTTGCCGTACTTGATACGGGAATTAACAGGAACCACATCGATTTGACTGATAATGTGGAGCAATGTAAGGATTTTACTCAGACTTCATCTTCAATGGTGAACGGTTCATGTACTGACAGACAGGGCCATGGCACACATGTTGCCGGAACAGCCGTTGCGAATGGAGGATATGATGGAGCGGGCATTTATGGAGTGGCTCCGCAAGCAGAGCTTTGGGGCTATAAAGTCCTAGGTGACAATGGTTCTGGATATTCTGATGATATCGCTGGTGCCATCCGCCATGCTGCTGATGAAGGTGTTCGTACAGGAACAAAGGTCGTTATTTCAATGTCTTTAGGTTCAAGCGGAAAGGATTCAATGATTGCAAGCGCTGTTGATTATGCATACAGCAAAGGTGCATTGGTTGTAGCAGCAGCAGGAAACAGCGGTCCAAATGCAAACACAATTGGCTACCCAGGAGCTCTTACAAATGCGATTGCTGTTGCATCACTTGATAATGCCTTTGTCAACGGGACACATAGAGTATCAAACTTCTCTTCTCGTGGTAACCCTAATACAGACGGCGACTACTATATCCAAGAAAAAGATGTTGAAGTATCCGCTCCTGGTGGCGGAATTTATTCGACTGCGGTAGATGGAAACTACACAACGATGAGTGGTACTTCAATGGCGACTCCTCATATTTCCGGACTTGCAGCGAAACTATGGTCTTCCAATAAGTCCTGGAGCAATGCACAGCTTCGTTCTGAAATTCAAAGGCGCGCCAAACTTTATGATATTAAAGGTGGAACAGGAGCAGCAACAGGTGACGACTATGCTTCTGGATTCGGATTCCCGCGAGTAAAATAACATAAAGTCTAGCCCACAACATTGCCAGCCATCCGGGTTGATTGATCCGGGTGGCTTTATTTCAGAAATTACATTAGTCTCAAAATGCAGAATTTTTTAAAAATAGGCCTTTAGTCGTGTTTATTTAATTTCAAATAATGGTAGATTAATAAGAAAAAGGCAGGTGGGTATATGCAATTTGGTCCTTTAATTAAATTTTATCGAACTCAAAAAGGCATGACACAAAAAGAGCTGGCGAACGGCATATGTTCAGTGCCGCATTTAAGCAAAATTGAAGCAACTTCGAAGGAAGCCAATCAGGAAACCATCGGGTTATTGCTCGGGCGATTGGAGGTCAATATTTCCACTCTTACAGATAATGTAGAACAGATCCAACCACTTATGAACGAACTTAATGAAAAAATAGATTATTATTTAAATGATGAAGCAGACGCTGCAATGGCAAAGCTTCAGGAATTCGAAGGAATTATTCCATTCACCAGTTACCTGTATACATATGAACTTACGAAATATAGATACTTATTATTTAAAGGGATGATTCCGGAAGCACAGAAACAATCTGAACTTATGAATAAGCAGAAGAAAATATTTTCCCAACCTCAATTGGCTTTATTTTCCTATCTTAATGCTGTATGGTTATTAAAGAAGGGATCTTATAAAAAAGCGGATGAGTTGCTGAATTCGATCGGAAAAAATGATAAGATCGAAATTTCAAAAGGGGAACTGCTTTATCATAGGGCCCTTGCAAAAAGTTCACTTGAAGAAGCGGGATTTGCTATACACTTTGGAAAGATGGCACTGCAAGAATTTATGATGGATCATAATTTTAAAAGAATATTACATGTACTCATGCTTCTGGGGATAAATTATACTTCTTCTAAAATTTATGATGAAGCATTGGATTGTTTCAAACATTTAATCCGTAATGCAGAGATCCTTAAGGAGAAAAAACTTCTTCCGGAAATCTATCACAATATGGGTTATCTTCAGAAGAAGTTACATAATAACGAAGAAGCGATCGTGTTTTTTGAGAAAAGTATAACTCTTCAAGCACAAAATACGACTCATTATCTAATAACCTTGTATTCTATGGGTGAAATATACATGGAAATGAATCAAACTGATTCTGCTAAGGAAGTTTTTCAGGAAGTTTACCAATTAGCCAAGGATTTAGATAACCGAAAGTATAGAATCCTTGCTAACTATCATTTAATATCACTTGAATCTCCAGAGAGGTCGGTCGCTTATACGGAATCAAAGGTAATCCCTTACCTTGAGGAAAGCGACGGCAGGAGTGAAGAATTAATTGGTTTTTATAAGCTTATTTCAAATCACTATAGAAACATAGGCAGGTTTGATGAAGCTGTAAAATATATTGAAAAAATCAATTGAAAGGGGATATAAAAAATGATTAAAAGACGCTCAAGCAACCCACCAATTCAGCCTCCAGTGTGAGATAAAAACAAAAAAAGGCCATTTGGTCTTTTTTTGTATTTGATTCAAACTTTTTCCCGAATAGTCCATTTATGAACAGAAACTTCTAATTTAAAAACTTGGGAAAATTATAATGGTGTTAAAAGACCCCCAGAACCCTCATATAATGAACGAACTATGTCACGAAGCCGGACGTAATGACGTTTATGGCTGAATATACGAGGAGGTTCGGTATGGGAGCGATTAGCATGAATATTGACGATCTGTTGGAAGAGACAATGGAAATCTCCAATGAAGATATGATTTTTGCACTGAACCCAATTGAGATTGACAGTTTACTTGAAAATACACGCCATTGGTAATAATAATATGAATCCGTTCCAGGACATCTGGGACGGATTTTTTATTCTAATAGCATTTACAGAACGTATGTACTATAATTGATTTATATACTTTTGAGAGCAGGTGGGAGAAATGGGATATGAAATTAAGATTCCTGTCCGAGCTTTGGCTGAGTATGTTTACAGCAGTGGCAGCATCGAATCAGGATTCAGGACAGCCACTTCTTTCACTGAAGGTTCAAGGATTCATCGTGAAGTCCAGGAAACATATGGAGAAACTGACGAGAGCGAAGTGTTCCTCAAAACAGAAATAGAATACGATGGCATGCATTTTTTTATCGAAGGCAGATGTGATGGTCTGCTCTTATCTGATGAGCATGTAACGATTGATGAAATTAAATCCACCTCACTCGATCTTGATTACATAGAAGAAAATACCAATCCCACTCACTGGGCTCAAGCGGAGTGTTATGGCTATATGTACATTCACGATCACGATATAGAATGTATTGACATCCAGTTGACTTATGTACAAAAATCTACTGGAGACATAAAAAAATTCAGACGTACTAGAACACGTGCAGAACTGGATCAACATTTCCGCTGGATGATTCGTGAATACGCCCCCTACGCTAAACTTCGAAGCAATCATGAAATAAAGCGTGACTCCAGCATTAAGGAATTAGAATTTCCTTTTGCCCAATACCGAACTGGACAGCGACAGCTTGCCGGATCCGTATATAAGACGATTTTGGATCGACAAACACTTTTCGCAAGTGCTCCAACGGGTATCGGAAAAACGATCTCAACTATTTTTCCATCAGTCAAAGCGGTCGGAGAAGGACATTTGAAAAAGCTCTTTTATTTGACTGCAAAGACAACTACACGAAAAACAGGTGAAGAAGCATTTTGCCTTATGGCGAATAAAGGTCTTGAAATGAAGGTAATCACAATTACCGCAAAGGATAAAGTCTGTTTCACAGGAGAAGGGAAATGCAGCAAGGAGTTTTGTGAATTTGCAGACGGATATTACGATCGCATAAATGGGGCAGTATTAGACATTCTTGGGAATGAAAATATATTGGACCGTACATGCGTGGAAAAATATGCCCTTAAACACAAAGTATGTCCATTTGAGTTCTCATTGGATCTTGCTTACGCAGCTGATGCGGTAATATGTGATTATAATTATATTTTTGACCCAAAGGTGTCCCTGAAACGGTTGTTCGATGAGCAAAAAAAGCATACTGTCCTGCTGATTGACGAGGCGCATAACCTTGTGGACAGGGGAAGGGACATGTATTCCTCCTCTTTGGAAAAAGCACCATTTTTACAACTGAAAAGAGACTATAAAGTGAAAAAAAAGTCTGTCTCTGAAGCCGCCAAACGACTCAATGACTACTTTATCAACTTAAGGAAGCAAGCTGATCCTTCAAAAACGATCGTCTTTAAAGAAGAATTATCTGAGCTGAATGTATTGGTCAATGACTTCATCATCCATGCTGAGCAGGAATTGTTGCAAGGGACCAGTGATGATGCAGGCTTGTTATTAGAAACATATTTCGCCTCACAGAGCTGGATTAGGATCAGTAAGCTATTTGATGAAAGATACATTCTTTTTGCAGAAATTCAGCGGAATGAAGTGAAAATTAAACAATTTTGCCTGAACCCGTCCTACCTGATCAAACAGTCAGGTAAACATTTCAAGGCAAGGGTGTTCTTCTCTGCAACCCTTAGTCCAATCCATTATTATAAGGAAATGCTCGGCGGTGAGGATGGAAGTTATCTTGTCAGGGTGGCATCTCCATTTTCCAGGGAACAGACGACTGTTAAAATCCTGCCGCTATCAACGAGGTACCATGATCGTGAACAATCCATCAAGCCGATTGTTGATTCATTGTATGATACAGTGAAAGAAAGGCCAGGAAATTATTTAATCTTCTTTCCTTCCTATTTATATCTTAATTCAGTGCTGGAAGAATGGAAGGGTAAAGCTAAAGAGATATGTACTATAGTTCAGGGAACAGGAATGGGAGATCTTGAACGTGATGTTTTTCTAAATACATTCAAAATCGGAAACCCTGAATCACTGGTAGGTTTTGCTGTTCTTGGAGGTGTTTTTTCGGAGGGAGTAGATCTAAAGGGAGACCGGCTGAACGGTGTGATCGTAGTTGGTGTGGGCCTCCCGCAGATTGGTCATGAAAGGGATTTAGTAAAAATGCACTTCTCCTCAGCAGGGAAAAATGGGTTCGATTATGCCTACATCTATCCAGGAATGAACAAGGTTCTTCAGGCAGGCGGCAGGCTCATACGTTCAGAAGATGACACAGGCACAATCTTGCTTGTTGATGATCGTTACTTACACCCTAAATATCAGGCCTTATTGCCGGATGAATGGAAAGATTACTCACTATTAACATGAAAACATCCTGCTGTAGCAGGATGTTTTTCTTCCTTCTAAGAGACTAAAATTCGCTTACTTCTGTTATTACCCTTTTCAGTACATCAATAGAGTCAATTGGGTTGTCAGGATAATTAAGACTGTGCTCTGTATCAGGTATTAATAAGTTTTTCATGTTCCCCCTGGAATGGAGTTCCTCAAATCTTTCAGGAACATAGCAAGGATCTTTGTCTCCGATAATACATAGACCAGGCTGAACAGAGGAAAGCATTTTTTCAAAAACGACGTCAAGATGCAAGAGGGGAGTGAGCCAGATAATTTTTGAATTTGAAAACTCTTGCCTGTCCACAATGGAAGATAATGCAATGGTTCCAATTGATTTACCAATTAATAAAAGGTTTTTATATGTTAAATTTTGCAACACTTCATCCAGAACTGAATTAACATCCACAGATATTTGTGAAATTTGTTCTTCAAGACTCATTGAATCAGATTCTTTAGAGGTGTAATCATAGTTAACATGGAGTACATCATATCCTTTATTCAAATACACCCCGGTAGAATAATGAAAAAGAGGGCCCTGAACCGTATATCCTCGGCCTGGAAGCATCACAACAAGATTTTCCGAATAGCTTTCCTTTTTAAATAACTGATACTGTACGGGTTTGTCTAAATAGCCTTTTACCGTATCTTTACTGATTTTAACCATTCGCGAGACCTCCTTAAAGTTTTCTTAATTATACAGGAATTATATGAATTTGGAATATTTTTCTTTTATTTGTTTTTTAGAACACCATAATTTTATTATGTAAACTAATGATGAAGAAAAAATTTACAGATCTCTATTGACCCTTACGTAACGTCATAGTTTACGATTTATCTATGGAGGTGTTTTGATTATGTACAAAGTAAAAGAAGTTTCAGAAATAACTGGAGTGAGCATCCGCACTCTCCATCATTACGACAAGATCGGCTTGCTTGAGCCAGAGTCAACGACGCATAACGGCTATCGCTTGTATACTGAGTCTGATCTTGAACGGCTGCAGCAAATTTTATTTTTCAGAGAAATGGAGTTTACTCTTCAACAAATCAAAGATATTCTTGACCGCCCAGATTTTGATCGAAGAGAAACTCTGAAGAGGCATAAGAACTTGCTTTTGGCGAAGAAAAAACGCATAGAAGAAATGATCCGGACGGTAGAAAGAACGCTTCATTCAATAGAAGGAGGACTGCAGATGGCTGACAAAGATATGTTCAAAGGATTTGATATGAAAGAAATTGAGGAGCATCAAAGGAAATATAGCGAAGAAGCTAAACAGAAATATGGAAAAGAAACAGTCGAAAAAGTAGAAGAGAGAACTTCTGGCTATTCTTCAGATGACTGGAGAAATATTCAGGCTAAAACAGAAAAAATTTATAAAAGGGTGATTGCAGGTATGGACCGGGGCCATGAAGATTCTGAAGTGCAGCAGGCAGTGGCAGATTGGCGCCAATTTATTACTGATCATTATTATGATTGTACAATTGAAATCTTCCGAGGGTTGGGAGATTTATATGTGGATGACTCCAGGTTTACTAAGAACATAGATAAATATCAGGAGGGGCTTGCCGGTTTCCTCAGGAAAGCAATGCATCATTACTGCGATCAACAGGTAAAGTAATGAATGTGTACCCGAAAGCGGAATCAGATTTTGATTCCGTCTTTTCTTATTCATGAAACTATTTATTGTACCTACACGTATTTAATGAAGAAGTCAGGGATAAACCAAGATGTTTTAAAGCCTTTATTTGGGTAAATGTATATAGAAGAAAACCAGATTCCTGATAGGAGAGGTCATGATGAAGAAGTTTTTCAAAAGGATTAAGCTAATCTTTAAGGTGAAGAGATTTTTGCCTTTTCTAATAGAGTTTTTTACTTCTGGGCTGGTCCCTCTAAAGCAAAAACTTACCTCTGCTGGTTTAATAGTTGGTTATTTCCTGTTGCCCTTTGATCTTATTCCTGATTTTTTAACCTTGATTGGAATCGTAGATGATGTCGGGATTTTGATGATCATTTTCCAGCATATTATTAAAATGGCACCCACAGAATTAAAAGAAAAGCATAAACTGGACAGTTAGAATAGCATCCCATGTGTTTAAAAAACGATATAATCTGTTATAATTTTTTTACAAGGAAAGCGATGAAACAAGACCCTTTTTTCATGAATAAAGTAGCGGAGGAACTTCGATGCATAGAAATCAGGCATTATATACATATTTAAAGCAAAATACCCGGAATATGACAGAAGATTGGTATAGAAATATTGACAAGACAAAAACAACTGGAGTTTATGCATCTAATGATCCAAAAATTGTCGAAACTTTAAAAGAACAAAATCACGATTTCCATCTTCATTTCATTGAAATATTCACTAAAGAAGAAGAATTCTTTAAGGATTTTGAAACATGGATCAAAGAGATTGCGAGTGACATTGAACACATTAATACTCCAATCCATTACGTCATCAAGGAATTTAAAAATGTCAGGAACCAGTACCTAAAATATGTTAAACGTTTTGCAGATTCTAACTCAGAAATTCAAAGGGAAGAACTTGATGCATGGAATGAAGTCATTATTAAAGAATTCGACGAAGTCATTTTGCGATTTATTGAAGCAACATATAAATACTCACAAAATGTCCTTAAAGCGCAGCAGGAGATGATCAATGAGCTTAGTGCACCTGTTATTTCATTAAGTAACGATCAGGGTTTGCTTCCTTTGATTGGAGACATCGATACAACAAGGGCAAAGATGATTCTTGAACATACATTGAAACAATGTGCCCAAAGGAATATCCATCATTTATTTGTCGATCTGTCAGGGGTGGCGATGATTGATACGATGGTTGCGCATCAAATATTCCAGCTTCTGAAGGCATTGAAACTGGTTGGCGTAAAAACGACCCTTTCAGGCATAAGACCGGAAATTGCCCAGACGGCAGTCCAGCTTGGGCTATCGTTTGAAGAAGTGGAAATCAAAAATAATCTGGCCAACGCGCTCGACGATAGAAAATAAAAAAACGGCTTTCCGATTTTCGGGAAGCCGTTTTCCTTGTACTAAACATACATATATTGTTCTTCTCGAAAACCACTCTTATCCTGAACGATTTCATCAACTTCTGAACCTTCAAGTGTTTCTTTCTTTAGCAAGGCTTCGACTAAGTTCTCAAACTGCAATTGGTGTGCGTTGATAATCATTTCAGACTTTTCTAATGCATCATCAAATAACTCTTGCATTTTTGTTTCCTTTAAGCCTTTGCTGAAGGTGAGGGAGAATCCTTCCTGCAACAGCCCAGTGTCTACCATTTGCTCTATGATTTGCTTTGCCTGCTGGACGTCACCGCTTACTCCAATGCTATGTTCGCCAAGGAACATTCTTTCAGCTACACCGCCTGCAAGGATCATCGCAATCCTGTCAATTAAATCACTATGCGTAGAAAGCTGAAGCTCTTTAGGGATGGGGGCAACATATCCGAGCGCCTGACCGCGAGGGATAATCGTTGCCTTACGGACGGATCCAGGCTTCGTAACGGATGAAACAAGTGCATGTCCTGCTTCGTGAATCGCGACTCTTCGTTTTGTATCAGCATCCTGAAGGGCTCGGGACGTGCTTCCAAGAATAGTGCGGTCCAAAGCATAATCAATATCAGCCTTGGAAATGAAATCCTGACCATTTCTCAATGCACGTCTGCTGGCATTTTCGAATAGTGAATGCAGCTCTGCGCCAGAAAAACCAGAAGTGCTTTCAGCCAGGTCATCTAAAGTAGCCAGAACGTCCCTGGCAATATTTTTCCCTTTAATGTGGATATCAATTATTTCTCTTCTTCCTTTTGTATCAGGAAGAGGGACATTGAAAGAAAAATCGATTCGGCCAGGGCGGAGGAATGCATCATCGAGCATGTCTTTCCTGTTAGTCGCTGCAATGAAGAGTATGCCGTCATTCGCATGGCCGCCGTCCAGCTGGACGAGCAACTCAGTCAATGTTTTTTCGCCTTCTTCACCGCCATGGGGTTTGCGCTTTCCAGCCAGTGCATCCACTTCATCTATGAATATGACAGCTGGACCCTGTTTTCTCGCGCTTTGGAACAAGCTGCGAACGCGGGAAGCTCCTACACCTATGAACATTTCATTGAAAGCGGACCCGCTGGCAGAAAAGAAATTGGCATTTAATTCACGGGCAATTGCCTGGGCAAGCAATGTTTTACCAGTTCCAGGAGGCCCGTACAATAAAATCCCTTTAGGAGGCTTAATCCCCATCTTTTCGGATTTTTCAGGGTTCTTTAAGATAGATAGTGCTTGATGAATCTCTTCTTTCATTTCATCCTGTAGACCGCCTACATCAGCTAGAGTAATAGAAGGAAGAGGACCAGGTTTTGATAGGCTGTTCTTCATCTTATTTCCCGCGCCAATTCCGCCAGTTTTCTTCTGAATCACAAAAACTGCACCCATAAGCAGGAGGATGACACCCCCGAGGATCCAAGCCCCATATTTGCTGTTATTCATATATTCATAGCTAATATTATTTTTCTCTACTAATTTATCAACCATTTGGCTTCCGGGAGGGACTTGGGAAACAAAAGTAGCTTCCCTTGTTTCAAGGACAAGTGTTCCATCCATTTTTTCAATAAGTGTTGCTTTTTCTCCATCCAGGCCTTCAATCTTCTTGACAAGGGAAGAAAAGGGCATAGAGACTTTATCATCTGTATTTTGCACAACAATTGTCGCTCCAATTGTCAATATAACCATAAACACCGCAAAAAGCGGAAGGATTTTAGAAACAAATTTCGGATTTGAATTCATTCTTTCAGCTCCTTTTCGAATCTATATACCATTATAAGTAATTAAGCGGTGTTATGAACGGGTAAATTGCATTACTGGCAGTGGTAAATATATGAAATCAAAAATTTTAAGGTTTAAATTATAATGAAATAAGGGAATAGAGCAAGTTTAGTTATAAAAGTTGGGAAATTTAATGTGAACAATTTGTGACAAAAAGATAGAATGGAAAAAAATTCTAGTTTGAATTGAACAGCTACTTGAAACTTTTGGAAGGGAAAGATAGGATGAAAAGAGAATAAGTAAGGTAATATTCTGACAACTATTGTTCGTACTCAGGAGGGGTCTGCTTGAAGGGCTGGAAAAATCCCATTTTATTGATTTTGGGAATAGGGATTTCAAATATTGGTAACTGGATTTATTTTGTTGCTATTAACTTATTGGTATTGAAATTGACCGGTTCAGCCGCAGCGATTGCCGGGTTATTCATTATCAGGCCTTTGGCTGTGCTTTTAACGAATACTTGGGCTGGCAGTGTGGTTGACCGGGTTAATAAACGCAGTCTTATGATTTGGATCGACATTGCCAGAGGGATCTTGATTGCAATAATTCCGTTTTTCAATTCACTTGTTCCTATTTATATCATTATGTTTTTAACAAATGTCGCCGGGGCATTTTTTGGGCCGACATCAGAAACTTACATAACAAAACTGATTCCACCAGACAACAGGAAAAGGTTCAACTCTATTTTTTCTTTTGCCAGTTCAGGAGCCATGCTTGTAGGACCAAGCGTCTCAGGACTGTTAATTATGTATGGTAGTATTAATTCGAGTATTTACGTAAATGCAGCAACCTTCTTTTTCTGTGCTGCAGCCATTTTATTCCTTCCTGATGTTGATAAGGAACTGAACAAAGGAGAGATTAGAGACCCAATTTCTATTAAAATGATCGTGAATGATTGGAAAGCAGTGATTGCTTTTGGCAAAACTGCTGCTGCCTTTATGGTCGTATTCCTGTTTTTCCAGTTCATCACCTTAATCTCATTTGCCTTAGACTCACAAGAGGTAACGTTTATACAGCAGGTTGTGGGATTATCGGAGAAAAACTATGGCTTATTGGTCAGTCTTACTGGTGCTGGGTATGTAGCGGGTTCATTTGCAGTATCAGCCTTGGCAAATCGACTGTCAGTCAGATTGCTATTGGGAATGGGATCCTTCCTGTCTGTCATTGGATATTTACTGTTTTATATCTCCTCATCGGAAACAGTTCCCATGGCAGTCATTGGATTCATCATAATCGGTTTCTTTTCACCATTTTCATTTACGGGATACGCCACGTTTTTCCAGAACAATGTGCCAGTTGAATTAATGGGTCGATTCAGCAGTGCTTTTGCTTTTTTCCAGGCAATTATCCAAATTGTTTTGACATTATTATTGGGATATTTGGCTGAAGTACTGAATCTGCAGTCGGTTAGCATTGGTTTCTCTGCAATTGCATTATTGCTGGCAGCTTCTCTGACCACGATTGTGTTCCTTCAGTCAAAGAAAAATCTTTTTGTACTTGAAGCAGAAGCAAATCTATCTGAAAAAGGTTAAATTAAAAGCTGAGCTGGCAAAAATGCCAGCACAGCTTTTTCTATTCCAGCGGTTTAAAATTCTAACTTATTACTTTCCTCTATCTAGGTGTTCCTGAACTCTAAGCATAAATTAATGCTTTTTTCCCCACCAACCCTTGATCCGGAAAAAGGATGCAATTGCGCCTCCGATTCCAAACATCAGCAAAAGGGCATATGCATAACCAAACTGCCATTTTAATTCTGGCATCCTTTCGAAATTCATCCCATAAAGGCCTGCGATGAAGGTCATCGGAAGAAAAATGGCACTCACAAGTGTCAGAGTTTTCATTATTGAATTTGCATGATCTGATTTTAATGTCATCTGGAGGTTAAAGATGCTGTTCAGTGAATCTTTGAATATATCAAGTGCATTAACGACTCTCGAATAGTTATTGTTTAGATCCTTGAAATACAAAGTGGTGTCTTCATCCACGAATCTTAATTCGTTTCTGGAGATGACCGTCATTACTTGGTCCTGCGCCTCAATTGTCTGCCTGAGTTCATGGAGAGAGGATTTCCAGCGATGTATGCTTCGGGCAATACCATTGGCAAACGGCCGATCGAACACCTCTCGTTCAAGCGATTGAATCTGATCTGCAATCCTGTCGACCATCCTTAAATCCACAGAGGCGACTTTATCAAAGATATGATAGAGGATTTTCCCCGAAGTCTCCATATATTCCGGATGCTCTAAAAAGATCCTGCTTAGCTGTGCCAAAAGGTCGATATTTTCATCCTCTTTTGTGATGACATAATTATCTCCAATTAATATCGTGATTTTAGCCTGAGTGTAATCATCCTGGATTGCAAATAGTGAGATGATTGCTTCACTTTTAAAGACATCTATTTTTGGAATGTCACTGAATTGCTCCAATCCCTTTTTAGCTAGAGGATGAATATCCATGATTTTGATCAATTCATCAAATTTGTCTTTTTTGGAAGGATCAAAATGAAGCCAGATTGTATCACCGGAAACAGAGGGCATGATATAAGCCTGATCTTTGACAACGGAATTACTTGTTTTTTCATAACGAAGCATAAGATGGCAACCTTTCTTGAATCTACTTTGATAAATCTTTACTCATCACTAGTAGAATGACCATTTTGAAAAAAAATATCATGATGAGTTAAAGCTATCAAATTTAGTCAATACATAAAAATCCTTAAATAGATGAAAATACAATAGATAAATCAACTGGAAATAATATGGTTAATCAAATAACAAAAATGGAACCTTTGATTAAGAAAGGGGGAGAAGTCTTGTTCCATGCAGCTGTCCTGGCCGGTGGTATTTTCATTTCAATAAAAAGGGGGAATTGGCAAAAGTGGAGAGAGTACTTACCGACCATTTATTACTGGGCTCTATTTAGCTGTTTCTATGAATATATATCCTACATCGGGAACAAGCACTTATGGGAATTCGAAAAGAACTTTATCAGCCTATTTTTTACGGAAACCATGTACACTTTCATATTTTACCCTTGTATGATCATTTTGTTTTTGGGGAGCTATCCTAAGGATGGAGGCAATAAATTTTGGTACTACCTTAAATGGATTACGTTGTCCATTCTCATTGAATGGTTAGCCCTCAAATACGGAGCGATTAAGTTTGCACATGGCTGGTCAATGATATGGGAATGGTTTTTTTACAGCACAATGTATCCTATGTTATGGCTTCATTACAAAAAACCAATAGCCGCATTGGTCCTTTCATTATTCTTTGTCACGTTTTATTTGTTTATATTTGACTACCAACTGATTTGATTGTCAATTAAGGAATAGTTTCTAGTAATGTGCAGAAGTTAATAAAGCAAATACGTTATTTGAGGTGTACTGAATTGTCTTACTTTCAGGATAAAGAGCGCCGATTCATCATACTGGCAATGATTGTAATTGCCCTCTTTCTATCCCCATATTTCATCTTAGGAGACAACGCGCATATTAGGGTCCATGACAATCTTGACTCAAATTTGGCCTGGTACAAGGTTCTTGCGGAGAGTGGCCAGATTGCAGGAACTGTTTCGGCTGAGCTGCAACAAGTCATTAATGGACTCCCAAGAAATGCCCTCGGGACAGAATATTCGATCATCGTCTGGCTATATGTATGGTTTCCGACCATGGTTGCATATGGGATCAGCCAGGCAATCACAAGGTTCTTTGCTTTTATTGGCATGTATTTATTGCTAAAAGATCACTTCGTTAAACATCCTGAAAAAGCAATAATCCGAGTGGGAACTGCCCTCGCTTTTGCGCTTACTCCATTTTGGCCCTCTGGAATGCTGAGTACATTAGGTATGCCACTGGCTCTCTGGGCTTTCTTGAACATAAGGCAGGGGAAAAGGTCGTGGGTAAATTACCTTGTATTCACGCTTTTGCCTTTTTACTCAAGCATCGTACTAGGATTCTTTTTTTTCTTAGCGCAATGGGGATTTTTTGGCTAAGTGATGTAATGAGGGGAAAAGGCTGGAACTGGCGCTTTATCATTTCGATTGGATATATGACATTTGTATACCTAATCACTGATTACAGACTTGTATACTCATTCTTATTTGATGATGAACCGAATAGCAGAGATGAATATTTTCATGCACGCCTGACATTCTGGCACTCTGTAAGGCTGACATTTAAAAACTATATTTTGGGGCATCATCATGCGATGACAGTACATACCTTAATCATTTTGCCGGTCATCCTGACAGCTGTTTATTTCATTTGGAAAAGAAAGTTATGGAAAAAGGAAAAAGCATTTGTGTTCTTGTTTTTGTTGAATTTCCTTTTATCAGCATGGTACGCTTTTTGGTTTTATAAAGGATGGCTTCCACTGACAGAACGATTCCATTTCCTTGATACATTTAATTTCGCCAGGTACCACTTTATGCGTCCATTGGTGGTATATATCCTTTTCGCTGCGGGTTTGAATATCCTTTGGCGAGTAAACTTGCGGAAAGCAGTACCACTTCTGGTTGCAGGCCAGGTGTTCTTAATGCTTTTGACCAATGAGGAGATTGTTTTTCAATCAAAGCCCAGCGTAAAGGAATTCTATGCCGTTGAACAGTTCGATGATATTAGAAGACACATTGGCAAGCCACAGGAAAGCTATCGGGTGGCAAGCATCGGATTGCATCCGGCAATAGCACAATTCAATGGATTTTACACGCTGGATACTTACAATAACTTTTACCCATTAACCTATAAGTATAAATTCAGGGAAATCATCGAGAATGAATTGCAGAAGAATAAAACAATCCGCATTTATTTTGATGAGTGGGGAGGTCGCTGCTATTTATTCACTGACGAATTAGGCAAGCATTATATGTTTAAAAAAACATCAAAAAAAAGAATCAAGAATCTGGAACTGAATTTAGAGCCGTTTAAACAGCTGGGTGGAGCTTATATTTTCTCTTCAGTGCCAATCGATAATGCAGAGAAGAATAAACTCCAGCTGGACAAAGTTTTCACCTCAAAAACAAGTGCGTGGAAAATCTACCTCTACGAAGTTTTATAGCAGCTGGGAGGGTATTCAATGAATAGACCAATTTTGACAATCGTTGTCCCTTGTTACAATGAAGAAGAAGTACTAGAAGAAACTGTTTCACAGTTAAAAACAGTACTGGAAGACTTAATTGCCAAATTGTTTGTTTCAGAAAAAAGCAAAATCCTTTTTGTTGATGACGGAAGCAAGGACCAGACATGGCGGCTGATTTATAAAGAAAGTCTTGATAGCCATTTTATTAAAGGCTTAAAGCTTTCAAGAAATGTTGGACATCAAAACGCATTACTCGCTGGGCTTTTCTCAGCAAAAGATGCATCAGATTGCCTAATAACCATAGACGCCGACCTGCAGGATGATGTGAACGCCATTTCAGAAATGGTAAAGAAATTTAATGAAGGTTATGAAGTAGTCTACGGAGTCAGAAGTAAAAGAGATAGCGACACGATTTTCAAGCGTTTTACAGCTGAAGGCTTTTATAAAATCATGGACAGACTTGGTGTTAAACTCATTTTTAACCATGCTGATTTCCGTTTAATGAGCAGAAGGGCTGTGGAAGAACTTGAGCGATTTGCTGAAGCGAATATGTTTTTAAGGGGAATTGTGCCTCTTATCGGTTTTGATTCTACTTCCGTTTATTATGAGAGAAAAGAACGGACAGCTGGAGAAACTAAATATCCATTGAAAAAAATGCTTGCGTTCGCATTTGACGGAATCACATCATTTTCGGTCACACCGATCAGGTTTGTGATGCTTGTCGGTTGTATTTCTTTTTTTGTAAGCCTTGCTTTTGGAGCCTATTTTCTTGCCTTGAAATTTTTCGGCAATACAGAGCTGGGCTGGACATCCCTGATCACTTCAATTTGGCTTATTGGAGGGCTGCAGCTTATCGCCCTTGGACTCGTAGGAGAATACATCGGGAAGATCTATAAAGAAACGAAGCGCCGGCCGAAGTATGTAGTGGATATTGATTTATTTAACCTGCCTGTTTCAAGAATGCTGATGAAAACGGAAGGTAACAATTATGAGTCAATTGGCCTTGAAGCTCGGAAGCTATCTGAGAACAACTAGCCTCCTCGCGTACAAGCTGGGTGTATGGTTAAAATTAGACCATACCTTTATAAAATTTTTGCTTATCGGTATTTTGAATACATTTGTGGGATTAGGGATGATGTTCCTTTTGATCGATGCATTTGGCTGGCCATATTGGCTGGCAACTTCGATCGGAAATGCTGTGGGCGCTGTTGTCAGTTTTAGTATGAACAGGCTTTTTACCTTTAAAAGCAATGTATCTGTAAAACATAGTGCTCCGAGGTTCGCTGCAGTCATTATTTCGTGTTATTTGTTCTCTTATTCGTTAAGTCGCCTGCTGGCAGATTCAATTGTCACGCTAGTGCCAATTAATAAGGATTCACTAGCTATCCTTTTTGGAACAGGAATATATACACTTACGAACTATATGGGACAAAAATGGTTTGTATTTAAAAGAGGGACAACTTAGCAGTTGTTCCTTTTTTGGTTGACTAAAATGGCAAAAAAGTATAAAAAGAAATGAGGCACTATGCAATTTTAATTACAGAGGAGTAATAGATACATGAATTTTTGGGAGTTGTTCGTAGCATTTATTCTTGGTCTAGTAGAAGGGTTAACAGAATTTGCACCGGTTTCTTCTACCGGCCATATGATTATTGTGGATGACCTTCTGCTTCACTCTAAGGAATTATTTACAGCACCTGTAGCTAATACCTTTAAGGTGGTCATCCAGCTTGGCTCGATTTTGGCAGTAGTCATTGTTTTTAAAGACAGATTCATGAACCTGCTGGGATTAACTAAAAAAGAATCGTTCGGGGATTCCACTGGAAGATTGAGCCTGCCAAAGGTGATTGTCGGCTTGATTCCCGCTGGTATTACCGGTGTTTTGTTCGAGGATTACATCGATGAACATTTATTTTCTGTTGAAACGGTAATCATTGGTTTGGTTGTAGGCGCGATTCTATTGATTGTAGCCGACCGTCTTCAACCGAAAAATATTAAAACAAATGATGTTGACCAAATTACTTTTAAACAAGCTTTTGGTGTTGGGCTGTTCCAATGCTTAGGCTTGTGGCCAGGTTTTTCACGTTCAGGCTCCACAATTGCCGGGGGCGTTTTGCTCAGCATGAGCCACCGAGCAGCATCTGATTTTACATTTATCATGGCCGTTCCAATCATGTTGGGAGCCAGTGGTATCTCCTTATTGAAAAATTGGGAGTATTTTACGATCGATGCTCTGCCATTTTTCGCAGTAGGATTTGTGAGTGCATTTGTTTTCGCATTGGTTTTCATCAAATTCTTCTTAAAGTTAATCAATAAAATTAAATTGGTTCCATTTGCAATTTATCGGATTGTGTTGGCAGGCTTGATTTATTTTATATTCATCTAAATGGAAAAAGGAAAAGGCAATCACAGCCTTTTCCTTTTTTTACGTTTGCAAATATCCTCTACCAGCGGTGTGCTTTTGCGTTACCTCTCGCAAGTATGGTATTTTTGGTCACTTGTGTCTGACCATTCACTTGTGAGTTAGCATGCTTACGCCTTGCCCAAGTGTGGTGGAAAAGCTCTGAGTGAGGATCCAGCTGATCTTTGTAACTCATACAATCACCTCAGGATGGGATTTTTGAAACGACTGATATTCAAAAATGAACATCACTTATAGAGTTTGTATTATCGATGGGCAATATACACATTAGGTCTTCATCCATCGATAATCTGTTTGATAAATATTTTTTTTGCTTTTTTTGTAACTTTTTACAATTTCCATCGTATTATTGTTTGGATGATAAAGTATAAATTCAATTTTTTTTGGAAATGAGGAGATACTATGTCGCAATTTGCCCTTGAGGTAAAATCATTAACAAAAACAATAGGCAAGAAGACGATTGTTGATGATGTCAGTTTTGAAGTGGAACGAGGAGAGATTTTTGGCCTTCTCGGACCGAATGGAGCTGGTAAAACAACGATTATCCGGATGATTGTCAGCCTGATTAATCGAACAGGCGGAACAGTGTTAGTCAATGGACATGATCTGGACGATTCTTTTACGGAAGCGATGAATGAGTTAGGCGCGATCGTAGAGAATCCTGAATTTTATAAGTATCTAAGCGGGTATAAGAATCTTCGCCATTACGCACGCATGGCATTGAGCGAAGTTACTGAGGAGCGGATTGAAGAGGTTACGGAACTGGTTGGCTTAGAGAAGGCGATTCATGATAAAGTCCGTACATATTCTCTTGGCATGCGCCAGCGACTTGGTGTCGCACAGGCAATTTTACATAAGCCGTCCATCCTGATTCTCGATGAGCCTACAAATGGGCTTGATCCACAAGGAATTAGAGAGTTCCGTGATTATTTACGGTTGCTCGCAAGCCAGGGGACATCGGTTTTAGTTTCATCACATCTATTGTCAGAAATGCAGCTTATGTGCGACCGTTTCGCCATCATTGAGCAAGGCAAACTAATACATATTTCTACAATAGATGAAACTGAATCTTCAGATGTTACACCAAAGCGTACCATTGAGGTGGAGGTCTCAAACTCAGCAACAGCGAAGAAGCTTTTGGCCGAAAAAATGCCTGAAATCAAGGTAACGTCTGTCAAGGACTCTCGATTGACTTTAACCGTTGAGAAGGAAGCCATTCCAATGATCAATAAACTATTTGTACAAAATGATATTGATGTATATGAAATACTGAATGTGAAAGCAACGTTGGAAGATCGCTTCCTTGAAATTACAAATAAAGATAAGAAGGAGCAGATGGCATGATCGCATTAATCCAAAACGAATTAATGAAGATATTCGGAAAAATGGCAAGCTGGATTTATTTGGTCGTAGTTGTATTGGCCGTCCTGATTGCCGGCATCATTTATGCCAAATTCAGCGGGGATCCGAATCCAAATTGGCGTGAAGATACTCAGACAGAGATCAACATGCTTCAAAACCAACTTGAGTCTGCCCCTGTCGAGGAAAAGGAAATGATTCAAACGCAAATCGATCAGACACAGGAATACTTGGACAAGGATATTAATCCAACAGCAAAGACGAACTGGCATTTCATGAATGATGTAGTGATAGGAGTCAGTTCTCTCGTTACCTTATTTGTTGTAGTGGTGGGCAGTGCGAATGTGGCTGCTGAATTTTCTGATGGTACAATCAAACAGCTATTGATCCGCCCTCACAGAAGATGGAGCATTTTGCTGTCCAAGTACATTGCGGTCATTATCTATGCCGTGCTAATGGTATTAACACTGATTGTATCTGGATATTTGATCGGTTTGATCCTTTTTGGCAGCGGAGATTTCAACATGAAGATTTTTGAAATCACACTGGAAGGAAGAAAAGAAGCAATCGTCGGTGTTCAGTTCTTCCTGAAAATGCTTTACTTTATACCAAGCCTGTTGATCGTCATGACGATTGCCTTCATGCTTTCCACTCTGTTCAAGAGTCAGGCGCTTGCGGTCGGGATCGGCATCTTTGTACTCTTCTTTTCATCAACACTAGGCGGCATCATTCTGATGCTTGCAGACAAGTATACGTGGGCGAAGTTTCTTATCTTCCCTCATTTGGATTTAACGGTATACGCGCTTCAGGAAAGGATTCTTGAAGACATCACCCTGCCGGTTTCATTGTCGATCCTCGCAGTATACTATGCAATATTCATGATGGTCACATTTTTCTTCTTCCAGAAGAGGGATATCAGTATTTAAGAAGAATTTATGAAAGAGCGGCAATGGCCGCTCTTTTTAATTATTGAAAAAGAAAGGGAGAGGGAAATGAACCCTTTATTATTGGAATTCCCAACAGAATTTGAAACAGACAGGCTATTAATCAGGATGCCTCTGCCAGGGGACGGGGCAGTGACGTGCGAATCAATCAATGCTTCTTTAAAAGAACTGAAGCCGTGGATGCCATTTGCCCAAAAAGAGCAAGATGCTGAGGAAACTGAAATTGTGATCCGCCAAGGATATTTGAATTTTTTAAATAGGACAGACTTGCGCCTGCTTGTATTTAAAAAAGACACCGGAGAATTTGTCGCTTCATCAGGTCTGCACCGAATCAATTGGGAAGTGCCAAAATTTGAAATCGGATACTGGATTGATACACGGTACAGCGGCAAAGGATATATGACCGAAGCTGTACAGGGAATCACAGATTTCGCAGTCCGCGAATTAAAGGCCAGGAGAATTGAAATCCGCTGTGACTCACTGAATACAAAAAGCAAAGCGATACCAGAGCGCCTCGGATTCAATTTGGATGGAATCTTAAGGAACGATTCCGTATCAGTTGACGGTGAGTTAAGGGATACTTGTATTTATTCAAAGGTCTTCTAAAATTGGCTTTACTAAAGATACTCATTGATTATTAAACATTCTGTTTTCAATATTTTCTAAGCAGGACCCAGTTCGGACAATTCTTAGCTTCATCTCTGGAGTTTTGTCCGAAAAGGAGATGACTTCGGACATTTCCCCGTAAACTGTCTGGTTTTTTGTCCAAAGGGGACACGGCTTCGGACATTTCTGCGTGTCCTCACTGGAATTTTGTCTAAAGGGAACACGTCTTCGGACATTTTATCTTTCTTTGCACTTCTTCTTAGCAAGAAGTGTGGATTTTTTTATTTCTTTCACGTTACAAAATCAACAGTAGAAGAGATATTTCATAAGAGAATCCCTCTGGGGTATAATTATCGCATCAATAAGACTCGAACATCAGAAAAGAGCAGCCACAGGCTGCTCTTGACTAAATTTATTGACCCTGCCATTCACGAAGTTTATCGATTACTTTGTCGCCAGCTTTAGTGGCGTCTTCCTGCATCTGATCTAATACTTTCTTCCACTTAGGTGCTTCCTCTTTAAGTTTTTCTTCGACTTGGCCAGCTCTTTCTTTCAATTCTTTTTCGAGTTCATCTGCTTTATCCCTGATTGCTTTTTCGGTTTCTTCGTAATCAATTGTCTTGCCGGCTAATCGGTCGTTTACCGATTGGACCGCGAATTTTTCCGTTTCAATATGCGGCAGGGATTCCTGCATGATTGCCCGGAAGATTGGTACGACATCCTTCGAGCTGCTGCTGGACAGATAATGCTCCCGGTCGGTCTTATCATATCCAAGCCAAACTGCACCGACAATGTTTGGGGTATATCCGACAAACCATTGATCTTTCGTTCCATTAATATCTGCATATGGCAGCTGGGTGGAACCGGTTTTACCAGCGATTTGAACATCTTCGAACTTGGTACCTTTACCAGTTCCAGTTTCAACGACATTCAACAGCATGGATGTCATTTCATTTGTTACCGTTTTTGAGGTGACTCGTGTTGTCGAGCCGTCGTGTTCAGCGATAACTTTACCTGTTGGACCAACTATTTTTGTAATTAAATGTGAATCATGACGTTTGCCGCCATTTGGAAATACAGAATATGCTTCAGCCATTTGCAGTGGGGAAACCCCGTTATGCATGCCTCCTAATGCTAATGCCAGGTTCTGGTCTTCTTTTTCAACCTTGATCCCAAATCTTCTAACTGCATCAATTCCTTTATTCAAACCAATCTCATTCAACAGCCATACCGCTGGCAGGTTGATTGATTTCTCGATGGCCTCATACATTGGAACCTCGCCCTGATATGTGTCTGAGAAGTTTTTTGGACTGTAATTTTTGAATGACATCTTCTTGTCAACAAGCTTAGAATCGAACTCATAGCCTTCCTCCAAAGCTGGAGTGTACACTGCCAGAGGTTTCATGGTTGAACCCGGCTGAGCTTTTAAGTGAGTCGCCCTGTTGAATCCCCTAAACACCTTATCACCCCGGCCGCCGACCAATGCACGGACGCCGCCATTAGTCGGGTCGAGAAGGACAGAGCCGCTCTGGACTAATACATCCCGTGCCCGATCAGGGAAAAGGTAATCCTGACGGTAGACTTTTTCAAGGCCGGATTGAAGATCCTGATTCAATTCTGTATGGATTCGGTATCCTCTTGTCATGATTTCATCCTGGGTCAGGCCATATTTGCTTGTTGCTTCGTCCAGAACGGCATCGACATATGAGGGATATTTTCGGTCAGCCAGACTGCCTCCACCGTCTTCAAGCTTGATTTCTTCAGATTTGGCTTTTTTGTATTCAGAATCGGTAATCATCCCGTGTTCGTTCATTTTTGCTAGAACGACATTTCTTCGCTTGATCGCTGCTTCGTAATTGTTATAAGGATCAAGAGCAGAGGGTGCCTTGAGCAAGCCAGCAAGCAAGGCGGCTTCACTGATTGTCACATTTTGAATATCCTTCGCAAAGTACTTTTTGCTTGCGTTGTTGATCCCAAACGCACCGCTGCCGAAATAGACCTGGTTAAGGTACATTTCTATGATTTCGTCTTTTTCATAGACCTTCTCGAGCTCAACTGCCAAAAACAACTCTTCTACTTTACGTTTATAAGTTCTTTCAGATGACAATAAGGCATTTTTCGTCAGCTGCTGGGTTAGGGTACTTCCGCCCCCGGTAATGCCTCCAGCCAAGAGATTTCCAAAGAAAGCACGTGCAATTCCCTTGATGTCGAAGCCGTTATGCTCGTAAAAGCGTTCATCTTCGATAGCGATTACGGCATTCGGTACATGCTCCGGGATTTCTTTTATCGAAACACCGCCTGTCCTGTTTGTTGCAAGTCTGCTTGCTTCTTCACCATTTTGATCATAAATGGTTGTGGCTTGGTTTAAACCATCCTTAAGAGTCTGTACATTCGCCCTGCTTGCGATGAAGGCGAACCACAGGATCGACAACAATATGAAAACTAATAATACCAATAACATAATTTGGGTAAGGTGGCGTTTCTTCCAAAATCGGACAACAGCCTCCCATAGTCGTTGCAACAATTGCATACAATTTCTCCTTTTTAAAGATGAAGCTTCTTAGTATAGGTCCATGCTGGTAAAATTAGGGTAGCAACCTAATTTAACTTTCATTATAAATGATTTATTCGGTTTCGGAAAAGCAGAAGCCCTTTTGACCAGTACTCTTAGTATTTCATTAAATTTAAAATTATTTGTAAAAAGCTGAAACAAAAATTGCATTCAAGCGACTTATTAGGGAATGGGGGAGTGATAAGTGGATGATAAGCGGCTTGATATAAATGAAATTTACGATCTATATTATCGCGATGTCTATCATTTCGCGCTTTATTTTACAAATAACAAAGAAGAGGCTGAGGACATCACACAAGAAACATTCATTAAGGTAATGAAATCAATTGGAGGTTTGAAGGAAACAGGCAAGCTGAAAACATGGATTTTATCAATTACAAAGAATACTGCAATGGATTTACACCGCAAAAAGAAATTTATCCATTTGTTTCCGGACTGGGTTTTCGATAAGGAGAAAGATCATTCAACTCCTGAAGACAGACTGATCAAAAAAGGAGAATGGGCAGAACTGCAAAGTGCTTTGCTGAAATTAAAACAGCAGTACAGGACGGTTGTTATTTTACGGGGATTGAAGGAACTGAGTATCAAAGAAACAGCAGAAGTGCTTGGATGCACCGAGGCAAAAGTGAGAGTCGATTATCACAGGGCACTCCAGCTCTTGAAAAAACAGGTATTATCTAATGAGGAAGGGTGGGGACTTGAAAATGGACAATCGTAAGCAAGAGTCTTTTGATCAACGGTTCCTTTCTCCTTTGAAAAACAGACCAGGACTTGAGCCTGATGAAAAATTCATTGAGAAGCTCCGTTCAGAAATCACAAATGGCAACAACGCAAATTTAGTGAAGAAACAGTGGCGCTGGCCAATTTTGATTCCGATGGCGCTGGCAGGTTTATTATTTTCCGTATTGACCGCTTCTTTCCTCGGCACGGATGCTGAAAGGAATCAAAGCGAATCCGCCAAACTGGTAGTCACAGACAAAGATCAAGCAGATAAAGAGGATGGCGTAGAGAGAGATATATACAAAATCACTGCAAGTAATGATGCGTTCGAGCAAGTATACCGGTCAGTGGCCAAATCTACTGGTTCCCAAACTGCAGCGCGCGAGCTTGTTTATTACCTTGATGCATTGGAAAAAGGGGATGAACAATACATCCGTGACGTGTTACTGTTTGAATACTATGATAATAAACTCCAGGAAGTGATTGAGTATTACCAATCTGCAGATTTCTCAACAATTGAAATAGAAATGGTCGAGTCATTACAAAATGGTCGCTCAATGGTGACATATTCTTTTCACGACAAGGAGAAGAATGATCGAATCAAAAGGCGTCTGCTCCTTGATCTATCAGATGGAAAACATATTAAGGTTTTTGATGCTATTCTACCAGCCTCAATCAATGCCAATAAAGATGATATGGTTCGAGAAAAAGCAGCATTTTTAAAAGAGAATTTCAAATTGGGAATGACCGAAAAAGAAGTACTGCAAATTTTTGGAAACGATTATGAAGAATTCGTTGATTCTGATGCGGAAGATGGTTCAATTAAAGATTGGCGATATCAGTTCTTTATGGAAAAAGGAACTTCGAGCAATGTCCCGAACAAAAGCATCGTTGACTATGAAAACCTGGTCAACCAGAATATCGGGATACAATTCTGGATTGGATGGTCATCCGACAATAAAGTGATGAGAATGTCGATGTTCTATACTTTAAACGGGAAAGTCAACGCAACATTGTTGAGAGCAGATGGAAGTGTCGTTGAAGAAGTGCAAAAGACTGGAGAAATCATACTTGATTCAACTCCGTTTACACTTGATGAAAAAGAAAAGGCTGTCTATGATCTATTTAAAAATGATAAGGCGACTAAACATTTAAAGAATCTTCCACCATTGAGTATCTCGAAATTATATATTCAAGCTCAATTGGATGATGATCCTGAGACCCAATATGCTCTCTACACCACTCGCTCAGAAAGGATCATGTGGTCAAAGGAAGAACATATTAAGGAATCAAAGAAATACCAATCTTCAAAGGAAGAAATCTTGACCGCATTCCAGGGTCTCCAGACAGGAAAATTTGTAAAAAACAATGATGAAGAGGGTTATATCAAGTTTGAGAACAAAAATGGGATGCAGGGATTCAGTATGAGCATGGATCCTGACGGGGTCTGGAAGGTTAATTTTATGCCAATCCAATAAATACAAAGCAAGGTATCCTGATGTGGATGCCTTGTTTTTTGTTGTTAATAATAATGTTATGTTAACTTTTTTCATTATGGATGAAGATGATTAGATTACAGATTGCTTTAAATGAACTTGTATCAACCTATTGAAAGAGATGATATAATCATGTATAAATTTTCCAAAAACCAAAATTGGAGGTCCTAAAATGGAAATCGAAGATATATTTGGCAATCTGCCTATTTTAGAAACACCACGGTTGACCCTTAGGAAAATAACCATGGATGACGCTGAAGATATGTATTCCTACGGATCAAACGAGGATGTAGCTGCATACGTCACTTGGAACAGGCATGAGAGCTTATCTGATACAAAAGATTTTATCAACTTTGTTCTTAAACAATATGAGAATAAGAATCTTTCACCATGGGGTATTGAAGATAAAGTAACTGGGAAGTTAATCGGAACAATAGATTTTGTTTCATGGAATCCAAGGCATAATTTTGCTGAGATTGGTTATGTCATTTCTAAGGATTATTGGGGGAAGGGAATCGCAACAGAAGCAGCAAAGGAATTGATCAGATTCGGATTTAACCATATGGAACTGGTCAGAATTCAAGCTAAATGTTTTCCAGAAAACATAGGATCATTCCGAGTCATGGAAAAGGCCGGTATGTCTTTCGAGGGTATCATCCGTAAAGGAATGATGATCAAAGGTGAGCATCGCGATTTGAAAATGTACTCTATATTAAAAGATGAGTTTTAGTAATTAATTCATAATTTTTTTAAATAATAGCATCTCCCTAATACTAAATAAAAGCAGCCAATTTTTGGTTGTTTTTTTGGTTGTTGGCTCTGTTATATAGCAATTGGTTTTTTAAACCCTGTTGATTGCAGTGGAAGGCGCGCAGACTCCTGTGGGATCAGCTGGACAGGTGAGACCCCGCAGGAGCCTGCGACGAGGAGGCTCAGCGCCAGCCCCGCGGAAAGCGAAGCGCCTGGAACGGAAATCAACAGCCTATTTTAACAGAGCCATAAAATAAAAAATTTCATTGTACTTTTCCATAGTCAGGAGTAAGATGTAAGAGGTGAAAAAAGAGAGGAGTTGGTATCTTTGGGTTATTCAATAGAACCTGATCCCGATAGGCGCGGGGAAGTCGATGATCTATTAGATTTGATACAATTGAATGCTTCAAGGCGATCAACTCTGAAAAAAGGTAGTTGGCTTCCTCAATAACTCATGAGGAGGTTGGTTAAATGCTGGAAATCTTTAAAAGCAATGAAGAACGACAGCTGAAAAGTGTTGAGGAAATTTCAAAAGGCTGCTGGATCAATATGGTCCATCCTTCAGAGGATGAAATCATGAGAGTTGCCAGTGAAACGGGAATTGCCATTGATTTTATCAAGGATGCCCTCGACGATGAAGAGCGCCCAAGAATTGAAAAGGAAGACGGCATCGTATACATTATTGTCGACTATCCTTACATTACTCATGATGATTCTGGTTTTCCCATCTATGAGACCATTCCAGTAGGAATCATCCAGACTGAAAATTGCATTGTAACGGTGTCCTTAAAAGAGACACCTGTTCTAAATGAATTTAAAACAAACAGAGTCAAAGAATTCTATACTTTCAAAAAAACAAGATTTGCCTTGCAAATCCTTTATGTCATCTCTATTTATTATTTACGGTATCTGAAGCAAATCAATAAAAAAACGAATGAAATCGAACGCGAACTTCATCAGTCCATGAAGAATAAGGAATTATATGCATTCCTTGCACTCGAGAAAAGTTTGGTGTATTTTACGACTTCCTTAAAATCCAATAAAGTCGTACTTGCGAAAATCATGCGTTTTAACTATTTAAAAATGTATGAAGAAGACAAGGACTTGCTGGAGGATGTTATCATTGAAAACACTCAGGCAATCGAGATGGCTGAAACATACAGTTCGATTTTAAGCGGGATGATGGATGCCTTTGCATCGATCATTTCAAACAATCTTAACATGGTGATGAAATTCCTTACCTCCATCACCATCATACTATCGTTTCCTACAATGGTCGCAAGCTTTTATGGAATGAACGTAGACTTGCCATTCCAGCACAATCCCTTTGCGTTTTTCCTAGCTATGAGCATGGCTGTCTTGCTGGCAGGGCTGACTGCCTTCATATTCTGGAAAAAGAAATATTTTTAAAAAGAAAAGCGTTAGCGCCTTGGTCAGCCCCGACAAGCGCTGGAGGGCATGAAGGTGAAGTCGTTCTTTGACTTCATTGGCAGGATCGAAGCGTCTCGAGGGGCTAGGCGCTGGAGCTGGACATTTCTCGAAGTGAATTTTATGATTTTTACAAAGTTAACGTCTGGACATTGTCCAGGCGTTTTTTAGTCTAAATAACGCTAGTTTTACATACTTATTGAATAAATAGAGGGTATCAATCCAGAAAAATTCATTTTAAGAGATGAAAAGCAAAAGGGTGATGGAATGATCGAAATGTTGAACAATGCATATAGAAAATTCATGATGATTTTGATGGTGCTGGTCTGTACATTAAGTTTGTTCCTGGTGGCAGGTTTTATATCATCGTCCAATATTAGCTTTTTTAAGTTTAAAGTGAACGGGGATATTGGAGCTGAAATGTTTCTCAGAATCATCAGCTATGAAAACCCTTTGATTGGACATGCATTAACCGGATCGAACGCAGAAATTTCAGTACTGTCTACAGGGTTTAAATTAATTACGAATATTGAAATGAATGATATCAGGAGCCTGATTAGAAGTGAAATCCCTGGTTTCATGGCCTTTGATTCCAATTTCCTGATTGCTGAGGAAGGTGTCGATTTTACGGATATCCCGATTGAATCGGCGCCGCCACTTGAAGTGTTGCTGCAGGAGAGGAATATGGCAGCAAACGAATTGAAGGAGTTGAACAGCGGCAACATTTCGTCTGGAGCTTCCCCAACTGAAAAATCGGTATTCATATACCATACACATAGCTGGGAATCCTATTTGCCTTTGCTTGGATTAGAGGGAGCAGAGAATGTTGACGAGGCTGTAGATGGTAAAACCAATATAACAATAGTAGGCGAGCTGCTAGGGAAAGAATTAGAGAATCGAGGCATTGGAGCCCGCGTAGACAAAACCAATATTGGTAAGGAGTTGGAAAAGAAAGGGTGGTTCTATCCACAATCATACAACATATCCCGCTCGTTGGTGCAAAGTGCCATGGCTGGCAACAAAAAATTGGACTATTTCATCGACCTGCACCGTGACTCTGTTAGGAAGGATTCGACCACAGCTATCATTAACAACGAACCTTATGCAAAGCTGGTTTTCGTCATTGGCGAGGAAAATAAAAACTTCCAAAAGAATCTGAAATTCGCAAATGAACTTCACCAAATGCTTAATAAAAATTATCCTGGAATCAGTAAAGGTGTGCTTCCAAAAAAGGGGGAACTTGTGGACGGGATTTACAATCAGGATTTACATGGTAACTCGCTGGTCGTTGAAGTGGGTGGGGTTGATAACAATATGAAGGAACTGAAAAATACCGTCGAAGCTTTAGCAGAAGCGATCAGCCAAATCTACTGGAAGGCGGAGGAGGTAAATGGCTAATCACCGCGAAAAATACCTATGGCTCCTTTGGACATGCGCAGCTTCTTTGCTTGCTTACTATTATTTGACCTTGGCCGTTACATTCGCTTTCTTTTTTACTGGGTTAATTATTGTCAGTAAGTGTTTGATAGAGGATCATCTGGAGGAACAAGAGAAAATTGAAAATCAGAATGAAAGGAACCATTGAAGCGTAGCTTCAATGGTTTTTAGTTGTCTTCGTCATTTAAACCAGCCCTTTTTCCTGAACCAGAAAAACATTGTTATGCCAATGAATAACATGGTAAATAAAGCTCCGTAGTAGCCAAACCTCCAATTTAGCTCTGGCATATTTTCGAAGTTCATCCCGTAAATACCTGCTATGAAAGTTAGAGGCATAAAGATTGTCGTGATAACAGTCAGTACCTTCATAACCCGATTTGTTTCGTGTGCATTCATCGAGAGATAGCTATCCCTGATATCTGTTGTCAATTCACGGCTGGCCTCAACCTTTTCACCAAGTCTCAGCAGGTGATCATGAATATCTGCAAAGTATTCCTTCTGGGCTAAGATTCCAGCTAATCGATGAGAATTGATCATGCGATATACGAGATCCCTCATTGGAGTAATGGTATGTCTCAACGAGAGAAGTTCATGCCTTGTATCAAACAGATCCTCAAGCAATTCTTCCATTGAACGGCCAGCAGAGTTTTCATCGATATCATTCAATACATCTTCGATTTTATAAACATGAGGGAAATAATTATCCACGATTTTATCCAAAACATGATAAAGGACAATTGAAGGGTTCCAATTCACAGGCATTTTCGCAAGCTCCAGCCGCTGCCAGACATCATCAATTTCCCGGTTCTCGGTGTTATGAAATGTTACAATATAATTTGGTCCTAAAAAAACATCCACTTCTTCTTTTTGCATTGTATCAGCGTCCAGCGCCTGAAAAACAAAAAAATGATAATCATCATAATAATCCAGCTTCGGTCTTTGCAGTGTGTGAATACAATCCTCTATCGATAATGGGTGAAATTTGAGTGGATTCTTAAGCAGCTCAATTTCTTCATTGGTAGGTGATGTAAAATCAATCCAATACCAGTGATCATCATTAGTAATTAAATCAGGAATACTTTTTCCCTTTAGAATTTGTCCTGTTGAATGAACAGAAATAGTACGTATCATTTGTTCTCCCATAAATCTTTTTAATCTATTATATTCTCAGTGAACGAGATGAAGCAAAGCAGAAGCCTGACCTCATTGCAGTTGACTAATCATTTCTTGCGATATAAATAAAGGAACATCAATAAATATGATGTGAAAAGAAGTATAATAAACAAAGGTGTGCTGAGGGTATTAGGCATTGATTGGAATTCCTTCCGGTTTCAAGTCATTTTAAATCAGCGAAAGAAGGGTGGTGGAAGTAGAGCAAAATTGCCACGATAGGGATCGACACCAGGATTGCAAGTAATGGACGCTTATAATGAAGGCCTAGAATTGTAAACATTATGACATTGAAAAATGCAGAATTGAGCAACCCCCAGCCATTGTCATAAATAAACAGACCTTTTTTTTGGAACAGGAGTTCAATGAAGGTAAAATAAACAACCCATATGGTTATGTAGATCAACCGTTTATTGAATGTTTTAGGATAGTATCTTAAAAAAATCATTAACACAATTGGGATGATGATAAAGCTGAAAGATAAGTCAATGAAAGTATGATTCAGCCATGAAGATTTCGGTTTGTAAGCCCATAAGGTATGATTATAGAAAATGAAGTTATAAAGAAGATTGCAAATTACATAGAACTGGACTGTTGGATAGTATTCCTTCCAGCGTTTCCAGTCCACAAAAAAATATCCAAAAATTATGTAAACGGCTACAACCATAAATAAATACATATTATGACTTCCTTTTGGATTTTAAGTTATTATTTCCACTAAAGGAAAATTCAATACGAATTTCTGTCAGATGAAGGGGTGCAAACATGATCCATCACGTAGAAATTAATGTTTCGGATTTGAAAAAGACAAGGGATTTTTGGGATTGGTTTTTAACTGATTTGAATTATGAAATATATCAAGAATGGGAGAAGGGAATCAGCTGGAAATTTGAAAATACATATTTAGTATTTGTCCAAACAGAGGAAAGGTTTATACAAAATCGATATCACCGTTCTCAAACTGGTTTAAATCATCTTGCATTTTTCGCACATTCAAAGGACCATGTTGATCAAATGGTTTCGAAGCTGTCAGCTAGGGGTGTGCCGTTACTATATCAGGACAGGTATCCCTTTGCAGGAGGGAAAAACTACTATGCATTATTTTGTGAGGATCCTGACAGAATAAAGGTAGAATTAGTAGCTCCTGAAGGTTCGGTTTAAAAAGACATAAATTCTTTTGTCTAAAGATTGGTTACACAAGAAATGAAGCTCGCAAATTGCGAGCTTCATTTTTTTCGGCTGCACCGGAATTTTTCAGGAAACTGTTTTTTTATTCCTTTAGAAAGTATATCCGCAAACATGATCATATGTTCTTTTCCTTGATCAAATGCTAGGATATTTGCTTCCCATTCTTTATTTAATCTGGTTGTCACTTCGTCCGTGACTAGTTTTAAATGCATATGGAGGAAGTCTTTAAGTTCTTTCTCATTCAGTTTTGGATTGGCTTTACTTAGAAATATAGCGATATCATCAGCATTTTTGTACCAATCTTTATTCAGTTTATTAAAATTTTCTTGATCATTCGTTTTTGCGGCCTCTACTAATTTACCTGCAATTACAATATGGTCCGTCAGCAATGCTGCTAATTGATTACCTGCTTCCTCTCCGTAATATGGCTTAATAGCATTTCCAATATCCTTCTGATTTTTTAAAAGCCTCGCTAGTACAGCTTCCTGATCCTCAAGACCGCCCACATTACTTTTAATATACTCTCTTGTCCAGACAACATGATCGATCCATAATTTTCTCATGTCATTTTTCAGTTTGATAACCTCATGCCAATTACAATGCTGGCGATCATGATTTTTGCCTTGTGCTGCAATTTCCATATGAGGCATCGCTACACTTAACATCAAAAGTATTAGTACAATCTTTTGTAAAAGTTTTCCCATTGATATCTTCTCCTTTTAATTCAATTCGACCTCCTTATTTTGGTTCGTTTTTCTAAATTCATTCTTATTTTTTCAGAAGAAGGAAATACGCATTAACTAAAGAATATATACTTTTAGTTAAAAGCGAGAGGATCTTTCGGTTGGTTTAAGAGTCCTTAAGGATAGGGGAATTTGTATTGAGAAGAGTGGACGTCGTGTACTCATTACTATTTGATGATCAAAAGAAGAAGGTTTTAATGGTTAATAATGTTGGTGGAGGCTGGTCACTTCCTGGGGGAGAAGTAAACAAAGGAGAAACATTAAAAGATGCTGCAGTCAGAGAAACTTTGGAAGAAATGGGCCTTACCATTGAGGCCGGCAGCATTGTCGCTGTGAATGAGAGGTTCAGGGAAGACCTTGGAGTTCATGTTTTTTTCATTACATTCAAAGCCAAGATCACCAATGGAGAAATTTTCACCAGAGATGAATCCGAGATTTCACAAGTAATGTGGATCGATACAAAAGAAGCAAATAAATTAATGCCATACTATCAAAGTGGAGTAGAGTCTTTGCAAAGCTCATCTGTACCATACTATTTTCAAACTTAAGGCCTGGAGGACTGCAAAGATGATTATTTATCAGATATTAAAGGATCTCACAAAACAGGGTTTGATCAATAATGAAGATGCTGGCTTCAAAAAGCTAAGCGGGGGAACGGTAAGTGATTTATTTTTGATTGAGCCTAATATTGTTGTAAAGCGCAATGAACCGCAAATCGTTGAAGCAGAAACCTTTTACCTTAAGTTTTATGAAGAATTAACTATCTTGCCAAATTTATTATATACGCATTTAAGCAAGGACTACCTTGTCTACACCTACATAGAAGGGAATATAGGAAATTCTAAGGATAAATACACTATGTTAAGTAAATTAATCCACAATCTATTGAATCACTACAAACCATCTCCAATTGAAGGGAAATGGGGTTGGGTTGACGATCCAACAGATTCTTGGAGAGATTTCATGTTCACAAGAGCCACCGAAGCTAAAACCATAATTAAAAGCCATCTTAACGAAAATGATCATCAATCCGTTTTCTCACTGATTGACAAAGACGGCAGATATTCATTGGTGCAGCCATATTTGCTTCATGGTGATTGTGGTATCCATAATTTCATTTTTGAAAGTGGAGAGCTTTGTGGAGTTATTGATCCAACACCAGTGGTTGGCCCACCTATTTACGATTTTATCTATGCGTTTTGTTCTTCACCAAATGAATTGACAAGGGAAGTTTTGGATTCGGCGGCAAGGCAACTGAACTTTACCTGTGAAAAGATATATGAAGAAGTCCTGATTGGCCTTTACTTAAGACTCGCTACCTGTATAAAACATCATCCCGAGGATTTCCCTGCATATATTACTGCCTGGGACAATTGGAAGCAGGTATTGGGGGAATAAATTCTTTCTATTAGCTAAGAAACATTAACTTTGGGTAAAGGTTAAAAGAGTCTGGTATTCTAAATATATACATAAAGGAGTGATTGCAATGGGAGAATGTAAAATTGATCATACACATGATGATGTAAAAAAGAAATTCGAATCGCAAATGGAATTTTTGCCGGAGGATATGCAGCCACTATTCGCACAATTTTTCCAGGAAAGTCATACTCAGGATATCTTGAATGAAGTTTTCCACTTACTGAAAAAATACGACCTCGCATCAGATGAGGAAAAAAGTGAACGCAATAACCAATTATATTTAGTATTAAGAAATGTATAGAATAAGGACGAAAGGAGCTCTCAATGCTCCTTTTTTTGTTTTTTGAAAAATTGCTTTTTCTGATTCTGAACTCCGATTAATTTACAGAATATTTTTTGTTTCATTCACAGTATAAATTCCTATTGCCAGCAAAAACCAGAAGGAGTAAAATTAGGTGGAAATTTCGAAATACAAAATAATTTCACACTCCCTAAGGCTTATGAAGCCTAACGAAAGAAGAGGTCTGTATGCAATCTCCTTCTGAAATTACTAAGTTAAATGAGAAGAATAGTATCATAAATGGAGTGGCTTCAACTATTGTCATGAGCATGAGCAGTAACTATTTTGCTCTGTTTGCAATTGGAGTTCTGGGAGCGACGAATTATCAGGTAGGCCTGATCAGTTCATTGCCGCAAATCGTTGGGATGTTCGCAATGATTTTAGGAACGGTAATCATGAGCAGGCTCCAAGAGAAAAAGAAGTTCACTGGCTTATCGATTCTGTTTACCCGATTATTCCTCCTGGGTATGTTCTTTGTCATTTACTTGCCAGAAGGGTATAGTGCCTGGATATTTGTCATTCTCATTGGTTTGATGAATCTCCCTGGTTCATTTGCGATGCTCAGCTGGCAATCCTTTATTGGGGACCTTGTTTCCGATCGCCGTAGAAGCAGCTTTTTCAGTGAAAGGAACCGGATATTGACCATTGCCGGCATGATTACAACTTTCATTATTGGCGTGGCACTCCATTGGTTTGATAAAAGCAACCCGCTGCCTTATCAGGTTCTGTTTCTTTTTGCATTCGCATTTGGAATAGTTGAAGTTTACTATTTAAATAAACATATAGAGCCAAAGAAGGAAAACTTGGCTGAAGCGAAAAAGTTTAACTTGGGCTGGGATGCATACAAACATAGACCTTTCATTTATTTTCTGATATGCGGGCTGTTTTTCAACTTCGCCTGGCAGCTGGCCTGGCCGCTTTTCAATATTTACAATATCAAAGTAGCGCATATGACAGGTTTTTGGATCAGTATCATCACTGTTGCAAACCAAATTGGACAGATCATCAGCTATAAGTGGTGGGGAAGGATGGCTGACAGGCACAGCAATTCCCGGATGCTCGCAGTGACAGCGGTTGGGATGGCAAGCGCACCATTCATGACGATTTTGTCGACCAATATGTATTATTTAACATTCGTCAACTTTACATCAGGACTCTTCGTTTCAGGTACGGTGTTATTACTATTTAATCAACTACTGGAAGTGACGAAAGAAGAAAATAGGGGAAGCTGCATTGCACAATACAATATCCTGCTTGCGATCATTGGCTTTGTTGCTCCTCAAGCAGGCGTATACTTGCTTCAGTACAGCTCAATAGAAACATTGATGAATATTGCTTCTGTATTACGACTAGTCAGCGGAGGAGTTTTCCTGTTGTTCTTCTTTTATATGAAAAAACAATTTATCGCCAACAGAAAAGTAGCTGTCCCTAGAACCTAAATGAATATATTTCATGAATGCACCTCCTAATAAGAGGTGCAGTTCTTTTTTTAACAAGATCTTTTAATGCTATAATGAATCACATCAGCATTGAAATACATAATTGGAGTGTTGCCATATGACGAAAGCCTTCGAAAAACGAAGAATCCACAGCATGAATGAAGACGTAACTTTTATTGGGTTTGGAGCATTGTCCATTGGCCGGGACTGGGGATTGTCTGATAAAAAAAGGCCTGATGAAGAAGAAGCAGGAAAAGTCTTAAATGCAGTTCTGGATCTTGGTATAAATCTTGTTGACACTGCAAGTGCTTACCACCGCAGCGAGGACCGGATCGGAAAATCGATTTCGGCAAGGCGAGGTGAATATATTCTTGCTTCAAAGTGCGGAGAACATAATGACGAACCTTCCACATATTATGATTTTTCCTATAAAGCAGTTAAAGAATCGATTGACAGGAGCTTAACGCTTTTAAAGGCAGACGTAATTGATTTAATGCAAATCCACTTTGGCCCCGAACCAGAGAAAGTCATTTCTGACGGTGAAACTGTACGTGCCATGAAGGATGCACAGAAAGAAGGGAAAATCCGATTTCTCGGCGCATCAATTGACGGCGAACTCGCAAGGCAATGCATATTATCTGGTGATTTTGATGTCATGCAGATGGAATACCATTTACTGAACCAGGAGAATGAGCAAAATATCAAGCTATGTGAAGAAAAAGGTCTGGGCGTATTCATTCGAACTGGATTAGGACGGGGTTTACTGACTTCCAGGGCTTTGCAGGCAGAGATGAAACCAGCAAAACTGAAAAAGATGCTCGACCTGGTCAACAATGATGGTGATTTATTATCATCCCTCGCCTTGAACTTCCTATATGAAAATACAGGAATCAGTTCTGTGTTAATTGGTACAAAAAACCTTGAACATCTCAGAAAAAACATCGAATTGCTTGAAAAAGATGTAGATCAGAAGTTACTTGAACAAGCAATCAAAATTGGAAGAAGCTAATACTATGCCGGTCTATTACTAGGCCGGCTTTTTCACGTACTTTAACCTTATATATACTCCGATGAATTAGAGGAATTTACAGGCTTATTACCGAATAAATTTTAGAAAATACTATAAGACAGGTTGTGTCAATTTTGAACCTTTTTCTTTATTTTATTCTTTCATATGTGATTGGAAGTTTAATGGCGGGTTATATAGTAGTTAAATTTCTTGGGAATAAGGATATTCGAAAGGAAGGCAGTGGCAATGTGGGGGCCCGGAACGCAGGGCGGGTCCATGGGAGGACGTCATTTGTGCTGACCTTCCTTGGTGATGCATTCAAAGGGGCAATTATCATATTCGCTGGCAGATATTTTGAATTTACTCCTGAAATCGTTTTAGTGGCATTAGGATTCACGATTCTTGGCCACCTAAAACCTATTACTTTAAAATTCAAAGGCGGGATGGGAATATCTACATTTATCGGCGGCATCCTGGCTTATGACCCCATTTTGGCTGGAGTAATGGTTGCGGGCTTCATTTTGCTATTTCCTTTTGTTAAAAGTTTTACCTTTGCAGGTCTTGGCGCATTCCTATTTATTCCTTTTTCCATCTATTATTTGGGACACTCTGCCTTGTCAGCTGTAATTGCTGGGATTTTAGTGATCATGATCATCTTTGTCCACCGGGAAGATATCATTGAAAGATTAAGTAAAAAAACAAAAAAATAGAACATACAAGACGAACGCTGACAACCCTCCTTCCTTGCGGCATATGATAAAGAAAGCAGAAATCTCAATGGAAGGAATGGTTTTGTTGATAAACTGGAGTGTCAGATTCAAGAATAAAGCCTGGGTCATTGCGTTCGTTTCGCAATTAATGATTGTTGCACAAATAGTCTTAGAAGGTATGAATATGCTTGGCTGGACAGATTTCAGGTTAACTGAACAAGTCCAAAATGAAATATTAATGCTGGTTAACGGAGTCTTCATGATTTTATCAATGCTTGGAATCGTACAGGATCCTACCACAAAAGGATATAATGATAGCGAAAGGGCAATGACCTATAAGGATCCAAATTAATAAGAGAATGTTTATAAACAGCACATTTTGAGGTAAAGCATTGAATAGGATAATATATCCTTTCGAAAGGAGCCGGTACAATGTGGACCTGGGTTTCGCTTATACTTCTCCCTATAGCCGTTTTACTCTTAATTGAAGAATTGAGCCAATTTTTATGGCGAAGTTACTTAAAAAATCCGGAGGATAAAAAGAATACTAGTTTTTCCCGGTTGTTGAATGCTCTAAAAAAAGCAACACAAAAACTTAGAAAGAATCCTTCACTATAATGTGTCGGATTCTTTTTTAATATAATTAACTTTCTTCTTTATTGAAAAATTGAAGGTGTTAACTTATTATAGAGTAAGATATTCAGAAAATTTAGAAATGTAAAAGAAGGGATGTTAACATGAATAAAGTTATACCGGAAAACTGGTGGAATCAGCTTAAAATTCCAGCTATCTCTGCACCAATGTTCCTTGTTTCAGGACCTGAACTTGTAAGCGCTTGCTGCCTGAATGGTGTGATTGGTTCGTTCCCTGCTCCTAATGCACGCCCAATTGAGGTTCTGGATGAATGGATGGGAAAACTGAATGCAGACCTTGAGGCTGCACGAATGATGGATCCAGATCAGAAAATTGCTCCCTGGGCCATGAATATGGTGGTGCATAGCTCATACAGCAGGCTTGATGATGAACTGGAATTATTAAAAAAACACAAGCCGCAACTAGTCATTACATCATTGGGAAGTCCAAAAAAAGTTGTAGAGATTGTACATGATTACGGGGGCCTTGTGTTTTCCGATGTAAGTGATGTTAAGTTTGCCAAGAAAGCCGCTGAAACTGGTGTTGACGGTCTAATATTAGTTGCCAGCGGAGCAGGAGGCCACGCAGGAGAACTTAACAGCTTTGCATTTGTTGATTCAGTAAGGGCTTTCTGGGACGGTATTATTGTTCTTGCAGGTTCAATTACAACAGGAAAGTCCATATTGGCAGCTCAAGCGGCTGGAGCCGACCTCGCATATATGGGAACAAGTTTCATCGTTGCAAAGGAAAGCATGGCAACCGATGATTACAGACAGATGGTCGTGGATGCTACTCAGGACGACCTCATCCTGACTGATGCTTTTTCGGGAGTGAAAGCAAATATGCTGAAACCAAGCATCAGGAAGGCAGGACTTGACCCTGAGAAACTGTCCAAAAAAGAAATCGTCAATTTTGATTCAATGCAAAAAGAAACGAATGCAAAAGCCTGGAAAGACATTTGGTCCGCCGGGCAGGGTGTAGGAGCAATTCAGAAAATAGAATCCGCTGCTGAAATCATCAGTCGATTGGAATCAGAATATAAAGAGGCTTTAGCAAACTTAAACAGCCAGGCACAGAAATTAAATAGCCTGACAATCAAGTAGCAGGCATTATATAGATGCATTTAAATGCCCATAATGGTCGAGCTCATATACAAAAGGGAATAAAGAACTCTTTTTAAATGACTGAAATAGTAGATTTCTGTACAAAAAGTTGATTTCACCCTTCATCGGACCTCTATATGTCCGATGTTTTTTTAAATATTAATAGGTTATTAATTGCAAGCATTTTTTCACTTATGGAATTTATTTTCAACTAAGACGTATATATATAGGATCAGAAAGTACAATTGGAAACAACATAAATCGAATAATTTTGCTTTGTGTGCTATCATTAGACCCATTACTAATTATGAGAATTCATTGTCTGTTTTCCTTGGATTCCAAAGGAGACTGATAAAGATGGAAAAAGAACTTCAAAAATTGATCAGCGAAGTTAAAGATAAAGGAGCACATATCTTTTATTCTTTTGAGGATCAAGAGAAATATGTAAATAACCTTTTAGACTATGTCTCTTCGGCAATCCAGCTAGGAAACCATGTAATGATCATAGAGAATGATCGTCTTTTGATAGATATAAATCAACGAATTGCAAATGAGCTCAAACCGGAACAAATGGAAATGGTCCATACAATCAACAATTATGATTTTTATTGCTATCGCGGTAATTTCCATAAAGAAACGATACTGAGTTATTTAGATAAAATGATTACTCCATTTTTGCAAAACAATATTCCTATCCAAACTTGGGCACATGTCGAGTGGCGTGAACAGAAAGAAATTTTCCAGACATTAGGTGAGTACGAAACAGAAGCTGACAAAATGCTTCAGGCTACAAAATTGGTTACTATTTGCTGTTATGACGCCAACAGGGTGCCTCAATCATTAAAGGAAATCTTATTGGAATGCCATGATTTTTATATGACGGATGAGCGAATTGATCCAATAGATCGTAAAGTCAAAAAGTATTGAATCCGACGCAACTAAAACTATTGCAGAAATAGCATCCTTGCTGGATGCTATTTCTCTGTCAAAAATGATAATTTTATACAGAGTTCCTTGCGACTAATTGGAAAGGAAGTACAACCTTCCTTGAGTAATTTACGTTTTGGGATTTCAAAATAAATGCATCAAAAGCAGAAGCACCTAATTGCTTCGTAGGAATCCCAATTGTGGTGATTCCCAGGATTTCGGAAACAGGATGATTGTCAAAGCCCACTATAGCTATGTCACCAGGAACATCAAGTCCTTTGTTCTTCGCTTCAGTCATCATCCCAGCTGCCACCTGGTCATTACCGACAAGGAATGCTGTCGGTTTTTCGTTCCATCCACAATATTCATTAATTACTCTTCTGCCATCATCAATTATCAAACATTGGTCAAGAACCCATTCACTTAACACTTTTTGGCCGATCGATGCCAATTTCTTTTCATATGCTTTTTTTCGCTTATGGCTGTTGGTTCCCTCCAGTCTCCCTAAGCAAATGGCAATCTTTTCATGACCCTTAGAAATTAAATAGTCGAGCCCAAGTTCAAATGCTGCATCATGCATAATTGAAACGGATGGGAAGTGCTCCTGGTCAGCATCTTCGCATAAAATAATTGGCCCGAATTCTTTATATTTCAATAACAGATCAAATTGAATGGCGCGTGAACAGAAAATCACACCATCGATTAGATGCCCGCGCAGTTGGTCCAATGCTTCCATTTCCTTTAGGGGATTATAGTCAGTTTGAAAAAGGACTAACTGAACATCCTTTTTCATCGCCTCCTCAGCCATACCTTCAAGGAGACTTGAAAAATAAGGGTGATTGATCGTTGGCAGGACAATCCCCATCATATTTGTCTTGCCTTTCGATAAATGAACAGCGTTAATATTGCGGCTATAGTCCAATTTTTCAATTGTTTTAAGGACGATGTCTCTTTTTTCTGGACTTACATATGGGTGTTCATTGAGCACCCTTGAGACGGTGGAGACCGATACGCCTGCCAGACGGGCAATTTCTCGTATATTGGCCATTTTCAAAAAACCTCACTCTTTGTATTAAAAGACTTGACCTGAAACGCGTTTCACAAATTATGGTATGTGTAACGAAAAAAGGAGTGATCCAATATGGTCTCAGGAATAGCCACACTTGCAGGATTATGTCTAGTTGAAATCATTTTAGCAAAAATTGCTTTGATCCAAGGAAATAACGAAGAATTTAATTTTGAAGACTTCTTCGACTTGAAGAAAAATGAAAAATCCTGAGCAAACTAATGATCGCTGCCTGTAAAAAGGCAGCAATTTTTATATTAGGGTACCAAAGGTTTAATAAAAAAACCAGCAGGAGACCAGTCCGGAAATGGTCGTCATAAATTTGGAATTAAAATCCGCTGCCTACACAGATACCGAAGGAACATCAAAAATAAAAGAGGAAAGTGATTCAAGAAGACGAATACTATTGTTTGTAGAGGGGGGAATATTGAATATAATTGAAACTTTTTCCTTTCACTCCCGTACATACTATTGTTAAAACGAAAGAGGTGAAACATATGAACAAAACGAAAAAGGTTATGGCAGGGATATCAGCTACTGCATTGATGATGGGCATTGCAGGTTGCAACAACCAGCAGGGTTATCCGGAATCCGAATGGGATCAGGAGGGTTCAGAGCTTGATGAGCAGGAATGGAGCGCAAGCGATGAACAGGATATTCCCCCAATCCCAGAAGGCACTAACTGTTCTGAATGGGAATGGGATGCAGAGGATGGAGTGTGGGAATGCGAAGATACGAATTCTCCATATTTTGGTCACTATTTTTTCGCAGGTATGTTCTTTGCAAACCGCTCGCTTCTCTATAAAAGCAGTGATTATATGAATTACAAAAAGAGCCCTTCATTCAAAGGAGCAAGGCTTGACAGCAAATATAAAAACACAACGCCAAGTGGCAGTTCTGGATTCGGGAGCGGTTCCAGAAGCACGACTGGCGGATAAAAGGAGAGGCTGACTCATGAATCTGTATTTGAACTTTGCTGCTTATCTGGGATTAGGATTGATTTTATTAACTGCTGGGGTAGGTTTATTTGTTCTGGCGACACCAAAAATCAAGGAATTCGAATTAATTGGCAAAAAGAATGTGACGGCCGCTCTTTCTCTCGGAGGGAAGATGCTTGGCCTGGCAATTGTCCTGGGAGCAGCAGCGGAATATTCAGTGTCACTGCTTGATATGGCTATTTGGGGATCCATTGGAATCTTAACACAAATCATTGTGTTCTTCCTTGCTGAAATCATGACTGTACGGTACAGTCTTCAAAAAGCGATTGAAGAAGATAACCGTTCTGTCGGTGTCATTCTCTTCTCGCTTTCCTTGTCTGTTGGCTGGATTGTCGCAAAGAGCCTTTCGTATTAGGAGGGAACAAGCTAAATGAAAAAGCTCACTTATTATATACATGATGGCAAAGGAAATTACAATCCTTTTTATGAGTATTCCATCTCCAATGTTGGAGCAGACGAATTTTATTCCCGACAACTTTGCACCTATTTTATTTTAAAAGGCAGCCAATACGAACTGGTATCTAATGAAATGAACGGGGATGAAGAAATCCTAGTCCTTGAAGCACGGGGCAGGAATAACGCCGTACTGGATGAAAAGAGCTACAGAGGGTTGGGAATTCATGTAGAATTCAGGAGATATCAAGAAAGTGAAAATTATAAGCTTCTTACAGCTGTTCCATGCGGTACCCATTTGGATGTCATTCGCTTTCTGTTAAAAGATATCACCGATGTACCGGGGTATGGCCAAATGACTGTAACATCAACTGAAATTGATGAAGACCGTGGAGTATATGTTCTTTATGTAAAAGAACTTGAAGAAACAGGCAAGGAATAGGAGGCAGCACATGGAGAACTATTCCTGTAAAAGAGGGAAATTTTACAGCAAGATCATAAATTTTTGGGCTGATCTATATGGAGAAGAATATGCCCTGTATGATGTATCTAGTGTGGAGCAAAAGGAAGTTGAGGATATAAGACATTGTACCGAAAGGGCAGGACTGATTTTCTTCAAAATATGTGAACTGTTAAGGAACGTGGATGATCATACGCTAATAGACATGGGGTTTCCAAAAGAAACCCTCACTTTCCTGCGACTTAAGACGTTAAAAACAGAAAGTGTAATCGCAAGGCTGGATTTAGTTAAAACCGAAAATACATATAAATGCATTGAAATTAATTCAGACACTCCAACTTTTATCAAAGAGCTGTTTTTCGTTAATAAACTGGTGGCTGAAGAGTTTGGATTGGAAGATCCAAATAAAGGTATGGAAAGCATGCTGGCGAAAGAGATCAGAGCCAGTGTTACTGAGTCAGCTTTCCGCATCAAAGAAATTGAACCGTATGTGGTTTTCACGGCCCATGAAGACAATATTGAAGACCGCAGTACGGTAATATATCTGCAGGAACTTTACGGACTCCCTTCGAAATTCATCCCACTGCATCTGCTGAGAATTAAGCCACAAGAAGGTCTTTTTGATGATAAAGGCAGAAAAATAGATGTTCTGTACAGACAAACTTTTCCGATAGAAAGTCTGATCTTGGATGAGGATGAACTTGGGAATAAAATTGGTTTACAGCTAATCGATCTGATTGAGAAAAAGAAACTTGCCATAATCAATCCTCCTTCAGCATTTTTGTTGCAAAACAAGTCCTTACAGGCTGTGATTTGGGGATTGCATGAAAGAAAGGATTCATTTTTCACGGAGGAAGAACACAACTGGATTGAACAATACTTCCTGCCGACCTATTTGGAGCCAGAGCCTTTTATTGAGCATCAAATTCCCTATGTAAAAAAGCCGATTTTTGGAAGAGAGGGAGATACAGTCCAGATTTATGGATCGAATGGGGAGCTATTCCTAGAAGAAAAACAAAAGAACTACGAAACGGTCCCAGCCATCTACCAGAAATTCGAAAAACTTCCCCTCGTTAAGTACAAGTCTGCAAAAGGGTACCAGATTGGACATAAACTGATTGGAAGTTTCCTGATTAATGGCAATCCAGCTGCAATCGGGTTTCGTGTAGGAGGAGAAATCACCAACAACCTTTCATGTTATTTGCCTGTTGGGTTAGCTGGAAAGTAAGGGGGGATCTACATGTGGGTATTACAAAAGTTTTTTTCCAAAATGATGAAGTTCAGCCTTTGGAAAATCATTTTGATTGTCATTGCTGTGATTCTGTTCAGCAGTCTGGTTATTAAGACTCTTGAGCCAGAAACGTTTCCAAGATACCTGGACGCTATTTGGTGGACCATGACCACGGTTGTAACAGTCGGATATGGTGATTATTATCCAAGCAGCGACCTGGGCAGGTTATTTACCATGCTTTTGCTCTACACTGTGGGGATTGGGGCAATGGGGATAATCATCGGAAAAATCTTTGAGGGTTTGACTTTATATAAAAAGATGAAGGAGGAAGGGAAGTTGGCTTATAAAGGAAAAGACCATTATATACTTATAGGCTCCTCCAAAGATAAATTAACCAATGTCGTCGATGAAATTCTGAATTCAAATAAAAAATGCGACATCGTAATTGTTGACCATAGCAACGAGTCACCGATCAATCACGACCGGGTTCATTTCGTCAGTGGCAATCCTGCAGAAGAGGAAATCCTGATGCAGGCAAATATTCTTTCATCTAAGTCCGTAGCAGTATTTACTGATGACAAAATTGACCTGCCGGAATATGCTGATGGCAAAACATTGCTGATTGCCTCACGAGTAGAACATATTTCAAAACATCATCAAAAAAACATTTATACGATCGCCGAAATAATGAAGGAAAAGCATATTGCGCTGTTTGAACACGCAAACGTGGACGAATTTATTCTTTCCAATGAATCTGTTTCTAAATTAATGGCACATGCAGCAATTTATCCAGGTTCAAGCAGGCTGTTCAAACAGCTTCTCAGCAATATGGAAGGCGAGAATTTATATGAAATCGAGAAAAAAGATCATTGGATTACCTATAAGGATGCCGCTATGGAGCTATTCGATTTAGGAGCGACACTCATTTCTGATGGCCATGCCCTCGATGTTGCAAGAAGGCATAATGAACAAATTCCAGAAGGTGCCAAAATGTTTGTCATTTGTGATGAAGCAACCCTTAATAAAATTATCGGCTGAACTTTTGTTAAAAATATCCCTTCCCAAGTTTAAAATTTTTTTGGAAGGATATAATAATCACGCAAGGTAATATTGCAATTTTTTTAAATCGCTAGGAGGCAACAATTGTGGAACGTGGTAAGGTAAAATGGTTTAACAGTGAAAAAGGCTTTGGATTCATCGAACGTGAAGGCGGCGAAGATGTATTCGTACACTTCTCAGCAATCCAGGGCGAAGGCTACAAATCTTTAGATGAAGGACAGGAAGTTACATTTGATGTTGAACAAGGCCAGCGTGGCCCGCAAGCGACAAACGTACAGAAAGCCTAAACTAAGGATACCTAAAACAGACTCAAGATTTGGGTCTGTTTTTTTGCGAAAAAAAAACACATCCATGATGTGCGATTTTAAAAGCCAAAAAAGGAACCAATTATGTTTCTCTTTTTGAACTTCCTTAAGGTTGATACTGGTGATAACATCGATTTATTATCCTTTAGGTTCTCTTGTTCCTGCTGAACAGCGGCTTCCTGCAGACTGGAAATTACTTCATTCAGTCTTGCAACCTCATTCTGCAAGTCTTCGATCTCTCTTCGATGCTGAAGAATTTGATAAGAAACTACTTCATCTGCCTTTCTGTTGAGTTTATTTTCTAATTCATTCATGCGTTCCATCAGTTTTTCCATTGCCCCATCCGGCTTTCGTGGTGATACTGTTGCTATTCGTTGCTTTTTCCCCTTAATTTTCAAATCCTGCAATAAGACACCTTTATTTAGCTGTTCTTGAATGTCTTTCAGTATCAAGATACTTTCCTCAGAAAACTGATAATGCCCCAATTCTGTCCGTTCCATTTGAAGGTTCGCCTGCTTAACCCAGCGTTGAATTGTGCTGGGTGATACTCCAAGCATCTTTGCCACTGCGCTAGTATTCATCATGATCCCTCCTTAATTATTATCAATTTTCGCCCATAAATCATTTTTTCCTCTCTCGATGACAAAACTAGTCTGTTTTCGGCAAAGAAAGTGAATAAGCAACAGGATTTCCTGAAAAAAAAGCTGCGTTCAAGAAACGTAGAATTTTAACAAAAAAAATCTCGAATTTTGTAGTAAAGGAATAGATACTAAAAATATTTTTTTGAAAATTTGAAACCTTTTATGGAAATGGATGGTAAGATTATTGTAGTAAACAAAGAGGTGCGTAATATGGACTTAAAAATCATGATTAAAAAGATAATGATTCTAGGTGTTTTAATATCCATGATTTATGTAGGGTTTCTTCATTACAATATAATCAAGCATGCGAAAATGGATGTTCCAAAGAATGCTGATTATATGATTGTGCTTGGCGCTCGTGTCAAAGGTACAGTACCTTCCTTGGCTCTCCAATTCAGAATCGACCATGCTGCAGAATATTTAATACAAAATCCAAAGACAATCGCCATCGCATCTGGAGGCAAGGGCCCAGGTGAAGATATATCCGAAGCTGAGTCGATCAAAAGCGAACTGATGGCATATGGTATCGAGGAGTCAAGAATACTTCTGGAAGATCAATCAACAGACACATATGAAAATATCAGATTCTCTAAAAAGTTAATCCCTAAAGATGCTAAAACAGGCTTACTGGTGACGAATGATTTTCATCTTTTCCGTGCAAAGATGATTGCCAATAACGAGTTGCTGGATTTAAGGGGATTACCTGCTAAAACCCCGATTCAGGCAGTATTCAAGTCCTATACAAGGGAATACCTTGCCTTGACGAAATATTATATTATTAGTGCTTTTTGATAGTAAACTGTTTAAAAAAAGAGGTGGATTGTCATGAGTGCTCCAGAGGTAGTTTTAAATATCCTGACGTGGGCAGTGATCTTGATTTTGACACGCCATTTTTATCAAAAGCAGGATCTGAAACCGAAAATAAGGAAGCTCATCATCATCATTTTTATAGGCTTGTTTTCTTTCTCTATCCATCTTCCATATATGGACCAGCAAATCAAATTGGCGATCCTGCCTCTTGGAGTCTGGATTTTATATGGAATTTATTCTAAGAAGAATGAAGGCATGAGCTGGGAGAAATACAGGAAATTTGCCTGGTTTGGATTTTCTTTAAATTACTTTTTCCTCGCAATGTCGCTGATCATCCCAATCATCCATTCTGGCATCTATCCGAAAGATGAATTAACAACTTATATATCTGATATCTCGGATACGTATCTTATTAAGACCCATCCATCTGCTGGCGAGACAACTTTAGATCAAAAATCACTTCGGAATCAGATAGACAACATGAAAAAAAATCCGATATACAGTGATCAATGGTATCAAGAAACTTTTGAGACGGCAGAGGAACATTCGAAGATGGATGAAAGATTTCCATATCAGCTTGCAGGAGTTAAACCTAGATGGGGAAGCGGTATTCACCCATTGATTTATGTGGAACGTGATGGCAAAGGAATTCTAATTTCGGCTGCCAACGAGCAATTTTACTTCCGTTCGGAGAAATCATTTTTAAAAGGGGGGAAGTAGCTTGTTGTTGAAAAAGAAGTTCCTTGTCTTTGCGGGCATGGTGATCATAGCATTTGGAGCGATAGGCTGGTGGTACTATTTTGCTCCGGCTGAAAAGTTTCCTGACAAGCACGAAGCAATCAACAAAATGATGAAGACATTTCCTGAAGCCAACATTAAAGAAATTCAAAAGGTAGTCTTTCTTGATCAAAAACATGTTTATGTCCCGTTTATTACAAATACAGAGGGTTACGGATTAAGCTTTTGGCAATGGCAGAAGCATGAATGGCAATTTGTAAGTATTGATACGGGCACCACTCCAAGAATCTGGAGAATCGACCCCAAAAATCCAAATTCTCATTTTATCGTTTGGAATTTTCATCCTGACAATCATTTGGAATATCTAACATTTTATTTAATGAAAGACCGCGGCTATTCGATTTCAGATGGAAAGCATCACTATCAGCCGAAAATTCAAATGGATTTCCAAGTGGATATTGAGGAAGAATCGTCATACGGTCACTCTAAGATTCCTGAACAATGGCGTGCTTTTATGCTGTCCGAAGAAAAACTGATTTCCTCTACAGTTCAAAATCAAATGTTTACTGATTTTTTCCCGCCGCCTCAATATCATTTTGGTTGGCGCTCTATGTCAAAGGAAGGAAATGATGATTATCCACCATATCCGAAAGAAAATAACGGATTTGGAACAGGAGATTCTTTGATTGACCATATCATGTATGTAGATAAGCAGGAATTGGATGAGGATTAATCATTGTTTGTTGAAACCTTTATAGAAAAATGGTCGTATATATTATTGTACATTCACAAAGGCGGGGTATTATGGATAATTGGCTGTTTATTTTTATTGCTAACATCATTGGAGGAATTCTTGCATTCTATTTATTAATGTTTCTTTTCTCAGGTACTAATATCGATTCAGCATTTTTTATAGGAATCTTCCTGTTCATTCAGTTAAGCTTCATCACGACCTTAATCTTCAACTTAATGCATCGGGTCCGAAACCTTGAAAAGAAAGCAGAAAAAATGGATGCAGCTGATTCTAATTAATAATGTTTAATTAGTGACATATTTGAAATTCCACTATGATTTTTCATGTGTTGAATCAACACGAAAACGGGTATTGTAATTTAACAATCGTACTTTTAAAAAGGAGAAACCAACATGATTTTAAACCGACTAATGAAACTTGCTGCAGTGTTCAGCTTGCTTGCCATTGCTGTGGGCAGTGCAGCTTTTCCTGCATTCGCTTCAAATGGCAACGATGATGATGCCATAAACGAGAAATATGGCCCGCCAATTATCGTTTATGGGGAAGCTCTTTCCGAAAAACAGAAGGAGGAAGTCAGGGAGTTATTAGGTGTTAATGACCCTGCGAAAGTAAAAGAGATCATCGTCACGGGCAAAGACCTTGTCACCTATATTGACGGAGATGAACATTCCAATATGTATTCATCTGCAAAGATCACAAGAAAGGATACTGGAGAAGGCCTGGTGATCAACCAGGTCACTCCAGAGAATATAACAGAAGTAACAGATGAGATGTATGCTAACGCATTATTAACTGCGGGTATTGAGGATGCAATTGTGGATGTTGCTTCACCTGTCAAGGTTACCGGCCACTCTGCTCTTGTTGGAATTTACAAAGCTTATGATGAGGGTGACGGAACTGCACTTAATAAGGACCGTACTGAAGTGGCGAACCAAGAATTGAATCTGGCAACGAACCTGGCAAAAAAAGAAGGGCTGGATCAGGATAAAGTTAGTGAACTGTTAACTGAAATAAAAAAAGAAATCGCGGAACAAAACCCTGCAACAAAAGAAGAAATCGAGAAAATCATTGATGAAAAGTTAAAGGCCCTGGATATTCAGCTAAGTCCTGAAGACAGACAGCTGCTTGTGGATTTATTCAATAAAATGCGGGACCTGAATATCAACTTTGACAATGTTCAATCCCAGTTAGAAAATTTATCGAATGATATCCAGAAAAGAATCGAAGAAGCGGTTGGTGATAAAGGTTTCCTTCAATCAGTTTCAAACTTCTTTAAAGAATTGTTCGATAGCATAAAGAATATTTTTTCCTAAAACAGAGGTTTTTTCCTCTGTTTTTTTATGAGTAATATATAATGGGAAGAAGTAGAACATTCAGAAAATAACAAGGAGTTTTAAAATGATTATTCGTCAAGCAATAGAAGAGGATGCAGAAAAATTTGCTGTTTTAATTAAAGAGGTAGAAAACAACTCGAAATATATGCTTTTTGGTCCAGGAGAAAGATCGTTTAATCCCAGTGGACAAAGAAAGATGATCCAAGCTATTAAAAATGAAAGCAATTCAACCATCTTCCTTGCTGAAGATGAAGGGGATTTAATCGGCTATTTAATCGCAAAGGGTGGAAATGCGAAGAGAAATAAGCATTCAGCTTATCTTGTGATCGGAATAAAGGAAGGGAATCGCGGAAGGGGAGTCGGAACGAACCTTTTTGAAGAACTATGTAAATGGGCTGAAGCAGCAGAGCTCCACAGACTTGAATTGACCGTAGTAGCTGACAACCATGCAGGCCTTGGATTATATAAAAAAATGGGTTTTGAAATAGAAGGGACCAAGAAAAATTCCTTGTTAATCAATGGTCACTATATGAATGAATTTTATATGTCTAAGATCATTGAAGGATCTCTCCGGTAAGGAGTTCTGTCAGCAGAGCCTTTGCAGCGGACAAAACTCCTTTTGATATAAAATTACTGCAGGATTGCAATTGAAATAAAAAGGATTCTGCTCAATATTAAATATTTTGAACTTCCCATTCTTCTCTTAACAGTCCCATTTTAATGGAATCATAATATTTTCCGTTGTAGAGCCGGCATTTCCTGATGCGGGCTTCTTCGACCATACCCAGTTTTTTTCCGACAGTGAGCATCCTGGAATTCCCAGACCAGGTGGTAAAGCCGATTCTCGGAATTGGAAAGGTTTTAAAAAGATGTTCGATCCATACCTTAAGGGCATCGGTTCCAAAACCTCCATTCCAAAATTCCGGCAGATAAATGACTACCCCAATCTCTAGCCATTGAGAGGATTCATGCTCCCAATAGTACGTTACCATTCCGATAATTTCCTCATCTACTTTAATGAGATATTTTCTGTCATATCCCTGATGAATGAGATTCGTCATCTGTTCCTTGAATTTTTCAAGCTCAATGTGTTTAAGAGGGTAATATGGAGCATCCCATTTCTTCCATTCTGGATGTTCATCATTGTGGATCAGCCCCCACCATAAATCTAAATCTTCTTCTTTTAACTTGCATAATTGGACAAGTTCACCTTCAAGTATTTCAGGTGTCTGCATTTTCCGTACCTCCCTTTTAAAATGAGGTTAGAATCTTATGCATTTATAATTCTCTTCTATTCTAGTATTTCCTGCGTTACCTAAAAAATACAAAAAATAGACAAAAAGAAAAGAGACACTGCACTCAGTGTCCCATTAATTAATTGCTTCATCATCCATAAAAGCATTTTCATTCACTGCGAAGAAATTCAGTCCAGCGGCGATTGCGAAAGCCCCACCTAATAATGCAAATGTTGTAATCATTATGTAATCGCTCCTGTCATTTATTTTTGTTACTTCTATTATTCCCGTATCTAAAACTACTAAACATGTTATTACAGAAAAATGACAAATAAATTAATAAATCACTTTCCACTAGCGAATTTAAAGGATTCTTTCTTTAAAAGAAGAACTAATACACAAATGTACAATTTATTTCTGGAGGAAACCTAATGGAATTAAAGAGTGAAAAATTAACCAAAGAACAAGCTATGGAAATTTTGTCCTGGAAGTATGATCCGCCGTATGACCTTTATAACAACGAAATGAACAATGATTCTATAAATGAACTTCTTGAAGAAAACTACATGGGCGTGTTTGATCAGGCAGGCAAACTAATAGGTTTTTATTGCAGCGGGATTTCTGCGCAAGTGCCAGCGGGAAGGCAGAAGGGTGCATATAATGAGGATGCTGTCGATGTAGGCATCGGCATGAAGCCCGATTTAACAGGGAAGGGTAATGGGTTAAAATTCTTTTCCTTTGTTCTAAAAGAATTGCAAAATTCTTTAACGGATACAAAATTCAGATTAACTGTTGCAGCTTTTAACAAACGCGCGATTACATTGTATGAGAATGTGGGTTTCGAAAAGGATTTTGAGTTTGCTAACGGACTATATACATTTATTACCATGTTAAAGTGATGAAAGTGTAAAGCGTTGTTGCTTTATTGCATGGGGGGACTTTTTTTCAATTTCCTTACTAAATAATTTGAAATTGTTAAATAATCCCTATATAATGAAAAAGCTGTGTGAAATTCAAGTTTCACATCCAGCGATATATATAGATAGAAGGGGAGAAATAAGATGAAAAAGTTTTGGATTTTACTTTCAGCGATCACATTCGCAATCGGTCTGACAGCATGTTCAGCAGAAAAAGAGGCAGAACCTGAAAAGAAGGAAACAGAAGAGGCTGCAGAACCAGCGGCTAATCCTAAGAGCGTTATGTACAAATTCTACATGAGCCTTGTAAGAACAATCAACGAGGCTGATGCTGACCTTAATGCATACGAAGGAGAAGAAGACCCTAAGGCACAGGCTGAATTAAAAGCAGCAGCCAGTGAATCTGCAGCTGCAGTTGCCACAAAGGTAGAAGGTCTTGAAGTTCCTGCAGATTTGAAGGATCAAAAGGCTGACATTGAAGCTGCATTGAAGGACATCGCTGATTCTTACAAAGCCAAGTCTGAAGAGTTGAAGAAAGATGCTCCATCATTAGATGCTGCTAATGAAACATTCGCAAAAGGCGAAGAAAAGCTAGGAGCTGCATTTGAAAGCCTTGAAATGAACAAACCTTTATTATCAAAAGAACTATAATCCACAAAAGAAAAAGCTGTGCCATTGGCACAGCTTTTCTTATTCGGGTTGCTCATTTTCTACCTTTTTATCGCCAGAAGTCTGGTACTTTAGATTGAAATAAGCATCCATCACTGCACGGCCAATCTTTTTATTTGCCCCATGATCAACACTGCCCTGATATGCCCATGGAACCATGACAGCCATCGCAATTTCAGGATTTTCTGAAGGGGCATAGCCAACAAGACTCAAATTCATTGTCTGAACTATTGGATCACCTTTTTTTCTTAGCGGACCATCATAAAATGCTTCTGCCGTACCTGTTTTTCCAGCAGGGGAATAAGATGCATTCCCAAAGTAACGGTAAGCCGTACCGCCTGGCTCCTGCATAACTTTCTTAAAACCAGTATGTACACGGTCAAGCCATTGTTTCTCCATGCCAATCTCATTGAGAACAGTAGGGGGATAGGACATATAAACCGCCCCAAGCTGATCACCATTCACTGCTGGTTCGCGGATTTCCTTAACGATTCTTGGCTGCATCCTGTATCCGCCATTTGCAATCGTTGAAATATATTGTGCCAGCTGCATCGTTGAATACGTATCATACTGCCCGATTACCAAGTCGAGTACTTTACCCATTGGTTGATTGGCTCCTTTTGCTCCAGTTTGTTCGTTTGGCAGGTCAATGCCAGTACGAATACCAAGTCCAAATGAAGCGAAAGAATTGCGAATCTTTTCCCAAACCTGAGGATTCAAGTTCAATGTATCTTCATACCGGTAGACACCGTTGCCAATCTTAATCGCAGTATGGAACATGTAGACGTTAGAAGATAATTTCAAAGCGGTAATGTCGTTAGGACTACCTAAATAACTATAAGACTTTTTGAGAGGGGTGTCCTTAAACTTTAATCCCCGGTCGTCGAATGATTGTCCAGGATGGATTGCCCCAGTTTTATATCCTGTTAAAACAGTCGCTCCCTTTACGACGGAGCCTACATTAAAAGTATTCAGAATGTTACCGAGAGCGTCATCTTCTAAATAGACTTCGTTTGTTTTCTGATCCTTCACGATTCTTTTTCCAGCCATTGTCAAAATTTCACCAGTGTTGGGATCCATAAGCACTACATACGCACGATCAAGCAAACCAGTTCCTGAAGATTTTTTCGCTGCCAATAATTCCTTCTGGATGATTTCCTCAACAGCTTTTTGCAAGTCCATATCGATGCTTAAAATCAAATCCTTGCCTCTTTGTCCTTCTGATACTAGTTCTTTTTCAATTAGCTCTCCAGCTTTATCAGTCACATTGACGACTTTTTCTTTATTCCCTTGGAGGACATCCTCATATTCTAATTCTAGATAACTTTTACCTACACGGTCATTACGAGTGTAGCCTCGGGACATGAAATAATCGATTCGTTCTGCAGGCAGTCCTTCACTGCTGGTGGTTACTTTGCCTAAAACCGGTTTGAAGGTTTCTTCAAATTTATATTCTCTTTCCCAGTCAGTAGTTGCATTCACACCCGGCAGCAAGTCAAGATTCTCGTTAACAAATGCAAATTCTTCTCGTGTGACATTTTCATTCTTAATAATCTGCGGGGTGAATTTATAGCCGCTGTTCATGATCCTGAAAATGGCCAGTTCCTCAATATCCTGCTCAGACAACTGTGCAAGATGCTTATCTGTGATTCTCTTAAGCTGCAATTTATATAAATCTTTGTTCTTAAGCTTTTTTTCATTGAAGAGGGCCATTTCATTTTCTTTAATCAGTTTCTTTGCTTCTTCCGGATGTTTAATGATCCAAAAATCTTTCTTATCCCGTTCGCGAACCTTATCCGTCTTCTGGTTGATGATTTTTGCCAATTTAGCGGCTACCTCTAGCATTTCCTTCTGAGATGCGCCTTCATTAGTGTAAGTGATGGCATTGAGTGGCTTATTATCGACGATCACCTTAAGGTTCCTGTCGAGCATTTTTCCGCGGGGTACCGGGTTATTGACCGTTACATCTTCTTTTCTGTTTATTTCACGTTTATAGTCCTCTCCATGGACAATCTGGACAATCCCAAGTCTGAGCACTAAAAGTGAAAAAAGGACAAATACCGAAAAGAAAAGGATATTGACCCTAAGAGGAGTAGTATTTTTCTTTTTGGGCAAAATTCTCACATCCTATGAAAATATTATTAGCAAAATAATGTGTAAATAGATAGAATAAAAAACCAACTATTACCATAAGTGTACGTAATATTTGTATGAGATGTAAAGGTTTTCCTGGAAAATAAAAAGGAATCCATTCATCTACAGGATTCCTTTTTACCTCATAAGGCTTCTTCTGGAATATTCGTGCTGCTGTCAGTACTTGGAACTTTTCTTTTTTCCAGATTGATTTCATCAGATGAATAAATCATAACAACCATTTTTCCATGATAGGACTTTGCCCGGATTAGTATAGGCTGATTGTACCTGTTTTTAAAGGTGAAATCTGGTCCATACCAGCTGACAGTGGCATCCCGACCAGGAGGAACATAAGGGACTTGTTTACTGTGAGAATATCGTTCCAGGATTTTCATGCCTGAACGGTCAGCAGCATTGTAAAGGGTGGAGGATACCTGGCAAATGCCTCCTCCAATTCCTTCGGATAATTCCCCACGGACAATTATAGGGGCGGGCTGATAGCCCCGGGATGCAGTCCTCTTTCCAACCACCTTGTTAAAGGAGAACGTTTCTCCTGGGAAGACAACATAATTATTGATCGCTTCTGCTGCCAGAGAAATATTATGAGACCGTTCTTTATTGTGGCTATTAAAGTATGTTATGTAATGACCAATCAGCTTAGTACGGATATTGGCGATGATTTCACTGTCTACCTTTGGATAAACAGGCAAGGTTGGCAGTTCAAGCCTGGAATGCTGGTTTTCAAAAAAACTTGCTGTGAAATTTTCCTTGAATTTTCTTTGGTCGAGAATGTAACCGACATCCTCAGGTATAATCCTGCCCAAATCATCCAGACCCGCATTTGAAGGATCTTTCTTTATTTGTAGAAAGAGCTGCTTATTCAAGCTCTCCAACATCGTTTGATTTAGAATCGGGTAACCGAACCATGGAATGGAAAAATCAGAGCGGTGAACCTCTGCAACAGGTTCGTCATTCAATGTAATCGAAATCTCATCATCATAACCAGCAGAATTGGCTGATATGATCAGTCCAAGTATAAGTAAAATCCTCAAGATTTTCACCTCCCGTTTTATTATGGATAAGCTGAGGGGGATTCATGTACTATGAAATAGATGGTGATTATTGGAAGAATATAAAGGAGTTAATAAACTTCTGAAGAATAAGTATTAAGAAATGTACAAAAGTTATTTTGAAAGGGTTAAAAAAATGAATATTTCTTTATCATTACTTACAATGGACGATGCAAATGCGTTGTTTTTATTCGAAAAGGAGAACAAGGATTTTTTTAAAAGGTTTGTACCTCCCAGACCTGATTCATATTTTGAATTTGAACCTTTTCTTTCAATTCTTGAAGAGTTAGTCGATGAACAGGAAAATAAGAAATCCTTCTTCTTTTTAATTAAAAACGATAATGGGGAAATAATCGGTCGGATGAACCTGGTAGATGTCGACTGGGAATCCAAGACAGTAGAAGTCGGATATCGGATTGGTGAGCAATACGGCGGGAGGGGAGCTGCCGCAAGAGGACTTAAATTGGTTATAGCAGAGGCCAGGCGATTGAGCCTGCAAGAACTCCAGGCAAAAACAACGATTTCTAATATTCCTTCCCAAAAAGTTTTAGAAAAATGTCTTTTTGATAAAGTGTACACAGACCAGGATGGTTTTGTTCATTATAGATTAACACTTTAGCCTTATGTTCTAATTTCAATTAACAAAGCACTCTAGATATTTAGAGTGCTTTTTTTCATTGTAAAACCATTTAATGTCATAAAATCATTGTTTTCTGAAAACTATATGTTATAATTTGTGTAAATTTACACTAAATAGATATTTTATCCAATCGGGGGATCGATATGAAAAAGTATATATTTAAAGGTTTTTGGATTTATTTGCTGTGTTCCATCATCATCAATTCAGTGAAAGTTTGGCCATTAAATCATGATCCAGAACTTCTTTCTGTAGATTTGCTGCATCTCATCCCTGCGCTTGTATTCGATGAATTCTCTGATCAGTTCCTTTCCATTAAAGAGGTATTATTGATTCCGATTGCATTCACTGACGGATTTATTGGGGCATTAACGGGAGTTACTCTTGGAATGATCTTGACCAAGGTAAATCTAAAAGGCTTTTTTTATCCACTTTTATTAACTGCTTATATATTTTTTCAGTTTGTATTTTTAAGTTTTATCCCCATATTCGAATCATGATGTATTTCTTAATTTTTCTTAAGAAAATATTAAGAAAATAACATCTATCTTTATGGTAGAGACTGGCATATAATTTAACTGTATTAACAACAATAGTACACTTAGTACAGATAGGGGGTCATTATGTTTGAGCTTGACCTGAGAAGCCGAAAACCAATATACGAACAGCTGGTCGATAAGATGAAAGAACTGATCATCAATAATGTGCTCAAACCTGATGAACAATTGCCTTCGGTCCGTCAGCTGGCACAGCAATTGACTATTAACCCGAATACGATCCAGAAAGCATACAGGGAGCTTGAATTACAGGGATTCATTTATTCGTTAAAAGGGAAGGGCAGCTTTGTCAATCCAACGGACCCTCGTAAGGATTCAGATATAATCATGCAGATGAAACTAGATCTTGAAAAACTGCTGCAGGAAGCATTGTACCTCGGCATAACTGCCGAAGATCTTCATGAACTAATAAGAAATCTAGATGCTTCGAAAGGGGGAAGCGGGCAAAATGATTCAAATGATAGAGATAAATAAAACATTTGAAAAGCATACGGCGCTAAAAAAAGTCAATATGACAATCGACAAAGGGTCGATATATGGATTAATTGGTTCCAATGGTGCTGGTAAAACGACAATCATTAAATTGCTTGCTGGCATTTATAAGCATGATAATGGCCAAGTCCTTATCGATGGGACTGCAATATATGAAAATCAGGCTTTAAAAGAAAAGCTATTCTATATATCCGACCAGCCGTATTTTTTTCCGCAATATACGGTAAAGCAAATGGCACAGTTCTATAAAAGTATATATCCATCATGGAATGAAAATAGATTCCTTAAATTAGCTGAAGTTTTTGAATTCAGCATGAATAAGAAACTACATACTTTTTCAAAAGGAATCCAGAGACAGGCTGCCTTTTGGCTGGCTTTGTCAACTATGCCGGAAATTCTGATCCTTGATGAACCGATGGATGGCCTCGATCCAGTGGCAAGGAAAAAAGTTAAAAACCTGCTTATACAGGATGTAGCGGATCGAGAGATGACCATCTTAATATCTTCACATAATTTACGTGAGATCGAGGATATTTGTGACCATATCGGAATTCTGCATAACGGTTCCCTTCTCATGGAAAAAGACCTTGATGATTTGAAATCTGATATTCATAAGGTACAGGTAGCGTATAAAGGTGAGCCTCCAAATCATTTTGAAGAGAGTTTGAATATGCTTCATTGCGAAAAAAGAGGCAGTGTGATGCTTTGCATCATTAAAGGGAAAGAAGAAGAGATTGAAGAAAAAATCCGTAAGAGCGAGCCAGTTATCTTTGATCTGCTCCCATTGACATTAGAGGAAATATTCATTTATGAAATGGGGGATATCGGATATGCCATCAAAAATATCATTGTTTAACAAAGATATGATTCTCCAGGTAGGAAGAAGCATTGGGTGGATCTCAGTAATTTATTTTCTCGTTATGTTTTTCGCCATCCCGTTAAGGATCATGATGGTCTACTCTGGTGATAATTATCGGGATTTTATGCCAGTACAAAATTTGTTTGATTTCGAGTTCGCTATCCAGTTCATCATGTACATTACAGTACCGATTGTTCTCTCAATCTTTCTCTACAGATTCCTGCATGTTAGGCAGGCAGCAGACATGATGCACAGTCTCCCATTGAAAAGGGATCATATCTACCATTTTTATACCCTAACAGGATTTGTGTTTTTAATCGTGCCAATCATCTTGATTGCGATTGTTACAATATTTATCCATAGTGTATACGATTTGAATCTTTATTTTCAGCTATCGGACATCTTCAATTGGGCTGGAGTTGTCATTCTATACAATGCGGTCTTTTTCATAGCTGGTGTGTTTGTCGCCATGGTTACCGGTATTTCAGTGGTCCAGGGAGTATTGACTTACATTATGCTATTATTTCCGGCTGGCTTTACCCTTTTGGTCATCTATAATCTTGGAATGATGTTGTATGGTTTTCCGAGTGACTATTTTCAGATCAGGAATATAGAATATTTATCTCCCATTTCCCATTTGACGTTAATAGAAAGTCGAGATATATCTGCAAAATCAAGTCTTTTCTATATTCTTTTTGTCTTTGGCTTTTACTTTATCTCTTTATTCATTTACAAGAAAAGAAATATTGAAGCGGCATCAGAGGCAATTGCGTTTAATAGTTTAAAACACATTTTCAAATATGGAGTTACTTTTTGTGTAATGCTGCTCGGAGGCATGTACTTCGATGCTATGCAGAATAAATTTGCCTGGATGTTATTTGGCTATGCTGCAGGCGGGACACTTGGCTACTTTGCAGCCGAAATGGTGCTGCAGAAAACATGGAGAGTGTTCGGAAGGATTCGCGGCCTTGGAATTTACGCGGGCGTTATGGTTCTGCTGATTCTGATTATCCAAACATTTGCACCTTATGAAAAACGAGTTCCTGAACTCGATGAAATAAAGAGTGTAACTTATGCAAATACAATTTTCACTGAAACAGATAAGCAACTTACATCAAAAGCATTGTACGAGCAGGAAAATATTGAAGCTGTCCGTGACCTCCATGAAGAAATCATAAGAAACGCCAAGGTCAATGAAGAGGAAATGAAGTCGCAAGAATTCGCACTCTTTATCTATGAATTAGAGAATGGGAAAAGGATGGTTCGTCAATATAAGATCGACCGTGTTGACTATAAAACCCGTTTGAAAAAAATATACGAATCTCTTGAATACAAGCATGCCAGCGAACCAATTTTTAAAATCCATTCAAATGATGTAACTTCCATTAGAATCATGAATTATAGCAAAGGAAGTACACTTGCTATAACAGAACAAGTGAAAATTAAAGAAGCTATGAAGCTTTTAAAACATGAAGTCGAAAAGGCTCCATTTAAAATCAATGATTATCCAATAGGTAATCAAGCATCAATCGAAATTATTGCAGGAGCCAACAGTTTTACCAATTTAGACTTGAAACAATCTTATTCAGGCTTTTTAAAATGGCTTGAGGATAACGACATGCTAAGTGAAGCCATTGTCGTACCTGACGATCTGGAGTATATCCTTGTCACGAATGAAACGATCGAAGAAGAACAGTTCAAGGAGTATCCTGAGGAGGAAATCATCAACAAAATCAAGAACGATAAAAATGCCCTTAAAGTGACAGAGGTCAGTCAACTTCGAGAAGCCATTGAAACCGCCGGCTATGGCTGGTTCAATGAAGAACCTTATACTGCGATCTTTGTTTATAAATCAGGAAGGCAACACGAAATTCGCACCTTCAATGAACAACATGTACCGGATTTTGTGAAAGAGCATTTTAAATAGGCCCTGTTAAACAAGGATGTTGTTTTTTATACTCTGTTGATTGTAGTGGAAGGCGCGCAGACTCCTGCGGGCGCAGCTGGTCAGATGAGACCCCGCAGGAGCTTGCGACGAGGAGGCTCAGCGCCAGCCCCGCGGAAAGCGAAGCGCCTGGAACGAAAATCAACAATTCAACTTTAACAGAACCTTTAAATAAAGCCGATGAATTCCTGATCTGTTAAAGAGTAACAAATTCTGAATTCAAAAGAAAAAAGATAAAACTTTTTATTAAAAAAGCATGTACGGGTGTCAAGGGGGATGGAACATGGCCTACATTGATTTTGACGAGCTGTATAAAACACACGAGAAAAAGCTTTGTCATATCGCATATAGCATTACAAAAGACAGGCATCTGGCTGAAGATGTTGTCCAGGAAACATTTATCAAGGCTTATAGAAAAATAGAAACAATCGAAGACACTCATAAAATAGGAGCATGGCTGGCGGCTATTGCCGGCAGAACTGCAATCGATTACTTGCGTGCTGAAAAAAGAAGGAAATGGCTGCCTTCGGACCAAAGCGTTATGGAACAGATTTTCAGCGAGCATGACACCGAACATTCGATTGAGAAAGAAGTAGAAATCATCCTTTTCAAAGAAGAAATCCAGCATGTATTGTTCATGCTGACGCAAGAATATCAGCAGGTATTAGTATTACGGCTTCAGTATGGATTAAAAGAAGATGAGATTGCCTGCAAGTTGAACATTAAATCCGGAACAGTCAAAACAAGACTGCATCGGGCAAGAAAACAGTTAAGAAAAGTTATGATAGAAAAATATTCAGCCTAAGATGCGTTATGGCGGTTAGTGACCTAATCGCCTCCTTTTTTCAAAAAAAATAATGGTAAAATATTCAATTAATAGAATTAAATAGAAATTAGAGGTGTCACAATGATTAGTATCAATGATGTTAGCCATCAATTTGAGATGGGAAAAAAAGGGAATAAAACAATCATACCAGTTTTAAAAAATGTATCTTTAGAAGTGAAGGCGGGTGAGATTGTTACGATCGTCGGACGCAGCGGTTCTGGGAAATCGACACTCCTAAATTTAGTCAGCGGATTCATACGGCCAAAGTCAGGTGAAATCATCATTAATGGGATAAACACTTCGACACTCAATGAAACGAAATTTGCTGACTTCAGGATCGAGCACCTTGGATTCATTTTTCAGAGCTTTCAACTGATCCCAAGTATGACAGCCTATCAAAATATTGAGCTTCCCCTCATTTTAAAGGGAATAAAAGAATCGGAAAGAAAAATCAGGACTAATGAGTTGTTGAAAATGGCAGGTTTATCTGATTACATGGACCACTATCCAGGAGAGTTATCAGGCGGGCAACAGCAGCGGGTAAGTATAGCAAGGGCGTTAATAGTAAATCCGCCCATCATACTTGCAGATGAACCTACAGGCAGCCTGGATTCAGAAACAGAAGAAGAATTGCTGAAGTTCATTCAAAAGCTAAATAAAGAGCTGGGAATAACATTCCTCATCATTACTCATGATGAAAAGGTTGCCCGAATAGGAAACCGAACAATTGAACTAAGAGATGGCCGTGTTTTAGAGGAGGTATATTCACATGAGGCTTAAAGATCAGTTTCGCTTTGTAAGGCAGAACATGAAGAAAAACAGAACGAGGCTATTTATGACCATTCTCGCGACTGCCATGAGCGTAGCCTTTTTAATTGTACTGGCGTCTGTAGGGTTCGGACTTCATAAATCCATAGTAAAAGACACTCTGGAAAGACGGATCGTTACAGAGATTGAAGTCCCAGGAAAAGAAGATGCTGAAGGGGGGTTCAGGCAGCTAACGGACCAGGACATTTCATACTTCGAGGAAATCAAGGATGTTAAAGCTGTAACAAGGCGGAAAAGTCTTCAAGATTATTTGTTTGAAATTGGCGACCATCAGGTATCGTCTCATGCTGTTGTTGCTCATATGCCATCAGAGACGAAGGCTGGGCTTGAATTAGCGGAAGGACGTCTGCCAAAAGAGGATAATGAAGTGATTGTTGGCTATCATTTCGTACAGGATCTCCAACCAAAGACAGCAAAGCAGGAGGAAATCTATGACGAGCGCGGCCATATAAAAGAAGAATTCCGTTTTAAAGGAGACTTGATCGGCAAGACAATTACTATGAATGTCATAAAATTTGAAGATGGAAAAGAGGTAAAGCAACCATTGGAAGTAAAGATCGTTGGAATCCGTAAACAGCCAACGAAGGATTGGGTTTATGACAGTGTGGTATTTGTGTCAGAAGGTATTCTCAAACAGGTTGAAGAATTCACAGGTACTCCAAGAGGCATTGTGAAGGACCCGAATAATCCTGATATGGATCTTCCAGCCATTTCAAACGATCAATACGACCAGGTGAAACTATATGCCAGGAATATGGAATCGGTAGAAGCGATCACCAAGGAATTAGAAGCCAACAATTACCCTTCCTATTCTGTCATCAATGAATTAAAAGATGTGAATATGATGTTTACCATCGTAAAGGCAGGTTTGATCTTTATCGGCACGATCGCCATTTTGATTGCGTCCATCGGTATATACAATACAATGACCATGGCAGTAACCGAGAGGGCACCTGATATCGGGATCATGAAAGCGATTGGAGCAAACCCCAAAACCATTAAGAAGATATTCCTGCTTGAAAGCAGTTATATTGGATTCATAGGTGCTGCGATTGGAACGATTGTAGCCTATGCAATCAGTTTTATCGTCAATTTTGGCCTGCCACTGATCATTAAACAGGCTTTTGGAGAAGAACCCCCCGAAGGATTAATGTTCAGTTATATACCTTTCACATTGCCAATCATAAGTTTTTTAATCTGTTACCTCGTAACCATTCTGTCTGGCCTGCGTCCTGCACAAAGAGCGACTAAGGTCGATGTACTACAGGCAATGAGAAGAGAAGTTTAAAGTCATAACAAGAACCAGCCATCAGACTGGTTCTTGTTTATTTTTACCTTTATATGAAGAATTTCCTATTCACTAACAAGTATTGTTGCTAAAATCATTTTAGATATTCTTGAACGATTATTAGATATCCACCGTCATATTATAGAATGATTTTATCGGGAGGGCAGTAAATGGCAAATAAAATGATCGAACTGGATAAAGTATCGAAGCAATTTGCACAACAAAAAGTACTTAATGATGTCTCGATGACCGTTGGGGAGGGGGAAATCATAGGCCTTCTTGGCCCAAACGGTTCAGGGAAAACGACGATGATCCGCCTTATGAATGGAGTTATAAATCCAACAGGAGGTAAAATAACGGTTCTCGGAATGGACCCCCAGAAACAGGGAGATGCAGTTCGTCAAGCAAGTGGCATTCTTACAGAAAATGCTGGTTTGTATCATGAAATGTCTGGTTATGACAATCTGGTTTTCTTCTCAAAGCTTTACGGACATTATGATAAAAAACAGATTGTTAATCTTCTTGCAGAATTCGACCTTGCAGAGCACCAGAATAAAAAAGTGGGTACATACAGCACCGGGATGAAGCGAAGACTCGGTATCATCAAGGCAATCATTCACAAACCAAAGCTGCTTTTCCTTGACGAGCCAACAAATGGTTTGGATCCTGAAGGTATTAAATTGGTGTTGAAATTTATCAAAGATCTAAATAAACGTGAAGGTACGACGATTTTTTTGTGTTCACATATTTTGCATCAATTAGAGGATGTATGTAAACGCTATTTTTTCCTCAACGGAGGTAAAATTATCGATTCTGGAACGATGAGAGAATTGCAGCAGAAGCATGTGAAACAAATCAAACTAAAAGTAAAGACCGGCCTGGTTCCGAAAGGGTCCCAATGGGAGGGATATCCCGTGTTCATTAAAGATCAGAATTCATTGCAATTCACGTTGCCTTCCACGGCACATATTTCACCACTTCTGGAAAAAATCCTTAAAGATTCATGGGTTCACCATGTCGAGATTGAAAATAATGATTTAGAATCCTTATACTTCAAGATTAGGGGGGGAAAGCAGTGAATAGAAAGTTAATCTGGCTGATTGCTGAAAAAGATATCAAGGGAATAACGAGTTCCACTCAGGTTTGGCTTGGCCTTGTATTATTGCCCTTGATTTTTTCAGTTATTTTCCCCCTTGCCTTTATCGTTTTAATAAATAAAATCTCACTGTCGTCACCTGAGTTGGTTGAATTAGTTAATAACGTTATGAGAGGGCTGAAGGAAACGAAAAGCGGGGAATTAATCAGCAGCCTGCCAAGTATAAAACATCAAATCATTTATGTAGTAGTAAATTATCTGCTCGGGTCTATTTTTTTACTGATTCCAACTTTAAATGCCATGATGATATCCCTGCATAGTTTTGTTGGAGAAAAAGAAAGACGAACAATGGAATCTTTATTGTTTTCTCCAATTTCAGTAAAAGAATTATTCACCGGCAAGGTTCTAGCGGCATTTATTCCGGCAATCGCCATAACATGGATAAGCTTTTTTCTTTTTGGTATTATCACAATTAGTTTGACCTATAACATGTTTGGCTTCATGATCTTTCCCAACACAAACTGGATCATTCTAATGCTTTGGGTTGTACCAGTGATCACCATCCTGACAATCCTTGTAAATGTTTTCGTTTCTGCAAGGTCAAAAGGGTTCCAGGAAGCACAGCAGCTGGGGGGAATTCTTATCCTTCCAATCATGGGACTCTTCATAGGACAGGCGACGGGATTCCTGATCATCAATCCGCTCCTGCTTGTTTTAATTGGAGTTGTAATCCTGATTCTGAACTTCATCCTCCTTAGGTTGATGACAAAGTACAATGATCGCAATACCCTCTTTGAAAAACAAATATAAATAATTATGTTTGCAAACGGTGGATCATGAAAAATGCATAGATTCTCTGCCATTGGAAAAATCTAATCCTATCGAACTTTACTCAGGGGGATAGGACATGTCTGTAATCGTTATACAAACATTTGAAATCAAGCAAGATAAATTTCCAGATGGGATCAAGAATTTGCGGTTAATGCAAAACTTCCGGAACGAACAATATGATCACAGGGTAGAATTATTGTCTCCGATATCAGGTGAAGATCACAAATATGCCTTGATCTCTACTTATGAGGGACTTGCGGAAATGGAACTGCAAAACAAAAAGATGTTTGAGGACGAAGAATACAAGAAATTGATCGGCGAATTCTTCCTCGAAAACATTGTTCAGGGCAGTATGTATACCCAGATGTATCGAACGATGACAGGACTGAAAAATGACGCAGAGTCTGAAAAAAATAAAAAATAACTGTTTATAAAAGCCAATCTAATTGATTCGGCTTTTTTTAATGGGTTTATTTTGAGATATGCAAAATTTTGCTGGTACATAAATCAGTGTCATTTCTCGAATGATAATATGTGTTAAAGAAGGAGGCAGAGGCATGGACTTTTTTCTTCCATCTGGAAAATCATGCAACGGGAACGATACATCTGAAGGGGACTTAAAATGGTGGCAATTGTCTTTGATTGGTGTGGGATGTACCATTGGCACAGGATTTTTCCTTGGTTCTTCAATCGGGATAAAAATCACAGGGCCATCTATTGTATTATCTTTCCTCCTTGCAGCAATCGGTACATATGTGGTTTATAATTTGCTGGCAAAAATGACTGCTGATGATCCTCAGGATGGGTCCTTCTGTTATTACGCGAAGAAAGCATATGGACAGTGGGCCGGCTTTAGCTGCGGATGGAATTACTGGAGTTCCAACATTCTGATCATGGGAAGCCAGCTAACAGCTCTTTCTATCCTTTCTCAATTTTGGTTTCCCGATATCCCTTTATGGATTTTTGCAACGGGATATGCCATCCTTTCCATCGGTGTAGTCCTTACTGGGAATAAAGGCTTTGACAGAGTGGAGGATTTCCTTGCAGTCATTAAGACTGCTGCAATTATCATGTTCATTTTGATTGCAGCTGCTGCTCTTTTTGGATTGTTCAACCTGGATACGAAAGAAGTGTTGATACCAAAATCACCACAAAAATTATTCCCTGAAGGATTCAAGGGGTTTTGGTCATCATTGATTTACGCTTTTTATGCATACGGAGGTATAGAAGTAATCGGCCTGATGGCAACCAGGCTTAAAAATAAAGAAGATGCACCTAAGGCAGGTATAATCATGCTTGTCTTACTCGTCGTGATTTATGTACTGGCATTGGGATTCGCTGTAATTTTGGCTGCTCATGGTGCTTTTAATGAACAGGAAAGCCCATTTGTAACAGCCCTGGATCATTATGAATTAGCGTTCTTTCCCCATGTATTTAATGCAGCAATCATTGTAGCTGGTTTCTCCACTATGACTGCATCTTTATTTGGAGTAACGACATTGCTGGTCACACTTGCCAAGGATGGAGATGCTCCAAAAGTATTTTCAAGAAAAATTGAAAAATGGAAGGGGCTGCCACTGCCTTCACTTGCGCTTGCCATCACAGGATTGATCGCATCAATTGTAACTGCATTACTTTTGCCGGGAAAAATTTATGAGTATATAACAACCGCCGCTGGAATTCTTATATTATTTAACTGGGCCTTTATCATCCTTTCGTCCATGAAAATATTAAAGTTGAAAGTGTGGGGGAAACTCATTGCATTCACAGGGATTCTCCTGATTATTGCAGCAGTCAGCGGAACCCTCATGGAAAAAAGTATCCGGATGGGATTCTTCGTAAGCATTATTGTTGTTGTCGCAATCAGCATGGTCGCGGCATATTTGCAAAAAAAAATATGGGTGAAGAACAGCTGAAAGAGGTTACTACATTATATACTGAGCAAAAAGAGTGTTTGTCTTTAGGATTGATCAAATCACCAAAGATGGTGAAGAAGCAGAGAGGAACTGGATTTTCAGGAAAGAGGCAATTGGTTTGTGTTATAATTCTTGTTCAAAAAAATCTCTCCTTTTGTTTGTTTTGTTGTGTTGACTTAATTACAAAAGAGGGATTTTCTTGTTTTTATTTTGAGATAAAAAATGAAGTTAGAAACTTGAGTTGATTGGAACGGAAATCAACGGACCATTTTTTCAAGCCGTACTAAATAGAAAAAGGGTGCCCAAAAGTTTTTTTACTTTTGGGACACCCTGTTTGCGTAATTTAATCCTTTAAATATACTGTGCTGGATTTTTCAGCGATTCTAAGTTCATATAGCTCAAAAACAATGCCATAGATAAATGAAGTTAAAAACATAGATCCTAGCATATCAAGAATATAATGCTGTTTTACAAAAAGGGTCGAAATAATAATCAACGTTCCCATTACAGGAACAAAAACGGAATGAAAAATATGCTTATTCTTAATATTTATATTGCCAAGCAGAATTGCAAACGTTGTTAAAACATGAATACTGGGGAATGCATTATACGGTCGATCATGGTTATAAATCATCCCTACAAGATCGATTAGTATTCCATTACCAACTAGATCTGGCCTTGGTACTGTTGTCTGAAAGAAAAAATAAATCACAAAACATACTAATTCACCGATTACGATTACACTAAGCGTTTTTAAATATACACGTGTATCTTTATACCAAAAGTAAAGCAAATAACCCAAAATAAACGCATACCAGATGATATATGGCAAAATAAAAACTGGAAGAAACGGTATAAACCCATCAAATTCGGTGGACAGGATGACCGCCTCTCTTGGATTGGTATTCAATATTTTATAAATCAATCCTAATACTGGCATCACCAGCAAAAATAATAAATATGGTGTTTCTTTCAATTTAGCTTTCATTAAATATCTCCTTTTACATAAAAACTCTTAATCTTAAATACCACAATCTTTCTTTTTTAATCCAAAATCAAATGGAATGGAATGGATTTCCTATTCATCATTTACAAAAATATAGACGTAATGAAAGGGGATTTAGTTCCAAGGGACTAGCAAAATTAACTTTTTAAAGTATTTAATGGTTTGTGGCAAACGGATGGATAGAACAGAACGGAGGAAAGCAATGTGCGAAAATAAGCAAAAGAGCAAAAAAATAAAACCTTGATTAAAATCAAGGTTTTTAAGCGTCCCAGAAGAGATTCGAACTCCCGACCTACAGTTTAGGAAACTGTTGCTCTATCCTGCTGAGCTACTGGGACAAGATTAGAAATAATGATGTAGTTTCGTGCAAGTTCACAATTCAGATATATCCCGTCCTCATCTCAGAAAGCTTAACCAAGATGCAACTCGATGAGTACGCTGAAGTAATTTCATGGAAGTTTATTCGGGCGTACTGAGCTACTGGGACAAGTATATACATTAATGTTGCGACTCAATTATTATATGACATACGGCACAAAATTTCAAGATAAATTTTCCTGTAAATAATAAAAAAGGAGAAAGTTAATGCTGAATAACTCTCTCCTTTTTTCTTTAATGGTGTTTCCTATGAAATAGCCCCATGACTTCCAAAGTTTCCGTTATATTGACGAATGCGTCAGGATCAATCTCTTCAATTAGCGTTTTTACTTCTGTCAGTTCATATCGTGAAATGACTGTAATGATGACATTGCTTTTTTCATTGGAAAAACCTCCAACAGAATCGATGACCGTGACTCCACGATACACATTTTGTAACAAATGCTGTTTAACTTCCTCACCTTTTCTGGTGATGATCATCAATGTTAACTTCACATGATGAGTATGTACCTTATCAATTACTTTGCCAAGTGCGTAGATAGAAACAAGTGTATTCAGCGCAGCATCCCAGCTGAACAAGAAGCCAGATAATAAAATGACGACTGAATTCATTGCAAATAATAGGGTTCCCATCGGAAAATCCTTGCGTCTTGTAAGCAACATGCCAATTATGTCAAACCCTCCAGATGAACCTGATGATCGAAAAATGATGCCAATTCCGAGACCGGCGATCGCTCCGCCAAAAATCGAAGAAAGAATCGGGCTTTTCGCAAGTTGAAATACAGGAATGATATAAAGGGTAATCGAGATCACCACAACAGACAGAATCGTATAAAGGATGAATTTCCGTCCTAATTTTAAATATCCAAGCACCAATAAAGGGAAATTCAACAAGAAATTAAAAACGCCTGTGTTTATGGAAGTGAGCATAGAGAAAATAATCGATAAGCCACTGATTCCGCTGCTCATGATTCCATGCGGTATTAAGAAAAAATTAAATGCAAATGAAACGATTATTGAGCCGATAATAATTCCTGCTGCCTTCACAATGACTCCTCCAAAAAACAAGTGTGTTAGGAATAGTATATAGATGAAAGAAAAGAAGTAAATTTAAAAGTTTATTTTAAATTAATTAAGAATTTAGATTTGAGGTGAACTTTGAAATAAATCTGTTTTTGTCATATACAGTCGAGCGGATGGGAAAAGTAAAAGGGTAATTAGCGGAGGTGAATACATTTGGATCATGATTCAATCCGGGACCTGGTTATAGTTACAGATGACCAAGGCCGTGAGAAACAATTTGAAGTAGAGGCTTTATTTGAGATGAATGGAGAGTCCTTTGCAATGTTAAGGAATGATGAGGGAACAGTTTTGATGCGAGTAGAAGAACAGGAAGGGGATCAATTCCTGGTCGGATTGAACAATGAACTCGATAAATCGAATCTCCTTGATGCCTATCAAATTGCAGTAGATGCAGCCCCAGCAGAAGAATAATTCAAGCCGTCCTTTAAGGGCGGTTTTTTTATGGAGGAAAAAATGCCTTTAAGAAAGAATTACTCTAAGATAATCTTTTTTACTTTGGAGGACTTTATGGAATTCCCTATTTTGGAAACAAAACGGCTTATCCTCAGAAAAATCAATGAGGAGGACGCAGATGATTTATTTATAAATTTCTCAAACCCTGAGGTCATGAAACATTACGGATCTGAACAAATGGAAAATGTAGAAGAAGCGACAGCCTTAATTCATTCCTTTCAGGTTAACTTTGATGAGAATAAAGGAATAAGGTGGGGGATTGAAATCAAAAGCAGCAGGAAGCTGATCGGTTCAGTTGGTTTTCATGCTTTGTCAATCAAACATAAAAGAGCAGAGATAGGATATGAGCTTAACCAGGCATACTGGGGACACGGTTATGCGAAGGAAGCAATCAGCAAAGCTGTCGAGTATGGAGTGGTAGAAATGGGCTTAATGCGAATTGGCGCAATTGTATTCCGCGACAATCTTGCTTCGAATGAGTTGCTATTAAAGTCAGGATTTCAAAAAGAAGGCATTTTGAGGAGTTATATCATCCAAAATGACGTTTCGTATGATACCAATGTTTACGCCTTGATAAAAAAATGAGGAAAGAGCTGCGACTCTTTCCTCATTTTCATTAGTGAATATTCCGTTTCTTGAATCTGCCTCCACGGACTTCTGCAATATTCCCAACAGCGAGGAAAGCTGTTTCATCCAATTCCTCCACAATGGACTTCAGTTTTGCCTCTTCTAGACGTGTAATGACACAAAAAATGACCTTTTTGTCATCGCCAGTATATGCACCTTCTCCAGTTAAATAGGTAACTCCTCTCCCTAGGCGGGCAAGAATTGCTTCTCCTATTTCCTTATGCTGATCACTGATGATCCAGGCCGCTTTTGATTCATCAAGACCGGCAATGACAACATCTATTGTTTTAAACGCGATAAAATATGCAAGTATTGAATACATGGCCCGATCCCAGCCAAAAACAAAACCGGCAGTAGCAAAAATAAAGATATTAAAAAACATGATCACTTCACCAACAGAGAAGGGAAGCTTCCTATTGGCAAGTATGGCCAAAATCTCAGTACCGTCAAGGGAGCCGCCATACCTGATGACAATGCCTACACCAGCTCCAAGTACAATGCCGCCAAAAACAGTAGCCAGGAGTAAATCCTCTGTAAAAACAGGGACAGTATGAAGAAAAGTAGTGGTTAAAGACAAGACCGTGATACCCAATAAGGTCGATAATGCGAATGTTTTACCTATTTGCTTATAACCGATGAAAAAGAATGGGATGTTAAGGATGAAAATAAATAGGCCAAGTCGCCAGCCAGTCAAATGAGAGAGGATAATTGAAATACCTACGATTCCACCGTCAAGAATTCGATTTGGAACGAGAAATTCCTCAATCCCGACCCCCATCAAAATCGCACCAAAAATGATGAAAAAAATCCTTTTTGCTAATTTTGTTTTCGTTATGCCTTTATGCTGTTGTTGAGCAAGAGCAGCTGCTGGAATGCTGTTCATATACTCCCCCCTTTACAATGTTAATCCATATATACTGTTTAAATAATTTTATCATATTATTCCAGATTTGACGGAAAATAAAGACCTGAGACATTTTCATTTGTCAGTGTTGGTGCCGTATAAATTGGGTAGTAGATAAGATAGAACACTTTAAAAAATAAATAAAGGTGTTGTTGCAGGTTGAATTTGACTTTAGCCATCGGGCTATTTTTACTGGTTCTTTTTTTCATAGGCATGATTGGAATCAAGCTGATAAAAATACCAGATATATTATTATATATATTGCTGGGACTCTTTATATCCGCATTTATTAAGGAGTCCAAAGTGATCGAGGTCGCAGGGGAAATCGGCCTGGTTTTATTGTTTTTCCTCCTTGGAATGAAATTCCCGGTAAGCAGGCTTATCAGAAATAGCGCAAAAGTTTGGAAAGGCGGTTTGCTGGATGCAGTTCTAGGCATATTCGTAACCGCAGGAATCTGCTATCTTTTTGGACTTGATTGGGTTTCCTCGTTAATAGTAGGGGGGATTGTCTACGCCACAAGCTCATCCATCACAGCAAAGCTGCTCGAAGATAAAAACAGGACCGAAAACAAAGAATCAGAATTCATGCTGCTCATACTTGTATTTGAAGATTTGATTGCACCAATCCTTGTAACTGTATTGATAGGATTAACAGGGGAAGGGTTTACAGTAAAAGACTTTTTGTTCATTCTTCTCAAAATTGCCTTGCTCGCCGGAGTTGCCGTATTCTTTGCGAGAATCGTCTTCAAAAAGGCAGAATCTATTTTAAAAGATATTAAACAAGATGATATTTTTATCGTATTAATAACCGGTATCGCTCTGACCTACGGCGGTATCGCGATGCTTCTTGGACTTTCAGAGGTGATTGGCGCTTTCCTGGCTGGAATGATGCTTTCAGAGCTGACAATCAAAGACAAGGTAGAAAAAGTCGCATTGCCAGTAAGAAATATATTTCTTCCTTTCTTTTTCCTCAACTTTGGGCTTCATATTGAGCTGTCTGATGAAATCCCTTATTTAGGATTGTTAGTCGTCCTTGTTCTGTGGTCGCTGATCCATAAACTGATTGTTGGTTATTTTGGCGGTCAATGGTATGGCCTTCCAAGAAGCTATTCGCTGAAAGCAGGACTATCCTTGACACAAAGAGGAGAATTTTCGGTTATCATTGCCGCCCTTGCGTCAGGCGAATTAAAGATGTTTGCGAGTGTTTATATATTGGTCATTGCGTTCATAGGGACCATCCTTTTTCAGTTGGCTCCACGCCTGAATAAATTAATTATTGATAAGGTCAGGGAGAAAACTGGGTAAAAAAAAGCATGAAAGGGGTTTTCCTTTCATGCTTTTATCTTTCTAGAATTTCCTTTACCCTGCCAACCTGACCGTCTTCAAGCCTGACTTTGATCCCATGTGGATGTCTGCTTGAATTGGTAAGGATGTCCTTTACCACTCCGGTTGTAAGCTTCCCAGTCCTCTGGTCGTTTTTAAGGACAATATTCACTTTTTGGCCGGGAGATATTTCATTGCGATTCTGACCGTTCATTAAACTCCCATCTTTCGACGCTGGTTGCTTACCTTTTTCGTCTGCTGGCTTTTCATCTTCTTCGTTGTATCCTGCTGATTCATGGCACCTTTGCCGCCCGCAGCATTCTTTTTCTTGTTTTCTAATTGCTGTTTAATAGCATCCTGAAGGCTCATTTTCTTTTTTGGGATTTCATTTTCGTTTGTCATACAGTCCTCCTGAACTAAATTTTGGTACATCAATTATAAACTTTTTTTTCATAAAAGGGAATTGTGAGATTTAACGGTATAGAATCTTACCAGTTTATGTATTATGATGAAACAAAAAGGGTAAGAGGGATTTGCTTGAAAATTAGACGTTCCATTATATTATCTCTAGCTATTTTAGTCATTGCAGGAAGCTATATTATTTATTATTTGAATCATGAAGCTAAATACGCAGGACTTACCTTTGTACCTGAAAAATCAGAGGATGTTCCTCTCTATAAGGGATTGGAGCCAGATAGTCCGGAATACATCATTGAAGGCAATCATTGGGAAGACATTTTGTCGTTCTATAGGGCTGAATTGCCAGAAAACGGATGGTCTGAAGTTATGATTCAACTTTCGCCAGAGACCGAGGGTGATGGAGCAGGTTTCATGTCAACATGGCAAAAAGAAGGTCAGCAGTGGGATCTTACAATCGGTGCTGCTTACTTTAAAAATAGTAATCAGACTGAAGTGATTTTTGACAAAATCGGGAGGCTATCAGCGGAGAAGTGGATTGAAACCGCCCCTGCAGAAATTTGTATCAATGAACAGCCGGACCGAAATGACGATTGTTTTAAAATGTCTGATAAAGAATCAATTGAACAGGTGGCAGCCATGGTGAATGAGGCATTTGAATGGAACAAAGACAAGGTCCCTTATGCCGAGAAAAGCGTCATGGATTTTGGTACAATCAAAGTAGAGGTCTACTATGAACTGGATAAAGGAATCTATCTTGTATCTGAGAAAGGAACAAAGTGGATGAAGCCAGAAAGAGAGTTCTTCGAATTGACCAGAATCTCCAAAGAGTACTAGGCATCCATCCAATCCTCCTGATTAACTTAAGGAGGATTTTTTTGTTTTGTTACTATTTGCATTTCACAAGTTAAAATGAGTATCATTTACCTAGGCCAACCTGATTATTTTCATATTAACCCTAAAGCTTAACAGCTTATCAGAGGAATTTATCTTAAATAAAGTGTATTCTATTGTTAAATAATGATATTAATCGTAAGTACTTTTTTATCCTAAAATTACAAAGAGTGCTAATTAGCAGGTTGAATATTTGATACCTGCAGATGCCCTTAACCTATCCAACGACTGAAGAGGAAGTGACCTTGGTGAACTCAATTCTAGCGGTTGCAGATGAACTACAACAAAATTCCGATCCGATCGCGAAGGAAATGGTAGAAAAAATAATTGAAAAAATCGGGGTTGAAATACCACAGAAAGAAATTGATCAAGCTGTTGAAGTTTATACTGAATATTTTGGTTTTCTTGGGGATTCCATCAAGAATGCGGATGACTCAACACCAGAAGCGCTACTGGCCTGGAGCAGGAATAATGGAGAGCGGGAAGCAGCAAAAGGTGGAAGAATTTCTGACATCATTCTGAGATATCCTCCAACCAGGCTTGTATTTATTGATAAAATGGCTGAAATCAGCCTAAAGCATGGAGTTAGTACCGAAGACTTAATCTGGATCAATAAAAGAGTAAACAATATGCTGGATATAAGCATAAACGAAACGGTCTTTGCCTTCGAAAGGCATAATGAACAAATAATGAAAGCAGTACAGGATGAAGTGAATATTTTGTCGGCACCTGTTGTGCCTGTCCAGGAAAATGTCGCTGTACTGCCTCTGGTTGGAAAAATGGACCACGATAGAGCAGTATTAATAATGGAGCGTGCTGTACCGCTTGTCGCAAAACAAAAAATCCAATGTTTGATCATTGATTTTTCAGGTATTGTTACCATCGATGCCACGATTGCCAAACATATTTTTGATATCCACAATGTATTACGCTTGCTGGGAGTTGATTCAATAGCAACGGGCATGAGACCGGAGCTTGCCCAGGCTGCAGTAGAGGGCGGAGTGGATTTTTCAAGCATCAATACATTCGCCACAGTAAAACAGGCAATCGACAGTATCAATAACAGTAACTAATGGAGGTACACTTTGGATAAAAAGAAACCAGAAATAAAGCTAATCGCACTTGATATGGATGGTACACTTTTGAATGAACATCATGAAGTATCAGCAGAAAACAAGGAGGCAATCAAAGAGGCGGAGAAAAAAGGTGTCCATGTAGTTCTCAGTACAGGCCGAAGCCTAAAAACAGCGCGGGATTATGTCATTTCGCTAGAACTGTCTTCGTATCTGGTAACAGTTAATGGCGGTGAAATATGGGGACCCAACGGAGAACTCGTGCTCCGCAATCCAGTCGATACAGCTCACATTCAATGGATGTATGACTTATCAAAAAAACACAATGCTAAATTTTGGGCCATCAGCAGTGAAAACAACTGGAACAACAATATGCCAGAAGACCTCCTGTCTCAGGAGTGGTTAAAGTTTGGTTTCCATATAGAAGAAGATGAAATCCGAGAAAGTGTCTTGAATGAGTTAAAAGAGAAAGGCTTATTTGAAATCAGCAACTCAAGCCTTAAAAACATAGAAGTAAACGCTCTGGGAATTAATAAGGCAAGAGGCCTGGAAAAGGTTTGCGAACTTCTTGGCATATCAATGGATAATGTCATGGCAGTAGGGGACAGTTTAAATGATATCGCCATGATCACGGAATCTGGGCTCGGAGTTGCTATGGGGAATGCACAGGAAACAGTCAAGCAAGCTGCAGACTTTATTACGGGACCTAATACCGAAAGTGGAGTGGCGCTTGCAATCCGTAAATGGGTGCTCTCTTAATGCAGTTTACTACGATAAGCAATCAGGCGGCCTCAAATTAGAGGCCGCCTGATTTCATAGTACATTCATTAAACGATTGTATTGCTTTTTTGATGCAGCACTGCTACTGGCACCTTAAATCCTTTCGCGTGAATATCTGTTATCTGTGGTTTGGTTTCAGCCACTTCGACCACTGCCTTCCCATTAACAGCCTCAGCAAAGACATCGCTCACCACCGCCTTTTCAACACCTGCACCTATATGGATTGATTTTGGCGCAGAATGATTGACAAAAACATTGCGAAGCTTTACATTGTCAGCATGGTTTCCGCCTCCAAATACCTTTATATCGTGACCAGCACTTGTGAACCCGCTGACTTGGACATTTTTTAATATGATATTTCTCGAACGATACTGGATGGCGACTACTGGCTCACCCTCATAATTGTATGCAGGGTCGCCAATCACCGTAAAATGATTTACTGCAACATTTTTATATGCTGATACAACCATTGCCCTTGGAGAAGAATTGGCATATAAATCAGTATGGATTGGCTTAACTGATACAATATTGGCAGCTCTTAAGTTGATTGCTGTCTTGGATTCAGGGTCATTTTCCTTATGATGGCCAATATGCCTGAAATTATAGGACCGATTATCATTCACTGAAAGGTGGCCAATAATAACAACATTATTGGCTGCAGAAGACGTATGATGGGCCTTGACTTCTACACCTCCAAAACATCTGGCAGATGAATTGTTCCACAGCCATACATTCCGCGAGCCATCGTCGATTTCGATCCCATTGGAATTTGAAAACCCTTTTTTATGCGCTTTTCCGCTTGGGTCGCACATATGGCAATTTGATATGAAAATATTGTCGCTATGGTGGGTTGTAATCCCATCATCACCAAAACCATAACCTGTCAGATTATCGAGCCAGACATATTCACTGCCGCCCCTTGCACGGTAGCCATCACCATAATAATTGTAGAGGGGAGAGGAAATATCAAAGCAATGAAGCCCGGGATTGGCGCCTTCTACATCCTTCACCCAGCCAAATTTCACGTTCGCATACAGCAGGCAGCTGGAATGATTTCCCCAGGTGCTCGTTTTATCCGTATTCCCCAGACGTTCAACATTCCAATCAAGTGTCATTCCTTTAACATATATATTGCGGTTTCCTGTGCGGTGATTCCGGTTTGTGACAAGTCTTGTTCCTTTTGGTGCTGTATCGCTAAGCTTAATGATGGTTCTTCCTTTGCCTGCCCCAACAAGGCTTGTCCATGAAGGAAGCCTGATTCCTTTTGTAACGAAAACTCCTTCTGGAACATATACTTTTACTCGTCCTTTGCCGAATGCCATGCGGAAAGCTTCTGTACAATCCGTTTTTCCATCTCCGACTGCACCAAAATCCTCGAGATGTACTTCACGATCGATTTCCTGCAATAATTGATTGTATTCATCGATCAATAACTCCATCCACTCCGGATATATATTCCCGTTTTGATCAACAACAGTATCAAAATCTTCAGCATCGTCAAATGCTGACTTTGTCTGTACAAGCTTCCTGAGTGTCGACTTGAAGTTAGTGAAATAGGAGGAAATGGCAGCTGAATTTTTATATTGAATAGAAGTGTAATCCGCACTTGCTTCCTGGAATAAAGCATTCGTTTCATGTACCAATTCATTTATGTTTAAACTCTTACCCGATAATGTTGATATTAGTTCCGCATTTCTTTTAGGATCATGATTTCTGTCTAGATTGATCATTCGATTCCCACCTTTTGTACAAGCTGCTCGAATATTATTTCCCGCTACTGGGGATGATACCCTTTTTTAGCCCTGAAAAATCATCTCTCTTTATAATCAGAGCTCTTTTCGGATATGATGGGGATGTGTTTGATTATCTTAGCAACCGAAAAAAATAGAAGGATTTTCAAGAGAGTAGGGGATTTAATGATTACACTAGGGCCGCGGGTCTTGAAAACTGGGCTTGCTGTCGTGCTTGCCTTATATATAACAAAATGGCTGGGATTGGAGCCCCCAGTCTTTGCCGCGATTGCAGCAACTTTCACGATTCAGCCATCCATCTACCGCTCCTGGAAACAGGTTTTGGAGCAATTCCAGGCAAATACCCTCGGGGCAGTCATAGCCATCAGTTCCATCTATCTGTTCGGCAATAATCCCATTGTAATAGGGCTTGTTATGGTCATTGTAATTATTATAAGTTTAAAGCTTAAGATGGAAGGGTCAATTTCCTTAACGCTAATTACAGTTTTGGTTATGATGAGTTCACATGAATTTGAAGGTATTGTAGCAGCCGGAAATAAATTCATCATTGTCCTGGTGGGAATGGGTTCTGCCTTCCTTGTAAACCTTATTATCTCACCTCCAAACTTTAATAAGAATTTCATAGAAAAAATGAACGCCAGCTTCAGCATCATGTCACTGCTGATCAGGACAGCCATTTCGAATGAATTGACAGAAAAGACCTTCCAGAATGAGTGGATTCAATTTAAAAAGAATTTAGTAAAACTGGAGGATTTTTATAAAATCGTTGATGAAGAAAGGGAGAAAATATCAAAAGTTAAACCGCTTGACGTAAGGGAAATCGTGGTATTTAAGCAAATGCTCGCCTGTCTTCAGCAAGGGGCAAAACTGCTTGATATTATTGAGGACCATTTCTTCCAAAGCCGGCCTGATGACCAGGAGACTAGAGAGTTCGACCACCACCTTGAAGAACTGATCCAATATCACGAGATGATCCTCTTGAAATATTCTGGAAAAGTAAAGGAAATAGAAGCGGAAGAAATATTAATGGGAAGCGGTCAATTTCTCCAGTCGATCATAGAGGATGCGACTATTGAAAGAGAGCACAAGCTCAGACTCGTCATAATCGGATCTGCCATCTATGATTATGCATTTCAACTAGAACGGTTGAATGATATTATTGAGCAGTATCAAAATAAGAAGCAGAATGTTGAAAAAACCACCTTTATGAGAAAACCAAAATTTTTTCTTAAAAAATGAAACTAGGGGGTCTTTACGACCCTTTTTTAATTTGCAAATTTAGATACCTTCCTGACAAATTAAGGACTTAATTCCTATAAAACTCATCTATACCAATTTATTAATTTTCCATATAATCATCTTAATTATATATAAGGAGAATTAAATAGGTGTCAGAACAAACATACTCACAGAAAGAATTGATTCATAAAAATGAGAATAAATATTTCTGGACCGTACTAAGTATTAGTATTGTGTCTTACCTCATTTTTGCTTTTTCATTTGTCGGACTTTTTATCCTTGCAGCATTCTTAATGATTTCATTATTACTGCATGCCCTTATGATTGGACATATCAGGCTAAACGGAGTGAAGATTGGGGCAAATCAGTTCCCATTAATTCAACAGACAGTGACAGGGCTTTGTGAGAGGATGGAAATTAAGCAAATTCCAGATATATACGTCATTCAATCAGGTGGAGTCCTGAACGCTTTTGCCACCCGTTTTTTCGGGAGAAATATGATGGTTGTTTATTCTGAAATTTTCGAACTTGTGGAACAAAATGCGGAGGATGAAGTCAGCTTTGTTTTAGCGCATGAATTGGCTCACATTAAACGCAAACACCTTGGGAAAATGCTGTTCATTTTGCCCTCCATGTGGATTCCTGGTATAGCTGAAATGTATCTGCGAGCTTGCGAATATACATGTGACCGTTATGCGGCATACTATACAGGGAATTTTGCCGCTGCGAAGAATAGCCTGACATTGCTGGCAGTTGGCAAAAGATTGTATGGAAAAGTGAATAAGGCTGAATATCTCGACCAAATCAATCATGAGAAAGGATTTTTTATCTGGCTTGCGGAGGTATTATCAACACATCCGCCGCTGCCGAAAAGAATTAATGAAATTAGCTCTTTTTTTGGTGAAACCGATCAAGTATTCATTTCTCATAAAAAATCCAAAGCTTTGCTAATATTCGGCTTTGTTTCCGTTATGCTTATCGGTACTGCCTGGGCAGGAGGCTACTATGTTTATAACATCATCAATTCGACTTTCTTAACTGAAGATAATGATTTGGAAGGAGAAAATGAAGTTTCTCCACTGATTCATGCTGTTATTTCCGGAGATTTGCAAAAGGTAAAAAAACTGATCGAAGATGGAGAAGATGTTCATACCATCGATTATCAAGGCTATACTCCTCTCGATTGGGCCGTAAAAGACGGGAATGAGCAAATGATAAAGCTGCTGCTTAATCTTAATGCCGACCCTAACTTCGAATCAGATTATGGCATGACCCCCTTCATGACTGCTGCGGAAACAGGAAACACTTCAATCATTAACCTTCTTCACCAAGCAGGAGGGGATCCAAACTATCAAGAAATGAGCGCTGGCTATACTGCATTGACTTATGCTATATTCAGCGGCCAGCTTGAAGCTGTAAAACTATTGATAGAATTGGGAGCAGATCCACAAATGGAAGACTATTCAGGAATGACTGCAAGAATGCAAGCACTACAGACTGGCGAGCAGGAAATTGCAGATATTTTAAAATAAAACAACCCAGGAGGATTAACAATGAACAGACCTGCAGGTTTTTGGGTAAGGCTTGGGGCAGCAATTTTAGACGGATTAATTATCGGTATACCAATATCACTTATCAGTTACCTCGTAACAGGGAGTGCAGATGAAAATGCCTTCAGCCAATCAGTTAACTTTCTTTACACACTGATTGTTCCTGTCATATGGTCAGGATATACAATAGGCAAAAAAATCGTCGGTGTACGAATCGCAAAAGTAAATGGTGATAAGCTTGGCTTTGGTACAATGTTCATGCGCACTTTTGTCGCAGCCATTGTTTATCTCTTAACACTGGGCATAGGTGTCATCGTCAGCGCTTTTATGGTAGGGCTGCGCCAGGATAAAAGAGCGATTCACGACTTTATCGCCGGTACCTACGTAACATATGAAAAACCAAATGAAGTAAGCTTTGAACAAAAACAAATCTAACTGATCTACACCCTGGACTTTGGATTCCAGGGTGTTTTTTATTGATGTTTTTTATGGAAAATCCAGGACTGAGACATTATGATGGTTAGTATATTGATAAAAAAATTGGAGGATTTCATGAAGTACTTTAAGTATAAAAAGTTTACCTTATTGTTTATATTGATTTTAATAATATTCATGAACAATACCTCATTATTCCCATCAGGCAGTCATCAGCCACAGCTGCTGGCTCATAGAGGGATGGCGCAAACATTTGATTTGGAAGGGGTTACGGGAGAAAGTTGTACGGCGGAACGAATCCATGTACCGGAACATGACTACTTGGAAAATACGATTCCTTCGATGGAAGCAGCTTTTGAAAAAGGAGCTGATATCGTTGAACTGGATGTTCATCCTACCACAGATGGGGACTTTATTGTTTTCCATGACTGGACACTTGATTGCCGGACCAATGGGAAAGGTGTTACAAGGGAGCATAGTGTTGAAGAATTAAAGGCTCTTGACGTCGGATATGGGTATACAGCTGATGATGGCAAGACATTTCCATTCCGTGGAAAGGGCATCGGCATGATGCCTACATTGGATGAAATATTGCAGGCTTTTAGCAGCAAGGAATTATTGATCCATATAAAAAGCAATGATCCTGAGGAAGGCCGGCTTTTAGCAGATTATCTGAAAAGCTATCCAAATGAAACCCTTGATTACATAGCTGTCTACGGTGGGGATGAGCCCATTGCTACATTAAAGGATAAAATGCCTGATATGAAAGTGATGTCAAAAGAGACATTAAAAGGCTGTTTACTTCCGTACATAGCAGTCGGTTGGTCAGGGTATGTACCTGGAAGTTGCAAAAATACTCAATTACACATTCCCGAGAAAATCGGACCCTGGCTTTGGGGCTGGCCTGAAAAATTTGTTGACAGAATGGACCGAAAGGGTACAAGGACAATTATTGTCGGAGGAAATGGCAGCGGTTTTTCTTCCGGCTTTGACTCTAAGGAAGATTTGGAACGTCTCCCGGATCATTTCGAGGGTATTATTTGGACAAATAAAATTGAAGAAATAGCACCGGCTGTCAAGAACCCGCAATAAAAAATCGGCACAGTATAAAAGCAGTTACAAAGATTTTTAATGAAACTTTATTAATGGGGGAGTGAGCGGATGGGACCCATTTTTTTAGGAATATTAGCAGCATTCTTTTTTGCCTTTACTTTTGTCCTTAACCAGTCAATGGAATTGACAGGCGGAAGCTGGATTTGGAGTGCCTCACTCAGATATATATTCATGGTTCCGTTCCTGTTAGTTATCGTTGCGGCTCGAAAAGGGTTAAGGCAGTTATTCCTGGTCATGAAGTCGAATCCAGTCTCCTGGTTCATCTGGAGCTTTGTCGGATTTGTAATGTTCTATGCTCCATTAACATATGCCGCTGCCTATTCGTCTGGCTGGCTAATAGCAGGAACCTGGCAAATTACCATCATTTCAGGTGCATTGCTTAGCCCGCTATTCTTTGAAACAATCAAAACTAAAAATGGTGTGGTAAATGTACGGGGGAAGATTCCTTTTAAAGGTCTCTGGATGTCTTTGATCATTTTATCTGGAATTCTATTTATGCAAATTGAGCATTCCAGGCATATTCCATTTGAAAACGTAATACTGGGAATCACCCCTGTGCTGATAGCCTCATTTGCTTACCCGCTTGGAAACCGCAAAATGATGGATGTCACAAATGGCAGTCTGGATGCCTATCAGCGTGTCCTTGGGATGACACTTGCAAGCTTGCCGTTTTGGATTATTCTCTCCATATACGGTTTATATGCAGAGGGTCCGCCAACAATGAACCAAAGCTTACAGTCGCTTTTGGTAGCCATAAGCTCTGGGGTGGTTGCAACTGTCCTGTTTTTTAAAGCCACAGATCTTGTCAGAGGGAACATGCAAAAACTGGCTGCAGTCGAGGCAACACAAGCAATGGAGGTCCTGTTCGCTTTAGCCGGGGAATTTTTCATCCTGTCATTGCCGCTTCCGTCATTAATATCCTGGATCGGCATTTTCATCGTAATGCTCGGTATGACCCTTCATAGCTACTCATCCATCAAGAAAAAAGACGAAGAATTAAAGGCAAGTGCTTAAAAAACTGTTTTCAGTTAAGGAAGAACACTCAATCTCATAGGGGGGTATCTTAGTTGAATTTGCCAAATATAATAATTTCAAAACAACTGACTAAAGCATTCAAGCTTTCTGAGTTTGAGTGCCACAGGACAGAAAGCCCCTGCTTAATGCCAGAACACCTTTTGCTTGGATGTCTCGATGACGGATCATTCCAGGTCGAAGAGGCAAAGAAAAAGGGTGGTATCTCACTAGATTTAATAAGAAACTTGATTAATCACTCATCAGAAAATACTACGTTTGCAACCATAAACCATGAACTTTTCAATATTCCAATCTGCTCCACTACAAAATTGGTATTCGAAGAAGCCATCAAGTATATGAAAAGCTACAATCAAATCTATTTAAACGAAGGTCATGTACTGAAAGCATTAATTAACACTGGAAATACGGATAAAGTTTTAAGCCCGGTGCAGCAGGATGCCATTTTAAGTTTTGCAACAGTAACTAGGAACCTGAGCCTGGATTTAACTGAATACATAACTCATGAAAGAAAATACAGAACCATCAGACAAGCTGGTATTGCAGATTCAGCCAGGCTTCTCCTGTTCATTGACGAAGAATTTGGCTCCCGTTGGACTGACTCTATCAAACTGGGATTGTCACAAATAAATCCCTCTATTTTCGTCGCGGAAGATTCAGCTGGATCCTTTATTGGATTTGCAGCCTTTGACATCAGGAAACAGAAGTATTTCGGACCAATGGGAGTGGCAAAAAACATAAGAGCCAAGGGTTTAGGAGAGGCACTTTTGCTCAGAAGTCTTGAAGCCATGAAACGAAAGGGCTATACGGAAATCATTATCGAAAATGCCGGCCCAATTGAATTTTACACAAAAACATGCGGCGCAAAAGTAATACCGCTATCAAAATAACCTATTACAAAAAGGACCAAATATGGTCTTTTTTTCATATCTAAAATCCAATCCTTATTTCCTATTCCTTACAAATGCAGTAATGCTTTGGAATCATTTTTATCAGAATAGTATAAATTTTCTATAAATTAAAAGGTTTTTACAAAATTTTGCAGTATTCCTTCGTTATTCAAATTATTAGGGGGTGCAAGAACAGATGAAACGGAAGACGAAGAATACTGTGAGGAAAATTTCGGCTATCTTACTTGTGTTATTGATGATGTTCACCTCATTTACTTCCAAGCAGACATTTGCAGAAGCTGAAAAACCAAAAAGCTTTTCTAAAGAAGAATTGATCCTCGAAAAACAACGGGAAGAATCATTAAAATCCAGTAACACAAACGAACAAAATAAGGATTCTGAATCGAAAAGTGAATTAGCAAACTTGCTGCAAGGACTAGGAATCGAACCACCACCGCTGAAGGATTCAAAAGAAGCTATAAATGATGAATCGGCACTGTTAAAGGCATTTTCAAAACAAAAAGAAGTCGATGTCATCATACGAATGAAAGATCAACCAGACCTCAACAAGATCTATCCCCAGGTAAAAGAAAAGAAGAACCGCTCAGAAAAGATTAAAACCATCCAAGACCACCTCAAGGAAAAAGCTCAAAGTTCTCAAAAAGGTATCCAGCAGGCACTTACTTCTTTAGAAAACAAAGGAAAAGCAAAAAAGAAGGAATCGTTATGGATTATTAACGGCATTTCCGCTTCAGTCACAAAAGAAGCGTTTGAAGAACTAAAAAAGCGGGGGGATATTGGGGATATCACTCTGGATGAAACCTTAAGCCTTCCAGAAATTACGGTGGATGAAAATCCTCCAAGACTTCCACAGTGGGGTCTGGAAAAAATCTATGCCACCAAGGTATGGGGACAATACGGAATAAAAGGTGAAGGAATAGTAGTCGGTATTATGGACTCTGGAGTAGATGGAAACCATGAAGCCTTAAGGCAAAACTATCGAGGCCGTGATGGCAACCATCAATACTCCTGGATCGATCTATCTGGACAAGGCTATGATACTCCGAATGATGGATTTGGACATGGAACACATGTTGCCGGCACAGCCGTTGGCGGCGGAGCAGGGGAACCAATCGGAGTAGCACCTGAAGCAGAGTGGATTGCTGCTAAGATTTTCAATGACGGCGGTTCTACAACGCTATCTGCCATCCACCAGGCATTCCAATGGTTCATGGCACCTGGCGGGGACCCGTCAAAGGCGCCTCACGTAGTCAACAATTCATGGGGAAATTCAAATACTTACAATCTGGAATTCTATGAAGATGTAAAAGCATGGTTATCGGCAGGAATATTCCCATCCTTTGCAGCCGGTAATGATGGTCCAGGTTCACAGACAATCGGATCACCGGGCAGCTTTCCAGAAACATTTGCAGTTGGGGCAACCGATCTCTATGATCAGACTGCATCTTTTTCAAGCCGGGGACCTGTTTTCTGGAAGGATGAAAATGGCGAGGAAAAAAGAATCATTAAACCAGATATATCAGCTCCTGGCCATAAGATTTATTCAGCATGGCCAGCTAAACTGAACGAAGGAACATACAATACGATCAGCGGCACCTCTATGGCAACACCTCATGTTACCGGTGCTGTTGCATTATTGCTGCAAGCTAATCCAGCCCTTACAGTCGAACAGGTAAAAGAAACCCTTAAAGAGACTGCCAGGGTCGAACCGCATATGGGTTCCTTGCCTAATGATTCCTATGGCAGCGGAATCATGAATATCTACCAGGCAGTAACTGAATCTGCGTTTGCTGGAGAATTGAAGGGAACACTTAAAAATCAGGATGGCAAGTCTCTTTCAGGTAAATTGGAAATCAAGGATGAAGCTCTATCCTTTGACATTAACAAAGATGAGGATTTCAGCCTTAAAATCCGCGAAGGCAGCCATAAAGTAAAAATCACATCTTTCGGATACAAAGATTTCGAAACTACCATACAGTTGAATAGAGGGGAAATTCTTCAGGTGAATTGGATCCTGGAGACTGCCCAGGCTTTTTCAGTAAAGGGAAAAATTACGGATGAATCAGGTAATGCAGTTCCTTATGCGTACGTAAGAGTAAAAGGAACGCCACTCCCTGCATATCGATCAGACGCACAAGGTGAATTCGAAATCAAAAATCTTCCTGCGGGTAAATATGTCCTACAGGTCTCCGGCGAAGGAATAAACGGTTTGGCCAAAGATGTTGAGGTAAACCAGGATTCTTCTGTCGATTTAACAGTAAAATCAAATCAAACCGAGCTAAATAACCAATGGGGAATGGCAAATGGAAACATTCATCGGAACGCTGTATCCTCAAACGGTATTGACCTTGATGCACTCGAAAAAAGCTGGGATTACGATCTATCAGGCAAAGGGAAAATCCTATTTTCCACTCCTGCCGCTGCTAATAACAAAGTGGTGCTGGTCACTGACAGCGGATATGTGGTAGGGCTTGATTCAGCTACTGGACAGGAGCAATGGGCAGTAAGAATTGGAAGTACGAACAGATCATCACCTACAATCGAAGGAAATACCGTCTATCTTTCAGGCGGAGAAAACGGTAAGATCTATGCCCTGGATTTAAAATCAGGAAGCATTCTTTGGACGACTGATGTTGGATCACAGGCAATCTATGAATCACCAATATTTATTGATGGCACGCTGTTTGTTGCGTCCAATTTGACTGATGATGCCCATCTTAACGCACTAAATGCAGAAACTGGCGAAAAGAAATGGAGTGTCGCACTTGGTGCGCCTACTTATTTTGGGCCAAGTGCTGGTGATGGAATGCTTTTTGTCGGAAGCTATGATAATCAAAAGCTAAGGGCGCTAAGAATCGAAGATGGTTCCGAGGTATGGAGCAAAACGCTGATAAATGAAGGTGTTGCATCCAAGCCTGTATACGACAATGGGACACTATATCTTGCAGGTACCAATTTTAACACTGGAGGAGGTACACTTTACGCCCTTGATGCAAAGACTGGAGAAGAGGTCTGGAATGCTGCGGGTATAGGAGATACGCAGGCAGGTTCTCCTATCCTCTATGAAAATATCGTCGTCATCGGTTCTGCAGCACAGCCTTCCTTGCGTGCATTCGACGCTAAAAACGGACAAATGCTTTGGGAAAACCGCTCAGTAGGTACAACACTCAACAACGGCTCTGTCTCCGCCAATGGACTTTTATTCTTTGCAGGCACAAGTGGAAACCTTTCGATCATTGATATATATAACGGTGAAAGATTGAAAGATTTCAGCCTCCCTGAATATAGTACGTCCGGAATCCCAATCCTTACAGGTCAGGTCATCGTACCTTATCAGTCAGGAGTGCTAAGCTACAAATCTCCTGGTATCGTAAAAGGTTCATTGAAGGATAGCTCGGGTGGGTCTGTCAAGGGAACAGTTACAGTTACCGAAACTGGAGAAAGCGTCAGCACAGATGAAAATGGCGGCTTTTTACTGAAACATAAACCAGGTGAGTATACAATCAGGATTTCATCCTACGGCAAAAAGCAATTTACCGAGAAAGTGGAACTTGCCTCTGGATATCCATATACGAAAAATTATGAGCTTGAAGATGCAGAAAAGGGTTCATTATCCTTAGCGGTAAAAGACAAGCGAACAGCTGAACCGGTAGAGGGAGCAGAAATCAAACTTAAGAATTCACCAGTTGAGGGAAAGACAAACAGCAATGGAACTTTTAACTCAGAAGAAGTATTTGAAGGAACTTACTCTGCTTCGATTGTTTTAAATGGCTATAAACAAGGAATTGTGGAAATCGTTATCAAAGCGGGTGAAAAATCAGAACTGACTTACGAATTACAGCCAATCGATATTGCTGTTCTTAACGATTATAAGAGTGAAATGACCAGCCTGTTGAATGTCAATGGATACCATGCCGAAGAACGCGGCTGGGATGTGGTTGAAGATCTCGGCCGTTATAAGGTCATCTACTTAAATGGCGGTTACGGTTCAGATGGAATCAAGCCTACTGCAGCTCAGTTTAAGGAATTGGCAGAAAAGGCAAAGGATAATAATGTAAGCATCATTTTTACTGACCAGTGGGGAGCAAACTATGGATCAATACACCATTTGAATGAGTTCTTGCAGAACCCAAAAGAGCTTGGACATGGTTATGATGGCGGTGAAGTGAGAATTCAGGTTGAAGCAGAACATCCTATTTTCAAAGGATATAAATCTGGAGACAGAATAAATGTATTAGAAAATAATGCTGACTTTGCATGGTTTAATCAGTATTCCGGAAGGACAATAGGCAAAATCGGCAACACTGCCCTTGGTTTTGTGGGATCAGGTGTCGCTTATAATGCCGTATCAGAGGATAGCGCGCATTTACTATTGTCCAGCCACGCTTCAGTCCTTTGGGAATCAGCAAAAGGCTGGCTGCGCGGGCAGCAGCAGATTCTCTTTAACAGCATTGATTACCTTTACGATGCGGAGTTCGGAAAAATTTCCGGTACAGTAACCAACGCATCAGGCGAACCTGTCGAAGCGAATATTGAAGTGATGGAAACTGGAGTAAAAACGCAGACGGACGCTAATGGAAGCTTCACTATATTCCATGATCCAGGTGCCTATAAACTAGAAGTCCGTTCCAAAGGTTTAGGTTCAAAAACGGAAACTGTAACAGTGGGTAAAGGAGCACCTGCAAATGTCCAAATTGCTCTTGGCGAATCAGAGAAAGGATTGCTGACAGGGCTGGTCACGGATTCTATTTCTGGCATGGAACTAAAGGATGTCAAAGTTGCAGTGAAAAACGATGCAGGAGATCTTATTACTGAGGTAATGACTTCAGCGAATGGTCGTTATCAAGTATCGGGGTTAGAAGAAGAGGTGTATGAAGTATCATTCAGCAAAGCAGGATACATCGCCCATTCACAAAATGTCGATGTCGCACGCCATTCAGGCGATTTGGATATCCAGCTTCATACTACGCCATCTGTAGGAGTTGTCGGAGATTACTATTCATCCGATAAAAACTTCAAGGCTCTATTTAAAGAATTAGGTGTGAATGTCTTGGATGTGCAGCCTGCTGATTTGGTGAAAAGAATGGCTGAATTTGATGTAATCTTCTTTAATGACCCAAGCTCTTCAGCAATTTCCAATGAGATGATGGAGGCTGCAGATAAAGCACAAACCAGCTTGATCTTTGGTGATGCGGTCTGGGGTGGTGGCATTAAGGAGCTTGTGAATTACAGAAAAGATCCTAAGGAATTGAAAACGATAAGGAAAACAAACGAAGCTGCACAGTACAAAGTACTCGAAGAGCATCCAATCTTCAGTGAATTAAAAGCAGACGATCTAATTGAAATTCTGACACCTGCTGCCAGCTATGTAGGTTATTTCAAGGATTACAGCGGCTATCCGCTGGCGGAAATCAAGCATGAAGGTTCGGATACTACCCATGGCTTAGGCATGGCGTATAAACCAAGATCAGCAGGAAGTGTCGAGTTGCTGATGAGTGGCCATGGATTTGCCTATTACCATGGAGCGAAGGATTATACAGATGAGGGAAAACAACTTCTCCTCAACTCAGTTCTATGGGCAGCAAATGTCCATTTCCCAGTCATCACGGGGAAGATTCTCGATGAAAATGGAAACCCATTAAAAGCAAATATCAAGGTAAAGGGACAGCCGTTCCAAACAAATTCAAGCGGCGAGGATGGAAGCTTTTCAATCGCCATGTTATCTGGTGAATATGAAATTGAAATCAATGCTTTTGGCTATGCCCCTAAAACGATAACCGTGAAGGCTGAAAAGGATAGTGAACCTAAGACGATTTCAATGGAGGTTGCTGAAAATGTCGGTTCAATTTCTGGTACAGTCGAAGACCTCAAGGATGGAAATGCAGTTGAGGGAGTAAAAATCTCACTTTTAGGAAAACCGAGAGAAGCTGTCACCAATGTCCAGGGACAATACAATCTTTCAAAAATAGAACCTGGAGACTATACAGTAAGGATCGAAAAGGAAGGATATGTACGCCAGGATATAGATATAAAGATTACTGACAGTCAAAAAGCTTCATTTAACGTAAAATTAAGACCATCACCAACAGTGGGTGTCATCGTGGACCTGACTGCTTCAGGAACCACTTATAAGCAATACCTCGAGGAAAGAGGCTACAAGGTAATCTACCTGGATTACAAGGATATAGACAAACTGGATGAAGTGGACGTTGTTTTTGCAAATTCCGATTATAAACCAGATGTGGTTCCTTCAAAGGATGTATTTTTGGCATTCCAGAAGGCTTTGGACGAGAAGAGGAAATCGGTCATCTGGACAGGCCAGGCGGGAGCTCGAGGCTCGATTCGATACCTTCAGGAATTCACGAACGATCCAAAGACCATTTTTGAACATAATAATAAGCCAGGTGCAAATGGAACAGTATTAGCAGAACATCCACTTACTGCTGGTTTTAAAACTGGGGAAACCATTGAGATTCCTGCTAAATCTGGTTATTACTATGGCTTTGATGGCTATTCCGGAAAAACTATTGTCGATTTTTCCCATACAGTAACAGGCGAGAAGGGTAGCATGGTGGCATTTAAAGGCCGGACAACTGATTCAGTAGAGATCCTGCTTGCCAATATGACGATCAGCCATGTGTTCAAGCCCAATGATTCGTTTGACACTGCCAGGGAACGAATTTTGGCTAATGCGCTGAATTGGGCTCTCGATGAGAAAGAGGCGATCGTCGGTGAACTAAACGGTACAGTCCAAAATGAAAACGGTCCATTAAAGGCTACGGTCAATGTAAAAGAAACAGGCAAGAGCTATCAGACAGATGACAATGGAAAATTCTTTGCCGCCCTCGAGACTGGAACATATACACTATCAATTGAAGCATTCGGGCACTCAGCCAAGGATTTTACAGTCAGTATTAATAACGGGGAGGCAGCTACAAAAAACTTCCCACTCGAGTCTGTCGATTCGGGTTTACTAACTGGCAAAATTGTCGATGCATCAACGAATAAACCTGTCACGGAAGCTAAAATAGAGGTGATTGGCACTCCGGTGAGTGTAAAGACGAATGCGGAAGGCAACTATCAGGCGACACTTCCTGCAGGCAGCTATGAAATAAAAGTCATCGCAACAGGGTATAAGCCATTCTACAAGAACGTAGAAATTGCGACAGGACAGGAGACAGAAGTGAACTTCTCACTTGTGCTTTCCGAAAAAATTGCTGTGCTTGCAAATCCATATCAAAAGGACAGAATCATGCCATTCCTTCAATCGAATGGATATGACTTTGATTTCTATCCTTACACAGAATACGAAAGCTTAATTGAGAATTTACCGGATTATAAATTACTTATCGCCAATGATACCTCATATTACATGAAGGATGACCGCTTCAAAGCAATGGTTGAAAAAGCCAATGAAAACGAAGTAAGCATAATCTTCACTGCCATGTTTGGAGGCGTGATCGGAGATTTAAGGGATGCATACGGTGATCCGGAAAACCTGGTTAACAGTTATGTAGACAAAGAAATCAACCTGCGAGTAGACGAAAACCATCCAATACTGAAAGGATTACACAAGGGAGATGTGGTACCTTTCCTTTTAAATCCTAAAGGCGCGGTGCAGTATTCCGTCTATCAAAATTACAGCGGAACAACTCTTGCTACTTTGACAAATCCTGCGAAAGGAGATTTGGGCAGCACGATTGGCTATAAATTCAGTTCATCGAACAGCGTCCATATTCTATTATCTGCACTGCAAATTGGCAACTATGGACATCCGAATGACAGATGGACAGAAAATGCGAAAACAATTTATATGAATGCGATTGATTATGCATTGACTGCCAGCCAGGGAGAGATTAAAGGAATAGTCAAGGACAGCCAGGGCAAACCAATTGGCGGGGCCTACGTTGCCATCGAGGGGACCAGCCATAAAACAACAACCAACAGTGATGGACAGTATAAATTTGGCATCGGTGTTGGTGACTACGAAGTAAAGGTCCAGGCAAGAGGGTTTGCTGAGCAAATTCAGCAAGCGAAAGTTGAGGAACTTGGCAGCAGTGTTCAACTCGACTTTACGCTTGAAACTATCGAAGGTTCTGACTTGAACGGTGTGATTGCAGAAATGAAACGAAAAGTGCCTGTACCAGGGGCATCCCTGACATTGATTCCAAAGGATGAGCCAGATTTCAAGATGGATGCAGACAGCGACGAAAATGGTTACTATCAATTTAGTAATTTGCTTCCAGGAGAATATACTTTGAATGTTGCAGCGGATGGTTATCTGGATCAGACCTTCGAGGTAGTGATCGGAACAGAAAATCAGGAATTCAATCTAGAGCTAAACGCATTTGAAGCAGCGGTGCTCGGGGATGTGAATGGCTCACTAACAAAGTATCTTAACGGACAGAAGCTCTATTCGGAGGAAAAGAGCTGGGATATCCTTGGCAGCGTCAATAAATATGATGTAATACTTGTAAATACGAATAAAGGAACAAAAGAACAGTTTGAGCAGTTGATAAAAGAAAGCGATGAACATAAAACAAGCCTTGTCTTTACTGGGACATGGGGTGTGGCTGATGGCTCCATCCAAAGACTTAAAGATATCCTGGGAAGCCCGGAAGCCGGGCAGCAAGGTTATAATGAAGGAGCAGTATATGTTAATGCTTCAGAGGGACATCCATTGTTCGCTGGCATCAATGCTGATGATGAAGGAAATGTAAAAATACATGATGAGAAGAGCCCTTATTCAACCTTTAAGGGTTACTCCGGGATTCCGATTTCCAGTCTATCTGTAAACGGGGAAAACAAGGGTGATTCAATTGCATACGAATTCAGGAGCAAGGAACATATGCACCTTCTATTGTCTTCATTTGCAGTTACGAATATCATCGGACCTGAATATGGATGGACTCAGGATGGGCGACAATTGTTCTTAAATGCACTTCAATGGTCGAAGGATGCCGAGCAAGAAGCTCCTGCGGCTCCAACATGGAACCAGGAAGAAGTAATGGTCAAAGGGGAACCTGCATTACTCGAAGGAAAGGCTGAGCTTGGAACAATCGTCAATATTTATGAACAACATGGAAATGATTTCACATTAATCAGATCTGTAAAAACTCAATTGGACGGTACTTATGCAGTTGAGTTAGACCTTAATAATGGTAATCATATATTGTTCGCAGAAGCCGAAAACTTCGCAGGAAAAACAAAGGCAGCTAAATCTCTGAAGCTGATCATCACCGGAAAGCCCGAAAAAAAAGTCAAAGCAAGCTAAATAAAGAATAATCGCTTGAAAATGGCTTCCCAATTAGGGAAGCCATTTTTCTGTACAGAATCACTTTTTATAAAAAATCGAGAGAAATAGTGTCTCAAAGGGAAGACTGTAAGAGCAAAACGGTGGAAAAATATATTTTCAGTACTTAAAATTGAGTTTACTGCATTTTTTACTTATTAAGAATCTGCCAAATGCATAACATTTCACATTCTCAGCATTTTTGTGATATATTAATATTTAAAATATTCTTACAAGTTTTAGGAAGGTGACAAAATGACATCAGGAATCGAAGTGAACGACAGCAGTTTGCCATTACGCCGTGATGTAAAGATGCTTGGAAACATCCTAGGAGACATTCTTGTCTACCATGGTGGAGTGGAGTTATTTGAAAAAGTAGAAAAAATCCGGGCAATGTGCAAAACGCTAAGGAATGAAAACGACCGTGACACATATCCTGCCCTCAAAGAAGAAATTGCAGGATTGTCAGTCCCTATGAGAAAAAATATCATCCGCGCTTTTTCTGTTTATTTTCACTTAATCAATGCAGCAGAACAGAACCATCGGATCCGCAGACGTCGCGACTATCTGCTAAAGTCTGAGATCAGTGCACAACCAGGTTCAATCGAGGCAGCTATCCTTTCATTAAAAGATAATTATATAACCTCTGATATCATCCAAAATGTACTCAATACTATTTCCTTGGAATTAATCATTACCGCACATCCGACGGAAGCTACGAAACGTTCCATTCTGGAAATTCAAAAACGGATTGCAGATATCCTGAAGAGTCTGGATAATCCTCTTTTGTCAAAAAAAGAACGTATAAGGATCGAAGAAAGTCTCTTTAATGAGGTTTCAGTTCTGTGGCAAACAGATGAACTAAGAGATCGAAAGCCTACCGTCATCGATGAGGTCAGAAATGGACTTTATTATTTTGACCAAACTCTATTCGATGTCTTGCCAGAAATCCATCAGGAAGTAGAGACAAGCCTAAAAGACAATTACCCAGAGCATGAATGGCATGTACCTCATTTCCTTCGATTTGGCTCGTGGATCGGCGGCGACAGGGACGGCAATCCAAATGTGACTCCCGACGTAACCTGGGAAACACTTCAAAGGCAAAGACGCCTTGTCCTGAAAAAATATAAAGCTGTGTTAGTTGATTTAATGAAGCGCTTCAGCCATTCAGCAACTCGGGCGGCTGTTAGCAGAGAGTTAATTGAATCAGTCTCAAATGACGAAGGAAAGTACCTTACAGAGGATGAGAAGTGGAAGGTTGAAGCCGAGGTCTATAGAAGGAAATTCGCCGTCATCATCCAAAGACTGAAGGAGGCCGGCAAATCTGACATAGGTTATAAATCTTCCGAAGAATTGCTTGAAGACCTGCTGATGATCAGAAGAAGCATTCATCAGCATCATCCAGAACATCATGAATTAAAAACCTTGCAAAAGCTGATTCGTCAGGTACAGTTGTTTGGCTTCCATCTGGCAACGCTTGATATCCGGAACCATAGCGGGGAACATGAAACGGCAATCGCAGAAATCTTGAAAAAAGTCGGAATCACTCAGGATTATCCTTCATTAGACGAAGGCGATAAGCAGGAGCTTTTAGCAAAAATGCTTGCAGACCCACGCCCATTGCTTTTGCACCATGAGGATTATTCAAAAGAAACCCAGGAAATGATTGAAGTGTTCTCGATGGTCAAGCGAGCGCATAATGAGTTTGGCAAACGGTCCATCACCGTCTATCTTGTAAGTATGACGCAATCTGCGAGTGATTTGCTTGAGGTGCTTGTCCTTGCCAAGGAAGCTGGAATCTACCGTCTCCATGCGGACGGAACCTTTGAAACAGACCTGAATGTAGCACCATTGCTGGAAACAATTGATGATTTGACAGCAGGACCTAAAATCATGGAAACTTTATTCAATCTCCCAGTATACCGCAATCACTTGAAGCGGATGGGAGACCAGCAGGAAATCATGCTCGGTTACTCAGATGGAAGCAAGGATGGCGGAACATTGACAGCTAACTGGAAGCTTTACAAAGCCCAGCTTGAAATCAATGAAATGGCGAAGAAGTACCAAATCGGCCTGAAATTTTTCCATGGACGCGGGGGTTCATTAGGACGTGGAGGCGGCCCATTGAACAGAAGTCTTCTTTCACAGCCAGTTGAAACTCTTGGTCAGGGAGTCAAAATTACTGAGCAGGGAGAAGTACTATCTTCACGCTATTTGTTAAAAGACATCGCCTACAGAAGCCTCGAGCAGGCTACATCAACAATGATGAAAGCTGCTGCAAATGTTTTGAAAGAATCAGAACAAGGCCATCTGCGTGACCAACGGTGGGTGGATGCCATTGAGCAAATCTCATCTGTTTCTTTAAGAAAGTACCAATCACTTGTATTTGAGGATCCTGATTTTATCACGTACTTTAATCAGGCAACTCCATTAAAAGAACTTGCAGAACTGAATATCGGTTCCAGGCCAATGAGCCGTAAAAACAGCAGCAAGTTTGAAAACCTCCGTGCGATCCCATGGGTATTCGCCTGGACACAAAGCAGGCAATTATTCCCAGCATGGTACGCAGCAGGATCAGGCTTGCAAAATTTCGCTCAGCAAGGGCCAGAGAATTTAAAGCTTATGCAGGAAATGTATGCCGAATGGCCATTCTTCCGCAGTACTGTAGATAACCTGCAAATGGCCTTGATGAAGGCAGATATCACAACTGCCCAGGAATATACATCGCTTGTTGAAGACAAAGCCATTGCAGACAGAATTTTTGGCAATATTGTTGAGGAGTACGAACGGACCAAGAATATCTTGCTCCTGATTACAGAGGACAAAGAGCTTCTGGACCATACTCCTAACATCAAGGATTCAGTTCACAGACGGAATCCTTATGTAGACCCGCTCAATTTCATCCAGGTCGAATTGATCAAAGAACTTCGCAGTGATGAAGAGCCAGATGATGAATTGCTCACCCAGGTGCTGTTAACGATCAGCGGCGTTGCTGCTGGATTAAGGAATACCGGCTGATATGACATAACCCGTCATCCTTTAGGATTGGCGGGTTGTATTTTGGTTCAAATCAATTTGAAATTGTTAAGACCGGAAGTTCAAATTCATCCCAGAAGCTTCATTTGACGTTCTGTGGTAATGTGGGTGAGAATCTCATGGTTCAGTGTTCTTGCCATTTTCAAGGTGAGCTCGAGCACTTTTCTAATTCCTTCTTTGTGTCCATTCTTGACCGCCAGCCCATCACATTGGATTTCGCTGTCAAGATTCAGCTGTTGTTCATATACTGGAAATTCAATATGTCCTAATTCATGCCAAATAATTGCTTCTTTGATTTCCTGGTCAGCACAAAAAGCATGATAATCATAGACAACGATAAACCAATCAAATTCAGCTTCAAACGATTTATAAAACAGTGTCAAAATACGCGAATCAATATTCCAGACTCTTAGCCAGTTTTCATTCGTCAGCCCGAATACCTTCATAACCGTTTCCCGATTTTCAATAATGGCAATCCGGCCGGGGATTCGATATTTTTCCTGGTCTAACAGTTCGCCGATGCATTTCAAAAGGAATCCTCCTTTGACTAATGACCTGTTATTATTGTTAAATATATTAGTCACTCGTAATCATCATGAGTAAAATAAAATGGAAAGAATAGGTATTGAATTGAGGGGAGGAAGCTGTATTTGCTTTGTTCGCATATTTATGTGAAGGTGAACAGAAAGATTGAGGATAATGAGCAAATCTATGAAGTAACCGAAGAAAAAATAAAAGTTTTCGCTGACAAAATCACGACAGCTTCCGAAAATTTTAAGCTGGAGGATGTTCTGGACATATCCTTTAAGAATATATCCTCAAAAACAGGATTTCTATATTTCCATACAACAAGAGGGGTTTATTCCTTTTATACAAATTCCGAACCTGCTCATTTAATACATGTTTTTCAAAAAATAAAGGGGAAAATTTAGATTAAACCTATTTTGGATTACATATTAAGAGCATTTAATCACACCATATATACAAAGGGTGTGATTAAATGCTTTCTCAAACAGCAGGGATATTAGGACCATTCATTTTTGATCACCTGCAAATCCTTCAATCCATTTCAATGCAGGAGTTAATGGACGCGGAACGGAATTATCACCAAACATTAAAGGCGTATTGGCTTGAACATAATTTCCTTACTGCAAAATGGTGGTTTCTGTTAACCCTGTCCATTATCCCGGCAATCATCTGGTGGATCGTCGTTGATAAAAAGATACTGATCGAAAACACTGCGTTTGGGTTATTTTATGGTGTAGCAGCCATTTTCCTGGATTCCATCGGCAGCAATGCTATGGTGTGGACATATCCTGTCAGGCTGACTCCTTACTTGAATCCGCAGCTTTATCCTTATGATGTCGGCGTAGTGATCATACCTTTCATGCTTGTGTATCAAAGATACGGGTTTTCTTTTAAAAGATTCCTGATTGCAACCGGGCTTTTATCGCTCTTTTTGGCTTTCATTGCTGAGCCCTCGATGGTTTACCTTAAAATTTATAAAGAGATTACCTGGAAACACGTTTATTCGTTTCCGATTTATTGGGGTTTAGGACTTGTTTGCTGGGCAATTATTAAAAAATTTAAATCTTACCAACAGAAATAAAGAAAGCCTGGCTGTACATTAGCCAGGCTATTCATTTGCGTGCTATATTAAATTTATCTTAAGAAAGGATGTGCATCATGACAGGATTTACTGCAGAAGTTATCAAGATTATTCAAAACATCCCATATGGAAAAGTCATGACATATGGCCAAATAGCCAAAGCCGCCGGCAGTCCACGTGCAGCAAGACAGGTTGTCAGAATTCTTCACTCGATGTCCAATAAATATCAATTGCCTTGGCATAGAGTGATTAATTCCAAAGGTGAATTGGGTTTTAAAGATGAAGAAATGTTTCACACACAAAAAATGATGCTGGAATCAGAAGGTATTGTATTAAAAAATGAAAATTCGATATCTCTTGAACTATACTTATTTCATAGCCCGGATACGATGGACGCCTTTCTAGAAAAATTCTAGTTGGATAAGCCTGTGAAATTAATGAACTAATTCTTGATATTTGAGGATCAGCTCATCCAGTAATTGGCTCAGATAAACCGTTTCGGGACTCCCAAATCCTGTTTTCAATCCTGTTTTAATCATTTCTTCTCTGAACATCTCGATTTTATCCGAAAGGCTTTCTATTGTACAATCCATAGCAGACACCTCTGAAGATTATTAACATCCTGATTCTAATATCGGTTGTAAAATGAAGATTTTTACAAAAAATAACCTTGATTTAATACTCCCATAATTTTTGCTGGAAAAATACATAATACTATCCGTTATGCCTAAATTTAAATAGGTATTGGCAATGGTTTTGCAAATGATGAAATAGGGAAAATATAGAGGAGTTTATTGCATAGAGAGGTATCTTATGGAAACAGCTGTATTAGAAAAAGAAATAAGTGGCTACATCGGCCGGCTTTTAAGAGAAAATTTCGGACGCGGGCCTGGCAATGTGTTTTGCACAATTTCAAAACCATTTGTCTCAGTCTACATCACCAATTTCTTATCCCCAATGGAAAATACCCTCATTTCCAACCAACAAAGTGTATATGTTCAAAAAACAAGGGATTTGATGATGGAAACCCTGGAAGAAGAAATTAAGTCATATATCGAATTGAATACTGGTGATAAAATAAAAGAATTTTATTATGATTGGAACCTTGAAGCCAAATCAGGCATGTTTTTGTTCATTTTTGAAAACGAATTGCCCTATGACCTTCATTCATTTGATAATAAAGATCAAATCGAAAATAAAATGGTCGAACTTGGTAATGAAATAGAGAATAAACCCGAGGGGATCTATTCAAGGCTGTTTAACGAAAGAACATTGATTATCGCAAGACATGGAATCCTGATAAGCCTTGAAAACGAGTTTATCCGATTAGGCTTCCAGGAAACATTAAAAATTGCGAAACGTAATTTGGAGAAGAGGATTATCAATGAGCATAAAACACACCTTGAACAATTTTTGAACGCTAAAATCCTCGACTTTTTTGTGGACTGGAATTTTGAACAGGATAAAAGTTATACTTTATTTATTTTGAAACCATAAATAGTTTCTTGATTTATTTCCATTAAGGTGTTAGTATACTGGATAGGGTAATGATTAAAACTCTTAATCTTACAAATTTTAATCACGAACATAAGCAACTTTTAAATAAATATTTTTGATCTGATTGTAATGAATGGGCATAGTACCAATTCATAAGTCAGAAAAGGATCCAAGGAATGCTTGATCCTTTTCTGGCTTTTTTTAATGGTATTTTATGGATAAATAACTAGAGAAGGAATGATTTTTCATCAAAATGAACATAAGCAAGAACGATTTAGTTTCCTGCATAGATCAGTTTATTTCAGAAAAAAAAATGGGTAATCCCGAAATGCAAAAACCAGCCACAATAAAGAAAAAAGAATTAGAAACTCATTTGGATGAATTTGCACTAGAACATGAAATAAACTATCAAAAAAAGAGTCAGCCTTCAAAGACCATTTATTCTTTTTCACTGGAAGGCAATAATGTAGATGTTGAATTTTTCTATAGATATAGCAATTTTTACACGAGGCATTCTATCACTTTAAAATAAACTGCTGTTCTTTACATGAACAGCAGTTTATTTATTTGGGCAAGGGTATTGTAATTAAAGCATCATTATTAGATAATTTTGTCATTGTTGTTAAATAAGGTCTGGAATTTTCACTGAGGTATATTGAAACTCTATGGCTGAAATTCAGATACCTAATAAACCAAAAAGCTGCAGGGAGGACGAAAGTGAAATCGGCAGTCAGAGTTTTATTTATTATTATTGGCACCATCTCCATCCTGGTGGGGATAATCGGGATCGTGGTTCCTCTATTGCCAACAACTCCACTCATTTTGCTGGGCGCAGCCTGTTATGTGAAGTCGTCAGAGAGGCTCTATCATATATTGATCAGAAACAAATGGCTTGGAGGGTATATTAAGGATTTTCGTGAAAATAACGGGATTACGCTCAGAAATAAGATCCTCAGTCTCTGTATGATTTGGCTTTCGATTACGGGAACAATTCTGGTTATGGAATTTCATTTTTGGGTGGATGCAATTATAATTATTGTCGCTGTTACAGTCAGTGCTTATATTTTGTCATTTGATACATTATAAATATGCATTTGCTGATTATGGTTGCATTAAGTAAGCGGCGGTTGCATGTTCTGGCTTGCTTTTCTTGACATAGAAACCATTCCGTTATACCATTATCTTGAATTCGAGATATTTTTTATATGTTGAAAAATGATTGAAAGCAGACTAAACCAGGCAGGTGTGAATAATGGAAAAGAAGATGCATGGTATTCACCATATATCAGCAATTGTCGGACACCCGCAGGAGAATGTGGATTTCTATGCTGGAGTCCTGGGTCTTCGCTTAATAAAGCAAACCGTCAACTTTGATGACCCGGAAACCTATCATCTTTATTTTGGCAACGATAGCGGCAGTCCTGGCACAATCATCACATTTTTCCCATGGTCGGGTTCATATAAAGGGAGAATAGGTGATGGCCAGGTTGGTGTCACTTCGTACGCAGTGCCTACAGGAACTATCAGCTTTTGGGAAAACAGATTGAAGGGATTCGATATACCATATAAAATAACTGAGCGATTCGGCGAGCGTTTCCTGTTGTTTGAAGATGTCCATGGGCTAAAGCTAGAAATAGTTGAACGGGCAGAAGGAGAAACCAACAAGTGGAATTTTGGCGGTGTAACAGAAGATGTTGCAATAAAGGGCTTTGCTGGGGCAACGCTTTATTCTTCAAAGCCAAAAGATACAGCATCACTACTGGAAAATGAAATGGGTTTTGAAAGAGTGGCAGAAGAAGCTGGATTCATCAGATTCAAATCCGCTGGTGAGAATGGGAATATCATTGACCTTAAATCAACACCAGGAATACGGGGTCTGATGGGAATAGGAACAGTTCACCACATCGCATGGAGAGCTGCGGATGACACTGATCAACTGGATTGGAAACATCACATTGAAACCCGAGGATATCAGGTGACTTCTGTTCAGGACCGGAATTATTTTAACGCAATCTATTTTAGAGAGCATGGGGAAATCTTGTTTGAAATCGCAACGGACCCTCCTGGCTTTGCTATTGATGAATCTTATGACAAGCTAGGGGAAAAGCTCATGCTGCCTGCACAGTACGAAAAATACAGAACACAGCTCGAAAAAACTTTGATTCCAATCGAGGTTAGAGAACTTAAATAGTTCGAAGCCTTCTCGCATTAACGAAAAAAGTCAGGAGTGATCATATGAAGCATATTTTTCACAAAGGATCGAATGAATCCAAACCGGTTTTATTATTGCTGCATGGTACAGGGGGAAACGAGAATGATTTGCTTCCTCTGGCAAACATGATTGACAAAGAAGCTTCTATATTGAGTGTCCGGGGAAATGTTCTTGAAAATGGGATGCCAAGATTCTTCAAAAGACTGGCAGAAGGGGTTTTTGATGAAGAAGACCTGGTATTCCGTACTCAGGAACTCAATCAATTCCTCGGTGAAGCTGCACAAACATACGGTTTTGATCGGGACAATATCATAGCAGTTGGATATTCTAATGGTGCGAATATTGCAGCAAGCCTGCTGTTCCACTTTAATGCCGCCCTCAAAGGTGCAATCCTCCACCATCCTATGGTACCAAGAAGAGGAATTAGTCTGCCCGATTTGTCAGGGATAGAGATATTTTTAGCTGCAGGCAAAAATGACCCAATCTGTCCTGCACAAGAATCAGAAGACTTGAAAACATTGCTGGCAAACGCAAATGCCAGTGTATCAATCCACTGGGAGAATTCCGGACACCAGTTGACACTAAGTGAGGTAGAGGCTGCGAAGGATTGGTATTCCCAGAGATTTTAAAACTCATCAAAAAGAGCAATGCTGAAGCATTGCTCTTTTTTGGATATAATTAGCATCTAATTTTATTGGCGCAATTCTGATGTAACTGCAATTTCCTTTTTGGCCTGATCACCCATTAATTCCACAAAAATACTCGCAAATTCAGGATCCCATTGGATTCCTTTACCGTCTTCAATTATTTTCAGTGCTTTCTCATATACCATTCCATTTCGGTACGGTCTGTTCGAGGTCATTGCATCAAACGCATCAGCTACGGCAATAATTCTCCCAAATAAAGGGATGGAATCCCCAGAAATCCCTGTGGGATAACCCTTTCCATCATAGCGTTCATGGTGATACTTAATACCTTCGATCACCATATTCATATCAGTGAAGCCCTTTACTTGGCTGATGATATTTGCACCTACTAAGGGATGGTTTTTTATTTCGGCAAATTCTTCATCTGTGAGTTTTCCATCTTTCATAAGTATACCGTCAGGGATCCCGATTTTCCCGATATCATGCAAAATAGCAGACTTTTTTAATAATGAAAGTTCATATTCTGCTAACCCATATTGTTGTCCAATTGAAATGGAATAAGCTGCAACTCTGGCTGAATGTCCAGCTGTATAAGGGTCACGGGCATCCAGAGCAGCCGACAGGCTCTCCAGGAAACTCTCAAACATCAGCTGCTTTTGATTGTCCCGGTCGTTGATTGCTTCGACCATATGGTTAAAACCGCTGACCAAACCGACGAATTCATCCGAGTATAATTCCTCGGTTTTCGCCAGATTGCCTTCCTGTACATTCTTCATTGACTCCTGGAGTTGGGCTATTGGCTGCTGTACATCCAAAAATAATAATTTGGACCCAAAATATGCGAACGCCAGGCCAATAAGAATAATGAAAATGGCCCAGTTCCAATAACTTTGAACAGATTCTCTGACTATATCAAGTTTCACCTGTGATGCTAGTCCGAATAATAAAATCGGAAAGACGGATATGTATAGGAAACTTAATTGGAACTTTCGTTTAATGGAGATGACGGTTTTGCCTTTTAGAGACAGACTTTCTTTAAAACGGACGGCTGCAGTATCAGAAAGCTCCAACACTAAGGGCTGTATAGCTTTGATGGTCAGAAAAAATTCAATTATTCCATGCATGCCAGCTACCAGGATGGCTCCGATGATCGCAAAGAAAACAAAGGTATAAGGGATACTCAACAGGTTCGTTTTAATGAATACAGTTGCCAATATTACCGCAGGAATCGAAAGGCCCATTAAATGTGGTCCCATTATCCTTCTGAATGTCAGAATCGGAAAGTGGTGCAATCTATTAAACGCTCTTTGAAAGGAATCCAAATCACTGTGTTCGCTCTCAAATACCACTGATATAGGCTTAATATCCTTAGAAAATGCATAATACTCAAATACAATCATAATAGTGAATGAGATTCCTAGAATGGCAGACATAATCAGGAACTCATTCTTCGAGAGAGCAAGAGTAAAGAAAATGAAAACACCGCCAACTCCAAGTACCGCAAGAGTAGAACCTAAAATATAATTATATAAAAGCTGTTTTCTAAACGTTGAAAAGGACTTCAAATTTTTTCTCCTTACAATCCTGCTATTTGGTTAATTATTAACTATTCCGATATATCTGTAAAGAAATTTTCATGGTGAAATAGCTATTTCATAGAGGATAAAACAATTATTTTGTAGAAGTAGTATCCATTTGAAGCAAAGGAGAAAGGAGCATGAAAACAATTGGCTTGATTGGCGGAATGAGCTGGGAATCATCAGCTGTGTATTACCGGGTTATAAATGAAGAAGTAAAAAGAAAGCTTGGCGGACTTCATTCGGCAAAGTGTATTTTATATAGTGTGGATTTTGAAATAATCGAAAAATGCCAGGCTGAGAACAACTGGAATAAGGCTGGCTCTATATTGGGTGAAGCAGCTTTAAGTTTAGAAAAAGCAGGGGCAGAACTAATCATCATTTGCACCAATACAATGCATAAAGTTATCGATCTGATTGCAGCTTATACGAAACTCCCTATCATACATATTGCAGACGTAACTGCCTGGAAAATCAAAGAAAATAAGATAAAAAGGGTAGGTCTGTTAGGCACCAAATACACAATGGAGGAGGATTTTTATAAATCAAGATTTGCATCTGAAAATATTGAAATGCTCATCCCTAATAGTGATGATCGAGAATTGATAAACCATACTATATTCAATGAATTGTGCCTTGGAAAAGTACAAGAATCATCTAAAGATAAATTCATTAACATTATCGAGAATTTACTTAAGGATGGTGCAGAAGGAATCATTCTGGGGTGCACTGAAATTGGTTTATTGATCAAGCAAGAAGATATAAGAGTGCCATTGTTCGATACTACTTTGATCCACGCGCTTGGAGCAGTGGAAAAATCTTTAGCTAAATGATTTTTAACAAGAAATTGAAACAGGAGGAAAACCATGTTCGAACATTTTAATGTCCATATCACACCCTTAAACCGTGAAAGAATGATAAGAGTCTATTTGCCAAACAGCTACAATTATCAGATAGACGAAAAATATCCGGTACTATATATGCATGACGGCCAGAATTTATATAAGGATGAAGATGCTGGCTATGGAATGTCGTGGGGAATATCCGATTATCTAGATAATAATGAATTAAAAATAATTGTCGTAGGCATCGACTGTAATGAGGGATTGAAAAGGCTTGATGAATATTCACCCTGGTCCAATTCTGAGACGAGGAAAATCCTCGCCCCCGATCTTGATGGCATCGGCGGAGAGGGGAAGCAGTATATGGAGTATATCGTCAATGAATTAAAGCCACTTATAGATTCTAAATACCGGACAAATCCAGATGAATCATCAATGGCAGGAAGTTCAATGGGTGGATTAATTTCAACTTATGCAGCATGCAAATATCCTCATATTTTCAAAAAAATTGCAGCTGTATCCTCAGCCTACTGGTTTGCCCAGGAAGGCATTGAACAACTGATTAAGGAAAGTGATTTATCGGCAATTGAGAAGTTTCACCTGGACGTCGGAACAAATGAATCACCTGATTCGACCGAAAGCAAACGCTACATCGAATCAAATGAATCTGTCTACAATTTGTTGAGGGAAAAGGTAAGTAACATCGAGTTCACCATTGCTGAAGGGGCAGTACACAATGAATTGGCTTGGCGAGAAAGGGTCCCAGTAATATTTAAATACTTGTTTGAATAAGCACTGCGAATGGACCAGGTTGTTACTGGTCTATTTTTTATGAAGTGGGAGAGGGCGTAAATATATATTTATCTTTAGTGGCATAAGGCTATCTTGTTGAGCCTTCTTGAAGCAATTATACATTGCTTTTCCACCTGTTGAATTTGCAGAATGGATCGTAATTCGATTGGCAAACAGCTTTTTTTCAATCATGATTTTAACAAGCATCAAGCCGTTCCTTGTATGGCTTTCTAAATCATGGTCTAAGGAAAGATGATCGATTTTATAGTTCTTCAAAAGAATAAGACATTCATCAATCGTTTCTGCGAGAACATAACCATCCGGCACTTTGCGATAATCATCCAGGAATACACTTATTTTCTCCATTTCTTACTCTCCTTCCCTAAAGGGGGTGACTAAGAAAAGTCGAGTGACCCTAGATTATTATTATCCTATAAAGATAACACACCTTTTGAATAAAAGGGGCAATTCCTACTTGGGAAATCTTGGTTTTTCCGGAGAATCAAAGTATTATCTATTACTGAACCAGTACATTTCAAAAAACAGGACTTTTGGCACAAGGGAAATCGAACTATTTGCAGAATATTTGTAATGTTACTATTATTTTGAAACAGGTGCGAATACTGGAGGTGAAAAATGTAGGATGCACCAAAATTTAAATAAGGGGATGTTAGAATAAAATGAAAAAGAAATTTTATAAGTCTCTTCTTACAAGCACTGCATTACTAATGGCCCTATCAGCCGCAGGAACTGCTTCTGGTGCTGATCCCGCTGCAAATGTTAAAAGTGCACCGCAACTTGCTGAACTAAAAGGCAACTTTGATTTCTCCTCAAGCAAACGCACTAAAGTAATTGTCCAGCTGACTGAACCCTCTCTCCTTGAAGCAAAACATACAGGTAAAAAACAAACAAAATCCAATCTCTCAAAAGCTCGTAATCTTGTAAAAGCCGATATTGCCAAAGCAATCAAAGGAACAAAGGTAAACAGGGAATATGACCATGTATTTTCAGGTTTTTCAGTTGAATTGCCAGAAAATGGAGTTCCGGCATTATTGTCTATTCCCGGCGTGAAAGCTGTCTATCCGGACGTTACATATACTGTTACAAGCACCGGAGAAGCAAAGCAGATCTCAGCTGAAGAATTTAGTCCTGCAATGTTTGAAAGTGCACCATTTATTGGTGCGGACAAGGCATGGGATTCAGGCTATACAGGAAAAGGAATCACGGTAGCCGTCATTGATACAGGAGCAGATTATACTCACCCTGATTTGGATCAGGCATTCGGAGATTATAAGGGATGGGACTTTGTCGATAATGACAATGACCCACAGGAAACTCCAAAAGGCGATCCACGCGGGGAAGAGACTGCACATGGAACCCATGTTTCTGGTACAGTTGCAGCTAATGGCAATATCGAAGGAGTCGCACCCGAAGCTACACTGTTGGCCTATCGCGTCCTAGGTCCTGGAGGCAGTGGTACATCTGAAAATGTCATCGCCGGAATTGAGAAGGCAGTTGAAGATGGTGCCGATGTTATGAACCTCTCTCTTGGCAACTCCTTAAATGACCCAGATTATGCTACAAGCATCGCTCTGGATTGGGCAATGGCTGAAGGGGTAGTAGCAGTAACCTCGAACGGAAACTCTGGCCCTAAGAACTGGACAGTCGGTTCACCAGGTACATCCCGTGATGCTATTTCCGTAGGGGCTACCCAGCTCCCTTACAATGTCTATAACTCTACTATTTCTACTTCAGCATGTGTTGAATACCCGTCTGCCAAGGTACAAGGGTTCCCTAGTGATGAGGCACTTTTAGCGATGAATGGAAATGAGTATGAGTTTGTTCATGTAGGACTTGGAGCACCTTCGGACTTCGAAGGCAAAGATGTAGAAGGAAAAATCGCTTTGATTAGTCGAGGGGCTTACCCATTTGTTGATAAAGCAGCTGCTGCAAAGGCTGCTGGTGCTTTAGGGGCGATCATTTATAATAACGTTGCTGGGGAACATGCAGATGTGCCGGGATTGGCTGTTCCTACGATAAAAACAACCCTTGAGGATGGCCAAAAACTTTTAGCTGAATTAGAGAAAGGTAACAATAAGGTATCATTTGGGATTGCTTTCTCCCGTGAGGTAGGAGAAACAATGGCTGATTTCTCTTCACGCGGGCCAGTGAATGGCACCTGGATGATCAAGCCAGATGTTTCTGCTCCAGGAGTGAATATCACTAGTACTGTTCCAACACATGATGCATCTAATCCACATGGTTACGCTGCATATCAAGGAACGAGTATGGCTTCTCCGCACGTAGCGGGTACGGCTGCATTATTATTACAGGCCCATCCGGATTGGAATGTCGATGATGTAAAAGCAGCGCTTATGAATACTGCCGATGAACTTAAAGATGCTAATGGAATTGTGTATCCGCACAATACGCAGGGTGCAGGAAGCATTCGTGTAATGGACGCAATCAATACAGAAACACTTGCCGTACCTGGCAGCCATTCATTTGGAACTTTCCTAAAAAACAAAGGCAAACAGGTTGAAGGACAACACTTCACTATTAAGAATCTTTCTTCTAAAACTAAAACCTATAGCTTTGAAATTAACATGGGAGAACATTCTGATGCTATCAAGGTCTCAACGAGCAAGAACCTTAAAGTGAACGCTGGCAAAACTCAACAAGTGAAACTGAATGTAAAAGTTGATGCCAGTAAGTTGGAGCCAGGTTATTATGAAGGTTCAATTACAATCAATGATGGCAAAGCTTCTGTTGATGTACCAACGATTTTGTTCGTAGGTGAACCCGATTATCCTCGCATTGAATATGTTGGGGTTAGCCAGCTAGAAAACGGGCAACTACAAATTGACACCTTATTCCCAAGTGGCGCAGAAACGGCAGAAATTTTTGTTTACAGGTCTAACGAAGCCGGAGCTCCGTTAGCATACTTAGGTGATATTGGTGTACTTGAAAATGTTCAACCGGGTTATACATCAATTCCTTGGGACGGTAAATTACAGAATGGAACTTCTATAACAAAGGGCCAATATTACAATGTTTACATCTACGCTACCTACAAAGGACAAACAGATTTAGCAGGAGGCAATTTCCTATACCAGTAAGATATCAGAAAAAACACGCTTGAAAATTCTTTCAAGCGTGTTTTTCGCCTTTAATTACAAGTTCCACAAAAAAATTGATTATTTCCATACTTGTTGACAAACCATTGACTCATATTTAGCTTAAGTCTTATCAGCCTTTAGTACACTCCATAAATTCGCTGGTTTGAATAGACTGGCTGGATGAGATTTCAGATGCAGAACTTTCATGAACTGGCTATAAACTTTTTCATTCTTTGAGCAGGCGTTGACTACTTTTTTCACATACCATTGAAGGATAGAGAGTCCGAAAGGCTTTTTGCCGTGTGTTGTTCGGAACCGGAAATCTTCTGTTAAGGCAATCAACCAGGGGACTTCGATAATCTTGTTTACTTTTTTATGAAAGTATTCAGTTACTAGTTTTTTACTCTTGCATTTCAGTAGGACTTTTCTTAAAGCTTTTGCTTCCATTGCAGCAATGGTCATCCCTTGAGCGAACAGCGGGTCAAACCTGCAGAAAGCATCGCCTATGACAAGTAATCCAGAAGGAAGATTTATTTTATCATAATGAAAACGGCGAAGAGCAGGGAACTTGTATACTTGAACCGATGGTGATTCAGCAATCCCATCCTTAATCGCATCGTATAACTGTGTTTCTCCAAGTGTTTGCGCATAGTTCAGGAAATCTGCCGGTTTTGTTGGTATTTTATGTGTACCATATCCATGAAGCGTAACTAAATACCTGTCACCTTCAATCGGCGAAATGCTTCCGCCACGGTCCAATTCAGCTGGGTTTGGGTAAAGAAGCAGGCTGTCCCAATCATACTCACCAGGTGAAAGGCTTTTATAAGTCATATTGGCATAAAACAAATCGACTTTTACCTCTGTCATAGGAAGTAACTCGAAGCCAGAATCCTTTAGCCATTTTGAAGCTAAAGCACTAGCACCTGACGCATCTACTACTAAATCGGACCAAAGCTCGACTATGGTATCATTCTGTTCTTCGATGAAAATGCCAGTAACTTCTTGTTCGCTATATATAAGATTCTTTGCCTTGCAGCCGTATTTGAAATGGAGATTAGGAATCTTTTCAAGCCTTTGGTGGACGTGCCAATCAAGAAAAGGCCGACTCTGCTGGATGATGGACAACCCAGAATCGAAGCGGATCTTTCTCCTTCCTAGATGAGTCCAGGAAATAGCTGAAGCAAAATCCGATTGTTTTGAACCATTCTCGATCAGGTCCTCGATAATCCCAGGAAATAATTCTTCTAAAATTTCCTCGCCTCTTTTTAAAAGCACATGTCCCTGGGCTCCTTGTGGAATTCCTTTTCTAGTCTCGAAGTCCGCATTATTAGGGTCTTTTTCTATTAATATCACTTCTTCAAAAAACTCCGTTAGGACCCTTGCAGCCAGCATACCAGCAAAACTCCCGCCAACGACTACCGCCCTCTTGTTTTTCTGTAAAAACATCTATTAGCCCCCATATATATCTAGTAAAATAGTATAAATAGTTTCATTGCCCGAAAGAATGAAAAACGAACTCCAACGGGAACTGAAACGTAGTTTCATTGCCCGAACAAAGGAAAATCGAGCTCCAACGGGAACTGAAACGTAGTTTCATTGCCCGAACAAAGGAAAAACGAACTCCAACGGGAACTGAAACATAGTTTCATTGCCCGAACAAAGGAAAATCGAGCTCCAACGGGAACTGAAACGTAGTTTCATTGCCCGAACAAAGGAAAAACGAACTCCAACGGGAACTGAAACATAGTTTCATTGCCCGAACAAAGGAAAATCGAGCTCCAACGGGAACTGAAACGTAGTTTCATTGCTCAAATATTGGAGAATTGTGCTCGAATGTGAACTGAATGAAAATAAGAAAGATCTTGATTTAAAATAAAATAATATTATAATCAGTACGGATAATTTTACCTAAAGTGGTGAAAAAATGAAAGAGTTACAAGGATTTTCAAAGGAATATCAAAATCTTCGACCTTTATGCATAAGCAAGTTCTTATAGACAGATGGGAGAAGTAAAAAACCAAAAAATAAGAATGATTAATTAATCCTTTAGACCGCATATTGAATGGAGTTATCAGCTATGAACGAGCAACAATTTGATAGAATGCTGAATATTAAAACGACTGGTGAGCAGAAAGGGATCATGCCTGTTTTTCATTATCATCGCTATGAACCTACGCTATATAGTGCTCTTGAGATTTTCTTTAGTGAATATCTTTTGAGTAATCGTGACAGGGTCGTGGATTTTGGCTGCGGTAAAGGCAGGTTAAATTTCTATCTGAATAATCGCTTTAACATTAATGTAATTGGTATTGAAATGAATGAGATATTTTATCATGAAGCACTTGAAAACAAGCACAGCTATTTAAGGAATTTCAGAAATAGGGATGACAAAATACACTTTCACTGCATCCTTGCTGAAAACTATCCGATCGCACAGAATGAAAATCGCTTTTATTTCTTCAATCCCTTTACTGTGCAAATTTTCATAAAGGTTGTAAACAACATCATGCTTTCATATGAAAAATGGGAAAGAGAGATTGACATTATCTTATATTTTCCGTCTGAGGATTATATTTTCTATCTTGAGACACAGACGCCATTTAAGCTCTCACGTGAAGTAAAATTACCTGAAACTAATCCAAATGAGAGATTCATGGTATATAAACTAATTTGACCATCGTTTCCTAATTCAACGAAAATTAAAGGATTTTTCCTTCCAATAGACGAAGTTATAAAAGATAAAGGAACTAAAGTGGGGGGACAATGATGGAAAACCAAGTTATGAAAGCAATTCAGGACGATTACCCGGAGGACTTTGCGTGGTGCTATGGATGCGGGAGAATGAATGAGCATGGACACCATTTCAGGTCTGGCTGGGACGGAGATAAGACTGTGACGATTTTCACCCCAAGACAGGAACATATGGCATTGCCAGGTTTCGTTTATGGCGGAGTGATCGGCTCACTTGTGGATTGCCACGGTACAGGTTCTGCGGCGCTTTATCTGCATCGTAAAAATGGGTATGAACCTGGTGGCGGAGCAGAACCGCCGAGATTTGTGACGGCATCTCTCCATGTCGATTTCCTTAAACCAACACCACAAGGAATTCCATTAAAGGCAGTAGGAAAAGTACATGAAATCCATCCAAAGAAATACAGGGTAGAGACGGAAGTTTTTGCAGGTGAAGAACTATGTGCTCGAGGTGAGGTAGTCGCGGTTGTCATGCCGGATACTTTCACAGCAAAGTAATAAAATAAAGACCCTGAAACTGGATTCAGGGTCTTTAAACTTTATTTTACCGGTTCAAGCAATGATGTTGGGAGATAACCTTCATTACCAGAGTTTTTTATTTTCACCTTCGTTCGCCTAATGTCTCTTTCGATAATTTCAGCTTCTGTCCCTTTTTTGACTTCCAGCACCTGTTTATCATTGACAATTTCATCCACACCTTCAACGTCATTTACTTCAATCAATTGATATAACTCATCGTAGGCTTCAGGTGTGAGTGCCAGATAAGCATCGTTCTGGATTGTAGCTATATCACCTTTTTGAAGGGTATTATCCTTTATTTCCCGTTCACTTTCCTTGTATTTCTCCTTCATGTTCTGTATGATGCCAGGTGTCTTCTCTTGTACTTTATCAACCACTTCTTTTGATTTTTCCTCTGTAGCTTTTGCAGCATTCTTTGTTTCTTCTTCAATCTGTTTGGCACCTTTTTCTGCTTCTTCACTGCTGCAGCCAGTTGCAAGCAAAACTGCTAGTCCCGCTGGTAAAATCCATTTTTTTATTGCCATCATAATTTCCTCCTGACGATAACTCTTCATAATGTAGGATACCACCCATGTGTTCTTATGAAACATACGAACAAAACCATAGACAATATATGGTAAATGAATAATAATAATCAAAGGTCGTAATAATTTTGGGGGATTTACACGATGAATGATAAGATCGCAATCGTAACAGGCGCAAGCAGGATCAAAGGCTTAGGAGCAGCCATATGCCGGGAACTCGCGGACAATGGGTATGACATTTTCTTCACATACTGGTCCAATTATGACAAGGAAATGTCCTGGGGGATCGCTCAGGATGAACCTTTAAAACTAAAAGAAGAGCTGTTGACAAAAGGGATAAAGGCTTCATGCATCGAATTGGATTTGACCCGGGATTCCGCTGCTTCAGTGCTATTTGATACAGTTGAAAAGGAGATGGGGGAACCAAGTGTTTTATTGAACAATGCAGCTTATTCCACCAACAATGATTATTCTACTTTAAAACCAGCTGACCTTGACGCTCACTACATGATTAATATCCGCGCAACAACACTGCTAAGTATAGAGTTTGCCAAAAGGTTTAAGAAAGCTGGTGGTGGCAGAATCATTAACATGACATCCGGACAATTTAAAGGACCGATGCCCGGTGAATTAGCCTATGCAACAACCAAGGGGGCAATCGATGCATTGACGATTACATTGGCGGCGGAGCTAGCTCCCAAGAAAATTACGGTAAACGCAATTAACCCGGGACCTACCGACACTGGGTGGATGGATGATGCTATCAAAAACGAGTTGTCTCCTAGATTCCCATTCGGCCGCTTAGGAAACCCGAAGGATGCAGCAAGGCTTGCAAGGTTTTTAGCAAGTGAAGATGCAGAATGGATCACTGGTCAAATCCTTCATTCAGAAGGAGGTTTCATACGATGAAAGACGGTGGGAAAATAAGTACTGGGATGAAGCGCGGACCACTTGAAGCAGCAAGGCAGTTTGTGGAAGAGAGATTCCCGGATTGTGATGCAGCCCTGCTTGCCGGGAGTGTGACAAGAGGAGAGTCCACAGAGACATCTGATCTGGATATCGTGATTTTTGATCAAAAAATAACTACAGCTTATAGGGAGTCCCTATATGCTTTTGATTGGCCAATCGAAGTGTTTGTCCATAATTTAGTTTCTTATAAAGCTTTTTTCGAAAGTGATGTAAAAAGAGCAAGACCAAGCCTGCCAAGAATGGTATCTGAAGGCATGATTATTAGAAACAGTAAGTATTTGGAGTCAATTATCGATGAAGCCACAGAGCTTATTACAAGTGGTCCAGCTGATTGGACTCCACAAGAGGTTGAGTTGAAACGATATTTCCTGACTGACGCACTCGATGATTTTCAGGGGTCAGAAGATAGGGCAGAGGAACTCTTTATAGCCAATACACTGGCCGATTTATTGCACGAATTTGTGTTAAGGACAAACCAACGCTGGATAGGCAGTTCCAAATGGATGATCCGGGAACTGAAACGATTTGATCCCGTTTTTACTGACCGTTTTGTCCAGGCTTTTGAACTGTATTATCAATCTGGCAAAAAAGAACAGGTTATCGAATTGGCCGATTCGGTTCTGGAACCGTTTGGCGGTCGTTTATTCGAAGGATTCTCTATAGGCAAATAATACAGAAAAGCAGCTGTAAGCTGCTTTTTATTATGGAAAGAAATTTAGATTACCCATTCATCCCACTTAAGCTCGAAAAGAAAAAATGAGCAAAAGACAGGAGATTCCCTGGATACAAAGACTTAATAATGCAAAGAAGATGATGATCTCCTGCTCCGTCAAAATGTTACTTGGCAATCCGCAAATCGCAGGGTTCATGACCACTGCCCCCATCATTGTCCCCATTATTCCTGCTATGCCTCCACTATAAATTCCTGCAATCAATGATTGTGCATTTAGCAGCGAACCAAAGAGCCATCCTATACTGATGCCAATCAATAAATTCAAGACACCAATCACCTCAAAGTAATCAGGGAAAATCAGAAACAGGTTTAGCGCTGCTACCAGGCTAAATGTACTGCTCGCGGAAAAAGAAGCTGTAAAACCAAACCTGTCATTAAACAAACTCCTTGATCTATGAAGAACATAGTAAACCCAGGTTCCAAAGATGCAATTAAGGAAAGTTGTTGAAATCAGGATAATCTGCATTTGACACCTCCAGTAAGCACCAATTAGGTCTTGTACGCAGACGCGGCAACCAGGCAAAAGGAACTGATGATGAAAACCTCTATCATAACCAGGAATAGAACTCCTTCAGAAGCCGCTGCCCCGACCATCGGGGCCATGATGCCCATCATAAGGCCGTTGATATACCCTGTCAGTAAGGTTTGATAATCAAAAAGATTGCCGAAGAGGATGCCGGTTATACTGCCAACGATCACTGAAATCAGTGTCGCTTCCAAAAAAGACAAGGGATACAGATTAATGAATATAATCCCGGTACCCAGTGCCAGGCCGCCACCAGCTACCATGGAAATGTTCATTCCTAAATGAAATCCGATTTGCTTTCTTCGATTGAAAAGGTAGATATACAAAACATACGCTGAAAGAAAGTTTATTGGAAAAAAAATCACAATCCATTCTGACAAGATCCATCACCTCTAATGTTCAATGTATTCAATGAATCAGCAGAGGTGTTTGAAATAATTTCCATATTAATGACATTTACCACATACGATTCATAAGATAATGGGAAAATTCGTTCAAAAGGAGGGGAAACATTGAAAACGGGAATGCGCCATTCGGATTATATTAAAGTCCTTTTAGAAAATAGGAAGGAAGAAACCCGGCAAGTTGACCAAATCCATGAAAAAGGAGATTGCTTTACTTCGCCTCCTGGTGCAACCTCGCTTGAAGAGAACCGGATTTTAACGGAATATTTGGAGCAAATCAATTTGCAAAAAGTCGTAAGCTCTCAACCTGCACAGAAGAAAACATTATTATTAAGAAAATTTTTCAAAATGAAACGAAATCAGGAAGTTATCATTTACTCAAAATCAGAAGATAAACCGGTGGAGATTAAAGGAAAGGTCATTGCTGTCGGCCGGGATTTCGTGATGCTGACCAATTTAAAAGAACGGATTTGGATTCCATACCATGCCATTGATTCTGCAAACATTCCTTCTGGTGTTCCTAATTATGAAACCAGCCATCAAAACTTTATTTATGATAACGACATGAAAAGGAAATTGATTACAAACTTTGGTGAAACCGTTGCCAGGAGAGAGGTTCTGATTCAGCAGTTTTTTGAAGAATCGTTAATGACAAATTTGCGAAGTGTGGAGGGTTTATGGGCCAAGGCAGTGACAGAAGACGGCACTCACATCGGCAGGATTTCGTCGACATCCGATAATGGAATGGTTCTCCTGAGTCCAAAAGAAGAAGTTCATATTGAATGGTCATCTCTTAAGCGAATGTACACTTTGCGGCTTTTACAACGATTGTACATGGCCGGCAAAAGTTTATTCGGAAGTATCTTATAACTGATGAAAGGATTGGTGAAATACGATGAACGACCAATCATTGACGCCGTTAACAGCAGCAAAGAATGTAAGTGAAGTACAGGATGAGTTATACGCACTCTTTTTAGACAGGATGGGAGAACAGGTTCTGGTAGTTACGGAATCCTCACAGCTTAATTTGCTGGGCCAAACCTTCCGGCCGATCTTCTGCGGGGAAATCGCAGAGGTTGAGCCTGGACATATAACTCTCTCACCAGTCACAATCAAACTCTTAAACGCACCATTTTATCAATTTCCCATTCCTGTCTCCATTCCATTTGAAAAAGTCGCACACTTTTCCCTGGATGTAGACTGCTCTATGAGGTTCCCGCTCGTATAGATAACTTAGTTAAGGAGGTATTTGAATAATGGGACTCGATTTTTCAAAAATGTCAGATGTGAACGAAATTCATGATCAGGCGATTATTGAACATTTCAGGAACGGAATCAATCACAAGGTCTTCATCCTGTCACCTTCCTATCCTTATATTTTCATAGGAAAGATTGAGGAAATCCTGGGAGATACGGTAAAGATCGATGTAGAAACAACACACTTCGCACAGCTAGAAAACAGGCCCTGGTATATTCACATTCATAATATTGAAGTGTTTTTCATTGAGCGCGCACTTGGGCCAAAGATTCCTAATTTAGATGATTTCTCCTGAATGTGTTACTAGAAGATTTTTCCTTAAATTGAATAGGACATCAAATTCGCTTATTTCAAAGGTTTAACCATCCACTTCCAATTAATTCCTTAATATTTGAAGGGGGGAAATGAATGAACAGAAAATTTCACGTCGTCGCGATTTCGACGAGAATTGTGGTCAATAATTTTGGCGACCATAATCCTAATGGCAGGATTTATGTTTTAAAAGAAAATGAGTCTAAAATAAAGGACCTTGTCAGCAAAAACCCTTACAAACCCGTCGACCTTGTTCAACCTCTGGCCATCCGGGCAAATGAGGGAGATGTTGTGGATATTCTTTTTGAGAACCAGCTGCCATTTTCAGCGGGGATGCATTTTCAAGAAGCAGATTACAACGTCCTGACATCAGATGGAGCAGATGCAGGATATAACCCTGATACGACCGTTAAACCAGGAGAAAAAATCCTTTACCGCATCCATGCCAGCCTGGAAGGAATTTATTATTTTACTGATTTGGGAAATGTGTCAAGCACTGAGCAGGGATCAAGCATCCAAGGTTTGTTCGGCGCGCTGCTCGTCCAAAAACGCGGGTCAAGATGGACAGACCCGGTGACGGGCAAACCAATAAATAGCGGTGTTTACGCTGATATCCACCACCCTTTCCTGCCTTCATTCCGTGAATATGCCTGGTTTTTCAATGATGAAATGGAAGTGAAGGATTTAACGGGGAACAGACCCCTTAACCCGATGACCAACCAGGAAGCTGAATCATTTCATGGTGTGAACCTTCGTTATGAACCTATGAATAATCGTAAAAGGTTGATAGAAGAGGGAGTTGTATGTCCTGATTGTGATGCAGAAGAGGTTCATCATGATTCATGGGTGTTCGGTGATCCTGCTACGCCGATACTAAGAGGTTATGTTGGCGACCCGGCTATTATTAGGCTGATCCATGGAGGAGTACGGGAAACACATGTATTCCACTATCATGTTCATCAATGGCTTGGTGATTCAAAAAATATTGAAGCAGAAATCCTTGATGCACAAGCGATCAGTCCGCAATCCCATTATTCCGTCCAGCCTTTGTATGGTCTTGGAAGTTTGCATGGAGCGATAGGCGATGTCGTAATCCACTGCCATCTCTACCCTCACTTCGGGGCAGGGATGTGGGGAATCAACAGGGTATTTGATACTCTGCAGGATGGAAGTCAATGCTATCCAAATGGAGTCAAAATTGAAGCCCTCCAACCACTACCGGACCGTCCGCTTCCTCCAAAACCGACACCTGCAAGGCCTGGATTTCCAAACTTCATCCCAGGGAAGGTAGGATACAAAGCTCCAAGGCCTCCACTTGGAATTGTTGGCGGCCGGGACATGACAGTTTTAGAGGAAAATGCAGCAATTCCAAATGCACGTCCTGGTGCTGTCTTTGCTGAACCATGCATGGATAATCCCGTTGTTGTTGAATTTGATATATCAGTAATTGAAATGCCGATTGTGTATAACAGACAGGGCTGGCATGACCCAAAAGGAAGATTATATGTATTTGATGAAGACCTTGATGATGTGCTTTCCGGAAAAAAGGAACCTGAGCCGCTGGTGTTCCACGTCCCGGCAGGAACCTGCATAAGAATCAATTATACAAACCGGATGCCGCATATCCTTGATGGAGATGCATTCCAGCTTGTAACGAGGACATATGAAAATGGCTTTCATATTCATTTTGTGAAATTCGATGTGCTCGTTTGCGATGGTGCTAATGTCGGCTGGAATTACGACAGTTCAGTTTTACCAGGGCAGACGATCCGTTATGAATGGTTTGCAGATACTGAGTTAAAGGCATTCTTTTTCCATGACCACCTGTTTCCTAATTCCCACCAGCAGCACGGTGTATTTGGAGCTGGTGTAATCCAGCCGAGATTCTCCAAATTCCTAGATTCAAAAACAGGGAAAGAGGTCGACCATGGAACACAGATTACAGTCGAGCATCCGCTAATACCGGATTATCGTGACCAAACACTGTTTGTCCAGGATTTTGCATTGCTGTTCGATAAAAATGGCTGTCCAATCCAGCCGCCTGAATATCCTGGTTCAGAAGATGACCCAGGTGTGTTCGCGGTAAATTATAAATGTGAGCCTCTTAAATTCAGACTGGGGAAAGATTGTGATCCAGCATACTCTTTCAGCTCCTATGTACATGGTGATCCTGTGACACCTATTTTGCGGGCATACGAAGGAGATCCGATCAGAATAAGACTCTTGCAGGGGGCGCATGAAGAATCGCACAGCTTCAATATTCACGGCTTGAAATGGAAAGAGGAACGGCCAGATTTAGGATCCTCCATGAAAGCACAGCAGCACATCGGCATATCAGAATCCTTCACTTTTGAAATGGAGATTCCATTATCAGGTGACTACCTTTGGGCATTCGAGGATGAAGAAGATGTGTGGCTGGGAACGTGGGGTCTGATTCGGGCATTTAAGGAAAAAGTCGACGATTTAATTACCTTGCCTGATCGAAACGATCCACCCAAGCGAACTACTAAACTTCCGAAACCAACAGGACATCCTCCAAAACTGGCAGATCCGCAGTCAAGCATGCCTCCAGATGCCTATCCAGGAGCACCAGTGAAGAAGTTTGATGTAGTAGCTTTCCAGACATCCATTCAATACAATTCATACGGCGATCACGACCCTTATGGAATTATTTTCGCTTTAAAGGAAGATGAAGAAGATATCCTGTCAGGAAAAAAGAACCCTGTACCGCTTGTGCTCCGCGCAAATGTTGGCGACCTGGTAGAAGTGACTTTGACTAGCAAACTTAAGAAAGAATTGTTCCCTTTCCCTGATGGAATACATCCTTATCCGCCTGTAAAGGAACAATCCTTCTATCCGCCATCATTGCGCATCTCATTGCACACGGGCCTATTGAGTTATGATGTGAAAACCTCAAGCGGCGATACGGTAGGCTATAATCCAGATCAGACAGTCGGCCCGGGTCAGACCATTACGTACAGATGGTTTGTTGATGGTCAATTCGGCACCTGTGCGATGTGGGATATGGCAGATTTACGGAATCACCGCTCATTCGGAACCTTCGGGGCTTTCATTGCTGAACCCCGTTATACAACTTACCATGATCCACATACGCTTAAAAAAGTGAAAACAGGGGAAAACGTCGTCTTGAGGAATCCTCTGCTTCCGGATACACGCGAATTCGTCATGATCATGCATGATGGCGTAAGACTTGAAGATAAAGATGGCAAGGTCATCATCGATCCAATTGATGGTGTCATCCCGGATACTGAAGTTTTGGAGGAAGTGGACAGCTATGATTTTGGTTCACGCGGGTTCAATTATCGGAGCGAGAGATTGATTAACCGTTACAAAAAACATCCAGTTCTGCATGAACTTTTCTCATCAGAAGTGTTCGGCGATCCAGCTACCCCAGTTTTTGAAGCTTATCCTGGAGAGCCTGTCGTCATTCGTCTTACGATTCCTGCTGAAAGGCGAAGATCTCACACATTCCACCTTCACGGGCACTATTGGAAATTTGACACGAAAGACCTGGATTCACGAACCCAGTCCTTTATCGGACATATGGTGGCTGGCCATACGGATGATTTGCCTTTGATAGGGGGAGCAGGAGGGATTTACAATTACCCTGGAGATTATCTGTACCGCTCAGGAAACATACGCTGGCATTTAGAGCTTGGGATGTGGGGTATCTTCAGAGTCCATAAGGAAATTCAAGATGACTTGCCACCACTTAAAGATTAAGGTATCCGTGGAAAGAAGGGATGTGACATCATGAAAAAAAGACATAAAATTGAGCGCCCTGATTTTTACACTGAAAGCTCTGAACATCGTGAAAGCAGCTCGTCCTCGGTTCCAATTGATGATTTTTGTCCGCCTGAAGGATGTCCTGAAAGAATCGAGACTCCATTGTACCCATCACCGACTTCTTGTTTATCAGAAGAACGGCTTCATGAATTAGAGGAGAAAATGGACGCTGCCAACCGGCTGCTTTTAGACCTTGGATTATCCAATGAACAATCAGAAACAGGACGAAGAATTTTATTTGATGGTTTGAAATCCCATACTGTAAGGGTTAAGATCCGATGCTCAATGAGTGATGAAGAGGAAGAGCATGCTGATGTTGAACCAGTAACTCCGATGTTAATGGCAGATGCAAAAGGGAACTCAACATCAAAAAAACAGAGCCAAAAGGGAAAGCAAAAAAAAGCACCGAAAAAAAAGCGTATTAAAAAGAAACAACTTATGAAGAGAAAAAGGAAAGCAAGGAGCAGCAAAAATATGGTTGAGGGGAAAGTAGAATTTGCCGGCCGCGACTTTGTTCAGCTTAGTAAAAACGGGCGAATTATTCTTATACCATTCAGCAAAGTGTGCGTGGTCATAACCAGGAGGAAATTTATTCCGCCTGTCCATGAGCCTTCGTTGATAGACATCGATGCATGCTTCCGCAGGGAATTGACTTTTAACTTTGGTGAAACTGTTGCCAACGATCCCGATCTGGTCCAGCTCTTCTACCGAATCAAGTTGTCTATGTACCTTAAAACTTATGAGGACGATAAAATTACAATTAGCACTATAGACGGAGATCACCAAGGAGTAATCAAGTCGATTCACAATGAAAAAATTCAAATGGAACTTGCCGATGGCAGCATCGAGAATATATCATTGTCTAACGTTTGTTACATCATAAAAAACTAATTCTAGAATTTGAAAACGCCTAAAGCAAAAGCTTAGGCGTTTTTTTTATAAAACATTCCGTTTTCCCTTTTCCAGTTCAAGCCAATTTATGGTGTCAAAAGGAATCATGAAATAATCTTTTTTGTGATGCCCTTTATGATTTTTGGATTCATTTACATTAATAAATTCAACTTTTTTCATTTCCACAAAATCAGATCCGACAAAACTGATTCTGCCTTGTAAACTTTTCACTTCATTGTCACATTCGTATCCGATCTTAACCTTACAGCCCAAATATTGCCTTAATGCAGATGCCATACGGTTTCTTAAGCCACCCAGGCGCAAGCTGAAATTTCTGCTGCAAATTTCACGGTGTGAATAATCAAATCTCCGGTCGAAGATGATTGGCATGCAAAAATCTTTGTAACTTCTGCAATAATCACCATGTGAACTGGATTCCAAATGTTCCTCATTGGATGGGGATTCAGATTCTGAATCCGTTCCACAGGAATAATTCGGGGCAAAAGGGGAATCGTGTTTATCGCACTCGGGTTCATCACATTCGTAGAAGTCAGGGTGAAACTTATCATCAAAATCGCGGTTCCTTGATAAAGAATTCTCTAGATCCATCGTTGTCCTCCTTGTCTAATAAAAATTTGAATGACTATGTTCAACCTTTCATCAAACTGTTCAATTAATATTTAAACAGACCCATTTTTAAGTAGATTGAACCTGTTGACATTTTATTCACATTTTTGGAATCCGCTTGAGCGGATGTCCTTATCTAAATAACAAAATTTGATCCACAATAACCTTTAGGAAACAGGTCTAAGAAAAGCTTCCTTTTTATAAAATGTATGATAAAATGGGTAAGTCAAAATTATATAATCCGTTTTTACGGAAGAGGTTCTAGCTACCCTCTCAAAAAAACTAAGGGAAAACAGTACCGCTGTCTTAGTGGTGCTGTTTTTTTCCGTTATAAAGGAGTCTTTCTTATGAAAAAGGAAAAAGCTGTTGTTGTTTTCAGCGGCGGGCAGGATAGCACAACGTGTTTGTTCTGGGCATTAGAGAATTTTACCGAAGTGGAAGCAGTGACCTTCGATTATAATCAGAGGCACAGCACAGAAATTGACTGTGCAAAAGAAATCGCTAAAGAGCTTGGTGTGAAGCACCATGTCCTGGATATGAGCCTGCTGAACCAATTGGCTCCAAACGCACTGACCCGAAAAGATATTGATGTAATAGATGGAGAAGACGGAGGACTGCCTTCCACATTTGTTCCAGGCCGAAATCTATTATTCTTATCTTTTGCAGGAGTTCTGGCGAGTCAGGTGAACGCAAAACACATCATAACAGGCGTTTGCGAGACAGACTTCAGCGGCTACCCTGATTGCCGGGATGTTTTCATTAAGTCTTTGAATGTTACATTGAACCTGTCGATGGACGAAAACTTTGTGGTTCATACTCCATTAATGTGGCTGAATAAAGCAGAGACGTGGAAACTTGCTGATGAGCTTGGCGCTTTTGAGTACGTCCGCACAAAAACAATGACATGCTACAACGGGATCATTGCAGACGGGTGCGGCGAATGCCCAGCCTGCAATCTAAGAAAAAAAGGGCTGGATGAGTTCCTGAAGGGGGCTGACTTATAATGTTCGGATTCCGTATTGTAGAACAGCTGCAAAAAATAGATCAGGATATTAGCAGAGAACAATTGAAATATCACTCAAAACGAGTTCTAGTAAGCAAAGAATTCACATTCGATGCATCTCATCATCTTCACGACTATGAAGGTAAATGCAAGAATCTTCACGGCCATACGTACAAAGTCATATTTGGATTGAGTGGGTTTGTTGATGCACGCGGGTTAATGATGGATTTTGGAGATATAAAGGACATTTGGAAGTCAGAAATAGAAGTACATCTGGACCATCGTTACTTGAATGAAACTTTACCGCCAATGAACACAACTGCTGAAAATATGGTGGTCTGGATTTATGAGAAAATGGCAGAGTCACTACACCAAAGGCAGGATTTATACAACGGTGCAAGGGTTGAATTCGTAAAGCTCTACGAAACTCCTACAAGCTTCGCAGAAGCAAGACGGGAGTGGATGGAGAATGAGTAAGATTCCTGTGATGGAAATATTCGGTCCGACAATCCAGGGTGAGGGAATGGTCATCGGCCAGAAAACGATGTTCGTCAGGACTGCAGGATGTGATTATTCATGTGCATGGTGTGATTCATCTTTTACATGGGATGGATCTGGCAAAGAATTAGTCAGACAAATGGAAGCAGAGGAAATTTGGTCAGAATTGAAAGCAATCGGTGGTGATGGTTTTTCTTTTGTCACCATTTCTGGAGGAAATCCTGCGCTGCTGAAAAATTTATCAAGTTTCGTGGATTTATTAAGGGAAAACAATATTAAAGTTTGCCTTGAGACACAGGGAAGCAGGTGGCAGGATTGGTTTTTGCAAATTGATGAACTGACCCTTTCCCCAAAACCCCCGAGTTCAAGGATGCAAACAGACTTTGAAATATTGGATTTCATCGTGGATCGGTTGTACAGCAGCCAATCTGCCCAAAATACCAGCCTGAAAGTGGTTGTCTTTGATGAAACAGATTATGAGTATGCTAAGCTTGTTCACCACCGATATCCAAAAATCCCATTCTATTTGCAGGTTGGAAATGATGACATTACCACACCAGATCAACAGAAGCTAGTGTCCTCTTTGCTCGATAAATATGAAAGGCTTATTAACATGATCATCATAGACAAGGAAATGAAAAATGTCAGAGTTCTTCCGCAGCTCCATACATACATCTGGGGCAATAAGCGGGGAGTTTAGATAAATCAGGAGGTAATAATATGAGAATCTTTTTATATTTAATTTCAATCATTACAGCGAATGTCATTACCGCTGCATTTGCACCGCTTCACCTTGGAATGTTCATTGTACCAATGGGAACTTTACTGATCGGAGCGACATTCATCTTCAGGGACTTGGTCCAAAATAAATATGGCCGGGCGAAGACGTATATGTTCATTGGTGCAGCACTTATCTTATCCGCATTAGTTTCATTCATTTTAGGAGACACATTATTGATCGTTTTTGCTTCAGCATTGAGCTTTGCAGTTGCTGAAACGACGGATACTGAAATTTACACAAGGCTCAAGCTTCCAATGAGCTGGAGAGTTTTCTACAGCGGTTTGGTTGGCGGCCTGCTTGATTCAGTAATCTTCGTCATTATCGGTTTAAGCCCGATTGGGGCAAACTTCCTCCCATGGGAAGCCGTCCCTGCAGCCATCCTGGGACAGGTGATTGTCAAAACAGCTATACAGGCAATTGGGGCGATGCTGTTGAATCCAATAAGCAATCTATTTAATAAGAATGCTCTTTCTAATTAAATTACTAAAGGTGCTGATTAAGAAAATCAGCACCTTTTTTATTGTATAGGTATTTGTAAAATGATTCGTTACGGTAAACAACATATTGTGTTCTTAATCCAGCTCCTGCGCCTAGCCCCTCGAGACGCTTCGGTCCTGCCAATGAAGTCAAAGAGCGACTTCAATGTCAGCCCCTCCACCGCTTGTCGGGGCTGAACAAGGCGCTTCCGCTTTTTGTTCTCAGTGAATATGCTCTTGTCCTGTACCACTGCCCATTACGAATAGAATGACACCTACAGCAATTAATAAAATTGCCCAGGCTAATTCAAAATTAACCAGATACCGCTTAAACTTCGCAATGCCCAGGTGGTAAACTGACAAGGCAATCACTGTCATCGAAGATAGCATGGCGATTTCATGCACAATCCATAGCGGAACAAGGTCAAAAATGTTTTCTGCACTTAGAATAAATGGGGCAAACAATAAACCCGATCCATGAGTCGAAGAAGCCAGGAAAGACCAGATAATCAGCTGGCCATAACCTACGTTTAAGCCACCAGCCCATCTGAAGTGTCGATAGTACCGAAAAAGCCGATATATCCCATAGGCGATTATAAATAAAGCTATTCCTAAATGGACAGTAGCCAGAGGGAAATGGAAACGGGCGGCTGATTGTGCTGCTATGACAATTCCGTCACCTAACATTTGGCCTGTGGCAATAGGGATGATTGCATAAAACAAAACCCGTTTTTGGTTTCTATGGATGGCCAGGAAAACTGCGAATAACCATCCCATTGCAGGATTCACTCCATGAAATGCACCTAATAATGCAGCAGCTGCCATCTGGTTTTCAGGAGAAAATAACGTTTCCATATCCATTCACTCCCGACTCACGGATAACAAAAAGTATCTGTAGAGCAGTCGCCGCCTTCAAGCCTGATCTGATGGGCTCTCATTCCTTCAAACTCAATAAGGAAATCTGAATCGATTTCCATCCCACCCTGAGGTTTGATATTCACTTTAACCATTGCACCCTTGATTCCACCTGGATAAAACTGATCATCCCAGGCTTTATATAATGAATTTGTGAAATAAGCGCGCTTGCCATCCCGGCTTAATTCCACCATTTGCGGACCGCCAGTTATCAATTTTCCATTTGGATGGGGCACTGGAGTGGCTATACCACCAATTTTAACAGTGTCCACAAGTATCGGATTAAACGGATCACTGACATCATACTGGATCAACTCACCAGTTCCCCAGCAGGACACATATAAAAATCGGTCATCGAGGGAAAGGACCATATCTGTGACGAGTGGGGGCACCGCCCCGACATCTTTTAGAGCAGGAGGGAGTGTTTCAGGCGAAGCTGCTGCAGCAGGTATTTCAATAACTTTTTTTGCTTCCCACTTGCCATTCTCACGATACCAGACCCATATGGAGCTAGCCAGATTCGTAACATCAATAACCACACTTGCAAATCCATACGTCTTCCTTGGGTCGTGTGCCGGCCTCAATTCAAGTACCATTTGGTGATGGTCGCCAAAATCTATTTCCTGGATATGGCTTCTCGTCCTGCTATCAAAGAAATGGAGGCTGTGTCCATATTTCTTCTGCATCAGGGCATTTAAATCCAGGCCGTTTTCAAATAAATCAGGGGTTGCCCAGCCGCTTGATACGGTCACATCATGGGCTATATGCCACCAGAAATCGTATGCATAATGCTGTGGACCTCGATCCATTTCCCATGCACCTAATACATTAAAATTAAAATGGTCAAGCAGGAGGATGCCGCCCGGACCACCATCTCCATCAGCAGCACCGAGAGCACTGATGAATATTCCTTCCGGACCACAGTGGACAGTATGGAGACGGCTGTAACCAGTCCGTTTTTTGATCTCTTCAGGTTCAATTGTCTTAATTATTTTTGGCTTTCGGGGATCAGGTTTCGTATCAGCTATATAAATCCTTGAGGAACGGATGCCGGGCAATACAAGATATCTTCTTTCAAGTTGTGGATGAAATGCAGTAGGGCAAAGTGCTGAGCTGCAGGCGTTCCATCCAAAATGATGTAGTTCATCATTTCCTTCACCAGGTAAGTCAAGTTTGTAGATGAGTTCTCCATAAGTCCGGGAAGAAGGATCCAAATCAACCACCCCAATTGCATCAGGGTTCAACAACGCTACATACGCCAATTTTTCACTTGGTGCTTCCATCGCTGACCTCGGGGAAGGATAAAAAGAAGGATCTGTACCAAATAATCTCGTCATAAGAAGTTCATCCTTTCTAGTTGCTTCAAAGGTTATACTTTAAAGTATTATTATTCCGAGCAATATAGTCATGTTAATGCATAAGAAAATTTTTATATTTGACCTTGAATTCAATTCCCGAATTTACTCAAGTCAGCGAAGTAGACCTGAAAAATAGCTTAACTGACAAACGGAAAACCCCCTTTCCATTTGAAAAGGGGGTTCTCCGTTTAAGACACCATTTAAGAAACGTCCTTTGCGGAGTTATTTATCAAAATAAAGTTTTGATCTTTGCCAATATTATGATTCGGTGGCTGTTTCATTTTTCGTTGCTTTTGCTTATTTTTTGATGATGTTTTAATCATTACTTCATTTTTACCTTCTAGATTAGCAACTAACTCATTCTTGATCACAATAATCAGAACGAAAATAATCATCAGCATGATAAATGAACTTAGTGCAATATAAGGTGCGAACTTCATCCACCAGAAGTTTTGGCCAGTTAGGCCGGCAAGCTCATTCGTAATCGATTTCGTTTGTGAAGCATTAAATATTTTTTCTTTATGAGGTCCTCCTATGAAGATGCTGAACATCGCCAAGCCCAGCATAATTTGCAAAGTTTGAATTACTTCCTGTACAAAAAGCAGGGGAAGCTGTGGTTTTAGGTGGGGCATAACATGCCTGGTTAAAATATGTCGTCTATTGGCACCCAATAAAATTGCACTTGTTATAAAAGATTTTGTTTTTATCTCCTCAATGTAATCAGTCGTGAAGAAGAATATTGTCGGAAATCCCAGCATCAATAAAACGATGAGCTGGTACTCAATCTTCGCGATGATTGAAATATCATTATACATCCAAGCAATCCCGATCATATAAAAAATCCCAATCAAGAGAACAGGGACATATCGAAAGGGCAGAAGAAAAGCTTGAATGAATGCTTTTAAAGCAGGGACCCAAATGGAAACGAAAATACCAAAAACAGCCCCTATAACCACTCTAAGAAAGGATACGACAACAATTAATATTATCGTGTATTTAATGCCATCAATGATAAGCAATATATTATCGCGTCCATCCCGGTCTGTCCCTAAGAAATATTCATTGTTAGGGGGATGGGGAGGGGGTTTTAAGATTTCTCCTTTGCCATCATAAATATCCTGAAGGTTTGAACGGTAATCATCTGGTCCGACAAAATTATATAAAACGCTTCCTAAAAATAGTAATAGCAGGATACCCAGACTGATTTTCGTTCTTTTATAGCTATTTTTTTTCATAATTGAATATCCCCCCGGTTCCTTACAACAAAAACTTTAATAAACAGTTTAATAAGTGCCTCAAACAATAAAATCGGCACAATAAAAAGGACAAGCATATAAACTAGAGGCAATACATGGTCTCCACGCAGTATCTCAAAAAATATTAATGTAGTATAAGCTTTAATAAAATACATATTTTCGACAAGCACCAGGTTCGATAAAAGCATGTAGAGGATAACCCGGAATTTCAGCATAAAAACAGGCAGTACATTGCGTATCATATGGACCGAATAAATGTACAGCTTCGAAAGTCCTTTTGAAAAACCCACATGGATATACAATTCATCTTCCTCATCTTCCATACTTTTAAGAAGGAATATAGCAAAGATGATAGCCGGTAAAATCGAGAGAACAATGACCGGAAAAGTAAATGGACGATTAGACCCAAAACCGTACATTGTAAATAACTTATAATCATATTTCCAGTACAAAAAAATGTGAATCGTATTTAAGATAAAGATAAACGTCAAATCGGGCAGCCCTTCGAATAAGTCCAGGAATGCTTTTATCTTTTTTCTTACCCTAAAAGGGGAAAGCATGACAATGAAAGCAATGATGCTGCCAGCTATGACGACACTAGCCAGAGAAACACCCAAAATACTATAGGAATGCTTAAAGCTATCAATTAGCATTGGATTTGCAGTAAATTCAAAAAAAGGAATGGATTGATAATCTGCGAATTGCCTGAAGTTGTTCTCGAATTCCTTGACAAAGACTTTAATATTAAAACCTACATGGTCCCCTTTAAATTCAAAGCCCAAGTGAAATGAAAGAAAAAAAACAATCCCTAGTATGGATGTCAGGAATAAGAGAAGATAATAGCCAGTTTTTTGTGCTGCCTTCAAAATGGTTTGAGATTTTATTTTCACAAGAATTCTCCTTTCAGAATTCTTAAAATTCTACAAAGTGGTAAAAAAACCCTTTTATTAAAAGAAAAAAACTCTTTCCGTTTGAAAAGAGTCATTCAACTTATTTATTGTTCAGCTTATTTATCACTATTTTCTCAATCACTTTCCATGAAAGAAGATTCTTTAAAAAAATCGTTCGACTTACACCTTTTCCAACAGGATACCTAAGTTTACTTTGTCTATTGGAAGAAGCAATCCCCGCGACCAGTTTCGCTACTTCAAGAGGATCTCCATAGGCAGCTTCACCACTTTTCACCTCATTCAATATCGAAGCCATCGACGATTCATAAGGTGAATTTTCTTGTAGGGAAACATTTTCAACACTTTGCCAAATATTTGTCCTATAGGAGCCAGGCTCGACTAGTACGACGTCGATTCCAAATGGTTTAAGTTCAAGCCTTAAGCTCTCACTAAAACCCTCAAGTGCATGCTTTGACGCTGAATAGGCAGACAATCCAGGAAAGCCAAACTTTCCGCTGATACTGCTCATATTGATGATCAATCCTGATTTTTGCTCTCGCATAAGTGGGAGTACGGCCTTGGCAGTTGCCACGGCTCCAAAAAAATTCGTTTCGAATTGAAGTCGATAATCATCCACTGAAAGTTCCTCGCAAAAACCGCCCTGAGCATATCCGGCATTATTCACCAGTACATCAACAGAAGAGAGGAGATCCAAATGTTTTGCAAATTCATCAATCGAATCCTTTGACGTAACATCCAGGGGAAGTACTTTAATATTTCTGCACACTTTTTCAGCTTCGGCAACTCTCAGCAAAGCATCTGATTTTTGTACATCGCGCATAGTCGCTGTTACTTGATATCCTGATTTAGCTAATTCAATTGCAATTAACAGCCCAAATCCGCTTGACGAACCCGTAACGATTGCATTTTTCAAAATCTCACCTTCTGAAATCTCTTTTTTTTCATTCTACAGGTAAAATCTCATTTTGAATATGAACTTATGTATCTTTACAACCATAGTGGAAAAAATGAATGAATGTGGATTTTATCTTGCAGGGAGTGAGCAAATGACGAAGGAAGAGGCATTCAGACTCCTAAACTTAATCGAATATGCATATCCTCTTGCCATGCTAAGGAGTGAAACAGTCATTCAATGGATGAACCATTGTGATCTGATGGAGTATAGCCAGATACACAGGAACCTGATGAAACATATTCGCACGAATCGATATCCACCATCATTTCGTGAAATTGTTTCAGAATCGAACATTATATTGGGAGCAGGACTGAAATGGGTAGAAGAATATTCGATTAGAGTTAACCATCGGACAAAGGAAGGGAATGGCAAACTTAATGAATAAATAAAAATTCAGCAACAAAAATTAATAACAAATAATATTACCTGGTCATAATTCTGAAAAACTTGATTAAATCAGCATTTCGAAGTAAAAAAATTATCGAAACATGACATTTGTCATGTGTCATATATGACACCTGCTACTGCACAAATTCATTTCCCTTATTTATAATTTGGGTAACTTACAAATCCGAAAGGGGAATTTTTATCAAGATGGCAACACACAACACAAAAGAACTCAGAAAACAGGTCGCCCCTTATGAGAACTCGAACACAAAAGACAGTATCATTCAAATTATAAACACGGTTATCCCATTTTTGGCATTGTGGTTTCTGGCATATAAAAGCCTTTCCGTTTCCTTTTTACTGACACTAGGGATTGCTGTTGTTGCAGCTGGATTCATGATCAGGATCTTCATCATTTTCCATGACTGCACACACCATTCATTTTTCAAGAACCGTACCGCTAACAAAGTAGTGGGAACACTTACCGGTGTTATCACAATGTTCCCATATAGTCAGTGGGGACATGAGCATTCGGTCCACCATGCGACGAGCAGCAATCTGGACAAGCGCGGCACAGGAGATATCTGGGTCATGACGGTTGATGAATATTTGGCTGCACCATTCTGGCAAAAGCTTGCATACAGAATGTACCGCAATCCACTTGTTATGTTCGTATTGGGGCCAATTTATATCGTCTTAATCACAAATCGTTTCAATCGCAAAGGCGCAAGAATGAAAGAGCGCTTGAACACCTACCTGACAAATGCATTGATTTTTGGAATCTCTGCGCTTCTGATCTGGGCGATTGGCTGGAAGGCATTCGTGATGGTAGAAGGACCAATCTTCTTCATCGGAGGAATGTTCGGCATCTGGCTTTTCTATGTACAGCATACTTTCGAGGATTCCTATTTTGAAGCAGACAAAGATTGGGAATACGTGAAAGCTGCAGTTGAAGGGAGCTCTTATTATAAGCTTCCTAAAGTACTCCAGTGGATTACCGGAAACATCGGCTACCATCACGTTCACCATTTAAGCCCACGTGTACCAAACTATAAGCTTGAAGAGGTTCACAATAACACTAAGCCTTTACACAATGTGCCGACAATCACACTTTCAACAAGCTTAACTTCATTGCGATTCCGTCTTTGGGATGAAGGAACGAAGCAATTCATCAGCTTCAAAGAGTTGAAATCGATGCAGCATAGCAGCAAATTAACGGCTCAGACAAAGCCTGAACTTTAATTACCGCTCCCCTTAACCATGGTTGCAACAGAACCCTGGATTGAGGGGAGATTTTTTGTAAGCGTCCCATTTTTCTTATGGTAAAATGGAATCAGTTATTCATAAAGCAGAGGTATTGATATGTTCAAGAGGTTTTTCAATTCACTTAGAAGTACAGGGATATCTCCATACATATGGACAATTCTCGGAATATTGCCTTTTTATTTCATTTGGCAATTGCCAACAACAATCGGCATAGTCGTCGGCATCATTCTGACTTTATTGTTTTTCCTGGTGTACTGGCTGGCATTTGTTTCAAGGGGCTGGACGGTTTACATTTGGACGTGCATTTTGATCGGGATTTCTATAGCATCTGCCAGCTTGTTCAGCTATGTTTATTTTGCTTTCTTCATTGCCTATTTTATCGGGAATATTAAAGACCGGATTCCTTTTCTTGTGCTGTATTTCATTCACCTTGTTGGCACCTCGATTGTCATCAATTTTGAAATCGTCCTGCAGGAGGACTTTTTTATAAGACAGCTGCCCATCATTGTGATTGTCTGGATCAGTGTCATCCTGCTGCCATTCAGCATTTATAACAAAAATGAGAGAGGACAGCTTGAAGAGAAACTCGAAGATGCAAACAAGCGGATATCAGAACTGGTAAAATTAGAAGAACGCCAGCGGATTGCCCGTGATTTACATGACACACTAGGCCAAAAGCTCTCATTAATCGGACTAAAAAGTGATTTGGCCCGTAAATTAATTATTAAAGATCCTGATCAAGCAAGGGAAGAATTGAAGGATGTTCAACAGACTGCCAGGACTGCATTGAATGAGGTCAGAAAAATGGTAGCTGAAATGAGAGGAATACGCGTCCGTGATGAACTTGTGCATATTAAACAAATTCTGAAAGCGGCAGAAATCAAGTTTGTCGGTAACGATGAAGATTTCAATATAATCAACGTATCCCTTCTTTCAGAAAACATACTGAGCATGTGCCTGAAGGAAGCAGTGACTAATGTAGTAAAGCACAGCAAGGCGTCTGCCTGCAGCATCAAAATAAAGCAAACCGAAAAAGAACTAAGTGCAGAAGTAAGCGATAATGGCGTCGGAAATATCAAGGATGAGGATTTATATAAAGGAAGCGGGCTTCAGGGTATGAGGGAGCGCCTTGAATTTGTGAATGGAACCCTTGATCTAAATTCAACGGATGGAACAACTCTTTTAATCAAAATACCTAAAGTTCTGAAGCAAGGGGACAGGGAGGAGCTTATATGATTCGGATTGTCATAGCGGAAGACCAACGCATGCTGCTGGGGGCATTAGGCTCCCTGTTGAGTCTTGAAGATGATATGGATGTAGTAGGAAAGGCGAGCAACGGGGAGGAGGCAGTTGCAATTGCAAAGCAGCTGAAGCCTGATGTCTGTATCATGGACATCGAAATGCCTGGCAAGACTGGTCTTGAAGCGGCGGAAGAATTGAAAGGCCTTGGCTGCAAAATCATCATATTGACCACCTTTGCCCGGTCAGGATACTTTCAGAGGGCCTTGAAGGCTGGTGTAAGTGGCTATTTATTGAAGGACAGCCCAAGTGAGGAATTGGCCAGTTCGATTCGCAGTGTGATTGGCGGGAGACGTGTATATGCACCTGAATTGATGGATGATGTATACAGCGAAGAAAATCCGCTTACAGAAAGGGAAATGGAAGTTCTCGAACTGGTTGCTGATGGTAAAAATACAAAGGAAATCGCCGGCCAGCTAAGCATCACAACCGGCACCGTCCGAAATTATATATCCACCATCCTGGATAAGCTTCAAGTAACTAACAGAATAGAAGCAATCACCCAATCGAAGGAAAAGGGTTGGTTTAAATAGAAAGAGAGCCTGAAAATATGTTTCAGGCTCTCTTTTGCTTCAATGTTACCGAGCTCCTATTGAAGAGGAATCAAAACCAAAAGATGTTTGAGAGTTTACTCCTGGTTAAAAAACACTTTTTCAACATTGTATTTTGCTTTCAGCGTATTGATTGCAAAGGTTTCATAGATTTCTCTGTCTACTGGATCTTGTACCGTGATGCAAGCAATCTTGTTAACCTCGTGACGATGATTTTTGATTGGAGAAACATTGTCCTCAAAATGTTTTTTCACTCGAGGTCTTAATTTACGCGCTTTGCCGACAAACATCAATTCATCGTCAGAGTTGAAAAACAAAATGATTCCGCCTTTATCCCTTGGGATCCGGTGGTAATCTGTGAAGCCATATTCGCTGCTGATCACGGCCTCAACCTTTTCTCCTAATTTCTTGCTTCTCGTAATCACCACATCTGGTGATGGCAGTTCTATCTTGATCATTCCTAATCACTTCCTATTCTTCAATTAGTAAATCGTACCACAGGCTAAATTGAAAATCTACATATTATTATTTTGCCCAATTTAAACGAGCATGACGCCTGAAATTTGAGGAGAAACAACGAGATGGAAAATACATCAATGGATTCGATTGATTCACTTCAAGTAATTATGAGCTTCTCAGTATAGATGTTTGATTCATTCAGCTTTTCCGATTATCTACTTCAAAGTGTTTAAATCCAGGCATGATTTTGACAGCTTTTCCGATTTTTTCGCTTCGACCTGTCTAAATGGATTGCCTATTCAGAACTTCTTACGGCAATTAAGCTTGATATTTTACCAAACAAAAAGCAATAATGAGAAGGATGGTTGAAGCTGATTTTCAACCGATTAAAGAAAGCAGGGATTGACATTGAACAACTTTATATCTTTAGGCATTAATGAACGGCTCGCTGAAACATTAAACATACAAGGAATTACAGAACCAACACCTATACAGGAAAAGGCGATTCCTTTATTGCTGGATGGCAAGGATGTGATTGCCCAGTCTCAAACTGGGACAGGGAAGACTTTCGCTTTCGTGCTGCCAATCCTGGAAAAAATAGATATCAATAGTCCGCATATTCAAGCTTTGATTGTCACGCCGACGAGGGAGCTGGCGTTGCAGATCACTAGTGAAATCCAAAAGCTGATCGAGCAGCTTGAGGGCATAAATATTCTCGCAGTGTATGGCGGACAGGACGTTGAAGCACAGCTGAAGAAACTTAAGCGAAACATCCATATTGTCATCGGGACACCTGGAAGATTGCTCGATCATATCCGCAGGGAAACAGTCGATTTTTCAAAAACTGATTTTCTTGTACTCGATGAAGCAGACCAGATGCTGCATATCGGTTTTTTACATGAGGTAGAGGATATTATTAAACAGACTCCTAAAACAAGGCAAACGTTGCTCTTTTCAGCAACCATGCCGGAAGAAATACAAAAGCTTGCCAAGAAGCATATGTACAAACCAGAGTACATCCAGGTCGAGAAAACCCAGGCACCGCTTGAAAATATTAAACAGATTGCCATCAGTACAACCGACAGGGCAAAACAGAATGATTTAATCGAGTCACTCAGGATGTACCAGCCATTTTTGGGTGTGATTTTTTGTCGGACAAAGAGAAGGGTAAGTAAGCTGAATGATGCACTGAAGGCTATGCATTTTAACTGCGATGAACTTCACGGTGACCTTTCCCAGGCAAAAAGAGAGCAGGTAATGAAAAAGTTCCGGGAAGCGAAGATCCAGTATCTGATCGCAACAGATGTAGCAGCCAGAGGACTTGATGTCGAAGGAGTCACGCATGTGTTCAATTATGACATTCCGCTCGATACAGAAAGCTACATTCATCGTATTGGCCGAACTGGGCGTGCAGGCAGTGAAGGGCTCGCTGTAACCTATTACGCACCAAAAGACAGGCCCCTCCTGGATATGATTGAATCAGAGCTTAATATGAAAATTGAAAAGAAAAACGTGGGCAATGCTCGAAAAGCTGAGGCACACACCGAGTCAGCTACAGACACAACTCGTAAACAAAGAACAGGGGATTTCAAGGGAAAGAATACTAGATCCAGAAGACGTGAAGAAGGAAAGCCAGAAAGAGACCACCGTGGTGAGAAAGTGAACAGAGAACCTTTCTCGCGAAAGAAGGCAGGAGAAAACCGAGAAGGCCGAAATGAAATGCCAACTCGCAGAAACAAGGAAGGTTACGGATCAAACCGCGATCGCAGCAATTTCTCGGATGGTCCACGACCAAAGCAGTCCGACACAAATGAAAAGAGAAGGGTAAGACCTGATCGTCCAGAAAGAACTCGTGCAGGACGGACAAGAAGCGAAACTTCCGACAGTAATCGGCAGGAAAGACAGGGGAATGAAAGAAGCCGTACTAACACCGGGGATCGCCAAACAAAAGGCATAAACAATAGAAGCGGGTCAAGAAACCGCAGAAGCAGATAGGCAACATGTAATTCCTTTCAAACAGGAAAATAGACCGCTAAATGGCGGTCTATTTTCTGTTTAGTGCTGTTTATTCGGAAGCTTGTCGCTTGGATTTTCCTTTCCTTGCCGCTTTTTATTCTGCTCATTTTTCCTCTGGTTTTCATGTAATTTCTCCACAAATTCGTGCGTGTTCTCCATTGCAATACCTCCCTGTATTGATTAACTCGTCGTTACTTTTTCCATTAAAGGTAAAATTCATACAGCGGCAGCGAAATGAATGTTATTCTTTCTCGAAAACATAGAGGCGGGCGTTTTCGGGCCTGTTGAAATTCGGTCCAGAAAAGCCCCTTTTTAATAATTCCTTTCTCATGAACATCATGATGCCGCCGTGACCAACGATCAGCAGATCATCTCCGTGTTCCATAGCTTGATCGAGAATCCTGTTAATCCGCTCTATAACTTGTTTTTTTCTTTCCTTCTGTGAATCATGTCCTATTAACCAGGCAATGCGGATTAATGTAACATGAAGCCATAGAGGAAGGCGGATGTTTGATTTGAAAATTGGATAAATAGACATTTCTCTTAAGTCCTCAAGGAGAACAATGTTGCCTTCATATGCTTTGCGGGCAGTCCTTTGTGCACGTTCCATATCACTTGAAAAACATCTGCTCCATTTATGACCATGATGCTCGATTTCTACTTCTTCTATATCTGATGCATTATACTCCTCTTGCCACTTAAGTAGCTCTTCAGATGTAACGTACTTCTTTGGATATCCAAGTGTTACTTTAAAATGCCTTAACAAACCAATTTTCACTTTCGATCATCCTTATCTGTTTTTTCTGGCTTTTATTTAATTCACCAACAGCCTACAATAAACCTTTTTATAGTCGTTTTCAAAAAAACTGAGGAACATTAATTTGAGGGGGACAGGATTTAAAGAAATACTTGATATAAAACACAGACAATACTATGATTGAAATGCAACGTAAACGTTTACGTAAAAGGTTAGGGTGATTATGAGTTATACCATTAAAGATGTAGCCAAAAAAGCAAATGTCTCCATTGCAACTGTATCAAGAGTTTTAAATGGACAAGGCGGCTTTTCAAAAGCAACGGAAGAAAAGGTGCTTCAAGCTGTAAAATTATTGGGCTATCAGCCTAACGCTTTTGCGAGGGGATTGATCAGCAACAAATCCAATACAGTCGGAATTCTGTTCCCGGAGGTTTCGAGCCAGTTCTCATCAAAAATCCTCAGGGGAGTGGAGGAAGAAGTCCATCGTCAGGATTCAAGTGTGATTGTTTGCAATACTTCATCCCACGGCGAGCGTACGATAAAGTATTTACAGCTTTTAGCGGAGAAGAGAGTGGATGGAATCCTGTTTGTCAGTGAGATCATTACTGAGGAATATTATGAAATGCTTGAAACGATGAATGTACCAGTCGTCCTCGTGTCAACAGAATCCTATCAATATCCTTTGCCATTTGTAAAAGTTGACGATAAGCATGCTTCCTTTACCGCAACTGATTTTTTAATAAAAATGGGACATCGCAGCATTGGCATGATCAGTGGTAATAGGGACGATATCATTGCCGGGCAGCCGCGAATTGATGGTTTTAAACAAGCTCTTTTGAATAAAGGCCTGAATTTCGCAGAAGAGAATATTGTTTATTCACAAGGTTTTTCTTTTAATGATGGTTTAGTGGGGTTGCCAAAGCTCCTGGAACAAGTCCCTGATCTAACAGCCGTTTTTGCTGCCAGTGATGCAGTGGCCATGGGTGCTATTTCCTCCGCTTATAAGCTGGGAATAAAGATACCAGAGGACCTCTCCATTATCGGCTATGATAACCTGCCGATTGCAGAAATGTCGATTCCGCCTTTGACTACGGTTGCACAGCCATTGGAACAAATGGGAACAGTAGCTGCAGAAATGCTTTTTTCCATGATGAATCAAGGGAAAAAGGTAGAGAGCAGAATAATGCCACATTCAGTGGCAGAGCGGGAAAGTGTAAAAAAAATATAGTTTTAACTGTGACGTAAACGTTTACTCAAAATAAACAATTAAACTTTGGAGTGATTTTTTTGAAAAAGCAATGGTGGAAAGAATCAGTCATTTATCAAATATACCCTCGCAGCTTCATGGATTCAAATGGTGATGGAATCGGCGATATCCCTGGTATCATCTCCAGACTGGACTATTTAAAAAGGCTTGGGGTCGACGTAATCTGGCTGTCACCAGTATATAAATCACCAAATGATGATAACGGATACGATATTAGCGATTATCGTGAAATCATGGATGAATTCGGAACAATGGCAGACTGGGAGCTGCTTTTAAAAGAAATGCACGACAGAGAAATGAAGCTGATCATGGACCTTGTCGTCAACCATAGCTCCGATGAACACCATTGGTTTGTTGAATCAAAAAAATCGAAGGGCAACCCTTATCGTGATTATTATATTTGGAGACCAGGCAAGGATGGAAAAGAGCCAAACAATTGGGAATCAGTCTTCAGCGGCTCAGCATGGCAGTATGATGAGACGACAGATGAATACTACCTCCACTTATTCAGCAGAAAGCAGCCAGACCTGAATTGGGAAAATCCGAAGCTTCGCCAGGAAGTGTACGATATGATGAAATTCTGGCTGGATAAAGGTATTGATGGCTTCCGGATGGATGTCATTAACTTCATTTCAAAGGTTGAAGGCCTGCCAGATGCACCTAATCCAGAAGGCAAGCCGTATGCATCCGGCAGCCAATTTTTCATGAATGGACCAAAGATTCACGAGTACCTTCAAGAGATGAACCGTGAAGCTCTGGATCATTATGATGCGATGACTGTTGGAGAAATGCCTGGCGCAAGCGTAGAACTGGCCAAACTTTATACAGACGAGGAACGCAAAGAAGTCAATATGATTTTCCAATTTGAACATGTGGATCTCGATTCAGGACCAGGAGGAAAATGGGATTTACGACCATTGAAGCTTACAGATCTGAAAAAGAATTTCACAAAATGGCAAAAGGGGCTTGAGGAAGAAGGCTGGAACAGCTTATACCTCAATAACCATGACCAGCCAAGGATGGTTTCCCGTTTCGGCAATGATCAGGAGTACCGTCTTGAGTCAGCCAAGATGCTTGGGACATTCCTTCATATGCTGAAAGGCACTCCTTATATCTATCAAGGGGAAGAGATTGGGATGACAAACGTCCGCTTTGATTCCATTCATGATTATAAAGATATCGAAACACTTAATATGTACCAAGAAAAAGTGATTCAAAATGGGGAAGATCCTGCTAAGGTGATGGAGTCTATCTATGTAAAAGGAAGGGATAATGCCCGCACACCATTCCAGTGGGACAATACCGAGCATGGTGGTTTTACGAATGGCACTCCTTGGCTTCAAGTGAATCCAAATTATCAAGAAATCAATGCAAAACAAGCTGTGGAGGACGAAAATTCCATCTACCACTATTACCGAAAATTGATCCAGCTGCGAAAAGAACATCCGATCATAGTCCATGGCAGCTACGATATCCTGGTTCCAGAGGATGAAAGTATGTATGTTTATACAAGAACTTGGGAGTCGCAAAAATTACTTGTCCTTTTGAACTTCTCTGATGAGGAACAGCGTTTCGAAGTGCCTGCAGAACTGCAAGGCAAGAAAAACGAAATCTTGATTTCGAATTACGAAGTAAACAAATACTATGAGGCAACCATTTCGTTGAAGCCTTATGAAGCAATTGTATACCTGATCCAAAATTAATCATTTTTGTAGGCTGCTATCTTGCAGCCTTCTTTTTTTGCCCATATCAGGTGATACACCCTACAAAACTTAGACTAAAGTCGTAGTTAATATCAAGCTTCTCTACGAGGTTTTGTTTTCTTCAAAATCTTAAGATAAAGACAAGAAGAAAATCGAAGGAGGAACTTGATAATGGTAAAAAACAAAGTTGTCATGATTACTGGGGTTACACAAGGGCTGGGTAAAGCACTAGTGCTAAAATTCGCAAAGGAAGGTGCGAATTTGGCTGTTTGTGCCCGGAGAACAAAAGAGCTTGATGGAGTAAAAAAGGAAGCGGAATCACTTGGAGCTGAAGTCCTGGCGGTTACAGCCGATGTATCGATCCCCCGTGATGTTGAGAAGTTCGTTGCTTTGACGCTTGAAACCTATGGACGGATTGATGTGCTGATCAATAATGCCTCGATACTGGGACCAAGTCCAATGCCCCTGTTACTTGACTATCCAGAAGAAGATTTCGCTGAGGTGATCAAGGTCAACAGCATGAGCCCTTTTATGGTTACACGTAGGGTACTTCCCGTCATGCTGGTACAGAATAACGGATCAGTCATAAATGTAACTTCAGAAGCTGGCCATGTAGGATATGCGGGCTGGGGAGCATATGGCATTTCAAAATTCGCAGTTGAAGGGATGACCCAAACATGGGCAGATGAATTGAGCGGCACAACTGTAAGAATGAATATGATCGATCCTGGAGAGATGGATACAGAAATGCATGCTCTTGCGGTACCGGATTGTGATTATGAGTTAGCACATCCGAACGATGTTGTCGATGTCTTTCTTTACCTGGCTTCAGATGAGTCAAAAGGGGTTAACGGACAAAGGTTCCAGGCTCAAGAGTTTAGTCGGGAGGAATTATGATGCAGACGGAAACAAAGGCAAATCCATATGATTTTCATCTTCCAGCTTCTCTTAATGCTTCCCTTCCGCCAGAAAGGCGAGGTCTGCGCCGGGATCGGGTTAAGATGATGGTATTAGACAGGGTTACTGGGAATGTTAGACACGACCAATTTTTCCGATTAGAAGATTATTTAAAGTCAGGAGATATCCTTGTGCTTAACAATAGCAGAACCATTCCGGCCATTTTAAAAGCAGAGTGGCAGAGAAACGGAAAGGTGATCGGAACGGACGTAGAATTAAGGCTTGCGAGAAAAAAGAATGACTCAACATGGGAGGTTCTGATTGTAGCTTCGAATGTAAAACCCGGTGACTGTTTTAAGTTTTCTGAAACATTAAAGGCTAAAGTTATTGGGGAAGTTTTTAAATCTCCTCTTAAAATCATGCAGTTCAGCCTAAATGGAAAGGATCTATTCGAAGCTATCTATTCAATAGGTGAACCGGTAAGGTATGAATATATTAATCATCCTTGGGACCTGGAATACTACCAGACGGTTTTTGCTAGCCAGCCTGGATCAGTCGAAATGCCATCAGCTGGCAGAGCTTTCAGCTGGGAGCTCCTATTAAGACTGCAGCAAAAAGGCGTAAAAATTGCCTTTCTCCAGCTTCATACTGGACTGAGTTATCTGCTTGATGAGGAGGAGCCTCATTCACCTGAAAACCACTATGAGGAGTATGTGATTTCAAAAGAAGATATGGCTGCCATAACAAATGCCAAGGCTGCGGGCGGCAGGGTAATCGCTGTAGGTACAACCGTAGTTCGAGCATTGGAAACTGCGATTGCCAATTCAACCCTGGCTGGGTGGACAAATTTGTATATAACATCCGATTATAAATTACAGCTGGTAGATGGAATCATCACGGGTTTCCATGAACCTAAGGCAAGCCATTTAGATATGCTGACAGCGTTCATTGAAGACCATAAGCTTTTTGAAGCGTATGAAATTGCGATAAAACAAGGATATCTCTGGCACGAGTTTGGCGATATTAACTTAATTCTCTAATAGGGGATGAACGTAATGCGATTCCATCATTTTGCAATAGAAGTAAATGAATTGTCTGCATCAAAGGCTTTTTACGAAACGATGCTGGGATTTAAGGAATGCTGCAGACTTATTTTTCAGGGAGAAGAAATTCTCTTTCTCGAATTGGAGGGCTTCAGGCTTGAACTACTTCAGAAAAAGCAAGCAGCACCATTATCTGAACATGTCCATCTTTGTTTCGAAGTGGAATGCCTTCATGAAAAAATCATTGAGTTAAGGAATAAACAACTAATTCCTGACGAAGGTCCATATAAGTTAGACAACGGGTGGAGTACCGTTTTCTATCGTGGGCCGGAAAATGAGATCATTGAATTCATTCAAACAAAACCAAAAAAATAGGAGTGAAAAATCAATCTGATTTTTCACTCCTATTTTTTTACATCCCATTTTTTTATGATCGAGAGAAAGCTTAAACGATATTTTCTCATGATGGTATAGATTAAGTAATACACAATCATTCCAAAAAGAATGATGTTAACAATCATGCCAAGAAAAAAAGCAGCGCCTATATGCATTCCGGCATCTAAATTAAAACCATGAGGAGGCATTCCTGCAGCGGAAGGGAAAATCCCATATGGAAACAATGTTTCTCCGACTACAACATTTAAATAAAATAAAAACGGAAAAAGCCAAATCAGAGCAACTCCACTAATAAAACCAGCCAGCGGGTTACCTTTGAAAAGTTTAGCCCCTATAGCTGACAAGATCGGCCCCATCCCAAATGAAGGTATAAAGTGAATCAAGAAGCCTAATGTAAAACCTATGGAGACATTATGAGCATTACCTTGTATCCTGAATAGCTTTATAAGAAGAAATTTAAGCCGTCGCATGTTTTTATTAATCATAATTCACCAGCCCCAAAATAGTATACAATTTGATGAATCATTTTAATAGTCCTTTTTTATACGATATTCTATGATAGACCGATCATTCACAAGCATCCTTAAAATTTTCTTATTAATCACTAATCAGATGAGATATTATGGTATAGTTGATATATATTTTCGGCGATTCTTATATAAAATAAACATGATTGACCTATTTGCGGTGTAAAAATAGACAAGAATCTACTGATGAAATTTTTCGGAGAGTGATGACAACTGATGCGTTTTACAAAGATGATTCCTAATATGTTCACACTTGGGAATCTATATTGCGGTTTTCTTTCAATTGGATTTGCAGCGAATGGCCAATTTAATAATGCGGCCATCTTAATCTTGATCGGCATGATGCTGGACAGTATGGACGGCAGGCTTGCAAGGATGCTTAAAGCGGATACCCAGCTGGGAAAAGAGCTCGATTCACTGGCGGATATTGTCACATTTGGCGTAGCTCCTTCATTCCTGGTCTATTATACATACTTTTATCAATTCGGCCTTTGGGGCCTGATGGTCGCTGGACTATTTCCATTGTTCGGGGCATATCGTCTGGCAAGGTTCAATATCAGCACAGATAAATCTTCACTTAATTATTTTATAGGTGTCCCAATTACTGCAGCAGGGGGGATCATGGCCATCCTGACTCTTTTCGGGGACTTGATTCCAAATATCGTTACGACTGTAGTGTTTACCGCACTGAGCTTCCTCATGGTGAGCAGGATCAGGATTCCGAGCTTTAAGGAAGTTCCGCTGCCGAAGTACGGCACCATCGTTACCATCTTTCTTGGATCCTTGCTGTTTGTCATATGGAAGGGCACATATGGCCAATTCCCATACTTGATTTATATTGCAACACCATTGTATTTCGCTTATCTTGCCTATCGTTTTGTAAAAGGGAAGAATAAAAACAATGTAGATTAACACTAGAATAAGCGGAGGCGACTCGAGGAGCTAGGGGCTGGAGCTGGACAATTCTTAAAGTGAAATTTATTCCTTTTTATCTCATAAAAAAATCCTTTGCTATTAAGCAAAGGATTTTTGATTATATTAATTTAATCTCTGGAAGAGTGATTAATTGCTCTTGAAACATCTTCTTTAAGATCACCCGCAGTTTCTTTCAATTTGCCTTTTCCTTTGTCCATTCGGCCTTCTGCTTCCATCGATTCGTTATTCGTCAATTTCCCGAATTGTTTTTTCGCTTCACCTTTTACCTGGTCGAATGCGCCTCTAGTCTGTTCATCATTCATATTGTTTACCTCCTTAAAATGTGTATATTCTTTAATACCCTTTTTGAAAGATGGCAAACTATGAAATAATCTCGTAGAAAGGAGACTCAAGAAGTGAAGGATCATATCGAAAAAGCGTTAAAACAAATCGAAGAGGATTATGAAGTCAAAATCCTTTTTGCCTGTGACGGGGGAAGCAGATCTCTTGGCTTTGCTTCCAAGAACAGTGATTATGATATCCGTTTTATCTACATACATAATCAGGATTGGTATTTATCGATTGACCAGGAAAGAGATGTTATTGAGATACCGAAGCATGATGAACTTTCAATCCCGGTCGATCCACTTTTGGATGTAAGCGGCTGGGAACTGAGGAAGGCCTTAAGGCTTTTTCGGAAATCCAATCCATCCTTGCTGGAATGGCTGAATTCCAAAACAGTATATGTAAACAAGGGAAAAACGGTTGAGAAATTAAGATCCTTACAGGAAGAAGTCTTCTCGCCAAAGCCATACATCAGCCATCATCTTAATCTGGCAAAGAGAAATTTTACCGACTTGCAAAAAAAAGAAAAAGGGAGGATCAAGTTATACTTGTATATTCTCCGGTCAATCATGGCAGCGAAATGGATTGAAAAACAACAAACTGTACCACCAGTGAACTTCATAGAACTTTTAACAATAATACCAGATTGCCAAATCAAAGAGGATGCCTTAAAACTGCTCGCTTTCAAACAATCAGGTAAAACGATCGATACAGATCGAAATTCAGCTCTTGATGAATTTATAGAAACAGAAATCAAGAATTTATCAAGCTACGCAAACCAGCTGTCAGGAAAAAAGACCAATCCCACAGAAAAACTCAACACATTTTTCAGGGAAATGCTTAAAGAGAGTTGGAAGCAATAAAATGGCCGGACTGCTATCATATGCAGCTCCGGCCATATATTATTTTATAATATTTACCTGGTCACCAGTCTTCAATCCTGATGCGTTTGCTTCATCGGTATCAATGTGCATGTCCAGTGCATATGTTTCCTTAACTCGTATTAGGACTTTGTTGAAAATCAAGCTTCTGTCACCCGTTGACTCGATACTTACATATTCTCCATCATTAACCTCAAAATGATCAGCGTCTCCAGGTGTCATATGGATATGGCGCTCTGCCACAATTACACCTTCTTGTATTTCTAATTCTCCTCTAGGACCAACCAGTTTAATTCCCGGGGTGTCTTGAATATTTCCAGAAGAGCGGAGGGGAGCTTTGACACCCAGGGAATATGAATCTGTTTTAGAAATTTCCAGCTGAGTGAATTTCCTTACTGGACCGAGAATCCTGACAGCAGGGAATTCACCTTTTGGTCCGATCACCTTGACAGTTTCGTTTGCCGCGAATTCTCCTGGCTGAGAGAGCTCCTTGGCAATCGATAACTCAAAGCCTTCACCAAATAGTTTTTCCAAATCGTCTCTCTTCAAATGAATGTGCCGGTTCGAAACACCAACAGGAATCATCTTTAAAACCCCATTTCTTTCATGATGATTCAATTATTTTACCCATTAACAATTTATTAACACTTATTTTCAAGCGTAATTATTTTTACTTTTAAAAGTAAAAATAATCATTGCTTTTTAAAGTAAAATAATTTACTGTTAAAAGTAAGGAGGTGGTATAAATGGAAAATCTAAGATTAAATGTTTCATTATTAAGAAAGAGAGTGCCTAATTTAACAACCGCAGCCAAAACTGTTGGCTTAAGACCAGCTACGGTGTCCAATTTGTCTACAGGCAAGATACCTGTTGGCCGAGCAGAGGTACGTACTATTGTAGCGCTGGCAGATCTCGCTGGCTGTACTTTGGATGAGTTAATCTTAAGAGGGGAGAGTGTGCAAATGATTGAAACTGGAATAAAGACATTGGACTTATTTGCTCCTGTTGCGAAGGGAGGAACAGTGGGACTTATTGCTAGGCCAGGTATGGGGCAATTAGTTGTTCTGGCTGAAATGTTATACCGTTTGAAAAGGGAAGGATTCACAACCATTCTCATTAAACCTAAAGAAGGACATCCCGAACTTAATGATATTCTCGATGACGTGGATATCGTTACAAATTCAATTCAAGAAACTATCGAAGTGATGATCAAAACGGGTATAGACAAGGATTTCGTTTTGACGGCCGACAGATCATATGTGGTAGCTGGTGAAATGTACACACTTCAGGAAAAGTTTGAAGAAAAGGGAATTCGTGAAGTAACTACCTTACTGGTTGATTTAAAAGGGGAAGCAGTCGATGAAGACCTTCCATATGGACCACTTGACACTTTATGGCAATTCGATGCCGACCTTGCAGCCCGCCATCAATACCCTGCGGTAAACCCAATCTATTCAACATCTTCCATCCTAGAGGGCTCCTATTTAGATCCCTTACATCATAGCATTCAACAAAGAGCTCAGAAATTACTGCGACGTTATCGTGAATTGAGGTCAATTGTAAATGTCCATGGACTTGATCGCCTTCCCTCTTCAGAACTCCAGATTTACAAGCAAGGGGAAAAGCTGGAAGCTTACCTTACTCAGCCTTTCTTTGTCGCTGAGGAATTTACCGGGAAGAAAGGCAAAACTGTTAGTCTTAAAAGAACATTGGAGGATGTAAAAAAAATTCTCGAGAGCCCGGTTGAAACTTATCAGACCGAAGAACTTCAATACATCGGCCAATTGTAAATCTTGATCGATATTACCTAGTTTCTAATTATTATTGTTATGTGATTTTTATTTATAGCAAACGAAAAGAGCCAACATATTTTTGCTGGCTCTTTCATTTTAATACCGCCCAACCTGAAGTTGTTTATATACCTCTTCACGAACTTCTTTTAGAGTACTGGGGTGAAGAAGCTTACTGGTACTAATTTTCAAATACGTTTGTTCATCAATGTTTCCTTCATGCTGTAATTTATCAAGATGGGGGAGGCGAAAGTTTCCGATTGGAAGGTAGGCGAGGTGAAGCTTTTCACCATTCTTATTTAATGTAATTTTGATTCCTTTTAATACCGGATAAAAATACGATGAATAGTCCTGTTCAATCACCAGGTCTTCTTTTTCAGCAGATTTTACATATGGCAGACTGGTAGGAAGCGAGATAAAATAGATCATTTGGTCATATGAATAATTCAATTCTGAAATACTGAATCCATATCGTTCAGTAACCTGCTTCGAATAGTTTTTCCTTGACAGTTTGTAAAAAGGTCTGCTGGTCAGGGCGGCTGTCATTAAAAAGATCAGGGAAGCTAAGATAAATGTCAACTCAATCAATGCAAACGAACTCCTTAAAAGATACTACAGTATTTTTCCCAGCGTTTTTTGCTTTGTATAATGCTTTGTCAGCTGAATCGATTAACTCGTTTTTAGTAGATATGGATGGGTGATCAGTACATGCTGTCCCAATACTTACTGTCAAAGTGCCATTAGGCTGCGTTTCTTCTCCAGGGAAGTTTGTATTTTGTACATTAAAACGGATTTTTTCAGCGATGATTTCAGACTGTTCCAAACTGGTGCCGGGCAGGAGAACTACAAATTCCTCTCCTCCGAAACGGAAGGCAAAGTCACCTGGCCTCAACGATTCAACAATCACCCTGGCAAGCTTCATCAATACTTCATTTCCTAATAGATGGCCATTTTTATCGTTGAATACTTTGAAGAAATCGATATCAAATATAATGATTGAAAGCGGGACACGGTTTCCTTTTCCATTAGGGAAATGATCATTAAGAATTGTCTGGAACGCCCGTTGATTTAAAAGACCAGTCAGGCCGTCCCTCAAAGCCATTTCTTCAATCTGCTCATAGAGCATAGCATGGTCGAGAGCGATCGCTGCCTGGTTGGCAAGCGGAAGAATATTTTCTGTGTCCATTAACGTAATCGGCCTATTATTGACGATATTATCAATAAGCAGGATGCCAATATTTTTACCCTGATTGATCATGGGGATGACCGCGAATTCATCTGTCCTGAAAAGGGTATGAATCAGAACTTGAGAAGTGTCATTTACATCGATGCTATTTACGATCAAAGGCTTCTGGTTAGCTAATGCCCTGCCAAAAATATTGTGTTCATCATATGGTATATCCAGTGATTTTAGAATGTCATTCAGCTCAGGATCTGTAAAGTTGCTGTCAAAATTATGTTCGATTAAATCCCGCAACTTTAATTTATCTTCTGAAATTTTCTCCCATACTTCATACCCTCTATCAACATCCATAGGGCCGACGCCAACTATTCCTCTTAATGATTTCGTTTCACTTGAAGAAAGGAAAATCATCGCTCTGTTGAACCCTAAACCATGACCCGCTGTGACGGAAGTTAGAATCACCTTCAATAATAGGTCCTGCTGGAGCGTCCGCTGCATCGTCGTGCTGACCTCCCTGAACACTTGCAAATGCTTTGATTGGTCCATGAGCATATTCATCCAGCTGTGGTGATCCTTCTTTTTGTCGATTAAATATTTCGAAACAAAGCCAGATCCACCACCAATAGCTAAGTAAACAGCCAAATCAAGAACGAAGTTTACTTCTGTCTGCAGAGAAACAATTAAAAAGCTTAGCAAAGCAGCAATCAAACCACCAATTATTTTAAAGGAATAACCCGAAAGACCAATAAACAATAGGATTGTCCATTTTAGAAGTGATGTACCATAAAATGCAACAAAGACTTGAACAAGAATTAGGGAACTGACAGAAAAAATGATTTTATTTAAAAAAGCGCTTACATAAAACCTGAATAAATTTGCCGATACTGATAAACCAACGGCAACCATGATCAAAATGAATAAATCACTCAGCGTACTCACTCCTAATAGGAAACTATCTTTATTCTACTATATTTTGATAAATAGATAGGTCATTTTTACCATAAATACCTAAGATATTTTAATTATACTAATAAAAACTGAAGTGATAGGGATGATAATTATAACATCAGTTTATTGGGGTGGAAAGATGGAGGATAAATCCAAGATTCGATTGACTGCAGCAGAAATGTCCAGCATGTGGACACAATTTATCAATGATACAATTTCAATTTGTGTTTTAAGCTTTTTTTTAACCAATACAGATGACGAGAGCGTTAAAGAAGTAGTCCAATTTGCCATAAATGCATCTGAAAAAAATATTGCCATCTTAAAAGAAATCTTCGATAACGATGGTTTTCCTTATCCAATCGGTTTTACCAGGAAAGATGTGAATGTCAATGCCCCGCGCCTCTTTTCTGATACATTTGTGATGATGTATCTGCGGCATATGTCAATATTGGGGATGGCAGCCAACTGTGCTGCTATCGGGATCTGTACTCGTCCTGATGTCATCGGCCTGCATAAAATCGTTTTGACGTCAGCCATTGGAAAACGATCGCTCAAAAGCATGTCGATATGTTCGGTGATATCCTGACTCAAATTGATATTCCTGCACCAATGTACTGGGATTCAGCAGTTACTGACTCTACCACACAAGTATTCTCGGATAAACTCATCATGTTCCATGGGTCAGCGATGATTGCAGCAGGAATAGGCAATTATGGCGCAGCCATGTCCGACAGCCCGAGAAAGGATATTGGCATCAAGTATGCATCGCTCATTCCTGAAATTGCTATGTATGCTGAAGACGGGGCAAATATCATGATTAAAAATTCATGGCTTGAAGAACCACCAATGGCTGATGATAGGGATTTACTGTCAGGGCGGAGATAATTCGTACTGGTTCACAAGCTGCTTAACAAAAAGAGACTCTGCTTAGAGTTTCGCAGAATCTCTTTTTTTAATTATTTTGAGCCCTGTAAATCAGGAAACTTTACAGGCGTATTTAGTGATAATTGGTCCCTGTATGAGCGATATGATACTACATTATGATGATGGGAATAAACATCCATCTGGAGGATTTTCGAATCATTTGTTTCCAAATAGTATTTCATTTCTCCCAGGTCCAGTTCATAAAATGATAGGGTCATTCCTAAAAACTGTTTTTTCTCGACTTTAGTGTCAGGATGATTCCTGATGTAATCAGCAATTTGCTGAACAGAGGCGGAAGATGTTCCAGTGATCGAATAGATGGTCTCTTTCGCTTGGCCATATGCTTGATTGATGGTCTTTTTCGCTTTATTAATGAGGGCATTTATTGATTGATTCATAAGGTCACTCCATCCATGCAAAGTAAAATATGTAATTAATATACCCCTCAATCTAAAAGAGATTCCTCTTTATTTCTTGAACTTCGCTTAAAATACCACCTTAACAGAGGAGGGATTGCAAAATAGATAAAAAAAAGCCTCAATAATTGGAAGCCTGTAACCGTTGATAAATCAGCTTTTACCTCATGTGCTATGATTCCCATCTGATCCATGCCTCCTGGAGCCAGACTCAGGAAACTTGTAACTATTGAGTAGTCCAAAACGTCTGAAAATATAAAACTCAGCACTAAAGAACCAGACACAATCAAGAATCCGTTTAATAACGCAAGTAAGATTGTTGTAGTTTTCCGCTTCAATTTTTCAGGTTTCAATAGCATACCTATATAGCCGCCAATCATCAGCTGTGAAGCATCCAGGACTGAGGAAGGGAGTGTTGGACCTGAAAAACCAGCATTAGTAAGGATCGCTGTGCCGAGGATGGGACCTAATAAAAATGGAGTAGGGAGGCTCCATTTCTTGCCAATAAAAGCTCCAAGTATACATATAGCTAAAAATAATAGCAGAGTTAAAGTATTAGTTGCTGATGGATCAGAGCTGATACTTTCAAATGTCTTATGCTCCAGGTTCAGAACTGGCCCGAAAATAATGAAAGGCACAAAAAATACAATCATTAACAATCGCGAAACCTGCATGAAAGTTACAACAGTAATATCAATGCCTTTCGATTCTTCTGCAAAAATGATCATCTGAGAAAGACCGCCTGGTATACTCCCAGTCAGGACCGTTGGATAATCCACCCCCGAAAGTTTTGAAATCACCTTTGCCACGATGACGGCAAATAAAACAAGGAGAACTGTCAAAAAAAGCATTGTTGGTAGATTGGCAACTATGCTGACAACCGCGCTTCGAGTAAATGAAAGTCCTATAGAGTAACCGACGATTACTAAAGCCGAATCTCTTAAGAAAATTGGCCAGAATAAACTGATCTTTTTTATTCTGCAGGCAAGAAGGATTCCAGACATAGGGCCAAGAAGCCAGGGTATCGGAATTAATAGATAGGAGAATAATGAACCTCCGGCAAAAGCTATGATGAATGCAAGGATAAATGACGTCACTGTTTTGTTAATATTCAAAACCCTCCCTTCTATTTGATAATTTCCTGTAATCCATATTGTGGTAATATCATCTTAACATAAAAAATTTCCCTCTTAAATTTGCAGCGTTAACAGATTGACTATTTACTTACCTTATTTGACCCGGTTTTACATCCAGCGGCTGAAGCACCAGTGAACATAATTCGACCGCCTATCCAGTAAAAAACAATTATTTAGGGAGATGAAGAGATGAATCATACAATTACAAGTTTTGAACAATTAAGAGACATGTTCGGTGAGCCAAGCGATCTTGCGAAACGTAAAGTCATTCATTTTATTGACGAGCATTGCCAGAACTTTATTGCCCAGTCGCCATTTTTAATCTTATCCACCTCCGACGCAGAAGGGTACAGTGACGCATCGCCCAGAGGGGATGCTCCCGGGTTCGTCCTCATTTTGGATCAAAACCGAATGGTCATTCCCGATCGACCAGGAAACAAAAGAATGGATTCGCTCAAAAATATTTTATCGAATCCGCGAGTAGGATTGTTATTCCTTATTCCAGGCATGTCTGAGACACTAAGGGTTAATGGGAAAGCCAGTTTAACATTGGACCCAGAGCTTTTGGATAAGATGGCAGCTGGAGGAAAGAATCCGTTGCTTGGAATCATAATCGAGGTGGAGGAATGCTATATACAATGCGGAAAAGCATTGAAACGCTCAGCCCTGTGGAAACCTGAATTATGGCCCGACCCAGCGAACTTGCCATCCGGTGCAGAAATACTTGCTGCCCACTCCAAACTTCCAGGCACCTCAGCAGAGGATATAAAAGTGAGATTAGAAGATGGATATAAAAATAGACTTTATTGATGTTGGGGTAACTTGAAAAAGGTGTTATTGGACATTTTAGTCGGGGAACACCTGCGAAATGTCCATAAAGATGCGTTTATTGGACATTTCAGTGAGAGAACATCTGCGAAATGTACATTAAGATGCGTTTATTGGACATTTCAGTAAGGGAACATCTGCGGAATGTCCATTAAGATGCGTTTATTGGACATTTCAGTGGGCGAGCATCCGCAAAATGTCCATAAATGTGGGTTTATTGGACATTTCAGTCGGGGAACATCTGCGGAATGTCCATGAAGATACATTTATTGGACATTTCAGTGAGAGAACATCTGCAAAATGTACATTAAGATGCACTTATTGGACATTTCAGTAAGGGAACATCTGCGGAATGTCCATTAAGGTGGGTTTATTGGACATTTCAGAGGGAGAAAGTCAGCGATATTTCCAAAAGAACTTAATAGACATCTTACACTAGGCAAACTTCAAATAAATTTCTAAGGATTGGTGTTGAATTGACGATGTGGGAGAGAAGAATGATTCAGACTTCAAGAGGGGATTTTGAAGTATTCATTAAAGGAGAAGGCAGGCCTATTTGTGTAACGCATCATTATTCTGAATTTAATCCATCCGGCGATTATTTTTCAGATGTGTTCACAGATGAGAATCAGGTAATTCTGGTCAATTTAAGAGAAGCTGGCAACTCCGCAAAAGCACTCGAGGCATATCAATTAAGTATGATTGAAGCCGTCTTTGACCTGGAAGCAATACGTGAGGCACTTGGATACAAAAGCTGGACTTTCGCCGGTCATTCTACCGGAGGGATGATCGGAGTATTATATGGGATTTTATATTCGGACTCACTTAGCGGTTTAATCCTGGCAGGAGCTGCAGCCCGGGATTATTCATCATCACCAGGATGTATTTACAATCCCGCTCATCCCAAATTTACTGTGATGCAAGAATTGATAGAGGAATTAAAAACTCCATATCTGTCTGATTCTGAACGCTTTGAACTCACCAAGCAAAGAACGAAATTATCGCTAAATACTCCTGCTATGTATAATCAATATTTCAATAAAGATATCTCAAAAAAGTTATGTTCTAAAAGATTAAATTTTTTTTCAAGGGAAGCGCTTATATTTGATGTAACCCGGAAGCTCAAGGGGGTAAAATGCAAAACATTAATTATGTGCGGGCAAAACGACGTCCAATGTCCTATTGAATACTCAAAAGAAATGAGTCAACTCATTCCCAATTCACAATTGATCGTATTTAAAAAAAGCAACCATTATCCATTCCTGGAGGAAAAGGTAATCTTTAAAGAAGCAATAGATCATTTTATCAATAACTCCGTAACAGGAAATCAACATCTATAAAAATACCCATGGAAAAAGCTGCCTGAAAGAGCAGCTTTTTCTCATGAACCTCTGCTATTGATCACTTCTGTGAGCCTGTCAGGGTAATTGGTGAACATTCCTGTGACACCCCAATCCAACAGCATTTTCATATCTTCTTTTTCATTGACTGTATAAGGGAAAATCATTAAACCTGAATTCTTGACCTTTTTTACGTATCCCGGGCTGATGGAAGTATAGTGCATGCCAATTCCGACAGCATACTCTTTTATTTTGTTCACTTCATTATCTGTGATGACTGCAGGTGCGTAATATGATAATAACTGGATGAGCGGGATTGAATCATCCAAATTGTTGATTTTTTTTAAGCTCTCCATACTGAATGATTGGATCAGCACTTTCCCCAAAGGCTGCTGATCGCCTATAAGATTATATTCCTTCAGGATTTCCATCAGCTTTTCTTCGATCCCTGGATATTCTTCAGGTGATTTTGTTTCGATGTAAAAGTTGGCTTCATCACCGAATCTATCTAACACTTCACGTAGAGTAGGGACTTGAAGGCCCATATATTCCGGCTTCGCCTTATCTGGGAATGACTCATTGAACCAGGATCCTGCATCTAATTTCTTTATTTCTTCTAGAGTAAGCTCTTTAACCTGGCCATTCTTATTGGTAGTACGGTCAAGAGTTTCATCATGCATGGCAATCAGTTCCCCGTCCTTGGTCATTTGGAGATCGATTTCAATATAATCGCCATTCATGAGTGCACCAAGTTCATACGAGGTAATAGTATGTTCAGGAGCATGTCCCGAAGCCCCGCGATGAGATATGTTTATCGGTTTAAAAAACCCATTAAGTTTTTCTGCTTTTACCGATTCAATTGGTGCTGCAGAAAGGTAAATGAGCACCAAGGCCATGATGAGAAATCGACACCAGCTTTTCATCTCAAAACTCTCCTCTCATAGTTTTTCATAGCAGGATGTAATGGGAGACTATTGAAAAGCAAGGACGATGAATCAATGCTTTTTTAGTATTAAGTGTAAATATTATTTACAACTTTCAAGGTAATATGTCACCTTTGGCAAACTATTTCCAAACCTTCCACCAGTTTCTTCTCGTATGTTTCGACGCAGCTGTTTCCCTGAAGCTATCGACCATTTCTTTAAACATTTCATCCCGCTGCCTGATTTCTGTGCGGAATTCTTCCCGTTCACTTTTTAACGCCTGGACCAGGAATTCTCGTTCCTGATTGAGCACTTCATTCAGGTTCGTAAGCTCCTGATTTGTTGCTTCACGGCTGTTGGATACATAATCTGCAAGGATTTTAAATTCCTCAGAAACAGTTTCTGTCGTTTCATTAAGGCGTTTTGCCAATAATGATAATTCTTTGTTTGTGCCTGATGAAAGCTTTTCAACAGTACTCTCAAGCTTTCCAATCTTGTCATTTGTTCCTTTTGAAGTTTTCGTAAGGCTGGCCGTCAATGAAGCGATTCGTTCGGAAGTACCTTTTGAAACATTCGAAATGCTTCCGGATAAAGCATTGATCTTTTCAGAAGTGCCCTTTGATACTTTCCCAACACTCTCAGAAAGTTTCGAGATTTTTTCAGTTGTCCCTTTTGATGACTTCTGAATACTATCCGTTAGCTGAGCTATTTTTTCAGTTGTTCCTTGAGAAGCTTTCACGACATTATCTGAAAGCTTGGTAAACATGTCAGTCGTGCCTTTCGAAACCTTCGCAATGCTATTATTCAATTCGGAAGTACCTTTTGAAACCTTCGCAATGCTTTTGTTCAATTCAGAAGTACCTTTCGAAACATTCGTAAGCTCGGTCGAAATCATTCCGAGCGCTTCAGAATTCTCTTCCGAGTTTTTTGATACAGTGTCTGATAACACCTGTAATTGTTCGCTCGTTCTTTCTCCTGATTTATAAATGGAGTCTGAAAGGGTTTTTACTGTCGTAAAAGTGCCTTTCGAGATTTCTTTTTTAACTTCCTCCAAAACTTCCTTGCGTATTCCGTTCCTGATTTCAGCTTTGACTTCTTCAATCAATGCCTCTTTATATTGTTCCATTGCAGCCATAAAAGCCTCATGACCATCCTGGGTTACTGGATACGAAGGCACAGGCACAGTTGATTCAACCGTCAATGCATTTTCACCTTCAAACGGATCCACAGCCGAAACAGGCCCATTGCCAATGTGGCGTTGTAATAGGTCGCGAATCATTTCCTTGCTCAAGTTCTTATCACGCATTTGTTTTATTTTAATCAAAAGATTAATTTCAATATCCGTATAAAATCTTGCGCCTTGCTTCGTCCTTGGTACAACGAGAAGACCTGCAAGGTCCTTTTCCCATTGTCTGATCGTACCTGATGGCACATTTATTTTTTTGGACACCTCTTTAATCGTGTACGCCTTCATGAATTGAGTGTCTGTCATCATGCACTTTCCTTTCTTTTATAGTTTTAAAATAGGTGTACAGATAAATTCAGCATTGATATTCCTATTTTCCTGCATGATGACAAAAGCTATCAAAAGTAGTGTTGTTTCAGCATAAATTACAGAAATCATACATGGTTTGCAGCTGCGGTTCCTATTCTCGGGGCAAAAGAATAAATTATTTGATTTATCGTGATGAATTCCGAAATTTGATTTACAATAGTCATGTACAAAGAAGATTGCAATCCAAGGGGGATATGGATAGAATCATATCTGGATGGAATGTCGAAATTAGGCTTGCCCGAAATATACATAAATGATGAATGCTGAAAAACATCACACGCTTTTGGAGGGGTAGTAAATGTCAGAGTTAAAAGTCCGGGTTGAAAAAGATTTTCTGGGTACGAAGGAAGTATTAGAGGATGCGTATTATGGGATACAAACCTTACGGGCCGTTGAGAATTTCCCAATTACAGGATATAGAATACATAGTGAACTGATTAAAGCAATGGCAATGGTGAAAAAAGCAGCTGCCCTTGCAAATATGGATACAGGCAGATTATACGAAGGTCTTGGCAATGTCATTGTAAAAGCCGCAGACGAAATCATTCAGGGCCAGTGGCACGATCAATTTATAGTAGATCCGATTCAGGGCGGTGCCGGAACATCCATTAATATGAATACAAATGAGGTCATCGCAAACCGTGCTTTGGAACTGCTTGGGGAGAAAAAAGGGGATTATTTCACTCTTAGCCCGAATTCCCATGTCAATATGGCGCAATCGACTAACGATGCTTTTCCAACTGCGATCCATTTATCCGTCCTGTCATTATTGGACCAGCTTTTAGACACCATGAACATCATGCGTGATGTATTCTCCCAGAAGGCAAGAGAATTCGATGCTGTCATTAAAATGGGCCGAACCCATCTTCAGGATGCAGTCCCAATTCGTCTTGGCCAAGAATTTGAAGCCTATACTCGTGTTGTCGAAAGAGACATCGAGAGAATCAAGCATACACGCGGCCATCTGTATGAAGTGAATATGGGAGCGACAGCAGTTGGAACCGGCTTGAACGCTAATCCGAAATACATTAAAAATGTTGTTCTCCATCTTTCGGAAATCAGCGGGTATCCACTAACCAATGCTGAACATTTAGTGGATGCGACTCAAAATACCGATGCTTATACAACAGTTTCTGCAGCCTTGAAGGTATGCATGATGAATATGTCCAAAATTGCGAATGACCTCCGCCTGATGGCTTCTGGCCCTCGAGTCGGCTTTAACGAAATCTTACTGCCTGCTAGACAGCCAGGTTCATCAATTATGCCTGGCAAGGTAAATCCGGTAATGCCAGAGGTCATCAACCAGGTTGCATTCCAGGTCATCGGCAATGACCATACAATCTGTTTGGCATCCGAAGCAGGGCAATTGGAATTGAATGTGATGGAACCCGTCCTTGTTTTCAATCTGATTCAGTCAATCAGCATCATGAACAATGGTTTCAAAGTGTTCACAGATCACTGCCTGGCAGGAATCGAAGCCAATAAAGAGAAGCTTGAAAAGGATGTCGAAAGAAGCGTAGGAATCATTACTGCTGTCAATCCTCATCTTGGATATGAAGCTGTTTCAAGGATAGCAAGGGAAGCCATTTTGACAGGTAAATCAGTCCGTGAGCTTTGCCTTGCATATGATGTCCTGACGGAAGAAGAGCTTGACCTGATCCTGAATCCATATGAAATGACTAATCCAGGAATCGCAGGAGAAGAGTTGTTAAATAAAGACTAATATAATTAAGCCGTTGTCATTAATGACAACGGCTAATTTTAACTGCTAATACTGTTAAATCCTGCAGTTTTAGCAGTTTGTTTTGCACGAAAAAATAAAACGGTAGTTCCGAGGCAGAAGGTGGCTATGCCTGCACCAATTAATACTCCTGATACCCCGATCCATTGTGCCAGAAGGGCACCGGCAGCCGGAGCGACCAGCATTGAAAATGTCTGCAGTGACATGGCAGCAGCAGAAACTCTTCCCATCATTTCTTTTGGCGTTTCAGATTGAAGGACAAAGCCATACGGGACCCCTTCGGCTGTAGCGAGCAGGCCGAGAAGGAAAGCACCAGCCATCCACCCAATCTTCGGTAATTCCAAAAGGCCAATTGCACCTAACCCTACGGCTAAGATTAAAATCCCACTCAAAACTGAAGCCGCTGCCATCAATTGAATCGGTTTCAGTTTCCAGTGAGTCCATTTCCCGAGCAGCAAAGCACCGATTACACTCCCAAACCCAACAGAGCTGATCAGCCAGCCAAATTCCTCTTTTCCAAACCCCAGCTGCTGTGCTACAAAAATAAACAATCCATCGTATAGAAAGATAATGAAAAAGGCGATAGAGGAAAGGAGGATTGCAGCCTTAAGTATTTTTACCGAAAAAATATGACGAACACCTTCTGAAAAGTCCTTGGAAAATTTCCTTTCCCTGGATGGGCTTTCGGTCATTTCTGATTCTGTTTCGATCTTAGGCAAGGATAGTAAAAACAATACTGCAATCAGGAAACCTGCAGCCTCAAAAATAAAAGGGCTTTTAACACCAAAAAGGGCAATCAGTCCACCGCCCAGTGCAGGTCCGACGATTTTCATCGTATTGACTGAAAGCTGGCTTAATGTCACTGCCTCTGGAAGCTCCTCATCAGGGACTGTATGTCTGATGGAGCTTTGTCTTGCCGGATCATACAAGGCGGCAACCGTCGCCTTAAGGAATACAAAAAGCAGCAGGACATAAAGATTAGGTGAGAAATATAGGCCTGCCACAAAAAGAATCCTTAATATAAGGCAGGTAATCATCAGTACTTTTTTAGGAAGACGGTCTACAAATACACTTGCGAATGGTCCAATGAGAACCCAGGGCAGACCAAGGACTATGATAACCGATGCAATGGCTGCTTCACCGAGTCCCCAATGGTAAGCAACGATAACCTGTATGGCGACAAAATCAAGCCAGTTTCCCAGATCAGAAAACACCTGGGCACCGAAAAGTGAACGGTAAGCTCTGTTCTGTAATGGTTTAAACATTCCAGTCTTCATAATTACAGCCTCCTATAGATTTGTGCTCAATGCAGCCTTCCTGCGTTCCATCTGTTTTTCACCAAGTTTGTTCGGATCCTGGCTAACTGGCAAGTCTTGATTCTTAATCATTGAAAGGGACTCTGAAATCCATTGCAGTTCAGCTTCAATTTTAAGCTCGGCATATCTCATTGCAAGCATTCCAACGCTGTTAATATAGGAGGTGTTATTTTGCTTCCAGGACCGGATATAACTTAAAAGATCTTCCGATTCCTTTTCCCTTGCTGTTAAATGGTCAGCAAGCAGGCTTAGATCCATCTCATTATGCCAGGCGGCCATTTTCATGAATAACTCATCCTTAATTAAGGGTGGCTCGGGAGTTCGAGCCAGCCAGCTTTCCAATTCCAGCCAACCTTTTCCTGTCAACTCAAATAATTTCTTCTTGCGACCTTCAGTATCAGCTTCAATGGTGACAATAAACCCTTCATCTTCCAGCTTTTTAAGCTTGGGATAAAGGCTTCCGTAGCTAAGTCCCCAATATAATCCAGCTGCTTTGTGTTCAAACTCTGCCTTGATATCATAGCCTGAACTTGGGCGAAAGCTAATGACAGCCAGTATCGAATGTTCTATAGACATAGAAACGGCCTCCTTAATACAATATATTGGATTGATATATCACTATGATATGTCCATGAAATTTATTTGTCAAAAAAATATTAAAATCAGGCTTCACTGTCTCTTTTAGAGCAGGCTACCTGTCCAAAGAAGGAGGGTGTCTAAAAAAAAGAAACCCCAAAATGAGGTTCCTTGTTTCACTACAAAAGCCTAAGTGTCTTTAAACCATTATAGATTCCTGAATCAGTTACACTTGTCGTTCTATGTTTTGCATGCTGGAATAAATCAGGATGTGCATTACCCATTGCAAATCCTTCTCCTGCAAAAGACAGCATTTCTTTATCATTCATCCCGTCTCCGAAAGCAATTGAACTTTCCCGTTCAATTCCCAGGCGATCCAGCAGGAATTTCACACCGACTCCTTTATTGACCCTGTCCCTGATGACATCAAAGCAATGCTGCATTCCTTCAATATTTACCTGTGACAAATGAATCCCACCGCTAAAATTGTAAAGTTTAGCCCCTGGATTTCCAGCAGTAATAATCGTCATTCCTAAAATATCGTTGATGACTTCTTCGCTGAACATAGCATTCTGTCGGAGATGGAATTGCTGGAGGAAGGCTTTTACTAATATAGATTCTGGATCAGTCAGAACATTTTTAGAATCAGTATACAAGACCACTTCATGGCCATTTTGACGGGCTATCTCAAGAATGTAATTTACATCCTCCGATTTCATCGGCTCAGCGAAAATAGTCTTGCCCTCATATATTGCAAGAGCACCGTTGTATCCAATGAATGAGGAAATTTCAAGTTCCTCGGCTATTTCCGCGATTTCATGGATTGGACGACCTGTAGCCAAAACAACCTCAATATTTTTCTTCTTCATTTCGGCTACTGCTGATTTTGTCGTATCATCGATTGTATCATCAGGCTTTAGAATTGTTCCATCAATATCTAAAAACAATATTTTATAATTTGACATGTCATACTCCTGTCTTTAGGCTGGTTGATTTCTTTAGTTTTGCATATATACATTAAACTAATCAAAAAATCTGCATGAAGGCATGCTTGTTTAATAATTTTTTCAGAGGGGTAACTTAAAAATAAGAAAATAACGAAAGGAGATGTTCATTTTGTTATGGACAATAGCTGGGATATTGCTGGTTCTTTGGTTACTCGGTCTTGTTTTTGAAATAGCCGGTGGCATCATTCACATTCTCCTAGTAATCGGCTTGATTTTAATAGCATACAAAGCCATCAAGGGACGAGCAACAGGTTGATAACTCCAAAAGCAGCGGCATTCGTGCCGTTGCTTTAATTTTGTACAATATATTGATATTTTTTTAATCAGGAAGTTCATTTTCTTTATTTTCTTTTCTTTTTCGTAATACAATTAAGATACATACAGATACAGGGAGTGTGGATTTCCAATAATGAATAGTAAACAGATATCAGAAGCTTTATTGGGGCGTACACCCTCAATTCTGGGTCATGACCGATTCCTGAAATTCGCTGTTCTTCTCCCGCTTGTGGAAATCGAGAATGAGGTCCATATTTTGTTTGAGGTTCGTTCCCTCACCATGAGAAGGCAGCCTGGAGAGGTTTGCTTTCCTGGCGGTAGGATTGAACAGGGAGAGGATCCGCAAAACGCAGCGATCAGAGAAACTTCTGAAGAGCTTGGCATTGAGGAGACTGAGATAACCGATGTTTTTCCGCTCGATTATATGGTTTCAGCTTTCGGCACGATCATTTATCCGTTTGCGGGAAGAATAAAGGACCCAAAAACCATATCCCCGAATGCAGAGGAAGTTGGGGAGATATTCACTGTTCCGTTATCTTTTTTTAAGAAGAACCAGCCTGACAGCTACAAGATCAATTTTCAGGTTGAACCGGAGGACGGATTCCCATTCGATCTCATTATTGGTGGTGAAAATTACAACTGGCAGACAAGAACGATGAATGAGTACTTTTACCGCTCTAACGGAAAGGTCATCTGGGGGCTTACAGCAAGGGTACTTACTCATTTCATTGAATTGATGGATAAACATAAACTTAATGAACAGGGGCGCTGAATCTGGCGCTCATTTTTTATTAGTGATTCATCATTAAAACCATTATTTTGAAAAAACTGTAATAAACTCCCCCTAGTAAACAAGTTTCAATAGAAAATCCATTTTATTTCCACCCAACCGTGCTAATTGCACCTAAAATATTATTCTAACAATAATTTTCAGACCGTTTTAGATATCAGTGCCAAATCTACTATTTCTTTGAAGCCACAGAAATTTCTAGGAGAAAAGGTTGCGATTGGTAGATTTATTATTTATAATTTTAAGATAATTATTTATAGAAAGTTGGGGCAATAAAATGAAAATATACATATCAGTAGACATGGAAGGCATTACCGGCCTGGTTGATCATACCCATGTAGACTCGTCCAGGCATAACTATGAACGCGGACGGAAAATCATGACAGAGGAAGCCAACCATGTGATCACAAAGGCATTCGAATCAGGTTGTAATGAAGTCATTGTCAATGACAGCCATTCCAAAATGAACAACCTTTTGATTGAGGATCTCCATCCCGATACACAGCTGATCACTGGTGATGTAAAACCATATTCAATGGTGCAGGGGCTGGATGAAAGCTTTTCAGGTGCAGTGTTCGTCGGCTATCATGCAAGAGCTTCGATGAAGGGTGTAATGTCGCATTCCATGATCTTCGGAGTCCGTCACATGTATATAAATGATGTTCAAATTGGCGAACTCGGATTTAACGCGTATGTAGCAGGGTTTTATGGAGTACCAGTCATCATGGTGGCAGGGGACGATGGAGCAGCACGTGAAGCAGAGGCTTTGATTCCAAATATCACAACCGCTGTAGTAAAAGAATCGATTTCAAGATCTGCAGCAAGATCCTTAACACCTGCAAAAGCAGGCGAACTACTGGCTGAAAAAACAGAACTGGCCATCAAAAATTTGGATAAAGTGAAACCGCTTACTCCACCCGACAATCCAGTTCTTAGAATCGAATTTGCAAACTATGGACAGGCAGAGTGGGCAAATTTGATGCCCGGGACTGAGATAGAAGAAGGTACGACCATTGTCCGATACCAGGCGAAGGATATTCTCGAAGCCTATCAAGCTATGCTTGTCATGACTGAACTGGCAATGAGAACGACTTTTTGCTAATAAGTTTTATTACAACAAGAAGAATTGGCTTAAAGACATATTAAGGAAGTGAGTTAATGCTCCAATACATAATCAAAAGGCTAGGGTCGATGGCGGTGACGTTGCTCGTCATCATTACATTGACATTTTTCCTGATGCACTCGATCCCCGGTTCACCTTTTAACGAAGAGCGGGCCACAAGCGAGGCCGTACAGAAGAACCTGGAAAGCTATTACCATCTAGATGAACCGTTATACGTGCAATACTTCTTATATTTAAAGTCAGTGGCGACATTCGACTTTGGCCCTTCGATCAAAAAGTCATCACAGACAGTTAACGAAATGCTTGGAAGGGGATTCCCTGTTTCGTTTGAACTGGGTATGGTCACACTGATCGTTGCAATCTTCTCCGGTATCCTTTTGGGGATCATTGCAGCACTAAGACATAATGGACTAATTGATTATCTAGCAATGACCGTCGCAGTTGTCGGTATTTCAGTGCCAAACTTCGTCATGGCCACGCTGTTGATCCAGCAGTTAGCCGTTACCTGGGAGATCCTTCCGGTTGCGACCTGGACCAGCCCGAAGCACATGATCCTGCCAACATTGGCCCTTGCAACTGGGCCGATGGCTATTATTGCCCGTCTTACTAGATCAAGCATGTTAGAAGTTCTGACTCAGGACTATATACGGACTGCAAAAGCAAAAGGTTTATCTCCGGTGAAAATCGTATTCAAACATGCACTGAAAAATGCATTGCTTCCTGTAGTCACGATCCTTGGTTCATTGGCTGCAAGTATATTGACAGGAACTTTTGTCATTGAAAAGATTTTTGCGATTCCTGGAATGGGGAAGTACTTTGTAGAAAGCATCAACCAGCGTGATTATCCTGTCATCATGGGAACGACGATTTTCTACAGTACGGTGCTGATCATGATGTTATTCCTTGTTGATCTCGCTTACGGGATTCTCGACCCAAGGATCAAGCTTCATAAAAAGGAGGGGAAATGATGGCACTTCGCAAACATCAGGAACCACAAACACAATCTTTAATTCCAGACGACTGGTTCGCTCCTATCCAAAAAAACGAATCAGAAGCAGAAGCTGTTGTCAGACCCAGTCTGTCCTATTGGCAGGATGCATGGAGACGGCTCCTGAAAAACAAGCTTGCAATGATGGGTCTATTCTTTTTATCTTGTCTGACTTTCATGGCGATATTCGGGCCGATCATTTCACCTTACACGGTAGATCATCAGGTTTTATCCGATCAAAACCTTCCGCCGTCAGGTGAACACTGGTTTGGGACAGATGAGCTTGGAAGGGATGTATTTACAAGGACATGGTATGGTGCGCGCATCTCCTTATTTGTCGGGATTGCTGCAGCACTGATCGATTTCCTGATTGGCGTCATCTATGGCGGCATTGCTGGTTACAAAGGAGGAAGGACCGATCATTTCATGATGAGAATCATTGAGGTTCTTTACGGGCTGCCATATTTGCTGGTTGTAATTCTCATCAGTGTTGTAATGGGTCCAAGCCTTGCCACAATCATTTTCGCTCTGACGATTACAGGCTGGATCGGCATGGCAAGGATTGTTCGCGGGCAGGTACTCCAAATCAAGAATTATGAATTTGTTTTAGCATCTAAAACATTCGGAACCAAAACCGGAAGGATCATCAGGAAAAATCTGCTTCCTAATACAATGGGACCGATTATTGTCCAAATGACACTTTCCGTTCCATCGGCGATCTTTGCTGAAGCCTTCCTAAGCTTCCTTGGCCTGGGAATTCAGGCCCCGTTGGCAAGCTGGGGATCAATGGCAAGCGATGCATTGCCGGTCATTTTGTCTGGAGATTGGTGGAGGCTTTTCTTCCCAGCATTCTTCATTTCAATGACGATGTTTTCGTTTAACGTTTTAGGTGACGGGCTTCAGGATGCACTCGATCCGAAGCTAAGGAGGTAAGCATCATGGAAAAAGTACTTGAAGTAAAAGACCTTCATGTTTCATTCAAGACATATGGCGGTGAAGTAAAAGCGGTACGCGGTGTAACTTTTGATTTACATAAAGGAGAAACTCTTGCGATTGTAGGTGAATCCGGATGCGGAAAAAGCGTGACATCCCAAAGCATCATGAGATTGATTCCGGAACCGCCTGGTAAATTCGATGGAGGATCGATTCTTTTTAAAGGCAAGGACCTGACAAAGTTAAAGGATCAGGAAATGAGAAAAATTCGCGGTTCCGATATCTCCATGATCTTCCAGGATCCGATGACCGCATTGAATCCAACCCTGACGATTGGCGACCAGCTGACAGAAGGTATCCTGCAGCACATGAAGGTGTCAAAAGAACAGGCAAAAAAAGTTGCGATCGAGATGCTTGATCTGGTAGGGATCCCAAGTCCGCATGTAAGATTAAAACAATATCCGCACCAATTCAGCGGCGGGATGAGACAGAGAATTGTCATTGCGATGGCATTGGTCTGCCAGCCGGAAGTATTGATTGCAGATGAACCAACCACCGCGCTGGACGTCACGATTCAGGCTCAAATTCTTGAACTGTTCCGGGATATCCAGAAAAAAACAGGAGTTTCCATTATCCTTATCACTCATGACTTAGGGGTTGTTGCCCAGGTCGCTGACCGAATAGCGGTCATGTATGCCGGAAAGGTTGTCGAGACAGGGAACAGGAGAGAGATCTTCTACAATCCCCAGCATCCCTACACGAAGGGGCTGTTGAACTCAGTTCCACGATTGGATGTAGATGGTGCCGACCTGATTCCAATCGGCGGTACACCTCCGGACTTATTCTCACCACCGGCTGGCTGTCCTTTCACAGCTCGTTGCCCATACGCGATGGAGGTTTGTGACAGGGTATACCCTGCCCAAAGCAGGCTCTCAAAAAGTCATGGAGTCGACTGCTGGCTTCAGGACGAAAGAGCCCAAAAGCTGCTCGCAAGCAAATAGTGTTCAATCAGGCTTTGCCTTTTTGATATAAAAATCAATTCAACATAAGGGGGAAACAGAGTGAAGAAATTTTTGACAATGCTGATGGCAGCAATGCTTGTGTTCACATTGGCGGCTTGTACCGCAAATGACAACGCTGGCAAAGAAACAGACGGAAAAGACAATGGGGAAAAAGAAAAAGGCGGAGAAAAGGTTCTATACCTTAACAACGGCCAGGAGCCAACTTCTTTCGACCCGCCAATCGGTTTCGACTCTGCATCTTGGAGCGCTTTGAACAATTTGATGGAAGGTCTTACACGCCTGAATGCTGAACACCAGCCAGAAGAAGCAACAGCTGAAAAGTGGGAAGTATCTGAAGATGGCAAAACGTACACATTCCACATCCGTGAAGATGCAAAATGGTCAAATGGTGATGACTTAACGGCAAATGATTTCGTTTTCGCATGGAAGCGTCTATTGGACCCTGCCACAGGTTCTGCTGCAGCTTTCCTTGGCTATTTTATTGAAGGCGGCGAAGAATTCAACAGTGGTAAAGGTTCTGCAGATAACGTAAAAGTAAAAGCAGTCGACGACAAGACTTTCGAAGTTACTTTGACTAGCCCTCAGGCTTACTTCTTGAGTGTCATTGCCAATCCGGCATTCTTCCCAATCAATGAAAAAGTTGCAAAGGAAAATCCGGAGTGGTTCGCAGAAGCTGAATCATTCGTTGGCAATGGTCCTTTCAACCTGGCAAGCTGGGAACATGACACAAAGTTTGTCATGGAAAAGAACGATCAATATTGGGATGCTAAAAATGTAAAGCTTGATAAAGTAGAGTGGGCAATTGTTGATGACACAAACACTGAGTACCAAATGTTCCAGGCTGGCGATCTTGATGTCTCTGACGTTCCTTCCGAATTGGCTGATAAGTTGTTCAAGGATGGAAAGGTAAAAGTTGAAGACCAGGCTGGGGATTATTTCTACCGCTTCAACGTTACAAAGGAACCGTTCCAGAATGTCAATATCCGTAAAGCTTTCGCTCTTGCTGTTGACCAGCAGAAGATCGTTGACTTTGTAACAAAGAATCAGGAAAAAGCTGCATACGGATTTGTTTCTCCTGGTTTCCAGGATCCTTCTGGTAAAGACTTCCGCGAAGCAAACGGCGAATTTAACAAGACAGATGTTGAAGAAGCTAAATCATTATTGAAAAAAGGTATGGAAGAGGAAGGCTACACAAAGCTTCCTGAAATCACTTTAACGTATAGCACAGATGATACTCACAAAAAAATCGCTGAAGCATTGCAGCAAATGTTCAAGGAAAACCTTGGTGTAGAAGTCATGCTGGCGAACATGGAATGGAACGTATTCGCAGAGGAACAGAAAGCTCTAAAGCACCAGCTTTCGCGCAGTTCTTTCCTTGCTGACTACGCAGATCCAATCAACTTCCTTGAAAACTTCCAGACTGGACATTCTATGAACCGTACTGGATGGGGGAATCCAAAGTACGATGAGCTGATCAAACAAGCGAAGAACGAATCAGACGAAGCTAAGCGATTCGAATTAATGTATCAAGCTGAGAAACTTTTATTCGAAGAAGCACCAATCTTCACAGTACATTTCTACAACCAGGTATACCTGCAGAACGAAGCAGTTTCAGGAGTTGTCCGCCATCCAGTTGGATATCTTGAGCTGAAGTGGGCAGACAAGAAGTAATAATTGACCTTTATTTTCTAAGAAAGAGGTGTTCATCTTGGAACACCTCTTTTTTACTAGTACATACTCTTTAAAAATATACATAATACATATTCTTATAGTGATCTACGATCATTAACTCAATTTCAACACTTTTGAAATATTAGTAATGTCCAGAAAGGAGCCGGCTTCACCATGACAATCAAGCCTGAGAGACTGAAAAAAGGGGATACGGTTGCTGTTATTGCGCCAGCAAGTCCTCCAAATAAAGAAAATCTTAAACGCGGGCTACAATTCATTGAGGAATTAGGGCTGCAGTATAAATTAGGAAAATCATTATATGCGGAATATGGTTATCTTGCCGGCAATGATGAAGAGAGATTGACAGATTTACATGAGATGTTCCTTGATGACGAAGTAAAAGGGATTATTTGCGCTGGCGGAGGTTACGGTACGGCTCGCATTGCATCAGCAATTGACTATGAAATGATCAAGAATCATCCAAAGGTTTTCTGGGGATACAGCGATATTACTTTTCTGCACACGTCTATAAGGCAGCAGACGGGACTTGTAACCTTTCACGGTCCGATGCTTGCTTCAGATATTGGCAAAGAAGGGGCCAACCAGATTTCCAAGGACACTTTCCTTCAATTATTTTCACCTACAGACCTCAATTATTCACTTTCCCCAATAGAAGAAATGGTTCCCGGAACAGCTGAAGGGCCATTGGCAGGTGGAAACCTATCACTTCTTTCGAGCTCGATGGGGACGCAATTCGAGATCAATACAAAAGGAAAAATACTCCTGATCGAAGACATAAACGAAGAACCGCGTGCAGTTGACCGGATGCTTAACCAACTATACATGGCCGGCAAGCTGCAGGAAGCGGCCGGAATCCTTGTTGGCGATTTCAATAATTGTGTACCAGAAAGAGAGTTGTCACTAACTCTTAAAGAAGTACTGGACCACTACATCAAGCTTGCTGACAGGCCTGCTCTAAAAGGATTCAAAATGGGGCATTGCTCCCCGCATATCGCAGTGCCATTCGGAACTGAAGCAAGAATGAATACCCAGGATAAAACCCTTTTTATCGAGAGTGGAATTAAATAGAAACGAAGGAGATAGAGATATGATCATCGAAAAAGTCGAGACCTTCCGTACTGCTGTCCCTTTGACAAAGCCATTCAAAACAGCACTTCGCACAGTTACTGTGGCTGAGGCAGTTTTCGTAAAGATCACCTGTGACAATGGGATCTCAGGCTGGGGGGAAGCACCTCCCACGCTTGTCATCACCGGTGACAGCATGGCTAGCATCGAAGGAGCAATCAATGAAGTAATCACCCCGTACTTATTAAGGAAAAATCTTTTGAACTATGAAGCTATCTTCCAGGGAATTAAAAGCATCCTGGTTAACAATTCGAGCGCGAAGGCAGCTGTGGATATGGCTTTATACGACTGTATCTCCCAAAATTGCAAACTCCCGCTCTATCAGTTCCTCGGTGGCTTCAGGAACGAAATTGAAACCGATTTTACCGTCAGTGTCAACAGCCCTGAAGAGATGGGCGATGACGCTGCTGCTTATGTTAGCAGCGGTTTTAATGTCCTTAAAGTAAAGGTAGGCATCGGTGAGATATCTGCTGATATTGCAAGGATCAAGGAAATCCGCAGCCGCATTGGCAAGGATATTAAAATCCGCCTTGACGCCAATCAGGGCTGGAAACCAAAGGATGCAATCCTGGCGATCCGTAAAATGGAGGATCTTGGCCTGGATATCGAACTCGTTGAGCAGCCCGTAAAAGCGGAGGATTTGAATGGTTTAAAACAGGTTACTGATTCGGTAGAAACATTGATCATGGCTGACGAAAGTGTATTTTCTCCCAAGCAGGCTTTTGAAGTAATCAAAAGAAGAAGCGCAGACCTGATCAATATTAAACTTATGAAATCAGGCGGTATTTATCAGGCACAAATTATCAATCAAATGGCTGAAACATCCGGTATTGAGTGCATGGTCGGCAGTATGATCGAAACTCGTCTTGGCATAACCGCTGCAGCTCATTTCGCCGCAAGCAAGAAAAACATCACCCGTTTTGATTTCGATGCACCGCTGATGCTGGCGACGGAATCCATCACAGGCGGAATAAGGTATAATAGAAGGAAAATTACATTACCGGATCAGCCTGGACTCGGAATAGAAGATGTTCTTTTAGAAGGAGGAGTACCTAATGGAAAGCAATAATATCTGGTTGATCAATGTTCCTGTGGCAACTTTATGGACTTCACCTGAATCCGCAAGGGAGATCGATAAAGACGCTATATCTGGCACAATTAATTTGGACAGTTGGCTTGAAAAGCTGACATATGAGCCAAGACTCAAATTATGTGATGACAATCTTGTTCAATCCCAGATTCTATTTGGACAGGAAGTGCTCATAATCGATGAAGTGGATGACTGGGCACATGTAGTTGTTCCTGACCAGCCGTCCGGAAAAGACCAGCGTGGTTACCCTGGCTGGATTCCTAAGGCACAGCTGATCCAACAAACAGATTGGTATACAAAGCAGGGGGAAGTTGCTGTCGTAACAGCTAAAAAAACTTTGCTATTTTCTGAAAAAGAAGAGAAGCTGATGGAAATCAGCTACCAGACAATGCTTCCGGTAATTGAGGATATAGTCGACCGAATCCGCGTCAAAACACCGACAGGGATTGGAATTCTAAGAGCTGAAGATGTCGTAATCTTTCCTTCAGAAAAGGAAGTTCCTAAAAAGAATGGTGAGTCAATCGTAGCTGCAGGAGAACAATTCCTTGGCCTGCCGTATCTATGGGGAGGCATGAGCAGTTATGGCTATGACTGTTCAGGTTTTAGTTACAATATGTGCAAGGCAAGCGGCTACATCATTCCAAGGGATGCACATGAACAGGCTGCTGCGGGTGAGAAAGTTCAGCTAACGTCTATTCAGCCAGGTGATTTACTCTTCTTCGCTTATGAAGAAGGAAAAGGACGAATTCATCATGTTGGGATTTATTACGGCGACGGCAAGCTGCTCCATTCGCCAAATACAGGAAAGAATATTGAAATCATTGCACTTGAAGGGACAGTTTACGAAAAAGAACTCTGTGCAGCAAGACGCTACTGGATTGATTCGGAGGAATAACAATGGAAAAAGAAGTTTTACTGAGAGTTAATAATCTTAAAAAACATTTTTTTATGGGAAAGAATGAAATCCTTAAAGCGGTGGATGGCATTTCTTTCGATATTTTTAAAGGCGAGACATTCGGGCTTGTTGGAGAATCTGGCTGTGGAAAATCAACAGCCGGGAGGACGATGATTGGCCTTTATGACCGTACAGACGGAGAGGTCATCTTTAACGGAAAGGATGTTCACTCCTTGTCCGAAAAAGAAAGATTTCAGTTCCATAAACAGATGCAGATGATATTCCAGGATCCATATGCTTCACTAAACCCACGCTCAACAGTAAAGGATATCATTTCTGAGCCCATGGAAGTCCATGGACTGTATCCTGATAAGAAAGAACGGCTGGAACGGATTTATCAGCTTTTGGAGGATGTAGGGCTGAACCGTGACCACGCAAATCGATATCCTCATGAATTCAGTGGAGGACAGAGGCAACGGATTGGAATTGCCAGAGCACTTGCACTTGACCCTGATTTCATTATCGCTGATGAGCCGATTTCTGCTCTGGACGTATCTGTTCAGGCCCAGGTCGTAAATCTGCTTAAAAGACTGCAAGAAGAAAATGGATTGACCTATCTGTTCATTGCCCATGACCTATCTATGGTAAAACAGATCAGCAACAGGATCGGTGTCATGTATCTTGGCCATATCGTTGAACTGACAGCAAGCAACCAGTTATACAAAAAGCCCCTTCATCCATATACACAGGCTTTGCTTTCTGCAATCCCGATCCCGGACCCTGATGTAGAAGATAAAAGAGAGCGCATTATCCTGGAAGGGGAGCTGCCAAGCCCGATGGATCCGCCGAGCGGCTGTGTCTTCAGGACAAGATGCCAGCACGCAATGGAAGTTTGCGCTCAAATAAAACCGATGTGGCAGGAAATCGATAAAGACCACTTTGTCGCTTGCCATTTATATGATGACCAATTAACCAGCAAAGATAAAAACGAGATGCTTGTTAATATCAAATAAGGACTGACTAAATTTGAACATAGAAAAACTAAAAGACAGATTATCTGAAGAACTCGTCGGGTGCAGTGGCCGGGCGAGTTTGTTTTTGGAAATTGATGGACAAGTTATTGAGTTCAACAGCAGGAATGTTTACCAGTCTGCAAGTTTAATAAAACTCCCCATACTATACGAAGCTCTCAGGCTGATTGAAAAAGGAACCTTAATGCAAAGCGAATTAGTAACCATAGGGGATGATACCAGAATTGGCGACACTGGCGTGCTTCAGGTATTGTCAGGCAAAAATCACTCCATACACGACCTTCTTGCCCTTATGATTGTTGTTTCAGATAATAGTGCTACTAATCTATTGATCGACAAAATCGGAATAGAAGGAATCAATGCCAGTATTTCCAGCTTAGGTATGGAAAACACTATCTTGCAGCGCAGAATGCTGGATTTCCAGGCCAGACAATCCGGCCTTGATAATTTCACATGTGCAGCAGATATTGCAGTCTGCCTGAAGGAAGGTATCGAAGGGGGATCTTTGAATCAACATTCCAGAGAAATCTTCCACTCATTTCTCCTTCACCAGCAATTCAAAGATAAGCTGCCTGCTTATTCTATGAATGAACCACAGCTGACGATCGGCAATAAAACCGGTGAGTTGCCGGGTGTCGAGCACGATTGCGGGGTCATAAGCTTTGGCAAAAAAAGAGCATATGCTGCTGTATTGATTGACGGTCTTCAAGACACTGAAAAAGGAAAATCGACCATACGACAAATTGGTAAACATATTCACACCTTTATTACCAGCCAATCGACAGGGAACAACAATTATTGATAGAATTCGATAACACGTTGATATCATCTGCTAGCAATATGATATTTTCTTTACCGGATGCAATTTTATAGATAATTCGTGAACAAGAGGAGCTTTATCCATCTGCAAAAAAGAACGAGGCACCCCTCGTTCTTTTTTCACATTGCTTTCTCGAACAATTTAGCTCTCTCTTTGGAAAGTTTAATTCTTAAAGACCAGAGCAGGAAAATTGACCCAGCCATAATGTACATCATACCTCCGAACAAGCCTACCAATCTAGGATTGAACCATTCCAAGGCTACACCCGTCATGAACATAGAGATCCCGATAAAGGTGTTTGAAACCATAGTTGACAGGCCGAAATACATTCCATGCCATTTCGAGGGGATTGTTTCCATGGCAACCGTGTCAAGCAGCGTGTTGCCAATTCCACTGAAAACAGCTGTCATGCCAAATAATACAGCAGCTAACCAAAACATATTAATTTGGCTGATTGTTGCCAAAAACAAGCCTTCACCGATGATACAGAGGAAAGAAAATAATAAAAACCTCCTATTAATCACCTTTGTTACCAGGGGGCTAGCTATCAAACCCAAGCCAAGGGCACTGTAGAAGACACCGACCCCCAAATCGGCTTTAGCGAAAGTCTGCACTGCATATACACTTAACAGAACATTTTCAATGCCATTAATTAAGGGAATCACAAGCTCGAACAGCATTAACATCAACAAGAAGGAAGAAGCTGAAATAACAGACAATAGCTCCCTGTTCGTAACCGGATTTTGTGATTCTCTGTCCACGGATTTTTCATTTCCTTCAAGGGAAGGAATTGTAGATAGAATCCAACCAGCAGCAAGGAAGGAAGCAATATTAAGCAAAAATGCTGCTTTTGCCCCAAGGAAATAGGAAACAATACCTCCGCTTAGTGCTCCGATCACCAATACAAATCCGATTAATACCTGTTCCCATGCATTGACTTGCTTTAAGGACTTAGATGAAACGATGGCAGGAATGCTGGATTTCCGTACTGGTGAGTATATTGCTTCTCCCGATGCAAGCAGAAATGAACCGGCATAGACAATCCACATATCATCAGGGCTGTTGATTGCCAGAAAAGATAACGCAATGACCGCTCTTGAAAGGTCTGTAATAATCATAATCTTTTTTCTGCCTATTTTTCTTGCAAAGCTGCTGCTCAAAGGGCTGAAAAGTAGAAAGGGAATCATCCGAAGCGCCATAGTAATCCCAACCGAGAGTCCTGAACCAGTCATTTGCAGGATTAAAGCCAAAAGGGCAACTTGGCTGAAACGGTCACCAATTCCATTGATGATCCCTGCAAAGAACAATTTCCTATAAGACAATTCTTCCTTCATTGTTTGTAACATAGAAACCTCCACACAATAATCTAATTAGATTAAAATCTAATTAGATTATATTCTAAATAACTGATGAAAGGAACAAGAATTTTAAAGTGAGTGTCACTAAAGAGAATATAAATTATTTACTTTTGCCATCAACTAAAAAATCCACGCCTATTTTTCATAAAAATATATCTATAAAAAGTAAAATGCTTTATAATAATTTTCGTATTTCCGAAGATTTGAATTCAAGATGACATTTTTATAGATACAGGGGGAATGATGGATGAAAATGAGAGTATCAGCAGTCCAATACCACCTTCACACGATTAGGTCGTTTGAAGAGTTTGCTCAGCAGTGTGAGCATTATGTAAAAACTGCTCAGGAATATGGATCGGAATTTGTGTTGTTTCCTGAGTTTTTCACAACTCAATTGCTTTCAATAGGCAGCGAGCAGGGTACGAGGCTTTCCATTAATGAACTCCCTGGTTTTACAGAACAGTACTTAAATCTGTTCCAGAATTTCGCACTGGAAACAGGCATGCATATCATTGGCGGAACTCATGTCATTTCAAGAGAAGGCAAACTATATAATGTAGCACACATGTTTTATCCAGACGGAAGGATTGTCGAACAGGCAAAACTTCATATCACCCCAACTGAAGTAAATGAATGGAATATGAGTGCTGGTGAGGATTTCAGGGTATTTGATACAGAAAAGGGCACGATCGCTCTTTTGACTTGCTATGATATTGAGTTTCCCGAAATAGTCAGAATGGCAAAAGCAAAAGGGGCAGATGTCATTTTTGTCCCATCGTGCACTGATGACCGCCATGGTTTCCATCGCGTTCGATACACAAGCCATGCACGCGCAATCGAGAACCAGGTATATGTAGTTTTGACAGGTACAGTTGGTGCTCTGCCTACAGTCGATTTCATGCGGGCAAACTTCGGCCAGGCTGCAGTCATAACTCCTAATGATATCCCATTCCCTCCTAGAGGCCTTCAGGTAGAAGGGGAACTCAATGACGACATGGTCGTGACAGCAGACCTCGACCTTGAGCTATTATACGAAGTGAGAGAGCGTGGTTCAGTCACTACATGGCGCGACCGACGTACGGACCTTTATCCAGACTGGGAAGAAACTGAAAAAATCTAACTCGAAAAGGAGCATACTTTATGGAATATATTCGTGTTAATAGCATTGAAGATCCACTTTTCACTAAGCTCCATAATCTAATGAAGGAAGTTTTTCCTCCAGAGGAAGTATTAGAGTTCGGCCTCTGGAAAGAACCACTCGAAGATCCGGGTATCCGGGTTTTTGTTGCTGTACATGAAGATGAAGTAGTTGGAGTTACCGAATACCGCTACTATCCAGACTGGAACATCGCAATGACCGATTTCACGATTGTCGGGAAACCTGGACTAAGTCTCGGGCGATTTTTAGCCAATATGAGAATGGAAGACCTGCAGGAACTTGCAGGACAAAATGGGGCCGAGTTATTCGGAATGTTCGCTGAAATCTATGACCCATACCGTAAGACAGACCATGATTTTGGCGGCGTAAAAACAATGGACCCATTTGTAAGGCGCGAAGTATTATCACACCTAGGCTATAAGAGCCTGAACCTTGAATACGTCCATCCATCATGGGAAAATGACGGGGAAGCTGTAGAAGGACTCGATTTATGCTTCATGCCAACAGACGAGAATACACTTGAACTCCCGGCAGCTTTAATCGCAGACTTTCTTACAACCTATTACTCCGTTCTGGAAAAGAAACCAGAAAAATGGATTCAGATGGTTGAAAACCTTAAGAGAAAAGATACAGTGGCATTGATGCCTCTATAGATGTTAACCAGCAGTCTCACTGCTGGTTTTTTTTAATACTGCTAAAATATTTATTACTAAATATTTTCATTTTTTCTAAAAAATCTAAGGCTAATGTCTTCCATTTTAGTTATCATTAATTATTGATATGGAAAGAAGAGGTGAGCATTATTGTTAATTCGTGCAGCTTTACCTGAAGAGCACTCATTAATCAGAGAACAAAGGGTTTCGGCCTATGAAGAACATGCCAGTTATATACCGAAGGACCATTGGTATGCATTGAAAAATGCGATTTTATCGAAGGCTGATGAAAACATCGGGGTAGAGATCCTGGTTGCTGAAACCGCAGGGGAAATCATTGGAAGTGTAGCATTGTTTCCCGCTAAGATGGATGCTTACAATGGAGTTGCAAAGATAGTTGATTATCCAGAAATAAGAATGCTCACCGTGCTTCCAAAAGCCCGGAACAAAGGTGTGGCATCTGCCTTAATCAATGAATGTATCGCAAGCTCTAAAAGGAAGAATGCACCATTTATCGGTTTGCACACAGGTGAGTTTATGAAGAAGGCAATGAGCTTATATGAAAAAATGGGTTTTGAACGGATACCAGAATTAGACTTTATACCCGCTGAGGATGGGATCGTGGTTAAAGCTTACAGGTATCCGCTTGAATAGAATTTTAGAAATGACGCTGGCCTTCGGTCGGCGTTTTTTAGTGTATACAAACCCCAAAACTTAACCTTTTTAGTCCAATAGACCTAATTGTCTTTCTGGAAAATACACTAATAAAAACTCATAGGATCTGGTACTAATTCGAGTGGAAAATAACTTGAAAAGTATCAGTTCTGTCCCTAAAAACCCCGATATTATACTAGAAAATAAGGTGATTATTTTAATATAACAAAATTGGATCAATAAAAAAACGGCTTCCGCCGTTTTTTAAAATGCATATTGGAAGATTCCATAGTATAAAGGCGCAATAAAAATCAATCCGCTCAACTTAGCTGCGAGAGGCATTGACGGTTCATCTTCCTCCAGTCCAAAATCCCCCGCAAACCGTTCAGAGAAGAAAATCGTAAACAACACATCCCAAAGGAGCCCAAAAACAAAGACGATCTTCCACAGTAGTGGTGTAAGCAACTCCAATTCTGTGACATAGCCAAATAAGCCAAACCAGGTGATAATCGAAATGACGAAATCAAGCCTTGTCACATTATTTTTGTATTTACCCTTAATCAAAAACCAAATTGCTGTTGTCCCCATAAAGCCCAAAAACATTAACCAAAAAAAAATCAGCCATTCTGCAAACCTCATTCTTCTATAATTGGTTTCTTTCATACACTGTCATCCATAATAATCTACCTTATTATAAAGGTGTATTTTCAGTCTGGGAATAGAAATTTGTCGAAAAATCGCTTTTGAGTTTAATAACATTAATATTGAATTATTTTATAAAAGGTGTAAAATTACACTAAACGATAAAAATGGATTAAATCGGGACAGGGGGATAAAAATGGGTTTTACTCCTAAAGAAGAAAGGCGAAGGATCTTTCGCAATGAGCTCTACAATCTGAAAGAATTAGGTTATGTCACATCCGAACAATATGAAAATGTAACTGAAGCTCATAATGCTTACTTCCTCGATTTGTTGGCGAAGGAAGAGCGTGAAAATGAAAAAGCAAACAAAATAAGAAAAACAGAACCACCCGCAGGCATTAAACCAAACGAAGAAATGCCAGATTCAATGGCAGTTCAGGGTATTCATGGTGTAGGAGAAAAAGCAGTTGTATCACAACCGAAACCTCGTCCCGTTAAGGTTCGACCAAAGAAAACCGCAGAAGAAATCCGTGAACGGAATATTTCCTGGTCACTGAATATCGGTGTGATCATGCTGTTGATTGGCGGTCTTTTTGTGGCAACAAGCAATTGGGAGACGATGACCCCCTTGATGAAAGCAGGTTCGATTGCACTTGTCTCAGCTTTGTTTTATGGCATTGCTTATATAAGTTACCGTGTTTTGAAAATCGAAAAAACAGCATTTGCATTTATTGTCTTGGGAAGTTTGTTCCTGCCAATCTTCACATTATCGCTCGGTTGGTTTGAATTGCTGGGTCCATATTTATCATTTTATGGTGAGGGCCGTTTTATTTTAGGAGCATTCAGCAGTTCTATTTTGATACCGATTTATTCATTATTAGCCAAAAGATTATCTTCCAGGTTATTTGTATGGTTTACCTATATTTCGTCTACGATAAGCGCGTCCTATTTCCTAAGGGCCATAGGACTTGAAACAGACGGCTTTTACCTTGGATTGATTGTCTTTAATACGCTGCTCATCGCTGCATGCCATCATCTGAAGAAGAAGGGCGATGTTCCGCTATTCACAAAAGAACTTGTTGTCTATTCGCAAGCAAACTTGGTGCTTTCTACTTTATTGATGCTTTTCTTTTATGAAAATCACGTTTTTAACGGCTTCAATATGATTTTAACAGCTGTAGTTTATCTTTCGATGATTTTCGTCAACGGGCGGAAAGAATATCATTTCGTGTTCAGCGCAATGTTCGTATATGGCGCTTATCAAATACTGGATAATTGGATTTATACTGATGCCAGTGTTATCGGTTATGCACTAATTGGATTTGTCTTTTTGCTGGTTCCAAGGTTCATAGAAGACCAATACGGTTTAAAGAAAGCATTTCAGGTCACAAGCGCAGCCGTATCGGGTCTTGCCTTTCTATACATCACTGCCGAAGGAATGCTGTTGCGTTCGGAGACTCCATCATTTATTTTGTTCGCAGCATATTTGATGATTTCTGTGAACTTCATCTATTTGGCAAATACAAATAAAAATATCATCTTCCGCTACCTGAGTCCTTTTTTTCTTGCCTCAGCAATGCTAGAAGTTGTCCAGAAGTTAAGAAACTGGATTGGGTTCGAGAACTTATCCTTGCCAATTTATTTCATTGGCGTTGTGTTATTCATTCTAATAGGCTGGAAGCTCAAATCCAAATATCTTCAGGTAATCAGAACAGGCTCCCGCGATGTCGGAATGGCGATCATGCTTTTGATGGTTCTAGTTGCTTTTGCGATGATGGACTGGTGGGAGCTGGCTCTGATGTTGGCGTTGACAGGCTCCGCATTTTATATCATGACAAGAATTGACACCAGGCCGCTGATTCCATTAATTGCTCAATGGGGAGCAGCTCTCTCGGTTGGTTTGGCAGCTGCTTCTTTTGGGGAATGGGTCCGATCGCAGTCAATCCTATATAACACTCTGTTAGGAGTTCCTGGAAATTTTGCAATCGCAGGCTATCTTCTCTTAGGTATTGCTTTCACCTTAAGGAAGTTGAATAAAGATCCACTTTTCAAAACCGCATTTTTCACTGCGCATGGTCTTTACGCCGCAGCTCTGTTATTCACATTTACCATGCCGATTGCAAATATTTATGGAGAATCTTTCATTTGGCTTGGCGGAATCATGATGTCAGTCCTACTTTATAAGACGACTAAGGTGCCACTGATTTCATATTTGACCGGAGCCATCAGCCTTGCGTGGTATATCATCACGGTAGATTCAATTAATGAAGAGGTCCTTAATTTCATTACAACTGCAGAAACGATCATAATGCCGGGAGGAGGATGGCTGTTACTGGTTGCAGCTGCATTGCTTTTCAAAAGGGAGAGAAAGCTCTCAGAAAGTTTTGCCTGGTTAGCACATATCTATCTTTCTCCCATTATGGCGCTAAACTTTATGATGTACCGGGATGAAGCCATGTGGAGCTATCTCATTGCAACAGGTATTTATGCTGCTGCAATTTTCTTCGTCAAACAGGAATGGAAAGTAAAATTCTTATTATATGCAGCTTTCACCACGTTATTCTTAGCAGTTAAAACTGGGATCACTCTTTTTACTGGCGAGGATTTCGGACACTACGCATTCCTGACAGCAAGCATTTTGATTGCCGCAACCTGGTTTATGGTACCTGCTGTCTTTAAGCAAAGATCATTGTATTACCTTGTACCATTTTCACTTTTAGGGGTTGCGAGCTTTCTGGGAGTTTACCCGTATAGTTGGATTCACTTTGGAATTACTATTGCCTACGCAGCCGCCATTTTAATTTTGCTTCACAGAATAAAATGGGACTTACTTTCACTTGTTCCTTTATTGATGGTATTTTACGGCACAATCCAATTCATTTACCAGGCTCAACTTGAAGCACAATGGGACATTGCCATTCTTGCCGGATTCGGGATCGTGCTTACCATCATTGGAATTCGTATTTATCCGAACCTTTGGGAAAAAGGCGGAGCATCTGGAATAAGAGGCCTGGATTCTTTTACAATCGTAGCATTTCTATTCTTTGTTTCAATTGCAACGTTGAATGCCGAAACATACTGGGCACAAATAATCCATGGGCTGCTACTCTCTGCAGGCTTATGGCTGCAGAGAGGAAGGGTTCATGGTAATGGAGTAACAATGCTTTCCTTTATCTCAGGGGCCTACCTGCTTGTCCCTTATTATGCTGGTGTCGAACAGTTCGAGATCCCAGCGTTATGGAAAAGGGAATTATTTGTCCTTCCATTCGTTGCTCTTGTAGTCTTTTTAAGGTACATTTCTAAAGGAAAATGGGATAGGTTCACAGGATATATCCAATGGGGTGTATTGATTATCGTCTCGCTTATCCTCATACAGGATGGCCAGGCCAGCAATACAGTCTATGATGCCTTGATCCTCGGTTCACTTTCGCTGATTTCCATGCTGGCAGGAATGTGGCTGCGATTAAAAGCCTATTTCTTTGTCGGTGCAGGCGTATTGCTTCTAAATGTAGTCATGCAGACCCGGCCATTCTGGGGTAACCTTCCTTGGTGGGGATATTTGTTAGTCGCCGGATCGATTCTGATCAGCGTCGCCAGCTTTAACGAATGGAATAAGCAAAAAGGAGCCAAAGGGGAGAAGACCTTCCTCATAAAAATAATAGAGGATATACGCACAAAACTGAAAAATTGGAGCTAAGTAACGCTGGCAAAGGAATGGAATTGTCCAATCCTTTGCCAGTTTCTTTTTATATAATATTGTATGTTTTTACAGGAGAATCTAGAAAAGAGTAAATCAAGTGCAATTTTGGACAAATTCTGTTACCATCATAAAAATATCATTTCACAACAGCTTAGGAGGTAAAGAAATGAGGGATGTAACTATTTTGGATCTTTTTGAACACCATATTGCCCAGAAATACTTGAAACGATCCGGCATGGCCCATGCAATCGCTGTAGCCTACCATGCTTTCCATCTTGCAAAAGAGCATGAAGTGGACGTGGATATAGCAGCCAAAGCTGGCTTTCTTCATGATATTGGACATTTTACCTGGTATCGCAACGGCAAATGGGATTACGAGCTTTACAGGAAGAACGATATCCATCCAATAAAAGGAGCAGAACGAGCACATAAACTTCTGATCCGGCTAGGTGAAAACCCCGTACAGGCGAAAGCCACTTCACTTGCTATCCTTTTCCACACTGACTCCTTTTTGCCTTCGAATGATATTGTCCGGACACCGCTTCAGCAAGTAGTGAAATGGGCAGATGAAAAAGACGAAGAAGAGGGCGGAAACCACCATTACAGAAAAATTGACAATGAGCGGGCGAGACAAAGCATTATGCGACTCGATAAAATGATTGATGATGAGATCATGAAAAGGGAAGGAAAGTCCCGATTGCCTTCCTAATAAAAGAGTTAAAGGACACCGATCATTTTATCGATGTCCTTTACTGTTAGCAGATTATATTTTAACTCTCAAAAAGTTACTACTCTTAACGAGAACCTGGAAAGACTTTTTCAACCACATCATTAAAATCCTCAGTCAGTCCAACGATAGGCCGTCCGTTTTTAAGCTGTTCACTATAGTCTTTCATACTGACAACAAAGTCAGCATTTGCTGATATATATACTTCGGAAATTTCACCATCAGTCGATTTGATTTGCTCAGAGATTTTATTTTTGACTTCTTCAGGAACAACATTTGTGTTCCTATTCACTAGAACAACAGCAGCATAGGCTTTTCTTTGGACAGTAATGACTGTGGCCTCCTGGACATCCTTTAGCATCTCCACTTGCTTCTCGGCATCCTCGTCTACTCGCATCCGGTAGGTTTGCTCATAGGAGTTGAACCGCTGCTCCTCATGAACATTTTGTATCCGTACCCCATTATCATTTACAGTATTAATTTGCGCTCCTTCATCTGTATAAGTACCGCATCCAGTGAACATAAGGACGGTCATAACCAGAAATAGCAGCTGTATGCTGAATCTTTTCATTGGCATATCCTCCTATCTTTCAAATCGCAAATAGAATGTCCTAAATAAGGAATTTTTATTCAATTTTGCCAAAAGGAGTATGCCGTAAAATCATTTTTCTTTGAATGCAATAAACCTTTTCGATAAAAGCCTAAAAAAAAGACGGCTGCAAAAAATGCTGGCCGTCTTGTGATCATGTTTCAGGATTTATGATATTTCTTTTCTCACGCAGCTTATAAAATTTCCAAACATCCTTAACAATGATTTTTACTACAGAATAAAACGGAATGGCGATGAGAATCCCGATGAAACCATATAATGAACCTGCAGCAATCAGGAGCAGGATTACTGTAATAGGATGGATATTGAGTTTTTTCCCCATAACCTGAGGAGTGACAAGATTTCCTTCAAGCTGCTGTACAATGACAAGGACGATCAGCACCTTGAACATCATCATCGGACTTGTAGCGAGTGCAACAAACAATGCCGGTATTACACCAATAATCGGCCCGAGAAATGGAACGACTGTCAAAAACATTGTGAAGATTGCAAGAATAAGTGCATAGTCTAGTCCAATAATTTTGTAACCAATATACATTAGTATTCCATCCACAATCGCAATAATGAATTGACCGGTTACATAGGTGAAGAGGGTTCGGTCGATATCCTTAAGGATTTTGTTGCCTTCTTGTTCATGTTCATTAGGAATTAGTTTGATCATATACGGCCGGAGTTTTTCTTCGTCCTTTAAAAAGAAGAACACGAGGAACGGAACGACAACCAGGACCGTCGCCACACTTGTCAGCACTGAGAATATCGTCATAATATTCTCTCCCAGATTCTGTGACACCGTACTAAGATAATTCAGAGCTTTTTGTTTGATTTGATCTGCGTTGATGAAACCTATCTTATTCTCATTAATGACCTTTTTTGATTCCTCGGTTATTTCATCCACTTTTCCGGGGAAGTTTTCCGTCAAGCCGCTGATCTGTTCTCCGACAAGGGAGCCGGCAAAATAGAAAAAGGTCGAAAATAAGCCAATAACAATAGCAAAAACAAGCAAAATACTGACGATTTTTGGCATGAAACCTTCAAGCCACCTGACCGGTTTTCTTAAGATATAATAGATAAGCCCTGAAATCAGGACTGGAAAAAATATAGCCATAATGAAGTTTTGCAGCGGCCAGACAAAATAATCGATTTTGCCAAAAAGGAAAATAACAATAAGAACTAATATCGTCCCGGTCGCATATTTAAAAAAAGGTCGATGGATCCACATTTATTTACCCCCTGTGATAATTATTTCTTTCTCTCTAATACTTACCATAAAGAGAAGTCACTTAAACAAACGGGTTGTCATAAATGGGACAGGAAAATCATATAATGTCCTTACTAGGTAGTTTCAAAAGAACAATAGCGGGTAAATATTCTGGTCAACAGAAATAGAATTGTACAGCAATTGCCACTGGTCATCTTCTGTGTAAAGGGGTCTCTGTATGGTTGCAGTCGAGGAGCATCTACTATTTATTAAGGAATTGGGTCGTTTGTTTGATGAGTACTCACAGTGCGAGGATGAAAAATTGAAACGTGAGATTTATAAAGATATTCAGCTTATAGGAGAAGCAATCAAAATTGGCAACTAAATACTTTACAGATTCCAGCAAGCCATTGGACATCTGCTTGCTGTTTTTATTTTATCGTAAAGATAATTAGGAAAATCACAGGCTTCCCTTACATATACATGAAACAAGCATATGAAAGGGGAGGGTTATATGAGAATTGACCTTTCGAAAGAACAATATTTAACGCTGGTAAAATTGATGCAGCTTGGAAACTGGCCGCTAGGGCTTACTGAAGCCGATCAGGAGCTAGTGAGCAAAGCAGAGGATCTGGAACAGTATATTTTTTCACTGGCAAGGGATTTTGAAGCAAGTGAAGAGATTTACTTTGACACCGAAGAAGAATATTACTATCTATCAGAAAGCCTTAAAGAAACGGTAGAGTCTATTATCGACGAATATGAGGAGGATGTCTTCTGGGATCAGCTGACGCATAAGCTTGCGACGATTGATTTGAAACGTGAAGTCAACATCAATGCAACAATCGAAGAAAAAATCAATCGGCTTTTCCAGCTTAAAGCTCGTTACGAAAAATACTTTCTGGAAAACGGGTTGAACAATATTGATTTATTATAAGCAAAAATCCGGCCAAAATAATGGCCGGATTTATTTAATGAAACTTCTTGCTTTTTCAGAAATGAAATCAGCTGCGAAGACAAGGATCAAATAAAGGATCAGCAATAGCGTAATGTCTGTGTAATGGAAAAAGCTCATGCTCAACTTGAATTGCTGGCCAAGACCTCCTGCGCCAACAAAACCTACCACAATTGTCGTCCGCATGATCACTTCCCAGCGGTATAATATATACGTCAAAAAGCGGGGAAGCGCAGCAGGCAGGACACCATACAATAAAATCTGTACTCGGCCAGCTCCACAAGAAGCTAGATTTCGTATCGGCCGGGAATCCAAATCCTCGATTACCTCAGCACAAAGTTTGCCCAATATACCGAAGTTATGAAGTGCAAGCGCAATAGCGCCTGGCAAGATTCCAGGTTTGAATATGAAGATAATGATCATGGCCCAGACAAGCTCTGGTACAGCACGCGAAAAGATATAGCCTCCACGCACAATTCCAAAGGATAACCACCCATACCACTTTTTTGCCAGGGTAATGGATCCGTCCGCTACATTCCTGGCTGCAGGAACAACGGTGATCAGGGCAGCAATCGTTGCAAAACCAGTTGCCATTATACTCATCATCAACGTTTCAATTGTAAGAGAAAAGGCATTTTTCCAGCTTGCAGGATCGAAAAACGCCGGATTTTCTTCAGCAACACCCAAAAGTCCTTTAAAAAATTTGGCTGCAAATAAAAGATTCTGTTCTGTGAAAAGCTCGTACAAACTTGCCCTTTCAAACAAGAAAATCGATATCCATGATCCTGTGGTCAGAATGAGTAATGCATAAATAGAGGCAGTAACAAAGTTTATTCTTATTTTTCGCAGTCCCTTCATTAAACCAGCCTCTTTCTCAATTGATTGCTCCAGGCATCGATCAGGATGACCATAACGATCAAAAAGAACACAAATGTCCAGACTTCATTATAATGCAGGTCATCAAGGCTCAATTGAATCTGATATCCAAGTCCGCCTATTCCGACAAAGCTCATGATAGCTGATGACCGGACTGCACACTCAAATCGGTACATCGCATAACTGATAATGCTTGCTCTGACCATAGGCAGATAACCATACATTAAAGTTTGAAGCCTCGCAGAACCCGCTGCTTCAAGCGCTTTTATTTGTTCTTGCGGAACATCCTCCAGCATATCCGCAAAAATACGTCCGAGGATCCCGCCGTACGGAATCGCCAATGCAAAGATGGCCGCAAAAGGAGAGAGGCCAATCGATGCAACAAAAAGCCATGCCCAAACAAGTTCATGGATTGCTCTCATGAATCCAAGCTGTCCCCTGAAGAACACTTTAACCAGAGCTTTCAATTTTGGATTTGAAGTCAATATTCCTGAGCCAAGAATACCAAAGAAAAAAGCAATCAAAAGGGCCAGACTCATACCTGCTGCAGCATAGGACAGCGTGGTCCAGCTCGCTTCAATAGCCAGCAGCAGGATGTCAGGCGATATAGCTGGTTTAATGAATGCTCCCAGAATCTGTTTTGCGGTTTCAAACCCTCCGCTATGAACCAAATCCCAATTCCATTCTACGGAAAAAAGACTCAATAAAAACACCAGCAAAAGAATCATCGAGAGGATTTTGCGCTTATGGAGTTCTATTTTCAACCGCTTTTTAATCATTTAAAGCTTGCTCCTTTAATCTGTACAAGCTATTGATATGGTCTTCTGTAACTGAAGATGCCGGGAGATCAAAGAAGATCTCCCCATTTTTAAGGGCAATCAGCCGATCAAAATACTTTTTAGCATAATTGACTGAATGCAAACTGGCTATGAGTGTCTGATTTTCATCTGAAGCGATTTTAACCAGCAGCTCAAGGATATCTTCTGCACGTGCGGGATCTAGTGATGCAACCGGCTCATCGGCAAGAACGATTTCCGGACTCTGGACGAGCAGCCTCGCAAGTGCAACGCGCTGTTGTTCTCCACCAGAAAGAGCCGAGGTTCGCTCATATAATTTTTCCTTCAAACCGACTCGATCAAGTGCCTTTAGAGCATAATCCTTATCCTGAGGGATTAGCAAAGATAGGAGGGACTTTGTAAAACTCCATTCCGAAAGCCGTCCCGCAAGGACATTATGGATGACTGGAAGCTCACCAACAAGATCAAACTGTTGGCGGATGATACCGATTTTTTTCGCTCTTTTCTTTTGATCTGATATCCAGGCCAGCTGCTGTCCATCAATCAGAATTTCTCCCCGATCCGGAGTAATTATAGATGCCAACAAATTCAGCAATGTGGTTTTTCCAGCACCGCTCGGACCAATGAGAGCAATCAGTTCACCTTTTTTCACAGAAAAAGAAAGGGAAGATAATGCTATCTTCCGCTCGTAGATTTTTGTTAATTGTTTTAAGCTTATTATTTCGGTCATGAATTCCACCTACTTGATGATCTTAAGTTCTTTAGCGACCTTTTCAATTGCTTCATAATTATCATTCTTCGTCTCAATGAATTTATCAGTTTGCAACAAATTCATAATTTCATTGTCTGCAGATGTCATTGAAAGGATCGCTTCTTTCAATTTGGTTTTCGTTTTTTCATCTACCTTGTTCACAGTCCAGTTATAGTCGTAATACTCAGGAGTTGTGTAAAACACCTTCACTTTCGACTCATCAACCTTGCCTTCCTTAACAGCAGCTTCCCATACAGAAATATTCAATGCTCCTGCCTGGAAAGCTCCGGATTCAACAAGTTTATACGTCTTATCATGTGAACCTGAGTAGTTTGGCTTTCCATCAAGGTCTTTATCCGGGGAAATGCCAGCTTCCATCATGAAGTAGCGAGGCATCAGATGACCAGAAGTAGAGCTTTCACTGCCAAAAGTAAAGGACTTTCCTTTTAAATCTTCAAGACTTTCAATCCCAGCATCTTTTTTAGTGATAAAAACAGATTTGAATTTCTCATCAATTGGTCTCTGGGCAAATGCTTCAGCCTCAGGCACCAGGTTTCTTGCCTGAACACCCGTAAGTCCGCCAAACCATGCAAGATGGATTTCTCCTCGCTCAAAGGCAGTAACAAGGGCAGAATAATCAACAGAAGGGACATACTCAACATTGAACCCCGTTTTCTCTTCTAAGTCTGTTGCAAAATCCTCCATGCTCCTGTTTAAGTCGGCTGCATTTTGGTCAGGGATCGCTCCAATTTTAATCGTTTCAGGATTTGACTCATTTTTCACCTGATCTTCACCATTTCCGGAACATGCTGAAAGAGCTAATATCATAAGTAAACTTAATACTGTAATCAATTTTTTCATTTGCCATCACCCTTATAAATATTTTTTATGGACTGTATAAAATTTATCAATAACTCGAGAATAACTCAATACCTTTCTATAAAAATACCATTTAAAATTCAATCCTTTTAAGGTATAAGTTCTAAGAGATTTTGCAGGAATATATTTTTATACTTTTCCAGCTACAGGAAGTCCAGCGAATTTAATCAAAAAAACCTGTCGACTAATGCCAACAGGTTCAAGAAAATTAATTGGATTTTGAAGCCCAGTCTTCAACATTCCAGACTTTTGTTACCCAGTCTTCATAAAAGTCTGGTTCGTGGCTGACGAGGACGATTGTGCCTTTATAGGCTTTTAATGCACGCTTCAATTCTGCCTTTGCGGTAATATCCAGGTGGTTTGTCGGCTCATCGAAAAGCAGCCAGTTGCTTTCGTGCATGAGCAGTTTGGTAAGGCGGACTTTGGCTTGTTCTCCACCGCTCAACTGGTTAAGCGGGCGGGAAATGTGCTCATTTTTAAGGCCGCTCCTGGCCAGGGCTGCACGGACCTGATGCTGATCCATACCTGGGAACTCTGCCCATACATCCTCAATCGGTGTAATGCTCCCAGCTTTTACTTCCTGTTCAAAGTAGGAAGGATAGAGGAAGTCACCGCGTTCGATTTTCCCGCTTAATGCCGGGATTTTACCAAGCATAGTCTTCAATAGGGTTGATTTACCGACACCATTCATTCCGACAATCGCAATCTTCTCGCCGCGCTCAATCGTGACAGACAATTTCGGCAGCAGCGGGTGAGTATAGCCAATCTCGAAATCCTTTCCTTCAAAAACATAGCGGCTGCTTGCCCTAGATTCCTTGAAATCAAATGTTGGTTTCAATGCTGTTTCAGGGCGATCGATTCTTTCCATACGGTCAAGCTGTTTCTGGCGGCTTTTTGCACGGCCTGTTGTTGAATATCGAGCCTTATTTTTCGCGATAAAATCCTCTTGTTTCTTGATAAAGTCCTGTTGCTTTTCATAAGCGTTGATATGCTGGTTTTTGTTGATTTCTGCCAATTCAAGGAATTTCTCATACGTAGCTGTATATCGAGAAAGCTTTGAAAATTCCAACTGGAAGATTACATTTGATACCTGGTTCATGAATTCAGTATCATGTGAAATCAAAATAAATGCGTATGGATATTCTTTAAGGTACCTTGTCAGCCACTGGATATGCTCAACATCAAGGTAGTTGGTTGGTTCATCAAGCAGGAGAACCTTAGGTTTTTCCAGCAATAGCTTTGCCAGCAAAACCTTAGTCCGCTGGCCGCCGCTCAATGCAGATACATCACGATCTATTCCGATCGCATCAAGCCCAAGGCCTCTTGCTGCTTCTTCGACTTCGATATCAAGTGAGTAAAAACCGCCAGCATCAAGCGCATCCTGTATTTCAGCCATCTGTTCGAGCAATTTTTCAAGCTCTTCAGGTGAGGCATCAGCCATTTTTCCAGTAACTTCATTTAGTTCTTCTTCCTTTTTGAAAAGGGGAAGGAAGGCATCTCGCAACACATCACGGATGGTTTTTCCAGGCGTAAGGACTGTATGCTGGTCCAAATAACCGTACTCAACTCCAGGTGTCCATTCAACTTTCCCGGAATCGTGAATCAGTTGTCCAGTAATGATATTCATCAATGTCGATTTGCCGACACCGTTCGCACCAACCAAACCGACATGGTCTTCAGCCAACAGGCGGAAGGAAACATCTTTAAAAAGGGTACGATCCCCAAAAGTATGGCTCAAGTTTTCTACATTCAATAAACTCATGGTAAAATCCTCGCTTCAATCTATTTTTAAGAGTAATAATAAACAATCACATTCCTTAATCATACTAAATTCTCTGACTTTCGACTAGGTTTTTCTAGACAGGAAGTTATGGAAACAACCAAGCATTAATTTGTGGACATTTACCTATTTTGGTTAACGAAACAGATACCAATGACTTAACAAAAAATTACATACTTAGGTTAAATTTACTGAATTTACAAAATATACAGTTTTTTAATTGATAGAGAGTTTTCACCTCTGATATAGTGATATCCAATACATAGGAGGAGGCAAAAAAATGAAGAAAAAACGAATGTTCTCCAGTTTAATTCTAGCAGGCGCATTATCTCTCTCGTCGATTCCTTTCAATGTCCTTGCCCATGATGAGCTAGGTGATGTCAATCTTGAAAAAGGCGAGAGAACAGGATATAGCAATGTCGCGGTTCCTGTGTTGGAAGGGAGCAAGAACCTTCAGTTTTTACATGAAGCTGCAGCCCCTGAGATGAGGACGGTAAGGGAAGACGGAAAACAAAACAGCTTTGCAGATGTATACGCTCATAAAAGTTATGCTTATATGGGAACGCACACGAGGAACGGAGGCAATGGCGGAGTCCGCGTCTTTGATATGAAGGATCCAGCCAATCCGAAAGAAGTTGCCGTGTTTGCGAATAATGACATTCCTGGAACATGGCAGGAAAAGGTCATTGTGAAAAGTGTAAACACCCCATCCTTCAAGGGTGACCTTGCGGTGGTGAGCGTACAGCAGTTAAACAATAATAGTCCTGAATCCAAGGGTGGATTTTTGCTTTATGATGTCACGAATCCAGTTGAGCCTAAAAAGCTTGGATTCTACGAGGTTACCAAGAAAACGAGAGGGACTCACGAATTATACTTAACTGTTCAGGATAACCGGGCAATCGTACTGGCAGCTAACCCTTATGCCGATTATTACAGCCATGGTGAAGAAAAGGATTTCCAGATTGTTGATGTCAGCAATCCATCAGAACCTCAAAAACTATGGGAATTTGATCCGAGATCACTGGAGGAAGTCCCTGATGATTTCGACGGTTATTACTGGACCGCTCCTGACGGCAAGACACGCCCGGTATTCAACCATAGTACAATGGTTGATGAGACAGGCAAGTACGCATATGTTTCTATGTGGGATTTGGGTACCGTTATTTTTGATATCAGCCATCCTGACAATCCTCAATACCTAGGAAGGACAGAATATGCATCAACACAGCAGGGCTCTGCGCATTCGGCCACGCTTGCAAAAGGCGGTACGGTACTGATTGAGACTCGCGAGGTGTATAATCCAACCAAAGCTGGATATGAGCAGGCTTATGGTTACACAAGGATCTTCGATATCAAGGATAAAACAAAACCTAAGCTGTTAAGTGAATTCAAGACGGATTTAGTTGATAATGTGGAAGATGGAGCTACTTTTGCAAATACTGTCCATGATCCGAAGGTTAGAGGCAACACATTATACTTATCTCATTACGCAGGCGGAGTAAGGGCGGTTGACATTACTAATCCTGAAAAGCCTGTCCAAATCGGACAGTATACACCCGAACAATCTGATATTTGGGGCGTTTTCGTTGACAGGAATTACATTCTCGCTTCAGACATCGGGAAAGGATTAAAAGTTTTATTGAAGAATAATAGTTCCTCTACAACACAGAGCCAGGGACTAAAGTAAAATGATTGAAGTAAAGGCACGCAGATTGCGTGCTTTTACTTTTCCACTATATAGTTTATTGCCATAGAAACAGGGTAAAAGGTAACTGACTAACTAATTTGAGGTGTAAAACATGACAGTTACCAACAGTTATTTGTTTACCAAGGAAGATATGGTCAATCCTGACCTTGTTCCTGAATGGGTGATCAGAGAATATAAAAATTTCAGGGATGTCGTAACGAATAGAGAGTTTCCCTGCTACTTTGGGATGTCTGCCGAGAAAAAAGGGGAACTCCGTTACTCATATATCAGCCGGGACAATTGGGATCAACTGCCTGGCGCGATCGAAGAATTCATTGCATTGTTTGATGATTCAAAGCCTCTGATAAGGCATGGGTTGTTTGTATTCGTCGAACCTGAAATGGAAGAAAAAACAATCGAATATTATCGTGAATACTTTTGGAATGTACTTCAATTCTTGCATGAAAAAGATACACAGCCATGGCCGGCAGATTATCCTAAAGACCCTGACCATCATTTATGGGCATTTTCGTTTGCAGGTGAACCATTCTTTGCCTTCGGTAATGCTCCAGCCTATAAACAGCGAAAGACAAGGGACCTCGGCAATAGTCTCGTTCTTGGCTTCCAGCCGCGAAAAATTTTCGAAGGACTGGAAGGGACATCAAAGGGCGGAATTATGTCACGGGAAAAAGTCAGAGAGCGCGTTGAGAAGTGGGACAACCTTCCAAAGCACCCTAATATAAGCCATTATGGTGATCCCGACCACCGGGAATGGAAAATGTATTTTATCGGCGATGACAGCAAACCCATAGAAGGCCAATGTCCTTTTCATCATAAATAAGACGAAAGGCTAAATTCTTTTAATAGAATTTAGCCTTTTCGGTGTTGAAATAGCCTGAAGATTCAATTATTATAGGAAGATAATAACAATTGATTGGATGGTTCGATGAAGCTTAACAGATTTTCAGTAGCATTTGGCACATTTATTATCATTACTGGTCTGCTTTACTTAACAGGCCACCTACTAAGTATTGATCTTCTTATTTTCCATCAGCAATATAATAAGACTTCATCCGGCTTTACATCCGAATCCAGATCCCTGTTGCCCTTTATCATAGGATTGGGAGCAAGTTATGTTGCTGAAAAAATCTACTTGTCCAGAAATAATGAAATATCAAGTAAAAATTGACATTTCCCTTTTTTCTATATATAATCATCAAAAATATAATGACGCTGACGAGGATCAGTAGAATGTAACCGCCATTCCCAGAGAGGGAGCTGCACGCTGAAAAGCTCCTATTGGCTGCCATTTGAACCTGCCTTCGAGTCCCGGATCGGATTGGTTGAAGATCACGGCGGATCAATTCCGTTATCATGCAGAGTTAAAGCATTGCTTTATGAATTAGGGTGGTACCGCCAGGCCTTGGCCCCTTTTGGGATCAAGGCCTTTTTTGCGTTTAACGATAAAAAGAAAAAATAATGAGGTGCAGAAATGGCTAAGGATTTTGTAAAAGAAATTACATCAATGGAAGAAGACTTTGCACAATGGTATACCGATGTTGTCACTAAGGCTGATTTGATTGATTATTCAAGTGTAAGGGGGTCCATGATCATCCGTCCTTACGGTTACTCACTGTGGGAAAACATCAAGAATGAGCTGGATTACCGCATTAAGGAAACCGGACACGAAAATGTGTATATGCCGCTGTTCATCCCTGAAAGCTTGCTGCAGAAGGAGAAGGATCATATTGAAGGATTTGCTCCCGAAGTGGCGTGGGTCACACATGGCGGATCCGAAGAATTGGCGGAGCGCCTCGTAGTCCGGCCAACATCAGAGGTACTTTTTTGCGAGCATTATAAGAACATCATCCATTCTTATCGCGACCTTCCAAAGCTGTATAACCAGTGGGCGAATGTCGTACGATGGGAAAAGACCACACGCCCGTTCCTGAGAACACTTGAATTTCTTTGGCAGGAAGGGCATACCTGCCATGCGACTGACGAAGAAGCTCTTGAAGAAACAGTGAAAATGCTGAAAGTGTATGCTGTTGTTTGCGAAAACATTCTTGCAATACCGGTCGTTCAGGGACAAAAAACGGATAAAGAGAAGTTCGCAGGTGCAAAGCTAACTTACACGATTGAAAGCTTGATGCACGATGGTAAAGCACTTCAGACAGGGACCTCCCATCACCTTGGTGACGGATTTGCAAGGGCTTTCGGCATACAATACACGGATAAGGATGGCCAGCTTCAGTACGTACAGCAAACTTCATGGGGTTTCACAACGAGAGTAATCGGAGCGATGATCATGGTCCATGGAGATGACCGCGGTTTAGTATTACCACCAAAAGCAGCACCAATCCAGGTGATGATTGTGCCTATCGCCCAGCACAAGGAAGGCGTATTGGATTTTGCATATGATTTAAAAGAAAAATTAAAAGCTATAGCACGTGTCGGCATCGATGCCAGCGATAAAAAACCAGGCTGGAAGTTTAATGAATACGAAATGAAAGGGATTCCTGTCCGGTTGGAGGTAGGGCCAAAAGATATCGAAAAAGGCCAGGTAGTCCTAGCAAGGCGCGATACAGGAGTAAAAACCTTTGTGCCAATTGTCGAACTGGAGACAAAACTCCCTATATTGCTCGATGATATTCAGCGCAGTCTATACGAGAAAGCAAAGGACCACCGCGAAGAAAAAACAAATGCGGCCCTGGATCTAAATGAATTCAAGTCCATCCTTGAGAAGGAAACAGGCTTCATAAAAGCAATGTGGTGCGGGGATAGAGCCTGTGAAGATAAAATCAAAGAAGAAACGTCAGCAACATCACGCTGCATTCCATTCGAACAAGAAAAAACAGGGGAGAAATGCGTTGTCTGTGGCCAAAAAGCAGATAAAATGGTCCTATGGGCGAAGGCATATTAATTGTAGTACAAAACAAACAGACTAAATAAACTTGAGTAAGTTTCAGAGCTTTAATTTCTCCAGATTTGTCGAATGATTTGACACATTTGAAATGTAAAATTATGCCTCATTTTGTTATAATTGTACTGGGCTAGAATCGATCCGCAGGACAGTCATCCACATCCCATATATTTATCAGTAGGGGAGGATGCTACATGAAGGCTACAGGAATTGTCAGGAAAACGGATCAGCTTGGCAGAGTTGTGATTCCGATGGAGTTAAGGAAAAAGCTGAGCATAGGGGAGAATGATCCATTGGAGATATTCGTTGATGATGACATGATCATCCTGAAGAAGTATCAGCCTGATCTAACTTGTTTCATTACAGGAACGATCAGCAATGACAACATGACACTAGCAGATGGTAAAATCGTCTTGAGCAGAGAGGGAGCAGAACAATTGATCAAGGAATTGCAAAGCTACCTGGCCGCCAACTAGAACATACATTTAAAGCAGTCCTGAGCAGGACTGCTTTTTTAATTTATAGATCATCCCTGTAAATCGGCATGCTCATGCAGCGCGGGCCGCCACGGCCCCTTGATAGCTCTGAGCTTGGAATCTCAATAACTTCAACGCCATTTTTCCGCAGCAGATCATTTGAAACATAGTTACGATCATAGGTAACAACGACACCAGGAGCAATTGCAAGTGTATTGGAACCGTCATTCCATTGTTCTCGGGCTGCTGCAATTTCATGACCGCCTCCACAGGGGATTAATACTAACTCCTGTAGATTAAGAACCTCCTTTAGCGTTTCTGTTAGATTCGATCGCTCGGTAATTGCTAGCTGGTCAGGATCATTGCTCTTCTCAAGTATATAGATTTTCATTTTTCCATTTGGTCCTTCGATACCATGATGAATTGTGAATTTTTCATGGTCAACCATGGTGAAAACAGTATCCAGATGCATATAAGCTCTCAGTTTGGGGATTTCAACAGCCACTACTTTTTTAATAGAGCCATTCCGAGAGAAAATCCTTTTCGCCATTTTTTCAATTGCCAGCGCTGATGTTCTTGCGCTTACACCAACCGCAATGACATTCTGGCTGAGGACAAGCTCGTCTCCGCCTTCAAGCGGATAATATTGATCCCGGTCATACCAATGAGGGATGTCATGTTTGGAGAATCTGGGATGGTATTTAATGATGAAATCCATGAATAACGACTCTCGTTTTCTTGCTCCTTCACACATCTTGTTGAGAGAGATTCCATCTCCTATTACTGCAGCAGGATCTCTTGTAAAATAAAGATTAGGCATTGGATCAAGGAAGAATGGATAATAATCATCCAAAAGCTCATGCAGATGGATTTTTTTCTCCTGGTCAATTTCAGATTTCAGTACTCCTGACATAACTTTACGGATCATTTCAGCTGTAGAAAAAGAGTGGAGATATTCCTCGACTGTACTCCTTGAACCGTTAAGATTGCTTTTGCTTTCATTCAATACCTGATCAATGAACGCCTTGCGCAACTCTTCCGTATTCAATGCTTCTTCCATTAATTTTTCCAAATAAAGAACCTCAACCCCTCGGTTCCTGAGAACATCAGCGAAATAATCATGCTCTCTTTGAACCGCTGGCAGGTAAGGGATATCATCAAAAAGCAGGCGTTCCAGATATTTTGGCGTAAGGTTCTCGACCTCTTTGCCAGGCCTGTGAAGGACCACAGATTTCAATTCCCCAATTTCAGATGTAACATTCAATGGATATTTCATATAATTAGCCTCCCATTTTCATTTTCTATTTCTATTGAAATAAGGAGGGAGTGATGATTATGTAAGACTTCACTGCCCCCGCCATAACTGCTTGGCTGCAGACTGGCTCCATCTTCTATACCCTCTTAACAACATTCAAACCAGTAAAATGAAAAAAAACACAATTTTTCATGTTTTCTTCGCTTATTAGGGAAAACTAACCCAATAAAAAAAGTAAGCGTTTTCTGTCCTTCATAGATGTACAAACAAAATAAATATGGTAAAGTATATTTTGTGAACGCACAGAATATATGGAAGGAGAGGCAGAACCATTGTCTACTCCATAAAGACAGTTGTATCCATAATAATGACATGCCTAACTGTTGGCAGAAAGGGGATTTACGATGTCTAGCAAAGTATTAGATCAATTTTTAAATGAAAACCTGGAAGATTTGAAAGGAAAGGGTTTATATAATGTAATTGACCCGCTCGAAAGTCCAAATGGACCAGTCATTACAATCAATGGAAAAGAAATGATCAATCTATCATCTAACAACTACCTTGGTCTTGCTACTGATGAAAGCTTAAAGAAGGCTGCAGACGAAGCAATCGATCAATATGGTGTTGGGGCAGGAGCAGTCCGTACAATTAACGGGACACTCAAGCTCCACATTGAACTAGAGGAAAAACTTGCGAAATTCAAAAAGACAGAAGCTGCTATTGCTTATCAGTCAGGATTCATGTGTAATATGGCTGCGATATCAGCTGTCATGGATAAAAATGACGCCATCCTGTCTGATGAATTGAATCACGCTTCAATTATTGATGGCTGCCGCCTCTCCAGGGCAAAAATCATCCGCTTCAACCACTCTGATATGGAAGACCTTCGCGCAAAAGCAAAAGAAGCCAAGGAATCGGGCCAATACAATAAAATCATGGTCATCACCGATGGCGTCTTCTCAATGGACGGGGACATCGCAAAGCTTCCTGAGATCGTGGAAATTGCGGAAGAATTCGACCTGATTACTTATGTCGACGATGCACACGGATCCGGGGTACTGGGTGAAGGCGCTGGCACAGTCAAGCATTTTGGGCTTTCGGACAAAGTCGATTTCCAAATCGGGACTCTGTCAAAGGCTATTGGCGTCGTCGGTGGATATGTTGCCGGAAAGCAAAATCTGATTGACTGGCTAAAAGTACGAAGCCGTCCGTTCCTTTTCTCAACTTCACTTACTCCAGCAGATGTTGCTGCAAGCATAAAAGCCATTGAAATCCTGATGGATAGTACCGAACTGAACGAACGTCTATGGGAAAATGCAAACTACTTAAAAGATGGCCTTCAAAAACTTGGTTTCGATATTGGCCATTCCGAAACGCCAATCACTCCATGTATCATTGGTGATGAAGTGAAGACCCAGGAATTCAGCAAGCGCTTGTATGATGAGGGAGTATATGCAAAATCAATCGTATTCCCTACAGTGCCACGCGGTACAGGCCGTGTAAGGAATATGCCGTCAGCTGCCCATACGAAAGAAATGCTCGATCAAGCCATTTCAATTTATGAAAAAGTGGGCAAGGAATTAGGGATCATATAACCAAATGCAAGAATAGGAAAAAAGCCGGTTTGCCTGCCAGGCCGGCATCCTTTTGTATGAACAACCGGGAGGAGTACATAGAATGAAGAAAATCTTGATTACTGGCGCACTTGGCCAGATTGGTTCTGAACTAACTGTAAAACTGCGGGAAATCTACGGACAAGACAATGTCATAGCAACTGACATCAGAAAGACGGATTCAGAAGCTGCTGCCAATGGACCATTTGAGCTTCTTGATGTTATGGACGCAAACCGCATGGTGGAGCTTTCAAAAAAGTATAATGTGGATACCATCATGCATATGGCTGCATTGCTTTCTGCCACCGCTGAAACAAAGCCTGTTTTTGCCTGGAATCTTAATATGGGCGGGTTGATGAATGCACTTGAAACGGCAAGGGAACTAAATCTGCAATTTTTCACCCCAAGTTCCATCGGTGCTTTTGGGCCGAGCACACCCAAAGACAATACTCCCCAGGACACCATTCAGCGTCCTACGACAATGTATGGTGTGAATAAGGTTGCAGGAGAATTGCTTGCTGATTATTATTTCCACCGGTTCGGAGTCGACACAAGGGGAGTAAGGTTCCCAGGGTTGATTTCTTATGTAGCCCCTCCTGGAGGCGGCACTACCGATTATGCTGTTGAAATCTACTATGAAGCAATCAAGAATGGAAAGTATAGCTCCTACATCGATAAAGGAACCTATATGGACATGATGTACATGCCAGATGCTCTCGGTGCGATCATTGATTTGATGGAAGCTGATCCTTCAAAACTGATTCACCGGAATGCCTTTAACGTGACAGCAATGAGCTTTGATCCAGAGGAGCTTGCAGCTGAAATTAAAAAGCATATCCCTGGTTTCGAAATCTCTTACAACGTTGATTCAGTCCGCCAGGCAATCGCTGATAGCTGGCCAAATTCTATCGATTCTTCTGCAGCAGCTGAAGAGTGGGGATTCAAAGCAAGATATGATCTATCAAGCATGACAGCTGATATGCTGGAAAAATTAAAAATGAAGCTATAAATAAGAAAAGCGCAAGCGCCTTGGTTAGCCCCGACAAGCGCTGGAGCTAGACAATTCTCGTAATGAAATTTATACTTTCTTACCTGTAAAAAAAGGGTGAAATCGTCATGATTTCACCTTTTTACGTAGATCAGTTTATCTTTCTTTTCTGTAACTTTGCCAATGATTGAAGCATATTGGAGTCCGTTGTCCTTTAAGGTTTGAACATATTGCTCTGCCTCATTTTCGGGAAGAGAGACGAGAAGACCTCCAGAAGTAATTGCATCACAAAGGACGAGTTGCTCTTCTGCAGAAATCTCATCATATTCCACATCATCAACAAGCCATTTATGGTTGGATTTTGACCCTCCCGGTACAATACCTTTTTCAGCCAAGTCAAATGTACCATCCAGGACAGGGACTTTAGATAAAGATATCTCGAAACTCACATTGCTGCCGCGTGCAATCTCACTTCCATGCCCAAGCAGGCCAAATCCGGTAACATCAGTTACAGCATGCGGGCTAAATTCTTTCAGGGCTTCCGCTGCAGATTTATTCAGCAAGGCCATCATTTCGGCCACTTCTTGTTCCTGCTCGGCAGTCACTGCACTGCGCTTGATTCCCGTTGTCATGATGCCGACACCTATTGGTTTGGAAAGCACCAGGAGATCTCCAGGTTCAGCACCGACATTTTTCCAGATTGCATCAGGATGTGCCAGACCAGTAACAGACAAACCAAATTTTGGTTCCTGGTCATCGATGGAGTGGCCTCCCACCGTAACTGCACCAGCTTCTTTCACTTTGTCTCCGGCACCCCTCAGTATTTCAGCCAGAATGTCCGGTCCAAGTTTTTTAACGGGATAACCGACAATATTCAGGACGGTTTTTGGTTCTCCTCCCATAGCATACACATCGCTTAGGGCATTCGCAGCTGCAATTTGGCCAAACATATAGGGATCATCAACAATCGGGGTGAAATAATCAATGGTTTGGATCAGGGCAATGCTATCTGTCAATTTATATACACCTGCATCATCGGATGTTTCATGTCCGACAAGCAATTCAGGAACTGGCTCCTGTTCCGGTAATAGACGCAAAACTTGCGTCAAGTCCTCAGGACTGATTTTGCAGCCTCAGCCAGCTTTTGTTGACAATGATGTCAGACGGATTTTTTCGTGCTCACTCAACCTTATCACCTCAACAGAAGTATACTCTTTCTGATTTTTAAAATCACCCTTAAGCTACTATTATTTGCACAGAGATTGACTTTACACTAAAATGACAATAAATACATAGAAAATTCACAAGGGGGTTTTAAGATGGAAAAACTTCACGTATCCGTCCAATTTTGCATGCAATGAAACTATGCTCCTAAAGCCGCGAGTTTCGCGGAAGAACTATTTACACATTTCCTAAGCCAGATAGAAAAGATGGAACTTATACCGGCTTCAAAAGGTGCATTTGAAGTTACTTTGAACGGCAAGCTACTTTATTCAAAGCTGGAAACAGGGGTTTTTCCTGATACAGATGAAATCATAAAACAAATGGAATCAAAGAATTAAACCTGGCATTCGCCAGGTTTTTTCGCTATTTATAGACTTTAACATTACTTAAAAGGCTAAACAGGCAGTTTATCCAGATATGAACTCCTTTAATTCACTGTTTTGAAAAAACTTATTGCCGGGCAATAATGATATAATTAACCAATGCACCATCTTTTTGGGGGAGATAGACTTGAAACACTTTTTGAGACAGCTTCCTGCGGTTCATGACCTGCAGAAAGATTCCAGAAACAAATTACTGATCGAAAAACATGGCATCGACACCGAATATATTACAGAGGTAATGAAGCAAGTTCTAGCTGAAATCAGAACGAGTTTGTTACAGGGAACATACGAAGGACCGGAACCCGGTACAGGAGCATTCATCGATCATCTATTTAAGTTTGTTGATGCTTCTGCTGCTGACCGATTGGACTATACACTTAAAAGGGTCATCAATGCCACTGGCACCATTTTACATACGAATCTTGGACGGGCGCGGTTGAGCGAAAATGCCATCCGGCACGTAGTAGAAACCGCCATGAATTATTCCAATCTGGAATATAAGCTTCAAGAGGGAGAGCGTGGTTCTCGTCATAGTCATGTGGAAAACATAATAAAACAGGTCACAGGTGCAGAAGCAGCCATGGTCGTGAATAATAACGCAGCTGCTGTATTTTTAATCCTGAGTGCATTCGCTAAAAATAAAGAAGTCATTGTTTCACGGGGTCAATTAGTTGAAATAGGGGGCTCATTCAGAATTTCTTCGATCATGGAAGAAAGCGGAGCACATTTGGTTGAAGTTGGCACAACGAATAAGACTCATTTGCACGACTATGAAAATGCCATAAACGATCAAACAGCGATGGTCCTAAAGGTCCATACAAGCAATTTCAAAATTTATGGATTTTCAAAAACGATTGAAACTGAGGAATTATCACATCTCGCAGGTAAGCACGAACACGTCATTTTTTACGAAGATCTCGGGAGCGGTGTGCTCTATGATTTTAAGAGGCACGGAATCGGAGACGAACCTGTTGTCGGTGAAGTACTGAAAATGGGAGCAGACATCGTATCTTTTAGCGGAGACAAATTGCTTGGCGGGCCACAGGCCGGGATTATTGCCGGTAAAAATAATTTGATAGAAATGTTGAAAAGGCACCAATTGGCTCGTGCTTTCCGAGTTGATAAAATGACACTTGCAGCATTAGAGGGGACGTTGATGGATTATCTTAAAGGTGCGGAAGGCCTAAAGAATATACCAGCACTCAGAGATTTACTTGTTCCTTCGGAAAAAATCAAAAGCCGTACTGTGCAATTTGTTGATAAACTCAATGTTTTGAACACGCCAATGAAAGCCCATGTGATAGAGGGAACCAGCCAGGTTGGCGGGGGAACTATGCCGGATGTTCAATTGCCAACTTTCATTGCGGCATTATCCCATCCTGAGGTAAGCGCCGAAAGAATTGCCAGAGTGCTCCGCACGGCATTTACTCCCGGAATCATTGTACGGATCCATAAGGAAGAAGTACATATCGATTTGCGTACGGTAACAGATGAGGAAGAAAATCACATTCTTGATGCATTGCAGCAAATCTTATAAGGGCTTGCCAGGAAATCCTGGCAGCCCTTTATTGTTTACATATCATGACTTGAATTATGTTTTTGTCGAGTATGGTTGCGGTTTTTTACTTTTTTGGAACCGCTTAACGGTGCTGGCTGGCTGTCCTGGTCACCCTTAGGTGCGTTTTTGCGCATATCTTTGGAATCATTTTTGTTCATTGCTCATCCCTCCTGAGTTTAGGATTAGATTTTCCGTTAAATTTATACTGAATAATTTATTTAGAACTGTGCAATTTAACGGTATAAGATTTATCACATCAGGAGGAAACAACATATGCCTTATCATAAAGATAAACAACAAGCTTTCCAGGCTGCGCAGCAGGGGTTTGAAGACGCTCAGGGACTGTATTCTGAAATCGTAAGAGACAGTGCAAGCTATGGCCACCAGTTAAAACATCTGAAAACTGAAGTGAATGAAGCATTCCAGCAAATAGAAAACGCATTGGAAAATGCCTCTGAACACCAACGTGCCCAGCTTGAAAGATTCCGGCAGGACCTTCAGAGCATTGTGAATGAAGTGAATATTGATTAATTAGAGAAAAAGCGGAAGGTTGGCCTTCCGCTTTTTATTCTATTGATTTTTCTTTCGCTTCTTGTTGTTTTGTTTTTCCACTTCAGTCATAGGCTCATTTGCCATTTCCTCATTAAACCCTGCACCATTGCCTTGCGCTTTAGCTGCATTCGCACCGGGAATGACATGATTTGCTTTTCTTTTCACCATAAAATTCACCTCCATACGCCATATTTTTTCCCATGACTCCTCGCACAATTCCGTTTTTTCATTTTCGTGAAATAGTAATTGCCAATTTCCTTTGAAATCAAGACCAAATATTTCTCACAAATAGCTCACATAAAACTTGTTTTAATAATGAATATGATATTTATAATAAGAAAAACTTATTAAGCACAATAACTTTCTTGTTATTTACTTATATACATGGTTATATTAATATGAAATTGTGAGAAAAGTTAGGATGACTAACAAAATTCAAACTTTTCGACAATTACCTATATTTAGTTTATGATGTTTACGTAAAAGAAGGGGGTAAACATATGTCAAACCATGATGTTTTTAACGCCCGCAATTCATTTGAAATTGACGGGAAACGCTATCATTACTACAGCCTGGCAGCACTTGAAAAAGCTGGAATCGGAAATGTAACTAAATTACCATACTCCGTTAAGGTTTTGCTTGAATCCGTGCTCCGTCAGCATGATGGCTTTGTAATTACAAAAGAGCATGTTGAAAATCTTGCAAAATGGGGAACTAGCGAAGTTAAGGAAGTAGATGTACCGTTCAAGCCTTCACGTGTCATTCTCCAGGACTTCACTGGCGTACCAGCAGTTGTTGACCTTGCTTCACTTAGAAAAGCAATGGCTGACATGGGTGGAGACCCACAAAAAATCAATCCTGAGAAGCCGGTTGATCTAGTAATTGACCACTCTGTACAGGTTGATAAATACGGAACTCCAGACGCACTTAATGTGAACATGGAACTAGAATTCGAACGTAACGCAGAACGTTACCAGTTCTTAAGCTGGGCACAGAAAGCATTCGATAACTACCGTGCTGTTCCTCCTGCAACAGGGATCGTCCACCAGGTTAACCTTGAATACCTTGCAAACGTTGTCCATGCAGTAGAAAATGCAGATGGCGAGTTTGAAACATTCCCGGATTCATTGGTAGGTACTGACTCACATACTACGATGATCAATGGTATTGGCGTTCTAGGATGGGGTGTAGGCGGTATCGAAGCTGAAGCAGGAATGCTTGGCCAGCCATCATACTTCCCAGTTCCGGAAGTTGTAGGTGTTAAATTAGTAGGAGATATGCCGAATGGAGCTACTGCAACTGACCTTGCACTTAAAGTGACTCAGGTTCTTCGCAGCAAAGGCGTTGTCGGTAAATTTGTCGAGTTCTTCGGACCTGGCGTAACGGCACTTCCGCTTGCTGACCGTGCTACAGTTGCCAACATGGCTCCTGAATACGGCGCAACTTGCGGATTCTTCCCAGTAGATGGCGAAGCATTGGATTACATGCGCTTAACAGGACGTTCAGAAGACCACATTAAAGTAGTCGAGGCATACTGCAAGGAAAACGGTCTATTCTTCGATCCTTCATTAGAGCCAGTTTACACTGATGTAGTAGAAATCAATCTTTCCGAAATCGAAGCTAATCTGTCAGGCCCTAAGCGCCCTCAGGATTTAATCCCGCTTTCACAAATGCAGAAATCCTTCAAGGAAGCATTGACTGCACCAGCTGGAAACCAGGGATTCGGCCTTGGAAAGAAAGAAATCGAAAAAGAAGCTGTTATTGAGTTCGCTAATGGCGACAGCACAAAGATGAAAACTGGTGCCATCGCAATCGCTGCGATCACTAGCTGTACAAATACATCAAATCCATATGTACTAGTAGGCGCAGGACTTGTTGCTAAAAAAGCTGTTGAGCTCGGAATGGAAGTTCCTAAGTTCGTTAAGACTTCTTTAGCTCCTGGTTCAAAGGTTGTTACTGGATACCTTCGCGATTCAGAATTGCTTCCTTACCTTGAAACTCTTGGTTTCAACCTTGTAGGTTATGGATGTACTACATGTATCGGTAACTCTGGTCCATTAAAGCCAGAAATCGAAAAGTCTGTAGCTGAAAGTGATCTTCTTGTTACATCCGTCCTTTCCGGAAACCGTAACTTCGAAGGCCGTATTCATCCGCTTGTAAAAGCAAACTACCTTGCTTCACCTCCATTGGTTGTTGCATATGCTCTTGCTGGTACAGTGGATATCGACCTGCAGAACGATCCAATCGGAAAAGACAAGGATGGAAACGATGTATTCTTCAAGGATATCTGGCCATCAACTGCAGAAGTGAATGAAGTCGTTCACCGCGTTGTAACACCAGAACTGTTCCGCAGAGAGTACGAAACAGTGTTCACTGACAACGAGAAATGGAATGAAATCCAAACAAACAGCGATCCTCTATATACATTCGATGAGGATTCAACATATATCGCGAACCCTCCATTCTTCGAAGGTTTAACTCCTGAAGCTGGAGAAGTTGCACCATTGAACAGCCTGCGTGTAGTTGGCAAGTTCGGTGATTCTGTAACGACTGACCATATTTCTCCTGCAGGAGCGATCGGCAAAGATACTCCAGCTGGAAAATATCTGCGCGAAAAGGGTGTAGAACCACGCGACTTCAACTCTTACGGTTCACGCCGTGGTAACCATGATGTCATGATGCGCGGAACATTTGCAAACATCCGTATCCGCAACCAAATCGCTCCTGGCACAGAAGGCGGCTTCACAACTTACTGGCCAACTGGCGAAGTCATGTCTATCTTTGATGCTTGCATGAAGTACAAAGAGCAGGGTACAGGACTTATGGTTATGGCTGGCAAAGATTACGGTATGGGATCATCCCGTGACTGGGCTGCGAAAGGTACTAACTTATTAGGAATCAAGACTGTCTTAGCTGAAAGCTTCGAGCGTATCCACCGTTCTAACCTAGTATTGATGGGCGTTCTGCCACTTCAATTCAAAGCTGGGGAAAGCGCAGAAACTCTTGGCCTGACAGGAAAAGAATCATTTGATGTCCAAATTGATGAAAATGTACGTCCACGCGACATCCTCACAGTGACAGCAACTGATGAAGAAGGCAACAAGAAGACTTTCGAAGCACTTGTGCGTTTCGATTCAGAAGTCGAAATCGACTACTACCGTCACGGCGGTATCCTGCAAATGGTACTTCGTGATAAATTAAAAGCATAATTATGCCAAACCCCCTGATCCTTGGATCAGGGGGTTTTTTTGACTAAGCAGATGGACGGTTCACTCTTTGCAAGCTAATTAACATAATTGGCGAGTTTCTTTAATCTACACCCAAATGATTATATGGTTAAATTTTTTAGTCATTTTGGAAAGCGTCCCGTCTTGAAATGTCCAATAAACCAGGTTTTTTAGACATATTGGCAAGCGTCCCGTTTTGAAATGTCCATTAAAGCGAGGTTTTTAGACATTTTGACAAGAGCCCCATCTTGAAATGTCCATTAAAGCGGGATTTTTAGACATTTTAGCTAGAGACACATCTTGAAATGTCCAATAAACCAGGGTTTTTAGACATATTGGCAAGCGTCCCGTCTTGAGATGTCCATTAAAGCGGTTTTTTTAGAAATCCAGACTAGATTGGTCATGCCTAAAAGTGAGTTTCCACGCATCATCTTGGATTCAGAATCCTTGTGTATGAGCTCTTTCAAACAGCAAAAATCCCCTTAAAATCATTTTATATACAGCTATCCGACCATTTAAATGGTCACCCTACAAAACCCGAGCAAACTTCTTATAAACCGACAGTTTCTCCTATTGAAAAATTCAACAAGAAGAGTATGTTAAAGATAGATGGAATCGAAGGAGTGAACTCTATGAGCCTTGTATCAATAGTCGCCAGGGAAGATTTTATTTCGGTAGTTACGGATATCAAAAGCCGGCAAACGATGGAGGAAAGTGTCAGATTAAGAGAAATCATTCCTGACACTGCCTTAGTTGCCTTTTCCGGGGATGAAGAGTTTTCAGCCATGGCAGCCCCAGCTGCTGAAACACTTGTAAAGCAGGGTTTCTCCCTTAAAGAAATCGCTGAATCCATCCAGGCATCCTTTTTCGATGGGGACTTCTCATACTCTAAGAGCGGTCGTTCCTTTGAAGCAGTGCTTGCAGGCTACTCGCAAAAAGGGGAAGCTCAATATCATATCATCTCAAACAAGAAGCCGCTGGAATCCTATTATCCAGGGGCAGGAGAAAGTCTTTATTATGCCAATGGACTGGATCAAATGCTGGGCCTTGAAAGGGCGCTTATGATGCATGGCATGGGAACGATCAACCAGGCACAGGCAGCACAGTTCCAATTGCTTCAAGAAGCAAACAAATATATCCCGAATGTAGTTACTCAAGCCTCTGCATGTGTAATAAAAAGAGCAAATTAAAACAGCCCCGGAAATCGAGGCTGTTTTTACTTTATTATAGGGCATATTGAAGAATGAAATTGCCCAGGAATAAAAGTGCAATCATATAAAGAGCAGGTTGGATGTCTCGGCCCTTTCCCATTAACAGTTTCATTAAAGGGTAGAGGATGAAACCAATTGCCATGCCGTCAGCAATGCTGTATGTCAGTGGAATCAGGACAATAATCAACAGGGCAGGAAAGCTTTCAAGCAAGTCATCCAACTTGATATGCGTGATATTCTGCAGCATTAATACACCGATTAATATCAATACAGGTGAAACAGCACTTTCCGGAACCAGCTTAATTACCGGGATCAGCACAATGGAAGCAAGAAACAGGACTCCAGTTACGATGCTCGTCAATCCTGTACGCCCGCCAGCAGCTATCCCTGCAGCACTTTCAACAGATGATACTGTTGGACTAGTTCCGAAGATGCCAGCAGTAGCGACAGAAATCGCATTTGCCTGGAGTGCCTTTTTCGATTTTTGAGGCTGGTTAAGCATTTTTGTATGCCCATGGATTAAGCCAATATTTTCAAAAATGACAACCATTGCTAGGGAGAAGGCTGTCAGCCAGAAAACGAAATTACCGGCCTTTGCGAAGGAAAGCTGCCCAAAAACAGATGTATACTCTGAGATTGATGGCATGCTCCATGTCACTCCGCCCCTATTGAAATCCCCGAAAAGAAGCGAAAGAATCGATGTAAACACAATGCTCAGCAATAGGTTGCCTGGTACATTTTTAATGAACAAGATTACTGTTAAGATCAAGCCGATCAATGTTATCAATGCTGTTGAACTGCTTAAGTCTCCCACCGCAAGAAGGGTGTGGTCAGAGCTTGTGATGATTCCGCTATTGTCAAACCCAATCAATATCAACAGAATTCCAATCCCAACTGTAATGGCCTCTTTTAATGAGTCCGGAATTGAAGCAATGATGGTTTTTGCCAAAGGAGTGAAAGCCAGTACCATAAAAAGAATACCAGAAACGAAGACCATCGCCAGCGCTTCCTGCCATGCAAAACCTCCTGACTGGACGATCGTATAGGTAAACATCGCATTCAAACCCATACCAGGAATCACAAGTATTGGTGTGTTGCTCCAGAAGCCCATTAACAAGCATCCTGCAAATACAGTCAGAATTGTTGCAATGATCCCTGCTTCAAGCGGGATTCCTGCAGCAGATAAAATCGTTGCATTCACAATGATAATATAAACGACCGTAATATAAGAGATCAGTCCAGCTGATAACTCTCTTCCAATCGTTGTACCATGCGCATTAAGTTGAAATAATTTATCCATTTTTTTCTCCTCTCTATAATACAGATAAATTTTTCCGTTCAGAAACGAATGAAAATATCGTACCATAGACTTTTACCATATGAAAAATATATAATAAATATATAAACCATACTTATTTTATATAGAGGAGTTCCTATGGACATAAGACAGATGAGATATTTCATTGCAATTGCCGAAGAAAGAAATATTACAGCAGCAGCTAACAGACTCCATATGTCACAGCCGCCATTAAGCCTCCAATTAAAACAAATGGAAGAAGAATTAGGAGTGATGCTCGTTGAACGAAATGGAAAAAAACTTGAATTGACAGACAAAGGTAACGTGCTTTACAGACATGCGCTCAATATCGTTCATTCCTTTGAGGAAGTAAAAAGTGAGCTCATGGAAACGGAAGAAGGAAGGAAAGGGAATTTGTCCATAGGGATCAATACTCTTTCAGTGCCTGAATTTCCAGATTGGCTTGATTCATTTCATACATCATTTCCCCAGGTGTACTTGAAAATCGTTCAGAATGATTCAGCTTATCTTGCTGAACTCGTAAAAAACCGGACAATTGAACTTGCACTAATCAGGCTGCCATTGCCAAACCATGACCTGAACTATCTGCATCTTTACAATGAATCATTCTTATACGTGTGTAAATACAAAGGTGAGGGACCGATATCAATAGTTGATATAAGCATATCCCCGTTAATCCTGCCTAGTACTGAAGGGCTAGGGAGCTATAATATCATCCACGAGTCATTCACCAAGGCGCAGCTATCCTTAGAAGTTGTATGTGAATGCTCAGACATGAAAGTCCTGATGGAACTCGTTTCTTCTGGCGTTGGAGCAACCATAGTTCCCAAATCAGTTTTCCAGTCCTATGGTCACCAGAGTCTTTATGCCAGGGAAATCACCGATTCGTCACTCCAATCATCTGTGGGTTTAATCTGGCTTAAACAGCATTACCTATCCACACCAGCTAGAAATTTCATTGGATTAATAAAACAAAATCTCGAATTAGAAGCGGATTAAGTTAAAGGATGAATAAAACAGTATCTAATTTCCAACAATAACTGCAAATAATCCTTCCGAATGGAGGTGCTGTTTTTGAATCTGTTTGAAGTCATGAAGGATGCGTTTATACCTTTCATTGATGGTGACAAGAAACCGCTGCATGTTGGAGAAGTCATGAATTTGTGGTTTTACTTACATGGAACTGAACAAACACTGCGTTATGATCAGCATGGGTACAATTTGGCACAGGATCCTGATCTTAAAGAAAAAATCACAGATATTATCAACAATGTCCACCGTCCGATGATTGAAGAATTAACACAATTTTTCAAAGACGAAGGTCTTCCTTTACCAGATGTCGGAGCTGAAAAGATTGTCGGGGATTTTCAGGCACTTCCTGAAGGCGCAAAGATGAATGACGAGGAAATCGCGAACCTGATTGCCTATAATCTAGTTGTCGGGATTACAGCAGCAACAAGGGGGATTACAGAATCGGTCCGTTCTGATGTGGGGTATCTGTTTGCAAAATATCACATGATGAAGATAACTTTTTCATTGACTTTCAAGGCTCTCATGCAAGAAAAAGGCTGGCTGAGAGTTCCACCTTACTATATTACAGGAAAGCAATAAAAACAGCGTCAGGGACGCTGTTTTTTACATTGTATTCCGTTTCGTGATTTCAAAGCGTCAAGTAGAGCTTTTTCACGCTCCTTGTTCATTCCGGCTTTCCACGAATAATCAGCGTCAATCACCGATTGCAGCCATCTATGTACTTCCCGGATGGTTTCTTCCGTTGGACGGAAAGCAAGACCTTTACCAAGAGCTCTTTCTATATTAATGTGGAAGGCACCACTCCATGGTTCCTTTTGATCAGGAGTTAATGGTGTGTGATTTGGAAGCCATAAAGGCATTTCAGTCCAGGGCGCAACTTTGTTTTCAATGAGAAAGTCTTCATCTGCCCAGATAAATTCAGCATCACTGCCAGTAACAGCCCGAATTTTAGTGAAGAGATCACTAAGCAACATCGGTTTTCCAGTCACATTATGAGTGCCAGCATTTTTTCCTTCGATCATCTTCATTATCCAGGATGATAGATCCTTTACATCAATCAGCTGGACGTATGAACAATCAGGATTTCCCGGGGCCAAAACTTGACCGCCTCGAGAGATTCGATCTACCCAGTATGGCAGTCTGTCAGTATAGTCATTTTCTCCAACAAGCTGTCCAGCGCGGATATTCAGCACTCGTCCTGGCATATTGCTTTCAGCTTCTTGCTCGGATAAAGTTTTAAACTGTCCGTAATATTCAAGGAAAGGACCCTCAGAATTTTTTGTGAGTTCATCCGCTTTTTCACTTGGCATTGATTGTACCGGATAATCCTCTTTAATCCCTTTGGCAATCCAGTCTTTGTAAACTGAAATACTCGAAACAAATGCATAGAAGTCTGTTTGCTGTTTTAAAGTGGAAGTTAAGTTCCGGACAGAGCGGGGAATTAACCCGCATGTGTCTAGAACTGCATCCCAGCGGCGCCCTTTAAGCTGATCCAGGTTACCATTCCGGTCGCCAGTTAGTATCTCAATATCACGGAGTACGTCATTATTGTTTCCCCGATTGAATACTGTGATTTCATGGCCTTTCTTTTGAGCTTCCTCAACAAATGCCTTGCCAAGAAACCGGCTGCCCCCAATGACCAAAATTCGCATATAGTCCCCCCTATAGCTTTAGAAACTGCTCTCACCCTAAAATCAACTATATTTTATACGAAGCCTTGTTTTAACATAACACATTGTAAGACTATTTCGATAATTAAAACTTTAGACATGTTTTGCAAAAAGATCATCAATTTTTATTTGCGGACACACTGATAATTGATAAAATGATATTTAGTTCAGAATAGTCATGAAAGACCGAAGGAGGAGCAGCATGGAAGAAACCTATTTGCAGTCCGTTAGATATGACGGTGAAAAACTATATATTTTAGATCAAACTAAACTTCCTCAGGTAACAGAATTCCTGGAAATCACAAAAATAGAAGATGTTTGGGACGCAATCAAGCAGCTTAAAGTAAGGGGTGCACCTGCGATTGGCATTGCAGCTGCCTATGGACTTGTAGTTGGTATTAAAGAAGCTCCAGAACAGGATTACGACACATTTTATCAATTCTTCAAAAAGCAGGCAGATTATCTTGCAACCTCAAGGCCGACTGCTGTAAACCTATTCTGGGCTCTAAAAAGAATGGATACTCGGGCCAATGATGAGCGCAGCAAGCCTGTAAGTGAAATCAAAATAGCATTGGCAGAAGAAGCACACTTGATTCGCCGGGAAGATGAAGAGGTGTGCAGCTCAATTGGTGAAAATGCCCTGACTTTATTTAAAGATGGCATGACCGTTTTGACACACTGTAACGCTGGAGGAATCGCTACTGCTCGATACGGCACTGCGCTTGCACCTTTCTACCTGGCCAAGGAAAGAGGAATGGAAATTAAGGTATTTGCGGACGAAACGCGACCCTTGCTTCAGGGAGCTCGGCTAACAGCATGGGAATTAAAGCAGGCAGGCATCGATGTTACCCTGATTACCGATAGCATGGCGGCAATGGTCATGCAAAAAGGGATGGTACAAGCAGTCATTGTTGGTTGTGACCGTGTTGCAGCAAATGGTGATGTAGCGAATAAAATCGGAACTTACGGGGTGGCATTGCTTGCCAAAGCGCACAACATCCCGTTCTATGTGGCAGCACCACTTTCAACGATCGACCTGGAAACAAAAACTGGCGATGAAATCCCGATTGAAGAAAGGGCATCTGAAGAGATCACAGCTGGATTCGGAAAATCAACTGCTCCTGAAGGAGTAAAAGTATTCAATCCAGCTTTCGATGTCACTCCGAATCATTTAATTACAGCAATCATAACTGAAAAAGGGATTATGCGTGATAATTACAGCGAAGAATTGCCTCGTTTGTTTACTAATTAATAAAAAAAAGGAAATGCCGTGGAATTCACGGCATTTTTTCATTGTTCAAAATTCACATAATCCTCATATTTATTCCTTTTTCACTTTCATTAACTTAGTATACTTGGGATATCCTATTTAAAAATATTTTAGAGGAGTAAAACTATAATGGTCAAAAAAGCGATAGCTGCCGGAATACTTACGGGTCTTGTGCTGGTTGCGATTTTCCAGCATTTTTACAAGAGTGATGTTTCAGACGCCACTGAAGTTACTAAAGCCTCGACTGCCATAGGCGTGGGAATGCTTGCCCCGTCATTTACTCTCAAAAACCTTGAAGGTAAAGAAGTACACCTGGAGGATTACCGCGGAAAGAAAGTAATGCTGAACTTTTGGGCAACATGGTGTCCACCGTGTAAAGAGGAAATGCCAGGGATGGAGAAATTGTATAATGAACATGAAATAGAAATCCTTGCAGTGAATTTAGATCCACAAAACGATGTCCGGGGTTTCATTGAAAGAAACAACTTAACCTTCCCGGTTTTACTGGACGTTCATGGTACAACACAGCAAACTTACTCAATCATTTCAATACCTACAACTTTTATCATTGACGAAAACGGAATCATAGTGGAAAAACACATAGGAGTCATGAGTGTTCGACAAATGGAGGAACTAATAAGATGATCGTCAGCGGACTGATGCTTATTTTTTCTTTGGAAAAAATTGCTTTGTAAATCAGCAGAAAAAGCGGGTATGTATAAAATACGATTAAATTTTCAAAAAGTTGTAATAATTGCAACCGTTTCCGGACATAATAACTGTTAGAATGATGAAAAAGGATGGTGAACACGATGAGAAAACCTAGAAAACGTTCTTTTCAAGAACTTGTAATGGAAAATAAACGTCAACTTTTGAACGACCGTGATGCCCTCGAAAAAATTGAGACGAGATTAGAACAAAAGCGCATGGGAAAAGCAGAGTAAATATCATTCTTTTCCATAAATGATTCCCTCTAATTTAGGTAAAACTTATTAAAGAGGAGGGGATAACATGAGCAATCCAAAGAAGGACAGCAAGCATTATGTTCCAAGCCACCTTGGAACTCAGCCGCGTGGATTCAGCGGCAACAAAGGCAAAAAAATGAACGATAAATCTGGCGAGCATGCCCAGGTGATCCAGACAAAAGGTGAATAATCATTGGTATTAAACCTGCCTGGCGCATGGCAGGTTTTTATATGGAATAAAGAAAGTCCATCCACTGATTTCCGCTCATATTAATGAGCAGCCGTCGCATACTATTGATGTACTTTTTAAAAGGAGGTACTTCAAAATGGCAAACCATACACCAAAGCCAGATGATCGAAGCGATAATGTGGAAAAATTGCAGTCCATGATCCACCATACCATTGCGAATATGGAGGACGCTGAAGCTGCAATGGTTAATTCCAGTCCTGAAGACCAGGAAAGAATCAAAGCGAAGAATGAACGCCGCCGTGAAAGCATTGATGCGTTCAGATCAGAAATTAAAGACGAAGCAAATAACCAGCAATAAGTATAAGGATTTCCCTTTAAAGATCCGTCCCTACAAGACGGGTCTTTTTCCGTTTGAGGGAAAATGTGATAATATACGGGTTGTAAACCTAAAAAAAGAAGTGATAAAAATGCAGCATCAAAATAAAAAAATCCCATTAGAAGAACAGTTGATTCTATGGGAAAAAGAAATTGAAGAAACAGGTTTCATCCGTAATGAAGCCTCATTGATTACATCAATCAAACAGCTTACAGATCACAAAGATTACTTCAAATTATCACAGGTCCTGACACTTGCTGCTCAATCCAGGGCAAAAAGGACAGGTTTCGATTCACTTGTTCTTGAATGGCTAAAGAATGCGATTGAATATAATCCAGTGAATTCAAAGGCCAAAAATCTTCATGCCAGCAACCAATGGAAAAACAAAGGCCATGTTTTTGAACAGCTGGTTTATCCAAGAATCCGGGAAACAGACAATCGTGCATTGAAGAAAAAAACAGCTGAGCAATATATAGAGATATCTCAACGTTTTTTAACTTTTGCCGAAGAGCAGTTAGAGGAGTTAAACCTGCAGTCATTTGAGCAAGGAACCAAGCACGGGGCAAAATTCGAGAGATTGACAGGTCTTTTAGAAAAGGCGATAGAGGAGACAGCTGCACTTTTAAAAGCAACAGAACTTTACGAAGAATCTGTCACTGGGGTTTTCCATACTGCTGTTCATTATGAAGAGATCAAGAAAAGGCTTGGCAATCTTGATGAATTAAAGCTTCTTTGGGAAGCAGAATTTAAAGACGAGCTAATGGAAAAGAAGGATTCGGGTTCTGACCCTCTTACTGAACTCAATAAAATGGTTGGACTGCAGTCTGTAAAAGAGAGAGTGAACGATTTCTACCGCTTTTTAAAATATCAGCAAAAGCGTAAGGAAATGGGTTTGCAGACGAAGGATGACCAAAGCTTGAACATGGTCCTTACTGGGAATCCTGGAACAGGTAAAACCTCGCTTGCTCGACAGCTTGCCAGGATTTATCACCATCTTGGTGTGCTGCCGCGAGAAGAGATCATCGAAGCGGACCGCTCACAGCTTGTTGGTGCATATGTAGGGCAAACAGAAGAAAATGTTCGCAAGGTCGTTGAACAAGCTCTTGGAGGAGTCCTATTCATTGATGAGGCTTATAGCCTTAAACGGGAGGGCCAGACAGGAAATGATTATGGGCAGACCGCAGTCGATACTCTTGTATCATTAATGACGGGTCATGAGTATGGCGGAAAATTTGCAGTCATACTTGCTGGGTACCCAGAAGAAATGCGTCAATTTCTGGATGCCAATCCGGGTTTAAGATCAAGATTCCCTCAGTCCAATTTTATTCATCTTCCTGACTATTCTAATGATGAATTATTGCAAATTGCTGAGCAGGCCGCACTTGATAATGATTTTGCTATCACGGAGCAAGCCAAACTGGAGCTCATAGGCCGAATTGAGAAAGAGCGCGTGGATGACACATTCGGTAATGCCCGGACAGTTCGCAACCTCGTACTGGAAGCCATTTTTAAAAAGGGATCAAGAGGGGTAGAAGACGACGATTTTGCAACATATACCTTATTGGAAAAGAAGGATTTTGAAACAGCTATCACTCAAACAGCAGATAAACCTCTCAGCCGATTGCAGGAACTGGTGGGCTTGGATAATGTTAAAACTGAAGTAACCTCATTGATTTCTTTCGTCAGGATGCAGCAATTGCGCAAGGAAAAGGGACTGCCTTCTGTCCCAATCCAGCTGCATTCCGTTTTCACCGGAAACCCTGGAACTGGAAAAACTACGGTAGCTAAAATTTACGCTGAACTGCTAAAGGAATGTGGAATGCTGAAACGAGGTCATTTAATCGTCAGCAGCCGGGCGGATTTCGTAGCAGGCTATGTGGGCCAGACTGCAATTAAAACAAAAAAGAAAATTCGCGAGGCATTAGGCGGTGTCTTGTTCATTGATGAGGCTTATTCATTGCTGGGCAAAAGTACCGGAGATTTCGGCAAGGAGGTCATAGACACTCTCGTAGATGAAATGACAAGGCATAATGAGAATCTTGTCGTTGTCCTTGCAGGTTACCCGACTGAGATGGACATGCTACTTGAAAGTAATCCGGGACTTCGCTCACGTTTTAAGAAATTCTTCCATTTCCCTGATTATTCTATGGAAGAATTGCTGATTATCATCCAGTCCTATGCAGGTAAGTATCAATATACGCTGACCGAAGAAGCGACTTCTTTTTTAACGAAAAAACTGGCCGAAACAGACATTAACGGAAACGGCCGTTTTGCCACCAATTTAGTGGACGAAGCCATCCAATCACAAGCTTACCGCTTGATGGGGGATGGAGGTTTCGACCAATTCGATGAAACAGTTTTACACTTGGAAAAACATGATTTTGAAGCAGCTTTTACTAAAATAAAAGGGGAATAAAGATGAAGATTTCATCAAGGGAAATAGAGGTACGCTACGCTGAAACTGACCAGATGGGTGTGGTATACCATGCCAATTACCTCGTTTGGATGGAGCTTGGCCGAACACATTTGATCAAGGAGCTCGGATTCAATTATGCTGAGATGGAGAAGGATGGGATCATTTCTCCAGTTCTTGACATCCAGGCTTCCTATAAAAAGCCGCTAAGGTACGGAGATACTGCAACAATTAAAACCTGGGTTGAAGAATATGATGGTATCCGCTGCGTCTATAATTATGAAATTTATAACGGCGAAGGTGAGCTTGCTCTTACAGGCAGCTCAAAGCATGTTTGTGTCAAGAAGGACAGCTTTAGGCCGATTTCACTGAAAAGAACTTATCCTGACTGGCATGAAGCATACATGCAAGCTATGAAAAAGCCAGAAAAGGAGCAGGTCTGATTGGCTTTTGGCATCAAGCGCAGTGAGCTCAATGAATGGAAAGCAAAAATTAAAAGAGGCGAAATTGCTTTTTTGACACATTATTGGATTGATGAACGATTTCCAGGTTGTTCAACAGTGACAAAGGTCGGCTGCAGTGATCTTGAAAAATTAGCAGAGTGGGGAAAGCACTATAACTTAAGGCCAGAATGGATTGACAAACGGAAAAGGGACTACCCTCATTTCGATCTGTTCGGAGCTAAACAGGCAGAGATTTTAAGTGAAGAAGGAATTATGAATCCTTTGGTCAAGAATAGAGGAAGAGACTTGGTCAAACCCGACAAGCAACGAGATTAGGAGCTGGACAATTCTCGAAGTGAAATTTATACTTTCTTATCTCATAAATAAAGCTAAGGGAGGCGCAAATAGCGTCTGCCTTAGCTTTTTTCAAATTTAAATTCAGGTTCCTGGCCCACTGGATGAAGATCAACGATGAGGTCATGGCCGTCAAAATACCATATATCTTTTTCTTCAATGTAGTAAGTAACACCGTTCTTTTCAGTTTTTACCCCAATATGATCAGGCTCATCTTTGGAGACACCTAATGAAAAGCCTTTCTGTACGGTACTGAAGCCTCCATACCGGACAAAGAAGCGCAAGTAACTGCCTGATGAAAGTTCCAATTCGTCCTCATACCAGGCCGCAGCATTATCATTGATCGTAATTTTCATTTCGTTCTCCTTCCATAACTGATAGACCGATTATAACATAAGCAATGCCTGGCCCCATTAATATACGCTTTGATTCGCATGGGCCAGGCACTTTCAACGTTATTCTTTTATGAATTGAGTCATATGATTCATAATTTCGTTATATTTATTCTCAGCTCCGGCAAGTCCGAATTTACCAGCTTCTTTTAGAGGGACAACCTTATAATTGCTTTGTCTGCTGCTGGAAACAAAGGTAGGAAGGAATTCTGGGTTGTCAAGGACCACCTCTGTTCCTCCAGGAGTGATCCTCTTGGTGATCTCAACAGTCGCCAAACCGCCTATATCTTTGTAATCCCACATCTGTCCTGACAGGAAGTTGCCCAGAGAATAGACAACCAGTGATTTTCTTCCATCGGCAGCTGTCAGCCATTCCATTGGCTGCAGGACATGCGGATGATGTCCGAAAATAATGTCGACTCCCTCATCAACCAGGAACTGCGCAAGGTCCTGCTGTTCACTCGTCGGGAATCGCTGATACTCATTTCCCCAATGTATGCTCATGACGACAACATCTGATTCAGCCTTTGCCCGGTGGATTTCAGCCTTCATGAGCTCGCGGTCAATCAGGTTGACCAAATGGTCCTTGCCAATGGGTACAGGAATTCCATTTGTTCCATAAGTATAGGAAAGGTAAGACACTTTGATTCCATTTTTATTAAGGATTCGCAGCTTCTCCTTGTCATCTTCATCCTTGAATGAACCGACATAAGGGAGTCCTGCAGTTTCCATGTTGCTGATCGAAGTCAGCACACCTCGTTCCGATTTATCAAGAGAATGGTTATTTGCATTTGAAACAATATCCACACCGGCATCAAGTAAGGCATCTCCTACTTCGACAGGACTGTTGAACATGGGATAGCTTGATAAACCAATTTCTTCACCGCCAAGGAGTGTTTCCTGGTTAGCAAGCAGCAAATCAGGTTCTATTAAAAAGTCCTTTACATTGCTGAGCATTGGTTTGAAATCATATCCTGGATTCACATAGGCGTCTTCATAAACCGTATCATGAATCAGAATATCACCGATTGCCCCCAATTTAATCTTCTCTGTATAATTTTTTTCGGAAACATCCATGCTTCTTGATAGATGTGGTTTCTGGCTTTTCACCTGTATATTCGGTTCTTTTGCCTCGGCTTCGTGATACATCTGGAACGTCAATGCCGATGCTACGATCCCCAACCCCGCAAATAAAGATACCGCATACGCAGTTTTCTTTCTTTTTCTTCTCATTTTAATCTCCCCAAAAAAAGATTAGGCATTTTTATATTTAAGCCTCTAAGGATAATATATTATAAGTATGATGATAAATGTATAAAATTCAGGTTTATTTTCACATTTTTGTCATGATTCGATTTTTTTCGTACAGAGGATATAAGAACAAAAAGCGCAAGCGCCTCGAGGGGCTATGCGCTGGAGCTAGATTAAGATTACTACATGTAATTATCCACACCTGAACATTTTTATAATAAGAAAAAGTGCGGTATCTATAACCGCACTTTTTTATTAGTTAAATCAACATTCCATTCCCTCGATAAAATCCATCAATTCATCGAGGTTTTTTATTTTTATAACTGGTCGATCTTGTTGCTCCATATCTTCAATGAATTCAACAACAAAATCATCTGGCGACATTACTTCAGCAGTTGAAGTAGTAAATACGTATTTGTCCATTGACTTTAATACTTCTTCCATCTTTGTCAGCCTTCTTTCCGATATTCTTTCCTCAATTGTAGCAATGAAAAGGATCCATCCCCAATAATATTTTGACAATTTTCCAACTAATAATAATACGAATATCCTTGATTAAAATATAGCAGGGAGTGAGATGGTAAAATTTGTGGTTCCATTTGCAGATTCGACATTCATGCATCCGCCATGATCTTCTATAATTTTTTTGCTGATGACCAGGCCAATACCATTGCCGTCTTCCTTTGTGGTGTAAAAGGGAGTGAAAATCTGCTCTAAAGAGCGTTCATCAATGCCGCCACCATTGTCGATTAAAGAACATTTCACATAACCGTTATCTTCAAAGACGGATATATTAATATTTCCGTGAATCTTTTTGTTTTCCTTTATTGCTTCTACAGCATTTTTCATTAAATTAACCATCACTTGTTTTAGCTGATTTTCGTCTGCTTGTACAAATAAATCCTCGGCTGGTGTGTGTATACTGATTGCAATTCTATTAAGAATGGCATCACCTGCATATAAACCAGCGACTTTTTTGGCAATTTGATTCATAGATGTTTTCCGTTTTTCCTTTAATCCAGCCTTAATATCTGAAAGATAGCCAGTAAGTAAATCATTGGTCCGGTCGATCTCTGCCAAAGCCATTTCGGCCAATTCCAGCTTGCCAATCGTTTGGAGTTCCGGGAGTAACATTTGAAGAAATGCTTTTATAGTTGTCAACGGGTTCCTGATTTCATGTACCATACCGGCCACAGACATCGTTCCGGAAGCGTGATGATGAATTTCCCAAATAGATTGGCAATCATTCATTTTTCGGGGAGAAGATATTCCAGCGTTCTTTTTCATGTAAATCCCTTCTTTTTTGAATTATTTTGTCGACCATTGTTTGAATCGATTTGATATCGGGTAATTTCTACAGGAATTACCATACATTGAAGCGGGCAACCTAATGTTCGATCCTATTCGGATGTATATGACATTTTCATTTACAATATTCCATCAAAACTGATTTTAACTATAGAAAACAAAAACACCGATGATCTTCACAAAGGAGCAAAGCAATGACTAAAGCACAAAATGTTTTGAATGATTTCCTGCAAATGCACCAAGAAACATTAATTAATGACATATTGGATGCAATCGACAAAAAACAGCCTGAAGCTTTTATTAAACTGGCACATCAGTCAAAAGCGGGAATTTATCAAGAACATATTAGACAACTCGTTCTTCTTTTTGAAAAATATACAGTTGGCGAGAGTACAGAAAAACAACTTGAACAGTGGGGAATGATTGTCAGTGAAGATAAGGTTCGTTTGGGACTCTCTCTAAATCAATCAATACAGCATTTCACCATCATCCGCGATGTCGTATGGGAGAATGTTTCCATAATTGCTGAAAGCGAAAAAGAGCTATCCATTGGTGAAAGCATGAAACTGGGGAAAATCATCAACGATTTTATCGACAAACTCATTTTAATTTTCGCCAAATCTTATACCGGACTTGCCAACAAGAGACTCCGTGCACAACAGGAGGTCATAAATGAGCTAAGTACTCCAATCATTTCAATAGTTGATGGAGTAGCTGTGCTTCCGATTATCGGGGATATTGATACTCACAGGGCCAGGCTTTTAATGGAGCACACATTGCGTGAAACAATAAAACAAGAAGTAGACTGTCTCATTTTGGACATGTCAGGCGTTTTCATAGTGGATACAATGGTTGCCCAGGAACTTTTCAAAATCATCGACAGCCTGAAATTAACGGGTGTTGATGTGAACATTACCGGAGTGAGGCCTGAACTGGCACACTCTGTTGTCACACTCGGCATCAACTTTGATGAAGTGAAAATGTTCAATAATTTGGGCCAGGCATTAAAAGCCTTTGGGATTGTAAGAAAATAAAAAGCCTGCAAAAACCAGTCTGTGGTTTTGCAGGCTTTTTTTCTGTCAAATTCTTATAGCCACTTGATTTTTGGCTCAGTTTTATTCTTGATTCTAACAATATTAGCTCGGTGCCTGTAAACTACGAAAATTGCAAGAACAGCCACAACAACAATCAAAGGAAGATCTCTCGTGAAAAGCGAGTATATGAATGTAGCGATAGCGGTTAGGATCGATGAAAGCGAAACGTACTTTGTTATGTACAAGCTGACAAAAAAGAAGAGCAGCATGAACAAGAATAAAAAAGGAACATATGCCAGCAAAATACCTCCGGATGTAGCAACTGCTTTTCCACCCCGGAAACCGGCAAAAACAGGGTACATGTGGCCGATTACAGCAAATACACCAACGGCAAGCATATGGAGGTCAGCATTGAAAATAAGCGGCAGAAATGCAGCCAGGGTACCTTTTAATACGTCTGCGATGCTTACTGCCATTCCCGCCTTCACACCTAAAGTACGAAAGGTGTTTGTGCCACCCAAATTTCCGCTTCCGTGTTCACGGATGTCTTTCCCATAGAATACCTTTCCTACAATCAGGCCTGAAGGGATCGATCCAAGCAAATAAGCCAGTAAAATAATGATTGCGTTTAATACCATGAAATTTTCTCCTTTAAACATTTTACGGTTCTTTTATTTTACCATGTTCTATTAAAAACTCCATGCAAATCTTAAACAAAAGCCTTTATCCCAATAGATTTTAACTAACCTAGGTTGATTTTAATACTGCAGGATCGCCATACATGCTGCACATACTAGCTAAGTTTATAAATTGCTTAATAAGTGAATAAGTATACTATCAAATATAAGGAGTAATGTGGATGCCCCGCGCAATCTTAAAGAGAAAGAAATTAATCATTTTACTCATTTTTGCTCTTATTGTTGGAGGGACAATATATCACCATACACATAAAGAACTGCCTGAAGGATTGTCCTATGAGGGAGAAGTCCATAACGTCAAGGATGTCCGATTTTTATACGATCTAACCTATACGGATAATGATGGCGAAAAAAAATACGAACATGAGATTTTTGACACAATCTTAAAAAGAATAGAAGAAGCAGAGAAATTCATTGTTCTCGATATGTTCTTATTCAATGGTTACTACAAGAAAGATATGGGCTATCCGGAAATCAGCGAAAATATAGGAGAAAAGCTGATTGCCCAGAAAAAGAAGCACAAGGATCTGAAGGTGGTATTCATCACTGATGAAATAAATCTTACGTACGGTTCACACAAATCAGGTGTACTGAAGGAATTGCGCGATAACGGCATCGATGTCATTTTTACCAACCTTGATCCATTGAGGGACTCCAATCCTTTATATACTGCAATATGGCGTATATTCTTCCAATGGTTCGGACAATCCGGTGAAGGCTGGCTGCCGAATCCAATGGCGAAAAACGCTCCGGATGTGACTTTGCGTTCTTATCTGGAGCTTCTGAATCTTAAAGCAAATCACAGGAAAGTGTTTGTAACGGAAAAAACGGCCATTGTGGCTTCTGCAAATCCGCATGATGCAAGTGGCTTTCACTCAAATATTGCTTTCGAAACGAATGGGAATATCATTGGTGACATTCTGAAAGCCGAACAAGGGGTAGTTGACTTTTCGGGCGGAGGCAATCTTCCTGAATTCAAAGATGTAAAAGAAGAAGGAGCAGCCAAAGTTCAAGTCCTTACGGAAGGCAAGATTTTCAAGCACCTTTTGGCCGAATTGAAGAAAACGAAAAAAGGGGATCAGGTTTGGATTGGCATGTTTTATCTGGCTGAGAGGAATGTGATCGATGAAATCGATAAGGCAGCAGACCGCGGGGCAAAAATAAACATCATCCTTGACCCTAATACGAATGCCTTTGGCAACCAAAAATCAGGACTGCCAAACATACCTGTTTCTGCCGAGATCGAGAACTTTGGAAGTGAAAATATAAAAATCAAATGGTACGATGCCGGACAGGAGCAATATCACACAAAAATGATCTACTTCGATCGCGGGAAAACAGGGCTGATCATTGGGGGTTCTGCGAATTTCACGAGAAGGAACCTTGACGACTTCAATCTGGAAACAAACCTGAAAATTGAGGCACCAGATGACAGCTTGGTCATAAAAGATGTTGACTCTTACTTTGACAGACTATGGAATAACAAAGATGGAAACTACACCATCGACTATGAAGAAAACAAAGATAAAATGACCCCCTTTAAATACATGATTTACTGGATTCAAAAAATATTAAGATTTACAAGTTATTGATTGCAATGACCTCCATTTAGGAGGTCTTTTTTGGCTCGTATAAACCTGGTAAGTACTTAACTTCAAAAATCACTTCTCATTTTCAATTACTTTAAGTACCATAATAGTATAACTAGAATAAAAGGATAGATTTGGAAAACGAATTAATTGATTGGATATGATCGTTCAATGTCCGTTTTGGTCTTTGACTTCAAACAAAATTAAAAGAATAGAAAATGGTGATTTTAAATGAAGGTTCTTCTTTCATCCGTACAATGGATGGCATTTATTATCGCAGGCTCAATCGTTGCACCGATTGCTATTGCGGATTTATACATGCTGAGTGAAGTGGAAACCACAGGCCTGGTGCAACGCACTATGTTCGTTTTGGGTCTTTCGAGTCTGCTGCAAGCATTGATTGGCCATCGCTTGCCAATCAATGAGGGTCCCGCCGGGCTATGGTGGGGAGTTTTCACAATATATGCAGGATTAAGCACAGCATTGTTTTCTTCTCGCATCGAAACTTTACAGGCACTTGAAGGAGCAATGATCATAAGTGGTGTCGTTTTCTTTTTATTAAGTTTGTTCAAGCTAATTGAAAAGCTTGCTGAATTATTTACTCCAGTGGTTAGCGGCGTTTATTTGCTGCTGCTTATCATCCAGCTCAGCGGTTCATTCCTGAAAGGTATGATGGGACTAGAGGGAAACCAAAATGAAATAAACCTTTCAATCGCATTTTTCAGCGTAATCCTGGTTGTGATTACCTTATATTTAACCAGACACCCAAAAAAATGGGTGAGCCAGTACGCCATCCTGATAAGTCTGGCCGCAGGGTGGCTGCTTTATTCGGTATTGAATCAGGGAGAATCTTTCGAGGATTATGATGGACCCATATTCACGATTCCAAAGCTTTTTGCGTTTGGGAAACCGGTATTCGATTCTGGCTTGATGGTAACTTCTGTTTTTATCACGTTCCTGCTGATCACCAATATGCTCGCCAGCATAAGGGTAACTGGGCAAGTCTTGAAGGATATGGGCCATGAAGATGGTAATTTCCGGTACCGCGCAAGTGGATTTGTGGCTGGCGTTAACCAGTTGCTGGGAGGCGCATTTTCTGCAATTGGTTCTGTCCCTATTTCTGGAGCTGCAGGTTTTATCGCAACGACTGGCATAACACGTATCCTCCCTTTCATCATCAGTTCACTGTTAATCATTGGAGCGAGCCTAATGCCGAATGTTATGACTTTCTTTGCTGCTCTTCCTGCACCTGTTGGCTACTCAGTGACATTTGTTATTTTTGCAAATATGATTGGAATCGCATTTTCAGAATTCGATCGGGAACCAGATAAAAAAAGGACAAGAGTCGTAATTGGTACCTCACTGATGGCAGGCGTGGGAGTGATGTTCATCCCAGGAGCAGCATTCAGCCACATCCCTCCAGTATTAGTATCAATTTTAAATAACGGTTTAATCCTCGGCACCCTGATTGCTGTCATTTGCGACCAGTTAACTCTTGCAAAACTTAGAAAGCGGAAGAGTTCAATTGTGTAATGAAAGAAAAATGGGTAGGAATTTATGATATGGCAGCACCGTATCCCGCTATATCAAGCAATTACTTATGATTCACACCGTCTGTACGTTAAAATGGAATATGAAGATTATTACTTATACATGGGAGTGATCGTAAATGGCAATTGAAAATCCTAGCAGGGATGAAATCGGCAAAATCTTAAAAAAGGCAAAAAGAATTGCAGTGGTGGGTTTAAGCGATAACCCACAGCGGACCTCTTACATGGTCTCAAAGGCAATGCAGGCTGCGGGCTACGACATCATCCCGGTCAACCCTTCTGTTGACGAAGTTCTCGGTGTAAAAGCGGTCAAAACATTAAAGGATATTGAAGGACATATCGATATTGTCAATGTATTCCGGCGTTCAGAATATCTGATGGAAGTTGCGAAAGAATTTGCTGAAATAGACGCTGACGTATATTGGGCTCAACTTGGTCTTGAAGATGTAGAAGCTTATCAATTTTTAAAAGAAAAGGGTTATACCGTGATCATGGATCGATGCATCAAGGTCGAACACGCTTTAACCAAATAACTTTTACGACGTGAGGACGAATGTTCTCACGTTTCTCTTTTGTTCGATTAAAAAATCAGAGATAATGAATTATTATGAAATAATGCAAGGCAGGGATCATGAATGGAGTTTCTAAACAGGCAGTTGGCTCAGGAAATCGTAGACAGGACGATGGGCATCATTGGCAGAAACATCAATGTAATGAATAATCAGGGAGTGATTATAGGATCAGGTGACTCAAGCCGAATCGATGACGTGCATCAAGGTGCGGCAATCGTGCTTGAACAGGGTTTCGGTTTTGAAATTACCGAAGCTGAAGCTGATAAGCTGCATGGTGTAAAACCTGGAATTAACCTTCCAATAACCTTTGATGGCAAATTAGTAGGGGTTGTCGGCATAACAGGGCCACCAGAAGAAATCAGAAGCTTTGGAGAACTTGTCCGTATGGCTGCCGAACTTAGCCTGCAGCAGGCTGTTTTGGTCAAGGAAATTCAATGGGATGAAAGACTGAAGGAGGAGCTTGTCAGTCAGCTCATCCACTCTGATGGAAAGCCCGATACGCTTTTTCATGAAAGGGCTGAACGTTTAGGAATCAATCTGGATTTGCCTAGGGCAGCAATGATCTTCCTTACATCCGACCGAAAGAAAACTATTTCCTATTTAAATAAACGCCTGGAAAAAGATGATCTTATATTGATGCAGCACGACAGGATTGTACTTCTAAAAATAGTCCCACTAAAAGATACTTATAGTTACTTAAAAAATATCGCAGAAAGCTGGTTACATGGAATTGAGTCCAATTTAAACATTGAAATGAAAATTGGCATCGGACAATACCATGAAGGAATTGGCGGAATGGCTGGCTCATATCAGCAAGCAGCCAATACACTTGAAGCGGGTTTGAAATCAGAGGCCCAAAATCAAATTTTTTTATTTGAGGATTTATACCTGCCTGTATTCCTGTTAACGGCTTCGAAATCCGGAATTACGACAGGTTTACAGCCATATTATCGTGTATTGATACAAAAAGATCCAAAAGGGGAGTTGACCGAATCTTTAAGGGCGATCCTTGATACAAATGGGGACATGAACAATGCTGCCAAAAAACTCTTTATCCACCGGAATACTCTCCGCTACCGCCTGGATAAAATCACTGAAATCACAGGTAAAGATCCACGGAAAACAACCGATTTGCTCCATCTTTACCTTTCATTTTTAATTCATCTGCTGGATTGAATTGTGCAAATGCACAAAAGACCTGAGCTTTTACAGGTCTTTTTTTGATGTTTTGACTAATGTAAATCAATAGGATAGCGCTTACAATTGAGTTGCTAACAGAATTAATGAAGGAGGAAAACATCTTGGACGTACAAGTAAGCGCTTTCGGCGCAATCGTTGCTCTCATTGTTGCCATTTTCCTAATCTTAAAGAAGGTATCTCCAGCATACGGTATGATTGCTGGTGCATTAATTGGCGGGCTTGCAGGCGGAGTGGATGTCACAAACACCGTCACCTTAATGATGGAGGGGGCAAAGGGAATTATTCCTGCCGTAATGAGAATACTGGCTGCCGGGGTTCTTGCAGGTGTCCTGATCGAATCAGGCGCTGCAGCGGTAATTGCGGAAACAATCGTAAAAAAAGTAGGCGAGACACGTGCACTGCTGGCACTAGCCATCGCTACAATGATCCTTACAACAGTCGGTGTCTTCATAGACGTTGCTGTCATCACTGTTGCACCTATCGCTCTGGCAATCGCTAACCGGGCTGGCATCTCTAAAACAGCAATCTTGCTTGCAATGATCGGCGGCGGCAAAGCAGGTAACATCATGTCACCCAACCCGAATGCGATCGCTGCAGCTGACGCATTCCAAATCCCATTGACATCTGTTATGGCTGTTGGTATCATTCCGGCTATTTTTGGACTGGCAGTAACCTATATTTTAGCTAAAAAGCTGGTGAAAAAAGGGTCTGTGGTTACAGCACAGGAAAGCGAAACAACAATTATCGGCAAGCTTCCGCTTATCTTTCCTGCAATAGTGGCACCCTTGGTAACAATCATCCTCCTTGCACTTAGACCGTTATTTGATATCAATATTGACCCTATGATTGCACTCCCGGCTGGAGGAATTGCCGGAGCACTCGCTATGGGCAAAATCAGGCAGATCAATGACTATGCTGTTGCAGGACTCGGAAAAATGTCAGGTGTAGCAATCATGCTTCTTGGTACAGGTACATTGGCTGGAATCATCGCTAACTCCGGACTGAAAGATGTAATCATCAACAGCCTGGATGCACTGGGTCTTCCAGCATTCGTCCTTGCGCCAGTTTCAGGGATTTTTATGTCTGCCGCTACAGCTTCTACTACTGCTGGTACAGCAGTTGCTTCACAAGTTTTCGGTGCAACCATTTTGGAAATGGGCGTAACAGCATTGGCCGGTGCCGCAATGGTTCACGCTGGCGCTACAGTTCTTGACCACCTCCCACACGGCAGCTTCTTCCATGCTACAGGAGGAAGTGTCAACATGGAAATCAAGGAACGTCTAAAGCTGATTCCATACGAAACAGCAGTAGGTTTGACATTGGCGATTGTTTCTACTCTGATCTTCGGAATCTTTAAGTTCTTTGGATAAGAATTTTTCAGGGTGGTCCGGGTTTGATACTCGGGCCGTTCATTAACAATATTATTACCCTCATCAAATTAAAGAAAAAAAATCCTTATTTTCAATCAGTGAGAGGAGAATCTGATTATGAAAATCGTAATTGCACCTGATTCTTTTAAAGAGAGCCTCACTGCACTCGAGGCAGCATTGGCAATCGAAAAAGGCATGGCGAAAATTCTTCCGGAAGCAAGGTTCGTCAAAGTTCCAATGGCAGACGGAGGGGAAGGCACTGTACAATCGCTTGTCGATGCAACGGGCGGCAAAATCATATCTAAAACGGTTACTGGACCACTAGGGACACCCGTCAACGCATTCTTCGGCATATCCGGAGATGAAAAGACAGCGGTCATTGAAATGGCTGCTGCATCGGGACTGCATCTTGTTCAAGCAGATAAGCGAAACCCATTGATAACAACCACAAGAGGAACTGGAGAATTGATTTCCGCTGCTCTTGATTATGGAGTTGAACAGATCATTATTGGAATCGGCGGAAGTGCAACCAATGATGGCGGGGCAGGTATGGCTAAAGCGCTCGGCATCAAGTTCCTGGATCGTGCAGGTGCTGAAATTGGCGAAGGCGGCGGTGCACTTGCATCCATCGCAGCTATTGACATGGATGGAATTGATTCCCGGTTAACTTCGGTAAAAATAGAGGTAGCATGCGATGTCGATAACCCGCTTACAGGGCCAAGGGGAGCATCTGCAATTTTCGGACCGCAAAAAGGCGCGACACCTGATATGGTGCAGGCATTAGACGCAAACCTTCAGCATTATGCACAAATCATCCGAAGGGATCTCGGCAAGGATATTGAACACATAGAAGGCGCAGGTGCAGCAGGCGGGCTCGGCGGCGGTTTGCTGGCATTTCTCTCCGCAGAATTAAAAAGAGGTGTCGATATTGTCATTAAAGCAACCAACCTCGATGATCATCTCAAGGATGCTGATTTCGTCATTACTGGCGAAGGGAAGATTGATGGACAGACGATCTTTGGCAAGACACCTATTGGAGTTGCCAAGACTGCCAAAAAACATGATGTTTCAGTCATTGCGATTGCAGGAAATGTAGCAGCCGACAGCCATATCGTCCACGAACATGGAATCGATGCAGTATTCAGTATCGTGCCAGGAATTATATCATTAGAAGAAGCCTTTGAAAACGCACAAGAATATGTCGAAAGACTTTCAGCGAATATCGCTTCTGTGATCAAGTTATGTAAATAAATATAAAAAAGCCGCGTGCAGAGCAGTTTCAGCATCGCGGCTTTTTTATATATGTTTACATTAAAAATAAAAATCACCAATCATGGTGATTTCAAGATCTATGTATTTGTATTATAAATATGTGCATAGTAAAATGGTAGTTGATTTAAAAAATAAATTATCAAAACTAGACACAAAAACTCTAAAATAACATTAACACAAAATATAACAAAAGTCAAGTATCACGTCGGGGAGTGTATGCTATGGAAGATAAACAGCTCAAAGAGTTACAATATGAACAAAATAGAGTAGAGTCCATCATTGTAGAAATTGACAAAAAAGCAGCAAAGTGGAATGAAAGCTCAAGTGATGTAGGCTCAGATGCACTCCATATCAGGAAAACCTTTTGGGAGGACGTAACGGTTAACTTCGATGAAGCCGATGATGTAGCAGAAACCTTCACAAGCATCAAACAGCAGGCTGCACTGCTTTCAGAACGAGAACGGACACAATCCCAAATGATCAAACAACTGCAGACATTGTCCCGCCTAAGGTTCTCCCCTTATTTTGGAAGAGTCGATTTTAGAGAGGATGGAGAAATCCAGTCAGAGAAAATCTATCTCGGAATTGCCTCACTAATGGATGAAAAGGAAGAAAATTTCCTGATATACGATTGGCGTGCACCGATATCCGGACTTTATTATGATTACTCCCCAGGTCCAGCTCTATATAGGACAGAAACAGATACAATAGAAGGAAATATGGATCTCAAACGCCAGTTTGTCATCAAAGGCGGAAAAATAAAAGCGATGTTCGAAACCGGGGTAACCATTGGGGATGAGATGCTTCAGGAAGTACTGGGAAATAATGCAGATACCCAGATGAAAACGATTGTCGCAACAATCCAAAAGGAACAGAATCAAATCATCCGAAATGATTCCAGCAGCCTGGTAGTAGTTCAAGGTGTGGCAGGAAGTGGCAAAACGTCTGCAGCGATGCAGCGAGTAGCCTACCTGCTGTATAGATACAGGAATATCATTAAATCAGAAAACATCATGCTATTTTCACCGAATCCCTTATTCAACAGTTATGTGGCTACAGTTCTTCCTGAACTAGGAGAAGAAAACATGCAGCAGGCTACATTCCAGGAATATCTTTTAACCCGGTTTGGCAGCAATTATAAGCTTGAGGACCCTTTTGAACAAATGGAATATCTGTTGGATGCTGAAAAAGATGAAAATTATCATAATAGAGTTGAAAGCATTCGATTCAAATCGAGCCTGGATTTTAAATACCTGCTTGAACGTTATGCCGAAAAATTATCCAAAGAAGCCCTCGCCTTTAAAAGTATAGGGTTCAAAAAGCGGGTCATTATTTCCAAAAATGAAATCGCTGCTTATTATGCCTCCCTTGATGCGGAAATTTCAATCCCTAACAGGATCCAGCTTTTAAAGGAATGGCTGACGAAGGAATTAAAGAAAAAAACAAAGGCTGAACTTTTTCAGGATTGGGTAGAGAAGGAGATTCAATTTCTTGAAAAGGAAGATTATCTTGAGGCATTTAAACAAAGCCAGCTAAAACAGGGCGGAGCTAATGATACTTTCAACGATTACGATCGCGAACAAAGGTGGCTTTCAGAAATGGTAGTGAAAAAGCGGTTCAAACCTTTGTTTAACTTCGTCAAAAAGTTAAAGTTCATTGATATCAGAACCATTTTCATTGATTTCATTAAAGAGACACAGGGATATGGAGATACGGTTCCAGTAAACTGGGCTTCCTCTTGTGCAAGGTCTATACATCACCTTGAAGAAAGATCCATTTTGTATGAGGATGCAACACCGTTTCTATACCTGCAGGATTTACTAGAGGGCAGGAGGTCCAATACTTCGATCCGTCATGTATTTATTGATGAAGCGCAGGATTATACACCCTTTCAATTTGCCTATATCAAGAAGCTGTTTCCTTATAGCAAAATGACACTTTTGGGCGATATAAATCAGGCTATTTATTCGGGACCTACAGGAGCGTCTTCGATCCTGGAAGAAGGGGAGCTGGATTTTGGAGAAAAAGAAACCTACACACTTACGAAAACGTACCGGTCTACAAGACCAATCGTTGAATTCACCCGCCAGTTGATTGAAGGCGGGGATTTGATTGAACCATTTAATCGAACTGGACCAAAGCCGGTCCTTTTTCAAGTTCAAAATGCCATTGAACAGGCTGACAAAGTAAATGAATTGATTGCATCCATGCAAGCTTCAGGACATAAGAATATTGCTGTCATATGCAAAACCGCAGCGGAAAGCAAATCTGCCTTTGAGGCAATTATCAAAGACTATGATGCAAGACTTATTGAAAAAGGTACATTAACCTTCGAAAATGGTGTCAACGTGGTGCCAGCCTATCTTGCAAAGGGCATTGAATTCGATGGCGTGATTCTTTACGATTCCTCTGTCTATACAAGAGATGAGGAAAGGAAGTTGTTATATACCGCATGCACGAGGGCAATGCATGAATTATTTATCCTCTCAACAGGTCATATCAGCCCGCTGATCCAACTGGTTGATAAACATTTATACGAAACCTTGTAATGAGAGCCGCCAGGGGACTGGCGGCTTTTGGCTTTTTGGTTAACTATCTCAGCAACTGAAGCAGTGTTTTGTTTTTTTGATTAAGTTTCAGTTCCTTTTGATGTACCTCACGCAAAGCAGAGTTCACATCAATCAGCCCATTTCCATAATCTATATCTTTACCTTGGTCGCCAAGGTCGATAGCGGACTTTTCAATAATGCTCATCACCTGTTTGTTGCTCAAATCCGGATTAGCAGACTTTATTAACGCTGCCAGGCCAGCAACATGCGGAGCAGCCATGGATGTTCCTGAAAGAGCTGCATATTGTGCATTAAAATAGGTACTAGGAATATAAACACCAGGAGCAGCAATATCGATATATTCTCCGAAGTTTGAGAAGCTCGCTCTGTTCCCATCATAATCCACTGCAGCAACGCTCAAGACTTCTGGAAATGCTGAAGGATAGGTAGGCTGGTTTGAACCATCATTACCTGCTGCGGATACCATTACCACATCTTTAGAATATGCGTATTTCACTGCTTCCTCAAGGACTTTTGATGGCTGGTAATTGCCAAGGCTTAAATTGATGACATCTGCTCCATGGTCTACAGCCCAGACTATACCCTTTGCTATATCAAATGTCGTTCCATAACCTTTAGCTCCCATCGCTTTTACTGGCATGATCTTATTGAACCAGGTCATTCCGGCAATGCCTTCGTTATTATTGGTTTCAGAAGCAATGATTCCCGCTACATGTGTCCCGTGACCGTTATCATCATCTGGTTCAGCATTTTCGTCGATTACATTATAGCCCTTTACCAGCCTGTTCCTTAAATCTGGATGATCAAGGTCAACACCGGTATCTACAATCGCAATTTCGATCTCTTCGTTCCCGCGTGTTACATTCCATCCCTGTTCCGTACCAATCACCGGCAAATTCCATTGATAGTTCTCCTGGTAGAGAAGATCATTAGGACCGCTTACTTCATTCTGCATTAAAATGAAATTAGGTTCTGCATATTCGACATTAGCGTTTTTATTAAAATACTCAATCATTTGTGGCGTTTCCATGGAAGTAGACCTGAATATATAAATAGCGTCCAAATGCTGTTTGATTACCCAGCCTTTTATGTCACGAGTAATCTGGTCAATTTCCTCTGCGCTTGGCTCGTTTATAAAATCCACGGCAGCTTCATGATCATAATAGTGACTGGTGTTTTTTTTGTTATGATAAATAGGGGTGACCTCATCTTGAGTATCGAGCTGTTTCTTAATGCCTTCACCTAGTTGAACATTGTTAACATCGGCAAATGATTGTACCATCCCGGTGCTGATGGAGCCCCTAATATTCCGATCTCCTGTCGACTGCGCCTCTACTGTTGCTTCATGGTCATTATCCTGTCCGCGTTTGTAAACTCCGCCGGCTGTAAGGGCCAGAAGAAGGATTAATGACGCCCCGAGCACAAAAACCTTCATGTTTTTCATATCAAGAGCCCTCCCAAAACAAAAAAAGAATTTGTTCTTATGTTGCAGTACAGCTGTAAAAAATAACGGCGGAAATCGCTGGGAGTTTAAAATACAAACAAAAAGTTGCCCAGAATGAGAAGAAAGATGGAAGCGATTGCGTATCCAGGGGCTGATAATGACATGCCGTTCTAGGTAAAACGAATCCCTTTTCCTTCATGCAAGTAACCAAATATCCGATTTTTTATGACAAAATTCCAATTAATTCTTTAAATCCGTTTGCCAAATCCCAATTAATCGCTACAATTAAGCATAGACACCATTAATGTGGTAAAATAAATAAGGGAACAGTTGTTCTGTTGACGATGAATGGCTATATCATCCTAATTTCGATTTAACTAGAAAACGAATACTTATCGAATTCATTGACACTATACATAAAAAACGTCAATGTTGTTTGCAAGGAATGAAAGGGGTATGTTCGTGGCAAGAAATCAGCAAGCTTTTGATTACAATGATGATGCCATACAGGTATTAGAAGGCCTGGAAGCCGTCCGTAAACGACCGGGTATGTATATTGGCAGCACAGATACACGAGGTCTTCATCACCTCGTTTATGAAATAGTTGATAATTCCGTTGACGAAGCACTCGGAGGGTACGGAAATCAGATTATTGTTAAAATCCATAAAGATAATTCGATCAGTGTCCAGGATAAAGGGCGGGGAATGCCTACCGGGATGCACAAATTGGGTAAACCGACACCAGAAGTGATCCTGACTGTTTTGCATGCAGGCGGAAAATTCGGACAGGGTGGATATAAAACGAGCGGCGGCCTTCATGGTGTAGGCGCATCCGTCGTTAACGCATTGTCCGAGTGGCTGGTCGTTACCATCAAGAGGGACGGTTTCATTTATGAGCAGAGATTCGAAAATGGAGGCAAACCAGTAACAACACTTGAGAAGATTGGGAAAACCAATCAGACTGGTACGACCATCCACTTCAAACCGGATCCCGAGATATTCTCAACTCTGACATATAACTATGACACTTTATCCGAGCGACTCAGGGAGTCCGCATTTCTCTTAAAAGGGTTAAAAATCGAATTAATTGATGATCGCCATGACGCAAAGGATGTTTTCCATTATGAAACAGGAATTCAGGCGTTTGTAGAATACTTGAACGAGGAAAAAGATGTTCTTCACCCAGTCGTAAGCTTTGAAGGGGAATACAGCAAAATCGAAGTAGAATTTGCCTTCCAATTTAACGACGGGTATTCAGAGAATGTGCTGTCTTTTGTTAACAACGTCCGCACGAAGGACGGCGGCACGCATGAAGCAGGCGCCAAGACTGCAATGACTAGGGTGTTTAATGAATATGCCCGCAAAGTCGGTCTTCTCAAGGAAAAAGAAAAGAATCTCGAGGGTGCAGATATCCGTGAGGGCTTAGCGGGAATCGTGTCAGTCCGCATACCGGAAGAACTACTGCAGTTTGAAGGCCAGACAAAAGGAAAGCTTGGTACAAGCGAAGCGAGGTCTGCAGTTGACTCCGTCGTTTCTGAACACCTTTCCTATTTTCTTGAAGAAAATCCCGATATCAGCACGCTTCTGATTCGTAAATCCATCAAGGCTTTCCAGGCGCGTGAAGCTGCCAGGAAAGCACGTGAGGATGCACGGAGCGGCAAGAAAAAGAAACGCTCTGATGCAATGCTTTCAGGCAAATTGACACCTGCTCAATCTAAGAACCCAGCCAAAAACGAACTTTATCTTGTAGAGGGAGACTCTGCTGGTGGTTCTGCAAAACAGGGCCGTGACAGGAAGTTCCAGGCTGTTCTGCCTTTGCGTGGTAAGGTTATCAATACTGAAAAAGCAAAGCTGCAGGATATTTTTAAAAATGAGGAAATCAATACAATTATTCATGCAATTGGCGGCGGAGTAGGCTCCGATTTTAATACCGATGACATCAATTATGACAAAATCGTGATCATGACCGATGCTGATACGGATGGTGCCCATATCCAGGTACTGTTATTGACATTCTTTTACCGTTACATGAAGCCCCTTATTGAAGCTGGGAAGGTGTTCATTGCTCTGCCCCCGCTATACAAAGTAAGCAAGGGGACTGGCAAGAAGGAAGTCATTGAGTATGCATGGAGTGATGATGAACTAAAGGGCGCAATTAAGAAAATTGGCAAAGGCTATATGATCCAGCGCTATAAGGGACTTGGAGAGATGAATGCTGACCAGCTCTGGGAAACGACGATGGACCCGGAATCAAGAACATTGATCCGTGTTAGAATCGATGATGCAGCAAGAGCTGAAAGAAGAGTTACCACCCTTATGGGTGACAAGGTTGAGCCGCGCAGAAAATGGATTGAATCCAACGTTGCATTCGGTCTTGAAGAAGATGGAAACATTTTAGAAAATGAAAATATTTCTGTTACAGAGGAGGTTGCTGGAGAGTGAGTTCAGTAGAAAAATTTCGTGACCTCCCTTTAGAAGATGTATTGGGCGACCGTTTTGGCCGCTATAGTAAGTATATCATTCAGGAACGCGCACTCCCTGACGCAAGGGATGGGCTAAAGCCAGTTCAGCGCAGGATTTTATATGCGATGCACGTGGAAGGAAATACAAGTGAAAAAGGTTTCCGTAAATCAGCCAAGACTGTCGGAAATGTAATCGGTAATTACCACCCACACGGTGATACATCGGTCTACGACGCAATGGTTCGTATGAGCCAGGATTGGAAAGTGCGGAACTATCTTGTTGAAATGCACGGAAACAACGGAAGTATCGACGGTGACCCTCCAGCAGCCATGCGTTATACAGAGGCAAGGTTATCTGCAATCGCAGGAGAACTGTTAAGGGATATCGAAAAAAGAACCGTAGAATTCATTCCAAACTTCGACGATACTTCCAGTGAGCCGACCGTTCTCCCGGCGATGTTCCCTAATTTGCTGGTGAATGGCTCTACAGGAATATCTGCTGGTTATGCAACCGATATACCACCTCATAACTTGTCAGAGGTCATCGATGGGGTCATCATGAGGATGGACAACCCTGCCTGTACTGTGGAGGACCTGATGAATGTAATTAAAGGTCCAGATTTCCCTACAGGCGGGATCATTCAGGGTGTGGAAGGCATCAAGAAGGCATACCAGACAGGTAAAGGAAAAGTCATTGTCCGAGGAAAGGCTGAAATCGAGGAAGTCCGCGGCGGCAAACAGCAGATCGTCATTACTGAAATACCTTATGAAATCAACAAGGCTAACCTCGTCAAAAGAATGGATGAATTCCGTCTTGACCGCAAAGTAGAAGGTATTTCTGAAGTGCGTGATGAGACTGACCGCACCGGCCTCCGTGTAGTCATCGAATTGAAAAAAGAAGCAGATGCTAACGGGGTTTTAAATTACCTATACAAAAACAGTGATTTGCAGATCACTTATAATTTCAACATGGTTGCCATCAATAAGAAGCGACCGGTCTTAATGGGCCTTGCTGAGCTACTTGATGCTTACATTGACCATCAGAAGGATGTCGTGACAAAGCGTTCCCAGTATGACCTTCAAAAGGCTCGTGAACGACAGCATATTGTTGAAGGTCTGATGAAGGCCCTTTCCATCCTTGACGAAGTGATTTCCACGATCCGTGCGTCCAAGGATAAACGGGACGCAAAGGATAATTTGATCAAGAAGTTTGAGTTCACAGAAGTTCAGGCTGAAGCGATTGTTTCCTTGCAGCTATATCGCTTAACGAATACAGATATTACAGCCCTTCAGGCAGAAGCTGAGGAACTTGCCAAAAAGGTAGAGGAACTAACTGCTATTCTTGGAAGCGAGAAAAGGCTTTTATCCGTCATCAAAAAGGAGCTAAAGGATGTCAAAAAGCGTTTCGCAGATGACCGCAGAACGAAAATCGAGGAAGAAATCGAAGAAATCAAAATCAACCTCGAAGTCCTGATTGCAAGTGAAGACGTTATTGTAACTGTCACAAAGGATGGATACGTCAAGCGGACGAGCCAGCGATCGTATGCAGCATCGAATGGCCAGGATTTTGCGATGAAGGATACCGACAGGCTTCTATCCCAGTTGAACATGAATACAAAAGATGTTCTTCTGTTATTCACCAATAAGGGCAGTTACCTTTACCTGCCTGTCCATGAACTTCCTGATATCCGCTGGAAGGACCTTGGGCAGCATGTAGCGAACCTAGTTCCGATTGACAGAGATGAAGAAATCATTAAAGCAATTCCGATTAATGATTTTGACCAGAGCTTGTATCTTCTGTTTGTAACAAGGAATGGCATGGTCAAGAAATCCGAATTGAATTTATATAAAGCACAACGTTATTCTAAACCTTTAACTGCCATCAATGTAAAAGGTGATGATCAGGTTATTGATGTGCATATCACCGATGGTACCAAGGATCTTTTCATTGCTTCACATCTTGGATATGCCCTTTGGTTTAGCGAAGAAGAGGTAAGCCCGATTGGGGTCAGAGCTGCCGGAGTGAAAGGAATCAACCTAAAAGATGGGGATTATGTTATTGGCGGCAAACTCCTGGATCTGGATCAATCCCAAACTATCGTAGTGGCCACGCAGCGTGGTGCAGTCAAGAAAATGAAACTGTCCGAATTTGAAAAGAGCACCCGCGCTAAACGTGGAGTTGTCATGCTAAGGGAATTAAAATCAAATCCACACCGGATTGTTGGTGTTGAATCAGTCCGTGATAACGATGGAATCTTCTTTCAATCGGAAAAACAGCAAGTTATTACCGTAAAAGCATCCGAATTGCGCTTTAGCGACAGATATACGAACGGTTCCTTCCTGGTTGACGAAAGTGAAACAGGAAAACTGATTAAACTCTGGAAAAGTGAAAGTGAAGCAGAATCGGATCATCAATAATTACAAGTTGAAAAACACAGAGAATACATTCTGTAAAACCCTCTGATTTAATCAGAGGGTTTTTATGCATGCTTTTTCCAAAAATGGACAAGTTAACTATATATTGGAGGGATGCATATGAAGAAGGAGCTATTGTTAACATTTACTGCTTTCTTTTTTATGTCGTTAACGGCACTGACTGGGGCATACGCAGGAGAATCCAAGGAAAAAACAGCGACCATTTCGGAGAACCGTATTGATGTCACTGGAGATGGAAAGAAGGATATTATATATGTTAAGGGAGTTCCGTTCGAAGAAGGGGCGCAGTTCCTGAAACGAATCTTTCTAAAAATCAAGGCATCTGATGGCGAAACATATAAAATCGAACTTGAGGGCGGCTACGATCCTGCGATTTCATTTAAGGATCTCAACCATGATCGGATAAAAGATATTTTTGTAAGCGTTCCAACCGGAGGAAGCGGAGGCCTTTCAAATTTTTATTTATACACATTAAAGGACTTTAAGGTCACTGATATAACGGTTCCTGAGCCTTTGACAATAAGCAGCAGGTTCGAAGATGGCTATAAAGCCACCATTACTATTGAGGAAACAGGGCAGTCCTACAACTTTGATTTAAGTGACCGAAAAGACGATTATGAACGCCTGGGGCTTTACCAGGATGGAAAATTAAATGAACCTACGGAACTTATGGTCCTTCCATTCGGAACACTCAAACCGATTGTTGTTAAGGATAAGCTCAACGGCTTAACCGGCAGCCAACGCATTAGTGGTGCATACAATGCTGATGGAATCGCATTTGTGGAATCTACCTGGTTTTACGAGAACGGGAAATGGAATCTCGTGAATACAAGAGTTAAAAGCTTAAAAACCCCTTAAACTGGGCGTTTGTCACGCATTATTAATGCCAGGCATAAGCTATGGGAAAAGGATTCTCTGGAAGGAGACTTAACCTATGAGCAAATTCAAGCCCGAAAAGTTGTCCGTTAAATACATTCCTCCGGCAACTGCTTTTGTGCCTGTTGACAACAGGAAATACACACTTACGCATTCAGACATGACCGGTGAGCTATATTTAAGTATTGGGAATGTGTATGATTATCAAGCACTCAATTATAAAATGAGAGATGAAGTATTAGCAGACTGGATCACTATGAATGGTGAATACTTGCTTTATGGAAATGTCTATATAAGCAACGGCGAATTCGATAAGAATATGTCCAGAATCCGCTACATGATCTTTAAAAAAGAACTTGATTTAGCTTTAACGGCAATCATTTACGGTGACAGGAGCTTCTTCACATATTATCCCTGGCTCCTTGATACACCAATTTATGTAAAATTCTCATCTATTTTTCCTGAATTCAATAAAGTGTTGTACTACGGGACACCAAGAAAATATCTGAATTCAATCAAACGGGAAAAATCTCAACAAACACAGGTATGAAACCTGTGTTTTACTTTTGGAAAACAGAAGGGAGGATCAGTTTTATTATTGCTGCTTATAATGAAGATTCACCGCGAATGGATTCAGGTAAAATTACATAACAATATTATGTTAACTAATTAAGTTGAGTAAATAATATAGCCGTATAGTGGTAAACATTGGGTTATAAGATTTTCCAAAACCTTAAGCAACTATAGAATGATAATTACTTAATTAAAGAAACAATTAGCTAAATAAAGAAATAGATAAACTTAAGGAACAAATAAATTCATTTTAAAAAACTCAGTTCATTAATAATCAATCAATTAAAGATTTATAGATGGATCTGAAATTTTTATTAAATTTTTTATTCCGTCTCACTAATTTAAGTATACTTAGATATTGAGACATCATTTCAATTCTGATAATCAACTTCCTAGAATTTATGTTATGTAAACTAGAAAAATGGATTTTTATAAGGCTAGAATGACCTTCACTCACCCATTTCTTTAAACCCTATGAATAAACCTCTATCCATAAAAAGACTGCCTGATAAAAATAGAGCGTTGACTAAATCAATGCTCTATTCTCGTCATTAATTAATCTACAATCATGACAACTGGCGGTTTGTTTAAATATTTAAGGAGATTCGCAACATCTGCCTGGACTTCTTTGAATTCTGGTGTTGCCAGTGCCTGAGTTAGGCTTTCTGGACTTTCAAACATTAACTCTGCAACTAAATACAGTTTCTCTTCTGTGTACATTGATTGCAGCACACGATGGATTTCTGCTCCTTGCAAAGAAGGAATTTTTTGCACGAGCGGGATATGCACTTCATTATAATGCTTCTCAAACCTTTCTTGATCCTTAGGTTGATCATAAATTACCATCATTTTCGCCATTTCAATACCTCCCCGAAGAACTTTTTTCTCGAGTTCATTATAACGAACACATGATTTTTTGCCTAGTTTAATCATTCGACAATTACTTTAATATTTCGGCTCCTGCCTTTTATCATTCATTTAATTGATGTGAAATGAACCGACTGTCCTTATTTACACTAGTATACAACGATCTTCCAATATAGAGAGGAATTGAAAGCTTCTGGAAATCTGGAATACCGCTTTCCGAGAATTTTTCATTATCAAGGTAGAATTGTACAATCTTTGCTACGAAAAGGTCATGATCTCCATATGTTTGCCGGTCGATCATTTCGCACTCATAAGCTAAGTATGCATCATGTAATATCGGGGAATTAGTTGCCTTCCCTTCCTCAAAGTTGATATTAAGTTGTTTAAATTTATTCACATTCGCACCTGAATAAACACCTGCTTGCTGGATTATGTTCGCTTTTTCAAAGGGCAGGAAATTAATGGCGAACTTACCCGATTCTTTTATTAATTGATAAGTATGCCGCTCAGGGCCGATTGCAACACCATAGATTGGTGGTTCATAAGAAATTAATGAATGCCAGCCTGCAGCCATAATATTTTGTTCTTCCTTATGTGTTACGGTTACAAGAGCAACCATCCCGGGATAACTGTGCATGACCGTTTTGCTGATCGAGTCTAACATTTTTTCACCTTCTTAATTTTTTTATCCACTTTGATCATTGTACCTGATAGATTGATATATACATACTGTCATACCCCAAACAGTAAACATATGTGCTTCTGTCTATTTTTTTCCCTTTAATACCAATAGCTTTCTGGACACATATCATATATGGATAAATGTATAGGAGGTTGCTTAATGAATTATCCTCAAGATTATCTACAAAGACATGATCAGCAAGATGATGAGAGAATTATCCCGTTATTATTCCTTGCAGCTGCAGCTCCTGCCTTTTATGGCGGGTACGGTTATTGGGGTCCATGGTATGGTTTTGGTCGCCCGAGGTATTGGTATGGCCGCAGGCCTTGGTATGGTTTTGGCTGCTGTCCTTGGTATGGCTATGGCCGACGTCCATGGTATGGCCGTCCTTGGTAGGATGATTTAGATCGTTAAATGATCGAGCTCCTTGATTTGTTTCAGGGGGCTATTACATCAGGTTGATTATGTATTAAGATAGTCAATCACTAAACTTCTGCTGACATTTTTTCAAAACTTCGTATTGCGAAGTAAATTCAAAATCTTTAAAATAAAACTGACCAGTACCTTATGTTAAAGGGAGAAACTATGAACCGCAAAATCTTTCTATATGTAAAAGCATTTTCAGATTTAGGAACATTCATGGATTTAATTGCTATCAATGTGTTGATGTATGTTGCCACTGGCAGTCCGGCATGGCTTGCTGCTACAATGGCGTTTCGTACTATGGGCGGAGTTTTGTCAAGTTTGTTTTCAGGGGTCCTGGCTGACCGCTTTGACCGCAGGAAAATCATGATCTGGACTGACCTAATTCGGGCAATGATTATCCTATGTTTGATTCCCTTCCCCAATCCAATCATGATCCTTATTGTCTGTTTCTTGATCGGTTTGACCAGCAGCTTTTTTGCTGTGAGCTATAGTGCTGAAATACCGCAAATTTTTGGTCAGGATAAAGTTCTGGAAACGAATTCCTTGATCTCGAGATTGACGTCCATCAGTTTAGTGTTTGGATTTATCGGTGCTGGGGTGATTACTGACTTCCTTGGATATCAGGTAACCTTGGTCATCGACGCGGTAACTTATCTTTTATCAGCAGCAGTCCTCGTTAAAATGAAATGGCAAACCATTGTTTCTGTTAAGAGCCAAATTGTTTCGAATGGAATAAAAGAGAAGGTTATTGAAATCGGAAGAGACTTAAAAGAGGTATTCTCTTTCATCATGTTAAAGCCAATGCTTCTTCTTGTGAATCTAGTATTCCTGGTTGGAGCCTTTGCTGGTGCCTCGCACAATCTCGGAATTCCGTTATTGGCTGAATCTATTGATACCAATAAACAAAGCTTGTATTACGGGTTGATATGGGGTGTTTGGGGAATCGGTTCTGTGTTGGCAACAATCCTTTTACCAAGAATGAGGTTCATGCTGGCCAGCCGCCTTTATTATACATACTTCATTTCAGCAATCCTGATGTCTACAGGCTTTATTACTTTTTTGTCCAATATAAACCCCTGGATCGTCCTAACATTCGCTTTTCTTACAGGTGTTTTTGATTCATGCTTTACTACTTTGCATGCTACGATCCTGCAAAAAACTGATAATTATATTAGAGGCAGGATTTTCGGTGTAGGTATGCTATTGAAGTCACTGGGGTTTGCATTTGGATTCGTTATCGCCCCTATTCTAATGGAAACCTTATCGTTAACTAAAATGGTCTGGATTTTTCACGGAACCTTAATTACTACAAGCATTATCGTAATGATTTACTCGAGTTCAATCAGAAAAAACGGTAAAGAAATAAAGCATAGTCTTTAAACTAAAAAGAACTCCCGGCGTTTAATGATGGGAGTTCTTTTTAATTCAACTTTCGGCTTTTTGCTCATCCATGAATATCATAGTAAAATCCTCTATAAACGCCGGAATATCTGCTTCCATTCCTATCCAGTCCAAAGTTGCCTCTGGTTCCGGATCTGGCTTAGGCCGAAAATCGGCTATGCTTTTTCCTCTTGCTCCGCCAAACAGTTCTACCTTTACCCGCCTTGGCAGGTATTTCACAAGGTTTCTATTCACCAGTGCACTTAATGTTATAACATCATGGAGTGGTGCTCCCTGAATTCCAGGAACATTCTTTTTATATGCTTCAAAGTAATAGTCGTAAACAGGTTTAATCAGATCCTTGAATGGTGATTGGCTGTTTTGAGCGAGGTAATCGATTACTGCCGGTGGAATGATTGCTTTATTGGTAATATTCAAAGGATGAAGGAATACATTTCTGGCCTTTTCTAGTACTTGATTGGCTGCGATCGGGTCAGCATGGAAATTCGCTTCTGCTTCCGCAGTGACGTTGCCTGGGACTAGGAACGCACCGCCCATTATATAAAATGCGTTCACAGTTTTAAATGCTTCCTGACCATACAATATGAAGGGAATGGCAAGATCCGTCTGCCTCCCTACTCCTACAATCACAAGATTATCTGGATATTGTTTGACAATCTCAATGATTTTATTGATATCATAAACCTTCACTTCTCCTAAATCTGCTGGCGGCCTGATCGGCCCCAGTCCTTCTGGTCCATGAATCTCGGGATAAAAGGTAGCCAGCTCGCCAGATAAAGGGCCTGAGGATCCAGCGATGATTGGAATGTCCTCCCTCCCTCCCAGCTTTAGTAAGTATGCAGTATTGTTGATTGCTTGCTCCTTTGTGATATTTCCATACCCAGTAACAACACCCACTACATTTAATTCGGGATGTAAGAGTGCATACATCAAGGCCAACGAGTCGTCCACTCCTGAATCTGTAAACAAAAGTATATTATACACAGCTTTCCCCTCCTGCTTTGCCATAATTTTAATATATGAATTACCTTGTATCATTCATTCGGTTAATTGGCACATAAAAAAATTACAGCAATACTTTTCGGTAATAATTTTCAATAATTAATCATCAAGAAGTTAATTCAACCTAGTCTCTCTACACCAAATCGCATTCAAAGTCATAATTATGATAAGAGCCAATTTAGTAAAATAAGGAGATGTTGATCATGTTTCCGTATTATCATTTTCGAGTTAACAACTGGGAGCCTGTTTTAAATTCATTGCTTAATAGCATGTATGCAGAAGAGAGGGTATGCTCTATGAGCAGTGAGCTTTACCACATACCACAAACTCAAGATTTAAAGGGAAATAACGAGATGCATAATCAATTAGTACCCGCTTCCTACCACCGCATTTCAGCTGCAGGGTCCGCTCGCAGGCTGGTAAACGGAGAACAGCAGCAATCCCTCATAGACACATTGGCAGCGTGTATATTAAATGCGGAAAACCGTGATAAAAAAGTGCGTGAAGGCTTAATGATAATGGAGGAAGATGCGCCTCCTGAATATAAATCGTTCATGAAGACCATTATTCAATGGCAAGAACAAGCAGAATTGTACTTAAAACAGGCGAAAGACACGTTAAGGTCAATGGGGATTTCAATTCCTTCAGGAACTGGGCAGCAGTCCGTCGGTTATTAAGAAAAGTTTTTACTACAAAGCCTGTCAATAAGATTCCAGGAACAATAAAAGGCAATCCCGATTAATAAGGGGTTGCCTTTCTTTATGAGGTAAACAGCTTAAAAAGAGGAGACTGTTTTTGCTCATACTATAGTAATTTCAACCATCTACCAGCATCGAGACTATCGTTTCTGGCAAAGAATCGTCTGCCTGCCTTCACGTTCATCTTCTTCAAAAAAGAGAATCTTCCATTCTCTGAATTCCTCTAGCAATTCATTCGATTCAAGCTTGTACTGGTCCGAAACTGGCTGGCACTGTCTACCATCAATCTTATAGTATGTTTCCATGAAGAAAAATCCTCGTTCATTCACCATTTCCTTTAAAACAGGTAAAATCAAACGGTCTAAATAATAGGTAATCACTGCCAAATCGTATTTAGCATTAAATAGATCATTGTCGGGTTCCGTAAGGTCGGCAATAATGGGAGTTATCTTCAAAGCGCGGCTTTCTGCCTGTGTTCTTACAAAATTAACCGCAATTTCAGATAGGTCGGCCGCCGTTACCGAATAGCCATTCTCCGCAAGGAAAAAACTATTTCCTCCAAGTCCGGAAGCGATATCGATTGCATCCCCTCCAGCCAGATAATGCTTCAGTTTAATTAGCCTCTCATTGGCTTTGGGTACTGCCGGACTAGATAATCTCTCAAGGTATTTTCGGTTCCATTTATCACGTGAATTCATTAAACTCCACTTCCCTGCAATTTCCTTTTACAGCCAATATAACACATGCCATCCATAATTTTTTTATAAAAGATATCTTTCTCGTAAATTGTTGCTTTTCTAATCAAAGAAAACCAAGGAACAGAAACTTGGGAAATATACGAGGCAAATCCGCTCGATCAATCAAATAATTTATTTCGATGATGGAAATACCCCATCATGTGGCATAGATTATTTGGGAAAAATAATTACCCATTCACATGTGCAGTGGTTCACCTGCTTGATGACAATTGAGAAGGGGGCGATACTTTGGTATAAAATAGATAACACATATCTCTACAGGAGGATCTTATGCCCCTGAATTCCAATAAACAGATTACCGAAAAAGATAAAAGAATCTATGACGCATTATGTGAGTTGTCCAGCAGCAATAGAAATGAATTCGATTATCCCGGGATTGGTCCTAGAGAGATAGGATTGAAAGTAGGACGGGATAAATACGATGCTTCTGCATACTGTAATCTTTCATTGAAAAAACTGGTTGAATTTGATTTGGTTAAAAAGCTGCCAAATGGGAAATACCTTCCTGTAAAAACAGGGGAATTCTAATGAATACTTCTTTCCGCAAATAAAAAGCAGCCTCGCTAAATAGCTAGAGGCTGCTTCATCATTTATTCTCCTAAATCAACATTATGGTAAACCTGCTGGACGTCTTCCAAATCCTCCAGAGCATCCACTAGTTTCTCAAACTGCGCTTGTGCTTCCGGATCAAGTTTAATGTCATTCTGGGCAAGCATGGTCAGTTCAGCAACGGCAAAATCTGTGATTCCCGCATTTTTGAACGCCTCCTGAATGGCGTGGAACTGGTCCGGCTCTCCGTATACGATTACTGCATCATCTTCCTCAATGATATCACGGGCATCCACGTCAGCCTCCATCAAAATCTCTAAAGCTTCTTCAGCATTTTTCCCTTCAAATCCAATGACAGCAGTTGCATCGAACATGTAAGAAACCGATCCGCTCACACCCATGTTTCCGCCATTCTTGCCAAAAGCAGCACGTACATTGGAAGCTGTGCGATTTACATTGTTTGTTAATGCGTCGACGATGATCATTGACCCGCTTGGACCAAATCCTTCATAACGAAGCTCATCGTAACTTTCTTCAGAACCGCCTTTAGCTTTGTCGATCGCGCGGTCAATAATGACTCTTGGTACATTATATGTCTTGGCTCTTTCCAGTACGAATTTCAGGGCCTGGTTGGAATCCGGATTGGGTTCACCCTGTCTTGCGGCAACATAAATTTCAAGTGCAAACTTTGAATAAACACGACTAGTATTGGCATCCTTGGAAGCTTTCTTCTCCTTGATGTTGTTCCATTTACGACCCATATATCCCACTCTCTTTCAACTTATATCAGTTAACTGCATCACAACTCAAAAAATTGAATTTGGATGCAGCCGTTCACAGATAATATTATACCTTAATTAGCGAATTTGTTAAGGGGGAACTACTTGATGAAATCCCATAGGAGACATCCCAATGAACTGAGTGATATTTGAACTTGTATAAAGACTATAATATCTTCATCGGACAATCTCGTGCTATTCCATATACAAATCGTCCATTAGAACTCCTCTAACGGACTTTCTCATGCTATTCCTTATGCAAATCGTCCATTAGTGCCCCTCTATCGGACATTCTCACACTGATTCTCTGAGAAATCGTCCATTAGAAATTCACTATATGACTTTCTCACGCATTAACACACAAAAATGTCCATTACAGCCCCAATTTCGAACAAAAATGCCTGCCCTAAAAGGGCAGGCAGAGGTAAATGAAGCTAGATCTTGGCCAAAAATTCTTTCATGATTTTTAATAGTTCGGCAGGCTGTTCATACATGCTCATATGCCCTGCTCCCTTAATGACATGCTGTTCTATATTTGGCCTTTTTACGGTAAATGTCTTCTCTTGCGGGATAATTTGATCCTGTTCCCCTGCCATCAAAATTACTGGCAAATCCGTTTCCTTTAGGACATGATTCCGGTCTGGTCTGTTTTTCATTGCCAATAATGCACTTACTAGGCCATCTGTTGAAGTCGAAAGACCGATTTTCACAGTTTGATCAATCTCATTTGCATTCTTTTCTGTGTTGCTTGGAGCGAAAAGCTTTTGGGAAAGTCCCTGAATAAATGATTCTGAGCCTTCTTTTTGAACTTTCTTGGCATTCGTTTCCCTGCCAGCTTTGGCTTCTTCAGAATCTGGGTTAGCCGTTGAATGTACTAATGAGAATCCATTTAAATACTCTGGAAAACGCTCTGCAAATGCGAGGGTGATATATCCTCCAAGCGAATGCCCGAACAATGTCACTTTTTCCAGTCCTAAGTGGTTAAGCAGTTGCTTAATTGTCTCAGCCATATCCTCAATTGAATAAATCTCCATTGCCATGCCGGATTCACCATGTCCTGGCAAATCCAGAGCGATTACACGATGGCTGCCAGCCAGCTCCGGAATGATTTTCTCCCAATATGACTTGCCCCCGGCAAAACCATGTACCAGTACAACCGGATTGCCTTTCCCTTCATCAAAATATGATATTTCTTGTGTTCCTGCCTTCATATTTTTAGCATCCATACTTAACGCTCCTATCCTAGGTTTATACTTACGTTATTCCCTTAATTGCCCATAATACACTTCAAATGCCATCCTAGCTGATAAAGCATCTATGGCCATTCAGATAGGCTGATATTACCACACCTATTAGCGGGCTTTCTTTGATACAATTTTGATGTCGAATAATCTCAGGAGGAATTCGTTATGAAAAAAAAATCTCTGCTTTTGTTGGTAGTCGCCCTTACCTTTATCGGCGGTTTTATATCAGGTACCATATACTCGGATACAGAAAGAACAAATAAACTCTTTAACAGCTCCAAAGCATCCCGTTCGGCCAAAAACCCTTCATCTAAACCAGAACCTAAACTGAAAGAGCAAGAATCAAAAGTGTTGATCGGCTATGTACAGGATTACAGGAACCCTGAAGAGATTGACTACAAAAGCTTTACCCATATCATCTTTTCTTTTGCCCATCCTACAGCAGATGGCGATTTGCTTTTGAATGGCGACATGGCTGTAAAAAACCTTCGTGCCATCGTTACGAAAGCCCGAGAGCAAGATACAAAAGTAATGCTTGCGATTGGCGGATGGTTCCATATAAATGGCGGTGAATCCTATGATTATTTTAAATCAGCTATTTCGAACCCCGTATCGAGAAAAAAACTAGTTAACGAGCTAGTTAGTTTGGCAGAAAAAGAGAACCTTGATGGAATCGATATCGATTTTGAACACCCTCGATCAACTTCCGATGCTCAATCTTTAGCTGCTTTTGCCAAAGAATTAGGTACAAAACTCAAGCCCCAGGGCAAGGAATTATCCATAGCTGTTAACGCAAAGGTGCATAGTGTAACAGGGGCAGAAATCCATTCTGTCGTCTTCGAGCCAACGATGTTTCATTACTTTGACCATGTAAACCTTATGGCTTATGACGGCCAATGGGACGGTGAATACAATGCTGCAAATTTATCGCCTTATTCTTATTCTGCCAATATCGTATACTATTGGACTGGTCTCTTTGACCAGCATGGAGTTTCAAGGGACAAACTCGTTCTTGGGGTGCCTTTATATGCCCAGCCTGAGGACCCGTCGATCAGACAGGTTTCCTACCAAGCACTTATCGATAACAATCCCGCAAATGCCGATAAGGAAAAGGTCACCATGAACGGGACAACATACCATTACAATAGCCATGAAACCTTGAAGAAGAAGACAGAACTTGCAGTAGCTAATAACTTAGGCGGAATGATGCTATGGGAAGCAGGACTTGATGCAGCAGGCTCATACAGTGCATCAACCATGATTGCAAAAAAACTTGAAAGCAAAGAAGACACACGTTACTATACGAGAAAATAATGATATGAAGCCTCTTAATATGTATGGAGGCTTCTTTTTTATACCTAACCTCAACTTTAAGTGCCAGGGGTAATTGTTTATGAAAAATTACCCATTTCCACCATGAGTTAGTGATATTATTAAATTATCATGAATCTATGGAGGATGTGTGAATGCGAACATTCCTGATTTTAGTACTGGCTTTTTCCTTTATCCTAACCGGTTGCACAAGCCCCAAAAAAGAGGATTCAGCAGAAGCTGTTCCTGCTAGTGGCGACGTTGAAAAACAGACGCCCATCGAGTACCTGAAAGATTATCATCAAACGGTCGATATCACCAATCTTGAAGACTTTTCAGATTTGAGACTACTGAATGAAGATATTAAATCACACAAAGTCTTTTTTACCGGGGAGTTTCATTCGGTTGAACTTAACTTTCCAACACAAACGAAACTACTGTTCTATTTGAACCAAAGTGCAGATGTAAATTATTATTTGGCTGAACTGCCTTTTGCCATGGGTGAGTTTATTAATCTATACCTTGATTCCGGTGACGAACAGATACTTGAATACCTTGCAACCGAATCGAAAAATACCCATGGAGAAGCATCAGGCTATTTTCAGTTGTATAGGGATGTTTATCAATATAATCAGAATCAGCCGGCAGATCGCCGTATCAAGTTTCTCGCGATTGATGGAGATACGAACCCGAATTTAGCTTTGAGTTATTTGAAGGAATTGGCAAGCACGAAAGCGATACCAGAAGAAATTTCTCAGCACTTCGATTCAATCCAGAATCAAATCCACCCAGAATTACCGAGACAGGAACAGTCGACTCCTGCATTAAAAGCGTACATAAAGTCCTGGCTTGATGAAGTGAAAGTAAATGAAGAACTGCATAAAAAAACCTTTGGCACTGATTTTGACAAGTTTCTATTTACATTAATCAGCCTTGAGAACGGACTGAAAGAAATCGATGCAAATAATAAAAACTATGGAGATTTTAATGTGGTACGGGAAGGCGTCGTAAAAGATGCCTTCACTTATTGGATTGACCGGCTGTCCGAAGATGCTAAATTCTTTGGAGAATGGGGCAGAGCCCATATTCTGTTATCCGAGGAAAAATCAATTGTACTCAGTGGGTCCTATTCAGAGCAAGTCCCTACGCTTGCTCAGTATATGAATGAAGATGTCCCACAGACAAAAGGGAAAGTACTGTCAATAGCATACATGTATGAAAATTCTTATTTAAACCCTTTTAGGAAGACCGAGGGTAATTCAGTCTCCTTCATGGAGGAATTTACCCATTTAAACATGCTCACACCGTATGCTAAAAATGATGTCACATTATTTAAATTGAATGGCAAAAATTCACCTTTTGAATTACCTAACATTTTTGTACCGCAACCGACCGTAAATGGAACATTGAATTATTTTCAATACGTTATTTTAATCAGGAATTCTAAAGCTTCGACATCATATTTTGACGTAAATTAACCCAGATATTCCCCTGGGTTTCTTTTTTTATAGAATACTATGATCCGATTTCTTCAAACTCTTTTATTTTTTCGAGACGTTCTACCAGCACCATGCATTTCCGGTCACCTATTTCATAGATATACATTTTATGGCCGTTTTCTTTAAGGAGCTTCTTGAATTGGATCTCACCATGTATGTCATATCCATTTGCTAAATCCGAAATCTTCTTCATGATTTGTTCCCTGCTTGGTTCATTAGTTGATGCTATTTTAATAGGAATAGGTATTCCTTTAATTTTAAAGGTTACTAATATGACGCTATCCAATTGTATCAACTCCTTTAAAAACCATTTCGACAAAAAGCAGCCATTTTCCTCTTTTCCGTACGTTTTCCATCATGATTATGTCAGTAACCAAAAAAAGAAAGAGAGGATTGACCTCTCTCACGAAGGAAACTAATCATTTTCAGTCATCATTTCATCAAAAGCAGCAGAAACTTTTTCGAACTCCTCATCTGAATCAATAGCAGCGAAATCTCCATCCTCGTCTACCTTCAGGAAAAACAAATCAATCTCTTCATCCGTTTCTTCCTGAAGATCCTCCACAAAACTAACGGCAGCATAATCTATACCTTCGATTGTGACAGTCCCAATGACCTCCACTTCATGTTCTACATCATCTTCGTCACTAATTGTAAAAACTTCGCCTACTTCAATCTTGTCCATTATGATTCCCCTCTCGTATTATTGAAAATAATATTTCATACTTATTTCTTCCCAATTCATTAAACAAAATAACTATTGGTCTTGAAAAAAAGCTGCTATTCGCTCTTTGTTTTCATTATACACCTGACTTCCCAATTCTTCTAACTCTGTCATGAACGTAAGATCATCAAAAGGAATTTCCTCTGTCAGTTCTTTATTGAGACGAAAATAATATTCTCCTAACAAAAGACGGCAATGATAGGATACCGATTCAGATGACAAATCCATTGCAAGGTCTAGCAGCTTGGGAGTTATCTTTAACGAAGGAAACTGGAATGGCAGCCAATGGCGGATTCCCCAATCCCTTTCTTGATCGATTGAAAAATCGATCTTTTGCTGACCCGTTCCAATAGAAAAAATTTTAATATCAGCAAGATTTGTTTTAAAATGGTGCAACGCTTCTGTCACACACACTAAAGAGGGATTATTTGCCCAGAGTCCACCATCAATTGATAAAAATTTATTGTTCACGTTATTGGGTGGAAAATAAATCGGTGCTGAACAGGAGGACAATACTGCATCCCATAATTTTATCGAAAGGTCACTACCATCGCTAAATCCGAAATCTGAACGGTGAACATATGGTTTCCCATGAGTAATGTCGACAGCTGGAATCAAAAGAGGCTTTTGGATATCTCCAAGAGAAATGTCCCTGAATGCTCTTTTCAACAGTCTTCGCAAATAACGGTCACTGTACACACTTTTAAACAGCCCAACCTTTGCTTTTCTTTCAAAGATCTTTTCCCCGTAGTTCCGGTAACTGTCCAATACTCGATCCATCGGTGTCTTCAGGGCTGCAGAAGCAGCAATGATTGACCCAGTGCTTGTCCCGGCAATGACATCAAATAACTCGCCAACAGGTTTGTTATATTCCTCCTCAATAGCTGTTAAAATTGAAATTGGGAAAACACCTCTTATTCCACCGCCGTCAATGCACAACATCTTCATTAGAATCCCCCGATTTCAAGCAAGTATTTTTTATTCTTCCCAAACCACTGGATCAATATTATCAAACGTAATTTTTTGATTGCACTAAAAAAAGAGCCGACCATATGGTCAACTCTTCTTTGGAAATTTTTAAGAGACTTTTTCCTTTTCGTGATTGAAGGAATACTCTTCTTCCCAGTACTCAGCATTCTTGATACCAAGTTTCTTGGAATTGAATACCGGATCAAGTCCTTGTTTTTTCTGTTCCTCGTAGTCCTTAAGTGCTATTAATGCAGGTTTGGCCAGAAGGACTATCGCAATCAAGTTCAGCCATACCATCAGTCCTAAGCCTGCATCCCCAAGTGCCCATGCTAGAGCCGCTTCTTTTACTGCTCCATAGAATGTAGCAGCTAAGATAACAACCTTCAGGATGAACATTGGGACTTTCCCATCTTTACCTCTTAAAAGATAAGCTATGTTCGTTTCTGCCATATAGTAATAAGCCATGATGGTTGTGAAAGCGAAGAAGAATAATGCTACAGCGACAAATCCTGCGCCGAATCCCGGAATTACAGAGTCTACAGCAGCCTGAGTATAACCTGGTCCTGCTTGAACACCTTTCAGGTTTTCAACGATAAATCCCCCGTCTGCTCCAACTGTATTGAACATGCCTGTGAACAGGATCATGAATGCAGTTGCGGAACAAACAAATAAAGTATCGATATAAACAGAGAATGCCTGAACAAGACCTTGTTTCGCAGGATGGGAAACTTCAGCTGCAGCTGCAGCGTGCGGTCCAGTTCCCTGACCAGCTTCATTGGAATAAATCCCGCGCTTTACGCCCCAAGCAATCGCACTTCCTAGAATTCCGCCAAACATTGAGTCAGCGCCAAATGCACTTTTGAAAATTAATGCAAAGACAGCTGGAACTTCAGAGATATTCATTCCAATGATAACAAGAGAAACTAAGATATATCCCACTGCCATAAAAGGAACAGTATACTGGGCAACAGTTGCAATCCTTTTGACACCGCCAAAAATAATTAATCCTAAAAGTGCGATAATGATTAAACCTGTTATAGATTTGCTAACACCGAATGCATTTTCAACCCCTAGTGCAATGGAGTTAGATTGAATGCCAGGCATCAATAGGGCCATTGCCAGAAGAGCTGCTACTGCAAAAGTAATTGCAAACCATCTGATTCCGAGTCCCTTTTCAATGTAATACGCCGGACCGCCTCGATAAATACCATCTTGCTTAACCTTATAGATTTGCGCAAGTGTGGATTCAACGAATGCACTGCCCGCGCCGATGAAGGCGATTGCCCACATCCAGAATACGGCTCCTGGTCCACCCATTGCGATTGCAGTGGCAGTACCTGCAATATTACCTGTTCCAACGCGGCCAGAAAGAGCAATAGATAAGGCCTGGAATGATGACACACCCGCATCAGAACTTCTTCCCTGGAACATAAGCATGACCATGTCCTTAATGTGACGAACCTGCAAAAATCTCGTTAGGATCGAGAAGAGTAATCCGATACCAAGGATGATATAAATGACCGGTGTACTCCACAAGATCCCATTTAAAGAGTTAACAAAATCTTCCAAGTGAATCCCCCTTTGCTAATTTGATTTCTTTCTATTTTGAATTATAAGATAATTTTTTATGAAGGACAATCAAAATGTGATATTTAACAGAAAACTATTTTGATGTCTGTATAAAAACACCCTTTTACCAGGTAAAAGGGTGTCAAGGTTTATGAATGTTTTTTACTTATCTTACTTTCTCTCATGATCGGCAAAGTACAGCAGCGAAATGAACCGCCAGACTTAATGATTTCCGTGATATCCACTTCTATTACTTCAAATCCCTTGCTTCTTAATTGCTCATTGACTGCCTTGTTGACTGGCAGACTCAGGATCCTTTTGTTCCCTATTCCCAAAACGTTCGTTCCAAGCGTAAATTGCTCCTCTTCGGAAACATCAATCAACTCATAACGTGATGCGAATAGTTCTATATCCACTTCAGTCAGAGCTGGCCGATAAATCAGTGCTGTCTCAGGAGATACTACATTGAAGACACAATCAAGGTGGAGATATTCGGCTTTAAACGGAATTGCTTTTACACTAAATTGCGGCAGCAATCCTTGTAAATGATCAACCGCATTTTGATTAGTGCGGTTGCTTAGGCCTACATATATTATATCCTGGTCAATAATGACATCCCCGCCTTCAATCTGGTCACCGAGAAGATTATAATAGGATATTTCTTCATCCTCCAGCCATAGCTTTAACACATCCTCTTCTCCTTTTCTCACTTCACTTGCCATTTCTGCTACAAAAATCGTTTGGCCAAGGGTGAATCCGATATCCCTTGTAAAAACTTGTTCCGGGTATTTTTTATGGTAAGGAAGGAGGATAACCTCAACCCCATATTTCCTAAGTGTACCTACGAATTCATTATGCTGGTCTAAAGCCATTTCAATATGTATGCCTTCTTCTTTAAAATGCTTTTGTGTCTCATTAATCACTTCACGTATTGTCATATACTGAGGCTGACATAAGATGACTTTCTTAAGCACATCGTATTCATTCATGACATTCCCTCTATTATCAGCCAGGTTATTCGGTTCCATTTCCATTCCTCCTTTGGACGAATCATTTTAGATTTCCCTTTTTTCCTTCAATCATAAGGATTTTTTTAAAAAATCAGTTAGGATTTCTTACACGTTTACAGACCTTGATTAAAATTTCCATTACGATAATGAAAATAATCATCTAATTTGTAACCATTTAACATAGCAGGTATCACCATATAAAAATTTATCAAAGGGAAATGAGGAAACTGGATGGACAATGAAAACAAAATGAACTTAGCGCATTTAATTGTCTTGATTGACGTTTTCAGGGATGAATTATACGAGGAGCTTCTAAAAATGCATGGCAGCAAAGCTCATGAACTATTACGCAGGCTTCAAAATGAACTGTAAAGGAGGAAAATGCAATGTCCTTACATTTACGCACAGCGATTGAAAAACTGAAAGAGCATTATATAAATTATATACTCAATTCAGGACTAACCACTGAAACGGAAGAAGAGTTAAAGAAATTAACAATTACTGAATTAAAAAACCTCAGTAACTACCAAAATAATTGAATATTAAAATAATCTTTGCCAGAACAGGTTTCATGTGAGAAAATATAACATACATTAATATTACCTCTTCAAAGTGTGGTGGTTGGCTTGGCAAACGAATCTTCCTATAAAGAAAAGAAAGTCATTACGATTGGAATCGTAAAGGAATTGACCGGACTTTCAGAAAGACAAATACGTTATTATGAAGAACGGAAATTAATCTTCCCGGAAAGGACAGCAGGAGGCAGCAGGAGATATTCTTTTGCGGACGTCGAGCAATTAGTCGAAATTGCAAACAAGATCGAAGACGGTGTCCAAACGTATGAAATACGCCAGGAGATGATCCGGGAAAAGAAGCGAAACGAAGAAGAAGCGCACAAGAAAATGATTCAAGGACAGCTCAACGCAAGATTTGGCATAAGAAAATACTAAAGAACAAAAGACTCATGCGCCTTGGCCAGCCCCGTTAAGTGCTGGATTAGAATTAAGATTACTAAATGTGGTTATCCACAACAAAACTATATTATTTCCTATACAACCATGAAACCTTCAACCTTGAAGGTTTTTCTTTTTAACCAAAAACAGTGTAAGGTTTTCTAACATATTTGTAGATACCCCTTAAAATTCATGCGAGAATACAAACTACATTCACAATTAGAAAGGGGAATCACTATGGATACGATATTTTTGATGAACAGCCTTTGGGTGATGATTTCAGCAGTATTAGTTATTTTGATGATCGGAGGGTTCATTCTCCTCGAAACAGGATCGACAAGAATGAAGAACGCAGGCCACATCGCCGGGAAAACGATTTTAACTTTTGGAATCTCCTCCCTCGTATTCTGGGCAGTCGGATATGGACTGATATTCGGGGAAGGCAACTCCATTCTAGGATTCTCAGACTTTTTTTACTCGGGATATGATGTGGAAGGATTATCGCTTTCCGGTTCGGTATTCTTTTTATTCCAGCTGGCCTTTGCTGGCATTTCATTGACGATTGCTTTTGGAGGTTTTGCTGAAAGGGCAAAGTTATCTGTTTATCTTGTTTTTGCACTCTTATTCTCAATTTTTGTTTATCCATTTATCGCTCATTGGATTTGGGGAGGCGGCTGGCTCGCCGAGCATGGCAAGCAGGATTTCGCAGGTTCCACGGTAGTTCACCTGACAGGAGCAATGGCTGCCCTGGCAGCAACAATCCTGTTAAAGCCCCGGATTGGAAAATACAATAAAGATGGCTCAGCAAATAATATCGAAGGCCATAATCAGGTATTCACTGCATTAAGTGTGTTGTTGTTATGGGTCGGCTGGTTCGGTTTCAACGCTGGAAGCACAGTTTCTGTAGACGGCGCGTTCTTTGGGTTTGTAGCTTTAAATACAAATCTCGCCGCAGCTGCCGGCACGCTTGCAGCAATGCTAATTTCCTGGATTGTTGTTGGCAAGGCAGATGTGCCAATGATGCTGAACGGTGCTCTTGCAGGACTTGTTGCAATCACTGCCTCCTGTGCTTTTGTCGACACATGGGCTGCAGTTGTCATTGGCCTGGTTGCCGGGATTCTCGTTTTTTATAGCATTCGCTTCTTTGAAAACCGCAAGATTGACGATCCGATCTTTGCACTGTCAGTACACGGAACGGCTGGTGTCTGGGGTACATTATCAACTGGTTTCTTCGCTACTCCAGAGCTGGCAGCAGTTGGGAAACCAGGATTGTTCTATGGTGGAGGATTTGAACAATTAGGGGTCCAGGCACTGGGGGTTCTCGTATGCGGTGCCTTTGCATTTTTTGTATCTTACCTCCTGTTATCGCTCATGAAGGTATCCATGAAGGGTTTGCGTGTCACGGAAGAAGAAGAAATTATCGGTCTTGACCTAAGTGAACATGGCAGCTATGGGTATCCCGAATTGGTCAAAAATGAAGCTCATGCTAACGAAACAATTAATACGAGTCATGCTCAAATAAACTCTGTAAATTAACTCGATACGTTTTTTAGGAATCTATCTTTAGCGGCGGCACCAACTATTTGGGGTCACCGCGTTTTGGTTTTTCACAGGAAGGAGGAAATTAAAGCATGAACGATTATTATGCAGAAATAGCCAAATTACGCCTGCTTAAGATAAACGATTATTCCTACAGCAATGGATCATTGAATCATTTTCATGATTTAATTTATCAGCAGGTAATCACTGCTTCATTAAAAAATCTATCTGATAGACGCGGTGTCCCCCCTACCTCTTTCATGTTCTTTGTCATGGGCAGTGCCGGGCGGAGAGAACAATCAATTTGGAGTGACCAGGATCATGGACTGGTTTTTTTAGATGATTCAATGGAAGCGCAGGAGTATTTTCTGGAACTAGGGATTGAAATTTCCATCGGGTTGGAACAGGCCGGCTATAAGCGATGCAATGGATCAGTCATGGCAAGCAATCCCCTATGGTGCAAATCCCTGCCTCGATGGCAGCAGCAGCTTGATTCATGGATTAGTGAATCGTCATGGGAATCAATCCGCCACTTGCTCATTTTTGCCGATGGACGCTCTTTATATGGAGATTCAAGTATGATATCCGCATTGAAGGAGAAATCATTTGCAGCAGCCAAAAAAGGAAACTTACTTTACAGGATGCTTCAAAATACCATGCACATAAAAAAAGGCGTAGGGCTCCTTGGCCAGCTGCTCGTCGAAACTCATGGCACTTTTTCAGGATCGATCAATTTAAAGGAAACGGCTTTTTTGCCCTTTGTTAACGCTGCAAGGCTGCTTTCTCTAATAGAGGGAACTGAAGATACATCGACGATCTCAAGAATTACCTACCAATCCGGCTTAGGCCTATCTACTGAGGAAAAAGATTTTTACAGCAAGAAATTCTCAACCCTCCTTGATTTCCGGCTCGAACACAGCTGTCACCATAACTATGATGCTGGCCATTATGTTGACGGCAGCCAGCTTACAAAAAAAGAAAAGCAAGTTCTCAAAGAAATTCTTAAATCTGGTGAACTGTTTTATGAAAGTACCCAGAAAATAATCAAGAGGATGTGAGACGATGGGAATGAATGATATGGTCCGTTTTGTAAGACAAATGACTGGAAGAATAGGCTCCGGAATATATGCTGGAATGCAGCCGCAGTCCAATCCCCAGCAAATTTCGTTCTTAAGACAGCTGCAAAAAGAAATGAAACAAAAGAACAGCCTGGACTTCCCTTTAGAGGAATTGCATGTTACAGTTTTCGATTTGGAAACAACGGGCTTTAATCCTGATAAAGGTGATAAAATCATTTCGATCGGCGCTGTTAAAATGAAAGGCTCATCCATTCAAGAAGACGATGTATTCTATTCTTTAATAAATCCTGAAATCCCTTTGCCATCTGAAATTGCCATCCTGACAAAAATTACAGACGAGCAATTGAAGGATGCGCCAGAAGCCTCAGAAGTACTATTGGATTTTTACAAATTCATTGGAAGTTCTGTCCTGGTTGCCCATCACGCAAGGCATGAACAGGCATTCATGAGGAAAATATCCAGCGAACTACTGCGCATTAACTTTGAACACAGGGTCATTGATACATCGTTCTTAATCAGGTTATTTCAAACTGTGCCCCATCCTCTGTCACTTGATCAAATCTGCAATGAGTGCGGAATCGAAGTAAAAAACAGGCATCATGCATTGGATGATTCGATCATGACAGCTAAACTATGGGGATTTTATATTAAAAAGGCGCAGGAACATGGCTATAAAAACTTGCATGAAATATATGAGTACTTGTCCTTATTACGATAATTCGCCACGCTCCACTTCTCCTCCCATCTCCCCTTCAATATCCTGATTTCATGTATCTCAAATCATTTTATTTTGATTACCGAAAGATAATTGGTACTATTGATTTGAATCGTCACAGGGAATAGTAAAGGTATCGTTACTGGGCGTTCATATTTTTTTAAAAAGGAAGTTGAAATGATGACTAACGGTAAACGTTTGAATGATATTAAATATTCTGTTCTGGATTTGTCGCCAATCATACAGGGTGGCACAGCGGCCGATGCATTCAAAAATACTCTTGATCTCGCACAGCATGCCGAAAAATGGGGATATAACCGTTATTGGCTGGCAGAACATCATAATATGCCGGGAATCGCAAGTTCTGCAACGTCGCTTATAATAGGACATGTAGCAGCAGGGACATCCTCCATCCGCGTAGGTTCGGGAGGAATAATGCTCCCAAACCACGCACCGCTTGTCATTGCAGAACAATTCGGCACATTAGAATCTCTTTTCCCCGGCAGGATTGACCTTGGGCTTGGCCGCGCTCCTGGAACTGATCAAGTAACCGCATACGCTCTACGGCGTGAACGCCGGAGCGACGGGCAGGACTTCCCAGAGCAGTTGGATGAACTTCGTGCATATTTCAATCCTGAACTAGATTCCCAATACCGTAGTGTAAGGGCCATTCCTGGTGAAGGATTAAACATTCCAATCTGGCTTCTTGGTTCAAGCGGTTATAGCGCACAGCTTGCAGGGCAGCTCGGTTTGCCTTTTTCATTCGCAAGCCATTTCTCCCCCGAAAACACTTTTGGCGCACTGAAACTATATCGCAGCAGCTTCAGGCCTTCAGAAGTTTTACAGGAGCCTTATGCGATGGTTGGAGTCAATGTTATTGCTGCGGAAACTGATGAAGAAGCACAGTATCTTGCAACCTCCATGCAGCAGCAATTCCTGAACCTTTTCAGGAACAATCCTAGCCCTCTGCTGCCGCCAATCAACAATATGGACGATCAGCTAAGCGACTATGAAAAAATGCTTCTGGACAGCAGAATTGGCTCGTCAATAGTAGGAAGCCCACAAACAGTAAAAACGAAGCTGCAACAGTTCCTGGATGAGACCCAGGCAGACGAAATCATCATCAATGCGCAGATTTTCGATCACAACTCCAGGCTGAAATCCTTTGAAATAGTGTCTAATGTTTTTAACTAGCAGGAATTTAGCTAGTATGAAAAGCAATTAACTTAGTATAAAAAATAGCCTGCAGACTAAATAAAAAGTCTGCAGGCTATTTTTGTTTGATTTTTAATTATACATAAAACGAAGCATTGCGGCTGCTGCCAGTCTGCTCGTAATATCCCGGAAGTCTTTAGAAGGATCTATTTCAACAATATCCATTGCCCTAACTTTATCATGGGAAGCAGCTATGGATATGCTGGATAGTAATTCCCTGCTCGTGATTCCTCCTGGCCCAATCGCCGGACAACCTGGAGCAAAGGCTTGATCGACCACATCCATATCTACTGATAAATAGATGAAATCTACCAATTTCGATAATCTGTCCAGTTCCTTTTTCATGATTGGGACGATTCCGCTTGACTCTACATCCTCCATCGTATAAACAGAAATCCCTTTTTCTCTCGTATAATCATGATATTTCTTTGCATTTGCATAATCGCGAATACCAACTTGGACGAGATGCTCCCCTTTTAAAAAGTCGCCCTCTATAAGACTTCTGAAAGGGGTACCGTTCGTTCGTCCTCCATCCTCGAGGTTCCTGACATCATGGTGCGCGTCCCATTGGATTACTCCAATCTCACCAAAGCGCTCTTTGAAAGCGCGAATCGATGGATAGCTAACACCATGGTCTCCTCCTAGCATGATGTATCTTTCACAGGCGTTCTTGTCGAGCATCTCTGCCACACTTACATGAAGACGCTCGATGGAGGCTTCCATATCTGTAGGATGTGTCTGCACATCTCCAAAGTCAATGATCCTTACATCCTTGTAATCCGAATCCTTTTCTCCTGAGAAAGTAGAAAACCCGCTCAAGCATGCCCTGATTGTTCTCGGGGCATCAGACGCCTGTGACAATGATATGGATGTTTTGGAGAAAGGAAGACCGATCATTCCAAACTCCCCTTTTACTCCTTCTGAATATGGAGATAGGCACTCATTGACTTTCGTTACATGCTGGTCTTTGAAAACTGCCGGCTTACCTGGCTGAAGATAACTGAAATTCACCATAAGGAGTCCTTTCCCAAAGTTTTTTACCAGAATGATAGACACTTTGCGCGTGATTCACACCGAAGTGATAAGGAATATATTGATAGTTTGGAACATCCCAGATGACAAAATCAGCAGATTTGCCAACATCCAACGAACCCGCCTCTGAACTTTTCCCGATTGCATGAGCAGCATTAACAGTGACAGCATTCCAGATCTCTTCTGCAGACATTTTCAGCTTTAATGCAGCAAGCGACATAATCATCTGCAAGTTTTCCGTGACACAGCTTCCCGGATTGAAATCCGTTGCCAATGCCACTGCTGCACCATCATCAATCATCTTTCTCGCACGTGCAAAATGATCCTTCCCGAGGTAAAAAGTAGTACCTGGAAGCAATACCGCTACTGTTTCGCCTTCGCTGAGCATCTTGATTCCTTCATCGGAGGCCGCAACCAGATGGTCCGCACTTGCAGCCCCCAACTCCACTGCAAGCTCAGTGCCTCCAAGCGGATCAATTTCATCCGCATGGATTTTCAAGCCAAAACCAAGTTCCTTAGCCTTTTGCAAAAACTCTCTTGACTGACTTATTGTGAAAACACCCGTCTCACAAAAAATATCTACGAACTCAGCAAGATCTGATTGTTTAATCTCCTCAAACAACTGTGACATCTCTCCCAGGAACTGATCTTCCTTCCCCTTAAAAGCGGGGGGAACTGCGTGCGCACCAAGAAAAGTCGAGACGATTGCGATAGGATACTTTTCTTTCAGTTTCTTCACTACCCTGAGCTGTTTCAATTCTGTTTCTGCATCAAGTCCATAGCCGCTCTTGGCTTCCATCGTTGTCACACCATACGAAATCATTCTCTCTAGATGGAACGAAGCCTTTTCAAAAAGTTCATTTTCAGAAGCTTTTTTTGTTGAAGCAACTGTTGATAAAATACCGCCTCCCTGAGCCAGTATTTCCAAATAAGGAACACCCGCTTGCTTCAAGGAAAGCTCGTTCTCACGGGACCCTCCGAAAACTAAATGTGTATGGGGATCAACAAGGCCAGGGGAAACCACCTTCCCATTTGCATCAATGAGCTTAGATGCCTTAATTGAAGCTGCATCCGCATTGGAACCAAGCCAGGCAATCTTCCCTTCCATGATTGCCATCGCTGCGTCTTCCATTATTTTCAGTTCTTTCATTTCCTGACCCTTTAGGGGCTTATCAGTACTTTTTGGCAAAATCAGCTGGCCAATATTGTGTACAAGTAAATCGTATGTCAATTGTCTTCCACCCTTTCTTTCACAAGCTTCATGGGATTCTTTTCTGTTCTCCCATGCCCACAATGGAACAGTGTAAAGGATCCAATACGTTTTTAAGGCATCATCGGGATATCGACGCCTTTTTCCTTGGCTGTTTCAATTGCTTTTTCGTAGCCTGCGTCAACATGGCGGACGACACCCATTCCTGGATCTGTTGTCAGGACTCTTTGCAAGCGTTCTTCCGCAAGATCGGTACCGTCAGCGACTACGACCATACCAGCATGAAGCGAGTAACCCATCCCTACGCCGCCGCCATGGTGGACCGAAATCCATGACCCGCCGGCTGCGACATTGACTAATGCGTTCAGGATTGCCCAGTCGCCTACTGCATCGCTGCCATCCTTCATCGCTTCTGTTTCGCGGTTTGGAGAAGCAACAGACCCACTGTCCAAATGGTCGCGGCCAATGACGATTGGGGCTTTCAGTTCACCTTTTCGTACCAGTTCATTGATCGCAAGCCCCATCTTCACACGTTCCCCGTAGCCAAGCCAGCAAATTCTGGCAGGCAGACCCTGGAACTCTACTTTTTCCTGAGCCATGTCGATCCAGCGCTGCAACGGTTCATTTTCAGGGAATAATTCTTTAATAAGCTCATCAGTACGATGGATGTCTGCAGGATCACCAGAAAGGGCTGCCCAACGGAACGGTCCTTTGCCCTCGCAGAATAACGGACGAATATAGGCAGGTACGAAACCAGGGAAATCAAATGCATGCTCTTCCCCATGATCCTTGGCAACCTGGCGGATATTATTACCGTAATCAAAAGTGACTGCGCCTCTGCGCTGGAAATCGAGCATAGCTGCAACATGTTTCGCCATCGAGAATGAGGATTGTTTTACATATTCAGTTGGGTCTGCCTCGCGAAGTCTGTCTGCTTCTTCTAAAGTCAGACCTACAGGGATGTAACCATTCAATGGGTCATGAGCTGAAGTCTGGTCGGTAACGATATCAACTTTGAAATTTCTTTGGAGCAGCTCAAGATGGATTTCTGCAGCATTTCCGACCAGCCCGATAGAAAGTGCTTCACCTTTATGCTTTGCATCCTTTGCCCATTCAATCGCTTCATCAATAGAAGCAGTCATCCTGTCACAATAACGTGTGTCAATACGCTTTTGGATTCGCTCAGGATCGATTTCAACAGCGATACAGACACCTCCGTTCATTGTAACTGCCAGCGGCTGTGCTCCACCCATGCCGCCAAGACCAGCTGTCAGGGTGATTGTGTTCTTCAGCGAGCCGCCGAAGTGCTGCCGTGCAACCTCTGCAAATGTTTCATAAGTTCCTTGCAGGATCCCCTGTGAGCCAATATAGATCCAGCTTCCTGCTGTCATCTGGCCGTACATCATTAATCCTTTTTTGTCGAGCTCGTGGAAATGATCCCAATTCGCCCACTTTGGCACTAAAACGGAATTGGACAACAAAACGCGCGGAGCAGCTTTATGTGTCTTGAAAACTGCTACAGGTTTCCCGGATTGAACAAGCATTGTTTCATCATTTTCCAGCCTGCGCAGTGTATCAACGATTGCGTCAAAAGCTTCCCAGTTGCGTGCCGCTTTGCCGATACCGCCATAGACGACCAAATCCTCAGGCTTTTCTGCAACCTCTGGATCCAGATTGTTATACAGCATCCTTAATGCCGCTTCCTGCTCCCAGCCTTTGCACTCGAGTTCAAGACCCTTTTTAGCTCTAATATTTCTTTTCGCTTCGATTGCCATCTAATAACACTCCTTTGGATAGTAGTTTTAAGGTTTAAACAAGGCTTGCTTCTTCGTTCCTTACAGCTGTCCACTGTCTATTATTTTTTTTTAGCCATTCTGTAAGTTTTTCAATGTCTTCTGAAAAAATCCTGTCTTCTGTAATGGATGGGACTATTATTCTTGCATCTTCGTAAAATGCCCTTGTCTTAGAGGACATCTTGTCAATTCCGCGGTATTCGACTGCCTGCATGGCGCAAATGCACTCAATTGCAAGCACGCGCCTTACGTTTTGGATGATGCTGTAAGCATGACGGGATGCAATCGTTCCCATGCTGACGTGATCTTCCTGGTTGGCTGACGATGGGATAGAATCTACACTTGCTGGGTGGGCAAGCGTCTTATTCTCTGATACAAGAGACGCTGCAGCATATTGCATGATCATCGCACCTGATTGAAGCCCTGGCTGCGGACTTAAAAATGGCGGTAGATCATTCAATTGCGGGTTCACCAGCCGTTCAATCCTTCGTTCAGATATGCTGGCAAATTCCGCAACAGCAATCTTCATGAAATCCATTGCAATCGCAATCGGCTGGCCGTGAAAATTACCACCGGAAATCACTGTTTCACCACCATCAAAAATCAATGGATTGTCGGTCGCCGCATTCATTTCAATTTCTAGCTTTTCTTTTACATAATCAAGCGCCTGCCAAGATGCTCCATGTACTTGCGGGATGCACCTTAGGGAATAAGCATCCTGTACTCTTTTTACTCCCTGTCGTGTTGTCAGCTGGCTTCCTGACAGCAAATTCCTCATTCGCTCTGCTACTGCGATTTGCTGCTTATAGCCACGGGCTTCATGGATTGCGGGATGGAAAGCGTCAATAACACCCTCAAGCCCCTCCATTGTAAGAGCGGCGATCCATTCTGATTGGAAAGCGAGGTCATTGGCTTCAATCCAGTTAACAACACCCATTGCTGTCATTGCCTGGGTACCATTAATCAAGGCGAGTCCTTCTTTCGCTTGAAGAACGACAGGCTCAAGGCCTTCCAATTTATATGCCTCTGCTGTCGTACAAACATTTCCCTTGTAAAAGACTTTTCCTTCACCCAGCAGCACTAGTGCCAGATGGGAAAGTGGCGCCAAATCACCTGAAGCGCCAAGAGATCCCTGCTGTGGTACTACCGGATGGATTTGCAGATTGATTAACTCCTTGAGCCTCTCGACAATCACTGGCCTGATTCCTGAAAAACCCTTTATCAACGCGTTTAGCCTAAGGAGTACCATTGCTCTTGAAACAACTTCAGGAAACGGCTCACCAACTCCGCACGCATGGGAACGGATCAAATTTAACTGCAAAGCGTTTACATCTTTTTCATCAATCACAACATCGCTGAATTTCCCGAAACCTGTATTGATTCCATAGATCGTACGCTTTTCAGCTACGATTTTTTCCACCGCTGCCCTGCTTTCTTCCACCTTACGCATACTTTCCGGGCTTATGGCAACAACCTCTTCCTGGTAGCAGACTTGCCTGATTTGTTCTAATGTTAATGTTTCTCCTGTCAAAACAACCATTTTAGCAACCCCCTTATTGGATAAAATAAAAAGGAGACGACAATGGCATATTTAAACCATCATCGCCTCCTACTGACTTATGGACTATAGGCAATGTAAAACTATATGTGATTAATTCCTAATCCAACTGTTTCATGTTCAGAACCTTTAACAGGAGCCCCTATCGTTCCATAGAACGCTACGGCAATCCATTCTCCTTCGCCTTTTTCAGCAAAGGGCGTTCCGCGCACGACGGCAAATCGAAGGCCGACTGTCCGGCTCATATCGCCGATGGCCAGGTGACCTCTTGTCACACCTTCCATGCCTTCCATGATCGCATGATAAAGCGCATGAGTTTCACGATATAAACTTGGATGAATGATCCCATGGCGTTTGGCTGCCGTTTCCACTGCGGAAATCACTTTTTGCATATTCATCGATCCAACCTTGCCAATACAATACTTAACATCTTTTAGAGATTGGTTAAAGAAAAGCATCTCTTCTTCTGTTAATGAGGCAAGCAGCATCGCTGTTTTACCAATCGCACTTTTGCTCATGAAAATCCCCGATTTCTGAATTTTTACTATTAACTAATAACTAATACTAATTTTATGTGCCCGCATGGAACATGTCAACCGTTTTGGGAAATTTTAGTATTCTAATATAGTAGTATGATGCCATGCTAAAGTATAGAAAAGCGTAAGCGCCTTGGTCAGCCCCGACAAGCGTTGGAGGGCCGACCGGTGAAGTCGTTCTTTGACTTCATTGGGCGGACCGAAACGTCTCGAGGGGCTAGGCGCTGCAGCTGGACATTTCTCGAAGTTAATTTTGTAGTTTCTTACTATTTTAAAAAAAAGCGCCATCAAGGCGCATTATTTACTTAATGCCTGTTTTCAACTAATTCAGCGAGCCTGAACAGGAATCTGTAGATGAGACTATAAGCTTCGCCAATTGTGAAATCATCTCGAAATCCTTCAAGATTATTCAGGGCGAAGTTAAGGCTCCATAGGCCTTCATTTCCATCAAACATCAAGTCATACCGACTACCTTCTCCCTGGATATTCTCATTCAAATATGACTTGATCGCTTGCTCATATTTTTTTTGAAGTTTCAAGCCCAGCATGACATCGTAATTTCCAAAGACATCATCCTTTTCGAAACTGACAGCATCTACACCAATCATGTTAAACCATTCTGATTCCATGTACATGAATTCGTTTTTATTCTCTGAAAAATAACCAATTGGCTTTTTCAGAAAATCGAATGATTCTTCTCCAAGGAATTCCTCGGTTTCTTTGTTTCCTCGTTCAATATAGGCTTTTGCAAAGCGGTCTTCAGATGACAGTTCATTAACCGGGATGTCTGTAAGCATACCATGACGTTCAGCATATTCTCTTTCTTCTTCAGGTAAACCAACAGCACCATTCGCCGCTTTTAGATAAGCCTCAATCTGTTTTTTTAACATAACTGCAATTCCTCCAATTTCTATTTGCTGCTATTAATATTGAATGGAATGTTAAGAAATAGCAAATTTTCTTCAACGGTTTCCCCATAATTTTCAGTTATATAGTCACATCCCCATACAAAGCAATGCTTTTCCCCATATCCTGATAATACATCACCATCTATAAGAAAGGAGAGGCACGTTTTATGAACTACTATCATGAACATGACGATGATTGTGGATGCAAAAAAGATAAAATGAAGCATGGGGATAGGGATAAACCTAAAAAGCATGATAAACACAAAGACAGGGTTGAACATGATTTCCGCGATCATCACAAAGACCGTGATCATCATAAAGACCGTGATCATCACAAAGACCGTGATCATCATAAAGACCGTGACCACCACAAAGACCATGACCACGATTTCCATGACTGTGGATGTAAAAAGGACCATGATAAGCATTCCCACAGCTGTGTTTGTAAAAAGGTAAGGGATATTAATGAAGCACAGCATGAAGTAAGCAGAAAAAAACACGGCTGTGATGTAAGCTGTGACAAGTCAATAAAAGAACTTCTTCATCAATGCAAGCAATCAGACTTCGATACGATTCCTTTTAAGTTATTATGCGGCTGCAGCAAAGGTGATTGCGAGACTTTTGTCGGTACTGGCGTAGTCAAGATCAATGGGTGTTTCTATGATATCAAATCTACTTTTTTCCGCGTTGCTGATTTTGTTAAAGGCTCAAATTGCTGTGCGATTCTGGAGCTTCTATGTCCAGATCGGTGCGAAGGAAAGCATCACGGTATTGAGGGTTTCATCCGGACAGGAGCCTGCTTTGAGGTTGATTTAAAGGATTTTGTCGGGATTACCTGTTTCCCGCCTGTTAAAGCGAAGAAGATGGATCCATCAAAGCTATTATGCTCTGGCAACAGCAAGCGCCCCAAATAAACAAAGTCATCTTCTGTTACAGAACCCCCGTACTTTGTCGGGGGTTCTGTCTGTTTCTATTAATCAGCACTTGTCCCGTATTCTCTTATACGCGGACATAAAAATAAAATATGTGTGATTGCCCTCTATCATTCGTCTATTCATTTGCTCATGTACTGGCATATAAAATAGTAAGTCAAAAGAAAGAAACGGAAATCATCTGTTTCTTACTGCTTTTGATTATAAAATAAAGGAGTGAAAAAAATGAAGAAAAATACAGGTTGCAATTCGCACCATGGCTGCCCGCCACAGCTTTCTTGTGATAAAGCAAAAACGTTTCACGTAGATTGCGATGCAGATTCCTTCTATCCTTATGGCAATCATCTAAAATTCCCAGTCGTTGACGTTGATGTGGCATTAGCAGAAGTCGAATTACAGGTTGAAGTAGAAGCCAATATCTATCTTCCTACTGCAGCTCGTGAGATCAAGCACATGCGCAGGAACGTAACTTTGACTCAGTGCAAGGCAATCCGATCTGCCATGGATTACAAAAAGGTAAAACTCTATATTTCTGGTGTTGTCCACAAAAACATCCAGTATGTAGAACAATGCAGCGGCTTGCTGAAGGACTTCAGCGTAGACGTTCCATTTACTTGCAGTGACGCTGTCAAGGTCTTCAACTACCCTGATTTCGAAAACCTGAGCCAAAAGAACACTGTTTATGAAAGAAGGTTCATCGATAAAAAAGGACATGGCGCTGACAATTGCACATCTGGAGCATTTACGTATGAATTCTACAATGAGCCAATCGAATGCAAACTTCTCGCTTCCTTCGTAAATGACCTAGATTTATTCAAGGATTTTGACAACTGGGGAAGATTCAACCGCATCACAGAAAAGATGGAAGTTGGTTTATTCTTCAAATTGCTTCAGAAGCAACAGGTAAATTTACCACATAAAAAATATGGCGAGTATGAAGAGTCTTCATCATCTTCTTCTGAGTCAGGGTATGAAATGGAGTACCAGCAGAAGACTATGAAGGAAAGAATGAGCGATTTAACTAAACGCCATCAAGGTTAAATAATCAGGGTGTCTCAATTGTGAGGCACCCTCTGATTTATTTTCACATAAGCAACTTTTCCAAATCCAGACATTGCTTCTGAAAAAGATCAATTTGCATCCTTGCCGTCCCCTGCACCAAAACCCTGTCATTATTTATGAACTGTTCATTCCAGACACAGTGCAAATTAGATAAATGAAAATTCACCTTTTCAACCAGACTCTCTTTGTATTCGCGGGTAAATCCTGCTTCCATACCTAGTGGTGATGTAAACATATACTCCTTGCTGGCTTTTGATGAAAGTTCCGGATGATGCGTCCATTTGACTGGAATGATTTTTTTCCACGGAATATGGATCTTGATTGAATGCATTGTTCCGGTATCATTACTGCATACATAATCGATTGTTAAAAGAAGAACCCCTTTTGTAAATAAATTTGCTGAAGGCAGCAATACTTCTGCATCGATTGAATGCAGCGAACATTCTACATTCGATACAGATGATATTGGCCTTGAAAGATTGAATGTATCAAATATATCCACTTCCAGGTCGACATGAGCTAGATGGATTGGTAAGCGCACCTTTGTGCTGGCTGATTGATACTCCCTTCCCCTATAGGCAGCAGTAGCTAATTTAATTGAATCCTCGTGATAACTTGACGATTCAAGTTGATATTCCTGTGTTTCCTCGTGACTTTCTTCTAAGGAATCATACTCATCTAGACCACTATAATCTTTATTCATCGCAGCTGATAACTCATGCTCATCCAGGAAAATCAACTCTTCTGACTCCGAGGATTCTTCTGAGCTTTCAAGTAGCTCGTGAATTTTTTCTTCTTCTGGAAAATTTCCAACTGATTCTAATTGATCAGGAGTATCATCATCGTACGAATCTTCCATGGTAACACGTTTTTTAAATGGTTTTTCTTGCACGCTTTTTATTGCAGGTGGGGCAAGTATTAAAGGCTTACCTGAGCGATTGCCTCCCACTCTCGGCCGGGTGACATTGTCGTTAACAAAACGGCTATTTGCAAGATCTTGCTCAATTTCCTCAAAGACTTTTTCCATTTCCTGATCGCTTGTTTCCGGCATTGATGTTATTCCGGTATTTCTCCAATTTCCTTGAAACAGGTTCATTTCATGAAACGTTCTATTTCCATTTTCCATGTTCATTGGAAGGTACTGCGTTTTAATGCATCCTTTCCCTACCCTCCTTTCACACTTCTTCGTTAAAACACAAAGGGGCATATACTATGGAAAATTAGTATAATACCCCGCATTAGCTTAAATGTTATTCTGATTCGTCACAGTAATCTGGATCATTTGTAGCTGAAGACACGCGGATTTGCTGATTTTGCAGGACGCGGACAGTGAAATCGATTACCATCTTTTCTTCGATTGTCTGGAAAAAACCTTCGTCAATCGGTGAAGATGTAGGAAGCGGCTGACGGTCAATCGCTTCATCCCATTCAATGATCTGGCTGGACACCAATTCGCAGAATGGCAATTCATTATAATGCTGGCAGCTTTCCTGATGGAATTGAGATAAATCGCTAGTCAGCAATTCATCCTTTTCCGGGAAGCCTGTAGACAATGGTTTTGATACAAAGAAATCAAATTCCTTACGGTTGTTCACCTGTGGCATTACCGGGTGAGACAGGAAGTGTTTAATCTCAGTCACAACCTGGAACGGAATGTCGACAGTATAAGAATGCAAGTCAGAAGCAACTGACGTAGATGATGATGCTTCTATTTCATGGCTAGGACTTGCATATTGGATATTCTTCCTGACAAATCCTTTAATGAACAATTTATTAGTTGGCAATAAAAGTCTGCATTGCGTCAATTTAATCCTTTTCTTGATATCCTTGATTTCAAGGACTGGCTCTGGAAAATTGATGATTGTATCCAGGTTCACATGCAGCGTCAATTCCGCAAGAACAACAGGAACTTTTGTAACAATCTTTCCTAAGCTTACATGTGGGTGATGATGGTGAGGCTTGCATTCAAATTGATCCTTTGAAGGCTTACACTCAAAATCGGGCTTTTTATTTTTATCTAATTCAAACATACATGGCTCCTCCTTAAAACTCCTTAGAGTGAAGATGGTCTATACTATGCACCATGATGATATGGGTCTAGGCATATGCCCGTATACACAAGGGAAATTTGAGGCAGGTACCCATTGACATCCCTTAATTTTCCTGGGATGTACATGCCAAAAGCCAATGGCAAAATTTTTTTATATCTTTTTTTGCTTCTATTGTTAATTAACAAAAAGTATTGATCATGAATATGTATGGAACATAAAGACGAAAAAACATGGCGGCTCCAGAATCTTCTGGACTTCGCCATGCTTTTGTCGTCGTTCAAATTCCGTATTATTAGAATTCTGCTATTAATTAATCACCATCGAATAAATCAGAGATATCAATTTGCTGGTTTTGATAAACTCTTACTCGGAACTGCAGGAATGTTTTTTCAATGATCGTTTGGAATGTTCCTTCTTCGAAAGGTCCATTATTAGGCAGCGGATAACGGTCGATTGCTTCATCCCATTGAACAATGCTGCTCTCCACCAATTCACAAAATGTGATCGGGTTATAGTTCTGAGTGCTTACCTGATGGAATTGAGACAAGTCGCTTGATAATAATTCGTCCTTTTCAGGGAATCCATGGCCAAGCTTCTGAGCTCTGAAGAAATCAAATTCATCACGAGTGTTCGCTACAGGCAAAATTGGTCCTCTAATGAAACGATCCCGTGTCAGGACAGTTACACACTCAAAAGGAACATCAACAGTCAAAGAGCGCATTTCTGATGATACACAATCGCTCTTAGCGTGAAGGCAAGGTGTAGCATACTGGATATTCTTCCGGATGAATCCTTTGATGAACAACGGGACACCTGCTGCAGGGAATGTTGTCCCTAGAAGCAATCTACATTGGACAATTTTCACCCGCTTCTTAATATCTTTAATTTCAAGTACTGGGTCTGGGAAGTGGATTTCCGCAACAAGATGATCTGTTACTCTGACATCAGCCAGTGTTATCGCAAGGTTGGCAAGAGGTCCTACTCCAGCAGGAACCGCCCTAACATTTTCGCATTCCGGCATTGAAGCAGATTTATTCACATTCACACAACCACGTGAACCTTTATGGTCATTAGTCATTCATATTTCCTCCTTTTAAATTTCTTGTACAATTTATCCTATTCCTTCTAGTTTTTTTGGCATAGATAAATTAATCAGAACAAACGCGGATTTTTGCTATTTTCCGAGATTTCTTTCCCATTTAAATTTCATTCTTCTAATACAATGGGTACTTGCACAATTGAACATGCCTATTGCATAGAATTCAAAAGGAGGAGGATAAAATGAATAATTATAATTTCTTTGCTGTCGATATAGGGAACAGCTGGTATAAAGTTTTGGCCTCTGATCAAGGGGAACTTAGCGAATACCAGATGCCCAATGCGATTGCACTATACGACGATGAATTTTACGAAAGGCCCTATGACGAAGAAGATATTGACCTCGAGGAAAATTTGATCGTAGAGGTAAAAAGCCCGGCGGTCATGAACAAAAGAGAAATTTTTTACGCAGGAAAATCTGCTGCAAAACAGAGGAACGTCAGCTTGACTGCAAGCAATAATCAAAAAGCCGACGAAGAACGCACATATATACTTCTGTTTGCCGCTGCAGCCTATCACGCTTCAATTATCAATCCCGATGACATTGAAATAAATTATACGATCGATCAATTAGCTGTTTCTCTTCCAACTACGCAATATAAGGAAAAGAAAGAAGTATTGAAGCAAAGATTGATTGGAAATCACTCGGTCATCCTCCACAAGGTGGCCGGGATTCCAGAGCCGAAGGAACTGACTGTCAAGCTTCAGATTAAAGATGTCATTGTCGGTGCAGAAGGAGCCTGCGCTTATCTTGGCTTAATCCGCGATATCGACACACTTGCCATCAAAGACGACAGCCTTGTCAAAGATTCCAAAAAAGGAATCATCATCGGAGACCTCGGCGGTGACTCAGTTGACTTTGTAGGAATCAAGAATAATAAACCAGTGGCTTCTGTAGAAGGGGACCACTTCGGTATCAATTTATTCCTTGATACCATCATTAAAAAAGTGAGCAAGAACGAACTTTATACATTTGACTCTAGGTCCGAACTCGAAGAAAAGCTTTCTGCAGGACAGTCAGAATGGTATGTCGAACCTTTTGCAGGTGTCAGGAAAGATATCAGCAAGTATGTAATTCCGCAATTACGGATCATGGCGATCAAATACCTTGAGCATTTCGACCGGGCCAGAAGCAGTTCGAGTGAAATCAAGGGAGCCTCACGATATATTGCCGTCGGCGGTGCTGCAAAGCTTGCACAAAAACAAATCCAGGAAGCCGCAGTAAGATGGTCTGAGAAAGGCCGTCCGATCGAACTGACTTTTCCTGAAAATCTGGAAAAACTGAATGTCTTCGGACTCATGATTTTAGCCAAAATGAATCAACTTAAAAAACAACATGAGAATACCGAGGAACTAATTTCCGTTGAAGGATGATCGGTATGTCAAACACTTATACGGATTACGTCAACAAGATCGCGATAACTGTCCCCGAAAGATATATTGATGTCAAGACTGGTGAGTCTTACACTATTTCACCCAAAATTGTGGATCAGATTGAATACCATGCAGAAAACAGCACACTTAGCCATTTGGTTCTATCTGCGCTTCACCATTACCTGAGCCCCAAACCGGCTCTGAATGGCGGCTCTGCTGAAATCTTACAAGAGCTTGCAGAAATCAAGTCGATCCTTGAAAATGGTGTTTATCAAATCAGGCCAGCGGTACAGCCAAGGACACCTAAGGATCAAACAGATGCAGCGAAGCTGCTCAATCTGAAGGAAATTGAGGATATTCTCGAAGCCTTTGGGGGATAGTTGAATGAAAAACGAAAACAAGGACGGTACATTTGTACGCGTCCTTCACTTTTTTAATTTACACATTTTATTTCGTGTTTTTCGAGCTCCTAAAACATGCTCATCTTATATCTCGCTGACATCATCTCCAACAATTTTATCCCACCTATGCTGTTCCCTTTTTCATCCAGTGCCGGACCCAGAATCCCTATGCCGAACCGATTTGGAACAGACCCCATTATTCCGCCGGATACCCCGCTTTTTGCCGGTATTCCGACACGGACTGCGAATTCCCCGGATGCATTGTACATTCCGCAAGTAACCATGAAAGTTTTGCATAATCTCGCAACATGGGCCGGAATCAGCCTTTTGTTTGTGACTGGATCAAGTCCATCCATGGCAAAAACGCAGCCAATACGCGCCAAATCCAAACAGTCCATTTCTATCGCACATTGCCTTGTATAAACCTCCAGCAATTCTTCGACATCTTCTTCTATGACCCCATGCTGTTTCATGAAATAGCAAAGAGCTCTATTCAGATCGGAAGTTTCATATTCTGATTGGGCAACTTCTTTTGAAAAACCGATAGATGAATTCCCAGCCAGTTTTTGAATAAATGATAGTATACGGTCAAAACGATCATTGGGATGCTCCCCTTTAATCATATGAGTAACAGCAAGTGCTCCTGCATTGATCATGGGATTTAGCGGTTTGGAAGGACTGAATTCCAGTTTGATGATTGAGTTGATTGGGTCTCCAGTAGGTTCATAGCCAACTTTACTAAAAACCTTATCTTCACCGTAGTCCATTAATGCGAGTGCAAGTGTCAGCACCTTGGAGACACTTTGCAATGTAAGTTTCTGCTGTACATCCCCAGCAGAAACACATTCGCCGTCATTATGAAAGATTGCTACCGATAATTCTTCAGGATGAGCCTTTGCCAGTGCAGGAATATAATCGGCTACCCTTCCGGTCACTGTATACTTTTTAGCTTCCTTAACAAGTTCATGCAATTCGTCAGTTCTTCTGCAAGGCATGCTTATTTCCTCCGTAAACTATAGGATTAACTATAATTACCATTGCCCTTAAGCACCGCATTTAGCCCTACACAGACCATAAAATTAGACGATGCTATTCGCACCGCCCGATTTAGTGATTACACTGTCAAAACCTTCCTGATTTAAGTATTGAATAGATAATCCACAAAAACATGCCAAAGGCAATGACGAATCCTATTTCAATTGCCGGAACACTGGTAAGGACGGTATTGTTCCCAAACGTGGCACCTACAATCAATCCAAGGACCACGATGCTAAAGGCCAGCAAAGTTAAACTAAAGGAAACCTGGTTGCTGATTCGATCAAATTTATGAAGGATACGGTTAATTTCAGATAAGCTTATTTCAAACTTTAAATCCCCTTTTGAAGTTTGCTCCAGCACATTCTCGACCTGTTTCGGTATATTAGTGAATGTTCTGTTAGGTCCTCCGCTTTATTCCAAAGCCTTTTTCCTGTTTTTATCGGGTCATACATTTCTCTCATAAGCTGTTCCCCATATGGTTTTGCAAGTTCGATCATATTAAGGCTGGGGTCCAATTCCGCTATGATTCCTTCAATTGTAATGAGCGCTTTTCCCATCATCGTCATTTCTTTCGGAAGAATAATTTGGTGTTCCTGCGCTGCTGCAAACAACTCTTTGACAGTCAGTCCTAAATGAAGCCCTTTTTGAGAGGAATGTTCGATCGTTTTCCTGATTCCATCGACATGATCGTAGAAATGCTGTTCATCTATATCTGTCGGCACATACGCCATTCGGAAAATCGCCTTTACGATTCGGTGGGTATCCTCTTGCATGATTCCCATCATCATCGTGGCCGTATCATATCTCATGCTTGCCGAAAGGCTTCCCACTTGGCCAAAATCAATGAACACAATCTGCTGCTTCTCCGGGATATAGAGAATATTTCCAGGATGTGGATCTCCATGAAAGAATCCTTCCTTTAAAATTTGGGTAATAAACGCACTGACCAGAGAGTCCGCAATCCGTCTTTTTTCATCTTTTTCTGCAATGATATTAACTAGCTCATTTAGTTTGATACCCTTGATCTTTTCCATTGTCAGAATCTGCGATGTAGAATAATCATGATACACTAGCGGTACTTTGATCGATTCACAATCAGAAAACTGCCTTTGGACCATGTCCGTATTAAGCGCTTCTTCGGAATAATCCAATTCCCTGCGAATGGACTCGGATAATTCTTCCACCATATCCCTGACATTGTAATATTGCGCCCAATCGTACCGCTGCTCAATTAATCTGGAAAGATCCTTCAATATTTCCAGATCAGAATCAACTACCTGTTTAATTCCTGGTCGCTGGATTTTCACCATGACTTCCACTCCAGAAGGAAGGACCGCTTCATGAACCTGACCGATCGAAGCTGCAGCTGTGCATTCTTCGTTAAAATAATCGAAAATCTCCTCCACCGGCCTGCCAAACTCAGCCTGGATCTTTTCTTTTATTTCCTCTACTGGAACAGGCGGTACCTGGTCCTGCAGCAGCTCCAGTTCCCTGACAATTTCCGCAGGCAATAAATCACTTCTGATGCTGAGCAGCTGGCCAAGCTTTATGAATGCAGGGCCTAATTCCTCCAGCATGCATCTGATACGATGGCCAGCTTCTCTTGTATTTCCGTTTTTCACTTCAGCCGTTATCCTGTCTCTTAAAGAAAGGACCTGAAACAGACCGACTTCGTCCAGCACATATCCAAACCCATACTTTACAAACAATGAAGCTATTTCTCTATATCTATTTAAACGTCTCAAACGATCTGTCAACATTCCATCACCTTATTATTCCAAGTCTTTTGAAAAACCAGGTGGAACATTCTCCATTCCTAGCTCCATTTCATCTATATCCTTATTTAAGCTGCTGTTTCGAAGATGAGTTATTTCATCTCGCAGCATGACAAGCTGTGCCTGCACATGATCTAGTTCTTCCTTTGTCACGAATCCAAGCTCATTGAGCTGACCTTTGACCATTTTCCTGAATTCCTGGTTCCACTCATCACTTTTTGATTCACCTTTTTTAAAAAAATCATCAAAAATGGTATCTGCCTCTGCCTGAGTCATATTACCTTTCTCAACCAGCTTCGTAATGGTATCATCCAACTTTTCCTTTCCCGCAACAGCAGCACCGATTCCCAGCAAAAAGCCACTTTTTAAAAAATTGTTCATCGTGAAGCCTCCTTTTCTCTAATACGATTACCTACCTAATACCCAAAAAGCAGTTTATTCACACAAATAAAAAGACACCTGCTCCTTTTTAGAAGCAAGTGGAAAATATCTGATAAAACTCTTTTATCTATCTTTAAGCAAAAAACCTATTAAGATTTTAAAATATCAATTTTTTCTAAATACGCCCAGTTTTGTGGTGCTGGCATGCTCAGCTGCCAATAAGTTGTTCCATAGAGCTGATAAAGGTCGACTAACCTGTATTTCTCGATATAGCTGCGAATATCTTCAAACCAGACGATATGTTCTTCTGTTCCTTTCCAATATCTGAACCAGGGGGATTTGGCAGCTGCGTCAAACTGGATGACCGTACCTGTGGATATGGCAAGATTTTGCGCATCCAGGACTGAAAGTGCTTTGTATTGATTGGTTGAAACGACTTTGTCATGCCCATAAAGGGGTAAGGCGATTTGCATTTTTTCCCGAGGAATCAGAGTAAGGGAATACCGTATCACAAGAGCCAGCCACCATAAGGGTGATACAGGATCTGGCGGGCCTCCCGGGTAGCCGTAATCAATTGTCATGACGGCAACAATGTCCGCAATCTCTCCGATTGTTTTATAATCGTAGGCTCCAATAATTGGATTGGTAGGGATATCTTCTGTTTTCGCGTGTACGTTCACGTGTAAAATAAGATTACCCATTGCTGCCTTCAATTCCCTTAGGAAGGAATTAAAATCTTCTCTGTTTGGCGGGGGAATGAACTCCAAGTCGACACTAATGCCCCCATATCCCCTTGTATTAGCGAGGTTCACGAGACTGGCAACCAGGTTTCCTCTTAATACAGAGTTCCCCAATACATTCCCAGCTAATTCTTTGCTGAAACCCGAACCTTTTGTGTTCTGGATTAATAATAACGGAATCACATTCAATTCGTTGCTTCTTCTGACGATTGAGGTATCATCCATGCCTACATAAGCATATCCTTGGTCGGTAAAGGAGTAAGCCGCCACCGCCAGGAAAGTCAGCTTTGGCGCGAGTGCTTCGAGTGTTGCCAGAAAGGTTTGAGGGGAACTCGGTACAATAAAACCGAGCGTGGCCATTTGCGGTTCTATAGGGGATGGAATATTAATATTCTGGCCAATATACAATCTGTTGGGGTCAAGCCCAGGATTTGCGTTCAAGATACTATTGACGCTTGTATTAAACTGGACCGACAGTTTCCATAAGGTATCGCCAGCCTTAATTTTATAAAAGCGAACAATCGGCTGTTGATCAGGGATGTAGAGCGCCAAGCCGGGGATAATTAAACTGGCGGAAGGGAGCCCATTGACATCGATTATGTTTTGGATGGTGACACCATATGTTCTTGCAATAGACCAAAGGGTTTCTCCTGCTCTCACGACATGGACAGCCATGTGATCACACCTTTTTAAATAATCTCACTATCCATCTTATGGCGGATCACCGTTTATATACTACTGTCCCTCATAAAAGAAGCAGTGCTCTCAATTCATAAGAGCACCGCTTCCTGTTAGTCATCTCCATCTGTCCCGTGAATCAGACCGGTTCCTGTACCTTGCCGAGTGGCAGGGATCACAAATTTGATAAGGGGAATCGACATGGATACCTTTACCGCAAAGTCTGCATTTCTTTTTATAATTCTTCACTTCTGACTTTAAGAATTCATGAACATCATCGCTCAATCCGGTTCTAAGCCTTTCCCAATATACAGCCTCTGTCCTCCGGTCAAGCTTATATAAAAACAACAAATGCAGGCCGATTGCCTTATATGAAAGTTCGAGTTCTTCAAGTGTCACTGTCTTTACAACAGGCTCCGGCAGGTCTTCACCAGAGATAATTGCCTTGATTGTTTCAAGCCATTGTTCAATCAGGGCAGGCTCTCTGGATGAAAATGGCAAGTGGAGGAAACCATACAATTCCATCATTGGCAGTCTCGCTTCGATTTCAGTATTCCGCACATATTCGTACAGATCCCTTTCTTCCGTTAGGGATGCTTTTTTCGTGCCCCTTGGACTCTCGAATTTATCCCAAAGCTCAAAGAAGACAGCGAGAGAACGGTGATATTTCTGAAATCGTTCAAAGATTCCTGAGGTTGGTGCAATGGAAAATATTTCAACTGGATGATCTTCCTTTTCAAGGAGCTTTGTCATCAGGCTGATATCCGCTGTAAATGCAACCCGACCGACATTATAAATGCCCTTCCTTCCCGCACGGCCCGCTATTTGCTTCACTTCCTGTGACGTTAATCTTCGTCTTCTCGTTCCATCAAACTTCTCATTTTCCAAGAATACGATTCGCCTAATTGGCAGGTTCAAACCCATCCCAATCGCGTCTGTTGCGACTACAACAGTTGTTTCCCCTTTAATAAATCGGTCAATTTGCTTCTTTCGCGTCTCTGGAGGCATACTTCCATAAATCATGCTTACCTGCCGTCCGCTATTTTGCAGCTTTGACGCATTCTCCAATACCTGTTTACGGGAGAAACAAACAAGCGCATCTCCTTTCTTTGTATGATTAAGACTAAACTCTTTGTTCTCAACTTGCAGAGGAATATCGCGGCTATATTCATGTATTTCCGCAACTCCATCACCGAGGAGGTCCAACATCATCTGTTTAATATTCACGCTGCCAATGATGTGCACTTCTTCAGCATTTGCTTTCGTGATTGCTTTAAACCAGGAAAAGCCTCTGTCTTTATCAGCAATCATTTGGGATTCATCAATCACGACTACATGATGGAAATCCTTTTCATGAAACATTTCTACAGTACAGGAAGTATGGTTCGCCCCTTCCACTGACTTTTCTTCCTCACCCGTTTTCAGCGAGCATGGAACACCTTCTGAATTGAGCTTTTCATAGACCTCCAGTGCCAGCAGGCGCAGAGGCGCAAGATACAAGCCACTTTCTGCCGCCTTCATCCTTTCAAGTGCATGGTGAGTTTTCCCTGTATTGGTCTCTCCGATATGCAAAATATAACGTATATTCCTCCTGAGGGAAGGATTATATTCCCTGCCGAAGATATCTTCCAGCATCCGAGCCTCTTCTGCACGCTTCCGCTCTTGTTCTGCAGCTTCCTCCGCCTTCCTTCTTTCCCTTTCCATCAAGTCATGTTCATATAGATCACGATGGATTTTTTCATCAAAAACAGTTTCGGATAGCTCCAAAAGATCGTCTATGTACTCTTCTTGAAGTTTATACAGGAATCCATCTATAAACGCTTCAACTGTATCATGAATAATCCGCTTCGTCTCAGAAACGGAGAGCCTGTCTTCAAATACCTCTTCATAAGAGTTAATCACATCTTCCGTAAGGTTATTCAGGACTTGTTCTGCTCCTATAAGACTGAAGTAATCCATCACTCTGTTTTCAAAATGGAATTGGTAGGTTTCATATTCAAAATAATACCGTCCCCATTGTGCTGTCTGATGGATTTGACCTGTCAATTCATCAAAAAAATCAGCCATAGTTCGGTAGTCTTCCGGCTCAAAGGCTCCGATTTCCGTTAACCTTTCCTCAAGCCTGTATGTATCAAGATCCTCGTATCTCGGATTCTCCTTAAATACTTTCTGCAATTCCTTTGCCATCTCATGCCTGATCCTCAAGTAAGCCAAATCCTGGTACTCATTTAAAACCTTATGTGCTGCCTGATGGATTTTCTCTTTGATCAACGCTCTCTTCTCAAGCAGACGGTCTTCCTCTGCTTTTTTCAAGTACCTTTTCCGTGCCCGGCCATATAACTCACGCCATGTTTGCTCGATGTTTGAGGATTTAATCCACTCTTCCGTATCAAAGGGTTCATAGTCCCTCACTTCGTTCCTGAACAACTTATTGATCAACTTCCGGTCTACACCTTCTACTGTAAAACCACGTTCACTCAAAAAAGATTTCTTGTCACGCTTTGAGAAGTCATTCGTCGACTTCGTCAGCCAGACATTCAGCCAAATTTGATTGATATAATTACTTCTTGTATTTAAATATTCCTCGAAATCGGGCAAGTCTTCCTTTTCTCCAAGGAACATATCGATGTCTTCCTGAATTTTAATTTTTGTGTTTTCTACTGCTTGCTGATGGATTAATTCAATTTGTCTCATCTCTGAACCCCTTAATATCGGTAAAATATATACAAAAGGCCGCACAAAAAATTGTGCGAGCCCTTCCATTTTTTCTTATTCGTTCATCGTAATTGAGGAACGGCCTAATTTATGCGTTCTTTAACTGCAGCATATCCACAACCTTGTTGAAAACCATTTGATCTTCTTTTGTAACACTTTTAGGTTTGATCGGGGATACCGGTTTTATCTTCTCATCGTTTTCGACACGAAGTATTTCCAGATAAAAAGGTGTAGTTTGTCGATTACCCTTCAGGTATCCTTTGAGGATTTTCATCTTATCTGATGTTCCTGTAAATACACTTTCATAATCCCACTCAATTTCGTTGCCATACCTCGAATCCATCTTTTCCTTTAGAGCAAAGGCTTCTGAAACAGCTTCATGGGCTGTCGAAAAAAATGATTGCGTTCTTCTTAAGCCTTTCTTCTTGCTGCCATCCCCTGCATTAGCCTGGTATAATTTCATGTTCATTTCCTTCATCCTTTCTGGTTGGTCTCACGCCTTCTAACGGTGAGTCGTAACACCAGAAGACCTAAGGATTTTACTTACATGACTAGTATACCCTTTTTTCCATGAGTTACCTATTGATAAGGTAAATCCTTCATATTATGAAAGAAAGAGCGTGTTTTGGTCACACGCTCCTCGAATAAATTATTTAGTTGTGACGACTTCTTTTTCGTTATTTTTCTCATGGCGGATTGTTGCCTGAGCAGCTGCCAAACGGGCCAGCGGTACACGGTAAGGAGAGCAGCTGACGTAGTCAAGTCCTGCAGTGTAGCAAAATTCGATCGAGCTCTTTTCTCCTCCATGTTCACCGCAAATACCTGTCTTCAGACCAGGCTTTGTCTGGCGGCCAAGCGTTACACCTGTCTCAACCAATTTGCCGACTCCCTCACGGTCGAGCACGGCGAATGGATTTTCTGGCAGTACTTTTTGTTCAATATATGCTTGAAGAAACTTGCCTTCTGCATCATCACGGCTGTATCCAAATGTTGTTTGTGTCAGGTCGTTCGTGCCAAATGAGAAGAAATCAGCTTCCTGGGCAATCTGGTCAGCTGTCAAGGCTGCACGTGGAATCTCAATCATTGTCCCAACAGTATACTGAAAATCCTTGCCTGTTTCTTCTTTGATGCTTTGTGCTGCAACATTGACTAATTCACGCATTTCTTTTAACTCATTTACATGTCCTACTAATGGAATCATGATTTCAGGCTGGACTTCAATCCCTCTCTCCGAAAGGTTCGCTACTGCATAAAAGATGGCTCTGGCTTGCATCTCATAGATTTCAGGATGGATCATGCCTAAACGGCAGCCACGGTGACCCAGCATTGGGTTGAATTCATCAAGCTGGCGCACTTTTTTAAGCAATGCTTCCTTTCCCTTAAGTTCCTTTGATTCTGGATCAAGTATTTGCAGCTTCGTAATCTCTACTAGTAATTCTTCCTTGTCAGGCAAGAACTCATGAAGAGGCGGATCGAGCAAGCGGATCGTTACTGGAAGCCCCTGCATGACTTCAAGGATTCCTTCAAAATCTCCCTGCTGCATTGGCAATAATTCATCAAGGGCAAGATTGCGCTCTTCAAACGTTTCAGCCAGGATCATCTTCTGGACAATCGGCACCCTTGCCGCATCCATGAACATGTGCTCAGTACGGCATAAACCAATACCACCTGCCCCAAATTCAAGCGCCTTTGCAGAATCTTCAGGATTATCAGCGTTCGCACGCACTCCTATTTTTCGTTCTTCGTCAGCCCACGAAAGCAGAAGCTGGAACTCATCTGAAAGCTCAGGCTCAATCATCGGGATCTCACCAAGCATGATTTCTCCAGTTCCGCCATCAATCGTAATGATGTCTCCATGGTTCACTACCACTTCACCGACGCGGAATTGTTTCTCATGAAGATCGATCTTCATCGCCTCGCATCCGCAGATACATGCTTTACCCATGCCTCGAGCCACAACAGCAGCATGACTTGTCATTCCGCCGCGGCTTGTAACAACCGCCTGTGCTGCGATAATGCCGTGGATATCATCCGGAGTCGTCTCTGGACGGACGAGGATGACCTTCTGGCCTTCATTCGCAAGCAGCTCTGCTTCATCAGCATCGAATACAACCTTGCCTGTTGCGGCCCCTGGTGAAGCTGGCAGTCCTTTGGCCAGCTGATTCCGTTCGAAATTCTCATCGATCCTCCGGTGCAGGAGCTGATCAAGCTGCTCAGGGTCCACACGAAGCAATGCAGTCTTTTTGTCAATGATTCCTTCCTGGACTAACTCTGTTGCAATTCGGATTGCCGCCTGGGCGGTACGCTTTCCGGTGCGTGTCTGCAGGATGAAAAGCTCTCCACGTTCTACAGTGAATTCAATGTCCTGCATGTCTTCATAATGGTTCTCAAGCCGTTGGCATGTCTCAACGAATTCCTGATAGACTTCAGGCATTTCATCTTTTAGTGTCTGGATTGGCTGAGGTGTACGGATACCCGCTACCACATCCTCCCCTTGGGCATTGATCAAATATTCGCCATATAGGATGTGTTCACCGGTAGAAGGATCGCGTGTAAACGCAACACCTGTGCCTGAATCGTCACCCATGTTCCCGAAGACCATGCTCTGGATATTGACAGCAGTTCCAAGGTGGGAAGGAATTTTATTCAGACGGCGGTAGACAATCGCGCGCTGATTGTTCCATGAATCAAATACAGCGTTGACCGAAAGAAATAATTGCTCTTTTGGATCCTGAGGAAATGGCTTTCTCGTATGTTTTTGCACAATTTTCTTATATCCTTCTATTACTTCCTTCCAGTCCTCAGCTGTCATTTCTGGGTCAGATGCATATCCTTTTGCTTCACGTTTTTCTTCAAGGAAACGTTCGAAAAAGAACACATCAACATCAAGGACGACATCACTGAACATCTGAATAAAGCGACGATAAGAATCGTACGCAAAACGAGGATTGTTCGTCAGACTGGCCATGCCTTCAACTGTTTCGTCGTTCATTCCGAGATTCAAAACTGTGTCCATCATCCCCGGCATGGAGAACACTGCGCCAGAGCGTACTGATACAAGCAGAGGGTTTTCAGGATTTCCAAGCTTCTTGCCTGTTTTCGTTTCAAGTTCCCCGAGCGCTTCAAGAACCTGCGCCTGGACTTCAGCAGGAATCGTTTTGCCTGCTTCATAGTAAGAGTTGCAGGCTTCAGTGGAAATGGTGAAGCCAAACGGTACAGGAAGGCCGATACGCGTCATTTCCGCCAGGTTGGCACCTTTCCCTCCAAGAATTTCCTTCATCCCGCTGTTTCCTTCATTAAAAAGATAAACAAATTTAGACATCAGCCAAAACTCCTCTCACTTTTTAAAATATCAAGTATCAACCCTGCAGTTTCTTCAATTGCCTTATTGGAAACATTGATGACAGGACAGCCAACACGTTTCATTATTTTTTCCGCATAATCAAGCTCTTCAAGAATTCGTTCATAGCTCGCGTAATTCGCCCTTGCACCCAGCCCCAGCGCCTTCAGCCTTTCGGTCCTGATTTCATTCAGCTTATCTGGCGAGATGATGAGTCCGACACATTTGCTCCTCGGAATCTGGAACAATTCATCAGGCGGCTTGACTTCAGGCACGATCGGAACATTTGCCACTTTGTACCGTTTATGTGCAAGATACATGGACAGCGGTGTTTTGGAGGTTCGTGAAACGCCGACCAAAACGATATCCGCCCTTAAAATCCCCCGTGGATCTCTGCCATCATCGTATTTCACGGCGAATTCTATCGCTTCGATCTTCCGAAAGTATTCATCATCAAGCTTGCGCATCATTCCTGGACGATGATTCGGCTCCTTGTTGAACTTTTTTTCAAAGGCGTTCATGAGCGGGTTTAACAAATCAACTGCATAAATCCCTTCCTCCTGGGCCCTTTTGTCAAGATAAGCCTTTAAAGACGGAACGACGATGGTGTATGCGATGATGGACTGAACTTGTTTCGCCACAATGATGACATCCTCAATGTCCTCTTCATCCTCAACATATGAATTCCTTCTTATGTCAACCTGGCCGCCGTTAAATTGTGTCGCCACGGCCTTTACTACAAATTCTGCTGTTTCCCCGACGGAGTCGGATACTACATAAACAACTTCCTTCATATCCAAAATACGCTCACTTCCTAGACAGATTTTTGCTCTGCGATTTCAAGATAAACCCTCGTAATAGTCGTTTTTGTAATTCGCCCAATGACCTCATATGTATCTGGCTTCCCGTTGAGTTCCCGGACGACAGGGAGTGAATCAATTCGATTTGTCACCAGCTTATTAGCAGCCTGAAGCAGCGTTTCCTCCGGTTTGACTGTAATGATGTTAGGCATCCTTGTCATGATGACGCTTACAGGCAGATCCTCGAGATTTTTGTTCCCGATAGCTGCCCTCAATAGATCTTTTCTTGAAATAACCCCAGCCAGACATCCTTCAGAATCCACCGCGTAAAGGGTCCCTACATCCTCAAGGAACATCTGGACAATCGAATCGTACACGGAGGAGGATTTCTGAACGACGATCGGGTGGCCTTTGTAATCATTGACCCTCAGATCAAGAATTGCTTTCGCGTTCAGCTTCGTCTCTTTTTCTTTATTGAAAAAGTAGCCAACTCTTGGTCTGGCCTCCAGATTCCCTGCCATCGTTAATATCGCCAGGTCAGGACGGAGAGTTGCGCGAGTAAGCTTTAGCTTTTCAGCAATCTGCTCACCCGTGATCGGGCCATCTTCCTTAACAATCTGAACGATTTCTTCCTGTCGTTTTGTTAGTTTAATAGAACTTACCACCAACGTACCCCCATTAATAATGACATTACATTATCAAGGAATTTTTAAATGTGTTATCCTTATTGTCTTATAGTATATAACATTTAAGCGGAAATCAAAAGAAAAGGTTTTAATAATTCTTAAATTCTTTTATAAAAGCGATGTAATGCTTTGTGATTAAGATATACTCATAAGCTATCAAGCTTGAATTAAGCCATACTGTTTCTTTGAGCCAATAAAAATGAAAATGAAAAAAAAAATTCCCCCGGACAATAACCCGGAGGAATAATAAGACGTCATTCTGTTATGTTAAGTTCCAATGTTACAGGACAGTGGTCACTTCCCATAACGAAGCATTCGGTGCCCGCTTCCACAATTGAAGAGGCCAGTCTCTCTGAAACAATGAAATAATCAATGCGCCACCCGATATTTCTTTCTCTTACCTTATTCATATAAGACCACCATGTATAGACTCCTTCAGCATCAGGATGCAGGTAACGGAAGGAATCAACAAATCCGCACTCAAGGAGTTCGGTCATTTTTCCCCTTTCTTCGTCTGTGAATCCAGAGTTGCCTCGGTTGGGTTTAGGATTTTTCAAGTCGATTTCGTTGTGGGCGACATTCAAATCACCGCATAGGATAACTGGTTTCTTCTGGTTTAGTTCAAGCATATAGTTTCTTAATTTATCTTCCCAGGATAACCTGTATCCTAGTCTTGCCAGGTCGCGCTGGGAATTTGGTGTATAGACATTCACAAGGTAAAATTGTTCGAATTCAAGTGTGATTGCCCTTCCCTCATGATCATGTTCAGCAGAGCCAATCCCGTATTGTACAGAGATAGGCTTTTCCCTTGAAAAGACAGCTGTACCAGAATACCCTTTCTTCTCAGCATAGTTCCAGAACTGATGGTACCCTTCCAGTTCAAGTTTAATTTGGCCTTCCTGCAATTTCGTTTCTTGTATACAGAAGATATCTGTGGCCGTTTCATTAAAGAAGTCCAAGAAACCTTTGCCAGTACAAGCTCTTATTCCATTCACATTCCAAGATACTAATTTCATTTTTCTCTCCTTTTCCCTGACCTTGATCCAATTCCAAATCTTATTCTTCTATTCTAACAATCTTCCAACAGTGTTTCTAATATGGCGATTCCCCTGGCGATGTCATCAACCGGCCCGTTCGCAAAAGAAAGCCTGAAATGCTGCAGCTTTTTTGTCGCATAAATCCTCCCCGGATTGATCAGAACGCCATTGGCAAGTGCTTTTCTGTACAAATCTGCCATTGAGATTTCCGGATTCATTTTTACCCAGATGAAAAATCCGCCGGCAGGCCGCTCCCATTCAGCATAACGGCTAAGATGTTGATCCAATGCTTGTATTGCGGTGTTTCTCCGCTTTTTTAGCTGTTGCCTTACCTTCAATAAGTGCTGCTCATATAATCCACTTGAAAGCCATTCTGCTGCTACCCTTTGAGATAAAGAGCTTGAGCCGTAGTCTGTTTGCATTTTTAGGTCTGCCAGACGGTCAATAACAGCTTCCGGACCGGCAATCCATCCAATTCTCAGGCCCGGGTTCAGACTCTTTGAAAGGCTTCCAAGATACAAGACATTGCCGTGCCTGTCGTGCGATTTGATTGGAGCCGGGGGAGGTGAGTCTAGCCATAAATCACCGTACACGTCATCCTCGATGATTGGAAGCTGAGCATTCTCCGCCAGCTGCAGCAGCTCCTGCCTTCTTTTTTCTCCCATTAATGCACCAGTGGGATTCTGGAATGTTGGATGGCAGTATAATACGGATTTCTTGCTGTGATTAAATGCCTTAATCATTTCTGGAATGATGCCTTCCTGATCCATCTGGATTCCCTGCAGGTTCATACCGGCAGACTGGAAGGTAGATAATGAATATAGGTATGATGGATTCTCGAGAAATACTGTGGATTCTCTTTCCAATAAACCTATGGAAATTAAATGAAGAGCCTGCAATGCCCCGGATACTACTAAAATTGAAGATGCTGGTACCTGAATCCCTTTTTCATTTAGGTAATTAGCAATCGCGTCCCTCAATTGTGGATTACCTTTTGGATCTTCATACCCAAAAGGTTCGAGCTCTTGTCCAACCTTTTTTATAATAGCTCTCATATCCTCAAGAGGAAATAAATCCTGGGAAAGTTCTCCTTTACTGAGCTGAATTAAACTCTGGTCCGATTCTGCCTTGTTTATAGCTTGTACAGTGCCAATGCTTGCCTGGTGCATGCCAAGCGCTACCTGCTCGCTCCAATTCACAGGAGCAGTGGAACGCATCAGAGTCCAGGTATTGTTGACGACGACCGTCCCCATTCCGAGCTTACCTTCTACCAGGCCTTCAGCTGCCAATTCATCCAATGCAGTTATGACAGTGCTTCTGTTCACACCAAATTGCTTTGCAAGGTCACGCTGACTGGGCAGTTTGCTGCCAACCGGCCATGTGCCATTTGTAATTTGTTCTTTTATATATTCAATAATCACCTTATACTTCGGCACTTTCATGTCCCAGCTCCATTCAAAATTGGTTGGTTTTAAAATAATTTTAATGGCTGGATACATTCTACCAAGACCCAGTTATATTTAAAAGACATAACATTATACAGGATTTAATTGGATGGTTTTTAATGAGGTGTATTAAATGGATTATAGAATTCTGACGGCACACGCGCTGGTTATTTTATTATGGGGTTCTTCATTCGCTGGAATCAGACACGGTCTTGAAGGGTATTCTCCTGAGCACCTGTCGTTCCTGAGGCTCTTTATTGGTTCTGTGGTTCTCGCTTTCTACGCAGCCTTCACAAAAATGAAGCTGCCAGATATAAAAGATTGGCCGGTAATTTTGCTGTTTGGCTTCCTCGGATTTGCTGTCTATCAAACAGCTCTAAATTTTGGCGAACAAACGGTCAGTTCCGGAGCAGCCAGCTTGCTTGTTTCAACATCCCCGGTGTTTATTGGATTATTAGGCACCATTTTCTTTCGGGAACGCACCGGAAAATGGTATTGGGTTGGCGCTGCCATCAGTTTGCTCGGGGTCATCTTCATTTCATATGGCGCTTCGGGAAGCTTCGAGTTTGGTTTAGGCGTGATCCTGATATTGATTGCTTCACTTTCAGAATCACTTTACTTTGTGTTCCAAAAAAGATATTTAAGTAAATATGGAGCACTTCCTTTTACTACCTATACCATTTGGGGCGCTACGATCTTCATGAGCTTCTTTGCTCCTGGAATCAGGGCAGAAATAGCTGAGGCATCAATAGGAGCTACGATTAGCGTTATATACCTTGGGCTCTTCCCAACGGTGATTGCATACTTTGCATTAGCCTATATTACAGCTAAATCTGGCGCCTCCGAAGCTGCAAGTTCACTATACCTGACACCGGCAGCCTCCTTCCTGATTGCCTGGGTTTGGCTTGGAGAAGGTCCGTCCATTTTAACTATATCAGGAGGGGTTATATCCCTTTTAGGAGTTTCCTTAACTTATTTCAAGGGAAAAAGCGGCGTGGAGGATTGCTCTTTAAAGGTCGAAGGATAGCTGCTCCGTCCCCCGTACTCCTTTTTCTCGACCTCGCTTCCCCTTTCCTTTTATTCCCTGAAACTGAATCCTCGCATGCTTATTTGCTTTTTTCACATCAACAATCGGTGCTGTATAGCCCAGCCGGTAAAAAGCAGGGTAAAGCCATGGTTCGTGGATATATTCTCCTGGAATACTGTTCAGTTCCGGGATATATCTGCGGATGAACACCCCATCCGGATCAAGCTGCTTGCCAATTTTTACAGGGTCAGTGATTTTCACCTTTCCTGCCATTCCGGTTAGCTGGTGGATATAGAAATCATGGACACCAGGCTCGTAATCTAAAAACAATTCTGCCAATGCCCTGGATGGTTTATGTCCATCCAGCAATAAAGTGTTTGTAATGAAAGAAATAACCAGGCCTCTCAGCGTGAAATTCAGCCACCCTGTTTTAAACAGGCTTCTCATCGCTGCATCAATCATCGGTATCCCTGTGCTGCCCTGCAGCCAGCGCTGGAACCACTCTTCATTCCATTCCCTTTTGATCATACCTACATCTGTCACGCTCAGATCTTCATGAGGAATACTGAAAATTTTCAACCGGGCAGTTAGCTTTGATAAAAACTCTTCTAGCTGGAGCTGTTCCTCCTTCACCTCACAGAATTGGAATTTTTCGTTTGTTTTTTGAAAAATTGTCCTGACTGAAATATTACCCCATGTGATATAAGCGGAAAGCCTCGAAGATGATAGCGAAGAAGGCAGAGGCTTGTGCTGGTTAGCGATGTAGTTCGCAAACCTTTCTTCGAGAAAAGAATCAAGTGTTTCTATCGCTCTACCTTCTCCGCCCTGCTGTCCAAAACGGATTTTACTCCCTTTGACGCTGAATTTTTGGAGTTTTTTTAAATCAGTAAATAGAAAAGCTGGTGATTGTTCCGGTACCTCGATCCTGTTTGGAATGTTTTCAATAGGTTCGTTCAGGTACGACTGCAAACGGTTTTTATAAAGTTTTACTGGCACACTTTCAAGCTCCGGGCCAAAAGTAAAAAGGCGCTGGTGATGTTGCTCCATCCATAGTGCCGCTTTATCTATCAGTCTATTGTCATTATGCGCATATAAGTTGATAGAATCATAAGACACCAGCAAATTTCCCAGTACCGTCTCCAGCTCATCGATCGCAAAAAAGAGTTTCCCGCCCCTGTCCTCTATTTGCTTTGAAAGGTCCTCTAAACTTTCGGCAACAAATTTAAAATGACGTGCGGAAAGTGCTGATTCTTCCCAAAGAGAAGGTTCAATAATATAAAGCGGCAGTATAGTGCCTTTTGCAGCAGCCTCGGTCAATGGCTGATGGTCAGAAATACGCAAATCCTTACTGAATAGTACGATGTTCATTCGAATCACTCCGCCATAATACTCTTTAGCTGAAAATGTAAAATTGCGAGCCAAAAGACTGCCATTCCTATTTACTAATTTACTATTTCCCTCAAAAGAATTCCGAATAAGATTCCCAAAAACATGGATGTTAAAGTACCCAATAGAAAATATTCTGCCCAGTCGCGGTCATCCATTTGTTTAAAACGAGCGATTGATTTCGCGGTAACAATGAAGCCGATGGCTGGATACGAGCCATAATATGTAAGCAGGATGACCAGGAGACGCTCGATATAGCCGATCAGCTTCCCTCGTGACATATCGTGCTTATTAAAAACCATGTAGCTGTATTGCTCAGACAAACCTCTTTCGCCAATGCTATTCGGGGGATACGCAGTCTCCTTAAGCTCATTTTTAAAGGTGTATTTCCCTTCAAAAGTCAACAGCTGCCCAGGCAGGGATCCAAGCAGGATGCGGATTATATGGCCGCTAACTGTTGTTCCCAGTATTACGATGACCACAATGACAAGGATTGAATTTACTGTGTCCAATTGTCGCCCTTGCTCAAACAGCAGCTGTATAAATCTATCGATATTTGAAACTAGTGGAATTCCCCAGAAAAGCTGCAATGCGATCAACAGGATGGAGAAATGCATCAGCTGGTCTATTACAAAAAACCACAGCTTATTAAAGTTTTCGCGGACTGAATATTGGTCCAAAATCTTGATCTTTAAAATGTCAATAATTAGATGAGTCCCCGTTATGAAAAGTACTGGCCACACGACAGCCTTTACCAAGTCATAATGTTGACCCATTAAAAGCCAGCCTGTTGTCAGGACAGCAATATTCATAACGAGATGATGGAGTATATGCTTTTTCAAGTTTTTCAGCTTATTCTGTACCATTAGATCTGTCTGCAGGTAAAAATCCGCTATTAAATGGGCAATGATTAAACTTAATATAAGCATTCCTGCTCCTTTCACCAGAACTTAGAGGCTGAATACATACTGTACCTGGTCTTTGATATTTTTTCGGATATTTGCTTCGAGTTCCTTCGTTTGTCCATTCTTAAAATCCGGGAATTCTTTTGCCTGAATGGAGTCCAACACTTCAACGATATCACGGAAACTCTCTAGAATATGCTCGCTATGACCTTTCTTAAAATGGCTGTAAATCGTAGGTGCTGTTCGGTCTAGCAGGTCAGCAACAGCGTTTTGTTTTCCATATACGAGATATAGAGAGCAAACTAGCCGTTGGACCTCCGTCTGCTGCATGCTCAATACATGCTGGATCCTGAGCAATCCCCTCATTAATGTACGCAGCTCTGACCCTTCATCATTCACCTGAAAAAAGAAGGATTCTTTTTCTTTCTGTTTCTTTAGATGGTCATTCGCATTTCTTGCGTCTTTCACCAATGGATGAATCCACTTTTCAATATCTATTTCATCTACTCTTTTATCAATCTTGCCAAAGGCGAGCCCAAAATATGGCGGATTATCACTAAAACTCCATATCCGGCTAATATAAAATGCAGTGACAAAGGCAGACGAATAGCCTTCAGCGAGAAGTATGATTTCATCCCCAGAACGATGTTTCACTTTCACCAGGCCTGAATTGCCAAACCATGCTTTAATCCATGTCTCGAGGTGCCCTAAATAACTGCTTAATTTATCCCCATCCAATGCAGAGGAAGACTTCGATACATCCATTATGAATACAGAAGCTGGTCGCATTGCCATTCCACCCAACATTAATAAAATTAGACTATTTAATCTAACTTTAAACAAATTAGATAGTTTAGTCAAATTCATTGAATATTAGACTGTCGCATTTAATTCTTTTAAGCAAGTTCAATCTCCTTCATTTTAACAAGAGCATACGTTCGGTTCAATGGGTAAATAAGTACAAAAAAAGAGCCCAAAGGCTCTTTCCGTATTTCTTATTCTTCTGTTACAACTACCTTTTCCATTACATCGCCATTGCGCATAGCTTTAGCAGCTTCCAAACCAGAAGTTACTTTACCGAATACAGTATGAACACCATTTAAGTGTGGCTGTGATTCGTGAACGATGAAGAACTGGCTGCCGCCCGTGTCTCTTCCAGCGTGTGCCATTGAAAGTGAACCTGGTACGTGCTTATGAGGGTTTCCTTCAGTTTCGCACTTGATTGTGTATCCTGGACCACCTGTTCCTGTTCCGTGAGGGCACCCTCCCTGGCTTACAAACCCAGGAATTACGCGGTGGAAATTCAAACCGTTATAGAAGCCTTCGTTTGCAAGCTTTTCAAAGTTCGCAACTGTTCCTGGAGCTTCATTTGGGTAAAGTTCAAATTCGATTTTCTCACCATTTTGCATTTGTATGTATCCTTTTTTAGCCATGAAAATCATCTCCTTATGGTAAAATCATTGTTATCATAACACTATTCCAAATAAAAATAAAAGTATCCACTCTTCAAATTGTATTTTTCCAACAAAGTTGTGTTAAAATATAACTGCCTCTGCCGAACATTCGCTTGTTGCGGGACACTTAACCACTGTACGGACGGCAGGGGCCCTGCTTTGCAGGACGATCAAATACATATGAGTTAACCTTGCCTTTGTAGGTAAGGTTTTTTCTTTCATTAAGAGTACTGCGTAAATCTACAACATTTTCAATAAATGCATAAAATATGATATATCATCAGACTAATAGATTAAAAATCAAGGAGAAGATATGCTAAATTTCATGGATTCCAAATACAGGAAGAGAATATCTGTATTTTCTTATGTCCTATTCATTCTTTACATCATCAGTGCAGTAATTTTGCTGTTTTTGAGCCCTTACAGACAGGCTGCCTACGAAATCAATTCTGCGGGTTCCAGTCCATATAACCTCATTCCATTTAAAACAATCTCAGACTATATAAGTGCATCTTCTCATATCAATCAAAGCATCTGGATGTCCAATCTGCTCGGCAATGTGCTGGCCTTTCTGCCATTAGGGTTCTTCCTCCCGTTACTGTTCAACCGTTTTAACGGATTTTGGCGAACCATCGGGGCCGTTTTTCTGTCAACTGTGATGGTTGAAATCCTGCAATTTTTCACCCAAGTAGGCAGTTTCGATATTGATGATATCATTCTAAACACAATTGGGGGAGCTGTTGGCTATTTGATGATACGGCTGATCTTTCAGTTCGTAATAAAAAAGAAGACACGCGGAAATTAGAATGCTAAAAGAAAGCAAACTTTCGCCATGGAAACACTGCGCTTTCAGACATAAAAAGTGAATTTCTTCCAAACAAACGTATGCTTGTTGTCCTTTGCTTCCTACTTAGTACCATCCATGAAATAGTTTTCCAGCTTCACCAACCTTTCCTCCCGAAGGAGGTCGACAATGAAAATGAACGTCTCGTAAACAACATCTTCATGCGTTCGGAACGGAAACGGTTGAAGGTACGAAAATCTGGTTCCTGTTCTCCGAAAAGCCACACATACATATTGTTCTCTGTTAGCTGTTTTGCGAGTTGTGGGAGGAGTAAATCCGGTTGGCATATGCATAAAGAATGACTTTAAACATCATTCGAGGATGGAAGGAGGCCGGCTCCAAAAATGAATCTAGAAACCTGAGTTGATTGGAGTGGAAGGCGCGAAGACTCCTGCGGGCTCAGCTGGACAGGTGAGACCCCGCAGACGCCAACGGCGACGAGGAGGCTCAGCGCCGGCCCCGCGGAAAGCGAAGCGCCTGGAACGGAAATTAACGGACCATTTTTACAAGCCGGCCTAAAAATAAAGATGGGTCCCAAAAGTTTATACTATTGGGACCCCCTTTTTACCGAGTTTTCAAACTGCTGATTACATTCGGCAACTGCTTGTAAATAGCAACAACCTCATCCATCCGCATTCTCACGAGGCCGCTTGAGGATGGAGCAACGAAGTCGATTGTTCCCGCAACGACTGATTCCTTCTGTATTCCCCACGAAATCTCTTTTTTACCGCTATATTGCTGGTACACTCCTTTTCCTACGAAACAAACAATTTTTGGACAGTACATTTCAATCTTCAACTTTAGTTCCTGTTTCCCATGTTGATATTCATCCTTTGTAATCTCATCTGCGGCTTTAGTAGGGCGAGCAACAATATTCGTCATCCCATAACCTAAATCAAGCAGTTTAAAGTCTTCTGAAGTATCATATTTCCTTTTGGTGATCCCCGCTTCAAATAAAATCTTCCAAAACCTGTTGTTTGGATTGGCGTAATGATGACCCGTTTCAGAAGAGCGAATGCTTGGATTAAATCCCACAAAAATCACATCAAGATTTTCACGTAAATGATCAGGTATTGGATTCATCTTCCCAGCTCCTCCTGTATATGTATCTATAGCTCCACTCACCAATACCGAGGGGGCAGATCATTGTTTTTACATATCCCTTTAAAGATCCTCAGATGAAATAATAACTCGTCATAATACAATTTTTCGGCAGTATCAATGGAATACGCATCTGAAAATCGGTCCAAAAATTCAGCATCAATACTGTTTTCAATACCACTAAGCCATAATTTAAATCCATGCTGATCATATAAATTCGCTAATCCGGCCCAATCGAACACATTCTCTAAATCATTTTCACCCATTTTACCACTCCTCTGTCTTTACCTCCATTCTCTCATTGTTTCACAGTGCTTATACAGCGGCATCAACAAGATCGTTTGTAAGTCTCTTTACCTTAAAATGATTGAATAGCTAGATATCGGAATGAAAACTGCTGATTGGAAAAATACTTATATATGAAGTCCCCCTGTAGGAGGTGAACTGAGTGCAAAATAAAAGAATTCATTTGTTTTTATTGTTCATAGTATTGTTTGCTTTTATCTGGTCTGCAATCAAGCCTGCATCTTACGGATCCTGGCTTCTAGAAGTTATTCCAGCAGTCATTTCCATTGCAGTGATTCTTATTTATTATAAAAAATTTCGATTTACTACACTTTCCTATACAATCATTACATTCGTTACTATTCTCATGTTTATCGGCGGGCACTATATATATTCAAATGTGCCGCTTTTCGATTGGCTGAAAGACGCCTGGGATTTGAAACGGAACCATTATGACCGATTTGGTCATTTGATGAAAGGACTTATTACGATTGTTGTTAGGGAGATTCTAATCAGAAAAACTACGTTTGATAAACGCTGGATAAATAGTCTTTCTGTTTCAATCGTACTTGCCATTGCTGCCTTATATGAAATTGTGGAATGGCTATTTGCTATGATTGCAAAGGGAAATAAACAATCTAAGGACTTTTTGGGAATGCAGGGTGACATATGGGACGCGCAATGGGATATGGCCTTAACATTAGCTGGGTCGATCTTAACATTAATATTTTTAACAAAACTGCATGACCGAATGATAAAAAGGGAATTAGGGTTAAATACGAACAAGAAAAACATTGAGTAAGGAGGAAAAAGGATGGAACATAACCATAAGGACAAAAAAGGCTATAACGAAAAGAATGAAGAACAGCACAGTATGGTATGTAATGATCAATTATTCTATGCGGAATTAAAAATAGCTGCTGAAGAAGCAGAACGTGATCAAACAGAACAGCAAAAATAAAGGAGAAAGGCAAATTGCCTTTCTCCTTTTAACTAATGAAACGATCTCTTTCTGCAGCTTCTTCTTCGCGTTGTGCTTCCCGTTCATCATACCAGAATTTCACATGCGTAAGGATCGAAAATACCAGAAAGAAATTCATTGTCCAGACACTTACAAACGGGGCAATACCCCCAAACTCAATTGTTTCATATTGTTTGATGACCATTACGATATATGACTCGATGAACACAAGGACAAAACCGGCGACACCAGCAATAGACATTCTCATCATAATCCATAACCACCTCATTGAATAATTATCAGATTATTTAAATAATACGATTAATTATTGCTAAGTGCAACCATTTTGTTCATAAGATCGCCTTATAATCTTATTGACAATATATCATACTGAGCTTGGTGAATTATCCTCTTAGTTTTTTTTGTTTTTCCATTATTTCATATGACTTCTCAATAATATCTGTCAAAACATCGCCTTTGTATATTCTGCCGATTTTTGTATTTTCTTGATAGTATTCCACAATTTCATCAAGCTTCACTGACGTTTCCTTTGTAACTCTTACATTCAATTGAATTCTCTGGGCTTCATTCATCTGACTGATTTCCCTCCAATTCCTAATACATCAACAATTCTCTTATTCTAACAAAATGCTAGCAATCAATATCATGTAGATATATGTCGCTAACACATTCTCAACGACCTTTATTTTAGCATATTACAACAGCATTTAACACTTTCTTGTTATCTATCCCCGTTTTCACTTTTGTCATTAAGGGTACCTCAATATTAATGGCAATCAAAAGCCTAAAATTGTAGTCATACCAATCATGGTCAATCCACATTAGTTATCTTGCACAATTCAAGAGCAACACTCAAATAGTTTAAGAGAAGGTATGGGACCAATAATGAAATTAACAAGATGGTCGTACACGAAAAGATATAATATTAATGCATGGTTTGATGAATATCCAAACTCCATCGTACTGTTCCGTAAAATTAAAAATTATTATTTTATCTACACGATCAAGTGGTCAATGAGTGATCCCGTAGTGACTAGAGATTCATTGGAGAAAATGGAGTGGCAGCTTAATAAAGAGCTCGGTACGGAAAGTGACTATACCCAAAGAAAAAAATTGCAAAAAAAGGATCCAAATCAGCAAAGATCTGGACCATAAGTCGTTTAATTAGTTGAAAGAACAGCTTGCCAATCGATCGTACCGTTTTTAACCTGTTCACGCTTTTCCTTGTTCATGATATCAGCTGGTTTTCCACCTTTTGGCCAGTCTTGTGCATGGCCTTTGAATTCGGGACGTTCTTGTGAAAGGATATAGGCTGCCACGTTAATAGCATCCTGATCCGATAATGTACCACCTTGTCCTTTAGGCATATTTTTCTGCACGTATCCTGCCATTTTTGTCAATCTGGACATTCCCGCACCATCATTAAATGAATTTTCTCCCCATACAGCCGGGCCTATAGTCGGACCGGTCCCAGCTCCATCCGCTGCATGACAGCTTGCACAAGATTGAGCATAAAGCTTTTCCCCATCTTCTACTTCGAGGTCACCAATTATTTTTCTTTTGTAAGAAAATAAAGAAACCATACTGCATGATTTTGTTCATCAAATGCAGCGCGCCTGAAAATTTCTTTTATCGTTGGATCGGCAGCCTCATCTGCAAATTCATGATAGAAGTCGGTTGTTATTTGCTCATCTTTTATTGATGCTTCAAGTCCTTCAAGATAAGTATTGGCGCATTCCTCCGACATTTGCGGCAGATGCTGCACTCCGGTCAAAGCCATGTATATTTGCGAAAACTGCTGAAGGTGTTTTTTTTCATCATTGAGTATTTCAGTAATCTGAGCCCGCTGTGGTTCATCAGGCGCCATGCCAGCAAGCTTCGCATAGCATTGTGTTGCACTATATTCGCCATTTATGGCTTTCTTTAAGTCATTGATCAGCTTTTGGTTCTGCCTGTAATGGGCATAATATGGATACATGTCAAACCTCCCCAAACTATTTATCATATTGTATGGGAAGGGGGAATTGGTGTGCCTGTTAAATTTATTACGGATTGAAGCCTTCAAATTCAACGAAAATCCCTTGTAGGTACTTCTTTTCTCTCATTACATTGATCCCCGCTTTTTTCATGAAATATCCCGTATCGCGATTTAGATGGCATCCATCACAAAGTCTTTTCCATGCAGGTGTAAGCATATCCTGGAGAGCTGCCAAAGATGCAGACTCCGTCCTTACATGCTCAAATAATACAATTCGCCCGCCTTTTTTACAAACTCTTTTAATCTCGTCAAATACCTTTTCGGGATTTTCAACTGAGCATAACACAAGAGTTGCCACAACAATGTCAAATTCCCCGTCTTTAAAAGGAAGTGATTCTGCCATACCCTGATGAAACTGGATTGGCAATTTCATTTGATCAGCCTTCACCTTTGCCTTTTCAATCATATATGGATTCGGTTCGACTGAAACGATACGGCTGACTTTTCCCGGTGCATAAAAAGGAAAATTCGCTCCAGTCCCTGTGCCAATCTCAAGAATTTCCCCTTCGAGATTTGAAATTAATTTTTTTCTGATCCGGTTTATCCATCTTTTTTCGAGCGGTCCCATTACTGTGTCATATAAAGCCGCAAACAATTTCGCCACACACTTATGCTCCTTAAAAATAAGTTTTTCCTCATTATAATAAAAACGATAGATGAAAATCTATTCTCTTAATTCTCCCATTGAACAAATAACGAGAATTTCTGCTCAGCTAAAAAAAGACAGAACCCTAAGTCCTGCCTTTCCTTCACATTATTATGGCTTCAAAACAACCTTAATACAGTCATCCTTGCGGTCGTTAAAAATCTCATATCCTTCTGCAGCATTCTCCAATGGAATCCTATGGGTTATGATGTCAGTTGGATCGAATTCTCCATTTACAATCATGTCATATAGCTTCGGCATGTAATGGATAACAGGTGCCTGGCCCATTTTCATTGTAATATTTCGTTCAAAGAATCGGCCAAGCGGGAACATATTGTACCTTAATCCATAAACACCAGTAAGCTGGACTGTTCCGAATTTGCGGACTGCTGTATGGGCTATTTCAATGGCAGAAAGAGTGCCGCCCTGGAGCTTAAGCTTTTGTTCGACTTTTTCAACCACGGATTTCTTTCCATCCATTCCTACGCAATCGATGACCACATCCGCTCCGCCTTCAGTCAAATCCTGCAGGAATCTCCCTGGATCGTCCTGCTTGGTGAAATCAAATATTTCAACATTATTTCTTGATTTTGCATGCATTAGCCTATAATCGAGATGATCGACAGCAATGACGCGCTTAGCTCCCTTTATCCAGGCAAACTTTTGCGTCATCAAGCCAACAGGTCCGCAGCCAAGCACGATGACAGTGTCTCCTTTCTTAACACCGGCATTTTCCACACTCCACCATGCAGTAGGTATGACATCTGACAAGAATAGTAGGGATTCATCTTCTAATTCACATGATTTCGGAACAACAAACGAAGTGAAATCACCATAAGGCACCTTCAGATACTCCGCCTGGCCGCCTGGATGGTTGCCGTATTGCTCTGCATAGCCAAAATAACCTCCTGCATCCTTATACTCATTCGTGTTATCACACTGGCTTTCCATCTGGTTATGGCAATAAAAACACTCCCCGCAAGACACATTAAACGGAATGACTACACGGTCTCCTTTTTTAATTTTCTGGACGCCTGGACCTACTTCCTCTACAATCCCCATCGGCTCATGGCCAATGATGTAGCCTGGACGAAGCGGCATGTTCCCCTGATAAAGATGAAGATCAGAACCACAAATGGCAGTAGAAGTAATTTTTACAATCATGTCTTTTTCATGTTCAATTTTGGGTGCTTCCACATTTTTAACCTGAACATCCTTTGTTCCCTGATACGTTACTGCCTTCAAATTATTCCACCCCATTCCAATTTGTACATTTAAAGATTTCCCTACATATATTTAGAATAACCTGTTTGGAAGATTTACCAATAATTAGCTCATACATAAACTTTCTTGGGATTATGCACCTTATAAAATGGAGGTGTTATAAAATGGAGCCTAAACAACCTGGAAATAAAGACCTGCCTGATTTTAAGGAAATGACTGATCGAATCATGTCCCAGCCAGCTTCTGGGCCGCAGCTTGTAATAAAAACTAATCTGGATCCCGCTGATGTTACCGAAGAAAACCCTTACTTGAATAACGATCAAATGACCGATTCAGAACAATTCAAGGAATACTTCAAGGAGTAGATTCGATAATGGAAAAAACACAGGCATATTTACGCGAAATTGTATCCAACTATACTGAAACATACCCTCTCAGCAAAAAAATCTATCAAAGGCTGGAAGAAGGAAACTACCCTTCCGAGGGGGAGTTTGTAAGGCACCTTACAGCAGAGGAAATTGAGTTCCTGAATAAAATCCTTCCTGAAGCAATTGAGTATGCCAAAAACGAATTAGATGAGAAACGCGCCCAGCAACTGAATGAAGTGTATGAACTGCTCTATTAATTTTCGGAAGGGATCCTCCCTTCCGTATCCCACCTCATATCTCAGAACACCACGAAAAAATCTTTCAAGCATTATTCATACAACTATCAATAGCATTCATATATAATTTAGGTTAGCAAAATAGGAATAAAATACATATTGTGGGCATGGCGATTTAAGGAGGAAAATGTGAACAAACTCGGAAGCGTAATTAACAAATATAAGAAAACTGTTATTTTATTATGGATAGGAATCATCCTCTTTTTTGGCTTTTTTGCCTTGCAGCTGCCATCTGTATTAAGCGGCAATGGATTTGAGTTTGACGGAGAGTACCTTCAAACGAAGAAAATCCTTGAGGACAACTTTGGCCAGCATCCATCCTCGGTCATTGTGCTTTATGAAAATGAAAAGAATGTCCCAAAAGAAGATTGGCATACATTTATTAAAGATTCATTTCAAAATGCAGAAAAGACCGCAGATGACAGCATCTCCCCTTTTATGCAAAAAGAGATGATAAAAAGTGACATCGCGTACGGTGTCCTGTTTTTTGATAAGGAAGCTTCTGACATGGGGAAAGAAATAGACGGTCTTCGTCAACTATTAAATGATCGGGATGGCATAAAGATTTCCATCACAGGCGAACCCGTCATTTTAAAAGACCTTAATCAGGCAAGCCAGGATGACCTTGCCAAAGCTGAAATGATAGGCCTTCCAATTGCCTTGATTGTTCTTGTTTTCGCATTCGGAAGCCTTGTTGCAGCCAGCCTCCCGCTCCTTGTAGGGATATTTTCAATTTTAACAACGATGGGGGTTGTGTATTTTTTTAGCTATTCATTTAATTTGACTATTTTCATCCTTAACATCGTTCCAATGATTGGATTGGCTTTAAGCATAGATTTTGCTCTCTTATTCATCAATCGTTTCAAAGAAGAAGTTACTGCTAAACCGGTTAATGAAGCAATCATTACGACCATTTCGACAGCGGGGCGTTCGATTATTTTCTCCGCTATGTGTGTATTCATCGGCCTACTGGGATTGATGTTCATCAAAATCGATATTTTTCAAAATGTCGCCATCGGTGGAATGACTGTCGTTTTCGTATCTGCCTTATCTTCGATCACCTTCCTGCCTGCTATACTGGGGCTTTTGGGCAAAAAAATACATTCTCTTAGTGTTTTTAAAGTGAATCCCGACAAACCTGGTATTTGGAGCACATTTGCTCATTTTGTCATGAGAAGACCAGTCATTATGACATTGCTTGCATTGGGACTCTTAATTACGGGACTGATCCCAGTCAAGGACATGGAACTGACAGTGCCTGGGGTAGATGCTCTGCCTCCATCTTACGATTCCAGGATTGCCTATGATACATTCCAGGACCGTTTTGTTGACGATGACAAAAGTACTGATAAAGAGGTAAAGGTAATTCTGGAAACCGAAGGCGATGTTTTAACTGAGAATAATCTCGCAAAGCTGCATGCTGTTTTGGAGAAGTTTGAAAAGAATGAAAATGTCAATGCTGTCGCTTCTCCTTTTACAATGACAGGAATGAATGAACCATCCACATTCCTATACACTGCACAGCAGGATAACAGTCCAATTCAACAAGTGATTGATTCGTATATTTCTGGTGATAAGATGATTGCGAGTGTATATTTAAATAATCAGCTTTCATCCACAGAAGCACAGAAGTGGGTCAGGGAATGGGCTGAAAAGGAGTATGATGTAGCTGTCTCATTCGGAGGTACACCTAAATTTGAACAGGAAATCTTTGATGAAATTTATAATAAAGCACCTAAAGGTCTAATATTGATTCTTGTTTCAACTTTTCTCATCCTGATGGCAGCATTCAGGTCGTTGTTAATCCCGCTGAAAGCAATCATCATGAATATTTTAAGCTTAAGCGCAACATTTGGGATTGTCGTTTGGCTTTTCCAGGAAGGACACCTGGGCATGGAGCCGGCAAACATCGCATTGGTCCTTCCCGTATTTGTCTTCAGCCTTGTTTTTGGATTGTCAATGGATTATGAGGTTTTCCTGATTTCACGTATCCATGAGGAGTATTTAGAAACGAAGGATAATAACAACGCAACTTTATCAGGATTAATTTCGACAAGCAAAATCATCTCCTCTGCCGCTGCCATCATGATCGTTGTGACCGGTGCTTTTGCATTCACCGGAGTTACACCTGTAAAGCAAATGGGCGTCGGCATCGCACTTGCCATCTTTATTGATGCAACCATAATCAGGATGATCCTGGTTCCTGCTCTTATGAAGATGCTTGGTGACTGGAACTGGTGGTTCTTCGGCCTCAAACCATCAAAAAAGAATAAACTTGGACATTAATTTCCAAATACAAAAAAACAGCAGATCGTCCTGCTGTTTTTTCTATTTTCTCCAAACCCTTTTATTCTCAACTCTTTTAGTATAGCCAAGGGCATCAAGACGCTCGAGGAATGGAATCATATATTTTCGTGATAATTCTACAGCTTCCTTAGCCTCTGAAACTTCAAACTCGTCTCCGGTATGGCTTTTAAGCTTTGCGACCGCATCGGCAAAATGCTCTCCGTACCATGCATATTGGTCATCCAAAGGAACGATTTGGCCCTGGTCTTCGAGGAAGCGTTTCAATTCAAAAGCAATGGAATCTGGAATTCCGGAATTGTTAATATAATCATTTAGATGAGCAACCTTTAGGCCATCCTTCTTTAGTTCCTTTAGCATATTTTCAGTCCGTTTCTCCCAATTTTTTGGCACATGGGGAACAAAACTTGCAAGCGAAATGAACTGTTCTTTTCTAGAGAATACTGAATTTTTAATTCCGTTTTCGATGATGAATTCTAGTAGGGATTTAGAGAAAGAACTTTGCAGTGATTGAATCAATTCCGCTTTGTTCAAGCCTGTGCGCATTGGGTTTTCCTGATGGAAATCCATAATACGATCCTTAATATCATCCTCGATTAATTCGACAATGGAGGCGAGGGTGTACTCCTTATTGGAAATCTGGACAAATTGTTCATCCATCAAATTATCCTTTATCGATTGTTCATCAAGGGCGGTCCGTTTGATCAGCTCTTCAATTGGTAAACTTTTCGCTTCGTATAAAGCTGCATGTATTCTTTCTACAGGTGTACCTGCCTTCTTTTTCTCCAGCTCTTCAATCGTTTGCTGCCCAAACCGATATTTATTTCCCCTTGGATCAATGACCCACCCCCCACCAATTGTTTCTGGGGGGCTTGGCCTGCGGATAATGAAACGGTCTCCACGCTTGGTGACGATTTTTTCATCGAGCCGCAGCTGGCAAAGGATTTCAGCGTTGTCCTCTTTTAATTCATTTCTGTCGAAAAAGACAATCCTGCCCATTACTTCAGCGGTCCCGATATGGCACTTAATCGGAGTCCTTTGTTTTACAAGATGTTCGAGGTCTTCGACTACACGAATGGCCACATCAATAGTGTTAGTTACAATGAAATGTTCTGAAGAAACAAGGACCTCCCCGCGTTCAAGGTCATCTTTTGAGACTCCCGATAAGTTGATAGCTGTCCGCTGGCCGGCGAATGCAGTTTTTGCCTGCTGATGGTGCACCTGAAGCTGACGGGCTCTAACTTCAAGCCCGGATGGCATTACTTTTAACAGCTGCCCTTCTTCAACTGTACCTTCATAGACAGTACCTCTGACCACGGTCCCCTGTCCTTTAACAGTAAAAACCTGATCAATCGGAAGCCGGAAAGCTCCTTTCGCATCCCGCATTTCCTGCTCCTTCAACGTTGTGATGATCAAATCTTTCAATTCTTGAATCCCTTTTTTCGAAAGACTGTCGACCATCATGAATGGAGAGTTTTCAAAAACTGTACCTTCAAGCTCCCCTAAGATATCGTCTTTTACAAGTTCAACAAATTCTTCTTCTACGCGATCTATCTTTGTAATCGCAATAACGCCTGTCCGGATCCCAAGAAATCCCAATATATCCAGATGCTCGCGTGTTTGTGGCATGACGCCCTCGTCTGCAGCGACAACCAGTACGACAAGGTCGATCCCAGCAACCCCTGCTATCATCTGGCGAATGAAGCGCTCATGTCCAGGGACGTCAACGACGGAGATCTGCAGGTCGTCATCCTCATATAATGGCGCAAAGCCAAGTTCAATTGATATTTGCCGTTCTTTTTCTTCCTTCAGACGGTCGGTATCCACGTTTGTCAATGCTTTTGTCAGCGATGTTTTCCCGTGGTCAATATGTCCAGCCATCCCGATGGTAAAGTACCTCTTGCTCAAATGCTGACACCTACTTTAAATATGTATAAATTAACTCTAACTTTAAAACAACAATTGTTCAAGCAACGAAAATCAGAACATGTTCATTTTATTTGTTCAGCATTGCTCCAATTGCGCCACTGAAATGGCCATTAGGCAAAAAGATTGGATCAAGGCCGGACATTTTAGAGTAATATACAAGGCTCTCCTGGAGAGGTTTATTGCCTGTAAGTGTACTCCCAATATAAATCGCTTTCTTGGTGCCGGTTAAATTAGCTGTTTGTAAAGTTAGAAGAGTGATTGTTTCCGAAATCATATTGATGAGCGAAGCCATTTGGTCTGCAGGAGAGGTTGGATCCATTGCGGCTGCCTTTGCGTAATTACTGGCGGTCAGGTCTCCAGGGATCGGCGGCTCTCCCTCTTGATAGAGATCTCTTACCAGCAAATCCACAAACCCTCTGTCACCATTTGAAGACAAGCTGACCAGCTTGGAAAAATCACTTGTACCAGCAAAAATTTGGCCTAAACCCATGAAAGTGCCTCCACCTATTCCGCTTCCCAAAACACGCTCGTATTTATCCCCGTCAATTGTAAACCATGAGGTTCCTGTCCCGATATTTATAAGCAGGCTTATTTCACTGGACGTAATGATTGCTTCAGTATTCGTTAAATACCTTGCACCCTCGCAAGTGGCGGTAAATTCATCGATAATCTCTGCATCTGGAAAAAATTCGCTTTGCATTCTGCGTGCTCTGCCACCTGTCAGGTAAACTTTTTTATTGAATGCAACCATTCTTAGCCACTCTGCGACATGTTCCAATTCATTGATAGGATATTTTCGAAAATGCAATCTCCCGTTTTCAGCGTATGCAATTTTAACTAATGAAGCGCCCGCGTCTATCCCAATACTATTATTCATTGATGGCCCCTCCCTCATGAACACATTCTATTTATTTCTTATTTTAAGCCCCAAAAAATTTAGAAAGCAAAGAAAAAGCAACAGTTTTTAAGAAAACTGCTGCTTCACCTTTTTTAAGGAATAAGAAAGTAAAGATTTCACTTCGAGATTTGTTCAGCTCCAACGCTTTTCGGGGCTGAACAAAGCGGTTGCGCTTTTCTTATTCAGAATTTTGGTAAATGATCGAGATTATTTTCTTTGATTCCATCAGGTTCACTTCGGAGAATATCCCGTCCATATTTATGGAACACATCAACATGGGCAAGATTCCCTGCTTTCGCTTCAGATAGCGCTGTAATATAATCCAACTCACGTCCGCTTTCTGTTTTAAAAGCAATCAGGTCACCTTCGTCATTTTTCCGGACAGCCACTATTTGCTCTTTGCCAGATTGAAATTCCTTAGCTTCAAGTTCAGCTTGTCCTCTGCTTTGCTGTTTATATTCATTGTAAATCTGGTTGAAATCTTTGTTTTCCAAACTAACCACCTCCCGAACATATGTTTAGTTTTTTCAAGGAAGGATTTTTTATACTAAAGGGTGACGATTTTTGTCACCCTTCATTGCTAAAATGGTTTCCATGCCAAGGTTTTTGCCTTATTATAACGCTGTTCAACTTCCTGCCAATTTACGACCTTCCACCAATTATCAACATACTTGGCCCGCTCGTTTTTATACTGTAGATAATAGGCATGCTCCCAAACATCCAAAACGAGCAGAGGAACAACATCCCATTGTGTTAAGTTTTGGTGCTTTTCTGCCTGGAGGATTTCAAGGCGGTGGGATCTCGGTGACCACACAAGGATCGCCCAGCCAACAGCTTCGACATTTTTGGCTGCTTCCGAAAAATGATTTTTGAATTTTTCAAAGCTGCCAAATGTGTCATTAATTGCTTTGTTCATTTGACCTTTGGGCTTGCCTCCGCCATTCGGGCTCATGATGCTCCAAAAAATCGTATGGAGGTAATGACCTGATCCATGGAAAGCAGCTTCTCTTTCCCAATGTTTAATCAAACTGAAATCTCCAGTTTGCCGTGCCTTTTGCATTTCTTTTTCAGCCTTGTTCAAGCCATCTACATAACTTTGGTGATGCTTTGAATGATGCAGCCTCATGATTTCTTCGGCAATGACGGGTTCAAGCGCATTGTATGCGTATGGCAAAGGTGGCAAGTTATGTCCTCCAATCGAAACCGGGTGCAGTCCCTGACCCTGCTGGCGTTCACTTTCCAATGGAATTTCATCTAAATGGCTGATAAGCTCGTCGTATAGATATCGCGCTCTAGAATATAATTCCTGGTGATCGGCAGTGGTTTCAGCTTCCTGTTTTAGTTTAAAAAGCTGATTTCTCCATTCCTTCAAAGGGTCTTCATCTGCTGAATCTCTTACTTGTTCTCTTATTGACGACCATTTCTCTTCCATATCATTGCACCATTCAAGTAAAGAATATCTGAACCAATATCCGTTCATATTTATCTCCTCCCCAAAATCCATCCATAACCAAAGTATGAAAAGACCGGTTTGGAGATGACCTTTTATCAAGAATTAATGGTTAGTTTGTTATGGAAAAAAAGTTTATAATAAGAATTGTGTGAAGATTTTTTTGAGAGGGGTTTTTTTATTGGCGTATCCAAATACAGAACACACTGTTAGTCTGCTGAAAGAATTAGTAAGCATTCCGAGTCCTTCTGGAAATACAAACGAAGTAATTACATATGTGGAAAAGTTTTTGAAGGAACTGCAGATTGAGACGAAGAGGAATCGTAAAGGCGGCTTGATTGCTACGCTTCCTGGCAAGGACCAGCAGAACCATAGAATGCTTACTGCCCATGTCGATACTCTTGGCGCGATTGTCAAAGAAATCAAGCCCAGCGGCCGTCTGAAGCTTGATTTGATTGGAGGATTTAAATATAACTCCATCGAGGGTGAATATTGCGAAATTGAAACATCAAGTGGCAAAAAGTTCACCGGAACTATTTTAATGCACCAGACATCCGTCCATGTGTATAAGGATGCTGGCAAGGCCGAACGCAACCAGGACAACATGGAGGTCCGACTTGATGAAAAAGTGCATAACGCTGACGATGTAAGATCACTTGGAATTGCAGTAGGCGATTTTGTGTCATTCGATCCACGGGTTCAAATTACTCCAGCTGGATTTATCAAATCACGTCATCTTGATGATAAAGCAAGCGTCGCCATCCTCCTTCAGCTGATTAAACAAATAAAGCAAGAGAACGTCGAATTACCATATACAACCCATTTCCTGATTTCAAATAACGAAGAAATAGGTTATGGAGGCAATTCCAATATCACCCCAGAAACTGCTGAATACCTAGCAGTGGACATGGGGGCCATGGGTGATGGCCAGGCGACGGACGAATATACAGTGTCAATCTGTGTCAAGGACGCAAGCGGACCATACCATTATGAATTAAGGAAAAGGCTCACACAGATTGCAATCGATAATGAAATAGGCTACAAACTGGACATCTATCCATACTATGGATCAGATGCATCAGCTGCCATCCGTTCTGGCCATGATATCATCCATGGATTGATTGGACCGGGTATTGATTCATCCCATGCATTCGAAAGAACACATAGAGACTCGATCGAAAATACAGCAAAGTTATTGTACCACTATGTACAATCAGAAATGATTCTTTAATAAATAGACTGTTCAATACAGCCTCAATAAAAAGGTGATCGACTTTTTAATCGATCACCTTTCCTCTTAAATTAAACTTTTAACTTAACCGCCTTTGTTGCAACAAAGGATTTAATAAATTGATCTAACGGTCTTCTTCCGCCAAAATCATCCTCATATAAACCTGCAATCACAAATCCTGCACTGATTTGCCCCTGGATTTGGTCTTCTAATGAATGGCCAAATTCAATCGTTTTATTTGAGTTGATATATTTTGAGATTTCTTCCTGCGTCAGGTTGTCGATAGATGAAGATGGGATTTTGTTTTTCACTACCAAATTACCTTTCAAATCTTCCTCATCATCAAAGATAAACAGTAGTGGATTTGTAAAACCAGAAATCAATATTCCTTTGTCCTTCAGAACTCTTGAGGCTTCCTTCCATACGACAGTAATATCATCAACGAATAAGTTCGCGACAGGGTGAACAATCATGTCAAACTCTTCATCTCTGAACGCAGATAGATCTTTCATATCACATTGAAGTGTTTTTAATGTCAGACCGTCTCTCTTTGCTACAAATGCATCCTGCTCCAGTTGTTTTTTTGATATATCAACTACCGTTACGTCAGCTCCTGCTGCAGCAAGAATTGGTCCCTGTTGCCCACCGCCGGAAGCCAGACAAAGCACTTTCAATCCAGCTATTGATTCTGGAAACCAGTTGCGAGGTACACGTTTTTCTGTTGTAACCGTGATTTCCCATTGTCCTTCTTTGGCTTTTGCAATTTTTTCTTCCGAAACCGCCTTAGTATAAACAGCTTCTTCTTCAACCTTCTTGTCCCACGCGAGACTATTTTGTTTTACTGCATCCATTTGCTTCACCCTAACTTAATTTAGTAATATTTTCAGCCGCACAGGTTAATATTTCTTCATAGAGCTCATGCCAATCATGATAAAATTGACGAACCTGACTCATTTCGATAAAAATTCTATCAGCGGCTTCGAATTCAGCTTTAAAATCATGAATTTGTTTTATATTCATAAAATAAAATACCTGGTATCCAACCAGCGGGTACTTGCTTTCTTTATCCCAATGAGAGTTTTCACTATGATCAACAATGATTGATCCTAATAGCTTGCAATCGCCAGTTACATAAGCCTCTTCCATCGTTTCACGCTTAAAGCATTGTTCAGCTGTTTCTTCTGCCTCAATATGGCCTCCTGGCATATCCCACCCGCGGTCATTCAAATTTACCAACAATAATTTATCATCATAAAAACAGAAACCATGCACACTCGTTATTAAATCTCCAGGCGGTAAATGTTCCCCAGGTTCCCATGTCAGTTTTACTAATGATTCTCCCCAATTTACAAATGTAGTTGCCAACAACTATCCCCTCGCAAGCATTCGGTTAATTTTTACACTCCCCTTTACCAATTATAACCAAGTCATTTCGAATCTGACAATATAAAAGAAGCACCGGCAAATTGCCGATGCTAACTGTAAATGTTTTGTTATATTAATTTTTTTGCCTGATTCTCTCAACAACAGTACCGATTTCATCTGGTTTTACAAATTCTACAGGAGAGAAAACTTTTTCGAACACGATGGTATCAGCTTCAATCATGAGGATGTATTTTCCGTTCATTTTTGCAAGATGGATGCTGTCTCCGTAATCTGCCAGAAGCCCTTTTACCGATATGTGATCGAGCTTCATTTTTAATTCAAGGTCCGAGGTATGTTCGATCAGCTGTGCTGCTGCTTCGATGACCTGATTGGGTTCGAAACGTTCCTGCAATTCACGCTTTTCACTGGCAGCCCAGATTTCCATGGCATTTTCAAGCTGTTGCCTTTCCTCACTCTCCGGCTCAAATGTCTCCTCCATATGACCGCGTACCATCTCGATGACCTGTGTCTTGACGATTTCTGGCATTGACTGGCCATATTCAACATACTTTAAGAAATCCTCAAAGTAACGAGCATGGGATGCCTGGTTGATTTTAAGCTCATTGTCCTGAATCATTCCTTCTTCAGGCATATAAGGATACTGTATGGATTTCATATTTTTAGTCGTGATTGCCATTTCTACCTGGCGAATTAATGTTGATTCATCGGATATTGATGCAACTTTTGGTTCGAAATCGCATTTTAAAATGAACACAAAGGAATCATCAAAATACTTGCGAAGCTTTGCCCGGGCCACGATAAACACTCCACCTCGAACGGCACTTGTGTCAACATATGCGATTGCAAACTTTTCATTTTCTTGCTGGAAAACTTCTTTTGACTCTGCGAATCGGACCCGATGAAAAAGATTATAGTTAGGATTGGAAGTAAGATCATGCCCTTCCTCAACGATGAAGTAGCCAAGCTTTGTCGGAACATCCTCTTGTTTAGGATGACGATCTACCTTCCGCTTGACAATTTTTGCGAACTCGCCATCAAGAAAATCCTTAAGGGAGCTGCCTTCATACTCTTCTTCATTCAATGTCTGAAAATGTTTATACCTTTTATCGGCCTGCTCGCCTTTTCCTTCGACCTGAACAACATAAAACGATAGATATTGAACTTCAAAATCCATGATAAAACTCCCTGTTGACTATATTTATGGAATCGAGAAAAATACAGCACCCTTATTGATGCTGTATTTCTCTACATTAATTAACTAGGTGAAATTCAGTTTTGCTTCCTCTTTGCGTTGAGATGACCTCAAGCCTTGCATCGATCCTCTCCTTAAGCTCAGGAACATGGGATATGATGCCCACTAGACGGCCGCTGCTCTGAATATCGATCAGCGCTTCAATTGCCTGATCCAATGACTCTGGATCAAGTGTTCCAAAGCCTTCATCTATGAACATCGTTTCGAGTGAAACACCGCCAGAATAGTTCTGGACAACATCAGCAAGTCCAAGCGCAAGTGACAATGCGGCCTTGAAACTCTCACCTCCGGAGAGTGTTTTAACATGTCTTTCCTGTCCTGTATACGCATCCAGGACGAGCAGTTCCAAGCCGCTCTGCACATTCCCTTTGGAACGGTCCGTTTTCCTTACTAGTCTGTATCTTCCGCTTGTCATCTTATTTAGCCTAACGTTGGCTTCGGAGAGAATATCATCGAGGAAAGCAGCCAGTACAAAGCGCTCGAATGTAATTCGGTAAGTATTCTGTCCTTTTGAGATTTCATATAAATGGCCGACTAAGCGATATTTTTCTTCTAAGGCTTTCATTTGCTCGTTTAATGATTCGACCTGTTCCAAAATCAATTGATTGTCCCGTTTCTTGAGGTTAAGATCCTGGAATATCTCGTCAGATTCTTTTATCTTACTGTTTAACTCAGTGAAATCAGTTTGAAGTGCTTCCATGTCCGGCTTTTTGACATCCCTTAGTATATCAGAAAGCTCAACGAACCGATCCGTTACAGACCTTACTTCCTCTCGATAATTTCTGATCTGGGTTTCTAAGTGCTGCATACCACTTTCCGGCATTTTAGCTTGATGGTATTGCTGATAATTTTCAAAACCTTGAGCCATCATATTATTCTTGAAAATATCCCGTTCCGCTGCTAATTTTGATTCTGTCTCTTTCAAATGCTTATCAGTTTCTTCAGCTCGCGCTTTTTCTGATCCAAGCTGTTCCTTTGCTGCCTGATAATTTTTGCGGGCTTGCTCCAGCTCATGTTCAAGCTGCTGCTGCAGTCTGATGGCAGTTTTCAGCTTCGAATCAAACACTTGCAGAGAACGTAATTCTTCCGGAATCTTTTCCGTCATTCTCGCGAGGGTCGTCTTCTTCTCAGTATATTGGACCATCCGATTCTGATAGTCTGCATCAATGACTTTCAATTGCTGTTGAAGCTTTTCTTTCTCGTCTTCTAATCTCTTGTTTTCTGCTTTGATAGTATCCAAAGCCTTTAATTTCAACGAGAGATGATGCTGCTGTTTCTGCAGTTTCTCAGCTTCACTTTCAATCAGAAGGATGATATCAGGTAAACGCTCCACCTTGAAATCGGGCCTGAACCTGGCAATTTCAGCAATCATATCTTCCCCTTTTTCGACTAATGACTTTAAAATTGCCTCGGCTTCGATATATGACTTTTCGGCTGAGGATTTTTCCTTTTCAAGAACGGATGCCTGATCTCTCGCAGCCTTTAAGTCTGCTTCGGTTGGGATAAAACCATCACTACCCAATGCTGGTTGAGGGTGGTGCTCCGATCCACATACCGGGCATTGGGAACCTTCTATTAATGCCGCCGAAAGTACAGCCGCCTGTGAATGAAGCCATTTCTGCTCCAGATCCTCAACGGCCGCTTTTCCATCATTCAGCCTTAATACTGCCTGTTCGAACAAACCTCTACGATATTCCAGAGCAGAAAGTCCCTGTTCCATTTTTTGATTATGAGACCCCAGCTTATTGAGCTTGTCCAGTTCAGAAATCTGCTTTTCTAATATACGTTCATTTTCAAGAAACGTAAGCTGGGCTTTTTCAGCCTCCTCTTTTTCAGCCTGCAGCATTTTTAGGCGTTCTACCGTGGTATTGAGTGTAGTTTCAGCTTTCTCTCGGTGCTGGCTCGTGGCTTCCAGAGACTGCTTCATTTCCTTGACAATAGCATCGATGCTGGCATATATCTGCACATCATCTTTGATATGTTCAAGTCTGCTTACTAGATCGGATGCCGCTTTTCGTTCATGGTCTCGTTCTATTTGTTTTTGGTGTTCTTGTTCTGTATGATTCAGCTTTTCAGTTAACTGTTGAATGCGTTCAGTAATTGCTGTAAATTGATTGGTTAGTGCATCACAATCTGCTTTAAGGCGATGGCAAAGCTGTTCCTGTGCATCAAGCAATGCGGCTTTTTTTGCAAGTTCTGCTTCTTTTTCTTTTTCTGTGAAAAGTTCTTTCTGTGATTCAAGCTTCTCCTTTTTGACTTGAAGATCTTCTAAAGTCTGGATCTGTTTTAAGGTAGATTCCGCTTCGAACAAACGCTGCTGCAGTTTATCACGATCATGCTGCAGCTTTTCCCGTACAGTATTAAGAAGTTCCAGCTTCGATGCCATTGCCTTAATTTCATCTTTTAAAAGAGGTAGAATCAGGACATCATTCACACTGCCTGCTCCGACATATTCCTTTAATTCCTCAGTTTCAGTCACCTTAATGCTTCTAAGAGCTGCATTCCTTTTTTCGACCTGGTCTTCAACGGATTTTTTCAGCACGGTTGCTTCTTCTTTTAGCTTTTCCTCGACAAGTTTATAGATTTCCGTATGGAAGAGTCTTTGAAGGATGACTTCCTTCTCCTTGCTTTCTGAGGTCAGCAGCTTGCGGAACTCACCCTGGGGAATCATCAGGATTTGCTTGAATTGATTGCTGTCAATTATCATGATTTCCTTGATTTTTTCATCAACTTCGCGGACATTTGATGCAAGCAGCTGGTGTTCCCCTTGTTCATCAAATGAATAAAGTTCTGCCTTTGCACCTACAGTGGTCGTACCATCCCCACTCTTCTTTTTCCTCTCTTGCTGTGGAGATCTGGTAATGCGGTATGTTTTTTGACGTAATGAAAATTCAAGTGTAACTTCTGTCAATAGATCATCTTCAGCAAATTGGCTGCGCAAATCAGTGCCATTTCGGTCTTCACCGCTTGCTTTTCCATATATCGCGTAGCTGATTCCGTCAAATATGGTTGTCTTCCCGGAACCTGTTTTCCCTGATATAACGAACATTGTCCTGTTTTCCAACTGGCTGAAATCAATTGTTTCCGTTCCAGCGTACGGTCCAAAAGCCTGCATGGTCAGTTTCAGAGGTTTCATTTTTGCGCCTCCTCTTTCAAGACTTTTCCAATCACTTCTGTCATTAAGCTGCGTTTTTCCACGGAGAATTCGCTTGTAGTCATCTCCCGATAAAATTGTTCAAAAAGCTCCAACTCTGACTTTTTCTCTTCTCTTATAGAAGTGAACTTTTGTTTATGCTTTTGGTCAATCGATTCTATTTTACGTTCAAGATGCAGAACATTAGGGAAGACCTGCCGCAGCTTGCCCATTGGATCAATCATTGCACCATCATCAAGCAAAGTAATCTTCAAATAGTCATTCGTGTTTTCCTTTTCATAGAAAGATGGATCCATAAGCTGTTCAAGATGGCCTTCAATTTCGCGCATATCCTGTTTCGGCTTTAACGTCCTGTAGCGCATTTCAAAACTTCCATTTTCATTCATTTCGACAATTGAAATCGATTTTCTCTGTTTTGCCTCTGAGAAAGAATATTTTAGCAGAGATCCGGAGTATTTAACTTTGTCATGCTTAATTGCATCAGGACTGTGTAAATGTCCCAGCGCTGTATAAGAGAATGGCTCAAACAGGTCCTGGGTAACACAGCCTGAACCACCGACTGACAGTGTTCGTTCTGAATCACTGGACTCACCGCCAAGTACAAAGGCATGTCCCACAAAAACATTCGCCTCATTAAGGTTCATGTTTTCCTCGATTTTGCCGATTACCGCCTTCATCGCATCCTGATGGGAATGGATCGTCGAGTCATCTAGCAAGTGGCGGACAACGCCCGGTTCAGCATAAGGAATAAGGTGGAAATTGACCCCATTAATATGTACAGGCTGAAATTGATCCGTCAACTTACCAGTAAGGTAAAAATGATTATGGCGATACCATGAACTTCCGAATGAAAGTCTTTCCGCGCTGTCATGATTTCCTGCAATCGCAACAATTGGTGTATTGAGTTCGACATTGATCCTGAACAGTACCTCATCCAGAAGCTCGACCGCATCAGTTGGCGGAACAGATCTGTCATAAAGGTCCCCGGCGATCACCACTGCATCAGGCTGCTCCTCTGCAACGAGTTCTACAAATTGATTCAGAACCTCACGCTGGTCATCCGTCATATACATCCCGTGAACAAGCTTTCCGAGATGCCAATCCGCTGTATGGATAAATTTCATGCCAATCCCCCCTGATTTTTTTATATAAATAGAATTTAGCTCTTTTCACAATGTTACTATTATATCAGACTCGAAATTTTAATGGTCATTCAAAAAAAGGAAACCTTTCTGGAACATCTGTTCTAATTTTATCATGCACGCAATTTTGTTTCTACCTATTTTTTCCTTTTTCTTGGTGCCATAGTGGAAACCAATAATAAACACATTAAAATTTGACTTTTCACAGCCGTTCTTAAACAATTGAATTAACGAATAAGCGATAAAGCAGGGATAATTATGAAACAAAAAACAGAAGCATTGTATCAATACCTTGTTGACAATGCGACTAATTTCACTGAGGATTGGGTAAAACGTCAGCGGATCATGAAGGGATCGGATTACTCTGCCGATGCACCTCCAGAAGTGATGATGAGGGTGAAAGAACAAAATTCACAATATGTACGGTTTGTGGCAAAATCACTTTTACAAACAGAGGAAGAGATGAAGGAAACGATTTCTGCATGGACTAGCCAAACTGCAGCGGACAGGATCAAGTCAAATACGAAATTGACTGAGGTTGCCTGGAATTCCGGAGTGTTTCGTCGTGTTTATTGGGAGTATATCCAAAACTTCGTAAAACAGACAGATATGGACATTTCACTTGACGATGTTTTCACATGGGAGAGAAAACTTAATTATACACTTGATTATGTCTTCGAAACCTTTGCTATCGTTTTCATGGAAATCCTCATGAACAGGCTAGCCTCACAGGCATCCTTAATCAGAGAATTGAGCGCACCGGTTATCTCTTTAACTAAAGAAATCGGTTTGCTGCCATTGATTGGAGAAATTGACACTACCAGGGCGAAGGGTTTGATGGAATCTACTTTGGCCCAGAGCATTGATGCAGGGATTAACAGGCTGATTCTGGATCTATCAGGTGTTGTGATGGTAGACACAATGGTGGCGCATCAAATCTTCAAATTGATGGATGCCTTGAAACTGCTGGGTGTAAATACTATAGTCACCGGAATCAGACCAGAGGTTGCGCAAACAGCAGTTCAGCTTGGCATTGATTTTTCAAATATTACAACAGAGGGTAATCTGCAAAACGTCATAAGAAAAATCATTCAACGTTAAAAGCCTGCCGGTCCTCTGGCAGGCTTTCCTGTAGTTAAGTTTATGATGAGCAACCCCCGCCGCAGCTCGAACAGCTGCTCGAGCAACTGCTGCTGGAGCAGCCGTGGTTTCCTGGCCCATCATGCGAATCATTAACCCCTCCTGAACCACAAAAAACTGCGCTGCAGCCAGAGGTTCCCTGAGCATGGTTGGCATATGCATATTCTTTTGCGTAAACCCAGTAATCGTCAAAGTAATAGAATGAATAAAACACCATTACAAGACTCAATCCTGATAAGTCTCCAAACCTGGCAGGTCTTTCGAATGTTCCCTTCCTATTAACAGCATGGATTTCTTGAGCTTTTCTAAGCTGTGACCTTAACTTGCCAATTAAATAAGCAACCAGTTCTTTATTTTCTTCGTTCACTTTAAAATATCGGTTTTTAAGCTGTTCATCACTTAATGAATCGATTGTTTGCAGTACTTGCAAATCCATTGGATATAAAAAGAAATCTCCCCATGCCTGCCATGAATATTCCGTTACCTCGAACAGCTGGGAAAAGATCCAATCAAAGAATGCACGCTCCTGAGGTGCAGGCTCTGGCTGAAGATTCGGAGTATGATGCAGCATTTTCCCAAGATATTTTTCAGAGAAAGTTTCATATTGCTTCGTAAACATCAGCATTTCATGCCAGATCTCATCAACCTTGCTGCTGAACATCGGAGTATTAGGCATAATTGAATTGAGAACAAAATATCTTTTCAACTCAAACAACCGCCACTCAAATTCATCTTCCGTAACTTCTGGGTGATCGCTTAAAAAACGGATTTTGACCTGATTGATATACTCATATGAAAGAGCGGTATCCAATTTCTTCAGGATAGTCTGTGCAGGTACATCTTCAAGCAAGCCTAAATTGTCTGGGATATTTTCCTTTAGCAAAATCTTTTTTCTGCTTTGCTTATTTGTAAAATAAGCTGCCGCAAAAAGAATCGCTGCACCCGCAGCAACCGTTATGAAGACACCCATGTCATGCACCTCACCTTATGGATTTGTTGTTAGAGATTATACGTTTAAGAAACTGGAAAGGTTTCAAAATTTCCCATTAAAAAAGCTCAGCGATCAGGCTGAGCTTGAATTACAATTATCTTATTTTAGTAAAGTTAGCAGCTTGCGGTCAGCGTCCCTTCAGCCACTTCGTCGAATGATATGATTACTCACTTGCTTCAATCAAGTTGAAACGGATGTGGAATGTTGTACCCTGACCTACCTTGCTCTTGATTTCTACCCTTCCTTTCATTGCCCTGATAATACTGAAGGTAACCATCATGCCCAGGCCAGTGCCTTGTTGTCCTTTTGTTGTGTAATAAGGTTCACCAAGCCGGTTGATTTGTTCTTCGGTCATGCCGATGCCTGTATCTCTGACCAGGATGTGTACGATATTTCCTGTCAAAAAAGTTTGGATCGTAAGCTCACCACCGTCTGGCATGGCCTCCAAGCCATTTTTGACCAGGTTGATGAATCCTTGCTGAAATTTTGAGCGATCACCTAAGATGAGGAGACCAGATGTATATTTTCTTTTAATTTCTACAGTGTTTAGGTTGGCCAAAGGGTTCAAGACATTAAGGACATGATTCAATTCCTTTTCTACATTAATATCTTCAACCTTCTCAAAGGCTGGTCTTGCAAATGTTAGATAATTATTTATGACTTCTTCAGCCCGATCCAATTCCTGTACTGCAATTTTTATGAAATCCTGTTTTTTTTCCTCAGGATAGGATTGCTCGCCCAACAATTGTAAAAATCCTTTAACCGTTGTCAATGGGTTTCGAATTTCATGCGAAATAGCCGCGCTAAGGTGGCTGACGGCTTCAATTTTATCTGCCTTTGCCAATCTTTGACGAATGAACACAGTTTGGCGGATCGTTTCAATCGAGTAACTTATCAAACCTGATGTTAATGCAGGAATCATGATAAAACTGAACCATGCTTCAGGGTGTTTGATGGGTTCATTGAATACCGCAACAAGTTCTATTAGTATAAAGGAAGTCATAACAGTTAAAATAACGGATACACCTACTCTTTGGTTCAAGGAAAGCCGGTGAAACCAGGGGTTGATCCATTTGAGAAAAATGGCAAGGACGAGAAAAACTCCCACAGAAACCCAGAAACCATCGTTTATACCTAAAAATCCACGCATCAAAAGAGTTATTCCTGCAAGCAGGAAACTGTGCCCTGTATAGAGACTGCCGAGGATCATCGGTACCTGACGCAAGTCAAACCTAATACCATTCTGTACTTGTATAGAGAAAATATAACAGGTGAAAATCGATAACATAAAGTAAATCAATTGCAGCCTTTCCCTGCTATTTTCCTTTGCCTGTCTTTCGATGACCAGCTGGGTAAAAAACAGCAACACCAGCAAAAGCGAAAGATTCATTAATAAATGCTTAGTAATTTCCACTGCAACACCACCATACGTATTCATTAAGATACTAATATAATCCAGTTGACATCGCAAATTTTACCTATCCAGGATCTAATTATTGTTTTATATTGGAAATAGGGTTCACAAACAGGAGGTGATCAACTTGTTGTTATGGATCATAACCATATTGCTGCTCTTCGTTCTTATCGATGTTTACCGATTACATAAGAAAATTGATGAACTGAATCATTTTGTAAAACCGATAACTCCCCCGACTGATGAAGAAATTGAAATGCTGCTTGAATCCGAGAGAACGCGCAATGATTAAGAAAACGCTTCCTTATGTATTGGTTATCTTTGTTCTTTTATTTATTTTTTCACTGGATCGAGTACAAAACAAGGCAATTGACAAAGCTAAAGTTGATGACATCTCCTCTTCAAAGCTTCTGCAGCCTAAGATTAAGATAGACGGAAAAGATGTTCTGTTTAAATCCGGTGATTTTGCCTGGGTAAAACAAGGTACAGGTCACGTCATCGACGAAGATGAACCGCCTCTCCTGTTTCATGATCTTCTGCCAATTAGCGTGAAACCTTTGAGTACGATGAAAATCAGCTTTCCTGTAGGAACCAAGATTGATAATATTGAAGTTTATCAGTCGTTAGGTGGTTTAGAAAAGGGAAACCTTTCATTTAATCCAGTATCTGAAAACAGTTACACTTTTAATAACGTTGCAGGATTGAATACTGTTATCATTCAGGCTTTCAGCAACGGACAGGAGTATCATTTTACATTCCCTATGATCATTGAGGAAGTGATATCTTATCAATCGGAGCTTGCCGAAGAGATAGGATTTCTATCTATTCTTGAGCTATATAAACCTGGGGATCAGCAGGAAAATTGGGCACTGCAGCAAATAAATAATAACTATGTGCACAAAGCCCATTCGATCAAGGTTGAAACGGTAGAAGAAGCTCAACAACTTTTTCCTGACCTTACTATCGAAACACTGCCTTATTATGCGATTTTCAACCATGAAACATTGCTTTATCATGCAAATAATCACGATGACTTTTTTACACTATTGAAAGTGGCAGTACCCTAAGTAAGGATGGCTCAATAGCCATCCTATCGTTTTTTTACTGTTAAATTGTAGTGGATTTCAATAATGTAACCTATTGGCACACCACTTTAACCTTTCCTACTATACCAAACTATGTGCAGATATTAAATACAAAAAGCAGCCCTCTTAAGAAAGCTGCACCATGTCAACTCAATTTCTTTTCTAATTCCTCGCGGGTGATCTCGATTTTCCCGGGTAAAACAAACAGGTATTGTATCATGTCTTCCAACAAGTCCATAATCAGCTCTGCCATTTCATCATCAAGTTCGGTCTCAAGCTCCAGCATCCTGTGGAGAGCCCCATCAGGTGCCATCAAAGGACTTAATGAAGTTACAGGCTGGACTAAATCTATGTTCTCTGGAAGGCTTTCAAACTGTTCTTGAAGAGACATGCTCCTGCTTTTTTCAGCTAAAAAGTGCTTAAGTATATTCTCAATCACACGCTTAGCCAATACAGCTGTCGCAGCATTTTCTTTGGAGTGATGTACATTGACAGCCGATTTATATGCCCTGATCAATTCATCAGGTATTTTTGGGAGCTGCTCAATCTGGTTAAGCGGGTGTGTGGTCGTCATCGGGTCGTAAATGTATACATCTGGATGAACATCCTTTTCCATAATGATCATGACAAATGCCGCACTTTGTTTGCAAGCTGGGCAGGTGCTTTCAGTCAAAAGTCCGTGCTTGCTGGTTTGATACGTTGATTTTAGGACAAATTCAACTTTTTTTCGGCATTCTGGACAGATACATTTAACACTTTTGGGTACTTTCAAGTGTCCGAATTGGCTATAGGCTGTTATGGATCCCGGATAGATCCTCCTCATATATCATCCTCCTTTTCTCTAGAAACTGGCATTAGCTATGCTGGCTAAATCATAGTTTTCTTCATTTTTCAATAATTATCCTCCTTCATATATAACCCTAAAACTGGAAAGAAAAACTCTTGTTTATGCCATTTGCTTTGATGGGTGTAGTTTACCTTCAGCGTGGGACGTTAATTTATCCCTTTAATAGTATTGCCGGGGCACTCCATGATTTTCCATTTGCTGCTCCAGAATCCTTGATATTTTGTTCAACGAAGATAGCGTTGAGATATCATGTTCTAGCAAAGGGATAGCAAATTGTTTTTGTTGATCGAAGGTCTTTGCAATCTCGTTTAAGTATAATTTTTCATTCTCTCTCCTCTGTTCCATGAAGCGGCCGTCTGCTTCCGGCGGAATCACTTTATTAATAACAATGGACCGGACATGGATTCCATGCTGTTTCAGTGTATCGACCGCCTTAGCAGTTTCAAGTATTGGCAGCCGCTCTGCATTAAGGACAAATAAGTATTCCGTTTGATTTTCATCCAGTAATATTTCCCTCACACGTTTGAAACGATTTTTTCGTTCATTCAGAGTTTCGTATATTGGATCCTCCGTTATTTCCCCATCGTTCATCCACTGCGCATAATTCTCGTTCGTTTTTTTCCTTCGTTCAAGAAGCCCGTCCATCCATACTCCCATTAGTTCCGGAAGCATTAAAAGCCGGATTGTATGTCCGGTTGGTGCAGTGTCAAAAACGATCGCGTCATAATTTTTCTTCTCCTCAAGAATTAACGAGGTTATCCTGTCAAACAAAGCGGCTTCCTCAGCACCTGGAGAAGAAGCTGCCAGTTCAATCTGCCTATTGACTTCATCAATCATCGTGGCCTTAACGAGTCCTTTCAGATTGCCTTTCACACCAGTTATGTAGTTTTTCGATTCTTGTTCTGAATCAATCTCAAGTACATCAAGAGTTTCAGCTACTTTTACTATTTTTCCGCCTCTGAAATCTCCATGAAACAAGTCACCAGCATTATGGGCAGGGTCAGTAGAGACTAGAAGTACCCTCTTTTCCTTTTGCGATAGTAAAAGCGCCAAGGCAGCAGATGTGGTACTCTTTCCTACGCCCCCCTTACCTCCAATAAAATGAATCTTCCTGTCCATTTCTGCACCTCCTAGCAGCATCGTATTCCATCAAGCGGTGATTTTTCCATACCGGCCCGCAGATGCCATTCGTGGAAACGTTCAATCATGACGGGATAAAGCTCGAGAGTATAGTAAAATGCGGGATTAGGCAATCCAAGCATTTCTGAAAAACAAAGCAACATGAACAGGTCTTCTTCATCCCTTAATTCACGGGCAATCTCAGTCTTGTGTGGATGCCTTAGAATTTCATCATATACACTAATAGCACGCTTAAATTGTTCGATGAATCTCACTTTGCGTTCCTCCTCTTAAATGACAAGAGAGACCGGTTTCCCGGCCTCTGACTTCATTACATTTCCTTACTTAAAGGCGGCGGATTATTCCTGCTGAAAGCGGAAATTGCTTCAACGATAATCCAGAAGACAAAGATAAGGATCAGTCCTCCGATTCCGAAAAGGAGCATATTCAATTCGCTGCTTCCATATCCGGACCACTGGAACACAACCTGCTGAATCATTGCCCAAAGGGTCATGAAGAATACAAACACCATTGGGATAAATGTTACAAGATAGTTTCGGCCCTGGCGCTTAAGCCAGATGGATATAAGCATCAAGCTGACTCCGGCCAAAAGCTGGTTGCTTGTTCCGAACAATGGCCATAGCAGATATCCGCCTGAACCAAACCCATTTGGTCCTTTAGGCAAAAGTACAAGAGCTGCACTGGATACTACTGCTACTGTTGTTGCTACATGCGTTTTCGTCAATGCCTTGACATTGTATTCGCTTCCAATTTCAGCAATGATGTAACGCATTAATCTTACGGAAGTATCTAATGTCGTAGCTGCAAAGCTGACAACGATGATTGAAACGATCGTCCTGGCAATATCGGCAGGAATCCAAATACCTGTCGCAAGCAGTGCCGCACCATTGATGAAGTTTCCAAGGCCTCCCGCACTGGCAGCTGCAAAGCTGGAATACGCTGCAGAAAAATCTGCCTTCGTCGCAAACACGGTCACTACTGCAATGATGGCAATTAGTGCAAGGATTCCTTCTCCTACCGCACCTAAATAACCAACAAACCTCGCATCGGTTTCTTTCTCGAGTTGCTTTGATGAAGTACCTGAAGAAACAAGTCCATGGAAACCTGAAATCGCACCGCAGGCAATGGTGATGAATAAGAGCGGGAACCAGGAGACGTCTGTTGCTGCAGCATTCATGGCTGGTGCAGTCACCTTTGGCTGCAGGAAAATCAGTCCTGCGTACAAAATGAACAATCCAACTACCAACTGATGCGAATTTATATAGTCACGCGGCTGTAAAAGTTTCCAAACAGGCAATGTTGAAGCAATGTAACAGTAAACCATCAGGACTACAATCCAAATAAAGAATGCCATCGATACGCCGTTCAAGCCAAACATGACAGTATTTTCGGCACCGCCAAAATATTTAACCAAATCAATTTGCAATGCAGGTACTCGGCTGGAAAGGATCGCAGCACCATACATTACTGCAAGAGCAATTAATGAAGGAACAAGCATTCCCTTTTTCTTTTTGTAAACTGCATATCCAATCCAGATTGCGAGTGGAATCTGAAGGAATACAGAAAGGACACTTGCCGGGAATTTCACAAATAAGTTTGCAATGACCCAGGCAAAAACGGCGTTAACCATCAAGACCAAGATTAAAATAATGAATAAGAACATGATTTTGGCGCGCTTGCCAATCAATTTGTTCGTAATTGTTCCAACTGACTGTCCCTTATTCCTTACTGAAAGGACAAGAGTACCAAAGTCGTGTACACCTGCGGCAAATACAGTTCCCAGTGTCACCCATAGAAAGGCAGGAAGCCATCCCCAATAAACAGCGATTGCCGGTCCCACTATCGGTGCTGCTCCGGCAACGGAAGTAAAATGATGTCCCCATAGAATCATTTTTTTCGTCGGGACAAAATCCACCCCATCTGAATACTGATGTGCCGGTGTGACGTAATTGGGATCCAGCCGGTAAATCTTCTCCGCTACCCATTTTGAATAAAATCTGTAGCCAATCGCAAAGACACTCATTCCGATAATAGCTAACCATAAAGAATTCATTACATGTATACCCTCCTTTTTATATTAGCTGGTACTACAACTTTATAATAAAAACTTATTATTAGATTAGTCAATTAATTCTGACTACTTTCATTAAAATCCCATTTTTATACAGAGATTCCGTATCACTTACTAAAAAAGTTTCCCAACTGTATAAATCGACAAAACACGACCTTATTGTTGAAATCTTCAGAATAATAATATATAAATATGATAATCTACTAATATTTAGTAGCTAGAATCCCATTTTAGGAGGAGTTCATTTGAAAAAGAAAGTCGTTTCCTTAAGTTTAACAGCAAGTCTTGCAATCAGCGGTTTGGTAGCAGCATCAGGTTTTGCTGCCCCATCAGCAGATGCTAAAACTAAAAATTTTACGAAAAGCCATGGCACTCCAGAATTTGTTGCGGGTAAATTGACAAACCCATCAGCGAAGGCGGCTAAAGATGTAATTCTTGATTATCTTAAAGGTTCAAAAGGAAAATACAATCTTGGCGCCAACGATTCTTTCGTTGTAAAATCTCAGGAAGCAGATGACCTTGGCGGGGACGTTGTCCGCCTTCAGCAAGTGTATAATGGTGTTACTGTTTGGGGATCTACTCTGGTTGCTAAGGTTGATGAAGCAGGAGTTCTTCAAGTATTAAGTGGTACTGTCAGCAAAGAGCTTAGCAGCAAGCTTGTAAAAGCAGCGAACAAGAAATCTCAAAAAGATGCGATTGCCTTAGCTGAAGCTGAATTAGGCTTTAAACCAGCTTATGAACAAACGCCTTCTGCAGAGTTAGTCGTGTACCCAACAGCTGATAAAGCTGTATACGCATACCATGTTACTTTGAACTTTTTAAGCCCTGAACCAGGCAATTATCAATATTTCATAAATGCAGAAACAGGCGATATCATCAATAAATACAATGCAATCGACACAGCAGGTAAAACAAACCCATCTCTGGCTGGTACAAATACTGTAGGATCTGGTGTAGGTGTACTTGGTGATACGAAAACTTTGAACACCCTTCTATCAAGCGGAGCTTATTACTTACAAGATAATACTCGCGGCAATGGCGTATTTACCTATGATGCGCAAAACCGCCAGAGAACTCCAGGTACCCTTTGGAAAGATGCTGACAATCTCTTAAATGCAACGTATGATGGTGCAGCGGTTGACGCTCATTACTATGCAGGTCTGACATATGACTACTACAAAAACGTCTTTAACCGCAATTCATATGACAATAATGGTGCAGCGTTGAAATCAACTGTACATTATGGAAGAAATTACAACAACGCGTTCTGGAATGGACAGCAAATGGTTTATGGCGATGGCGATGGTGCTACATTCATCCCTCTTTCAGGAAGCCTTGATGTTGTTGCTCACGAGCTTACCCACGCGGTAACAGATTTCAGTTCAGACCTTGTTTACCAGTATGAATCAGGAGCATTGAACGAAGCGATTTCTGATATCTTCGGAACACTTGCCGAATTCCATGATAATAACAACCCTGATTTTGAAATCGGTGAAGACATCTATACACCTAACAAAGCTGGTGATGCCCTTCGTTCAATGAGCGATCCGACTAAATACGGCGATCCTGACCACTATTCTGTTCGATATACAGGAACTTCCGACAATGGCGGCGTTCACATTAACAGCGGAATCATCAATAAAGCTGCGTACCTTCTGAGCCAGGGCGGAACACATTATGGAGTGACGGTCCCAGGAATCGGCAATGAAAAAATGGGTGCAATTTTCTACCGTGCAAACACAGTGTATTTTACATCTTCTACGAACTTTAGCCAGGCAAGAGCAGGATTGGTACAAGCCGCTAAAGACTTGTATGGGGCAACTTCTGCAGAAGCAACAGCAGTAGGCAAAGCATTTGATGCTGTAGGTGTAAATTAATAGTTTCCGATTTTAGAAGGGTGGCTCTATTAGGGAATGGAGCCACCCTTCTATTTCTGTACCATCCATTTTCTTAAGTCTATACTGCTGCTTAATTTGAACTTTATTCCTTTAATAAAGTGATTGACATATCCAACAATCACATGTAATATTTAGAGAAATTTAATTTTTTGAAAATTTAATATTTCTTATCAAGAGAAGCTGAGGGTTCTGGCCCTGAGAAGCTTCAGCAACCTTCAACCATTTGTTGAAAAGGTGCTAATTCCAGCAAGTTTTCTAACTTGGCAGATAAGAAGAATGGCTATTTCGTATTAAAGTCTTCTTCTTAAAGAAGGCTTTTTTGTTTTTTTTTCACTCTGCTCAAGGAAGATTTCCTTATAATTCTAAAGCTTATCCTCAAGATTTTCTTGATTAAGAGAAATATAATTTATCAACCGGGAGTGAAAACAATGACAAAAATCGATACGAAACTGGCTCAGCTTGGAAACAGAAGTGAATCTGCAACCGGGGCTGTGAATACCCCCATTTATTTAACTACTGCATACCGTCATGAAGGTATTGGTCAATCAAGCGGATATGATTATATTCGTACAGGTAACCCAACAAGGGAAGTTCTTGAGAAAGCAATCGCTGATCTTGAGGAAGGCGATCGCGGATTCGCCTGCAGTTCAGGCATGGCCGCAATTTGGACGATTCTTTCATTATTCCAGCATGGTGATGAATGGATTGTCTCAAATGATTTATATGGAGGTACTTACCGCCTTCTCGGGCAAGGGTTTAAAAAATGGGGTTTGAATAGTACATATGTAGACATGGGTGATTTGAATTCAATTGAAGCCGCCATCACGCCTAAGACGAAAGCGCTCTTTGTCGAAACACCGACAAATCCATTGATGGAACAGGCAGACATTGAGGCTATTGCTAGGATCGCAAGTACTAATGGACTATTGTTGATTGTTGATAACACCTTTTATACTCCCCTGCTGCAAAAACCATTGTCATTAGGAGCAGATATTGTTATTCACAGCGCTACTAAATATCTTGGCGGCCATAATGATGTGCTAGCAGGCCTAATTGTTGCAAAGGGAAATGACATTTGTGAAGCGTTATTCCTCCACCATAATGGTGGTGGTGCTGTTCTAAGTCCATTTGATTCCTGGCTTTTGATCAGGGGCATGAAAACATTGTCATTAAGAATGGAGCGTCATGAGCGAAATGCAATCAAATTGGTCGATTATCTTCAAAATCATAGTGCTGTAAAGGATGTACTCTACCCAGGCAAAGGCGGAATGATTTCATTCAGGATTAAGTCCCCTTCAATGGTCAATCCATTTTTACAAAGCCTGTCTCTTATCACCTTTGCTGAAAGTCTGGGCGGTGTTGAAAGCTTTATCACCTACCCTGCTACCCAGACACATGCAGATATCCCTGCAGAAATCCGCGAACAGACAGGAGTTTGTGACCGGCTTCTTCGCTTCTCGGTTGGAATTGAGAATACTGAAGATTTAATTGATGATTTGGAACATGCTTTTCAACATGCAGGAAAGGAGGCAAATGTGTATGAGTGATTCTTATACCTTTGAAACCCAACTCCTTCATAACAGGCATAAAGTGGATCCTGCAACAGGAGGAGTCAGTGTTCCAATCCAGCATGCCTCCACATTTCATCAGGAATCTCCAAATACGTTTGGAAAATATGATTACAGCCGCAGCCTGAACCCCACCAGGGAAGCATTGGAGGATATCATCGCTGACCTTGAGGGCGGTTGCCGGGGTTTTGCGTTTTCCTCCGGCATGGCAGCTATTTCTACCGCATTTTTGCTTCTATCAAAGGGAGACCATGTTGTTATATCAGAAGATGTTTATGGTGGCACCTTCCGCATGGTTACCCAGGTTTTGAACCGATTTGGCATAGAGCATACTTTTGTGGACATGACAGACATCGAAACAGTAAAACAAGCGATCCAGCCAAACACTGCTTTATTGTATGTAGAAACACCTTCTAATCCTTTACTGAAGATAACCGACATCCAAACGATCAGCAGGATCGCAAAGGAACAAGGCGCGTTGACTTTTGTAGATAATACCTTCATGACACCGTATCTGCAAAGACCACTTGAGCTGGGAGCCGACCTTGTCCTTCACAGCGCGACTAAATTCTTGTCAGGGCATAGCGATACTGTTGCTGGTCTGGCGGTGGCAAAGGATCAAGATTTGGCAACAAGGCTTTATTCCCTGCAAAATTCCTTTGGAGCTATCCTTGGCGTCCAGGATGCCTGGCTCGTCATGAGAGGAATAAAAACCTTGTCCGTCAGGTTGAATCAATCACAGGAAAACGCTCAAAAGATCGCTCAATTTTTAATAGAAGAACAACAGATTAAAAAAGTTTATTTTCCCGGATTAACTGACCATCCACAACATGCATTGCATCAACTTCAGGCGGATGGCCCTGGAGCGGTGGTTGCGTTTGAATTGGAAGATGAGGCTCAATTAAAGCATTTTATCGAAAAGGTCAAAATTCCTGTCTTTGCCGTCAGTCTTGGTGCAGTAGAGTCCATTCTTTCTTACCCGGCAAAAATGTCCCACGCTGCCATGCCTGAAGCTGAACGCAAAAAACGCGGCATAAGTAACGGATTGCTACGCTTATCTGTTGGCCTGGAGAGCGTGGAAGATCTGATTGTAGATTTTAAACATGCTTTACATTCTATCAACTCTCAAAAGGAGCGAATCCGATGAGTTTCCTCAAACGTTTGGAAAATGAAATCTTAATAGCCAATGGCGCAATTGGTACCCTCCTCTATTCATATGGTGCAGGCACTTGCTTTGAAGAGCTGAATGTTTCACAACCTGATGATATTGTTCGTATTCATAAAGCTTACATTAGTGCTGGTGCAGACCTGATCCAGACGAATACGTATGCAGCGAATTATATAAAACTGGAACGATATGGACTTGAGGATCAGGTGAAAGAGATTAACAGCTCTGCAGTACGACTCGCCAGACTTGCAGCTGGTAAGGAGGCGCATGTCTTAGGAACCATAGGCGGTAACCGCGGCATTAGGCCATCTGCGATACCAATTGAAGAAATCAAGCGCAGTTTCAGAGAACAGCTGTACTGCCTTCTGCTAGAGGAAGTCGATGGAATTTTGCTTGAAACCTTCTATGATATGAAAGAAATAGAAACAGTGCTTGCTATTGCCCGGAAAGAAACCAGCCTTCCAATCATTGCACAGGTCTCCCTCCAGGAAATCGCCATCATGCAGGACCAAACCCCTCTACAGGAGGTTTTTCATAGAATGGAAGATTTGGGAGCTGACATTGTTGGCCTTAACTGCCGCCTTGGCCCCCACCATATGATTTCAAGCCTTGAACAGATTGAGCTGCCAGCAAAAGCTTATCTTTCTGCCTATCCAAATGCTGGTTTACCCGCTTATACTGATGGCAAATTCCATTATGAGGGTACTCCTGAATACTTTAAAAAATCTGCCCGCAGCTTTCGTGATCAGGGTGTTCGCCTGCTCGGCGGCTGTTGTGGCACAACACCAGAACATATCAAGGCTTTTTCGGATGAGTTAAAAGGACTTAGTCCTGTCAGTGAGAAAAGTATTAAAAGAAAAAAAACGAAGGTGGCGGTCAGCTCACCTGATGTGTCAAGACCTGTCCCCCCTTTGCATGAGCTTGTAAAAAAACGCCCATCTGTAATTGTCGAGCTTGACTCACCCCGAAAGCTTGATACGTCCCGTTTTTTCGAAGGAGCAAAAGCTTTGATGGATACCGGTATCGACGCGCTGACACTCGCTGATAATTCGCTTGCATCTCCAAGAATTTCGAATGCGGCGATTGGGCACCTCGTTAAAGATAAAATTGGTCTGCGTCCTCTTGTCCATTTGACATGCCGTGACCGCAATATCATCGGTCTCCAATCCCATCTGATGGGTTTGCATACCCTGGGACTCCATGACCTGCTTGCTGTAACCGGGGACCCAGCACGAGTCGGGGATTTCCCTGGAGCATCCTCCGTATTTGATGTTTCATCGTTCGAACTGATCGAGATGATCAAGCAGTTCAATGCTGGTCTCTCCTATTCTGGCAAAGATTTAGGTCAAAAAGGGGCATTTTCGGTTGGTGCAGCGTTCAATCCAAACGTCAGGTCAATAGAAAAGGCAGTACAGCGGATGGAAAAGAAAATAAATGCAGGTGCCGATTACTTCATAACCCAGCCTGTTTACTCGGAAAAATTGCTTTTGGAAGTCCATGAATCTAAAAAGCATCTTGATGTCCCTGTCTATATCGGACTGATGCCGCTGACCAGCAGCCGAAATGCGGAGTTCCTGCACAATGAGGTGCCAGGCATCAAGATTTCACAGGAAATTCTCGACATCATGGCGAAATTTAATAACGAGCCTCTCCAGTCAAAAAGAGAAGGCATTGCAATCACAAAAGGACTGATTGAGGCTGCAGCAGAACTTTTTAACGGAATTTACTTAATCACACCGTTTATGAACTATGAGATGAGTGTTGAGTTGTCCACTTATGCTACCGAATACAGCAGCCTTCTATTGAGGAGGAAACAGAATGTCAACCTTGTTAACTGAACAGATGAATAAAAAAATCCTGATCATGGACGGTGCTATGGGGACGATGCTCCAGCAGGCAAACTTGACTCCAGACGATTTTGGCGGAGAAGAATATGATGGCTGCAATGAAATCCTTAATCTCACAGCCCCGGAAGTAATCGAGAACATACATCGGGCATATTTTCAGGCAGGAGCCGATGTTGTAGAGACAAATACATTCGGTGCAACAAGTCTGGTCCTGGATGAGTATGGTTTAGGTAATAAAGCATATGAAATCAACAAGGCGGCTGCCCTTATTGCAAGGAAGGCAGCTGATGAAGCGTCTTCCCCTTCGACTCCCCGTTTTGTCGCGGGTTCGATGGGGCCTACGACAAAAACGCTAAGCGTAACAGGCGGAGCCACCTTTGAGGAGATGTCTGCGGCGTATGAAGAGCAGGCTCTTGGCCTGATCGATGGCAGTGCAGACCTGCTTCTGCTTGAAACAAGCCAGGATTTGCTCAATGTGAAAGCGGCTTATACTGGAATTCAGCGTGCAGTTCAGCTAAGAGGCAAAGAAATTCCACTAATGATATCAGCTACGATCGAACCGATGGGCACAACACTTGCCGGACAGTCGATTGAAGCATTCTATATATCTGTACAGCATATGAACCCAATCGCAATCGGATTGAATTGCGCAACCGGTCCAGAATTCATGCAAGATCACTTGCGTTCACTTGCCACCCTTTCCACTTCTGCAGTCAGCTGTTACCCTAACGCAGGCTTGCCTGATGAGGAAGGTCAATACCATGAAACGCCTGAAACGCTTGCTCAGAAGCTTTCTCATTTTGCCGAGGAAGGTTGGCTGAATATCGTTGGCGGCTGCTGTGGCACAACCCCTGACCACATCAAGGCAATTTCGGAAAAAATGCAGGATTGCCGGCCCCGAAAGATTGAAGAAAACAGGCTGCATATGGTTTCTGGCATCGAACCTTTCATTTATGATGATCCGACTCTGAGGCCGATCATGGTTGGAGAACGTACGAACGTAATTGGCTCACGCAAATTCAAACGTTTGATTTCAGAGGGGAAAATCGAAGAAGCGGCTGAAATTGCAAGGGCTCAAGTAAAGAACGGAGCCCATGTCATCGACATCTGCCTGGCAGACCCGGACCGAGATGAGCTCCAGGATATGGAGCAGTTTATTCAGGAAGTCGTCAAAAAGGTTAAAGTTCCTCTGGTCATTGATTCAACTGATGACGATGTGATCGAAAAAGCCTTATCCTATTCCCAGGGGAAAGCGATAATTAATTCGATCAATCTGGAAGATGGCGAGGAGAGATTTGAGTCAATTGCCCGTCTGATTCACAAATATGGCGCTGCAGTCGTTGTGGGAACGATCGAGGAATCAGGCATGGGAGTTACGGCTGATAAAAAGCTTGAAATCGCCAAGCGATCATACGATCTGTTGGTCAATAAATATCAAGTTCCGGCTCAGGACTTGATTTTTGATCCACTCGTCTTCCCAGTGGGCACCGGGGATGAACAGTATATTGGCTCAGCGAAAGCAACTGTTGACGGAATCAGAATGATAAAAGAAACCTTTCCTGAATCGCAGACGATCCTTGGAATAAGCAATGTTTCCTTTGGCCTTCCACCGGTTGGCCGTGAAGTGTTGAACTCAGTTTTTCTATATCATTGCACCCAGGCAGGGCTTGATTATGCAATTGTCAATACAGAGAAACTCGAACGTTTTGCGTCGATCACTCCAGAAGAAGTCAAGATGGCAGAAGAATTATTGTTCAATACAACCGATGAATCACTTGCGGTATTTACAGATTTTTACCGAGATAAAAAGAAGGAGACAAAAAGCACACTCCCTGATATGACACTTGCCGAGAGGCTGGCCTACTATGTGGTGGAAGGGACAAAAGAAGGCCTTATCCCTGATCTCGCTGCTGCTCTCGAGACCTACCCTGCCCCGCTCGAGATCATAAATGGTCCGTTGATGGATGGGATGAAGGAAGTTGGCAGGCTTTTCAACGACAACCAGCTGATTGTCGCGGAAGTTTTACAGAGTGCTGAAGTGATGAAAGCTTCAGTTTCTTATTTGGAGCCTTACATGGAGAAGAATGATTCAACATCCACAAAGGGTAAGGTGCTTCTAGCTACAGTCAAAGGAGATGTGCATGACATCGGCAAAAACCTGGTGGATATCATCCTAAGCAACAATGGCTATGAAGTTTTAGATCTTGGAATCAAGGTAACTCCAAATACTCTTATCGAGGCAATTAAAAAAGAAAAGCCGGATATTGTCGGCCTCTCAGGGCTGCTCGTCAAATCGGCACAACAGATGGTCCTAACCGCCCATGATATGAATCAGGCGGGAATCGATGTTCCAATTCTTGTCGGTGGTGCCGCATTATCAAGAAAGTTCACCGATACCAAGATTGCTAGAGAATACAATGGACTGGTGCTGTATGCAAAGGATGCCATGAACGGCCTGTCAATCGCCAATCAGCTGCGGGAATCGGATGGATATGACCAACTCGTTTCTGAACAGAAAGCGAAACAGGAAGCCGCTTTGCATAAAGAGGTTTTTACGACTGGTAATAAAACAGCTACAGCCGTTCTTGAACGACCTAAAGCTATTGTGAATGCGCCTGTGTATATCCCGCAGGATACAAAACGTCGTCTGTTGAAATCCTATTCCCTTTCCCATATTGAACCTTATATCAATCAGCAGATGTTAATAGGCCATCATTTGGGTTTAAAAGGAAAAGTTGAAAAATTGCTTTATGAAGGAAATGAAAAAGCAGTTAAGCTTGCCGATATCGTCCAATCTCTAATGAGAGAAGCGAAAACAAACAGATGGATTAAGCCTGCTGCTGTATACCAGTTTTATCCGGCTCAATCAGAAGGAAATAAGCTTCATATTTTTGATCCTAAAAGTCCGGATCAAATAATAGAAACATTTGAATTCCCTCGCCAGGAGGTTTCCCCTGGATTATGCCTTTCTGATTATGTACGCTCTGTCAGTGATAAAGAAAAGGATTATGTCGGATTGTTCGCGGTCACGGCAGGTTCAGGTATACGTCAGGCAGCTGAACAACTGAAAAATGAAGGAAGATTCCTCGAAAACCATGCCCTGCAGGCACTTGCACTCGAGACAGCAGAAGGATTTGCAGAACTGCTCCACCGGCAGATGCGCGATCTTTGGGGATTTCCTGATACTCCTGATATGACAATGAAAGACCGGTTTGCCGCCAAGTATCAGGGCCAGCGTTTCTCTTTTGGATACCCTGCATGTCCAGACCTGGAAGATCAGAGAAAACTTTTCAAGCTGCTGAAGCCGGAGGATATCGGAATCCATCTAACCGAAGGCTGCATGATGGAACCGGAGGCATCTGTCACCGCTATTGTGTTCTCACATCCTGATGCAAGGTATTTCAATGTATTGAAGAATGAATAGTAAATAGGCAAGGGGATTTCCCCCTTGCTTTTTTTGGTGCTTTCATTTGGATAAAAATGCTTGGTTTGGCAGATATTATTTCCATAAGAAATCTTGGAGGTTTTTTTATGGACTACTACAGCAATATGGAGTTTGAAATCAAAAGTGGATTTTTGCCCAACATGTACAATTCCGACCGATTAAAGGTTGTTGAGGTTTTGGACAAAAGTGTTGTCATTAAGATGAACAATGCTATGAACAGAGCCGTCTTTCCTGTTGACAATTTGGATTACTGGGTAAAACGCGGACTGTTGGTTTCGACAAAGGAAAACAAGCGATCCTCATAACACAGGAAAACAGCGGCTCATTTTATGCCGCTGTTTTCTTTTGACATGCTATTTAATACTTACTTCTTATTCCACTTAAATCTTAAAAACTCTGGATACAGTTTATAGGTTTCTCTGTAATAAGATTCCCTCTTCATTTCTTCCTTTTTTGTTTTCCAGATATATTCTAAAATGATATGGTTAAGTTCCATAACGATCGCCTCCCTTTTTCTTATCTTAAGAATAAGGGATATCAACGATGGAAACATTCACCATCGGATTGATTGTTTCTCCGTCTTTTGGCGGAATCTTTTTAAGACTTACAGCTAATCAAACGCCTTTTTTCATCAATACCTGATTTTCTTTGGAAGTCCTCACTTCTACAGTTAAAGACCCTTTCCAGACAATGGCTTTCAGTATAAGTGGAACACCTGTAGTATTTTCGAACCTGAAATCCTTGCCACCGAATGAGACAGTTGCATCTCTGCCTTTTGGGACGTAGCCGACAGTAAGTGAATGATGATGCTTTTCCACATAACCTACTCCAAGAACATCCACTGCATTATACAAGGTAGAGGACGTCTGGCAGATTCCTCCCCCGATACCCATCACCAATTTCTTGTTGACGATTTCTTCAGCAGGCTGATACCCATGTGCTTCATCACTTGGACCGACCGTCGTGTTAAAAGAAAACACATCCCCTACTCCCAAAATCACATTATTGATCGCTTCGGCCGACAGCTCAATGTTCCTCGTTCTGCCAGCAACAGCAGCGTTAAAATAAGTTGTATATTTTCCAACTACCACTTCTTCGAGATTTGCGAGATCGTTCATTTCGTATCCACTTGCTGTTACATATAAGGGAAGTTCAATATCTCCCCCATCAGCAGAAACCTGGATTATTTTTTCCACAAGCTCAGCTTCATCCAGGATGGTTAATGGAGTTCCTTTGATCACTTGCCCATCTGGCCCCAGTTTATCCGGAATCATCCGTTTGTCATAGCCAGGTGTCTCTTCGGTTCCTCTGGCCAATTCACGCGCCAATTTCTCCAGTTCAGCCTTATACTTTTCATCTTGTGTTCCAAAACCCATTTCCAATGGCGTTAATGACCGGATTACTGTCTTGTTGGCCGGGTCAATCACATTCACGACAACAGGCAAAGCTTGCTCTTCTTTTTCTGCTTCTTTTTCTGCTTCTTCTCCGTTTTCTTCGACGACTTCTTTCTCATCATTCTTTTCTTCTTGTCCAGATGTCTTCTTAGGCTCATCTTCCTTCACACTTTGTTGAGAACAGCCAGCCAATCCTATAAAACCTGACACAAATAACAGCAGTAGTACTTTTGTTCGTTTCCCCATTTTTCCCCCATCATTTCTATATATATTTATAATCAGCATTCTATTGTATTCAGGAATACTTTTCCATATTTCCGCGATTAGTCTAATTTTTGTAAAATTATCTTTTCCCTTCACATTTCATCTAAAAAAAGATAAAATACATATAAACCAATAAGAAAGGTCGGAATTAATATGGTATCTGAGTTGCGATCTATTCCACAACCGCTAGTGAGAACAAACCAATGGTTCATTGTGGTCAGTGTCGCAGGAACATGGCTCACAGGGTCTGCATGGATTTTGTTATTGCCGCTTCTCGCTGGTTTATCTGGGCTTTTGTTCAATTTCAATCCGGTCATGAGTGCTGCTAAATATTTTTTAAAAAGACAACCATCTCAATACATCCCTGAAGACTGGGAACAACAGCAATTCAATCAAAAAATCGCAGTCATTTGTTTGACAGGTGGTCTAATATCATATGCAACAGGCCTTACTGCTCTGGGCCACTTCTTCACGATCATGGTCGCACTTGCTGCATTTGTAGCCATCCTAGGTTTCTGCATTGGCTGTTTTATCCGTTACCAATGGATTAAATTCCGTGCGAAGAAGCATGTAACAAATCCATAAGAAAAACCCATTGTTTTAAAACAATGGGTTTCTGCTTTTTATTGGTGCTGCTCCGTCATTTTATTATTAAATTCCTTGGATTTCCCTTTTGGTATGCTTAGTGTTTTCCATTCCTCATTTTTGATCATTTTAGCAATATAGACAATCTGCCCAGCATGCCCTGATTGATGCACAATTTGCCTCTGAATCGCTTCCATTACGTTGTGAGGCTCGCTTCGAATATAGACTGTTTTTGCTAAATCTTCCTGAGATAATTGTGACAGAGTTTGAAAAAGCACATCCCAGCCAGAGTTCCATTGTGCCATCATTTTTTCTCGGGATTCAAATCTTCCCTCGAATTCGCCATCCCTGTTGCGGTCTGCCTTCTCTCCATCCGTCGTTAAAAAATCTCGAAATCTGGAATGAAGATTCCCGCTCATATGCTTGACGATAATCGCGATGCTGTTACATTCTTCATTGGGCAAAAAGTGGAGCTGATCGAGATCCAGCTGCTCCATCGCTCTTTCTGCCTGCTTTTTTATGGACTTGAAATTCTCAATAGCCAAATCTATATAGTTCATCTCCTGCACCTCCAGTTACGTATATTCGGCTAGACCGCTAATCATTCCTGTATGGTGATGAGTCAATGTACTAGATTTTATTTTCTTTAAACCAGATGGACATAAAAAAATGAGATTCCAGCAGGAATCCCATTTTTTTAGACAGCTTCTGCAAGCTCCCCGTTAAATCTCCGTCTTTGAATATAAATTAGCCTCATTGAAAGGAATATACCTGCAGCGAGCAAACCAGCAGTAAGTCCAATCCAATAACCTGGTGCTCCAAGTGATGTATAGTGTGCCAGGAAGTATCCTACAGGCAGGCAAATCAGCCAGTAGGCAATCAGTGTGATGACAAAAGAAACATTCACATCTTTATATCCACGCAAGGCGGCAAGTGCGGTTGCCTGGATCGCGTCTGAAATCATGAAGAACAAAGCATAAATCAAAAACTGGCCAGTCAAGGCAATGACGGCAGGTTCGTTCGAGTAAAATCCTGCTACATCAAAACGGAACAGTACGACAAGCAGACCAGCGATAACCGCAATGATTACAGACAGGTAAATCCCGATCCAGCTGTATGATTTTGCATCCTTATAACGTCCAGCACCAACTTCAAACCCTACCAGTACGGTCTGCGCCATAGAAATGCTCATCGGGATCATATACAGAAATGCAACGATATTCAAAGCTGATTGATAGGCTGCGATTGTCGTGATATTGAATTTACTGATTAAAATCGTAACAACGGCAAACATGCTCGTTTCAAAGAAAATGGACAGGCCCATTGGGACACCGATTTTCAAAATCTCCTTCACTTTCTCTCCGGAGATCTCTTTAAAGTATGTCAAGCCAACAAATTCAGAGAAGGGCCTTTGCGTGATAATAAGAGCAGCCGTCATCCCTGCAATCACAAAATAAGTGATGGATGTGGCGTACCCTGCCCCCGCCCCGCCCAGCTCTGGAAAGCCCCAATATCCGAAGATCAGGACATAATTCAAGAAGAAATTAATCGGCAATGACAGAAGCAGGATATACATGACCACTCTGGTTTTACCGAGTGCATAGATGAATGAACGCAATACATTAAAAATAAAAAGTGGGATGATGCCAAAACTCAAACCGACAAGATAACCTTGTGCAGTATCATGAACACTTTCCGGAAGATTCATCACTGTCAAAATTGGATCGAGCAAGAAAATTCCGAGTATGATGACGAGTGTTGCAATCATCACCGCAAGATATATCCCGTGAGTCAGAATCGAGGAAACTTCCTTCCCCTTCTTTTCTCCAAAACGCTGAGCCGCGATAGGCGATACTGCCAGCAGGATACCACTCAGCCCTGTGAAAATCGGGTTCCATATGGATGAACCGATTGCTACACCAGCAAGATCTGAAGAATTATATTTTCCCGACATAATGGTATTGAAAAAGACCATCGAAAACATACCTAATTGTGTAATCAAAATTGGGATCAGCATGACAAAAATTTGCTTTATTTTTTCCTTTGTCGAATATGTCTGGTACATCCTTATTCTCCTTGAATATAATAATTCTATAATTATAACAAAATATTATTCATTAGATGTATCACAAAATAGTAACACAATTTTTAAAAATGGAAATACCCCCCTAATTATTTCCACCCTAATCCTTGATACAATAGAAATATATCGAGGAGTGAACATCATGAAAATCATAAAATATCTTCTAACTTTTTTCCTAGTTGCTTTATTGTCAGTTTCCGCATGGATTTACTATCCTCAATATCAGCTCAATAAAATGAAGGAAGAAAGTGCAACAAAACTAGAAAAGACAAATAAACTCACCTATATAGATTACTATCAAACATTACCTGATAATGAGATCAATCATCTTGCTCTTGGTGATTCGATCATCCGCGGATACCGTATTGCGGAGGAAGAAACTTTTATCAGCCAGTTTTCCGTAGAGCTTGAAACAGAAACAGGGAAACAAGTCGTTTCAAATAATGAAGGGATCATTGGATTAACCAGTGAGAGACTGAACCAGCTCGTACAGGATGGCGTGTATGATGAAGCGATTAAAGAAGCCGATCTGATTACGGTAAATGTTGGCGGAAATGACGTACTTAAGATGATTAAGAAGAGCGATATATACAGCGCTCTGAAATCAATTGATAGCCTGCAAACCAGCTTTACAGAAAACTTGGCCGGAATCGCTGGCAAAATCGGTGAGATTAATCCATCAGCGACAATCGTCTTTCTTGAACTATACAATCCAATGCCTGCAGACCATCAGTTTTATTCCCTTGCAGACAAACTATTGCCAAAATGGAATTTAAAGATTTATGAAGTTGCAAAAGAGACTCCTTCTTCTGTCGTAATTCAGACAACCAATGTCATTAACAGCGATAATCTTCACTATCTTTCAAGTGATGGTGTACACCCAAACCCATCTGGGAATTCGGCGATTTCTGCGCAAATGCTGGATCAGTTCCAAAAACAATATAAAGCGGATGCCGTACTGGCAAACCGCGAAAATTAAGCTGGGCTTTTGTCCCGGCTTTTCTATTGGTTATCTTTCTTATAATGCTCATTAAGCAGAGGATTTTCCGTCGTGGCAAAATTGACCGACTGTAGGCTCGTCTCTTCATCAAGTCCAAACAGTTTTGCCACTTCATCCTCAGACATTTCTTTCCTCTTTTCCTTTTCCACTTTGCCACCTCCTTTCAAGTTACCCAATAGAATCCCCACTCCACATGAAAATATAATCAATGGCCAACTCCAAATATAGGCTTTGCTTTTACGCAATGGGATTGAACTTCGATATACAGCGATTGCAAGCGTGTTGCTTTTACCGTAATGGAGTTGGAATTTTAAAAACGGGCAATGCAACCTCACTGCTTTTACCCAGATGAACTTAGAATCTTATAAACGGGCAATGCAGCCTTGCTGCTTTTACCAAGATGAACTCGAATTTCAACAAACGGGCAATGCAAGCGTTCTGTTTTTACCGAAAATATCACCAAAAACAAAAACCGGGTAATGGGTGCTAAACCTCCCTTCCAACACAACACAGAAAAACCCCTCTAATCAAGGGGTTTTTCGTTTAATTGTTGGCTAATTTATTTGTGTGTTTTTCTGAAGCTGGCTGTCTTCCAATCGTGTCTTCTGCCTGTTTTGCACGTTTGATGAAGAATGCCAAAACCAATGCGATGAATGACAGGAAGACTGTGACATAGAATGCGTCGTTGATTCCATGCAGCATTGCCTGCATCGCAATTTGCTGTTCCATTTCAGCTTTGACAGCTGGAGTTACGGCTTTTCCTGCGGCTGCTGCTTCTTTTAGCGCAGAGGCAGCTAGGTCTTTGCCATAGTTTTCAGCGCGCATGGACATGACTGTAACCAGCAAAGCTGTACCGATTGCGCCAGAAACCTGCTGCATTGTATTGTTCATGGCGGTTCCGTGCGGATAATAGCGTGCCGGCAGCTGGTTCAGCCCGTTTGTCGATACTGGCATGTTCACCATCGACATCCCCAACATCCGTACTGTATAGAGAATGATCAGCTGAGTATAGGTTGTTTCCAGTGATAACTTACTGAAATAGTAGCTCGTGACCATAGTGATGGCCAGGCCGATGATGGCTAAAGCACGCCCTCCGAACTTATCAAACAGCTTTCCTGTAATTGGAGACATGATGGCCATCACGATTGCACCCGGCAATAGCAGTAAGCCGGCATCTAATGGTGATATTCCCCTAATCGTCTGCACATAAATCGGCAGAAGCAGCATTCCTGAGAACATCGCCATCGTCACAATCATTGTAATCGCCGATGATAAAGCAAACATCGGATATTTATAAATCCTGAAGTTCAGCATAGGATTATCCTGTCTTAATTGACGCAGGATAAAGACAACAAGTGAAACTGCACCGATTGTGAGAGTTACATAAACGTGTGGACTATCCCAGCCCTTAGATCCAGCGGAACTGAATCCATATAGCAGACCACCGAAACCGATGCTTGAAAGCGACAGTGAAATAATGTCCAATCGCATATTCACTTTTTCTTTCTTATCCTTTAACATGAAAAATCCGAGCAATAATACTACAGCTGCAATTGGAGTTACGAAATGGAACAGCATCCTCCAGTCGTAGTGCTCAATCAGCCATCCTGAAAGTGTTGGACCAATCGCCGGTGCGAACATAAGGACTAGACCAAACACTCCCATGGCAGTACCGCGCTTTTCAATTGGAAAGCTTACCAGCATGACATTCATCAGTAGTGGCATCATGATTGCTGTCCCAGATGCCTGAATCATTCTTCCTGCCAACAGCAGCGGGAATACATGTGCTGCCCCTGCTATGATTGTACCGGCTGTGAATAATCCCATTGCTGCTAAAAATAAGTGGCGGACTGAATATTTTTGAATCAAATACGCACTTAGCGGAATCATGACCCCGCTGACAAGCATGAATCCAGTAGTAAGCCACTGAACCGTTGTAGCTTCAACTTTCAAGTCAGCCATAATGGATGGCAAGGCTATGTTAAGTAATGTGTTATTTAAAAATGCGATAAATGCTCCGACAATTAATACCCCTAGTATCCCATAAGGCGGCTTGTCAGGTGTTTGGATGTTTTGCTGCATTCTGTATCCCCCTAAATTGTTCACAAAATCGCAAACAATGTTTTTTGCATAATCAATAGCATATACCATCGGTACAATTTTTGCAACGGTTTTAAATCCCTATTATAAAAGGGTTTGTATAGTCCGAACATTTACTGTAGTATAAATTTTATACAATCGGTATAACAAAGGATTTAGGTGATTAAATGAACGATCGAAAGCGTCAAGTGATTGAAAAAGCACACCAGCTTTTTATTGAAAAGGGATTCCATGCCACTTCTATTCAGGATATCCTCGATTACAGCGGAATATCAAAAGGTACCTTCTATAATTATTTTTCAACCAAAAACGAATTGCTGATGGACATTTTCCGAATAGCATTCAAAAAAATGGAAAAGGGCCGTAATGCATTGCTGATTGGCCAGAACCCTTCAGATCCGGAGGTCTTTATCAGCCAAATCGAATTTCAAATGACCGCAAACCGGGAAAATAAAATAATTCCGCTTTTTGAAGAAGTATTCTTTTCGGGAGATAAGGAACTTAAACATTTTATTGAAACTGGACAAATGAAGTCATTACGCTGGGTTTGTGAACGTCTTGCAGATATTACAGAAGATGTAACCCATCCTTTTCTTTTGGATGCAGCCATCATGCTGAATGGTATTCTCCTTCAGCATATCAGGTATCATCGCAAGGCCCATGGAGAAGCAGTAAGTATCCAACCGGTTGTGAGGTATAGTGTGACACGTACATTGAACTTGCTCGAACAGGTAGCCAAAACAGGGGAACAACTGCTGCCACCTGAAATTCTGGAAAAATGGCTGCCGTCTTTTAAAACAGAGGATCTGGACTGGAGAACAAAAATTCATTCTGTGATCACAAAATTACGGAAAACGAACAACAATGACATAGAGACCTTGCAAAAGCTCGATTTCATCCAAGAAGAAATCCTTAAATCAAAGGAACCGAGGAAATTCCTGATTGATGCCGTTCTACTTTCGTTATCGAGCGTAAACACAAATGACCTCAATGATCTTAAGGAACTTGTGGATATAAATCTGTTGGAGAAGACATGAAAATCCCCCTTGCATATCAGCAAGGGGGTCTTTTCTATCGATGCAATTATTTTTCAAGCAAGCCTAAATAATAGTTCACCAATAGAGGATATTCAGCCAATTCTATTTTTCCCTTTTCGTTAATGGAATAAATTCCCCTTTCGACTCTTTCAAACCACTGATAGTAGTTTTTTTGAAGAATCGATGGAGTCTTTGCGCCAGTTCCAAGTGCCACAAGAGCTTTTGGTGACATCTGCCCGAGTTTTTCCAGGTAACAGGCAATCTGGATGGAGTTTTCCTTATACGCAGTCATGATTTTTCGTTTATTGCTGCCACCAATATTGTAGTCCCCGCTCCGGCCTTCGATTTCAGCTATAAGCGCAGCTTTTTTTCGTTTGTTTTTGCTTTTTGACCGGTCAAAGGGTTCAGGGTGAACAACAAAATCGATTCTTTTGCGAGTTCCTGTAAAAGAAACCGTAATCAAACCCAATTCCAGCCTTTTCATTAGATGGATTACATCATTCCAGCGCTTTCTTGAAATCCGTTTTGGCTTTGGGATGGCGACATATACAAGATCAGTCAGACGCAGTCTCCTTGTTGCCTGGAGCAGCAAATCGATATTCAGATTTAATTTTAATTCCACGATCACAAGATCCTCATCTTTCACCGCTGTCAGATCACAATCATGCACCTCGCCATTGACGCGATACCCCTGTTTTATAAAATGCTTCCTGATCGGCTCATAAAGATCCATTTCGTATAATTTCGTCATTTGTAAAACCCTCTGTAAGTAATGCAGTTTCCTTTCATTATAGCAAACTTTTATAAGAGTAAGTCATTAAGACGAGCATCCTACATATAATGTCTATTGATTACGCAGCGGAGGATGAAAAATGAAAGTATTTGTCTTATTCCTATTGAGCTTGCTACTTGGAATGATGATTTACCTTAAATTTGAAATGGACGAAGCCAGGAAAGTCTCAAACGAAATTGAAGTTGAATATCTCACCGAGGAATACACCATTAAAAAGGTTGGTGAATCTGGGTATTTTGGTGAAAACGAGGAAGGAAAGAGTATTTACTTTAAGAGTGAAAAAGTTGTAACACATTCATCACTGCAAATCGGAAATAAAGTAATCGTGTATTTCGATAAAAGTGGACGAATTGATGGGCCTGTTAAAATTGAGAAGAAAGAATAGGGAGTGTGCATAAGCACGCTCCCTTTGACTTTTACCTTAATGCCTTCCTTTCCTCCAGCTTTTGTGCAATCGCCTCTGTAAGCTCCTGCCCGCTCTTCGGAAGTGAAGTTTTCATGACTGCATTCATGACCGGTGCCAGTGCACCTTCTGCAGCCATCTGCAGATAACCAATCATTTTTGTTTGATTTTCTCCTACTGTTTCGGCTTTGAAATATCCATTACCAGTGAGGTTTTCATTGATCCCTTTCAAATCGAAAGTAACTCTCGTTGGTTCTGCCCATTCGGTAATCGTTACCTGCAGACTGATTTTCTTTTTCAATAGGCCAATCGTTTCCTTGAACGTCCAGTTCGATTGATGTTCATTCAGTTTCTCATGGCTGATATAGCCTGGCAATAGCGGCGCCCAATTATCCATGTCTTTGACAAAATCCCATACTTCCTCTATCGGGACTCCCATTATGATTTCATGTTTTCCTTCAGGCATGTCATCCTCACCTCCTTCATAAAGAGATATATGATTGGCCATCTTATTTATACTTTGTCCCAGTAAATCTTCCTATTTCAAGCCCATTTTTATGGTATACCCTAAAAAAAGCACACCTAGCTGGTGTGGTTTTCAACAAAATATTAACCTATTTTTTAAGTGTTTTTTCCAAAAAAGCCTTTAACCGATCCTGATATTCTTTTTCGGCAATGGTGTAAGCTTCTGTGTGCCCTGCACCTGGAACAATCCAAAGCAGTTTTTCTCCGGTTGCTGCCTCAAATAAGCGAGTTCCCATTTCCGTAGGAACCAGTTTGTCTTGATCTCCATGAATGATCCACAATGGCAGGTTATTTTTAGCAACACTGTCAAGTGCTGACGCTTCTGCAAATGAATATCCTGCCCTAATGTCCGTTATGAAACTAGTAACCTGCATGACAGGAAATGGAGGAAGATGGTACAAATATTTAAGTTGATGTGTCAACTCTTCAAGAACGGTTGTATACCCACTGTCGGCAATAATTCCCTTTACCTGCTCGGGCAGCTTCTCCCCACTCGCCATAAGAACGGTTGCTGCACCCATTGAAAATCCGTGAAGGTAGATATTCTCGGCTCGAGCCTCATCAACCAGGAATTCTGCCCATTGAACATAATCTTTGCGATCATGCCAGCCATAGCCGATATAATCACCTTCGCTTAAGCCGTGCCCCCTGGCGTCAGGCTTGAGAATATCATAACCCTGTTCATAGTAGAATTTCGTAATTCCAGGCATCTGTTCACTGTTCCCTTTATAGCCATGTGCCAGGATTACTGCTTTTCCAGTCGAATGGGCATTTTTTAAAAATCGCGCTTTTAATGTAAGGCCGTCTGATGTTTTCATCTCAACAATTTCGAAGTCTTGCTCCTTTGTCCAAGCCATTAAATCTTCCACTTTTGCCTGCTGCTCCTCTTCACTAAGCAGCGTGGCAGCTGTCACACTTTCACCGCCTCCATGCAGTTCCACTGAATCATGGGTTCTATTGATGGCAACATTATAAAAATAATTCCCTGCCGCAAAAAGGCCGATCAATAAAGCAAATAATATACTGCTTCCAATCCAAATGATTTTCTTTTTCAAACCAGTATTCCCCTTTACCCCAAGTCATCTTTATATTTTTTATAAATATTTTACCAGAAAGCGAGAGTAATTAGACCAAACTTCCTGAAGTTACATATATTTCAAAATTGGGTATAGATAATTAAATGGAAAAAGGAGGCTGGTTGGAATGGAAATTCAGAAAAAGCATATTCTGAAAACCTACAAGAATGAGCAAGATGCTATTAATGCGATTGAACAAATTAAGGAAGAAAAAGAAACGCCGTTCAACAGCTCTACTTCAGGCTATAATGTGGAAAGATCAACAGCGGAAAAATATTCTGCAGATATTGATGAACCGGCATTTGAAGATTTTGAAGATGAGCCAAGTCAAAATCCAGATCCACTAGCGAATAAAAGCACCGATTTAGAACGCCCCATTCCAGAACGCGATATAAATTACCGTGTAAGATAAAAGGAGTACGGCTCAGCCCGTGCTCCTTCTTTAATTTGTTCTAAAACTTTTAATTCAGTCTAAAATCTGATCAATTTAGAAGTTATATATGTAAACTCAAATGATATTTATGTTGACATATGATATTTACTATAGGTAATCTTTATATATAAACTTACATAAAGGAGTTATTTACACATGAAGTTAAAAACATTAGATTTAACTCTGGCAGCAATGTTTGTTGCCCTGATGGCATTTGGTTCAAACATTACTTCCATCGTACCATTCATGGTTGTCGGTGGGGTTCCAATCACATTGCAAACCTTTTTCGCCATCCTTGCTGGCGCTGTGCTTGGCAGCAGATTAGGTGCGATTTCGATGATCGTGTACGCACTCGTTGGATTGGCAGGAGTACCAGTCTTTGCCCAATTTGGCGGAGGATTTTCCACATTCATCAGTCCAACATTCGGCTTCATTGTTTCGTTTATCTTCACTGCCTATGCTGTTGGAAAAATTGTAGAGAAAAAACGCACAGTGGCTACATTCATTTTTGCTTCACTCATTGGACTCGTAATTAATTATGTAATCGGTACCAATTGGATGTACCTAGCATATAAAATGTGGGCCTCAGCTCCAGAAGGGTTCACGTATAAAATGGCTTGGCTATGGATGGTAGTGCCACTTCCAAAGGATATCATCCTTGCAGTATTCGCAGGAATAATGGCAGCAAGACTTGAAAGATCCGTCTTATCAAAATCCAGTTTCAGTCATTTAAGGAAAGCAGCTTAATTCTATCAAAGGCATAACTATGAATGTTATGCCTTTTTTAATTTATTTCAGACTATGTGTTGTACTTGTGAAAGAATAGTAGGAAAACAAGTATTCTCTTCGGTCATAGATTCCTACCTTTGGAACTACATACCCGGTTGATGCTCTTTTAATTGTTTATCGATGGCCTTATCTCTTTCGCCTCCATCTGCAAGTTCTTCGGAAAACTCATGCTCCTGGAGCCCTGTTTTTCCAACTAGCTTTGAACTGGCAATAGTTGCTGATGGAAGATTGTTATTTGGTGCACTTTGCTCATTCCATTTATCCATACCTCTACCTCCTTTTGTCTTACTATTTGTAAATATCCATCACTCCATTCCATATTGTTGGTGAATACAGATCTATCTTTCGGTGAAATATGAAGAAGACTATTTAGATTTTGCAGTAAATGTATTTCAATAATAATATGTAAGCAATTAAGGATCAGCATGAATGGATGTGTACTTAATGTCAAAATGTGATCTTGTAATCCTGCACACAAGTGACATACACGGGACTATTTTACCGATTCATTATGGAAACAATGGTGTTAACAATGCAGGCTTGGCTAAGCTAAATACAGTTTTCACAAGAGAAATGAACGAGCATGAATGCTGCTTGTTAATTGATAATGGGGATGTCATTCAGGGGACGCCGCTGACGTACCATTATGCCCGTCACCTGAATCATATGAAGAATCCGATCATCAGTGTCCTTAATCACATGTGTTATGATGCATCTGTGATTGGCAACCATGAATTTAATTTTGGAAAGAGAATCCTTACAAAAGCAGTTTCTGAGTCAAATTTCCCCTGGCTATCGGCAAACATTGTCGATGCACAAACAATGGAACCTGCTTTCGGAAAACCATACTTAATAAAATCCTACTCTAATGGGCTGAGAGTTGCAGTTCTTGGTGTATCTACCCATTTCATTCCTCATTGGGAAAATCCACATAATATAGAAGGTTTCATTTTTCTTGATGCTTTTACGGCCGTAAGGGACTGGATTATTTTTTTACAAAAGAACGAGAAGTACGAACTGCTGGTTGTCTCCTATCATGGGGGTTTTGAGAGGGACTTGGAAAGTGGCATTCCAACAGAACAGCAAACAGGCGAGAATCAGGCATACCGTATGTGCATGGAAATACCCGGGATCGACATTTTAATGACCGGGCATCAACATCGTCGACTTTGTTCGAAACTGAATGGTGTGATCGTTGTTCAGCCAGGTCATAAAGGCCAGGCTTTTTCGAAGGTAACTGTTACATTTGAAAATTACAATGGAAAATGGGCTGTTATTACTAAAACGGCAAGTATCATAGAAGTAACAGAACATACCAAACCAAGTCCTGATATCCTCGAAATGGTAAAGGAGTATGAAGAATCAACGCAACATTGGCTGGATCAGCCCCTTGGCGAAATCATTGGTGATTTGCAGGTACTCTCTCCCTTTGATGTTCGAAGAAAGGACCACCCTCTTATTGAGTTCATTAATAAGGTTCAAATGGACGCAGCGGGAGTAGATATTTCTTCTACTGCCCTTTTTCATAATGAATCGCCTGGCTTTCCTAATAAGGTCACTATGAGAGATATTGTTTCAAATTACATTTATCCAAACACGTTAAAAGTGATTCAGGTGTCCGGGAAGGATATTAAGGAAGCTCTAGAAAAATCAGCGGAGTATTTTATTCTGGATCATACAGGGCAAATCATTGTAAACCCTACCTATGAACATCCCAAGCCACAGCATTATAACTATGATATGTGGGAAGGAATTGATTACATACTTGATATTTCAAAGCCTGTCGGCAGCCGTGTTATAAAGCTTCAGTATAAAGAAGCTCCACTCAATCTAGAAGGATCCTATAATGTGGTTATGAATAATTACCGTGCTGGTGGCGGGGGTAATCACACAATGTTCAAAGGAAAGAGAGTTATAAAAGAAATCCAGGCAGACATGACTGAATTGCTGGCTGACTATATCCAGAGACACAGGAAAATCGAATCTACCTGCAATAATAATTGGATGTTGTTTCCCCTCAAATAGGTCTATTGAATGAATTCTCTTTATTTAATTTGCTATTGATTCCAGTTTCTGTTATGATGAAATAGAATTATTTTTGTTCGGTGTAAAGGATAGAAATTATTTCGTCTTAATGATCACTTTGGGCAAGGATAGTAACATATGTGCGTAAAGCACTGGGAGGTAACAGGAATGGAACAAGGTACAGTAAAATGGTTTAACGCAGAAAAAGGTTTTGGATTCATCGAGCGCGAAGGTGGAGACGACGTATTCGTACACTTCTCTGCTATCCAAACTGAAGGTTTCAAATCATTAGACGAAGGTCAAAAAGTATCTTTCGACGTTGAGCAAGGCGCTCGCGGACCACAAGCTGCTAACGTTGTAAAACTATAATAGAAGTTTTACTAAGAAAGAAGGTTCCATTGGGACCTTCTTTTTTTATATTAAACTATAGATGGTTTGAGATGATTTTTTTAATGAAATACATAGATATAACAAATAAAATCAGATTCTTCCATTTTAATACGAGTTTATTGTCCTCGGGCTGGACAATTCCCAGAGCTGCTACCTTCCAGAACCATTTCTTGTCTGTAATTCTGTTTCTTCGCCGTGGCGTTTCCCCTTCCCTTTTCTCATTTTCGTAATGAGCCCAAACCAGGACGATGATGATATCGAGTACTGAGGCAGCAGTTAAGGCGATCATCACAAACCGGTCTGATGGTCTCCACCGGTCACTTTGTTCTAATTCTTTTTTCTTCTGCTCCTGTTTCAGTTCAGATTTTTTTATTGCATCTTTAAATGCCGATTCAACATTTTCTGGGTTGTTTTTTTTAAAAGTTGAATTTTCCCCAACTGAAGTAACACCAACTATGATTGAAGTCATTAACAAGAAATAAAGTACAAAAAAAGCAGCTATTATGTTTGTCCCACTGTTTAATCGTTTCTTCACTGGAATCCTCTCCTCACTTATGAAGTTTACGGGAAATTATTCCATCTAGCAATTATTAAAATTTTAAATCAGAATGATTACGAAAATCATTTACAAATTCACTGGAATAACATAAAATTTAAAACGGAATCATTTCGTTTTAAATAAGATGTACTTTTGAAAAAGATACATAACAGCAAAAATCACTCTATCAAATTTTAATAAATTCATATTTTATCTGTATACTATTAAAAAATGTCAGGAGGATTCGATGATCAAGCTGGTCCGAACTAATATATTAGATTTAACTGGATTTGCTATTATTTTGTCATTATTATGGTTCATTACCATTGGCTCAGGCCTAAAGGAAACGATTGAGCTCCCTTCTTCTCTCTTAAACCTTAATACCATTTTCTTAAGCATATTAATAGAAGCCTTTCCTTTCGTTTTGATTGGAGTGTTAATAGCAGGTATGATCCAGATTTTCGTTACTGAGGAACATATCAGTAAATGGATCCCAAAGAATAAAGTTATGGCAATCGTGATGAGTTGCAGTGTCGGAGCTCTTTTTCCGGCCTGCGAATGTGGTATTGTACCGATCATCAGGCGATTGGTTGGCAAAGGGGTTCCTGTTGCTGCCGCAATTGGGTTCATGCTGACTGGCCCCCTTATAAATCCGATTGTCATTGCCTCTACATACATGGCTTTCGGCAATGATGCGAAAATCGCTGCATTAAGGATGGGCCTTGGATTTTTGATTGCCTTGATTGTTGCTTTTATCATTGGTGCCTTGTTTAAAGGGACTCAATTTAAAGCTGCTGTTACTAATTCGATTCACGCTCATTCAACCAGAAAGTCCTTTCTCGAAAAGTTTTGGTCAATGCTTCAGCATTCGATTGATGAATTTTTTGATATGGCCAAGTATCTGGTTGCAGGGGCATTTCTCGCAGCGCTCGTCCAAACTTATATGCCTGCAAGGACCTTACTCGAGATTGGCAACGGAACAGCATCATCTTTGGCAGTCATGATGGGTCTTGCATATTTCCTGTCTCTCTGCTCTGAAGCAGATGCTTTTATTGGAGCATCATTCAGCAGTATTTTTCCGTCAACGTCCATTCTTGGATTCCTGATTTTCGGCCCAATGATTGATTTGAAAAACACTTTGATGATGATGAGTGTCTTCCGCTTCAAATTTGTCATGACGGTCCTTGCAACAGTTGCCGGTACTGTATTTATCACTCTTTTGCTGCTCAGCAGCTTGCTTTAAGGAGGATCAGAAATGGTATTTCACCCTCAACAGGCGGCTAGATCGCTGATTTTGCTAGGATTTTCTGTGTTGCTTTATTTGTTGCATACCTCAGGAGAAATCCTCCTGTTCATCAACCCAAAATATCTAATGCTAAGCAAAGCGGCCGCATTTTTATTTCTGTTTTTATTTTTCATCCAAATCACCAGAACTTGGACAGTAAAAGACACACAGAATACAGTTCATGGGGATGATTGCTGCTCACACGATAATGACCATCATCATGATCATGGCGATACACCCTTTTCTGTAAAAAAATTAGTTTCTTATTCTATCATTGTTTTTCCATTGCTGACAGGGTTCATTCTTCCAGCGAAGGTACTTGATTCTTCGATTGCAGACAAGAAAGGCGCTATGCTTTCAATTGCCGGTTCCAGCAAAAATGGAGACAAGCAACCCGGAGAAGAAAATTCAGCAGCACTTGAGGAGACAAAGAATATTGATGAGTCCGAACAAGGATCTCTGTTACAGGACGATACGTCTACCGTAACTGGTTATGAGAATGAAAAATCAGAGACTGAGTATAATCAGCTCATGAAACAATTGGAGAAAAGCGACACCATTGTTTTTGATGACAGTATTTATTCAACCTACTATGAAGAAATCAGTGCGAATATTGATAAGTTCGTGGGAAGAAAGGTCAGGCTGAACGGGTTTGTCTATAAGGAAGAAGGCTTTTCTGCCAACCAGCTCGTTGTCTCCAGATTTCTTGTCACACATTGTGTAGCTGACGCAAGTATCATAGGCTTCCTGTCAGAGTTCCCTGACGCCGCTAAAATTGAAAAAGATAGATGGATTCAGATTGAAGGAGTCATTGAGAACGGATCGTACATCGACAACCCGATCCCATTGATAAAAGTAACTAGTTGGGAGGAGACGAGCGAGCCGGAATCACCTTATCTTTATCCGATCAGTATAAGAAGAAATTAAAACATCGAAGTGTCAATAATACTTATTGAATGAAGGACAGATTTTTCGTATCTACAGCTATTTTTGTCCTTCATCGCCTTGATGACGGAAAATAATTTCGTTTTTACACGGTTTTTTTCCTTAATAACCAAGATGACAGACACTAACTATGTATTTAACCAGGTTGTTGTCCTTCTGCTCAATTTACTAAGAATCTCAAAAGGGATGGAACATTGTGGTTCCATCCCTTTTGTCAGTATTAAACACCCTTATATGCCAATCGGTAAATTTCTGCAAGCTCTGTTACTAATGGCAGCTTTGGATTTGCTGTAGTGCACTGGTCCTCGAATGCGCGTTCTGCAAGCTGGTCGACTTTTGCATCAAATTCTGCTTTTTCAACGCCGTTTGCTTCGATGCTCATTGGAATATCCATTTCCCTTGCCAGCTTGATGATTGCCTGGACGAGACTTTCAACTCCCTCTTCAGTGGTGCGTGCTGGCAAGCCGAGAATGCGGGCAATTTCAGCGTAGCGCTGGTCTGCGACAAAGCTTTCGTATTTAGGGAAAGCCGTGAACTTTTTCGGTTTGGTCGCGTTATATCGGATGACATGCGGCATCAGAATCGTGTTGGATCGGCCGTGGGCAATGTGGAATTCCGCACCGAGCTTATGTGCAAGGCTATGGTTAATGCCAAGGAAAGCATTGGCAAACGCCATGCCGGCAATCGTCGATGCGTTGTGCACCTTCTCGCGGGCTACTTCATCCTGTCCGTTTCGATATGCTCTTGGAAGATACTCAAACACGAGCTGGATCGCCTTGATGGCGAGACCGTCAGTATAGTCATTAGCCATGCAGCTTACATATGCTTCAATCGCATGTGTCAGAACGTCCATACCTGTATCTGCCGTAATATGCTTCGGTACGGTCATGACAAATTGCGGGTCGACAATTGCTACATCCGGAGTCAATTCATAATCTGCCAAGGGATATTTGATATTCGCCTTTTTATCGGTAATAACTGAGAATGAGGTCACCTCAGATCCAGTACCAGATGTTGTCGGAATCGCAACGAATTGGGCTTTGCGGCCAAGCTGCGGATATTTGACAATACGCTTCCGAATATCAAGGAATTTCTGTTTTAAGCCATGGAAGTCTGTCTCAGGATATTCATAGAACAGCCACATGCCTTTTGCTGCGTCCATGGCTGAGCCACCGCCCAGAGCAATGATGACATCCGGCTGGAAGCTTGCCATCATTTCGGCACCTTTCATCACTGTTTCGATTGAAGGATCTGGTTCGACTTCTGAGAATATCTCGCAATGAACATAGTCTGGACGCTTCCTTAAGTGGTAGAGAACTCTATCGACATAGCCGAGCTTCACCATGCCTGGGTCTGTTACGATAAAAGCCTTAGAAATTTTTGGCATCTTTGCAAGATATTGAGTAGAGTTCTTCTCAAAATAAATCTTGGAAGGCACTTTAAACCACTGCATATTCACATTCCTTCTCGCTACTTTTTTTACATTGATCAAATTAATCGCACCAACATTTGTCGATACTGAATTGCCTCCATATGTGCCGCAGCCAAGGGTCAAAGATGGCAGATAGGCATTATAAATATCGCCGATTGCGCCCTGGGATGAAGGTGCATTCACGATGACGCGCCCCGCCCTCATCCGCAAACCGAAAGCTTTTATCACTTCATCGCTTGTCGAATGGATAACGGCTGAATGTCCAAGCCCGCCGAACTCAAGCATTTCTTCAGCCCGCTTGAGCCCTTCATCTGTGCCATTCACTTTATAGCAAGCCAATACCGGACTTAATTTTTCACGTGACAGAGGATATTGCGGACCGACACCTTTAAGTTCGGCAATGAGTATTTTAGTCTCCTCCGGCACCGTCACACCTGCCATTTCAGCGATCTTTTGCGCAGGCATCCCCACGATATCGGCATTTACTGCACATGATTGTTCATTGATCACAAGCTTCTCTACTTTCGCCTTTTCTTCCTCATTCAAGAAGTAGCAGCTGTTCGCAATCATTTCTGACTTTACTTCGTGATAAATTTCCTTGTCGATGATGACAGCCTGTTCAGATGCACAAATCATTCCATTGTCAAAGGTTTTGGATAAAATCAGGTCATTGACTGCGCGTTTTACATTTGCAGTTCGTTCGATATAGCAAGGTACATTACCAGGTCCAACCCCTAATGCCGGTTTGCCTGAGCTGTAAGCCGATTTCACCATACCGGCACCGCCTGTAGCTAAAATTAGTGAAATTTTCGGATGATTCATTAACGCTTGTGTTGCTTCAAGTGACGGTTTTTCAATCCACTGGACACAATCTTCCGGTGCCCCTGCTTTAACAGCTGCGTCGCGGAGAATTCTTGCTGCCTCACTGCTGCATTTTTGAGCTGATGGATGAAAGGCGAAAATGATTGGATTGCGAGTCTTGATCGAAATCAGCGCTTTGAACATAGTTGTAGATGTAGGATTCGTAACCGGTGTAACCCCTGCAATCACTCCAACCGGCTCAGCGATCGTAATCATGCCTTCATGTTCATTTTCGTCAATGATGCCAGCTGTTTTATCATATTTGATGTTATGGTACACATACTCTGTTGCGAACATGTTTTTGATGATCTTATCTTCATAAACACCGCGCTTCGTTTCCTCGACTGCCATCTTTGCAAGCGGCATATGCTGATCCAGCCCTGCCAGAGCCATTTCCTTTACGATTGCGTTGACTGCATCCTGGTCCAGTTCCCGCATTTTAGCTAATGATTTCAAGCCCTTCTCTACTAAACTATCGACCATTTTTGTAACGGATGATTGCTCTTTTACCACTTTTTCAACTGTCCCCATTTTTCAGGACCTCCTTTTATTTTGAGAAAATTTACTGGAATATGTAGTTCATAAGCTGAAGTGATTTATTTTGTGAAAGATTTCACATGATTAACTAAAAAAATTACTCACATACAGGATTCCTTGGTATTTTTTCGAAACTGATATCTGTCAAAAACTTGGTTCTTCTTTTAACAATGATCACGAAGTTTACAGTCCAGATATAAGCAGGAATTTCTTCATCATCTTTAAACATCATTGCTTCAAATTCATCCCCCATGACCTCCTCGAGCACTTCCTGGGTATATGTCTCGGTATCTGTTGAGAATGGTTTAAATTCACAATACATCATTTTCATCACTCCTTTTTCTCTTTCTAATTAAAGATTATCATATTAAATGAATAATAGTTTGTGAAATATTGAACAATGTATGAACTGTTGTAAACCATCAACAAGTATAAGTATTGAATTATTTTTGAAAGCGGTTTCAAAAAAATCGTTATTTCAATATAACATACACACAGCCACGAAAGCACATTTCATTAAAGAGTTTAAAAAAGTCCTCCCTTTTATTTTCTCCTTTATATTAGCACAAATGGGCTAAATAACCATTGAAATAATCCAGTATCCCTTTATAATTCATACTAAACACATTGGAATTATTGGAGGGAAAATTTATGAATCTATTTAAAGAAAAGTGCCCCCACTGCAAAAAAGCCCTGGAAGCAGTAAACCATCCTTCCAGCAAAGCGATCGTTGTAAAATCCTGTCCAGATGGCCATTTTGAAAAAGAATTCCACCCGGCCCTTGAAACATATGTAGAAATTCATAAAGTTTCATAAACTAGCGAAGCAGGGCCCTCTGAATGAGAGCCCTGCTTTTTCGTCAATAGTTTCTTTTTTATATTCACTAAGATGACAATAATTGTTTTCATAATTTGTTCACATTTGTCTCCAAAAGCGTAACAATTTCCATGTTAGAATGATTACAAATAAACCACTGTGATATTTATCACACCTTTTGCCACAACTTACCGTTCACTTCGGGGTCAATTTCGACAAGTTTGTGAACTAATGAACAAAAGTATGTGATATAATGAACAAGGTTTTTTATCTGAAAGGAGCTGCAGTGATGAAGAAATCCAAACTATTATTGGTCTCCCTCACCTCGATTATGGCTGTGCTGTTGCTTAGCGGCTGTGAGAATAATATGGTCGTTTTCAATCCGCAGGGACCAATCGCAAGACAAATTCTTGAATTGATCAACTTCTCAATCGCTCTGATGCTTTTGGTTACCGTTGTTGTATTCGGACTATTCGCTTTCATAGTCTGGAAATACCGTGAACGCAAGGACAATATGGACTATGAGCCGCCTGAAGAACATGGCAGCACTATATTGGAAATTGTTTGGACAGTCATTCCTATTTTAATCATAATTGCACTGACCATTCCTACGGTCAAAACGATTTATGCTATAGATGAAGTGCCCAAAGGCTATGAAGATAAGGAACCTTTGGTCATCAATGTTACTTCTGCCGACTGGAAATGGATTTTCAGCTATCCGGAACAGGGCATTGAAACTGTGAACTACGTAAATATTCCAGAAGACAGACCGATTGATTTCAGACTGACATCTGCTGGGACAATGCAAAGCTTCTGGATTCCTGCCCTTGGCGGCCAGAAGTACTCGATGGCAAAAGCGGAAACTCAGCTTTACCTTGTAGCAGACAATCCTGGATCTTATGTAGGACGTAACACTAACTTCAATGGCCAGGGTTATGCTGGAATGGAATTCGAAGTTCTTTCACAGACAGAGAAAGAATTCAATGAATGGGTGAAAGAAGTAAAAGATACCGCTCCAAAGATGACATTGGCTGAATATGAAAAGATGCTTGAGCCATCTCATTTTGGCCGTAAGACATTCTCAAACACTCACCTGAAATGGGTAGATCATTCTGATCCACATTCAAAGAACTATACAAACCCAGAAATGTACGACAGAGGACATGGCTGGCCTGGAAAGATCTTTGAGGATAAGGATAATTACAAGAATAAAGACGGAAGCACTGAAAGTTCTAATCATGAAAACCATGAAAATATGAACCATTCAGAATCTGAAACTGATGATTCACACGGGGGTGACCACAGTGGGCATTAAATGGGATGAATTTTTCGTAACTGGCGATCCATTGATTTTCGCTTCACAAATTGGGATTGCCTTGACACTGGTTGGTGCATTGGCCGGTATCACCTATTTTAAAAAATGGAATTACCTTTGGAAAGATTGGCTCACAACCGTAGACCACAAGAAAATCGGGATCATGTATATCCTGCTTGGCGTCGTGATGTTTTTCCGCGGTGGAATTGATGGCTTGATGATGAAAGGCCAAACAGCGGTTCCTGAAAATGACTTCCTGAACGCGCAGCATTATAATGAAGTCTTTACTACTCACGGTGTCATCATGATTCTGTTTGTCGCGATGCCGCTACTGATTGGTCTCATGAACTTTGTGATTCCGCTGCAGATCGGTGCCCGTGACGTTGCCTTCCCGCAGCTGAACGCACTTAGCTTCTGGCTTACTGTGAGTGGTGCGGCGCTATTCAATATTTCCTTTATTATCGGTGGTTCACCAGATGCCGGGTGGACATCCTACTTCCCTCTTGCCGGGAAAGAATTCAGCCCTGGGATCGGGAATAACTTTTACGCTGTCGCCCTGCAAATAGCAGGTGCAGGTACTTTGATGACGGGTATTAACTTCGTTGTCACAGTGTTAAAAATGAGAACTAAAGGCATGACGTTAATGAAGATGCCGATGTTCACATGGACATCATTCATTACATCGATCATCATCGTGGCAAGCTTCCCTATTTTTACAGTAGCTCTTGCGTTGATGACATTTGACCGTACATTCGGAACGCATTTCTTTACGATTTCCGGCGGCGGTATGGATATGCTCTGGGCGAACCTGTTCTGGTTATGGGGACACCCTGAAGTTTATATCGTTGTTCTTCCGGCATTCGGCATGCTGTCAGATATTATCTCAACATTCGCCCGTAAAACGCTTTACGGTTATAAATCAATGGTCATTTCCATTGTGATGATTTCAGTTTTAAGTATGCTTGTGTGGGTTCACCACTTTTTCACGATGGGCAACAGTGCCGGAGTGAACTCATTTTTCTCAATCACAACCATGGCGATTGCCATCCCTACAGGGGTTAAGGTTTTCAACTGGCTGTTCACGATGAGAAAAGGCCGAATCAAGTTTACGACAGCAATGCTCTGGTCACTTGCTTTCGTACCTAACTTTGTCATCGGCGGTGTGACCGGAGTCATGCTCGCAATGGCTGCTGCAGACTATCAGTATCACAACACGTTATTTCTTGTGGCACACTTTCATTATGTATTGATCCCGGGGGTTGTGTTCCCGATTTTTGCAGGCCTTTACTTCTGGTGGCCAAAAATGTTCGGCTATATGCTGAACGAAAAAATCGGCAAATGGCACTTCTGGCTGTTCGTCATCGGCTTCAACGTCACCTTCATGCCAATGTTCTTCCTTGGGTTGGACGGTGCGGTCCGCCGCGCGTACACTTATTCTGCTGAAACAGGATTTGGACCATTGATGATGATCTCAGCGATTGGCTCCGTCATCCTTGCTGCAGGTTTCGCAGCACTTGTCTACAACATTTACTGGAGCGCCCGTTACGCTGACCGCAATATCGGCAATGATCCATGGGACGCTAGGACGCTTGAGTGGGCAACGGCTACACCAGTGCAGCACTATAACTTTGCTTCCCTGCCGGATGTAACAAAATTAGATGCTTTCTGGCATATGAAAAAGAACAATGATCTTCAGCCACTGACTGAAGATGAAATCGAAGAAATACACTTGCCAAGCAACACCTGGATTCCTATTTACATGGGTGTCGTGTTTGGAATATCCGGATTCCTGCTTGTATTTGAATGGACAATCGCAGCCGGAGTTGCCGCTCTTGGTATACTCGCAGGTCTGGCCTTCCGTTCATTCGATTATGACGAGGGATTCCATGTTCATAAAGATGAAATCTACGAAACTGAACGCAAATGGCGAAAAGGCGCGAACAAAGGAGTGAAGAACCATGTCAGCTAAAATCAACACAGCTTTGCCGCTAGAATATCAAACAGAACAAAACAGGATGAACATCCTCGGCTTCTGGATCTTCCTCGGAGCTGAAATCGTGCTCTTCGCAACGCTTTTCGGAGTATACGGTGTCCTCGGTGAGAGATATGCCGGCGGTCCAACACAAAAGGATATCTTCGTTGTAAAAGATGTCATGATTCAGACATTCCTGCTATTGACAAGCAGTTTCACAATGGGAATCTCGATCTTTGAAATGCGCCGCAGCAATATTAAAGGCATGCTGATGTGGCTTGTATTTACATTATTGCTTGGCGGCGGATTCCTATTCATGGAGATTCGCGAGTTCATGCATTATGTTCATGAAGGTGCATCGATGCAAACAAGTGCGTTCCTTTCCAGCTTCTTCGTCCTGCTTGGAACGCACGGCTTGCACGTAACAATCGGGATTGGCTGGGCGATCCTGCTGATCATCCAGATCCTCCAGCGAGGACTGACACCAATCACTGCCCGTAAGACTTTCATCTTCGGTCTATACTGGCACTTCCTTGATGTCGTCTGGATCTTTATCTTCACATTTGTATATCTAGCAGGGTTGGTGATGTAAATGGAAAAGCATTCAAAAGGCTTCCCAATTAGCCATATCGTTGGATTCTTCATGTCGCTTGCCCTGACATTCGGTGCTGCATGGATTGCGCTTCAGAGTTCACTTTCAATGAAGGCAGTCATGTGGATCATCGGCTCACTGGCAGTTGCCCAGGCTGGTATCCAGCTGTACATGTTCATGCACGTCAATGAAGGCGATGATAAAGTGACGAATAATATCAATATCCTTTACTCGGCTTTCATCGCAGTCGTCATTGTGGCAGGCTCTATTTGGGTAATGACTTCTGGACATTCGCATTAAAAAAAGTAAACCAGGCGCTTCCCTTGAGCGCCTGGTTTTTTGCATTTAAAACTCTGTTTAATGTACCTTTTTACTGTTTAAAGCTAAATTCACCATTTTCAATTAAACCAACTCATCCTTTTGACCTTTGATCAAACGGAGACGTGGCAATTTCCCTTCTTTCCTGAAAAGCGAAAACATTGCAAAGTTGAATACTGCTAGAAACAGCGATAGTACAGCATGCTGGAATCCGTGAGAAATGACAGCGAGGAATCCGCTTACAATACAATAAACACCAACAATTAGATAAAAGTACATAAGAAGTTTTCCCACCAATGATTCCTCCATTTTGTATTTAATTCATATATTAACAGAATTTACGAAAAAATGTCACATAATGTTCACAATTACTTCTTTATTTTTTTACAAAGTAAAACCACAAGAGTTTCAACTCTCGTGGCCTTGTAAAATTTCCATTTATTTTACGAAAAAGAAGGTTTGGATAAGGAACAATTCGCGACTTCTGCCTGCAGACGCGGTTCGTAATAACTCAGATTAGACAGGAAATAGCAGGTCTCAGGGAAATGATGTTCCAGAAAACGCAGAGTCGTTTTATTCAGCAGGGTATGTTCCTTGTATTTCTCAACCATCATTCTGATAAATTGATTCATTTCCAGTGTTGTCTTGCCAACCTCGTAAATAAATGCCTGTTGTCTCGCAAAGCCTGGCTGTTTAACACGTAAATAATTTTTCATATGGTGGTTTTGAACCATATACAACTGGAAAAGCCTTTTATATTCCTGTGTTGCTAAATTTGTCCCTACTTCAATGGGATCAAGCATATTCTCGAAAAGTAAAGCGTGGCCCAGCTGGTCTTCAAGCCATAAATCCATTAATTCAGCAGCTGTTAATCTGACAGGCTGCTGTCCTTGAACTAAATAACTAAGGATTCGTAAATATTCCTGATTTTCACTTAGCGTCCCATTTAAGTACGTTGGAGACAGATTCAGATTAACCTTATTATCGATCCGTAATGCCTGAAGCGTTCCCTCGAAATCCAGATAGGTTTTTGCGAGTTTAAAGGCCCTTCCTGCAAAATCAATCATACCTGGGTCATTATACTTTGCGTTTCTCGGAATCGTCTTTAATGTTGCCAGAAGATTCGCGTATAAACCAATAAACTGGTTTGCCATATCTACATACTCTTCTTCACTTGGAGATAGTGCATCCCTTACGAAGTACGCATGGTCCTGAAGCATTTCGAGCCAAAAAGAATGTTCATCCCACAAAGAAATCAATTTTATTTCCCCTCCTTCCCCTAATAATTACGGTGATAATGACGCATAAATGATTGCCGGATGAAAATTTCATATCTTGCTCATTTTTTTATCCGTTATTTGAGATACTAAAAAAATAATTCCATTTCGCAGGATTAAAGGATGTTGCTAAGTGAAAAAACGTAAATTTTTTATACTTTTGATGACAATTTTGCCATGGTTTTCACTGCCCTTCCTTGGAAAACAAACATTCAGGAAGTTCCTGCCGGGTGCTCTGTTCATGGGAATATACTTAATTTTTGAAGGCAGGTTAGCTGAAAGAAGAAAATGGTGGTGGTTCCCATTCAAAGTAAGGCCAAATGTCATTGCAGAAATGCCATTAATATGGGGCCCTTTTTTCATCGGATCTTTCTGGATACTAAAGTACACCTACAAAAAGTTTAATTTATATTTATTGGTTAATATCCTGGTCGATTCACTTTTTACTTACTACGGCCTGGATATTCTAAGAAAATTGGGCTATGCCACACTGGTTCGACTCAATAAATTCCAATTGTCTTTCGTGTTTATGATAAAAACATTCGTCCTATATGGATTTCAGGTATTCTATGACAAGCTAATTCGAGGACTTCCAGATTAATGGAACAATAAAATGTTTAAAAATGAACATACTATTTATGAATGATTAAGGAAAGAGAGCTGAAGCCAATGGCGAGACAAGGAATGCACAACAGGGACCAAACAAGAGAACAAACCGAAAAACATGACCAACGCAATGATGTAGAGCTGGGCAGTGAATTTGCTGTTGGGAATACAAAATCCCAGAGCCAGAAAAAAAGCGGCAAGCAGGTAAATAAGAGATAGTTAAAAGACGCCGAGGATAAAAAATCGGCGTCTTTTCATATGTACCTCAGTTGTTTAAATCTTTTCGTTCATTTAAAATATCAAGTATTTTTTGATTCGTTTTATTAAGCTTCCTCATTTGGACTTCTACAGAGAATAAAGTGACCAAAACAATGAAACCAACGAAAATTCCCACTAAGTCCCTCCCTCCTTTACATCTTCACAAATTTTTTTGATAAACAATTAATTCCATTATTCACAACCAAACTCCTTCATATATAAAAAAACAGGATGAACCATTATGGTTTCATCCTGTTGTCCATTTAGAAGTTATCAAGAAAAGTTTTAATGACATCGGCTCCGCCGATAAATGTTCCAAAAGAGGCTCCTACATTTGATAACATGACAATCAAAAGAATTCTGCTTACTTTATTCCGCCAGAACCCTTTTACGCTGAAAACATCTTCGGATAAGGTTTCAAAATCCCTTACACTTGGCCTGCGGACATATGCCTGAGCCAGGCCTGCGAACCAACCGGCAGCAAGCAAAGGATGAAGCGCAGTAAATGGAGCAGCCACAAAAGCAGTTAGGATCGTCAGTGGATGTCCCATTGCTATGGCCGTTCCTAATGCTGAGAGCGTTCCTGTCCAAAGGATCCAGCTGATGGATTGATCAAGTCCGGCAGAAGGGTTTGAGATAAACGTATATACGATAAGAGCGACAATTAAAATCGGGATGCTCCAGCCAATGATTTTCGGCCAATTCGATTTAGGCGGAATTTCCGACAGTTTCTTCAAATCATGTTCTTTTTTAATTTCCTCCGTGATACCGGGAACGTGTGCTGCTCCAAGGACAGCTACGATTTTTTCACCTGGTGCGTCCTTGATTTTTTGTGCAAGATACTGGTCACGCTCATCGATCAAAGGCTTTTTCAGGCGCGGGAATGTCTCAGTGAACTCATTCAGCATGGCATTGATTGTATCCTGCTCTTTCAGCTTTTCAAGTTCCTCTTCAGAAATACTCTCCCTGCTGAAAATGCTGGTGATAATCTGGCTGAGCAGAAGAGCTTTCCCCTTCAGTCCAAGATTGCCCCAGATACGCGAGAAGGTAATTTGGATATTCCGGTCAGCCAGGACAAGGTTCGCCCCTGTTTCTTTTGCCGATTGAATTCCCTGGATCATTTCCTGACCAGCTTTGATGCCAAGTTCCTTCGCCATCCTGTTTTGGAAGGAAGAAATAGCTAGATTCATCAATAACAAAGAAGCTCTTTTTTGTTTGATGACCTGGATAATGTCCATTTCTTTCCATTTTGATCCTTCTGTGATCGTTTTGTAACGCTGCTCGTCCAGTTCCACACAAACTGAATCCGGCTTTTCAGCTTCAATAACCTCTTTTACCTGCTCGGCGCTATGTCTGGAAACATGCGCAGTTCCAATTAATATGTATTCTTTGCCATTCATTTCAATTCTCGTTATGTTTTCCTCGACCATAGGTACCTTCCTTCTAATCAGTCACTATATGTATGTACAGCTTCATTTTATAATTATAACATGAACCATTAAGGAAATTATAAGAATATTAGTAGATGTGGATGCGACCCTTCCGTTTATACAAATTAAAGAAGACCGCACATGTGCGGCCCTCGGTACGACATTTATTTGGAATAACTTGACGTCTTTCTGCTATTCATCATCTTTTTCACGATTGGATACAATACTGGTCCCCATTTGATGGCAGCCCTGATCAGTTTATTCATGAATCATCCCTCCTCAATTCTTATTGCATCTATACCCTGTTATGAGGAGGGACAATCCTGCTTGTTTATGGAAAAATCCGGCGTTTATTTTGCAGGGGCAAGTTCATCTTCAGTAACCCATTGGTGGTTGGTGACTTTTTCAGAACCATCTGTTGGCATAAAATCAACCATGTAAACGGTCATTTTCTCTGCTGTATCGATGACAGCTTTAGCGCCTTTCATTCCTTCCATATGGTCAGTGTTGATTGTCGCTTCATCACCTGGCTGTAAAGGCTCATCACCTGGATCGAGAAGCTCCTCGTGAATCACCCATTTGTGATTTTCGACCCTCTCACCGCCATTTGTTGGGTCATAAGACAGTGCGTAGACAACTGTATCGTATGCTCCCACTATTTCAGCTTCAGCACCGTCCATTCCTGGCATATGGTCTTCAGTGATGATGGCTTTACTGCCGACTTTATATTTTGGATTTTCTGCATCCTTCAAACCCTCAGGCAGGTCCCCGGAACCTGAGTGGTCCATATTGGAATGGCTGTTGTGATCTGAAGAGCCCGTTTTGTCCTCCTCAGCTGCACAGCCAGATAAAAGTAATGCTGCTGCTAAAGAAATCCCCATCATAGCATTTTTCAGTTTCATCATTTATCCTCCTCTGTTTGTTGATAAGAAATTTATATCAGGAATTTGTGCAGAAATTATCGAGCAGCCCTTATGCCTAATAACCACTTTTCAACTAGTTTCATATCCCTGAAAAAAAGGGTAAATCTCTTTTATAACAACTAAGTAGGGAGACATTATGACACCAAGAATTATTAAAGCACTTCTATTATTTTCAATTATTTTTACCAGCATTCAATCACCATCAGCAAGCGCAGAAAAAAACAATCAGGTCGTTTTAATCTCTTTTGATGGCATGCGCAATGACCTGACCCGCCGTTATGTCAAAGATGGGAACCTGCCGCATATTAAAAATGTAATTGAACAGGGTACTATTGCCAAATATGCGAAAACGGTCAGCCCGTCATTGACAGCACCCTCTCATGCGGCAATTGCTACTGGGGCAACCCCGTTGAAGACATCCATTGTCAGCAATGTATGGCAACAGCCTGATGCAGAATTGACAAACAAACAGGACGCCTTTCTAAGCGAGCTGGAGGTCGACCCACTCTGGGTGACAGCAAGGAAACAAGGAAAGACGACCGCGGCAGTTGCTTTTGCTGGTGCTAATCCACGGACTGGAAAGCAGGCTGATTACACTGTCTATTATGGAGATACATGGTCGCCAAGCAATCAGGAAAAGTTGGACTTCACTGGGGCTGCCGATTGGAAAAACATTCCCCATAGCTATAGCCCGGCTATGGAATCTTCTTTCACAATCAAAGTTGAAGACGCCAAGGACCAAACTATCCACGTTTTCGCCTATGATTCAACAGACGATAAAACAGTCAATTATGATCGTTTTATTGTTTCTGAAAGTAAAAAAATTGACCAATCCCCAGTAAAGAAAAGGAAATGGGGATCCGTCAGCCTTCAAGTTAAAGACGGAAACACAGCTGGTTTTTGGTATAAATTCACTGCTGCTAATTCGAAATTGGACAAGGGAGCTATAATGTACCGATCAGCAGTAACTTCTGGTGTTATTGATGGTCCTCAAGGTTTTCCGGAAGAAATAAGGGAACGGTTCGGCTTCTTCCCTCCTCAGGATGATGATCATGCACTTGAAAAAGGCTGGATAACTAGGAAAGAATATGAAGAAATAACCGAAAGATTCGTTAACTGGGTTACGGATGTATCCCTATATATCAAAGATGAATACGAGCCAGACTTATTGATGTTCTATACCCCACAAATCGATCACCAGGAGCATAAGTATTTATTAACCGACCCGCGACAGCCAGGATATTCAGCTGAGAAATCAGATAAATACATGGAATATATTCAGTGGTCCTATCAAATTGCAGACCAGGTTGTCGGAAGAACAGTAGAATCACTCGATGGGAACGATCACCTTTTTATTGTTTCTGACCACGGTATGGAGCCTGCACACTCGATGCTTGAGCCAAATAAAGTTCTTCGAGACAATGGCTTGTTAGTACTAGATTCGGATGGGAAAATTGATTTTAAAAAAACAAAGGCGATTGCGATACCAAGCGGTTCCGCCGCCCATGTGTATATAAATCTTGAATCACGAGAAAAAGGTGGGGTTGTACCGCAGAAGGAGTTCGAAAAAGTAAGAGCTGAGATCATCCGTTCCTTTGAAGAAGTGGAAGTGAACAGGAATGAACACGAACCTGTTGTCAAACACCATTTAAAAGAAATGTGGGACAGTATGAGGAATGAGGGATTGTCAATTGTCAGCTTAAATGAAAATACCAGGGATCTTTTTGGATACATTACTAACTCAGAAGTCCACCCCTATCAGGATATAAACAAAATACATCCTAAAGGTTACTCCAAAGACAAGAACGCAGGAGACGTTCTCTTGATGGCAGCACCTGGCTATATCATGGGACAGGGTGCCTCGCATACCGTTAAGCCTACTGCAGACCTTGGAACGCATGGTGGAAATCCCAAACGTGAGAAGCTTAAGGCAGTATTTATCGCAATGGGCTCTGAAATTAAAGAAGGAAAGGAAATCAAAGCCGTCGACAATTTGGACATTGCCCCTACTGTATACGATTTCTTAGGACTTGAGACCCCTTCTTATGTTGAAGGAGAAAAGATAAAGAAGTTAAAAGAAGAATAATGGAAAAAGCGAATCAGCATAGTGTTGATTCGCTTTTTTTAATAAAGGCTGAGAAATATATTGGATTTATATAGCGAAACTACAAGTTAACATAATAATGTTATGGTCTATAAAAATCTTGATGTTTATTTCTTTTCCAGAACCGCGAAATAATTTTCCTCACTGTCGGCAAAATTGAACACTCTGCCTGAAGGCATATTGACGATTTCTCCTACTTGAATATTATTATTTTGCAGGTCGCTATGCAGTTGATCGAGATTTTCAGAGAAAAACATTAAAGAAGGTGTTCCGAGGTTTAAACCGGGCGACATTTTAGCAACCCACTCTTTATTGTGAAGAATGATGCTAGTTTCTGAATCCTTTGCTGGAGCAATCTCGATCCATCTCATGCCCTGACCATTGTTTTCCTCAGAAATAACTTGAAAGCCCACTGTTTCAGTCCAGAATTTCACAGATTCATCCTGGTTGTTAACATACAGCATGATTTGTCCTATTTTGTTGATCAACTTAATCACTCCACTCACAAATTTATTTTCTGTATTACTATTCAACAAAAATAGTAATTAATCCTACTCTCTTTTACCACCCACTGCATAAAAAAAGACCACTTAAGCAGTCTTCCAGAACCTATAGTTTTTCCCCATTTGATTTAATTACATCTCTATACCAGAAGAACGACTTTTTCTTTTTCCGTTCTAACGTTCCGCTTCCATCGTCATGCTTATCGACATAAATATATCCATAACGCTTGGAGAATTCGCCTGTTGACATGCTGACCATATCGATGCAGCCCCAGCTTGTGTAACCGATTAAATCAACTCCATCCTTGATCGCTTCTCCCATTGCCTTTATGTGCTCACGAAGATAGTCAATGCGGTAATCATCGTTTATGCTGCCGTCTTCTTCTAGCTTGTCATGAGCTCCTAAGCCGTTTTCAACAACAAAAAGTGGTTTTTGATAACGGTCATATAATTTGTTTAGACTGATTCGCAATCCAACCGGGTCAATTTCCCAGCCCCAATCGCTTACTTCAAGGTAAGGGTTCCGGACACCGCCGATGATATTCCCTTCCGATGCATCCTCTTCCGCCTTAACCTCTTTCTCAACTCGGGACATGTAATAACTGAAACCGACATAGTCAACGGTGCCTTCCTTCAGTAATTCCAGATCACCTTCCTGAATGTCCAGCTCGATCTTATGGTCCTCAAAATATCGATGAATGAAGGCTGGGTACTCCCCTCGCACCTGGACATCTCCACAGAAATAATTGAAAAGCTGTTCTTCCCTAAGGGAATACAGGACGTTGTCCGGATCACTGTCATAGGAATAGACTGGCGCAAAGAGAATCATACACCCAATTTGCGAATTTGGAATGATTTCATGGCATGCCTTCACCGCAATCGCACTTGCGACTAGTTGATGGTGGTATGCCTGGAATGTTGGTTGGAAGCGATCCTCTTCTTTTTCAATCGAGAAGCCTAGACCATTGATTGGCATGACTAAACCACTATTGATTTCATTAAAAGTCATCCAATACTTCACTTTATCTTTGTAGCGGTCCAAGATCACTCTTGAATATCTTTCAAAGAAATTCACCACTTTCCGGTTCCTCCAGCCTCCATATTCTTTCACCAGGTTCAGCGGCATTTCATAATGAGAAATGGTGACCACCGGTTCAATCCCATGCTTATGCAATTCATCCAAAACACGGTCGTAAAAAGCAAGCCCTACTTCATTCGGCTCCAAATCATCCCCATTTGGAAAAATCCGCGTCCAGGCAATCGACATTCTGAAAGCCTTAAACCCCATCTCCGCAAAAAGGGCAATATCTTCTTTGTATCGATGATAAAAATCGATTGCTTCATGATTTGGATAGTATTGGTCAGCTTTGATTTCAAAATCAAATCCAGGCTTCGTTAAGATTTCATACCGCCCTTTTCCACCTGGAAGCACATCGGCAATATTTAACCCTTTATTTCCTTCTTTAAAACCGCCTTCGATCTGATTGGCAGCAGTTGCCCCTCCCCATAAAAAATTGTAGGGAAATTGATATTTTTTCATTTACTTGCCCTCCAATCCTTTTTAAAAAATGTTTGATGATAAGATGTCTACAAGTATAAACTTTGATCTTAAAAAAAATCTATTCGGGCAGCTTTTACCTGATAATCTTTATTCTGTCCCATTGGGCACATATTCGGATTCCTCACCTTGTATTTTGTCCTTGATCTGTACAAGCTTTGCCCCTATTTAATTTAATAAATACTAGTATGTAAAATGGTCCCTCAGAAAATCCTCCTTTTCATTCTTCTAATAGGTTCTAAACCTATTAATCTGAAAATATCTTATAGAAAGGTTATGCAATATTCTTAAAGGAACAGGTGATGATCATGTTTGTTGTTCACTATTATGAAAACAAGAATGCCCTCTTGAGCCAATTGCTTCAGCACGTACCTGGTGTTGGGGAAGATTTAAAAATAAAAGGGCGAAAAGCGAAGGTTACAAGCGTAACAGAAATTGACGGGAAAACCTATCATGTCAATGTAACATTGGAACCTAAAGCAAAACCAACCCTTGTTGCAGATGCTGGTAAAAAGAAAAAGAGATAAAGAAAAAGTGGAGAACCTTGAAAGGTTTTCCACTTTTTTGTTTTAACTTCAGTATTGAAAGAATTTAAGATTTTATCATTAATCAGGATTTTTCGTTACTATCGAAACCGCGAGCGGCTTTTTTTCTATGCAGTATTCCATTAAAACAATTTTGCCTTCATGTTCAAGATGTTTAGCCAGGGCGATCACTTCTTCAGCCTCACCAGCAGAGGACACTGACGAAATTTTAACATTTCCATTGCTATTTTGGATTTGATTCAGCAATTCTTCTTTTGACATTTTCACTTTCGCCATGACATTCACCCCTTCTTAATGAATTACGTTTCTTTACCCATGAAAATCAATCCATAGTCCATCTAAAATTTTCCAATTAAAGTTTTTCTATTTCTAAATCTCTCTTTTTCTATAGTATAATTTATTGAAACGATCAAGGGAGGGCCTATACATTTTATGATTAGTCTCAATAAAGCTAAAATAATTTCTGAGGAGATTCTTAATTTAAAAGAATCACTGGTAGATGACCGAACGACTGATGCACCTAATCAATACACAGTAAAAATTAAGAAAAACCTCTATAATTGGAGAGATAACCTCGTTAAAATGTATGCTTATTCCATTACTGACGATCTTGCAACCTCCTTCGCAATCCTTAAAGAATGGGGCGAAGAGGCAGTGGATTTATTAGTAAATTTAGATCTTCCATTAGACATAGCGATAGATGAAATCAGGACATATCGAGATAAAATTGGATTGATTATCAAGAATGAAGCAAATAACTTCGATCTTTCACTTGATGAATTTTATAACATTCTTTCCAAATTTAATATTGTGGTTGACCGCGCCATCTATTGGCTGAGCATGTCTTATTCGAACCGGTATAATAATAGATACTCTGCCCTTGAAACCTTAAACCTTGAACTTTCTATTCCAATTATGAAAATTACTGAAGAAATCGGAGTCCTTCCTTTGATTGGAGACATTGATACAAAAAGAGCCCAGGAAATTTTAGAGGGTACTTTGACGAAAATATATCAACTAAGACTTAGCCACCTCGTCATTGATTTATCAGGGGTTCCAATTATCGACACTATGGTGGCTGCCCGCATTTTCAAGGTAAAAGATGCACTTAACCTAACTGGCGTAAAAACGATTTTCACCGGAATCCGTCCTGAAATCGCCATCACAATGGTACATTTGGGTATAAAAATGGAAAACATCCCGACTTTTTCTAGTCTGCACATTGCCATAAAACATCTGCAAAAAAAATCCTGACATGCGGATGTCAGGATTTTTTTTGCCATTTCAGCGGCAAGTTGCCCCTAGGATAGTGATACATTAATGCTGATTGTCTCCCTACAAGCGATAATATCAGTCTCAAAAGTTCCCACTAACAATTACAAATCATCAATACATTTCCGTCTGGATCTGAAAAATTGAAATAAGCAAAATCACCAATTCGTATAACTTCCTTTACGATGGATATGTTATTCACTTTTAAAAATGCGTATGCAGCATCTATGTTCTCGACATAAAAATTAAACAATACATGTGACGACGGCTTTAATTCAAAACCCGGATCGAATGTATGGTCATCCAGTGTCAATCCGGTTTCTGAAGTGACAGGGATATTGTATACAGGAGATTCCACTTCACTTGAATTAAAAGGAATACCAAGTAGATTTGAATACCATTCTGCAGATTTCTTTAAATCACTTACATGGATGAAAACATTGTTGACTTTACTCGCGATGGGAGATTTTATTTTTGTCATTTAAAGAACTCCTTTCACAGTTAAAAAATTGTTTCAAATATTAAACAAACGATCCACTTCTAGCTTCAACTCATCTAATAGTGGAAAATACGACATCGAACCAAGGCTGTCAATAACATTTCGGTAATACCATTCCTGCTGCTCTCTTCCCCGCTTGAACCTGTCCCAGACAGAATCCCCTGATTGTACTGCATCTTGTCTGATCGACCTGGCATTATGCAGTTTATCCGCACAGGCAACCACTCGTATATCTTCCGGAGCGGTTTTTAAATACTCAATTGTATGCTCCTTCCGTTCTTCCCAAGTAAGGGATTTATCGGGTTCGGAACAGCCCACGACGATTTCTGCTATTTCTCTTCCAAACTCCTTCTCTATGATTTCAAGTGTCAAATCCGTATCCTCCACAGTGTCATGAAGGATTCCGGCTGCAATCAATTCATCCCGGTAACCCTCTTTTTGCAGAATCATTCCAACAGCGACAGAATGGGCAATATAAGGAATTTTAGTATTTTTACGGTATTGGCCTTCGTGAGCCATTGCAGCGATTTGCAGTGCTTTGTCTATCAAATTCATTGAACCATGCCTCCTTTTCGACATCCTACATTACCTATTCTATTGTTCCGTGCCATATCCTTTCAGGTGTTCTAATTATTTTTTCCATAATATTCTGCTATATTATTACTATAAACAACATTTGGAGGCTGCTATGAGTCGATTGACAGACCATTTAATCGTCATTTCATTTGATTGCCTTTCTGAGCATGATGTTCCGCTGCTCAGGGAGCTGCCAAATTTTAAAACTTTTATAGAAAATAGCTCGTTTTGTACCCAGGTTGATACGATCTATCCTTCGGTTACCTATCCATGCCATGCCACGATCGTGACAGGCAATTTCCCTAATCGCCATGGGATTGTGAACAATACCTTCATCCAGCCCGGCAGGATTTCTCCTGACTGGTATTGGCATCGGCACCATATCAATGGGACAACCCTGTATGATGAAGCGAAAAAAGCCGGGATGACTACTGCTGCTTTATTATGGCCAGTTACAGCGAAAGCGGATATTGACTATAACATGCCTGAGATTTTTGCGAACCGGCCATGGCATCACCAGATACCTGTTTCGCTTTTCAATGGAACACCGAGGTATCAACTCGAAATGAATTCGAAATTCGGCCATATCAGAAACGGCCTTAGCCAGCCAGAACTGGATGACTTCGTTCTTGAATCAACCGTGGAAACAATCAAGACTAGAATGCCTGATCTGATGATGATTCATTTTGTCGATTTGGATTCACAGCGTCATATGCACGGATTTTCATCAAAGGAAGCGAAAGCTGCGCTCATGCGCCACGATCAGCGACTGGGCAGGATTATGGATGCCCTAAAAGACGCTGGCATAGCTGAGAATTCAACGGTTGCAATCCTGGGTGACCACAGTGCACTTGATGAGTCTAAAGTGGTGAAATTGAACGTATTATTTAAGGAAGAAGGACTTATCCAAACGAATGCATCCGGCAAAGTGACCGAATGGAAAGCCTATTGCAAAAGCTGCGACGGTTCTGCTTACGTCTATGTAAAAGACGAGAATGATGATGCCACGAAAAATGCCGTCGCAGAAATTTTGGCTAAGCTTTTACAGGATAGCAACAGTGGAATCGATGCAGCCATCACAGGTACCGAAGCCAACGCCAAAGGAGCTGATGGAACAGCTTTCAGGATGCTTGAAGCGGCCAGAGGGTATTATTTTAGCGAGGCAATCGATGGCGCCTATATCGAGGAAGTGACCGCGCAGGATGCTAAGTCAAAGAAATACACTTTTGCCTGCCACGGCTACTCCCCTGAAAAAGAAGGCTATCACACCGTATTTTTTGCATCTGGAAAAGGAATCAAATCCGGGATCTCGATTCGATCGATGCATCTTGTTGACGAAGGCCCAACCTTCGCAAGACTGCTGGGACTCGACCTTGGTGATACAGATGGCCGCGTCGTAGAAGGGATTTTGGATATTTAGATCTTTGAAAAGCAGGTCTTTTTATAACAAGAAGCGAAATATATTACCAGTTAGAAGAGTATATATTGTTTTTAAAATTTTTAGAGATTAAAATACAAATTCATTGGGGGCAAAATGATGAAAGGTTTTACGAAGGAAGAGAGCAGCTGGATTCGCTATGACTGGGCCAGCTCGGCTTATTCGATTATCATTTCGACGGCTGTGTTTCCACTGTTCTATAAGGCTTCCGCCACTGATGCTGGTGTCAGCCTGGCGAATTCCACCGCCTATCTCGGTTACACGATTGCGATTGCCACCTTCATCCTGGCGATGATTGGCCCAATCCTTGGAACAATCGCGGACTACAAAGGGATGAAAAAACGCTTTTTCTCGATTTTCTTTGCTCTTGGTATTACCTTTACTGCCGGGCTTGCATTTGTCCCAAGTGGTAACTGGCTCATGCTTCTTGTCATCTATACCCTGGCCGTTCTCGGCTCGACAGGTTCGAATGTCTTTTATGACGCTTTTATCGTCGATGTGACCACTGATGAACGAATGGACAGAGTATCAGCGAGAGGATATGGAATGGGCTATATCGGAAGTACGATTCCCTTCATCATCAGCATCGCCATCATCATTTTAGCCCAGACAAAGGTGCTCCCGATTTCGATGACGCTGGCAAGCCAGACCGCATTTATCATCACCGCTCTCTGGTGGGGACTATTCTCGATTCCAATGTTCAAAAATGTACACCAGGTTCATTATATAGAGCGTGAACCACAGTTAGTGCTCCAGAGTTTTAGACGATTAGGCAAAACTTTTAAAGAAATCCGCAAATATAGGGCCTTATTTTTATTCTTATTAGCTTACTTTTTCTATATTGATGGTGTTGGGACGATCATCACAATGTCAACAGCCTATGGAACGGACTTAGGGATCAGTTCTACTAACCTATTAATCATCCTCTTCGCAACACAGGTCGTAGCCTGGCCGTTCGCGATTTTGTTCGGACGATTGTCTGAAAAATTCACTGGAAAAAAAATGCTGTACGTCGGAATTATCGTTTACATCTTTGTTTGCATTTACGCCTACTTCCTAGAAACGACGACTGATTTCTGGATCCTGGCCATGCTGGTTGCCACCTCACAGGGCGGAATCCAGGCGTTAAGCCGTTCGTATTTCGCAAAACTTGTACCAAAAGCAAACGCAAATGAATTCTTCGGTTTTTATAACATATTTGGAAAATTCGCTTCAATCATGGGTCCACTAATGGTAGGCATGACTGCACAACTTACTGGCAATTCAAGCATGGGCGTATTCAGCCTTGTCATTCTATTCGTCATTGGCATGGTGATCCTCGCTTTCGTGCCAGAGCCGGAAACACAGCCACATGCACCCGAAATTGTATAGACATGAGCCTCTGGGAAACCGGAGGCTTTTTCAAAAAGTATCCATATATTTTTCATACTATTGGAGGTGTACGTGATCTATGAAAAAATGGAAGCTAATCTTGACTAGCATCTTCAGTCTACTCCTGCTTTTTATCTTTCTCACCCTGTTCAATACCCTCACCTTGAAATCCCATCAGCCAGAAGCCATACCTTTCAAGGGCACCATTGAAGAAGATCATGCCATCACCACCCTTTCCAAAGCAGTACAATTCAGAACGATTTCCTATGAAGATCGCAGCAAAAGGGACATGAAGGAATTTGAGAAGTTTGTTTCTTTTTTAAAAGGAAGTTTTCCTGAGGTACACAGAAACCTGGTCCTTGAAAAAATAAATGGATACTCACTCGTTTATCAATGGAAAGGAAGCGATTCGAAAAACCTCCCTGTCGGCTTAACAAGCCATTATGATGTCGTTCCTGTCCTTGAAGGCACGGAGGAGAATTGGGAGCATGACCCATTCAGCGGGACGATCGCAGATGGAATGATCTGGGGACGAGGAACATTGGACGACAAAGTTGGTGTGATTGGAATCCTTGAAGCTGCCGAACATTTACTGACACATGGGTACAAACCTGAGAGGGACATTTATTTCATGTTTGGGCATGATGAAGAAATCGGCGGTGATGAAGGCGCGAGCATGATTGTCAGCACACTTAATCAAAGAGGTATCAGGTTCGAATATGTAATGGACGAAGGAGGTGCCATCGTTGAGAATATGGTGCCGGGTGTCAATCAGCCTGTGGGTGTTGTCGGAGTTTCTGAGAAAGGATCAGCAACAGCAGAACTCACAATTGAAGGCAGCGGCGGGCATTCCTCTCAGCCAAAAGAAAGGACGAATATCGGCCGGATTGCCAGCGCGATTGCCAAGCTCGAAGACTCTCAGTTCCCTGCCGACCTCGAGGGACCAGGGGAGGATTTATTCGAATTCGTCGCTCCTGAAATGGGCTTTGGCATGAAGTATGTGTTTGCCAATAAATTGATCTTTGAACCTATCATCGAAAAAATCCTGCTGCAACAGCCAGCTTCTGCAGCCCTGATCAGGACGACGATAGCGCCAACGATTTTTCAAGCAGGCGAACAGTACAACGCCCTTCCCGAAAAAGCAACGGCCATCATCAATCTGCGCCTGATGCCAGGAGATTCCCTGGAGGAGGTAAAGAGTTTTATCGAAAAGACGATTGACGATGACGATATTAAAGTGACCATAAATGGAACGGAAGCTTCAGGTGTTTCGTCTGTCGACAGCTGGCATTTCAGGACAATCCAGCAAAGCGCGCGAAATGTCTATAAAGAAGCCGTAATCGCTCCATATCTGATGTTTGCAGGTTCCGACGCAAAGCATTATGACAGCATAGCCGAAAACACCTATCGCTTCCTCCCCGTCCAGCTGACTTCAGAAGACTTGAACAGGATGCATGGGACAAACGAACACATTAGTATCGATAACTATCTGAATGCGATTCGTTTTTATATGGAAGTGATTAAGGAAAGCGAGAAACACTGAGAGCTTAGGAGGATTGATCCTCCTGAGCTCTTTCGCTGTTTAATGGGTTCTGTGACCGTAATTAGCGTTAACAACACTTTTCAGGTACATTAAAGAAGTTTTTGAGACCGTAATTCGTGTTAGCACTGCTTTTCGGGTACAATAACGGGGTTTCTGTGACCGTAATGCGTCCTAGCACTGCTTTTCGGGCACAATAACAGGGTTTCTATAACCGTAATTTGTCTTAGCACTATTTTTCGGGCACAATAATGGGGTTTCTGTGTTTCTATTTCTACAGTCATGCTATTTAAGTTCGGGAATAACGACCAAAAAAAGAAACAAAGTTCACTAACCTTGTTTCTTTTTCATTTCAGTAAATTATAAATGATGATTGACTCTTGGGTGGTTGGGTTCTCGTTCTCTAAATATCTGAACAAATTCGACCAATCCGCTCACTGCAGCGTCTAGCAATCTTTCACCTTTTTCCCTGGTTGCCACGGTGGGATCTCCGAGTGTCCCGGTTTCAGAAATGGAGCTCCAATATGGAACCATTACAACCGGTCTTCCTTCCCCGCTGCCGACTAAGTCGAGCCAGAAGTATTTTGACATTTGGTATTTATTGAGATCTCTTACGGCTTTGTCCATTTGAACCAGATCTTCTTTAATTGCGAGATACATGGATGTCTCGAGTTCACAAGCATGATTGATGCCACCAGGACTTTCTGAGCTGCGAATCTCAGCGGATAACTGTACGACCTGTTCAAAGTCCCAATGCGAGATTGACGTGCATTGGACGTCTGGATATTTTAACATCGTCTGTCTCGCTGCCACTTTAAGCAAAGAAACATTGCTTCCATGTCCGTTCATAAGCAGTATTTTTTTGAAGCCTTGATGTGCCAGGCTATTGCATACATCGATTACATACTTGATAAAGGTTTCGCTGCTGATGGAGATGACTCCAGGGAAGTCCATCTGGTGCGGTGCATAGCCATGATTGATCGCAGGAATGATGACCATGTCATCTGGCGATTGTGCACCGGCACGAATGCAAACCTCTTGTGCCAAGACTAAATCCGTGTCCACTGGCAAATGGTGGCCATGTTCTTCAATCATCGCAACTGGTATGACCGCCACTCTTTCCTCATTAACCGCTTGCTTTACCTCAGGCCAGGTCATTTCGCCAAACAGGTATTTTTTCTGCATGTAAAAACCTTCCTTCTGTAAGATCTATCCGTTGACTGGTCCAAACGATTGCTTGAACTCCTCTTTGATTTGATTTTGAAGTTCTCTACTTCTAATCACCTTAAGACAGGTATGCGCCATTGTTTTTCCAGCCAACAGCATTGTTTCGTATGCGGTGTCCGAGTTGCATAAATCGGCAAATTCTGTTGTATGCCCTGGTACAAGCTGGTCCGTCAAGGATAAAACTGGATGGATGGCCGGTACAATCCGGCTGACATTGCCCATATCAATTGACCCCATTCCTTCCTGAAACTGTGATGGGTCAACAAAATTAAATTCTCTCAAACTTTCTTCATATAATCCTACTAATGTCTGATTGCTGACCATTGCGTCATAAGGATGTCCGACTTCCTTGATTTCAAGCTGTGTTCCCGTCATCAACGCTGCACCTCTAGCACAATTGATTACCTGTTCAACAACTTCCTCTAAATAAACATTATCAGTGGATCGAACACAAAATTCCGCTATGGCTTGGTGAGGAATGATATTTGTGGCCTTCCCGCCTTCCTTAATGATTCCATGAATCCTCACATCTGGCTTCACATGCTGCCTTAACGCATTGATCCCATTGAATGTCTGAATCACCCCATCTAGTGCATTCTTACCCTGCCACGGTTCGGATGCTGCATGCGCATTCCTCCCGTGAAAAATGAATTCATAGCTATGGAAAGCAAGCGAATTCACATCGATGATCGTTGAATAGCCAGGGTGGAACATCATGGCTAAATCAATATTTTCAAAGACGCCTTCATTGATTAAATCGATTTTCCCGCCCACGTTTTCTTCATCCGGTGTGCCGATGACGGATACTTCAAAAGGCACATCAATCTCTAATTTGGATAGAGCAAGTCCTGCAGCAACACTGGCGACACCGATCAGGTTATGGCCGCATGCATGGCCGATATCCGGCAGAGCATCATATTCCGAACAAAAAGCTACGTGGAATCCGCCAACTCCTTTTTTATAATGGGCAACAAACGCAGTATCAAGTTCACCAACGCCTCTTTGAACATCGAATCCCTGCTTTTCGAGATAGTCGCATAATGCTTTCGAGGACTTATACTCCTGTCCGCCCAGCTCAGGATTCTGCTGAATGTATTTGCTCAGCGCGATCAAATCCCCCTTTTCCCTCTCAATCGCGGAATCGATCATGAATTGATCCATTATTTTTTACACTCCTTCCGACAGCACTTCGGCAAAATGGCAGGCTGCGAACTGCCCTTCACGATATTGAACCAAAACCGGTTCTTCCACCTTACATTTCTCTTCGGCAAAAGGACATCGGGTATGGAATCGGCAACCATTCGGAATATTGCCCGGATTAGGTGTTTCCCCTTTCAATACCTGCCGGATTTGTTTTTGGCCAGCTACTCTCGGCTTGGGCATCACATCAATCAATGCTTTCGTGTAGGGGTGCAGGCTCGATGAAATCACCTTATCCACTTCGCCGATCTCGACGATTTTCCCTAAATACATAATTGCGATCCTGTCTGAGATTAACCAGGCAAGGGAAATATCATGGGTAATGAATAAATAAGAAATTCCTTTCTGATCCCTGAGATTGACCATAATCCGCAAAATATCCGCCCTGACCGATACATCAAGCATGGAGACGGGCTCATCTGCGACGATGAATTCGGGATTGAGTATCAACGCAGCAGCGATGGCAACTCTCTGCCGCTGGCCGCCTGATAATTCATGCGGGTATCGATAAAAATAGGACTCTGCAGGTTTCAATCCTGCCCATTCCAGTGCTTCTTTTACTTTTTCCTTTTTCCGATCCTGGTCCTCGATTAAGCCATTGATCTCAAGTGGTTCTGCGACGATATCGATTACATGAAACTTTGAGTTCAAAGATTCATAGGGATCCTGAAAAATCATTTGTGCTTTTCGCCGGAATTGCTTTATGAACTTCCGGTCTTTATGGCTGATGGACTGGCCTTTATAGCTAATCTCTCCCTCAATCTGGTCCAGCAGCTGTAGAATCGCTTTGCCTGTTGTCGTTTTCCCACTTCCGCTTTCACCAACGAGGGAAAGGATTTCACCTTTTTTAATTTCAAAGTCCACTCCATCCACAGCTCTGATCAGCTTTTTTTTCTTTGTAAAAAGGTCCTTAATGAAGCTGCCCTGAACATTGAAGTTGACACGCAAATCTTTTGTCTGAATGAGACTATCCATATTCAAATCCCCCTTAGATGGCATGCAACATAGTGATCATCTGCCAGTTTAATCATTGGAGGGGGTGTTTGCCGGCAAATGTCAGTAGCATGCTCGCATCTTGGATGGAAATAACAGCCTGCTGGAGGAGCAATCAAATCAGGCGGCGCACCCGGAATGGATTCAGTCATTTCTTTTGCTCCGTTGATATCCGGGTATGCTTTTACAAGTTTCTGAGTGTACGGATGGGAGCTATGGCTCATGATTTTTTCCACTTTACCTGTCTCAACAATTTTACCGGCATACATGACTGCAGCTTTGTCACATGTTTCCGCCATGACAGAGAGATCGTGGCTGATCAAGATCAAGGACATTTTCAGCTCAGCTCTCAGCCTTTCCAGCAGTTCAAGGATCTGTGCCTGGACCATGACATCAAGTGCGGTGGTTGGCTCGTCCCCGATCAAAATTTTCGGATCGCACGCAAGCGCCATCGCAATCATGACCCTTTGCTTCATCCCGCCACTGAATTCATGCGGATATTGATCGATCCTTTTGCTGTCAATCTCGACTAATTCAAGGAGTTCTTTCGCTTTCTTCCTCGCACTCTTATAATCTAGCGAATTATGATACATCATTACTTCAGTGATTTGTTCGCCGATTCTTTTGACAGGGTTCAAGGCATTCATTGCGCCCTGAAAGGCGATTGAAATTTCATTCCAGCGGTATCTCCTGATCTGGTTTTCGTTAAGGTCAACGAGATTTTTTCCATTGAAAAGGATTTCGCCGCTTTCCACTTTCCCTTCTTTCGGCAAGAGGCTCGTGATGGACAACGCAGTGGTCGTTTTGCCGCAGCCCGACTCGCCAACCAGACCGATTGCCTCACCTGCTTCGAGTGTAAAACTGACGTCATCGACCGCTTTCACGACACCGTCTTTCGTATGGAAATATGTCTTCAAGTTTTTCACTTCTAAGAGACTCATTTTTTATCTCCTTTTCAGCTTTGGATTCAAGACTTCATCCAGTGCGTATCCAATAAAAGTGAAGCCAAGGACCACCAGGACAACACAAATTCCCGGGGCAATCAAATACCAATAGGCACCGAGACTGGCCGCGCCTGATTCAAATGCATAGTGCAGCATCATTCCCCAGCTCGGGGCAGTGGTATCGCCCATTCCCAGAAAACTCAATGTGGTTTCCGACAGAATCGCAACTGCAGAGACCAAAATCGTATTGGCAAAGATCAGCGGAAACACATTCGGAAGAATATGCTTACGCATGATGTACAGATTGCTTGCACCAATTGATCGGGCGCGCTGGATGAACTGCCGTTCTTTTACCGAGAGGGTTTGAGAGCGGACAATCCTCGCTGTTCCCGGCCAGCTAGTCAAGCCAATAACAAGGATGATATTCCAAAGATTTGCACCCAGGACAGCAGTCAGTACCAGTGCAAGCGGCAGCCACGGCAGAACAAGAAAAACATCAGTAACCCTCATAAGGAGCATATCTGCTTTTCCGCCATAATAGCCTGATGCAATGCCAATTACAGTCCCCAGAATCATAGAAATCAATGTAGATAGCACACCTACTGTTATCGAGATTCTTGCCCCAAGAATCACGCCACCGAGTACATCTCTCCCTAAATCATCAGTTCCAAGTAGATTACTAAATGAAGGTGGACTCAAAACCTCGCCGATTCCGTATTCCTTTGGATTATAATCTGATATCAGCGGACCAAAGATGGCGATCAGGATGAAAAATCCGAGAACAACTCCGCCGAAAAGCCCTGCCTTATATGAAAGAAATATTTCTAAAAACCTTCTCCATTTATCCTCTACCATCGAGTTCTTCACATTCATCTTCTTCACCCTAGATTTTTTTATTTATTCTTGGATCAAGATATCCATAAATGATATCCGCACACAGATTGGCCAGTACCACACATACACTGACAATCAGGAAGATACCCTGCAGCAATGGATAATCGCGGTTATTCAGTGCTTCATACATTAACCGCCCCAGTCCTGGCCAGGAGAATACTGTTTCGATCTGGATTGCACCTGCAATCATGAACCCTAAATTAATTGCAATGATCGTAACCATTGGCAGCATCGCATTCGGCAAGGCATGCCGTTTCATGATCAATTTTTCCGAAAAGCCCTTTGCCTTTGCAGTCGTTATATAATCCTCCGTTAAAACTTCCAATAATGAGTTCCGCATGATTAAGACGAATTGTCCGATTAATACCAGACTCAATGTCAAAGCTGGCAGCACTAAATGCTTCGTAACATCCATTGCATATTCAAAGGAATTTGCAAAAACCTTTCCTGCCGTTACCATCCCACTTGTTGGAAAGAGATTCAGAGTACTGCTGAAAAGAATAATTAACACGATGCCGAGCCAAAAAGTTGGCATGGAATACGTAATTAATGAAAAGGCCAGTGAAAACACATCGATTTTCTTTCCCTGGCGTGATGCTGCCACAATCCCAATCAGTACACCTGCGACAATGGCTATGAGTGTAGAGACTCCAACCAGCAGCAATGTTGGGACAAGCTTCGCTGCGATGACTTCAATTACTGGCTGTTTATACATGAACGACAATCCCAGATCGCCCTGAAATAATTGTTTAAAATAGATCCACAGCTGGACATACATCGGCTGGTCGATGCCAAATAACTGCTTTATTTTTTCAATGGCATCCTCTGACGCATTCGGATTTCGCATGATCATGCTTAAAGGATTTCCGGGCATGACGCGGAACAAGAAGAAGTTAATGATAAGTACCAGGAAAATTGTAACGAATGCCTGATAGAGTTTTTTCAACAGATACATTTTATCCATAGGTTTCACCTTCATTTTTGTAATAAAGGGCAAAGTGATCTACTCTGCCCTTTTTTACCCTACATATCGTCATCAATCGAAATGCCCTTTTTCTTCTTGCGGTACAAGATGATTCCCATTAATATTACAGCGGCAGCAAGGACAGCAGCGATTACCGGAGCAGAACTGGATGCCTTCTCTTCTTTTTCCTCTACTGAACTAGTTTCTGATTTTCCGCTTTCTGTAGAAACTTCTTCCTTTGCTGTCACAGGTTTTACATTCAGATAGTTATCATGATTGAATGACAGGAAATACACACCTTCGTTTTTCGTCCAGCCTTCCCATTTTGTTTTGTTCACGGCCTGGATGGCATTGTCGTACAGCAAAATGATATAAGGGGCTTCATCGTAAAGAATTTTCTGCATCTCATGGACCACGCTTTGTCTCTCATTTTGATCGATTATTTTTGCCTGTTGAGCTAATAGCTGGTCATATTGATCGTTTGAATAATATGAATCACTTAAGCTGCCAATTTCATCTGAAGCCATGACATTTAAAATGGTCGTTGGATCTGCATCTGTTCCCCATCCCCAAATAAACAGGTCGAAGTCAGCGTTATCATAAATCCGGTCCCCCAGCAATCCATCGTCTACTGTTTCTACCTTCGTCCCAATCCCAACTTCCTCAAACATGGCGGCAATCATTTCACCCGCGCGGACTTCTTCAGATGTTTCGGACCTTACCATGAACCGAAATTTCAACTCGTTTCCTTTAGCATCTTCACGGAGTCCATTCCCGTTCCGATCTGTGAATCCAGCTGACTCTAGCAGTTCTTTCGCTTTTTCTGGATTATAGGATTGAAGCTCTTCATCTGACGGTTTATAATGCCAGAAGTCAAGGCTTGGAGGAATCAAGGTCGTTCCTGAGGCTGCCTGGCCACCATAGGCGATATCTATGAGCTTCTCTTTGTCAATCGCAAAGCTCATCGCCTGCCTGATTTCCTTAATACGCAACAATGGATTACCCTTAGATTTTTCATCCTTCCACGTATTAATCGATAGCTCAGTAAACCCATGGGTCGCTGTAGATATGACATCAAAATCAGCTTCCTTTTCAAGCAGCTTAACGTGGTGCGCACCAAGGTTGATTGCAGCATCAATCTCACCTATTTTCAAAGACTGGACCATAGTGTCGGTGTTCGCATAAAGAATGAATAACAAGTTGTCGACACTCGCTTTTTTGTAAAAATAATCTCCATTCCTCTCGAGTTTGATGTACTCCCCGCCCTTATTTTCAACGAATTTAAATGCACCTGTTCCTACAGGGCTTTCATTTGGCCATGTTTCCAGTTCCTCCATTTTGATATCTTTCCATATATGCTGTGGTAAAATCGGCGTTGTCATCTGAAGCATATTCGCTTTCGGCTCATCTGTTTTCAAGACAACAGTGTAATCATCGGGGGTTTCGATCGAAGTTATTCCATCCAAGGAACCCGCGTATAAACCTAGTCCGCTTTCCTGCATCAATTCATACGTGAATTTAACATCCCCAGCTGTGAATGGCTCACCGTCATGCCACTTTACGCCTTCCTGTAATGTAAAAGTCCAAGTTAAGTTATCATCACTTACTTGCCAGCTCTTCGCCAATCGCCCTACAGGGTTCAAATGATTATCAAAAGCAACTAAAGGATCATAAATTAACTTGAAAATTTCCGTGGCCGATATGCTGTAAGCAATGAAAGGACTAATGCTATCTGCCTCTGCTGTCCAGCCAACCTTCAAGGTGACAGGATCAGCCGCTTTAGGATTACCCATTGGAACGGCAAGGAAACCCAATACCAGGGTGACAATCAGCATGACACTGAATCCTTTTTTTAACATTAAATCTCCCCCTTATACAATTCTTGAAATCTAGCGGACACCTGATTCTTTCACAAACAGCTTTTTATTCGTAGCATCAAGATAGGCATTGACGCCCATCGGCAGCGTAGCCAGCTCTTTTGTATGCCCGATCGGCAGCCCATGGATTGCTGGTATTCCCAGAGGTTCAATAAACTCGTATAAAATATCTTCAAGACTGAAAGTCACATGGAAACCTGGATCATGCTTTTTTGGTGCGCAATCGGTGCATTCACCAATCACAATACCTGCTGCCTCCTGGAGCTTCCCTGCATTATAAAGTTGTGTGAACATATGATCGATATTCCACGGTTCAGCCCAAACCTCTTCGAGAAACAAGATCTTCCCCTTAGTATCGATTTCATATGGTGTACCAAGGGAACCGCATACCAAAGTTAAATTCCCCCCAGTTAACTGCCCTTCAGCATCACCCTTGTGAATCAAGTTAATCCATTTCTTTTCATTTGCCTTCCGAATTTCTCCGATTGGCTCTGCCTGGGTTAGTGCCTTAAACAAATATTCTTTTCGGTAATCTGATAATTCCTCGGAGTTAAATCCTGCCATTCCAGGACCATGAAAGGAAACGAGATTCGTATATTTTTGGATGGCAAGATGAAGGGACGTAATGTCACTATATCCGATGAAGATTTTCGGGTTCTGCCTAACGAGACCAAAATCCACATATCTCAGCATTCGTGCTGATCCATAGCCCCCATGAGTCACAAAAACAGCGTCAACCTCTTCATTGGCGAACATTGTATTAAAGTCTTCCGCTCTCTCCTGATCCGTACCTGCTAAATACTCATATTTGTTATGGACGTTCTTGCCAACGACAACTTTATATCCCCATTCTTTAAGAGTCTCAATGCCACGGAAGATATCACTGCGATTATAGTGGGGACTAGCTGGCGCTACAATTCCAATCGTATCTCCTTTTTCAAGCATCTTTGGTTTAACTTTTTCCATACATGCACTCCTTTCTTATATTCGTGATTCCTTCCTGAAACCCATGTCTTTGGAAATGTCATCAGCTGTTTGTAGGATGGCTTTTTTATAAGAATTCCGCTTCTCCTCACTTGTGAAGAAATGCTCTGGTCCTGTGATGGCTATCCCCGCTTCAAGATTGCTTTCATAATTAAAGATTGGTGCAGCATAGGCATGAGCGCCTAACTGCAGCTCCCCTTCTGACTTTGCATATCCTTGAATTCGGATGAACTCTATGTTCTTTTTCAGCTCTTCCCTCTGTGAGATTGTAATCGGTGTAAAAGTTTGGAAAGTGTCTGACAAATTTTCTAACTCTTGTTCTGGAAGATAGGCTAGAATCAGCTTGGAAAGGGCGCCGGCATAGATCGGAAGCCTTTGTCCAACCTTGATTTCGAAACCAAAGTTATGGAAGGATTCGATGTTAACCAAACACAAGCTTTCCCCGCTATCATAAACACTCAAGTTCACGTTCATTTCTGTTAATTTAGCCAGGCGCTGCAAATGAGGTGTTGCTTTCTGCACGAGGTCAAAACCCTGGATAATCATCCCGCCAATGCGAACAAATTGCATCCCAGGCCTGTAAAGTCCCGACCTTTCATCCTGCTCTAGATAGCCTTTCTTCATGAGCGTCTGAACATTGCGATGAACAGTGGTAAGGGGGAGTCCCGTCTTTTGGGCGATTTGGACCAGAGTCTGCTCTCTTTCCCTAATGGAAAAAGTTTCGATTATTTCAAGAGCTCTTTCTACAGCCCTTATTCCTTTTTTGCTTTCATCAGCAGAAGTACGAATGAAAATACCTCCTTTCGGTAAGATCTCTAGATTCGATTAAAAAATTTACAGGTATATGGATTTCTAAAGCTATCATGAAAAGGGAAGTTTATGATGTTTTCACTCTGCGGAAATCGCTTTCCGTTTATCACTTGAAATTAGTATATTTTTAGATTGGGATAAACATCCCTCTTTTTAAATATTTTTTATATTTAGTAATTAAACCCTGCACTATCTCAAATCGCTTCAGGCTGAATCGTTTAATTCGTAGACTTAAAATAAAAAAATTATACTGCAAATAACTCTTTCGCTTTTCGAAGAAAAGGTGCTACAATACTAGTTAAAAGTTTAAAAGATTGAAGGGAGTATTATGAATAAGAAACTACTTCTTACCTATGGAATGCTGACCTTTGCAACGGCTACATGGGGAAGTGCATTTATTGCCGGCAAGTATGCTGTTGAAAGCTTCGAACCTGCAACGGTTGCTTTTTTCAGGTTTTTCGGTGCTGCCATCCTTCTTTTCCCTCTAATGTTTATGATGGAGAAAAATCGTCAAAAGCCTAACTTGAAGGACTACGGTTTGTTTGCGGTTCTCGGTTTGACAGGCATTGCGCTATATAACATCTTCTTTTTCCTTGCCAGCAAGCATGCGCCAGTGATTAAAAGCTCATTGTTCATTGCTTCGAATCCTGTATTGATTGTGCTTTTATCAGCGTTATTTTTAAAAGAGCAGATTTCGCGAAATAATCTGATTGGCATGGCAATTGCCCTTTCTGGTGCTTTCTTTATTATCACAGATGGGCACTTGATGTCTTTGTTTCAGCTTGGGTTTGAATCCATCGATTTCGTTCTGATGGGTGCTGTTGTCAGCTGGGCTTTGTATAGTGTCGTAGGGAAAATTGTCCTGAGGAAATTCAGCTCGGTCGAGTCGACAACCTATGCGGTTGCTTTCGGAACCATCTTTTTACTGCCTTTTGCGCTTGCAGAAACAACCTGGCAGGATGTCCAGCAGGCACCATACACGACCTGGTTTGCAATCATCCACATGAGTGTATTGGTCACTGTGGTATCGTTTGTCATGTACTATAACGGAATTAAAGAAGTCGGCGCTGCCAAGGCTTCGATTTTCATCAATGTTATGCCGGTTTCTGCCGTGATTATGGCTACCCTGTTTTTAGGTGAAAAGTTCACACCTGCGCATGCCATCGGCGCGGCATTTGTTTTATCAGGTGTTTACATTGGCACCAATCCCAAGCTCTTTAAAAAGAAAACAAAAGAACCCTTGGTAAAAAATGAAATAGCTTAATTCGTTCAGTTCTGTTTCACCTCAAAAAATAGAGCCTTTCCACGTAAAAGTGGAAGGCTCTATTTTCTTTGAATCAGAATCTTGTCTTTACTTCTTTTTCTTTACATTGATAATTAACTTGCCATCTGCCGTTTTTCGGCTTTCATTGCCATAGGAATCTACAGCCTTGACTTCAATGATGGCACCATTCGCGACGACATCCTTTGTGGCAGTATAATATCCCACGTAATATCCCTGTGAAACTTCACGCATTGGGAGCTCTGTTGCATTCGATGTCTGTATATTGCTTGTTAATGGCATATGAATCACAAACGTTGCATCCAAATCAGCTTCACTTGTAAACTCGATTTTTACACTTTCACCTTTTTTCAATGTTTTATCCTCATCTGGTTTCAAATTAGATATTTCCGGTGCAGTGTATTTTACATCAACATCTACAGATTCTTCCGTGACATTTCCTGCTTTGTCCTTTGCGATTACCTTGATTTCATTTACACCTTCATCCAACATGACCCTTGCCGAATAGTTGCCGTTTTCAACCTTGGCTGCGGTACCATTCACTGTGACAGTGTCCAGATTCGCATCAGCAATTGTTCCAGTAACCGTAACGGTTTCTTTATTGATTTTGCTTCCATCTGTTGGTGAGATAATCGATAATTCTGGTGCGTGTGGATCAAAAACAATAGACACCGGTTCAGATAGGTCGGTAATGCCCTGTTCTGTCGATGCTTTCGCTGTCAGTACATTCTCCCCTTCATGAAGATTTACTTCAACTGCGTAGGCACCATCATCGTTCGCAGCCGCAGTGGCAATTTCCTCCCCGTCATTATATATGTGGACGGTCGTTGTCGGTGCTGCCGAACCTTCTACTGTTATTGTTCTTTCATTTGTAAAAGATCCATCAACAGGAGATGAAATCGTCGGTGCTGTCACCTCGTAATCGACTACAGCACGAATCATATAGTTTCCTTCATCCTCTGGAGAAGGCGACCAGCTTCCTCCGACCATCTGCCAGCTTCTTAATGCGTTCTCCCCATCCTCATCTGTTGCAAGTCCCGGTGATGCAGTGTTAATTCCAGCCTGGATATATACTAGATAGAAGTCTCCTTCTACCACGATTCCATGGCTGCTTAAATCCACATGTGTCCACTCACCATTTCTCAATGCTGTCGCATCGATTGGACCTGCCAGCTTCTTACCTGGAGCGCCATCAGCTCCTGTAGCATCGTATACTTCAACTTTGAATGCCGTACCTCCAGGAACTGGCCACTCCGTATCCCAGAACCGGAATAAACCGCCAGTAACCAAAGCTTTTTCATTGCCATTCGCCAATGACATTTTCACAGCCCAGCCATTGCCTGCGTCATAGAATGCCCTGGCATTTTCGGCAGTACCATCATCATAGCCGATTTCACCCGGATACCCGATGAAAGGCTTGATTTCGAAATTCTGCTCGAGATCCCCATCAACTGTAACGGTCGCTTCCTGACTGTAGTAATGAGGAGCGATCACTTTTAAAGTGTATTCCCCTTCATACGCAGTCAATGAATAGTGGCCATTTTCATCTGTTGCAACTGGTGCAACATTCGCATCCTCCATCAAGTAAACTGTCGCACCCTCAACAGGATCGCCAGTTGCTTTGTTGGTGATGGAGCCAGTTATTGTACCTTTTGGCAATTCCTCAAGAGTAAAGTTCGCCGTTGTTTCACCATCCTGCACAATGTTCACCGTTTGAGTCTGTGGACGGAACCCATAGGCTTCTGCTACAACTGTGAATGTTCCCGCAGCATGTGTCAGTTCGAAACTTCCATTTGCAGGGTTTGTTTTAACGGAACGTCCGGATTCCACAACCGTCACTTCAGCCTGCATAGGCAGAGCCATCAGACTTCCTGAACTGTCCGCTTTTTGTTGCTTAGGCAGTTCCATTTCGATTTTATTTGCGTCTACCGGTTCTTTCACACTATCCTTCATATCGCCTTTTTCAGTTGCTGGCTCAGCCTTAGCTGGAGCAGCGAGTGGAGAATCCGACAAGCGCACATCATCCAGATACCATCCATCTTTAACAACGCTGCCATCAGTCGTTACATTGAAGGCGATATATATTCTTTGTCCTGCATATTCACTTAAATCCACTTCCCCGTCAATCCATCCATTTGACAAGTTATTCACCCGCAGTTTTTGTACCCAGTTGACTGCATCGGTGGAGACAAAAACATGGCCGTAGTCATAGTTTCTCTCCAGGTTATACCATTGCTTGAACTGCAGGTAGCTGCTGCCTTCCTGTAAATCGATCGGAGGCATTTGCAGTGACATGTTCGCACGGTTCTGATACGTTCCAGCAAGTGCAGTTCCATATACTTTCTCACCTGAAAAAGCGGATCCAGGACCACTTGTTGGTGTGCCCCACTCCCAGCTGTTTGCATCTCCAAACGAAGTCCAGCCTGATGCATCATTTTCAAAGTTCTGTTCATATCCTACAGAGATTCCTGGAAGAACAGTCACATTAAACTCGTTAACTGTTTCATTCCCTCCGAAATCCACTGCTTTCCATTTGTAAGTAAACTCGCTTCCGGATATAGCATCTCCAGGTATGCTGGCACGGTAAATTCCATTTTTGTAATCTCCGCCCGTGCGGACAGCGGAAACTGTTGTCCAGGATCCATCCTCTAATTGATATTCAACTTCAACATTTGTTACACTGATATTGTCGGCAGCTGAAGCCTCTAAAGTCAGTGGCATTCCTGCGAAAACCGTGGCAGGTTGGGAATGCTCCAACACCGGTGCTTCACTGTCGTCTCCATCTTTTGTGACCTGGCCTTTTATTTTACCAAGACCGGAAACTACCGATGATACAGCATCAAAAACATTCAACAATCCAGAACCATAACCGTTGTTTGGTGATTCAGGATATGCATTGTCTGTTAACGGCATTGCAGTCGTTAATAAAATCTCTTCCAGGTTATCGACTGTCAGACTGGAATTTGCCTGCAGCAATAAAGCTATAGCAGCTGATACATGCGGTCCGGCCATTGATGTCCCATTCCAGCCACCTTCATATCCACTTCCAGGAACAGAAGAACGAATATTGACTCCAGGTGCTGTAAGTTCAGGTTTGATTTCACCATACGGAGACGGTCCAAGCAATGAAAAGCTTCCAAGGTTATTATTGATGTCTGTCGCGCCTGTTGCGACTGATTCCGGATAGTTCGCCGGGTTAGCAACGGAACCTGGTCCGCCAGGGTTGCTGAATGTAGTGTTCCCCGCAGAGAATTCCGGGAAGATCTCAGCCGCTCTCCAGGCTTGAACCATCGGCCGGTACCACTCGTCCAGTCCCGGTCCGCCGCCCCATGAATTGTTGACAACATCCGGCGCTAAATCCGGGTTACCATTCGGAGCCAGAATCCACTCACCCGCTTCCAATAAATCAACATCTGTACCGCCAGAAGCTGTGAATGCTTTAACAGCAATCCATTTGGCACCAGGCGCTACTCCGATGGCATTTGCTCCATCCGGCTCGGATCCTACCATCGTACCTGTTACATGCGTCCCATGTCCGTGATCATCATATGGTGCAGATTGGCCGCGAACTGCGTCAAACCAGTTATTTTCATGAGACACCTGGCCAGATGAAGAGTCATAGCCACGATATTGATTCTGTAATGCTGGGTGGTTCCATTGTACCCCTGTATCAATTGAAGCAACTGTAATGCCGCTGCCATCAATCCCCATCTCCCAGACTGCAGGAGCACCGACCCTGTCAATATTCCATTCAATTGAGGTCGTTTTGGCAGCAGGATCCTGGACAGCTATAGCTGATTTTTCCGGAACAAATAGCTGCCTTGTTTCATTAGGCAGGATTTTATCAACCTCAGCAAAACCAGCTACTTTGTCCATAACCTCTTCTGTAGCTGTGACCGCAATGGCATTAACGACATGGTAGGAGTGGACATCCTTGGCTGCACCTTTTTGCACTTGTTCCTTAAGGAATTCCAGAACATCGTATTGAATTTCCTGCGCTTTTGCTTTCAGTTCTGATACAATCGCGGAACGTTTCATCGATTTTACTTTAGCAGGTGTGGCTTTATTAAGGCTTGCTTTTTTCTCGGCCTCTTTCGCGACAACCTTCGTGTCAACCTGCTCTTTCATTTTGATCAGGAAGGTTACCTGATCTTGGTCTTCAAATTGGGAATAAAGCTTCTTATTCACTTTTTGCGTTGCATTCTGGACTGCTTCCTTTGCTGAAACACTTACTCCTTTGGTTGCCGCAGCTGTATTAAACTGAGGCTGAAGCAGCAATGGCACGACAAGTGCAGTTGATAGAAGTACGGATAATAATCGTCGATTTTTACGTTTCATCCACTTACCTCCTAAGTATTTTTCCTTTATTCAGATACTCTGTCCTCCTTTCGTCGCACACTCTATGTCAAATAGGTGCTATATTTAACATAGCCCTTCATTGCTTGTATTTTTGTCGAATTTTTGTATATAAAACTGAATATTCCGAAAATGATTATTTAGTTGTTATTGGGAAATTTTTAAAATAATTCCAAAAGAGTGTAAACTTTATTATTTCCTTCTGCAGGACAAGACTTTCTAATTATTACCAGTGATTTTTTAAAAGCTTTCATTTCAAAAAGCAAAAAAAAGGTGAATTTATCCTATAAAGCAATTGAGATTCCACCCAGAATAAAAATGTATTTACTCTTTTAGAATTAATACACCCTCTAACTAAAAAACGACGTATGGAGGGAGGTCCATACGTCGTTTGTATTACGTATTAAATTGTATAAGTTTTTACCCAGAAACCTTCTCATCTAGAGGTAAACATTCACTTCTTCAAAATACCTAAGTACCCTTTCCACGGCCCAACTGCTTCTTCATATTTATGTGCCAGAACTCTAGTGATTTGCGCGATATGCGTCAAGTCATGCACTGCCCAGGTTGAGATCAGCTGCCTTGCAGTCACTTCCCCGTATTCAGGATGAATTCCGGTCAGATCCAACTGGCTATCGTCCCTTGCCAGAACCTTCAGCTTTTCAATATTCTCCATCCTCAACTTTGAAAATTCCAGGAGTTTGTCTTCTATCGACATATTTTCATAATTTTTCAGATGAGAAAAACGGTCAAAAGCAGGGAAAGTCTTATTTTCAGTTTCTTTCAAGATGATCTCGAGCCTGGGGATAAAATTATATTTTTCCCCATCAATGAGATGGCCAATCACTTCTGCAGGGGTCCACGTTCCGGTACCTTCATTGCATTTCAGCCATCCTTCTGATAATCCAGACAGGTAATGTTCCAAAACTTTAGGCGAACGTTCAAGGATTTCAATCACTTCATTCAAGTTAAATGCCATTTTATTGCCCACCTTCCAAATCGGTTTTTTATGACTTACTTAAACTTATTTCTTCAAGTTGGACAGTATGTAATACAATGTCACACTTCTGTTCTTTTTCTGAAAACTTTCAATGGTATGATAGATTTGTCCGATTATTTTTAAAGATAAAGAGAGTGAAATAGATGCTGACAATCAAAGAAGCTGCCGAACAGTTAACTACATTTGGCATTGACGCGACCGAACAGGATGTCTTGCGCTGGATTGAAGAAGGACGCATAAATGCTGAGTTTATCCAAAGAAGAAATGCTTCATACAAAATTACTCTTACTGACCTGACAGAATTCATAATCGAGAAACAGAACGATGATTTCAAAGCTCAACTGGAGAAGTCTAACCGCGATAATGGTAAACTTGCTGAGCAGCTTGAGCTAATGAATACGAGGTTACATATTGAGCAGTCCAAAGTCAGGACACTCAAAAAAATGCTGAACGCACAGATTGAAGCGAGCGGCACTGATTCTACCCAATTTGAGGTTCTGTTAGGATTAAAACAAACTTCAAATAACCTTGCGCTCAAAAAAGAATTCAAAAAACTGCTCAAAGCCCTCCATCCCGATCGAGGCGGTGATGAAAGGCTTTTTAAAGTGTTCAATGAACATTATGAAAATCTGAAATAATTTTCGACGCGTTGCTTCTCTTTAACCTGGTGAAGCAACTGTTTGCAACCCATTGTTGTATTCAATCTACCTAGCCTTTTTTAGATTTCAAGACAAAAAAATAGCTGCTGAAACCCATCAGAACTCCACCTGAAACACCAATCACGGCACCAGCAACAACCCAGATGGTGGATAAATAGATACCGGCCATATACATCAATAGCCCTGCTAAAAATAAAATCTTTCCCTTTTTCATGATAGCTCCTTAACATATATTCTTTCATAGTCTAATTCTACATAAGCTGGTAAAAGCCTTTAATTTTATGAGTTTTGGTTATGTCCCCCTTAAAAAATAGAACCAACAGGTTATCCCTGCTGATTCTATTTTCCCTACTTATTCTTGTAAAATCGATCCCTTACCTTCTTCAGCCTGGCATGATAATTCAAAATATCCAGCCTGGCTTTTTCTGCTTCTGGCGCAATCGGCCTCAGGTTTTCGATATCCCAATAGTCGATGATCACATCGAGCACTTGGTCGAAATATTCCAGCGGACCGTAATTAGCTTCTTTTGCAATGATAGACATCCGGTTTTCAAAATCAGGCATCACCGCACCAGGCATTTGGAAATTCTTGATGACATTCCCGAGATAGTAGCAATAGTTGGGCTCGAGTTCCAGGTGGTATTTAATGACTTCGCGGTAGAAAGCGTAGTGCAGGGTTTCATCTTTAGCCAGCCTGCGCAGCAATGTTGCTAATTCCCGGTCATGCGGACCAGCTACCTTGGCAACATTATTGTAAAACACCATTGTCGCTAGCTCCTGCATCGATGTGTACACCATTGTCTCAAATGGAGTATGAAAATCCGGGTCCCAACCATTTTCAAGCGTCATTTTATGTAATTGATGAAGTCGCATCGGTTCGACATTCCTTGTGATAAGAAGATAGGTCTCCAGCAAATTGGAATGCTGATCTTCTTCTGCTGTCCACGTATGGACAAAATCCTTAATGACTGACAAGGACCCTTTGAAAGTCTGATCAAGATACGACGTAAACCAGGGCAAATTAACCTCAGTCAGCAGTGCCGTCTCGATCGCTGTAATAACCGGCGCCGGAAGTGTAACCTGGCTTTCATTCCAGGGAACTCTTTTGAAGTCCATAGCCTTGTCCCAAGGTAAAAATTCATGATAGCCCCAGTCAATTTTTTCCGCCCTCATCTTGTGTTCTTCATACAATTCCCTAATTCTCGGTTCGAGTCTAAAATCCAAATGATTTGTAAGCAATGCAGCCCCTCCATCTTGCTTTTTAAATACTAGATATTATGACCAGTTACTAAATAAGATTTTATCATATTATCTGAATTTTAACTAAATGAAAGACTTATTTTAGCTAAAATAGTCATTTAGATGGATGAAGGTTTAGATTCGATACAATTACACATAATGCGTTTCTGTAAAAAATAAAAGGAAGACACTCAATCGAGTGGTCTTCCTTCTCTTAAAAAGGGTGTTTCTGATAAAAATAATTCGGCTTTACTACTTCGTTTTCATATGACTTATGAAAAATATGAGTGGCGGCGGGAGAAACAGGCGGGATCAGCCATGTCCAATCTCCAGTTACATTCCGCTCGGCAGTCCTTTCTTTCTCCTCAAAGACCTTGAACTGCATTGCAGCCGTGTGATGATCCACAATCGTAACCTTGTCTTCATTAAATGAATACAGGACACTGACATTCAATTCAACAAGAGCCCTGTCCTTCCAAAGCGAACTGTTTTTCTTCATATTCAACCCCATTTGGTCAGCAATCCTAGGTAAAAGATCATAACGTTCTTCATCCGCCAGATTACGTGCTCCTATTTCCGTCCCCATATACCAGCCGTTAAACGGAGCAGCAGTATACTCAATTCCCCCGATTTCAAGCTTCATTTCCGAAATGAAAGGCACAGCATACCATTTAAGCCCCATTTCCGAAAACCATTCATATTCAGGATGCCGCAAAGGTACCTCAAGTACTAGGTGGTCCGGAATCTCAAAGAGTCTCGGAGTATTCCCATCCACCTGGATCATAAGCGGCAGAATGTCAAAGCGGGTTCCTTTGCCCTGCCATCCCATCTCCTCACACTTTTTCGTAAAAGCAATTGAGTGAGGGTCACCAAATATTCCATGTTCGGTTTCATAACCCGCATATCGAATCAGCTGATGATTCCAGATCCGCACCTGCGAACTCTCGTTTTTCTGCTTGAAGACCGAAATCGTCGGCCTGATTTTCCCGTCGTTGGTGGCATATTGAATATGATGGAAGATCGCATCTTTGATTTCGTTTTCTGAATTTAAATCGCGACGATCAAATACAGTGAGTCCATCCCAAAATAACCGGCCGATACAACGATTGCTGTTCCTCCAGGCCATTTTTGCACCGTGCTCAAGTTCTTCAAAGGTATGTAAGTATGAGCCCGTCAAAGCGATCTCTTTTTCGATTTTCTGGATTCTTTCTTCTGCATCCTGCTCCGTTTTTCCAAGCTCTTTATAGCATATCTTGATAAAAGTTTCTGCCTCTTTCAATAGTTCCTGGTTCAAAACTGCGTCCTCCAGATGATGTTCTATCCGTATATTTTACCATGGAACCATTGAAAAAAAGAAAACATAGTTTTATGTGAAACACAACATACATCAGAAAAAGCCTCCAAGTATGGAAGGCTTTTGTAATTAGTTCGAAAACCGATTATTTAAAATTTGAAAACTCAACTAGTTCAATTTTATTACCGAAAGGATCTTCGATTATATTATATCTTCCTGGCGGGCATGGTTTCGCTTCATCAAATATAATCTTTGCCCCCTTCTCACGTACACGGGCAACGTCCTCCTCAACATTTTCTGAAAGAAGACCCAAAATAACTCTCTGGCCTTCAGCGCCAATTGGTTCTTCACCTTTCTCTAACACAATTGGAATCTCGTTATGTACGAGAGAGACGATATTTTCGCCGTAATGCTTTGAGACTTGGAAATCGAGTACCTGTGTGTAGAACTCCACAGCCTTCTCCATGTTATCTACTTTAACCGTTAAAACACATACTTTGTTTAACATTACATCCTCTCCTTATACTTTTGTGTATTGATGTTTCTTATATCCTTAAATATTTCGCTAAATACCAGCTAAATCCTTTCATTTTACATACAAAAAATCCCAACTCTTTAGACAGAGTTAGGATTTCCCTTCGTCTTTCGTTATCCCGCCAACACCCCAATATTTATGAGGTACGGTTTGCACAATCACCCTAACCTGCTCTGGACTAACTTCAAGTGTCTGAACCGCAGTCTTCGTGATTTCGGCAATGAACTCTTTTATCTTCTCATCACCTCTCCCTTCAAGAACCTGCACCTGAATGACCGGCATGTACATTTCCCCTTTCGGTAAAAATCGGGTAGTGACAGGCACCACCCGAAAAAATTCGCTAGAACCCTAGTAATCTAGGGATAAATAATGTGGATTGTTCCCAATAGGTCACAATGAAGAGCATGGCGATTCCAAGAATAAGCATCGGGAATACTGCTTTAACAAGGCGTTCAAATTTCACTTCTGCTATGGAGGATACGATGAACAATCCCGTCCCTACTGGAGGTGTCAAAAGGCCAATTGTCAAATTGATGCAAATGATGACTCCGAAGTGAATCGGGTCGATCTGGAATCCTGTTACCAGCGGCATAAATACTGGTACAAGTATAATTAGTGCTGCGATTCCATCAAGCAATGTGCCGACAATCAACAAGAATATATTGACCAGGAGCAAGAACACAAATGGATTATCGGAAATCGAAAGCATTGAATTCGCAATCATTTGCGGGATTTGTTCAAATGCAATTAACCAGCCAAATAAATTAGCCATTGCAATAAGGAAAGTTACCGTCGCAGTTCCAATCACTGTGTTTACGAGAATTTTGCCAAGGTGTTTCCACTTTAGCTCCTTATAGAAAAACAAACCTACAATAAAGGCTATGAAGCTTGCTACTGCAGCAGACTCCGTCGCAGTGAATGCTCCACTCAAAATCCCTACCGTAATGACAATCGGAACAAGTAGTGCGGGAAGGACTTTTAAAAATGAACTCCAGATTTGCTTGATACTCGCTTTTTCACTGCGAGGAAAATTATGCTTGTAGCCAAGATATGCTATTAGTCCTACAAAGCCGATACCAAAAATGATACCAGGAATGATCCCTGCCATAAATAGGCCGCCAATCGACGTTCCTGACAATGTTCCATAAATAATGAAAATCATACTTGGCGGGATGATTGGTGCCACTATTGATGAAGCCAGTGTTATTGCTGATGCGAATTCCCGGTCATAGCCCTCTTTTTCCATCTCGGGGACCATAACCTTGCTCATCATTGCTGCTTGAGCATTAGCAGAACCTAAGATCGAGGCCAGAAACATATTCGCGATAACGGTAACATATGCCAGCCCCCCGCGAACATGACCGACTAACATTCTGGCAAACACGACCAGTCTGTTTGTAATCCCTCCGCTGTTCATCAATTCCCCAGTCAGCATGAATAGTGGAATCGCCAATAGTCCGAAGTTCTCCATCCCTGAGTATAGTCGCTGAGGGGTAGACTCTAGCAGCATTGTATTACCAGTTACCAAAAAGTATACGATCGTGGTCATACCTAGAACTAAAGAAATAGGAATGCCCATTAATAAAAATGCGATAAAGGCAAAAATAACTAGGGCCATCAATCTTCTTCACTCTCCTTTGCAGCTGCATGGAGATTATTAATGATTTCACTATCAATGTGTTTATTTTTCATAATCTCAACCATATTACTGATAAGATGAATTGTGGCAAATAGCAAACCAACTGGCAGTATTGCATATGGTATCCACATCGGCAACAGGATTGCACTCGATTTTTGAATAGCTACCGTTGGCGAGCTAATCCAAGTGAAACAATAGTATAATAGGATTGCCATGAACAATAGCATACAAATATGAGCTAATATCGCCACTGCCTTATTTACATTCTTAGGCAGCATATCCGTAATGAGGGTTACAGACGCCTGAGTCTTATATTTTAGACCGAGGCTTCCTCCAATGAAGGTTATGTAGATTAACAGGAAAATTGATACTTCTCCTGCCCAGAACAAAGGCTCTTTGAATGCATATCGAAAAACAACTGCTGCTGTAACGATTACGGCCATTGCGAACATGAGGATAATAGCCAGTTTCTTTTCGAAACTGGCTACCATATTGCTAAGGTATATCACGCATTTCCCTCCAATAGGTTATTTGCGGAATGTATCGATGAATTCCTGGATCAGCGGGTCAGTCGGTCCGTATTTTTCATCGAATTGCTTGATATATGGATCAAACAGCTTTTGATCGATTTCATAAATTTTCATTCCTGCATCGCTAAGAGTCTTTTTGAACTCTTCTTCCTGGGAAGCGCGAGTCTTAGCGGAGTAATCTGCTGCAGCTTTGATTGCTTCATCAATGATTTTCTTGTCAGCATCGGACATTTTGTCATACTTTCCTTTATTCATCATTGCAACAGCTGGCCATACCATATGGTTGGTTACAGCGCCGTACTTCGCGACTTCATGGTATTTATTCGTGATTGTGGCATCAAGATCCATATCCATTCCATCGATTACTCCAGTTTGGATCGCTGCATATACTTCAGGAAGCGGCAGTGATTCAGGAGAAGCACCCAATGATTTGTAGAAATCCTGAAGCGGAGGGCTTGGCGTTACTCGGAAAGCTAATCCCTTCATGTCCTCAGGCTTTTTCACTTCTTTATCCTTGAACAGCATGACGCGGTTTCCTGCAAAAACGTAATCAAGGCCTTTAATTCCCTGACTGTCCAAAGTACCAAGAATTTTCTTTGCCACTTCAGTATCGCGAGCCGCATTCGTTTCTTCCAGGTCTTTAAATGCATATGGTGCAAACCAGGCTGTAAAAGCTGGAGCACGGGAGCTCATATAGGCAGCAGTAATGAAACCGAAATCTACTGAACCGGATGAGATCTGCTGAACCATATCGGCTTCAGTACCCAGCTGGCTCGCCGGATAGATTTCCACCTGCATCCTTCCGTCCGAGCGCTTATCCAATTCTTCTTTAAATTTTTCAGCTGCCTTATGCCACATATGATCTGTTGGGGTAATGTGCGCAAGCTTGAATGAATACTTCTCACCAGACCCTGATGCTGGCTTCGCATCTGTGTCATTGCCGCATGCAGCCGCCGTCAACACGAGCATAAAAATCAATAGTGTCAGTCCTATTTTCCTTAAACCGATCATTTACCGCACCCCTTTTTATCTTTATTGAAAACGCTATCATAAAACTTTCCCAAGCTGTCTCTAACTGTGATTATAATCACTTTTATCTAGTGAAAGTGTAAAGTGCTTAACATAGAATGTAAATTTTATCTTTATATTTTGAATATTCTAAACCTCAAAAGAAGGCACTTAGTTTCAAGAACTAAGTGCTAGATTTGCAGGAAAAAGAAACACTGCCAAGCTCGGCGAACTGGACGAGAACCGAATCGTTTGGTTCAAAGCTGATTGCTTCAGACACCGCACCACTAAGTATGACGTCTCCCTTTTTGATACCCTTTCCAACCTCACCAAGCTTATTGACTGCCCATGCTACCGACGTTGCCGGATGGCCAAGTACCGCTGCGCTTGAACCGGTTTGGACAACCTGTCCGTTTTTCGACATCACCATACCAAGCTGTCCTAAATCAAGTTTATCAGGCGACATCCACTGGCTGCCAATCAGGAATTTTGAGGATGAGCAGTTGTCAGCAATGACATCAGCCAAAGTGAATTTGAAGTTCAAATAACGGCTATCGATGATTTCGATAGCAGGGGCCACGAATTTCGTCACTCGCATTACATCCTCAGCCGTTACATTTGTTCCTTCTAGATCCTCTTCGATAAAAAAGGCAATCTCAGGTTCTGCTTTTGGATGGATGAAATCGGTAAAATCAAGCGGTTCCCACTCTAACGCGAGCATGTCATCTGTCAGGTATCCATAAATCGCTTCATGGACTCCCATCATCTGCTGCTTCGCCTTGCTCGTCAAACCCAGTTTCAAACCGATTTTACGAGCACCGTCCTTCTCACGTCTCTCAATCAATTTTTCCTGGATGGAATACGCATCATCAAAGCTCAGTTCCGGATAACGATCGGTTACTTTTACGACTTCACGACGTTCTTTTTCAGCGGAATATAAGTATTCTACGATTTCCAGGTCGACTCCCTTTGTAATCGTCATTTTTTACACCTCCAGCTTTCGGGCTTTTGCGAGTTCGGCAGCAACATCAAGAATCATATCCTCCTGGCCGCCGACCACTTTCCTTTTGCCTAACTCTAGTAAAATATCTCTTGAATCGATCCCGAATCTCTGCCCGGCGCGTTCCGCATGCAGCAGGAAGCTAGAATACACTCCAGCATAGCCAAGGACAAGACTGCCTCTATTAATTTCCTGCGGCCTTGGGATCATTGGTCCGACCGTATTTTCAGCCAGATCCATCAGTTTATAAATATCGATCCCCAGATCCATGCCCATTCGGTCCAATACGGACAAAAGAACCTCAGTTTGAGCGTTACCTGCGCCAGCTCCAAGACAGCGGATGCTGCCATCGATTCTCGTCGCACCCTCTTCAATCGCAGCAAGTGTATTGGATACTGCTAATGAGAGGTTATTATGAGCATGGAAGCCGACTTCAATAGACAAAGAGTCTCGTAGAGCAGCGATTCTTTCTTTTACTTCATGGGGCAAGAGTGCACCTGCAGAGTCGGTCACATAAACAGCTTGTGCACCATAACTCTCCATCAGCTTTGCCTGCTGAACTAATTTTTCCGTCGGTGCCATATGGGCCATCATCAGAAATCCAAGTGCCTCCATTCCAAGATCGCTCGCCATGCTGATATGCTGGGCGGAAACATCCGCTTCTGTAACATGAGTCGCAACCCGGACCAGACTTGCCCCTAACTGATGGGCCTGCTTAAGCTCATGAACTGTTCCGATTCCAGGTATCAGAAGCACAGCTACCTTTGAGTTTTTACACTCATCAACCGCTGCTTCAATCAGGTTCATCTCGTCAACGAGTGACTTTCCATACTGTAGCGTCGAGCCGCCCAAACCATCCCCATGGCTCACTTCGATATAATGCATTCCTGCATCATCAAGCTCACGAGTGACACGGCGCACCTGTTCCTCTGTATATTGATGCTGCATGACATGGCTTCCGTCACGCAGGCAAACTTCCGTAAACTTGATCGGCTTATCACTTTTGCGATTCAAAAAATTCACCTAGCCTTTCGATTCGACACTCTGTTTTTCAAGCATATGGATGGCAAAATCCTCTGCTGTCCTGGTCGCAGCAGCTGTCATGATATCAAGGTTCCCTGCATAAACCGGAAAATAATCCCCTGCTCCCTCAACCTCAATGAAAACAGTTACTCTGTTCCCATCAAACAAAGGTTCCTGCTTAAGGCGATATCCAGGGACGTACTCTTTTACCGTTTCTACCATCTGTTCAATCGATTTCGTGATTGCAGCTTCGTCCATATTTTTCACTTCGCAATAAATCGTGTCACGCATCAAAATCGGCGGCTCGGCGGGATTGAGGATAATCAGTGCCTTTCCTTTGTCTGCACCGCCCACTTCCTCAATGCCCCGACGAGTGGTAATCGTAAATTCATCAATATTCGCACGCGTTCCTGGGCCTGCGCTTTTCGATGAAATCGTCGCAACAATCTCTGCATAGCTGACATCCGCTGCTTCGTTGACCGCATGAACGATTGGAATCGTCGCCTGGCCTCCGCAGGTAATCATGTTGACGTTCATTTCATCGAGATAAGAATCTGTTTTAACGGCTGGCGAGACGAATGGGCCCCTGGCTGCAGGAGTCAGGTCAATCGCCAGCTTTCCCAATTCAGCGAGGACTTTTGCGTGCCTGACATGTGTCTTCGCCGAGGTCGCATCAAATACGATGTCTGCGATCTCAGGATTGTCCTTCAACGCCTGGATGCCATTATCGAAAGCAAGATATCCTCGTTCCTTCGCACGTTTCAGGCCGTCAGATTCGGGATCGATTCCGATCATCGCGGTCAATTCAATAATCTCGCTACGTTCAAGTTTATACATCAGATCGGTTCCGATATTACCGGATCCAATGATTGCTGCTTTGATTTTTGCCAATTCCTACACCTCCTACTCAAAAGTGACGGATACGGATCCGACCGGGCCAAACTGAGCCGTAACTGTGTCGCCTTCCTGGACGGTGATGGCCCCAGATAGCGCTCCAGGTAATATCAGTTCTCCAGCTTTAAGCGTGATTCCAAACTCATGAAGCTTATTTGCCAGCCATGCAATCGCATGTGCCGGATGGCCTAGAGCCGCAGCTCCGGATCCGGTGGCGATCATTTCGTTGTTTTTTAAAAAAGTCATTCCCACACTTCTAAGGTCGATTCCGTTTATGTCCGTCATTTGATCCCCAACCACGACCATCGCAGAAGAACCATTATCGGCGACTGTATCGACTAGTGCGATCTTCCAATCGGCTATCCGGCTGTCGATAATCTCAAGCGTCGGCACCACATATTTGGTCGCCATCAGCACATCCAGGAATGTAACATTCGGGCCTGCTAAGTCTTCTGCTAAAACAAAGCCGATTTCCGCCTCGATTTTCGGGCTAAGTAAGTTTGATACTTTCACTGTGCCGCCATTTTCTACCTTCATATCATCAAGCAAGTGGCCATAATCGGGCTCATCCACTCCGAGCATTTTTTGCATCGCGACACTCGTGAGGCCTACCTTTTTGCCTATGATTGTTCTGCCCAGGCTCAGTTTTCTCTTTAATACTTCAAGCTGGACATGGTAGGCGTCGCTCACATCAAGATTCTCGTATTGGTCTGTGATTGGCGGTACCGCTTTTTTGCTTTTTTCTGCCTCTAAAAGGGTATCAGCAATTTTTTCGATTGTCTGGTTCATGAGTTCACCCTCCTTTTCCTTAGAACTATCTATTATTGTTTGTGATAATGATAGTTTGATTGATGTTAATCCCAGTTTTGTTGGATATAATCCCATTTTTGTTGGATATAATCCCAGTTTCTCTGAATTTAATCCCAGATTCTTTGAATATAATCCTGGTTTCCCGTTTATAATCCCAGTTATCAGTATCCGACACTTTCAAGCTTACAGCTTCATCGTAATCGTCTTCGCTTCGGTGTAAAACTCGAAGCTGTGCCTGCCGCCTTCGCGTCCGATGCCGCTCGCTTTTGATCCGCCAAACGGTGTGCGCAAATCGCGATAATACCAGCAGTTAATCCACAGCAAGCCGGAATTCACCTTAGCTGCAACACGATGGGCACGGCGCAGGTCATTCGTCCAAACGACCCCTGCAAGTCCGTACATGGAATCATTCGCAATGCGAACAGCATCTTCTTCCGTTTTAAAAGGAATCACGACTAGTACCGGGCCGAATATCTCTTCCTGGGCGACACGCATTTTATTGTCGACATCGTATAAAACAGTAGGTTCATAGAAATTGCCTTCTCCGAGCCCCACAATACGCTTCCCGCCGGTTGCTAGCTTCGCACCTTCTGCAAGACCGATCTGAACATATTCATCAACCGTTTCAAGGTGGCCCTGTGATACAAGCGCACCCATGTCAGTCGTCTCGTCAAGTGGATTCCCAACCTTAATGGCTCGTGCCGCCTCAACAAACTTCTCCATGAACTTGTCGTAAATGCTTTCCTGAATCAGCAGGCGTGATCCAGCCAAGCAAATCTCACCCTGATTCCTGAAAATCGCTTCGATCGATCCAGCAACCGCTTCTTCTAAATCAGCATCTTCAAATACGATATTCGCGGACTTTCCGCCAAGCTCGAGCGATACCGGAATCAGCTGGGAAGCGGCATTCTGCATCACCGTGCGGCCTGTCGTGCTGTCGCCGACAAATGAAATCCGCCGTACGGAAGAATTGCGCGTCATTTCTGTTCCGACCGTGTTGCCAGGACCAGTGATAATATTCAGCACCCCAGGCGGCAATCCAGCTTCATTGGCAATCTCGCCAAGCATCACTGCGCTCAACGGAGTATAGGACGCCGGCTTAACGACAACTGTATTCCCCGCAGCCATTGCAGCTGATGCTTTCCAAGTCATTTGCATGAATGGCAGATTCCATGGAATGATCAAGCTTGTCACTCCAGCAGGAGCGTATTTAGAATAAGACATATATCGAGCCTGGTCATAATGCTCATGATTTATGTAGTTAGCCATTTCAGCGAAGAAGCGCAAATTCGCAGCGGCTCGTGGAATATCAAATCCGCGGCTCTCCTTGATCGGCTTCCCAACATCAAGAGTCTCCACAAGTGCAAGCTCATCAACTTTTTCCATCACCAGGTCAGACATTCTGCACAAAATTTTTGACCTTTCGGCAACTGGCATCTCGCTCCAAATTCCGCTTTCGAATGTCTTCTGAGCTACATCGATCGCGTGCTTGGCATCCTCAACACCAGCCTGCGCAACGGAGGCCAGTTTTTTATTCGTCGATGGATCAATCGTATCAAACGTCTCACCAGAGATTGCATCACGGTATTCCCCGTTAATAAACAGCTTTGCATCCTTAATTGCCTGTGGTTGAGTCAGATTCATCCTAATCCAGCCTCCTCATCCTCGACTTCTACAACCATTTCAACCTCAACGGCATTGTTAAGCGGCAGCTGCGCCATGCCTACAGCAGAGCGGCCATGCTTCCCACGCTCGCCAAACACTTGCACGAGCAGGTCAGAAGCACCATTCATCACCATCGGCTGGTCGGTAAAATCAGGCGCGCTATTCACGAAGCCAAGCACTTTTACAACCCGCTTCACTTTGCTTAACTCGCCCAGCTCCTGCTTCAAGACTGTCAAAAGGTTCAGCATGCACTGCTTCGCCGCATCGTAGCCAACCTCAATCGAAACATCTTCTCCAAGGCGTCCGCGGTATTCATTTGTCCCTTGTCCGGATGTGAAAATCAGGTTGCCAGTCCTTACACAGCTTACATAATTCCCTGCCGCAGGGCGGGGAGCCGGTAAGGTCAGGCCCAATTCCTCCAATCGTTCTTCAGGTGTCACTTGTACCTTTTCCATAAAATCAACTCCCAACTTTAACAGGAATATTCAAAAATCTGAGCGCATTTTTACCGAGCATTGCTTCCGTCTGGTCCTTTGACAATCCAAGCGTATCGTCAATAACCTTTCCAGGAGGAACCTCCCGAAGCAGGAATGGATAATCAGAGCCCATGATGATGCGCTCATGGCCGAAGTTCTGCAGCAGGTAATTCAGGTTTACCGGTTCATTCACGAGTGAATCATAGTAAAATTGCTTAGCATAGTGGCTTGGCGGCTTATCCAAAAGACGCAGATGCGGCCAAACCTTCCAGCCCTGATCCAGTCGAGGGAGCAAGTATGGCAGTGCGCCCCCGCCATGAGCAAGACAGATTTTCAGCTTAGGGAATTTCTCCATGATTCCGCCAAGGATCAAGCTGGCACCAGCCAAGGCTGTTTCACTCGGCATCCCAACAGTGTACATCAGATTGTGCCGCGGCATCCGCTCCTTGCCAAGCGTCTCCCATGGGTGGATGAACAATGGTACATCCCATTTCTCCGCCATCTCAAAGAATTCGATAAAACGAGGATCATCAAGATTGACGCCGTTCACATTCGTGCCAATCTCAATCCCAGCCAAGCCAAGCTCATGCTTGCAGCGGTCCATTTCCCTGATCGCCACATCAACGTTCTGCATCGGCACCGCGCCAAGTCCTATGAATTTGGTTGGATACTGGGCAACTGTTTCAGCGATATAATCATTCTGGACACGCGCTAAGATTTCTGCTTCCTCAGCTGGAGCCCAGTACGAGAACGTCACAGGGATTGGAGAAAGAACCTGCATATCGACGCCTTCTCTCTCCATATCCTTGATGCGCTTCTCAGCGCTCCACACCTGGTCGGTCACTTCACGGAATACCTTGCCAGCAATCATGATATTGGCACCGCAGGCACAAGTCCGTTCAAGCGTTGGCCACTTTTCCCCGCCGAAACGCTGAGTCAGCTCGCTGAAATTTTCAGGAATGATATGGGTATGGAAGTCTACTCGCATTTCCATTCACTCGCTTCTGGCGGCATCATGTATCCGCAATTTTTGCACTTACGCAGTTCCTCATTGCCATTAAAGCTAGCGATTGCTTCCTTCACCTGCATTTCGATGTTTGTCAGCTGAATCGTGGCGCGGTGCATTTCGTGGTCGCACTCATCACAGAACCAGACGAAATCCTCCAGTTCACCTTCAGCACGGTTACGCTCAATAACAAGTCCGATCGTGTTGGCAACACGGTGAGGTGAGTGCGGCACGTTCGCAGGAAGGTGGAACATTTCGCCTTCCTTCACTTCCACAACCTCGCGTTTGCCTTCTGCATTGATGACCTCAACATAGCAGCTGCCCTGGATCTGATAGAAAATCTCCTCGGATGGATCAACGTGGAAATCGCGTCTTTTGTTCGGCCCGCCCAAAAGCATCACCATCAGCTCAGCATCCTTCCAGATGACCTTATTGTTGACCGGCGGCTTAAGCTGATCTCTGTTTTCCTCAATAAATTTCATAAGATTAATAGGAACAAATTGGCTTTTCATATTTCCTCGTCTCCCTTCGGTTATTGTAAAATTTTTCGATAACAGTTTTTAGTTTCTTTTGCACTAGCCTACTCTCTTAATTCATACTTTCTTGTAAAATCAATCAACCTTTGCATGGCTGCCCTTTAAAGACTTTTGCATATGCACCACTTCATCTGCGAGATTTGTAATCCGATTCAGTAAATCCTCATCCACTATTTCATTTTCACGATTGAAATGATCGTAATTGGCGTAAACATAGCTCGGTGCGACGAATGCACGGAAGTATCCAGCAATTGGCTTCAGCTGATTCTCAATCACGAGAAAGTGCTGATACGTTCCGCCATTTGCGACAAAGCCCATAACCTTATTCCGGAATGCATCCGGGTGGATCAAATCAAACAGATTCTTCAACACTCCTGGAATCGAACCCTGAAAAATAGGTGTCCCAATCACATAAAAATCGGCAGAAGATACTTTTTCAATCACAGCCCTCGTATCGTCTGAATATTTCTCAGCTGGACGACCATCACAGAACTCAACGTTGTAATCCATCATATCGAGCATTTCCACCTCGATCTCCGGGTATTTCTTTTTCACATCTTCAAGCACTTTACGGACAACCATTCCTGTCTTTGCACCGATGATCGTGCCTGAAATCCCAAGCAATTTCATTCAGTTCCCCTCCTACTCTTGTAAAATATGATTCTTCGTAAACTCTGCCTTAAGTACGGACCCTGATTCCCAGCCGAGCAATGCATTCGAAAGGTTGACCTCCCCTTCGGAAATCAGCTGGCGGATCCTGGACGAAGATATGACACCGCCTTGAGAGCAGCACACCGGCTTCGTCACTCGAACTTTAAAATATTTTTCAAGAAGCGCAATGTTTCCCAGACGGTCCTTGCCAAAGCGGAAATCCCCGCCAACCATGATTTCGACCGGGTTCAGCTTTGACAGACAGTCGATGAACTTGTTCGCACTGCACCGAGCATATACCTCGTCAAATCTGGCAACAACCGAGTGCCTTGCACCGAGCTTTTCAATTTTTGCCAGCTTCTCATCAACAGTGGTCAGCATCCTGGCACCTTGAAAATACACACGAGGTGGAGGATCGAATGTATAGACCACACTTGGAACCTTCAGTTTTCTGCCTCTTTGCACTGCCTGCCGAATCACGACCTGGTGCCCTCGGTGGACTCCGTCAAAAGCACCAATTGCTACAATCGACTGAGGTAATTCCAATGAAGAATATACATGTGATTCCATCCGTCCTTCTCCTCCTGTTCAACCCACTTACTTTGTAAGCGCTTCCTTATTGTCCATCTGTGCACCCTTCAACGCTTCCTCCACCATTGTCAATGATGTTTGGCGCTTATAGTTGTTATAGAAAATCCCTCTCTTGCGGATCGGGTCTCCAGTATAGTAGCGCTCATACTGCAGCAGACGCTGGCCGAATGCCTCGCCGCAAAGATCCCATGCAAGCTTGAAAATGCTGACTCTTTCCAAAGAGGAGATGCCTTCACGTCCTACATAATAGTTGTCGATTGAATCCCTTAATTCCGCACTTTCGAAATCTGCTCCAGTCGGGGACATCAGCAATCCGCCTGCGCCGACGATCTGCATGACTTCGATGGCCCGCGGATACATTTTTGGCAGCAAACCGCGAATGGTCTCAAGCGGTACATATGCTGGCATCGCTTCACCATGCTCCGTCATCGTATGTTCGTATTCAGCCACTTTCAACAATGCCCGGATTGATTCAAGTGACTGTGCAAGCTCACCAAGCTGATCCTGGACATTCAAGTAGCCATCGACGCCAATCGTATCAGCCACCTTCATTGCTACTTGTGTGGCAAACTCCAATTTTACAAGACCTCGAACACCTGACTGGTGAGCCGGCTGCTGTCCTGCACCTGTCATCGGATACAGCTTGTTGGCCGCCTCTACATTGTTATATAAGAAAACGCGGTCCCAAGGAACGACAACATCGTCGAAAACAAGCAGGGCATCCATTTCTTCAAATCTTGAAGCGAGCGGATGATCGAAAAACGAACGTGTTCCATCCTGCATCGGTTCACGGCAAATGATGCGTAAACCTGGAGTATCAATCGGAATGGCAAATGCCAGTGCATACTTTTCATCTCCAGGCGCGAATCCAGGGAATGAGTAAATGATAACTTCATCTGTTACCGGTGCAAGTGTGGCGAGCATTTTCGCTCCCCTCACGACCAGCCCATCCGGAGTTTCCTTCACTGCGCCAAGATGCGTGTATGTATCTTTTTGCTCATGTGATGTTTTGCTCCGGTCATTTTGCGGGTTGATGATTGCATGTGTAAGGAAAATATCATTGTCCCGAAGGTATTTATAATAGTTGCGGACATTCTCAGCCCAGTTTTTGTTGTATTTTTCAAAGAACCAAGAATTGTAGTACATGGAGGTAACAACAACGTTCAAGAAATCCGGGGTCCTTCCCATCAGTCCGAATGTTGCCCTTGCATATGCTTCAAACACATTACGGCGCTTAACTAAATCTTCATAGCTTTTTGGCACCAGGAACGAATTGTTCACTCGCTCGCCAGTTTCCTCGCAGACATGAGTGATTTTATCCTGGAATTCCGGATCATGCTGCATATCATACAGCTTAGCGATTTCAAGAATCGGCTGCTTGAACACCGGCTCATCAAACAAATTCTCTATTTTCTTCCCAGATAGCCAAACCTCAGGTTTACGTGCTTTAACCGCTTCGATATATTGAGCTCCAGTCCTAATTCCCATATACACCCTCCTGAAAAATATTTATTGGAAATTTCATAATGAATTGTAATACTAATTTTCCATCACAACTGTAGCCTATTTAACGTTTTTTCTAATTTAGTTTTTGTAAAAGTCTAAATTGTCTAACTAGTTGTAGAAATTTATCCTTATTTCCCCTATGATTATGTTAGATATCAGCTTCACTTTTAGGGAGGTAATGGTATGGTCACGGTTTATGAGGAAATTTTTCATTGGGAGGATTATTTAAAGTTCGGCACGCGACAGTTCTTCAGGAAAAAAGAAAACATATACCAGCAGGGGAATTATGGAGAAGGATTTTATTATTTACATAAAGGCCTTGTACGAATTGTTACCGAAACAGCCACAGGAAAAGAAAATATGCTGAACATCGTCATTCCCAACCAGCTCCTGGGAGTCCAGTCACTTGACCAGAAAACCCATTTCACAACAGCAATCGCAGTTAAAGATTCAGTCGTCTACCATTTTTCGGCAGATGAATTCCGGAAACTGATGATTGCTCATCCAGAACTCTTCAAACTTTTTTCAAAAAGCGTCATCCATAAAATGAAAATCCTATTAGACCGCATAAATTTGAATACGCTTACATCCGAGCAAAAGCTTGCCGTCTTACTCCGCAATATTTGCGATGAATTCAAAAATTATGAAATCCCGATCTCACAGCAAGACCTTGCCTGCTGCACTGGCCTCACAAGAATTACAGTCTATAAAGTACTGAAGCAATGGCAGGAAGCCGGCATCATCGAGATCGTAAAGCGAAAATACTATATAAAAAAACCAGATTTCCTCAGAAACCTGGTTGGTTAATTCTCATGCGGATTACTAGCAATCGCATTTATTTTAGCAAAGTCGTTAATCATAATTTCGCGTCTCTTCAGCTCTATGTACCCCTTCTGCTTCCACTTCTGGATGATTTTGTTCACGGTGATCCGGGAAGTGCCGATATACTTCGAAAATGCCGTCTGATTCATAGAGGCATTCCCGTTTTCCTGAACAAGCTTCAGCAAATAGAATGCCATCTGCTGCTCAACCGGACTGTCCAAATGGGCTATGATTTCGGCAAGAGTCCTGAATTTATAGATCAAGGAATCGGTGTATATGGCCGCCGCATTAGGATGATGCTTACATGTGGAAGCAATCGCATCGTCGGAAAAATAGTAAATAGTTGACGGACAAGTAGTCGTCCCGCTTGTCAAATAAGGCTCCCCATGAACACCATGCTCACCAAACAACATCCCCGGGGGCACGATATTAATGATCCGCTCATCGCCCTTATCTGACAAGAGCGTAACCTTGATCTCCCCGTTCTTTAAATAATAGATTCCTCTGCCTGCCTCCCCCTGACGATAAACAACCTTATTCTTTCCCACCTCAATCAGCTGCCCATACGACAAAAACGGCTCCCATTGATAACGAAGATATTCCATATCATCACCTTCCTCTATTAAATCTGCGGTGATTTTTTTAATTATTGAGATAATTATAGCATTTACAGGGCTGCATTGGGGATAAAATAGCAGGAACATTTCAGTGGAATGGGAGAATAAGTGGCTTGAACAAATCGTGTAATAGAAATTCATGTGAGATACTTGCGAAGCGATATTAGTTTAAAAGTCATTTCGATCTTGGGCTAGAAAAGAAAAATGTCTATAAATGAACTTTTATCGACATTTTGGTCTTTGTATTGTATGAAAATGTCCAAGAAACTGGTTTTAATAGACATTTCAAGACAACTCACTCTCCGGAATGTCCAGGAAACAAGGTTTAATAGACATTTTGGTCTTAAAATAATATTGAAATGTTCAAGAAACTGGTTTTATTAGACATTTCGTGACAACTCACTCTCCAAAATGTCCAGGAAACAAGGTTTAATAGACATTTTGGTCTTAAAATAATATTGAAATGTTCAAGAAACTGGTTTTATTAGACATTTCGTGACAACTCACTCTCCAAAATGTCCAGGAAACAAGGTTTAATAGACATTTTGGTCTTAAAATAATATTGAAATGTTCAAGAAACTGGTTTTATTAGACATTTCGTGACAACTCACTCTCCGAAATGTCCAGGAAACAAGGTTTAAAAGACATTTAAGGGCTTAGCTTCCGCAAAATGTCTAAGAAATAAATTCATAAAGCTCAGATAAGGGTAAAAACGGTAATATTGTATTGTAATGTGGGATTATCAAATATACAGAACTTCAAAGATTTAAGTAGAGCAAACAAACGGATCATAAAGTGGCAGTAGAAAATACAAAGAAGATACTTCTGAGGATTAATGGTAACAGTAATACAACAAAATAGCCAAGCTTGCTGGCAGCTGCAGGTGGGCTTGGCAGCAACATGAGAAATCAAGATTCCGTAGATCTTTTCATGATCTCAAGTTCCCTCTCGTTCCTGACGGCTTTTTCCCAGATGAAATCTTGATCTTTTTCCAATCTTTTAATATGCTGTATCACTTCAATATGCCTGGTCTCATTCATGATCTCCATTTTATCCATTCTGGATTCCATTTTGTCCATTTTAGATTCCATATTATCCATTCTGGATTCCATTTTGTCCATTTTAGATTCCAGAGTATTAAATCTGGCATCGATGGCTTCAAATTTTTGACTATGTTCCATTAGAACTGTTTGCATATTGCCGACCATGCCAATAAGTTGTGAAAGCATTCCTTCAATCCGGTCAAATCTTTTTTTCGACATTTTTCTCACCTCCTTCTTTGCTTATTATAATATATATTTTTTTATTAGAAAATAATTAAAGCCGTATTCATTTTGGAATACGACTTTATAATTTAAGTCAAATTTATTATAAAACCATCCTATTACATCAACTGAATAAACATCTTTCTCCTAGCATAAAAGAATGATCCAGTTTGGATGACTAGATAAATTCCTGCTATGAAAATGAAGTGGTGTAAAAGCTCTGGATTTTTCATGATTCCGCCTACATCCGTTGAAAGAATGGCGATGTACAGTAATGCGAGTGTGATCCCTATCAAGCTAGGAATGAAGAAGATCGTCCGCAATTCCTTTGAGATGTTCGCTTTTACTTCCTTTGAGGTGACTCCTATTTTATACAGCTTCCTATATTTCGCTTTCTCCACTTCAATCTCGGCAAAAAGATTCAAGTATAAGAGGACAAAGGTGCCGACAAAGAACATGATACTTAGAAAAGTCGTCACGAAAAACATCAGTCCGTTGGCATTTCTGTTGTGATGATAAGCTTCTACTTTTGACGCTACGCGAAAAATCTCTTCTTCAGGCGCAAATTCAGTCCGAGGGTCTTCGATTCGCGGAGTTGCCTGATTTCCGGCGGTAAACATTTCTTTTAGCTCCTCCACTTCAACCCCACTGGATTTCCAGTCGGATACATTGATCAAGTGCAGACTCGATTCATATCCTTCCAAAGAATCTCGCAATAAATCAAACTGGTTCCCATTTACAACGATAAACTCATATGAATTCGGCAGCAGATTAATTTCCATTTTGACCACTTTATCCTTCAGTCTGTACTCCATCTCCTCATTCCCAGTTGAAAATGAGATTTCTTTTGCCACATCGGGGTTTGCGTATTCTGGATTCGAATTTAGATAGAATAGGAACTCATCATCTGCCAATTCCATTTTTTCTGATGTCAGCTTATTAAAATCATCTAGAAACATAAAGGCAAACGGCTGATATCCCTCAATATATTCGAGTCTTTGATAGTGATAAAATATCGGAAGCTTTCGATGTTCTTTCACATCAAATATGCTATCCAACTCCTCCTCCTGAATCAGGTTCTTGGTTTCTGTCTGAAAAAATGCCACATCATAAGGATTATTGGCCAGTGCGTCTTTTTCAGAACTCTTATAAAACGTTAGCAATAAGGTGCTGTAAAAGATCGTAATCATGACCATCACCGTCACGAGCATGATAATTGATGTCAGCTGCTTGAATTTGTGATCAATACTCGTCAAAAACAGCAGCCTTCGATAATAAAATCGCGGGCTTTTTTTGATTGCATGAATGAGAAAACTGGTAAATTGATTCAAGCTGATGTAGAGCCCAATCAACATCACCATTGTCCATAGCGGCAGATAGCCGCCTGCTGACTCCTCATAGGTATAATAAAGAGTCAATAGTGATCCGCTCATAAGCAGCACACCAAAACTACCAAGAATTGCACTTCGGCTCTTGATTGTCTCCGAAACTCTGCTGCTTTTAATGCTTAGAATCGTACTGTTCCTGAGCGTCTGGAACAACGACTTACCAAGTGCAAGTAAAAATACAATCAAGAAAGCTCCTATTGTATAACCAAACATTTTTACGGAAAAGTGAAATGGAATAGCTTCAATGCCGACAAGGCCCATCAGCAGCATGAAAAACAATCTCGAGAAGACCGCCCCTGCCATCAGGCCAGACACAATCCCTGCCAGCCCAACCACTCCATTTTCCAAAAGCAGCAATCTGCAGATATCCCTTTTTGACAAGCCAAGTGCCATAAAGAGCCCGAATTCACTTCTTCTCTTTTTCATGAACACATTATGCGCATAGCTGATGAAAAAAATGGTAAAAACAATCAAGGCGACACCCGGAATCGATAAGGCATCCTGAATCCCATCCATTTTCTTGCCCCGTTCGATCGTGCTGTTGAAATATACCGTTGAAAACATAAAGAAGAACAAGACGGCAAAACTGTTGCATAGATAATAGAATAAGTATTTTCTGTACTCAGCTCTTGCCATCTTCCAGACAATCTGATTAAATGTCATAGGTTTTCCCTCCCAGCACAGCGAGGTGATCCATGATTTGATTCAAGAACTCCTTCCTTCCGCCTTTTTTGACAATACTGGAATGGATTGCACCATCTTTGATAAATACAACCTTTTGACAGTAGCTGGCTGCAAAAACATCATGCGTGACAAGCAGCACAGTAGTGCCAAGCTCTGTAACAATTTTTTCAAAGCATTCCATTATAACTGCAGATGATTTAGAATCGAGATTCCCGGTCGGTTCATCAGCAAACAAAAGTGCAGGGTCATTGACCAGTGCACGGCTGACAGCTGTTCGCTGTTGCTGTCCTCCTGAAATATGATAAGGATATTTTTCCAGTATCTCTTCGATTTCAAAAAGACTGCCTAGATTCTGAACCTTGTTTTCCATTTCGCTCGTGGTCCTCTTTTCCAAAACCATCGGCAGAATGATATTTTCTTTTACTGTAAGGCTGTCCAGAAGGTTGAATTCCTGAAAAACAAATCCTAACTTCTGCCGGCGGAACACGGCTAGGGCATCCCCGTTCATTTCACTTATTTCATTTCCTGTGATCGTGATTTCGCCTGATGACGCCTGGTCAATTCCACTCAATACGTTTAATAGAGTCGTCTTCCCGCTTCCCGACGGTCCCATGATTGCCACGAACTCCCCTTGTTTAACAGACAGGCTTACTCCGTCAAGCGCTTTAGTGGATCCTTCTCCAGTTGCTTCGCCGTATACCTTCACGACATTTTTTGCTTCCAAAATGCCCATTCTTTCATTCCCCCCGAGGTCTTCTAACCCTATATTAATACTGTCAAGGAGCTGGAACCATCGAAGACGCTAAAAAATACCTTACATTTTCGTAAGGTATTTCTTACCCGTTAGCCATCCAATGGTGACAATTGTACCTTCCCCGGATTTGGACTGAATGCTGATCCTCGCTTCAAGTCTGTCAGCGATTTTTTTGCTCAAATACAGCCCTATTCCAGTAGCGTTTCGGACCTTCCGCCCATTTTCGCCCGTAAAAAATGCATCAAACACCCGCTCAAGATCATAATCTGGGATGCCAACCCCTTCATCAATAATCGATAGATAAACGCGTTCATCTTTTCTCTTAATCTGAAAAACAAGCCTTTTGCTTCCATCTTTCAGGGTGGAATACTTAATGGCGTTGGATATGATTTGGTCGATCAGAATCTCATTCCACTTTAGATCGGTAATAATCATTGCCTCATTTTCTTCATATTCAATTGAAGGAAAAATCGAGTGATAAATCCATTCCTTTTTCCTTCGATTGATCAATTTTCTTAACGAAGAAACCAGGTCGATTGACTGCACCTCCATGTCATTTTCAAATCGATCCATTCTGATCATCGTCAGTCCCTGTTCTATGGAGGTGTTCAGACGTTCATTCTCCTGCTGGATTTTTCTCATAATTTCTGTTTTTTCTTCATTTTGAAGGATTAGCTCAACCACTGACACAGGCGTTTTTAGGTGATGCATCCAGTGAGAAAAAAAATAAAATCTCTCTTTATTTTGTTCTTTCAGCATATTGAATTGATGGGAGTGCTCTAGGTTAATTTTATGTAATAGTTCTTGAATAAGCTTTTGTTCATAAGTATGAGGCTGCAAATCTCCACCCTGGTTACGCAGAAGGTGAGCAATCGCCCGATTCGCAGGATAAAACCGAATCCAATCGATCATTAAAAAAACGGCGAGAAGAAACATACCAATTAAAAACGGGTAGGCAAACTCGTTATTCGCCGGCTCACTAAGATGGAAGAACAACAGCATGCAAACCATGTTAATTATGAAAAAGAGGATAAGGATAATCCGATCTTTTAAAAAAATCAGGAGTAATTCTTTTAACATGTTCTCTCTCCGGCTGGATCCTGGAGCATATAGCCTATCCCTCTTTTACTTTTGAGCAGATCCTTCAGACCGAGGTTCGATAGTGTGTGCCTGATTCTGGTCATGTTTACGGTTAGTGTATTGTCATCAACGAAGGTAATTGAATCCCATACTTCTTCAATCAACTCTTCTCTCGAAACGAATGAACCATGATGCTCCATCAATTTCCTTATCAGCTTGTACTCATTTTTTGATAGTTCGACTTTCTTACTCTTATACAGCAAGGACAACGTATTTTCATCCAGACAAAGCGCCCCTGCACAAATCACCTTCTCCTCTTTTAAGGCATATTCCCCGTAAACTCTTCGGATTGTTGCCTTAATTTTCGAATGGAGCATTTGGAATGTGAACGGCTTGGTGATAAAATCATCCGCGCCAAGTTCAATCGCCATAATCTGGTCCATTTCCAGGCTGCGGGCAGAAATCATCAAGATCGGAACATTGGATTTTTGGCGAAAACTCCTGCACAAATAATAGCCATCATAATATGGTAGATTAATATCAAGCAAAACAAGATCAGGGTTCTTCTGTGCAAACTCTTCTTCAATATTTGAAAATTGTTCCGTCTGGACCACAAGATAGCCATAACGCTCCAAGTTTTCTTTTATCAGTTCACCTAATTGCGGATCATCTTCGATCAGCATGATTTTATACATTGACAAAACTCCCTTAAAACTCTCTTATACTAGTATAAATTTTACAGCGGATTAAATCAGCCAGAAAGGCATAAAAAAGAGAAGCGCTGCGAACACTTCCCGATCATTCTTCAATGGTAAGCAACGTCAACTCCGAATCCTCCATGGCACAGCCATTTAAAAAATATTCTTTCCCTGTGTCCGTATTCCGAGATGCAATCGATGTACAGCTTGCTTTATTGATGCTGCCCGAACCAAAACCATCCCTTGTCGAATCATAGGTAGACTGAATGGTTTCTCCGTCGAATACCAGGTCATGCAGAAGCGGGGCTCCTTCTGTAGTATAGGTGACAACCCTAATTTTATCTTTTTCACCTTGCTCTATATGGTCCACAAATTCGTAAAAAGTCTCCAGATTCGAAAGATCCCCATGCATATCGACGATGTCGCTGGACTGTTGAATATAATCATCTGGTCCTTCGGTCTTAATAGGTGCAGGAATTTCTTTTTCCTGGCAGGCAGTGACGGAAAAAAGTAGAAGTGTACAGATTACAAGTTTCTTCATGTTTCAGCTCCTATATTTTATAAAAACCAAAAGCGATGCCACTGTTTCTGTGTGCTAATCTCCAATACAACAACCACCCTTGTCTTACCCAGTAAAATATTACCATATTTTCCCTCGGCGGAAATACAATTTCATAAAATATTGCTGAGTGTTCAATGGCTCGGAAATGGGTAATCTGATTGTATGATTCAAACATGATAAAGGTTGTGTAAAGCTATGAAGAATAAATATTACTCAGAAATCGCCGTTCCAGTTGAAGCCCCTTATGGATTTTTCCCAGGCAAAAAGGCAGAGCGGGATTTCACATTTGATAAAGAAAACCGCTTTAAGGATTACCTTTTAGAAAAGAGCGGCCAATCCTATGACCTCAGTCTGGATGACAGAGGTGAATGGTACTTTTTCACATCTTTTGAATGTGATACGCTCGATGAGTTAAAGCTTTCGAGGCAGATTTTCAGGCCGCCATATTTAAAGGACGAGAAGCTCGAACTGGTGGAATTACTTGAAGATTTGGAGCTTACTCCATTATATGAGGGGCATGATAAAGCTTACGGACATGTTCTTTCCCTTGTACCCGAATTGGACACAGTTTCCGCCTTCCAGCAAGCACGGCTGGCCAATTATGATGGAACCGATGATCCTACCATTATTAAAAAAATCCAGTTCATCGAAAATGACTACAAAGGCGCTAAAACCCGCTTCGTCTCCGGTTTTGAAACACGCTCCTTCGCGACAGTAACGGAAAACGATTACTACGCAAAACATATTCATCTGCCAGGAAACGCGAGAACCTATCTGAAACTGTTCATCTATTTTTCCAGGTACGGCATCCTGCCATCCCAGCAAATGATGCCCAGATTCCTCGGCAATCTGTGGGCCTCTACTCAGAGTTTGAATACCTCGGCGAATCCAGCGCTTTTTAAGGAGGAAGGAATCTGAAACAAACGCTCTGAGAGGAGATATAGACATGGGCAAATTAGCCCTATAAATACAATGTTGTTACCGAATAGCTGGCTCGGCCGTTTTTTCGGCCGCAGCTTCTCTTTTGTTGCGACCGAATTTTTCTTTGGGGCGTTTTTTCGGGCGCTACTTGCCCTTTGTTGCGACCGAATTTCAAGCTCGGCCATTCTTTCGGGCGAAGCTTCCCCTTTGTTGCGATCGAATTTCAAGCTCGGCCACTCTTTCGGGCGCTGCTTCTCTTTTGTTGCGACCGAATTTCAAGCTCGGCCACTCTTTCGGGCGCTGGTTCTCTTTTGTTGCGACCGAATCTCTCGCTCGCCCACTCTTTCCGGCGTAGAACCCTCTATGTTTTTACAGATTACTAATTTCCGCTGTGCCTCTGTTCACGTTTTTTTTCTTCATTCCTTTTAACCCGAGCAATACACGGAGAAGATTAACTCCTCGAATGATATAGTGATATAAGAACATAATGGAAGCAAATGCTACAGATACTAAAACGATCAATTTTACAGGTACAGGCCATTCTAAGTTATAGAGGAAGAATCCTAATAGAATAATGATTGGCTGATGCAGCACATAAAACGGCATGGACGCTTCACTCGTGTATTTCAAGGTTTTATTTGAAAAGTTCAAATACTTATCACCTAAGTACAGGATAAAAAAGATCATGTTCCATACTAATAGGACTCGAATGACCATGAATATTGACCATTCGATTGAAACATTCATAGGGAACCCATAAGAACTTACCCAGAATATATAGGAAGCTGTAGTAAGTATACTTATAGCACCAGCTAAGTAACCTATTTTCCGCACAAACTCCCTCAACGACTCTCTAGCAAAAAAATAAAAGCCAATAATAAATAATAGCAAATAAAAGATTATTCCCCAGCTTGCCAAATTCACCATGCTGTTGACAGTCAGAGCTGCGATGGATAGTGGAATAGGAAGGAATAAGTAATGTTGAAGGGTAAATTCTTTACCAACCACATTCCTCCTTATTTTTTGAAAAACAGGCAACGTAATGACCGAAAAAATCAACAACATTAAAAGATACCAAAGGTGATGCCCAAAAAATGCGAAGTTCCCTGTTCCGCCGATTTCCAGATAGAGGCCGTCAAAATAATGAGGAAAGAACTGCAGAAATGAGCCTTTAAATTGATTGTTCGTTATTCTTTCAATATACACTTGAGGAGGTGACAATAGGAAGATTCCCAAAAGTAAGGGGATTCCAAGCCGTATCAGTCTTTCATTGATAAAACTAGCAGAATTTCTTCTTTTAAGAGCGTAATATGTAGACATTCCCGAGATCACAAAAAAAATCGGCATGATCCAATTCCCGACTAAAAGCGAAAAAAATTCAATATAAGTATGATTAACGATGTTGTTTTTAACGTGCCAATCAAATGAATTAAAGAACATGGAACAATGATAAAGGAACACAATAAACATAAGCAGAACCTTTACCCAGTCTAGATCATACTGTCTGGTTAACTGATTTTCATTTTTCATAGATTCTCTCCTTTGAAGCTATCTATTTCTTTATTTTACCAATAAAACCTACCATTTACATAAAAATAAATTAGCACCCTAATACACACCTTGAAAACATAAATTTTCAAGATGTTATTAGAAGTGCTAATCTTATGTTCTCAACATTATGGACCTACTTAAATATTCATTTCGCTGGCGACATTATTTCGCCAAAACCTTGGCTTCTACGAATTGGTCAAAGAACTCAAGAATCGTACGGTTAACGAGCATTTCGTTTGATTTCTTCGAGAATCCATGGCCCTCGTCTTCGAGTACTAGGTATTTCACATCTCGCCCTTTTTCCTGCAGTGCTTTTACGATTTGATCCGATTCCTGCTTCACGACGCGTGGGTCTTTCGCTCCCTGGATGACCAGCATTGGTTTCGTCATATTATCAAGATAAGTAATTGGTGAGTACTCGGTCAGCTTATCGAAATCTTTTACAGGATCGCCGACCCATTGATTCATGACCGGCTTCCAATGGTCTGGCACAGATTCAACAAAGGAGAAGAGGTTAGACGGCCCGAAAATATCAACAACAGCCTTGAAGTATTCCGGATGGCGGCCATGCAGCAACAATGCCATATACCCTCCGAAACTGCCCCCCATCAAGAGTGTTTTATCGCGATCTGCCAACCCTTTATCATACAGGTATTCAAGACCAGCAATATTATCCAAACGAGGACCCTCACCCCAGTTCCCTTCCACCATCTTGGCGAACGCAAGTCCATACCCTGTCGAACCACGGAAATTCGGAGCAAAAATGCTGTAGCCGCGGTTAACAAGGAACTGGAACATCGCCCGGAAATTGTTCCGCTCTGCAGCCTGTGGCCCACCATGTGGCCAAAGGATGACATGGCCATTATTCACTTCTTCATTCGCTTTATATAACAAGGCTTCCATCATCAATCCGTCATAGGACGAATAAGTCAGGACTTCTGGTTTTACAAGCTCATCTTCTTTTACACCTGGTACTGCAAGGTTTGTGAGCTGCTTCCAATTATCGCAACCGGCTTCCTTCATAAAAATGTTGTACGGCTTTGTCGCTGTTCCAGCTAAAATGTAAACATTCCCGCTTTCTGCTACCGCACCACCCTGGATGATCGAAGCAGGGAGGTCCAGCTTTTGGTAAGTACCCGTCTTTAAATCATACTGATACAAAAAGTCATTCACGCCTTTTGATGTCATCAAGTAAAGGCTGTTCGTACTCTTATCGTGTCGAACCGCGCCAAACTCTTCTTTTTCAACCGAGAGGACCTTCGAAAACTCATGAGATTTCAGGTTGAATTTCGCAAGATAGGCAAAGTCTTCGCCAAAGGTTGTAGCAAAGTAATAGTCGTCCCCAACGAACACGCCTGCATCAACCGTGAATTGCTCCTCAGTTTCCGGTGTCAGTGAATAGGAATGTCCATTTTGAAAAATAAAACCTGGAGCGTATGTATTCGCAAAGTGTTTAACATATACAAAGTTGGATTCCGCTTCATCGACAGCGACCAAAAAGCAGGCTGCACCATCCCCTTCGAGAACAATACTCTCCTCACCAGTTTGGATGTCATACCGGTAAATATTCAGAAAGGTCTCATTGCCTTTGGTGGAAGTATAATAGAGTCGTTGATCATCCTCAGACAAAAATGGGAGCATATGCCGGTGGCCTTCAGCAGTCCGAAGCGGCAACAAATCTCCGCCAGCTGGAGGAAGCGCATATAATTGGCCATTTTCATCTCCATCATGATCAAAGCCAACCACCATAAATTTCCCATTATGAGAATAACTCAAAGCCTGGCAGCTCTGATCAACAAAGGTGAGTGGATATGGATACTGATTCGGCAAATCCATTGCCCACAGATTGTATTTCCCAGTCAAATTCGTGCTGAAAACCAACTGCTTTTCATCAGGACTGACCGTGAACGCTTGAATATTAAAGGTACGATAAAAATTCTCAACATCTGGTTTCTTAAATTTCATCAGTTTACCCCTCTCCCAATCTTTTAGAAATTTCTGTCTATCTTAAAATCATAAACAAATATCTTCCAAATTGTCCAGGAAGTAATGGGATTTTTCACTCGACATTATATGCAGTTCTTATTCAAATGGGATATCATACGGTTCCTTAGTATTCGGGTCATATTGGAATATCCTATAAAAGTCTTTTGGATTTCCTTCTTCATAATCCATATCAACTTCAACAAACTCCCATTCTTTCTCTGTTAGACCATGCACCTTCCAAGGAATTTTATTCTCTTTTAAAACATCCTTAATTGCCAGCGAATCTGTCAAATTAAACTTGTTATAACTGAAATCCCCGATTTCGATCACTCGGCCATCCTTATGCCGGAAAAAGAACGACCATTTAAAACTAGAGCCTGAAGTTCGGCTAAAGCCATCGCTTCCCACATGTCCATCAATTTCAACATAATCAACCTCTGACCATGAAATCTCTTCTTTTTCCCCAAGCTTTGAAACAGCAATCCCATCCGTCCTGACAGACATATAATCATTTCGGGTAATAAAACCAAAAATAACCGCGACAAGAGATCCGATCACAAACATCCATCTTAAATGATTTTCTGTTTTTTTCCATCCGACTAAGAGCATCCTTAAGCCCGGGAAAGCGGCCAGCAATCCGGCAAAAACCATTGTGTAGCCCATCCATTCCTGAGAAACCGGCGTCATATAGACATCTTTTGAATTCCCAACTCTGCCTTCATGATCAAGCGCAAATTTATATATCAGCTGAAGTATGATTGGAATGAGCACGGTCAGAGTTAGATACAACCTTAGACCGAACAAGTTGTCCTTATTGAGCTTTAACATTTCTTTACCATTAATCAAAATTAATCCCAGCCAAAATGGTACTAATCCGGCTATCACAAAAGCAATGACTCCACCCACAGTTGGATTTTTAATGATTTCAAGTGTTCCCATGAAGCCTACTATGATAAAAAATATACAAATAATATAGCCAGTTATATTTTTTAACTTCAACAAAATTGGCAAGCCAATTTCCTCCTCTCTTAAAATGCAATTCTACGATTCGCTATAAAGCTGCAACTTTTGACAAAGAGCAAAAATAAAGTCAAATCTTGCGCTTTCCCGAGAAATATTTCCGCTATAAAGCATTAGGATTTTCTACTCTCATGGAAGATACTTCTCCGCATTTCGCACAGCAGGTGATCAACAATGACGTCCCCATTTTAAACGCATTGAAGCCAGGCGGCTTCACCTTATCGTAGCCTGAGTTCCCAATCTTCCCTACCTTGCTCTCTGTATGCCCGCATTCTTTACAAACGAAATTCTTTTCAGCCATGACGTACCTCCTGAAAATTTGTTATTACATATACGAACCACCCAGAAATTGGTTTCAGAAAAAAAGGGCCTCCCCTAAAGGAAGGCTTCTACACATTAGTTTTATTTCTATGGTCCATACCCAGTCCCAAAGTCACTTATTAAACTCTTACTTTGCACAAAGAAAGAAGCTATTCATTGACTGCTCCTCTTCTCCTGACAAATTCATCAGTTCATAATAGCTCTTCACCAATGTTTGCACCTTTTCAGGAACGCCATCGAAATCTTTGCGAATGGAATGGATATAACTCTTTTCCCATTGTGCGTCCTGTAAATAGGTAGCATCGACGGTACCTTGTTTTACGATTTGAAAACCAGCATTTTCAAGTAACTCCTTAATTTGTGATTTGTAAAAAAGGTTCTGGATGTTCCCATCATTTTTTACAAAGCTTGAATACAGGGCATGAATGGATGCCGCAAAAAAATGCACACGCTGTGATCTATGAGTAAAGTCTAGATCCCATTCTGCCAGGCAAATGGAGTTCGTCATTTTTCGCAATTTCATAAAATAAGAGAAAAGATCATCAGGATTCTTAAAATACCAGGAACTGTGAGACAACACTGCGACATCGAAGACCTCTTTGGACTCAAATGAGGCAAAATCCGTTTCAAAATGAAAGGTAATGCGATCACCTAATGCCGACTTCTTGATACGGTCTGTTGCCTTACCCAAAGATAACGGCGATCCGTAATCTCGGCTGGCTATATCAATGCCTATTACTTTGCCATCCTCCCCTACCGCGTCTGCTAATGCTGCAGTTGTGTCACCCTGGCCACAGCCGATTTCTAATACAGTCATCCCTTCTTTAATCTCAAAAGCCTTTACCAGATTCAATCGATGCTGCAACTGAACTTGTTGTATTTCATCCGTTTCAAATAGCTTATATGTAGTTAAAAATCTTTCTGTTTCTCTGCTAAGCTCAAATGTGGACAATGGAGTCCCCCCTTTCATTAAATATGTAAAACAGGGTTTTAGAAACTACACTTTACTTGTTTTTTTAACCTTATAGCGATAGATACAAATAGCGTTTTTTTCATTTTAATATCAAAAAAGAAATTTTTATAGCAAATTGGCCATCTCTCATATGAAAATTTCCAATACCACAAAAAAATCCCCCGACATCTCGAGAGATTTTTGCATCATGCCTAAATTGATGTGCCGGTTCTTCAGTTTTTGATTTGGAACTTGTAATCACAGTTAGAGTCCGACTATTTCTTAGACATTTCAATCTCGACATGCATCCAAAATGTCTATTAAAACTTGTTTCTTAGACATTTCCATCCCAACCAGCATCCAAAATGTCCATTAAACCCTGTTTTTTAGACATTTTCATTCCAGCAAGCATCCAAAATGTCTATTAAACACTGCATCTTCATCATTATTATCCCTTTTTTAAAACACGAGAACCGTCCCCATGTTTCAATGAACTCGTATGATTTCATATATATCTTCATCATGGTGTACTCTTGTATGCTTTGATTCGATTCTTTCGAATTCTTCGTTTCCGACCTTTGGCAGATCTCCTAGCCACCAGCTTTTGAATTCGTAGATCAGGTCAGTTAACATTGTAATTCCTCCCGGAAATGAATAATGTTTATTTACACTCTCATTATACTTGTGAATAGTTTCACATAGCAAGCGCTTTCAATGAATCCGGAATAGCAAAATTATATTGAAAAATTTGACATTTTCACATAAAGAAACCAGACGGGGAAACGAGATTCCTGCCTGGTTACTCCTACTTATATACTTATTGCATATGATAGATATTACTCGAACTAAGTCGATGAGAATCATAAACAACCTTCCCATCAATCATCGTCATTTCAACCTTTAAATCTTTAATCCTCGTAATAGCCTCATCCAATATACTTTTATCTAAAACCACTAAATCCGCCAATTTGCCAACTTCGATGCTGCCTTTAATCTCCTCTTCAAAACTTGCATATGCCCCGTTCCATGTGTATGCCCTGATAGCCTCCATTACACTGACCTGCTGGTTCTCTCCAACGGGTCTTCCCTCGATGGATTGCCGATTCACCGCGGCATGGATCCCGAGTATTGGATCAAGGAATGTCACGGGTGCATCGGAACCGAATGCTGCAATGATGCCTTTGTCGAAATAATCGCGCGCAGGATACATCACATTAACACGCTCTCCATAATATTCAAGGTATTTGTCACCATTCACATACATAAAAACCGGATTAGGCGTTACAACCACGCCAAGCTTTTTCATCCTTTCCTGCAGATCTGGTGAGGCAATTCCAGCGTGCTCCATCCGATGCCGGTGGTTATCACGAGGATGCTTGGACAATGCTTCTTCATAACAATCCAGCAGCATTTCAATTGCCCGGTCGCCTTGTGCATGCGCGGTCAACTGAAAACCTTTTTCATGCGCCTCACCCAATATCCGATTCAATTCTTCCTGGCTGTAATAAATGATGCCCTTGTCTTGAGGAGCGTGTGAATACCCTTCTCGAGTGGCGATTGTCGGTCCAACACTGCTTCCATCGGTAAATAGCTTCGCTGGGCCGATTTTAAAATAATCATTTCCTAAACCAGAAATCGGACCTGCATCCACCATTTTTTTCACAAATTCATGGGAATTGGTCAGGGAGCCGATCATCGCATACACACGAAGTTTTACCTCTTCTGCTTTGATTGCCTGCTGCATGATTCTGATGGTCTCAGCACCTTCACCATAACCCCCTGCATCATGGATACTGGTGATTCCCGCTTTGATAAACTCCTCAGAAGCGAGCTTCATTCCCATCCTTAGTTCTTCATTACTATAGCTTGCATATTGAAAGACCTGCATATGGGCGTTTTCGATCATCCGTCCTGTCAGGGTCCCATCTGGATTACGCTCAATGATTCCCCCTTCAGGATCCGGAGTGGCCTCCGTGATGCCCGCAATCTCCAATGCCTTGCTGTTGACAACGCAAGTATGGTTACACGTTCGAATGATGACGATCGGATGGTCTGTTGAAATAGCATCCAAATCATCTTTTGTTGGATAACGGTTCTCTGTTAGATTTGTCTCTTTAAATCCCCAGGCTCTGACCCATTGCCCAATTGGAGTTTCTTCCGCCTTTTTCTTAAGTTCATAAAACAGGTCGTCCAAAGATTGAATATGCGGCTCAATGCAGCTTACACCCAAGAGATTCGTTCCATAGATCGTCAAATGGATATGAGCATCAATAATCCCAGGCATCAGCGTTTTGCCGTCCAGGTCAATGACTCTTGTGTGCTCTGACGCGAATTCCTTTATCTCATTCGTTGTCCCCACTGCTATAATCCGGTTATCCCTCACCGCAACAGCTTCTGCAAGAGAGTTCTCTCCATCGACCGTAATGACTTCTCCATTAATAAAAATAATATCTGCTTTCATCGCTTCTCCTTTCTATTGCAAAAAAATCGCCAGACTCGTATCTAGTAAACGAGCATCCTGGCGATTTTATTAAATTATGCTACATCAACATATCTATTTACCTCTTCTTCATTTTGCGCTTTTGTCATATAGCTCACCGTCACCATTATGACAATATTGGAAATCAAGCCAAGAATACCGGCATGAATTTCAAACGGAGTGGAGGTTGCGACTAACTGGAAGTAGTAATTCACCAATGTGCCTACGATTAATCCTGAAACAACACCTTGAGTTGTTGCCCGTCTCCAAAATAACGCACTATAAACACCTGGCGCGAATTGGACAATCGATCCATATGCACCTAAAAGCAAGGCAATCAATCCTTGTCCGCCAAATACGGTAATATAATAAGCTAATGCTCCGATTACGAATACGCCGATTCGCATGATCAAAAGTGTAGTCTTGTCGGAAAGGTTTTTCCAAATCGACTTTACTACACCATCGGTCACTTCCAATGAGGCGCTATGTGTGATAGCATCAGCAGTCGACATCGCTGCAGCCAATGCACCTGCCCCTACAAGGCCATACAGCCAGCCAGGCAAATTCATGACGGTGGTGATCAAGTAAGGCAAAACCTGATCGGCACTTTCAAGCTGTCCGGAATCTACGACTCCTTTTGCGGCAAAGCCAACAAGTAAAAGCGGTACTAAAAACAAGGCAAAAATCGGATAAGCAAGCACGGTCTTTTTTATCGTCCGTGAACTGGAAGCATACGATTTAGAAAATAAATGCGGCCACATCAGGAATCCAATGACAGAAACGAGAATGGTCGTCGTATAAGCAACGGTTCCCATGGATGAACCCTCTTTGCCGATTTGCAGGAACTCAGGTGTTTCCCGTGCAATCGAAGCAAACATATCCGTCGTTCCGCCATGGAGCTGATAGACGATTGTCAATCCAACCACCCATGAGATGATGATCATCAGCAATCCCTGGAACACATCCGACCATGCAGCAGCACGCAGTCCGCCTGTAGCTACATATACTACAACAATTCCATAAGATACAAGTGCACCTAACCAGAAAGGGATTCTGCCTTCTGTCATGATGTTAAAAATAATCGCCATTCCTGACATTTGCGTAGCCAGGTATTGAATCGAAGCGAACAATGCGATCAAGCCCACCAATACGGCTAGCGCAGGACTGTTGAAACGTCCCTTCAGGAACCCGGCAACAGTATAGAGGCGGTGCTTCTTCCCGATTTTCCCGATCTTGGGGCCAATGATATACCATGGCAGAATGGCAAATGCCGTATAAGTAATAATGTATAAGGCCGGTGCGCCTTTAGAATAAGCCCATCCCGGAGCTCCTAAAAAGGAGAAAGCGCTGAAAACGGCTCCGCCCATCAAGAACCACATCACAAACAATCCAAGTTTCCCGCCAGCTACGGCGAATTCATCTAGAGAACTGCTATCTCTTCCTCTCCCGGCCATGACTCCAACAATAAGAGCGATGACTAGATACAAGATCATCATTAAGAGTGCGACTTGCCATCCTGGCATTATACATCCTCCTCCTCATCCTGGTCTGGGTCAAAACGATATAAAACAACCAATGCAATGAATGTTATGAAGATCCACAGGATTACCCAGAAAAATGAAAAGGGTAAGCCGAAAAGGATCGGAGTTGCCCGGTTCGCGAACTCAAATAATGGAAATACGAGCATTAAAAATGGAATTAACCCAACTGCGATATAAAGGGTGTTAAATTTCGTTTTGCTCAAACTGTCTCATCTCCTTTTTCTAAATCATTCTCCTGCCATTTTGACAGTCGTGCGATAAAGCAGTTCAGTTCCCAATGAAATATCTTCAAAAGTAGAAAATTCTTTGGGATTATGGCTGATGCCGTCTTTGCAGCGGACGAAGATCATTCCGTAATCGCAGACATAGGACATGGCAAGTGAATCATGGAATGGGCCGCTCATCAGTTCCATCGTATCGAGACCCATCTTGTCGCTTTCTGCTCTCATGACGTTCATGATGTCCTGGGAGCAATAGCGTGGCTCGGAGTTCGTATCCTCGGAGATCCTGCATGTCAAGCCGTGCTTGGAAGTGATTTCTGTGATCCTGGCTCTTAATCTTTCTTCGATCCGATGTCTTCTATCAATATCGATATCTCGTAAATCCACGGTAAAACTTACTTTTTCAGGGATGATGTTCCGTGAGTCCGGGAACACTTTCAAACTTCCTACCGTACCTACTGTAGGCGCATCCGGATCTTCACTCGCCAGTTCATTCAGGGCGACGATCACCTTGGCTGCCCCGACCAGTGCGTCCTGCCTCATCGGCATCGGCACCGAACCGGCATGTCCAGCGAACCCTTCCAACTCAACCGTCAGCCATAATGGACCTGAAATTCCAGTGACAATTCCGACCGGCAAATTGTTTTTCTCAAGTACAGGCCCCTGTTCAATATGCATTTCCAGGAACGCACCAATACTTCCCTCTGGATACTGTGATTCTTTGAATCGATCAGGATCGCAACCGAATTCGACCAACGCCTCTCTTCTGGTGACCCCGTCTTTGTCCATACGGTCGAGCTCGCCTTCTTCCAGCTTGCCAAGAATTCCTCTTACCCCAAATAAACCTTTATTGAAGCGGCAGCCTTCCTCATCGCTAAAAGCAACGACTTCAATCGGCATCTTCGGCATGAGGTTCTGTTCTTTCATCGTCTGGACAGTTTCAATGGCGCCAAGCACCCCGATCACGCCATCAAATCGGCCTCCATATGGCTGCGAATCGATATGGGAGCCAAGCATTAAAATCGGCGCGTCAGCATTTTCTCCTTCAAAACGGCCAATCAAATTCCCGAAGTCATCAATCCTTGCTGTCAGGCCAGCTTCCTCCATCCAGCTCTTCACCAGCTCAACACCCTGTCGATCCTCCTTCGATAAGGTCAGGCGGCATACACCCGTCTCGGCGATCTTGCCGATTTCAGCCAGCTCATTGATTCTCTGTTCCAGCCGCTGCTTATTGATCGTCAATGTTTGCAACTCCATTTGTTTTCCCTCCTTTAACATCGAGCACTGAACCTAGCATTCAAATCATCGCCATCTGATGAGCCTTGGCTACTTCCTCATAAACGATTCTGCCATCTACAACATTGAGGCCCTTGTGCAAAGCTTCGTTTTCTTTAAAAGCCAGCTCGTACCCTTTGTTGGCGATTTGTAAAATATATGGGACTGTCACATTTGTCAAAGCCATCGTCGAGGTTCTCGGTACAGCACCTGGCATATTTCCGACTGCATAGTGGACAACGCCATGTTTGACATATGTCGGATTGGCGTGGGTAGTGACATGTGTGGCTGTCTCAAAAATCCCTCCCTGGTCGATTGCCACATCGACAATGACAGAGCCTTCCTGCATGAGGCAAACCATCTCTTCCGTAACCAGCTTCGGTGCCTTCGCTCCTGGAATCAGCACCGCTCCGATTACAAGGTCCGATTCGGCAACGGTATCAGCGATTGTGTATGAACTGGACATCAAGGTAGTAATACTGTTGCCGAAAATGTCATCCAATTCCCGCAGCCGGTCCGGGCTGACATCGAGGATCGACACCTGTGCCCCCAAACCTGCCGCTACCTTCGCAGCATTCGTCCCAACGACTCCGCCGCCAATGATCGTAACCTTCCCCCTGCTTACCCCAGGAACTCCACCTAGCAGAACACCTTTTCCCCCGCGTGACTTTTCAAGAAAAGATGCACCAATCTGTGTCGCCATCCTGCCGGCCACCTCGCTCATTGGCGTCAGGAGAGGCAATGTCCTGTTTGGAAGCTGAACCGTTTCGTAGGCGACAGCAACGACCTTCTTCTCAACCAATGCTTCTGTCAAGGCACGGTCCGCTGCAAGATGCAAATGCGTGAATAAGATGAGCCCTTCATAGAAATATGGATACTCTTCAGGCGTTGGTTCTTTTACCTTAACGACCATTTCACTTTTCCAAACTTCCTCAGCTGTTTCTATAATGACCGCACCGGCTTCCATATAAAGCTCATCGATAAACCCTGAATTCAGCCCTGCCCCTTTCTCGACCACGACATGATGCTGGTGCTGCACTAACTGCATCACTCCTGCCGGTGTGAGGGCAACCCTGTTCTCATTGTTCTTAATCTCCTTGGGTACTCCAATTCTCATCGTCCATCTGCCTCTCTGGTAAAATACTGAACATATTGTGCAAAACACTCGTAATCTCCTATACTTCAAGGATTACGAGTGTCTTTAAAGTTTTTCAGAATCCCTACACGATCGCCTTTAGCTCAGCCGTGAGCGTCTCGATGATAAAATCAAGGTCTTCAGATTCGATATTCAGCGGCGGTGCCAGTGTCAGCACATTGTTAAATCCTGCTACGGTGGCGCCATTTTTACCAATGATCAGGCCCTTTTGCTTGCATCCGGCAATCACTTTGTTCACAAGATCCGTACCGAGCGGTTCCTTCGTATCCTGATTGGAAACGAGTTCGATTCCGACAAGAAGCCCTTTCCCCCTTACATCTCCCACCAACGGATGGTCACCCAGCCTTGAAGCAAGGGTTTGTTTCAAATAGTCCCCTAGATCTCTGGAACGGTCGAACAGCTGTTCATTTTCCATGATTTCTAGATTCTTCAATGCCAGGGCGCACGCAGCAGGATTACCTCCGAATGTATTTACATGGCGGAAGTAATCATATTCCTCAGTGCCTTTAAAAGATTCATAGATTTCCTTGCGCACGGCAGTTGCCGACAGAGGCAGATAAGCACTCGTGATTCCTTTCGCCATCGTGATGATATCCGGCTTGACACCGTAATTCATGAAGCCAAAAGGCTTTCCCGTCCGCCCAAAGCCGCAAATGACTTCATCCACAATCAGCAATGCGCCATGCTTTTCACAAACCTCTTTAACACCTTTCATATACTGGTCAGGAGGAACGATGACCCCGCCGCCTGTAATGATCGGCTCCATGATCACACCGGCAATCGTCTCACTTAATTCCCATGTCATCACCCGGTCAATATCCTTTACGGATTCTAATTCAGCTGCATCAGCATCATCCTTGTCGACACCACGGTACAGATCCGGCGGCGCTACATGCAGGAATCCCGGTGCCAATGGCTCGTATTTATATTTCCGCTGTGCCTGGCCCGTTGCCGCAAGGGCACCCATCGAATTCCCATGATAGGCACGATAGCGTGAAATGAATTTATATCTGCCGTGCTCGCCGTTTTGCTGGTGATATTGCCTCACTAACTTAAAGGCTGTTTCATTCGCTTCTGAACCGCTGTTGGAGAAAAAGATGACGTATTCTTCCCCAAGCAATTCATTCAGCTTTTCTGCCAGTTTAATCGCCGGAATATGGCTTTGGCTGAGCGGAAAATAAGCCATTTGTTTTAACTGCTCATATGCTGCATCCGCAAGCACGGTCCGTCCATAGCCAACATTCACACACCATAAACCTGCCATGGCATCTAAAAATCTTTTGCCATTATGGTCCGTCACCCATGATCCCTCTGCCTTCTCGGCGATCAAGGTGCTGTCCGGGCTGAAAGGCTTCATCGAATGCCAGACATAATCGCGATCCTTCGTGAGGAAATCCTCGCCTTGCTTAATCTTTGTCATACCTGCCCTCCTCCTTTGCTTTTGGTTCTAATAATCAAAACGGGATGTGATCATCTTCTTGCGGGTAAAGAAATTGACTCCATCCTTGCCGTTCACATGGAGGTCTCCGTAAAAGGAGTCCTTCCACCCGGAGAATGGGAAGAAGGCCATTGTTGCCGGAACGCCAACATTGACTCCCAGCATTCCTGCATCTGCTTCTTCTCGGAACTGTCGTATGGCTTTTGCATCCTTTGAATAAATGGTCGCACCATTTCCGTAACGGGATTTTCGAATATATTCAAGTGCTTCATCCAAATCCTCCGCTCTCAGCAAGCTTAATACCGGCGCAAAAATTTCATCCTTCGCAATCGTCATTTCCGGTGTCACATGGTCAAAAATCGTCGGCCCGAGGAAAGTCCCGTCCTTAAACTCATCTATTTCATTCCGTCCATCCAGAAGCAGGGTCGCTCCTTCTTCAACACCCTTTTCGATATAGCCCAGCACCTTCTCACGATGCGAATCCCTGATCACCGGCGTGAGAAGGACCTCATCATCCAATCCGTTTCCGATGACAAGTTCATCTGCTTTCTGTTTTAATGCCTGAACGAATTTGTCTCCTTCGCCAACGACTACGACTGCACTGCACGCCATACAGCGCTGACCAGCACTGCCGTAAGCGGAACTGACGATATGAGTGACCGCTTTTTCCATGTCCGCATCCGGCATGACAATATGATGATTCTTCGCACCGGAAAGTGCCTGTACCCGCTTCCCCTGTGCAGCTGCCTGCTCATACACGTATTTCGCAACTGGCTGTGAACCGACGAAAGAGATCGCTTTTACATCCTCATGGTCCAGCAAACCATTCACTACATCATGGGCTCCGTGGACGATGTTCAGCACTCCATTCGGTGCGCCTGCTTCCTTAAACAGCTCAACCAGCTCATTCGCCAGCAGCGGCGTCCGTTCAGACGGCTTAAGCACGAATGTATTTCCGCATGCGACCGCCAGCGGGAACATCCACAAAGGAACCATCATCGGGAAGTTAAATGGTGTAATTCCCCCGACAACGCCCAATGGATAACGGAACATTTCCGAATCGATGTCCTCCGCGATATTGGAGAGGCTCTCACCCATCATGAGTGTTGGCGCACCTGCTGCAAACTCGACACACTCGATGCCCCTCTGGACTTCGCCATGTGCTTCTTTGTATGCTTTGCCATTTTCCTGCACGATGAGCTTCGCCAGTTTTTCATGGTTTTCGGTGAGCAGGTGATGGTATTTATATAAAATTCTCGCCCTCTTGGGAACCGGAGTGTTTTTCCACGTTTTGAACGCTTCATTGGCAGCGCTTACAGCAAGATCTACATCTGCCTTCGAAGAAATCGGCACCTTTGCCAGGACTTCGCCAGTAGCCGGGTTAGGGACATCCAGTGATTCCGAGCTCTGCGCCTCAACCCATTCACCATTAATAAAATTCTTCAATACAGCGGTGTCATTTTTGATTACTGTCATATTTCATGCACGCCTCCTGTTTTGTCACAATTTTTAAAAAACTTACTATAGTAAAATTATCTTTGATTTCCAACAAGCTTTCATTAGACACAATGTAAAATTACTCGGGTTGTTTTTTTCACAAAATGAAAAAAGCAAAACCTGCTATCATCTAGCAGGCTATAAAGATTCCTGTTCTACAGCTTTCACCTGCTTCGAAGACAGCAAAAATTCATAGGAGTGAAGCATGAATTCAATCGCAAGCCGCTTTTCATGATTCATAAAATCATTTCCGAGCAGTTTTTCCAACTTTTCAATCCGGTGATAGAGCGTCTGGCGGACAACATATAACCTCTTGGCCGTTTCCTGCTTCGAACCATTGCACGAAAAATACGTTTTCAATGTCTCCAACAGCTTGCCATTATACTTTTTGTCATAGTTGATCACCGGCTCAAGGTATTCCAGGACAATTTCATTCAAGTCGAGATGCCGGTTCAAATGCGAAATCAGTCTATAAATATGTAAGTCATCGTAAAAATGGCTAGCCTCATGATGGCCGCAGCGGTTCTGGATGCGGATCGTTTCAATCGCCGTCTGATAACTGTGATGGATATGGTTTAATTCCTCGACATATTTACCAATTCCCATCACTGGCCTGGACTTATGCTTCCCAACCTTGAGATCCTGCTGGGCAAGCTTTTGGATTCCCTCCTTCATCCGCTGCTTCCATGTCGAGGAATTTCTCTTATTCAAAAAAATGAAAATCAGCGAATCTCTTTTTTCAATGGAAAACAGCGTAAAGCCCTGCTGCTCGAATACAGTCCTAAAATAAAGCTTGAAATACGTTAGATCAATATTTGAATATTTCTCGAATGGATCAAGCTTGCATTGGCAGACAAAAGCCCCTTTCGGCTTTACAGCCGGAGTATGGTAGGCTAGATATTCGTGGATCGCTTCCTCACTGTATTCGCCGTCAAGCCAGCTTGTCAGCCATTCCGTTTCCTCTGCCCGCCTTTTTTCCTCGACATAATGCTTTCTCAATAAAAACTGGGCAAGAGCCGTTGCCGTTCTGTCCAGAATCAGCTGGTCAAAATCGGTCAAAGCCCTGTCTTTCGATAAGATGATCAGCTCTGCCTGATTGTCGCCAAGCAGCTGGATCGGAATGCTGGCAACTGATGGTGACGAGGGTCCCATCGCATGGTTTTCAATGATATTCAATAATTCATCTTGCTCTTTTTCATTCACATTTGGTGTGAACTTGATTTCGTGATTGCTGAAAATGGTGACAACCTGAAGTTTTAAATACTGCTGGATAAAGGTGAGGATTTCATTATGATCTTCAATCGTTAAAAGCTTCTTATTCAATGCCTGTGAATAGCCTTCTAAGTCTGAAATCATTTGATATTGGTGATTGATGAGGAGAGTATGGATATCCTGGGTGATTTCTACAAACGGAACCTCCTGCTTAAAAAGAATGATTGGAAATTGATGCTCATTGGCATGCTCGATGATTTCCGGAGGCAGAAGTGTCGTGTATGTACCAATTTCAATACAAAGCCCTGCTGCATTCGAGTCGATTAACTGCTCCACAACAGACAGGAATAACTCCTTGTCCCCCTTCCAGGCAAGCCCGGTCGATAAAATCAACTCATTCCCGTTCAACAAATTCCGGATTTTCGTCACATCGACAACATGGACCCACTTCACGACACGGCCAAGCCCCTTGTGCCCAGCGACTACTTCTATGTTTTCAAAATGCTTTCTTTGTAAAAGATCTTGTACAGTGATAGAAGAATTCAAAGCCAAATCTCCCTTACCAAAAAGTTATACATCATACTATAAAGGAAAAGCGGCGAGAAATCTGTCGTTTTCTGTATTTTTAAAATACTTAAAATTCTTGAAACGTTTTTAAGGAAGCAAACATATTTGACATAATTCCAGGAAACAATAAGCCATTATGGAATTGATCAATGAGCAAATGAGGAGATTATAACATGGTCTTATTTATCTATCTCTTAATGAACGGAATCGCTCTGCTTTTTTTTATCAGGAAAAAGAAGAATCTGCACATTCTTGAGCTCACTGCTTATTGGTTTCTTGCTTCCTACCTGGCACAAAATTTCTCCGCCATATGTTATATGAATTTCAAGACACTGCATATTCCAGAGCAACTGCCTCTTGAACTGTCTCATTTTTTCAGTCGAACGAACCTCTACCCTGCAATCATGGTTATTTTTTTGGACTATTACCTCGTAACAGATAAATGGTACAAAAAACTGTCTTTATTCATTTTGTTTGTAGCTATATTAACAAGCGTAGAATGGCTAAATCACTTTTTAGGGGTGCTGATCCATGTGAATTGGCAGTTCTGGTGGTCACCATCCATTTGGTTTGGGGCTCTCATATTGCTTATTGGGTTCATGAAGGGATTCCGCATCCTGCTCTATAAAGGAGGACAATACAAATGAATGTCAAATACGATTGGAATGAATGGTTCTTTCTCATCTCTTCCGTGGCGGCATTATTAACATTCTGGCCCATCCGAAAATACTTCTCGCCTGTGATCGTCCTCCTGATTTGGATTTATAACATTTTTCTCGTTTCAACGATTGACTACTTTTTAATCGCAACACCTTTTAAAGCCTACTATTTTGGTGATAATCCAACATACGAACTGTCCGGTGCCCTGTTCCATTTATTCATGTACCCATGTGCTTCATTGGTTTTCCTGTACATATACGACAAGTTCGAACTATATGGCAAGAAAACAGCCTGGTATATATTAGGGTGGACAGTGTTTTCCCTAATTTACGAATGGATATGTGTGAAAAATAAAGCGCTGATTTACACTGGCTGGAAGCTTTTGTATTCTGTTCCCGTATACCCGGCAGCAGCGATTTTATTAATCCTTTTCTTTCATTTTATAAAAAATAAATATCAGGAAATATCCTATTAACAGGTTCTGTAATATAATCATATCTATATTCATTCAAAAAATGGGATTAGTACATACATTATGGAGATGATTCCTTGATGAGCAAATTCAAAATCAAAACTTTTAAGCTCCATCCCGCCCATACACTTATCCTTGGATTCCTGGGTCTGATTATTTTGGGAACTTGTTTGTTCATGATCCCCGCAGCAACCAAAGACAGACACCACCTTAGCCTTATTGATGCGCTGTTTGAGGCAACTTCCGCTGTTTGTGTAACCGGTCTGGCAGTCGTAGATACTGGTACGACTTTTACTTTGTTCGGGCAAATCGTATTATTAATGCTCATTCAGCTCGGTGGATGGGGATTCATGACCAGTGGAATACTGATGTTTATCATTTTAGGGAAAAAGATCGGATTAAAACAGCGATTGCTTCTTCAGGAGTCATTAAACACGTTTACAGTCCAAGGTGTTGTGAAACTGGTACAACGAGTCATCATCATCACATTGATCGTGGAAGCTCTTGGGGCGATTGCCCTGGCAATCAGATGGTCCCAGGAAATGAGTGTTGGCAAAGCTATCTATTATGGAATTTTCCATTCCATTTCCGCATTTAATAATGCTGGATTTGGCCTTGAACCAGATAGCTTAAGTAAATGGGTAGGCGACCCTACAGTAAACATCGTGATAACATCACTATTCATCCTTGGAGGAATTGGTTTTTTTGTGGTGGCAGATGTTTTGCAAAAAAGAAAGTTCAGATCGTTTTCCCTGCATACAAAAATCGCCGTAGTCTTTACTATATTAATTAATACGGTGAGTACACTCATAATTTTATTGCTGGAATATAATAATCCATCAACCCTGGGTGCCTTGGATCTTTCGGATAAATGGTGGGCTGCCTATTTTCAGGGAGTTGTTCCTAGAACAGCTGGTTTTAATACCATTGATATTGGACAGATGACCTTAAGTTCACAAGTCTATATGATGGGCTTGATGTTTATCGGGGCTTCATCAGGTTCAACCGGTGGAGGAATAAAGATTACCACATTCGCTATATTACTTTTAGCTCTGTGGGCAGTCTTGACCAACAAGGATGATATCAATATTTTCAGACGCCGAATTCCTTCATCCCAGGTAATCAGGGCCCTATCCATAGCTGTGTCAGGAATTATTTTTATCTTTGTGATTTTCTTCCTCTTAACCATAACGGAAAAAGGAGTGGAGATGTCGCTGTTATTCTTTGAAACCGTTTCTGCTTTTGGAACAGTAGGAATGAGTGCAGGACTTACTCCGGATCTAAGCCCTTCTGGACGAATTCTGATCACAATCATGATGTTCATAGGAAGAGTCGGACCTTTGACGATGGCTTTCGCTTTAGCTTTAAAAGCAAACAAAGAAAAGCATATCCGCTATGCCGAAGAAAAAATACTAATTGGATAATTTTTTTGGCTGTCGAATTCCTCGACAGCCTTTATTTTTTACTGCTTGAAGGAGAATAAAATTGAAGCCTCATTTATTAAACGTCTATCGTGGATATAATAATCGGGAACAGGATTAATTCACATTTTTCTTTTATATGGAACCCTTTTTGAAAATCAGGAGGAACTTTACAATGAAAAAGTTAATTGCAGTGATCGGCCTTGGGCGTTTTGGCGGAAGTCTAGTTGAGGAATTTCATCGTCTTGGCCATGAAGTGCTTGCTGTGGATCTGGATAAAGAAAAAGTAAATCATTTCAGCGATATGGCTACCCATGCGGTAGTGGCCAACGGGCTCAGCGAGAATAATCTAAAGGAATTGGGACTGAAAAATGTCGACCTTGCAATCGTTTCGTTCGGAGGCAATATAGAGGCGAGTATCCTCACAATATTGATGCTTAAGGATTTAGGGGTCAAACAAGTTTGGGTAAAAGCATTAAGTATGAATCATCAGAAGGTTTTAGAAAAAATCGGAGCGGACCGTGTCATTCATCCAGAAAGAGAAATGGCCAAGCGAATTGCCCACCACGTTACATCTGATAAAATCGTGGATTATATCGAGCTTTCCAAGAACCACAGCATCGCAGAAATAATCTCGACAAAAAAAGTAACCGACAAGACATTAAATGAACTAGATGTCAGAGCCAATTACGGCTGTAATATCATCGGAATCCAGCGCGGAGAAGAATTCATCGTCTCCCCTTCCGCAGAAGAAGTCATCTGCTCAAACGATATCCTCATCGTGTTAGGCCATAATAAGGAAATCCATGAATTCGAAGATAAGGGGGTGTAACAGAGGGACGGTTCTTGCGTTTCAGGAACACAGGGACGGTTCTCGTGTTTTAGGTTGATTATCATAAAAACACAGGGACGGTTCTTATGTTTCAGACAATAATCGTTACTTCATTTCAAACAAATCAATATAAAATGGAATAAATGCGACATCATTGCGGCCATCCATTTGATTATAATCAATGACTTTATAGCCCAGGCCTAAGTAAACTTTTGTTCCCCCGTCTTTATAGGTGTCTATTAGAATCGAAAACCTAGGTGCCTTGTTCTCTTTAGCCAAATAGAAGTCTTTTCCCATCATAATCAGTACTGCCACTATCAGTATTGCTCCAATTAAAACTTTTTTCCTTTTCATCTTCTCACACCTCTTAAAAGATCATGTCATTCTGAATTCTTGCTAAATAACTCCTCTATATAATCATATTCAATGGAACGGTCTACTGTTGTATAGAAAAAACCTTTATACCTGATGGTGTCATCTGAGTTGATGATGAGTTCTTTAATCGCCTCTCCTTCTTCGTTAAAAATAGTTGTCCTAAAGCGATATCCCATATATCCAAATGAAGATTTCCCTTTTTGGAATGTGATTTTATTCAAATTATTGATGATATGAGTAATTTCATTATCATCAGTGATTTCGATGTCATTGCCGGTGTTACCATCGAAAACAGTGACCTTAGATACCGTAGACGGGTCTATGTCAACAACTTTATGCGGTATATAAGTCCCTGCAAAGAATAAAATCAAAATTAATGGTATCACGATGAAAATCCATCTCCATTTTTTCAAAAAAACACCCCTCTTAACACCCTTCTTTAAAAAGAAATTCCACTTATATTACCTTTTTTCCTGCAGATTTATCACTAGATAAAGGAAAAAAATTAGCAATATCGAATTATACCCTCAGTGATAGATCCGGACATAAAATACTAAGGAGGCAAAGGCATGAATTTAAATAAAGCGAAAGATAAAATTGAAGAAAAGTTTAATAAAGTGGTTAGTTCTAGTGGTAATATTCACAGTGGGTATCTGTTAGTGCACTCTGATCGGCATTCCATCCATTGGAAAATGGCTCATTCACACACTTATCCGGAAACTGCAAACGCTGATCAGCCTTATCATACTGCTAGTATTGCTAAACTCTTCACAGCAACCTTAATTGCCTTATTGGTTCAAGAAAAAAAGATCAATTATTCTGACCCAATTTGCAAGTATTTAAGTGATGAGCTCATGGATGGAATACATATTTATAAAGGAACAGACTATTCAAACGATATCCGTATTGAACATTTAGTAAGTAATACCTCCGGACTGCCTGATTTCTTTGAAGAAAAACCAAAGCAAGGCAAACCTTTCATTGACATAATCCTTGATGATCCAAAACAACGTTGGACTGCCGAAGAAACAATCTCATGGACTAAGCAAAACCTTAAGGCTCGATTCAAACCTGGAGAGAAATGTCATTATACAAATACAGCTTATAATCTATTAGGCTTGATTATTGAGAATGTCACTTCAATGCCATACCATGAAGCACTTCATGAATACCTGTTAAATCCCCTTCATATGAAGCATTCTTATTTATCCCAATACTCATGTCCAGCAGAAAAAACCGCACTTCCAGTAGCCAAAGTTTTTCTGAAAAATAAGCCAATCAACGTTGAGGAGCATATTAGTTTTAGCAGTATTTATGCCGGCGGTCAGGCCGTCAGTACCTCTGAAGATTTGTTAGTATTCATGAAAGCACTAGTACAACATCAACTACTCTCGAAAGAATCTCTTCAGAATATGATGAAGTGGAACAAATTATGGCTTGGAATCGATTATGGATACGGATTGATGAAAATCAGGATGATGCCGTTTACGGAAAAATACAATGTATGGGGAGGTTTAGGCTCTCTTGGTTCATTTATGCTTTATAATCCTACATTCGATCTTTATGTGATTGGCAGTTTTAACTCAAGAGGGTTGGTAGCGAAAAGTGTTCGGTTTGTGTACTCCGTTATTCGGACTATAGCAAAAACGATCAGTAATACCTCTGAGATGAACTTAGACAACACGAACAAAGTGAAAATGTAGCAGTTCATAAACGTTCAAACGGCCTCTTGTTTCTTTTTCTATTTCTTCTATAATCAAAAGCAGGTGAAACAACACATTATTGGCTGAAATGAGGTATGGAATGTGCAGGTTTTTGATACAGAGCGATTGAATGTCCGCAAGCTGGATGTGAATGATAAAGAGTTTATTTTTAAATTGCTGAATGAACCAGGTTGGCTTCAGTATATAGGTGATAAGGGCATTCGGTCACTTGAGGATGCGGAGAATTATATCCTAACCGGCCCGAGGAGCATGTACGAACGTGTTGGGTTTGGGTTATTTGTCGTTGAGATGAGAGAAATCGGGACACCGATTGGCTTATGCGGCTTGATCAAACGCGATGGGCTTGAGGATGTGGACCTTGGCTTTGCCTTCCTGGCAGAACATCAATCCAGAGGATATGCCTTTGAAGCGGCAAAAGGAACATTGGATTATGCCAGAAGATTAGGTTTGAAAAGGATTGTTGCCATCACCACAAAAGACAATGCTTCCTCTTCAAAACTGCTGGAAAAACTCGGAATGCTGCTCGAAGGCTATGTAACACTTCCTAATGATACGGAAGAACTGAAATTGTATACTTTTAGTCTGAAGGAATAGGAACAAGAATAACCTTAGTACCCCGGTGATACAATTACATATATTTCACATAAAAGCAGAGAATATTTTGATTCACAGATTCGCTTATGTAGTACAAAATTAGAATAAAGAGTGCTAACCACATAGAAATTCGTACTATAATAAACGTGAATAAAGTAAGTGAATTTTTAAATAAAAGTGGTTGGAGCAACTAATCTCCAACCATTTTTATTTGCTTTTTTTCTTCAACATTAGCACCCTTTTAGGTAAAGAAGCTACAATTAATTTTTGTAGTTCAACATCCAATTGCGATTTTATTATATAATTCTCCTATTTTAAGCAAGGATTTAGAGATTATTTTTAAACAGTTCATTTTCTATTTTTAATTTAGGTATTAAACTTATAGGAGCTAGCCAATCTTCTGTCATAGTATTATTATCTATTTTTTGCTCAAATTTAACATATACGTTCCCCTGTTTACTTTCCAGCTCAAATTGGTATGATATTTTGGAATATAGTTTTGCATTAAAATCACTTGATATCAAATAATGAAGCCTATGTGCACGTTTAGTATCGATATAACACATCGTTAAGGGGTTTCTATATTCAGTTTGTTCAAAAGGCCCCCCCTTAATAAGAACATCCTCGTTTGTCCCTTTCAAAGTACCTACGATCCAAGGATAAATTTTAATGTTTTGAAAAGGAAACGTAAATCGAATCATCAATATTTTAGTTGGAATTACTCTTACACACATTGCAGACAGTAAAATACTAGGTACTCCACTCCTGGTGTGATTTGTATCTAGTAGTTCATTTAATTTTGGTAAGCTAGCAATCAAAGTAATACGTGCAAGTGAAAGCACCAAAACAGCAAAGCACAACATCATTATTACACCAATTAGAACTACTCTAAAAATATAAGTAAACTCTCCCTGATTAGAAAAATAAACAAATTTCAGAGACTCCATAGTTGTTGTAATAATTGATGATATTATAGTTATTATCATAAAAACAAAGAAAACTATTATATAATTAAATATACGTCCACTCTTAAGTACCTGCTGATAAGCTATAAATCGCTGACGAATTCCTTGCTCAATAGAAAAGTCATATTCAAAGTTCCCCCTGTTACCCCAACACCGGTACGGAAATTCCATTAGTTCCCAAAGGATTTCTCTACATCTCTGAATCCTATGTTGACTATTAATTGAAACAAAGATTGTTACTAAGCCTACCAATGTTAAAATAGATGAACATACACCAAAAACAACTGTAATAACATCGTCTCCATTGAGTTTTTGATTATGTATTTTTTGTAGTAAACTTGAACTTAAAGTTAAATTTGTAAGTTTCCAAAATCCGTACATACAGAATAATATAAAACTGATTACCAATAAAAAAACGAACCATTTTTTAAACCTACTAGGGTTCAGGTATCTAGTTATTACTTGTCTACTAAATTTATATTCTAAATTGGGTTGGCTATGATTTAACAACCCACATCCTTTGCAATAATTTAAATTCTGATTAAGCAATTGACCACAATTATGACAATACACTCTAATTCACATCCATAATAATTTGCCAAGTTTTATTTCTTAGGCATTTCATTCCTCTAAAGATAAATGCTTAATAAATACTTGAAAATAAAAATTAAGAAATTTTCTTTTTTTTTACTTCGAATATACCTAATTTCAACCTTACTCTATCATACTTTCCCACGTATATCTTGCATAGTCCTACTTTATCATCTTCACATAGAGATAGGCTTTTGCCTCGGTGAAAAGTCCTCCTCCCTTACCAACTGAAAGTTTACAAATTAATTCCTGCATAATTTAATTAACTACTTATTCTAAAGATGCTTGTTGTATATTACCTTATCTTCCTATTCTGTAGTTATGCAAATCTTCGAATACCAAGCACCAATCCTTAACTGGAACAATGCTAAAATGGTGCAATTAAATTCGCTGCTCTTTTTTAACTGTTGAACATTTATCATAAGACCCGTTAGTCCAGCAAAAAGAGACGGAATAATACTGTATCTTAAAAAATCCCTCTCTCCAGCAAAGAAGTTATAAATAATCCGCCTAATACAATTAAAGAAACTGATAGTCCAAGTTCAGGGTCATTTTTAGCTAACATCACCCCAGCCAATCTTAATATAAATAGTATTTGGAAAATGAACCGGAAAGAAGTTTTTAACTTTTTGGGTTTAACCCCCCCTTCTACCTGAATAGAATAAGGCTGATTTGGATAATTTAGCTTTTGATCTACAGTTGTCTTATTCACAATTTGCTTTTTATTCTTCATTTCTCTCAATTCTACTAGTGATTATATAGTTTTAATAGTTCTTTAAATGAATTAGAAACTTTTTCTATATCAATTTCACTAGCTGAGGACATAGAATTAAACCATTAATACCATTTATATTCATTATATGTAAAACATCCAACCCTTTAACGAGCAAAATTGCTTGTTTAACTAAGCTAATTTACCATTTTAATATAACAACAATAAGAAGCAATCCATTTTTATTGGGTTAGGACTGCCAAATTTGAGTTCCAATTAATTTTTTGCACTCGAAATCAGAAGCCGTTATATTTCATTAAGTAGTTCAGTTCATGTCGGGAAAAATGCAGAAACATAGCAATTAACAGAAGAAAACACAATGAAATTCCCATATAAATTAGCAAGAAAAAATAACAAAAACCACAAAGAACATAATCCTCTTTGTGGTTTTTACTCTATTCTACTTTCTCTTTTACTCTGAATATAGCAAGAAGCTGAACTATTTCATTATTTTAAGAACATCTTTTGAATGTTTTAACAAACCTAGTAACCCCAGTCCTTTTTTTGCAGCTTTTGATAATTTCTTTTCGGCAATCTTTATTATTTTTTCTTCAGCATTAGAATAATTGCCCGAATGAAAAATTGGTTGTGGATCGTATTCTATTACAAGTTGAATGGCTTTAGCTTCATCTTCTCCGACAATTTTATTCGCTAAAAATAGAGCCATATCTATACCTGCTGATACACCAGCGGCAGTGATATATTTTCCTTGTTCAACAATTCTTTCTCTTGTCGGAATCACGCCGAAATCATTTAATAGATTAATTGGCTTCCAATGTGAAGTGGCTTTTAATCCTTTGAGTAAACCTGCTGAAGCAAGTAACATAGAACCAGCACATACAGATGTAGTCCATTTTGTTGTTTTATCGATTTCCTTTATCCACTTTAAAACATTCTCTTTTTTCATTTCCTCAATAAATCCTATCGTTGAACCTGGTATGACTAAAACATCCGCCTCTTTCACATCAGCAATACTATGCTTTACATTAATATCGATAAAACCAGAATCAGCCTTTATTTCACCTGTTCTTTCAGCAACAAAGTATATTTCGGCATCTGTCATATTCCTTAAAACCTCATATGGTCCAATAGCATCGAGCATTGTTATACCGTTGTACACATAAATGATTATTTTCATAATTCTCCTTAATACCCATTATTTTTTTAATATATCCTTTTTCAATTTAAGACAAAAACTCAGTACCCAGTATATTTTCAGCCTTCATATCCACTGCGAACCAAGTTGAATTGTCATCAAAACCTTCGGACTGGTTCCATGCCAAAACAAAATGAACCTGGCAGCATTCATTCTTCGGTAATTCTGGAATTTGCACCAAAAGACCATTTTGCAAATATTCAACGATAGCGTGTTGAGCGATTTCGTCTTTTATGTTGAAACGATCTGGCATCAAACGCTTGATCTTTGCTCGCTGTACAAGACTAGGACCATCTTCCGTTCCAAGTGTAAGGCGGTATTTATCATAGTCCCATGTGATCGCATCCAAGCCTTCTCCACTGTCAGGATGGCCATCAACTTCTATTGCATCAATTGGATTTAATCTTCCGTAAAAATCACATCTAAAATGATCAACAAGGGCTTTAACTCTCCAAACAGCACCAAACACCTTTTCCACATTCATATTGGCTGGAATATTGATCGATGGCTCACAGATTACCAGTTCTGCAAGAAAGTCCGAATGATAATAACAAATAGACATTCCTCCGTTTGCTAATCGGTAATAAGTCTCTTTTGTAAAAATATTTGATAGATCTTCATCATTGAGTCTAATCCCAAAAGAAGTATTACCAAGGGGTGTCTGGACCGTTGTATCGCAATTTTCAATACGCTTATGTTTATTTCCGGACTTGAACAACTTCACTTCAAATCACCCTCTTTAAAAATCTTCCAACCCTCCATTGAAAGCAGCTATACTCTATTGGAAAAAGAGATCCTTTTGCCATAAAATTTCAAAACGATAAATAGAATCAAAAAACTGACAACAATAAAAGGGAAATAAATTGTATCAATTATTTCTAAATTCAATGCCTTATACTCTGCTTGCAAACTACCATCAAACTTTGCATACTCATCTGCTTTTATATGCTCAATATGTACGATCACACCTATGATACAAAACCCGATAAAACTTATGAGTAACAATAGGTATTTGGCCTTCAAGTTCATTCACTCCTAGTATATTTTAAAGCTCATCTTTCCATATAAGGAATATGTTCAACAAACAGGAACGATAATCCTTTTTTATTGAATCGATCGGTGAATCATAAATATTCATCAATGAAGAAACATTAGTACTCGTGTTGCAAAAAAAAATGACAGTATAGAATTTAAATTTCTATGACTGTCTACTTAATCTATCTTTGATTCAATTTTTGTGTAATTCGTCCTTCACTATTGGAAGAGTGGCATTCGCCCCCTTAACCTGCTTTAACGTTGCGACTATTAAAAAGCTGACAATCACCAGCAAAAGCCATGAGCTCACTTTTCCTAAATGAACAAGGCTCCATGCATCGGTCTGGTTTGGATATTGCCAAGCTCCAAAGAATGTGGCGATATTTTCGGCGATCCAGATGAAAAATCCGATGAGCACGAATGAAAGTGCGATTGGCATGCGGTAACGAGTACCGCCCACATCGTAAGTGACCCATGACTTCCAAAAAACGATAATGACAAGTCCTGATAACCACCAGCGTACATCAATCCAAAAATGGTGAGTAAAGAAATTCAAATAAATCGCCGATGCTAGGGCTACCACGACCAAAAAAGGCGGCCACGCAACAAGGTCAACCTTCAATCTCCTCCACGCCTGGCAAAGGTAACTCGCCACACTTGCGTACATAAATCCGCTATACAATGGCACTCCGAAAATCTTGGAATATCCTTCGTCTGGATATGACCAGGACCCCATATGTACCTTAAATAGTTCAAGAACCAGACCAATTATGTGGAACAATGTAATCACTTTTAACTCATCCCGAGTTTCCAGTCCTGAGCGCACCATCCACCACTGCATCAGCAGGCAGATGATGAGCAGCCAGTCATACCGCGGAAGGAAGGGAAGTGGCATGATTTGTGTCAATGCTAATGAGGCAAAAATAACAACAGGAAACAAACAGGAAAGAGCCTGTTCCCAGCCAAAACGAACGAGTTGCTTAATTGCTCTCATCATTTCCCCCTCCAATTTTACTCCATGGGCATTTCCAAGGAGACTTCCTCCACCATTTGACTGGCTGTTATTCTTCAATCTCATCATCATTTTGATACTCCAAAATATCTCCTGGCTGACAATCCAAAGCTTTACAAATTGCCTCCAGCGTCGAAAACCGAATCGCTTTAGCCTTGCCATTTTTCAAAATAGAAAGATTGGCCATGGTAATTCCAACCCGTTCCGAAAGTTCGGTTACGCTCATTTTCCTTTTAGCCAGCATCACATCAATATTGATTATCATTGCCATCGTTTTCACCTCAGACCGTTAAGTCATTTTCTGACTTTATTTCAATTGCTTCTTTTAACAGTTTTTGAAGAACACCAGCAAAGACTGCGATCACCATTGAAGCGAAAATAAGCACTAATCCAATTAGGATGATACCAGGGGCATCGTCAAACTCAGCCATCAGATAATAGAGTGGCATCCCCGCTGAAAGCAAGATGCTGATTGTGATGGCAGCGTTTTTGATTTTTTTCAATGCCATTACGGATAGATCAGAAAAAGCTTCATTCCTGTCAATGTACTGCAAAAGTTTAAAGGCCTGTAATAAAGCAAAGTAAAAAGGTATTGCCGCAGCATATAAATCGATAAATATGAGATATTTCAAATAAGGATGGCCTGGTACCAATTCCACCATGAAATTTGCAATCTCAGGCACCACAAATATGCACAAAGCAAGAACCGGAAGTCCAATAAGAATAACAGCCATCTTTAAAAAGAGAGTTGTTCCTTGTTTCATTAAAAGCACCCCATTTAAATATTGTCAAAATTAATTTAACAGATAATTTATCGTTTTTCAATAAATATTTTTCGTTTTCATTGATTAATTTATCGAAATAAAAAAAGGCTGCACAGTTAATCCGTCAGATTGACTGTGCAGCCCCTTTCCATTTAAAGTGTCACTTGAAAATGATGACAAGTAATATCCATGCCACCCTTTAGATAAAATCTGTGAGCATCGTGTCTTTGGACACCTGAATCCAAATGAAATTGCTCACATCCATTTACCTTTGCCTGCTTGATCAGCCATTCCCAGAGGATTCCTGCATACCCTTTACGACGGCTTGTTTCATTCGTGATCAGATCATCTACATACATATATTTCCCCCAGGCCAGGGATTCAGTAATCCTGTAACCAGCAGTTGCCTTAACATCATTATTTTGTATGAGGGCAACCAATTGATACCCATAATCATCTTGTAATCTTCTAATTTTACTTAAAAATTCTTCTTCTGTTAGATGTGGCCGAAGTTGTTTAAAGGTACTAAAAGTAGACATAATCTCCGGATCCGATTTCATTATTTTTACAATTTCATTCATCTAATACTTCCCCTTACATTTTCATGAAATTTTACTATGTTCAAGATTATCTATTGTGAATGCTATCAATAGATTTAATTGGACGAGGTCTTCATAAGAGCTGTTCGATAAGGGAACACCTCAGCCGTCATAATCCCATGCTTAACAGCAGGATCTTCATTCATGAATACCGTTGCCATTTCATCGTTTTCTTCAATAAAAATAACGATTCCAAAGGTTTTTTCACTTTCTCCATCCGTTTTTCCAGCAGTAATGACTTTCCCTTCATCACAGTAATTTTTCAGTCGAATAAAATGCTGACCGACTATTTCACGATCTTCATCGGTCCAATTCTGTTCTTCATATAATCGAGGAATTAATTTTAAAATATAGATGAATTCTCTCACTGTTCCACTCCTAACAAAAAAAAATTTTTATGCAGCTGAACTTCTATTCACCAAACGCCTTCCTATATCCATAAAAAGGACGATAACCTAAACCTTCATAATAGGATTGGGAAGAACTACTCGCAAGCATTTCGATCCTAGTTTCGGGGTACAGAGCATGTACGTACGCAAGCAACTTTCTTCCCAAGCCTAATCCCCGATAATTTTTATCAATAAGCAATTCACAAATATAAAGACTTATATGGCTATCAGTAAGACCGCGAATATACCCGATTATTCCTCGGTTATTTGATTCTACCACAAAAGCTATATTCGACTTTTCCCATCCCTGACTTGTATTCATGGATTTTTCCACTAAGTTTGTCCAGCCCTCTTCTTTATTTAAATGTTGAATATGGTTGAAATCATCTTTTACATATGGGCGAATAAATGCCATTTCATTGTTATTTAATTTGATTTCCACGCGAAACCTCCCAAACTCACATTAGTAATATAGAAATTCAACAAAAAAGTGCATTAATCCTTTTTGGATCGATGCACTATTTTCCACTCCCTTAATACCTCTAAAAACAACTCATTTATTTCATTCAATCAACCAGCAATCACGGTATTCACCTTCGTGGAGCTCTCGTTTGGGCAGCAGCTTCACTTTCCTAAATCCGCATTTTTCATAGCAGTTAATCGCCCTTGTATTCCTGACTTGAGGATCCATGACCACTTTATCTGCATTTTTTTTGGCAAAAAGATAGGCTGTCATTGAGCAAACCAATAATGACCCAATCCCTTTATTCCAATAATCCACTTCACCGATAAACTGGTCCGTCCCAAAAATCCGCCCTTTTTCATATCCATATACTTTTCTAGTAGTCTCATCTAATTCGTAAAATTGGATATAACCGATCTCTTTGCCGTCATACTCAATAATGCATTTAACATCCTCATCATCAGGAGAATAAAAAACGTCGGAGACTTTTTGCAAATCAAAAGAATTGTCCCTGCCTTCATAGAATTCAAGAACCTCAGGGGTTGAGAGCCATTTAACTAAAAGGTGTTTATCATTTTCACTCAATAGACGAACGGTTAACCCGCCATTTTTAAAACACAGGGACGGTTCTTCTGTTTCATCGGATCTATTCTCTAAAAACACTTAAACCTTCCCCCTCTGCTCCAACCAGCCCTGCATTCTGTTCTTTTTATTCCAAGCCGTTTCTCCAGGACGGGTTATGTAAAGAGTGACCATAATTCCCCTCCAATCCACTTATAAAAAAGAATCATTTCTCCTTCACGTCGTATGAATCCTGCAAAAATAGCTCAATTGGTTAAAGTTTTTTCTTTACTTGTTTGTCAGTTGGAACAATAAATGCTGCAACAATATAAAGAAACCAGATGAGACCGCCAGTAAAGAATCCAGATAATACGGTCAGAATCCGAAGAATACTAACATCAATGTTATACATTTCACTTAAGCCGCCCAGTAAGCCTGATAGCTGTTTGTCATTCGTGGACCTGTATAATGCTTTCACCAAAATACCTCCCAAATGTGATTAGCTCTAAACCCATTCCATTATTTGTAACTATACGACTGAAATCCCTTAAGGTTTCATTTTTTCACCCAATCGCAATGAACTCGAATAAACCTCCCCCCTTTGTGCAAAATACCTTTGGAAAACAAGGGGACGGTTCTTCTGTTTCATCAAACATATTTTATATAGTTTCTAAAAACACTAGAACCGTCCCCATGTGCCTGAAAAGGAGGTGTCACCATGCCAAATCAAAATGACAACAAGTTCAAGAAAATCCAATCTGAAAGTTTCAAACAAGGAAAATCACAAGAGGAATATGCTGCGGAACTTGAAATGAACAAGCTGAAAGCTCAAAAGAGGAAGTAATTGTGGGGAAAAACGTGGGGACGGTTCTTCTGTTTTAGTTCACACCAGATTCTGAAACACCAGAACCGTCCCCTTGTTCAAAAATTGAACAGGTTTGCAAGTTGGATTAATTCTTCTCCATCGCCCTGTGGCTTATCTACAGGGCCTTCATTCGACATATAGTATATATATTTTTCTGTAATAATGAATAACTGGGCTGAGCCATATTTTGTTGTTGGCTCGTAAAGCACTGCTCGCTGGCCAGCGACATTTACTTCTCTGATGATCCTGCCGTAAAGCGGCTGTTCAGGCAGGAAAAGGACCATCATCTCTTCTACAGATTTCTTTGTATTTTCTGTATTATGAACATTGATAAATCTTCCTTCTGAACTTGTTGGATAAAAAGCCTGGATAAATAATATTTCCTTATTTCCGTTATTCACAATAACAGGCACAATGTTTGGTTCCCCGATGATGGTGTCGATCTTCTTATGTGCATCCATGGGGTAAACAACAGATTCCATTCCTTTTTTCGTTAACACCGGAGTTTCTTTGCCATTAATGAGTTCCATTGTGTATAGTTTCTTACTGTTGGATTCACTTAATGAGACTAATGACTTTTGAAGCAAGCTCGATGGACTGCTTACTTGAACGATAACTAAAAATAGGAATGCCAAGGCAACACCAATGGTCGATACGAATCTGATCAGTTTATATGTATGCGACTTGAATTTTTCCTTTTTAATCTTTCTGTCCAACTTATTTCTGACTATATCCGACTGATTCAGGCTCCATTCCATATCAAATTCTACCTTCTGAAGAGCGCGGTCAAATATTTTCGTTTCATTTTGTATATTCATGTAGTACCGCCTCTTTCTTCAGGATTTTTTCCAAAGCTGACAATCCACGACTCAAAGTGGATTTCACCTTGGTTTCCGAATAATTCAAGATTTCCGCAGTTTCACTTATTGAGAACCCTTTTATCTTTCTAAGAATAATGACTTCCCGGTGAGTTGGCTTTAGTTTTCCTAAGGCTTCGTAAATTTCCCTTGAACTTTCTTTTATCTGTACAACATTTTCAGGTAAAAGCTTGCTTTCAATTGGAGGATGAAAGAACTCCTTGAAAAATTGGATCGGCTTTTGTTTTCTAAGATAATCCACCGTCACATTATGAGCGATACTGAACAACCAGGTCTTTTCACTTGAATCTCCCTTAAATGTATGATGATACTTATATGCTTTGAAAAAGGTCTCCTGGGTCAGATCCTCAGCCTGCTGATAATCTCTCGTTAACATCAAAATAAACTTAAAGATTGTCTGATGATACTGATCGTACCATTCGTTAATCTCCTCTTCTCTATAATCGAACATGCAAATTCTCTCCCTGTTAAAAAACATAATACTTAGACGTATTAATTTAAAAAAGGTTGTGTTTTTTGTAATTTTTTTAATAATAAATCCCGAATTAATTGTACCTAAAACACTGGGGACGGTTCTACTGTTTTACACGACCAAAATTATGCCGTTATCTGAAACACCAGAACCGTCCCCCTGTTCCACAAAAATAGCTGACCGACCTCCAACAGGTCAATCAGCTAAACTCAAAACTAAACGAATACCGTTATCTGAAACACAAGAACCGTCCCTTTGTTTTTGTACCCCTGATTTACAAGAACCGTCCCCCTGTTTCATTTTACCAGAAGGGTTTCCTGAATCTCCTTTAGCATTTCCTCAAACTGGGCTTCATCGTGAAAATCCTCGGTCTCCCAGTTATTCAAAATCCAATGGACCAGCTCGGTCGAAGAGTTGAACACCTCGCCGCTGGAGTCTGCTTTTTTGATCATATACCGCCCGTTATCCTCATCAATCGTGACTTCACATGGAAAAACATTATCCCGGCATCTTAAGAAATATTCCATTGTTCAACCCTCCCCTTCCTTCTAAGCCCCAGCTTTTTGCTGCTTCAATAAAAGTACCGAAAAATATTTCCGTGCATCGGGTGTAAGAATCTGCAGTGTTTCGTTCTCACCTTCAGCATTTTCGAATTCAACGAACGCGCCGCTCAAATTCTCCACGACATTCTTGATTCGAAAGCCCTGCTGGATCATAAAATCCATCCGGTCTCTTTCTTGTAAAAATTCCTGGTACTCTGACAAAGATGTCACTCTCCTTTCAATTATGTGTTAATTGGATTTGTCGCTTCCGGAATAACGACCGGATCAAGACCTTCTTCAATCGTCCAATCCCGGCCAACTGTAATCCCAAGATATTTCTCATCGCTCGGATCTTCAATTTCAGCCTGCTTGTATTTCACAAACCACCAGTGTTTTGCCAGGAAATAATAGATGACGGCACCTACGAGAAAACCTACTATAAAGGAATAGGATGGGAAATAGTAAGCTGCTGCTCCGCCAATAACCCATGCGATCAAGCCAGCAAGATTAAATCCGTTCATATACCTGAATTGTCCGTGATCTTCATATAACTCCTGCACATTTACTCTCCTTTTTCGAAGGACATAATAATCAGTGAACAGGATTCCAACGATTGCTGACAGAATACCACCTATGACAAGCAGAGCCGGTATGATGATGCCGAATAGACTCCATGGCTGGACCGCAATACCTACAACACCAGCCAAGATTACTCCCACCCAGAATGGAACTTTGGGACCGCCAATATTGGAGAAAATCGTCGCAGCCGGTATTACGTTAGCAGATGTATTCGTCGACCATTGTGCAAGAACAATCATCAATAAGAGAATTCCGAGAATGAAGCCGCTCGCCGCTTGCTGAAGCCCAACAATCGGGTCATAATTCAATACTGCAACATAAGAAACAGCTCCAATAATCACCATAAACGTATTTACAATAGGCATCGTAATCACGCTGCCAGCAATCTGAGCCTTGTTGCGCTTGAACCAGTTACGCTCGTTTTTAGGAGCCTTGAAGAAACGTGATAGCGAAGGCATATCAGCTGCTAGCGTCGCCCAGAATCCCATGTTCGCCATAACAACGACCATAAATGCTGTGAATGCCGCTCCCCCAGTAACCGGGCTTTCAACCCACACCCAAATGTCTCTGCCTTCTGCCATCGCCTTATCTGAAAGTGACACATACATCCAGCAGGAAATGATGATGATGATTGGTGCTGCCAGGTCGGCAAATCGTTCAACCGCTTTGATTCCAAGTGCTGTATTCACAAGCTGCACAACTGCAAATAGCACGAAACAGATAAACCAATTATCATAACCATAGAGTAAGTTTAAAATTCCATTAATAGCCGTTGCACCAAAATAGGTGTTGATCCCAAACCAGCAGGAAGCCGCCACACCACGGACAAGTGATGGAATATGGGTGCCCATCGTTCCGAAAGGTGCTCTCATATACACCGGAAACGAGAGTCCGTGCTCTACCCCAATGTCCCCGATGATTGTCATAAATATCCCAATCGCTACCGAACCAACAATCGTTGCAACGATTACCCATCCAAGCGGCAGCGTTTGGATCCCTGCACCGCCAATTGCGAATGCTGCAAGTACAATCGCCATACCAATCCAAATGACAGAAAAACCAAATGCCCCAATATTCCTTTTATCGTGTGAAATTGGCAGTAAGTCAGGAGACTTTAAGTAATTACCATTTTTACTCATTCAGACACCCCCAAAATAAAATATACACAATTTTCTGAATTCAAAAAGCAGAAGAATTTCAATTGACCTATTAATAAATTCTTCCGGTCCACCTCCTTTTTTAACAAAAAAGTCAACACTGAATTTAATAAACTATCATGACATGGCCAACAGCAAGGGAGTTGGCTCCCTCACTGTGGCGATGGAATGATTCATAAGGAATGGTTTCTGAGAATTCTTCATGTATTTTTGCTGGGTGTCTGCTAGATTAGAAGGTCAGTGTTTTATTTTCATTCGTTTTTGCTTCACCATATTTCGCCCGCTTGAGATACTGACCGGCACCCGGTTTTCCTACGAACGTTTTATCCCGAATAACAAACTCCCCTCTTGATAAAACAGATACAGGCTCCCCTGTCACCTTCATTCCTTCAAAAGCACTGTAATCAACAGCCAAATGGTGAGATTCAGCAGAAATTGTTCTCTCCACAGATGGATCAAAAATGACAATGTCTGCATCCGCACCGACTGCGATCGTTCCTTTCTTAGGATACAAGCCAAACAGTTTTGCAGCCCGTGTGGAGGTTACATCAACAAACTGGTTGAGCGAGATTCTTCCCTTTAAAACTCCCTCAGAGAACATAATGGATACTCTATCCTCAACGATTGGTCCACCATTCGGAATCTTAGAAAAGTCTCCTCTTCCTAATTCCTTCTGCCCCTTAAAATCAAAAGAACACTGATCAGAGCCTACAGTTTGCAGCTGGCCAGTCTTTAACGCGTTCCACAGAACATCCTGATTCCATTTTTCACGAAGTGGTGGTGACCATACGTATTTCGCACCTTCGAAATCAGGCTTCTCCAGATAGGACTGATCAAGCACCAAATACTGTGGGCAAGTTTCACCCCAAACTTCGATGCCTTTATTCCTGGCTTCAGCAATTTTCCTTGACGCATCAGCACAGGAAACGTGAACGACATAAAGCTGGGAATTCGCCAGACCAGTAAATGTTGCTGCCCGCTCCGTTGCCTCTCCCTCCACTTCAGCAGGTCTTGTCAACGCGTGATAAATCGGATCCGTGTTGCCCTGTGCCAGTGCCTGTTTTGTCAGGTATTCAATGACATCGCCGTTTTCAGCATGGACCATGACAAGTGCTCCCAGGTCCTTTGCCGCCAGCAGCGTTTTGAAAAGTGTTTCGTCATCCGCCTGCAGGACGTTTTTATAGGCCATGAACACCTTGAAGGATGTGATGCCCTCATCATTGATGACAGAAGGAAGCTGTCCGAGAACATCATCATTAATCTCCCCAATCATCAAGTGGAAGCTATAGTCGATGACTGACTTTTCCTTTGACTTTGCATGCCACGTTTCGATTGCATCCTTCAGTGGAACCCCTTTATTTGTTAAGCAAAAATCAATAACGGTTGTCGTCCCGCCAAACGCAGCAGCAATCGTTCCCGTCTCAAAATCATCCTTCGTAACCGTCCCGCCGAACGGCATATCAAAATGAGTGTGCGGATCCACGCCGCCAGGGAACACATAACATCCCTTCGCATCCACAACCTCCGCTCCCTGCGTGGGCAGACTCTCTCCGATCATGCTGATGACCCCATTCTCAACGAGTACATCCGCCAAGTACGTATCCGTAGCTGTTACGATCGTTCCGTTCTTAATCACCTTTTTCATGATATACCTCCTAAAAAGAATGCTGTAGTGAAGTAAAGTTTCATATTTGTTAAAGAATTGAGTAAGATTTACTTTATTTTGTTTTTCCTAGTTTGATTGAGAACCCTTTTGAAGTTACAGTTGCTTCGTTCGGGCATTGAAACCTGGTTTGAGTTCCCATTCGAGCTCCAATCTCCTTCGTTCGGGCAATGAAACCTGATTTGCGTTCCCATTCGAGCTCCAATCTCCTTCGTTCGGGCAATGAAACCTGATTTGCGTTCCCATTCGAGCTCCAATCTCCTTCGTTCGGGCAATGAAACCTGATTTGCGTTCCCATTCGAGCTCCATTCTCCTTCGTTCGGGCAATGAAACCTGGTTTGAGTTCCCATTCAAGCTCCAAACACCACATTTCGGGCAATGAATTTGCGTTCCCATTCGAGCTCCATTCTCCTTCGTTCGGGCAATGAAACCTGGTTTGCGTTCCCATTCAAGCTCCAATCACCACATATCGGACAATGAAAACACTTTTTTGTGCCCGATCTTGACCTACAACCTCAAGTTCGGACACATACCAAACTTCTAAGTTACCTTTCTTACACTTCGCCACCCTGATCGGGAACATAGACCGGGTCTATGTTCCCTTTCCCATGCTCAGCACAAGTTTGGGATCATAGAGCTCTTCTAAGTTACTACTCTTTCACTCCGAAACTCCGTCCTGCTCCTAACTCAAGCTCTTGCCTCACCAATCTCCATCTCACTTAACAACCGGATCCACACCACAAGCCAGCACGCCAAGCGCGGCCTGGCGCTCGTTCCAGGTCATTGGCGGCAGCTCGCTCTTGAGCTCGACCATGTCGATCGCACCGTCTACCGGACAAACGATCGAGCATAGATTACAGCCGACGCAATCTTCTTCGCGCACTTTCAGATAGCTGTTTCCGCTCGCGTCCTTCAGCATATCGATACACTGATGCGAGGTATCCTCACAGGCGATATGGCATTTATTGCAGTTGATGCATGTATCATTATTGATTCTGGCGACAATCTTGTAATTCAAATCAAGATCGCCCCAGTCGGAGTATTTATGAACCGACTTGCCTACCAGATCCATCACCGAGGCAATTCCTTTTTCATCGAGGTAATTGTTCAAGCCCTCAATCATGTCCTCGACAATTCGGAAGCCGTGGTGCATCGCCGCCGTACATACTTGCACTCCCGTTGCGCCCATCAGCATAAATTCAACGGTATTCTGCCAGTTGGAGATACCGCCAATTCCGGAAATCGGGACATTGATCCGCGGATTCCGTGCACATTCTCCAACCATATGAAGTGCAATCGGCTTTACCGCCGGTCCGCAATAGCCGCCATGCGCACCTTTTCCGCCTACATGCGGTACCGTATCCCAGGTATGGATATCCACCGCAGCCAGGCTGTTGATTGTGTTGATCATACTAATCGCATCGGCTCCGCCTTCGCACGCTGCTTCGGCCGTGACGGTGATATCGGTGATATTCGGTGTCAGCTTGACGATTACCGGAGTCTGCGCGACTTCTTTTACCCAATACGTCTGCATCTTCACGAGCTCAGGCACCTGTCCTGAAGCAGCGCCCATCCCACGCTCAGCCATTCCGTGCGGACAGCCAAAATTGAGCTCGAGGCCATCGACACCCACATCCTCAACGCGCTTGACAATCTCATGCCATTTATCCTGCTTTGGCTCGACCATCAACGAAGCAATGATCGCGTGGTTCGGGAACTTTTTCTTTGTTTCATAGATTTCTTTTAAATTCACCTCAAGCGGGCGGTCGGTGATCAGCTCAATATTGTTGAACCCGGCTACCTTTTGCCCGTTAAAACTTACCGCCGCAAAGCGGGAAGAGACATTCAGGATTGGATCGCCGAGCGTCTTCCATACCGCACCACCCCAGCCAGCCTCAAAGGCGCGCTGGACTTGATAGCCCGAGTTGGTTGGAGGAGCAGAAGCTAACCAAAACGGATTGGGTGACTTAATTCCTGCCAAATTGATACGTAAATCTGCCATACACTTACCTCCCTTTGTCTATTAGGCTGTTTCCGGAACCGAACTCGACACGAGCTGGTGAATCGCGTATGCCGCATCCTTTCCCTGCTGTGCTGCAGACACGACCATTGCCTCTCCCTGGCCCTTGCCAAAAATCACATCGCCGCAAGCGAACACTTTCTTATTCGATGTTTGATACGTATTAGGGTCAATTTTCACGACACCGCCATCATGCTCCAGACCGAACTCTTCAAGCAAACTTACATATCTCGATTGACCGATCGCCTTGATGACCGCATCGACCTCTAAAATAAACTCAGATCCCTCTAGCGTTACAGGTCTGCGGCGTCCATCCTCACCCGGCTCCCCGAGCACCATTTTTACACATTCAATTCCTCTCACTTTGCCATTTCCGTCGCCAATGATCTTCACAGGAGCAGTCAGCCAGCGGAACTCGACGCCATCCTGCTTGGCAAATTCATATTCAAAATCGTACGCCGTCATCTCTTCCACTGTTCGGCGATACAAGATCTTAACGTTTTCAGCTCCAAGCCGCACTGAGCAGGTAGCACCATCAATCGCCGTATTCCCGGCACCGATGACAACGACTTTTTTACCTAAAAATTGATTGTCAATCGGCTTCGTTTTCGTCGCCTTGACAAAGTCGATCGCGTCATACACTCCATCTAAATCTTCGCCATCAATGCCAAGATCCGGCACCTTAGACATCCCCACCGCTAAAATGACAAAGTCATGCTGATCAATGATTTCATCAACAGAAATATCAAAGCCAACTCTGGTATTCGTACGAATCTTAACATCAAGACTTTCCACCTGCTTCACTTCCCAGAAGGAAATGTTTTGAGGCAATCGAAAGGAGACGATTCCGTACGTGTTTAATCCGCCCGCTTTTTCCGCCGCTTCAAAAATCGTCACATCATATCCAAGCAACGCCAGCTCACGTGCTGCCGACAAGCCAGCCGGACCGCCGCCGACAATCGCGACTGTCTTCCCATTCTTTGCACCAGCCTGGAACAGCACTTGATCATTCCTGATTGCCCAGTCGGTTGCATACCGCTGCAGATTGCCAATCATGATTGGCTTTGTCGAATGATTCAGCACACATGATCCTTCGCAAAGCTCCTCGGTCGGGCAGACGCGCGCACAGCTTGCACCAATCGGGTTCGCAGTCATAATCGTCTTCGCAGATCCCTTCAGGTTACCCGACGCGATTTTCTTAATGAATGTCGGGATATCGATACCCGTCGGACATGCCTGAATACACGGAGCATCATAGCAGTACAAACAGCGGTTCGCTTCCTCAAATGCTTCCTGATTCGTCAATCCTGGATGCACTTCCTGAAAATTTACTTTTAAATCGTCATACGAGATTTTCGCGAGATTTCCTTTACTCATCAAACGAACCCCCTTCTGATAAAATCGGAAACAGGGCTTTACGTCACATTCTGTAAAGCCCTTTTATGAAGCAGTTATTTGTTATGGTAAAAGTGCAGTCATTTCTTCGTACGTTTCCGGCCTGCGGTCACGGTAGAACTGCCATGTGTCACGCACTTCCCTGATCAGCTTCTTATTCATTTCGCCAATGATGACCTCATCCTGGTCGCGGCTTCCCATCGCCACAAAATTCCCGCGTGGGTCCACCAGGTAAGACTGGCCGTAAAACTCGCCCATATTCCACGGGCCTTCCATGCCAACACGATTGATTGCACCTACATAGTAGCCATTCGCAACCGCATGGGCAGGCTGCTCAAGCTTCCATAAGTATTCGGACAGCCCCGCGACAGTTGCAGACGGATTCAGGACCACCTCGGCACCTTTTAACCCTAGCAATCTCGCACCCTCTGGAAAATGGCGGTCATAGCAAATATAGACCCCAACCTTGGCAAAGGCCGTGTCGAATACCGGGTAGCCCAGATTTCCAGGCTTAAAATAATATTTTTCCCAGAAACCGCAGCCCTGGTCGCCAACCCCAACGTGCGGAATATGCTGCTTTCGGTATTTTCCTAGATACGAGCCATCCGCATCAATCACGGCAGCGGTATTATAGTAGGTAGCGATCCCTTCCCGCTCATAAATAGGGAGAACAATGACGACGCCTAACTCTTTCGCCAGATCCTGAAAAAGCCTGGTCGTTGGCCCGATTGGAATCTCTTCCGCGGCATCATACCATTTCGGATTTTGCTCAGAGCAGAAGTAAGGTCCATAAAAAATCTCTTGCAGGCAGATGATCTGCGCACCTTTATCCTTTGCTTCCCTGACCAATTTGATATGCTTCTCGATTGCCTTTTCCTTATGAACCTCTACCGGCTCCCGGCCATCAACGTCATTAGAAGCCTGGATCAGACCAATTTTTACTTTATCCGACATTTTCAGTTCCCCCTTTTATATAAAAAAGTTAAAATAGATGTCGTTTTTTGTAAGCGCTTACAACTATTTTTAGCAAGCGTCACAATTTTCTTGTTGTAGAGTAAGTATGTAATCTACTACTCTCCCTTCCAATGTTTTCTGAATAATTAGAAACTTAAGTATATTTTACTTTTTTGCCTGTACCTTTGCACTATACACAATGTTAAAAAATGTACTGTATCCACTATGCACTATGTAAGATATGCTTGTATATGAAAATCTTATTCCACTTTTCTTCCCATGGTAATATTTGATTTCTGCTCTTATAATGTAAGTAAAGATATTTAGTAAGGTTGTGAAGAATTTTGGCCGAAACGAAGGTTGCTGTATGCTGGAGCAGCGGGAAGGATGCCTGTCTGGCTTTAGATCGTCTCTTAAAAGAAAACAAGAATGTCGCCTGTTTGCTATCAATGGTCTCTAAAAAAGATGATCGAAATCATGCACATGGCATCAAATTAGAAATCCTGAAATCACAAGCTCAAGCGCTACGTATCCCATTAGTTTTAGTCGATTCTGCAGGCAATTATGAAGAATCGTTGATCCATGCATTGACTCGACTTAAAGAGGAACAGGGCCTAACCGAAATTGCCTTTGGCAGTTTGTATTCCATGGAGGATCGTAAATGGAATGAGGAAATCGCAACTAAAGCAGGGCTCAAGCCTCTCTTTCCGGTTTGGATCTCGCCGGAGGAATCAACCAAGCTTCTAGAGGAGTTCATATCACTCGGTTTTTCTGCGGTTGTTTGCCGCGCTTCAGAAAAACATTTTGACTCATCGTGGGCTGGCAGATCTCTAAACAGCAGCTTTTCCGCTGAAATTCAGAAGCTTGATTTATGCGTGATGGGAGAATTAGGTGAATACCACACATTCGTACTGGATGGTCCTATTTTTCATAAAAGAGTGAATTTGACTAAGTCTGGCGTTGTCTTGAATTCTGGACTTTGGTCTTTGGATGTCCAACAATGCCAATTGGTGGATAAAGAATAAACCAGCAAAAAGCCAGGAATCGAATGATCCCTGGCTTTCATCACTTTATTCACCCTTCAATAACGGTATATCCACCTTTACGCCCAGTCTGCTGAGAAGTTTCCCCAGTGTCTCCAGTCCGGATTTCGGGTTGATTTTCGTCTCAAGGTAATAAATTTCCCCTATAATCTGAGATTCATAGGTATGAATTTGCGTGAAATGCCTTTGATCAGGATGGATCGGTTCAAGTGCGATGGCATAACGTTTGCCGTTGTCAGTTGAACCAAGGATCACGCCCTCTTTGACAAGGTCATGAAGCGGCAGTCTTCGCTCCTCGATCCATTTCAACGCTTCCTTCCAAATGGAAGGAACACTTTCACCGCGAATCACGCCTTGCGTATTTCCATACGTTACGTTCACATACAGCGATTCCCACTTCTTATAGCTCTTTTTTTCCTCGCTATAACTCTCATCTTTACTTGCGCCGGCACTTTCCTGCAATTTCGCCTTCAACTGGTCAAATAGCTTCTCAACCGTCCCAACTCCGACATTTTCATATTTCGCCAAAATCACTAGCTCTTTCGGAAGCTGGCCGACCGTTTCGATCTGGTCTTCATTCAGCTGTCTCAACAAGCTCGGGATTCCAGTGAATTCCCCGGCAGTCAGCGGAACTTTCGACAGCTCTTCCGTGACAACGAGATGGTTGGCTTTGTAAAAGAAGAACAGTTCCCCTGGCCGCTTCAATGTCAGGTTCCTGCGGGCCTTCTCCTCTTCAATGAAGTTCCCTAGTTCCTCGAAAAACTGCTCATCATTCTTCTCAGTATATCGCTTCACATTTTTATGGAGCCCTTCAAGATTGCTTGGCAGCTCACTCATGATACGGGCTTCCTGCTCGGCACCAAGGCGGATGAGGAAGGTTTCCGATTTATCGAATCGCTGCGGCAAAAGGAATGCGTCACGCAGGAAATATGGGACGTCAAGCGATCTTCCTTTATATCTGATCGTCCGGATCGGTGTGAACCCAGGTGTCTCCTGCACCTCAACCGCAGGAGCTTCTGCCGTTGCGGCCACTTCTTCGTTCACAGCAGCTTCGGCTGGTGCAGTTATCGGATTTTTCAGCAACTCTTCAAGCCCCTTCAATCTCACCTCAAGCTCGGTCATATCAAACACTTTCTCCACCTGAGGAGATGGATCCTGATAGTCAGGCACCTCCACATTGACTGGCCCGTACACTTCAACATACCATTTCACTATGCTATACAAAGCTTCCCATGATAAAAGGGCCTCAGAATAGCGGAACATCCGTGCATCATGTGCCGCCTGGTTCCCCAGTCTCCGCACCAAATGAAGCGCATCGCGGATCTCCGGAATAAGGTACCCCTGATCATTAAGAAGATCAAGCCTTTCCTTCAAACCAGTCCGCGGATCCTCCACAATCCCTTCCGCTTTCGTCACCTGTTGCAAAATATTCTCAATGAACACCCGCGAATGAGTCAGCATCGTGCGCGGGCTCGTAAAAATGCTATTCTCCAATTCCTTCGCAACCAGCGCCAGTTCCTTGGAAATCGGCTCTAAAAATTGATAAAAATATGTATTTGTATTCATATTGAATCCCCCGAATGAAATCTATCTACTATTTTACCATATTCATTGTTGGATATTTTCCTAAATGGCAAAATGGCAGACACTGGTTCTCCCTGATGTCTGCACTGCGATTTTAAAAAGTTATTTAAATAGTAAGCTGTTCGTCAGTTTCTTCTTCCCCTATACCAATGTATCTGACCCTTTTCTCAGGTATGAACACCCGGTAGCTTACAATTCCAGCATCAGCAATCTCTTTTAAAAAATCTACAAATGGAAGAGAAATATTTGCGATCGCCTCACGAAGCTTATTTTTATTTAATTGTTCTGAAACAATCAGATTTACTTGAGGACCTGTTTTAAACTCTGAATGGATGCCTTTATATGTGGCTTGACCTGTAGCGACCTCTATTTCGTATTCAGTAATTCCTCTTTGGGACAATTCTTCTAAAAATTGGGGAAAGCTTAACTCGCCGTTACTTCTTCTGCCGATCATCTCTTGAAACTCAATTTCTGTTATTTTGTCGTTCATAAAAAACCTCCATTTAGAATTCTTATAGACCCTATATCATAATTCTAACCTTGCAGGTATTTCTTATTCTTATAATAATTCCATAAATCAACTAGCAAATATCGATTGAAGACTTACATAACAAAAGCGTTAATCCTTCATCCCGGACCAACGCACTTGTTCATTTAAGTGTACTGTTTTTTCTGCGTTCGAGTTTCCTTGTGTAACCGAAACAATCCCTATATAACTTCCTGCCAATGTAATGATGAAAATCTTTGTATTTTGACCTGTGATATTCGTTCCAGTAACTAATCATCCGATTATAGCTTTTACACAACGATTCAACATTTTCAAGACAAAATGTCTTAATCCGTTCTGTATCCTCTTCTTTTAAAATTTCATAGGTCATCTCTATTATTTCTACGACATATTCATCACAGATTTTCACGATATAAGGAATAGCCCAATCTTCATAATCCATCTGAAGCAATGAATAAATATGCTTCTGGCGAACAACCCCGTCACAGCTTCTTGAATAAATGCAATGAAGAATCATTTTTTGCCTTGCACTTAAATTGTCGATAATTTGATCTGAATCATCTATGAAATACATGCGATAAGGAAACCTAATCATTTTATTATCTTGATAATATTGAATATAATCCTGGGATACACCAATTGCAACGTTATGGTAAGTTTGATCAGGAATCAGGGCAACCGCTTTTGTCTCATCATCCTTTAAATAATCTGGAAATCCATCATTAAACACACAATCATCCTTGCTGAGCAAAATTCTAAAAATGAGTATATAAAGTTAACGGGTTCAGTTACCTGTCACAAAATTAATTATGCAATGCAAATAGACCATCAAATTGAAGACTAACAGAAAGTTCTGTAAGAGTGCAAATTACGGTACAGTTTAACCTGCAATTTTGCTAGCAGAAATGATTTGGGGAATAAAAAAATCACTCAACAGTAACCTTAAGCGATTTTTATTTTTGGTCGAGCCATCTTTAACAAAGCACCCTGTTAGCTTAATAAAAAACCTCTATTATTTAAAATTACTTGGAATTTTAACGAGAACATAATTTTTAGTCCACATTTGAGTGGTGGCAATTAATCTCCTTCCGTCTTTTTCAAAGAACAGACCAGCACCATCTTTTTCTTTAAATTCCCATCCATTTGAACCAATCATATGTTTTATATTTTCATCAGCAATCGCGATACCTTTGTTCTCACTACGTGTGATATACCAAATAAAATCGCCTTCTACTGCAATTTCTGCTATTTTACTTTCCGATTCTCCAAGTATATCAATCGCTTCTTTTGCAGACATATCATCTATCGGAAGAGAAGGATAATGCAATTTATTTACATATATGATCACTGCAAAAACGGCTATAAATAAACCTAAAATCATTCCAACTTTTTTCAATTTATTACCTCCTTTCTAACAAATACGATTATCAATTATTATAAGTTCCAAAGCATTCATATTTACGTACCTTTGGATTAGTTTTTTCAACTAAACTGCCTTTTTTGTTGAATAAAGAATTCAACAAAAAAGGCCGCTAATCCTGCTGGATCAACGCACCTGTTAATTCAATTAACCATAATATCCTATCAAATTTAATAATGTCACTCCGAATATAGTTATAAAAACCCCTACTGCCATAGCTAATGTTGTAGTTCTAACTTTTTTAGTATCTATCCAGACAGTAATTCCAATAATAACTGTAAATATGACGCCGAAAAATAATGAAGCAAATGGATTAGTGGGTGTAATTTAATCATACCAACTAAGAAAATTCAATATTCTCACTCCCTATCCATTATTAGTTTCATTTTTAAAAACAAATCACCTTAATAAAGATTACTGCTTCCTTTGTTCAATAAGACTTTTAAAGGGGCTTAATTCTTCTAGACCAACGCACCCGTTTTATAAATTTAATTGTTATTTTCACAGTCAGCGCCATAGTCCAATTTGACTAACTGCTTCACCAAATGTTACTTATTAAGCGAATTATCAATCTTGGTATAAACATTAACATGTTCCAAACGACTTCACCAATTAGTTCAATTAGGGTATCTTTAAAAAAGCCGCCTCTATTTCTTTTTTTATATTTCATCTTTCAGCTCCCTATTAATCAATCTTTACTGAACTATTCTGATTTGGAACAATAAAATTACTTTCTTTAAATACTACCTATTTATTCAATTTCTTTTTATGCTATCCTGCCCCTTTAGTTCAATAAGTAAGTTCAACAAAAAGTGCGTTAATCCTTCTTGGATCAACGCACCTGTTAGTTAAAGAAGGTCTATTAATTTTCATCTTTTTTATATGCTAATTTCAATCTATTATAAAACTAAAATAATGACTTAACAGATAGGAAAATACATATTACAGAGCAAGCAAAGAAGAGTAAAGCCGTTTTAAAATTCCTCCTAAATTTAATAGCGTAAGCACAAAAGAAGATAGCCGCTGCTAATTTGGAACAACTTCTTAAATAAGCATGATTTGAAAAAAATGAACTGCTTAAAATAATTGAAGCAAGGAAAGTTATAGAAATTAGTATTTTGAACCACAAAGGCTCATTCAGAAACACTTTAATCATAAGTTTTATCCGTTGCATAAGGGTACAACTCCCTTCAATCTTACTAAGTACGACACAAGTAAAACAGATATACCAATAACCAATAATCCGTAATCCATCTTTACACCTCCCAAAACATAATTATTTTTTGTTACCCTTTATATGACATATAGAGTAAAAGTTTCCTTTCTTCCACTAACCTGCTTCTTTAGTTGAATAATTAATTCAGTCGTTAACGGGGTCGTTACAGGATTATTTTCACTGAATTGAGAATATAAAGTAATAAAAGTCTGAAAAATTGGAGAGTGGAAATATGATCCATGATATTAAGGAATATGTAAAATATTTAGATGGGATTCATAAGCGAACGATGCAATATGTGAAAGCAATACCTAATGAACTCCTAGATTGGAAGCCTTCTGAAGATAAATTTTCTACAGGTGATTTGTTGAGACATATCGCATCATCTCGAGTGATGTTTCTAGGGATATTTCAACATGGCTCGTGGAAATACCCAGGACATGATCCTGGTAAGGGAGCTTCTCTTGAGGATATTTCAAATTATTTAGAGGCATGTCAGATTAAACTAACAGAGGGCCTATTAAAAGTTGGCAATGATGCATTGACAAAAAAGGTTTTAACACTTCATGGTCATGAAGTTAGTGTTTGGAGAATACTTATGGCAATTCCAGAACATGAAATCCATCATCGTGGACAACTCTCTACTTATTTGCAGATAAACAAAATTGAACCTCCTCAAATTTTCGGATTAAAAATTGAGCAAGTTAAAACAGTATAATTTTAAGAAAGAGCTTTGGAAATCCAAAGCTTTATTTTTTATGGCTTATTAACTCTAAAAATTAAAATCTAAATGAGCGTAGACAAATTAGGCTCTTAAGTTTATTTATAAACTCATTACCTTTTGCTCAGGAATACTTTGTTACCAACCCTGCTGGTTCTGACATCACGGAATGTGGTGCAAATATTTCTATCACCTGGATAGTCGAACCGGCAACTCCGGGCATAAAACCTATACTTTTGCTATATTGAGCTGGATATGTTTGTAAGTGTATCTGTTGCATCAGCTACTACAATTTCCATTCGATCTTACTAGGATCTTTGTTTGGAAATGACATCGATGATGCTGATGCTGGTAGAGTCAGTAAATGCCGATGATCTAATTTCGGTTATTTCACGAGAATTGAAAGCCATCGCATTTAGGAAGGCGCATATAAAGCTCTTCAAATTATCATTCTGCAAATTTAAGTGAAACTCCTCTTCAACTCCCTAGTAATGTTGAAGGAATAATTTAAAAGTTTGGACAAGCGCCGTTACTAAATTTGTTTATGATAAATATATTGCTTTTGTATCGAATTTCATTTATTAAATGGAGGTGATTACTAATGGAAAGAATACCCTTTAGCTTTAATGCAACTAACCCATGTAATGGTGAATTTATCACTTTTAATGGTACACTAAGTTCCTTTATTAAGTCAGGTACTTCTCCTTCCGGTGACAACATTCATCAAACAATTCATTTTTATTTGCATGGACAGGGAACAGGAAATCTAGGAAACAACTATGTTTATAATGATGTGCGTATTAACACGAGCAATGCAAACTTCAAAGGCGAAACTAAACCTGGAGATATTAACCAAAGCGAAATTTCATCTAACTTTACACTTAATATCATTTCAAAGGGGCCTGCTCCAAATTTTACAATTCATGCAGTTCTCCATACGACTTTTAATGCCAATGGAGAGGTTACAGCTGAAGTTGCCGTATTGAACGAAGAATGTAGAGGTTAATTTTAACATTCTCTGCTTTTGTTGTTGAGCCCCATGGTAAGGATGGCGAAATGTAAGAAAAGAATCTTTCATCAGTTACAGGGTATGAGTCTATCCAGACTCATACCTTTTAATTTTTTTTCAAAAAAATATAACCAATTTAGTTATTGAGTTGTTTTGTAGATTTTCATTGTATTTAATTGAACTATCCTGCACTGTTCGTTTAATAAGGAATTCAGTAAAAAGGGCGTTAATTTTTGACCAAGGCACCCATTGGATTAAGGATAACTTTTCACTATCTGGGAATGTTCTTCCTAATTCACCTTTCCCCCGAATTTTAACTCTTCAATATTTTCCAGCATATTATGTTGGGTAATTATCTAATAAGGGAGTGAAATTATATGGCATTTTATCCACCACAGGGTCCATTAAGACAACAACCTCAATCCCCTCCACCGCCATACGTTCCACCTAAACCGTTTCCTTCACACTATATTATCGACTGTTTAAATCAATTCACGTATGTTTGGCTTATAAATGGAGAAGGCTTTTGGTTTTACCCAACTAGCGTTGAGTATGGCGCAGTTTCTGGATATAGATGGACCGGTACCTTCTGGACATTTTATGGTTTCGATGGAAGATTTATTGAAACCGTTGCCTGTTATCCAGTCCCTACCTTGTACTAAAGTCAAAACTGCCTTGTGGAAAATCAACCCACAAGGCTTGTTTCATTTATGGTTGTCACAACACACTTCTCTACAGTTAACCTCTGTTTCGTCCACATTATTAAAGCACTCGTTGATGACTAAATATTAAACATATGTATCAAAAATCAATCTGTACACTTGGTAAATCCTCGACTTATCAGTCTTGCTACAATTTAAAATTTATTTTTGTTTCTAATCAATTCTCTGTCAATGGATTGGGGAGGCTTTTCAAACCATCCATGATCAATTAAGAGTTTTGCACCTTCCTCTGCATAGGTACCAATCCTAAGGATGTAACCTTCATAATTCACCGTTATATCTTTCCGAAGTGATGCAGCAATGGCAAGTCCAAAATCTCCAATACCGATGGCGCTTTGGGCATTTGTATGGAACAGCATTAATTTATCCGAGAATGGTGGTTCAGTGCTATTAGTAATAGTAGAATCCCATGTAGATGGATAAGAATTATCGTCTTCTTTAAGTTTTATCATAAAATCTTCAACCATTTTCTTCCCTATTTCATATCCATCTTTAAAGTAGTCACTGATTTTTTTTGACTGAGCGACTTGACTGAATCCTAAAAGGAAAGTTTTGGCTACATTTGCCACTTCAATATTAATTCCTAAATGGGCTATTTCGACTGCAAGCAGCGGCCTTCGATGCCCTATTAATCCACCAAGAAACTTCCGCTCTGTAACATACTCCACTTTATCAGGATAAGCAATATAAGGTGATCGGATAAAGATCCCTTTTTCCTGCATCAGTTCTGTATTACGGTCATATAACGTTTCTGCCTGATTTAAAAAATGTTTAAACAAGTTACGGATATCTTTACGAGCAGAAATTGACTTAGCTAAACTGTATGAATTCAATCCAGTTCTTCCCATATGGTGCAAGTAACGCTGGTAAGTCACATCAGAAAAAAGCTTCTTTGCTTGCAAGTTAACATCTTGTTCCCCAAATCCATTAGGAAGAGGAATACCTTCTTTTATAAATAAATCTGATATTTGAGTGACATGGTCGTTTGAATAATCAAGAGCAAGCTTAATAATAGGTTTAATATCCTCATCCTCACAAGTACGCAAAAAATGTTCCATTACACAAATTGACATGCTGTCACCTATATATGTACTCCATAACATCGAAATTTCAGAAGAGGTTATTTTGGGTTTGTGTTCTACCATTAATTCTCATTCCCATCACATATTTACTTTAAGTATTTCCATAAATATGGAGAAAAATAATAAGTGAATTTCAAACAAGAAATAGTAACACACTGAATTTGGAATATGTTAATCGAGGATGCCGTTAAATCCTTAGTTTCCCTTCGAATCAACCGGTTAAAGTCAATTTTTTTCGATGTTTCTTTTCAATAAAATTTGAAAGCCAAATGTTAGCAGCAAAAACAACCAAATAAACTAAACAGTATATGTAAAAACATGGAATTTCACTGAAATCCATTCGATAGCTATCGCGACCCCAGCCCAAAAAGTTAGTGACGTTCATTTTCTTTATCAAAATGTTCAAGGAAATAAGAGATATTATGGCTAAAGTTAGAAAAAGCCAAACGGTTTTCATATTAGTCACCATCTTTATTTATTTGTAATTAATTTATACCTTATATGACGAAAATACTCGGTATCTAAAGAAAATACACTTTAAGGAAACAACATTTTCCGGAAATTTCATGAAGCTGATAAACAAATTGAAGTATTCTCATCCTGGAGGGTTTCAGGCAAAGCTGCTCATGGTTTACTTTAGTACCAAATATCGATTCTTTAGATACAGAAGATTAAAGAACCTTATGTCGCCCACAGTTTGCACGTTGCCAATAAAAAGGGGCCTCTATAAAGTAGTGTTAAACCACTTTATAGAGGCCCCCTTCAAATCTTACATATTATTTAGCTGCCAAATCTGGTTCGCAATTCGGTCTAATTCTGTTTCAATACGAAAAAGTAAGAATCCAATGACAACTAAACCTACCAGATGAAGAATCCTGTACATAGAATCGCTCATAAATTCCCTCCCTGAGGTCCCCCAAAAACTCTTTCTCTAATTATTCGATTATTAGACGCGTAACGAACCCCGGAACCCTCTGGCAGCATAGTAAGACTCCGCACCGTTGTGATAAAGGAAGACGTGCCCAAAGCGTTTATCACAAAAAAGAGCTCCGCCGAGTTTTCTAATATCAGAAGGAGTTTGCACCCAGCTGGACGTTTTCAAATCGAAATTCCCTAGTTTCTGCAACTCCCGGTATTGGTCTTCCGTTAATAATGCAATGCCCATCGCATTTGCCATATCAATTGCGCTATTTTCTGGCTTATGATTCTTCCTTGACTCGAGCGCTTCACGGTCGAAACAAATACTTCTGCGGCCTTTAGGGCTTTCTGCTGCGCAATCATAAAATATGTATTCATCTTTCTCTTGGTCATACCTAACAACATCCGGTTCACCGCCGGTATTTTCCATTTCATTGAGCGACCATAGCTTCTCAGGATTAGCTTCCAATTTCGCTTGAACTTGACCCCATTCAAGACCTTCATGGCGGTTCATATTTTTCTCAAAACGGGCTTTCAATAGTAATAATAAATCTACTCGTTGTTCTACAGACAACTCCTTGTTTTTGCTGATTGCATTTCCTTTAGACATTTTTGTTCCCTCCTAATTTTTCATCAACTACTCTTACTTGTTTATTAGTAAATTTTTCTTCATAAGAGAGGCTACTTGTATATTATCATGTTGCATTGTTTTTTCTAAATTGTTGATGATTAATTCCTGTCGTTCGACAGGATGGTTTTGGCTTAATTTCGCTTTTGCTTCTACTTTCGTGATTTTTATTCTGAACGGAACAATTCCTTTCGTCATTCCTTCGATATAACTAGGTTCTACATCGGATAGATTATAGGTGCTATCTGGCTTTTCATATTTTTTGACCAAGTCATTTAAAGAATCGAATATGACTTTTTCATCGTCAATAAACTCTACTTTTCCATATAAATGAACCGACATATAATTCCAGGTAGGTACAGCCTTGTTCGTTTCATACCAGGAAGGTGAAATATAACAATGGGGACCCTGGAACACCACAAGAACTTCTTGATTCTCTAGATCCTGCCACTGTCCGTTCGGTCGTGCAAAATGACCATATAAGGCATTTTCATCTTTTTTTAACATCAATGGCAGATGTGTAGCACAGGGTTCCCCATTGTGCTGAGAAAATAAAGTCGCAAAGCTATACTTTTCAATAAAATCATATATTGTGTCTTCATCCTCGATTTTAAAATGTTTAGGAATATACATAAACCATCCCCCCTTAAATTAGAAATTTCCTTTCATAAAAAATTCAACAGATTTCAGGGAAATCCTTTCCTTAAGATTTGAAATGACTAAGTTATATTCATCAATGGACAGGCATATTGTGTACAAGTAACTTCAATCAAAGGAGTAAAAATCATTGAAACAAATAATCGGATTTTTAGGTCTTATGTTCCTCTGTATTTATCTGGTATTCACCAATACTCCAGGTTCTCAGAAAAACTCCAACATCGAATCTTTAGAAACAGATGCCAGTGCTCAAAATGATTCCGAAACAAGTGAGGACATTTTGGAGCTCATCCTGCCTGAATTAGAATATAAACACGAAAAATATCTCGACGAGGAAGTGGATGGGTATATCATTGAAACGTACAGAGAGTATGAAGTCTACAAGGATAAAGACGGCAACCTATTAAAACAAGTTCCCACATCAAACTATGACTACATTAAATATAAAAAATACCAAATGGACAAAGGTATGTGACCTTTGTCTATTTATTATTCTGACAAAAAACAAAATGGTCATGGGGATTCCAAATGTGGAGATCATCCGCACGGTATCCTCGCAGCCACAACACGCCATCAATTCTTCTAAGGTAAAAGCCTTTCGGAAAATGATCGTCCTCAGTCAAGACCTCAGAGGCTATTGTGATGGAGCCAGACGGAGCCTGGTTTCGCTGCAAAGAATCTCCACAGTGACTTTCAGGCTGATCCAGATATTCTAGCCTCAGATAAGGTCCCAGTTCAAGCGGGCACAATTCCAATCCAAGTTCCCTGGCTTTGGAAAAGATTTGTGGCAATGTAGCTCCATCAGAAAAGCCAAGATTGCAAACAGTGAGTTCGACCGTTTGAATGGTATAGTAAATCACAGAAGTTATAAATCTATCATCAGCTAACAACGTTTCACCATACTCATTCATCATGATAGAAGATTGTTGCAATTTCTGGTTGAGCTGAGATTTCGTCAGTCCACCAACGCTTACTGTTCTGTTTATAACTGGACAATCAGGATACATTTTCGCCCTTTCGAAACTCAATCTTCGTCCCTCCTACTATAAAAGTCAGCTATTACGATCCCGAACCCTGTCGTTAAAAAACATAAACTCTCAAATTTTTTACGATGCTAAAAATTGTATTGATTTCAGAATTCATTATACATTAAGATAACTTAATAAAGGGGTGGAATGATGTTTGGAATTATTAACTTTGAAGTGTTTTTAGTGGCGGCAATCTTGCTGAATTTAACTCCAGGTACAGATACGATGTACATCGTGAGCAGAAGTATCTCTCAAGGCCGGACTGCTGGGATATATTCAGCTTTAGGCATTAGCGCGGGTGTCGTAGTACATACTTTTCTGGCAGCATTTGGACTATCTGTGATTTTAATGCAATCGGCTTTATTATTTAATGTCATCAAAATTGCAGGTGCCATCTATCTGGCTTACTTAGGCATAAAGATGATCATTGCAAAAAATGAAGCAAAAGAACAGCAATCATTGCCAAATCAAAGCAATAAAAAGATCCTCCTGCAAGGGATGATCACGAACGTGACGAACCCAAAGGTTGCTTTGTTTTTCTTAGCTTTTCTTCCGCAATTCATCCATACTAATGCTGGTGTTTCAACACCGACACCCTTTATTATCCTTGGGCTTACCTTTACCTTGACTGGAGGAATATGGTGTTTAATCACTGCATATTTCTCATCAATGGCAACTAATAAGTTAAGAGGCAATTCCAAAGTTTCTACTGTTTTAAATAAACTAACAGGAATTGTTTTTATTGCAATGGGGATTAAATTACTCCAGACAAAATCGGCAACTTGAGAGCATTGGAAATCAATGCTCTTTTTTGGTATAAATCCTAATCAATTGCACTTCCTTCTTATCCAACCGCTCCGATTTATTTACGAGCTAATCTTTTAAACCCTTGCCATTAAGAATATTCGGCATACATTTCTCAATCCTTGATTCTCGCGTTTTGGACTGCTTCGGTTGTGAAAAATGAAGAATGTAGGCCCTTTGACGTCCCGGTGTCAATGCTTCAAATGCAGTTTTCAAGGTCGGGTTTTCATCGATTTTTCTTTGGAATTCTTCAGGGATGCTGTATTCTGTAGTCTTTTTAAAATCCACTTCCAATCCAGCTTTCTCAACTTCAATCGCTTCATAAATATACTTCGCCAAGATGTTTTCAATTGCATCTATTTCTCGAACATTGGTAAACCGAATCTGGCGCGCCGCCTGTACATTCTCTGTTTGTTGGATGAGTATACCATGCTCATCCTTTAACAACACTCCTTTGTGAAACAGAAGCGCACAATAATCTTTAAATCCATGTATTAAAACGACGTTTTTGTTTTCGAAAGTATAACAAGGATGCATCCACTTAAATTCTTCAGTCAGCTCACAGTCCAGAACGATCATTCTCAACTTCTCAAATTCTTCCTTCCATTTAGTAGCTTTCTTTAAAAATTCATCAACCTTTGGATTCATTCTGCTATTTGTCATCAAGTTGGACTCCTCTTCATATTTTGATCAGCTTTTATCCGCAAATCAAGATTAAAAATTCTCTGCGTCATCTATAAAATCAATCAATTATTACTCCCTTTACCATAACAAGAATTTCAAAAAAAGTGCACTAATCCTTCAAGGATTAATGCACTTTTTTCAATAAATTAGTCTCCCTCACCAACAGCCAAATTAAGTATGAAAACTTAGTTGTTCTTTCCAGGTTCTCTATGAGTAAAATTCAAGAACTCAACTTTAGAGCCTGCTAAATTTTTTTGCTCCATTTCTTTGTTAAACTCTAGTGGTGTAATACCAAACGTTATAGTATCTGTTCCGAGTCTCCCCTTTTTATCACTGTTGTAAGTTTCAACTGTAAATTTCATAATAAACGGGTGACTTAATTCATTTCTTTTTTCAAATTGGTCAATTTCTACCACATCATAATTTTCATCCCACCAATTATATTGAATCCTGACATCCTTCTTATAATAATCTTTTACCGCCTGTACCATTTCATCGTGAAATTGGCTTAAGATAAAATGGTCCATCGCTTGTTCCATACCTTTTGAATCGTGTTTATGCCGTTTTTCAGCACTTACAGGTAAGTAGTTAACACCGATTGAAAAAATTACGATACCAATAAGCAAAAACAGTTTTTTCATTTAACAGACCTCCTTTTGGTTATTTTTTGAAATTGAGGATTTTTTATTCTATTTCCGAGTAATTTCAATTCGATTTTTATAACGATATTCCACAAAAAAATCCCTCGTCATCGCGAGAGATTTTCCCATCATAAATATTGAATTCCGGCCGCCTTGATCTTCTTACTATCCCCGGAACTGCAGGGTGTGACGCCGTATGTCATGCCGCATCCTGGGCAATTCATCACAACGGTTTCCATCGTGAATAAATCTCCGCACTCACACGCAATCCTGTGCGTGACCCGCGGCTTCAACTTTTCCTTTCCCTTATTCCTTACATGATCGACAATCGCTTTGCCATCTTCCAACCTTGAACAACCACAGCTCATGAAATAAAACTCCTTTAAGCTTGTATCTCATTTATAAAATAGCATAAAGGTTTCAGAAAGCTGTATAGCAAAAGTCACACTTGGGAATCAACTTTTCCAAGGAACTCGCCAATCACCTGCAGATACTCCGCCGGTTCTTCCATATAGGGCATATGCGCGCTCTTCTCAAATACATGGAACGCAGCGCCAGGCGTCAGACGACTAAAATACTCCGTCGATTCAGGAGTCGCCTCATCATATCGGCCGCATGTATACAATGTTAGGCACTCAATCTTACACAATTGCTGCGTGCAATCGAAGGTCTTAAGATTTCCCAGTACCGTAAATTCAGATGGACCCCACATCGTCTGATAGACAACTGGATTTTTCATTCCCACACCGGCCTTCAGCCACTCCAGATCAGGCTCTCCGCGGTATACGAATTCCTTGCTGAACTCTCTGATCGCCGCCTTGAACTCCTCGGAATCGGTATCGCCATTTTCCTCACAGCGCCTGATCGTCTCCTGGACTTCAACCGGCAGCTTCGCAATATTCCGCTTTTGGTCCTCTTCCCACATCGGCGCACTCAGGCACGGGCTTGAAAAGATCACACTCTTAACACCACTTGGCTTTGTCAGTACATACGCTGCTGCAAGCGTTGTACCCCATGAATGGCCCAGAATATGGACTTCATCAAGCATCAGTGCCTCCCGAACCTTGCCAAGTTCCTCAACGAACCGGTCGATATGCCATAGAGAAACATCATCCGGCCTGTCCGACTTCCCGCAGCCAAGCTGATCATACATGACAACCGGTCGGTCCTTGCCAAGAGCCTTCAGCCCTTTTAATGAATACGTGGAAGACCCTGGCCCTCCATGTAAAATAACCACAGGTGTGCCTTTCGCATCTTTATTGTAAATTTCATACCAGACTTTCCCGCCGGTAACCTCAACAAAACCTTCTACATACATCATCCAATCCCCCTATTAAGCATCTTCAGCCAACTGAACTGCTTTCTTTCTAGTAAAAGATGTAAAGAATACACCGATAAAAACAAGGCATCCGCCAATAATCTGCGGAGCGGTAATGACCTCACCAAGAACTAAGAACGCTGCAACCGAACCAAACACGGGAATGAGATTCAAAGAAATCGAAGCCTTAGATGGCCCGATCAGCGCAACCGCGCGATTCCATAACAGAAACGAACAGATCGATGGAAAAATCCCTATGTAAGAGAGTGCACTCAAATCTGCTAGATTAATCGCTTCTACAGGAACAAACGACAACTCAATCACCACGGCTGGAATCATCACCATAAACCCAATTGCAAGCGTAAAGCCAAAAATCGTCAGTGAAGGCAGCTTTCCTGATAGCTTTTTAATGAAAATAGAATAAAGAGCCCACGAAATCACAGCCATCACCATGATCAAGTCACCGATATTAAACTGCAAGGCCAGCAATCTTTCAACGGAGCCGTGCGTAATGACGATGAGCACCCCAATCATTGAAATCGCCAGCGACACCCAATACTTCGTCTCCATTTTCTCCACGATCAGTAACGCTGATAAAAGGAAGATGAATAAAGGGCTCGTGCTGTTCAACAAAGTCGCATTGATCGCCGTCGTGTAATGGACCGCCCAATAAATCAGCAGATTAAACCCAATCACTCCCGTCAGTGCCAGGAAAAACAGCAGCCTAAAGTGTTCCCGAAATGAATGCATTTCCCGTTTGAACAGCCTGATAATCAACGGAGACATAATCAGGACCCCAATCGCCAGCCGCGTAAAGGAAATCGTTACCGGAGGAAGGGAACCAGCAAGAAACTTCCCAGCCACCGCATTGCCGCCCCAGAAAAGCGCAGCGACCACCAAAAGCAAGATTGGCGCGTTTGCAAGCCTTCGGATCATGGTTTCTCCCCTCCTTGCTTTCGTTTGACCTCTATTTTTTTATTGTATCCGAAAATTTCGATTTCTGTAATATATTTCATCACAAAAAAGCCGAAATCATGCTCAGATGATTTCGACTGATCCTTATTTAAAGCTGGTATTGTATGCATTTAATTTTTTCCGCAGCACACGCAGCTGCGTCAACAACTGCTCATACTCTTCAAACTCAATATTGCATAACTTCAATTCACTGGCCACTTTTTCTACAATGCCTTCTTTTTCTTTCATTGCTTTCGGTTGAACGAAGATGCAAACCTTTCTTTCGTCGGCAGTGGAACGCTCCCGCTTCACCCAGCCGTTCGTTTCCATCCTTTTGATCATCGGGGTTAACGTTCCAGTACCGAGGTTCAGCTTCTCTCCGAGCTCTTTTACCGAAAGACCATCTTTTTCCCACAATGCCAATAACACCAGATACTGTGGATAGGTAATCGCGAAAGATTCCAGCGCCTTGGAATATAATTTATTGAACTGGCTCCCCGCCTCATAGACAGCGAAACATAATTGGTTTTCAAGTGTTAAAAAATCGTTCAAAACACTCATCCTTCACACAGCTTATAATAATTTTGCGATATCTTCCTCAATTTTACCAGGCTCAGTTGTCGGAGCATAGCGCTTGACCACCTGGCCATTCTGATCGACAAGGAACTTCGTGAAATTCCACTTAATATCCTTCGTCAGGATTCCGCCCTTTTGTTCCTTCAAGAATTGAAAAAGAGGATCTGCACCAGAACCATTCACATCAATCTTCGCAAACATCGGGAACGACACACCATAATTCAACTGGCAAAACTCAGTGGTCTCCTCAATATTGTCATACTCCTGATTGTTAAACTGCCCGCAAGGAAAGCCGAGAATTTCCAAGCCCTTTTCATGATATTTGTCATACAAACCCTGTAGGCCCTCAAATTGAGGTGTCAACCCGCATTTACTAGCTGTATTAACTATTAACAGCAGCTTCCCCTCATAATCGCTGATCGATTTATTCTCGCCATTCGTTTTTTTAACTGTAAAATCATAAACGGTATTCATCAATATTCCCTCCTAAATCACCAATTTATATCGTGTGCGATTAAATCGTATCAGATTTTGTTTGTTAATTCAAATTTAATGTGCTGGGTTGAACATGAAAAAACACATATGTAAGTACATAAACCGTCAATTTGATTGCCACTTTGGAATTAAATTTTTTGGGATCAGTTTTACGTACAAGATATTTTCAAATGTAATAGCCGATATAATGATAAATATGGATTAAAAATAGAGATAGTTAATTCTTGTACTACAACGAACAGAGCAGGTTAGTGCAATAAGCAATTAGAAAAAAATAGTATAATATGGTATTTCTAAAGTGAGGAGGATTATAAAATGAAGGCTATTAATCGTTGGTTTGTTTTAATTTTTCTTGCGTTCATTACTGTTTTAATGGTCAAAAAAGGGTTAGATTTATGGTCTTTTGGGACAAATGTGGATGTAACGGCATTGGAGTATACTTTTTAGGAATAGAAATAAATGACCAAGTACAAGAAGCGCATATTCCTAGATATGCAATTGGTTTCTTTGTTGCAAGTTTTATTACTTTAGTGAATGGCCTTACACTTGTTGATCAAACTTTTTTTAAGTTAAGAGGTAACACAACAGCACGTTAATTGAAGTTATATAGTCCACTAACCGCTGCGTTAATCCAGAAAGGGTTGAGTCATCTTTTTATTGAGTACCTCATTAAGAAAAGGTAGGTTGGTTGAATGGTGACATTCAAAGTTTTTATCGGGTTTATATATATAAAATACAATTAATAATATATAGTACAGGATTAGAATTTGTTTGGAGGAATTATTTTGACAGCAGATCAAAGTTTAAGGATTTGTGAAAAGGGACATACGTTTTACAAAAGCAGTGAGTGTAAAAGCTGCCCTACCTGTGATAAAAAAATTAATCCTAAAAGCGGCTTCCTTTCGAAACTCAGCGCTCCTGCAAGGAATGCATTGGTTCACGAAGGAATAGACACGTTGAAAAAACTATCAACATACACTGAAAAAGAAATATTAAAAATTCATGGTATTGGACCAGCTTCCTTACCAATTATGAGAACTTCCTTAGAAGAAGAAGGGTTATCATTAAAAAAATAAAGACCTCACAATAACTCTTCTGCTTTATGTAATGTACACACTGTTATTCAATATTTTAAATTTTTTCATACCATCTTTGAAAAAGATAAGCGATTAAGGCTAATGTAACAAAAATTAAAAATATATTTAAACTACTTATTGTAAAGTAAGTCATTTTTCTTGCTTCAACAAATTTAAGTATCACCCAAGCACCCAATGTATCAATAACAATATTTGTTGCAAGATATAACCAAAAGTTCTTGAATGTAAAATAAAAAATCCATAATGTAGTTATGAAGAATGCTCCATACGCAAAGCTCACATTTGTTATGTATCCCCAGGGCACAATCGCTTCTTTGATTTCCCACAACTTATATGTATATCCTATTTCATAGACGATGGTTACTAATAATGCAGTAAATATTGCTACTGGCATGTACCTTTTGATATCCTCTTTTTTCATTAAAAATATTGTTAACCATGGAATAATAAATAATAACCATAAAATCAGCTTATTGGACATGATATTCACACCACCTTATACTTCTATATTGCATTATTTGCAAAATGTGGTGATTTTATTTATTACTCATTTGTTATTTAGTGACCATTAACTCTTATAAATTGTTAGTAGACAGTATTCTTCTAATGGAAAATAAGTAACTCATTCATTGTTTCTTTAAAAACAGAAATACATCAGTGCGGGATCTTATTTATCTTTCGCTATTTTAGGGATAATTGAATACGTAATTGAAAGAAACGATTCCAACAATTCATTTTCTACCGTATGCTGACACTATAAGTAGTTTAAATTTGATGGACTTTAACCTCATACCAAATAGCTTTCCAATTCTTTTTGATCAGCCTGTCCTCATAGATGGCTGCACGTTCCCTTGTTTCTGTAAAAAAAGGTGTCGGCTTCAATTCCAGATTAATGGCATCCTCTATTCCACAGGGAGCGGCAAGAACCAAATTATTTTCCTTGTCCATTTTCACCCCAAGTGCCGTGGCTGTTTCCGGGAATTTTGAAATAGCATCTTTTGAGGAAGTATAGGGAGCAATATTATTTATGACATGCATCCTTGCCTGGTTTTTAACTGACCATGGGATATCAGGAAATAGACTCTTCAATTTTCCCTCTAAGACCTTTTCGTACTCCTCATCGATATTAGCGGGATCAAAGTAAATCACATCGACATCCGGAATTGCCGTTCGCTCCTTGAAACCATGCAAAGCATCCCAGATTTTCGAGCGGACAAACCCTGCGCAGATCCACCAGTCATGCAAATTAAGCGTGCTTGCAGCCTTGATAATATCCAACATTTTATCATCAGCTTCAATTAGTTTTATGACATCATCTTTATTCTTTAACATATAGCATCCTCCTGAACCGAACGTATATTCTTATTTTAACACAAAGAAATCAGGAGAGTTATTATTTTTCCATTTTTAAAGGAGATAAATCTTGAGAGGTAAAAGTCCAAAGAAATGCATACCTATTTCTGTGTTAGTAAAAAATACGGAAGAGGTGAATTCAAATGGAAAATGATCATTTAAAACTTACATCTTCCGAAATAGGGACACTATGGGGTGAATATGTAAACGGAACAATGGCCGAGATCGTAAATAGGTATATGATTTCTATTATAGAAGACGAATCAATTAAAAATGTTTTTGAAAGGGCCATTGAGATTTGGGAGAAGCAAAAGAAACAGATTGTTTCATTCATTGAGAAGGATGGATTTCCAGTTCCGATTGGATTTACTGAGTCCGACCTTAATAAAGGTGCAAAGAGATTGTTTTCCGACACATTCTGTTTGAATTATTTACATATTATGACCATACACGGGCTATTAGGTCATACGACTGCATTCAGTGTTTCGGTCAGAAAGGACTTACGGGATTTTTACAATTCATGTGATAATGATGCTAAAAATATGTACGACTTAACTATTGAGTTATTGCTTGAAAAAGGGAAATTCCAAAGAGACCCCTATTTCTATCCTGATGAGAACCCTGATATCATTTCTACCAAAAATTTTACTGATGGATTTTTCGGTAAAGGGAGAGTTTTATCTGCTACAGAAATAATCAGTATTTCTCTTAACATTAAAAAAGGAGTTATGGCAAAGGCTCTTTCAATCGGTTTCAGTCAAGTCACAGAATCGAAAGAAGCAAGAAAGTTTCTTGAGGATTTAGGAAGAACCGCAGATGAAAACCTGCAAGCCCTCTCAAAGATTATGCACAAGGATAATTTACCAGTTCCGATGTCATGGGAATCAGAGATTACAACGTCAACAGACTCTCCGTTTTCAGATAAACTAATGTTGTATCATATGGGTTTCCTGGCTCAAACTGCACAAGTATATTACGGGACAGGTCTAGCAGGAGCCATGCGAACAGACCTAGCAATTGCTTATGAAAAAGCAGTTCTAAAAGTACTGGGAATCACCAAAAACTGGTTCGATCTTATGGTGAAAAACAAGTGGTTAGAACAGCCGCCACTTGCTCCCAATAGAAAAGAACTTGCACAAGATAAATAAGATGTACCCCTCTTTAGCGAGGGGTATATTTCAACAAAAAAGGCCGTTAATCCTGCGGGATACGCATTCGTTATTTAAGGATAACTGTAATTTCATCATTTTAGATGATATGACCATTAACTTCAGTTGTTCCTGTACAGACACTCATTTACGGATTGTTATAAATCGTCCGCCGAGGAAAATGTTCTTTGGTCCATTTATTTTGCCTAATAGTTCAAGGGCTTTACTCACCAACCATACCGTCGTTATCACGATCGTCCATATATGGGTATAACCAATGATCACTTGTTATTGGCATACTGAAACCTGCTGCTTTTGCTTCTTTAATCGTCACCTGTCCATTACCGTTTGTATCAACACTAGAAATATCACCGTTAGTGTTTGAACCAGTTGAATCGGAAGGCTCACTGCCTGTTATACCGAGTGATGCGTTTATTTCATCAGGGTTGCCATTGTCAAATGTATCTACGATTTCGTTACCCATTAAAGTATAGGTATACTTATAACTTGAAGGAATCTGCGTTTCCGTATTCGGATATGTGATAATTGCCTCAAAATTAGTGGCTCCACCTGCGCTGCGGATCACGTTTTCCATATAAGCTTGATCACCATGTCGGTTGAGCGTACTATCTTGTGGGGTAATATTATAAGCATTCGATACCCCTCCGAGAGAATCAGCAATGATATGTCCTTCATCTAAAACGTCACTTACGACACCGGGAACCTTTGCCTCATCTGCATAGTATCTTCCAGAAGATAATACTGGTTCGTTACTGTCATCTTGTAGAATGATTTCGTCAGCAATGACACGTACTAGTTGCCCGTATTCATTAGTAAATGCCCAATATTCACGGTCTCCATAACCTATGTCAACGACGACATTAGGTTCACGATAACCAGACAAATCACCACCATCAACTTCAATTAGTTTGTATCCTGAGAACAATTTTTTATTTGATTGGGTTGGTGTTTCCTCTACTACTGGTTCATCAACAACTGTAGTGTTAGTTTTTTCTTTTTCACTATTTTCATTTGTATTAACTGTGGTAACTTCTTGTGGATCTGTTTCTCCATCTGTAATAGATTCATCTTCTACGTCGCTACAACCAACCATAATGATGATCGTTAAAAGTAAGATTAAATAGTTCATTAAAATTTTTATTTTCATTTTAGGACTCTCCAATAATAGTTTCAAATTGTTCTCTACTTTTCTATAACATACGACTCTAATCTACATTCGGACATATCAATTAGGGGTTAAGGATTGATAAGGAACTACAAAAAATAAATCCCATCTCATTAGATGAGAAGGGATTATTCATAATTCAATACCTAAAAAGGTCTACTAAGTGATTATACACTATCTTTCACAAGCAAAATTATCTTTATCTCTATCCATTTTTTTTTGATAGGCTGGATGATCAGATGGAACGCCATTTGGATATTTCTTTCTTAATTCAGTACAATTTTCAAAGAACTCTGATCCTCCACTTGAAGCTGCAGCTGCTTCTGCTTCTGCCTTTGCTTTGGCTTCTGCTTCTGCCTTTGCTTTGGCTTCTGCTTCTGCCTTTGCTTTGGCCTCTGCTTCTGCCTTCGCCTTGGCTTCTGCTTCTGCCTTCGCCTTGGCCTCTGCTTCTGCCTTCGCTTTGGCCTCTGCTTCTGCCTTCGCCCTCGCTTCTGCTTCTGCCTTCGCTTTGGCTTCTGCATCTGCCTTCGCCTTGGCTTCTGCCTTCGCTTTAGCATCTGCTTTTGCCTTCGCTTTGGCTTCTGTTTCTGCCTTTACTTTGTCCTCAGAATTCTTCTCCTCATTCTTAACCTCTGCTTTTGTGGTATTCGAACTTTCAGATGAACAAGCAACTAAACTAAAAATTAAAAATAAAGCAAATAAACCTACTAAATACTTTCTCAATTCAATAACCCCCATAATATTTTTTCTATCACTAACAATAACCTTATTTCCGAATTCATTAATTGGCAGTAAAAAATACATCCAATCAAATATCTTCATTGAGGGTTTATCTTATCCTTGAGGGGGGTTACCTTCACTTCCTCCACTATGTGGAGTGTTATAATACTGATTTTGAATTGTATCAGATTCAATACCGTGGTTGTGGCGTGGCTCTGGGGGAACAGCCCCTGTTTTCTTTTCCAATATCAAAGCAATAATGATCAAAACAATTAACGGTGCTCCAATTACCAACCAAATCATCTTTACCACCTCAATTAAAGCTTAAAGAAATTGGGTTTAATTGTAAATGATCTAATTACCCTATTTTTCTCAACAAAAATACTATGACCCTTCTGCTCTAAACTAATACAATGAAATAAAAATCCTGATCCAGGCTATAAGACTTTCTTTGTTGAATCCGTTATAGTTTATATCAATAAGTAAAAAGAGTAGGAGCATATTTTTATCAAAAACTATAATTAACAAAATATAAATAAAGTAAAGGACATAACATTTTTATATGACTAAAAAGTTATGTCCTTTCAGATTTCAGACTTATTGAATAGCCTTATTACTATCTCCAACCCTATAAGCAAGGTGATTTTCAGCACTAGCAATACTTATCTATTATATACCGCCTCAACGAATTGTTTATTTTCTCAATAAATCCGACAAACCGCCATCATTTCCGTACTTGAATGTACCGATTTTTTCTTCTTCTTTTGTAGAAAAACGGACTTCACCTTCTACATTTGCCGTTTTTTCTTCTTCTCCACTTTTCTTATATCCGACCTTTGCAACAAAAGTATACTTATCAGGGTCATTCTCCATTTGCTCATATGTCACGCCCTTAAAACTTAACGCGTAACCAGCATTGTGAGCAAAAGTTTGGTATTGAGTGCCTCCAAACGCTGCTATGAAAGAATGAAGTCCAGAATCTGTAAAGTACGGCCCGTATATCTTTTCTAAATACTGATCAAGTTCTTTATTTTCTTCTATATCATTATCAACAGTTCTATATTTAGGATTCCACATTAGATCCATTAACTTCTCATCTGGACCATTGAACTCATGCTCAAGAACTTTATTAATTGCTTCTTTGTTTGTTTCCTCAGATTTTGAGCAAGCAGCCATGAAAAGCACTGATGTGATTAACATTAACCCCAAAAATAGTATGGATATTATTTTTTTCTTCTTTTTAGGCATTACACTTCCCTCCCCTTTTAAAAGTAATACGTTTTTAATCCATTAAAGATTCAGTCAATTCTTTTTTCTTCAAATAATTCTCTACCTCTTATTGCCTTTGTTAGGATCGAGTGACATATTGCAGAATCAGAAAGTAATTCTGTTAATTTGCTTAAATAACAATAATGTTGATCGCTTCGTGAGGATTCAGGTATGATTTCACCCCTATGGATTATTTCTAACATCGTAGAGGTAAGAAGAACTTCAACGATGAGTAAGCCTGATTTTCCAGAGTTTATTTTGAAACCTGCAAAAACATCTTGTTTTATGTCTTTAACTGTTTGAATTAGGTCAGCTAACTTGGAACCACTAATTGATACTTTTATTAAAGGAAAACATTTAGCCATGGGGTTTTCGATTAACTTTCTATTCCTATAATCATAAACAAAATAGAATTCATCTTCATATTGTTTCAGTTTTTGGAGTTCCTTAGTTAGTAAGAAATATTGGTCTGTATGACCCGCAGAAAGTTGTGTCTCTTCTTCTGCTACAATTAAGGTCAAATTTTGCGGGGATGAGATTGGTATCGAAGTTATTTTTGTGAAATTGGAGGTTAATTCCATTAGTTTATTGTGTAGAGAATTTGGTAAATGACCTTTATAAATCCCTATCAGATATTGATTCATTTTATTTACTCTCCTTTTTGAAATAATTACGATATATAAGATAATCCTTCTTCAACGATTTTCCCCCTTCAACACAACAAGAAAAGCTGCCCTTATTTGGCAGCCCACAACTGAAAACTTCAACCCAATATTTTTACGCCATTGGGGTCCTCTAGCTGTTTTAGCGGGAAATCCTTTAGCACTGCTTCCCTGATTCGAACAGTATCACCTATCACTGTTTTAATTGTGTTAACAGATTTTCCAAATAAAATGTCTATGTCATTTTCTAACCCTTTTATCTTTGTTTCTATATGTAATTCTTGAATTCTTGTGTTATCCGCCATCGAATCTACCATGTCTTTGTTTGTTTGCAGTTCGATTCTAAAACCATAAGGTGTTGTAATAAAAGTTCTTCGTTCTCCACGATCAACTTTCCAATCCAGTTGAACTGCATTATCACAAATGGTATCTTGTTCATTTTCTAATACCAGAAATCCAACATGGTCGAAAATAACCTTCTTCCCGTATCCAAAAGTGATATTCAAAGCTCCTTTTCTTGCTTCGATAATGCGAAAAAGAATGTTTTTTTCCCGGAAATCATCACACTGTAAGGGCGGATCAAAATCCTGAAATTCTCCCTGGTATTTTCCGATCCGTTGAGAAATACGAAAGCCATTATTCAGATAAAATCTTTCTGTTTCTTCTACATATGGAGTCCAATAATGATAATGAAAAAGCACAGAAGCCACCTCTCTATTTCATTTAATAATTTAATAATTTCATATTCTTTCACAACAAACACTTATTACAATTATTCCAGCACCATCATCCCATCCCCGACACATACCTCACCAGACCGTTCTACTTTTGCCCAAACTCCAAACATTGCATCATGTTTATTTACTAAAGTTCTTAAAATGCGATGATCCTGTTTGAGTTCCTCTTGAGAATTGTTTACCATGACGCACCTTGGAAGCTGTGCAACAATCCTCAAAGAAACACTTGGTCCTACTTGAATGAGTCGGTCCACCCACTCATCTTCTCGATACGTGTTTTCTTCTGTTTCGATTAACAAATTGGCTCGAAAGCGACGAGGGTCTACAGTTTCTCCTATTTCCTGGCTTAACGTTCTTAGAGCAGATGTGGTAATGATGCTTACCGGCCCTTCATCAAAATGTGAGATTGATGCTTCTTTTACCAAAGTCACCTGATACCCTAACAGCTCAGATAATGCTTCATTTACTTTCTCATCGTCCCCCCGAAATACTGTTCCATCGGACATGGTTAGAATTGGAGTATCCCCTTCATATCTAGCTTTATAGTTAAATAAGCCTTCCATATGTTGAAAGCGCCTGGTAGTCTTACCACTGCCAAATTTCCCATGCTCATTTTGAATGGCCCATAAACGATCTCCAATGATACCTCGATCACCAAAATAAACAGAGGATAAAGATTCTCCCAAAATTGATTTCACAGGAAACCTATAGATTTCTTTGACTTTACCAATACGTTGTTTCTCTAGTTTCAAAGCTTTTGCCTCCGCATTTTTTACTAATTGCTTCAATTTATTATTCAATAAAAATCCATTTAATCCTTCCTGGATTAACTCACAGTGCTTTTCAAAGAACGTGTTTTTTTTAAAAAAATCCAGTACTTATGTTAGGATGACCCATTCCGTTTTAGGATGCATATCAATGAAAATGGCGTGTAAACTGACAACAGTTTTGACACGCCATTTTTCTGTTCTACTTTTTTCATACATTTCAAATATAAGCAGGAAAATCACCATCTTCACAAATAGAGAATGAAGAAGCTTCACACCGCCTAGACCGCTTCTTCGGCCGGGCGAGGAAGGTCGCTGAATGATGGTGGTTTAGGACCAATCAACACCAGCCCAAGTGGATTGCAACTTTCGCAACAGAACGATTTGCCCGAGATGATAAGTATCGTGCATCATGATATGGCTGAGTAAACACTCAATAGATGACCTGTTAGCTGCATACGGAGCTTTTAACTTTTCATCGTCAAGGTCCGTAATGACCGTTTTTAATTTATTCATGACTTCATTAAGGCGCTGCACTGTCTGGGCCCACCCAAATTCGTCTTCTGAATTCCCCGGATTCCCAAAGGTTTCTTCATTGTCTTCTGCCTTATGCGGATTCTCTGTGCCCTTAATTCTGTGGATTACGTCTTCATTCCAAAATGTCAAGTGGTTGACAATCTGCCAAATCGAATTGCTCATTCCCGAACTTGTCCATGCTGCCTCAGCTGCGGTGACTCCATCAAGCGCCTGATCCATGGATGCAAACCAATCATTCTCATGCCAATGCATGTCGAGTTGTTCTAAAAACATTTCGGTTACAATTTTCATACAACCAATCTCCTCACTGTTTAGTGTAATCTTTCATACGCATAAAATATCCTTCATTTTCGACTGTCGGATATATAACGAATAAACATTCTCAATAAAATACTCCAATCATTTACTTTCACAATACAACAAAACCATGAACACTATGACTTATTCGGGTCATTCAGCATTTATTCCTTCATCATGACAAAAAAGTACCCTATGGGGCAGACTCATTTTAGTGTCTACTCTATAGGGTACTTTTACTTTTTCTGGTTGACCTGTTGGCTATACGACATACCTGGCCTTTAATTTTATAAGTGGCTTAATTCATTTAATGCTTTAGCATAGATGGCTGTCACATTGATAAAATAATCGGTTTCAATAAATTCATCCATTTGGTGATAGCTATCTACTTTAACAGGGAACGTAAGCATTTCATTTTTCATAAAAGCTGCATATGTTCCCTTCTTCTATTCCACATATAAATTAATTCGCTGCATGAGTTTGAACCGCTACTTCAATACGTTGCTTCTTTATCACGATTACAAATAGACTCGCAACTACACAGAACATTCCAGCTAGAGTAAATGCCCATGAATAGGAATTGAATAAGTTATATAGGACCCCTGCTCCGCCAGCTGCAACCGCTGCACCTAATTGGTGAGATGCAAAGATCCACCCATATACAATTCCACTTTTTTCTTTTCCGAAAATTTGCCTTGAGATGTTGACAGTTGGTGGGACAGTTGCGATCCAATCTAATCCATAAAAGACTGAAAATATGATAAGCAGTGTCATTGATCCCTCAGAAAGAGCAAAAGGAAGAAATACAAGTGAAGCTCCTCTCAACCCGTAATACCAAAACAACAGCCATCGATTATCAAATCGATCGGATAGCCAACCAGAAAGAGTAGCTCCGATTAAATCAAACACGCCCATCAATGAAAGCATGGATGCTGCCGCAACAGCAGTAAAGCCAAAGCCTATACAGTAAGAAATAAAGTGGGTACCGATTAATCCACTAGTTGATAGTCCACAGATAAAAAAGCTTGCTGCCAGCAGCCAGAATTCCTTGACTTTTACCACCTCAAATAAGGTTCCAAAGGCAATAATGACAGGATTTTTCTTTTGAACTTCTTCCGTTATACTCAATTCCTCTACTATCCCATACGGAAGGAGTCCTATTTCTTTTGGTGAGTTTTTCATAAATAATAGGATGACTGCCAGCATAATGACACTGAGAACAAGAATAAGAGCCATGGCCCATTTCCATGAATGCGTTTCTACAATGATCGCAAGCATTGGCAGGAGGACTAATTGTCCAGTTGCCGTACTCGCTGTTAATATACCAAGTGCCAGTCCTTTTCCTTTTTCAAACCATGTATTTGCTATGTAGGGGCCCAGTACCGTCAGGAATAAACCAGAACCTAAACCTATGATAACTCCCCAAATCAAAATTAATTGCCAGGGTTTAACCATAAAAAAGGTCAACAATACCCCGACCAATAATGTCGTCATTGCTAAAATCATCATTTTCTTTAAGCCTGTTACCTCTATTAAAGCGGCCATAAAAGGACCAGATATTCCGTATAGAAGAAGGCTGATCGCAAAAGCAAATGAGATTGTTGAGCGTGCCCATCCAAATTCAGCTTCAAAAGGCACGATAAAGACCCCTGATGATGACCGAATAATACCTGCAATAAGAATGGAAAGGAAAGCGATGAATAAAATAACCCAACTATAATGAAAACGTTTCAAGCCTTCACCCCGCTGCATGTATATATAGAATCAGAAATCACTTTACACTACTGGAAATGAACATTGAAGCATCCTGATTCATAAAAATCCGATTTCCATGATGGAATGTCTTTATTTCAATGGAGGTAAATCCAACTTCGGATAACCTTTTCTTCAGTTCTTCATGCAGAAACCCATTATGAACTTTCGGATGATCGATTTGATCGTTTTTGTCAAAATCAACAATAATCAGCTTGCCGCCATCGTTTAAAAGGGTGAACAATTCTTGTAGAATTTTTTCAGTATCCGGAATATGAAGAAGCACTAGTGACATCAAAACAATGTCGGCCTTTAGTTCAGGAGTCTCTTGAGTAAAATCTGAATAAAGAACTTTTGCATTGGTCATTCCTTTGCGGGAAATTTTAGCTTCCGCAACATCCAACATTTGTTGTGATGAATCTACCAACAAAATCGAATCTACCAAATCGGATAGTTCCAAACTGATAAGGCCAGTACCACTCCCATAGTCTATTAAAGATTTCGATTTACTATTTTGTAATTCCAATCTAACTTCCTTCACGATCACTTTCGCTAAATCAATCCGTTCCTCAGTATCATATCTTTTTGCCATCTGTTCAAAAACGTTATTTTCCATAATTCCTCCCTAAAAATCAAGACTGCATAGAGGTTATTATAGCAAACCTTAAGATATGCTTCCCCCTGAAGGCTTATTGTATAGAACCTGGTGTACTAATAACGACTATTTAACATCGAAATATGGCCCGATTTTAACAAGGCGTTAATCCTCCCTTGATCAACGCCTTGTTAAATAGGAATCACTTATTCAAAAAACTCCATATGTTTTTTCTCTTGCCTATAATAATCCAGTCGATCTTGTAACGTACCTGTATGAAATTCAAACTTATGACCATCTGGGTCCGTAAAGTAAATGGACTTTTTATCTTTTTCATCTCTAGGACGACCTGAGAGGATGTTAACATTCAAGTTTCTTAATTTTTCGTACATAGGATCGAAGTCAGCTTCCTCTATCGAGAAAGCGATATGTGTGTAAGAATTATTTATTTCATTACGGGGTATATCTTTCTCTTCATTTAGAGCCAGCCACATTCCATCTAAATCAAAGTAAGCCGTGCTTCTGCCTTTTACTAACAATTTAGCATCAAATACATTTTTGTAAAACTTCATAGAATTTTCTAAATTGGAAACCGAAAATAACAAATGATTAATCCCTTTTATCGACACTGGATCACCTCAAGTATGTTAGTAAATGATTGTTGCTTTTAAAAAAGAAACATTATTGCATATGTGCATTGGTAAATCTAATCTAATTTTCAATCACGATTTCCCCTTCACCTTTTGGTGTTTCAAAACCATTAAGATAGGAATGTAACAACTCTTCCGTTACAGGAAAAGCATTCGCATCTAGACGTTTGTTTCGAATCCTGAGCCGTTCACGCAAATTATCGGGATGAACTTTTAGATAAATGAGTTTCCACTTTCCGCCGGCTTGTTCAATTAGTTGTTTATATTCCACCCTTCTTGCTTGCTCCCAAAAACTGAAGTCAATAATCACTTGTTTCTTATCGCGGATCAATTCCACTAAAAGGTTGCGCAATTTGCTTTCTGCTTCCCTCTTGTATTCCTCAATCTTTTCACAAGGGAAGTCAATTCCATAACGGCCATGAGTTTTCCATATTTCTTCATCAATAGAAAGGCGGACAAAACCTTGTTTTTCTAATTGCTGTGAAAAGGTCGTTTTCCCGGACCCAGCCACCCCACACATCATGACAACTAGCGGGGTATGAATATTTCTTTCAGCATAAATAATGTCAAAATTGAAATTCCCAAACATCTAGATGCCCCCATATCAACTGGAAAATAAACTAGATTTCTTAACTTTGTTCTGACTCAATAAATATCCTTGATGCAGAACCAAGATGACTATTTTTGCGAAAAACACCTTTTCACATACCCTTGAAAGGTGTCAACATCAGAATTAAACATGAATTCCCAGAAGAACCTCCACAAATGGCAAACCACCACTGACACAGTAATAGCTTAAGATATGCAGACATTGACCATTGCATATCTTAAGCTTCAATGAAAATCTCCAGCTGAAAGACTACTACTCCACTTTATAATAAAGCCAAGTACCTGAAAACGAAGCAAAACAGTCCTCTCAAGGATTTAATAAAACTCACTCACTGATAAACCCTTCCCGCAAACCATTCCGCAAAAACGGGCTCGGTTCACCTACACTGTAGAGCTGCAAATAATGCATCGCTCTGGTGCAGGCGGTGTAGAATGTTCTCCTCAGGCTTTCATCACCGTATACATTCTCAGATGCATCATAAATGATGACGGCGTCAAATTCGATTCCCTTAGATAAATACGACGGGATGACAACGATTCCCTGCTCATATTCAAGCGAGCCGCTTTTTATGAGTTTAAGATCCTCAATGCCGGACAGGGACTCATAAGCACTGATACTTTCCTCAGCAGATTTGCATATAATTGCAATGCTTTGGTAACCAAGACTTCGCAATTCTTCGACCTTGGAGGCAATGCAGCTGTGCAGTTCTGCGTGATGTTCTAATTTTGTCAGCATAGGGCGCTCGCCGTCGCGTTCAAAAGGAATAATCCTTTCGCCGTTCGGTACGAGTCTTCGGGTAAATTCGATAATCGGTTTTGTCGACCGATAGCTCCTTGCCATATTGATCACTTCGGTTTCATCAGGTCCGTATAGGCTGGTAAGTGTTTGAAAATCAACCATTTCGCTGGCATGAGCGAAAATTGCCTGGTTAAAGTCGCCCAGCACGGTCATCCTTGCTGCAGGAAACAAACGTTTTAAAAACTCGAATTGGAATGGTGAATAATCCTGTGCCTCATCAACAACGATGTGTTTGATTGAACTGTTCGTCTGAAAACCTTGAATCAGCTCTTTCATCAGCAGAAACGGAGTGGCATCTTCGTAAAACAGTTTACCTTCATCCAGCATCTCCACAGTCGATCGGCAAATCTCCGGCCACTCCTCAGGTATATCCCCGTCGATCCACTGTTTGATCATGACGGAATCAGTAAAAAACCGCTTGTAAATTCCCTTAATGTTGACGAAACGGTATGCGTTGATCCGTTTTCGCAAGGGCTTTAATTTCTGGCGAACAATCAAGCGGGCTAGGGCATCATCTTCGATTTCATAATCATGAATCGACTCCCCTGTAAAGCCGCGTTTTTTCGCTAAATGGGTATATGCCTTATGGTACTCCTCATTACTAAGCAGTTCAATTTCCTCCTGTACCCAAGGCTTCGTCCGTTCGCGCTTCTCAGCTTCATCGATTTGCTTGGTGAGCCACTCCTTCAATTTTTCAAGGCGGCTATGGAAGCGTAATGAGGAGTCGCTGCCATAAAATCTGTCTGCTATTTGTTCAGAGGTAACAATCGGTTCTCCCCTAAAGCTAATGCTCTTGAAAACCATTCCAGATAACTCCAGCGACTTCCTGTATGAATGAATCGCCTCAAAAAACTGGGCAGATGCCTTGAACCGGATACTCGCAACCCTTGACCTGTAAGACGGAGTATCCTCTGCCGTTAAAACATATTCCAATTGGTCATATGGATTTTCGACTTCAAACTCTTTACTCAGCCGATGATCCAAATATTCCTGAAATGTGACCTGCTGCATATTCTCTTCCCCGAGCTCCGGCAGCACATTAGACACGTAACTGTTAAACATCGAATTCGGCGAAAACAAAATGATTTGATCAGCATTCAGTTGTTCTCGATATTTGTAAAGCAAATAAGCAATCCTTTGCATGGCAGCCGATGTCTTGCCGCTGCCGGCCGCACCGTGAACAATCAGCAGCTTGCCGTGATCATGGCGGATAATCCGGTTCTGCTCCTGCTGAATGGTAGCGACTATATTATGCATTTGTTTGTCAGTCCCTTTGCCGAGAACCTGCTGTAAAATCTCGTCACCAATTGTCACGCTCGTATCGAACATAGATTGAAGAACGCCGCCACGAATAAGATATTGCCACTTTTTCTCTAATTTCCCCTGGATTATACCTTCTGGTGTTGGATACTCAGCCGGACCTGGCTGGTAATCGTAGTAAACACTTGAAATTGGAGCCCTCCAGTCGTAGATCAAGAAATCTTCGCCTTCAGCATCAGTTAGCGAGGAGATACCAATATAGATTTGTTCCGGAGTGGAAGTACCTTCTTCCTTAAAATCGATTCGTCCGAAGTAAGGAATCTCCCGCATTCGACGGAGCGTAGACAAACGCTTGGATGCATGTCTGTGAGTACTTTGGCTTACGGACAGAGCTTGTGCCTCTTGCCTTAAGCCAATGATGGTCTCAAGGAAATCATCAAAGGTATCCGTGTTCACCCTGACTTCATCCCAAAAGTGCCTGCGGATCTGAACAACCTCATTCCTGCGCTTGGCAGTTTCCTCCTCCAAACGGTTGATATCATCCTTAATGGTCTCCATTACAATGTCCAACCGGCCTTGCTCCTGCTTGAGTTCCCTATTCATAGCAACACCCCTAAAATTTTTTTATATAAGAGTTGACTAACGAACTGATTTCATTGTATAATTAAAATAAGGATAATTATAACTAATAATAAATATACAATGCATATCTATATAAATTTAACACAGGATTTGATTTTTTTCAATCGGATTCTGTGAATCTAGATGTATAAAAAAAAGCAGTATTTTACGATTTCAACGTAAAATACTGCTTTTTTATATTTCAAATTAAGATTTGGTATCAATAATTTTATTCATATTACACCGCCATATAATTAGACACTTTTTCACTAAGCCTAACCCGTTTGTTCAATAATGGAATGAATAAAAAAGGCCTGGATCAACGCACCCGTTTAGCCACCACTTAAGAAAATGATGTTGTAGCTCGAAAAATTAGTTCTTAAATAATACTCCCCCATTCGAAAAACACATTGCTTTCTACTTGTAGCCACGATTCACGATAGAATCACTAGCTGAAACAATCATTGTAAATTCATAAAAGTCCCCATGTCAGCTATACATGAATCTAATGTATTATCATTTCAGAAGTTGTTTCCAAATCCCTCGAAAAATTCCTCTTAGTAATAACTCCTCCATATGTTTTAAAAAACAGCTTATTTGTGAGCATATTAATCAATTTGATAATAATTTGGACACAAGCCTTGTCAACATTGGGAGACATCTCATACTGTAAAAGGTACGACAGGACAACTTAAGAAATCAGAATTATTAAATGAGGTGATACTTTGTTAAACAGCGAACAAAACATTGAGGTAAGTATTATTATACCTTCTTATAATCGATATCCTTTAAATTTACTTACTCTCTATTCCCTTGAGAACCAGACATTTGACCATTCCAAATTGGAAGTAATCTTCATTGATGATGCTTCAACTGATCAAACTCAGGAAGTACTCGGAATCTACCAACCTTCATACCATTTTAGGTACATTAGAAATAAACAAAACTTGGGAAGAGCAAGGGTTCGGAATCTAGGAATTCAATCAGCTAAAGGGAATATCCTTATCTTTTTGGATGCGGAAATGATTTGCGAACCAGATTTTGTAATTAATCATTATCATTACCACCAAGAAAATAAAAAGGCAATAGTAACGGGAGTCATGCATTCTAAAAATATAATTTCCTGTATTTTTCCACAAACGAAATCTTCTACATTTGAAATGCTTGCAGCTAACACAAACCCCAAAATTACTAATCTTATAAAAAATTATGATCTTTCCTCAGATTTACCCTACCCACTCCTAGATAAGTTAGATATCTCAGATCAATCTTATAAAGATTGCATCATTTTAAGAGAAGGCTGGTATCAACGCATTGTCCAAAATTATGGAAACGACTTAGAAGGATTTCAGTTTCCTTGGATGGCATTTTTAACTGGTAATGTGTCAATTACTAAGGACTTTATTGTTAAAGCAGGAATGTTTGATGAAGATTTTATTAAATATGGGTATGAAGACTGGGAATTAGGCTATCGTCTATATAAAATGGGGGCCAAGTATTTTGCTGGGGATAATTTGATAACTTATCATCAAGAACATCCGATTGGCGAAAGTAAATGGAATGAGGCAATAGAAAATTTTCAATTATTCACATCTAAGCATAAAGATGTAGAAGTAATGATCCTAGGTATAGAACTAGCACAAATTACTGATTTTTACACAATGAATATTATTCTATATGAATATAACCAGCTTATAAGAAACAACGAGTTAAACGGATTTAAAGAAAATTTAGTAGATCTCCTAACAGCGATAAACCTCTTACTTCAAATCGATATAAGGCATATAAAAATTTTAGAAGCAGCTGGTTATGGCAAAGACAAAGTAAATAAGCTGGTAAAAGACATTCAATCGTTAAAAAAATCTAATGAATATATAAATCTAATAGAATTTATAGAAAAATTAATTAAATCATAAGGAGGGGATAAAAATTGATTTCAGTAATAACCTGCACTATGAGAGAAGAATTCATCGAAAATGTATTTAAGAATTTTCTTCAGCAAAATTTGGATCATAAAGAACTGATTATTGTGCTGAATAAAGACTCTATGAATATAGATAAATGGATAGAAAAGGCTAGTTATTATTCCAATATAAGAGTATACCAACTTCATGAACAAGCGACCTTAGGCGACTGCTTAAATTTTGGAATTCTTCAATCCAATTATGATATAATCGCTAAATTTGATGACGACGACTATTATGGTTCACAATATTTATCTAATGCTATGATTGCTTTTGAAAATAAGGAAGTTATGATAGCAGGGAAAAGTTCTTACTATATCTACTTCAACAATAAAAAAGCATTATTTTTTGTGCCTGGGGAAGTAAATAGTGTTACAGAAACTGTTGCTGGAGCAACTTTAGTGTTTAGGAAGGAGATATTTAAGGAAGTACGATTCGAAAAAGTAAACCGTGCAGAGGATTACTTTTTTATTGACCAAGCCAAAAAATATGGTTATCCAATTCATGCACTTGATGATCAACATTTTGTAGTTGTAAGGCATAGCATAGATAATCATTCTTGGAAGATTTCTGATGAGGAATTAATGAGTAATGGCCACTTAGTCACTTATACGGGAAACTTTGAAACATTCATTGAAAACAGTAACTTAGTTAAGAAACGAATCAGAAAGAAGAGAAGCAGAAAGAAGAAAAGCAGAAAGTGGTACTAATATCTATGCCTTTGAAAGTAATTCAGGTAACCAATTACTCTATTCAGTCCTTTATCCTTTAGCGGTTGAAAACTCCTAGTATTTCAATTTAATCTCACTGGGGACTAACTGTTGGAAAATGGAAATTTGAAAACGATTGATACGCCATTTACCTCTTATTCTTTAATTGAATAGCGATTGAATTAGTTATGCTAACTAATATCCCTATAGTCACTTTTTATCTACACCATATCTTTCAAGAATAAACAGGTCAACTCTCTTACATTTGTTAATATCTTCGAGCTGAGCTCTGGCTATCACTATACTTAGATAGCCGCCAAAAAAGGCTCCAGCCATTTTTTTAATGGAGAAGAAGCCACACAGGAGAGTATTGCCCAGATTAGAAACAGCATAAAGAAAATCTCAGCTCGTGCTGGCATAAATAGGGAAATCCATCCAACAAATTTGACACCGCTATGCCACCCACTTATGAAACAATGGAGCACCAGTAGAAGTCATTCAAAACCTTTTGGGCCTCTAGAAAAGCGAAACTACTCCGAAATATGCTCAATTAAGTGGAATGCCCAGACAGGAGTTTTATAAGAAGTATTTCTTACAAATGAGAAGAAGCAACGCTGATCAAGCGTTGCTTTTGTACTCTTGCATCCGTTAGTTCAATTACTAACCGCCCACTTATATTGTTGGTTATTATTCTTTTAAGTACCTGAACAAAGCCAAGTGAAGTAAATGCATCCATAAAAGAACAGGATATATTAGTGCCGAATACAAAAAGTTCCACTTATTGTGATAAAAGAACCCACTTTTTATTGCAGTCCATTCATAAAATAAGCTAAACATAGTCCAAAAAAATATATAGATTATTCTTTTAAAAAGAGATTTTTCTTTTGGATAAAAGTTCAGAAAAAGAATACCAGAGGCAGGAAAAAAACCAACTATTGGAAGAAATCCTTTTAATTGGAGCCCTTTTTCAAAGTATCCATATAAGTTATGCTTTAAATCAAGCGTAATATCAGAGATGAGTCCTAATGTTAAAGAAAACCAAGCAGTAGCATAGATTTCTTGTTTCTTAATATTTTTTGGAACATAATAAGCTATTAAATTAAAAATAAGAACGGAAACCAATAAATAAATCATACAATTCTCACCGCTATTTTTTAATTTCTCTAATATATTTTGCACATAAATATTTTGTCGATTTTTTTGATTTAGTTCTTCAACTAAACTGTACCAAACAACAAAAGTATTGCTATGGACTGGCAGTAAGTGCATACGTTAATTCTGTAGCATAATGGGATTGTTAAACGTCAGGTACTCAAATAATAAAGTAAAACTGGGGTTAAAAGGCTGGGTAAGCCCAGTAGCAAGGAGATTAATGTTGTTTTGTTTCGGTTCTTTCTGTCTTCAACTGATTCAGTAGCGAAATTTGCCCTCATTCTGTCTCCGCTTACTGTTGATCCTGACATTACCATTGAAATGCCGATAAAAAGAAAACCTAAAGTTCCAGCTACTAAGTACACTTTTTCAATTCCCTAAAGAGTTATTGATATTAACATACCGATTATGGATAAACATATTACCAGGAAATACTTCACGAACACCAAGAACATCACTCCTCGACCTAATTTTTTATACGGTTAAAATTTCATTCTTATTAAGCTGCCGGCCCGGTTTGTTAAATAAGGAGTTCAACATTATAGGTGAAAGGATATATACTCATCTGAGCGGAAGGCTTAGACTGGAGTTTTACCAGAAGTATTTTTAATAAAGAGAAAAAGCAACGTCCAATAAGCGTTGCTTTGTACTCTTCAAACCCATTCGTTTAAGTGTAAATCTTCACAAATCTATTAAACACATAATCCAATTTTATAAAATAACAGTTATCATTTGAAATATGTAAAAACATAAAAAATAAAACGCAGTACATAACTTGTTTTACTGCATTAAATATTTGATAAAATAATTAAAACTTTAATATAGAGTACACCTTTAAGTCTTTATGTTCCCCTTTAACATACATTACTTTTCTACTTATACCTTCAAAAGACATACCTAACTTTTCCATAACACGCTCTGAACCCTTGTTTTCTAAAAAACATCTCGCCTGAATACGAACTAAGTTCATACTTTCGAATCCAAAAGAAATGATTGCCATTGTTGCTTCGGTAATTAACCCTTTTCCCCAGTATTCTTTAGATAGAACATATCCAATTTCAGCACTATTGTTGTGTTCTGGCTGCCACCAAACAAAGTGAACTGTTCCAATGAATTTACCATTTTCTTTAAGCTCAATCCCCCATGGAGCATCATATTGAGATATAAACGTATTTATAAATTCAATTGTATCTGATAATGAGGAATGAGTATCCCAAGTTACATATCTCGTTACTTCTTCATTCGAAGCATATAAATACATATCTTCTGCATCATCTAATGTGATTTTTCTAAGGATGAGGCGTTCCGTTTCTATTTTAGGTACATCAGCAAACTTTTCTAAAATATTCATTAATTCACCACTTTACAAAATATAATCATTTTTAATATTTATTTATTTTAACATTGCAATTTAACGAAATACAAAGAGAATTCGTCCTGCGATTATGTGTTATTTCAGCTTTCTCCTTGATTACTGAATACGTTACTTTTTATCTTGACTAGCTAAGAACATATCTACCGACCCATCTTTTGCAGGGCGTGCTGCAATGTGTTAAAAGTGTTGATACCTTTGAAATCAATACCAAGCTGGACAGATGTCATTGCCACTTCCGGCCTAATTCCTGATAGAGCCGTTTGGATGCCAAGTAGGGATAACGTCTGAATGATGGAATAAATTTGCTGTGCAACCATGGTATCGACAACGGGGACACCGGATAGGTCGATGCATATCTTGTCCACTTGCTTCTCCATACATTTGGCTGGCACAGTTTCCATGATCCTTTTTGCCCGTTCCGTATCAATATCCCCTATCAGCGGCAGAACAGCAATAGTATCTCCTACAGGAATAATCGGCGCACCTAATTCAGTGATTAATTCATGCTGAGCTTTCATATGATCCCTTGTAATTTGATAGTACATTTTAGAAAATTCCTGGATTAAAAAATCAAACGCAGAATGAATGGAATGATTCCACTTCAGTATATGCTGCTTGGTAATGGAAACTTCCTGCTCCGCAACATAGGTATCCAAAAAGTCCATAATGACTGTTCGGAATTGATGGACAGCTTCAAGCACTTCATAAATGGGAGTACCCAAATCTGCCCTGCTCTGGGCTACAATGGTTGCCCATTGCTCAAGATTCTTATGATATTCTTTCTTATCATCCAATAACGAGCTGGCAATTGCTTTTGTTGTCAAAGCATTCTGCTCTCTCAAAAGCTTTTCATACTTTTCATCAGCATCAGCTGAGTAGATGGAGTTAGACCTCTTCTCTCTCATCTGTAGCCATTGATCAGCTAGAGCCGTTTTATTCTCAATCATTGCTTTATATAATTTTTCATTCATATTTTCTGTCATAGCTAACTCCTTTCTTACACTAACTTATTTCAATAATACCAGGGGTTAAGCATATCATGATATTAACTCTACTCTTTCAGCTATTAATAAAGTCATTGAAAATGATATAGATGAAACCTCTTTTTAAGCGGTTTCTTTGTTTTGCTGTAGTAGTTTGTTCATTAAATTTTAAACGCAGCCTTTTTCTTATTGAACTAAACTGCTTCGTTTGTTTAATAAGGAAATTAAAAAAAAGGCGGCTAATCCTTCCTTGATCAACGCACCCGTTACTTTAATAAAATTAACCCCCTCAATATCCAAATAGCGTGGCACCGATATTTAGGTAAAAATTCTACTTATTTTTTTAAAAATATTGCTTACAGCGATAAATTCTGTCTATTTCTTTTGATACTTCTGCATACCTATATTGAGTGGCATTTCTAATTTCATAATAAACCTTCGTACCTAAGATTATAATGGAATACGCCAAACAGTATGAATTATGGTTTCCCGAGTACGGGATAGACAGATAGAATGGATTCTATTTCATTTATTATTCCTGTTAAATAGGATTGGTCTGAACTGAAATCAAATTTTAAAACAGCCCCAATCCCTGCTGGAAAGCAAGTTTCACCTTGCCAAAAAATTCTGCCTTTTTTATCAAGTTCACCTTCGAGTTCAAGATACCCATCCATATTGATAAGGCTAGCTTTTCCTTTTAACTTTTCATCCATCATTTTTAGCTCATTGACAAAATCCTTTAATTCGTCTGTTCTTAGATCTGCATTGAATTGAGCTTTATAACCTGGGATTTCTATTTTTATTGTTGACGTGATCCAATTACCATCCCAATAATCAGTAAAATTAGGGTGACTTCTAGAAATTACTTCAATCTCTATTTTGGTATCATCGCCTGATATATGAAATTTCACGAGTATCACCTCTAAAATTGAAAAATTAAATACCTAGCTTCTATCATTCTTGTTTAATGATGTATATTCCTTCTTTAACGATCTTGCATCGTTTGTTTAATAATGGATTCAACAAAAAAGGCCGTTATCCTTCTGGATCAACGCGCCCAAATGCTGAATAACAAGAAAATACAACAGTTGTTATATGCTTAACTTTTGATACGAATTACTGTGAAGGATCTAAATGAAGAATTTCTATTTTATTGAGAGTGAGTTTTTTACTTAACGATCCTTACCTTAATGCCGTAAAACCTTTATATTTTCTTAGAATCAACCATTTTGTATGGGTGTCTCTTTTCAATAAAGGTCGAAAGCCAAATGTTAGGAGCAAATACAACCAAATAAACCAAAAAGGATAAATACAATTTCCAGCCCGTATATGTAAAAACATGAAATTTCACCGAAATCCATTCGATGGCGATCGCTACGCCAGCCCAAAAAATTACATAAGTTACAAGCTTTAGACCTTTGGGTTGCTTATATTGATAGAAGTTTACTACAAAGTAAGGCAGCGTAGGGTAAGTTGCAAAGTGCACGATTACATCAAATAGTTCATGCGTTTTATGATCAATCGTATAGTAAAAGTCATAAGGTTTCACACTGATAGTAATATCAGCTAACAAAGCAAGAAAGATATTAAATGTCCAAATAATCGTGATGGTGACAGCAGACAAGCGTCTAGGTAAAATAACCATTAGGGTCAAAGTAACTACTGTGGAAGAAATAATGAATATTTCATTTGCATCAAATTTGTCAGGAAGAGGTAAAATCATATCGTATTCACCTCTTTGTCCTTAAAAATAAGTTTTTCTAAACAAAAATAATAAATAGCCAATAACAAAATAATTAGACTGTATCTCAGATATGAATAAAATACATTCCATTTTACCCATTGTAAATATTCAATATGAACGAAATAGATTTCAATTAAAATAAGTGCTGTTAAGAAGATGAAATAATGAATACATTTACTTAAAATAGTTCTATTAGAGAACAAAATATAAATGATCCATAATAGTAACGCTGGCTTGAGTGTTAACTCAGGAATTTTTTGGGTCCAAAAAATTAATTGACTTGATGGATCTTGCTTTGTCAGTTCTAAATTTAAATTAATGATCACACCTGAATTTGTAATAAGAATATTGGAGAAAAAATAACATCCCAAGAAGTTAGTGACGTTCATTTTCTTTTTCAAGATGTACAAGGAAATAAGAGATAAAATAGCTAAAGCAAGAAACAGCCATACCGTTTTCATTTTAGTCACCATCTTTAGTTGTTTGTCATTAATTTATACATTTAACGACGAAAATACACAGTATCAAAAGAAAACAAACTTTTCACGAAAACACATATTACTTAACGTGAATTAAAAAAGACTAAAAGGACCAAGTTTCATTCAAAACTTGGTCCCTTCTGGCTTTTTATTTTTTCTATAGATTACATCATAAGTACAAAAAATGATTCCTTAACTGTCTCCTGAAATCAATCCTGTGAAAGATACATTAAGTTATTCAAATTAATATGGGATATATCATAAGTGGATTGAACTGCTCCAAGGATCCTTTTATACCCTTCAATCTCCTCTTCCAAAGGCAATTTCTCGAATAAATCCGGATCCACTGTAAAGTTATAGATTGTAGTACAAAAATCTTTGGTATCAACTAAGTCGTCAGCGAATTTTTCAAATACCAACGCATCTTCCTTGCTCAGTTTTTCATCTGAAAGAATATCCACTTTAATAATGTTTTTATATACCCCAACGTCTTCTTCTGTCATGTACTGGAATGTTGTTTCAACATCTTCCAAGGATAAAGGTCTTCTTAAATCTTCAATAATCAAATACCCTAACGAAACATTATTCTTAAACAGCATGAAGATTTCTAAATCTTTCAACCTTAGCTTCCTTTTATAAGAAATCATAGAATGCTCCTTGTTACAATTTAATTGACTACATAAATTATGTCTTCATTTCTATCAGCAGCTATACGATCTCGATCGAATAAGGAGTCGATTGGTAGCGGAACCGCTATTTTCTTATACTCACCGACTGTCTTGGAAATCGTCATGTCCTGCCTGGCAATCAGGTGCCGAGTCTGCCGTCAATTAACTGAGTCTTAGCCACCTCTCTCACCGTTAAATAAAATTTCATCATCTTTCATATGAACCTTTTCTATAAAACTTTAAATATCCCTAATCCTCAGGTTCAAATCTTAAATTAACCTCTGCCAATTAAAAAATCTTTTCCCAAAAACAATCGATGCAATCTCGCGTGAAAATGTGCCTAATTTTGTCTTCCCTTGATTGTTAGTCAAAATAATGATGGTAAGATCACCGTCAATAAATCGAGCGAACTCAGCTTTGTGTCCTGCAAGCCCACCAGAATGCTGAATCATTTTATGATCAAAACTAATCTTATTATCGATAACATTCCACCCGTATCCATAATTAGCGGCGCCTAATGGAGCACTCTTCATGTATCCCGTCTGCATTTTGTCGGTTGCCACTTTACTTAATAACACGTGATTGTTAATTGCTTGATTGTATCTCTCCATGTCACTGACAGTACTAGTAACATCGCCTGCTGCAAATGTTAAGCTGTCGTGGAAGGTCCTTGTTGGTTTTTCCATATTTTCATATCCAACTGCATAATCAGCAGATCTGTTCAAGAATCCACTGCTATTCATATTGGCTTTATCAAAAATATTCTTTTCAACATAATCCTGATAGCTTTGACCGGAAACACTTTCAATGATTGATCCTAAAAGAAGATAATTGGAATTAGAATAAGCATATTTTTCACCTGGTTTAAATTCCAATTCTTTATTTTTAATCTGTGCGATTATTTCACTCGGTGTTTGTTCTTTTTCATTGTCAACCACTTTTAAGAGCTCTGGGATCCCGGAACTATGAGTAAGTAAATGATGAATGGTAATTTCATCTCCGTTCGGAAGACCCTGAACATAGGCTGATATTGGCTGTTCGATCGATAGTTTCCCCTCTTCTTCTAGTTGAAGAATACTAATTGCTGTAAACGATTTTGTTAGGGATCCAATCGGAAATACGGTGTCTATGGTGTGTTTAATGTTTTCTTCTTTGTTTGCAAATCCGTAAGCTTTTTGAAAAAGTATTTCATCGCCTTTCGCTACAAGAATCGTTCCGTTTAAATTTACATCGGCTGCTTTTCGATCAATGAATTCTTCCAAGTCAGCTTGAGAAGTGCTCCAAAACAAATAAAAGCCTAAACCAATCAATACCGCTGCCGCCACCTTCAAAAAAACCTTCACACGAACTCCCCCTAATAAATCAAAAAAAAATACAGGTAAGGCGTCTGGAAATGATTCAATCTGTTCTCATACATATGCTTGCTAACGCATTTCCATTCTCTCCATCTAGTTCTATTATACCAACGTGATGGAATATTACGGTAAATATTTGAAAGATAATCTAATTTACTATTCAAGGGAAGGTACATACTTTTCCCTATGGATAATCGTCACAAAACGGACACATTAATCCCTTAACCAACCTGTCCTTTAATCCTACCCCATCTGTATATAGACAGTGAAAGGGCGGTGCAAAATAATGACGATTAAATCAGGGGTCATTGAAGAATTTGAAGGGTATTCGCAATTTAGTTCGCTGGAGGAGTTCAACCACCATTTGGAGATGTGGATGGCTGCGTACAAGCGTGATTTTTCAAAGGGAGAGTTGGTTGGATTAAAGAGACTGTCCAGGTTTGCTGCTAAAGTTTCTGGCGTCAGCAACGCAAAAATTGGGACGATGCTGAAAGCGATTCATGAAGAGTACCACGAGCTCGGCATTTCCCGTTCCACATTTAAAAGGATGATCATCAAAGCAAGAGATCTAGGAATCTTCACCGTACATGAGACATCACGTAAGAACGGTTCACAGTCTAGCAATCTGTATGTATTCAATCGTTTTCCCAATAATGAACCACCGAAGAAGGAAAAATTGAACCACCATAATAAAACTATCATTCCTTCTGAAACTAATAATTTAAAGAGTAATAAACGTGAAGAAACAGCCTCTAGTGAAAATTCACAATCAAGCAATCTGTATGACCAAAATTCAGAAGCAAACCTTACCTACACACCAGAAGACCATCAATTCGTCAGCGACAGAATCCCAACGCCATTCGTGGAACTGGTGAAATGCTTCTTCCCAGCTGCAAAAACAATCGAGGAATTCTGGAGAATGACGACGATCGCAGCCTATAAAAATAACCAGGAGACCGAGACAGACACCATACTGTCCGTCTCCCTGGAATCATTCAAACAGCTTGTCCGTAAACTTAAATCAACGGTTAAGGTAAAAAATCCTGTCGCTTACTATACTGGCATCCTGAACAAGAAGTTCCAGGATATATATTTTGGCGAGCTTTTTGAAATGAGCTTTTGCATAATCTAATAATCATTTTTTATAATCAGACTTTACGAGAAAAATCAATTATCCGCCCCTCTTTTTCCAGCTAACTGGTATAATACCATATGGAAATACTAAGGGGGATAAAAAATGAAACTGGTTAAATTGATTCTTATCATTGCAGTTCTGTTATTACTGCTGATTTCATCACTAGCCGCTCCGATCGGTTTAATCGGTGTTGCCATCTATATTGCCGGTATGTGGCTCAATAACCAAAAGAACAAAGGAAAAAGTTACGCTGAAAAGCCTTGGATGTTCCTGACCCTTGGCGCCATCACGACCATTGTCCTGGTTATGATCTTTGTTGAGCCAGTTCCTGAAGATAAAACCGCTGATTTAAAATCAGAGCAGCATGCTAAGAAAGATGCTGAGAAAATGAAAAATGAGCAAATTGAAAAAGAGAAAGAAGAAGAAAAGGCAAAAGAATTAGCCGAGAAGAAGGCTAAAGAAGAAACAGAGGAAAAAGCGAAATTAGAGGCTGAGGCAAAAGCAAAAGCCGAAGAAGAAGCCAAGGCTAAGGCTGAACCTGAAGCGAAGGAAAAAGAGGAAGCATTACTCGCCAATCTTGGTTTGGAAGCAGTAACAGTTAGCCGTGTCGTTGATGGTGACACGATTGAAACAACCGATGGCCGTAAAGTACGATTCGTTGGCGTAAATACACCAGAATCCACAACAAGAAAAGAGACGTATGGAAAAGAAGCCAGCAATTACACGAACTCAAAACTAAGCGGCAAAAAAATCTGGATGCAAAAAGATGTCAGTGACACCGACCGTTACGGCCGTCAGCTTCGGATCATCTGGCTCGCCATTCCAACAAACGATATGAACGAATACGAAATTCGTTCAAAAATGTTCAATGCAGACCTCGTCCTGAACGGATATGCAGAACCATCCACCTTCCCGCCTGATGTAAAATACAGCGAGTACTTCGTGAAGTTCGCAAGAGAAGCAAGTGAAGCTGAAAAAGGACTATGGGCATTTGGAACAGAAGGAACAACCAAAGGTGACCTGGACACAAAAGCGTCTGCTAAAAATTGGACAACAGCCAGTAAACCTGCAACAACAACTACTAGCAAGCCAGCAGCAAGTACTTCCCAGCCGGCTCCAAGCACAACATCACCAGCATCAAGCAGCCAGCCAGAATACTTTGCTAACTGCACTGAATTAAGGAAAGTGCACCCTAACGGTGTACCTTCCACGCACGCGGCTTATCAATCAAAGATGGACCGGGATAAGGATAATTATGCTTGTGAAAGATGATCATAATAGAGAGCCTGAGGCTCTCTTTTTGTCTAACTAAATCGAAGAAAGATATTTATATCTCCGTTGTCAGTTTTCTTAATTTACTTAAAAGACGGTTAATTTCTTTTGTATTCTTTTCTCCAGATGTAATAACAGTTTTTCCTTTTCTGTCACTAAGTTGTTTAGATAATCAGCTTCTCATTCTGTTTTCTTCTAGTCTTTCAATATTCCAACCACATCTTCCATTTGTGAAACTACAATTCTATTCAAGCACCTTTTGTCCATCCTTAGACGAAGTATAGGAACATCTCATATAATTCCCTAACACACTCATAATTCACAATCAGGAACAATGCGATATACATGCTTCAAGCTTCAGCTCTTTTTTTCCATCGCCGATTGTTAAAATGGTTAAGCTCGTGCCGTAGATAAACGGCGGATCCCATACTTGCTTGATCGAAGCGTTTCGGCACAGGAGATAAAGCGTCTTGATTACGACTCCGTGAGTAACAATGAGCACATTTCCATCCTTGATTGTTTCTTCAAGATCCTCCAGGAACTGCTTAAGTCTTTGCTGTACTTGTAAAAATGTTTCTCCACCTTCACTAATATATGATTCAGGCTGGTTCCAGTAGGCATCGAAGGCTTTTGGATATTGAACTTTAATCTCCGCCTCCGTTTTCCCCTGCCACGGACCGAGATCAATCTCCATCAGCCTGTCATCTGTTGTTATAGGGGTTGGCCGCTCTCTTTTTACCAATCTTGCTGTTTCCAACGTTCGGCTGCTTGGGGAAGAGATGATTTGCAGAAATTCTGTATATTTTAGTCTTTCTCCCAATAAGCGGGCATCTTCTTCCCCTTTTGTTGTAAGTGCAGAATCCAGGCGTCCCTGACTCCTCTTCTCTTTATTCCATTCTGTTTCACCATGTCTGATTACATACAAATGAAGCACGGTCTCACCCCAAAAAGTTGATTTCATGAAAGTGCCGCCCTGCTAAGGAAGTCAACTTCGCATAGATAGATTCGGGATAGACGGCAATAAAACAGGTTGAAGGGCCTGAGGATTTGGTCATATCCAGGGTCGTTTCCAGATTCTCCTTCGTAAACTGTAAATCTGCAAAAAGGCCATTAAGTTCAAAGAGAATACCTTTCGAGCCAACCGGAATCGTCACAACATTTTCAAGCCCGCAAATCTGTTCGAAAACTGCTAATGAGACAACTCCACCTTCTATTTCGACCACTTCTGGTCCTACAAGCGGGAGGCCAATTACTGCTATTTTGGTTTGATTGTTGTACGTCAGCTTATCGATTGCTTTTCTTCCTCTCGTTTTCCCGAGTACGGTTATACCAACAGCAGACTGGTGTAAGGAAAAATTGCTCTCCGTGCTTCCCGTTATGCTTAAATTCGACTTCCCAAGCTCCGCTATGCCTTGTTCAATTCCTTTAAAGAGAGCCTTCCAGGCATCATCACCACAGAAGTTCTGCATGGTGACAGCAAATGGCTCGGCACCAGCACTCATGCACTCCATGACAGCGACCCTGAAAGAATAGTAAGCAACGGTTTCATAAGGCACTCGTAGTGCATCCATCTCCTTCAATCCGATTGAACCACTATTATCACTGGCAATAACGAGGTTTTCATCTTCATTAAACGGAATCATTAATACATCCCGCAATCGAAAACCCTCCTTTCAAGTAAGTTTCAGCTTCGCAAGCTCTGCCTATGTCTCCCTTGAGAAGGGCTGTGAGTGTTCCAACACTTTGGCGATCCTCGGTAATACAAGGAAAGCTAGCACTATATTTAAAACAGAACCTGCAAAAAGGGAGGGCACAATCGCGAGATAAAAAGCCTTTCCCATGAATACGATAAATGGAAGCAGCGCGGCAAAGCTGTTCCCAATGATAAATAGAATTCCGGCATACCAGCGTTTATCATTTTTATACAGCAAAGCAAACAGATAGGCCAACAGGGCCATCTCGCCAGCAATCAATATATGAAAAGGGCCGAGCGGCATTCCGCCAATCATAGCTGAAAGCAAATGGCCAAGACTGCCTGCTGCCACTCCTGCAGGTCCTCCAAACAAGCCAGCAGCCAGCAATGCAGGGAACGAATCCAATGCCACGCTACCGATATGCGCTGGTATTTTGATAGAAGCCCCTACCGCAGAAAGGGCGATAAGCATGGCGGTCCAGGACATCTTCCTACTCTTCACCCTGTTTTTCCTCCTTGCGCTTCCCTCCTCTGAAAACCTTGGCGCTGCGGACGTATTCAACATCCTTGAGGTTGAGACGGAAATTGATCACTCTGCCAAGGGCAAAGAAGTAATCAGACAATCTATTTAAATATTGAAGTGCCGTTTCTGAAACTTCCGGGTCAGCCTTCAGCAATGAAACAACTAATCTCTCTGCTCTTCTCGTAACCGTACGGGCAATGTGAATCGAAGCGGCAGCAAGAGCTCCTCCTGGTAAAATGAATTTTTCAAGCTTAGGAGCTTCAGCAATCAGTTCATCGATTTTCTTTTCAAGATACTCAACCGAATCCTTTGTCAGTTTCTGTTCCCTTGTCTTTGTCACATTGGCTAAATCTCCGCCGCAGTCAAAAAGTTCATGCTGGATTTTCTCAAGGTCCTCCAATACATCTTGAAAAATTAAAGGGTCCAGCTGGGTTACAGCCTGGCCTACAAAACAGTTGACTTCATCCACGGTTCCATACGCTTCAACCCGAATATCATCTTTTTCCACTCTGCCACCGATAATACTCGTTTGGCCTTTATCGCCAGTCCTTGTATATAATCTCATTTTCAAAACCCCTCTATTTTAGTTTTTGGCTGATTCCATACCATATGACATCTGCCCGCTCAGCAACAGACATAAGATCCTGGTAGACCCATCCGGTCATGTCCCGCCAGCTGCGATCCTCTGAAGCCATCGGAACAATCCCTTTTGATATGTCACAGCCTATTAAAATGATTTTTCGCTTGGGATACTGACCTTCCCACTCAATCCATTCACGTACTAATGACCGCCATTTTTGCCTGATTTCGACCGATTCCATGCTGCCAGTCCATTCCCTAAGCCAGACTTCCAACCCTTCGAAAACAACTATTTTCACATTGTCTGGGGAAGGAATGGGATCATTTTTATATGCTGAATTCCATAAATGCTCATTTTCGTCTAGTCCATATTGCTCCCTGACCCATTTAGATTTTCCATTAAAGGCACCTCCTGTAACGAAATGCACCGTTCTCCCCTCCTTAATCCCTCAATTTTCCAAAGTAGATCATAGCCATGACCATGAGGAATTCTCCATTCCCAAAAATCTTTCTTTTCCACTGCGTATCGGGCTAATAAATATCGGATCACACCGCCATGGGTTACTACCGCTGACGCTTTTAATCCGCGTTCAACGATGTCCTGGGCTATTTTACGCCAACCATCTTCCACCCGGTGAGAAAACTCAGAAAACGATTCTCCATTCGGTGGGATGACCTTGAAAGGTTCGGAAAGCCAATTTTGAAACATTGCCTGGTCTTTGAGTTGTTCATAAGTATGTCCTTCCCAATCGCCGAAATGCAGTTCCCTGAACTCTGGCACAATCACTGGAACGCTTTGAGGAAAAAGAGCCTTCACGGTTTCCCTGCATCTGCCAAGGTCACTTGAATAGACCTGCTCATAACAAACAGGAACCTCAGGAAAAACTTGCCCTGGGATCAAAGGAGAGTCCGTCCATCCAAGATATGCCTGGCGTTTATTTTCTTCTGTCACCCCATGGCGAAATAATGTAATAACCACATTGTCATCCACAGCAAAACCTCCGTCAATTCGACACTTGCGCCAAGGGTATCACCCGTCATCCCTCCAAACCATTCCATAATTTTCTTCCGAAGGAACAGGAAAATGAGAATGGCAGCAAGGACATAGCTGGCAAAGCAAATAGATAATCCTGTTAAAAATGAAGTTACGGCAAAAAGCAGAAGATAAACAGGGTAGATCCATAAAGTCCTTATTGATGAAGCATTTCTGAACAAAGCCCCAAGCCCTTCATTTTTAGCCGGGTTTACCAAGACGAGCAGGATGCCCATTAACATCTTGCTAACAAAAGGGATAGCAATTGCTAGCAGGTACGTAGCACTCTGGAATTTTGTAATAATTTCATATATAAAGAAGAATTTTGTACTTAACAGGACTATTACAGATAAGACTCCAAACGCACCTGTCCTCGGATCTTTCATGATTTCCAGCCGTTTATCTTTATCACCGTATGAGAAAAACGCATCACTGGAATCAATCCAGCCGTCGAGATGGATTCCACCGGTTACGATGATGGTTGCAAGCCAAAGTGCGAATGCAGCCGCCAGAGCGGAAAAGGGTGTCCATTCAACCATGGCATAAAGGATTCCTGCGTATATCCCTCCCTGCAGCAAACCTAGCAATGGAAATGTCTGAATCGCTTTCTCTAGGTGCTTTTTGTCCATCGGCAAAACGAACCGAATTGGAATCGTTGTAAAAAATTGCAGGTTAATTAAAAATCCCTTAATCCAACTCATGTCTCGTTCTCCATTTTTCGGATATTTCCTTCAGCTTGTCCCAATCGACGTGACGCTTAAAATGGGCCGCCAATTCATCGTACTTCTGCTCCTTTAGCCTGCTGATAAATACGGGTTCGCGATCAGGCAGGCCTTTAGCCTTGTGAATTGAATTGAGCCAGTGATTTCTCCATTCATCATTGTGGAAAAGATGGTGCAGGTAGGTGCCAATGATGCGTCCATCTTGTCCATAATAGCCTTCCTCCTTGCCATCCTTTAGCAATAGAAATCGCTGACATTCCGATGAGAGCACGGTTTCACCCAGATGGATTTCATAGCCTTCAACTGACAGATTTAATCCTGTTCCCGGGTGAACTGCCGCTTTTGTTTGAACCGTTGTCTTGTTTGGTAAAAAAGTCGTCTCTGCCGGGATGATTCCCAGTCCCTCTTCTTGGGTAGAGACCAAACCAGTATCACTTCCATAAGGATCAAAGAGCTTCTGGCCGAGCATTTGATAGCCGCCGCAAATACCAGCTATAAAACCGCCTTTAGCCGCATAATGAACGAGCCAGCTGTTAACCCCTGCTGTCTTGAAATACTGAAGATCCCGGATCGTGCTCTTTGTACCAGGCAGGATGACGGCATCCGGGTCACCCATTTCATCCATTCTGCTAACCCAGCGGATCGAGACATCCGGTTCAAAATACAAAGGTTCGATATCACTGAAGTTTGAAAGGTAAGGAGGCTTGATCACCACAATATCCAGACCAGACTTGTACATTGAAGCAGGTATGGATAAAGAATCTTCTCCGTCAATCATATGGTTCTCGAGGTGCGGAAGGACACCAAGAACGGGAATGCCCGTCTTAGACTCCAGCCATTTTACGCCATCCTCGAACAAGGCCACGTCCCCGCGAAATTTATTGATGATCAGCCCTTGCACACGTGACTTTTCTTCAGGCGTCAGAAGTTCTAGAGTGCCGATGATGCTGGCAAATACCCCTCCTCTGTCAATATCAGCCACCAGTATTGCAGGTGCGTCAGCAATTTCGGCCACCTTCATGTTGACAAGCTCCCGATCCTTCAAATTGACTTCTGCCGGGCTCCCTGCCCCCTCCATGACAATCAGCTCAAACTCTTGAGCAAGTATTTCAATAGCCGTATGAATTGCCTGAAGTCCCTGTTCGTAAAAAGCATCCCGATACGTCTTTTCTGACATCGTATCGATTGCTTTCCCAAAAAGGATAATTTCTGCCTGCTGGTCCGGCCTGGGCTTCAGCAGGATCGGATTCATCATGACAGTTGCTGCTGTCTTTGCAGCCTCGGCCTGAATTCCCTGTGCTCTGCCGATTTCTTTCCCTTCTATGGTTACATAGGAATTATTGGACATGTTCTGTGACTTGAACGGCGCGACCAGAATAACTTCATTGGCATATGCACGGCAAATAGCTGTCGCAATCAGGCTCTTACCCACATCTGAAGCTGTACCAAGTATCATGATTCCTTTCATAGTCTACTCTCGCCCTTCATCAAAATCGGAATTCCTGCCTCCACTAAATAAGCATCATCGCACTCTTTTACGAGTGCTTGATGAAGCAGGCCAAGTACCTTTGAATAAGAAAAAACCAGCCCTTGATCCGCCATTGGTTCCCAAAGGAGCTCATTGCTGACTACAATTGTCGCTCTGGCCTGGTTCACTACTTGTTTAATCTCACCTAAAATCTTATGGTAAATAGTTTCCGTGAAGTCCTTGTCCTTCCACCGGCCTTCCTCATGAAAAAATTCGTTATTCAATAAGGTTGTCAGGCAGTCGAGCAGAACGATATCCTTTTTCGAAAGTACACTTGAAAGCGGGGAGAGATTCCTGGGAATCTCCCAAGTCCTCCAATGTAAACCGCTGTATTCACGGTCCTGTTGGTGGCGCATGATTCTTTCCTTCATTTCCTGATCGCTTGGCTGGCCTGCAGCGACATAGTGCAGCTGCCCGGATATTTGCTCTTTCCAAATACCTGCAAGTATTTCGGCAAAACGGCTTTTTCCGCTCCGGACACCACCGCTAATAAAAATTAAAGACGACTTCTCAGCCATTCATCAACCGCCTCCATCAATTTGTCATTATCGCTGCGTCCCTTGATGGCAAATCGGAGCCATCTTCCCTCAAGTCCTGGAAAATTCATAGTGTGTCTCGGGATAACCCCTCTTTTAATCAGGTATTGCAAAAAAGGAAGCTGATCATTAATAGAAAAGTCCTTCAGTAAATAAAAATTGATCCGGGAAGGTGAAACCTGCAGGTTCCGCTCTTGATAAAACTGAAATAGTCGCTGTCTTTCTTGTTCGATTAAAGTAATGGTTTCCGTTATGTATGATTCACTATCGAGACACCATTCACCTGCCTTTAGTGCAATGGCATTCGTGCTCTAATGAGGCTGGAACGCAGCAACCCTCTTGATCACAGTTGGATCAGCCAGCAAATAGCCTAGTCGCAGGCCAGGGATGGCAAACATTTTTGTCATCGACCTGATAATTAGTAAATTGGGATAATCATTTATGTACTGGGCAATAGGTTCATTTTCCGGGAGAAAATCGTAAAAAGCCTCATCGACAATCAAAAGACATTGGTGCCTTCTGCACTCCTCCAACAAGTGTTGAATAACAGATTTGGGATAGTAGACACCGGTCGGATTATCAGGATTGCAAAGAAATAAAGCATCCGCGTTTTGAAGTTTTCCACTTAAACCATCATCCGTCCATTCCCACCTGTCTGACTGCAATTGATGGTTCTGGTTCTGGACCTGGCACCCATTCACCAGGCACGCTTCTTCATATTCAGAGAATGTTGGCTGGACAATGACCGCCTTTTTCCCTGCAAACATCCGGCCGATTAAAGAAATGATTTCGGCGCCGTCATAATACTCTGGATAAAGGCTTCCTCTGTCAGCTCACCGTTCACGAATACCCAGGTATTGATCGGTTCCAGGCGACTTTTCATAAGAATTCTGACCGCTTCTAGACGCTTCAACAGCATTTCCTACACCTGCGGTAACAACGATAAAAACCGAGAACCCATTTTCCTGGTACAGCTTAAAGCTGACATCCTCCAATATCACCGCTGTCATCATCCCCACTGTTTTGACCGGGTCGAATCCATGCTGCTTTAGATATTGCACCATATCTTCCCGGTGGTCGCTGCAGTCATAATCCTTGTTCACATGCCGATTTTCGAAGGTACTGTACCATCCGGTTCCCGAGCCGACTACACCTGAAGACATCGTTTTTAATAGTATAGGAGATTCTAAAACAACGAACTCTTCAGAACTTTGTAGAAGCCCTTGACCAATAATCACTTGCTCTGCTCCTTCTGAAAGAATTTCAGGAAACAACGTTGACTGGGAAGCGGGAATTTCACTGGCGAAGAACTCATTATTTAAAAATGTCCGGGTAAACAGCTTTTGCAAGCTCCTCTACTCCCTCTGTCAGCCTCGGTCCCGTACGCGTAACCTTATCAGAATGGACATCGACTACACGATTTTCTTTTACAGCGGTGATATTCTGCCAGCCTTCACGGCTTGTTACATTTTCAACAGGGTCTGGCGTATAGTATCCATGAGTCGTGACGATCACCTGTGGATTGCTTTTAATGATCGCCTCTGTTTCCATCTTTGGCCAGCCTTCCTCTGTTACCGTGTTTTTTGCATTGATGATCTGAAGCATTTCATCAATGAAGGTATTTTTGCCAGGGGCATAAAGTTCTGGCGCTGGTGATACTTCAACAAACACCGTTTTTTTGTCTTTCTCTTGAATAGCCTGGGCTTTTGTTTTGATGTCTTCCACTTTCTTCTTCATATCAGCTATTAACGTTTCCGCTTTTTCCTGCTTACCTGTAGCGGTACCAATCAAACTGATTGTTTCATATACTTCCTCGAATTTTGCAGCATCGTTAATGACAAGAACCGCAATCCCCGCATCTCTTAGCTGCTGTAGTCCAGCTTTGCCAGTTTGCGCACTGGATTCATGTGCCAGGACAAGATCAGGCTTTAAAGAAATAATCTTCTCAACATTGAATTCCATTCCGCCAATCTTCTCTTTTTTTGTTGCTTCTTCTGGATAATTATCAAAATCAGAGACGCCAACAATTTGTTCTCCCAAATCCAACCCATAAGCAATTTCCGTGTTACTCGGCATCAGGGAAACGATTTTTTCAGGCTTCGCTTCAATGTTGACTTTTTGTTCCATAGCGTCAGTGACTGTGACAGGGAATTTCGTTTCTACCTGCTTTGCTGTTTCATTCTTCGATGCAGTATCTACCTTTTGCTGATCAGGGCTACTGCATCCTGCCAGCGCAAAAACTGTTAATAAAAGCGCAACTAAAAATGCATTAAACTTCTTCATCTCTCATTCCTCCGAATCATCTTTTCAAATCTTAATTAATCATTACACTCATGCTTGTCTGCAAACACTTTCATTACGCGTATCCTATGAACTATCAGTCTATCAAACTAAAAAAACACCTCCATAATGTACATGGAGATGTTTGTATCGGTTCCTCTAACAAAAAGCCAGAATCCTTCCAAACACCTCCTATCCTCGTAGGTTGTGGCGCGAAGAATCAGGCAGGTCTCCTGGCTCATGGTCATAGCTTTCAAGCACCTTCCCATACTTAGTACAGTGGCATTTGCTTGAAGCTCCCATTTACAGTGGCGGGACCGCGTTGGATTTTAACCAACTTCCCTATTAAGTCTATAAACGGCCAAGCCGTTTATAAGACACCAGATTCTTAATGTATAAAATTTTCCGCTGAATTTCATTATACACAAACAATGTCGACAGAAGGAATGATTTGTATAAAATTCCCGAAAAATTTTTATGTGGAATGGTAATCAACTCACCGATGGAAAAGTTTCCCCAGGTGGGATTATTACTTTATTTAGCTTTTAGGTAGCCATTTTGAGATTCTTCACCTGATTATGGGGGATCCTCATATCACTACGACTTGAATGCAAGGTAATTTTGCCGGCTCAAAACACAACCGCACCTTCATCAAACAGCCAGCCATAATACTTCACAAACTTCATTGAATTAAGGAAAGTGTACCCTAACGGTGTACCTTCCACCCACCTGGCTTATCAATCAAAGACGACCGGGATAAGGATAATTTATGCTTGTGAAAGATGATAAATGACATAGAGCCTACGCATTTACAGGCTCTATCTTTTAGAGTTAACATGGAAAAATTCTCGTACATAACTTAGAATATCCTTTTCTTGAATACTAGCCATATCCTTAAAAGTTACCCCTTGTGCTAATAGCAATCCAACAAATTCCCAACCAACATAATATGCTTCCCTCTCATAGTTAGTGGTTCCATTCCCGAATGTAAACTTTGTTACCGCTTTTGAAGAACTATCTTCTAAAAAGGAACGATTCCATTCATGATTTTCACTCTGTTTTCTTTACAAGATTGAAGCCAACCTTTTTTATGTTCAAGATATAATTCATCTGGATGTCCAGGAACAAAATACTTGCTTACTTGAGTCGCTAATCCTTCCTGTAAGATCGTTGAGGCAATCGTTCGTTCCCTCTCTGCGGTTTGTTTATGTACGATATGTGTCAGTTCGCGTGAAAGAAAAATATCTGAATCTCCATTCTCAATTGGAAGACAAAGTGCCAAACGTTTCTCGTCATAGGGTGCAACAAAAGGATTATGTTCGAATCCCCCTACGAAATAAACAACAACTAAATGAATCGGTTGCTCATACCCAAACAACTTTTTAACTTCTTTTAAGTAATGACTAACTTTCTCCTCATTTGGTTTCCATGCCTCAATAAACGACAAATGACCAGCATAATTTTCCCAAGTTGAGTCCAGCAAATTCCTCGCTAGTGTTCTCTCCTACTCTCCAGGAGGAACAGCAGCAAAGTTATAATATTCCTTCCAGAGAGCCCATCTTCTCTCATTATCAATATCAGGTTATTTGCCATTTGATAAAAAGATAAAAAATTAGGTACTAAATTAATCGTTTCTACATTATCCAATAATTGTCACCTCAAAATGGAAGATAGGCCGAGCCGTTTGTATTCATATTGTTAGCTATTAAGCAAGATCCTCCGTTAAGAGAAGAATATGCAAAGGATTTTTCTTCCCTCTCGTTTTGGATAGTGTGGTATCGAGTACCATTTTTTGCATAATTTTATGAAACGTCCTTATATTATTTGATTTTCATTCCTCATGCATAAACCCCCGGCAGCTCCTCATCCCCTCTGCATAAAATGGAGGATCGGACCCCTTCAGCTAACTTATAGGCTGCCACTTGCCTGCTCGTTTCCGGATTCACTACACTTGCAGATTGAAAATATTCATTCCATACAGGAATATTTCTGGAGTAACGGCTGATTAGTTGGCGTATATTGTCTTCATTCACTTCCAGCTCGCTTTTTTGTTTTAAATCTCGATAGGTTAAAAACTCGCTTGTTGTTAATAATGCGTAAAAAATATTGAAAGCAACTGGGCTCAAACTATATTTCAATCCGCCCGGAAAAATGATTTCCCTGCCTTGGTCCGAGATTTTCAATACAATCTGCTTTCTCATTGGATGATAAGAACTAAATTCATCTTCATTAATTCTGGAAGCAATTCCATCTTCAATTTTTTTATAAAACATTCTCTCAAATACATCTTCATCTAAAACAAGAATTTCTTTCCGATATTTTTCGATCCTGTCTTTTTCCAGATCGGAATACAGATTCTCTTCGATACTCTGAACTTCCAGGATAGATTCTTTCGCGATTCTTATGCCGCAATTCACCAAAAACATATTCGCAAGAAGGGTTTGCGTATCATTTAGTCCCTCTGTCTCGCTTCCGTCCAGTGCCTTTCCAAAGTGAAGGATGGCTTTAGTGTACTCCCTCTTCCGGTAAAACAGATAACCCAGCCGGTAATTGGCAACAGGATGGTCAGCCCGAATCCGGATAGCTTTCTTCAGATACTTTGTTGCTATATAAGGATCCGGCTTTTCGGCCATTTTGAAGTATTCTGCCTGGGAGACATAGAGCTTGACGATTTTCTTTTCAATCAATCTTTGCCTTTCTCGATCTCTCTCCTTCCTTGCCTCCATTAAATCGTTCTTTAACCGCATTTCTTCATCCAGAGGATGCACATCCCTCTCTCTTCCGTTCATCGTGTTTCACCTCAATATAAATTTCCACTTATGTATCCAAAATCCTTCTTTCCTGCTGTGACACCGTGTCACAGTACGCTTGCTAAACTAAGCTTACAAAAACAAATGGGAGATGATTTTGAATGAAGAATAACATTTTATTAGCAAGACATGGTTTACAAAAGGACGATTTCTACAACTCACCTCAAGGAACTGCTGCACAATTATTAATCAATCTTAAAACCGCGGCACAATCATTAAAAGAAGAAATGAACGATTTAGACATGATTAAAGCAATACATGATGCCAGCCAAGAGATTAACTCTCCTGGTCCAGGAATGCTGATTGACCCGGCCGGAGGAGAATTGCCGCTAACGGACATTGACCCTTATATCCGCGGAGTCGTTCGCTGGTTAAATGAGTTAGGCATTCATACGTTTGGTTCATGTGATGGACACGGGAAAAGACCTGCACACATTTTTCTTAAAAAATTCCCGAACAGCAATCAAATTGACCTATTAAAGGCTGCAGTTCCACCAAGTTTGAAATGCAGAATTGACGGAAAGAATGTACGCTTTGATTATCATCAAGGCAATCAAATACTCTTACTTGAGTTAGCAGAGAATCTTTATCGACTTCATAAAAATCCCTGCTATATCAAGGAACTTCAAGCCGCACACTTTAAAACTGATTTGATCGAATTACTCAATATTCCAGGTGCAAGTACAGATGAAAGGGCCATTCGCTTAACATTAAAAAACAAATTACATCGTGTTCTCGACCATTCATTCATTGATAAAAAAGGAAATCTACTAGGGTATATGGAGTGCGGAACCGGCCCAACCATCCTCCTTTCTGCTCATATGGATACAGTGGAGAAAATTTCAGCTGATCGAAATATTATGGAAGAAGGCACCACTTTAAGCAGCTCGGAAGGAATCCTAGGTGCAGACGACCGTGCAGGAATCGCCGCTATCCTATCCATTTTGAAAAGAGTGCGAAAAACCAATTTCCATGGAACGATAAAAGTTGCATTCACAGTGGAAGAAGAAATCGGATGCCGCGGATCACGTGAAATCAACATGGATTTCATTGAGGATGTTGATGCAGCGATAGTGATTGACCGAAGAGGCAATAGAGATATCGTGACTTCTAATGCAGGTTTCGCATTCTGCTCTGAAGATTTCGGGAAACTATTCGAACAGGCAGGCAAACTAGCTGGCATGGAAGATTGGCAGACAACCCCAGGTGGAGTAAGCGATGCTAAAGTGTTTGCCCAATATGGCATACCCTCAGTCAACTTGTCAGCAGGATATCAACATGAGCATACTGACTACGAAATAGTTGATTATTTGGCTACGTTCGAGACAGTGTTATTGTTTGAGACTTTATTGCACAACAATATGATTTAAAAATTAGACGCCTGTCAATTTATAAATAAGCATACCCCTTTCTAAATGGGTATGCTTAATCATTTGTTTTCCATAAAGGATTGCTTATCCCACCAATTAAATTACGTTTTATCCCACTACAATTACTATTATCCGAATGCAGGATTTTTAATATATTTTTGATATTTTCTCAAAAAAACAACCGTTTGCTATTTTTAAAACAGTTAAGCTTCCAAAGATACATCTTCATATTTGATTTTCAGCTTGCGGAATTTTGCTCTCAATCGATTAATGGCTTTTGTTTCAATTTGACGAATCCGTTCCCTTGTCAGCCCATATATTTGCCCAATCTCTTCTAATGTTTTAGGCTTACCTCCGTCAAATCCTACTCGATGCTTGATTACATCGCTTTCTCTTTCCTTTAACCCATCTAGTACGACTTCTAATTGATACCTCAGATTTGTTGATACCATATTTTCATAGGGATCCCGCAGATCGATGCTGATTTCACCGAGAACATGGTCAGGGCTGTATTCAATGAAGTCAATTAACAAGCTATCCTCATCTTCTTGAGAAACAATGCTATGTAAAGATTTCATCCCTATGAACTTTTCATCTACCTGCTTCAATTCGTAATATTGTTCTTCAGTAATATCCATTTGCTCACAAACCCACTCTATGTCCAGGTAGCTTTTTTCCCAAAAGCACTCATTCTCCAGCCTGATTACCTTCTTTATCTTCTCGTGCATATGTACAGGTATTCGAACCGTTGTCCCTTCATCGCAAATCGCCCTTGTTATTTTCTGTCTTATCCACCATGTTGCATAGGTAGAAAACTGATATCCCATATTAGGGTCGAATCGATCGATCGCTTTTAAAAGGCCGAATTTACCGATGCTAACCAAGTCATCAAAATCAAGCTTATGACGGCTGGTGTTCTGGTATTTACCAGCAACTTTTTCAACAAGGCCTTGATTAAGCCTTACAATCTGGGATAAAAATTCATCGCTCTTAGTAGATTGGTATTTTTCAATCAGCCAAATATTGTCGCCGAAGTTATTAGTCGGAAGCGCAGCATTCAGGATTTTCTCCTTGTTGTCCTCCAAGAATTGGTTCGGGTCAAAGTCGTCATCGTCATCATCGTCATCCATTGCGATTACTGTTTTTACTGGTACCACTGTTTCAATCGGCTTTTTTGTTTCCGCTTTCTTTTGTTCGTTAAGAATATAGTTCTGATATCCCTTTTCCTTGAGGTAATCGATTATGAATTTCTCTGGCACAGCCCGGTTTATATTGACTTCAATAATCCTTTGAAGCCATTGAACATTTATTTGATCGGATTTTGAATATTTGCCTAGGTAGTTTGCTATAGTCGCAGCTAGTTCTTTATGCATAATCTCACTTCCTGTTGAAACTTTATTAATTCTATTTTAGTATTAATTTATCACAATGGAAACAGAATGGAAGTGATTTTTTTGTTTGAAAATTTGGTATTTCAAATTGACCATTTAATTACTACGCAAAATACAGACAAAAACCAATTGATCGTCTTTAAAGGGTTCCCGTCAAAATGGCTTACCGACCTTAAAATCAAGAAGCTATTCAGCAGCGGATTAGATGTCTCGCTTGTGGAATTAAACAATAGCACAACAACGTTAATTACAGAAGCTGTCATGAATTTTAATCAATCACCCGGAGTTTATTGGTGTACCTTTGAAGAATTGGCAACCGTTTCAACAACGACAATCGAACCCTTCAGTAAGGTTACAATCGTGAATAATAATTTGTATCAGCATTATTATCCATTGAACTATGAGATTCTTAATATTGATTCAATCTATAGTGAATACTTTGATGAAATCGATAAGCATAGCCAGGTACCTGATGAAATACAGTACATCACCGCATACTATGGCAATATAATAAAAACAAGTAATGGTGATTTCTTCGTATCCTATATAGACGAAAATCATTCTATCGATCTCTTCCCTGTTCCTGATGAATTGTATCAAATGCCAATCGACACTGAAGCTGTCAGCTTTATCGAATTATCGGATGTGGAAGAACCATTCCTCGATTTGTTGAATGAGCTTTTGAACGATAGATATAATCAGCAAAGTATTTACTTTTCGTGGAAAGGGAATCTCCAGCGATTCAGCCAAAACTACCTGGACAGGATCAAACTCATTCAATCTCTGTATCCAGATGTGACAATTTACGAACACCAAAAAAAGACGGTGGAAGTAAAGAATGAACGCGAGCAGGAATATAAAGAGATTCTGAAAACGTATTGGAAGTATGATGATTTCCGACCATTGAAAATGTACAAAAACGTGGATGATTATAATAATCCGAAGGAAATCACCTATATATCTCAAGCACAAATCATCAATGACCTTGTTATTCAAGCTGAGGCTGCAAAAGATGAAGAATCATATAGAGATATCTTTGTAACCTCTCCTACTGGTGCAGGTAAATCGGTCATGTTCCAGGTTCCAGCCATATACCTCGCAGAGAAATATAATCTTTTAACGATTGTTATTTCTCCTCTGATCGGTCTGATGAAGGACCAGGTATATGGATTGCAGGAAAAGAACGTTCATTTCTCTGCAACGATTAACTCTGAGGTTTCCCCTGTTGAAAAAATGAATATTACAAAGCGCATTGCTGATGGAGAGATCTCTATACTGTATATCTCACCAGAAACACTATTAAGCAGGTCTGACATTAAGATCTTGATAGGTGAGAGAAGAGTTGGACTGTTCGTTATTGACGAAGCACACATTGTAACCACCTGGGGAAAAGCGTTCCGCTCGGATTATTGGTATCTTGGCAGCTATCTTCAAAAACTGCGCAAGGAAATGCAGTTCCCAATCGCAACCTTCACGGCAACAGCAATTTACGGTGGTGTGGAGGATATGTACTCTGAAACTAGAGACAGCCTTATGCTGACAAGCCCAATCAATTACTTTGGTTATGTGAAAAGGGATGATATCAAGGTATCGCTTAATCATATAAAATCAGCAGCTAAGCGTGACCAGGAATACAGGCAGCAGAAGTACGCCCTTTTACATGAACGACTAAAAAGACTTTATGCCAAAAATAAAAAAGTGCTAATTTACTTCCCATTTGTTTCACTTCTAAAGCAATTCAATGAATTTATGCAACTGAATGCTGACCAAGAACTTGCATCAATGATTTCAATGTATTACGGGACGTTGAAAAAAGAAGAGAAAAACGAAAGCTTCCTGAAATATAAGCGAAATGATTCTAAGATCATGCTTGCAACAAAGGCATTCGGAATGGGAATTGATATTTCTGATATCAGTACCATCATACACTTTGCACCTACTGGGAATGTCTGTGATTATATCCAGGAAATCGGCCGTGCAGCGCGAGATTTGCCAGAAGGAAAAGCATTCTTTGACTTCCTGCCTCAGGACTTCAACCATGTAAAACGACTGCATGGAATCAGCACTATCAGAAAAACACAGTTGATTCAGGTAATGGACAAGATCCTGCAACTTTATAAAAAGGACTTAAATAAAAAACAGGCTCGTAATCTATTGATCAGTTCAGAAGAATTTAGGTATATATTCGACCGCAACCGCAAGTCAGATGTGGATGATGATCTTGATAATAAGCTGAAGACAGCTTTGCTTATTATTGAGAAGGATTTTATTAACAGAATTGGATACTCGCCGATTATTGCGCGTCCAAGAAGTGTTTTCTCCATTGAGTACGTAAAGGTTAAGAAGGAAATTGAAAAGGAATTCGTTTCTCGTTACGGTCCTTTTGTAGAAAAAATTAAGACACTAAATGATGTATACTTTGGAGGCATATACAAATTCAATCTTAAGAATTTATGGGAAGAAAAGTATAAAGATCTTTCCTTCCCTAAGTTCAAATACCTAATGTATCAAAAGGACGATTCTTTAAAGTTTAAATACATTGAATTTATGGAATCTGTTTTCATTCTTGACCTGAATATCCAAGAAGAGAAAGAACATAACTTCCTTTGGAAAGTGGATGATGTTGTAGCAAAGATTGAAAAGCTATTCAGTCCTTACGTCAGAAATCAAACACAATTTACCGTTAACGATCTCGTAGTTTCTGTTCAGCAATTATTTAACAGATCAAAATACCAATCAGAAGCAATAGCTAACCAAATTATTCAGAGTATAATAAGCTATCAGAGCACAGTAAATGTGAATCGGAATCACCGAATAAAAATGATCTCTGAAAGAGAAAATCAGAAAAACACTAAGTATCAGGTTTACCCGGGTATCAATGAATTCACCAATTTCCTTAGCACACATGTCAAAAAACTAGTCCAGATGTCAGTAACCAACCCTATAAACAACAGCAAAGAGGTCTATTTAACAAAAGCAAACCGTTTCGAAGCGGAAAAATCATTCATTTCGCTCGGCCTATTTGAAATGTTTGACCTTCTTCTATATGAAGTTAAGGGTGGAGACAACCCAGAAATTTTCGTCAGGATCAACTCCAAGCTGCAAATCGAGAACACAATAAAGAATGCAGAAAACTACCAGAATACAATTTTGAACAATGTCCATAAACGACACAAAATATCGGTAGAAATGCTTTCTTACTTGTTCGAAAACGAAGTGAAAACAGACGAATTCTGGGAAAACATTGAGGATTACTTCCTTGGCAGGGTGCCGCAGGAAGTTTTGGAGAGAGTTTAAAATTGCAAAGAAGCCCCATTTTGGGGCTTCTTTAGTATTAGTATCACGTCATAAGTAGACGGATTCCTATACTGATTACTCACCTTCAACCTCAATTAAAAATATCTTGTTATTGTAGGCGCCCCGTTTCCTAACCTTTTCTTTTCGGACATTTTCGATCTCATCATAGGATGATCCATGAGACTTTGCTAATGAATGGATAATTTCCAGTATATCCGCGAGTTCCTCAATAGCCTCTTCCTTTGTTTCAGTATTCAAGTATTCCTTAAATTCCTCGTAGGCTTTTTTCCTTAATTCTATTAAAAATTCATCCTGCTCTAGAATTGCGGATGAAAACTTCACCCCGGTAACGGTGATTATCTCTGGTATTCGGTCCCGAACCAGCTTATTGTAAATGGGCATACTACACTCTCCTTCCGTATGAATATTATGATTAAAAGAACACAAATAAAAGGAGATGTTAATTTTCGACAAAATTATATCAATACAATTGTTATTTTTGAAGCATCTCCATCAACTTCTTAAAAACCCCTGAAGGATTCCTCTCTAATCGATCTATTGAAATTGCTTCTTCTGCGCCATTTTGAATAAACCGAATTTCCCTCTCCTGCTTATCCATGATCACTTTGATATCATTTATCTTATACTCTAAAATTCTAGAAGCGCGATCAAGATTTTCGTGATCCAAATCAATCATGATTTGATCAGAGACCCTTCTAAGCATTCGCCAAATCGCCATCTCTTCCCTGGACTTCAAAAATAATTCAGGAAGTTCCTGCGCTTCCTTTAGAGTATTTAAAGTCGTCATCACATAGGTTGATATGCCGTAATTTACAGGCCTTACGTTCTGCTTCAGCCTAGACCAAGTTTCTACATGAAAAAGCATATATTCATTAGTACCATCATGATCAGGCCTGACATCTTTAATCTTTGCGTAAAGCTGAACGCCATTTTCAGTATTCAAGCTATTTTTAACATACAAAGCTATATACTCAGCGTCCTGCCAGCCTTTCCTCAATTGCTTTACAGGAATTTGATAATAGGCTTCCTTGATGAATTGACCGTAGCTCTCTTGATCGGAAACAAGACCAACCATCACCATTTGATCTAGGCTCGACTTCCATTCTTCATGTGCACCCCTTGGCAGGATACCTTCATTTTGAATCTCTTTTGGGCTCTTATCGATCAATCTTTCTACAAACCGTTCAACCATAGTCGTGGCATTCGGCAGAAACGGCAGCCCGCCAATATTCACTTTATCGATACTCTTGTAAAAATGGTGCTCTTCATAGATGGTTTCGTCAAACCATGGGAATAGCACATAAGCTCCAAAAGCGGTTCTCTCAAATGGCCCCCCACTTGTCGCAACAATTGAATCCCGATAACGGTGCATTGTATTAATGTCATCTTCCATCGGTCCGGATGTTTTATATCGTTTCTTATAATAGCTGTCTTCCTGAGCATAATCGATCCGATACTTAGCATCAAAAATATAATGGTACTTATAACCCTTTCCCTTTTTCTCAATGCTCAGCATCATATCAGGGATTTGCGAAACAGTGGGCAGGCTACTTTCCCGCTTTTGATAAGCTAAGATGATTTCCTCATTCGTAACAGGGTGCCTGAATATTCTCCTTGCCGTTTTATTTGCTTCCAGATTTACAAACAACCCTTCCTTGTTAACCTGTACAATATCCTGGCTGATGAGCTTATACTTGCGGCCAAGAATTTGACCCAGCTTCAAGAAAGTCCAATATTCATAGAGGGTGGCAACATCCTTCACTGACATTCGGTACAGCTTCCCTTGCAGCATCAACCCTTTAGACACAGTTAAATAAATTTGAAAAGCATCCCGATAACCAGGTGCCATTTGCAGAACAAGACTCATAACCGATCGGTCCAGATTGCCAATAGACTTCCAGAATGGACTGCTAAGCTTTGATTTTAACTGTTTGGACATCGATTTAATTTTCTCAACTAAATCATAATCTAGATTCTCTCTGTTCCACCTGTTCTTGCTCACAATAGAGTCCAATAAATCATCAAGCTTTTGTTTAATTCGCTCAATCATCCACTTAACATAGCGGTTCTCCAATGTATCATATGTAAGCTCTTTTTTGATTTTTAATCCTTCAGTAGGCATGACAGTCCTGCCATGAACAGCAATCCCTTTTGATACATCGACAAAGACATTCGAACGCTTCCGCAAAAAATTCCTACTGACAGAGTCTTGCTTCCTCAACTGGTCTCCGCGTGCTCTTTCATACGTCTTCTCCAATTTATGATGAGGTTGAAATTCAATTCTCGCAACAGCCTGGAGAAATTGATGAAAATGTTCACTGATCAGCCGGTAAAATTCCGCTTTCGACGGACTTCCCTCCAGCTTTAACCTGGCACCCAAATACGTTTTTCGGATAAAGTGAAAAGCAAGGTTATAAATTTCATCGTTTACTTCTTCTAATAGTTTTTGATAATCCTTTTTATAATCAAGCTTTACAGGAAAGATCTCAAGTGTAACCTCAAGGATTGCCTTACCATCCGCCCTTATCTCAAACGTTGTAAAACCAACCTCGTTTTGGAACTGCAGATTCCCCATTAGAATCGATTGGCTGCCAATTGGTACAGGCGAGACGGCTTGTCTGATAAGAGGGTACTCGTGATAAAAAGTGAACTCTCGATCATCCTTCGGAACGACAATCAGCTGATAGACCCCATTTTCAAAGAAGATTGGCCTTTGCTTAGAGGGAGTTACCAGTTCTTGATTGGCGATATCATAAACCTTGATCTCCTGAATTCCATCTCCAGTTACCGTAAAATCCATCACATCATGGCGATCCATAGCCTTATACTGCCGTAACCCCTCATACCGCTCATGATAAGGTTTTCCCTTTATCACTAATGAGAGATCATCAGTCTCAATTTTAACTAATTCAACGTCATCACGAGATCCAGAAGGAAGTAAAGCCATCGTTTTTTAACCTCCCAAGCATTTCAGCAACCTTTGCTGCGCTTCGTGGATACTTGGCACTTTGAATGTCATTTTGACCATCTTCTTCATAGTCTTGATTCGCAAACAGACTATAAAGTCCCCTGAGCAATTGTTCCACTCTTGTGTCGCTGCCTGCAATTCGCGGGAGGACCTTCTGCAAAATGCAGTGGTCAAATGCAGGTTCAAACTTCATTAAACTTGATTCTTCATTGTATGCAAGATAAAAACAAATCTCATCCCGGACGCGGTAACCCACATGTGCATTAATCAACTGAAGAGATTCATTAATCCTAACCAGTTCATCCGTAGCCCTGGCCACTATCTCTTGATTCTCTTTATATACATCCTTCAAATGAAGATATCCAGAAGCAAATCGATCCTGACCAATGACTTTCGGCTCCACTTCTTCCTGCTCTGTTAAAAAGGCCAGGTTACCAAGATTAACACGGTTAAATTCAATCGTATTTGCCCGATCCAATACCTTCTTACTGAACGGATGCGTCGTTTCATCCATATTAACCGTTCCGATGATATAAAGATTATTTGGAAGAGTAAGATCCTCCCCATAAACATCACTTGAGAGAAGTGTTGAAGAAACTACAACATCATTCTCCCGCTTACGGCTCTCCATCACACTTAAAATATCACTAAAATAATACTCAACACGTGCCAGGTTCATCTCATCCAGAAGAACAAAATAAGGCAAATAAGGATTTTGATGGGCGTTCTTGATTACCTTAGTTAATGGCCCCTCTTTAAACTCACCCTTTATGTCAACATATCCAAGCAGATCAGATCCATCATTCCAATCCGGACGGATAGGGATTAAACTAAATTGCCCATTCTTTTCTGTCGCTCCCACGCTTTCAGCAAACCATTGAACAATTTTTGTTTTACCTGTGCCAGAAATACCTGAGATAATGACGAAAGGTTTGGTTTTTAGGGATAAGAATAGATTAATGATTTCGTCCTTTTCGTAATAGAAACCCTTTCCCTTAATAAAAGAATAAATATGAGAAACTAGATCATTATACGAGAGATATTCGAATTTTTCTCTAGTTACATCATGTGGATTTTCGCTCATAATATCTCCTTCATACCTAGAAGGCACACTGCCATTCTTAATCGAAATAAAGTTTTCGTAAATATTAATCATTTCTTCTAGGTCTGCCACTAGTTCACTCTCATCCGGCATGTTTTCATAATCATAAGGAATATAAAGTGCAGTAGATTGCGCGTAAGCCTTTGCCCTTGGGCTATTGCCTAAATAAAGATCATCATCCTTCCTTACTTTGCTGGAAAGGGGAACAGATTCACGAATTTCTTCTTTTATTTTATACATGGCCTCTCGTGAAGTTTCGGTAACACCTTGTGCAAGAGTCAGATATACACTACTCATATCCTCACTGAAGAGGTAAACAATATAATAGCCTCTTTGGGTTGACACTGTGACAGACCTATTCATTATTGCAATCCAAGGTACATGAGCCCATACACCTTGTCCTACAGAGCCAGTGACAACATAATCAGTTGGAGGTACAAAAGGTAATCGAGTAAACTCTACTGGTACGTCATTTCTTACAAACGTTCCGAGTGGATGACTTCCAAAAGGCTCTCTTTTTGCTTGCAAGTAATCATTCAATATTTTTTTTAAGCCTTCTCTTAATTTACTATCCATGCCGTTCTCCCTCTTATTAAAAACGTCAAAGTACCATTCATATGGAGTCCAATTTTCGTCTATTAAATTTGTACTCTCCAGCCACATGAGAAGATTATGTGTTCTTTCTTTAGCAACTGATTCAACCATCATATTATCTCCCCGGGAGTTCCTAACAATTAACATCCCTATCTCTTCAATGGCAGCCTTCTTTTCTCTTTTCGGCAAGTCCCTTAAAAGATCTAAAATCATTAAAGTCATTTTAAAGTAATTTATTTTAATTAAAATGCTCTTTATGTACTCATCCTTATTATCAGCGTCCTTGTACAAGTCAAGTTGAATATTGTTAATATTGTTGTTTTCATCCACAAATCCTAATAACCTTGAATCTTGTCTCCCTCTAGACTTCACTCTATATAAATTTCCATCTATCTGCTCACTTAAATTTTTAGGGTCATATTTACCTTCTAACACTTCGTCTAAGAATATCTTCACTTTCTGGTACTGCTCACTTGGTAAATCGTCAGTTTGATATTCCTTTAATTTTATTCCTATACTATTATTAAGATTAACAACCTCGGTAAAAGGTAAATTTGAGAATAGAGAAATAATAACTGATGACTGTTCATTCGTTCTATGGTTGGTATTTGAAATTGCTTGACTAGCAATATTAAATTCTTTCCAAAATTGTAGAATAGAATGAAATGAAACGAGCTCATAAGTGCCATCCTTTTGACTATTATTAAAATTATTTGCTGGAACTAAATAAATTCCTTTTTCATCTCTATAAACAATCTTAATTAGCTTGTTTGACCCAATAATTCTAAAGTTGGATATCCTATTAGTAAGATTAATAATTAAATCTTCTATCATTAACTCACCCCCACTTAGTACAATTAATTTATTTATATCTTAACAAATTCTTACAACAAAAATAAACCTCCGATAAAAGGAAGGTTAAAATTAGATATATACCTATCAGCTGCAAAAAATTACCTTTTCCGAAAACCATATATAGAATTGCCTGCGTTTTGAACAATAAAATTCCACTGTATGATGTATAAGAATTTAGCACACATAATTTAAACCTATATTTTACCAGCTGTTCCTCTTTAGGTTGGCTTCAGGGCGTCTACTCCTCCCAGCTCAAAATGTTCATGCCACATTTAAAGTGAAGAATGCGTTGGAATATTAAAGGTCGCAGCTGTTTCCCTTACAGACATCCCACCATATATTGAATTACTTCCAGTTTATTTTTTACAGTATAAGTTGTATATTCTTTTTCAAAAGCTTGTTCCTGTTGATACTATTGGACCCATGGAAAAAACCCCCCACGGGAATCTCCGAAGTCCTTCGCAATTGTTTTATGTCCTTCTGTTCCATTTATATACTTTTTTACAGTTTGTATTTTCTCCTTCGGAGTAAACCTAGCCTTAATAAAAACTGCACCTCCAGATGTTAGACTATATGTCTAACATCTGGGGTACAGTTTATAATGGAGGGTTTTTATTTGGACAGAAACGATATAACTCTTAGCAAACTGTCTATTTATTTAGCAAAAAACTCTCTGAATTCAATAGGAATAACATCTTCCAAATCTTCCAATGTATAAGGTGATTTATGCTCGGTATACAAGTCTCTCACCTTAAATTTTTCAAACTGGGTTTCGGGAAAAGCCTCACCTGATAAAACTATAAATTCCCCAGATGGAAAATTTGATACCTCTGATATTCCGGGCACTTCTTTTGACCCTGAGTCGTTAATTAATTTTTTTATACTTTCAAAATGTTTAGGAAGTATTTTTCCAATAGCCCAAGTGTTTGCATTGTTTAAAATTTTGCTATCAACATCCCCCGGTTGTTGTGTGCATAATATACAACCTATACCATATTTTCGACTTTCTTTATATAGCCTCATTAGTATATCCTTAGATGCTGGTTTTTTAACATTTTGAGGAGGCATATAAGGTCCTACTTCATCGATATAAAAGGCAAGTTGCAAATTTGGAGAAGGATTCTTCAACATCCATTTATATAATTCGTTACAAATAACACTTACACAAAATTGCTTTTTTTGATCAGTATCAAGTGAATTTAAATAAATTATATTTACAGGAACCTTTCCAGGATGTACAGGTTTTAATAGTTGGTCAATATTAAACTTAAAGCCTAAATTAAATAATGAACGATTTGTCCCAATGGTTAACTTGTTTAATTCTCTAACTAAGTTTAATTTATTTCCTTTAGAAATAAACATTTCTAACTCATCATCTGGCATTTCTAATGGGAAATGATCATTGTTATAGATATAATTAGCTAAATTTTCTATCGTAAGGTCACTAATACCTACTCTAAATAGCTTTTCAAGTACCATAACAAGGAATGCGTGTGCTTGATCGTCTTGTTTAGATAAAACTGCTAGAAGGTTTGTTGCAGTACTATCAAACACAGTTATTAGATATTCCTCACGTTCAAATGAGTCTTTTAGTTTTGATAAAATATCCTCTTTGGGCATCTGGATAGGGTTAAAAGAAAACTGGATACCTTTATTGGAAGCAGGAGTAAAAATACGAACTTCCGCTTTCTCGAAAAATTTAAGTGCTTCTGGAGTTTCACTATTTTTAAATTCAATTAATCTTGCGATATCACCTTGAGGGTCAATTATTAGTGAAGGTATATCCTGCCTTGTTAGTTCTTCAATAAAAGACTTTGCAAACCTTGTTTTTCCGGATCCAGTAGATCCCAATACTGCCATATGTTTTGTTAATATTTGGGGAGGAATTAGAACCCTATCACCTTTATTGTCTGTGCCTATCCAAAGTAACTTTTCATTTTCGATATAGTTCTTCTCTTTTTCGGTTTGCTGTTGAGCTATTTCAGGATTATTACTGAATCCATCACTTTCTCTTTCAGTGTAAATTCCTATGAGTTTATTATTAGAGTTTTTGGCTTCTTGGTTCGGTACTTCACCTATATCTTCTCTGTTATTATTAACTTCATCAGTCGTCTCATCAATATCGTTATTGCTAATATTATTATTGAGATTAGTAGTATTATGAAAAGTAGCTGGTGATTCAATCTGAATAGGATTAATCAAGCTTTTGATATTATTAAAACGTCCAGTATTAACTTCATCCTGGTTAAATATTGCTTTAATAATTTTATCATATAAATAAATTATCCTACGATTGTCAGATACATACATGGCATAGCCTTCAGAATGGTGGGTTCCAGGGCTAACAGCAACAATTTCCCCTTCTAAAATCTCGCTTCCCTCTTGGTAAGAAAAGTCTATACTATAATTGTTTTCAAGAATTTTCCCAAAAATACCCTGGATAAAGTCCTTTACATTATTTTTAATTCTTTCATCCTTTCCATAAATGTCATTACGCATAAATTTCATAACGTGGAAATAAATGAGTTCAGCCAATTCTGATTGTTTGAAGGTTTTATTAAACTTATTCATAATAAAGCGATTTTCTAAGATCCTTTTTGAATTATATAGTTGTTCCTTTGCCTTAGTAATTATTGGACCACTAATTTGCTCCTTAGAAAACTTTACTTCTATTATTTTACCTGTAATAAATACCTTGCTAGTTTTTTCTTCAATCTTGATTAATAGAAAATCATCTGAGCAAGACTTAAAATTTTCTTCTTTATTTTCCTCGAACCAACCATCACGTCTTCTTGGTGATACTGCCATATATTCATCTAATGGTACCATGACTGATACCACTTTATTATCTTCATTGAAGATTGGTTCAAACATTTTTATGATTTTTTTATAAAACATAAATACCTGCAGGCTGCCAATTAATCCACTAACTTCTGAGTGTCCTCCACCAATTAACTTCATTGCCCATCTTCCTGACAAACAGTTAACTGCATTTAAAAGTTCCTCTGCTACATCCGTACGAGCTTCAAGATTATATTTTTCTCTTACTAGATGATTTTTAATTAAAGAGATTATCTCTGAACGTTTGTTAGTTATGGTAAGTAAGTCATAACCCTCGATTTTTGAACTATATTTATTTAAATAATCTACAAGATAGTAGGAATTCTTTATATCATTAATATTATCAAATTTTTCAATCCCAATTTCTTTTTCTAAAAAACAAACCCAAATTGATCGTTGTACAATTTTGTCAACCTTCTTCATTTCATTAGGTTGAAGATTTGTCCTTGAAAAAAGGGCTAACCCCTCTTGATAAGGTAAATCATAGCAAGCAATGACACTTAGATATTTAGCTAAAGTTTTTTCGAATAAGTTTTCAGAATTATTAAGACTTATACCAGTGTAGTAACTTTTCTCTTCATAAGCATAAAATGTCTTGGGTATAGCAGTTAGACTTTCGTTTTTTAAAGAGGAAGTAAATGAATTAACAGCTCTTTGAGTTATAGTAGTTTCAAATAGGTTTGATAATAAAGAAATATGAGCATAGGGAATATCATGTTGGTTACACAATTCAAGGTCAACCTCCTGAATTGTGTAATCAATTTTTTTCAAAACAGATAATTCTTCATCATTAATAGATATACTTTCCCTAAAACTATTAATTTTATTTTTCAGCCTTTCTTTTAAATTATGGGAGTCAAATGCTTTAGGAATAATAAAATTTATCTTCCATGCTAAATTCCCTTTGTTCTTAGCTAAATTATAAATAGCCTCTATTACATTGGTACTTTCATTTGTTAAGAAACAATTTATACTTATTGGTAAGTGCATTTGTTCTAAAAATGGATAACTTGTGAGAAATATTTCTATTCTATTTCTTATAGCCTCTGTAAATCTTGAACCAATATTAGCATTTGCTGAAATATTAAATAAACTTAGCAATTTGTTTTGTTCAAAATTTACAGGTTCCCCATCAGTTCTTTCATAGATTCCCCAGAATAATAATGAAGAAGGTGAAGCCTTATAATAATTGCTTTTCAATTTTAAAAACGGTGGGGTATATTGATGATTCCATAATTGAATATTTCCTAAAGTATAGGCAAAATTTCTTGGTTTCTGTTCGTTATTCTGTAACGGTAAACAATGTTTTTGCAATAAGAGGGCTGCTTTTAGCTTTAAAGGATGAGTAGGAGATAGTAATATCACTTTTTCATCGCTAACAAATACAGTATCAATCATAAGAATGTTGCTATGTTGTTCCAGAACCTTATCCCTGGCAATTGCACTCATTAATGAGTAAAAATCATTTAAATAATCATCTACCAGTTCTTCAATTGATAGTAAGTCGACAGATATTAGACCTTTAAAATTTTTTGATGATTCTATAATGGTTTCAAATATCTTTTTCCGTGTATTTAAAAACAACTCAAGTTTCTCATTAATTATTCCTGTAAAATTCTTATCCCAATTTGGATTATTTTTTTTAAATAACTCGTTATTTGTAGCATCATAAGTCCTCGGGAAAGGATCAAGTGGGTTATTTAAAAAGTCTTTCTCAATATCTCTTATTACAAGAGGATAATATATAGAATAAACATGAGAATTGTTATCTTCGTTTTCTTTCTGTAAAAGTCTGAATCTAATATGGTTACCAAAAGTACCAAGAATCTTAATTTCAAATGAGGAAGGGTACTTTTTTAAGATTTGGTCTTTCTCCATTTGAACCTTATTGTCTTGGTGTAAGTACCTTATAATTCCTTCCTGAATACTCTTTACTTGTGTACTACTCTTTAGATCTGACTCTGGTCCAACTAAAAACGACATGATCAAAAGGTTTCCTACAGAATCAGAGACTTCTAAATCGACAATGGCCTCTTGTTTTTCAGATTCTTTTGAGAATGCAATTTTTCTAATTTGTTTCAATTCAGATGGTCCAATAATCACTTGATTATCATGAATATCCATAGTAGAAATCAACTTACGTGAATTTTCACCTTCATCAGATTCATTGACTATATTTTCAGATTCAACATATAACTCTGCTTTTAACTTTTCAGAGTCACCTATAATATTAAAAATTAATTGTTCATTCCATTGAAATATGCATTGCTTATTTTTAACTGTATAAGCTTCATTTACCTCATATATATTCCAAGAACGATGTTGCAAGTTAGGGTATATAACAAATTCAAATCGCGATACTTTTCCTCTGTCATTTTTTTTAAATGAATAAGGTTTTTCTGGATTTACTATGCCTATAGTCAACTTATGAATTCTTGAATCCTCAATTTCTTCTAAAATATTTAATGTCTTTAAATCAAGTTCAACAATACCTTCCTTATTATCAAACCCCGAAATACTGATACACTCACTATCATTTATGCTAATTCCTATCTGGTTTGTTTCAGGGTCCGGTAACCTTGTAAAAGAATAATTTATAACTATTTTCTCATCTATAAGTTCTAAAACGTTAGTATTCCCTGGTATAAAGGGCTTTACACCATTAACAATGTTTATTCCAATATTTTTCACAAAAAACAATGGTGATTCATCAGGTTGATCTAAATTAATTAGACGCTCAAGCTTCATCTCCTGAGAAATTTTACCTAATATTTCTTGAGTGTCATTTCGATGGTTTCTAAGTAAGCTTCTAAAATTTTCTCGTTCATCAGAGTTGACATTTTCTTCAACCCAAAAATCTAAATCTTCTAACTTATTTAATTGGCTCGTTAATTCTGAACAAAACTCTAAATTCCTTTTAATATTATACGATTTTAATGCATCTTCATTTTCACTTGGTAATAACTTAAGATCAGATAAATTTCTAGACATTGCTGTCTCATTGTTACCATTAGAAATTACATTCTGAAAGTAATTTATTAATAATTTTAGAGAATGTTCATCTAAACTGTTTGCAAAGATCGTACTTCTTAGCTCTTGGGCTTTAATCTTTAAAGAATCACTTAGGGTAGATGACTTAATATATTTTTCGAATAAGAAATCAAAATACGACTTTTTATTATTAACCTTTTCAACTATTGATCGACCAGTTGTTGTGAAGGTATCTATTTCTACATATTCTGGCTCCCCAATTATAACCAGCCACTTTACAATATCGTCTTTTGTTTCCAGTGAGTTTCTGAGTTTACCCGCAAATGCTTGAGACCTTTTAACATGTCCCTCTCTTTCATTAATTAGATAAGGTATTATTTCACTATTTTTATAGATAATTGTCGGTACATTATTGCCTTTTACATTAATACTTGATTTCGATGAATTAATTAATTTATTATATATAGCTTCAAGTACATTAAAAGACAAGTCTGATATTATTAATACCTGATTTTCATTGACCTTAGTTTTACTTATCCTTTCAAAGAGGTCTTCTATTACTATAGAAGCAACTTGATTTTCAACATCCATTTAATTCCCACCCTTAAATATATATAGTTCTTATGAACTGAGCTTCTTTGGAATCAGAAACTGTTTCAAACATTCCCAATTCCTTAAGTCTTTTTTTCAAATGTAAACGATTAATATCTGAATCCTTTTTATTATTAGATATATAAATACCTCTTTTATTCAAGTAACTTTCGTATTGTTCTAAAGTAAGCACTCTATTGTTTTGTATTGCCGCTAAGTGAACAGATAATGTTATAAATTCATCTGTTGCTAAATAACCAATTGCAGATCGTCTTCCTCTTTTAATTTCTTGTATTATACTTCCAGCTTCTTTAAATTGACGATAATAAGCACTTTTCCAGGAAAATGACGTTTCACGGTCGCTTTTTCGCGTAGCATTATGTTTTTCAATTAAAGATAATAGTACTTCGAGATTGCTTACCTCAGGATTGTTAATATCATTCCAAAAGTTTTTTTCTAATACTTTCCAGTATGATGAATTCCCATGAGGATATTTACTTTTTTTTCTATTATTTTGTTGTGTCATCCAATCAATATAAAATGCAGCCATGAACCCTGAAGATAGCTCAACGAATTCTTTAAAGTCTTCATTTTTTTGATAAGCATTTATAAAAACGGATATGTTCGGAGATTCTTGTTTACTAATAATATTTGCTTCTCTTAACAAATTTCTGGTGAGAGCTATAAAAACAAAGTCCATACCAGAAGCTTGTAATAAATCTAAATCCCTTTCAAAATCCTCAAAAATAGGGTCTGTTGTTTTTAATTCTGCTATTGGACCACAAAATAATCTTATCTGTGGTGAAAAACCACACAAAGTTAAATTATAATTCTCTGTACGAAACCCATTCAATACATCTTTTTGAGGACTAGTTCCGTCTAATAATTGTTGCCTACTTTCTTTTACCCAATACCTGAGTGCTTTCAGTACTCTTACTACATAGGTAATAAGATGTAATGATAGCACCTGATATAAAAGACGAATAAAATAACTTCTTTGTAACTTTTTTCCATTTCAAATAACGAATTTAAATCTTCTCTTAATAACTTTGCATGAGCTGGACAAAAAGGAGGAACATATGATTTTTTAAAGTTATCAAATTGCTCAATGTCCATACCAATTTTACTTTTCAAATAATCCAAAATTAACCTTGTTTCGAATCCCAAATGTTCCTCTTCTATAAAGTAATCTCTAATTTTTTCAAGTAATGAAACATCCAAATTCTCTTCATACATCGTTGTTAATAAAGAAAATAAAAACTTGCCATACCTTTGTCCATTCTTACTTGGATAGGCTTTAACTAAAAGTAAATGCGATGGTTCCAATATATCAATATTTTGGTTTTTAAAAAGGTGAATTCGTTCATATCTATCCAACTCTTCATATCTTTTCTTTTCTGAAAAAATTTCATTTAGCGCACCTTCTAAGCTTTTATCAGTAATCACATTATAGTTTTCACTGAACCAGAGAGATAGTACATCCTTAATTTCTTCATCACCTTTTAAACGGTGAAACTCGCTTACTTCATTAAATAATTCATAATACGTTTCTGGAAGGACTTTCTCTTCTTGAGTACTTTCAGAATTCTTTTTGCCTTTAGTTCCTAATAATCTTGCACCCCCGGTAATAAGCTCTTGGCAAAATAGATTAAATATATCCTCAATATGGTTTGCACGTATCGATAATGGGATAATATCCTGCTCTGTTGTTGAATGATAAGCACCCATGTTGCTAGAATTCATGGGAATTGTAAATTTCAATCCACTTGGGTAATAAACTACATTATCCTTCAATTCTAACACTCTAGAGTCAACGAGATTTTTATAGTTATCAAAATAGCTATTGACATTTTGTTTATTCATCATTTAAGACCTACCTAGCGATTTTTTTCTACCATAAGAGTTTTTCGATTCAATGCAGTCCGGTAATATACTTTGTAATTTTCCTTCATAGAATCATCCATTATAAATAATTCATTCATATTTTTCACGTTTACAGGAACTTTCTTTAACGCTTCAACAAGAATTTTAACTTGGCTAAAAGACTGTAACTCAGATTCCATAGGTTCATAACCAATGGAAATTGATCGTAAGTATTCATAAAAGCCTAAGTTAACCGTAAAAGTAACCAAGCCATCATTAACGTTTAATGTAAGATATCTTAATAAAGTGTCCATATAAATTGATTGACTTGGCTCAAAGGAAGGTTCTGGCCCTATATTAAATTCGGCCTCTTGATATGCTCGGTAAAGACTTCGATCAGTATTTTTATCTTTAATGAGGTAAAAAGAATTACTCTCATCCTCCCAATTTTGTAAGCCCTGATGTTTATGAATTATTTTTCTTAGATACGCGCTTATTTTCGTATATATCTGTTCATTAATATCATCAAACAAATCATCATCTTCCTCACCCTCTGGTGTAAACAGGCGAGACATCTTTTCTATAAGTTCAACATACTCCGAAAAGTAGTTATAACGAGAAAGGTCACCAATTTCTAACTTTTGGTTAGTAAAAAACTCCCTTCTTTTCAGAACTTTAAATAATTGCAAAGATATTTTTTTAAGTTCGTCTAATATTTCATTTTCTATATCTTCATTTACATCTGTAGCCATAGTAGACAATTCTATTTTTATTTGCTCTAACACTTTACCATATATTTCAAACACAAAACTTTCAAATGGGGCAAATTCCATTTCAGTATGGCCTAATAAAATTGAATCAAGATTAAAGAAAATGTCTGATGAAATATTATCCACTTTTTGATTACTCCGATTTGCAAAATCATTAATAAAATTTTCGCCATTCAATAACTTTATTAGTTGACCACCTAGTTCATAGGAGGTGTTATTAAGAAGCTTTACTTCAGAAAATAATTCTTGGTCATTCATAGCTAAATTATAGTAGAGCTTTTGTGTGAAGTTAGCTAAGTGATTTAATGTCTTTTTATAAATGACACCTTTTTCAGAAGATAAAAAATTTAGTGTTCCATTATCCAAAAGGCTTTTAAAACTAAGTAGTTCACTCACTTCTTTATTAATCTGATCACAAAAATTCTTCGTATAATAATAAGAATAATGGCTTATCGTTAAATAACTTAAAATATTTAATAAATTCCTGGTCGTAACATGAAATTCACTATCAAAATGAACAAAATTCAGGAGTAATTTTAATCTTTCGGATACTAAATTGTTATTTAAACTTCTTGCATTAAACTGAACAAAGCATTTATCCTTTATGGTACATTCTTCACACTTCTCCCAAATGAAATTATTAGGGTCGTATAATTTATCAACTATTTTATCGTACATTGAATTTAATTGAGAGTCCTTATTAATAGTCGGATTATAGGTATTAATCAAAGATCTGTTATTAAGGTCAATCAACAAAACTTTCCATGGATTTGCATCGGGACTTAATTCAGAATCAGAAGTCTTTATTTTAAGTTTTCCTATGATTACTTCTCTTAACTGGGAGAATTTTTCCGAGTTATTAAAAAAGTGCATTATCATCCCTGTATTAATTGCAATTACATAAACTCCCTGTAATTGGGTTCCTCTTTCGAAAGCCTCATCTGAAAAATCTGCTAGTAACCCTGTTAACTTTTGAGCTTGAGTTTCTAAAGGGGACGAAGATTCAGTTGCATCAAAATCAATAACTATTTGTTTTCCGCTTTTTGTGACCATATTGGTTTTATTTTCTAACTGTTTAAGGAAAGCAGTTTTTCCATCTCCTGCATTACCCGAAATTAGAACTAAGTCGTACTTATCTTCTTCTATTTCTTTTAATAATTTCGTATCTAATTGTGTTTCCACATAAAGGTGATTTCTTAGTTGTTCATCTATATTTTCACTTATTGCTGAAGCAGAGCCAAAATTTAATTGAGCCAATATGTTTATAGGTGATGTCATGCTTTCACTCCCATATTAAAAGTTAAATCCTTACATTTTAAATACTACCAAAGATATATTAAAGAGTACATCCCTCTTGCAATAACAATAGAACGTATTTATTTGTTTTCTATCACATTATCACGGAAAAAATTTAATTATAAAAATATGGAAGAAAGAACTCTTTATGTCAAGCTTTCGACGTAAGGCGTTCGGAATACCCTTATATTCTATTTTTAATTTGACCAAGAGTGCTTTAAACCAAGCCTCTTACAGGGCCTTTTTGGGTCAATTAGCCATAATGCAAATTCATCACTTCTAAAGTAAACAACGCGTTTATGGGTCTCTAAAGGGATGTCCAGCAAATTTCAATAAATTATTTACTTTGCTAATTCCAGCGTCTTTTCGTGTAGCCAATAGACCTTAATTTATCCGAGCATGTCTCTCCTCTGTCCAAAGGCAAATTTCATTAAAATAATGGTCACTCCCATGTATCATTCTAACAAAATTAAAAACCTGTAAACATACACGATATTCATCGTGTTTGTCTACAGGTTGAAGGCATTTTATAAAATTGATTGATAATCACCATAAACTTTTCTAAATGTATTCGATACTTTTGAATCTCCATAAATATTAACCGAGCCGCCCAATACTTTAGTGTTAATACGTTGCATAAAGCTTTCAAGTCTAGTATAATCTTCTACTTTTAATTCTCGGTCCGGATCTTTTTCTTTTAATTGATCCCTTAGATAGTTATAAAACGGTAAGAGTTTTCCATTTAAGTGTTGTAAGTCAAAGCCATTTTCGTTTATATAATCCTTATACATATCGAATACTTGGGTAGATGGTACTGGTGTGAACAGCATTGGTATTACAGAGCCAACTCTTTCGGATGCATATAAAGCTGTGTCATATATTTCTTCTATGTCTTCACCAGGTAAACCAAACATTACAAATGCATTAATGTTTTGCCTTCTCGGATCATACCCAACTTCTGTAAGAGCTTGTAAAAGCGCTTCAAACCTCTCTAGATTACTATTCCACGATCTATTCCAACGAGCGTTTGTTTCCTTTTTTATAGTTTCTAGAGGGAGGTATATCCTTTCAAAACCGGCTTGATGCATTAGGTATATAACTTCAGGAACACCTACTAAATAGAGCCCTAGACTACTATCTGTATTATTTTCGTATACCAACTCGTGCCTTCCACTATCTTTATATACTTTACTTAATAATAACTCGTCCGTATCTGCTACTAGAAGCTTAACGTATTCATCATTTTCTTCAAGTAACTCTACTGCACCTTGAGTTAAATCTTCATCTATACTTACTTTTAGAATTTTTTTATCGACACTACTATTGGTCGGTAACCCTTTATCTAGTTTTAACTTGAACTCACTTTCTACTGTTAAAGTCGCAATTATTCTATCCTCATCACGAAGTTTTAAGAGAAATCTTTTTCGGTCTCCCATTGCGACTCCTATTTCAATTCCTTCTGGTGCAAACAATTTTATTCCATGCAAAGACTTATCAGCCATTACCGCCCTAATTATATTCTTAAATTCTTGCATTTTCATTAATAAATTATCTTCATAGAAACAGAAAACTCTAGTACCATGACGGAATAACTCTTTTATTTCTGTCATTACATCATCTAGTGTTCTATTTCTTACTTTAGTACCGTCATTCAATATGTTAGAAGCACAATAAGCACAAATATGTGGGCAGCCTCTAGAAGTAGTTAATATAGTGTATGGAGGCTTTTCCCCATCTGGGTAAAGGTCCAGAGCTAAACATCTATTTGAAGCATCGGTAATTTCATTATATACAACTAGATGATTAGCCATTTGTTCATCATTATCTAGATCGATTTGGTCTCCTTTAATAACCAAAGGGTTAATTCCAAGCTTTGTCTGAGGATGGTTATATTTATGGGTCAAGGTAGGATATATTCCTCCTACCCTTACCTTTGCATTCGGAAAAATATTAAGTGCTGCTTGAATAACATCCCTGGTACTTTCCCACCAATATGTCATTATCGAAGTAACCCAAATTTCTATTTCTCGATATTCTTTGTGCTTAATATCTTCTTTCAACTCTTCTAAACGTTGCTCGAGTATAAAAGTAGGCATACCAAATATATATTTCCACTTTTCATTACTATTTAACTTATAAGTACTTGGCTCATTCCGTTCAATATTTGTTCCAAGAACAACCACTGATTTCTTTTCTTTTCTTACAGCATCGTAACTCTCAAAATCAATATCCTTACCAGAGATTCCACTATCTTCGCCATATGGATTTAAACAATCAAATAGTTTTAACTCATATCCTTCCTCACGTAGCCAGGTAGCAATCTTTAATAAACCATGCGGCATACTCCATCTTGCCCAATATTGAGTATCATAAACTGGAGGATTGATAAGGATACCTAATTTATTTCTCTTTTTCATAACACTCCAACTTTCTTTCCCAAACTCTTTCTTAAAGAAATGCTAGTATGCGAGTTATCGAAGTAATTAAATGAATTACCACTTCGTTTTTCATTTAAAAAAGCTGCGTGTTGATAAAACTCTTTATAGTCATTTCTTGTTATCCCATTGGTCTCTGCTAATGGAAACAAGTGTGGTGATAATTTATCTAAGCCTAAATCGTTAGAGTACTTTTTGTACTCTTGTGTACCTGGAACAGGTGTGTATGGTTTTGGTATTAATGATCCGCATGTTTCCAATATATTAAAGCTGTGTTTAAACATTTTTTCAAGGTTATCCTGTGGTGTACCGATCATTAGAAATCCTGCTAAACTACCGGAAGCTACTTTCCTAACAGGATTATTTTTAATCAGTTCATAATATACTTTCTTATAACTATCTATATTAAGTTCGTTTCCGAATAGGTCGTATTCTAGAAAAAACGATCTGAAACCAGCTCTTAACATCCTATGATATATATCCCCTCGAGCCTTCGATGGATTTATTCCACAAATACCATGAAAGTTAATATTAATATTCTCTCTTTCGATGTATTGAATCATTTCGTTAAGAATTGAAGAATCGTCTTTAAATAAATCACCTTCAAAAATTACTATATTTTTAACTTTATTCTCTATCAATGTTTTGATTTGACCTTGAATGTTATCTAAAGTGTTTTTTGGGGTGAATTTAATACCCCCAAAACTTAATACCTTTTTGTCATTAAGAACTTTTGTAATGCCCTGGGAATAAATGTTAAAATCAGGTACATTGTTTGAGAAATCAAAAAAGTCTTTAATAACAATATCAGCACCAATTTTTAGTGCTTCTTCCGTTTCAACCTTTGGGAAAGATCCCATTAGAACAATTTTAACCTCAGGGAAGTAAGTTTTAAAATATGGTATTAACCTGATAATTGACTCATACCAATAAGAAGTTAATGAGGTTATTACAATGTACTTTGGTTTCCAAATAGAAGATACTTCATCTAGATTTTTAGAAATGTTATCTAAAGAAGCTCCGTATAACCTTGTTTTGTATTCATCATTATTAATTTTTTTACGACTCAATTCACGATTTGATACACGGCCATTTTCATCTGGTAACATAAAATCCAATAGTTCCACTTTACACCCTATTATATTTTTCAATAAATCGCTTAGTAGGAGTAGGTCAGTTGGCTGATTCCATTTTAACCAGGCATATCTAACTTCAGATACTGGTGGATTCACTAACAGGATGCTATCTTCTGAACTTATGGAATTTAACCATTCGTTAGGTGATATAGTTATCAAAGCGGTTCACCCTCTTAAATTTTCTTTGTAAGTAGATGTATATAAGTATTTAAATTCTCTTGAGGCAAATCTGATGCAACTGTAGCTAAACAATGTTTAATATACGTATTATCTCCCATGCTGGACCTCATTGGATGGTCCCAATTCAGAAATATTTTTTTAGCTTTAGGATTAACTTCACAGAATAAATTAGAATTTCTTGCGTGTTTGTAAACAATATCAAAGTTTAACCCTCGAATATTGATATTTCGCTTCCATATGTCAGCATTTTTATTTAAAAGTATTCTTTTGTTGGCATTATCTATCTTGTGAGTACCTTCAATATTATCAACTAGATTCACTTCATAAGATGCTAGTTTACCCTCAGCCTTATATTGAACTGCTTTAGAAAGAGCCATTTCATATGATTTCTTTTCTTCAAAAAACCTACCTTCTATATTTGGATCTGATATCCCCATTTCTCCGATTGTCATGGCAGCTTCTCTTATAGCTGTTCTCTGCCCTTCGTATTTTTTTACAAAATTATTAATACTAGCATTTATTTCACTTCGCATTATTATAGAATCAATTACATCTTTTAGGGGTCCAACTAAACGATCAGGATCTTCTCCAATAAGGTATTCTTTTAGATAATTATAGATTTTACTTTCTTTATAAAAACCTTCTCTACCAGGGTTTATATCTTCAATAGCATTAGTACCGCGTAAAATGTTTATCTCACCAGAGATTTGACTTAAAGCCACCTTTGAAGATCCAGTTAGTTTTTTATCCAAATCAAAAAATGTAGGCTCACCAATCGCTACACCTTTAACTCTAATTAGAATCCCTCGGGACTCAGCTGGATAAATTGTTGATGATTGTCCAATTAGAAATCCTTTAATTTCATATCTTTCATCTGAAATATCTAGTTTTTTAATTATATCCTTATCGTAGTTTAAGAAAAGCTTTTCAATTGGTTGGATTATTTGTCTTTCCAAGGGCTTAATTAAAAGGTCATCTATATTATAAGTTACATTTAAAACGTGCCCCTTTTCTTCTCCATCAATTTCGTTTCTTATAAAATCTGCCAACTCTATTGGTATGTTTTCATGTATATCAGATCTTATTGGGATAATTCGACTTAAACTCCAAAGGAATTGGTCGATTCCTTTATAGCTCTCAATATTACGAGCACCTTTTTTCCCTCTCTTTTGGAGCTCATTTCTAACAAATTCTTTTATGTTAGTTAGTATTATCTTTGTATATGATTTTCCTTTATCTTCGGCCACTACTTCACTAATTGAAATTTCACAAAAATTCTCAATATCCTCTAAGCTTTTCGCTGAATCGAGTGAAAATAAGCGGTCAAAATCAATAACGGCTTGAAGCTCTATCATTGAAGAATCAAATGTATATTCTACTTTTAACTCATTCATTGGATTAGGTAAATGAATAGTTAAATCATTTATTTCTGCTTCAATTTTATTACCAAGAACATCAGTTACCTTATTAATTTCAATATATTGTAAAACTTTTGAGTCACCCAGTTTATCAAGTATTAACTCTGAGAAGTCTACTTTTGTTTCATTAAACAAATAAATATTTAAGTAGGAATGAACTTCCCCTGTCCTTTTGGTAACTACCTCTAATTTTTCACAATATCTTGCTGGAGCAAGGAATCCAATTCCCTTCCCTCCTATTCGCGGCCTCCCGAATTTTGTGAATTCACTCTTAGAGGTACTTTTTCCTATTCTAATATACTCTCGAATAAACTCTAGAGGATTCATTCCATGTCCGTTGTCTTCAATTAATAAATGTTTATAATCCTCAATAAAATTCAAGTGTACCTCTTTAGCATCTGCATCGTAAGAATTAGAGACGATCTCTTTAACAGCTTTGACGAATGGCTGATATACACCAGATAATTCCCTTAATACAGATGGGCTAATTCCTCCAAACCTTGTTCCACGATTTGTTTTACTGACTGTATTTTTCATTTGAATCCCCCAACTTTATAATAAAAATTGACCCTTCACTGGAATTTTTTATTCCATATAGCAATATGTAATTATTAGTAATAGACCCTAAGCATAAATCCAGGTCTGTTTTGGTGTTTTGTATTACTATTGAAGAATTTTGAGTTTGTGAGTAAATCACTAAATTATTCTCGTTATTTGTCCAAACGATGTATTCATTATTTATAACTGCATCAAACAAGGTTCTGTCCTTAAAGGAATATTTTCGTTCTGTAAATGTCCCGCTCGCTTTACTAGAAACTATTTTTAAATCTTCAAGGTCGACTCTTTGTTCTACACCAGTTTTTGTGTTTAGCATATAAATCGAATTGACTCTGTCATAAAAGTACAAGGTATTATTAATTGAACCTAAGTACCAATTTTTATTTAATCGATCTTTGAAATCATCTGATATACTTTTTTGAGGAGTAGTATTTAATGGTGACTGTGTCGTCTCGCCAGTATCAAGGTTAATATAATCCTTTCCTACATTAATAAAAGATGTATTTTCAGCTACTGGGATCTTATATTTTTCGAAAAGATAATTGTTTTTATTTTTCCACTTTATCTCATTATTTACATAGTCGAATGCATATAAGTTAGTTAGGCTAATGTGTGATCTGGCATCTTGTAACCTACCTAGTATAATTGAATTTTTATAAAAACCCAATAATATATTAGCCGTAGTATTAAACTCAGATATCTTTGAATTAACTAAATTCCTAACATAAAGTTTACGTTTACCATCAGTTTTAGTTAGTGAGAATAAATTATCCTCGTGAATTTCTGCCCAACCAGAGATATCCCAGTATTTTGGAAATTCACCTTTCCAGACTTCTTCTAATTGCAATGTTCATCAGTCCCTAAAAATTATAGAATCCAGTTCAGTTTTAATTAGGTCTGCACCATGCCTTCCTGAATAACCTTTAAAATCACCATCACTCATCCAATTCACTTTTTGAGTTTTAACTAAATATTTTTTTAACTTATCTCTATCCAAACCATCTTTTTTCTCGTTTAGACAATTAGGAATTAGAAATCCCCCTAACTTACTTAAGGCCAAGGTACCAATTGCTTTAGTTAATAATGAATTTTTTTTTCCTACCCAAGCTTCTGGCCAAATTTCTGCCACAACATTCCAAAAATCTAACGCAATACGGTACTTCTGCTGAAACCCTAGAACTTTTACTTCACCAGCCTGAAAAAGTTCTATTAGTGAACTCCTCAATGACTGCAAAGAAACTGGCCTCTTAGTTCCTCTTGCTCCTACTAGATTTACTTTTTGATACCAAGGGCTTTCTTTATCAGATTCCAACTTAATCGCAATTTGGGAATACGCATCATTTTTCCTTCCAATGAAATGAACATGACTCATAGAAACTTTTTTTTGCTCACGATTGATAGTAATGAACAATTCTTGTTCTAGGTCGTCCTTAATGTTGTCAAAAAGCATAAATGGTATTTTGATGTCATCATCATAAAATTTAATAATACCTAGACTTCTATGTTGTCCATCAACAATTGATAAACATTCATTAATCGGAAATTTAATATATCCAAAATCGTTTGATATCTCTTCAAAACGCAACTTGGTTTTAGCATTAAGTAATATTGGTGTTGAAAATGCTGAATCACTGTCCTTAAGATATTTCGCGAAAGACTCTGCTCTTTTTAGATCAGGTGGTCTTTGGTATCCCAATCTATCATTTTGTGGTGGATAATGATCTGAATATAACAAGACACTTGCTTCCTCTTTAGTTAAATAGCCGATATATGTAGTAGTTTGCTTTTGAATAGTTTTTATTACCTGCAATGTAATTTCATCCATTTTTTCGCCTCCAAAAATCACATTTACTATAGTATATCAAACAAATGTAACAGTTACATTTGTTTCTGTGATTTTTTTATTAGCTTTTCTTAACGTTTTAATATGTATATAGTAAATTCTTAAAAGCACTTTTGAAAGTTCACTTCTTGTTTTGATAAAAGTACCGCCTATTATGGTATTAAGTAAAATATATAGACAAAACTTGTCTATACAAAAAAGGAGCCCTTTTTTTGGCTCCTCTTTGCACATTTAATAGTCTGATGCTCATGCGTCTTCGAGTTTCTTCATATCTGCATCTGAAATAAAAATAATATTATTTTTATCATACCTTAACCAGAATGTAATAAAATCTATGTATAATCTTCTTGCTACACTACCACTTGATCTATAAGTTTCATTAATACTTTCTCCATAAAAGTAAGTTTCTATAGATTTAAAGGATATAAATCTTGTGAAAACTCTTTACTAAAGAAGCTTGATCCATCAACGAATAAGGCTTTAATATTTTTGATCTTATAATCTTGGGATTGGCTTCACAGTACGAGGAATGTATACAACAGAAAAAAATTTATTCTCATTGGATAGATAGGTCAGTGATTTTTTTCCTCACTATAAGCTTCCAAATATAAACCTTTTAAAGCTTTCCTAGCCGCACTCCTCGCACTCCTTTTATCCATCCCTACCCCAATATAATCCTTATAAGGTGCCCCTTCCTGGCATATCGTCACAACTACTTTATAATGATCCTGATACTTAATGATTTCCATTTCAATTTCATCATTGTATTCATTGGTGAACCTATTAACCCTTCGACCGATATATTCTATTGAATACATTTCGGTTCCTCCAACCTATTATTTACTCGTCTTTTTAGTATTCCGTTTCTTTTTAAGAATAACTTTCTTCTGTATTACTTCCTTGAGAGCTGCATTGTAGTATTCTTGGTTCTCTTTTAATTCATAAATTACTTTCATTAGTTCATATGGTTTCAATTCTAAAGAAGCTGCCAAATTAAAGAAAGTCTCAAGTGATGGTTTATATTGATCTCTTTCTAAATTGCTAATGGTTCTGCGGTCTTTATTGCTTAAGTCAGCTAAGTCTTCTTGATTAAGTAGTTGTTCTCTTCGCAGCTTTTCAATAATCTTACCTACCACAATGATCTGTTTGGTCTTTTCGTGATCCAAGGGAAAACTCCTTTTTAAGACCATTAGATAACTATTGATTAAATTGGAACACGTATATAATTAGACATTTGTTTCCTTTATGCAACTTTTTAAAACTCATACTAAAAAGCGGCAGTCTATGACTGTCGCTAGTGTATTTATATTTATATTTATTTATGTAGTTTACAAGCAAGTGAGATATAACTATGTTTTTGGTGAACCAAATAATAAATCAAACTTTACACGAATAAACATATCCAACTACCTATCCATTTTTCTGTTTAAAATCTATGTATCTTTCAAGGGTAAGGAGGTAGTGATTTACTGAATTAGGAAATTCCTTTTCTATATCCATTCTCATTCGAGAAGTAATTTCACTTTCCCCTTTATAAATTCCTCTTTCCACTATTCCATTAAAACGGCCGACATAATCTCTAGCTGATTTTTCGCCAATCTTATATTCTTTCATTAAAAAATCCTTAAACTCCATAACCTACCACCTTCCTTACTCCAAGATTAAGAATGTATTTTGTGATTCTTTAAATCATTAGCAGAAATACGGTTTCTTAACTCTTCTACAGACAAATAGACACCGTTTTCTTTCCGATGAAGCATCGCATGGCAATTAGGACAAACTGGGATTAAATCTTTTACCGGATCCACTACATAGTCACGCTGTATCTCATGAAGCGGAACAATGTGATGGATATGTATAAAATCTCTTCCAACTTCCCCATATATGTCTTCGAAGTTCATATTGCAAATTTGACATTGGACACCGAAATGATTCATGCAGAGCTTACGGGCAATTGGATTTCTCTCATAAATATTAACTGTGACGGTTCTACTCTTTCCTTCTATTAACGATTCCGGAACTTCATTTGGAAAGTATCCTTCCGTCAAGTCGTGTTTAAAGAAGGACATTATATAATCTAGGAGTTCTCCATTGAGTTTCATTGCACCTTGTATATTCCCTTTCAGACCATTATCACGTAATCTAGTAAGAGATAATTCAGGAGTATCTACTGTATCTAATAGTCGAATACGTGCACGATCGTATTCTAGTGATTGCTTAAATTTTTCTTCATCTTTCCAAAAAGAATTATCATATATAATATCATGATCTGTAACTAACCCTTCGATAACTTCCACCTTATAACGGACTTTCTTAATATTACCTGAGATATAGATAAAAATAATATCGCCATTTTCATAGTTATAGGAGCGTTTCCAGTCAATGGTATCATAATAACCAAATGCTCCATCAACATCATAATCATTTGGATTAGCTGGTATTAACCAAATGCGACGAGCATTTTTATGACCAGTTTCCTCAAGTTCTTTACGTCGTTTAACTGCAATTTTTTCAGGTGCAACAAAGCGATATTCATCTTCCTCAATATAAAAAGGAATATTATAAACATACCCTCTTTCTATATGATCATAAAATTTATATTTGGAAGTTTTAAAGTGCTCTGCCAAATATCTTGCCGCTTCTTGAATACTCTCCGCTTCGAATTGAAGCTTATCATTCTTTAAAATAGTAATTGAACTAGCCATAGTATTCTCTCCCTAGTAGATTATCAACCTTCTTTTATTTTACATTTAATTTAATTAAAAAAACCAATTATTCTCAAACAAAAAAGCAACAGAATATACTAACTGCCGCTTTCCATTTTCATATCTAAAAATATAAAATTATGGAAACAATTTCAGAATCCCAAAAAATGCATGACTGTTCTAGCTAATAAAAAACATGCAATATTGCACAATGGTAATGGAACCTGCGCCAGACATAAAAAATCGACTGAAACCGTTCCAACCAACTACTTGACCCTTCTCACTTGGAGAGATTACATTATTCTCTTTTTATAGCTTTTGAAAATTAATCCTTCTTCAACTTTCCTACTACTTATGTTAAGAAGGTAATCTACAAAAAATGTTAATCCGTCCTGGTTTAAAGCATATGTTCGTTCAAGAACCATTAAAGCAGCCTAGCATGGTCACAGTTAATAATGTACTATTCAAGTTGAGGCAGAGATGATTTGCTATATCTTACGTTTCCTGTTATGATGAATAAGAATTATTTTTGTTCGGTGTAAAGGATAGTATAAGTATCAACTTTTCGTCTTGATGATCACTTTGGGCAAGGATAGTAATACGTTGTGCGATAACGCACTAGGAGGCAACAAAAATGGAACAAGGTACAGTTAAATGGTTTAATGCAGAAAAAGGCTTCGGATTCATCGAGCGCGAAGGTGGAGACGACGTATTCGTACACTTCTCAGCTATCCAAAGTGAAGGTTTCAAATCTTTAGACGAAGGTCAAAAAGTTACATTTGACGTTGAGCAAGGTGCTCGTGGAGCTCAAGCTGCTAACGTTCAAAAAGCTTAATCTTAAATCATTCATACGAACAGGCTCTATATATAGAGCCTGTTTTTTATATTGCTTAAAATAAAATAATTCTCAATAAAAAACCCTGATCAAAATTTGAGCAGGGAGATGGAACCGGTAATGTAAAAAGGTTTAAAGATAAAAAGGTTTGTTTCCAGTATAACATACTGAATTGACAATAGGCGTATTTTATCAAATTATTTTTTACTTCAGGAAGAGACACAGGGACGATTCTTTTATTTCATTCGGGAATCATTGCAATTATTGAAATTTTTAAACTCAACTAGAAAAACCTGCAAATTCTTAACTGTCGCATAACTTTCAATATTATTTTTCCAAGAAAGCAAATGATGATTTCCCTGCCAACACGCAAAATTCAGTGAGATGCTTGGTTGTATTGTGATAGAGGTCTCAGTCCACACATCCCTGCCCTACTCCCACTTAAAAACATAACTTGCCACAATAAACCCGCCGATTAACCAAGAACCCAGGATTAGTGTTTCTGTACCTAATTGGAGGAATGGTGTACCGAGATTCATTGTCTCCCTCAATGCGGAACTCAAATGGGCGATTGGCAGGATTTTCACGATTGGCTGGATGAGATCTGGCATATTGTTAATCGGGAAGAACACTCCTCCAAGGAACAGCATCGGGAATGTGATGAATCCGGCAATCGGGCCTGCGCTTTCTGGGTTTTTCGCGATTCCGGCAATAATGAAACCGAGTGCCATGAAAGCTAGTGTGCCAAGGATGATGAAGAAGATTAAGGCAAGCCAGGAACCAGCGACATGAATGCTAAAGACGAAATGAGCGATGAGGACGACGAGCAGTGCCTGGGTTCCATTAAGCAGCAGGCGGGCGGTGATTTGTGCCGCGATGAAGGTGGAGGCTTTTAGTCTCGTTCCTTGCATTCTTCGCAAAATTCCTCTTTCACGCCAGGCAGAAATTTGGCCGGCGACTCCGTTCATGTTGTTGCTCATGATCATCATGGCGACGATTCCTGGAACGAGGAAGTCAACATAGCGGATGGTGAGTGCTTTTATTCCCACTTTTTCAATGGTTACGACCGGCTCGTAGTCTGCAAGCTCCTTGCTGTACTGATCAATGATTCCGTTCACAACAGTGAGGCCGAGCTCTGACGTCGTGAGATTTTTTTCATTATAATAGACTGGAAGTTTAGAGGGTTCTTTCTGCTCCTCCAGTTTTGCTTCATATCCTTTTGGAATCTCCATGAACAGCTGGATGTCTCCATTTTTCAGGGCTTCTTTCCCGCCTTTAATACTTTTGAATTTTTTAGCCTCAAGGCCCTCATTTTTGTAAAAGCGTTCTGTTAAGTTTTTTGAAGCAGCTGTTTGATCGAGGTCGATCAGCCCTACTGATAAAGATAGATTGCTGTCATTTCCTGCAAAAGTTCCAAGTGCAAGCATAAGAATGATCGGAAAAAGCAAGGTAAAAAACAAAACCTGTTTATTTCGTGCAAAAATCCTTAATTGTGCCAGTGTTAATTGCCAATAAGCTCTCATGATTCCCTGATGCTCCTTCCAGTCATATGGATGAATACATCCTCCAATGTCGCTGATCGAGTCTGCAAATCCTCAATTTTGAACTGATGTTCTGCTGATGCATGAATCAAGGAGGTCAGGGTGACTTGAACATCATCCGTATATAACTGGACAAAGTTGTCTTTGATCGACACTTCCTCTACTCCCTCCATTTTCAGAAACCAGCCTCGCTCTGGCGGATTGCTCAGATGGAATTCCACTGAACTTGTAGACTGCAGTTTTTTCACTAGATTCATTGGCGTATCAAGGGCAATCAGTTCTCCTTGATCCATGATTCCGATTCGGTCACAGAGCACATGGGCTTCGTCCATATAATGTGTCGAGAGAATGATGGTTTTTCCCCGCTCTTTCAATCGGAGGACGATGTCCCAAAGAGTCCTTCTTGCCTGTGGATCAAGCCCGGTCGTTGGTTCGTCGAGGAATACAATGTCCGGGTCGTGGATCAGCGCAAGTGCAATAGCAAGTCGCTGCTTTTGCCCCCCTGATAGTCCTTTAATTCTGTCAGTCCGCTTCTCTGTCAGCAGCATATCACCGATTAGATCATCGATATCCACGTGACTCGGATAAAAGCTTCCGTACAAATGCAAAATTTCTTCTACTTTTAACAATTCGAACAACGAGGTGGACTGAAGCTGTACCCCGATTACCTCTTTAACTTTGTTCACTTCTTTAATTACATCGAAGCCCGATAGTGTTGCCGTTCCTTCATCTGGCTTTCTCAGGCCGACTAACATTTCAATGGTGGTCGTCTTGCCAGCACCATTCGGACCAAGCAGACCGAAGATTTCTCCTTTTTTCACCTGAAAAGAAACTCCTTTAACAGCAGTAAAGCTGCCGTATCGTTTTTTCAAACCTTTTACATCTACTATACTTTCATTATTCATGACAAGCCTCCATTGAATGGCAGTTGTGATTAGTTTGATTTCATTTTTCCCAGCAACTCCATGTGGAATCAGCGTAATGGTTTTCCAAGGTATCCATTAAGTTAATAATATTCCATAAAAAAATCTGTAATCCTTCAAGAACTCTTCTCGATAGAAAGGCCCCATACTATTCCGAAAAGAGTCTATCCCAGGGCTAGTTTTACAGCAATGAATAGAAATGATATAAATGTACCAGCTATAAAGAAATAGCTACAAGAATGGTCTAATATCTCAAAGGTGTCCCTTGCTATGCCGGGAGGACAGCTGTGAACGAGTGTTGAGGATGTGCAGAGCAGGACCATGTTCGCTCTGAATAAGTTCGAACTTACATTATGATCAGAAACATCAGTATAGATGCTCTTTTCGATTAGTGTCTTCTATTATCTTAAATTTCGGGAAGGTTTACGCTAGAAGTTCGTTTAACATTTTACATAATGCTTCATTTGCTTAATTTTTGTGTTCATGCAAAAAGACGGCAGTGATTAAATTGCCGTCTCTGATTGATCATATCCAAATGATTAATGGGAAAGTTCCTTAACCATAACACGTCCCTGTGTTTCATAAAAATTTAATCAGTATCCCATCAAGCTATGCATTATAAATGGTCTTTTTATGTAACAAGGACAATACATGCTTTCTCAGTGATTTCTTCAGCTCAAATTTAATAGCAAAGATTTTATAAATCCTGGCAAGTCCCGGTATTTTTACTTTTAATCCTGTGTCCAGCTAACCATATACTCTGTCACACTATCCGGGAGCTCTAGTCCGGGGTCTTCAACTTTCCATCGGCCTTTGATTTCAAGTTCATCGCAAGCTAACTCAAACTGAGCCATCGCAATGCCAATATCCAGTATTTGCATATCATATCCAAGCCTTGTACTGTAATTCGGGGTATGTTCTATATAAAAATGGCACTTTTCCCGATCTTCCGACAATACTAGTCTCCATGGCTGTTTGTTTGATGCTGAAGGACCCAGCCTCACCATTTCGATGGGAATCTCAAATTGTCCGGCATTTGCTTTCTCAAGCGGATCTGCAAAACTTCTGTCGAAAAACAACTGATCCCACGTTTTTTTGTTATCAGCTTTCACTACATACCGAAGCGCTTTATCAAATACTCTTTGTTTTTGTAGAGGATAGCCCGATGGCGTGATACATGGAATAAACTCTCCTTCTGCAAGCTGAATTTCTCTTTCAAAGGAATTCCTGCTGAAGGTGCCTCCCATCCAGCATGTTCCCAGTCCAAGCTCTGTCAAATAAATCACCAGCTTATGAAATGTAAAAGCGAATTCCAGCAAGGAGTATTTCTTATTTTCACACAGACCGACCAGGTAGACCTGCGGATTTTTAATAAATCCATAAGTTCCAAGCTTGATTCCTTTTTCTGATACATTGTTGGTAATCTGAATAAGCTCAATTCGGCCTTTATTGCCAAAAGGTCCTATTAAATTATCATCAGATGCTATGTATTCTTTGATCCTTTCGTAATCAGTTTCAGAAAGCTTTTTTGTATCATATGTTCTGATAGATTGACGATATTTCATCGTTTCAATAGCAGATTTATTAATACTCATTATGCACCTCTTTAAGGGGAGCAAAGGGACGTACCTAATGCTTCCAAACAGAATAACAGCAGTACTTCCATGCCATGTTCCAATGTTGGAAATCATCCTCTTTTTACATAACTAAACAAAATGTAAGGGATACGTCCCCTTGCTTCTCCCCATCTTCCTTTCAATCCACAAGCATTTTACTTCGGCACTAAACTCTTCAAAACGAGATTCAAATTTTGTGGACGTTCTGCTAGTCTTCTCATAAAATATCCATACCAGTCATGCCCAAATGGTACATAGGTACAGAAGGAATATCCTTCTTCTACTTGTTCTAGCTGCATATCTGTTCGGAAACCATATAGCATTTGGAATTCAAACTTATCTCTCGGAATATCATTCTCCATCACAAATTTTTTTACTTCATTTATAATATTATGATCATGTGTCGCGATTGATGTGAAGCCTGGATGTTCCAGTCGTTTTTTGATCAGTTTAGTTGGCATCAATCTCTTCCTTTTTTTGCAGAGAGACTTGGTCATTTTCCTTATAAGCACCTTTTACGAGTCTTAAGCGCGTATGCTTCAGTCTTTCAAGATCGTTTTCTGAACGGTAAAGGTATGCCTGGATAACCGTTCCGATGTTGTCGTATTCGTAACGCAACTCTTCTAATATATCAAAGGTCATTTGGAGATGACTGTAATCTTCCATATCTATATTTACAAATATTCCGTATTCTTTTGCTGCTTTCATTATATCCTGCATATTTTTCAGGCAAAATTCTTGATCAACATCTAATCCCAGTTGTGTTAATTTAATTGATAGATGTGCGTCTACATCTGATTGTTTAATGGCTTGCAAAGTTTTTAGGACATTCTCTTTGGCTTCTATTGCTTCATGCTCAGAAGAAACAAATTCACCAAGATGGTCTACTGTTGCACTAATACCATGAGAGTTTAGATTCTTCACCGATTGAATCATTCCATCTGTGTCCGTTCCTGCAACAACCTTTCCGCCCCGAGTTTGAATCCCCATTTTTTTGCACTAGCATTTAATAACTGATTTTTTGACAACGCTATGAAAAAATCTCTCGCTATAGCTACTGCACATTATCCTTTCTGTTTTTTTATTGGGAAGCTTTCTTATAAGTTAGATACCCTTTTCTCTTTTACAATAACTTACTAATGGTTGCTATATATTCTAGTTACACCAGTGGGTTTTCTTCAGTAAGAATTACTACTGCAAAAAAAGACAAGCCTTTTTATACAACATGAGGCTTGCCTTTTCTATCTACTGCTATTATAGGTAGTATCGTTTATATCTTATTGATCAAAGAATACCAGGAAACCTGGAAGCTGGTTAAAGACTCCGGTTTCGTCTAGTTCTCACCATAGTCGTGATGGCATATAACTATGTATTTAGTATAAAGTTCGACGTTAAGCATACCAACTTCTACACTAGAGTTTTACATTTTAACCTAGAGGAAAAGTATTTGGTTATTTTGGTTCTACATCCTTAAATGCTTCTTTAAAAGCATCTTCTTCTATCTCAATTTCTTTATTCAATTTATTTAATATCTCCTGTACCGGTTTTGCCTCTTTTTCCATTAGCGTTTGTTTAATTTGATCTTTCACCTGACTTAATGGCGTCTCCTTTTTATCCATTACTTTAATGATGTGATAACCAAATACTGTTTTGATCGACTCACTCACTTCACCTTTTTTCAATTTCAGAGCCGCTGCAAGAAATGTAGGATCCATTTCCTTGCTTCGCCCGGAAAGATAACCCAAATCCCCGCCTTCTTCTGCAGACACTTGATCAGTTGATTGTTTCTTGGCCAATTCTGCAAAATCGGCTCCATTCTTTAGTTCCTTCTCTATTCCTTTAGCAGTTGACTCATCATCCACGAGAATATGGCTGGTTCTAACCTCCGTGTATTGATCTTTATGCTGTTCATAGTAATCCTTTATTTGTTTATCTGAGACTTCCACCCCTTCTGTTGTTGCTTTAAAGAAATAAAGGGATTGTTCGATATAGTCCTTTAACTCTTCTTCGTTATTAAAGCCCTGTTTTTGTAGGAACATTGTATATGCTTCTTCACCACCGACCTGTTTCTTTATTTCGTCCAGCCGCTGGTTCACTTCAGTATCAGATACCTTATATTTGCCTTTTAATATTTGCATATAAACCAACTTCTGAATCAATTCTTTTCCCCGCTCGGAATTTGCCACTTCGTTAAATAGATCATCTTTTGAGATATTTCCGTATTCCGTTTTAACAAGTAACTCGGGTTCTTCTCCAGAAGTTAGAGTCGAACAGGCACCAAGTAAAAGCAACAATGAAAAAACGGCAGCAATTTTGTTTATACTCTTCAATTATCTTCACTCCTATTTTTGACAACTTCCTAAAATCATTGCTCCTTGCACCCTACCTTATAGTTAATGCCTGATTATGAACCAGCTTTAAAGAGGCGGGACAGTCTGATAACTGTCCCAGCCTTTTATTTTCCCCATATTCTAATTCCATCCCAGGCATTGGAAAGTATAGTGATCTATGGACCTAGCCTATTCCCAAAGTTCAATCATTGAATCAGCATATGCTTTCAAACTGGTATATGCTTTGTCAGAAATCTGATCAGCTTCTTTTTTGAGTTCTAGGAATCTTTTAAAATCATTGATGTGTTTGATAACCTTATCAGCAGAACCTTTCTTTTCAAATTGCTCTACAGTTTTCATATGTGCCTTCAATGCTTGCGCTGTACCTACTTTTATAGATCCATCATTTGCAAAGCTATCAATAACAGAACTTATACCTGCTGAACTTAGGCTGCCAGGTAAGAAATTGTAATCTGTAAAGCTTTGATTAGCGTCTGTCTCTGAAGTGGCCGTAAAGGTAAGTTTGGTAGGCGCTGTCTTTCCTTTCGGGATTTTCACATAAACTGGAACAGCGATAGTTCCACCTGGTTCCACCGCAATTACGTTGTGTTCAAGTTGAACTTTCCAATCATCACCTGCAGAAGCATTGACACGAATAAGGTCTTTTGCTTCACCGGTATTAGTGACATTAAATTGGTAGACTGCCACCTTATCCTGTACAGCGGGCTCTACAGTGGTTGCGCTAACATTTACTCCTCGCTCGAATGCACCTGCGCCTTCCGTGTTTCGGACGGCAACCTGATAGCGGAGCACCCCATCATTGTCTTTTTGTTTCCCTAAAATGTAGAAATGAAGTTTATTATAAGGATCGATGTACTCACTGACAACCGTGTCTTTGTCAATAGAACCATCAAATTGTCCGGCAACCAAACTTGTCCCATTACCAGCTTTGAATAAAGCATCCAGGGTTTGCCGTGGATCACCTTTGGCAACCATCGCTGTGGTGCCGTCAGGTCTAGTAAAGTCCTTCAGATTGATATCTTCAGGATGTGAATCAACTACCCAGATATTCGGGGCAGTCTCTGCATTTCTTGTCTTGGCAATCAAGACGCCAGAATCAGCTGCGAAGGAATCCGAACCAACGCGGTCAACCACTTCAAGGGTGTAGTTATTGTACAATCTGTTGGAATGAATATCGTTCCGCCAGTCACCGGCCAGGTAATCTGTTGGAGTAGAATCGTCCATGCTGATATTGATACCATGGACCCCAGTCCGGCCGAATTGACTGCCAATTGGTGCTTGACGTGCGGTAATATCCGCAAACACCGGTCCTGATTCCTTTAATTCATCACGGTTTAGCTTCAAGACTTCATCATCTGATACAAATCCCTGTTTCATCTTATTCCGAAGCATATGTGGTGCCGGTATAGAAGCACCAAGGGTTGATGGAATCATCCAGCGAGTGTGCGTTCCGCCAGGTCCATTGAATGAGCCACGGCTCATCGTCTCCCAATAACCCGAATAGGTTCTAGGGTCAAGACTTGCATTATTGTAATTATCCCCAAGACCGCGGAGATGGCCAAATTCGTGAGCGAATGTACCCATGCCATCGCTTTCGCCTTGGATAGAGACACGAATCCTTTTGCCATTTATGTCTGCACTAGATGCCGCCGACCAGATCGTTTTGCCTGCATACCAGGAAGTCCAGGGAACATAACGAGTTTTTGCCCAGTTCGGCATGTTTTCAAATCCAGGTAAATCCGGCGGACCAAATTCATCAGAAACCGAGTCTTGATTAAGAAACATCATTTCGCCGAATTCTTGCCATACAGTTGATTCGTCATAACCAGCATGTACGATGAATGCAAAGTCATATTCTTTTCCAGCTGCAGCAATGTCTGCTGCTGCTGCATTTACCCCATCCTGAAAAAGGTTACCACCACTATATTGAGGTGGAAGTGAACCAGGATTCATATAGTTCAGTCCATACTGAAATTCGTTTTTATCTAAGCGGTAGGGACCATAAGAATCAAGGGATACGCCCCATTTTCCTTGGGAGTTCTCTTTCCAAAAGCTATCAATCGTCTGATAGTTGTTGAGTTTGCTAGGGACATTCAGAAAATCCTCCCACCATTCCCCAAGTTCTTCACGAGGAACAGCATCCACTTGTGGATTGCCGGCAATCTCTGAACCCTTTGGTTGAGTCAAGATAAATTCCTGATCTGGAAAGTCGACTAGAATCAAGGCACCTTTAAGTTCTGTTTCGGGTTGAATATTCGTTGAATTCCAGTCCATACCTGGTATCGGATTATAATCATTCCAGGTCATATCATCTGGATTCACCCATGACTGGGAATCCACTGGGTCAGGCATTTTTTCCAGACCTGGTTCCGCAGCAAAAGTGGCTGTTGAAGAAAACGCTATCATTATTGTGGTAGTGGCGGCTGCAATTTTACCTCTAAACTTCAAATGTATTCTCCTCCCATTTAGTAAAAGTCCCTACCTTTTTATGTAGGTTTTAATTTTTAATTACCTTGAAGATTTCGTTATGTCGACATTTTCCTTATTGTTAAAAGCCCTTTTATCGCCTCCATTCACAGCTTGATGCCGTACCTGGGTTTATCACCTCCTTCAAATTCATTAACCGCGATTAAATCTGATAAGTCTTACAAAATATGACTCTGTTTGGATTTTAAAAATAAAAGAATCTTAAATCGGAAGTTTGCAAGGTGGGGAATTCTATTGATGATTCCATAAAGGATTTAATAGATTCCATGAAATTTTGTTGACATTTCTCCTGCAATATTTGCGAATATTCCGAAATTAGTTTGCGTGTTTTACATATCTTCACAGCAAATGTATCCCTAAAACTGCGTTTTAATCTATTACGTATTCCGAAATATTAATACTTTCTATTTCTGCATAAAAATTCGCATTCCTTCAAGATTATTCCATAGAAAGAAAAACGAATCAAAAGACCCAATATTATCCTGTGGGTTATAACTTGGGAGTAGCCTAAAAGAAACAGTAAATCTAGGGTCATAATAAAATAAGCCTTATCCCTCAAGGATAAGGCTAGTGATTATGACAATGTTTCAATAGCTTTTAAGTGGACTACTGAATATGCGTTCCATATACAGTAAATCATCTTTCCTAACTATATGCGTATTGAAGATCACGAATAGGAGAAATAGGGACGGTTCATATGTATCATTGAGAATTAAAAAGCCTTTTACTCTTTTAAATCATTTAGGGAGCCGAAGTACTTTGCTGGAGTAAAGGGGCAGTTTTCAAGTAAGATACTAAGGAACAGTTTCTTGTTTTAAAGATTTTCAGAAAGGTGAGAACGACTTGAATAAACTTTCAGGAACAAAACGATTACAACTTGCATTACTTTTAGGATCACTCGGACTCCTTGGACCATTCACGATTGATATGTATTTACCATCGTTTCCTACGATTGTTAAAGACTATGGAACCACTGCATCCTTGGTTCAAATCAGTTTAACAACATGTCTGTTAGGACTAGGATTGGGACAATTAATTATCGGTCCAATGAGTGATGTACAAGGTCGACGAAAGCCCTTGCTTATATTTCTCACCTTATATTTAATAGCTTCTGTTACATGTGCCCTTGCCCCCTCTATTTATCTTTTTATTGCAGCTCGATTCCTGCAAGGATTTGCAGCAGCGGGTGGTCTCGTAATTTCCCGAGCGATTGTCCGGGACATTTATAATGGCAGGGAATTGACCAAGTTTTTTTCTTTATTAATGTTAGTTGGCAACCTTGGTCCTATTGTGGCACCGATTGTGGGTGGTGGAGTCCTTGCTGTTACGGATTGGAATGGAGTGTTTTTTGTTCTAGCACTTGTCGGCTTGGTATTGGTTCTTACGGTTTCCGTCAAACTTGAAGAATCATTACCGATGGAAAAGCGGGTTCCAAGCAACCTAACTCAAGTGTTAAAGAATTTTGGATCTTTATTCAAAGACCGAGAATTCCTTGGCTATGCACTTACACAAGGATTTATTATAGCAGGTATCTTTGCATACGTGTCCGGCATCCCTTTTGTGTATCAGAATATTTATGGGGTATCTCCTCAAGTATTTAGTTTACTTTTTGGAGTAAATGGCCTGGCTTTGATAATCGGAACCCAGTTGGTTGGCCGTTTAGCAGATATTATTCCGGAAAAAACGTTCTTGAAATTCGGCTTATTTCTTTCCACGATCGCCGGCACTTTTTTACTGGTAGCTCTTCTGTTAAAAGCACCACTTCTAGCAGTTGCAATACCGATTTTCTTTTTAGTGTGTTCCATTGGGATTATTTCAACCACTTCCTTCGCATTAGCAATTGAGACTCAGGGACATATTGCCGGAAGTGCCTCAGCACTATTAGGTTTACTGCCATTTGTTCTTGGTTCACTTACGTCACCATTAGTAGGGATTGCAGGAGAATATTCAGCGATACCAATGGGTGTGGTGATTCTATCAGCAAGCTTACTCGCTCTCCTTTCCTATTTTGCGCTAGTTCGGAGAGCAACACTACAAGTACAGACAGAAAAATAGTACTCTTGCAAAACTGTTTTCCTTTAGGCTTTCGAAAAAAAGATTAAACACCTCTATTTCGTATAGGTTTTACCATACGAAATCAGAGGTGTTTTTATAATCATTTTGTCGCATTCACCTTAAAGAACAACTTACTATAACTGCAGCTTCTGTATGCATTAAATCAAGGCAGCAAGCTCAACACCGCAAAAAAGTGCATAATGGAAGCAGCAATAACAAACAGATGCCAGATTGCATGGTGGTAATGGAACCCGCGCCAGACGTAAAAGATTGCTCCTACTGTATACAGGACTCCTCCGGTCACCAGAAACAGCAATCCCTTTGAGGAAACATTTTGTGTCAGTGGTCCCCACGCAAAGACGATCAGCCAGCCCATTAGGACATATAACCCTGTGGATGTATGCAGGAAGCGTTTGACGAACAAGGATTTAAATACTGTTCCTGCGATGGATAGGCCCCAGACGATACCGAACAGTGTCCATCCTAATGCTCCTTTTACCGCAATGAATAGGAATGGTGTGTAGGTGCCGGCAATGAAGAAATAGATGGATGAGTGATCCATGATTTCAAAGACGTCCTTTGCTTTGCCGGGTGGAAAACTGTGGACGAGGGTTGAGGAGGTGTATAACAGAACCATGGTAGTACCGAATAAGGTGAAACTCACGACATGCCACGCTGTTCCGTACAGTGAAGCAAATACGATCAGGATGACGAGGGCTGCGATACTTAATAAACCCCCGATTCCATGGATAATCGCATTTGCGATTTCTTCTCTTTTCGTAAATATATGTACATCCGCCATACTGTTGACTCCTTTGCTCTATATGACAAACGGAGTTCCTGATCCGTTTCTTCTATTATATTAGAACATTAGTATATCACTTATGACTTTAATATCTAAAAGGATTTGTAGCAAAGATAAAAGCATCATATGAAAAAGGAGCGGAAATATCCCGCTCCTTTCTTAATGTCTATTTTCGGTTGCCTTTTAGATTTACTCCAATGGCTGCGCCATTTCGGCTTGAATCGGCGACTCCCTTAAAAGTACCGTTTTCACGGTCAATCAGGATACTTTGGACGTTACCGATGGTCGTCGGGCTCAGACCAAATTTATGGCCCATGGCATTCAGTTCGCTTAGCGTTTCAGAGCTTATCCCGTCTTCATAGCGATAGGAATTAAGATTATTGGTGTATATTCTTGGCTCCTCAACTGCTTCCTTGAGCTCCATATCATACTCGATGGCATGGAGGATGGTTTGCAGCACTGAGGTAATGATGGTTGGACCTCCTGGCGAGCCAACAGTCAAGACTGGTTCGCCGTTTTCAAATACAATGGTCGGTGTCATGCTGCTCAACGGACGCTTGTTTGGCTGAACCTCATTGGCGCCGCCAGGCACTGCATCAAAGTCGGTCAATTCATTGTTCAGCATGAATCCATAACCAGGCACCATGATGCCCGTTCCAAACACTTGTTCAATGGTTGTTGTGTAGCTGACCACATTTCCCCATCTGTCAGCAACAGTAAAGTGGGTTGTTTCGCCATATTTCCTGTCATTTGGCTGGCTAGTCGCTGAATAATTGGCTTCGGTGTTCTCATATTTCCAAGGGTCACCGGCTGTTGGATTCTGATTGACCGAATCCAGACTGATCAATTCCTGTCGCTCATTGATGTAATCAGGATGCAGCAGTCCATTTACAGGAACATTGACAAATTCAGGATCCCCAGCGTATGCCGCACGGTCAGCATAGGCAAGATGCATCGCTTCGGCTAAAAGATGATATTTTTCTGTAGATTTGACATCATACTGGGAAAGATTGAAACCGTCCAGTATTTTCAGCATTTGCAGTAGGAAGACACCACCTGAGCTTGGCGGAGGCATGCTGGCAATTTCGTAACCTTGATAGTCTCCCCATACTGGCTCATCAATTGTTACATCATACTTTGCCAAATCCTCGGGAGTCATCGATCCACCGAAATCCTGGACAACATCTGCAACTGCTTCTGCAATCTCTCCTTTATACAGTGCATCAGCACCATTTGAACGGATCAGCTTGAAGGTTTTGGCCAGGTCGTCCTGAACTAGGACATCTCCCTCTTTTAGCGGCTTGCCATCAGGCACGAAAACCTCCCCGGCTGCTGATCTTGATAACATGTCCTGATTATCGGCAATCGCGTCTGCCAGGACAGAATCGATTGGGAATCCTTTGTCAGCGAGCTTAATGGCTGGACCGATCAGCTGCTGCAGTGGTCGTGTTCCCCACATTTCCAGCGCTGTTTCAAGACCTTTCAATGTGCCGGGCACTCCTACTGCAGTTCCCCCTGTTGACCGTTCTGAAAAAGGAATAGGCTTCCCGTTTTCATCCAGGAACATGTCTGGAGTCGCACCCTCAGGAGCACGCTCACGGCTGTTCACAATGGTGGTTTCCTTTGTTTTTCCGTCATAAACCATCATGAAACCGCCGCCGCCGATTCCTGACATCATCGGCTCTACTACGTTCAGTGCTAACTGGATGGCAACGGAAGCATCAATCGCGTTCCCGCCCTTGCGAAGGACCTCGGCACCGATCTCGGATGCCAGCGGGTGGGCAGTCGCTACCATTCCATCCTCGCCCACATCGACCTGGCTGTACTGATCATAGCTGAATTGCGGTTTTTTAGCTTGTCCTGCTGCAGGCATTGTGCCGGCCAGCAACAGAATACTAAGCATAGCAAATAGCCCGGTTCGTAAGAAGTTTTTCAAATGAATCCCTCCTGTTCAAATTTGATTTCAATATTATGGTAGGGGAAAAAGAAGCGTAATAGCAAATATTTAACAGAATTATCTTAATTTTGAATCTTTTATACTATCTGTTTTTGCCAAAGGGGTAAAGAAGGCTCGGAAATGGCTAGGATAAAAGAATGATAATACCTGAAAGATCTTACTCCTCATATGAAAACAGGAATGTATTCTAGCATTAATTAGCGGCATTAAAAATCCATTAAGTAAATAAATCTCTCCTTGGCCCAACAAATAAAAATAAGCAGAGAGTGCTACCCCCCTGCTTTCATAGATTAATCATTCTCATTGTCCTACTTTCTTCTCCCTCTCCAGACACCTATTTGAAAAATAACCGCTGAATATAAAATGAAAATCGAAAGAGCTATGATGCTCTTCTGATGATTTATCCAAATATCAAGAATCGTTTTTTGAAGGTTGCCTCTAAGATGGAGATAGTAGATGTACACCATTAATAAGGAAAGAGAAAGAACGAATACAAAGCGGATGATCCGTAAAAAAGTGATTTCTCCAAAAAGGGATTTGCGATATCTTCTTCCCTTGTTGGAAAGCCCTGTCTCAGCCATCAACCACACCCCTTTTCTCCCGATTCACAATGTCATATACTTTAATATTCTTCCCTTTGGGTCAATTTCCTTTGATTTCTTTAATAAATTACAAGTTTGAACCGGCTTATTTTTCGTATTATAATGAAGAAAATCTTATAAGGGAGCATGGATCATGGGCAAACATAAGATCTATTCAATGAGTGTCGCAAGTGTCTATCCACATTATGTGACGAAGGCGGAGAAAAAAGGACGTACGAAAACAGAAGTCGATGAAATCATCACTTGGCTGACAGGGTATAGCCAGGAAGAGCTGGAAGCACTTTTGGAAAAACGGACAGACTTTGAGACCTTCTTTGCGGAAGCTCCCCAACTGAATCCTTCGAGGGCTTTGATCAAAGGTGTGATCTGCGGTGTCAGAATCGAAGACATCGAAGAACCAACGATGAGGGAAATTCGCTACCTGGACAAGCTGATCGATGAGTTAGCAAAGGGTAAAGCAATGGAGAAGATTTTGCGGAAATAATAAAGAATCAAGACACTGACTCCATTTATAAAGGGTTGGTGTTTTTTTGTTACGTCTACAAACTAACTCCCCCAATAATAGAGATTCATTCTGATATACAATCATTGTTCACCTGACAAAAAAAGAAGACGGCATTGCCCCTGCTTCTGGCTAAATCCTCAAATTCCCAATCCTTTTACATACACCAAGACATTTTCTTCTTAGTCCATCCAACCACTCACTTTTGAGTACTTCATCAGAGCACCAAAAGAAGAAAGCAGACACGATTGAACTGAAAAAGAAGAAACCATTATTCCGTAGACTGGTGAGCCAGTTCCCCTGTTCTACATCCTGCACGAGTGTTGGCACTGCAACAAATAAAGTCCCGAGGACAACATGAAGAAATCCTGCAGCTGCAAGTCTTTTTAGCCCAGCTGTTCTCCTGGTAAGAAAATCAGATAATATGGAGGATGGAATTCCATAGATTAATACAATTGGCAGGATGTACATGCCCAAAAAGAGCCCTACCCCGAATTCCTCAAGTACTGAAAACAGCATGACCATCAACACCGTTGCGCCAAAAGCAGAGATTAATTTTCTTAGAAACATTTCCATTCCCCCTCACCAGGATTTACCTTTTACAAAAAAACGGTCCGATCCACCCTCTTTCATGGGTGACGACATATGTCCATTTAAACATTTGGTCGACTACGTATAAATCAGCATACTCGCCATCAGCCAGCAGCAGGTCTTTTGCCTTCAAATCCGATGCATCCTCTACGAGCCATACGTCATCGGCATGCTGAAAGAAAATCAGGCAAGTATCTTTGTATTGTTTATCGAACGCCAGCGCTGCTTGTTCTTCCTTCTCGCATTTCCTTTTTTCATAACTGAACACATGCCAAAGGTAGCCGCTTGCTCCACTATAAGAATGCAGGTTAATTTTCCTTTTATCCAAAGGACTTAAATGGGAGGCAAATTCTTCTTCCCACTTCTTTCTTATATCGTATCCGAATTCGTCTGTAATGCTGACTTGTATTTTCTTGCTTTTTAGTTTTTGAAAAAAGTCCATTTAGTGCCTCCTCTTTGGATGACTTATTATTCATTCTACTTTCCGATGATAAATACCTTTAATTCGTTTCTTGCCAATCTGTAAAATGGTAAAGGAAAGTTGTGCTGAATGTTTATTTTCCTTTCAGGAAAAAAGGTTGTTTGAGCAAAAATAAATAAAGGCTGAAACAGGCAATTTTCCTGTTCAGCCTCTAGATTATTTCTTTTTGACCAATTCATACCCATTCTGCTGGATGGCAAATTCCACCCCTTGCTGCAGATTTGAGAACGAGTGGATTCCTTCAAGGTTCACGCCTGAATGTAAGATTTGGATGCTCAGTTCAGCTGATACGCCGACGATGAAACATTGAGCTCCGATCAGGCGGATCGATTGAATCATTTTTTGGATGCCATGTATTGTGTAGGAATCGACTTGCTTAATTCCCGTTAAATCGATTAATAAGTATTTAGCCTTCAGTCTGGTGATTTCAACCAAAGCTTTTTCGACCATGTTGCTGAGCCGCTCTTCATTGTATTTGCCAATCAAGGGGATGACGAGGATCCCATTTAAAACTGGGATGATTGGGGAGGACAGCTCCTGAATCATAGAGGAAAGTTCTCCCGTCCGTGCCTCTACCTTTTTTTCTAATTCCAAAATGCTTTCCTGCTCTTTCTTTCTCGCTAATTCATGGATATTGTGCGAGATTGTCAGATTGGATGGGAAAATCTCCAATTCATCATAATCATGGCCTTCCAACTGGCTTTTCAACATTTTATACCACATATTTTGCTTGAAGAGTCCGCCGAATATGCCTGCCCAATGGCTCGGCAGCAGCACGCCAGCTTTATTTTTATCAGCAATTTTGAAAATGCGGTGTTCCCAGCTATTGCGGATTCGCACAACTGCCCTTTTCTCTTCAAAGGAGTACTCATGAATCTCAAATATTCCCCAGCCCGCGTTTTTATAGATATCCTTGTATTCCTCCATTAGCTGTATCACATCGGTCCTGCCTTCGTAATAGGAGCTTACAAGATGACCCATGCGATAACCGGTCACTTCATAGACCGTCTTTGAAACGTCACTACCGGATATTTCTTCAATCGTTTTTAGGAACAACTCGATCGCTGAATCCCAAAAAAGCAATGCAGGAGCTCCATCAAACGTCAGTTGTCCTTCCTTGTTGTCCCATATAAACTCATTTTTGTTCAATTGAAACTTATGGCTGGAATTGGGCATTCTTATTCTCCCTTAATGATCTGAATTAGTTTAATTCTATATGAAACTAGTGCAATAATCCAATTTCCAGTTTTTACTTTTAATAAAGAGCAAAACTCGAACAAATCCTTTGTTTCGTGACCACAAAAAACGCCTGTATTCAACTACAGGCGTTCTTCGAATAAGCTGATCATTTACTAATTGTTATTCTCTTCACTCGGCTCTTCATCTAAATCAGGTTCTTCTTCATCAGGTTTTTCTTCATTAGGCTCTTCCGTCATATCTGGTTCTTGGTTATCTTCCTGCTCTTCTATATTTTCCATGTTATTTTCATCTTCCGGCGGCGCATCTTCCTCTGCAGCACAACCGGCCAATATAATTCCTGCACCTAACGGGATAGACAATAGTGCATTCTTGAACTTCATATTCTGTCATCTCCTTTTGCAGTATTTGTTCATTTAGTTTATTCCCTGATTGACTGTAAATAAACTTGCAGGGGTTCATATGAAAATTCACTAGTCTCTTTTTAGAGACATATGTTTCTAATTCCCTTGTTTAATTTTGAGTCACAGGACTAGGATCTAAAAATATATAAATTAAAGAAAACGTAATTGGTTCTTAATTTTATCTTAAAAAATAAAAGCTAGAATAATCGTAAGCATTCAGTTGGTGTTAAACATTAAAAAAAATTAAGGAAAAGCAAATATTATTCAAAAAGGAAGGATGATATTTCTGGTTATTTCCTATCGAAATCATCAAGGCGGACCTGAATAATTTGGTGGTGGTAGAAAGTAATGGAGTCATTACCACTAGCTTAAAAGATAAGCAAACAGCCATAAGAACACATAAAAGGAAATAAAACGATTAAAGGCTAAACAAAAATGAACATTACTTAAAAATTTATACCCAACTATACAAGACCTTATTAAAGGTCTTATTTTAATGGTATGTAACCATTCTAGGCAACAAAGTCAACACTGCAAAAAAGTGCATAATCGAAGCTGTGATCACAATCAGGTGCCATATTGCATGATGACACTGTAACCCCCTCCATCATTTTAACTGATTATTCTATTACATTAGCTGGAAGATAAAACTTGTTTCTTTTAGCTGAAAAACGGGAACTTCATATAGTAAGAGAATTGTAGAGGAAGTGTACATGAGATGAATTCGACGTCAGCTGTAAAAGTGAACGAAAAAATGAGAGAAGTGAAACCATGGGTGCGTCGTTTTGGCCGATTGGGTTATATCGCTAAAGGTCTTGTATATGTGATGATTGGGATCCTCGCAGCTTTAGCGGCTTTTGGGCCCAAAGGCGAAACAACTGGGACACATGGTGCTCTCCAATCAATCGCCGAAATGCCATTTGGTGAAGTCGTCTTATGGATCATCGGAATTGGATTAATCGGCTATATCTTATGGGATTTTATAAAAGCGATTAAGGATCCTGAGAATGAAGGAAATGATGCTAAAGGTCTTGTTAAGAGAACTGGTTATTTCATCAGTGGCCTGATTTATGCGAATTTAGCATTTGGTGCCATAAAATTAGCCAGCAACACCGGTTCCGCTGGTGGTGGAAACTCGGAGAAAACGATATCGGCCAAGTTAATGGAACAGCCTTTTGGCGAATGGTTGGTTGGAATAGTGGGAGCCATTATTATTGGGTACGGTGTTTACGAACTTTATAGCGGTGCAAAAGAGAAATTCATGTCTAAATTCAAAACCTATGAAATGAACGAAAAAGAACGCAAGATCGCACGATGGTCAGGTAAAATAGGACTGATATCACGAGGGATTGTTCTCAGTATGGTCGGTTTTTTCTTCATTCGCACAGCCTACACAAACAATCCCAATGAATCAAAAGGACTTGGCGGTGCTCTGACAGAATTAGCAGACCAGCCATTCGGACAGTTTCTGCTGGCGATCGTGGCAGTTGGCCTGATTTTATATGGGGTCTATCAGATCATCCGTGGACGCTATGAGCATATGAATTTTGGGAATGATGGAAGATAGATAAATGGCTTCGGGCAAGTGACCCTATCTTAATTGATTTATAAACGGAAATATTCTCTGGATTTTCCTTTCAAAAAACGGCGGTTCGGTTTTGGATAACTAAAACTTAATTAACATAAAAGAAGCAGTCCAATCACTATTGATGGGACTGCTTTTTTTAGTTGATATTAATGGGTTTTTAACCAAGATGAATAAGCCCCCTATTCTCCCTTATTGGCAGAGTTACAGAAGTCATTGGAGAATACTAATAGGAATAACCTTTTCAATTAAGAATAAATATTAACATAAAGAAAAGTAAACATAGATTCAGAGGGGGTTTAGGGTGTGAAAGAAAGGAAAGAAAAAAGAGTAAATGTTCCAATGGGTTCTAAAAGTGCCATTACTTTTGGATCTGCTTTAGCCATTACAATATCTTGGAGTATTCATAAATCCGTTCTCTGGGCCATAATTCACGGGTTCTTTAGTTGGTTATACGTTATTTATTATATTTTTACTAGATAAAACGAATACAAAACAGAAAAAGCAATCCAAATAGCCAGCTAATTCGCATATGAATAAGCTGGCTTATTTTTGTCGGTATATCAACGTTTGGTTTTTTGTTCGAATTTAGCACTCCAGTGCTGCTAACTACAGGTAAGATGAAAATCATCTGGAGTTGTTTTATTATTAAACCAATCAATTAAAAAATAAAAGAGTGTTGGTAGTGCTTTATCTTGTATTGAAAAATTGACCGGTCCCTGTGATCATGTTTTAGCTATTCTCAACATCTGAATATTATTAACTTTAGACGAGGAGAGAAAGCAAATGAAACTAGAACTGATGGATATTTTCCGCATGGAATATGACTTTAGCTGGGATACTGAAACTTGGTTTGCCCCTTTAGAATCTGCTCTTGAGGGTTTGAATGCCACAGATGCAAACTGGCAGCCGCCTGGTGGAGGGAATACAGTTTGGCAAACTGTGAACCATCTAAACTATTACAACGCCCTACTTGTTAGAAAAATCAATGACACAACGCCTAGAGATAAGGCATCTAACCACAAGCCTTCATTTGGAGATATAGGGAAACCAGCAGATTCTGAATGGAAGGAAGTCCTGGCAGTGAATACATTTGGAGAGATCGGGGATCCCGCAGATTCTGAAAAATGGAAAGCAGTCCTGGCAGAAACTCACCTAATTTGTGAAAACTTGCGTAATTCACTGGCAAAAGTTAATGACAGTCAGCTGGACGAGGAACTTGTTGGCGGTCTGGCTCGTCAAATTTTACACAACGTATACCATATCGGGCAAATTGTCTTAATCCGCAAACAACAAGGCTCTTGGCCAAAGGAACGAGAATAAATTGTATATTCCGCTATATGACGCAAGATTTCAAGCAATTTCAAAACAAGCCTAAGAATGTTAAAAGCACTGCGGTAGCAGTGCTTTTTACTTGTTACTTGATATGAGATTAGCTTTTTGTATTATTTCGCATTCGCAACTATAGCCTGCTGTACCGTTCCGTAAGTGTTTAACTTCGAGAAATCAATACCTGTATTGATGACATCGATTGCCAGATCAGGGCGTATGCCTGTTAGCATCGTCTCTAATCCGATCAGCTTCAGGACTTTATGGATATTGAAAATTCGCGCTGCGACTTCAGCATCGATCGTGGCGATACCGGAGAAATCAATAATAAGTGTCTTGATCCTCAGTTCACTGATCTTTGGAATGACATGGTTCATGATATGGTCACTTCGTTCATAATCGAATTCACCAATCAATGGCAGGATGGCCATTCCTTGTTCAATCGGAACGACTGGAGATGAAAGCTCAGTGATGATTTTCTCGTTCTTTTTGTGCAGTTCGTTCGCTTGCCTTTCACGATCGATCATCGTCTCGGTGATGCTTAAATCAAGCAAGTAGCTCAATCGGTTATTGACCTGAACCACTTCCTCTGTCGTAAGCCCCTCTCCAATCGATTCCTTTGTCAGCATTTCGATCAGCTGAAGGCGTGTTTCGGCATATGGCTTAAGAATACTGGCTATTTCCTCGTAACCGAATTGATACTTCGGTTGATCTGCCTGTACTACCTTAAACCATTCCAGAAACTTCTCAGCCACTTCCTCTTTAGTAAGGTTCAGTGTTTTCCCAAGGAACCCCAGGAATTGTATGTTTGTTTGGATTGACTGTTCAATAATTTCGGCTGGAAGCTCGATTTCCAGCTTCCTTATATTATAATCTACGATTTCTTTACTGATTGATTCTGCATTTTCAATTAGGTGGTTTGCAAATCTTTCGACTGGATTCACGTTGTCAGCTCCTGTAAAAATTCCTCTATTTTATTTTTACTAGATTATACCACGGTTAGGTTAATAACTAGAAATAAAATCATGTTTTGGTCGATGCCAAACCGCGAAATGGAAGATTTCCAATAGCAAGCCCCTGTCCGTTTTTTCACTGGTTTAAAATCGAGATACATTTTTCTTAGCCAAAATTTGAGATACAATCAACCTGAAGGGGAAAAAATTTGTTTAATTTGACTTGAAAACAATTACATGTTAATTTGTATATGCAAATGAATAAAAGGATTTGATCAAATGAATGAAGAAGAACAGGTATTAATCCATTGTCTTTATTTTACAGCTAGCCGCTTTGCTCGTAACATTACGAAATTAGCCGAAAAGACATTTGAATTTGATGACCTTGCCCCTTCCTATCTTTACATGATTATGATTGTGAAGTTCCATCCTGATATTACACAAAAGGAGCTATGCCACAAGCTATCCATTGCCCCTTCGACCAGTACAAGGTTTATTGATAAACTAGAGAAACTAAAACTGGTCACTAGAAAAATGGATGGAAAACAATCATTAATCTCTTTAACTGATGAAGGAGAAAAAGTCTATCATCAATTCCGGGTTAATTTAAAAGAAATGTTTACTAGCTATTCGAGCGTATTAGGAAGAGAATTCAGTATGGATTTAAGCAAAATGCTGCACGAAGCGAGCAATAAGCTGGAAAAAGATCTTTAATTTTTTTTAACCATTCATTTGCATATACAAATAAGCAAGGAGGCTGATATTTTGTCTGATAAATTAATACTTATTGTCGGTGCAGGACCAGGGATTAGCTTGAACACCGCAAAGAAATTCGGAAAAGAAGGCTTTAAGGTTGCCCTGATTTCCCGAAGTACGGAGTCATTACAGAAACATGTAAGTGAACTTAAAAATGACGGGATTGCAGCAGAAGGTTTCCAAGCAGATGCCTCTTCAGAAGAATTTTTAATAGCAGCTATTAATCAGGTAATTAAAGCTCATGGCAAAATCGATGTACTCTTATACAATGCTGCTGCAGTAAACCCAGGAAAACCAACAACTATAAACGTGGATCAATTAGTGAATGATTTTAAAATCAGTGTAGCTGGAGCGCTTGCCAGTGTTCAAGCAGTGATTCCCCATATGGAAAATGGAACAATTTTGTTAACAGGCGGCGGATTAGCCCTTCACCCCTATGCTGACTATGCTTCATTGGCCATTGGAAAAGCGGCAATTCGTAATTTGACTTACAGCTTGCACCAAGAATTGAGTCCTAAAGGGATATATGTTGGAACATTGACGATTAATGGATTTGTACAAGAAGGCACTTATTTTTCTGCTGAAAATATAGCGAAAGCATTTTATGACATGTACGTTAATCGAATGGAAACAGAAATGATATATGAAGAAAAGTAAATTTTTTTCGTATTTCATTTGTATGTACAAATGTTTCTTTTTAAAAAAAATTTGAAAAATTAGAGGAGAATAATTTATGAAAACTCTTGTCATCATCACTCACCCAAACTTGGAACAATCTCGCGTTAACCGCACCTGGATGGAAGAACTGAAAAAACACGAAGAAATTACAATTCATACTCTTCAGCAAGCTTACCCGGACGGAAAAATAGACGTAGCGCATGAACAAAGCCTGCTGGAATCGCATGACCGCATTATTCTACAATTCCCATTCTACTGGTACAGCACGCCTGCTTTGTTAAAACAATGGCAGGATGAAGTTCTCTCTTACGGATGGGCATATGGTCCAGGCGGTGACAAGCTTCACGGCAAAGAACTAGGCCTTGCGATTTCAACCTTCGGACCGGAAGATTCTTACCAGACTACTGGCTACAATCATTTTACGATGGAGACCTTAACTACTCCATTACAGCAAACAAGCAATCTCATCGGCACGAAGTTTTTACCTTTATTTGTCCTCAATGGAGTTATGCATGTTTCAGATCAGGAGCTTGCTGAAAATGCTAAGAATTATGTTGAATACGTTCTTCAGCGATCAACGATCGAACAGCGATAAAAATTCATAAAAAAACCTTGACCTCAACTTAGGTTGAGGTTGTATCTTTTTATTTGAACCTAATAAAAAGAATATCGGAGGAAAAGAGTATGAAAAAATTTGCTTTTGTAACTGGGGCCAATAAAGGAATTGGCTATGAGGTTGTCCGCCAACTGGCAGAGGAAAAATACACTGTATTTTTAGGAGCAAGAAATGAAGAACTCGGGAACAAAGCTGTAGAATCATTAAGCTTATCCAATATTTCGTTTGTACAAATAGATGTAACAGACACGGAATCCATTCAAAACGCAAAAAATAAGGTCCTTGAAGTAACAGATCACTTAGACTTGTTAATTAACAACGCTGGGATTGCACTCGATTTTGGCATGTCCCCCACTGAATTAAAAATTGAAACGCTGCGCGATGAATTCAATGTGAACTTCTTTGGAACGTTCCAGATGATTCAAACGTTTTTACCGCTCATAAAAAATTCTCAACGCGGGAAAATTGTAAATGTTACAACTGATATGGCTTCGCAAACAATGTTTGACAATGGCCAGGCCGGGCACCTGAATTTATTAGGCTACAATTCATCAAAAACAGCTGCAAATGCCTTAACACTGTCCTTTGGAAAAGAATTTGGCATTCACGGTCAGGAAATTTTCAGTGTAACACCAGGCTTTACCACTACGGATCTTAATGGTAATGCTCCAGGCGGCAAAACGACGGCAGAAGGTGCTCAAATCATTGTTAAATATGCAGTAAGTGAGAATAATTATAATGGTAAAATTCTTAATAACAATGGAATCATTCCATGGTAATCAGATAAGGAAACCACTATGAACTATACAATTGGCCAAGTCGCAAAAATGAATGATTTATCCATTTCTCAATTACGCTACTATGATAATCAGGGGCTCTTCCCTTTTCTAAAAAGAACGGAAAAAGGTGATCGGGTTTTTGACGATGACGCCCTTAAATTTCTGGAATTTATCCTATGCTTAAAAGATACTGGCATGCCGATCAAGGAAATAAAACAGTTTGTAGAAATGTCAATGGTCGGGAAAGATACGAATCCACAACGGATTGAGATGATGAAGCAACAAGAATTGAAGATTCAACAACAAATTCGTGAATCCGAAGAAAACCTGATTAAAATCCAACAAAAGATTTTACGATTGGAACGTGAAATGCAAAACTGATCGGAGAAGACCAACGTTGCAAACTGTTGGTCTTTATATTTTGATCCTTATTATCAAAATTTACATTCCTGCTCTCTTTAAGACTCAGAAATCTCTTATTTGTTCCCGTTTTCTCTGATTTCACTCTTTTTCGGTCACTTCTTGTTCCCGTTATTCCTGGTTCTACTCTTTAACGGTCACATGTTTCCTCATTTTGTTCCCGTCATTCTTGGTTTCACTCTTTTACGGGCACATGTTTCCTCTTCTTGTTACCGTCATGCCTGGTTTCACTCTTTTACGGGCACAAATTTCCTCTTCTTGTTACCGTCATCGATGGTTTCACTATTTTACGGGCACATGTTTTCTCTTCTTGTTCCCGTCATGCCTGGTTTCACTATTTTACGGGCACATATTTCCTCTTATTGTTACCGTCATAGATGGTTTCACTCTTTTACGGGCACATGTTTCCTCTTCTTGTTCCCGTCATGCCTGGTTTCACTCTTTTACGGGCACATATTTCCTCTTCTTGTTACCGTCATTCCTGGTTTCACTCTTTTACGGGCACAAATTTCCTCTTCTTGTTACCGTCATCGATGGTTTCACTATTTTACGGGCACATACTTCCACTTCTTGTTACCGTCATGCCTGGTTTCACTCTTTTACGGGCAAAAATTCACTCTTCTTGTTACCGTCATCCTGAATCCTACCCCATTTCGGGCAAATGCTCTTTTATTGGTTATTAAGGAACTGCCAAAGTTCGTTTATACCTATTTTAAGATGCTTCCACCCTTTTATCATGCCCAGCCTCTAAAAGTTCCGCTTCCTCTCCCCGTCCTTCACTCCACTTAAAAACAATCACACCGCCTAAAATAACCATAACACCCACGAATTGTTTTAGCGTAAAAGGAACTTGCTCTAATCCCAGCCAGCCCATTGAGTCCCACAATACCGCGAATCCCAGCTGTGAGGTCAACACGATTGAAATTGCAAACGTTGGACCCAGGTATCTGATTCCTTGAACGATGCCTGTAATGACGCCGATTCCTAGCAATCCGCTCAGCCAGTACCACCATTGCATTTTTTCCAGATTAAAAAGCTGTGCGCCTTCAACCGTTAGGCCCAGGATGAACGAAGCGAGAAAACCCAGCCCCAGTACCAAAGTCGTAGTCGTCCATGACCCTGCTTTCTCATTGACCTTGCTGTTAAAAATATTTTGTAGGCTGACAAGCGTCCCAGCCATGATTGCAAATATAAGCCCAAGAATCATACGATTTCCTCCAAACCATTTAACTTACTCATAGAGATCTTCCTTAGCGACCAACTTGAGCCCTTCTAAATCCTTAATGATGATCGCACCTTTCGCGCGCACAACCAATCCATTTGTACAGAATTCCTTTATGACCCGGTTAAGATGCCTGTAGCTTGTTCCGATTAAATTGGCAATGTCGGTAAGGTTCGATGCACTAACATTTCCATTTACCAGTTTTTCATTTTCATCATAGGCAACCGATACAAGATAACTCGCTAACCGTGTTTCCACAGGGTACATAATGTTATGACGCATAAACTGCGATTTGATATAGAATTTCCTTGTGATAATTTCAAGCAAAAATTGCAGGAATGGCGAGTGTTCCTTTAAGTATTCCCTCACAACATTTTGCCGGACTCCTATCATTACTACAGGGGAAACGGCCTCGACGGTATTGATCGTGTCGATTTTTTGTACATATTCAATATCCCCAATAACCTCAAGTGGTGTTTTAAATGAAAGAATCAGCGTCTTTCCCTCTTCGGAAGTAGTGAAAATCTTCACTTTCCCCTTGACCAGAAGGTATAAGTTCTCGACTGCTTCTCCCTGAGAACAGATCTGCTCCCCTTTATCAAACTCGTATAGTGACAAATACGGCATGATTTCTTCCTTAAACAACGATTCAATTTTATAAGACCGTAAATACTCTTCTATCTGTTTTGATTCTCTCATTTCTTTCATATAGAATTCCCTGCCTCTTTTCACACTTTACACAGGACGATTATAAACCAAGAATCATTACACCTGCTATCATCATTGTAATCCCAATCAGCTGCGGCATCCTCATTTTTTGCTTTTTGATGCCGAACCATCCGTTACCGTCAATCAGGACAGTCATCCCAAGTTGCGAAATCAGCATCGCTGAAACAGTAAGGGTGACACCGATTAAATGAATCGCCGTAACATTACCGAAAACAACCATCGCCCCAAACGTGCCGCCAATTAAATACAGCGGGTTCACTTTCCTTAGCCCTTGCCAACTTCCGCTTCCGGCAAACATCATGATGACTAGAGCAGCTAAAAACCCAGTGAACTGAGTAATCGTAGCAGTCTGCCATGTACCAATGTCCTCACTGATTTTCGAATTTGCTACACCCTGCAGCGTTATAAATGCTCCCCCTAAAAAAGCGAAGACAAAACCTTTCATTCCTTTTCTCCCCAATCCTTAATCTATAAATCCATTAAAAGACAGGACGGTAGATTTCCGGAAGGACATATGTCCTTATTCTAGAAAAAAAGAATATTTTAAAATTATTAAAGGTTAATTGGATTATAATGGATTATGGTTAATGGGATGGATTTACATATTTTTTTTAAAAAATGAAACCAACATACCCTTTCGGAACGACATACTAGTGAAAATAACAAATGGAGGTTGCCCAGTTGAGTGAGGAACAGAAATTATTAAATCAAATCCGGGCAGGAAATGGAGAAGCGTTCAGCCATCTGGTTGAAGATCTGCTTTCTTCAGCCTATAAGACAGCTTATCTCATACTTGGTTCAAGGGAACTGGCTGAGGATGCTATCCAGATCGCTTTGGAGGACTGTTATCTAAGTATTATGCGAAACATGGAAATTCGCCATTTTAAGGCATGGTTTTACCGGCTCGTCTATACCCGTTCAATTGATGTTTATCGGAAGCAAAAGCGAAATCAGTTTACTGATATTGAGGATAATCCAGAGGCGATCGCCAAGATGATGTCCGAGTCTGCCCAGGAAAAAGCAGTTGAAAAAGAAACAAAGAATGAACTGATGAAGTTGATTACCAATTTAAAGGATGAACAGCGACTCCCTCTCCTGCTGTTTTATTTTGAAAACTTATCTGTCAAGGAAATCAGCCTGGTTCTCAATGAAAATAGCAATACTGTAAAAACCAGGTTAGCCCGCGGCAGGAAAAAGCTAGGTGAACTGATGAAAAAACAAAGCCACTTTCAAATGGAGGAAAAATCTTATGGGATATGAAAAGGATGAACAGCTAATCCCTGTGACGCTTGAGAATTTCACAAAGAATTTACCCGAACGATTCGCAGCTGGAGAATTTGACGAAGCGAGGATGGATCGGGTTGCCATTGAACTTGCAGGCTTTAATAAAGCCATGAAAAAGCATTGGACAGTTTGGAAAAAGGCAGGACTGGCAACAGCTGCAGTAGCTGCCAGCTTCTTGTTATTTATCGGTTCAGGGTTTGTATCCCCAACAATGGCAAAGATGGTCGCGAAGATTCCCCCGTTAAGCTCGATTTTTGAAAGTCCAGAACAAAATCTGACGGAGCGCTTAACTCAGGCTTTGAAAAAAGAAGGATACCCAGTCAAGCAAGTAAACCAGTTTGTCGGGAGCAAAAACGAAGGAATCACCGTAACATTGGATGCATCTGAAAAGCAGGTCAAAGATATGGAAGCTGGTGTAAAAAAAATAGGGTTTTCCATGGTCCAGAGCAAGGAGTTTGAAGGAACAAGGATCGAGGATTATTTCATAAAAGTTAGACAACATAAAGAACCCTCTGAAAAATGGAAACAGGAGCAAGCTCAAATCGAAAAGGAAAGTGAAGAAGTGTTCCAAATCGTCCATGCTGCCCTGGAACCATTTGGTTTTACTAACAGCATTGGTTATAGTTCTGATTCGGTTGAACTTGAAATCCCTAGCACTGAAAAGAAGGAAAAAGTGGACGAAATAAAGAAGGCCGTAGAGGATGCTCTTGCTGAGAACGGCAAGGATAATGTAGAGGTCAAAATCAGGAAGTTCAACCTGGCCAAACGAGAGCAATACGCACGCTGGAGCAATGCAGTCTCAGGCATCGCCCATGAATTTAAAACCTATAAAAAATATAAAGTGTCCGGTGTCGGCTATCAAAGTAAAGAAGGATTGATGCGAATCTTCATCACAATGAAAATGAAGAGCACCGACGATGGAGCAGCCGAACACGCCAACGACCTATACACCATGGCCGAAGAATTTATCAAGTCAGACGAAATATGGCCATTTGTTAAGGAAGATCCCTATAAAATCATCGTTCGGACCAAGGATAAAAAGGAATTTGTTATTGAGAATGGCGAAAAGCGATTTGAATGATATGGAAGCAAAGGGATGTTCTCTTCCCTTTGCTTTTTTAGTGAAAAGATTTTCAGTATACCTATTAGATAGCGGATCATATCTATAGCTGGTTGATGGTCTTTTTTACTACTTTCACTCTAAACCAGCACCCGTTACTTTAAGTACATTCTGGCACAAAGTTGGCACAAAAAGCTGGCTATTAAATGCGGAGTATCTCTTTACTGCACATTAACCTAATGACAATTTTCTAATTAGACCTAATCCGGTTTGTTGTAACTTGAACAGGAAAGTCATAAGCTTTATATAATAAATATTCAAATTTTTACACTTTTAACCTTAATAGGAAAGGATGACTGAGATTACAAATGATTATTGATTGCCATTTTCATGTTGATGAAACGATGTTAACGCTAGAAAAAATGATTCAAGAGATGGATAAAAACAATGTTGAGAAAACCGCATTAATTCCACCTTTTAATGAAACCATGTATGAAAAAGAAAGTAAATACCAGCATAACCTACACCACTTATTCCGCTTTTTAATCATGAATTTCCCCAAAATAGGCAATAAAATTTATGACGGATTAGTTAAAGAAGGTTACTTTAAAGTCAATGGAAGCTTTAAGATTTTTACCGAGCCCAATAATGACATGGTAGCAAATGCGATAAAACGCTATCCTGATCGTTTTCTAGGCTGGGCTGCAGTTAACCCAACTGTTCCAGAATCTGTCGAGACATTAGAGACATACCTTAACCTACCTGGTTTTATTGGAGTAAAGGCCCATCCATTTATGCATAAGTATAGTATTAAAGAACTTGATTCCATTGGAGCCTTATGCCAAAACAGAGGTATCCCAATGATTATTCATCTATCTTCAGAACCAGATTCCTACAAATACTTACCTGACAGATATCCCAAACTCAAAGTTATTTATGCTCATGCAGGACTTCCTTTTTGGAAAAGCATGTGGAAATATGCAAAGGAAAAACCCAATGTTTACGTGGACACATCAAGTGATTACCTTACCCCCACTATCGTAAGAAATGTTGTTCAGGCACTTGGATATCGTAAAGTATTGTATGGCTGCGATGGACCATATGGAATGAAAAAATTTAATGAGTACGATTACTCGGATAAAAGGAGTTGGGTCGAATCTTTAGACATTCCTCAAGAACATAAGGAATTTATTCTAGGAAAGACTTTTATGGACTTAATAAAGAGTACCGACTTGGACTTCATACAGAACGGATAAATTAACGAGAATATAACGTTCAGGAAGCATTGTTCACAAAATCCATAATTATAAAACAAAATGCGATGCTTCTTAAAGCACCGCAACATTTTGGCGAAAAAAATATCTACCTTGATTCTAACTTAGTCTATTCTACATTTGGAATTTCTCTATGGATATATATCAGCGACTTTCATAATTATTCCATTGTATTCGAAGGTTTTAATAGGTTGAATCAAAAACAAATAATAATGGTTATCCTTCAGTTTTTCGTTCATTACCTCTTTTGAAATTTCCAGTGATCTTCGCCATGATTAATTGTGCTTCCGTTGAATTTTCGGCAACTTTCATTCTCTTTAGAAATTTCTCAGCTTCTTTTCCTTTTAAGATTTTAACCTGTCTACCATAATAATCTAAAAAGACAGTGTTATCTTTTGTCACGCGAAAATTAAAAGGTTCTTCACCTAAACGATTCCTTTTATCGATATTACTCATTTATCCTTTTATCTTCCTTATCTAAATTTAGTATTTTAAGATTTTAAGTGTGCTATTCACTTTTTCAGGAGCTTAATAGACGTCAATTCATAAAACCATACCTAATCATAAAACCATTGTTCATTCATAGATACGGAATATTTCAATACAATATTTTCAATTACCTATATGAATCATGAATTGGATGGAACAAGTCTTCCACTGCTTTTCTGACAACTGAAAAGTGTTCCACATTGTAATGGCCATGAAGAGTTTCATTATGATGCTTGATAATTTGTTCTGCGCTTAAAGCACGGCTGTCCGTTGTTGAATGTCCATCACCTACTAAGGTGACATCCACCCCACTAATAGTGGCTGTTCTGACCGCACTGTCTATACAGTGCTGGGTTTTACACCCCATTATAACAACATGCTCAATCTTTTGAGATTTTAGATGATCCAGTAGTCCTGTTCCATGGAAAGAATTTGTTGCAGATTTATCAAAAATCTTCGAATCCGCAGGCACATTAATTTCTTCGTGAACCTGAAATCCTTTACCTTTCCCTTCTGCAACATCTAAATCCCTTACAAAGACAACTGGTACACTGGATTTTATTGCTTTTTCAATTACTAAATTGATATTCCTGATAAGTTGTTCCTTTTTAAAAACAGCACTCTCTTCTTGATTTCCATCAATTAATTCTTGTTGGGCATCAATAATTAACAATATTTGATTCAAAATGATTTTCCCCTTTCAATCAACACAATATCTTACAAAATGTTACTTTGTTATATTTGCTGCAAACTCCCCAACTCCAACCTTACAAAAAACAACTAAACCTACTACAACTCCTATTGCTAAACTTTTTTTGTAAGAATACTTTATAATCCTTCTTTACTAGAATTGTTAAATAAGGAACCTAGACTATGGGCAATTAAAAACTGAGCCGTGTAATAAGTAGACATGATGAGTAAACTTGATTGTGGTACATCAGCTACAAACATATTCCAAGATAATATAGAATCGGAAAGGACAAATAAAAAACTTCCTGCAATTGCCCATTTATTACCTGTCATAATGGCTGACCAGGCCATAAGAGAAATCACAAAAACATAAGCAATAACAGGAATAACGAGATTACTGTTTCCGTTTTCTACCAAAGATTTCACCAGTTCGTTCCCAATTAAGAAAGAGTAACCAAAAATAAGAATGATCATTGCAAAACGTGTTTTAGAGAACGTCCATATTCTAGTGAATCCCAATACGTAAAATAAATGCCCTGTCAAAAATGCAGCTAATCCAAAAATAAAAGAACCTGCAATTAAACCATCTCCCAACATACAGATAAACAATCCAGTTAGTATAATCCATTGAGTAGGTTTAGGTTTAGTATCGCAACGCAGGTAGGCATAAGTTATGATTAATACCATAGGAATGAGCTTAAAAGTGATTTTCAGAGGTGCAGGATCTTCGGGGATAAAAAAGATATAAAGTCCACTCATGAATAAGATAAGAAGAGGTAATGCAATTTTTTTCATATGTACATCACTTCCCAATAATTTTTACTATATTTTATGTTTTATTGTAGATAAATAGGACTTCTTCACAAGAACCTAGATATCCTCTATTTATAAATTAAATTAACTTGAGTAGTTTCTCCGTATAGAAAAAACGTTAATCCTCATGGATCAACGTCAGTCACTTTCCTTTAATTAAGTTTTTCCTACTTAAAGTCCTGTCTGCCAATTAAAAAAATAAAACTTAAACCCTTGGCCAAATGTACAAATAGAAATGTCAATAAAAAAAGTGAAGCACCGAAATGACCACCCTATATAAGTCAGGAAACTCCTGGCTCTTCTATAATTCTCAAGAGGCATTTATCATTGTGTGTATATCGTTATTGCAGCAGAATCTCATATGTTTGATAATTAATTCATCCAGATTTTGACTGTATTTTATCGTCTCTTCACTACCATAACCATTAATTGTAGCAGACTCAATCATTTTAGACTTCATTTTATTTATACAATTGATAAGTGGCGATTCAGATGCACATATAATCATATCCGATAAATCTCCTGTGTATTATTTGAATTTAATTATAATACATAAAATTCCTCAAAAGTAAGTTTTTGTAGAAAAACAAAAAATCTAGAATGATAATTTTAAAACTCCTACTTATCAAAGTTTTTTTTCTGCCACCTTGTTCAATATGTATGTTCCACAAAAAATGCGATTATCCTACCTGGATCAACGCTACCGTTACTTTAAGTACAATACTAAGTCTTTATTTTTCTAATTATAATATTTGAGCATAGCCAATTACATCCCGTTGATCATCATCTACTAAATATTTCATTCAAACAGTCTCCTCAAATTTTCCTCTCCCATTTCTATCAAGTACATTCAATGCATAGCATAAGTATCAAAATTTCCATATAGGTGTTCTTCTTCATATACCAAATAAGTAAGAGAGCTGCCACAGCAACTCCCTGTTCTAAACAAACGAAGCTGTTTGAAAAACCTCATCGTTTCACACAGATCTAAAACTTTTTCATTATTTTTCCAATTATTTTTCCGGCCGACTTTCCAGCTTTCTTCGTTACTTGCTTCTTTACTTGCTTCTTAATCTCCTTCTTTATCATGCTCTTTAATCCCATCTTATTCCCTCTTCCTATTTAGTAACTTTAATGGATGGTCAATAATTTTACGGTTTTTATCACAAAAAGTTTCATTCCTGCTTTGGTAAGATCAAAACTATCTGCATCCTTAGTACAGAAAAAACGCCGCCTAATTTTGGCAGCAGATTAGATTTTAAACCACGTTTAACTTATTATCTAAAAGGGTCGCTAAAAAGTCATTAATATCGCTATATACTTCATCTGGTTGAACACTAAAATCACTTGTCTGATAATTCGGCAGCCAATGTACTCCAATTGTATGTACATTCGCTTGTTTACCAGCCATGATATCCGCGTCACTATCTCCGAGGAAAACAGCCTCTTTGGGTGTCACATTTAGATATTCTAATGCTTTGTTGATTCCCTCTGGATGGGGTTTTGGAAGCTCAACGTCGTCGCCCGTAATTACTACATCAAAAATGTTATTTAACCCAAGACAATCTAAAGATATGTCTAGACTTCTTTTGGCTTTTCCGGTCACTATTCCAAGTTTATACTCCTTTGTTTTTAACAGTCTAAGCAAGGTGTTTATTTCCTCATTATTTTGAACCGTATTCTCATGTCGTTCCTTATATATTTCATAATATAACTCAATGGCATCCTCATATTTATTATTCTTAAGATTTTCACGGATAATACCAGTCTCCGAGGGACCGAACATAGCCTTAATTTCTTCTGAGGTTACCATACGATTATCAAATTTCTTAAACACAGATTCAAATGCTAAGAAACACATCGGTAATGTATCCGCAAGTGTACCATCAAAGTCAAAAATAACTGCTTTAATAACAATCACATCCTTATTCATGTACATTATTTTTTCTACATAAAGTAAAAAATTTCCTTCTTCAAAAAAAAGTGCTTCCCCTTTTCGATACTGAAATTCCACAAAAATCTCTGGATCAACGCACCTGTTTAAGTATGCAGATTCACAGGCTTTTGCCTACGGTTATGTATCAAAATGTTTTTGTTAATGCGTAATCTAGTATTTCCTGATAGAGATTATGCCAATCAGAATAATATGAAGATACTTTATCAGGGGTTATAAAAATGCGTTTTCCAGATTCATATTTACCTTCAAATTGATGTAATTTGGTTATATTCATTTTGTAAAATACCTGAAATCCAACTTTAGGATAGGGGCTGTTTTCGTTCCAGTGTGGATTATCACTGTGATCAACAATTATGTATCCCAGCAGTCCGCATTTCCCCTCAACATATCCTTCTTCCATGGCTTCTCGCATAAAGCATTCCTCTGGTGTTTCACCGTATTCAATATGTCCTCCTGGAAAATCCCATCCTCGATGGTTTAAATCAACTAATAATAATTGGTTATCCTTAAAACAAAAACCGTGCACACTTGTTACGAGATCAATTTGCGGCAGCTTGTTGGTACATTTCCACATTAATTTAACTCTTGCTTCTCCCCAATTTACATATGTAGTAGTCAATTTTCACACCTCCAATCCATTACTTAATTAATTGCACCGTTTAATAAGAAAGAGCCACATTAACTCCCTGCTCTTAACGTACGAAGCTGTTTGTTTATTTTGCGGAATACCCTCATCTTTTCTCACAAAATCTAAAACTTTATCATCACTTTATGATTATGTTTTCAGCAGTCTTTCCAGCTTTCCTTGTTATTTGCTTCTTCACTTGCTTCTTAATCTCCTTCTTTATCATTCTCTTTAATCCCCATCTGATTCCCTCTACCTATTTCTTTAAGAAAAAGTTTCGTCAATCCCAACCGTTTTGAATTAGAAGCTTCTCCCCTCTCTTGACCAACAATTTCTTTTATTAGACTTGGTCCATGCTTTGCCAGGGAACAGGATCTTGTCTACAATAAAGAAATGCTATATTTATAAATTATGATTTAAAAGAAGATGGTGAACGTAATGAATTTGAAGACGACTGATTCTGTCCAGCAAGCTATGCGATTGTTTATTTCTTCAGGAAGTGATGTCCTTGAGGTCGTGAACGAAAACGGTGAATCAACCGGGTTGTTCACTATTAATCATTTGCATGAAGCAATCGAAAAAGGCAAGATCAATGAACCTATCTCTGAGTTAATGAGCTCTCCTGCATTTATGGGAACTCAAAACGAATTCTCAAACAGTTCAGATACAGAATATACACATCTGATTTCAAGTGATGCCTTCACGGAGATTATCAATTCCTCATATGACGGAATTTATATTACGGATGGTACAGGTATGACGATTAAGGTGAATAAAGCATATGAACGGATTACCGGAATTAAACAGCAGCAGCTGGTCGGGTACCATATGGATGAACTCGTCAAAGCCGGTTATATTTCTAAATCCGTTTCCACTCAAGTGATCAAAGAAAAGCGTCCAATTACAATGATGCAAACACTACATAATAAAAGGAATGTCATTGTTTCCGGAACTCCGATCCTCAATCAAAACAAGCAGGTGCAATATGTCATTAATAATGTGCGGGACATTACCGAACTGCTTCATTTAAAGCATGAAATTGAGGATTTGCAGGAAATCAGGGACTTGCGGCAGTCATCGAGGGACCTGAACAATACTGGCTATAATCTTGATTCAATCATACAAACTGAAGAAACGAAGAAAGTTTATGATCTTGCTAAGCATGTCGCTAAAACCGATGTAAAGGTCTTGCTTTTTGGCGAAACCGGTGTGGGAAAAACATTGATCGCTAAATTTATCCATAAAAACAGCTCACGCTCCGATGGCAGCTTTATTGAAGTGAACTGTGGTGCATTCCCGCCTAACCTCATCGAAGCTGAGCTATTTGGCTACGAACCTGGTGCCTTTACTGGAGCTTCGGCTAAAGGCAAGAAAGGATTGCTCGAAATTGCAGACCATGGAACTTTATTTCTCGATGAAATCGGTGATCTCTCGCTTGAGCTTCAGGTCAAATTGCTTAAGGTCATAGAAGAGCAAAAATTCATTCCGGTCGGATCAACAAAAACAAAAGAAGTGGATGTAAGGTTTATCGCAGCTACTCACAAAGATCTGAAGCAGATGGTGATTGAAGGCACCTTCCGCGAAGACTTGTATTATCGCCTGAGTGTCGTCCCGATTACCATTCCTGCTCTAAGAGAACGAAAAAAGGAATTGGTTCCCTTAATTGATCACTACTTAGCATTTTTCAATCAAAAATATCAATCCAGTAAGACGCTCACGATTGAAGCCATTGATTCCTTGATTGATTATGATTGGCCCGGGAACATCAGGCAATTGATGAATATCCTGGAGCGGCTTGTCGTCACAACGATGGACGATGAAATTAAGGGTCGCGATTTGCCGGAAGAATTAAGAAATTACCCTCCTCACCACCCTGTTCATAAATCTAACATTATGCCTTTAAAATCAGCGGTCGAACAAGTGGAAAGGGAATTAATCAAGCGAGCCCTAATAAAATACAAAACGACTAGAAAAGCAGCTGAGGCTTTGCAGGTTAGCCAGGGTACAATTGTACAGAAAATGAAGAAATGGAATTTGTCTGATTAAATATTTAATCAAAACCCTTCTCTTGATTATTTTTCTAATCAATCATATTGAATATGAACCTTCTGTTGCCTTAAAATGTGTCTATTTTAAGGCTTTTTTCTGAATGTTTAAATATTGGCACGCAACTTGCATGTATCTAAAAAGAAGGAAAGGAGCAGATGTAAGCATGAATTCGATCTCTACATTTAAGATTGCAAACAAATTGATTACAGGAAATGGGGCAACGACAAAACTTCCTGAGGAAGTAGCAAGACTGAATATGAAAAATCCTCTGATTGTTACCGATGAAATTTTAGAAAAAATAGGTGTGACTGAAAAAGTTACCCATCTTTTGGAAGGGCTTTCTTGTGGTGTTTATACAGGAGTGAAGCCTGAACCAGAGCTTGCGCTAGTAGAGGAGTGTAAGGATGTATTTGTTACTGGAAACCATGATGGGCTGATAGCTCTTGGTGGGGGAAGCGCGATTGATATCGCAAAAGCCGTTTCAGCATTTGCTGGATTTGAAGGACCGCTCCAGGACTTAATTGGAACCGATCTTGTACCTAAAAAAGGCGTTCCTATTATCGCCATACCGACTACAGCAGGCACTGGCTCAGAGGTGACCAATATTGCTATTTTATCAGACACAGAAGCACAATTAAAAAAGGGAATTGTAAGCGATTACCTACTTCCAGATGTGGCAATCGTTTCACCGGAAATGACCCTTACGATGCCGAAGTCCGTGACAGCAGCGAGCGGGATTGATGCGCTAGTCCATGCCATTGAGGCCTATATTTCTATCAACGCTTCCCCGATTACAGATGCATTGGCTATCGGTGCGATGAAAATGATTGCCAAAGATCTTCCCAAAGCCTATGCAAATCCAAATAACATTCAGGCCAGAGAGTCTATGGCGACAGCAAGCCTGATGGCGGGCATGGCTTTTGGCAATGCCGGGGTTGCCGCTGTACACGCACTCGCCTACCCTCTTGGCGGCCGGTACCATATTCCGCATGGTGTAAGCAATGCCCTTCTGCTTCCTTTTGTGATGGATTGGAATAAAATCGCATGTCCGGAGCGATTCCGCGATATCGCTGACGCACTTGGAGAGAATACGACCGGGCTTTCCGATAAAGAGGCAGCGGATTTAGCCGTAAAGAGAATGCGCCAATTATGTGAAATGGTCAATATTCCAAAAGGCATGAAAGCTTTCGACATACCTGAGGAAGACATCCGTTCCATGGCAGAGGATGCCTCTGAAATTACCAGACTATTAAAGAACAACCCAAGAGTTTTATCAACAGATGATATAGAGGCAATCTATCAATCTGCCTATTAAACTATAAGGAGAATCACTTATGTGGAAAAAACGTGAAGATATGCAAGAATCACCATATATCCCTTTCGGTCCTTTTAAACTGAGGCTGCCATTTATACACTATCGTTTTGAGTGGCCTGATTATGTACAAGGGTTATTATTGTGTGCTGTTGATTTAGCAGCCATCCCTTTGATGACCGAATTGCTAGGAATGCCGTTTGAAGTTGCCCTGGCTGTTGTCATGCTGAATGGATTGCTTTATCTTACCCACCACTTGCTCGGCGACCCGGTCGTTCCAGGTTGGATCACACCTGCCATTCCCTTAATCATGACCTACGTCTCCACTTTCCCAGAAGGCGATCAAAGAGTGTATGCCCTCGTTGGTTTCCAATTGACACTGGGACTCTTTTCAATCCTGCTGGGTATTACAGGGATGGCAAAAAAAGTGGTCAATCTTGTTCCTCCCGCTTTGAAATCAGGAATTATCATGGGAGCTGGTTTTGCAGCCGTTATTTCTGTCTTCCAGGTAGGCGGCAGATTTGAGTCATTCCCCTGGACAATTTCAATTGCTATTGGTATTGCATTTTATTTAATTTTCTCTCAGCATTTTCAAGAACTAAAATTACGGAGCAAATTCTGGATGCTCTTTTCGAAGCTTGGTATTTTTCCAATCATTGTTTTAGCCATTATTATCGCACCTATTTTTGGAGAAGCACCATGGCCGAAAATTGAATGGGGAATCAGTACTCCTGATTTTGCTACCCTTTGGAATGAATATACAGTCTTTGGATTAGGCTTTCCTCCTTTAATGATGTTTGTAACAGGATTGCCAACCGTTTTGGCTACCTATATTGTCCTTTTTGGGGATGTCCTCCAAAGCAAGGCATTAGTCGATGAAGCAGCAGATACCCGTAAGGATGAAAAAATCGATTATAATCCAAACAGGGCACATTTAATTTTTGGTGGACGTAACGCTTTAATGAGCATTCTCGGGCCTGATGTAACGATGTGCGGGCCTATGTGGGCTGCCATGCAGGTTGTAGTTGTAGAGCGTTTTAAAGAAGGCAAAAAAGCGATGAACTCTATTTTTGGCGGCTCAGGTTCTTTCCGTTGGGGAACAAACACCGGTCTGTTATTGCTGCCAATCGTCAGCCTTGTTCAGCCAATTCTTGGGATTGCTCTTGCATTGACGTTATTGATCCAGGGATATGTCAGTGTCAAGATTGGTATTCTTGAGGCTCGCAGCCAGCGTGATCTTGGCATCGCCGGGATAACAGGGGCTGTTCTGGCTACTAAAGGTGCAACATGGGCGTTTGCAGTCGGAATCCTGTTATGTCTGCTGATTTATGGAAAGCGTTTCTTCACTGGAGAAAACGATCAAACCTTTACGAAAGATGCAGGAGAATCAGATTTGAAGAACGTTTCATAAATATTTTTTTACGCTAGAGCAATGAAGCGTATTTTAACGTTGCTTTAATTGAGCCATAAGGAGGCATTACATTGGAAAAATATTCATTATTTATAAATGGAGAATGGACAGGAAAAGAACTGGAGACTTTTGACGTCATCAATCCTGCTACTTTGGAAAAGATTGCAACAGTCCCTAACGGAGGCGCTGAGGAAGCGAAACAGGCAGCAGATGCAGCAGCTGAAGCCTTCAAGACCTGGTCCCAGTACTCCGCATATGAAAGAGCGGAACTCATTTGGAAATGGCACCATCTGATCAATGAGAATAAAGAAGACCTTGCCAGGACACTTACCATGGAACAGGGAAAGCCATTTAAAGAAGCACTAGGAGAAATAACTTATGCTAATGGATTCTTTTCCTGGTATGCAGAAGAAGGAAAAAGAATATATGGCGAGACCATCCCTGCCACAGGAAGAGACAAGCGTCTATTTGTCCAGAAGCAGCCAGTCGGTGTGGTTGCAGCCATTACACCTTGGAATTTCCCTGCTGCGATGATTACAAGGAAGGTAGGGCCAGCTTTAGCTGCAGGCTGTACAGTTGTAGTAAAACCGGCAGAACAAAGTCCCCTCACTGCCTTCAAGCTTGCTGAGCTTGCTGAAAAAGCAGGCTTCCCTAAGGGAGTGATCAACATTGTAACAGGAAATGCACAGGAGATTGGAAAGGTATGGCTTGAAGACACACGGGTCAGAAAGCTGACGTTTACCGGTTCAACAGAAGTTGGCAAACTGTTGATGCGTGGCTCTGCAGATACGGTCAAAAAGGTCTCTCTTGAACTTGGCGGGCATGCACCTGTTATTGTTATGGATGATGCGAATATCGAAAAAGCAGTAAATGGTGTGATTGCAGCTAAATTCCGGAATGCGGGCCAGACCTGTGTCTGCTCCAACAGAATCTATGTACATGAGAATATTGCCGAAGAATTCACCAGCAAATTTGTTGAAAAAGTTCAGCTTCTCCGCGTAGGAAACGGTCTTGAAGAAGGTGTCGATTTAGGTCCGTTGATCGATGATGCAGCAGTCGCAAAGGTGCAGCGCCATATTGAAGATGCGATTCAAAAAGGGGCTAAGATTGCAACTGGAGGCGAACTGGTGAAAGACCAATTCTACTCCCCCACGATCATCACGAATGTCACTGATGAAATGCTTTGTATGACAGAAGAAACCTTTGGCCCAGTCGCACCTATTACAACCTTCAGCTCTGAAGAAGAAGCAATCGCCCGTGCCAACGACTCCATCTTCGGCCTTGCTGCGTATGTATTCACAGAGAACATATCACGCGGGATCCGAATCACAGAGGCATTGGAATATGGAATCATCGGCCTAAATGACGGTCTCCCTTCCACGCCGCAAGTACCATTCGGGGGCTTCAAACAAAGCGGCCTTGGACGCGAAGGTGGCCATTATGGCATCGAGGAATTTTTAGAAGTAAAATACATTTCATTAGGTTTATAAAAAGCAAGGCCAGCCCCACTTATCTAACTCGGGGCTGGCCTTATCTTTCCTTGGGGATCTGAGAAGTTAGTTGAATAAGTTATAAGAAATTCAAAGTATCACACCAGAAAAACTACCTTTTAACACTTCTTTTTCATTCTGATTTGTACATGAGAAGGTTGTACTGATTGCTGTTCTATCATTTTCTTGCTTTGCATATTTTTGTATTGTAACTTCGCAAAGGATTGTATCTCCTGTAAAAACAGGTCGTAAAAACTCAAAATTCATATATCGGGCCAATACATTATGATCCCCACCTACTTTTGTTGGCAGTGTGGCTGTTAATAACCCCTGAATGACAAGTCTCCCCTGTTCATCGGGAGTTTTATGATGAATCCCCTCATCCCCTGATATCTCTGTGAATAATTCAACATCCCTTTCCGTAAAAGTCCGTTCAAAAGTAATGATGTCCCCTACTTTTAATGACATAACAATCTCTCCCTTAAGGTTTTAGAAATCCGAATATTGCAAAAAAATAATATATGGCTAAGTAATGTTCGGATGTTACACGAGGAAATTGTGTGCTTGCCAATCTTTCGGCTTAATGTTCTTTTTCATCCATTCCTCTTCTGGAGCCTGGTATGGGGTTGCAGCAATCAAATAGTCATTGTGCCAGCTTGCTGCTCCGGAACGTATCATTTCATTCAGTAAAACTGGAATAAATTCTTCAGATTGATGCTGGAAAGAGTGGCGTGCAAAATCCTGGAACCAGCCACATCCTAGCAAATAATTATCAATATCTTCTTTTGCCAATCCGTTTTTTATGATTAATGTGAAGGAAAAAATCCGTTTGATAGCATGCCATGAAATTTTTTCCGGCATTGTTAGCCACTTTTCAAACCGTTTCCTTGCTGCATCAATGGCGGCCATTGGATTCCCCATTTGCGGTCCATGCCCTGAATAGGCCTGTTGGATCTGAAGAGTCGACAATCGATCCAAGCTTTCTAAAGATCGTTGGATAGATGAAACTCCCTCTCGGAAGATATTCAGCCATCCGATATCATTTTTATGAAAAAGATCCCCGCAAATCAATATCTGTTCTTCAGGTTCATATAACGAAATATGACCTAAAGTATGGCCCGGAGTATGTAAAACTTTCAAGGTTCTGCATCCTGTATGAATTTCATCTTGATCTGAAAGCATTTTATCGACTCGATAAGGTTCTACAGGCTGATCTAACCATTCCGCACTGCAGGCTTCAGGGTCCAAAGAATTTATTAAATTGGCTTCCCACTTATGAGCAGCAATTTTAACACCATAATTTTTTTGTAGATGATAATTCCCGCCTACATGGTCACTATGATAGTGGGTGTTCACAATTAGGTGTAATTCCTCTGGTGAAACGCCTGCTTCTTTTATTAATTGCTCAGTTTCCTTTACATTACTTCCAAACCCTGTATCAATCAGGATCGGAAGCTGATCTTTGATGAGGATCATGTTGGCACTAGGAAATTTTCGCTCAAAGAAAATAATATTGGACTTATTCAAGGCTTTCCCTCCTTAATTTAAATGCGTGACATATACAAATGCTGTTTTGCCATTTTGTTAAGGACTAATGGCAAAAATCAAATCATTAGTGAGTCCTGGTGTAAAAGTTCTTGCCTACTTATCTACTATCAGTTTGTGCACGCTCTTATTAATAAAATAAAGCCTATGACAATAAGGATGGAAATGACATTTACTAAGCAACCCTTATTTGGTACCCCAGTAGTGGCTTGTGCCCACGCATTATTTAAGGCAGCTCCTGGATTTTTATGCTGCTCTTTTGATTTTAATCGTTCTCTTACTTTCTCAGACATAATCCCACTCCTTAAATCCATTTTTCCATAATGCGTAATCTAGCCAGATTTTATTGTAGAAAAGCCTTTAAAATCTCTAAATTTCTCTCTAAAAATAATGCGTTTTTTTCAAGTCCTCGCCGCTTACACCATCCAATACTGTTGAAGGCGTCTGTAAATTGATAAAAAGGCAATACGACTTCTAGATTAATTAGTGGTCTGATAGTGTTATAGCCCTCTTGATAGGCTTCATACAAGGCAGGATCGAAGCTTAGAAAATCACGATTCAGCTTGGTGAGGTCAATTTCTGTTGAACCAAACCGCACGCTTTCAAAATCGATCATGCCTGAAACGCTATTTTCATCTACAATGATATTTGCTGGACGAAAATCCATATGTACAAAGCTTGGTCCATCTGGTGGAGGTAGCTGTTTCTTCATATCTTCAAATTTTCCAATGGCCTGTTTATATAATCCCTCTTCCAAAACGTCCTTTACATCTTCAGCAAAACTATTAAATTGGGTTTCAATAAAACCAGACCAATTCGGAAATTCATTTTGAATGCCCGCTAGTTCTTGCCCAGCAGGCGGCTGAATCGAATGCATCTTAGCATGAAGTACTCCAATTTCAAACGCTATAGTTGGCGAAGCCTCAGTCGTTAACGGTTTTCCCTTTAATTCAGACAACAAAAAAGCCCCAGGACACTCTTCATCACCAGACCAATAATCCAGCATTTCAGGAATGGAAACATTACCTTATAAAATCTCATAGGCTTCTAACTCCTGCTGGAATTTCAATTTGGTATATGGGATTTTCACAAAAACATTTTCACCATTTTCTAAAGTACACTTAAAGACTGTTGAACTGAATGAATCTTCAACCTCACTCATTGAACGTATCCTCAATCCAAATTTTCCAATGACACGATTTTTCATCAAACAAGTCCTCCTAAAAAAACATACCAACTAGCGAGATAAACTATAAAAATATGGACCACACATTGATTCATGTGTATGAACATATGTCCAGGTGAAGTTTTTATCCAATATATAGATGTCTTCCTGAGAATCAAAATCCTCTGCCACAACTTTGCCTGCGTTCCTGTATAGGTAGACCCAAGGGGAATTCTCGTACATCACATACAATTCATCCTATGATACATGATTAAATGCTTCCCTTGCATCGCTTTCCTTCAAGCAATCTAGTTTTTCATAGCTAAATAGATGCCATTTATACTGCTCGTAATAAATGGACTCTTTCATCTCCTCACTGATATCTCTTGCAAAACTCTGTTCCCAGGTCACTAAAATATCCTCTGCTTCCTCTATGATCTCATTGATCAATACACCTTTATCAGTTAAATTCTTTGTAAACAGATAATTCTCCTGAATTGGCAAGATTGAACAATAAACCTCATTTAACTCCTCTTCTGGTAAACTATCTAAAATATCGTTGATTTTTTTTCTTATCATCCTGGTATCCACCTTTATCGAGCTGAACTCAGCCCTCGAGTAATTGCATATAATATAAGAATTCACCATCCTCTGTTTCTACTATAATAATCCCGGTTTTCCCATCATTCGTATCATACAAGACCGTACCTTTTGGTAACTTTGTCGCTGAAAAATTGGTAAAGAACCAACTGGAAGTCGTTACTTTCTTGATTTCCCCAATCTTATTGTTTTTTTGAAATCTATCAATATCTTCAGCAAACCATTCAAGGTCAGTGACATTATTATACATAAAACCATTATATTTTAAGACATCCGCATCTTTATTTCGCTTAAGAACATCCCCTGCAGTCACTTTCCCGCCATCAGCGCTACAGCCAGTCAGAATACTGAAGAACGCAATCGTAAATAGAAATAAAACAATTGGTTTATTGATGATATTCCCCCACCTTTTTCTCGTATCTTTTCTTTAAACACTATCCTGCCCCGCCTGTTAAATAAAGTATTTCCACAAAAATAGCGTTAATCCCTTCCAGGATTAACGCACAGTTTTTTCAAGCACTTACTTTCTAAATGTATCCGCCACTAAATTACTGAATTCTCTTAAATAATAAAGATAATTGTCTCCGCCATAGTTGTAGCGCTTGTTATACATTTTCGCAACAACCAGATTGTATTTTGGAATGACTAGAAGGGTGGGACCAGTTACCCCTAAAATCTGATAGGAACCTTCTGGCACTCGATCGCCAAGCTCACTATAAGCTGCTGGCCGTCCTTGCACAAACCAGAACAAACCGTTTTGTGGCAGTTTATTATTTTTATAGAGGGGGCATTGAACTTGTGTGGCCATTTCTATTACTTCTTTTGGAACAATCTGCTTCCCCATTGCAAACCCTTTATTCAAATGAAGATTTCCCCATTGTGCAAACTCCCTGGCTGAAGTATGTAAGTTTGATTCCATTCCATCGTCAAGACGCCCAATATTGTATGTTCCTTCTTCTTCCGGATCATCAATTTGTTTAACTAATGAAGCATTCCCTACCGTTTGCCAGGCTGTTTCCTTAAAACCTAGAGGTGAAAATACTCTTTCTCTTAAAAGTTCCGGAAAACTCTTGTTATATAGTCGATTAATCAGCCTGGTCATCATTAACACATTGATCCCTCTATAAGCCCAGCCTTGACCTGGATCAAACTCGCGAAAAATAGTACCATCCTCTTTTACATGTAAACCATGTGAATGAGTGACTAAATGGCGTATTGTTGTTTTTCCAAGCAATTCTTCATCCATCTCTTCAAAATAATCAATTGCATAGTCATCCAGGCTGTTGATTTTCCCTTCATAAATCGCATATGCAATCGCTAACCCAAGATAGCTTTTCCTTGCAGAGGCTACGTTGAATTGGGAGGATGACGTGATTGGAGCTGCGTCTTCAGTATTAGAGTGATTACCATTATAGTGTTCTAGAATTACTTCATTATCTTTCAGAATGTATAATGATGAAGCACTACTCTTATTCTTTTCTTTTATATCCTCAACCCACGAAATTATTTTTTCAAGTTTCTTCAATCCAACCTAACCCCCGTTAAACCCAATCGCTAACTTTGATTTTCCAAATCATATGGTCAAAATCTTTTCCCCAGTAATCCTTTAACCAGCAATCAGGTTCACCAAATTTCTTTCGCCATATTTTTTGGGCATTTCTATATCCACTATCCAGGTAAAATTCATCGATTCCTTTATCCTTTAAAGTTAAAAACATGTTCATCAATAACAAATTCCCTACGCCATTTCTCTGGTGGTCAGGATGAACAAAGACTGTACCAACCTCAATTAGCTTTTCCAGATTCCCATTTGTATGATCCCTAATTAAATCACTTGCTGGCCCATATTCAATAGAGCCAATGATTTTATCACCATCCAAGGCGATCAAAAAAAACCTTTCCTCACCATTGTTTTCAAGATCCTCTTCTAAGTACTTTTCTTTTATTTCAATTTCCTTCGCAAGATCATCGACCAGATCCCCAATACCTTCCTTGGTGAATGTATCAACGATCACGATTCTAAAAAATGCTTTTAATTGTTCAACGTCTTCAAGTTTTGGCCTTCTAATTTCTACATCTATCACTTAAAGCCCCTCCAGATTTCTGCTCAGTTGTGACTGTCAAAATTAACTCCTCAATAGTACCAATACATTTATAAACTTCCGGTAAATGATAAAACGTACTCGTTGTTTCAAATCTGTTTACTTCGTCATCTGGTGAATATAGATAAATCCTTTTTCCTTGTCCAAGGGCAATTCCAAATTCTATGTGGCTTCCTTTTCCTGCTGGTAATAAAATAATGATGAAATCTGCTTCCAAAACAGCCTCTTTTTCTTGTTGCCCAATTTCTCTCAAATCTTCAAACGTTAAAGCTCGTTCATTTTTGGTCCAATCATATGTTTGAACATACCCTTTATTAACTAGCTGTTTACTAACATAACGAACTATATCTATGTTTTTAAAACTCGATGCAATCGATATGCAACAAAGGGTTCCTTTGCCATAAAGCATTATTTTTAATTGCAAAATAAACTAATTCCACAAAAATAGCGTTAATCCCTCCAAGGATCAACGCTTAACCTGTATTATTAAAAAAAGCTGCCAACTTTTCTTCTATTGATAAGCAGGACTGCGCGATCAAAGGTGTGCTGTTAATTTTAAAAACGCCGGAGCTGTCTCAATATCCTCAATCCATTTATATTCTCGCCCACTCAAACCATCTTTTACCCATAAATTGCTCTGAGTATCATTTGTTCGTAACCAAGTAATGTAGGAGCCAACTGCTTGAGGTTGAATATCTATTTCATTGTTCTTTGGATGAGAAATTTGTATTTGATCTTCTGTTTTTAGATTAATGGCGTATAGCGCTGTATACATCGTCGGTACCGGACCTTCACTCCATTCTTTGTTCTCTTTCGCTCGGGCTACGATCACTTTGTCTGGAGAGTACCATGATAAATCCAAATCAACATAGCCTTCTGGAGTGTACTGCTTTTGTTGGATGGATGTTGGCATATCTGCGATTGTCGTCTTCTTGTTTTCTACCAAAAATCTGCCTTCTCCAGAAATATAGGCAAGCTGGTTGGCAGATGGTGCCCATTTCATCCAGTCTTTGTATCCAAGCATTTTCCCCACTTCCTGGAATTGTTCTCCCTTGTCTGAAAGGACACATAATGAATTGCTATCCATTGCCCAGGAAGCAGTTGGAATTACGATAAACGCAACCCATTTCCCATCATGACTCCACTTAAAAAAGTCGGCATCGATCCCAAACAAATTAGATTCATCTGTTTCAATAGTATAAAATGATTCCATTTTATCCTTATCAAGGTTTGCGTTCACGGGAATTTTATAAAGCGGAATTGGTCCCCAACCAGTTGGACGTAAGCTGGATTGAGAGGAAACGATAAACTCTCTGCCATTCGGGAACCATTCAAACCCGCTGACCCCTAAGGAAACATTCTCAAACCCCTCCGGCCTGCCATTCTTCATTTTCGTGACGTTCAATACACCATGCACATTGTAGGCCAACTGATTCTTAATCGGTGACCATTTAAAGTCAGCAGTTTCAACTTGTATGTAGGGCTGGTAGTTTTCTTTTTCCTTCGTATCATAAATCCATAAGTCCGATTTCTCTCCCTGTGCATCACCGTCAATATAGGCAATAAAGCGGCCATCATAAGACCATTTCGGAGAATGGACATAACGGTTCTTTGTCACTTGCATTTCCTGTTCACCCGTTTTGATCCATAGCTGATGATCACGGACAAAAGCAGCAATAAGCGGGGTTTCAGCATTCACATCCATAGATATAAGAAAACTAAAGAAAATCAACAGTAAAAAGTTCCTGGTTCTCAAGGACATCCCTCCTTTGCATAGGATGTCCTGTTATTGGAGGGTGATTCTGGATTGGATTCTTTTTCGATTTTAATTAAGAAGTAAGTTCAAGAATCATCAAGGTCTGGACCATTTTTTCACAAAATGAACAGCCACCAATAGTAGACTAGTAGACACGCATAATTTAAATAATATCCCATTACTAATGAAGAAATAAATTAGCACTGCAAGTAATGCAAGAATTAGGGAAACAATGGCCATTTTATTCCAATCACCCAAAAGAACACCAATGATTGCCAAAGTGATAGATATGATCATTATGATTGCCAGTGTGCTTTTTGATATAGGATAGTAACTAGCCGCTAAGAGCAGTACTACATATCCGATAATGGAGCCAACCCACTGAAGTATTTTACCTATTCTTTTAATAAAATTCGCCCCCTTATTATTCCATTAAATACAACCCAAAAACAGCACTGTTTGTGATGTTAGCATAATAAGAAATTCAACAAAAAATGCGTCAACCCTTCATGGACCAACGCATTCTATAATTGATTTTTGTTGGTTTAATTGTTCAATAATCAAAGGCAATTCCATCAGATCATCAATAATAAAATCCGCCTGGACATTTTCCCACTGATCATTCTTCTTCCAAATCCCTTTCATCCCTGCATTCTGGGCAGCTTTCACATCGTTTTCAGGATGATCTCCAACAAATATACTTTGGTTAGGTGAAACATTAAGTTGGTTCAGAGCTCTAATGAATATATCAAGGTCAGGTTTTTTAATCCCTTCCCATTCAGAAATTAAAATAGTATCAAAATACCTTTCAATTCCCAACGCTTTTAGATTATCCATTTGAAATTGCCCTTTTCCATTGGATATCAACCCCAGCACCAGGTTCTTTGCACGCAACGCTTCTAACATAGTAATAAGATTTGGGAAAGGGATACAACTATTCTTGAAATGTGATATGTAATCTTGAAGTAATTCCTCCCATGATAGATCCGTAATCTCGAATTCATTAACCAGTTGGCGATACACTTCATCTTTCCAAACATACCCACGATTATCTAATTCAATAAACCTTCTCACGTACTCCTCTTTTTGCACATGCTCTATTACTCTATTCAATCTGTCATACTGTTTCTCTATGAACACTTTTACAGATTCATCTCTATTTAATAAAGTACCGTCCAAATCGAACATTACAGCCTTGATCATTGCTGGACCACCTCCTGAAAAATCACAAAGCAATTAAAATGCAGGTGGCGTGACTGAAAAAAGTATCGAAGCCTTTTCCTTAGAATTATTTTCCCATTTATGCTTCATATGTGCTGGAATTTTGACACTATCTCCTGCATTTAATATGTATTCTTCTTCTTTTAAAATCACTTTAATTTTCCCCTCTAAAACCAACGCCACTTCCTCCCCTTTGTGCTCCAATGGACTCTCGGATGATGATGTATTTGGAGGGAGATGCATAATCGCTGTCGCCATTGTTCCAGTAAAATCAGGGGACAACAACTCGAAAGAAATGTTGTCAACAACCATTTTCTTGCGTTCATTTGACCTAACTACTAAATCTTTAGTATTCGTTTCTTCAAGAAAAAAACTGAAGGTCGGCACATCAAGTGCTTTCGCTAAGACCTTTAGAGTTTGGATTGATGGATTAGCCAGCCCTCGCTCAATTTGACTTAACATTGAAGGCGTTATTTCAGCTATTTGGGCTAACTCTTTACTCGTTAATCCTTTAGCTTTTCTATGTTTCTCAACTTTTTTGCCGATATCTATATTTTCCATGATCGTACTCCTTAATTAAAATTTATTAAACTTAATTAAATCACATTTAAAAACATTCTAGACCTATGTTAAACTGTATTTAATAATTTACAACTATATTTTATTATCGGTCATTTTACAAGTCAGTGAGGAGTGGAGAAAATGAGTGATTTCTTTACGTTTATAATTCTTTCATTGTTCGTTGTGATGAGTCCAGGCATCGATACAGCACTCATCACAAAAAGGACGATTTCAGATGGAAGAAACGACGGTTATAAAATGGCCCTCGGTATAACAACCGGCTCTCTGGTGCATACATTTGCAGCAGCCTTTGGACTTTCAGCGATTTTAATGCAGTCTGCAGTTGCCTTCGAAATCATTAAATACCTTGGTGCCCTCTACTTGATTTACCTTGGAGTATCCTCATTTATCACCAGGAAAAACAAGAATAAGATCAGTGAGGAAATACCAACTAATCCCGAAATAAAAAAGTCAGCATTTAAACAAGGGGTGTTATCTAATGTGCTAAATCCCAAGGTTGCTATGTTCTTTTTAACATTTCTGCCCCAATTTGTTAAAAATGGATCAGACGCAACCCAACAGCTAATTATGATGGGTGTCATTTATACAGTGCTATCCATCACCTGGTTTTTCGTTTACGTCTTCTTCATTAACTATTTACGCGAATGGCTAATGTCGCCAAAAGTACAAAGTATAATGGATAAAGCAACCGGGCTTGTCTTGGTCGGATTTGGATTGAAGCTTGCTTTGGATAAACAACATTAAATAATATTGGATACAAACCGGTCACATAATCCCTTTTTATGTGACCGGTTTTCGGATCTCATTGCGACTCCGGGCACCTTCACTTATATGTCCGATAACCGGATTTCCTACCGACTTCGGTCACATATTCCTCATTTATGTGACCGTCATCCAGATTTCTTCGCGACTTCGGGCACATATACACTTTTAAGTGATTCTACTCGAATAGCCCCCATTCCTGTTCGGTATGGGGGCTATAAAATCTATACGTTATAAACTGATGATTGCATTCAACGCTATTTCAGCTTCTGCTTCAACCGCACTTGTTACTAGCTCAGTATGCGGGTTGTATTCCTCTCTAAGCTCGGCATCAGCAAATCCGTCGATTGCCAAAATCGAACCGCTTTTCACGCCTTTTAATGCCGAGATGACAAACAAGGCCGAGTTTTCCATTTCTACAGCAATGACTCCAGCTTTTTTGTAGAGCTGGTGCGGGAATTCGATTACTCCTGAGTAAAAGGCATCGAGTGTCAAAGTAATGCCCTCGCTCACCTTAATTTTATCCGCAATATTGGACGTCGCTCGGGATAGTGCTTCAACAATCGTTCGATCTGCTACAGCAGGGAAACCCGGTGGCACAATTTGCTTTGTAAGCCCATCACAACTTACGGAACCGGTACTAATGACAAGACTTCCTGGCGCGATTTCCTTTTGATAAGAGCCTGCAGTGCCAACGCGGATGATGGCTTTTGCTCCACCCATAATCAACTCTTCGAAGCAGACTGCCGCCCCAGGTGCACCGACGCCATGACTAACGACAGCGACATCCTTTCCTTTCCATTTTCCTATGTAGCTGTGGTATTCCCGATTCTCAGCTAATAAGCTTGGTTCAGCAAGTGTCGAAGCAATTTTTTTAGCACGGGATGGATCACCGCAAACAATGACTCTTTCAGGAAGCATTTCTGAATCAATTTTCAAATTTGGCAGTTGTTTAGTCAAAGTCTTTTCTCTCCCATTCGTCCTCTGGTATCGGCAGGTCCTCCCCTGAGAAGCGTTCCTCTTTAAATGGGTCAGCATTGATATGGAACCCGTTTTGCTCCCAGAAGCCTGGTTTATTTTCATCGATGAATTCAATCCCGCGAATCCACTTCACACTTTTCCAGAAATAGAGATGTGGAACAATGAGCCTTAACGGCCAGCCATGCTTGTCTGTCAGCGGACTTCCTTCAAAGGAATGGGCGAGAAGCACATCGTCGCGCACAAGATCACTCAGTTGAAGATTCGCGGTATAGTCTTGGTCTGCATGCAGCATGACATACTGACTGTTCGGCTGAATTCCGAGCTCCTTGATGAAATCGGTGAACCTCACTCCTGTAAAAGTATTATCGAAGCGGGACCAGCGTGTCACACAATGGATATCAACGGTTACAGAGGTTTGCGGCATGTTCAGCATCTGGTCGTACGTTACGACCGCCTCTTTCTCGACAGCACCGAAAACCTTCATATTCCATGTTTTCAAGTCATAAACAGGCACTTCCCCTTCATGGAGAATTGGAAAGCGTTCGGTTAATGCCTGACCAGGCGGCAGTCTTTTGGCAAGAGTCGGGTCAACAGCCGGTACTCTCGTTCGTTTGATTCGTTCTGCTTTGTTCAAGTTCATCGTCATCCCCCTATCTTGTACTTTGCTGTCCTGACAGCTGTGATGCTGCTCCTTTATCCTTCAAAAAGAACATCGCCACAATCGTGATGATATAAGGAAGCATGGCGGTCAGCTGAGTTGGCATCGAGAATCCCTGCATTCTTATGCTCAATGCGTCGGTAAGTCCGAACAACAGACTAGAACCAAGTATGCCAATTGGATGGGACTGTCCGAGCATCATCGCGACTAATGCGATAAAGCCGCGGCCTGCAGTCATCCCTTCCGTGAACATCGTCACCTGGCCAAGGGACAGCTGTGTCCCAGCTAAACCGCAAAGCACACCGCTCATTACGATCGCCCCAAATTGAATACCTGTCACTTTCAGGCCCAGGCTTTTTGAAGCGGATAAATTCTTGCCTACTGCTAATAAACGGAATCCAGCAACCGTTTTATACATGAAAATATAAAGAAGAATGGCGGCTAAGAACGCAATGTACACAAGTGGAGAGTGGCCAGAAAGCACCTTCCCGATCACTGGAATATTCTCTATCAGCGGAATGTCCCATTTTGGCAGACCCTCCATGTTTTTATCGTAAAAGGCTCCTTTTACATCAAATAGCGCCCTTAGTAAAAAAGTCGTCAATCCTAGTACAAGGAAATTGATGGCGATTCCCGCCACGATAGGGTTTCCCTCAAATTTAATTGTCACTACACCAAAGAGCAGTGAAACAAAGACGGAGCCGGCAATTCCGGACAGTACTGCTACAAATATGCTCCCGCTGTAATAATTTCCGGCAATAGCTGAAAAGGCTCCTGCAAGGACTAGTCCTTCCAGTCCTACGTTAAATATCCCAACCCTGGCACATAGCGCGCCTCCAAGTGCCGCCAGCAATATCGGACTTACCATGCGGATAGCTGATACAAACAGCGAATAATCAAAGAGATCCATTGGCTGCACCTGCTTTCTTTCTTAAATTCCACCATTTAAACGCAAACCTGGCTGAAATGAATAGGATCAAGACACCCTGTATGACACTGGCAATTTCCAAAGGCACTTCCGTGTTGCGTTCCATGCCCATTGCACCGGTCTGCAAGGCTGCCAGCAATATCGCAGCGACTGCTGTCCCGAGTGGATTCGAATTCGCCAAAAGGGCTGCCATCAAACCAGTCCAAGCATACCCCGGGACTGTTAAAGCTCCTTCTACATAGCGGTATTGAGAACCAAGGACCTCTGCCGAACCTGCCAGCCCCGAAATCCCACCACTGAAAAACATACTGAAAAATAGTACCTTCGTTTTATTGATTCCGCCATATTCTGCAAAGAACGGATTGTGGCCGAGCATCCGGACCTCGTAACCAGCTGATGTGTATTTAAGCACAAAATACAAAATGGCTGCACAAAAAATTGCAAGGATAAACCCAAAATGAAGGCTCATGCCCGGGAACAGCTTTGGCAGCCATGCTGACTGATCAACCATTGGTGTTTGTGCCAGAGCTGCTGAGCCCGATTTATCCTGAAACGGCTTAGCTACAAGAAAGCCTGTAAACAAAACAGCAACGTAGTTTAATAGCAGCGTCGATATGAGGAGCTGAACCTTGAACTTCGCTTCCATCCAGGCTGCAAATAAAGCCCAGAGCCCGCCTGCAGATATACCGGCGACTAATGCCAAAATCATTTTTAAAAAACCTGGGCCTGGTACATAGAGTGCAGTTAAAGCTGCGGCAATAGCTCCTAATACCATCTGACCTTCTGCACCCAGGTTGAAAACCCCAGCGCGAAAAGCCAATGCAAGACCGACTCCAATAAGAATAATTGGAGTCGCACGTGCAAAGGTCGCCGTTACGAAATAAAAGCTTCCAAACGCTCCATTCCACATCACTTTGTATGTTTCTGCAACTGACTCACCTATCAGGCTGATGGCCAGCGCTCCGGTAAGGATCCCGATCATCACCGCGAACAGCGGCTGAACCAATCCTCTAAACGACTGTTGCAGTTTTCTCTGAACCTTCATTGACTTTCCCTCCTGCCATAAGCACACTCAGCTTTTCTTCTGTTGCATCCTTTCGATCGAGCATTCCCACGATTTTCCCCTCATACATGACAGCGATCCGGTCAGATAATGCTAAAATCTCAGATAATTCGGATGATACGAGCAGGATGCCATCCCCATTATTTCGCTTGGCTAAAATTGCTTCATGGATATATTCCATTGCACCAATATCCACTCCTCGTGTTGGCTCAGCAGCAATCAAGAAATCCGTATCAAAACCTAATTCCCTTGCGACGATCAATTTCTGCAAATTTCCGCCTGATAAATTCGCTGCCTTTTCATCCATTGAGGATGTCTTGATTTCATACTTTGAAATCCATTCACTGACAAAGCTGCGGAAAGCCTTTTTATTCAAAATAGAACGTCGGTTGAACTTTTTTTGCTTGTAGTAGCCCATGAATCCAGTGTCTACAATTGTGGCTTCCTTTGCCGCTCCCCACAGATATCGATCCTCAGGAATATGGGATAATCCTGCATCGCGTCTGAAAGCTACGGATGTACCTGTTACATCCTGACTTCCTAAAAGAATCGAGCCATGATCAACATTTTTTAAACCGGAGATAGCCTGGATTAGCTCGGACTGTCCATTTCCAGAAACCCCTGCGATTCCAAGGACTTCCCCTCTATGTACACTTAAGCTGACATTATCCAAAACAGGTTTGGAACCTTTCGCACCTATGGTCAGTTCCTTTACTTCAAGGAGAATTTCCCCTTTCACCTTAGACCTGTCAGCAAGCTCCTTAATCTCTCTGCCCACCATTAACTTTGCCAGTTCATCGACAGTTGTTGCTGATATTTGAACATGACCTGCTACCCTTCCGTTCCTGAGAACCGTGATCTGGTCCGCCACCTTCATGACTTCTCGCAGCTTATGGGTAATCAGGATGATGCTTTTCCCTTGATTGGCAAGGAAACGAATGGTCGCTAACAGTTCATCCACTTCCAATGGTGTCAGGACAGCGGTCGGCTCATCGAGGATGATAATATCTGCGCCCTGATATAGAACCTTGAGGATTTCAATCCGCTGCTGCTCCCCGATAGAACACTCGCCTGTTTTACGTGAAGGGTTAACCGAAATCCTGTGTTTTTCTGCAAGCTGACGGACAGCTTCAGCTGCTCCCTTTCGGTTGAAAAACCCAAAGGTGCGCGGCTCGCGGCTAATGACGATATTCTCTGTCACTGTAAAATCGGGGTAAAGCATGAAGTGCTGATGAACCATGCCAATTCCATGCGCAATCCCATCCTGGGGGCCTGAAAATCTTACTGATTTCCCATCAAGCAGAATGTCTCCGCTCGTCGGCTGTTCGAGTCCATAGAGCATTCGCATCAACGTCGTTTTACCAGCGCCGTTCTCCCCAACAATTGCGAGTACTTCCCCTTTTTTTAGCTTAATTGATACGTCGTCGTTAGCAAGGAAATCACCATATTTCTTGGTCATAGATTTCATTTCTAAGCGATAGGTCATTGCCTTCCCTCCCCGGTACAAATGGAAACCGACTACAAGCGCAGTCGGTTCATTTTTTTCTCAAATTAATTGTTTAATGGATTTTTAATTACTTTTTTACCAGATATGATTTCATCATGAAGAGCTTTGACTTTGTCGATGACTTCCTGGCCAACGAATGCGTTCAAAGGTGTCTTGCTTTCATGAGTCACATAAGTCAAACCCACACCCTTATCTTTAAGACCATACTCAACGATTCCAGCTTTAAAAGTACCTTCTGTAAATGCTTTTACCGTTTCGTAAGCTGCTGCGTCCGTACCCTTCAGCTGTGAAAGTACGACATGCTCAGGGTCTACTTCTGTGCGGTCTACGTCCTGGCCTGCTGTGAAGAATCCTTTTTCTTTCGCTGCTTCAAATACTCCAAGGTCACCTACAGCAGCTGCTCCTGCAATGAAATCTGCTCCTCTTGAAGCCTGAAGGAAGGCTAATTCCTTCGCTTTTGCAGGATCTGTGAAGCTGCCAACATAGTTTACAAGAAACTCAGCATCCGGATTTGTCTCTTTCAAGCCTTCTTCAAAAGCCACTGTCCATTTCTTTAAAAGCGGAATGTCCATTGCAGCTACCATTCCTACTTTATCTGTTTTAGTTGACAGACCAGCCGCTGCACCAAGCAAGTAAGCTGCCTCATATTCTCGGAAGTTGACACTTTGTACGTTCGGTAAATCTACAATCGTATCAATAATCGCAAACTGTCGCTCCGGGTTTTCAGCCGCTACCTTTTTCAATGCATCCTCCGATTCGAAAGAAGAAGTGATGATCAGGTCATAATTTTCCGCAACAGCTACACGAAGGTTTTCTTCAATTGCTGAGTGATCAGTCGATTCAATTGTCTTTACTTCCACGCCAAACTCTTTTGCTGCTTTTTTTGCTCCCTCATCCATCTGCTGGAAGAAAGGGTTCACACCAATTTTCTCTGGCAGAACAAGCGCGATTCTCTTTTTGCTTTCTTTTCCTTCTCCATCCGCCTTTTTGGAAGACTCGTCAGCTCCACAGCCTGCCACTAGAAGAACTGCTAAAATTGTAAACAACGCCAAAAGTTTTTTCATGATGATCCCCCTAAAATTAATGTTCGCTTATTATATTTTCTACATTACTAGATTAATTGATTCTTAGCTTGAATACAACAAAAAACGTATATTAATTTCAATACCACCAACAATGTTCGTGTTTTTGTTGTTTCCTGCAATTAAAAAACCTCTTCCCAGGGAAATAGGAAGAGGTAAATAAACCAGCACTCTTCCTCATCTTTCAGAACAATGTGTTCTGCAGGATTTGGCACCATTCTATTTTGGTAATAGCGGTTGCCGGGCGTCATAGGGCCAGTCCCTCTGCCTCTCTTGATAAGGAAATCCATTATGTAGTTTTTTACATTAGTAACATAAAAATAAAATAAACTTAGAATTCATTATAACCAATATATCATAAATAGCAATATGTTTTTAGAAAAATCAGAACAACACTTATAAACTGTGATACATACGCAAATCCAGTTCATACCTTGCCGTCATTTCTTCTCTCATGAAATTCATCCTATTTGACAATTATCTTTTGAACGATAGAGTTTAACCTTAAACGTATTACATCAAATCTTATAATATGACAGTACTCTTAACCTTCAAGTTTCCAATCTTCTTCGAGCACATATATTCTTTTAATGTGACCGTACATCGGGCTTCCTTCTGACTTCGGGCACATAATTTCATTTTATGTTACCGTCATCCGGGTTTCCTCGAGACTTCGGGCATATAATTTCATTTTATATGACCGACATCCCGGGTTTCCTCATGACTTCGGGTACATCCACCTTGTCATATTTGCCCATATCAATAATCCCCCCTTTTAACCGCTCATTCGCTCTCCCACCCACAACCAAATCCAAACAAAAAAGCTGCCGGGCACAAGTCCCAACAGCCTCGTTCTCCCTACAACCGCGGGTCGACAGGGTCTTTTTCCATTGCCAGGGTGGCAAGGACGCATTCATGTACTCTCTCGATGGATTCTCCATTTACGAAGCGGCGGATGCCTTCGATTCCCAGCGCAAATTCCTTCAGCGCGAGCTTCTGCTTTTTGCCTGTATTGCGTTTTTTCAGCCTGCTTAGGTTTTCGGGGTGCAAATAGTCCATGCCGTAAATGATTCTCAGGTATTTTCTGCCTCTGACTTTGATCGCTGGCTGGAGCAGTTTCCCCTTGCTTCTCGTGATATAATGCTCAGGTTTGATGACGATTCCTTCGTGCCCGTCCTCGGTCGTCTCTTCCCACCACTTGATCACTTCCGCCTCACTCGATGAGTTGTCGATGATTTTGTATTCGGTGGCGACAAACAAGCTTGAATAGCTGGCGAACTCATGGTTCATTTTCATATGCCATTCATGCGTTTCATCGAAGAACGTCCTGTTGCTATGGGCCAGCACATGGAAAGGAGCGATTTGGATATCGTCAAGATTGACGACATCCCAGCAATACCCTTGAAAAACCTCTGCGAACTCTTTGGCATTGTTCAATTTTTCATTGTATTCTTCAAGCCATCCAGACAGAGCAGGATTATCCTTAGCTGCATCAGCTAATTTATCCTGCAACATAGCCCGATCCATCATCGCATTCTCGGCAACATGGGCATACTGTTTGCTGATCAGGTCCTTTGCCTTCAAGTTCCATGGCATGATTTCGGCATCGAGCAGAACGTAATCGGTCTGATGCTTGGTAAAATAATCATTGTTGTGCAAATCATCATTCAGTTTGCGGACAATCTCCAGCTCAAGATGGTTCTCGAAAAACTGCCTGCCGGTTCTTGTATAAATCGTACCTAACGTCTCTATTCCAATGTGTTTTTTCGCTGAGGCATGGTCCTTGAACAAGAACAGAATGCCGCGGCTCCCCATATGCTTTTTTTCCGCGACCATTTTTTCAATGCCGTTGCTTCGATAATACTCAATTGCCTCCAAAGGATGTTCCAGGTATATTTCCTTGGAGGATGGCGACGGTGTCGGACTCATGGTTGGCGGAATATAAAGCAGCTGTTCAATCGGGATTGTATGGTGAGAAACCGTATCAATCGCTGGCTTGACTGTTTCTGCCGGAACCGCTACCTCGCCAAACTCCTCGGTTAGCACGGAATATCCATGAAGGAATTTGCCGATATTCGGCTGATTCAGACGCTTTTGCTCCCACTCAAGAAGCGGATTATCAGGTACTCCTGAATAATCTGCTTTCGCCTGTACAGCGACAATCTGGGTTTCCGGGTAACGGAGGGCAGTAAGCTTCCCGCCGAACACGACGCCCTGATCAATGTTGAGGGTATTATTCATTTTCAGCGGCTGTGGCTTAGGGTCATGACCCCAGACAATCAGCTGGTTAGTCCGGTGTCCGATGAACCAGTCTTTCCGCACCGGTTTTCCTTTTTCATCAAATCCATCAGTATCTCCATAGCGGCAAAAATCACTGACATCATCCGATTGTTTGCCTATATATTCATCCTTGATTCCAGCATGTGCACATACTACTGCAGGAATGCCATTCTTTTTCAGAATATAATGGGAAGGCGACTCAAGGAGGAAATCCTTCAGCTTACTTTTCCACTCTGCTGCCGCTTCAGCTCCATGCTCTTGTTCATACTGCAAAAATTCCTTCTCAACCTTTTCATCTCCATGTGAAATGGTTACTTTCCGGCCATCAAGCCATCTGGCAATCTTCCAGCCATGGTTGCTGTCAATCATATATGCCAGTTCTTTTTCAACATGCCTGTAAAAGAACATCATGCTCTTAAGGGATTCTGGCCCCCTGCTCATCACATCCCCAATCGACAGGAACTTCCTGCCTTCAGGGTGCAGATAATACTCTTCACCATTTTTTTCATAGCCGAGTTTTTCCAGCAGTTCAATCATTTCATCATAGCAGCCATGGATATCGCCGATGATGTCAATTCCAGTACCAACTTCCAGTTCCAGCGGATTGGTGCGTCTAGTCAACTCAATATCGTCGATTTCTTTTATAAAATGTAATGACCTTATGCCTTCTTTTTTCATGAAACGCTTTTCCCGAGTGAAAACCTGGTATTGCTGCTTGATACGTCGTCTGCCGCGCGGATTATCGCGTTGTTCGTCCCTTTCAAGCAATACTTTTTCAGGTACATCAAGAACGATTGACATGATTGGGACATGATGATCCCTGGCCATCGCGATATACCTCTTTCGATCGTCAGGCTGCAGGTGGGTCGCATCCACAAAGGTAAGCTTGTTCAGCCTGCACCTTGCCCGAATCATACTGTCCATCATGTCAAAAGCTTCCTTTGAAATCATGCTGTATTCATCAAATAGAATGTCTGCTTCTTGCTTTGGCACATTCCGAAAATCCACGAATTCCTTATCACTGACAAGCATGCGGAATTGATCGGAACTGACCACCTCAGAAGGAGAGATTTTACCTTCCTCCTGCCATTTATTAAGCAACGTCGTTTTGCCGCTGTTTGATGGTCCAACGAGCAAAACAATACCTGCATGAGGCAATGCGATTCTCATTCTTTTGCCTCCTTTCTCTTAAAAATACACATTTGCGTAGGAAAGCCGAATTCTTCGTGCTCGTCGCCTATACCGCTAAAAGTCAACTCGTACTCACCTTCGCTATTTCTCGCATTGCACCATTCCGTGAACTCTGCCCTTGTCCACTCAAAACGGTGATCATCATGCCTGAATTCCGTATCCATTCCATAAAGGGCATTGTATTCCTTATTCGGAGTGGTCACAAGAAGATTCTTTGGACGGTATTCATGAAGGATGGTCCCAAAAACCTTTGGAAGCCGAGCCTCGTCGATATGTTCAATCACTTCGCATAAAATCATGACATCCTTGCCCTTCAACCGCTCGTCATAGTAAAAAAGCGAACCCCATAGCTGGGTCGGCTTGATTAAATCGGCCTTGTCATCTGCCTGAGCGAACCGTTCCATCGCACGGATCGAAGCTTCTTCTGAAGGTTCGACAGCGAGAATTTCTTTGACTCCGTTGATGAAGCCTAATCTGGCGCTCAGCTTGCCCTCACCAGAACCGAGGTCGACGATGCTTTCCTTATCTGCAAGTTCCCTCACCGTGTCCACTATTTTTTCATAGCGCATGTCGTTAAGTCGGATTTTTTTCTTTTCCTGAATGGCAGCGGCTTTTTCCTGGCCTTCAACCAGAGCGTTTTTATCTTTAGTATCTTTATCCTGACTTTCAACCAGTTCGTACACAACTTTGAATCGCAACGCATGTTTCATGATAAAGGATTTCTGAGGGTGGTCATCAAGCCAGCCTTCTCCATAGCGTTCGAGTTTCTCAATCTCTTTTTCATCTATATAATAATGCTTGTAATTGTCCAGCACCGGGATGAGCACAAATATCTGCCTCAAAGCCATCTGCAATGTCGTTTTGCCTTTAAGTGCAATGAACCTCGCGGAGCTTTTCGATTTAAGTGTGAAATCATAATTGATATCAGGGCGTGTGATACCAACGTTGAATCCTAGTGGTTCAAATAGCTCAAGGATTTGCTGATCCGATAGGCCTGAAGAAACCGGCCCGAAACTTAATTCCAGGTCGAATCGATGCTTTACCCACTCGACGTAATCCTCCTTCGGCTGCCCATTCAACGCGGTCCCAAGGGCAGTTCTGATCAGTGATATGAAAATACTGCTCACTGCAAACTCCCGATCATTTATGTAATGGGTAATATCATATTGATTACCTTGATTTTTCACCAGTTCAAGAGAGTCTGGAGCAACAAACACAGTCGCTTCTACCTCCCGATCAGTAAACATGCTGAAAAACAGCCTCACAGCATGGCCTTTTTGGTGTCGTTCATAGACATTATGAGGGTTTTTCGCCAACAAATGTGAAAGAACCTGGACATTCTCCCCAAAAGCCCGAATCGTTAACTGCATAAAGCACCTCTTTTCGATCATTTCCTGAATTTAATATATCATTTACCTATTTGTTATGGAACAGACACTGGGGAGTGATATGTAGGAAGGCACAAAAAAAGCGTTAATCCGGAAAGGAAAACGCATTTTTTAACTTTGATTTATTTAGGAGTCTGTATAGAATTTGCAATTTCAACTAATACCTCTGGTGTAACTATTTCGGATACTCTTTTATCCACACTAAGAATATATTGCCACCCATCACTTTCAAAAACCAACAAGTTAAAGCCAGAAACATTGGTATACGTTGCTTCGTTACCGTTCTTTAGTTTAAAATTGCTTCTTTCTCTCATTGGAATCTTGTGACGAACCTGCCGAATATCCATTTTGTAATGGTTTTTTGGAGAGACTTCATTTATGAACACGATTTTTAAAGAGTCATTGATCTCTCCTTCTAAATCATTGAACCTTCCAAATATATGTGTGAATACTAAGGGTGGAACTCTCATTGGAAGTTTTATATCCTGTTTAATGTGCTGTTCAAATTCTACTACAGCCTCCTCGACCGTTTTGTATCCAAGTTCCGGGAAAACTTCTTCTAAAGGACGGGATTCATGGGTGGCTGCTTGGACTGGTCCACAATTGATAATCGTAATGATAACAACCAATGTGATTGAAAACACATTATTCATTTCATCACCCTCATTAAGATTTTGGTTATTTTCCCCAATGGTATTTACACCTATACTTAAAAGAAATTGAGGTGACCCTAATTCGGTTTTCCGCCCAACACCGGGCACATAACCGGTATTTATATGACCGGTTTCCAGATTTCCTCGCCACTCCGGGCACAAACCTACTCTCTAACAGCCTCAACAATAAAAAAAGCTGCGGGCACAAGGCCCAACAGCCAAATCACTTATTTCCGAAGCAACAAATAAACAAAGTACGGCGCACCAATCAACGCTGTCATAATTCCTGCCGGGATTCCTTCTGGTTCTAGCAGGTTACGTCCGATTGTGTCTGCGAACAATAAGAGCCATCCGCCTAACAGCACTGCGATTGGCAGGAATAGTTGGTTTCGCGGTCCGATCAACGCTTTTGCGAGATGCGGGGCCATCAATCCGATGAAGGCAATTCCTCCTGTGACCGACACTGCTGAAGCAGCCAAAGCTACAGCTGTCAAAAGCAGGACGATTCTTTCTTTTTCAAGGGATACTCCGACTCCAATGGCGACAGGTTCACTCAAACCAAGAAGGTTCAATCGATTTGCTTTATAAAGCGTGAATGGAATTAGAACAAGAATCCACGGCAACAGCGCCCAAATGAAAGGCCAGTCTGTTCCCCAAATATTCCCCGCAAGCCAGCGAGCGATGAAATCGACTTTCTCTCTTTCTGCTGCGGAGATGATGACAATCATTGCTCCTGACAGGGCCATCGAAAATCCGATACCCACTAGGATTAACCTGACGGGCTGCAGTCCGCTACCTTTTTTATAGGAAAAAAGGTAAATAAGGACCGCTGTCAGCAGTGCTCCAAAAAATGCGACAACTGGAAGCATATAGGCAAACGCAGCGGCATCAATCGGGAAGAACAGAAAGAATACTGCGATTCCGACTCCTGCTCCGGAGTTAATTCCGATGATTCCCGGATCCGCTAAATCGTTTCGCGTTAATCCCTGCAAAATCGCACCCGAAATCGCCAGGGCCATCCCTGCTAAAAGCGTCACAACAATACGCGGCAATCGGATCGAAAACAGGACAAACTCTTCTTTAAAAGTACCTCCGCCAAATATCGTCGGCAAAATCCGATCGTATGACACGGAGGAATAGCCCAAGCCCAGGCTTCCAACGATTGTAAGTAAGATTAAGATGAACAAAATCGTGACAATAAGTCTTTGTTTTTTAATAATCGACGGATGTATCATGAGAAGCTCTTCCCTCCTTTATGGACAATGAACAGGAAGAAAGGCAAACCCAGCAAGGAAATAATCGCAAAGATTGGCGTCTCGTATGGAGCATTGATAGTTCGCCCGATTGTATCAGCAATCAGCATGAATGAGGCTCCAAACAGCGCTGACATTGGCAGCACAAATCGATAATCCGTACCAACAATCATCCTGACAATATGGGGAACCATTAACCCGATGAACGCCATATTTCCAACGAGCGCAACAGATGCTCCAGCTAAAAGGACGATCACAAAAAATAACACCAGCTTGATTAAAGTCGTTTTCTGACCTAGTCCGACTGCGACCTCTTCACTTAAGCTTAAAATTGTCAATTGTCTTGCAAAATAAAAAGCAACGAGCATCCCTGCCAGGATAAAAGGAAGAATGAACTTCAACTGAGTCCATGAAGTGCCCATCAGGCCGCCGGCTGTCCACATCGACACATCTTTTGAAATTTTAAAATACAGTCCGATTCCTTCCCCAACTGCAAACAAAAAGGCGGAAACGGCTGCCCCTGCCAGGACAATCCGTAAAGGGGAAAATCCCCCCTTCCTCATCGCCCCAATTCCAAACACAAGAACCACGCCAACTGCTGCTCCGACAAAACAAACAACAGTTATCGCGATATATCCGGCACCTGGACTGAGGGCCATGATTAATGCCAAAGCAGCGTTTGCACCGGCAGTCAGGCCGAGCAAGCCAGGGTCAGCCAGTGGGTTTCTTGTCAACCCCTGCATGATGGCTCCGGATATGGATAGTGCTGCACCGACAAAAATGGCCGCGACCTCTCGTGGAAGCCGGATTTCCCTGATCATAGTGATCGTGTCTGTTTTCGCAGTTGAAGTAAGAGCCAGCCAGATTTCTTTTACCGAAGTATCAGCCGCCCCGAATACCATGGCTGTCAGGAAGCAGGCGATCAAAACGAGGATCCCCGCCACGAACTTAATAATAAGCATGGAGAGCGAGCTAGTTTGGTTGTTCATATGCATCTCATCTTTCTGATAGCAAGAAGAGGAATTCCGTTTGAGAATTCCTCCTGCTTATTTTATTTTCCTAGAAATGATTTTTTAAAGAATTCAAGCTGATATTCAAGTGTTAGTGGATCGTTGAAATAGAACTCTTTCGCATTCACTTCGAATACCTGATTATTCTTGACTGCAGGGATATTCTTGTATGTTTCTGTCTGCTGGAAAGATGTATCTCCTTCTGCATTTTTGCTGAAAATCACATAGTCACCAGCATATTCAGACAAAACTTCTGGAGAAATCGCATAGTAACCAGGTTCAAGAGCGGCTTGCTTCACTTTTTCAGGCATATTCAATTTCATTTCCTGGTAAAGGATTTCTGTACCCCTTGCCCAGTTGTCTCCGAACACATATAGTTCTTTGTCGAAGTTTTCGATAACAGAAACGGTAGCATCTTCACCGATTTTCGCTTTGATTTCTTCGCCAGCAGCTTTTGAATCTGCCTTGAAGTTATCAATCCATTCTTGCGCTTCTTTTTCCTTATTCAAAAGCTTACCGACTTCAAGATGCTGAGTCAGGTAGTCCAGCTTGCCGTATGTAAAAGTTACAGTTGGCGCGATATCTTTCAGTTTATCCACATTTTTAATCGTAGAAAGACCAATAATCAAGTCTGGATCTAATTCAATGATTTTCTCCAGATTTTCATCCGTCACTTCTTCCACGTCCTTCAATTTTTCAAAGCGCGGGTTCATTTTTGACCATGAGTCAACTCCCACCATATTTACATCAAGGGCCATCACATTCCCGGCGAAAGAAGAAAGGACGATGACTCTTTCTGGATTCGCAGGTACTTCAACAGCACCACCTTCAGATTGGTAGGTAATTGTTTTAGGCTCATTTGCTTCCTTTTTCTCGCTTGATTTCTCTGTAGTATCTGCTCCGCCACAGGCGCTAAGCAAGAGCACTAGCATTAGCAGGAATGGCATGATTAATTTCTTCATTTTCTTCTTCTCCTTTAAGTAAGTTATAGGTAATGCAAATCGGTTTACTTGTACGGGGATCTCTCCCGATCTCCGCATCGATTTGGAATACTTCCCGAAGGACTTCTTTGTTGATCACTTCTTCACATGTTCCAGTTTTTACAATATTCCCTGCTTTCATAGCGACCAGATGATCAGCGAAACGAGCAGCATGGTTTAAATCATGCAGCACCATGACAATCGTTCTGCCTTGCTCCTGGTTAAGCTTTTGCAAAAGCTCAAGAATTTCCAGCTGATGAGCCATGTCCAGATAAGTCGTTGGTTCATCAAGGAAGATCATCTCTGTCTCCTGCGCTAGAGCAAGTGCAATCCAGACTCGCTGCCTCTGCCCGCCGGACAAGGAATCAACTGGTTCGTACTTATAACTAGCGGTTCCCGTCACCTCGAGAGCCCAGTTGATGACGTCAAGATCCTTTTTCGTCAGCCTGCCGAAACCTTTTTGATAAGGAAAGCGGCCGTATGATACCAGCTCCCCCACCGTAAGGCCCGCGGCACTCTCTGGTGTTTGAGGGAGAATGGCCATCTTTTTCGCCATGCTTTTTGTATCTTCTTTCGTGATGCTCATTCCATCCAGGAAGATCGCTCCGGACTGGTGCGGAATGATTCGGGACATGGATTTCAACAAAGTCGATTTACCGCATCCATTTGGGCCGATGATAATGGTAATCTCTTTGTCGGGAATTTCCAAAGTCAATTCATTTACGATTGTCCGTTCTCCGTATCCCACTTTCAATTCATTTGTGTATAGGCGAACCATTATCATTCCTCCAAGGTTTTTCATTTTTTCATTGATAATGATTATCAGTATCGGTTACAATGAATACTATAAAGCTATTATTTTTTTTAGTCAATAACGAATTTGTGAAATTTTTCTTATACATAATGAGGAGTGCTTCCGATGGAAAATATTGAAGTATTTGACCTTACCATTATTGGTGGAGGACCTGCTGGACTGTATTCAGCCTTTTATGGCGGACTGCGAGAGATGAAAACGAAAATCATCGAGGCCCAGCCAGACCTAGGAGGAAAGATTCATGTCTATCCGGAAAAAGTGATCTGGGATGTTGGCGGTATGGGCCCTATTACAGGAGCGAAGCTGATTCAGCAACTAAAAGAACAGGCAATGACATTCAACCCTGAAGTGGTATTAAACGAGAAAATCTCCTCGATTAGCCGAGTTGATGGCATGTTCCTATTAAAAGCAGAATCTGGTACCATCCATTACTCTAAGTCAGTCATTGTCGCAATCGGCAGCGGAATTTTAAAGCCTCAGAAGCTTAAGCTTGAAGGAGCAGAAAAATATGAAGTTTCCAATCTTCATTACATGGTTAATTCCCTTAAGTATTTTAAGGACCGAACCGTCGTGATTTCTGGAGGCGGCAACTCTGCTATTGATTGGGCCAATTCCCTCGAACCAGTCGCGAAACAGATTTATTTGGTTCACAGAAGAGATTGCTTCTCTGGCCATGAATCACAAGTAACACAAATGATGAACAGTTCAGTGGAGTGTATTTTTCATTCATCCATTTCGAATCTAGTTGCCGATGAAAGTCATACATCCATTGCTACAGTTGAACTGACAAACCATAAAACTGGTGAAATTTCCTCCCTTCCTGTTGATGAAGTATTGATCAACCATGGATTTGACCAAGATGCATCCTTGCTGGAGAATAGCGAGCTGGATGTCCGCCGTATTGACAATTTCTACATAGAAGGTTCATCTACCGGGGAAACCTCTGTGCCAGGTCTTTTTGCCGCAGGAGATATCCTGAAGCACGATGGAAAATTGAATTTGATTGCCGGCACCTTCCAGGATGCAGCCAATGCTGTCAACAAGGCAAAACAATACATTGAGCCTTCAGCCGAGACATCTGCGATGGTTTCATCTCATAATAAAGTATTTTCAGAGAGAAATAAGGAAATGATTTTGCAGCTGGTGAATTGACATGTGAAGAAATCGAGGATAGAAAAAGGCTGGACCAGATCGTTCAGCCTTTTGTATTAGCATTATTTCCTGCAAATATCGCATCTAACCTTTTTACTTTTTTATTCCTAGTCCCACTTCGATAGTGGTTATCGCAGCAACCGCTTCGATCATGCTGCTCTCAGCCATATCAAAATATGATTGCAATTTATTTATAGCCTCTGGAGACATTTCCCCAGCATTGAAACCTTCTTGTGCCACCTCTACTGCCATAGTCCTAAAAGTAAAAGCATCTCCCATTTTTGATTCATACGTATTTAACAGCTTTTTTTCAGCTTTGTCCATTCCTTTTATAGGTTCAACAACGAGGTTTCTGCCACCTCGATAATTATCTTTAATAACTTGGAGATTATTATAGGCGGTGTAATAATCCGTACTTCCATTTGCAATTGCATCGAAGGTTGGGATCCAGATATTATTCCAGTTATCATCGAATACCTTCATGTGATTATCAATTTTTGGCCGAATTTCTTTCAGATATGCTTCTTTTAGCTGTTCCTTCTTAGTTTTTTCATCCAGAGCTTTTTCTTTTGCTTTTGCTTCTTCGTCCTTATCCGATGTAACAGTTTCTTTTTTAACCACTTCTTCTTTTGCCGATTCCTCTTTTGTTTCTTTTTTAACCACTTCTTCTTTTGCTGGTTCCTCTTTCGTTTCATTTTTTGACAAAAAAGCAATAGAACCCCAGCCAAGGGCACTGGCTATAATTACGGAGAAAATCATTGCAGGTAATACTTCTTTTACTTTCACTTTTCCTTTTTTAATGTCCAGGAAAAAACCAAAAACCAACACAGCTATAAACAATATACTTCCCAATGCTAATATAATGCCAATAATAGTTGAAATCACTATAAATTCCTCCTAGCTGCTTCAAAGAAATCACACTAGAAAAATTCTTCGTTATTATTTCTTTAAGATTTGATCTTTTTATTCGTTTTATACTGTGATTCACTTCTACATCAAATAAAGCTGCATATGGTGTTTCTAAAAAATACAATAACCACCCCATTCCCCTTATTGTGATGAACATTTAGATGGGCCGAGGCGCCATAATCGATAAAATAAAAAGTAAAAAGCCTCCCTATTTTTACCGGAGGCTTGTTCTCATGATTTATTTGTTATAAAAACCACATCACATTGACGGTTACACATAGTATTACTCATCCTATTTATAGGGTTTTGAAATTTAATTGGAGAATATAATCCCTTTTTAAACCGATATAATTCAGGTTTTCTTGAATTTAATCCCTGTTTCTGCTGATATATTCCCTGTATCCGCTCAATGACTTTCCGTTTAAAACTTACCCATCAATCAAAGTTTCATAATACTTTTCAGGATCAGAGATGTTATTATCAATGAAAAACATTGCCTGATGTTTGAACATCTCAATATAAGAATCTCTATCCATGCTTAAATCGCCTAATTCCTTAACATCTCCCAGAACGTTTACTGAATCGTTTTTCACATCAACAGTCACGGTCATATATGTTTTCCCTTTGTATGTAACAATACAGATTACCCTTTGATTAACAAGATCAACATGCGAATATTTATGTTTCAATCCAGTGGGTTTGTATAATGTATACCCAACGTTGGTTTTTTGGTTCTTGTCACTCATTTTTCATCTCCCTTTGCATGAAGAACGCCAATGTTTATTTATTTCCTCTTATTTCTACCTTTATAGGTAAAAAGCTGTGGAATCAAACTCAGCGCACTAACTATAATAAACAAAGTCGAAGGCATCAATGGTTTAAAGTAGCCATTCCAGTTGTCAACTCCAGCCATTTCTTTTATAAAATAAAACGAAACAAGACCGGATAGTACATTTCCAATGATAATCAGGGCCAAGCCCCCATTAGATTTGCTGAAATAGGCAGCAATAGAAGTCACTACAATCATAATGACATAGCCAATCATTGAATGATTCGCGTAATCTAGACACATTGAAAAATAGACATATGGAAAACAATATGTGAGCAGAACTATTGCAATAATTGCCTTTTTAATCAATACTCTCAACAGCCTTTCAACATTAGTGTAATTTTACACTAAATATAACATAAAGACTGGAAATTGCACAATAATTTTCCATTAAAAAACGGTCCATCGTTTTGAAGGACCATCATCATTACTGAATACTATTCTCTTTCCCTAGCTCTTTGTGTATCTCGAATATTCTTCTGGACAGTGATAGCTGCAAAAATACTAAGAACAAAGGACATTCCATAAAATCCTTTTTCACTCAGCACAATACTCCCTGCATTATACAAACCGATGGCCATTAATGAAATTGATACAATGAGTGCAAACCAGCTAATCCCGTAATAAATATTCGTAACCGGGATCCCCTCTTCCTTATCTCTAACCGCTTTCTGTAAAGATACGGCAGCATAAAGGCCGAAGATGAGAACTGCAAAGTAATACCCTTTTTCATTCAGCTGCATCGCAGCATTGAACAAGCCGATAAGATATGCTGAGACTCCCACTAACAAAGCTCCCCAGGATGCCCCTTTAAAAGCTGAAGTTGGTTCCCCTTCTTTCCTTTCAACTCTTATTTTAGAATGCTCCTGTTTTCCTTTATCTAAAATAACCTCTTGATCGTTAGACATTGTTTTTCCGCCTCCATCTTAGTGTGCCTTTACATAAATCCATTATATAGAATTTTATTACAAATATAGATAAATCATTTAATTTTACCAATTATTCTTAAAAAAGAGCTACCGCCACAGTCAAGAGTTTTTAACCCTTAATCTGTTCACTAAATAGCTCTCATAAAAAATTTAATAATCATTTAAGAACAGAAGAACCGTCCCTATGTTTCGTTTATATCTTTTTGATCAACATTAAGCTCTATCAGATTACCATCCGGGTCTGCACAAAAAATTTGCGCGAATCCACTTTTCGAGGCTGGTTTTTCTAGGATTTTAACTTTATTCTTATTTAACCATTCAAGAGTGCCATAGTAGTTCTCAACTCTAAGTGCAAAATGACCTTCTCTGCTGGACAAGGATTGGTCACGCCGAATTGTTTGTGATGAAGGTTCGACAATCAAGTGGAGCTGTTGCCCACCAATTTGATACCAAGCACCTGGAAAATCAAAATCAGGGCGAGTTATTTCATTCAGACATAAAATCTCTCCATAGAATAACTTTGCTTTTTCCAAATCAGTAACCGATAAACTTACATGATGAAGGCATGTATATTTTATCAAACTCTTCACTTCTTTCTTTTTAAATTACCAAACAACCACCTTATTAGATTCAATAAAATCTCACAAACAAAAAAGTGATCAGGTACATCAGTGCACCGACTATCAACATACCGGCCAGAAAATAACCAGTACTGGTAAAAATGAACTTAATGAAATCCTTGATTGCTCCTGCAAGATCATCAATAAACTTCGCCACTGTCACACCTCTAGATTATGAATATTTTATTGGCAGACTCCCAGTGGATTATCATCAGGGTCATAAAAAGTAAAGAATTTGGTTGTTCCTTCTCCACCAATAGGATTTACTTTCACACTTTTATCGACTAGGGTTTTATGTGTTTCTTCAATATTTTCAGGGATAAAATTATAGTATTTCCCCACTCCAAAATGGTTTTCAGGAAACTTCATTGGCTTATGGTTTAACGTTTTAACAAGACATACTACTGTTTGAGATTCTTCTCCGATCCTCATTACAGCAGCATCTTCTTCAATATAAATTACTTGAAAGCCAAGTATATCTTCATACCATTTTGCTGACACTTCAGGGTCTTTAACAGGGATAAATACACCTTCCATCCCTTTGAAAAGTGATTTGTTCAACTATACTCTCTCCTCTCGGGATTGCGATTATAGTAACAATTCGATACATTTATGCCAAGTCCTCCCCCAATTTTTTAAAAGGCTTCCTTGCTGCCGAAATTAATTGTGTAGGAAAAAGGGACGTAATCACACTTCGTGAACTTGACATAAATTTTTAAAAAAATATAGTCTTCAATGTAAATTTTTTTGAGTGTATTGTTTTATCTGGATGTATATAAGAGGAGTGTTGTTTATGTTTTATCAATTGAAAAAGGAACATAAAGAAGAAATGATTGTACAAATTCAGAAATTTTTTGCTGAGGAAAGAGACGAAGAAATATCTGAGTTTGCGGCCGAACGATTCCTGGATTTCATCAAAGAATCCCTAGGATCCTATTTTTACAATGCTGCCGTTTTAGATGCTATACATGTTGCCCAGCAACAGTATTCAGCACTTGAGGATGAAATCCTGACCCTGGAGCAGCCGATTAAAAGATAATAAAAATAACCCGGTTTCCATTTTTAGTGGGCACCGGGTTATGTTAAATAATTTAGACTAGTTTCTAAGTTTCACTATTTTGTAATTGCTCCTTTCAGCATGTTTGAAATGTTTTGATGTATATCGATCTAGATTATTTTCCATTTATTATTTGATTCCTGCTATCCGCTTGAGGAGGCTCTTCCAGCCAGCCATGCTTAATCATGATTTTCGATCCATCCTCTGCGTAAAAGGAAATCTCCGGAATTAAAGAAGCATATAAAACCCCTAAATCCTTTCTGGGGCTTCCTGACATGGATGATCCATAATTGCCGATTCCAGCTGCGTTCATTGATGCTACATGGAACATCATCAATTTATCAGAAAATACCATCGAGGTTGAATCGGTGACTGCTGTGTCCCAAACCATAGGGGCTGGAAGATCTTCTTTCTTTAATTTATCACTGAAAAGATCAATATGTTTTTGAGCAATCTGTTTTCCCTTCATTAAAAATTGCTTTACATCCTTTTGCTGTGCTGTCTGTGCAAAGCCGATGATTAACGTTTTGCCAATGGCATTCGTTTGGATATTATTAAATAACAACGTGACTTCATGGGCAGTCAGTGGCCTTTTCTCACCCAAAAAACCCGCCAAAAACCTCTTGCTCTCCACAAAGTCCACTTTGTCAGGTATCGATATGTATGGTGGCTTAATATATGTACCCTGCTTTAACATCAACTCTCTGGTCATGTCCTGCAATCCTGTTGCTGTATTGTACACCTGTTTAAAAAATTCCACCAGATCCGGTCTTGTGACCAATCCCATTGCTAAACTGGCTGCAGCCATTCCGAGCACAGACATATTCCTTACATACATTAATGTGAATGTATCTGAAAACAACCTTGGAGCACCGGTTTTTACGTCCTGGTCTGTAAAACCCATAGGTACAGGGAAATTTTCAGCTGTAAAAAGTTTCGTTAAGAATGCTATGTTCTGTTTTGAGCCATCTAATGCAAACTTAAGTATAGGTTCAACCTCTTGGTCCTCAACCTTCTCTAAAAAATGTCTGAGGGCACAGATTGATGCGGTATCGTTTATGTATTGCGTCCACACCATCGCCATTTCCGCCGCCGTCATTTGAATCAATGATTTATCATTCATTAAAATCACCAACTAACATATTTTACTAATAGCTTTCCACATTCTTTTCAATCCATTACAAGAAGATTATTAGGAAAAATCTTCTTGTTTTTTTCCAAATCATCTATTGGTAAAATAAGACTTACTGATGTCAATTTTTTGAAATGACGAGTGAAGAGGTATTAGGTGTGGAAAATAAAAAAGAATCACTATTAATGATTATAGAAAAATATCGAGAAGAAATGATTTCAGTGGGAATGAAAAAAGGTTTTTCCCATCCAGACACATTACTTTTAAGTCAAAGTCTAGATAAACTGATCAATGATTACCAAACCACAAAAAGGCTGGTTTGATTTCAGCTAATTTTCCATTGTCTGAATTTCACCCATATCTAATTAACTACCTTTTAATATCCTTCACTTCCTCAATAAATAAAGACTGTTCTCTCCCCTCCCCAACAGCACTGCATTCTTGGATAAAACCGGATCATTTTCAACTAAGATAGCTTGAAATACCCTACAACTTATCCAAACTCTTTTCAAATCGCCGCAATTTAATATTTTCTCTCTTGGAACTGAACCCGTTAACATTTTTACAGGATTTCTTAATACAATTCCATTAGAGGTGATAAAAAATGCCAAGAGTAAAATATACCGACAGTGACGTCGCTTTGATGGCAAGGATGATGAGGGCAGAAGCTGAAGGAGAAGGGAAAATGGGAATGCTGATGGTCGGTAACGTCATTGTCAATCGACTAACGGCAAATTGTTTGGATTTTAAAGATTTAAGGTCAATCTATAGTGTGATTTTTCAGATCCAGGGAGGAAATTATTCTTTTGAAGCAGTACAGAAAGGGAATGTTTTTTATAACAGAGCCAGAAGTGTAGAAAAAAGATTAGCCAAACAAAACTTAGACTACTGGAGACAGCATCCCTCAAAGTATGCACTATGGTATTTCAATCCGTATGCCCCATGTCCGCCTACATGGTATAATCAGCCATTTGCAGGACAATTCAAACAACATTGTTATTATGAACCGATTGCCAATACATGTGACGGTGTCTATAGATGATCACAACACCCCCACGAAGATGTGGGGGTGTTGTGCGTTGACAATGAATTTTCGAAACAAGAACCATTAATGAATTAAAGATGCCCTTAAATCTTTAACGCCATTTTCTAAATAGCACTTTAAACAAGATAGCATATACACCCAACCCTCTTTTTGTCCCATCAATTTTTGATGCAGTTCAGGGTCGTCTTCTTTAAAACCTGATTCATTCACTTCAATGATTGTACTCGTGTGATCCAACTCAGTTAGTGTTATTCTTACGATCGTTCCTTCATTGTGTTCCTCTCCCCAAGAAAAGACAATTTCCTTATCATCCTTGAGTTCCAAAATATTTATTACGCCCTCAGCGTTGTATTCATCATATCTTAAAGTAACCCTTTTTCCTTTTTCCCATCTTTCAGAACTGGATGAAAACCAGAAATTCCCGATTTTCTCTGGGTCCACGATCGCTTCAAAAACCTCATCCGCTGACTTATAGATTTTAAATTTTGTTGTTACTTGTGTAATCATACTTAAATCTCCTTCCTTCTAATCTTTAGACACTTTCATATATGTATGATGGTTCTATTTCTCCAGATTCAGTTTAAAATCCTTCTATTGTTATTCTAGTGGACAATCGGGTTGTTTAAGAGATAAAAAAACATACACAAACAAATTAGACATATCAGGATGAGACACGCAATAACCACTTTACGCCAAACCGGACCTGAGAAATATATGTTAACTAAAAAGTAATAGACCATGGCACTGCCACCAATAAAAAGTAAAAATTCCTGAAGATATTTAAAAGAAATCGGATTTGTCACAGTGGTTAATGCTAGTCCACCAAAAATGAATAACCCTATTAAATTGAATAGTTTCCTTAAACTAACTTGATTTTCAAGTTCCGTTTCATGGTCACTCTGATTTTTATTTCCCACCATTTTCACCTCTTGTTTCTTTGCTTAACACTATTACGAAATATTTTGGAAAAATGTTTCAATTTAATAAAAAAAGAAACTTGAGTTAAACTCAAGTTCCCTCTGCAGTATCATTCGCCCTTTTTCTTGCCCTTAAAAATCTGACTAAATTTAAGATGATTGTTTTTGATACGGCATATGTCGGAACTGCCAGTACCATACCCAGGACTCCGGCCAGGTTCCCGGCAGCCAGCAGGATAATAATAATCGTTGCCGGGTGTGTATCCAATGTTTTCCCTAGGATCATCGGTGATAATAAATTCCCTTCAATTTGCTGGGCAATCAGGATGACCACGACAACCAATAGAGCTTTTGTTGGTGAATCAAAGAATGCAACCAGCAAGGCTGGCGCACCGCCAATAATCGGCCCGACATACGGGATAATATTGGTCAATGCTACGATTAACGCCATGATCAATGCATAGCGCAAATCGATGATCATATACCCTATAAAAGTTAAAATCCCAACCACTAAGGCGACCGTTACCTGCCCCTGGATGTACGCTGACAGTGTCTCCCCTGTTTCTTTTAAAATCTTCAAACCTTCATCCCGGTAATCTTTTGGAATGAATTTCGAGACAGCATGTGGAAACTTATGTCCATCCTTGAACATGTAAAATAACAAAAATGGGACAGTAACAAGAATGATTGCAATATTAGTGACGATTCCAAAAAAGCCTCTGAGTCCGTTCGTAAGTTTGTTCGGAAGAGTATTGGCATACTCCATAATGCGTTCCTGGACGGTATCGATCATTTCCTGCTGCTCATCCCTGAAACTCTTAAACTCCGAAGACTCGATCACATCATAAATAAATTCAGTCGTCTTATCAGCAAAGACCGGAAGATCATTCGCAAGCTCCGTCGCCTGCTTGGAAACCGCCGGAACCAGACTCCCAATTGCCAGAACAAGAAGGCCCCCAAACAGCACATAAATAATCAATATTGCTAATGCTCTAGGGAGCTTCTTGCGTTCAAGAAAATTCACCACCGGATTCAAAAGGAAATACAGAAAGCCAGTAATCAGAATCGGGAAGAAAACAGTCGAGGTAAAAACCCCGATAGGCTCAAACATAAAGGAAATCTTCGTAGACACAAAAATAATGGTTAAAATAAGCAAAATCTGAATCAGCCAAAATTGAACTTTAGATTTAGTCAAAACACATACCTCTTGCCTTAGATTATTTGGTTTAAAGTATATCAAACTCTGTGGACAAAACATAGAAAAAATAGTTTTTCAAGGTAAAAACTGGCTTCTATTTTGAGGGGGAAATCCTATTATCAAAAAACAAACGTATTTGAAGGACAATCCATCACAGGGTAAAATAAATGTATGATGTCTTAATAAGGAGTACGGTATGTCTAATTATAAAAAGCATCATCACCCAAATGACGACTGGAAACATAAGCATGATTCACTGGATTTGAAAAAGCTGCTGACAATCTTGCGGGATAACCGGCGGAAAATCCAGAATAACCAGCAGCTTTATTATGACCCGCAGCAGGACGCTGCAGATATCAAACAGTATTACCGCGGTGCACAGGATTTGGATATGACCGGACTGGCACTTTTCTATAAATTTCACACTATTGTATTCCAAACTCACAAGACTCAACTACCCTACTTCCTCAGTAAAGATTTGTATTTATACACTTGGGTCGATCTTTATCCCGATGGTTCGGCGAAAAGTATTTACTCCAGCGAGAAGAAAGATCCAGAATCATTGATTATCGAGGATTACGATACGCTGCGGCAAAAATACGATGAATTCAGACGTCGCTCAAGGAAAATCCAGGTGAATGGATTTGATTCGGTGAAGGAATTGAAGGTGTTTGAGGATCACTTCAAGATGAATACCGAGCATATTGTGCCTCAATCCTGGTTCGAGGGCGCTGAACCGATGAAGGGCGACCTCCATCACCTTTTCGTCTGCCAGCCGGACTGCAATATCGCCCGGTCCAACTACCCATTCGCAGACTTTGATTTCTACAATCCCGAATCGGAAGATGAACCCATTCAAAACAATTGCGGTGTCACGACCGCCTTCCAGTTCGAACCCGAGCACGGCAAAGGAACCTCCGCGCGGGCAATGCTATATTTTTTCCTAAGGTATCCGAAAATGGTGAAGAACGAATACAAAATGAAGGTCGACCTCCCGCTGCTGATCCGCTGGAACGATGAATTTCCGCCCACCCTTTACGAAAAGCACCGAAATCAGGCCATTTACTATATCCAGGGCAACCGAAATCCGTTCATAGACTTCCCAGATTTGGCGGAAAAGATCGATTACCCATGGTGAACATGTGAAAAAGCTGAACCAGCTACTAAATGGTTCAGCATTTTTTTCGGGGATGTCAAGGTGAGCAAAGCATTTAGCAAATTGTTCAGTATATCGACAATTTACCACATACAAAAAAAGAACAAGTTTACCAATGTATTAAACGTTATGTTGAACCTTCTTCCTCTGCTGGTGGTTGACTAATCAACGAAATGAGAGAAACTCGCTTCAATGATGGATTTGAGTGTCCTCATTGATAATAACATTGCTTGGTTCTTATTTTTCGATAGTCGTAGTAACTAAAGCACTAAACAGCATATTAAAAAATTTCTGCTAACATCATTTGTATTTGAGATGAAAGATACTTATAATTGCCTACGATTATCTAAATTCGTTGTGTAATCCTTATTCAACGAAGCAGAAATATCTAAATCTAAATGATAAAAGGATGAAAGTTTATGACATATAACGTAAAACAGAGAAAAATAATATTAGATTTAGCAGTTACTTTGGATGGTTTTATAGAAGGGAAAAATGGAGAAGTTGATTGGTGCATTATGGACCCTGATATGGAGTTCACTGATTTCTTGGATCAAATTGATACTATTTTATATGGTAGAAAAAGCTACGATTTATGGGGACAATATTTTCCCAAAAATGAAGAATCTGATACCGAAAAGGAAATTTGGAAATTGATTCATAGTAAAAAGAAATATGTGTTTTCCAGAACACAAAAAGAGATTGATAATCAAGTGAAATTTATCAATGATAACATTCTTGAAGAAGTAAATTCATTGAAGAAACAGTCTGGTAAAGACATCTGGCTATATGGTGGAGCAAGTCTCATTACAACACTTATAAATTTAGGGCTTGTTGATGAATTTAGATTATCTATTCACCCTGTTGTTTTGGGAGAAGGAAAACCGCTATTTATTGATATAGAACATAGGATAAATTTAAAAATGGTTAATACCAGAACATTCTCCTCTGGAGTTGTACAAATAATCTATCATTGGAATGGTAATTAATAATATCTTTCATTCCAAAGAGAGATTGTAATAAATGTATAAGGTAATACTCGACTATAGTTTCACTCTTTCAACTAAGGGGGAAATCCATTAATACGTGTTTCCCCCTTAGTATTATGGAATTATCAACATTAAATTTCAACAAACGCCAAACATTTATACGGTTTCTCGAAACAATTATACGGTTCCATGAAACAATTAAACGGTTTCCAGCAATTTATCTACGGTTTCAGCGAATTTTTTCACTGTGGCTGCAACTTTTTTTTCTGTTTCTAGCATTTACATTGAACTAAACCCCAGTCTCGGCATTTTGTCCCGTTGCGTGCAACATAGTCCCGGTTCTAACCAAATATATTCCCCATTGAAAGCTGCCATTAGGGTCACCCCACTCACGAAACTAACAATATGGTAAAATAAGTAATACATTCTATCAGGAGGCAATCATGTATACATACGAAACTTTCGTTACAGATGGGGCATATACATTATTACGTCCCGTTTTCTTTACTTTACTAGGATTATCTATCATTCTATTTCTGCTCATTCTCCTTCCAAAAACACGAAAAAAGCTCCTTAATAGCTTTGTTATATTCAGTTTGTCCATTGTTTTCGAAGCTATGGCGGTTCAAGTGATCTACTACGACGCCATCATTGTGGATGAAATGGGACTTGGCGGTGATCCAGTGAGTACAATCACTAGCATTGTCATAATGGTATTTTCCGTCCTGAATCCACTTCTTTTCACCCTGTTAAAATCGAAAAGCTGAACCAGCTCCGGTTCAGCTTTTCCTGATTAATTCGCCTTTTGATCATATTTCATCACATAAATCGGTTCATTCTGCATCCATTCCGCAAAAAGCACGTCTTCATAGTGATGAATCTTCTGCTTCTCTAATTCCCTTTTCAGCCATTGCTCGTCGAACCCGGCTACCTTTAAGTTTTCACTCACAACTTTTCCGTCGATGATCAAGTTGAGCGGCAAAGTCGGATCATCCGATTTGATATTCATATCACTATTTTTAGGTGTATCATAGTCCGCTTTCGGAAGGACACTGACCATGCCGTTCGTTTCAATGATCGCATATTCTACTTCTCTCAATGAGAAATAGCCCTGCTGCCTGACCAGGCTTTGCAGCTGATTAATATCCAATTTGGCTTTTTTCAAAGCATCGTATTTAATTTTCCCCTTGCGCACCACAATGTTCGGTTCGCCTTCAAGCAATTTTCGCGACCCAATGAACTTTTGCGTCACCATCTCGGTAAAATAAACAAGAGCTCCCCACAAACCCACAGCAAAGACAATTTCCCCAAGCTTCACCTCATGGTCATATATCGCATTCCCCAGCAACTCACCAAGGATAATCGCCGAAATAAAATCAAACGGGGTAATCTGCGAAAACTGCGTCTTCCCCTGCATTTTCGTTACAATAAATAAAAAAACAAAGCCACAAATAAGTTCAACAGCAATCGAAACATAATGATTCAACACGCCCACTCCTTCCCTACCCATTATGGGAAGAAGGACTGAATTTAAAACATGGGTAAAACATGGGGACGGTTCTTCTGTTTCCTTCGTTCAGCAGAAAAAAAGCTTACGCTTCGTTCCATACCTACAATAAAAGAGCCTGGTTTTTTCCCCAAGCTCTTCTCTAAATTTAGCTATGCAAGCTCCCTTTTAACCAAGGCCGCGGCCTAAACGGTCCGATTGGTATCTGTATTAAACTAGTATTCTCCTTCATTCCATAAATGTCATCAGCCAGGTTTGCATCGAATCCAAGGAGCGGGTGTCCACATAATCCAAGTGCTGAAGCTGTTAAAAGCAATCGTTGAACGAGCATCCCTGCTTCCATTTGCAAAATCCGATAACCTCTATATCCTAGTTCATTTTTATAAAAATCCCTGCTGCCCGAAACATGCAGGCACAGTGGTACCTGCAGCAGATTCACATTATCCATGGACATTCCTGACTGCAGCTGGAGGCGGTGATCACCCTGTTGAATCTCCCGCAATGAATGTTCGGTGTGGTCATAATAATAAGCACCATTTGGCATACCATCAATATTATAAAAACATCCATAGATTGATACCCTGGGTTCGTTGCGATAATAGATTTCATCCACATCATTCCGATAGGAAAATGAAGTCATGGACTCATTCAGCAAAACGGCGAGCTGTTCCTGGCTTACCTTCCCTAAAACAAAATCGATATCGGGAGAAAATCGGTTTCTACATGTTTCAGCGAGATCATATGACAGCGGCTCCATTTGAGGAAGACTGAATAGCCGACCCTCTGGTTTCAAAAAAAACTGCGGATGGATTCTCTTAAATGATTTGGTAGAATTCAGCATGGACGCTTCATTCATAGCTATTAACTTCGGAAACTCCAAAACCCTTTGTGACCGTTCCAGATGTTCACAGTCGATTGATGTCAAATTACGTTTTAATGCTTCTGCCGTAATATTCGTACCTAGTTCTTTTCGAATTGTCGACCAGTTTGTCGGTTCCACTGAAAGCGGCACCACCGAATACACACTTTCCTCCTGTTCAGATAGCCCTAGCAGATGATTCATCGCTGAATCCAGGAACTGATAGTACACTCCTGAGGCAAATCCAAAACGTTTTGCTGTTTCAAGTAACTGCCCCATTAGGACACCGGCATCAAGTCCCTGAAGGCGATAGGAGAAATTATTGTATTTAAAGAAATTTTTCCAAAACATCGTCGACACGAACGCAATGCCAAAGCAGGATGAAGTATCACAGCGGTGGCCAAGGGCTTCTGAAATATATTCATCGAAGTTTCCTTCCCTTAACAACACAAGACGGTGGTGGGACGGGTTGTAATGAAACACTCCATCGGGCAAGCCATCAATCTTTAGGTACATGTAAAGTTCATTAGGATATAGCGCTCCGCCTGAAGGTGCAAATCTTCTGAACGATTGCATGAGGACTGCTTCTTCTCCTTCAGTATCATCCGGAAAAACGGACTGGCTTACTTGCGTCATTCCATAGACATACCATAGAAAGTGGCCTATTTTATCAAGATCTGGCTTAACAGGATGCTGATCTTGCATAAGAGAAAGCGGGACCTCCGCAGACAGTGGAAATACTGGCTGACCTCGATACAGCTTATAGGAAAGAGGTGCATCCTTCCAATCAGGTTCCCAGTTTGGCTGATTAGCCCGATCAATGTTAAATTGAAGATTGACCAGAAATTCTTCCAGACTCATCCTTCTACCTCCTATGGGAACGGGTGCGGATAATGATTTAACTGTTCATATGCCAACGGCTCTTTCACATAGCCAAGCTTCATCGGGACTTCTAGTACCCTGTCTAGTCCTTTCAGGCGAGTCAGGTGATGGCCAAACGTCATTGGCAGCATGCCCGGGATTAGTACTTTCACACAGTAAAGCCCGTTCTTCCTCGTTTCCGGAGTGGTCTGGTCAACAACAATGACATCGAGTTCACATTGACGAAATACCTGGAGAATATCCTTCAGATCATCAGTAAGGTCCTCATGGTTAGACTTCCACTTGAATTCCTCATCGAAGCTTCGCAACGGTCGATGATCATCCAGCAAAAATCCTAACCGTTCTTCTGCCTGCGGCAACCCATACAACATGCCATGGTCATCCATCTGCACAACAAGCGAATCATCCTCAAGCATCTGTAAATACTTCTCTTTGTTACCTTCAAATTTCTCATCCAGATTGAGCATCATGCCCGCGAGCTCCTGAACCGCACTCTTTGCAGCCTTTACTGGATCAAGATGTGCCCCTGCCGCACAAATGATATTCACTCCATTATTTTTCCTGTTTTTAGCCAGAGCCCAGATACTTGGAATTCCATGTTCCAACGTTGCATTATACAAATACAAATCATACCCAGCTACTGCCCGCATGCGCGATGTCATTAATTGAAGTTCCTCATCATTGGCCGAAAGAGGGTCAAGACGAGGCAGATTGAGGCGTGCATACCAGGCCATTAGGAAGGAATCGCGTTCCACCACTTCCATGATGCCGTAAAAGATGGCCTCCTCCCTGCTTCCGCCAAGCGCACAGCCATTGGAGGTTTCATAAACAAAACCGGAGGAACCGCAACCCATACTATAATAAGCAAGCAGCTCAGGAACGAGGATTGGCCTCTCTTCCATTAACGAGTAGCCCCAAACCCAATCCATCGGTACGTCCGGGTCAAATTTTTGAAATGGGAAACCAGGCTTTTCATACTCTTCGTCTTCATGCACCCCCACCTTACAAGGATTGAGCGCCTGGTTCTCCAGATTTCGATAACTGTCATGGATGACGGTACGTTTTCCTCTCGGCTGAAGACCGCAATGCCGTTCCAGACCTTCCATGATCGCTGTCAATTCACTGTCAGCATAACATTGAGTCCGCCCCGCAGTCCCCTCATCCCCAGAAATCATTGGCAGATTTACACTCGCGTCTGCGAATGGGGTGATCAAATCATACATTTTACTATTGAAAAGTCCCGTTCGATTGTCCAGATAGTCTTTTGCCAGCACAGCTTTTAAATCGTCCAGCGGCTTACATCGATAGCTGTCCGAATTGATCTTCAAGCTTGGCTGCAGAAAGATCTCAGCCAGTTCCGGTGAATCTTCAGGTATTTGACTGCAGACCGGGCATAATGAATCAGGCAGAAAGGAATGCCAGGAACCATTCAGTGTTTTTAAGTCCGTTAAAAACATCCGTCCTTCCGAATAAGCCTGCTTTCCTTCAAGAATCCTGTCTGCCTCAGCGCCAATTAAATGAGCCATTTGCAAAAGACCGGTACCCGATGCCCATGCATCAGCTTTCATTCCTCCGGCCGCAGATAGCTTTTGCTGTACCTCACGCATTTCTCCTCGTTCCTGACCACCGAGAAGGCGTCTCAGGTCAGCACATTGTGAGCATCCGGGAGTATTTGGTCGAACCAGTGGACCAATTACTCCCTCGCCAAACGAAACAAAGCCCCGCAGCCAAGGACTGCCTGTCAGTTTTATCGCCTCTTCCGCCTTCCGGTGTGCAATGGGATTCCAGGCATCATATAAAACCAATAACAGATCGGAATTTACGGGAATTCCGTATTCAAAATCATTACGTCTGAACACTTGATAGCGCGCTGACAATTCCTCGCTCACACGATCAGCCAGCCATCCCTCACCAACAATCACTACGAAAGAACTCAATTCATTCCCTCCTCTCGCAGCAATACCCCGAACACTCCTTCGAGTTCCTGTTTAAAAAATGGCTCAATCCTTAATTCGTATACGAAAATCTGCATTCCGTTCCTATTTAGAACTTCAGTCGCTTCCTGCAGCGTTTCCAGTTGAATTCGCTCTGCACATGCAGGAATGTCAAAGCTTTGCCTGACACTATCATCAAGCTGCAGTGCTGATTCATCCAGCACAATGGCATCATATGGAACTGAATGGTTTTGATATGTGAACAATGCTTGCTGCAAAGACCTTCTTAGCGCCAAAGTCACGTTTAAATCTACGCTGCCATGCCACCCATACCTCGTTTCGACCCAAACCACTGGAAAACCGGAGACTTCCTTTCCCAATCCAATGTTCGGTGCTCCATGCATAGTTGCCAGGGCATTTAAATAATACTGGCACCATTCATCCCCGACCGTTTCCAGGTCTACACAGGTGATGAACTCCCTTTGATTATTGCTTCGTTTGCTGAATTGGTCTGCCAGGCATTTCTGTAGTCCTCGTCCCACTCCTTCCACAAATGTCTCACCTGCTCCAACTCCAATAAAATCATCGCTTTGAAGTAAGCTGGCCAATCGAGAAGAATATTGTTCAATTCCTGTTAATGCCGCTTCTCTTCGCGCCTCTTCATGTGTAAAAGCAGAACAAACCCTTTCTCCCATTAGTTCCGCCGGTCCATCTGACAGCGGATCGACTGCCTGGACACGGCACTGAGCCAATGGAAGCTGTTTTAAATCTCCTTCCTCCCATAGATGTAAGATTCCTGATTCCTGAGATGTCATATGACTGAAGAATTGCAAAAGCTTTTCCGGCTTCGAGCTGTTGGCGTCTTGTTCAAACCTGCTTTCAATGTCTTCTATTCTTTTAGCTGTTGGCACGTCGGTTACCAGAGGATGCGGCAAAACTGAATGCCAGCTTCCTTCAAGAGTCTCTAAATCCAGCAGGAAAACACGATTATTCTGATCGGCTTTCGTGACACCAGTTTTTTCTTTTAATAATTCAAATGAGATGATATTTGCGAGTAAAGCCCCCGTTGTTGCAGACCTCGCAGGTATTGGCTGTTCTTTTTCCAAAACAGAGGAATGCAATCGGCGCCATGCGGACTCCCAGCACAGATCAGATTCCGGGTGAACGCATGGTCCAGCAATACCCACCTGTTCGAGAAGAATGCCCGGTATGAACGATTTATTTTCCTCTCGGCATACAGAGTGAAGGTACCTTAGTTCTTCCAGGTTTCCCTCCTGTGATACATAAAGGACCGTATCAAACGGTTCCAGAACCTCACGCCAGCCTTTATCCTTCATCGTGATTTCCTTGAATACCACTTCCGGGTCTGTTTTACATGCATGGTTTACAAGCTCATTCAACCTTTTTCTATTGGTTGGAGCATCGTCTGTAATGAAAACATTCAGCTTGGCGACACCAGACTCCAGCAATGATGAAATCAATGAATGTAAAATTGGACCAGAGCCAACTGCCAGCACATTAGCCTGGCGGAAAGCCTCAAACCTGAAAGCACCTGAACCTGCCAGATTGTCAACAAACTCGATTTGTGACGCAAATTTTTTAAGAACGCGTTCCTGTAATTCATGGGGCTGATCCTGGCTAACATCCCGGACAAACCCATTCTGATAGAGAACCTCGGCAATTTCATACACTCGTTTCTTGTATGGTCCCGGTAATCCATCTGTTAATTTTTCAAGCGTATACTCTCCGTTAAACATAGGCAGCAGCTTTTCAACCCATAAATCGATTCCGCTTCCTTCAAGGCGAAATGAAACTGCATTGTTCCTTAAATAAACACCCTTATTCTGTTCAGGGAGATAAAACGTATCTCTCTTCACCTTCAATCGCATCGAAGGGTCCAATTTTTCCATCCCGCTCCTCCTCCGCCCTAAATTACCTTTAACAAATGACCGTCACTATCATGGTATGTAGCCTATTTTGTCCGATATGTCAGACCATATAGAAGAAAAACCCCTGCATTATTACCGCAGGGGCCAGTGTAGTCTAACTTTTTAAGCTTCAATGCCTCGATATCAGCGTCCGCCGCAGCGTCCACAGCCACCGCATCGGCCACAGCCTCCACAACGGCCACAACGTCCGCATCCTCCACAGCGGAAGCAGCTAAAACAACCAAAGCAGCCGAAACAACTAAAACAGCCAAAACAGCTTCCAATTCCACCAAAACCTAGAAAAATCCGTTCATCCCCAGCAGTGTAATACTGGCTCTGATCCCAGCTTACAGGCTGCGTTGCCTGGAAATCACCAACATTCAACCTTTGAAGTTCACTTTGGAAATCATTCATCATCTTTGTATAACCTCCTCTACAAATTCACACGACTCAGGAACGAGAAACAAAAACAGTCGAGCTTTCTTGAAAAAAAATTCTGTATATAAGGTAAATACATTAGGTAATGAGAATACTCCCCAACAATTTATGTAAACTGGATGGGTGTTGCTACTGATACAAAAGCCTAATTCTTCCCAAGAATTTTTTTATCCTCATGAAATAAAAAAAGCGCAAGGCTTATTGCCTCACACTTACGCATTGTATACTTGTTTTGTCATCATAGGTTTTTACGGGTTTGCAACTGTGAAGTTCTTTTTTTAAAAAAATTGGATCTTCATTTTTCACTACAGGTCAGCGTGATGGTTTCGGCGGTTGGCATACGTCACATTTACGCTGATTATTATTTTTGAATTTCGTAAATGTTCTTTCAAAATTGCTGCCGCATGCACATTTAAATAGTAACTTTTGAGAAAAACCGTGATATTCCGTCGTCAATAACTTACTCTCCGAATTCTTATCAACAAATTCATTGATCTTTCCTATCGTCCATCGTTTATTCATTCTGTTAAACCTCCATATCTTGTCGCTAGTCGGAGGCGTTTTTGGCATCCGTTCAATTACGAACAATAGTCGTAAAGTTCCTAGGTGCTTCATTATACCATGAAATTTTACACTAATAAACAATAGGAAGGTTACTTCTACCTTAGTTCATTAAGGTAAAATTTTTATGCAATTCCCTTTCATTAATAGCGATTCTGATCTTCAAATCTATGGTGCGTAACACAAACTCTTTGATTCCTATGAATTCTGAGTCAGCAATCAAATAGAACTGTGTACCTTTTTTCAAGCCTCTAAAATCATTCCTTAGCTTATATCTCTTCATGGTCTTATCCAGCTACTCCTCTACTTCTGCCCATGAGCCATACATCATTAATACCTTGCATTTCACTTTTCCAGAAGGAACGGACAATACCGTTTCTTCTCCAATTTTTAAACCGATCAACTTCTTTGCAACAGGTGTATCATAGGAAATTTTATTGTCATCTATATTGGATTCACCGTATCCGACAATTTCATATACTTCATCTTCGGTAAAATCAGGATATTCAAATGAACATTTTACTATTGAGCCAATTTCCACTTTTTCCGTATTACGCTCATCGAAGCTGATGAATTCAGCAGTTTTATACGCATGGTGGATTTCCTGGATTCGCTCTTCCAAAATGCGTTCATCCTGCTCCAGTTTATGTGCATTAGGATTTGCTAGTTTGTCATCGCCGCAAGCATTAAAGGCAATATTCTTATCAATCCGTACTTGCTTCAATTCCTGTTCCAAACCCGCTATCTGTTGAAGGATTAATTTCTCGCCTGTGGGTGTGACCTTAACTGACATTTCATTCTCCTTTGATGATAAAAAATGCTAGCCATTTTATTTCACCTTCATTATACACCAAGTTCGTCTACACACCCTTAACAAGTTCCCTCATGGAATTCAACTTGGCGGAAAGCTCCATAAACCACTCTTCATCTCCAGTAGCAAGCGCCAAATCGATGAGGAACTGGATTTGATCTTTATTTTTCACCTGTGGGTCAGGGAGCTTTTTCACTTGCTCTTTTGCCATAGGAATTATTTTCCCAGCCAGGTCCTGATTATCACTTGAAGTAACCGTCACCATAATTTTTCCTTCCAAAATATCGATGGAATCCACATAACCGATTATCAGCTCTCCATCGCGAGATTTTCCTTTAATCCAGTCACCAGTCATTAAAACGGTATTGTTATTGAACATTATCCAGTTCACCTCTATTTCTATAATCTGTAATAATTTTTATTACATTTTTACTGAAGAGAAGTTAGGCTCTCTTCAAATCATTCCTTTTTTTGATTGATCAAATCAACCACTTCTTTCAGGGAATAGTTCTTCAAGTATTCACCTAAATGTTCTTCTGCTCCGAGGAAAATGGCAAAGAGCACCTTATGCATATTCGCACCAACAAGACATTGTTCATTTGACTCAGGGCATTTTGGCTGCAGGGCACCCTCAGAGGTCAATTTGTATATATCCCAAAGGTTCACTTCGCTCAGATCGATAGCAAAAATAAAACCGCCGCCAATTCCTTCTTTCGACTTTATGAACCCATGTTTTTTTAACAAACTTAGTACCTTGCGGATTCGTACCGGGTGGACACCGGCACTTTCAGATATTGCATCGCTTGTAGACATTCGGTCTGGCTGAAGGGCAAGATACGTTAAACTGTGTATGGCAAGGGTAAAATCACTATTCATAGCCTGCCTCCTAACAAAGGAAAATGCTTATCCCTCTTGATACTGTAATATTATATGTTACAGATTGACTAGTCAAATATCTGTTCTTTTTACATTAGATGCTCCATTGCTTTGATACTTGTTCCTTAGCAAGCCGTTTAATTTTATCCCAGCTCAATTCTCTCTTTGTGATTACATTCGTTTGATAATTTTTCCCTTTAAAACGAACGGTTAGGAATACCTCAATCAATTGTTTTTCCTCCTTCATGTATTAATAAGCAAGTTTTTCCCAGTCAACGCCAGGAAATGTCCGAAGCCTGCGTGGCAGAAAACGGCGAATCTCTTCTTCGTTATAACCAACCTGCAATCTTTTATCGTCGAGAAGAATTGGCCGGCGCAGCATTTGCGGGTTTTCGATCAATAAGTCATATAATTGTTTAAGCGGCAGAGAATCAATGTCTACATTCAACTGCTGGTACGTCTTTGAGTTTGTTGAGATGATTTCATCAGTACCCTCTTCCGTAAGCCGCAGAATCGATTTGATCTCACTAACTGTAAGCGGCTCAGTTAAAATATTTCTTTCAATATATTCAATTTGATGCTCCTCCAGCCACGCCCTAGCCTTTCGGCAAGACGTACAACTCGGTGTAAGAAACAAAGTTACCATATTGAAACAGCTCCTTTTTAACTGTAAAAATAAAAATTACAGTTATATTATAAAAAAACATGGGGACGGTTCTTGTGATTTTTTCGTTTAGCCAAACGAAGGAAACATGAGAACCGTCCCCCCGTTTGACGTTGACTATACTGTAATATTAATCCTTACAGTTTATTAAGTCAATATCAATTTTTTAAACACGGGGACGGTTCTTGCGTTTCTAACAGAAGCCCGTCCCTATATGTCAGCCGTGCACCGTTTCTTTAAGTACATTAGTTCTCAAGGTATTCAAAAGGACCTTTTTCAAGAATAAAATCTTCATTTGAATTTTTTATCACCAGATCAAAGTTACGATGATAGGGATGCATAAATAATTCATATTGAATTCTGCGCTCTTCATGTGATTTCCTTAAATAATTTATATCAGTTCCTCTTTCAGAAACATCACGGATGCTCCTTCTGATCAACTCGGTTTCTCCATCGGTATATAAGTAAACTTTCAAATTATATAACTCGGGATCTGTGAAGGCAACACTCATGCCCTCAACAATATTTATTTTCTTTTGTGAAGAAATCAACTCGCTCTTTGTATAAGGCGTGCCTACTGTGAAAAAATCCAAACCCGCTCTTATCATTTTTAGGTCTCTTTCTAAAGCGTATATATTATGTGCAGCTGGATGACAGGCAGTCATTTTATCCACATGATGTTCATTATTGTATTCATATTCAATACTGGTGAACTTCCTGAGATCAGAGCCTATGATGTAAGGATCTGTATTCATATAATTCACCTCGTCATTACCCAGAAACTTCAAAAGATTTTTGGCAAAAGTGGTCTTTCCAGATGCTCCATGACCTGAAATCCCAATCGTGATTCTATTATCCTCACTGCTGATCATATTCGTAATTATTTGAAAAACCTTATCCATTTTCACACCCATTTCATTGTATTTATACGAATAAATTTCAAGTTCCAAGCTTCTAAATTAAATAAGAAATAACTTCAGGAAAACGCTTTTTAAACGTCTCGTAATTGTGAAGAGCTCCTTCAATGACCTTGAGTTCCGCTTCTGCCCCACTTTTACGGACAATGTCAAAAATCGCATGATTCGACTGCAGGAATAATTCACTGAGTTGATGATTATCCCCTGCTTCCATCGTTCCACAATCCAAATAAAGCTTTTCCAGTTGGGATAGATTAGTATTTTTCATCAACATTTCAATTTCTTCCTGGTTTCGGTAAAAACCGGAAGAAAGCCCTGCAATTCTTTTAAAAGTATACGGATACGTGCACGCTGCATAAGTCGTGATCAGCGCTCCAAGCGATATGCCAGCCATATAGGTTTCATTTACTAGAGTTGGATACTCCCTGTCGATCAACGGCTTTAATACGTTCACGATAAAATCTGCATACTCCTTGCCTTTTCCACCGGAAGTAGCAGGTTTTGACAGCAGCTTATTGCTGAACTCCCCGTGCTTCCACGGACAATAATCATTCACTCGCTCCTCACCAGCCGGGTCCTGGTCAATCGCCACCACCATCAGATTCACATGATTCTTCTCCAAATAATCGTGAAGCTCAAGCGCTACCCCGCCAATCGCTTCTTCATTCCCAAACACATTCTGTCCATCATGCATGTATAACACAGGAAATCTCTTGCCTGTTTCTTTAAAATCAGAGGGTATGTATACCCGAACTTTTCGTTCCTTGCCAAACAAAGGCAAATTGAAATTTTGCAGCATGTATTTTCACTCCATTTCAAACATGGGGACGGTTCTTGCAAACATGGGGACGGTTCTTGTGTTTCTTTCGTTTAGCAAAACGAAGAAAACATGAGAACCGTCCCCCCGATCCGCTCCTACTTTACTTCAATTACGAATGCGTAAAAAGCATCACCGTGTGACACATTTTCTTCTTTTTCATCCATCCACCATGCGCCATAGGAATAATAATAGATCCCTGGCTCTGTTGGTGCGGTGAAGCTGTTATCCTTTAGCTCGATTTCTTTTTGCTCTTGATCGGTAAAGAGTTCAAGATGAAGTTCATTAGGTTTTGGTTCAAAGTCCATTTCAAACGAGATTGTTTCACCTGGTTTCACGCTGATCGGTTTTTCACCTTCTAATAGCTCAACAGGTCCGGCTGTGTCAGCGCATGTTGCTTTCCAGCAATAAGTACCTAATGTCGTTTCAAACTTTTCATTGCCGATTTTCAAAAACAACTCAGGAGGCTTCCCTCCAGATAACCCGCCATTTGCACCACTTGCACAGCCTGCCAGGAGTAGACCCAATACAATTACTACCATAGAGAATAATTTTTTCATCAATAACACCCCTTTATTTTACTAATGAGACGTAAGATTTAAAGGAATGTTTCGAGTTGTTTCAAAATTTTTACATACGGTACTATTTTACAACCTTCTTGAAAAATACTACTTATTATTCAATCCAATTAGACTTTCTCTGCCGTTTGACCATTATAAGCAAAGCATTCATTCAGAAGCTGGCTTAAAGCGCGATCCATGGTAAAAGTATTACTATGTTCCAAAGTATTGGTAAAAAGCACTCTCAATTTCTTAGCAGAATCCACCAAATGCTCAACAGTGAGTCCTTCTGGATATGAGGAAAGATAATCACTAATAAACCCAGATTCTAATGTTTCATAAGCTTTGAATTGATGAAATTTCTTTTTCTCGTTCAATGATTGCAGCATCAAAGTAATGTTCCTCATCGCCTCAAGCATTCTCAGCGCATAAATGATGTTTGCCCTCTTCAACTCTTTATCGAAGTTCTTGGCAGCGTACACAAACTCAAAAACAAGATCCATATCCACATCATATTTTTCAAGTTTGCTATTAAAATGGGCATTTTTCTCGTTCATTTTTTTTGAGACTAAACCAGTTTTATCGACAATCACTCTCCACAACGGAGATTTTACTGATAATAATTCCCTTGGAACAATGGAGACATTAAATTCTAACGAATTCTCCAGTAAAACGATTAGAAGGAATATATTCTCCCGAAGCTGCTTTTCCTTGATATAGACTGGAGAAAACTCACTGAGAGAACGACGGACAACATCTCTCACTGTCCTTACATCTTCAAGGTCATAGGCAGCCACCATCAAATCAATATCTGAAAGATCATCCTTATATCCAACTACACCAGATCCCAGCTGAATGATGCCTTCAACAGCACTATACTCGCTGATTTTCTCAACTGCATTCGTAAAAAATGTATTTCGATCATCTGCACTATACATACTTCACCTCAACTTAAATGACTGTGCGCTGCCGCGTTTATTATTTTTTAACGGACCGAAGAAAGTTCCTTAGTTAAAAAAATTATTAATCCCAATATGGAAGAAGTCCCGAAAAAAGTAAGTAAATAAACGACTGGCGAACCTACTGAACTAAATGCCACTACACTCTGCAGGTGCTCGACATTGTTCCACCCTTCAGCAACATCTGGCTTATAATTTCTTGTTTTGATATAACCGATTATCATCAATGAAATGAAGTAGACGATGTGAATGGCCAATGAACCAAGTACAGCCTGTAAAAACAGCTTCATCCTATACCTCCTCAAAACTAAGTATAACGCTTTCCAAAAAATAGAATGATAGTCAAAATGGCTGTTAAACCTAAAGTAGTAAAAACCGTGATGACGCTTCTCGCCAGCCCTTTCCAGTTTTGAGCACCTGAAAAACCTGCCAACCCTAAAACCAGTGTGACTATAGTAAAAAATAAAACTAAGATAAGTGGGTGAGTGCCCAGAATTGAATGGTCAACCCGATCTGAAAAAGCCGTCAGTACAAATAAGAAAAGGCATAGTATTGAAAAAATAAATGACCAAACGTTAAGCTTTTTCTTCATTTAAAAACACCTTGTTTGATTCAAGAGATTTTTCGATTCTGTGATTACTAATTCCACATAAAAGAGCCTTAATCCTTTTTGGTCATAACCTTAAGTACTCATTAATTCCTTTCCTTAAAATCGATACAGGATAACCTTTCCACAAACGAAAAAAACATAAGAACCGTCCCTATGTTTCGGATTAACCTTCCCACAAAAAACAGAAACATGAGAACCGTCCCCATGTTTCAGCTATCGATATCCGCTTTAAAGCCTTTTTCATTTAGTGAGTGAAATAACTGTTCGATATGTTGATGATTTTTGGTCTCGACGGAAATCTCTACTTGTGCATATCCTGGGTAGATATGTTTTCCTATGTGATGGAGATTGACAAATTGTATGTTTGCCTCCAATTCAGTAATAAAGCTCAATACTTTCTGGAGTTCGCCTGGTTTGTCTTTTAATGTGAGTTTAAAGTGGGCAAACCTTCCTGATTCCACTAGGCCGCGCTCAATAATCCGGGAAATGAAATTGACATCTACATTACCCCCGCTTAGGACGACGGCTATTTTCTTGTCTTTCAATTTAACTTTTTCATAAAGAAGGGCTGCGAGAGGGCTGGCCCCTGACCCCTCGACAAGCAGTTTATTTCTTTCCAGCAGCATAAGCATTGTCCGCGCAATCTCCATTTCATCTACACAAAAGATATCATCGACATAATTCTTGATAATCTCGAATGTTTGCAGACCCGGTTTCTGTACAGCGATCCCATCTGCCATCGTTGGAGCTGCCTCTACTGCAACGGGCATATTTTTCTGTAAAGATTGTTTCATGCTCGGACAAGCAAGGGTTTGGACACCGTATACAGAAATATTCTTCTTTTTCTCTTTTGCTGCCAATGCAACACCAGCTATGAGACCGCCCCCACCTACTGGGCAAACGATCGCATCCACATCAGGCAGCTGATCGAGAATTTCCAGGCCAACTGTCCCCTGGCCGGCAATGACTGCGTCATCATCGAAAGCATGGATGAAGCTTGCCCCCATCCTTTCCTTGAGCTCCAAAGCATAGGAAAGAGCCTCATCAAATACGGCTCCTTCCAGAATGACTTCAGCACCATAACGCTTTGTTGCCAGAACCTTGCTGAGCGGTGCACCCTTTGGCATCACAATTGTACATGGGATGCCAAGCATTTGGCTGGAATAAGCAACTCCTTGGGCGTGATTTCCTGCCGACGCCGCTACAACCCCCTTCTTCAGTTCTTCTTCCGATAAGGAAATGAGTTTATTATAGGAACCTCTTACTTTAAACGAGCCTGTCTTTTGAAGGTTTTCAAGCTTTAGATATACTTCATTATGCGAAAGTGTACTGAATGTTTGTGAGTAATCCAAGGGAGTCATGTGAACGATTCCTTTCATCTTCTCCCTTGCAATTATGATATCATCAAGATTCATCAAAGGATCCTCCTGCTTACCATCTTTTTCTTATATGTTGTACATCAGGAAACAAAAAATGCACAATCAGTGTCTCCGTTCATTTTTTGAAAAATCTTCGAACTAAGCCACCCAAAACATACGCGCATTTCCGAGCCATAAATAGTACAATGTACATGTAATGTCAATCTGTTTTTTGGAGGGAATAAGCTTTGAGAAACCATGAAATTGATTACAAAATTTATGGCGATGACATGCAGTTTGTAGAAGTAGAATTGGATCCTAATGAAACAGTGGTGGCTGAAGCCGGCAGTCTGATGATGATGGATGACCAAATCCAGATGGAAACGATCTTTGGTGATGGCTCGAGCAGTGGCGGCGGTGGAATGGTAGGCAAGCTGTTCGGTGCAGGTAAGCGCCTTTTGACTGGAGAAAGTCTGTTCATGACCACATTTACCAATACGGGTCATGGCAAAAAGCATGTCTCCTTTGCATCACCTTACCCAGGAAAAATCATCCCTATGGATTTAACCCAACTTGGAGGCAAGATCATCTGCCAAAAGGATGCTTTCCTAGCTGCAGCTAAAGGAGTTTCTGTTGGAATTGAGTTCCAGAGGAAAATCGGTGCAGGATTCTTCGGCGGAGAAGGCTTCATCATGCAGAAGCTAGAAGGAGATGGAATGGCTTTTGTGCACGCGGGCGGTACGATACATAGGAGAGAGCTTCTTCCTGGGCAAGTCATAAAGGTGGACACTGGGTGTCTTGTTGCGATGACAAGCAATGTGGATTACAACATTGAAATGGTAAAAGGAATCAAAACAGCCTTATTTGGCGGAGAAGGACTTTTCTTTGCGACATTAAGAGGTCCGGGAACTGTATGGATCCAATCACTTCCATTCAGCCGCTTGGCAAGCAGGGTGTTCGCAGCCGCCCCTCAAGCAGGCGGACAAAACAGAGGCGAAGGCAGTGTGCTCGGCGGAGTTTTCAGAATGCTTGATGGTGATTGATTAGAAAAACAAGGGGACGTTCCACTTTTGCCGTTTTTAATAAAAGTGGAACGTCCCCGTTTTTAAGATAGCTTATAATAAGGAAACACCCACTACTCACCACAGTAAGAAGAACCTTACCTTTTTCCTTCATTAAATTGTCACTTTCTATTTTTCCTTCGTAGCAAGCAAAATTTCTTTTAAGGTTGAATGAATATTAGTAAGACTTATTAAGATAATTCCTAACATAATGAAGGTAACGACTTCGCGAGTAATAAAAGAAATGACTCCAAGTACAAAAAAATAGAATGTATACAACCAGTTTTTCATGTTTACGTCATCCCCAAATTTTTACCTTTATTGTAACAGTAAATAATCAATGCTAGTTCAAAAATTCTTGAAATTACTTTTGAAAAAATAAGAGACGGTCCCGCTGTTTCATCCGAAACATAGGGGCCATCTCCTATATCCTACTTATTTACATACTGCATCAGTGTTTCCGGGTCAAACCCAAGAACCCAGTTGCCGTTAACTTTCGTCTGTGGTACGCCCATCTGTCCAGTCTCTTCAACTAACTTCTGAGCTGCAGCTTGATCTGTTTGTACATTTACTTCTTTGTAGTTTAATCCTTGACCCTCAAGGAATTGTTTCATCATTGTGCAGTACGGTCAAGTATTGGTAGTGTAAACTGTGATATCATTCATTGTGCATGCCTCCTACAATTTATTTAGTTCCCAGCAACACTAATTGCCAGGATACAACATTGTTTTTCCCTATTTCCCCTAAAAAAAACTGCGCTGGAACACCCGTCTACGTAACGAATTTATTCCTCAATCAATCCAATATCTTTAAACGGATAAAAAACAAGCTTTGTGGTCCCTACTATCTGGTCCAACGGCACGGCTCCAATATGGCGGCTATCCATGCTGTTCCGCCTATTATCCCCCATGACAAATACATGGCCCTCAGGTACTACTTCATTCGCTACAGGTGTTTCTTTTAACGTAAAGGAACCTGTCAGTGGTCCCTCGATTAAGTGTTTTTTGCTTTCCGCTAAGTACGGTTCATCGTATGGTTTTCCATTGATATAGAGAACATCATCTTTGTATTCGATCCGATCCCCAGGCAGCCCGATGACTCTTTTGATATAATCCTTATCCTCTGTTGCGTGGAATACAATGATGTCAAACCTCTTCGGTTCACCTATTTTCGTGACAATCATCCGCTCCTGATTATGTAAGGTAGGTTCCATGGATGCACCTTCCACTTCAATTGGTGTTAGAAGAAAAGTACGAATTACAAATGCCAGCACGATCGCGATTAGAATTGCTTTAATCCATTCCCATATTTCATTCCGCTCTTTTACCAAATGTCTGCACCCTTTCTTAATCAAATCATTGGATAATCAAATTATTGTTGCGCCATTTCAGCTAACCTTGCCTTGCGATTCAATTCCAATGTCTTTAGCTTATCCATTCCACTATCTCTTCTCCCACAAATTTGAAGATTAAGTTTGAAATTATTCGTTTGGTGCTTCCATTATAACATCCAATGATTCCCTGGAACCAAAATATTTGAATCTTCTATTTATTCCGTTGACCCAAAAACATACGTTCGATATAATGAAATAGAGGAAATCAAAATGCTAGATTTAGTTATTAAACCTTATTAGGGGTGATTGAAGTGAGCAAACAATTAAATAAGATTGCTGAGTCACAACGGTCTTTCATCTACATGGAATTGGACGAGCTATACGAAAATTCAACCCTCCCAGAATTTCAAAAACAGGAAATCCATCACGAATTCAAACTATTTCTTGAAACCATATCCGACATCCCCATCTTGACACAAATCACCGATGCAGTGTATGAAATGGGCGCATCTGAAGAAGATCCTCTCGCCAGCCTGCTGACCCTCAAAAAATCCTATTCAGAAAAGCAGCAATTGATAAAAGCATAGTAGTGTTTTTTCTGTAAAGACCTAGATAGCTTCCTTTACTTTACAAATGTCTCTGTTAAAGGTCAGCGTAGATTTTTAATACTTACCCAAGATATTTGTATAATGGATATAAGAACAAAGACGCTAATATAGATGATTATTACAATTCAAGGGAGGGGTGTAATGATGATTCAGGAAGTAATTGACCGATAACTGATAGACTGTGTGGGCGGATTTATTGCCACATACGCAGACCCAATTATGGCTCATATGAATCCAGGTAATTTGCATAAACATAATATAGCTATTATCGTGAAGAGCGATGGGGAAATATGGGGAAAAAGAGTAACGCATCAAGACACAAATCAAAATCATGATGAGTGGTTAGAAATTGCAAGAGATACGATAAAACCCCAAAAAAGTCCGATTTTAAAAGAAGTGTGCTTTTTCATTATTAAAAAAGGCAACTTATATGGAACCTACACCATTTCAGAAGATTTCATCCGGAATGAACAATTTTCAAACGAGCAATCTTACCTTCGATTTATAACTGAATAAGCAATAGGGTTTATAGATTGTGATTTCGATTTGACTCAGCACAACGGAGGGAATCTTTAATTAAGGTTCCCTCCATTATTTATCTGTTTATCAAAAAATATAGTTTAACAGAACCCAATAAATAAAAAGAGGACTCATTCCTAAAAATGGCCCTCTTACTCTTTTCTTCTTCATCATTACGCTCGATCCAGGGTAAAATCCTTCCTACGATATACACTTAGCACAACGCCCATAATAAATGCATTGAAAATCATCGGCATCAGGCCGTAGCTGATAAAAGGCAGGGAAATCGAAGTAATCGGGAGCAGTCCGACCATCATCCCGACATTGTAAATGAATTGAAACAGATAAAGCACCACTCCTCCTACAAGCAAGAGATTCCCAAATCGCGTTTTTAGTTGAGATGAGATCACAAAAATTCTTGCTGCGAATAGCGCCAAAATCATGAACAAAGCGATTCCGAAAAAGTAACCAAAATGGTAGGTTAGATTCACAAAAACATGGTCAGTGTGTTCAAACGGCAATGCTTCACTTTTCTCAGCCGAACCGAACCACCCTGCTGAGGATAGTCTTTCTTTTAACTGCAGGTACATAAACCCCCAGTTATCCGGATATTTTTCAGGATTCAGGAATCCCAATATTCTAGCAAGCTGATATTCTTTTGCGCTGAACCAGGCAATCGCACCGAAGACAATTGCTCCAACCCCTGAACCAATCGTGATGTTGGTGGCCGTTTTTCTGGTTATCCTGCTCCACCACATCATGATAAAGACCATAGCCAGATACATAAAGACAGCTGACATATTCGGGACGGCCATCAGAAGCATCAAAGGCAGAATGAAGAGCAGAAAGTACTGCCAAAGTTTGATTTTATGATTATTGAAAAATGAAGTCCACGCCAGGAACATGAACGGAAGTGAAATGAAACTTCCAATATCCAATGGGCCAATTTTAAAATAAGGCACACCATTAATCATGATATTTGGAAACTTTATTAAGAAAAATAGCAATAAAACCCCTGCAAGGTAAAAAGTCCAGCCATGTTTTTCAAACTTGCGGTAATCAATGAACATCAAACCTATTGATATCAGCACGCCGAGTATTACATGCACCATCTTCTTCAACAAATAACTTTCATCTATTGAATCTCCCAATGTAATCAATGGCAGGAAGCTCATTGCCATTGTAATGAGTAATAAAGTGATCAGCCACCAATCGACTCTTGGTTTATGGAGTTTATTGAATTCGTGGCCAAGCTTAGTCGGGCTGCCCATTTGAGCGACCGCTTTTTCTTCCGCCTCTGCGTCACTCAAGCCTCTGCCAATCCATTCCTTTTTTACTTCGTCTAAATGATATTCCAATTCCGAGGCGACAAACTTCTTAGCTTCCTTAGAGCGAATATGATTTGTGACTTCTATCAAAAACATGTCCTTTCTTTTACTCATGACCTAATCATTCCTCCAGTAATCCTTTTATCTGGATCGAGTTGGCAGATGTGCTTTTCTCCTGCTTTCTTAGGAACTTTTTGCCCCTGTCGCTGATTTGATAAAATTTTGCTTCGTCTTCTTTCCACAAAGATGCAATCAACCGGTTTTGTTCAAGCTTGTGCAGCATTGTGTACAAAGAGCCTTCATTCTCTTCGAACTTTTTGATTCCCCTGGCTCTCAGGAGTCCAGTCAATTCGTAACCCGTTTTTTCATGAAGGAGGAGCTGCAGGATTGAAAATATTACTATTTCTTCAGTCTCTTCCGACGTATTGATTCTTTTATGGATCTCTTTCCTCATCTTCTCTGTAAAGCTCAACTCTTTAAAAGCAGACATCTCCATTGATCTGCGAATCTTCTTCAGACGATCTTCCATTTACATTGCCTCCAATCTGATCTTCAGGAGTTCTTTTGCCCTCTTTAACCGTGTCTTGACTGTGTTCTCTTTAACATCCGTCACTGTCGAAATTTCTTTAATGGACATTTCCTCGAAGTAATAGAGATAGATGACTTCACGGTAGTCAATCGGCAGCTCCATAACCGCTGCAGCCAGCTGGCCATCCTCTTCATCCTGGATGACTGTCTGCTCGACACTATCACTTTGAACCGAATCATAAATTGGCTGATAGTCAGTCGTGAAGACATTCTTGTTATACCAGCTTTTTAAATAATCCTTGCAATGATTGGATGCAATCCTCCACAGCCAGGTGCGGAATTTCGATTTCCCTTTGTATGTATGAAGTGATTTATAGCATTTCACAAAAATCTCCTGGGTCAAATCCTCGGCAATTTGTTTATTTTTCACATATGAAAAAGCAAGCTGCAAAATTTCTTGTCCATATTTATTCATGATCTCATCGATCAGCTCTTCAGCATTCTCTATTTCGTTGATCTCCGCTGTAATTTCATCCACAACCCTTCCCCCTTCATAATTATAGACGAGGCACATTCAAAAAAGTTTTTGTCACCTAATTTTAAACGATGCATGTCTTTTTGGAGCTAAATCCACTTTAGTAAATTTTAAAAAAATTCGATTGGTTTTCATACATTTATCACATTTCCATATTAGAATTAATTAAATCCTAACCTACTTTGAATGGAGTCATAAAAATATGAAGAAAATAATGATTTTTATTGTTTTTGCACTGATTTTATCTGCATGTTCTAAAGAACCCGATCAAGCAGAACTAACATCAGAGAACCCACCTGAACTATTGGAAGTTTCCATCGTGACACCTGAAAAAATCAATGTTAATGAGGAGATAAAAATTGAAGCCCACGTAGTCCAAGGAAATGAAAAAGTCAAAAATGCTGATGAGGTAAAGTTTGAAATATGGATGGCCAGCCAGGATGAACATGAAATGCTGGAGGCTCACAATGAAGAGAATGGTGTCTATTCTATAAAGAAAACCTTCACTGAAGGCGGAAAGTACTTCATCGTAGCCCATACGACGGCAAACCGGATGCATAGTATGCCAAGGCAGGAAGTGACTGTTCAATCACCTGAACAAACTACCGATGGTGATGCACATAACCACGAAGAACAACATTCAGAAAATGATGAACATAGACACGGTGAACACCATTCAAGCAAGGTTGATTTTGACTTCCACGTTCAATCTCCTGTACAGAGCAAACAAGCAACAGAGTTGAAGGTGCATCTTACACAGAATGAAAAAGCCATTACAGGTGCCACGGTCCGTTATGAAATCTGGCAAGAAAACCAGGCAAAACATGATTTTATCGATGCTGAGGAAAATTCAGATGGTGCTTATTCCACTCCATTCACTTTTGAATCAAAAGGAAGCTATCATGTAAAAATCCATGTTGAAAAAGGCAACATCCACGATCACACAGAGAAAACCATTGATGTAAAATAATTAAATGCCCTTCCACCTTGGAAGGGCATTTATCTATTTCGAAACAAAGGGACGGTTCTCGTGCTTCTTTGGAGCTAACCGAAAGAAACAAAAGAACCGTCCCTGTGTTTATCGATTTTCAGATAATTTCTTTTTGTCTGGTGCAAACCAGCCCAACAAGGCGATCGCGACTAAAACTCCATAGAAAACCACTGTCCATCCGGTGCTATGCGGGAAGTCATGGTCGAGGACTCCAATATCATGGTGTGCAAGTGTGATGACTGCCAGTTTGACTCCGACCCATGCGACGATGGCATAGGCTGTTAATTCCAATGATGGCCTCTTTTGAAGTAGCTGAACAAACCATGTTGCTGCAAATTTTATTAAAATCAATCCAGCAACTCCACCAAGTACGACCACAATAAATTGTCCGCCATCCATACCGCCAAAGTCATCCAGCGGTGAATCCGGAAGACCAAGAGCAAGCGCAACGGCTGCAAGGATTGAGTCGATCGCAAATGCAAGGTCTGCTAACGCAATCTTTCCAACTGTAGGCCAAAAAGATTTCCCTTTTGACTCCTCTTCAACATCCTTATGTATATTCTCATTCTCTTTCCCGAACTTGGCCTGAATCACATGCTTTAAGCCAAGATAGAGAAGATACGCTGCACCAATCGCCTGAACCTGCCATACGTTTGCAATGAACGAAATCGCAAAAAGTGCACCAAATCTGAAAACAAACGCCATGATAATTCCATAATTGATTGCTTTTTTCTTCTGATCATCAGGTAAATGCTTCGCAATTACCGCAAGTACGAGGGCATTGTCTGCTGATAATAAGCCTTCTAATCCAATTAAGATTAATAATGCCCAGGCATACTCTAGCCAAATTGACTCCATTCGCCTCTCTCCTTTCTAAAACCATAATGTTATGTAAAGGTTGGTTACCAATAGAATCTCCAAATAACCCATCATGAATGCGGTCTATACTATCGATACATTTTTTCCCTCTACACCACCCTTTTTCCTAAGAATATGGTATTTTCACAAAGCATTTTCATCAACATACCTTATAAAGTGTCTGCGGATAAACTTCTTCTGCTTTAATATACTACCCTGTTTACTTGGTAAAACACAACAAAAAAGTGCATTTTTTCCCTAATGGATCAATGCACTTTTTTACAACTCTTCTTTATTGTCTAATGTTTTACATTGTCACTATAATTCATCAAATCCGTTCGCATCAGATGTTTTTGTGTATTGCCTTGATTTTTGCTCGAAGAAATCTGTCTTGCCGAGATCCACTTCCTGATAGGCAATGATCCATCGGAGCGGATTCGTCCTGTGTCCTTCAAATGGTGCAGCAAAGCCTAATTGTTCTGCTCTTTTATTCGCCATGAACTTAATATACGCTTCGAGATCCGACATCAGCAATCCTTCCACTTGATTTCCGATGATAAATCCAGCCCACTCTATTTCCAGCTGGGCTGCCTCTCTAAATTTCTCTGTACCAAATGCTTTTAATTCTGCTGTATCATATGCACGGTTTTCGGTAATGATCTCTTTGTATATTTTTTCAAATAGCCCAACATGCAGCTGTTCATCCCGATTGATGTAATTGATCATCGTGCTTGTGCCGACCATTTTTTGATTGCGGGCGAGATTATAGAAAAACGCGAAACCGGAGTAAAAAAATAATCCTTCAAGAATGACATCATACACAATGGAATGCAGCAGGTTTTCGATATTTGGATTCTCGGCAAATCCTTTATATCCGTCTGTTATGAAGTCATTCCTCTTCCGGAGGATTGGCTCGGTTCTCCAATAATCGAACACCTCATCCTGTTTTGCCTTAGGGACAATGCTCGAGAGAACATAACTATACGAGTGGTTGTGGACGACCTCCTGCTGCGCCAGAATGATCATCAACGCATTCAGGCTTGAATCGGTCAAATAGTCAGCAACTTTTCCGGCATAATCCGTTTGAATGCTATCGAGCAGCGCCAACAAGCCGATAATTTTCAAGAAAGCATCCTTTTCATTTTCTGTCAGCATCGGGAATTGCTTGATATCCTTGGACATATTAATTTCAAATGGCGTCCAGAAATTCCCCAGCATTCGCTTATATTTTGGATAAGCCCAGGGATAGCGGACATCATCCCAGTTTAAGATATTGGAGCTCTGCCCATTGATGATTCCAGTCGACGCATTCGGTGCAGTCACATCGACAATTGGCCTTTTTATCAATTGATTCATTTTCCTCATCCTTTCTCCTTAACTATGGCAGCTTTCACACTCGTCAATCTCCATGCTGGATGTTGACCTAATATAATAGGTGGTTTTCAGACCGGATTTCCACGCGTCGAGATGAAGATCCAATAATGCTTTTGCCTTGATATTATTTTTCACATAAAAATTAAAGGAGATGGACTGGTCAATATGCCTTTGCCTACTGGCATTCTGTTTGATGCTCCAATGCTGGTCAAGATTATAGGCTGTTTTGTAAAACCAGGTCGTGTTGGGACTCAAATCAGGTGCGGTGACTGGAATCCGGTAATCTTTTTTCTCCTCGGAATACTCGAGCCTGAAAATCGGGTCAATGCTTGCAGTGGAACCGGCAAGAATGGACGTAGACGAGTTTGGTGCAACCGCCATTAAATAACCATTCCTGATGCCATTTCGCTTGACTTCCTCACGTAAAGCCGACCACTTTCCAGACAAATAATCCCTCTTGGCAAAATAATCCCCAGTTGACCAATCCGAGCCATCAAAATACTGATAAGACCCTTTCTCTTTCGCCAGTTCGCAGCTTGCCTTGATTGTCAAATAGGCAATTTCTTCATATAAGGTGTCGCAGTAGTCAACAGCTTCCTCACTTTCCCACTTCACTCCTTTTAACGCCAAAAGGTGATGCCAGCCAAAGGTTCCAAGCCCTATGCCTCGGTAGTTCCTGTTTGTGATCTGAGCTTGCAGAACAGGAATCTGATTCATATTAATCACGTTATCAAGCATTCTGACCTGGATCTTGACGACTCTTTCCAGAACTTCGTCCATCACACTTTTTGCCAGTGAGATGGAGGATAGATTGCAGACAACGAAATCGCCTGGCTTTTTACTGATGATGATCTTTCCGTCATCGATCTTTTCCTCTTCAACAACCGTCGGGCTCATATTCTGGGCAATTTCTGTACAAAGATTGCTGCAGTATATCATTCCTTTATGGTGATTGGCATTGTACCGGTTCACGGTATCACGGTAAAACATGTATGGTGTGCCTGTCTCAAGCTGAGAGACCATGATCGATTTGAATATTTCGATTGCCGGCACGACTTCGCGGGATAATTCAGGACTGTTCACACATGCCCAATATTTTTCCCGAAAAGAGCCCTCCCCCTGGACTTCATCAAAATAGTCCTCGAGAGAAAAACCCATCACCCTTCTTACTTCATGCGGGTCGAAGAGATACCAGTCCCTCCGTTTCTCTACCTGTTCCATAAATAAATCCGGGATACAGATGCCTGTGAACAAATCATGTGTTCTTTGGCGCTCATCTCCATTGTTCAATTTTGCATCCAGGAACGGGGAAATGTCCTTGTGCCAAACATCGAGGTAAACGGCAATCGCCCCTTGCCGCTGGCCCAGTTGATCGACAGAAACGGCTGTATTATTCAGCTGCTTCATCCAGGGAATCACTCCAGAGCTGATACCTTTAAAACCTTTGATATCACTTCCCCGGCTCCTGATTTTTCCCAGGTAAACGCCAATTCCGCCGCCATTTTTACTCAAAGTCGAGATATCGGTATTCGAGTCGTAAATGCTCCGCAGATCATCATCAACCGTATCGATAAAGCAGCTGGACAACTGGCCGTAGCTCTTTCCAGCGTTCGATAATGTCGGCGTTGCAACAATCATATATAAATTGGAAAGGGCCCAGTAAGCTTCCTCAATCAGCTCGCTTCGAACTTCCTTTGGCTCATTCACCATCAATGTCATCGCAATGATCATGAAGCGCTCCTGCGGCAGTTCGGCAACCGCTCCGGCCTGTGTCTTCGCCAAATACCTTTCGGCCATCGTTACAAGACCGATATATGTAAACAACTCATCCCTGGAAGGGTCGATCATTTTTTCAAACCGATGTATTTCCTCCCTCGTGTATTCCATCAGTAACCGCTCTTCATAAATACCTATAGTTGTTAATTTTTCGATCAAATTGTAAAAAGAACTGTATCCAGCTGACTGGCGAAAGCCTCCACCAAGCCTGTACAATTTTTTCAAGTAAATCTGTGCTGCCACGTATGTCCAGTCCGGCTCATCACGCGCAATCCTCTCCACAGCCATCAAAATCAGCATATTTTCCAGCTGTTCCTCAGACATATGTTTTAATTCAAGTGCTTTAAAAACCTTCTCTTTATAGCTTTTAAAATCCAAATCAGGAAATTTAGCTTCCATTTCGTCAATGACCTTGTTTTGCAGCTGTATGCTCATAGGTGAGATCCTCCATTTGAATTATTTCTCATTTCCATCCGTCTTCTTCTTCTTTCATCAGCTGTTTTCAATAGTTCCTTCTCTTCCTCTGTTTCTGGGATGACTCCTGCGACAGCTGCAGGCCGGCCACTTATGTCTTTTGCGACCATGGTAAGAATCGAAGTCGTAGTGAGCGTTTTCGTGTTGGTCTGCAGGTTTTCACTTTCTACTTTTACGAAAACCTCCATAGACGTCCTTCCAGTAGAGACGACGACAGCCTCTAGAGTCAGGATGTCTCCCACTTCGGCCGACGAAAGGAAGTTCACGGAATCGATCGAGGCTGTAACAACTGCCATTCTGCTATGCTTCATTGCAGTAATTGCGGCGATTTCATCAATATAGGACAGGACGGTGCCGCCAAAGATGGTGCCAAGGTGATTGGTATCAGGCGGCAGCACCAGGCGGGTTTGGATTGTTCTCGACACATTGGATGATATTGCGTTCATTTTTCAGGCTCCTTTTAGCAAAAATACTCCTGGAAAATAAGAAAAACCCATCTCGAAGGATGGGTTTAAGTCACGTTGATCTGCTGAAAGACAAGATGAGTCTGCCACTGGATCCACGTAATACCTTCCCAATTCCCGAAGAAGATAACACGAATAAAAATGGCAGGTCTCCTGACTTGTGCATCACTCTACTTTAAGGCCTTCCCATCTATTTTTTCAGACAGTGGTCTATCCTTATTTCGTCTGCACTTACAGTTGCGGGAACAGTTCTGGACTTTCACCAGATTCCCTATTAAGTCTTTTTCAGACACCATTTTTACTGGTATATTCAATATATAGTTTTCATTATTGACATAAACACAATATATCGTGTTATATTTCTAGATAATAAATCATTGCTACGGGAATTTCAACCATTATTTAAAAGAATGATAGAAACAAAATGCAGTGGCTTTGTAATCATCAATGAGGCACTTCAGTACAAAAATTCTTCCAAAATGATACAATAAGAAAAATCCTAAGTATGGCAGGTAAGATTATGATGAATTGGCAGTATGTCAGAAGAGTGAGTCTAAAAAAAGAATTAGTACCTTCGTTTCGTCAATATCCATTTAACCTTCCAAGCTTTAAAGCTTTGGACGAGCTTGAATTGCACCCAAAGGTTACATTCTTCATCGGTGAAAATGGCATGGGGAAGTCAACGCTGCTTGAAGCTGTTGCAACCGCTCTCGGTTTCAATCCCGAAGGAGGCTCCTTTAACTTCAACTTTTCAACCTTCGACTCTCATTCGGATTTGGGGAACTATTTGAGAGTTGTGAAGGGAGTTGAAAAACCTAAGGACGGGTTTTTTCTGCGCGCTGAAAGCTTTTATAATGTGGCTTCCAATATTGAAGAAATGGACCAGGGATTAGGCGGTCCGAAAATTATCGATTCCTTTGGCGGCAAATCTCTTCACGCACAATCCCATGGCGAGGCATTCTTTTCGACCTTCATTCATCGCTTTCGCGGGAACGGCATCTACATACTGGATGAACCGGAAGCTGCCCTCTCCCCATTGCGGCAAATGTCAATGCTGACTAGAATCCATGATTTGGTGAAAGAAAATTCACAACTCATCATTGCCACCCACTCACCAATCATTATGGCCTATCCTGATGCAGCGATTTATGAATTCAGTGAAACTGGGATTGAACAACGGAAACTGGAAGAAACAAATCATTATCAAATCATGAAACAGTTCTTCGATGACCGTTCGCGGATGATCCATCATTTATTAAGTGATTGATATTTTATAGATAATCTAGGGGGAAGCAAAATGTACAGCAGCGGACTTATCCTTGAAGGTGGTGGCATGAGAGGTGTCTACACCGCAGGAGTATTGGAGTATTTCATGGAGAATGACTTGTATTTTCCTTATGTCATCGGTGTCTCTGCAGGGGCGTGCCAGGGCTCATCCTATGTTGCCAGGCAGCCGGGACGCAACAGGCAGGTAACGATTGATTATGTAAGTCACCAGGACTATATTTCTTATCGGAATCTGCTTGTAAAGAAAGAACTATTTGGCATGGATTTCATTTTTGATAAACTCCCGAATGAGCTGGTCCCATTCGATTTTGATACGTTCAACTCTGCTGCTGAGACCTTCCTCGTCGGCACAACGGACTGCAAGACGGGTGAACCGGTTTATTTTAACAAGAATGATGTGCCGGACGATTTCTTAAAAATCATCAGGGCATCCAGCACACTTCCTTTCATGGCGCCAGCAATCGAGTTCCAGGGCAGAACGCTAATGGACGGCGGGATTGCCGACCCGATCCCGATCAGAAAATCCCAAACTGACGGGGTGCTGAAAAACGTTATCATCCTGACAAAACCAAAGGGATACAGAAAGAAGAAATCTTCTTTCTCCTGGCTTCCACGATATGTTTATAAAGAGTACCACGGGCTCAATAACGCCCTTGAAACCCGTTATAAATCGTATAATGAGACGCTTGATTACATAGAAGAGCTTGAAGCAAAACAGGAAGTATTCGTCATTCGCCCTACGCAAAATTTGAAAGTCGGCCGCGTCGAGCGCAACTCGGTAAAACTGACTCAAATGTATGATCTCGGGTATGAGGATGCGAAGCAGAGTTTTCATCAAATGGACGATTGGCTGAAAAAATGACGGAGGGAATCAGCATGGTTTTGGATGATGCTTTAGAAACGATTGCAAACAGCCTCAAAAAGGACCACAGAGTCAAGGCGATTTTTGTAAAAGGGTCAGTGGGACGCGGCGAACATGACGAACATTCTGACCTGGATCTTTATTGCCTGGTCGATGAAGCCGATCTGGAGGATTTTCTTAAAAGTAAAATTCACCATTTAGAGTCTTATGGCCAATTACTCTTTCATGATGATATCTTTATCGTGGCACCGCAGATTCTCGCAGTCTATGAAAATATGCTTCATGTCGACTTGTTCACCGTAACCGAGCAAACCTTCATCGAAAAGGACTTTTTCAAGGTCATCTACGATCCGGACCAACGGCTCGAAAAATACAAAACATCGCAAAACCTGAGATTGTCTTCAGCTGAATTTCAGGATTGTGTTGATGACACCGTATGGTTCCTTTTTCAATACATGAATTCAAACGCGCGCGGGAATGATCTTTGGTCCGTGAATATGCTGCACAATGTCATGTCACATGTATCAAAAATATTGCTTCATCGCTATAATCCAGAAAGAGCTCAGCTGGGGTTGAAAACAATCGAAACAGCTCTGCCTCGAGAGCTGGTGGATGAGATTCGTCAAATCTATGAAAATATTACTCCGGTAAAGCATCGCAAGGCTGTGATTCTAATTTATGACCTTCTTAACTGTGAATCAGACTGGTTATTTTCAGAAATTCCTGTTCCTGCGAAAATTAAACCACTATGGGATGTTATGATTACAGAAAAAAGGCTGAACCGTTTATAATTGGTTCAGCCTTTTAAACATTTGCGAAAGGAATTTCCTGACCGATTTCATCGGCCTGATTGAAGTATGATTACGCCATTGCACCCATTCCAATGCCAGGATACACAGAATCAGCCAGATTGCTCCAGCCAGATGTCCTGCAATGACATCGCTTGGGTAATGGGCAGCCAGATAAATTCGGCTTGTCCCAATTAAAACAATGAACATACCAGCTGTGAGTGTGACAATCCATTTTATCGCCCTGCTCTTCTTCGAGCGGATTATGAAGTAAGCGATGAATCCATAAAAAACAAACGAACCCATAGAATGTCCACTGGGAAAACTATACCCAATAGCATCGATTTCCTCATTAATCGAAGGGCGGCTTCTTTCATAATAAAATTTCAGGACCTTCGTCAGCAGTCCTCCACCACCAATGCCCATGATGAAAAATAGGATTCCCCATTTGTCTCGTTTTTTCAGCCAAAGGGTCATGATTACGGCAATCGAAAACAAAGATAAGAACCATAACGAACCCAGCTCTGTCATAAAAAATAAAAACTGACTCAATGACTCATTTTGAATTCGATCAAAGAATCCAATCACTGCTGAATCAAAAACTTCTATTTCTTTTTCCAGCATGTCTTCCGCAATTTCAGCGAATAAGTAAATAAACAAAACCGAAAGACCAACACCTGAACCGATTAGAACGACCGGCAAAATAACTTTCATATTTTCCTTGTTCAAGTTCACATCATTTCACTCATTTCTAATCTCTGCATCAATAGCCTATACCCTCGCAAACTGGCAATAAACTAAAAAAAGCTGAACCTGTGATGAGGTTCAGCTTCTCTTCTGTTCAGCAGACATTTTTATAGCAAATGTAAGAGCGATGATCAACAAAACTAGATGCAAACCATAAAACCCAAGTGCGTACATGGATTTCAAACTCCATCCAGCTGCCACAGACGAAGTTGCCAGCATGATCACTGCGACGGTGTTTTGGCGCATAGTCCTTTTGTTTCTAGTATTTATAATCCATACCGCAAGTGAACTGATAAAAGCAAATGAAATAATAGCTAATAAATCCATAGGATTCCCCTTTTCACGATCTCCGGAATTTCCCCGGATTCTCCACGCGAATCGATAGAACTTCACCGCATCTCAAACAAAAAGTGTATATTTTATTCGATCCCATTGACATCTTTTTATCAAGAGGTCTGATCGCGTTAAAATCCGTTCCTTCTGCAAACTCATTTCCGTCACATTTCGTGCATTTTTGCTCAGCCATATCAAATCTCCTTATCGTAAAGTGTTAATTTTTTTACGAGTGAGAATGGAAAAAGTTTCATGTTCCCAAGCGAAATATAACCATCTTTAGTTCATTCCAACCGCATTGCTTCTTCTTTCCAACAAAACTGTATCTCGCCACACTCCATCCATCTGGCCAATACGCTCCCGTCTGCCAACTTCCCGGAAACCATTTTTTAAATGAATTTTTAGACTTGAGCTGTTCTCTGGGAATATCGATGCCTGCAAGGTCCAGAATCCATGCTGTTCACTCTCCTTGACCAGGAAGTTCAGCAGCTTGCTGCCGACCCCTTTCCCCGCAACCTTTTGGCTGATATAGATACTGACTTCAGCTACTCCAGCATAAACCGGACGGCTCGATACCGGACTTAATGCAGCCCAGCCGACAGCTTGATCATTCAACCTTGCCACAAATCTGCATTCTGAAGTATGGCTGCGATCCCAATCTGCCCATGAGGGAGCTTCTTTTTGGAACGTTGCATGACCAGTTGCAATACCTTCCAAATAAATTTCCCGAACTTCTTCCCAATCCTCAACACACATTTTATCCAGCAAAATTGACTCGTTCATCGTACACCCGCTAAAATTTTTATTAGAGTATATCCTCTTTCATTTCCATTTCAATGACACCTTGCTGATTGACTGACTTTAATGTAATCATTACCTCTCCATAGTAACCCTTCTCAAAGTAACCAATGACCGTTTCTTCTTGCCTGACGCCATCTGCATCAAAATAGTACATGGTCATAGAATTCTCACCGAACTCTTCCTGTGGTCTGACTTCAATTTTATTTTTCTTCCCTGGAAGGATTGCAGGTATTTCAATATCTTTTCTAATCTCATTGTATGTCAGATACAAACCTGAAATTTCCATACCTGTCTCATTTTTTATCGTAATGTTAAACCCTGCTGGTTCAATTAAGATTTTAGTTAACATTCCTAAACCCATTAATAACATCAATAACCAGATGATCTTTTTCATAACTACCTCTTCTATTCTTTTACTAATATGACGTATAATTCGTTATGCTAGTTCCCAATCTTAATGCGAACAAAAATAGCCTTAAGAAAAGAGCCGCCAAGAACGGCAGCCTATTTTAAAGATCGATATTATTGAACCCGAATGGTGTTGAGACAACTTTTTCGAGCCTAAGCAGGTGGAGCGCAAATCTCCCCATATTCCCTTCAATTATTTCAGATTGAGCACTTTCTTCGTTTTTAATTACTCTGTATCGCACTTCTTTGCCAATTCCATCTTCCGCTTTTCCCACGAAGAGTATTTCAACCGCCTCCTCGGGCTCTGTTGCAATAAAAGCGTAAGAAGTGCCATCATATTCAAATAATCCTGTCCCGCCAGGTCCAATTTCCTTGATCATATCTTGCTGAGATTTTGGAAGACTGTCATAGTTTGCTAGGCTATAATCGAGTTCCCCATCTCCAAAATCCATCAACACGAAAGCAACGGCAATAACCAATAAAAATGGTATGATCCCTTTTTTAAGCTCCTTCATCTTAACCTCCAAAAATGATTAAAGAGTTTGCCGAAAAAGCATCCGTGACACTTTTTCTCTAAAAATCGTAATCCTTTTAATTGAGATCGTTTGCTGCAAAAATGAATATAAAAGGAATACATTCAATAAAATCACTGACGATTCAGCACTGGATTGATATCTCGCCAGGAATAATCCAATGAGCACCATAGCCCAAAATTGAAAGCTGGCATTTAAGATTCGTTTCCAAACAGGAATGTAATTGTCTATGGTCATAAATTGAAAAGCCACGATCACGTACCACATCATTTGGATAGTGACAAACTCGAAAAGTCCGTTAAAACCGGTAAGGCGATTCCAGTCTAAAGAGAAAAGCTGAGAAAAATAAAGTTGAAATGACAAAGAAGTTCCGTATATCTGAGGAAGTAGTTGTAAGAAGACGATATAAATTACGATGAATCCGATCAATGATAATTTCCAATCGTTTTGACGTTTGATGATAAAGCGGTGTATCACATAGGCAAAGATCAATGATTGCAATGACGCCAATATAAAATAAGCTTGATAATGTGCTCCAATTAATATGAATGGTCCTATGAGACTTGCAATGACGCATAATATGGCAATGATTACTTCTTTCTGGACATGATTCTTTATTGAGTTTGGATAAGTATCATTCACTTCTGTCTGAAGCATTTGAATATCCCCAAATTGTTCGATTACGATTTGGATTGCCTTCTCCCTCTCAATGTACTGCTTCCGGAGCGCTGCGAAATGGTCATATAAATGCTGTTTCCACTCTTCCTCCAGTTCACTTTTTTCGTTATCATCAAGCTCTAAATTATGTACAAGTCTATTGATATAGTCATCGAATGGTTTAATTCGTTCATGCTTTAACAATTCCATCACCCACAATTCGATGTACGACATTCTTAAATATATTCCACTCACGTTTTTGGTCCGACAACGCTTTTTTACCAGTCTTTGTGATCCGGTAATATTTGCGGCGAGGACCATCCTGAGAATTGACCCAGTAACTCTCCACCAAACCGGATAACTCCAGGCGTTTTAAGGCTGGGTATAATGTTCCTTCTTTATAACTTAAGTAGCCTTCACTCATCTCCTGGACTTTCTCGGTGATTTCATATCCATACATTTCTTTTTCAGAAAGCAGCGATAGCAGGATCATGCTTGTGCTCCCCTTTAAAAGCTCAGATTTACTCAACTAATTCAACCTCCTCTATATAGGAATACTACTTAGTGTATATCGTATCACTATATAGCTGGAAAAAGCAAGAAGAAATTAGATAATGTTTCCAATTTAATAAAAAAGCGATCCCTCGAAAGGAATCGCTTAAAAAATTTTTTTAAAAATAATTCTCCAGGTTCGTTCTTTGAGCCAGCATTCGTTTTCGACTTGACTTGCTGTTCTTACAAGGTTGAATGCGTGTTGGCTTTGGACGAGAAATAACCTTGTGTTTCTTTTCCTTGGACCAGTCATGGTCATCTTCTTCATACTCATGATACAAGTGAGAAAATCTCATTTCATTCCTAGCAGTGATTGTTCTTTTTGAAGGCTGCCGTTTTCCGGATGGACCTGTCAGGCTTGATTTTGGACTCATCTCTACACCCCCTGCAATGAAGGTATCCCTCCTCTATATTTTACCATGTAGTAATTTGTCCTATCCCTGAACACTTTTAGACAAAATAGAACCTTAGAAAAAATATTTATTTTTTCCTAAAAAAACCTTTTATTTGGTGTAAATTTACACTATATTTGTATGTATGATGATTAAATAGAAAAATTGCGTATCCAGAGGGGGATATACAAAGAATGAAAACGAAACTCCGTTTACTGATTGGGATTGTCACTATTTTGCTGGTGGCAAGTGTCAGTTATATGTTTATTGCTGATCGAGACGCTTACAAACATCATACCGGTCTCGGGAGCGGACTCGATGTTTCTGCAGATGATCAGCGTATTGCTTTTTCTTTTTACAATAATGGAAGTGAGGCAATCTATACCGCTGTAAATGATGGCAAGGATGTTAAAAAAGTTAGCCATCCAAAAAAGGTATATCATCGGAAGCCGCAGTTTTCACCTGATGGCAGGAAGCTATTATTCTTATCACAGAATGACCAAATTCAATCCCTTTATACCGTAAACGCAGATGGAAGCAACCCTGAAAAACTATCAAATGGCAGTCAGCATGTCTCTGAAGCCATTTTTTCGGAGGATGGGGAAACCATTTTCTTCGCCAGCATGCCTGCTGACGAATTTATGAAATCTGAAGGAGAAACACAGGAAGGCTATGATCTATTTTCGGTGAATCTGGATGGAACCGAATTGGATCAGTTAACAGATAATGATTTCTTTTCGATGGACAGTCTCGTTTTGTCTGCTGGAGGAACTGAAATTTTGTTTCAGGACTTTGAAGGAATCTATTCATATAAATTCGAAGAAAAACAAGTTAACCAGTCCGACTTCAGCAAGCAGATGCCATCCGACATGTTTCACCTTACCATATCCACAAAATGGAACGCCCTTGCATACACTGCCGTTTCAGAAGAATCAGAGAATGACTCTCTCTTTAAATATGAATTATTCCTAAAAGACCTTACAAGTGGAGACACCCAGCGGCTGACCGATTTAAAGACAGCAGTTGTGTCACCTGTATTTTTCAACAAGCAGGAAAGAATCCTTTTCCTTGAGAACGTGAATTGGCCAGCGGAACCTGAAGAATACAAGCTGTTGAGCGTTGATGTGGAAAGCGGGAAAGTCCAGAATCTGACCCTTGACTTGCCTGATTTAAAAACCGGTAACTTACTGATGAAGGCAATTGATTACTCTGTTAATGGCTGGACTGTCGGACTTTTATATACTTTGCTGTTAATGTTGTTCACTGTTTATCTCCAGGGGGCAGGAAAAGTGTTCTTACCTTCATTAATCAGCCTTGGTATTGCGATTGTGTCTTTTGCATCAAGCTTTATTGTCGCTTCTGCCTATGATCCATGGGCTGGGATTGCTGTAGGAATGGTTGCAGCAGCACTGATGGCATGTACTCTTTTATCGTTTCTTTTCGCTTTTGGATTGAAGTTTTTCAGGAAAGGAGTGAAATAAATTGTCTGAGCCATTGTGGATGATTTTGACGCTGTTAATGAATATGTCGCTGTTTGGAGCTGCTAACTATTATGCAATAAAGTACTCCGTCCGGAATGTAAAAAGGCGAATCGCCGCAGGAGTTTTGTTCCTCCTGATGACACCAGTCATTTTCTTCAGCACCCTTTATCTCGGGGTCACCTGGGGTGACTCAGGCTGGGGTGCAGGCATCTTGTCTGTCATTTTTACCGGCCTATATATACTGAATGGCATCATCCTGCTGCTTTCCGCCATTCATATTCATTTTAGAAATTAATTGTTTGTGTCCGATAGCGTGCTGCTATTGGACATATTTTTTGTATTCTTACTCTCGGTTGTCCGTTAGATCAATTCTATTGGACATTTGTTACGTATCCTTGCTCTGGTTTGTCCTATAGAGCATTCCTATTGGACACTTTATTCGTTTCCTCGCTCAGTTTTGTCCGTTAGAGACCGTCTAATGGACAATTTTTTCGTTTTCTCACTTCGGTTTGTCCGTTAGAGCCTTCCTAACGGACAATTTTCTCGACTTCTCTCAAGAATATGTCCGTTAAAACCCTCCAATCGGACATTTTCTTCATTATCCAACGTAGATTTGTCCTTTAGGGATCTCCTATCGGACAATCAACAGGTCTTATGCTTCGGTTTTGTCGGATAAAAAAACTGCCAAAATCATTTGGCAGTTTGGTTTAGTTCTTTGTATCTTTATGATCGTCTTTGATTTCCTTCTTGATATCGTCAGTGATTCCTTCTGTCGCTTTTTTGAACTCTCTCATCGACTTGCCCACTGCTCGTCCGATTTCGGGAAGCTTGTTTGGCCCAAAGATGATCAGGGCAATCACCAGAATCAGGATCAGTCCTGGAAAACCTATATTTGAAAGCATTTTATCGTCTCCTAATGAAAAGATACGTCCATTATAGCTAAAAACCGACACGATTTGAACCCTTATCCATTTTAGCGTATCAAATTCACGATTTTGAAAAAAAATAAGCTAAATCATCTACACAAAAAGGAGACTCGCAATGAAAGTTAAATGGGTACAATTTATCGCCATATTTATCATGCTCACTGGATTTTCCGGAACCGCCCTGGCACAGCCTGAAGTCCCTTCTGATTTCGGAGCAAAAGGAGCCCTTCAGGATTCATCCATTACTCTGGAAGAAGGCCTGGTTTATGCCATCCAGGATGAATATCTCGCACAGGCCCGTTATGATGCAGTCATCAGCAAATTTGGAAGCATCCGGCCCTTCAGCAATATCAAGACTGCAGAACAGCGCCATATAAGCGCACTGCTCACGTTATTCCAGAAGTATAATGTAAAAGTTCCAGAAGACACAGCAAAGCAGTACATCTCAGTACCAGCAACTTTAAAAGATGCATTTAAACAAGGAGTCGACGGTGAAATTGAAAATATTGCGATGTATGACAAGTTAAAAAACATCCCTTCCCTGCCCGACGATGCTAAAATCGTATTCACACAGCTTGGTGATGCTTCCAAAAACCACCTTGAGGCATTCCGAAGAGGATTAGGCCGCAGCCAATAGGTTTAATAAAGAAAATCTAGTCTGATTGACTAGATTTTCTTTGTGACATCTTGCCGTATTGAATCAAGGAGCCTTTCCGGTAAATCTGCAGGTAGGGAATTCCCATCCTCAATCACCCAGGCATTCATTAGTTCAAGATCCGATTTTTGAAAAGTGATGACATAATTCTTATCTTCATAACTAATTTCAGCGGTAACATGTTCTTCATCATAAGCTTCTTCATCAATGATTATGTTGTTGATTGTATAGTCCTTCAAATCCATCTTCCTTTATCAATGATATGATAAATAGGATGAGCATTCCTTCCTGAATTATTCCTGGGGAATACGGTTTAAGTAGACATAATATTATTATGTGAATTTAAAATCCGGCTCGTTAACCATTCCGTAAGCAAAGGCCATAAGAGTCATGCTAAAGAATACTTGAATACTGACATCTATTACAAACTCTTCTTCAAAAACCCAATCCGAGTAATTTCCGCCATATGGATTTCCGAAAGCTTTTCCAGGATTTCGGCACCTTTGTCCGTTACCTCAACGAGGACGCTTCTGCCGTCCTCGGGGTTTTTCCTTCTTGAAACGAGTTCTGATTGTTCGCAGCGGTCAATCAAGCCCACACAAGCATGATGGGTGATCATCAAACGTTCTCCCAGTTCACTAGGTGTTGCGTATTCTCTTCCGGGATAGCCTTTTATCGCTAACAATAGCTGATGCTGCTGCGGGGTAATCCCAAACTTTTTTGCCTCAGAATCGCTAAAATGAAGAAACTTCTTTAATTGATAACGGAACTCCGCTAAAGATTCATATACGTCTTTTGATAAGGGCTGTTTCATAAATTTTCCTTTCCTGCCTCTTGATAATTATATCTTAACACGATATAATTACTTTATAAAATATATATCGTATTAAGATACATTTTCTTAAACCATCTGCATTTATATCATAAATTCGGAAATATTTTCACCAATCAAAGATCAGGACGGTGACAACCATGGAAATCTATGATTACCTTGCTCCAACCTCCCCTTTTGGAGCCACATTATTCATATTAGGATTTATTGCAACGATCTACTTAAATGTTAAAGTATATAATTTTTCGGATGAACAAAATGTGGATACTATCCAAAATGACAGAGATTAAATTTATGTCAAGTATTGTTGAAAAACGCAAATTATTATTTGAATCATCAGTTGCTATCAAAAAAAAGCACAAAAAGCTCAGAGTAGTTCATAATGAACTACTCTGAGCTTGTCTTTTTAGGATCTTTTCAATTGAATAAACTACATCTTAAACCCATTCCTTTGCTTTTTCACGAATAAATCTAACATCATTTTGATAATGTTCAATGTGTCCATCCATTATCATTTTTTGAAATGCATTATCACCTTCTTCGGCTTTTCTTCTAATGGTTTTACATAAGCCTTCTAAACGGAGTAAAACCACCTCTAAATAGCCTACTTTCATCCCTTCAATACCGTAGGATTTAAAAAACAAATCAATTCTTTGTTTTATTCGGTCAGCATGTTTTAACGAATCATAATAAACTGCCTCACCTGATTCCAGATGATAAATTCTACTTAAAGGAACGCAAGTGTAAAGCGTATAGGCTATGTCCCAAAGTCTTGGACCAGGACCCGCCACATCAAAATCTATTATACCTACTGGCATGTTGTGATTAAAAATAATGTTATAAATGGCAAAATCATTATGACACAGCACCTCAAATGGCTTAGGGGTGTGATCGATTGGCTGCCAGCATTCCCCAATTGGAAAATCACTCACAGTATCATGATAAAGACGGAGCATCTTTGCTACTTCAATTAGTACCTCGTTCGACCACATATATTCTTTTAACGGATAATTACCAGCTTCTCCTTCAATAAAGGATAATATCTCTCTGCCTTTCTCATCAATACCTAGAAATTTCGGTGCCAAATTGAACCCTTTGCTTTCAAGATACTTAAGTAATTTATGTACTTTGATACTCTCTCGTTTTAGTTCTCGTCGAACGGTATCCCCGGAACGAAATACATTTGAGACATTTCCGCCTGTCAGTATTTCTTCATCTTCGAAATTTGACATCTGGAAATCCCCCTCCATGAATAGAAATCTAGACCTGCCAAATAACAGAACAAACTCCCTTTAGTTTAATTATAGGAAAAGGCAATTGAAGTTGCCCTAACTTTAGTTCTAACGCATTTGAGTTACCTCTAAATCCTGTTTTACTCGGTAATAGCCTCTGCAAAATACTGTATTCTTGGGTTTAATTGCAATAAGAAATGAATTAATTATATCTGAGGAAGAAATCAAAGTGTTGAACCAACTTACAAATAATAGAATTAATTTGATATTTCCTAATACATTGAACGAAATAATGGCTGGCACAACTGATAATACAATAAAGGGCAAGCTCATAAAGACCCAGAATCTAGGTTTGGTGAGGATTGCATTTGTATTTAGCCAAAAAAATATGCCGCTAAACGTTAGGCTAATATCACCTTTTTTGTTTATGATCAAAATGTGTAGCCATTCGTGAATGATGAAGACAAGGATACCTATTATCATAAGTAAAAATATATTTACATTAGTGAATCCTGTACTAAAGAAATTTGGTATCAGAAGAATGATGATCTGAAGTAAGTATACAAACTTCATATAATGTTTTCGATACCATTTATTTTGTAGGAATGGAGTCCATTCTGACAATTCCATACTTTTCTGTGGTAAGTGTCTAAACCAAATGATCATAGGCATTCACCTCATTCATTTAAATTAATACGGTCTTAAAGAGTTGTTCCATTAAGAAGCTCAATAACGGAACAAGACCAATTTCTCTTTAATTACATATTAACATAAATTTCCTTTTCATTTGTTTATTTTTCAGTACCTTAACAACCAGAAACATACCTAAAATCTTGGAAGCTGTTGTCAATCACTTTAATTCTTAAGTTATTTTACTTGTTAATTGGACAATGAAAACAGGAATAACCTTACAAATCAAAATAAAAACGAGTATAAAACCTCTGCAGTTTCATACTCGATTTTCTATGCTAATATTATTATTTTCCAAGTTATCTGATCTACTTCATCAAATTGGAGGCCCAATTAAATATTTTTTTGCTTAGCCATTTGCGCTTCAACGGATGCTTTCTGATCGCCAATGGAAAGCCAGGTCACAAAAATGAGCATGACCATTGCTCCCATCAATTGGATGCTTTGGAGCATGGTATCAAACCAAATCACTGAAATGACCATGACCGTTAATGGTTCCACACTTGATAAAATGCTCGTATCAACAGCACTGATGTATTTCATGCTGCCTAAAAATAAGAGAAACGCCAATGTTCCAAAGATTATCAGTATAGCCATGATCAAGATCATTTTTGGCTCAGCCAAAAGAACCCATTCCCCTGAGAGCCATACTCGGTTAACCAATCCAACCACAATGCCTCCGAATAACATGCTCCAGCCGACGATGGCCAATACACTCCATTCCTTCATCAACCGTGCCGGGTAAAGTGTATAGAAGGCAAAGGTCAGTCCAACAGCCACTCCCCATAACAATGCCTCAGTACTAACCAATAGACCGCTCATTGACCCATTCGTCAATAAAAGGAACAGGCCTGCCAATGTTCCTGCTATCCCTAACATCTGGTACCGCGGGGGCCACTTTTTATGATTAAAAGATACATAGAGAACGACAAAAATCGGTGCAGAGAATTGCAGCAGTGTGGCCACTACCGCATTGCTTGTTTCAATGGCCATCGTAAAGGTATATTGCAGGCCCACCATTCCAAGAATACTGAAAACGATCAGCTGATTCCGCCAATAAGGGGTCTTCACTACCGTAAAAATATCTTCTTTTTTCATAGCCAGGAAAGCCAATATGCTGCTTCCAGCGATCATCATCCGAATGGAAAGGATAAATGGCACAGTCAATTCCGTGTTTGACAGTACCCATTCAGTGATCGATCCCGTCATACCCCAAAGCATGGCCCCTGTCACAATCATAAGGATTCCTTTTAAACGTAACATGTTGAACGCTCCTATAGTTGCAGGATCATGTAAAAATTAAATTATTTTTCTTCCTGTTCTGCTTTGCTAAAAAAATCCTCCATGAGACGATCGTACAGCTTTGTATTCTTAGGGATCGTGTATAATTCTTTATTTCCATCAAACTTAATCCGAAGTGAGCCTGTCTCTGTATCCAGCCAGAACCGGTAGTTTCCCTCTTTGTATAAGTGTTTGCTAGTTTCCATTGTTTGTCCCCCCGTTTAAATCTACTCAGATATTATCTTACCATAAAAATTACAAAAACCATCCTAGACGTCTCTTTCATTCTAGTATTATCATTTCTCCTTAATTTACCACTTACTTTAGCACATTGGTTTCTTTAAGCGATTGTGACAATGGGTAAATAATTGTTATGCAATAAAAAAAACATTAGGTGGTGGATTCATGAATACATCTTTTCCGTTAAAATCAACGAAAAACAGACGTTCAGGATTCATTTTGCCACTTGCTGCCTTAGGAATTGCCGGGACACTTTATGCTGCCAGATTGAACCGCCGGAGAAAAACAGTTGCTTCCTCTCACTCCCGCATGCTTGAAAAGGTTGAGCAGAATGCAAATAGCATTACATTAGCCTGGAAAAATCAAGCCAGTCTTTATCGAGTTTTCAAAGGGAATGAGCTTATTTATGAAGACCGTGCCTCTCAGTTTGCAGATCAAGATCTTGTTCCAGGCACATTTTACACATATTGTATTGAAAACCTGGATCACCAGGGCAATGTCATAGAAAGAATACGGGTCCAGACGATGACTTCAGTAGATTTCAAGGAAAAAGAGAACATTCTTCAGGATTTGCTCATTACCACAATCATCGCAAAGGAGCGGATTAGTTTTGAATGGGAACCGATCGAGGGTGTTTCTGAGTATGCCATTATTCGGAATGGAGTGAAGTTGGATACGATTAGGTGTTGTACTTTTACCGACTCTGACATCAGTGAATCCGAGGAGTATACTTATACAATTAAAGCGATGCGGCCATTGCAGCGGTCTGACCAGATGAAATGGGAAATTAAATCAATTGTCGCCAATATGGTTGGAGTGATCAAGAAAGACTCTTCGACTGAACTGGCTGCTAAAGAAGAGTTTTCAATTACCAAGTCGGTCGGATCTATTCAGAATTTGTTAAAATCACCTGAAGAATACAAAATAAATCCTAAGCAATGGCAACTTCGCTATACAACTTTCCTAAAGGAAGGATGGCTCAAGAATCCGAATGCTATTTCCGAGGACCATTTTTTCAAAGGAGATCATCGCTCCTTCGATCCTGATTCATCCCATTACAGGACAAGAGCTGACGTATTCATTGACATGGATGATGCGACTGCCTTGCTTAGCAAGGAAACAGGCATAACAGAAGCTTTCAACAAACAACATGAAGAAATAGACTCAGCGAATGCCTCAGTTGAAGGAATCCAATTGGAAAAAATACTGACAGACGATGACAGAATTAAATTTCACTTAAGACATTCTGTCAGCAACCCATTAGTTGTTTCCCCGGCGATTGATTATTTCGTTTGCGGTACGTTTTATAAGGACAACGAATTTGACCTGGTAGGAATCCATGACCAGGCACCTGAACATGAGATTTATCTCAAAGAAACTGGGACTGATGATTGGCAAGCCCTCCACCAGGCTTACAGCAAAGGACTTGAAATGATGGCAGACCCAATGGCCAATCATTATTGGCGTTACTCTACATTTACAAACTAAAAAAAACGGAAAAGCTGCTAGTCAGCTTTTAACGGGTTCAGTTACCTGTCACAATATTTAATTATGTAAAGCAAATAGACCATCAAAATGTAATTGAAAATGATGGTCTATTTTTATTTATATACCAGGCATTTATAATAATTAATCTTGTTTTTTTGTTATAGAATTTGTATATCAATTTGAAGACTAACAGACACTTCTACAAGGGTGCAAATTACGATACATTTTAACCGGCAATTTTGCTAACAGAAATAATTTGGGAAATAAAAATATCGATTAACAACAGCATTAAGCGATTTTTTTTATGTTCGAGTCCTTCTTTAACTAAAGCACCCTTATGTTTAAGTAGAATGTTTCACAAAGTATGGTGTCATTCTACCTTGATAATCGCATTAACCCATCAAATTGAAGGAGGATTTACAGTAAATTAAGGTTTGTAAGTATAATCATTAGAATAATCCCTCCGTATATTAGAAAAGTAACTATGGCTGCAAACCACAAAACGGCTTTATACACGGGGTACTTGTAGGCAGTATAAATAAGAATGCTAATCTGAATAAGCATCATTACGACAAGAAGAACCCTTCCCCAATTAAGAGTCATATTTCCACCATCCAAATTAATTTAGCCTAACTTTTCCCTTTCTTCCTATATAAGTAAACCTGCCTCTATAGTTGAATAAACAAAAAGTGCTTCAGCAGCACTATCTACTTAACACACGCACCAAATAGTTTAAGTATATTTCTTCACAATATGGTCGTATTGTATAATAGTGTGAAGAAATCTTATATTAGGAAGGGTCATGAAAATGAAGATTTTGTTTGATGAAACATACACTTCAAGTGACGGAAAGCGAACAAGCAGGAATATTTGGTATGGATATGCTGATATATCTGTTGATGGAGAGCATGGAAAAAACATTAAGCTTAGTGAAGACTTTATGGATAATTTATGCAAAATAATAAAAAATGACTTATTTATGAATGCAGAAAATGCGCCTACTGAAACTAACTGGTACTTCTATGGAAGTGCTGTAACTCAGGACGCTATTGGAGACAAAATCCGTCCGACAATTATGGTCCGTGAGAGATCTGAACAGTTTATAACTAATTTTAATATCAGCGACTACGATTTTGCTGTAAATATTGATGCTATTTTGTTGTTTAAGGCGGATTTTGAAAAACGTTTAGCGAGTCATTAATGTAGTACAAGCATTTTCAAATTATTTGAGGGGATGATTTCATATTGAATTCATTCTTCTTTTTCGTATTGTGGGAGCTTTATTGTTTGGAGGAAAAGGACCTATAAAAAAACAGATTGTAAATAATTCACTTAAATTAAACTGTTTCATATGTTCAATAACAAGTTCCATAAAAATTGAATTAAAACTGACAGGACTAGTCACTTTCTAATGTAAATAGCTTCCTTTCCGTTAATCTAAATTCATGTATTCAATTTGTAAAAGACTGGTTTTCTTTCCACTGATTTCTGAAATCATACTTTGGTCCACCCATTCAACTAAAACAAAGTATTCTTTATTAACATTAATTAGGTTCCATAACCTCTCATCGTCAATTACAATATAGAATTCCTGATTAGGTTCAGATAGGTTTTGAACTTCAATCTTAAAATTTGTTTTGGGTTCATGCACTTTTGACTTATCTTTAACAATGATATTCATGGTTGAGGAATGCTTTATATCGGGCACTACCTCTTCCTTCTTGTTTAAGGAATAAAACGCTAAGAGAGTAACTAGGCCTGCCAAAAATAAAACTAGTATGATTTTTTTCATATTATCCTCCATGAGGGCTAACTTTAAGGTTTGTTTAAAAGTAACTAAATGGTCAATATTTGTTTAAAATTGTGATATAGGACGTAACGAATTCCTCTTTGGTTTCAAATCTATTGGCTCATTTATCCCAAGGCTTGTTCAATTAAACTGCATCTTTAGTTTAATAAGAAATTCAACAAAAAGAGGCTTATATCCTTCAAAGTAAAATGCTTATAAATGTACACAAAAGAAAAGGACCAATCGCCGGCATAGCAATTGAGTCCACAATACCAATAACATTTTTACATTCAACAAACATTACATTTCACATTGCAAATTAACTTTTTGTGATAGGTATCCAAACCCGTTATTCAGCTTTTCCGTTTTTTTCTCCACTACATTATAAAAATCGTTTCCGGACATTAGGTGGCGGCAGCATGCAGCTATCCTTTTGGCCGAACCATTTGTAACGATTCCTGGCAATAAAATCATAAACCAAATTCCTGATTGGAGCCGGAAAGATCATGAATACATATAGGAGCTTCCATGCGCCTTGCAAATGGCGGCAAATCCTTAAAGCAGCAGACGATTTATAATAGACTTGATCATCTTCAATCAAAATCATACTAACCACGTCATCATGGACATTGTATTTCCTCAACAGTTCCTGCCCTGCTTCACTCTGCAGTGAAGCGAAGTGAAAGGTTTCCTTAGGATCGCGCTTTAGGATAAACTGGACACTTGCATCACAAAAATTGCAAACCCCGTCAAATAAAATAACAGGATGCATCGAACATCCCTCCTATTTATCGGACTTGATACTGTCTTTATTTTAACATATATCCTTATTCGGCTTTATGAAACATCTATTTGCCCACTTATTGTTCCCAACTCTGGGTACTTGCCCATTTGTCCCTGGACATCTACCCTAACCTCCATGCTTTGAATATAGTGTAGAAGCTATTGGAGGTGCCTGTGATGAAAGAATTGTATACGCATGGTCCCTCTGCACGGGATCAGTTACTGGATTGGGAAAAGAATGCCCTCGAAAAATTCTTCGCCAAAATGAGTGATAAAGAAAAGCCTTTTCCCTGTATCCCTGCGACGATAGGCTTTTCCATGAATCAGCTTCGGTATGGGTTTGTTGGCGATCCGCGAAATTCGTCCACAATAAGGGAACTTGCTGAATTATTAACCATATATACGGATCACTCGAGGAAGTTTGGCAGCTACACATCATTAATCGTGTTTTATGAGACACCAGATACCTTGAAGGATGGCACCGTGGAAGATTTTGAGCAACTATTTTGGAAGCAGCTTAACGGACTAAGTGCCTTGGATGAGCATGATTGGCCTGAAGACATACCTTATGATCCACACGATCCTATCTGGGAATTTTGTTTCAATGGTGAAAAATACTTTATGTATTGTGCCACACCTGCTCACGAAAGCCGCAAGAGCAGATACTTTGATGTCATGATGCTCGCAATCACCCCAAGATGGGTTCTCCAGGAATTCAATAAATCTCAAAAATACGCACAGAGCATTAAGGCTCAGGTTCGAAAAAGACTGTTTAATTATGACTTCATTACGATACACCCGGATCTCAATACTTATGGTTCAGAGGATAACTTTGAATGGCGGCAATATTTTCTCAGGGATGATGATACTTCCTTATCCAAATGCCCTTACCATAGGGTTCTTAGATTTCTTGGGATGGAAAAATAAAGCGCAGGAAGGAATCCTGTGTTTTTTTATGTATTCTTGATTATTTCATAGTAAATTAATTTTATACAATACCTTGCATTATTAAGTATTATAATTTATATTGTTTATAGAGGTGATAAAATTTGGAAATTAACAAAGAAGTTTTGAAAGGCCATATAGACACATTAATCCTCTCTTTACTAAATAAAAAAGATCTATATGGATATGAATTAGCTAAATTAGTTCGGGAAAAGAGCGATGATCAATTTGAATTAAAGGAAGGAACGCTTTATTTATCCTTAAAGCGCTTAGAAAAGAATGAGTGGATTTCATCCTACTGGGGTGATGAACAAGGTCCCGGTGGAAGACGAAAGTATTATAAAATTACTCCTTTAGGTGTGGAAGGTTATCAACAAAAACGCGAGGAATGGCAGTTTGTAAAAAAGATCATCGATACTTTTATTGAAGGGTGAGAATAAATTTGAAGCAAATAGATCAGTATGTGAATTCCATTTATAGAAATGTATCTGGAGATCCCCAAGAAATAGAAGATTTAAGGCAAGAAATGCGTTCTCACTTAATTGAATCGGTCGAAGAGCTAACAGCTCAAGGGAAGACAGAAAAAGAAGCAATCCGAATTTCGATTGAGAATTTTGGCGGTGAAAGCCAAATTGAAAAAGAACTGTCCGAATACTTCACAGTCCAAAAGAGATTTACAAATTATGTCTTATCATTTGCTCTATTATTCTTGGCAGTTAGTATCTTTTTCTTCATTAATGCCCTTACGGATGTAAAAGATTTTAATAAAGAAGTCAACGACCTCAAAATCGTTGAACGAGAAAAACAATCTATAATGGATGATGCTTTTGATATCCTTGATTCAACAAACGAAGTGACAAAAAAAGAACAGGATCTATTGCTTGGAATCTTTGAAAAATACCAGGAGCAGTTAAATTTCCTGGCAGTGTTTCCAGCGTCTGGCTCGGCTGATTTCTTGAAAAATGATGAAAATGTGCTGAATCAACCTACAACCCACTTCCCAATTGATTACGAACAGGCAGCAGTTGTCATTGGTGATAGCGGTATTGTTGAAAACAAGGAAGAAATCGTACCAAGTGACTACGATTTAGGCACGGTCATGATGGCTAATGAACAATGGATTGTTCAATATGAATACAATCGATCATATGAAAAGACGGTCGAAATGCAGCACCAATTGAAACATTACGGACCAAGCTTCTGGAATTTTTATCAGCTGCCGATTTTATTCCTTGCACTATTCATCGTACTAGCAATTGTGTGGATCTTCCTGAATAGACAAGGCAGACATTTGAAAAATGTAATGAAGTAAAAAGAAGCAGCAGCTGGAAACAGTTGCTGTTTTCAATCTTCTTTAGAAAAAAATATGTTAAAATATAGTAAATGTGTAACGAAGGATGGGTATTAGTGATAGCTGCAGAGCAATTGAAGATGGAAATGAGAGAATTGGATTTTAAGAGTCCTGAAACGATAAGAAGCAGGAATCTCAATCAGCTGATAAAAGCGATGATGGATAATATTGGCTCCACAGATCCGGTATTGCGTGACAAACTGATTTACACTTCTTTTTATTACTTGGTTAAACAAAATTATCTTAGCCAGGAACAAATGGAATACTTGATTGAAACATGCCTCGACCAGAATCATTTATTTCTCGGCATCGGCACAGTGAATAACGATACCGTTTTTACCAGAGCATTTTCCACATTGGTAATAGCTCTTGTTTTAGGCAAAGATCGTGAGAAACGATTTCTTGCTGAAGCAACTGTGCTAAATGCCATAGAGGCCAGTATTCTTTATTTGCAAAAGGAAGAAGATACCCGCGGATATGTAGAGGAAAAAGGCTGGGCACATAGTATTGCTCACGGAGCAGATTTATTAGATGAAGCAGTCAAACATCCATTGTTTAATCAAGCTTTAGCCAGCAATTGTCTTGATACGATTGGAAACTGCATATTAAAAGAGACAGCCTATGTTGATGAGGAAGATGAGCGGCTCATTTATGCCATAACAGCCCTATTAGAAAAAGGAATGGACGAACAATCCTTAACAAATTGGATTTTTAAGCTATCAAATGAAGTATCTGATATTAAAAACTCTTGTGGCCATACTCCAGCCTACTTTAGGAAAAATACAAACTTAAATCAATTCTTAAAATCACTTTATTTCCGTTTACTATTTTTAAATAAAGGTCAAGAATCGAGAAAAGAGATTGAAAACCTTTTAAAATCCCAGCTGCAGAACTAAAAAAATGCTCAGATTTGTCCTGAGCATTTTTTTATAGACTCAATGTTTTATAACATTTGATTAGCCATATCAATGGTATCTTCCTTCAACTGCTCAGGAGAGATATTTTGATTGCTGTAGCCAACATGATAAATGAGTCCATCCTTTTCAAAAAGAAGGGCTCCATTCTCATAATTTCCGGCGACACCATCCTTCAATTGGACTTCTTCTCCTGATAAATCAGCATATTCTACTTTAAAATTATGGACTAAGATACTCAAAATGATTTGGTCTTCTTTCTTTTTTGACACGCTGTCAAGGGTGACCGATAATTCTTTTCCATCATGCTTAAAGTCTTCAATCGTCATTTTGAGCGGCATGGCGTCAAATGGAAGGTCTTTAGGCGGCTTCAATTCGAAAGGCAATGCTCCTAAGCCTACTTTGAGTGATGGCACTTTATACATGATTGGAATGCTCTTTAATTGCTCATCGGTTGCATTTCCGGTCTCTTCAACCTTCTCAAGCTTACTGGTATCAAGTACACCATTTTGCTTTTGCTGGCAGCCTGCGAGTATTAAAACAACCATTATAGGAATCAACCATAACTTCCTCATCCATTCTCCCCCTTTTCTGTTACTTATTAATACGGGGGACCCCATGAATAGTTTCAAATTTTATCCAAATACCTAACCGAAAACTTCCAAACCCGAGGCAACTTTCAGCCAAACCCACACTTATACCACTCACAACCAATAAAAGACTTCACCTCCGACCTCTAGTGCCAATGCTTCGGTGTTTGCAAATTCGAAGGTAATCTTGTCTGATAATCTCCAATAGCCGATTTGATCTGTGCCTGTGTAAGGAAGAAGCTGCCCTCTAGATTCGCACCGCTCAAATCGGCATCCCTCATATCCGCGCCAATAAAATCACATACTCTAAGATCCGCTTCCCGAAGATCAGCTGCAATCAACAGCGCCCCTCGCAAATCAGTCCCTCTAAGATCGGCACGCCTTAGCTTTGCACCAAGAAGAACCTTCCCCCTTTGTGTTTGCTTACTTTTAACCTTGCCTCGAATCAAGCTGCTCGTCTGTAAAAGCAAATCATTCACTTCCGCTCTATGCGCTGGAACATCCAAAGCGATGATTTCCACAGCATCAAGTTTCGTCAGTGACTCTGTTTTTTCATAAGCAGCACGCAGCTGTGGATGAATGGAATTTGCCTCCCCTAAAGAAATGGATTCCTCCAGGTAACACAGCATTTCATGAAGCTGCTGCATAATCGGGAACACGTTGAACATTTCTTTTGCAGAATCAGGGTGACTTCGCCAATCACGGCCCTTGTATGTCACCTGCGAAACTTTTTGTCCGGCGCCAAAGCATTCGTATACCGTACACCCCTTGAAACCTTTATTCCTTAGCTTGCTATGTATCCCGCAACGGTAATCTGTCTGCAAATTATTGCAAGGAGTTCCTCCCTCTTTATCAAAAGCAAAGTCTGCTGATTTGGCGTATGGCAATGCCACACAGCACAATCCGAAACAATTTTCACAATCAGCATTTAAATTGTTTCGTACCTTCTGGTTATCGATATTTGTAGTTGTCATTCATCACAACTCCCGATAAATGTTTTAAATCCAAATGTTTATAAATATCAAGAAAGGGAAGGGCATTACTAATACATGTATAGGAGGTTGAACCGATGAGTTTACTCTACACTAAGGCAATGGAAGCATTTAAGAAAGATGCCGAGCAGCAGAGGATACAGATGCAACCTGCAAAAAATTCGTATGCCAATAAATCGAAATAAGTCTTTGACTCAATCGATGTTTACATTTTGGAGATCGTTTAAGGATAATTTTAACATAATCTTTTCTTTTAAAATCTGATATATCAGTTGGAATTCATATTGCAAATATGTAGTTGGACGATATATTGGAAAATGTGGTCGATCTATTTGTTTTCCGCTGATATATTTCAAAAAGTGGTCGATATATTTCTTTTTTCGCTATTAAAGCAGTGAGATTTCGAAAATGAAATCCACTGCTTCATTGTTTCCTTCTTAGTATTCCGAACAGATTCTTTATTGGATAACAACAGTAAAATCCATCAGAAACTGATTTACTCGCTGTGCTGCTTCTGTTAGTCGTTCCGGAGGCTGGACCATTGCGATTCGTACATACCCTTCGCCTTGCTTGCCAAAAGCATCCCCGGGCACGACAGCAATCCCTTCCACTTCAATCAGCTTAAAGGCAAAGTCGCGTGATTTCCACCCTTCGGGGATTTTCGCCCAGACAAACATCGTGGCTGGGGAATTGGCCGCTTGCCACCCGCCATTCCTGAGCCCTGATACTAATGCATCCCGTCTTGCTTCATACTGCTTCACCTGATCCTTTAAGAAAGAAAAATCAGAAGTCAGAGCGGCAATCGCTGCTTTCTGAATCGGATAAAAGATGCCATAATCAATATGCGATTTGAATGATGAGAGAACTTCAATGACCTGAGAGTTGCCAGCCACATAGCCAATACGGCAGCCTGCCATATTAAAAGTTTTTGAGAGTGAGTTAAACTCTACCCCAACTTCCTTTGCACCCGGTACAGACAGAAAACTGATTTGCGGGTTCCCGTCATAGATCAACTCAGAATAGGCAAAATCATGGACAACCAGAATATTATGTACCTTAGCAAACGTCACAACCTCTTCGAAAAAATGACGATCAGCCAGCGCGGTGACAGGATTTCCTGGATAGCTTAAAATCATCATTTTCGTTTTTTCCAGAACATCCTTCGGGATTTCATCAAGCTGTGGCAGGAAATTATTTTCCTCTAGCAGCGGCATTGGATAAATGCTGCCTCCTGCGATCGTAACGCTAGCTTCATAGATTGGATAGCCAGGATCGGGAACAAGGACATAATCCCCAGGGTCTATGACTGCAGTTGCCAGATGTGCAAGACCATCCTGCGAACCCATCAACTGGAGGACCTCGCTTTTTTCATCCAATTCTACGGAATAGCGCTGCTCATAAAAATATTTTACTGCCTCGTTAAATTCACTAATCCCTTTTAACGTATAACCATACCTGCCAGGATTCTGTGAATATTTCACCAAAGCATCCACAACAAATGGCGGCGGCGTGAAATCCGGACTCCCGATGCTAAGGTCGATGACATCTTTTCCGTTCAATAATGCAGCCTGCTTTCGATCAACCACTTCCTGAAAAATACTGGATGTCATTTTTCTAATCTTTTCTGATCCACTGAATTTCATGGACATTCCCCTTTTCTTTCGTTAGATTTCTTGTTGCACTTAAAAGGTTGATTGTTCTTAATTTTTCGAAATATAAAATCGATTATATCAGGCTGAAGTTTTCTATACCAGTATCAAATGGATTTTTGTATCATTTGTTTAGTTAATGAGAAAATGTGACCATAGAGGAACAATCCTATTGAATATAAAAAAGATGAACTGCCAGGCAGCCCATCTTTCTTTCTAATAACTAATTCCTTGAAATAATTTTATCGATGATCCCATATTCCAGTGCTTCATTGGCGGTCATAAAATAATCCCTGTCCGTGTCTTTCTCGATTTTTTCCACCGGTTGGCCGGTCCGCTCAGAAATCAGCTGATTAATATGCTCCCGGAGCTTGAGGATTCTTTTGGCCGAAATTTCTATTTCTGTTGCCTGCCCCCTTGCCCCTCCAAGCGGCTGATGGATCATGATTTCACTGTTTGGAAGTGCATATCGCTTGCCTTTTGTGCCGGCAAGCAAGAGCATTGCTCCAAAAGATGCGGCCATTCCGATACAGATGGTGCTGATATCGGGCTTGATGTATTCCATCGTATCAAAAATCGCGAAGCCCGCTGTGGTTGAACCTCCTGGACTATTAATATAGATGGAGATGTCCTTCTCGGGATTGTCTGCTTCAAGGAACAAAAGCTGTGCAATGACGCTGTTCGCAACATGATCATTGATCTCGTCTCCAAGCAGAATGATCCGGTCCTTTAACAGCCGGGAATAAATATCGTAGGAACGCTCTCCACGGTTGGATTGTTCAATTACGTATGGAATTGTACTCACTTTGGTCCTCCCTTTCCTGCTTACGCAGCCATTTTGAAAGTAGAGAGAGGGAAACGTGAACGCAAGGACATTTCCGGTGAGGTGGTTGCAGACAGCGCTGGGATTTCAGGGATGTTTTCAATCAATACAGTCGGGTCTTCTGCCATTAGTGATTCTGAGAGCAGCTCGGTTAACCTCTTTTTTTCTTCTTCACTCAAATCCTGATTTACCTCACGAAGGCTCCCTTCCCTTTCAAGGCGCCTTCTTGCCCGGTGAAGAGACCCTTTTACTGCCATATCTGTTGTCCTCATTAGCTCGGCAATTTCGCTTGATTTGAAACGAAAAGCCTCTTTCAGGATAAAAACAACAGCCTGCTTTGGCGTTAGCCTAGTCATAACCATTTCGACTGTATCCATGATGTTATTCTGTGTGAACGAAGTAAGATTTTCCGGTAATCCAGTAATCTCGCGCCGCTGCTTTCTGATTGTATCGACCCAATGGTTATAGGCAATTTTCTTCAACAGAGCTGAACTAAACTGTGATGAATCATAATGGTGAATCGCTTTTAGTATCACTTCATGAACGAGATCATCGCCATCCCAGCTGCTCTGTGTCAGAAAACGGCAGTATTGCTGCAGATTCTCATAAAACACCATGATTCCTGAGGTTTGTTCCTCAGCTGCATTCACTTTCCACCGCTTTTCAATATACATCCTGTTCACTCCTTTTAACCTCTCTGCACCTAAAACGGATTAAGGGAGGGGAAAGATACGGTCTTAATGAAAAATTTTCTCGAGTATTTCATTATATGTAAACCATTTTTTATCCTACCCGTTCAATAGACAATTTTTTCTTTTGAACAGAATAAGACCTGTAGCAAGCATTAAACGTGATTGTCGACTATAGACATTTACCTGTATTACCGGACGTTAAATTAAATTGTCTAGAATAGTCGTCCTTCACATGCTGTTTAGGCTGACTCATTTTTTTTTCGTCTGAGGTCAGAAAAAAACATTATACATACGCCTACAAAAATCGTGCTTATTACAAAAAGTACTATTCCATAGAGAATGTCACCCTCCATGAAAAATGATACAGAAGAAGCAAGACATACAATCAAAGAAAATAAAGAAATTACACCGCCAAATAAACTTTTTAATTTCTCATAAAATCTGTACACAATCATCATTGCCCCTTAATTATTATTTTTTTCAAATCAATTGGTTCTTATAAAACTAGGCTTCATCTTGGACCATTTTCAATTAAAACAAATTCCTGCCATCTCCTTCATACCTATTTATCCAATTCCTCTTTAATTCTGATCTGCCTTTAGGGATTATGTACTGTTCAATAACCTTTTGAACCTTATCTTCGCTTACCAAGTTATATGTAGGAATTTTCATTTTCTTTTTGTTAACGGTTTGGATAACAAGGTACTTTAAGCTGCCGCCCCATTTTATATCTGTTATTTCATTAATTGGCACACTATTCATACGCCCTTTTAGCAATCCGTTCTCTACAGTAAGCAAGGTTTTCCCAGTCATTAACACACCAATCAGCTTTAATAAAATCGCCCCAGAAAAGAGTAGTCCTATGATCCCGATGACGCCACTCAAAAAACCTCTTACGATTCCTGAATCAGGCGCTACGACAAATAGGACGAACGCAGAAAGCAACGTACCGAACAAAGCAGATGATATCATACAACCTGCGCCTGGGTTGGTATAAACAACCTCCACCTTACCTTCTGATATTTTGATATTATGTTCTCCCATTTAATGGACACCCTTCATATCTATATTCAATGACAAAAAGCTTGCAGAACGAAACGAATATCTCTGCAAGCTTCTTAAATTCAGACACCTTTATTGCTCATACGCTTTTCCCAGTTCACTTTGAATTCAGGGGTCGAATGAGGAACGACATATTCGGTTATCACCTGTTCCACTTTCTCCTCCGGGACAAGGTTATAGGAGGACATCTTGACTGTTTTATTATTTGTTGTCTTTACTGCAAGATATTTCAATGACCTTCCAGCCCATCTCATATCTTTGACTTCACTGATTCTGACAGATGTCTTCTTGCCCTTAAAATATCCATCCTGAACCGTATAAACTGCCTTGCCGGTTAGCAATGCTCCAACAACCTTTAGCATAACTGTACCGAAAAACAGTAATCCAAAGCCACCAATAATAATTCCGATAAAAGACCTGACGAACCCTGAAGTGGGAACTATGTAAAATAAGATAAAGAGGGAGGCCACCAACAGGAATCCACCGCCAATCAGCAGGCACCCTGCACCTCCGCTCGTATAGACTACTTCGACACGATCGTCGTAAACTTTTATGTTATTCTCTTCGATTTTATTTTCCATATTGCACCTTTTCCAATGGCTCTATGACATTTTCTCTTACTAATTGATTTATTTTTCTGCTATCGCATTGATTGATATAAAAAACATCCTCGTATTTTTCAATGACCCAGTTCCGCTTGCTGTCATTAGTAAATAACACTACGTTCTTAGCCACTGGTTCCTTTTGCTCCGTAAACTCCAAAAATAGTAACGTATTTAATAAACCATTTGTTGCTTTCAGAGTTTCATAGAATTGCTGTTTTTCACCCTGCAGCACAGGTAGTTCAAATAGCTTGTTATTATCTTCCATGGATTCCAGTAACTGTTCAAATTCTGCCTCGCTGAGTTCAAATTGACTTTCACTGCCATGGTTACTGACTCTGTAAAACCCCGTAATAAGCTCTGCCGCTGTTTCAACAGATACTTTTTCAAAGACATGCACCTGGTCATCATACATCAAAGAATGCTGTAGTACTGTCTTTCCGCTGAAATGGAAGGAGACAGACTCCTCTCCTCCCTCTACTCCGTGTCGGGAGGCTTTAATAGACTGTTCTGAGTAATTTAGCATGGAGATGATTTCTGCCAACTCTTCTACTAATATAAATTTGTGATTCTCATACACAACCAAACTTTTGGATAAAAGTGATCGAGTAGTAATCTGGAGCAAAAGATCCATTTTCTCATCGTCCAGGTCCCCGAAGTAAACCTGCTTCAATGCATTTCCATGTTCAAAATATCCTTCGTTGTAAAAACAATAAATTAACTCCTCAATTGAAAGTGAAATTCTATTCATGTTCCCCTCCTAATCTCCAAACCCAAGGAATGATTTCGCTCCGCCCAATAAGTTCGATGCATGTTCTTTCACATCATTAAATCCATCCTTCACCTTACTGACACCAGAAGCAATCGCCTCAGTACCTTTATGAATACCATCTTTAAAGTGCAAAGCTGTTTTATCGACCCAAGCAGGAGTTTTACCTGCGATTTTGTCGCCAACCCAACTTCCCACAAAGCCGCCGACTGCAGCGCCGGCAACTGTTCCTATAGGTCCGGCTATACTGCCAAGCGTTCCCCCTATCACAGCCCCTGCAACAGAAGTACCAGATACAACCGCAGTTTTATATACAGCACTGCCAACTACTTTTGCGTTCTCTTCCTTCAGCTTCTCGCCACTATACATATTATAATTTTCGGTAATTTTGATTCCTGCGCCAATCGTTTCTGCACCTGCTGTAATCAATACGGCCAGTGCTGCATTCGATTTTCCGAGCCTCAGACCGTTCTTCAATACACTTCCCGCATTATTTTTTACCGCATTTACCAACGTACTTCTTTTGCCATCGGCTATAAGTTTAGAAACGCTATTGCTTAGACCTGCGATGTCCTTGGGAAAATAATTAGCTGTTCGCTTGTATATTAGTTCAGACAATGTTTTTTTTCCAAACGCTCTGGTAGGGCTCACCATCAACCTGGCAAGCATATTCAATTTTGATGTCTCAATTTTATGGACCATGCTGGCAACAGGTATCCGCATCTTTCCCAAAAAAACATCATCGACTACCTGGAACTTGCGCAGTACACCATCGATATCCGCAAACCTGAATCCAAGCAGATGCATGAGTCCTGCACCAGCGGCATATTGTGCACCATGCAGGAAATCCACCCATCTGCCATAGGTATTATTATATGTTTCATACAAATCGCTAACGAATCGCTCATCAATCTGCTTCCTCGCTGCATCAATCGCCTTATTCATCGCATCCGCCTGACGGTTCACCCGATTTTCAGAATTTGAATATCGATCAGCAGAGTTGTTTGTAAAGGATTTAAGCTGATTCATTTTCATTTCGATCCGGTCAAAAGAAGCGGACGCCCGTCTGAATTGTCCACTGATTCCACTCCGCCCAAGAATCCGCGGATCCACACTGTTCCTTACACCAGATACATTACTTTGAATACTCTGCAATCTGGAAATCGTGTGGCTTAAACCTGATATCGAACCATTGACCTCATTGATGTTGAATATAATTTTCGATGACAAGGACCATCACTTCCTGTATTAAAAATTTGTTTAACAACACCCAAGGCCCATAAGACTTTTGTATTGGTGAAGTTTTCCATACCAATCTAATTATAGATGAGAATATTTATTAGTTAAATATTCATTTTTACCTAAATATAGGCGTAAAGGGTGAATTATCCAATAAGCATTCAGGTCTTATTACCCGGTTTTCCGGAGGGTTAAACTTCTTTTCGGTTTAAATGTCCAATTCACGAAGAAAATCCCTGAGAAAATAAGTGCACCACCTATATATACATAAGGTTTAACCACTTCATCCAGCAGGACCCAGCCAGTTAGAACCCCGAAGAACGGAGCGAGGAACAGGAAGGCACTTGTTTTTCCAGGATCCCCTTCATTGATTAGATAAAACCAAATGGCGAATTGTACAATCGATGCCATGATGGCCAGCCATAATATGATGGAAATGGACAGTGGATTGATTACAAGACGCGGACTTTCCAAAGTGAGTCCCATCACTAAGAGTATGGTTCCTCCGGAAAGCATCTGGTACGCCGTCAGTACCCAGACGTTAAAGCGGCTGCCCCATAGTTTTATCAAAAGGGTACCAATCGACCATGACACCGCCGCGCCGAGTCCGAGCAGAGTTCCTGATGTCAGCTGTAAATGGAAACCAAGAGTAATAAACACGCCAAAAAAGCCTACTATCGCACCGATCCACTGTAAAAGCCGGTAACGGATTCCGAGGAAGACTGTCCCCATGATGACAACCATTAGCGGATTAGTAAAAGTTAAGATGGAGGATTCACCTGCCGTAATTGTTCGCAAACTGAGGATGATACAGCCCATGACCCCCGCAGTTTGAACCATGCCAATGACTATTACTCTTCCCCAATCAACCCGAGTTGCCGGGAGCTGCTTCTTCCTGACCAAAATCGCCATGAGTATTCCGGCAATCGTAAACCTTAATCCAACCAATAATAATGGCGAAACATACTTTAAACCAACCTTGCCAACTGTAAAAGAAGAGCCCATTAGAAAGGTTGTTACAATTACAAGCACACCAAATAGGAATGGACTTAACCTGGCTTGTTCATTTATTTTCGTCACTATGGTCCCTCCCTTTTTAAAAAAAGTATATTCTCCGCCAGGCAAGGGATTCCCTTTATCCAAGAAGATATTTTACAAAAAAAGTAAGGACTCCTGTGAAGAAGTCCTTGCCATATATGTAACTCCAATCAATTATTTTATCGAACTGTATTTTTCTTTCCTTATGTCAGTATTCGATTAAAATGAATTCTCTTCTATCCTGTACGACACGATGTCTTTCACCTTTGCATTTTTACCGGCACCAGTGAAAGTATAGATATCACAAAATGCAATGCTATTATTATCCTTTAATATTAAAGAACCATTAACTGCACCAGTATTTCCATGAGTGATGACTGAGGCGAGTCGGACTTCAGTGACAACCTTGCTTTCCATTTGAAGCAATTCGTTCTCAAATTCGCACTTCCCATTGATATGCTTGTCGCCAACGATCTGCCAGTGAATATTTTCAGCAACATATTCTTTTAGAGTGCCAAATTCTCTTTTTGCAAAGCCAATGGTCAAAGCTTTCAGCAATAGTTTTTTGGGTGCATTGCCGCAGTCAATCGGGCTAGTGACCTTTACATTCCCCTTTTCACGTGTGGACTGTTCCATTTAAATCACTCCTTTGCAATCAACTGTTAAGGTGAGGTGTTGCCTATGAAAATTTCTGCTTAGTACTTCCTTTTAATCAAGACGAATTTCATCACTTGACTGAACATCTGCAAACCAGCGTAATACATTATTGTGGTGATTGATAATTTGCTGGGCTGCCAGTTCATTGCTATCCCATGTACTATGCAGGTCAGACACTAGAGTTACCTTATATCCCTTACTGAATGCGCTCCTGCATGTAGTATCCATACAAATTTCAGTTTGGATGCCGGCCAAAATCAATTGTTCGATCCCTTTTGTTTTTAATTCTTCAGCTAAAGTTGTCTCATAGAATGAATCCGGAGTGGTTTTTTGAATGATGATATCCTCTTCATGCGGAGTGATTTCAGAATGGATTTTCCATAATTCAGATCCATGCTCTAATGAATAACCAGCTGGTTCATTATGTTGGATGTAAAAAATCGGAATCTTTTTGGAACGTGCATTGGTCAATAAATTCTTTATTCCGTTGATTAAATGATTCCCGTTAAACACCACATTCCCTTCTTGGAACATTTCATTTTGGACGTCGATAATAAGCAATGCTTTTTTTGTCATTGTTTAAATCCCCTTAAAGTTTTTCATTTGTAATTTACCTTCCTGAATAGCCAACTACAGAGATGTTCCCATTGACTAATCACTCTTTACTGCACTATCATTACTTCTTCCTTAACCCAATAAATCCTTTTAACAAAACTAAAAAGCACCATCATTACAATAAACGCTGTAACTCGAGTTGCGCCTGGCTATTATCTTTTTTACTCAAATACCTCTACCGCAACTATATCGACGAAAGGGATTGCGACTGCGCAGCCATCCTCGGTTACCAAACGGACCTCTTTCCGTATTGGATCGAGATAATGTACACGCCCTTTTTCTTCGTATGTAAATCCGTCATCCCACTTTGTAATCACAACTGTGTATGTATATTCCATGGCAAGGCAAATAGAGTTTTCCAGCTCTTGAATGTCGTATTCATCCAGCAATGGCCTGGGCTTCCGGAGCTCATCCCGAGCAAGCCTTTTTAATAAAGCCCTATGCTCCGGCATGAAATGGGCTGGCATAAATTTCAGCTTTCCTCTGTCACGTATCCTCATGCTGACCGTCCTTTCGGGATTGTTTAATGATATTATATCCCGAACAAACGTTCGTAAACTAGAGGGGGGGGTAATTTTTTTTGATAAAAGTTTTTTAACATTGAAGTTTTTTTAAAGAATGACTTCCGGTTAAACAGAAAAAAACCGGCTTCATAGCCGGCTTGTTATGCAATTACCTCTTGATATTTAAAATAAGTCGAGAGCTTTGCATTGACGTGGTCCTTCCATCCATCCAAAGGCACATCTAAATTCTGCAATATCTTATAGGCGTGGACCCATGCGCTCATTTCAGCCGTAATCCTGTAAGACCAGTCATTCAGCCATTTTTCATAATGAAGCTCGCCGTTAATAAAATCAATTAAATGGCCAATTTCATGTGCAAAGGCATATACATTTTCCAGTGTGGTCGATAAAGGAATGGTTATGGACATGTCAGGGTTAAAATTGATTTTTTTCTTCGAGTCTAAAATCACCTTGCAGTTCAACTTTTCCGCCTCTTCTACTAAACGTAAAAAAGTGCCATACGTAACCATACTTTTTCCCCTTTGTTTAATAGTTTTTTCTGTCTATTATATACGAATTGGAGGAAAGGTATACTCTTTTATTCTAAAAATTCAGAAAAAAAATCGTAGAAAACTTTACAGATAGGACATCTTTTAGAAGCATACCATGATAAAAGGTAAATTAAGTGGAGGATGATATTACATGAAAATACATGTTGTTCGACCTGGAGACACACTTTGGCGAATCTCACAGGGTTATCAAACTACCAACAATCAGATAATTTTAGTGAATGGGCTTGAAGATCCTAATGTTTTGGTTGTGGGCCAGTCGCTCGTGATTCCGGAACTAAATATGGAATACGTCGTGCAGCAAGGAGATAACCTTTGGACAATTGCCTCAAGATATGGAACTACTGTGGAAGATCTCGCAAGCTATAATAATATTTCAAATCCATCGTTAATTTTCGTCGGACAAATGCTGAAACTTCCTTATTCTTTCCACACGATCCAACCCGGCGAAGCTCTATGGTCGATTGCACAGCGTTACGGTGTCACCGTGAACCAGATCGTACAGGCAAATGGAATCTCCAATCCCGCGCTCATATATCCAGGCAGTATACTCAGAATCCCATCCCCTTCCAGACCTGTCATTGAAGTAAATGCATATATTACAAAGATGAACGAATCGGGCAGACAAGAGGTGCTCACACTGGGATCTCACTTTACCTATGTTGCACCTTTTTCCTATGGTATGGGAGAAGACGGCTCCCTGCTCAACCTGCAGGATTCAGTTGTCCTTCAGGCGGCAGTACCAACGAACACTTCTCCCTTGTTAACGATCACAAATGTTGCGGATGGCTCGTTCAGTTCTGACCGTGCAGCAGCCATCTTAAGAAATCCGGCAGCACAGGACACCTTGCTGACAAACATCCTAGCTAAAATAAAGGAAAAAGGCTATACCGGTTTGAATATTGATTTCGAATATGTCTTCCCTGAAGACCGTGAAAACTATAATAACTTTTTGCGGAAAACCGTTGCCCGCCTTCACCCTGAGGGCTATACTGTCTCAACTGCACTCGCACCAAAAACGCGGGCAGATCAGGAAGGCTTGCTTTACGAAGCCCACGATTATAACGCTCATGGAGAGATAGTGGATTTCGTTGTGATCATGACCTATGAATGGGGCTGGTCTGGGGGAAGACCATGGGCAATTGCACCATTAAACGAAGTAAGAAAAGTTCTCGATTATGCCGTAACCGCCATTCCCCCTGAAAAAATACTAATGGGCGTTCCGTTATACGGAAGAGATTGGAGGATCCCATGGGTACAAGGAACATATGCACGCACAGTCAGCCCAAAGGCAGCAGTAAACCTCGCAACCCAATACGGAGTAAATATCGAATTCCATGACACCTATCAATCACCGTTTTTCCGCTATAGCGACGGAGAAGGCCAACAGCACGAAGTCTGGTTCGAAGATGCCCGAAGCGTTCAAGCCAAGTACGATACAGTAAAAGAATACGGCCTCAGAGGCGTCAGCTACTGGGTCCTCGGAGTCCCGTTCCCGCAAAACTGGCCAGTATTGCAGGATCAGTTTATGGTCAGAAAACAATAAATGAAAAATCCTGCGAGATGGCTTGCAGGATTTTTGCTGTTAAACTCTATAAGAAATGTTATCAGCAAATAGATGAAAAGAGTTCCCTTGAAAGCCAGCACAGCCTTCCATTGCAAACAGGAGCTTCGAATAGATCAAGTTAAAATGAATCAAACACAGACCTTACAAGGAACCTGAATATTAGGAATAACAACCTGAATGGCAGAATGATCAACTCAGGAATCCAAAATAAAACATCAAAAATAAAATCCCAAAATCCATAATCTCCTTCATTTTTCTTCTTCCTTCTCTTTTCAGCCCGCTTTTCCACAAACACGTCTGGTTCCTCCTACCTTTTTTCTGAACTTGAATAGCAATTTTTACAAAAAATTTTGCCCTCGTTTTGCAAATATGCTTTGATTTCGGTCATTCCTCTATTTTTCGGATATCTAATTTTTACATATACTTATTCGGATGGTTGAATCTCTTTTTTACAGATGGAACAGTGCGCAGCAATCTTGATCATATTATACCGCCTCCCTATTGTTCATACGGATCTGCAGGTAAATAGTTTCAGACCTTTATTCAAAAGCTCACCCATATCTCCCTCTGTTGCATCCAATTACATAAATTAGCGCAATTTGGTAATGATAATCGTGGAATCTTAAACAGAGGGAGGCAGGAATCAATGTGGAAGAAGTTCGGTTCTCAAAAGAGTAAATCCCTAAAAAATCCTTTGCCTTCTCAAACAAAGCTCGGTACTAGCCTGGATCAAAATCTTGCGAAAATAAAAGAGGATCTTGGCTATTGTTCTGACTTGATTGTGCGACTGATTAAGCATTCAGGGCAACTTAATTCTCTTGCTATTATTCATATTGATGGCATTACAAACGCGCAAAAGATCGATGAACATATTTTAGAGCCATTATTAAAAGACATCAATGAATTACCTAAGGTGAAAAATCATTTAGAACAATCCATTGCAGTTACAAATTTCAATGAAAAATACACATTTGATGATGTACTCGCAGCGATTGTATCTGGAAGCACTGTGGTTCTGGTTGACGGAGAGAGCATCGCTCTTGTTCTAGATACAAAAGAAGTCGCTTCACGCAGTATATCTGAACCAACCACCCAAACAGTAATCCGTGGCCCTAAAGATAGCTTTACGGAGAACCTTAGGACAAACACCTCTCTTGTCAGGTCCCGGATCCAAAGTCCAAAGCTGAGGCTTGAATCATTTAAGATTGGAGAAGTGACACAAACAGCTGTTGAATTTATGTACATACAGGACATAGCTGAAGAATCGATTGTTGATGAAGTAAGGCAGCGGCTTCAGAGTATTAAAATCGATGCAATTCTTGAATCGAATTATATTGAGAGCTTCATTCAAGACGACCAGCCAAGCCCTTTCCCAACTGTCCAAAATACAGAGCGCCCTGATGTGGTCGTAGGTAATTTAATCGAGGGACGGATAGCCATTTTTATCAGCGGCACCCCATATGTTCTGATTGTTCCAGTTACTTTTTCTCAATTTTTCCAATCTCCAGAAGACTATTACCAAAACCAATATATCGGCACTATGTTGAGATTCCTTCGGCTTGGTGCATTTTTTCTATCACTCTACGCTCCTGCTTTGTATGTTGCCATGATCACGCATCATCATGCCCTTGTTCCAACAGTCCTCCTGGTCAGCATCGCAGCGCAAAGAGAAGCGATTCCCTTTCCTGCAATCATTGAAGCTTTGATCATGGAGATTACCTTTGAGGTACTGAGAGAAGCGGGAATCCGAATGCCTAGAGCTGTTGGGTCTGCACTATCAATTGTGGGAGCACTAATTCTCGGCCAGGCGGCAGTTGAAGCAGGTTTTGTTTCTGCAGCCATGGTCATTATTGTATCTGTAACAGCCATTGCAAGTTTCGTTATTCCAAACTACAATCTGGCGATTACAGCACGTATTCTTCGTTTTATACTGTTGATTGCGGCTTCCTATATTGGACTTTATGGGGTTTTGATTGTTTCCCTGATGATCGGTATGCATATGTGCGGCCTAAGGTCTTTTGGAATCCCTTATCTTGCTCCAATTGCCCCATTTAGGCTCTCTGAGCAAAAAGATCTATTATTCCGATTTTCAATCAAGAATATGGTGAACAGACCCGCTCCAGCGAGCAGGAAAAACAAGGTGAGACTCAGGAAGAGTTAAAAGTAGGTGGAAAGTTTGAGAAAGAATCTATTGATTGTTGCACTATTATTAATGGGGACTATCGGTGGATGCTCCAATTATAAGGAACTGAATGAGATTTCTCTTGTACTTGGAATGGGTCTTGACTATATCCCAGATCAGGATGTTTACGAAGTTACTTATCAAGTGGTCAATCCTAGTGAAAATGCCGCAAAAGGAACTGGTTCAGGCGCTTCCCCTGTCATCAATTTCAAAACGACCGGCAAAACGATTTCAGAAGCTGGGAGAAAACATGCAAATGTGTTTTCCCGAGAAAATATCTATTCACATATACAATTAGTCGTTATAGGTGAAAAGTTAGCTGAAAAGGAAAGCCTCAATTTCATATTTGATATTTTTGAAAGGGATGCAAGCGTTCGTGTGAATGTACCGATACTCATCGCAAGAGATACTGATGTAAAAACGACAATGGACATCCTTTCGACAATTGACAAAATCCCAGTCCGTTCTTTAGTAGGAAAAGTGAAGAATGCCTCCGAACTGTTAGGTGAATATGGAGAAATCAAAGTTTACGATGTAATCGAAGACTTATCAAACTTTGGAGCTGAGCCAGTCATACCTGGTATTAGTGTTTTAGGAAACATAAAAACGGGAGCTAGCAAGGAAAACCTTGAATCGATGGAAAAGACACACATCACCCTCAATGGTATGGCTATATTCAATGAAGGAAAACTTGCAGGCTGGATGGATGGCAAGAAGACAAAGTCTCTCCAGATTATCAACAACCAATTGCAACAGACGAATTTAAGGATCCACTGTGACGAGAACCGCTATACATCTGTCATGGTTAATCGTTTAAAGAGTCGGACTAAAGTTGAAATTGTAAATGATCATCCAAAAATTTCGATTAATGCCAATGCTTCAGGCTATATTTCGGAAATGCTGTGCAATAAGGATATCAGCAAACGAGAAGTCATTCAGGAATTTGAGAATACAGCAGCACGAGAGTTGGAAAAGGAAATAAAAGACGGAATTACAACTGCACAGGAATTGAAAAGTGATGTATATGGTTTTGGAGAAATCTTAAGAAAAACACGCGTCAAGGATTGGAAAAGACATAAGCAAGATTGGAATGAATTTTTTGCTAGAGCAGAGGTAAAGGTTCAAGTACAGATGGATATTGAAGGTACTGGAATGAGAATCATGCCTTATCCATATTGAGATAGGAGATGCAGATGATGATTCCGAAAGTTAAAATAAATGGATTTCAATTATTTTGTGTCATTTTTGTCTTTGAAATTGGCAGCTCCATTCTTATTGGACAAGCAAAAAATTCCAAGCAGGATTCCTGGATTGCTATATTAATGGCAACCTGCCTTGGCTGTCTTTTATTTTTGATTTACGCGAAGTTAGCAAAAATGTATCCAAATTTATCGTTGATTGGTTATCTGCAAAAAATTCTCGGGAAATACTTAGGCTGGACGATTGGTTTTTTATATGTTGGCTATTTTGTTTACATAGCAGCCCGTGTTCTGCGCGACTTTGAGGAGCTTTTAGTCGTCACGGCCTATCGCTCCAGTTCACTTCTGGCCATCGGCATCATCATGGTCAGTTGTATCATGTATGCAGCCTTCAAGGGACTAGAGGTCTTTTTTCGAATAACTGAGCTCAGCTTTTTCCTTCTGGTACTTATGCTGTTATTACTTATTGTATTTGAAATTGCTGCAGGTATCATACAGCTTGATAACCTTCTGCCTGTCCTGGAAAACGGATGGAAGCCAGTAATTAAGGAGCTGATACCGACACTGACATTTCCTTTTGGTGAAATGATTGCATTTACTATGCTGATCCCCTTTCTGAATAATCAAGAAAGTACTTGGAAAATAGGGATTTTGGGACTCTCTATTATCGGAATAACTTTAACCATCATTAATTTTCTCCACCTATCCATTATGGGGCCTGATGTCAGAGCACGTTCAGCATTCCCTTTCCTGACAGCTGTTAGCTATATCAACATTGCTGAATTTGTTCAAAGGCTTGATACAGTCGTGATCATTTCGATGGTCCTATTAGGCTTTGTAAAAATTACAGTTTTCTTTTTCTGCGCAATGCTTGGAATCTCCGAACTTTTTAATACAAAAGAAACAAAAAAGCTCATTTATCCGCTTGGAATCATCATTTTAATCTGTTCACTCATCATTGCTCCAAATTATATCGAACATATTAAAGAAGGTTTGAACTTTACACCTTATTACTTCCATGTACCCATGCAAATCCTGATTCCTTCATTCATATTAATTGTTGCCTTTTTTAGACAAAAAATGGCGGCTGCCCGGTTAAATCTCTAATCGGGCAGCCGCTATATTATTCAAGTTTTGTTCGGAACTGATTTATTTTTGAACCAATCAACGGAAGGAAAAAGAGAATGATCAACATGTACTCTTCAGGTCCTATCGTATGCCTGATTTTCTTAAAAGCACTGATCGCTTCGAAGACACCATTTCCTTGAATAACATCAGCAAAAATGGCTAAACCAAATACAAGGATAACCAATGAAAATATCGCCAATACCAGTTTCATATGCATCACCTAAACCATATTATTTGTGGCAATGGTGCTCGTTATCCATCAACAAAAAACCTCGGTCATTTCGGTGATTTGACCTCTAATAAATATCCTGCCTTATAAACACTGCAAACGAAACCAATAATGCCGCGATTCCCCATATCGTCAAAACGACCAGTGAAAATCCAAGAGTCATCCCTTCGATCGGAGGTGCCTGGCCGGACAAATAACCTGTGAGGTTTAAGTTGATCATGAACAAGTATTTTGCTGATTCCCATGAAGACACCATGCTGCTGAGGATAGCTCCTGAAATTAGAGCAGCAAGCATGACTCCCATTCCTGCAGGTGTGTTTCGAATCAATACGGACAGCATGAACGTAATTGTTCCAACGATTAACGCCACAAACCAGACAAGACTGAACTCCATCAGAAGGTATTGCCACTGCGGAATCATTTGGACAGCATTTGTATTGAGTTCATTCCCAGTGACGCTGAATCCGGTTATCACAGGGGCCGTCCAGCCTTGGTAACCAAAAATCATGCCGGAAATCAACCAGGAGATAACTCCAAATAAAACAACAATGATCGAAACGGATAAAATCAATGCGATATATTTGCCCATCAGCACCTTCCAGCGCATCACTGGCCTTGTCAGCAATAATTTCACGGTCCCCGCACTCCGTTCTGAAGATACGATGTCTGCCGCTACGACCATGATCATCAATGGCAGGAACAGATTGATGGAATGCTCCGCGAAAGTGCGTACAAATGTTGGCGCGCCAGGCTCCATCGGATTCACATCATTATCAAGATAGTATTGCTGCTGCTGAATTCGAAGCTGCAATTCGCTTTTCCATTCATCAGAAATACCGCTGCTCGTGATCCGGTTTTGCGTATCGATGATTTGCTGCTGCAAAGTCGTCCGCCAATCGACATCGCCAAACCGTTCCAGCCTTCTTTCGATTTCCCTGAATTGCGAATAAGTAAAAAGTGCCACAAGCACAGCGATGATTCCCGCTACAATAACAATCCTTTTTTTGCGGACGATCTTTAACATTTCATTCCGAACGAGATTAATCAATCGTCTCACCCCCGGTCAGTTCAAGGAAAAGATCCTCAAGTGCAGGCAGTTTCCTGTTCATCTCTTTAACTTTGATTCCTTTTTCAACAAGCATGTGATTCCAGGATGCAGTATCTCTTTCACTGTAAGGAGTAATCAGGGTACCATCCGGCCCTTCCACAACGTTTGTAACTTCTTCCAAAACCTCTTTTGCTGCCTTGCTCGGTTCCGCTTTCCAAATCACTCTTTCCTGCAGAGCTAGAAGGTTCTCAACATAGTCAACTTTAATAACTGACCCTCGAGAGATTATAGCAACCCTGTCACACATCAACTGGATTTCACTTAGCAGATGGCTCGATACAAGCACTGTCAGCCCCTCTTCTTCCGCCAGATAACGGATGAAATTCCGCATTTCCCGTATCCCCATCGGATCCAGTCCATTCGTCGGCTCATCCAAAATCAATACCTTCGGCTTTCCGAGCAAAGCCTGTGCGATACCTAGACGCTGCCTCATCCCGAGCGAGTAGGTTTTAACAGGATCATGAATCCGCTCCTGCAGCCGGACAAGATCAACAACATACTGCATATGTTCACGGTCGACCACAGGCAGCATCCTCGCAAAGTGCTCAAGGTTTTCCCAGCCAGTTAAATATGAATACAACTCCGGATTTTCAACAATGCAGCCCATTTGCGACATTGCCTTCGTAAAATGTTTCCTGACATTGTAGCCGCCAATTTCAATTGTCCCGGAGCTAGGTTTGATCAGACCGACCAGCATCCGGATGGTTGTTGTTTTACCAGCACCATTCGGACCTAAAAAACCGAATACTTCTCCTCTTTTCAAATCGAAGTCAATGCCTTTAATGATTTCCTTTTTGCCAATCGTCTTCCTTAATCCTTTTACAGAAAGTGTGACTTCAGCCATCGTTCTCCCCCCTTACCACGTAATCAAAGACGCAACCCGTTCCGCAATCAGCCTGTAGCCTTCTGCATTCGGGTGGAACTTATCTGTGTATAAATAGTCGTTCACACTGAGTTGGAATAAATCGAAGGTCGGCACATACACCGCCTGCTTCTGCATGTCCAGCAGCTTGTTCGTTTCATAATTCCAGTCCCGGACAATATTCGTCGTCTTCTCGGCATCGTTCAAATCGATGAATGGATTATAGAGCCCGATGTGAAAGATAACAGCCGAATCATTGATAGTTCTTAGTTCCTCAAGTGCAGACTGCAGATTTTTCAAATAACTCTCCCTCGCCTGGACGATTTTCTCTTCGTTCATTTGTAAAAAGGTTTCCCCGCTCTGGAACAAATCATTGCCGCCAATCGTGATCAGTATGTAGTCCGCAGTCTTGATCTTCCTTTGTATTTCAGCCTGCTTCAGCTGTTCCAGAAGCTGATTCGATCGATATCCTTTAACTCCATAATTATGTATGGTAATCTTCTCTTTCGATTTATCCTCAAGCTCTTCAACCAGGTATCCAATATACCCCTTGCCGCTGTCATCGCCCGTTCCCCTTGTAAGAGAATCCCCCAGGGCAACAACCACTTTCCCTTCTTTTTTGGCCGATTCTTCCTTACCTGGCTTCACTTCCTCCACCATACCAGCAGTGCCATTGCTAAAAAATTGATTCTGTATCGTCCATCCAAGACCGAACAACATCAATATAAGGGAAAGCACTGAAAACATCAGCGTCAATTTCACCGTATACTTCCTCACACGATCACCCTCGTTCCACTAATTGGTAAGGTTTATTTTATAATACTTTCTTCTTATTTAAAAATAATAATGCTATTGCAATGTGCTGGACGCGAAATTGAAAATAAACAGGGATTTTTTCCAGTTCGCTATAAAAAATTTTTTTTACTTTAAAAACCGAACCAGCCTCTTTCAAACGCAAAAAAAGCGCGCAGCTTTCATGCTGTTCGCGCTTTTTAGATAGCAAATGAATGATTTCCAATTGTCTTGACCACATCACGAGTGAAAATCCACTCACTTGTAGCTGTATCGGGGTTAAAAAAGTAAAGGCAATCTATATTATTCTCGTTTTCCAATGCATCTTCAACTGCATTGACAGCTTCTCGATCCGCAGGTTCTTGGATCGATCCATTTTGAACGGGTTCAAAAGCATTTTTTTGATAAATGACTTCCTTAACCGTGTCCGGGAATTGTTCATGTTCCACACGATTCAGTACGACCTCTGCCACCGCAACCTTTCCTTCATAAGGTTCGCCTTTCGCTTCCGCATGGACCAGGCGGGCAAGAAGCTTAACCTCTTCTTCCTTTATGAAGCGTTTATCTGTAACAGATGATTCCTTCGTGTCGACATCCACCTTTTTTGCTGTCAACTTGTCTGCAGTCTGATTTGAATTCGACGTTTCGGCATAAACTGTATATGAACCAATAACGAGAGTAAGTATGGAAACTAACATGATAATTTTTTTCATTGTAAACCTCCTGTTTTTGTTTTTTAGACTGAACAGGCCCTTTATAAGGCTAACAGGTTTACAAAACGAACTCATTAGTTAATCACTGGGTGGATTCAAAGTTTATGCCAACAAGGGTAAAATCTTGTAATTATGGGTTGATAAAACAAGCACTTAAATTTTTTAACGTATGAATCCTCGCAGACAGCACGAACAAATCACTATAGTTGTATTCAACATACTCTTCAATGATCTTCAAACCTTTCCAAAATCTCCCCGCGAGCAGCAAAGTATATTTTTCATCCCAATCATACATATTGATTCTCATCATTTCGTCTGCGAGAGTTTGGAACTTATACTCCTCCACCCATAGTTTCACTTGATACAATTTATCATGATTCAAAATCAATCGCGTTTTTTCGTGATAGCATTTAAGGACAAAATCCACAAAACCCTTCATATTTTCTGCCAGCAGGATCGCTTTTTGCATCTCAAAGGTCAAATTCCCACGCCTCCCTTAAATTAAAAATATGAAATAGGCGTGGATTTTAATACTTTCAATTATGGCACTAAAAAACCGCTCAGGTAAAAATCCAAGAGCGGTTTTAATCTATATATTTCGCCATTTTCTTAAGCAATTCCGCTGAATCCTCGGCAGCCACAAACTCCCCATTCACCATAGCATATGGAGACATCCGGCATTCCTTGCACCTGCTTTGGCATTCAAATTCCTTATAAGTCACATTTTTACGGCTCAAAAACTCGTTGTATGAAGCGAAATTCTCTTCTTTTAAAAACTGCTCCAGGTTCCGCTGGCAAAATTCAATCTTCGCTTTCTTCTTTTTTGAGAAAAGCTTTTGAAACATGCTCATCATGCAACACCTCTTTCCAGCATAAGAATTATATCATTTTTATTGAGGCTCAATAAACATAAAAATCTTTACTATTAAAAAACTTATGTTTGAGAATTCATTATCCAGTGAATATTTATAGGCAGCCTTTTTCACAGCTTTACTAAGGAGAAATATTTCCCTATGAAAAAATTGTTAATAGAATTTCAAACAACTGTAACCTAATTTATCATTAATTGAAATCTAAATATGAAATAATGGCTACTCCAAGTTTCACTTTATAAAACTTAAATGCTCATTTTATCAGTCCAGGTGGTGCAAATTTTGAAAAATAAAAAGAGAAAAAGAATAAGATGGAGGAGAGTATTAGGCGCATTTCTGCTGATCGGAATCTTTATGGTTGGCCTTTTTAACATCATTCATTACATAGAAAACAGTATAAAGATATTTAACAAGCCACTCAAAAAGGTCGAAGCAAAACACTCGTTTCATGGAGAGAAGAATAAAATGGACTCCATCAATGTTCTTTTATTGGGAAGTGACACGAGAGGTGAAAAACAATCCCGAACAGATACGATCATGGTTGCCCATTATAATCCAAAAAATAAGGAAGTAAAATTAATCTCGCTCATGCGTGATATGTATGTCTCGATCCCTGAACATGGCCAGCAAAAATTAAATGCTGCATATACCTACGGAGGACCTGAACTATTAAGGAAAACAATAAAAAAAAATTTCGGGCTAAATATTCATCACTATGCCATTGTTGATTTTCAGGGATTCGTAAATGCAGCAGATATCCTTGCTCCAAATGGGATTCAGGTTGACATACCATACGAGATGTCCGATGGGATCGGTATGACATTAGAACAAGGTCAGCAGCAGCTGCATGGCAACGAACTTCTTGGATACGTCCGTTTTCGGCAGGACCGCTTAAGTGACTTTGGCAGGGTACAAAGACAGCAAGAAGTTATATCAAAATTAAAAGAAGAAGCTGTAAGTATAGAAAGCGTAGGCAAACTCCCTGAATTGTTGAAAGTTCTAAATAAAAATGTCGATACAGATATCGACACTTCCACCCTTTTAACACTTGGAAAAGATCTAATAACAAATGAAGGCCAAGAAATAGACACCCTAAGAATACCTAAAGATGGCAGTTTTACAAATGAACGATATCCAGGCATCGGAGAAGTTTTAGAAGTCGACTTCGATGAGAATAGAAAAACATTGGAAGAGTTTTTAAACCTTTGAAAGCAAAAACCGCACGGGTATAAGATCACCTGTGCGGTTTAATTTGCAAATTGGAAATCTTACCTCACCCGACTACTAAAAACTTATTGATAAATGAAAATACTACTCTAAATTCACCTGTACCCGCTTTGCTACATAAATTTCTCCCTTTTGCTTATACTGGAGAACGAAACTCGCTGGCACGCAATCGTAGGTAACTGGCAAACCCACTATTGACACAAGCTTGTTTCCATCTACTTTCCAGTTTACAGACTGCGAGAACGGAAAGCGGTGACGATAAAGTGTTTTCCCACATGGGTTCTTCCCTTGCCATGAATGCCCACGCCCCTCAACTTTTATCGTTTTGTCAGTAGCGGCTATTCCGAAGTCCCGCTCGATTGTGTGAACCGGATTGTCAATGTCCATTTCCTCATAGGATAGACCATCAGGTGTCTCCACCTTCTGGATAATATGAGCCTCTTTTTGAACAACCCATGTACCCGTCCCTTTCGTCAGTATGACGACAACTTCCTTTTCTCCATCATTATTGAGATCGATTACATGTAATTCCGGGAGTCTTTCTTCTCTCATCTCAACTTCCCAGCCATAAGTTTCGACCAATTCATCTCCGATTTTTACAGTAAAGTTTGTAAATATCCCTTCTGCTTCATTCGGAGTAGCGTATAGGGATACACCTTCTTTCTCATCCCCCACAACGAGTGTTTGATTCTCCAACGACCCTTCAGCTGAAACAACATTCGAAGCAAAGAAAACAAGCCAACAAAGAATAACTAGACCCCTCTTCATAAATTCCCTACTTTCTTTACGTATTAATTTTATTATGCGGTATAACTTTTCCTCTGATTCAATTTCCAATCTATCAATTGAAAGCAAAAAAACCGCACGAGTGAAATTTCACCTGTGCGGTTCAATATGTATGTTTGGCGGGACCGGCTGGGAATCGAACCCAGCTAACCTGGCATGCAGGTCACAAGCGGTTTTGAAGTTAGAAAGAGAATTTTATTATTAATATCTTTAATCGTTATAGTATTGTTTTGCTCCACTTTTCGGGATATATTAAGAGTTCTATATTGGCATATTTTAACAAAGGCAAACTTCTTTGTACACTAAAGACAGAGCTTCTCTATCTTCAGGAATTTGAAGGTATTGCGCAATATTACTTGAATTAGACGATTAGATCGATTACTACAACAACAAGAGTATGAAGTAAAAAAGTTAAAGGACATGAGTCCAGTAGAATATCAAACTCATGTCCAACAGTGTCGCTAAAATATGTGTCTAACTATTTTGGTTCACTTCATTTATAGTATCCTTTTTATTGTCCTAGATTTTCTATTCTATTTAATAAATTTGTTACTTCATTAACCGTATTAAATATTTGTGAGTTTTCTAACTTATCCAAAGCCAAATGTCCGTTTTGTAACACTTCATTTATCTCAACAAGTAATAGCTCATTTTTTACAATTAATTCTTGATGTATGTCTTTTGCTATGGAAGGGACATCCTTAATTTTAATAAAGTCCTCTATATCCTGCTTAAGAGTTACCAATTTAGTTTCGAGTTCTTTCTGTCTTTCTAAATCATTGGCAGCACTCTCGATCAATTGAGGAGCTTCTTCTGCAAAAGCATTCAATTTATTTATATGGTCAGTAGCTTGATTTACATAATCAATTGATTCATTAACTTCACCTAGAAATGAACAAGCGCTTAAAATCAGTGAGGCTGCAATTATAAGAAGCAAATGTATTTTTTTCATTCCCCGACCTCCTTTCTTAAATTGCCTTTCCATATGTGATACGAAGCAAAATCAAGAAAGGTTTCAGTTCTTTAAATAATTATAATTAAACATCGTTTTTATTCTAAAATAAAAAGCCCCTTTGCAGGAGCCCACCTATCTTTGTTTTACAAATTTCTTATATGCTATGTATGCAACAGCAATTACTGCCACAATTAAAAGTACTTTCATCATAAATGAAAATCCCCCATCCTTTTATGTCTTTTGTGTTATTTCCCCTTTTGAAAAACAATAAACATCAATAAGAGATTGAATAAAAAAATCCACCCTTCTTTAACAGAAATAAGTGGATTAAACACACCAGTATAACGATAATCGGTCACACTAGGTCTATGTAATTTACAGAAAAAATACTTGGGACTTTATCACAAAAAATCACGGTTCAAATCACTGTCAAAAAATGTCTAAACCGTTGATAATACATTATAGTTGGCGGGACCGCCTGGGAATCGAACCCAGCTAACCTGGCACGCAGGTCACAAGCGGTTTTGAAGTTTGCTGGCATCTGTTTTTCTAGTACCTTTATGTACCTAGAAATACTGATAAATCAAGGTTTTTTGCTTTCTAAAGATTCCTTGTGATTTCTAATTTTAAAAATTTGGGCACCAAGCATGGCACCAAACGTACCTTAATGTTAAATAAAAGAAGAACATTTTCCTGTTTACTTACAGTTGCTACTTAGCTTATGGGAGCGGCCCCGGTCTGTCAAAATAGATCACTAATGTTCAAATAAAAAGAATAAGTATATAAAACACTGTAAATAATAAACGATCTTTAATCTTTGTTAATGCACTGGTTTTAAATGAGATTAACAAAAAAATTACTGCAAATTATAGGAAAATCTATATTGGCTTGCCCTTTTTGACGCTTTAAATTCTTCAATGCTATGTGGTCCGTCTATATGCTTGTTTTCCAAATTAACTAAATATATTTCATATGATTCTGAGTGTTCATGTGCAAAATCGTACTCTTGAGATGACATATAAAAGTTTCTAACAGCAGCCTTGACTTCAACATATACAATCTTTCCATCTCTTTGATATTCCATATCATATATAGACGATTGGTTTCTTTCCGCTGGAATATCCGAATTTTCAGATGTCCATCTTAATGTGTCGTATATGCCTTTTAATTTGGTACGAACTAACTTTTCAGCATCTTTACCATTTTTGCTCTTCGTAACCTCACTTCTCTCTATCGAGGATCTTGTTTGTGGTTTAATATGGGAAGATTGATTTGCATTTACTTTAGGTTCTATTGGATGAACAACTGTTTTCGACAAAGTTGGCTCACTACTTTGAGTAGTAGTTACCAATGTAGTTACTGAATTGTCTGTTTTATTTCTTTCGTGATATTTTTCAAATTGTTCTTTGATATAGTCCACATACTTATCATTCAGGAAATAAACTAACGATTTTAACTTAAAATGTTCGTCAACAAAATCATTGAAATTTGAATCATGAATTTTACCACTCAATAGACTAAAGTTATTGTTATAAACTTCATCTATATATATTTCAGGACAAATCTTTGTCAATGAGGGGAATTTATTTGCTATAAATTTTTCTACATCAAAGTAAACAGAATTTGATATTTCATCCTTTTGTGGATTAAAGTTTTTAAACTTATTTAAATCCATAATGAAGTTTTCCTGTTCGTTTTGACTATAACCAGTGTATTCTAAAAATAAGTTGGCTTTATATTTTTCAAAATTACCTCTAATAAAGGATTTTATCATCTTTGTCCAATAAGCTCTTAAATTAATTTCGTATTCAAAACCCTTTTCTTTTAAAATCTCAATATCTAAACTATGTTTTTTTAATAGGATGATGAGCAACTCAGAATTATCGATATTATTGAACTGGTTGTAATCAATATGGTTTAGTTCTTCTGACTCATAATTCAATTTAAGTACATCAGAAAGATTATTCCGTATTGAATTTTTTGATATTTGATTTATTACATCCACAGTTCCAAAGTGCTTTTCAACTAAAAACTTTCGCCCTTCTCTATCTCGATACAATTCCCCTAATTGATTAGGAATTTCATTGCTTGTCGTGTTTGCTATTTGGGCAAATAGTTCTTCTATACATTTTGAGATTTGTCGCGAATCCATCGTTTGAGAAGAGTCTAAATAAATCAACCAGTCATTCTTGCCTTTAATGAGTAAATAATTGGTTGTTAAGGATTTTTCAGTGCCATTATCCTCTAACACAACGCGAGAAACTAAACTCAGTTGAATATTATCGATTCGCATTTTAATATTCGCATTTTTTTCGCTCCAGGCTCTTGCGTAAACAATAAAATCATTAAAATTACTTTGAAATAAAGCATTATCATAATGGACTCTAATACTTTCAGGAACGACGCGATAACGCTCCTTAAACTCATTAACCCCAAAGATGCTATTAAATATTTGAAAACTACCCTTTCTCAAAGGTGTTCTCATAATGTGGTAATTCCCAACATTAACTTGAATACTGCTGCTAAAGTAAGATTCTTTTGCCAAGTGGTATTTTTTACCCACTTGGTTTTGTGTAAACACCATTCCTTGATTGATAAACTTCTGATATTGCTTGGAATCTTCAAATGGATTTTCATCTAACTCAACAATTTCACGGTAAATTTTCTCAGATATTTGCCCACTCTGATCTAATTGTGGCAACTTCAGTAATACGCTATAGAAATCATTGGATTTCAGTTCTATTATTTTTTCTTTTACTCCTATTTTAACCAAGAATTCTTTCAATTCTTTTTGTTTTAACCCCAACCCATCAGCAAGGGCTTTTACATGATGGTTCGTGATTGTTGGTGACACACTTGAAATATCTAAACCTGGATAAGCAAATACACATTGATTCGGAGCAAATCTTTCTCCGTCAATTTCTAACCACTTTGTATGCTCAAAAATGAATTTGATATAGCTTTGCACATAATCCTGATATCGTTGATATCTGTCCGCTTGTATTCTTGCTGTAAAATGAAATGAAACTGTCCCAGCGTGCTTCTGATTTAGCTCATCCTGCAATATAGCGTCGGATTTTATCCAAAATACAATATCTTCTATAGACATTTTTTCCAATATCTCTTTCAGATTGTCTATAGTATTGAATTCAATGCTACTAAGCCTTGGAGCTCTTTCATCCACATCATTTCCTGGTAGCTTTTCAGATAAGTATTTTTTAGTAAATATGCTTTTAAATTTATTGTCATTGATGGTTTTTTTGCCGATTTCAGGAAATTTAAGTACACCCAGTTTTTCAACAAACAATTTAAAATCAACTTTGCTATCCTCGTCGATCCCGATTTCATTAATATTCACAAATGCTTTATATTTGTCGTCTAAAAATAATTTATCACCAATCTTATTGCCGTATTGTCTATCGAAATATAAATTATTTGAACGTTCAACTGTTTCTTTTTGACTTGGTAAATTAAATCTTATATCTTCAGGAGGTTGCCAATTTGGGTTTGAAGAATAATTATCCCACAACCATTTAGTAAATTCCTTAGCCTTCTCATAATCATCAACTGAACTATTCACTGGAGATAAAATAGTTGACGAATCAGCATCTCGAAATTTCAACTGCGGCATTAAACTATTCCAAACGCTTCCGGAGTTTCGTGCGATTACCCTCTCGAGAATACCTTCATCTGCTAAGTCTCTTTTTATACTTTCAATTTCTAGTAATTGTCTTTTTAACTCTTTTTCAAATTCTTTATCCAGTTGAGTTACACTAGTCCACACAGGAATATCGAGCTTTCTTCCACGCACAAAGTACACTGTATCATTTGCTTTTATAAAACCTTCTTGAGTACTCCATAACAAATCTGGTAACAATTTGGAATCCTTATATTCCTTACCCCACCAGATAAATGTTTCAATTTTTTTTGGAATATCCCAACTACTTGCAGCCCGATTAATTATTTTGCACAAGTCTTCATCACTATACTCCAATTCAACATCATTTTTTTCAGCAAGGACTTTTAATAAATCATCATTTTCTGTGGTTGGCATATATTCCAATAAAGTTGCAAATTCTTCACCCATAAAACAATCAGGAAACACTGAAGTTATCAATTTGGGCTTATCAGCTATGGAAACAAAATTTCCATTAACAGTTGGTATAACTCTACAATCCTTGAGTAGTTCCAAGTAATACTTGAATAAATTAAAGCCATTATCGTTCCACAATTTGCTTTTCTTATAAATAGGCGTCAAAGTCTTGATGGCCAATAGTCTATCTTTTTGGAAAATGAGTTCCTTCTCGCTTATTGTTTTAACAAACTTCAATAAATGCTCAAATACCGCCTTGTTAATATCATTCAAGGGAACGTCATCCCTACTTGTATTTAAATCAAAGGTAGCGTGCATCAAACAATTCAATGGTGTAGAAAAGTTTCTGATTGGGAAAAAGCAATACAATTTATCTACAGAATAGTCAGCTTCTTTGTCTAAAGAAATTGCGACCGAAGACCGAATCTTTCTTTTCTCGTTTTTTCCTACATTAATATATGGCTCATCTGGATTTTGATAGAATAAGTATTTTTCAACGGTTTCTCCTACATGTATCTCTATTTTTCCGTTTTCTTTACTTACCTTTTCCACGACCTTATAAAACTCGTCTGTTTGAATAGTTATCTTTGTAATATTCGGAAGGAAAATCAAAGTTTTATAGTCAAAACTATTAATCTGATTCAATATATTCTGCTGGTCATTTTGAAAAGATTCATCGGTTATGATTCTTATTACAGTATCATAACTAGTTTCAATACTTTCCGCTTCAAATGGGCAATGGAGAACAGGGATAGAAAGATTGGGAACGTTGTGCTGCTGTTCTTTGATTATTTCAGATTCTTCAATTAATTTATTAAATTCTTTATCTGCAAATTCTTGAGAAAAACCAACGTGGAATCCTCCAGAGTGAATTTCAATTTGTTTCCCCCAATTTAATAATGATCGGAAACCAGTTCCCTTATTTCCGATAAAATCATCAGTTTTATTACTAGCAGAACCATGACATAATCTTTCGATAGTTTCTTGTGTAAATACTGTCCCGTTATTTGCCACTGTAAGGACATTATCTTTGTATTCGAGTAGAACATCAACTTCAATCAATGTAGTATTGACTGCAGCATCATCTACGTTTTGCAACAACTCAAGCAACTCTCTTCCATGATAATCCGTTTTTCTTTGCTCATCTTCTTTATAATCTGATTCTAATTCATATTGGTACGTTTTGTATTTATCAATATATCGTTTTCTTATTTTCTCAACTAAAGTCATACAAACACACCCCCAGAACAAATCTTTAGCCTATTAATTCATTTTCAATGTTTATCACGGTGTTTGTTTTTGATCCAGAACAATCAAAACACACAAACTTCCACAAGCCAACCGAATTTTAAATCTAACACCAACTGACTATTTAACCGTTAGCAGCTTAATCCGTCAGGGGTTCATAGAATTATTTTGTTGCCCTATACTTGCGGACAGTTGGCCAAAGAAGAAATCGACTTGATGTCTCTTATAACAAAAACGATGCAATTTTAATACGCATCGCTCTTTGTTACACTTTACCTAGGAATTACAACCTAACATTGGGATAATCATCAAAATCAATCTCGTCCTTAAACCTCCTATTAATAAAATCTTTAAGAATGTTATTATCCCGCCAAGCCTGCCTTCGTTCATATATTTGTTTATTTTCATTTATAGCTTCAAGAATTTTTATAAATTGCTCCTTACTAAACAGGTCTCCATAAGCAGAAATATAATCTTGAAAATTAATATCGGAACTATCATAACTCCTGCTAGCGCTAAATAAATCAATCATTAAATTTAAAAACTGATTGACCGTCCCGTGTTCTACAGATATTTTAAATAAAAGCCATCTCCCATTTTCAGAAAGTCGACCAGAAATAAAGGCATTTTCCATACGGGATTTAATTGCTTCTAAATGTTGTAAAATACTTTCAGATAAAAAAATACTTTTAGTAAATGCGTCAAAGCTATGGGTAGCATTAGTATTTATTATTAATTTAACCGACTCTTCCATTGAATTGTAAACCTCCGGGAAGAGTGACATAAATCCTAAAATTAAATCTAAGATTTTTTCATTTTCTAACTTTATATGACTAAAATAACTTTTATCAGAATCAATCAAAGTATTGAACGATACTTTATTTTTCTTGTATAAAACCAAGAGTGCCCGGAAAATGACATCACGGTTTTCATTTGTGTTAGCATCTTCTAATCTAAAAGTGAATTTCCACAAATCCCGGAACAATTTTTCTTCCGTTGGTTTGTTTATTTTACTTAAGTATTTACTGTTCAAGTAATTTTCAAGTTCATTGTCTTTAATTAATTGATCTTTTACAGAAACAAGATCCTCTAAAAATGTTGATATAAACTTCTTTGAAAGTAAGGGAGCTTTACAGAGGATTCCATCTAACATATTTACAATATTAGCTCTAACAGTTTCTTTATTAGGCATGACTAACATATCTAACTGGTCAAGAATGGGATGGGCGGATAAATGTCTATTCTTTTTTAAATAATCAATATTAAGGGCGTCTTGGGTTTCCAATAGATTTGTTCTATCTTTAATTTCTGTAATTAATGTGTTTTCCCACTTAGGATTACTTGGGTTTTCATTTTGTTCTTCCTTAATCTTTTCTAATATTGATACTGCAATAGTATCGTTATATCTATCTGATAATTCTTGAAGTTTATAAATTAAGTCGCAAACTACTACCGAATAAAGCATAACTATTGCAGAACGGTAGTTTCCGTTATTATATGAATTAAAAACTTCACTAAAGTATTCCTTTGTCTTGGCATGATAGATTGATTCCACTTTATATTCTATTGATTCCTGATAGTACATACTTCCTCCTAATATAATTTATTTTATAAAGTAACCGCCCAACCTTGTCATTCCTAGGAATTGTTAAGGATTCTACTTAAACTATGTTTACGCAAGATAGACCATATTCCTATTAATAAACTGCTTAAAACCTCGTCGTATTATTTAACGGCGAGGCTTTCTTTTTTAAAGGTTATAAAACTTCTTCTGGACTTCTATAAACCCAATTATTCCATAAACCAGCATTTTTTTACATTATTTTTTAAATTTTTTGTAATAAATGCATAATAGGAGGGATAAGTATATATTAACCATATTTAAAAGGGGAGAACAAAATGATTAACAAAATATTCATTGATAAGAGAGAGGCCATTGATACTGCAAAAGATCATTCTCTTTTCACCAAAGATATATTGCATGTAGTTAAATTAGAATTCCAAGAAGCTTATAAAATAAAAAAAATACCTTTAGATTCCACAAATACAAATGAAAAAACATCCTGCTTACTGCTAGCTGGTCAATTCGATGAGGTTGTTTGGCCTAAATACTCAAAATTAAATAGTGCAAAAGGTCTTCAAAAAAAGACGGATAACCACCAAGTAGAAAAATCCCATCAGGTTCGTTCCAACAAAAAAAGGGAGTCGTTTAGATAGACTCCCTTCTTAGTTTCATCTATTTATAGATTCGTTTTTCAAAGAATGTAACAAAGTAAGTTTTCCATTCCTGCTAGGTTTTGTTGTCTCGGACAATTGCTTTTTATTACCACTAGTCTTTTTTTGTACCAGGTCTGGATAATTCGGTGAAGTTCTCCCTCTGGTGTCGCGTTTAGAACTTCTAATACATCCTTCCTACCTATCTCTTTTCCATTTTTTATTATACCCTTTTCATAAAGATTCTTAATTACCTTTGGAATGCTGTTATAGTAGGCATTCTCCTTAATAATATGCCCCTCTGGTGTATCCGGATGATAAGATTCCGCGAGCTCCACGAACTGCTTCAGTTTGCTAATTTCTTCCTTTGCCCATAGAACGTAATTCTGCATTCCTGTTTCCATCATACATTAACCATCATTGGTAGTACGTAGCATTTTTGTATATTATGTTACGTTATTTTGTTATGTATTTTGTGCCAAGCTTCAACGATTTCATTGAAGAGTAATTTGATCATATGTCCTTCTTCTGTTTGCAGTTAGAGCGCTTTGTTTATGTCATCCATGTAATGCAGTATCCCTTTGTACTCTTTGAAAGACCCATTTTTCCAGATTTTAATCACAACCGGGCTTGCGTATTCCATCGCTAAAAGGAGGTTTTGCTCAATTCCTTCCCATTGCAGTTCATCAAGTAATGGTTTTTCTATTTTTGAATCATCCAGCCATGCTTGTTTTAACATAGGTCCCTGTTCTTGCATGAAAGCTGCCGCTCGCCAATTTATCAGACCACGTTCTTGTATTCCCATAATTCAAACCTCTCTTTCCTCTCTCTTTTTTATTATAGAACACAAGTTCCTATTTATACATAAAAAAACAGCTTTGCTGAATTACACTTGAAAAGGCAACCCCCATTTTCAAACAGGGATTGTTCAACATCCCCTTCTTTCACTGGTACGAGAATTTGTTCTTCTGGAAAAAAATTTTAAGAGAGAAACCCGAAAGTTGAAGGGTTCAGTTCGACAAGGGGAAAAACACTGTATTTACAAGGGTTTTTCCTTGTGTTTTACTTGAGGTAAATCCCTATAGAATGGAGTTTTTACCATGCCATCTTACCAACCAATGGCGATTGCCTTACCGTGTTTACGTCCGTCTGACTTGGAATCCTATTTACAAAAAGCAACAGAGGAATTTTTTCAACTCAAAACAAATGCAACGGGAGGCAGGGAAAATGTTGTGATTACCGTCTCCGACTGGATTATAGAGGATTATGAGCAATTAACACCCTCTCACTCAGACTTTGAACTCCCTATTCAGCTGAAAGTTGAATTTTTGGATGACCATTTTGACTTCAAAGGCAATAAAAACCGAGTGGATATTGGCATTGTACTCCGTGGACTTGAAAGTTTCACTGTGGTGCCATCAAGCATGACGACCTATCAGTTTTTCAAAGTAGAAGCCACGCCTCATGTCCTTTCCGATAAAAGGGACTACAAACACCTTCTCTTGAAATGGATGGAATATTTGAGTTCCCGCAAATTGAGTTCTTATAGCGAATAGGGTTTCGAAACAACTTATTCAACTATTTTTCCTCTCCTCTTATTGGAATCCTGTCAGTTCCGAAAACTTTGGTAATATTGAGGTATGTAAAATAGAGAAAACATGGGGGTTTTATAAGTGAAAATTGACTATTCAGGTTGGAGACATTTAAAGGAAATGATGGACGGTTATGAAGATGAGTATGTTTGTACCAGTGGTAAAGCAACTGTCCCTGTGAATAAAATTATGGGTCTAACTTACGAAACGGGATTAAAACAAGAACGACTAGATAAAATAGAAAAATCGATAAAAGCTAACGGATATGACCCAGAGCGGTTTTGTAATGACATAGACTTGATATTATTTCCTAATGGTGAATATTGTGTTCAAAGTAATGGTAACCATAGAACATACTTTGCAAAAAAAACTGGAATGAAAACTGTTGAGGCTAATGTTGACGTTATAGTTCCGAAATCTTCACTTTCCCAGTACCAAATTAATTGTATTGAGTCGTTTAGTGACTTTTGGGAACGTAATGATAAGATTGTTGAAATTGCAAAGGAACTTGGTTTGACTCCAAAAAACTCCTTCACACTGTTTTGAATAGTAAAGGAGCTTTTTTCTGTTTATATTTAGAACCTCCTCAAAAAGTGATGGAGTATATATTCACAAGATAGTTTAGAAATCATTCTTTAGCTAACCTGCCCCGTTTGTTTAATAAGGATTTCAACAAAAAGACCGTTAATCCTCTTGAATCAACGCTCTTTGTACGATTGTTTTCGTTTAGCCCTAATTAAAGTACTTTTTGAGATACCGGTCAGATCCTCAACTTGTTTGTACGAATGCTTATCCAACAATGATAAGGCATGAGTTATTTGCCTCTTAGTGAACTTTGCTGGCCTACCCTCACGGAAGTCCTCTCGTTGCCTTGCTATTGCCTTTCCTTCCTGCGTTCTCTCCACGATTAAGTCCCGTTCGAATTCCGCAAAGCCACTCATTATGGTAAAGATTAGGCGGCCCGTCGGTGTATTCTCAATTAGCCCCATATTCAACACATGTACCTTAACGCCTCGATCAAATAGATTCTTTACGATTGTTAGTGCTTCAGAAGTTGACCTGGCAAACCGGTCCAGCTTTGTAACAACTAACGTGTCGTCAGCTTCCAGCACTTTTAATATAGCCTGAAATTGCGGCCGATCCGCCTTTGTTCCCGTGAACTTCTCCGAGTAAATCTTTTCACATCCTTCGCGTTGCAAGGCTTCCATCTGCGCTTGTAAGTCCTGACCGGTAGTTGATACGCGAGCATATCCGTATTTCATTTTCTCTGCCTCATTTTCAGTTAATTTTTGGCTCTATGTTATGACACCGACTTATGCATTGATTATAGCGGATAGGAATACCGGTGTCAAAACTTTTGAGTTATGACACACTTCGTTTTAATGAAAGTCAAAAAAGCCAATTCCAGATGGAATTCGGCATCGATCTGTTTTTTATTCAACATGGGGTAGCATCAGGAAAATGTGGATTTACAACGGTAAGAGTTTTGAGACAAGTCGTATAGAACTTTTATGAATTCTTATTTTTCTAGGATTTTATGTCTGTCTCAAATAGATTCTAATCTATTGGGATAGATTCAAAAATACGTGAAATAACGCTTAATTATTTCCCTTAAGACTTGTCTCGAAATTATTATCGTTGCTTTATCAAACTATTTCATAAAATTTATGTACAGTGAAGAGTCTTATTTTATTCAATCTTATTTACAAAGTAACACACTTTCCTTTATCGCTTCTCGTCTATAATCTTTTTTTATACATTGATCTATTCTAATTTCATCTCTTGGAAGCCAAATACCTTGTAAATATTCAGCTTTATCTTTTGGGTAATACTTCTCGAATTTTCGTTGCAAAACGGGATTTTCTTCTTCTATATACAACCTCTCTAATTCTTTTCTATTTTTTTTATCGCTTATTCCTGCTTTAATGATTCGCATCTCTATACTCACAGTACCCTCTTCTATTTCTTCATTAGATATTCCCCAAAACTTTATTGAATTTTCACATATATTATAAATATGGGCCAACCATCGACACCCAATTTCACTTGATTCTCCTACGTATACACACTTGCCATTAAAATAGATACCGTATACACCACAGTTTTGTTCATCCGAATTTGGCATTTTACAATAGTTTTCTTGTATCCATTTATGCTGCGGAATATATTTTTCAATAAATGCTTTTCCATTTTTCTGCTCGTACCATTGTATTTCTTTTCTAAAACTCATAATATTCCTCCTATCACTATTTTTATTTTATTGAACCGAAACTTTGAGTTATGACACTTTATATACAAAAGAAAAACCTGCTTATTTTAAAAACAAGTTCAAAATTCTTATACAACAATCGCATTTGTTTGTAAAAAATCTGCTCAATATGATCTAACAGCATTAGTTTACTTCATCTTCTTTTTACTTTATTAAAATACATCTTAGTATTTTTCGACCTGTACCTATCCGCCCGTCGCTTGGACTCTTGATCTTCTTCTTCTGTTTCCCTAAAAAACTTAGCAATGTTCGCCTCACACTCTGAACAGTAAATTCTTTTCGGGAAGAATACATTTTCTTTATGGAGTGAATTATCGATTGGTTTCTTGCATTTTTTACATTTATCCAATTAAATACCCCCTTGACTTTTCAATTATCTGGTTCATTTATTAATGAAAACCTGCATGCATTCGCTCGACGATTATATCCCTGTTCTGTAATGCTTGCCATCGTTCGAAAGAAGAAGCGACCAACTGGCTTTGTCATATAGATAAAAACCACATTCGAAACGAAATCACTGCCATCTCGTTCATATCCAGGGGGCAATTCCAGCAACTTAAATGTTGAGCGCCCCTAACTAACATATCTAGCTTATTAAGGACGAGTGTATCGCCTTTTCAAAGCGCTTCCTGTAGCACTACCCATTATTATTGTTTACTGCATTGTTTTGCGTGAATATCCGTTCGCAACTAGCCTCCTTCAGTGCATCATGTGTACTTACGCGAGTATTTCCGATTTTAAATCCCCATCATAAACGGTACTATGTTGCAACTATGAGACGGTACTGTTTTTTGATACAGTTTAGAACCGACTTATCAGCAGAATCCATTACGCAATCTTCCAGTTCCATAAATAATCGTTTTTGCCACTGCAAATAAGCCTCCAAACAATTTAATGTACACTACGAGGTCCTTTAAAATGAGTATCTGGGGATATCACTTTCAAGGCAAATTTTACAAAAACATATAACTCTTTTATTATGTAATTACTTAAAACTTTCGATTATTATTTTCTATCCCTTTTACTAATCTGATAATCCAATACAGTATAATCCAAGGAAGAACGAACAGTGTAACCCATTTAATTCCACCAGTGAGCAATAATGAGGGGTTCATACCAAATACGGAAAGTACCATAATTATAAAGACAAATATAAATGAGATAAAAAGTTTTTTAATCATTATATAAACCCCCTTTCATTAGCTAATTTTACCATAAAAACCGAAATTGTACCGATACTTTCTTACTTATCCTTTGGCAAAACTACCAATGTAATCACCACTCACCTGAATTCCAAGTTTGCTAGCATCTTTTTTTCCAGACACGAAATTCCTTATTTATCATTTCCACCAGATGTAATTCCTGTACAAACGTACAATAAATCATATCTGCCTACTGATGGGGAGAATCAAGCTGATCGTGCATGATCTGAAAACAGAGTGAGACAAGCACAGAGAAAACAACAATGCTGAGTATAACATGACGGCGTTCAAGGTAATTGAAGACACAGCGCTCTTTCCGGTTTCATGGAAAGCGAAGCTGAAAAGACATCCCTCAACCTGCAGATGAACCTTCTCGTAAAGATGGCTATATGGAATTACAGATCCAACAACTTCGGACAGAGGGCGAGAAATTTAACTGAGCATCTCCAACCATCCTAGTGAAAAGGAACAAGGATGCTGATTCTATTATTGTCGAGGTAAACATGAACAAGGAAGCTCCATTTTTTGGTCCTGATGATGTCAAATTAAAGGGTTAAACACTTTTACATATACAAACAAAAAAACTTCCCCAAAAGAGGAAGCCTAACTTCTTATTTACCTACATCTAAGGTAATTTCTACCCCTAATGTTAATTCGTTTACAACAATAATATCCTTACCCTTCTCATCATTATATTCAACTTCTTTTACTTTACCTCCAACAAAAACAGCATCAATATAATCAATTGAGTTCGAATCCATCAATTGCCCTACTCTGACATTATCCGATTTAGGAACATAACCTATATGTAGACGGTCATTTCCTAAATTAATCAAAACCTTTATTGCATTCTTATCAAATTTATTGTCAAGGTCTTTCTCCAAAGATACATAATCTCCAAATTCAACATCTTCAAATTCGGAAACCTCTATATAACCATCTAAAATTTCTTTATTTGTATATCCTGAAAAAGCAGGAATACCATTTTCTTCAGCTATATCTTTTGCAATCTTTCTTAATAACGGTTGGATTTTTTTACCCTTATCGTTTTCATAAGTCACACCTGCAACATTAAAAGTAATGATATTGTTCTTTTTCTGTACTTTAGGCGGTTCTGTTTGAGTAATTGCCCTTGCAGAAGTTACCGCTGCCTGATTGATACCGCTTCTTTCAGACTTGTATTTATAGACTATATAAATCGCATGAATTACTCCAGGTATAAAATAAAAGAAGCAAAGAATCAAATTTATAAAGGCTTGTAATGGTTTACGTGTTAACAATACTGCAACGGGTGGAAAAAATATAGCTAATAAATATAACAATGGATAGTCCTCCTAAAAATTGGTTATTTTCTTTATTCTTCACACTAGGCAAAAAGTACTTCAAGTTTTTTTAAGGCATGAAGGGCAATAAGGTCTTCTTAATAAATGGTCACTACGTATCTCCCACTTATAACCACACTTCGTACATTGGGCAGTAACTTTTTCTCTACTGGAAACATAATAAATCACCTTAACAGCATTATCTGATTTTACTGCCACCTTCTCTTTATATGCTTCTGCCCTATTAACCTTATTTTTTTCGATTAGTTCAGCCTTATCAACTACTTTCTTAGGCTTCTTGATGGGGGATTTTTTAGGTTTCTTAAGTTTAAGCAATTTCTTTGTGAGTAATATCTGTTCCACAAATTCATTTTTTTGTAGTCTCTCATTAAACAAACATCTTCTTAAGCAATTAACCGATTCTGAAACATCAATATTATATCTAGTCTCCTCGTCAGTTATTTGCTTAATTTCATCTATTACATTCGCTAATTTAATTAACTCTTTATCTTTCAATGTATAATCATTTATTCCATGCTTGTATTCAGCCTGAACAGAGATAAAAGAATTATCTATTTCATTATTTATAAGACCAGATATTTTAAACCTTTCTTTCCTAAACGCAAAAACATTATAAAAGTCTTTCTCGAAATATTGTATTCCAGACTTACAATTTGCTGTTGTTTCATTATCAATATAATACACTTTTTCTGTGAAATCCCCTTCATTATTGATGTAACAATAATCAAATCTAATAATAAACGGTTCCTTCTCTACTTCAAGACTTCTGTTAATTCCATTATTCGAAATGTATATATTGATATGACACGTATTTAATAAATTATTATCCTTGTTTACTTTTATTGAAAGATTCTTAGACATATCCCCTAAAGAAAAGGATTCAAATTGTCTTGAGGGGAATATCATTTTATATCTTTTAGACCTCATTTCATCCTCTCTTGCTAGGTATAAATCCAAAGCTTCTGAATAAGGGATTTTCTTAACATCTTTTTCCTCCCGTTTTCTTTGCACATCCTTAATCTGTTCCTCAAATATCTTATAAAAATTCAGTTTACACTTCTTAGATTTCAAATAGCTTTTAAATAGTTTTTTATATTTGGATTTTTCTTCGTGAACTATACTGTAGATAAAAAATTCAATTGCTTCCTCATAATAAATTTTGTGTTCTTTGAATGTCTCACTTATATCTTTTGTAAGTAAATTTAAGGCTTTTGTATATTCTTCCTTAGCGATTTCATAAACTACGTTTAATTCGTACATTCTTTGTGTTAGATCAAACTCAGGTATGTATTGTTTACACAAGTTATAAAGACCTAATTTTACTTCTTCTAACTTTAACTGTATGTCATTGTCTAGGTGTGCTTTTCTTTTAGAAAGAGTAGAAATATCTTTAGGTAAGGAATGTTCAAAATTAAATCTGGTAAACCCATATTCGTATAATGAATTTATACTGCCTATATCTTCTAGTAAGATACTTAAATAATTATCTATTTCTGAATTACTCATTTCAGAATTAGTAAAACGGAACTCGAGTTGTTTAAGAAAAGAATTTAATTGATTGAAACCAAAGAAAGAAGGCAAAAGCTTCTTAAAATATTCTTGTTCTTTTTCATCTAGATACTGTTCCTCTACCTCTTCAATGATTACCATACGAAAGTCTTTTAGAGTGCAGATGTGTTCTAACATAAATTTAAATATCTTAACTGTTTTGAAATTGCCTTCATAGAAGGAATAAGAATTTGAAAAGAAATATTTGCTATACTCATCATATGGTAGCCTATTTAATGCAATAATTTCAGAAAAATGTTGTTTAAATCTTCTTTGTATATCCTTTGCTTTACCTATATAAATTGGAACTATATTATTAGACTTAAAATTATCTAAGTAAATCATATAGATACCAGAAACATTATGCTTTGTTGCTGGTGTAACTTCCTTATGTAAATTCTCCTGAATCAATTGATTAACTTTGGCTTTAATATTATCGAATTGACTCTCATCTTTATCCATGCCATGTCCTCCCCCTTTTTACTATTTGAAATTTATTTCCAAATTTAGTTTACCATTATTTTTCACACTTTCTCTCCCTCATAAATATTTTTTATTTTTTGTTGAGAACATTGGTGAACAATTAATGATAATCAAGTTTTCTAAACTACAATAATGCATTTCAAAAACAGGGAGGGAGGTGTTTTAAGGTAACGGAGAAACTACAACCACATTGCGAGGTTTGCCTTAAGACCTTTAAAAGAACTATATAAAATACAAAAAACCGCACAGCTTTATAACTGTGTGGCAAAATTATGTATTTTGGCGGGACCGCCTGGGAATCGAAAGCAGCTAACCTGGCACGGAGGTCACAATTGGTTTTGAAGTTTGCAATCTTCTTTTGTTCTATTACCTTCCTTGAGCAATTCCTTTCAAGGTGCTTATGGTTTGAGAATGAACCTCACCGAAGGAAGTATTTAATCTGTCGTAGAATTCTTCAATAGGTGCCTTCTCTTTTCCATTTCTTTCGTAGGCCCATTCCCTTAGTTTCTCAGATGTATCCAAAACTTCATATACCGCATTTATAACATTTCCTCTATATTTATCACTGTTAAAACTTAGAAAAAATCGTATGGCTCCTTATCTCCAGAAAATAGATAAGATGTAAAGAGCCAACCCTCCACTATATCCTTATACCATAGCCCGTAGTCTTTCTTTTCAACTTTCATTTCCTCAAATTCACTAACAAAATACCAATTATATTCATCTTCCCTTAGGTATTCAATCCCCTCAAATAAATTATTTAATTCATTTAATACTTTTACCTTTTCTGGAGTGCTGCTTGTTGGAAAGGTTGCTCTCTGGCCTCCCTCGGTGATTCGCTGCATTGTGCTCTCGAGCTTTTCCATCCTCTCTAATAAATCCTCGTATTCTTTATTCTGTTTATTTAATCGTTCCAACATACTTAGGTTGGTTTCTTCTTGTGTTTTTATATAATCTAATAAAAATCCGATTATTTCTTCATTAAATTGAGTTAAACGTTGTTTTATTTCATACAGTTTTTTTCCTTCCTTTGCTAAAACAGGACTAGTTTCCATACTGATAGAAATATCATTAACTTTCTCAACACTAGTAATTAAGTTACTCATATAATCCACTGATACAGCGTCTGTTTCCAATTGGTAATCATCTCTATTTGCTGTGCTAATTACTTTAGCTATTGTCATTGCGCCGTATGTCGTATTACCACGTTTTTCATTCCATTTTGTACGATAAAGGCCGGATTGTCTAAATAATAGATCAATAGTGGAATACTTTCCATCGGTGAAGAAGGCCAAGTACCTACATAATGCTAAATCCGCTGCTGAATGGTCGCCGTTATACATGCTTGTGTCACCGTTCCATAGAGCCTGTATTTTGTGACCATTTCTTGCATTAAACATCGTTTCTTTGATTACTTCTAGGTTAGGTGTATCGGTTGGAACTATCGCTGCTTTATAAGGTTTTATCTTACTGCGTTTTTCTTTAAAATAAGATTCATATAAACTTTCAATAAATGGCTGGTTTTCTTCGATTGGCTCATGCAAATTCCAAAAGGCATCACCGGTCATGGTTACCCAACCGTTCCCTCCAAATACTTCAAACTTCTCACCAATTTCAGTATAGCCAATTTTACCCATACCTTTTGGTTTGTTTCCTTTAAGCCAAATATGATATCCCTCTCCACTTGGACTGTACTCTGTGTAACCATACGCTATAAGTTCCAATAACTCATCCGATATGCCCCCAGAGCTAGCGTTATAGTCTAAGTCAATGCAAATGAAATTTGTTCCCCCTAAGGCAAATCCGACACCAGAGAATTTTCCTGTTTTAAAAGCTTTTTCAACTTCATCAAAACTATGTAAATTTTTTGGGTTGTTCCAACCCTTAAAATATTCACCTTTACTAGTTACTGGTACTTTTGTAAGTTCTCCAAGCTTTCCTTTCACTGGTTTAGCCTGCCATAATAACCAATTTGGATGTTGCTTCAATTCGTTTGGGATATTTTGAAATTTTGGCGCTGGTATTTTCTCTCCCATTTTTATTACCACTTTTCCCTAACCTGCCTCTCGTTTCAGACAACTTATGCCTCTTATTCCTCTTCCTTTTTTTTCTAATTTTAACACAACTTTTAAAAGATATGACCAGATCGTTGGAATAATTGAAAATATCAATTTGCCAGTTCCTAAATCTCTTATCCTTAGATTTGAATTGCAAGCTTTAACGGTGAATATTTCTTTCAAGACTGGTGTCCTCTCTATTCTACAAATCATCAAAGCTCTCCTGTTCTTCTATTAAATTAATCAACCATTTCATTAAGATCCTTAAAATCAGCTTCATTATTTAGTATTTCACATGCTCTGGAGAGTTGTTCCGATAATTCAATTGCTTTATCGAGGGGTCTCGAAAAGATCAAAGGTTGTTTACCAGAAAAAAATATATTTATTTTAAAGTATTCATATTCAAGGTCTTTTATTTCCTCGTGTATCTTAGACTTACCTAGAATTGTATCGCTGTATAAAATAAAGAGGCTATAGATTCTTGTTTCGAACTCTTGGCAAACTGCATTAAAGTAAACTTCATATTTATGATTATTAATTGCATACATAAAAGCATTTTCTTGATTATGGCCTATTGACCTGGAATAAGAATGGACATTAAGGTTTTTTTCTAATAATTGTTTGTAGACTTCCCTTCCACACCTGATTTCATTTTGCATTCTATCATCTTCAAATTGCAGGGTCTCTTCAACATTACTAAGTGTGGTCATAATTAGATTTACTTGAGAATGGTACGGACCAATTTCTTCAAAGAATGCAGTGGCTATGCTTGCCCATCTTCTTTTCATCCCATGATCTCTAATTTTGTCAGGACCTACAAAAAGAATCCCAGCAGGTAAACCCTCATCGTCATTTTCTTTTAAATAATCAAAGTACTTTTTATACACTTGAAACTTTTGACGCAATTGACTATGGGACTCGGTGCCTAAGTCGCACTCGATTGTAAATCTTCTTCCATCAAAGAATTTAATTTCTGCATCAGGGCGAAACCGGACTTTCTCATTCATTGTTTGATATGTAATGGAAGCATAGAGGTTTAAGCGATAGTCGACGTCTAACTCTTTGAGTTCCTCTAGCTGCATAAAGAAATCAATTAACAATAAATGGTGAGATGATTGGACTACAGGAGGCTTATAGATCGGATAAGGAATATCCGCAAATAATGGCATATCTGCTTTAACCCATCCGTTTCCTAACTGTCCTTCCGAGATGTTTAGCCATTCCTTCGCTAACTCATACCCCTTGAGAGTTAAAAAATACAATGACCCCCTAGCATATGATCCTTGTAAACGGTGACTTGTAAGACACCCCATTTTTGATAATCTACTAAGGTGGTTATAAATATTTTTCTCCTGTGAGATTGAATGATGCTTCCCATATAGGAATTTAGTTAACTGGGGAGCAGTCACACCTCGATAAGTAAAAAGGGTTTCAATGATTCTAGTTGAAGTAAGTGAAAGATTATATACTGATAACATTGGCATTAAATTCAGCTCCTTTTTATTACATTTTCACGCCTCTAAAATAGGGTATATTTTCGTACTATATATTTAACCTGGATATCCTTACTAATCCCTTTGATAGCAAGGATTAAAGAGAGTAACATAAAAAGAAACTATGGTTACTTAGTAACATACAGAAACTTCAGAAGTAACATGATTTCTTTTTTTGTTACTAATCTTCTGTTAACCCACGTAATTTTAAGGTACTTTCATGAATTCCTCTATAAATCGGATTCTTTAACTTCTGTTCTAAAATAATGTGGTTTACTAGTTTCTTTCTTTGATGGTTTATTTTAAAATGGTTAATTTGATTGTTAATTGGCCAGAATGACTTTATCCATTTATCAGGAAACATTCTTTCTTCATGCAAGTTGGTCACTTCTAAATCGACATTTTTCAAATAACTTTTAATCGTTTCTTTTATTAGCGAAATACTTATTACTTTTATATCAATACTAAGCTCCTTTGATAAACCGATAACATGATTAAGTTCCGTAATATCACAAGTAGACTCACCCACCAAAATCCATAGTTCATGCAGGATATCCTTACTTAAAAACTCATAAATAAAAGGACTTGCTTTACCAGGATTAAGCAGCATGAAGTTTATGTTTGATCCTCGTGTTGTCTGGCGTAAAAAGTTTAATTGGAAATAGAGATCTTTATACTGGGTTAGATTCAGACTAAGAATGGATGGATTTTCGAGAGCATTGAATTTAAATTTATCTAAATCACTGTTGTACGTGGCCACATATCGTTTTATTGGGAATATCCACTTTGGCTTTTCGGCAGGCTCTGCTTCATATATAAATGTCTTGATGTTATAATCGGAAAAGAAACTCGAATAACTCAATAGAAATTCAGAAACATCCTCTCCGCTAAGTGACGACCACAATCCAATTAACTTTTTAGTTTCCTTAATCTCAGTATTTAACCCTGCCATGAGAAAAGCCCTGGATTTCTCATTATCTAATGCTCTTTTCCTCTCCTCTTTTTTCGCTTCATTTAAAACCCAAGCTTCTGAACGTGGATACATATGGGTTAGCAATGGACAAATCTTCATAGTTTCTTTGGTATTGAAGCAAAACGGATTTTTCATTATTGGATATGCCACTTTCTTAACTCCTCCTTATTGATCAAAAAAAAATACCCTAAAGAAAGAGGCCTACCAATCGGTCTCTTCTTTAGGGTATTTCCCTTTGGTATTAAATTATTGTGCCTTCAATATATCATCAAGAAGTCTATTATGCAATACCTTTTATTATCCGTTCTTCTAAGCATTGTTGCTCAACCCATATTTTAATTTAGCCTCTTCCTCATTTGACACATCCAAAACTTTTACTCTATTTACTAACTCTTTAAACTTGATGCTATCCGACTCAGCACTAACCATGGCAAGCAGCGAGGTTTTCCTTCTAAAATAATTTGCTACGGTCTCATCAACGTACTTTAAATAATGAGCATCAGATTTTAGTTCATTAAAGAGGTTTAAGAAGTCATCTTGTTTGGTTAGATAGAATCTTTTCATCTCTTTGGATGGTAGGGTCTTTATTTTGTTTTGCCAGTTCTCACTAGTTGTCAAAATAAACTCTGTAGGTTCCGGTTTGCCTACATCATAAAACAACGGTCTCTTATACTTTTCAATATTGCACTCTACTACTGCTAGATCTCCTATTGAAAATTCAGCAGTCTCCAAGTTAACCGGCCTAGGAAGTATAATATAGTATTTCTCTTCTCCAGGAATTCCGGTAATGCCCAATAAAAAGGTATCTCTCGTTAAGGATGGTAGATTATTCATTGTATAAAGAGCTTCTTCTCTTGATACCTGTTTTTCGCAAGAGGCCACGACCCATTCAATAATCGGCTTTTTCATTTTTTCCTTATACTTTATTCTTTCTAGGCGCTGAGCCTTCCTCACAACCTTTGGAGTTTTAAAGTAATCAAATGCTATCCATATTACCATTAAAGGAATCATAGGGATCATTAATACTGCGATAGATATCTTTACCCCTACTTCGCTCGAAAAGAACATGGCAATGATTACCCCAATGACAATAACCAGGAAACCAACAATCATAAAAGCATACGCCCCAACAACAGCTATCCCCAAAATAGCAGCACCTGTAAGTTCCGGTGCCCCTTCAAAAATAAGACCGTGTCTATCTAATAAATCAATAATTCCGATTCTCCTAAATATAGGTACTAAATTATGCCATTGAAACACTATCAAAAGGGTAATGGCAATTCCCATTAATCCTGCCAAACCAGTATCTCTTCCCCTTTTATACTGAACAACCCCATTTAACAACCCGAGTATTAAATTCATATTTTTACCTCACATCGTTAACTCTTTAAAATTTTAGCGCTCTTTGGAAATATGAACAATTTTACCATCCTGAAGGAGCACATATTTTCCGTAACCATCTCCATTTACGTACCATGCTATTTTTGAAGCTAGAGATAGTGGAGCCTGATGATTATGTAATGGATTTGGAGATTGATAAGACCTTTTTCTCTCTGCTTTTTCATTGTATTCAATGTGGTTCGCAACATTTAACGGGTTGATAGAGTGATTGATTACCCAACACGCATACTCCTTACATGGAGAAACAAACCATAAAGCATCCTCACGATTCGCTGATTCATCTGGATAAAACGGGTATAACGAATCACTTTCTTGTCGTTCCCGATTCTTGGGGGGAATAAAAAAATGCTTATTTATATTTTCCAACTGAGTTTGATCTTGATCATGTTGTACTTTCCTTAGGAAATATCCACATTCGTTTAAGGTCTTTGGGTTATCCTGGTAGATCTGCTGTCTAATAGAACACCTCTCCGTAATACCATCAAACAGTTGACAATCATTCCTGCAAGTTTTCTTAGTATTATCGACGATTAATTTGAGCAAGTTTTTTCCCCTTTTAGATTTTGGTAATACCTGTTTTGGGCTTTCTCAAATATAAGGTCAACCTCTTTGAGAATTAAATTTCTTTCCCTGTCAGACCAAGCATGTGACAGTTCTAATTTCAGTTCATCAATTTTCCCTCTTTCTTCTGGAAGTAATATATCTATAAACCGTGGATCCGATGTTTCAGACTCTTCCACACTGAACATGTGTTCATACTTCATTAAAATGGATTTAATAAGTTTCATATCCTTTAAGAATTGGTTTTTGAATTCTGAGTCGATTTTTCTCTGCAAGTGTCTCTCTCCTTTATTAGAGATTAAGTCTAACCTCAGGGCATATAGTGAAAACATTAATCTGTATATATTAATAAGTTTTGCTTTATTGCCCATGCGAATTTTTGGTTCACAGTTTTGTTTTTTCTCTTGGCATATACCGGTATTCCTAGTTCCAACAAAACTGGTAACAATTTGTTAGTGTGATCATTGGGGAGGCCATCAAAAAGTCCAAATACATCCCCAATTTCTTTTATTGGGATAGGTTGTCCGTTTACACCTCTACAAAAGTAATTCCTAAGCTTTCTGCGCACAACCAATTCCTGTCTCTTAACTTGAAAAAACTCGTTATCCCTTAAATATTGAATAATATTCGTTTTTAATTTATCCTCCATACAATTAATCCTCCTGCACTGAAAAATTCACCTGATAATCTGTGCCAAACCTTAAAGTTTATTCATAATGGTTGTTATGACCGAAATTCCCAATACTATAAAACTAATAATTACAACCAAATTATTTAACTTATTAAATGTTTTCTCTTTTAAAAACCAAAACATACTCATCTACCCCTATCTTAATTAATTCACACTTTCATCTTTTTCCAAAAATACCCTTCGTAAAATACAATATCTTTTTTTGGATTAAACGCTAAGGCTTTCTCGATTTCCTTTTGAAGCTCCTCTATTTCTTTGCGCATTCTATATGATTCCAACAAGAGCTCATTAATATCTCCATATCTCGTCTTTTGAAGGTCTTTTGGCCATTGTGTCATTTCAGTGCCTCCTTTTGACAAAACAACTAACGAATTTTATATAGATATAAGACACTTGCCCACCCTTCATCTAAACTCATAGCAGGATCTCTCGAATCCATCTTTAAACCATACTTTCTCATCATCTCAAGGAGGTGATTACTATGAAAAAATGCTTCAACAATGGGCCGTGTTTCATATGTCCAGCGGATATTATGGCTGCGGTCAAACTTTTTACGAACTCCTTCAGAAACGATTTCAATATAAAAAGGATTTAAGTCATGGAAATGGCATTTTCCAATATCGCAAAACAGTTTTACGATTCTTTCTGTTAATTTTTGAAGGTCATACACCTTAAAACTTGAATGATAAAATCTATAAAACATATTTTCTATTCCCATTTTGCTATTCAAAATAATTTTCTGGATTTCGAGTATTTCTATTCGATGCACATGGATTTGTGCTATTATTTCCTCTTCCTTTTGGTAACTTTCATTACTGTCAGAAGTGTTTATTGATGTTAATGCCTCCTTCTCATCGTCACTCCATTTTGTTGAAACACCTTCCATTAGCTCCTTTACTTTTTCATTAAGCACTTGTTGTTTCTTTTCTGTTTCCTGTTTGATTAACTTCATTTTTTCTTCAATAGATTTAAACTCAATAATCCCTTCTTTTTTCATTCATATCCCCCTTTCCTTCTACAATTTAGAGTTCAACTAGATCTACCACTTCAGTATATGCCATTATTTTCCATTTGTCAAACATACGTTCTTTATTTAAATAAAAAAAAACACAATGTCGTTTTGATTTTCTTAGTCGATATTGTGTTTATAATTAAGCATAGAATAGGCACTAAATTTGTGCAGTGAATTCAATAGTTAACATCTATCAAACAGGTTGTGCCATTGACTGTATTTCCTGAAAACCTATCAGAAATTAAAACAAGGAATGACGATAGCATTCTAATAAGCTAGTGGATGATATCCCATCAGTATCTTCAAAAAAATATACCGAGATATCCATCCTTTTGTGAGTATATTATGTCTAACCCAGAATACTCACGACTTGATCCCAGGATAATGAGAATGTCGGCAAACATTCGTTATACAGCTTAATTTTCATAGGTTACAACACCAAAATACGGAAAACGGAAGCAGGCACAGGAGCTCTGTCAAAGGGTAGTTTTACACCCGAAATACGTAGGGGAAATTTATGCATTTGGAGATAAATATATATTTGGTTGTGCAAACTATACAGAAAGTACTGGACGAGGAGAAAATCAGAACCAATCATCACCTCACTCTAGCAATTTACGAACCCCCCAATTTTATTCCATTTTTTCAGCATTGGTTCACCGTATATTTAATTTCTTCTAAGGAAAGTGAAGTTCAGATTTTAAATCTTCTCATCATGTCGACATGACCGTCATTAACTTTCCTTCCAATATTATTAGAAAAGGAGTACTTTTCAATTTTTCATAAAGTCACTTGACAATAGATAAAGTGTATTATAATCTTTGATTAAAATGATGATGGTGGTTGTAGTTGCCATTCATCTAAATAATATCTAATTTAATATCATAAAGGGACAACCCCTAGATGAGAAAAGGTTAACGAAAATTAACCTTCTCTTAATCTAGGGGTTTTTTGTTTCTCTAAAGGAGGTGAATTTGATTGTGCAACAAAGAAATATCGATTTAAAACTTCAAATAAAGAAGGCTAATTTGTATATTTGGCAAGTTGCTGAAGAAATGCAAATACATGAGAACACATTATACCGGCTCTTAAGACATAACCTATCAGATGCCCAAAGAGAAAGAATATTAAATGCTATTGAAAATCTAAAAATCATATAAACAATTATCCTAAGAAATGAGATGACTATTTGGATAAATCAATCAGAGCAGCTTTGCAATTGTTGAGTTATGGATTGACACCTATCCCTCTTCTTGGTAAAAGGCCAATACTAAAAAACTGGCCCAGTCGATTTACGGTTCAACGTATTCAAGCAACTGAAATAATAAATGGGATAGTAGATCAAGATGACAAAATAATAACTTACAAAAATAAAAACATCGGGATAATAACTGGCTCGGTATCTGATTGTGTTGTATTAGATATCGATAATCTGTCAACATTAACAAAATTAGAAAAGATGGGGGATTTACCTTTGACTTGGAGAGTTCGTTCCAACAGAGGAGTTCATCTTTATTTTAAGTACAACCAGAATGTTCCTTCCATGAAATTATGGGATAGCATTGACATTCTTTCTGATAAAAAACAAGTAGTAGCTCCACCTTCCATTCATCCTAAGGGCACAATTTATCGATGGGAACTGTCGCCAAAACAAGTTGAAAAGGCAAATTTACCTTTTTGGTTAGTTAAGTACATTTTTGAAAACAGTAGGAATGGTATTTTCGATAAGTCTTCCACTAATGAAAATAAAATAACTACAAAAAACAAATTAAGAACCAACTTTAAAAGCAATGCACCTAACATGCTATTAGAAAATGTAGACTGGATAGACTTTTATAGCAGGTTTACTAACAACATTAAAGGAAATGGTGAATGGCTTAGTTCTAAGTGTCCATTTCATCAAGATAAACATAACTCATTTAGCTTTAATATTAAAAATGGGGCTTGGAAATGTTTCGCCGGTTGCGGTTCTGGAAATGGATTTAGCGCTGTTCAAACAATATATAAAATAAATTTTCAGCAAGCCCTTAAAGTTATCAAAGGAGAAGATTTAATTGTCTAAAAGCGATAAAGTAAAAATTGGGGAATTGGTTAACTCAAATGATCTATCTCCAACACAACGAGTGAAATTACTTGTAGAACAAGGTGATATGACGGTTTCTCAAGCAATTATTGAACTTGCCCAGCAAAATGCTACTTTTTTCATAACAGAAAATGAGGAAGTTTTTGCTTCTGTCAAAATTGATGGAAATAATGAACACTTTGCTGTCAATAGTGACAAATTCAAAAAATTTATAAGAATGCATTATTACCAGGTATTTAATAAACCAATCGGGAAAACACCCTTGTCAGAGGCTATTGATACCATAGTAGCTATTCAAGAGTTTAATTTCCGTGATTTTCAAGAAACCTTTATTCGTGTAGGTAAACACAAGTCTACTATATATCTCGACTTGGGTACTCCAGGTCGAGAAATTGTAGAAGTGGATAACCAGAGCTGGCGAGTTATTCAAAATAATTCGCTTAAATTTTTAAGACCTAATACTTATAGGTCGCTCCCTATTCCTGTTAAAGGTGGAACAATAAAAGATTTAGATAAGTTTATTAATATTAATGATCAAGATAGAATATTAGTTTATTCATTTCTTCTAAGTTGCCTTTCACCTACCGGACCATATCCTATTTTAATTGTTCAAGGTCCACAAGGTTCTGGCAAAAGCTTCTTTAGTAGATTGATGAAAAGTATTATTGATCCAACTTTCGCTCCAATACGTTCGTTACCTAGGAATGAAGAAGATTTAATGATTTCCGCCCAGAAGAGTCGTTTACTAGCATTTGATAACTTATCTGGTATAAGCAATAATATGTCAGATTCGTTATGTAAACTTTCAACAGGTGGGGGATTTTCCACAAGAAAATTCTATGAAAATACAGAAGAGGTAGTTTTATCTACACTCCGCCCAATTATTTTAAATGGGATTGATTATATTGCCAGGCGACCTGATCTCGCTGATAGAGCGATTATTATCAATCTTTCACCTTTCAATAGTAATGAACGTTTATCAGAGGATGAGATTTTAAAGGAGTTTGAAGATCTAAAGCCTAAGATACTCGCTGCTCTACTTGATGCACTAAGTATCGCTTTAAGAAATTTGCACAATGTTAAGCTTGACTCAACACCGCGCATGGCTGATTTTGCGAAATTAGCAACTGCTGCTGAAACTGGATTTGGTTTCAAAAAAGGTACATTCATGAAAGAATATACCCGTAATCGTAAAGAAGCAGCTGAAGAAGCAGCTGAACATGATTTGTTAGTGTCAACGATAATAGATTGCTTGGATAGAGAAAGAAGAATTTCAGGAACTGCTACATTTATAATTGAAAGGCTTAGAAAGTATATCTCTGTAGAAGCACAGACTTCTAAACAATGGATTAAATCACCAAATCAACTGAAAGACCAATTGACTCGTATTCAGCCTATTCTAACAGCAAATAATATAAGTTATGTCTATATTCGAAATAACTTAGGTAGAATTCATTCTTTAGAAAAGCTATAACGGTTTAATAAATTTCAATTAAATATGACGATATGACGATAATGTCGGCTAACTGCAATGCTTTTATTCAAAATGAGGATTTTTAATTGGAATCTACCATTTTTGCATCATGTAATAAGAAAGGAATATCTCATGAAAAAAACAGGAGAATTACCAGAAGTACTTGAGGTAAAAGATATTCAAGAATATCTCGGAATTGGCCGAAGCCAAGCATATAGATTAGTAAAATCCAATCTATTTCACGCAGTAAATGTAGGAAAAAGAATCCTTATTTCAAAAAAGTCGTTTTTAGATTGGTTTGAAGGTAGCTAAACAACTACCTTGAACACATCAAATGATAATTAATATTTGAGGACACTATGCCCTTTGCAACCAACACTACTTCCAGTATTATTACTAATAGGTGCATATGCTTGGTGTCCAGCTATATTTGGAGGAAAAATAATGGCTGGTTATCCTAAGAAAGATAAGAATGGGACGTATTATTTTGTTTTGGAGGCTGGAACAGACTCGTTTGGCAAGCGTAAGAGAATTAAAAGACGTGGCTTTAAAAAAATCAGCGAGGCAAAAGCCGCTATGGCTGAATTAATGCTCGAAATACAAAAAGGCAACTTGGTATTTGAAAAGAAGTTGTCTGTAGGAGAGTATCTGGACTACTGGCTGGAAAACTACGCTAAGACAAATCTTAAGCCTAAAACGTTTGTCGAATACGAGAAGATCATCAAAACTCATCTTTACCCTTCTCTAGGTCACATCCCATTGAAAGAATTAAAACCTGTAGAGCTACAAAACTATTATAAGAAAAAAATAACGTCCTTGTCCGCTCAAACAGTCACGCACCATCACCGCCTTATGTCAAAGGCGCTAAATGATGCGATTGATTGGGAATTTATTAATAAAAACGTGACCAAAGGCGCTAAGCCCCCAAAGCCAGGAAAGGCGGAAATGAAAACACTTGAAGTAGAACAGCTCAATGAACTGATGAAAATTGCAAAGGAAAAAACCCCGGTATACTTTCCAGTTATCTATGCAGCCTCCCATACCGGCATGCGAAAGAGTGAGCTGATTGGACTCTCCTGGAACAATGTAGATTTTACAACAGGGAAAGTTTACATCCGCCAAACAATTACAGAAGCGAATGGGAAATATTTTTTTAATAATATTCCTAAAAACGAGAAACCCAGAGGTGTAAGGGTAACCTTTGAGTTATTCAAGCTTTTGCAGAAACTTAAGGAAGCAAACGATCATCGAAAAAAAATCCTAGGAGATTCCTTTAACCCTCATAACTTAGTCTTTTGCAATACAAAAGGAAATATTATGCCTCCATCTGAAATAACTAGAGCACTTAAAAGGTGTTTAAAGGCAGCGGACCTTCCGGATATCCGATTTCATGACCTCAGGCATTCCCATGCAACGATTCTATTGAAGGAAAATGTCCATCCTAAAATTGTCAGCGCTCGTTTAGGTCACTCCAAAATTCAAGTTACGATGGATACCTATTCTCACCTGACAGACTCAATTGAAGGAATTGCTGTCGATTATTTAAATGGGGTACTTGAGTAAGCTAGCTACAAATGGCACCACTTAGGGCACCACCAATAAAAAAAGACCGATTCCACTCGATCTCGTGCTCTATGTATGATAGTGAAAAGCCTTGATTTCAATGGATTGGCGGGACCGCCTGGGAATCGAACCCAGCTAACCTGGCACGCAGGTCACAAGCGGTTTTGAAGACCGTGGAGGGCACCAGCACCCCAATCAGCCCCGTATTTTAGAACAAGGTCTATTATACTTACAAGCTGGCTTTTTTACAAGAGAGTTACTCAAATTGTCACAGGACTTGTCTTCCCTTGTTGGCTGATACTATAATAAGGAAAGATATTTGAATTGTGTGGGTGAAGGGTTATGTATCAGCTTGAAGGTTGGTTTTTGTTGTTTATTTTATTTTGGGTTGTTGTGCTGGTAGGTTTATTCGCGATTGGCGGATATTTTATGTTCCGCAAGTTTTTGAAAAAGCTGCCTAAGAACGATGGCAAATCGGATATGGATTGGGAAGAGTATTATGTGAATGAGACGCGGCATTTATGGCCGAATGATCAGAAGGCATTGCTGGAGGATTTGGTCAGCCCGGTTCCTGAGTTGTTCAGGGATGTGGCGAGACATAAAATTGCCGGGAAGATCGGTGAGCTTGCGTTGGAGGAGAAAGCGGACAAGATCACACAGGAACTTGTCATCCGGGGTTATATCCTGGCAACTCCAAAACGTGACCATAAATTTTTACGCAAAAAGCTCTCTGAATTGCAAATCAGCACTAGACCATTTGAGAGTTTGTTTTAAAACTGCCTTTTATTTATAACGGGTTCGGTTTTAGGAGGGAAAACCTGAAATCACACGGTATTCAGCACCCGAAATAGCATGAGGATTAGCATACTAATTCGCACCGCTTTTAGCGGTGTTTTTTTTTCATAATAAAACTCAGTTCATTGTTGAACTGAGCTAATAAGTTATTCCGTTATATCTCCCGATTGCGGAATAAGTATAGTCACCTGTTTATTCTCTTTGCAATTAAAAAAATAACGAATATACCAATACTGAGTAGACCTAAAAAATTTACAGCTATATCTGAGAAAGTAAATTCTCCTTCATTTTTATTACCTTTTGAATTGCCATCATTACTGCCGCCATATGTGTACTCTTTTTCTCTTACAGCCTTTATATATTTCCCTTTCTCATCTTCAACCGCTATTGATTCATCTGTACTGATACCTTTAATCGAATAATATTTAGTCCCTTTTCTATAAACATTTGAGAAGTTTCCAGGGTGCTGTTCCATGTCTGAATACTTCGTAACCTGCCCGATTTCCTTATCTATTTCTGTTACATACTCATCTTTAACAACATAAACATAATCATTCCAAACAAGAAACTTGTGGACCCATTTAGTTGCAAATGATGTATTTGGATATATGAAAGAACATAAAAAAATAACGAATAGTAATAAAGAAAAAATCTGCTTAATTTTTATATAAATGCCCCCTTTTTAAAATAAGACGAAATAATTGGTCTGCCCTTTAATGGAATATCCATTATTTACAATAGTATCAATAAAAAAACATGCTAGAGAGGTTCAGTGAGTAGTTATATAGATATAACAAAATGTGAATTAACAGGTATTTTAACACCTAAATTGGAACCGCATTTTTTAACTGGACAATGGTTATTGTCTACATGCTGATTAGAGTGCTAAAGGAAGTGCTAATCCATCACAAACTGAATATAAAAACTGGTATACCAACAAAAAAACAGGTCTAATTCTTATGCGAATAAGCCTGCCATTTTATGTGCTATTTGTTATTTTCTCTCCTTAAACTGAACCCCTAATTTTATCAAGGCAGTTTTTTCTTCTTTTTCCGCTTCTTAAACAGCTTGAAAACATCATCATTCTTAGTCAGGATAATGACTTTGTCTTTATATGGTTTCATCAATCTGATTGCTTCCACGAGATTGTTCCCGTCATAACGATGATTCCATTTTAACAACTTGAGAAGTGTCTTGAGATTCTCTTTCCTCGGGGAAGCAGCCAGCTTTACTTTTCTCAGGAGGAATCGCTTCACAATTCTCCAATCCCTCACGTACACATTCGTTTTAAGCACAAATATGTAATCAGCCTGCCGGAAGCTCTCCTCCAGCCAGCTGTAGTAAACTCCTTCGATAATCCATTTTTCCTGAGATAAAACTTGGGCGAGTTTTTCCGTTCTTTTAGCCGGAGGTGTTTGCGAGCCGAAAAATTCTGACTCATGATCCCAGAACAAGTTGTCCAGATCCTGCTTTGGCAGCCCGAGCATTTTCGATAGTTCCCCTGCTATGTATGACTTCCCGCTCCCCGGTCCGCCGATAATATGAATTTTCGTCACTGTCTTCCACCCTGTTCAATCTTTATCAAGATCATTATCAAAAACTGATGGTGTTCGCTCTTCGTTGATTCCTAACCTGGCTTTAATGACAGCCATATCTCTCATTATTATTCTAGTATTGATCCAGGCACCGACTGCCGCCAAAACAGCAAGACCTAGTATGATTGCTACCCAAATATTGTTAACGGTCACATAATCACCTCAATTCCAATTTTACCACATTCTAGCAAGTTTCTTCCGTAAAAAAATGATAGAATAACTAAGGAGGTGGGAATATGTACTGGGAAACTCTTTCGGTCTGGTTTTGGATTGGTTACTACTTATTTATCTTAACGATTTTTACAACAGCGGTTTTCAGTGTGATTAAAAAAAGAAGAACGGCTATGTCCATGATCGCTATCCTTTTGACGATTTCTGTTCCGATGGTCAGTTTGATAAACAGCATCGGCAGGCCAGTCGATACAAATGAATTCGAATTTTTAGCAGCGCAATTAAAGCACGGTGCGCTTTGGGCAATCTTTACTCTTGCCGGCTATGCATACATGTTGTATTGGTTCGTTTCGTTCTTTGTGAAAAAAAACTAGTTTCAGCAGCTGAAACTAGTTTTTACCCTCTTTCCCTCTTTTAGCAGCTGCCTCAGCCCGCATCGCCTTCGCTTCAAACACATTCCCAACAATCAGCAATATCACCCCGATGATCATCAACACTATGACAATCCCATGAGAAATCGCCGTAAGATAACCCATCCCCTTCATAAACAGCGGCACAAGGAAAACAGCGAGACCAAAGGCTTTCAGTAAAATAGCGTAATGCTTCAAGGACATCCCTTCTCCTCCTGTCTGAAATTAAGTGGTTTTATCATTGTATTGACCTGAGGACGCCAATATTCGTCAAAAGTTCAATATTTTTGATTTAATAAAATAGTATCATTAGGATGGATATCAATTTTTAATAGTGAGGATGTAATGAATGGCTTTTAAAGAGAGAATGGAACCTATGGTCCTGACGAAACTAAGGATTTTGAAAAAACGAATGAAGCTCACGGAGGAAGAAAACAGGTATTTCAATTCATTGGATAAAGGATATAAAGGAGAGGTCAAATTTGATCTGCTGACAGAGAAACTAACAAATAGCTGCCTCATTTTAAACGAACTATTGTTTGAAGTAGAAAAAACCACATTCCAGATCGATTCGTTGATTATCTTCGCCGAAACCATGGATGTTTTCGAAATAAAGAATAACTCTGGAGATTACATTTACAAAGCAGACGGTCTGACATCAACCACCACGAGTACCGTCATCAAAAACCCTCTCGACCAACTCAATCGCAGCAAAATCTTATATAAAAAACTACTTAATCAAATAGGCTATAACCTTTAAAGCTTTTGTCGTATTCGTAAATCCCGAATTCACACTTTATCAGACACCAACCGATCTCCCCTTCATTTTTCCCACACAACTAAAAAGACTCTTCAACGAACTCAGTTCACAGCAAGGGAAAATAAACACTGGTCATAAAAAACTTGCAACCAAACTCGTTGAACTGCATCAGACAGATTCATCCTTCAATAAATTGCCACCCTACGACTACAATCAGCTGAAGAAGGGAATCACCTGCAGAGAATGCGATTCTTTTTCGGTGACGGCAACACAACATAAGTATTTAGTATGTAATGCTTGTGGGAGCAAAGAGTTGGTTGAAAGTGCTGTTATGCGATCAGTAGCTGAATTTAAATTACTATATCCAGATCGAGATATAACATCTAACACCATCAATGAATGGTGTGCGGCAATTGAATCCAGCAAACGAATTAGAAGGATCCTAGGTAAAAACTTAAAAACTACAGGTTGTAAACAATGGACAAAGTATTATTAAAATTATTTATATGAATCAATTAATCTTGCTTTTTTGACATTTTGAACCTCAATCACGGACATTTTTCTCGGAATTCCCTCCATTTCTGTCCGTCATCGCTTTGATGACGGACACTTTTCTCGAGGTTCCTACTAGTACTGTCCGTCATTGCCTTGATGACGGACATTTTTCTCGGGTTTCCTTCCATATCTGTCCGTCATTGCCTTGATGACGGACATTTTTCTCGAGTTTCCTTCCAGTACTGTCCGTCATTACCTTGATGACGGACATTTTTCTCGGGTTTCCTTCCAGTACTGTCCGTCATTACCTTGATGACGGACATTTTTCTCGGGTTTCCCTCCATTTCTGTCCGTCATTACCTTGATGACGGACAGTTTTCTCAGGTTTCCTTCCATATCTGTCCGTCATCGTCTTGATGACAGACATTTTTCTCGAGATACCTACTAGTACTGTCCGTCATTGCCTTGATGACGTACATTTTTCTAGTGTTTCCTTCCATATTTGTCCGTCATCGCCATGAAAAATTACTTTTTTTATATGCATATTAGTTTTATACCAAAAAAATAAGCAACCGGCCCCACCTTCGCCGATTGCCTTGATAGCCACACTTGCTATCCTGCCTAGTATTTATATTAATAGATAAATATAAAGGTCATTGCCGTAATTTGTTAAAGCTTTGTTAAAGCAGATAGAAATGGGTACAGACCAATAAGAAATTAATGATGACTTTGTAGACCATTGTCAACACTCCTTATTTTGAGAGTTCCCTTACACTTCTACGTTACCATAGCATTGTTAAGCTGGATTAAAGAAATTCGACTAATTTGTAAACTTTTTCACGGTAACCCCTTTTGCTATATGGCTATTTCCCTCGTACCTCCGGGATTACCCTTAAACACACTTATGTAATAATCTTCTTCCGGAAAATCGCCTACATATTCGAATCCATTCTCCAAATAAAAGCTCTTCAATTTTTCATTCCCTGCCCAGCAATCTAAATACAGAGGATCTTTTGCATTTTCCAGGACCCACGAAGCAATCACCGAACCAAATCCTTTTCCCTGATATTCCGGATGAATGGCTATCTGAAATAAATACTTGCTGCCGACATTTACTTTGAATTCCCCTATATGATAAACATCTCGGATTCCAAATGTCCCAATCACAGCCCCGTCAACTGAAACCACGTGTAAAGTCTCCATCTGAGCCTCAAGTTTTCCTTTATCCCATGGATATTCCCACTGGTTGATTCCCTTTTCCCTTAAATCTAATGAAACTGAATTTAATAAAGTAAGGATCTCCTCCAAGTCGTCCGAAGTCGCTGCCCTAATTTCCATCCTGTCACTCTCCAGCCTTCGTACATGCAAACATCAAAACCAACGGAATTCTCATCCGCCGCTCATACTCATCCAGGCTGCTGAAGATTTCGCGTCTTGGCGTCCCTTCTCTCAGGTCATCTACCTTGAAACCCGCTTGCAGCAATAGCTGGAAATACTCTTCGACTGTCCGATGGTATTTAATTACCTTTTTGCCAATCCAAGGTTCAGGGCGCTCTCCCTGGTTAAAATAATCATCGATAATCCAGTCTGTTCTCCTGCCGGAACCCTCTGCGCTTTTCGTGGAGGATGTGAGTACGGGGTGCTGAACGCTTATAACAAAGCTTCCTCCGGGCACCAGTGTGTCATAAACCTTCTTGAAAATACTGGCTAAATCGGCTATATAATGCATCGCAAACCTGGAAAGAACTATATCAAATTGTCCAGGCAGTGCCTCCCATTCTTCCATTGAAGTTAGTTGCACTTTACCTACTGTACCTTCCAGATTCAAAACAGCGGCTCGTGCCATGTTCTCCGACCCTTCGAGCCCAACATATGAGGAACTGCCTCGCTCCAGCAGTTCAACCCCAATCCCTGCATCACCGCATCCTAAATCCAAAACCCTTTTCCCCAAAACATTTCCTAGCAGCTCAAGCAAGATTGGTTTTTCGATTACGTTGTTCGGGCTTTCTGGCCGGTTTCTTCGCTCCATGTAATTCTTAAAAAATTCACCTTCATCATATACCGATGCACCTCTGAACTCCATCCGATTACCTCCAGCATCTAAAGATTCGCAAATCTTCAATATTTTAACATAAATACAAAACAAAGCAATAAAAAAATAAGACAACGCAGCAACGTTGTCCTTAATTCTTAACTGGAATATGTATCTCTACTTCCTCTTCAAACTCCCCTGGATGATACACTTCAATAATTTTATGTGCAGGTGTATCCCGCTGATAACTCTGCTCAGCAACCCATCGGTCTAACGTTGAGTACAAGCTCCCCATTTCACTGCTCTTTCCCTTAATCACGGCGTATGCATGATTAAAATGAAGGTACTCCATCCCCTCTGGCAAGTTCTCCATCTTTTTACTCACCAGCATACCAACATAAAAGCTGCCTTCTTCATGATGCTCATCCACTTTTGGCTCATAAACCGCCACTTCAATGCCTGTACTATGCTCAATTTGATCTGCACGCTGTAAAAATTGCTGCGCAGCTTGAGGCACGAGTTCAGCATAATCCCTAAAGAGTCCAGTATTTTTCATACCAGCTACTAAAAATTCCTTTGTTACTAAATGGCACATCAACATTCCCCCTTAAGGTTTACTTCTATAGTTCACCCTTGTTCAGTTTTTTTGAAGAGATGGTCTAGCCATTCTCAAAACTCAATCCTCATACCTTTTCTTCGGAGCCCAGTCACCGCTTCCTCCTGGCAATAATTCAAACAATGACCAAATGCTGCAATAATCGTCTCCAGGTCCAAAAGAAGCCTTAGTGTAATGCTTTATTGCTCCATCTTCTTCTTTTAATAAAATCGAGACGCCAGGCCAATTGCTGGATTCTTTCTTAAAACCAAGGTCTTCCTTAAAAGTAGTATCCTTTGTTGACACACTGCTGAAGGTCCAGCCTCTATCCTTTGAAAAATCAGCTAATGCCTGATAATCATCCGGACTGGCTAGAACAAACGCTGCTCTATTTTCAAGGTGCTTCGTAAATCCATTGAATCCGTCAGCCCAGAGAGTACAATAAGAGCATGACTGCCCCATATTATGAATAACGATTAATTCCTTTTTCTCACCGAACAACTCACTCAAATGGACCTTTTCACCTTCGGTTGTCGTGAATGTATAATCCTCAACTGTAAAAGCAGGGTGCTGTTTTCTTAGAGCAGCCAGTTCTTCCTTTACCCGAGTCAGTTCATTCTCTTTTGCCTCAATTTCCTGTTCTAATTGTTTAATAGATTGCATTTAATTTTCTCCCCTTTTTCCTCACAAATTAAAATGATCCTTAACACGCTTCGCAACATCAGCAGCACTCAAATTGGTGTTATTGATTTTCAAATAGTTCTCTCTTTGAATCTCACCAACAAAAGAATTCAAACGATATCGGTCCATTGATTTCACCAAATCCCGCTCGGACCACTCCAAATTCCTTTTAGTCGGTTTATGTTCAAGACGGTGAGGGGACTTGTTTCTCTGAAGCCTTTCATCTAGATCTGCCTCCAGTTCAACAAAATAAACGGTTCCACCTTGCGATTCGAAAATCCGGCATACACTATCGATGTATTCCCAGTCAGCTTTGAGGTCAAATGCCCAGACAAAGGTAAAGATCATTCCGTATTGATCACTTTTGGCCATGGCCTCGAAGATTTCCTTGCGAAAAAGTGCAACAAGCCGTTTTCCTTCTTTCGTACCGTAATCAAAAAACGGATTCACCAAGTCAATCGTCATATGGTTATGGAAAAGCTTTAACTCCGTAATCTTCTCAAGTTCATGGCCGACCGTCATCTTACCGACCGCCTGCGGGCCAAAAATTAAAACAAACTTCATAAGTCCTCCTTAAACTCCTTGCTCAGCTCACTCCAGACATCAAATTTATTCCCGTCCAGGTCATAAAATACAAAGTTCCGGCCAGCATGTCCCCTGTTTTCGATGTCACCCACACTGATTCCTCTTTCTTTAAAATCAGCATGCATTGAAATTAAAGCATTTAAGCCATCCACTTCATATGTAAGTATAAATCGCTCTACACCGCTTGCATCGAAAAAATTAGAGCTTTGGTTTATAGACTTTACCAAAAACAAGCTTATGTTTGCTATGTCGAGGATTGCTTTGTCATCTTCAAGATAATTCACTTGTGCCTCAAGCTTATCGGAATACCACTCTGATGAGAGTGCTGGATCACTAACAGGAACATAAATCGTCCCCACTCTAAGTAACTTATTTCTCATCGCGTCTCCACCCTTCTAAAATAAAATTCTCCACTTCCGCTCTTTTCCCTTCCTATCTATCTATTATTTCTCCCAAACAAATGATAAAATCCAATAAATGGAAGGTGGGAAATTTATGAAAAAGTTTTTAATCATCCTAGCTACATCGTTATCACTCGCTGGTTGTTCAAATGAAGAACCTGACCCTAAAATGGAATTGCTGGTCAAAGAAAACAAACTGCTGCATGAAAAACTGGAAGAAAGACCGCCTCTTAGTGCACACGAGCTGAGGGAAACAATGAATCTATCGATGAAAGCAATGAATGCCATGGTTCAAAAGGATTTCCAATACCTTGAATCCATTGCAGATTCAACCGTCATAATCAACAAAGAAACTGGCTCTTTTCAATTTGAAAATGGAGATCACCAGGACTTCCTCCAATCGATTGACTACAGCAAGCTCGAATATTGTGCTCACATTTTTCAGGATGACATCATTACTGTAACTTTCGCACAGCCCCCTGCAGAGTATTATTTCGAATTCACCATTAAGGAAGACAAATTATTACTGCGTTCATTTCTTACAAATTAAAAACGAGGCGCTTCTGATAAGAAGTGCCTCATTCTTTTCTTATAAAGTACAGATGCCATCTAATAAAAACGAATGCAATTATGTAGTAAAAAATTGAGTACACAGGCTGCCATCCAGTGTAATTAATAAACTTGACTTTGACCATAAAAAGCTCAAACAATATGGTGAAAACCAGCCATGCTACTGTGTAAAAAATATATGGCTTAAGCCTTTTTGGCATGAAGTTCAAATATATGATCCCGAATGAAGCACCCAGTGTTAGCTCGATGAAATGTACAGATAGTTGAACACCAGGCCCATTTAATTCATATAACTTAAAGTGCAAATCTAACATGACATCGGTGCTCAGATTAACCAGCGCAATGACAAACCATGTTATGTAAATTTCCCTTCCAGTCAATCGCTTTGGCATGAACCAAATTATCAGAAGGTTAACGGCCAATGCAAAGTATGGCGCCCAGTACAAATTAATAACCACCTTTATTGTTCAGACGATTATTTTTAAGCTCAAGCCAGCGAATCCATTTATAGAATCCTAATAATGATAGCAGAAGCATTGGATCGACGATTGCGGAATACTCAATTTTCCACCATCCATAATGGAAGTATCCCCATGGCTCGGGAAGCAAGGCAGCTAACTCATAAAGCAATATGAGGATAACAAAGGCCAACAAAACCAAAATTCTTTTTATCAGGCTTTTTCCAAAAGGAAACCAATTTAAAAATAGTATGTTTACAGGCGGGATCAGGGCGGTTCGCGGAATCAATCCTGCCCAGTCTACTCCCTGAGTAAAATACCAATAACTCTGGTACTTAAACTCAACGATTAAATCAAAAAGCAACTGAAATGCAATCGTGAATGTCCAAATTTGCACAACCTGGCTGGGTGTCAGTCTTTTATTTATTTTAAAAGCAAGCAGATTAAAAACCAGCACTGATAAAAGAAGTATGATCATATGCAAAACCCTTTACATTTGATTCACTTATCGTTCCCTTTGATTCTTTCCCTCAGGCTCTCTAATTCTTCGATGGATAGGTCACTAAGGGATTTCTTAATTTCCTCTTCAATCACTTTCCTGTTTCTCTCACGATATTGATCCCACCAATCTCGCAAGCCCTCTGTATTATTCAATAAGTACTCAATATCGATGACCTCTACTTCATCATCTGAAAGATAATTCAACACTGAAGCCAGCAGCCGATTTAAATTTTCAATTTCATCCTTATTTCCGTCCTTAGGATGTTCAGTTTCTTTTGTTTCTGACTCTTCAGGGTTCGCAGCTGATTTACGCGGCAAGGTCTCACCTACTTTTGTCATTTGTACTAGTATTGCCCTAACCCTTACCAAAATTATGTATTTATGTATTTTAGCCATAAAAAATAGAGCTGCTCATGCAACTCTAATAACTTTAACGAAATCGGTTAAATCCTAAATATCTTGTACCCTGGAATTGAAGATCCCCGTGATCTCCTTCAACAAGCTGCCCATATTCCTGGCCATTCACCTGTAATTCAAGCCTGTCTCCGCTTTCGAATTCAAACGTTACGTAATATAGGCTGTGAGCATTTGTTTCCCCGCCACCACGGACACTCGTTCTTTTTGTTACCACTCTTGCATTTGAATTCAGCCGCGGTGCGTGATTATTTTTGCTCCAAGTCCCGATGCTTTTAATGATTGTAAAAATGATGAATCCAAAAACCAAAATGAAAATTGCTCCCATAAAAAGCGGGCCGAATTGAAATAAAAAATCTCCTGACCCGTCATTCATAAAACCACCAGGCACTTCTGTCATGCATCCCAACCTCCTTAAAACCAGATACAAATTGAAGGACATCCAGTTTTTGTATATTATGATTTACGAACAAATCAGGAAAAAGATTCATTTTTTTCCACCGTATCCCAAAGTTCCACATCTACATGCTTAGGATCAGTCCAGCTATGGAAAATTTCCAAGTGCCATTTATCTGTCAACCGTTGATACTGGTTCAGTTCAATCCAGCTATGTAAATGATCATATGCCTCTCTAATTTTAGTATTAGCTCCCTTATGCCTATAAACCGCGTATGTCTGAGCCGGGATTGTTAACGTAACCATATCGGAAGGAATTTCTTCAAACTCCGATACCTTTGCACACACCCAATAGCCATCCTCTTTGTCGGTCCTGCAATCAACAACAAATACACCGAACTGCAAATTTGGGCTAAGCACATTTTTGATTTCTCCAAGCCGCATACTTAACTGTTCCGATGCTCTCGGAATCTCAACAATATATTGGTCACCAGCACATAGGACGCGAAATCCCACAAACTTCAGATTACCAAGCTGAATTATTTCACCCATATTTACAGTTACCTCCTTTTTCTTACTACACACTTTCTATAGGGTTGTTGAAATGCCTGCATAGAAAGTGTATAAAGCCACCAATACGCGTTGCCAATAAAGTCATGTACTCCAAAATTATAATTCAAAATGATAAATAAACATTTCCCCCTGGCTCCCCATTGCTCGGATTCCTTGATCAATGAACCCGCCTTTCTTATATACGTTTTGTGCAACAAGGTTAGCATGATTCACAGCCAGTATGATTTCACTCTTCTCTGGAAAGTGTTCTTTTACAAATGAAGGCAATAATCTCATTGAATCCTTCGCGATTCCTTTCCCTTGATAGGCCACATTTATTGAATAAGCTCTTAACAGTAAGGCGTTTTTGTTATCGCAGAATGCCTTGACGCCTTCCCACCCATGAAGAACAAAAAATCCGGCAGGCTGCGTTCCATATAAAATGACAATCGGATTGCGGTCGGGTTCTATTTCGCATTTTTCCAAAGCATTTAAAGGGAGGGCAGTGTATTTCATCTGGTCATCTAACAAACTGTAATTCTCCAGCGAGCTTTTATGTTCTGGCTTATAAAATTGTAAAGAAACGGTTTTTCTAGCCATTTGGCACTCCCCTAGTATTTAAGATTCCATTATGTAACTTTAATCGACACACTGTCTTCTTTATCCTCTTCATGATTCCATGTAACCTGGATTTCGAAAATCCCTTCTTGAAAAAATAAAGGTAACCTTCTCATAATAGACTCCTGCATGGGAAGGTGAAAAGCATCTTCAATATTGACCCAAACCGCTTTTCCTTCGGGTCCGTCCTCGATTAGTTCGCCTTCGAAATATTCTGTGATGTAGTTAAAAATCATGTATCTATCCTTAGCTGCAGGGTTCACGTATTCATATAGACCTTTGTACTTTAAATTCCATACATTTAATCCTGTTTCCTCTTTCACCTCTCTCATCGCACTTTCTACGATACTTTCTGGGAACATTACTTTTCCGCCTGGCGGAATGTACCCTTTGAAGTCGTCGTGTTGCCGATCGAGCAACAATACTTGATTTCCATTTCTAATCATGCAAACTGTCCATATTTTATAATTTATCGAGCTACTCATCATTTCCCCTCATTTTCATTCCTTCTTAATTACGGTTGTTCTTGTTGATGCTGGATAGATGAATCCAACTAATCCTTCGCCATCCACTCACTTCCTGCATATACTTCTTAATAGGCTATAATCACTTACTTAGAAAAAAGCTGACAAGGAGAGAGACGATTGCGAAATGAACAGAATACAACGAGAATTTTGCCTGCACCTTCTCGCTGGGGGATTGACGCAGAAATCGCTGGGAAACCAATAGTCAGGGGAACAATCACCATCAACTCCATTACAGGAAATAAACTAATTGGAACAGCAGATTTTCGCGGGGCACCTATTCCTATCCAGGGAACCTGGGATGAAAAAACAAAACAAGTCAGATTTGATTCACCTTATGCAACTTTTGCCGGCAATCTAACCATCTATGATGATGCAGCAATCAAAGTCCGGCATCTTGTGCTAAGTGGACGGTTCACAATGAAACCACCTTCCTTACAAGCTGGCCAGTCTGGAAATTGGATCGCAACAACCGATAGAGCTCTCACGGGTCCCGCAATTCACACTGGAGGCATACCGCCAGCGGGTGTCTTTTTAACTTCTGACTTGCTATACAACAGCCAAGGAAGATATTACAGCAGATATTACTGGTGAAATGCTTAACATTAATCTTCAGATCCTATCAATCTGAAGGTTATGCAACCCTTAAACAGGACAACCACTTAAGTCACTCACTAACGATTCCGATAATAAATTTCATTTTCTTTAGGCTCTTTGATACCCTCTTAAACCCTTCTTTTGTATCAAAAATCCATACTGTTTTTCCGATCCAAATTCTGATATACAGCGATTGGAACTTTATCGGTCCCCTTACCCCTTTTTCTTCAAACTCACTTCCATCTTCTTGTTCAACTTCCGTCCGGACCAACCAGGTATTCCCTATACCGAATTCAATGAACCTCACTGATGCTTATCCATTAAAGCTGTAATCATATGAATTCTCTCCTTCATTTCTTCTTCTTTTATGTATTCAAAGAATCCAATCTGATTCCCCCATGGATCGGAAAAAGTAGCCCATTTCACAGGAACTTCCTCTCGCCAAAAAATCTCAAAGGGATCCACCTCCAATTCTTTTACCATTCTTGTTCTCTCTGATTCAATTGATTCAACACCTAGCCGAAGCGGACCACTGCAATCAGAAGGCATTCCCTCAGCAATCTGGAGCCAGCACCCAGGCAGCAGCTCCCACTCTGCAAACCCTTCATGAGGGATAACATCTGGCTTTTTATGTAATAGAGTCTTATACCATTTTAATGCTTCATTGAAATCCGTTACCCTCACCTGATAAGTCATTTCGTAAATCACTTATTGCTCATCTCCTTCATGATTATCATTAAAAAACTTTTTTCCATTAAAAATTTCGAGCCTCTCATTCATTACAATTAAATCATGGTAAAATAATACAAATAGATAAATTGAGAGGTGTACCTTTTGACGAGACCCAGAGCATTCGCTGCTATTATTAAAAACAATCAAATCCTGATGACCAAACATGTATACCCAGATAGAACTTTCTGGACACTGCCCGGTGGTGGCCTTGAAAAAGGTGAAACATTTGAAGAAGCTGTTATCCGTGAGGTAAAAGAAGAAGTGAATCTCGAAGTAGAAGTTGTTGACTATCTATTTTCTGGTCACTATAGCGGCGGTGAAGAACGATGCTTTTTAGTACGTCCTATAAATGACGAAGTTCCACGGTTGGGCTATGATCCTGAACTTGGCAACGAACAAACATTAAAAGAAATTAAGTGGCATTCTCTTGATTCGATGCAAGATGATTTACATGTCTCACGAGTGCTGGAAGCTCTGAAAATTACGATTATGTAAAAAGAAGTTAATTCCTTAATAAGGCAGCCTTTGCATGATGCTGCCTTAACTTCTAATCATTTTTAAGCCTTATTCCTCACCATTAGCAGCTAGCGCCATATAAGTTTCAGGAGTTAACTCTTCACTTTCAATTACCACCGCAGTTAACCCTTTTTCCGTCTTCGTTTCATGCCATTCACCTTTTTCCCAAAACACGGCCACGCCAGGCTCCACTTTATGATATTCGTCTGTTTCTCCTCTAACAAAGCCTTCGCCATTCACAATTAACAAAAGCTGCGGCATAGTCGCCTGATGCAAACCTATGATCCCGTCCTTTTCTAGGTACATAAAACCAATATGGGTAGCATTTGTCGTTCTAATGATGCGCGACATCATAAAGTCCGAATCGAATTTTGTGATTTTCATTCCGCTCTTCTTTTTAAAAGTGTAAAATTCCACCCTCTCACCCCTTATATAGTATATTGCTTTACAATCACTTGTTGCGGTGTCACTGGCAATTCACTAAGCGACGTCCTGATAAACTCTGGATAAAGCCGAATATTTTCAAGCTGGTTGATCGGAACCCATTGGTAAATCAGCCTCTCGCCTTCTTCTCCAAAGAATCCCCCGGTTCGAAAATTGAATTTCCCGTTAACCGGAGATACCTTATAATACAAACCAATTTCATGAAACTTTCTCTCCTTATAGTCAAAAAAGTTTTCAGTGAACCATAGCAGGCGATCTACCTTCACATCCATCCCCAACTCTTCTTTTACTTCCCGTACAATGCTAGTTTGTGAATCTTCAAGGATTTCCACTCTCCCGCCCGGCAATGCCCAGTGCTCATCTTTCGCCTGTTTATGAATAAGAACATGATTATCTGCAATCATGATTGCTGCTACTCGATAATTAAAAACGGTCTTTTCCAGGTAAAAGGTTGCATCCATTTTGTAACCACCCATCATTTATAAAATCTTTAATTCTCTTGCCAATTTTGATTTCTTAAAGCCCTTTTGGCGCTTCAATTCCTTCCATTCATCAATCGTTTGATAGGAAAGCCGGACATAATAATAGTTTATATGTTCAACCATCGCAAAAAGGAAGAGAAATATAAACCAATAAATTTCAATTGGTCTAGTAACAATTTGATAAACTAATATTAATACCCCTATTATAATGAACCAGGTGTTTACTCTCTTGAGAACTGAAAATGTTCGAAGTTTTTGGACGGGCAAGTGTGAAAAATCGTTCCGTTTAACTTGTGTCCATTTTAAATACCAGTAATAACTTCCCTGCAGCAGGATAAATTCCAGCAAAGCAAATGCAAATAAAGAAGAGTAAGAGGTTAAGTAAGGTTCTGCCCAATCATAAAGCTGAATGTAAAGAATCCACATGAAAGCAAAGGTGATAACGGCAAACAATTCGCCAGTGTATAAATTAAATAACTTCCGATTTAGTCGTTTCTGCATTTCTAAACAGACCTCAGTACAAATTGCTTCATGAGATTTTTGATCATTGGGTGTAGCTGGTCAGGCAATTCTTTCAACTTGAAGAAACGAGCTTCAGTGGTTTCCACTCCATCTGCCTTCAAAACCCCGCCTAAGATTTCCTTCGTAATGTATGCAACTGTTACAGAGTAAAATTCGTCTCCATTCGGAAGCTTCACGTAATGCTGTTTCCCTGAAAAAACGCCTACAAGCTCAAACTTTCCAGTTTCCAGCCCGGTTTCTTCCAAAACTTCTCTTCTTCCAGCCTCTTCAGTCGATTCACCTAATTCGATAAACCCGCCCGGAACGCCCCATTGGCCATCCATTCTTTTTTGCAGTAAAAATTCTCCCGCTTCATTAACGACCGCCACAGCAACTCCCACTAGAATAATGGGCTGGTTACCTACAACTTTACGCAATTCCTCTATGTATCCCATATTCCCCTCCTGAATTTCTGATAGATAAACACAATTCGACAGCATTCCAGAATTCCCTTCATTTTCCTGAAAAAGAACAAGCGTTTCTTTTAGTTGATAAGAAACGCTTCAGGAACTAGGGCTATTAATTTCTCACCACGTTTCTTATAAGCAAGTAAATAAGCCTTTAACTCTTCTTCATTACCTGATTCTAGTATTGATATTGTAGCTTTAACAAAATTCCAGTTCATACATCCCGATAGCCATAGAAGAGAGGTAAGCCGCTCGTAATCATCTTTCCGAAGAAAATCAATAGCCTTATACCCTTGTAAAAATGCCTTCGTAACTTCAGGCGACATTTCTGAGGACTCTAAACCCTCTGTTCGGGAATACCATTTTATCAGCCATGCAAGCCCCTCAATTCGATCCCCATACCCAATTGATTCAAAATCGACAATCCCGATAATGTTCTTGTCATCATCCCACAAGATATTTAATGGATTTAAATCGGATTGAATGATGAAGTCCATAGTCTCCGTCCGGGCAATTGCAATATGCTTTTCAGCTAACTCGATATATTCCAACAATAATGTATAATCTTTTATTGCGGTCGACATAATCTTGTTATGCAAGTGCTCTGCAAATTGTTCGTACCCTATCAGGTGGGATTTTTTTGTGAAGACTGAGCTCTTAAAAGCACTAGCAATGTCATGAAACTGCCTTGCCATTTTTCCGAATTCCCTGGCCATGTCCTGATCACAGTGAGTAATATGATGCCCTTCTATCCATTCAAACAAGATAAAACGGTAATTTTCCTCTTCCCACTTGATCTTTGTATAGGAATTGCCCTCTTTGGAAGATACGAACCTCATGAATGGAATACCCTTATCCACTATGTAACGACAAAACTTTGTTTGTTCTAATAAAACTTCGTCTGTTATTTCTCCAAAAACATTGTTCGGAGACCTGTTTTCTTTCAAGAATCTTGCCGAGTATGCTTTTCCACCTGCCAGAATTTTATAATGAAGATCTTGGCTCCAACTCGGAAGTTCTTTTTCAATTAATAATGAATGCTGACAAAGATTGTAAGCATCAAGAGCTCTCTCCACGATTTGTTGGGTCATTATTAATTCCTCTTTATAGGTTAAAGTTTTTGAGAAAGCCAAAAAAGTCTACCAAAAAGCATTCTTCCTTTATAGTTGACGGCCTAAAATGACGATAACAGGACTAATAATAATTAATATTTTCATTTTGAAATTACAATGACGCTGCACAATGCGAAATAACCTTGAATTCACACCTGCAGCTGTTTTCCAGCAGAGAATAGATTTCATCAAAAACAAAGTAATGTTCATCGTGATCCCAATCATCCAAACTATTCATTCTGCATGTCTCCATCTGCTGCCTTGTTTGGAATGCAATGTCCCCGATTAGTATTTTCCCTTCATCGTTGAGCAATGGCAGCAACTGTTGGATAAATGTCACTTTATCCTCCTTAGTCAAATGATGCAATGCATACGTACTTATAATGAAGTTATACTTCTTATCCTTAACCCGATCTGGAAGCCCATTTGCAATATCCCATTCTATCAAGTTAGCATCAGGCATTTTTGGCTGGGCTAACTCAATCATCCTTGAGGAAAAATCGATTCCATCGATTAGATGCCCTTTTTCATAGAGCATAGAAGTAAGCACACCTGTCCCAAAGCCAATATCCAAGACACAGGATTGCTCCTTCTCCATTACATCATTAAAAATTGAATTTAATATTACTTTATATCCAGCAAAGGGATATACATTATTATCTTCACTAACTTGAACAGTCTGATCATAGCCATCTGCCCATAAATCAAAGCCTTGTTTATTCAACAAGAAAGTTCCTCCTTTGAAATAGCCATACTATTTTAAGGTTCATTTCATCATTTTTATTGAGTCATTGTATGATAATAACTTGCAATCGCTTCATCAAATTCAGGAAGAGTTTGGCCTGTAATTAACTCCAATGCCTTATAAAAATCCCCAGTTTCTTTCGTCTTACCAATTAATTCTGTTACCACATTCTCTCCGTGCTTTTGAATTAAATAGTTGACCGTGAAATAACTTTGCATATAAGGGTCGGCTTTTGTTGTAAGACGGGCTTCCTGAAAATCATTACCCCAGCTGATACTTCCTAACGGGACTGTTTCATATTGAAAGGAGTCGAAATGAACTTCTGTTTTGTCGTTTCCTACAAATTCAGCAACTCCTTCAACGAACCATTCTGGTAAGGAATCACTGCTCATCTTCTCTTTCTCCAACTTTCGGAAGGTCGCATAATGAGCATATTCATGCAAAATTTTCTTTTGGAAAAAATATAATGGAGTTTCATTCTCCTCGAGGATTCCTTCTAGACTTTCATCATCTACATTAATACCAATGAGTCTATCAAAATTCGAATAAAAGCCTGCAACCCCATCTATATCTGATAGTTGTTCCAGTTTATCTCTATCCATAAAGATAAAATCAATTGGCTTCTCATCGAACTCTCCTACTACCTCAATTACTTTTTCATCTGCCCATTTCAGTGTTTCAATAGTCTGGGGAATTAGTTCCTTGTTCTCTTCCTGATAGTAAATTGAAACATGATTATGATCCTGCTTCAGGCTCTTATTTTTAAGCTCTTTTTCTAATTCACTGTCATAATCCAATGAGATCATCGTTATGAACGTAGCAAATAATGATGTATTACCATCTGTCTTCGCATTCAATTCCTTCTGAAATGTTTTGATAACACCAATCGCAGAAACTAGAAAAATGATGAGTATGACACCAAAAACTAACAACCATAATTTAATTCTTGCATAAGCTCTGTCGCTCATTTCTTTCCTCATTTCATCTGACTATCTAATTATTTTCAAATTTCAGACTTCCCACGATAGTATTCTTGTGTTCCCGGCTGAGGCAATGCGCTTTTTTATAAAGCGGATTCTCTTTGCCCTTGTTCAGTTCACCAACAAATTTAATGACAACTTTTCCTTTTAACTGGTTCCATAACTGATTCAATTCGTTTATGTATTGTTTAACAGTGTTTAACAGGACCTTGAAAGGATTTCACATCGATGGAAAATCCGGTTGTCCATGCTTTTTGGTCGGTTAGAATGATGGCTTTTTTATATTTTTTCTTTTTAACTAGCTTTAAAGCATCGAGGATTGCCAGCAGTTCACTTACAATCGGCTGGGTGGTTTCAATATTTCTTACCGATGAATAACCTGTTGCAGTTTTTCTATTTTTGACTACTACCATCCCAGTACCAGCAGTCCCATTTTTAAAAATGTAAGACCCATCAACTACAATGAACGGTACTTCAGCCGGGATATGATCACAAAGCGGCATCAGCATATTTTTCACCGTCGGCGTGGCCGCAGCGTTTACCCCTTTACGATAAAAATCAAGGATGTCCTGGACATGGTAAAAGTCCCTTTCACCTACCAGCTGAAAAGGAAGACCATTCTTCTTCAGGTTGACTAATCGTTCTTTTGGAATTCTTAGCGTAGAAAGTATGATTTCTTGAGTAACATACTCATCAAGACCCCTGCCTTTCTTGTCGCGAAACTCCTTCTCTAATCTCTCCTGTGTCGGGATGTATGTCTTGAGCCATTCTATTACCTCGGTTTCCAGGAATCTGTATTCGTTTCCAATCAAATAATGAGGCATGCCATCTTTTAGGCAGGCATTCAGCTGGGATTTTGACATTTTCGTTTTGCCTATCAACTCGCCCCTGAGCAGTAAAGGTCCGGGGCAATCTTCAAAGTTTTCGTTGTCATTTTGCACCTGCATTCTATTAAATCCTTCATTACAATCATACCATTCCACAAAATGTAATAATATCCATTTCCTTCATACAAAATCGAAAATAGGTCCTTATATCCAAAAAAAATCTCCTCGCCAAAAGGCAAGGAGATTCCATTAAACCATATTCGTATTAGCTGGACCGCTATGCAGTTCGTTATGCAGCTTCTTGAACTGCACATACATCGCAATGCGCCAAGGAACAATCATTCCAAAAGCCAGGATCCAGAACATGCCGCTCAGCTCACCGACATCGATGGTACTGCTCAGCACGAGCTTCGCAATGACCCGGACAATCAATAGACCAATCAAGATAAAAACAAATGCCTTTGACCTCTTAAGGTAAATATCCTGATTGCGAATTTCGAATTTCGACGTTTTAATCAGCAGGATGGAGAAAAGGATTCCTACTGTCAACGCCTCAATAATTTGAAGATAATGCACCCTGAACATAGGGAAAATGAACATAAGCGCGCCTGTGCTCATAAAGATGGGCGGCAAAATGATTTTCTTGGCTGATGCCGGTTTTTTGGCAGCTTTCATCCTCATGAACGTTACGAAGATCGCCATTCCGACTGCTCCAACAGTTGATGCCAGAACATAATTCATTCTATATTTCATCCCTTATTATTAGATTTCCACTATCATTATAAAGAAAAAAAGCCATTTAAGATAGCTCTTAAATGGCCATTTTTTATCTTAGTACTCTTGATACCGAATCAACTACCTGTGAAGAATCGAATGGCTTGACGATGAAATCCTTTGCACCTGCTTCGATTGCATCTACTACCATCTTCTGCTGGCCCATTGCCGAGCACATGATGATTTTTGCATCCTTGAAATCCTTTTTGATTTCTTTTACAGCATCCAGCCCGCTCATTTCTGGCATCGTAATATCCATTGTCACTAAATCGGGTTTCAACTCACGATACAGCCTGACAGCTTCACGTCCGTTTTCTGCTTCCCCTACGATTTCGTGGTCCGCCTTCTTCAGAATATTGGTTAAGGTGATTCTCATAAATTTTGCGTCGTCAACTATCAAAATTCTGGCCATCGCTGTATATCCTCCCCGACAATCACAACAATTATATAAATCTGTTAAAATTACCCTTCACATACTATATAACTATATTTGAAGCTTATTTTCAATGTAAAGACACCGACAAAATTCTTATTTTTAAAAACCCCAATTACAAAACATTAAATATCGTCATATATTCCCGAAGATGTTCGAAGTTTACTATTCCTATTAAAATCCTGTAAAATCACCAAACAGCAACGACAGGAGTGAAATCAATTTCGTCATCCAGTCAAAGAACAGCATGACTCCGACAAGAATCATGATATAGCCGCCGATTTTCACGATTTTGGCATTATGCTTTCGAATCCACTGCATTTTCCCGATAAAGAATGAAAGAATAAAAAACGGAATGGCAAAGCCCAGTGTATAGGCAATCATGTACAGCATACCTGAGCCAGGGTTCGAACCTGCAAGTAAGATGACAGAGGCGAGAATTGGCCCTGTGCAAGGAGTCCAGCCTGCCGCAAACGCCATTCCTATCAAAGACGAACCGAAATAACCAGTTGGACGGTTTTTGAATTCAATCTTCCTGTCCTTCATAAGGAATTCTGGTTTAAAAAACCCAATGACCATTAAACCGAATGCAACAATGAAAATGGCTCCAAGCTGGCGGATGAGTTCCTGGTATTGAATAAAGAATTGGCCGACGAATGATGTTCCAAAGCCAATCGCAATGAAAATTACCGAAAATCCGAGCAGAAAGAATAGTGTATGAAGCAGGCTCCTTTTTTGAAGCATCGCATTTTCACTTTTTAGTTCCCCGACTGACATTCCTGTTATATATGAAAGAAAAGCTGGATAGAGCGGCAGGCAGCAGGGAGAAATGAAACTGAGGAACCCCGCTCCCAGGGCAATGAAAATATTAATATCTGTCATGATTCCAACTCCAGTTCGTATTCATTTGTTCCCATTCTAACAAAACCCATCCATATTATAATATATAAGCTGTGAACAATTTATTAAATTCTATAAAAAAGATGTTTAACATAAAAAAAACCGGGTAAATAAGTATGGTGATTATTTTAGCAGGAAAATTTTTTACAAATCTTTCTTTTGAAATTTGGCAGCAAATGCTATATACTAATATAGCACTTGAAATTATTTCTATATTTATAACCATTTTACATATAAATTAGGTTAATAGACTGCCATGAGATAAAATAGGAAAGGATTTTCAAATTGTCTAAAGAGCAACTGATCACCCTGATTGAGAAGAAACGTGAAGAATTGATTCAAATCGCTTCGAAGAACGGACTTAGCTCGACAATCGCGATCCACTACAGCCAGGAGCTTGATGAACTGCTAAACGAATATAATCGAGTATACATAAAAAAAGTCGCGGCACATTAAAAAACAGCTAAACGCATCAGGGCGTTGTAGCTGTTTTTTATTTTTTCTAATATAATTATCCCACTACATCTTCCAGGCGTTCCACTGTCCCATTCTGCAGCAAATACATTTTGTGGTATAGCCCCTGCTGTGCCAGCAGCTCCTGATGCGTTCCCCGTTCAACAATCTCACCATGATGAAGGACGATGATCTGATCCGCATCCTGGATTGTTGACAATCGGTGGGCGATCGCAATCGTTGTCCGCCCTTTGCGCATTTTGGCTAGCGCTGTCTGGATTGCTTCTTCGGTTTCGGTGTCAATATTCGCCGTCGCTTCGTCCAGTACAAGAACCTTTGGATTCGCGGCAATTGTGCGGGCAAAAGCAACCAATTGCCTTTGGCCGCTGGAAAAAGTAGAGCCCCGCTCCGTCACCTTCTGAGCATATCCATCTTCGAGTTTTTCAATGAAAGAATTTGCCTGGACAAACTCAGCGGCTTTCTTAATATCCTCTTCAGATAACTCGCTGTTATGCAGCCTAATGTTATCGCCAACTGTGCCATAGAACAAGAATGGATCCTGCAGCACAAGCCCCATTTTATCACGAAGCTCTTTCACCGGAAAATTCTTGATTGAATGATCATCAATCAAAATGTCGCCTCGCTCAAACTCGTAGAAGCGCATCAGCAAGTTGATGATTGAGCTTTTGCCGCTGCCGGTATGGCCTACAAAAGCCAGAGTTTCCCCAGGATTTACTGAAAAACTGATATTCTTTAATACATCGCGTTTTCCGTCGTATGAAAAACTGACATTCTTGAATTCAATTTTCCCATCATTTATTTCAGCAGCTTCCGAATCTGCCTGAGCAGGTGCAAGTTCTTTTTCATCCAAAAGATTGAATACGCGGGATGCTGCGACAATCGCCTGCTGGTACATGGAGAGACGCATCATCATATTGTTGACTGGTTCAAAGAATCGGTCAAGGTAGTTAATGAATGCGTATAGTACCCCAATTTCAATCGGGCTGTTAAAGGATGTGATCCCGAAAAAACTAAGCACGATAATGAGCGCGAATACATAGACAAGATCAACTGCCGGACGCAGCAGCAATCCGTCTGCCTTGATGTTTTTCATGCCTGCATCAAAGTGCCTGTCGTTGATTTCCCCAAACTCTTTCTTCAGCCTTTCCTCCTGGCGGAACATCTGGATGATGGCCATCCCCTGTAATGATTCACTCAGTTTGGCGTTCAATTGGCTTAATCGTTCGCGCATATCCTGATAGAACTTAGAGCTGAGCTTTCGGTACATGCTCATAATGAACACGATCAAAGGTAAAATCAACATAGTAAACAAGGCTAATTTCACATTCAGGAAGAACATGGCCACAAAGATTCCGAACAGCAGGAAGCCGCTCTGGATAAAGGTTGCAATCACGGTCACGAACATGTCCTTGATCGCTTCCGTATCATTTGTCACCCTTGAAACAAGTGAACCTGCCGGGGTTTTATCAAAGAATTTCAGACCCAGCTGTTGTACCTTTGTGAACACATCGATACGCATTTGCTGAATGATCTTGAGAGCGATCTCCTGGAACTTCAATAATTGCAAGTAGGAAACAACGACATTGAGAATCTGGATACCCATATAGGCAGCACCCAGGAGCAGCAACGGCTTGAAAGGCAGATAGCCTTCTCTCAAATAATCATCAATGAAAATCTTCACCAAAATCGGACCCAGCACGTCACCAACTGTCGCAATCAGAAGGAATCCGAACGCGGCAATGATCTTGCTCATATGTGGATTTGCATAGGCAAGTAAACGGAACAGCACAGAACGCTGCTCTTTTGCATTTAATACAGGCGTTTTTTCCATAGGTCACCCTCCCTGCTCGACAAGCTCTTCAAGCTGCTGCCTTAAATACATATCCTTGTACCAGCCATCCTGTTCCATCAGCTGACCGTGGTTGCCACGTTCAGAAATGCGTCCGTCTTCAAGAACGATGATCAGGTCAGCGTGGTGGATCGCACTTAAGCGGTGGGCTGTGATGATCGTTGTCTTATCTTTTCTATTTTCCTTTAATGCTGATAAAATTTGTTCCTCTGTCTTCGCGTCGACCGCTGACAATGAATCATCCAGAATCAAAATCTCTGGATTCATCACCAATGCTCGGGCAATCGAGATCCGCTGTTTCTGTCCCCCTGAAAGAGAAACTCCCCGCTCCCCAACAACTGTTTCATAGCCATCAGTGAAATCAAGGATGTCGTTATGGATATTCGCCACTTTCGCAGCAGTATGGACAATTTCCTTTTCAACAGACGGGTTTGCGAAAGCGATGTTATCATGAACGGTGGCTGAAAAAAGAAAATGATCCTGAGGCACATAGCCGATTGCCTCTCTTAATCTTTCCATCCTGAATTCCTGGATGTTTCTGCCGCCAATGTCGATATGACCATCATTTACATCGAATTCCCGTATCAACAGTTTAAGCAGGGTCGTTTTTCCGGCACCTGTTTTTCCGACAATCCCCAGTGTCTTTCCTTTTCCAAGTTCGAAATTGATATTTTTCAAGATTGGTTCCTGATCGTTCGGGTAGGTAAACGATTCGATGTTGTAATCAATATTTCCAATTGGAACGATATCGAGGGCATCTGGATGATCCTGAATATCAATTTTCTCCCCGAGTAAGGCTGCTACCCGATCGTAGGACGCCCTGCCTCGTTCAACGATATTGAAAAACCAGCCAAAAGCAAGCATTGGCCAAATCAATAGCCCTAAATACGCAGTAAATGAAACAAGCTGACCTATCGTCAATTCTCCATTCAAAACATATCTTGACCCAAAGGCAATCGATAAGAAGAATGATATCCCTACGATAATGGAAATCGTCGGATCAAACAGCGCATCCACTCTTGCTACTGCGATGTTTTTGTTTACAACATCTTCGGATTGTCTGCGAAAATCTTCAATGTCTTCTTTTTCCTGACCAAAGGTCTTAATGACTTTGATTCCAGTAATGCTTTCCTGTGTCTTGTCATTTAAGTCAGAAAAAGCCTCCTGCGCCTTATGGAATCTTTTATGAAGCATCGTTCCATACCAGCTTGTCAAAGCAGCCATCAATGGCATTGGAATCAGTGCGATTAGCGTCAGTTTCCAGCTGATCGTTGCTGCCATTGCTATGATGACGAATCCACCTGTTGATAATGAGTCTACAAACGTTAGGACCCCTACCCCGGCTGTTTGCTGAATCGCTGAAAGATCATTAGTCGCATGCGCCATCAAATCCCCGGTCCTTCTTTTCTGGTAAAAAGACTGCGACATGCTCGTGAAGTGGGCATACAGACGGTTTCTTAACAATCGCGCCAGCTTTACCGCAGAACCAAAAATCATGATTCTCCAGTAGTAGCGAAGCAAATACATCGCCAGTCCCGAAGCCGCAAGGATGAAAATCCATTTCCCGAGTTTCCCCGCCGTCAGGGTACCGTTTGTAATTTCATCGACGACGATGCCGATGATCCTTGGCGGAACCAGTTGCAGCAAGGCAACGAACAACAATAAGCTTATACCTGTCAAATAAGCCTTTTTCTCCGCTTTGAAATACCACATCAAATCTTTAAATACGCTCATATGTATATCCCCCAAACCCGTCAAATGCTTAAATAGTTTAACAAATATTTGCAAAATGGGGAAGATTTTTTCTTTTATGAATAAAAAGCTAAAAAGTTTATTTACGAATATTAAAATCCATTTAATAAATTTACGTTCGGTTTTTTGGTGTTTTTTGTTGAATAAATTTAGTAGGATGTTATAATGGCTATAAATTAAATACATTCGCTCATATAATCGCAGGAATATGGCCTGCAAGTTTCTACCGGATTACCGTAAATGATCTGACTATGAGTGAGCAATGCAGGGGGCAGAGCTCTACCCTCTAATTGCCTATTGCTGCTGTTTAACAGCCCAAAGGTCATTGCTTCACTCAAATTATGATGTGAATGCATGACATTTGGGCTTTTTTATTGCTCTAATTTTCAGAGGAGGAATACGAAATGGAACAGCTAATTGAAAAAATTAAAAGTGAAGGGAGCGTCCTCTCATCTTCCGTGCTAAAGGTAGACACCTTCCTAAATCACCAGATAGATCCCCAGCTGATGCTCGGCATTGGCAAGGAATTTGCCAAAAGATTTGACGGATGCGGGATTACAAAAATCTTAACAATCGAATCATCCGGTATTGCTCCAGCAGTGATGGCAGGTCTTGAACTCAACGTGCCAGTCGTATTTGCAAGAAAAAGAAAATCTCTGACTCTAGTAAATGATTTGCTTACAGCATCTGTTTACTCTTTTACCAAGCAAGAAACCAGTGAAATTTCCGTTTCAAAAAAATATCTATCAGATAATGATAAGGTGCTCATTATTGATGATTTTCTCGCAAACGGACAAGCTGCAATTGGCCTTGCAGATATAGTCTTGCAGGCGAATGCATCAGTTTCAGGGATTGGTATTGTAATAGAAAAGGGATTTCAGGATGGCGGACGCCTCCTTAGAGATCGTGGATACCGAATAGAGTCATTGGCAATCATAAATTCCCTGGAAAATGGAATCATCAGCTTTGAGCAATCACCAGTCGGAAAGGCGGAAATGACACAATGAAAAAGAATCCATTAAAAATCGCTTCACTAGGAATTCAGCATGTTCTTGCAATGTACGCTGGAGCAGTAATTGTACCGCTGATTGTGGGAGGAGCTCTTGGATTGACCGCAGTGCAGTTAACCTATTTGGTTTCCATTGATATTCTAATGTGCGGTATCGCTACCCTTTTACAGGTATGGCGCAATAAATTCTTTGGAATCGGCCTTCCTGTAGTGCTGGGCTGTACATTCACGGCTGTAGGACCAATGATCGCAATTGGCGGACAATACGGTATTTCAGCCATCTATGGCTCAATCCTTGTTTCTGGAATTTTTGTTGTAGCAATTTCAAAGTTTTTTGGAAAACTGGTTAAATTCTTTCCACCTGTTGTAACCGGTTCTGTCGTTACGATTATCGGAATCACTTTAATCCCCGTTGCAATGAATAATATGGCCGGCGGACAGGGAAGCCCGGACTTTGGTTCCCTTACAAACATTGGACTCGCATTTGGAACATTGCTGTTCATCATTGTCTTGTTCCGTTTCTTTAAAGGCTTTATTCGTGCCATTGCCATTCTGCTTGGATTGGCTGCAGGAACAATTGCTTCTTATTTTATGGGTAAGGTGAACTTTACAGCTGTAGCGGAGGCTTCCTGGTTTCATATGCCTGCTCCCTTTTATTTCGGCCTCCCTACTTTTGAGCTGACAGCGATTTTAACGATGATTTTGGTTGCGATGGTTAGTCTGGTTGAATCGACAGGAGTTTACTTTGCGCTGGGTGATATTTGTGAAGAAAAGCTTGAAGAAAAAGATCTGGCGAATGGTTACCGGGCTGAAGGGCTTGCAATTATCCTTGGAGCAATTTTTAATGCTTTCCCATATACAACTTATTCACAAAATGTAGGACTTCTTCAGCTATCAGGGGTAAAAACAAAGAATGTAATTTATACAGCAGGAGCTTTCCTCGTATTGCTTGGACTGGTACCTAAAATTGGCGCATTGACAACCATCATCCCTACCCCGGTTCTTGGAGGAGCAATGGTGGCAATGTTTGGTATGGTCGTTGCCTATGGAATAAAAATGCTAAGCAAAGTTAATTTCGCTTCTCAGGAAAATCTATTGATCATTGCATGCTCCGTCGGTATGGGATTAGGCGTAACAGCCGTACCGGAATTATTTGCCCAAATGCCCTCTGGCATCCGAATCCTGACAGATAACGGAATTGTGGCAGGGAGCTTAACTGCAATTGCATTAAACCTGGTATTCAATGTCTTCAAGGACAGTAAAGTAGTCCAGAAAGCTTCCTTTTCTGAACAGAAGGCTTCTTAAATATCCTACTCGAATTGAAAACATACAAAAAATGACGTGAGCCCGTGCCCACGTCATTTTTTTTACTGCCAAATCGGCATTTTTTTCTTCTATTCCAATGCCTGCTTCAGATCCTCAATCAGATCCTCCACATCTTCAATCCCGACAGAAATTCGGACCAATCCATCCGTAATACCCAATTCTGCCCTTCTTTCTGCGGGAATTGAGGCATGTGTCATTTTTGCTGGAACGGAGATTAGGCTCTCGACTGCACCTAGACTTTCAGCAAGTGTAAAATACTTCACTCTTCCGAGAACCTCAGCTGCTTTTTCCGCGCTTCCGACATCAAAGCTGACCATACCTCCAAAACCTTCTGCCTGCTTCTTCGCAATAGCATGCTGCGGATGCGTTTCGAGGCCTGGATAATAAATTTTCTCCACGCTCTTGTTTTCCGAAAGAAACTCAACGATTCTCTTTGTATTTGCCTCGTGGGCTTCCATTCGGAGTCCAAGTGTTTTGATGCCTCTGATCAGCAACCATGAATCCTGCGGTCCCAAAATGCCCCCTGTTGAGTTCTGGACAAAGTGAAGCTCATCAGCAAGCTGATCATCATTCACAACAACCAATCCAGCGACAACATCGCTATGGCCTCCAAGATATTTAGTTGCAGAATGAAGGACGATATCAGCCCCTAATGTAAGTGGCGTCTGCCAGTAAGGTGTGCTGAATGTATTGTCAACGATCGTCAGCAAGCCTTTTTCTTTTGCCAGTAGTGAGCAGGCATGTATGTCGGTCACCTTCAAAAGTGGATTTGTTGGTGTTTCGATATATAAGGCTTTTGTATTTGGCTGAATCGCCGCTTTGACTGCTTCAAGGTCGGTTGTGTCGACAAAAGTGGACTCGATGCCGATTCGGTTCAATACCTTGTTCATCACCCGATACGTCCCGCCATATACATCATCGGTAAGAATGATATGGTCACCAGAGCTGAAAAGCATCATGACCGCAGTGATTGCAGCCATTCCGGAACCGAATGCAAACCCTCTTTTTCCCTCTTCCAAATCTTTGATCAATTCTTCCAATGCAAACCGGGTCGGATTCCCTGTGCGGGAATATTCATATCCCTTATGGACACCGACATCCTCTTGTTTGTAAGTACTTACTTGATAAATAGGAAACGATACGGCGCCGGTCGCCTGATCTCCAGGTATGCCGCCATGAATCAATTTAGTCTTCCGTTTCACTTAAATTCCCCCCTCGTAGATTTTTTTGCTTAAGTAACGCTCGCTTCCATCTGGAAACACAGTCACGATGTTTGTACCAGGAGGGGCTTTATGAGCTTCTATCAATGCTGCGTGAAGAGCTGCGCCCGAAGAGCTTGCAGCAAGTATTCCCTCTTTGGCCGCGAGTTCTTTCACGCGTTCAAATGCATCCTGATCGGAAATCGTATGAATCTCATCAAAATAGAAAGAGTCCATATAATCCGGGAGAAATTCCATCCCGATTCCTTCCGTTTTATGGGGACCAGGCTGCCCCCCATTCAGTATCGATCCCTCTGGTTCAACAATGACGGTCTTCACCATTGGATTTTTTTCTTTTAAAAATCTTGCTGTACCCATGAATGTTCCACCTGTACCAGCACCAGCAATGAAAATATCAATCTTTCCATCAAGATCTTGCCAAATCTCCGGTCCCAGAGTTTTATAATAGGTTTCTGGATTCGAAGGATTGGAAAATTGTGATGGCGAGTAAGAATGAGGTATTTCTTTGAGCAATTGTTCCGTCTTTCGGATTGCTCCAGCCATCCCCTCCGAAGTTGGAGTATGGATGATGGTTGCACCAAGCGCCTTCATGACAGCCTGTTTTTCAGCACTGAATTTTTCCGGAACTACAAAGATTACATTAATTCCTTTGCCGATTGCTGCCAGCGCCAGGCCAATTCCGGTATTTCCGGCAGTAGGCTCGATCACTGTACTACCTACCGCCAATTTGCCTGTAAGGATTGCCTCATCGATCAACTCCAGACCGAGTCGATCCTTAATGCTTCCGCCAGGGTTAAGGTATTCCAATTTAGCAAAGATCTTCACCTCATTTGGAAGCTGGAATTTAGTAAGTTCGACCATCGGTGTTTGCCCAATGATTTCATGGATACTGCGGTAAACCGTCATTGCAAATAACTCTCCTTATTCAGCAAAAACCTGGCGCCACTCATCTTTCTTTTCCAGCATTTTTGCTGCGATTTCTTTTGCTCCCTCAAGACTGTGGCTTGCTGCCCAGCCGCACTGGATTTCATTGCAGGCAGGGACTTCGTCTGATTCCAGCACATCATTCAATGTTTTTTCCAGCACTTCAAGAATATTGTCATAGTCATCATGGTTGATTACTGATAAATAAAATCCAGTCTGGCAGCCCATTGGACTGATGTCCACAACAGTATCATGATGATTGCGGATATTCTCTGCCATAAGATGCTCAAGTGAATGTAGGCCAGGCATTTCCATATGCTCCTTGTTAGGCTGGCAGAAGCGGATATCGTATTTATGAATGACATCGCCATTCGCTCCTTTTGTTGTTCCGGCCAGGCGGACATATGGTGCGGCAACCTTGGTATGATCCAAATTAAAGCTTTCGACATTCATTTTCTTTACCATTACTTCTTCAGCTCCTCTACCATTAGTAAAATCAGTTCTGCGGAATTTTTAGCGGCCGTTTCAAGGAATTGATCAAATGAAATATTTGAATCTTTTCCTGCTATATCTGACAGCGACCTGATGACGACAAACGGCACTTCAAATTGATGTGCTACCTGGGCAATCGCTGCTGCTTCCATTTCGGCAGCATACAAATCAGGCAGCTTCGTTCTGATGAATTCTACTCTTTCGGGATCACTCATAAAGGAATCCCCAGAAGCAATCAAGCCTTTTGCGACACGGTTGCCACTGATTTTTTCAGCGCTCTTGACCGCAGCCTCGACGAGCATCTCATCCGGTGCAAAAAAGGCAGGCATTCTCGGTACCTGGCCATATTCGTAGCCAAAAACGGTGACATCCACATCATGATGCCTTACTTCTGTTGAAATCACGATATCACCTACATTAAGCTCCTTGTGGAATCCACCTGCAGAGCCTGTGTTGATGATGACATCCGGCTGGAATTTTTCAATCAATAATGCTGTACCCATTGCGGCATTTACTTTTCCAATACCTGACTTCAGCAGTACCACATCCAGGCCATTCATCTTACCTTCATAAAATTCACTACCTGCAAGATTCGTATCTTCCCTGTCTACTAGTTTGCTGCGCAGTAATTCTACTTCTTCATCCATTGCTCCGATTATTCCAACTCTCATCGCTGCAACTCTCCAATACTATCTTTATTTTTGATTTACCTTAACAGCTTCCATCAGCCAAACATAGAAATTCATTTTTTCAAAAGTGACCTTGAAACCATTCTGCTGAAAAATATCCTCCAGCACTTCAAGAGTTGTATAATATTCTCTTTGCAGGTCAGTCAGCAGATTTTCGTAACCCTGCTGTTTAACCAGACTGTGACGATCCTGGCGATCTTTTTCATTTAGAAATGCTGTGTCAGCGAACACGATCTTGCCGCCATCCGTCAATAAATCGCTGTATAGTTTGATGGCAGTATCCTTTTCTTTATCAGTAAGATGGTGAAAAGCGTAAGTGCTGACAATCGAATCTACTTTGCCAGGCAACTCAGGGAAATGTATAAAATCTCCATCATATAAATGCAGATTCAAAAACCTCGCTCTCGTTTTCTCCCTCATGACCCTTGACGGCTCGACACCGTAAACCAATCTCCCAAGTGCAATCAGCTTTTCAGTAAGATTTCCTGTCCCTACCCCAAACTCCAATACTGTCCCCATTGACTTTGATGCCACTGTTTGTAATATTTTATCATAATCTTCAAAAACTTCTTTGTATTCCGCATCATGACCTGCAACGGTATCGTCATAAAATTCAGCCCAATCATCAAATAAGGGGATAAATTCCCTGCCCATTTCCTTCACTCCGTTTTATATTTTATAATTCCTATAAGTATAGTATGAATTAAAATATTATAGGTCACATATTAGCATAGAAGGTTTTTGAAATCAATTTTTTTCTTCGGTAAAAAGCAGGCAAGAAAACAATTCCGTGATGGTGTATACTTATAAATAGTCGATGATTTCTAAGGGGGAAAACATGGAAATAAGAGTGCTTGTTGCAGAGGATGAACAAAGAATCAGCCATTTATTAAAAATGTATCTAGAGAGAGAATCCTATGTTGTTGACATCGTCGACAATGGAGAAGAAGCATTGGTAAAAGCCATCGAAGAGTCCTATGATTTAATCATTCTCGACATTCTGATGCCAGGCAGAAATGGATTTTCCGTTTTAGAGGAAGTAAGGAAAACAAAAACCACTCCCGTTATCATGCTTTCTGCAAAAGGAGAAGATCACGACTTAAAGCGGGGCGAAGAACTGGGAGCCAATGAATACATATTAAAGCCTTTCAGCCCGCGTGATGTTGTATCCAAAATTAAGGTGCTACTAGGCTCATAAAAGAGTTAAAGAGCCCCCGCTGGCGTTCTCGCTACTAGAGGGCTCTTTTTAACGATAAGAATATTGCCGTTTTTTACCCGTACTTTATTCCGTTGGATAACTTCATTAGAACATCCTTTAAATGCTTTTTGGAGACTGCTTTATGCATAAGCACCTCATCAAATCCATTCTTCTTCATCGCTTCCATGATTGATTCAATTCGATCTTTCCGGTCCCTTCTCAGATTTGACTCTAATTGGATTTCAAGTGGAATGACAGGAATACGATAACTTTTAAATTCAACCGTTTTGAATAGGGTCCAGATATATTTTCCGCCTTCCCATATACCCTCTCCATCCATGGAGTCAGGAATACCAGCTGAGTTTGATATATGGACGACTTCAACTTCTGCCCCTTCAATCATCCAACTGCTTTTAGTCCAGCTGAAGCCCGAGGGAAAAGTTTCCGTAAAAAATAGTTCTCCGTTCATACCTTGTGGCGCAATTACTTTTAACAAATTCGCAAAAACCTCTACGTCTTCCTTGTTTCTAACATATATATCGATATCACCGGGAATCATGTCGCAGCCCTGCAATACAGATCCAACCGAACCGACGATCACCCAATCGACCTGCATTCCAGAATCAGAATAACCATCACATATTTTCTTTAAAGCACCTGTCCAGCTTGTCATACACTCCACTCCTCCTGCCTGACCACTTCCCCACCCCGGATCTCGCTGATTGCACCACATAATTCAATATCGGAATCCTGGACGATGATTCCATCGCCATCTTTACAAGCAAAGATGCTTGTTTCCTGTTTCTTGGAATAGACCAACAATTCGCCGATCCGATCTTCATATGACTGCCAGTGTGGCATGAACTCGAAATCAACTAGTCCCAATCCATCCAATCGATCCAACCGGACTTCATTTTCATCGTAAAACTCAGCTACCCTGATTGACTCGGACATTATGATACTCCCTGCACTTTGTCCTATCAAAAGCTTTCCGTCCTGAACCATCTCTTTAATACAGGAAGTAATATTTCGATCCTGCAGATTTTTCAGGAATGTGTAAGTGTTTCCTCCAGATAAAAATATGCCGTCACAGTCCATAAACTCATCTAGAAGGGGTTCTTGAAACTCCTGGTCCACATCAAAATAGAAAAATTCAGTGACACCAAGTTCTAAAAATTCCGGCTTAGCTGCTTCAAAATACTTCCTATCACGATCGGTTTGCGCTGGGATATAGGCAAGTTTAAATGGCTTTACCCCTATGAACTCTTTAATTTTCCCTTTCAAAATCGGGTTATTATTTCTTAAATTACTTAATAAAACTAACTTAGTCATATCAATACATCTCTTTCCTAGTCATTTTCAAAGTAATAATTCGATAAAGTTATAGTAAAAACCTTTTAAAAAACAAAAGAGCCCGGGGCCGGCCCCGAACTCTCATAAAATGCTATTTACTTTTACTTGACCAAATAACGAATGGAATAAGCACAAGTGACAGTACTCCCCCTGCTAATGACAGGAAGGCATAGCTTGAACTTGCCACTACCATTCCTGACAGCATTCCGCCCGATGCTCCTGATAATGCCACCATGACGTCGATCGTCCCCTGCATCTTTGCACGGTTTGTCGGGTTGGTTGCATCGACTAGCAGAGCAGTGCCACTTATCAATCCAAAGTTCCAGCCAAGCCCAAGAAGGATAAGGGCAATCGTAATCCACAGCATGGATTCTCCGGGAGCAACAGCGGCCAATACTCCTGAAGCCAGCAGCGTCGCTCCAGAGGCAATTGCCATTGCCGCTCGTCCGATCTTATCCACAAGTACACCTGTCAATAATGACGGCAGATACATCGCGCCAATATGGAACCCGATAACCATGCCTACTGCGCTCAAACCATGTCCATGATGCCCCATATGAACCGGGGTCATGGTCATGATCGCTACCATGACCATTTGGGTCAGGATCATGATCAGTGCCGCAACTCCGATTCCTCGTTTATCCGCTTCGATGGTTTCTTCAACATATTCAGGGTTGCTGGATTGGGCATTCCGTTCGGCCATTACAATCGCCCTTGCGACGACAAACGGGTCAGGACGAAGGAAAAATAACAGCACTAAACCGGCTACGATATAGGCTGCCGCTGCAAGGATGAATGGCCCGGCTAAAGCCGGAACTCCAACTGACAGGGCAAATTTGCCCATTGTATCAACAAGGTTTGGTCCCGCAACTGCACCAAATGTTGTTGATACCATCGCAATACTTACGGCCGTCGCCCGCTGTTTTGAACTTGCCAAATCTGTACCCGCATAGCGCGCCTGCAGGTTAGTTGCGCTTCCTGCCCCGTAGATTAACAAGGAGGCAAACAAAAGGTAAATATTATTAGTTACTGCTGCAAGAATTACGCCAATTGCACCAATTCCGCCTGTTAAAAAACCGGAAGCCAACCCGGCACGCCGTCCATACCGCTGTGAAAGCCGTCCAACAATGAGCGCAGCCCCGGCTGATCCCAGAGTGAACAGCGCGGTTGGCAGCCCGGCTACACTGTCAGTGCCAAGCATTTCTTTTGCCAGCAATGCCCCAACTGTGATTCCAGCAGCAAGTCCCGCACCGCCAAAAATCTGTGAAAGGACAACAATGAAAAGAGTCCTTTTGTATAACGCTTTTTGCTTTTCAGGAGAATCAATATAGCTCTGGAGCCATTCCGGCTGGGCTTCAAGAGCAGCTGATTCTTTAGATTGATGTGACATATCACTGTTCTCTCTTTCTTTGTTTCTTTACTTAAATTATACTACACAAGGTATTTTTTGAATATAAAAAGAAAGCGTTGCGCTACTTCAATATTCCTCAAGTTCTTCCTCCAGGTCCCTTAGTACTGTTTGCACGTCCACGACGGCCGAATCCTTGTCAGTTGGAAAGATCGACACCTTGATGCCATCCTTTTTCATTCCAGGAATCCACTTTTCGATAAATTCATCCAAATCAATATGTTTCGGCTTACATCCCCGCCATTCATTTTTAGCGGAGCTTTCCGCAAATTCTTTATGAGGAAAAAATGGGATTAGTGTGGAGGAATTATCATCCTCTGCAGTAGCCCACCCTTCATGATACAAACCCCAGACTTCCTGATAATCTGCAACCTTTTTAATGAAGTATTCGTACCTTATATTCGCAGGCAGTTTGATGACTGCATCAAATTCTTTTTGATTCATTTCAGTTCCGTCCTTTATATGTAGTTATCTATCTATGCCCGTCCTTTCGTGCCTGGATATATCCATAATAAGCACAGGTTCCATTTCGAGAAAGATCTTTCACCTCAAATCCGCACTTTTCATAAAAACTAAAATTATTTGCTGATGTATGAGCAAACCAATCGCCATGCGGGAGTTTTTGCACGCAGAGTTCGATAAGCTTTTGGCCAATTCCTTTACCCCTGTAATCTGTTAATACGACCAAATCCATAATATTCGCTGCCATGATCTGATCTGAAATGACCCTGACCATCCCGACCATTTCATTTTGGTTCCAGGCAGTGAATGCCCATGTAGAATTACTAAAAATAAGTGTAAATTTCTCTTTTTGCCAATCCGGTGTACTTCTTGTCCAGCCAGCATCCTGAAAAAGTTTTTCGACCTGGTCAGACGGAACTCCCTCTGTGCCTTCTCTAATAACAAACCCGTTATAATATTGATACATATTGAGTCCCCTTTGATAAATCATTTCCCGAAATACTTCTTGAATCATGTTGTGTTATCCTGCTAAGGTTTCAAAATACTTTTACCGGAGAATAAGAAAAGCACCCATCCATAGAATGAGTGCTTGTCCTCTATTATTTTCCTGTCTGCTTGTTCATTGCTGACATCATTTGATTGATTTTCTTCTGGGATGGTTTCATACCCATTTGCATCATCATCATTTTAAGCATTTGTTCATTAATTGGCGGATTTTTCTTCAGGTAGCTCTCCATGTATTTACGAGCAATGAAAAATCCTAGCGCTACACCAGCAATTAGTGCCAGTATACCAACTAGAATATACGTCCACATAAAAACTTCCTCCTTCATGTTGTCTAACATACAGTGTACTAAACCAACAGCTATTATACAATATCTGTTGATTTTTTTCTCTAATAATTAAATATATTTTCGTTCTTTTATCGGCTTTAGCCAGCCGTATTTGGTAGATTCAAGATCAATCGCCAGGAATGAAGACTCGCATTTACGTAAAATCTCAAAAAAGACCGTTTCAGCATCGACGTGACCATGGGACTCAAGCTCCAGCCATCGATCGTGGACTTTTAGTGTCGCTGAGCTTGATGTATTTTTATTTTCATAAATATAAACACCATTTTCCGCCTTAAAGCCCTTCATTTTAGAAAGCTGTTGATGAAGGAGCTGGTGAATTCTTAAGACAGGGATAGGCTTGGTTACAAATTCCACCTGTTTGGAGATGATTGTTTTTAACTCGCCGCTAGCTTGACTATATTCCAAAAACAAGTGATAAAACATCCGTTCTCTTCCAAAATAATGAGAGGCAAATTCATCTTCAATTAAATATAGCTGGTAGGATCTCATATGATCCCCTCCTCTGCAGACAAGCTTTTGTCTTTATTATAGGAAAACGTCCAGTCTGCGTTTGTCTAAAGATGCCGAAAAAATCCACTAATTATGTCGAATTCAAAACTTTCTTACATTTTATTATAAAACTCACAGAATTGATTGTCATTCAAAAAGGATAATGGCAAATTATTCTGCAAAAGGGGCATACTTGCCTGCAATCAGGGGAATATATCAATGTTACTTAGAAAGAGAAAGGATGACAATACATGGCTACAGTTCTTTACATTACAGCAAATCCAAAACCAGTTGAGGAATCATTCAGTTTATCAGTTGGGGAGGAATTCATCAAAGCCTATCGCGAAAATAATCCTGACGATGAAGTAATCCGTCTTGACCTTTATAAAATGGATGTACCATTCATTGATACCGATGTTTTCAGCGGATGGGGCAAATTGCAGCAAGGGGCTGCTTTCGATCAGTTAAGTGCTGACGAAAAGCAAAAAGTCAGCTCAATCAATACCCTTACAGATCAATTTATCTCAGGAGATAAATATGTTTTTGCCACACCTTTCTGGAACTTCAGCTTCCCTCCCAAAATGAAAGCATATATTGATAACATTGCGATTGCAGGGAAAACTTTTAAATATACTGCGGAAGGTCCCGTAGGTTTACTGGGTGGAAAAAAAGCTCTTCACATCCAGGCACGCGGAGGAATCTACTCAGAAGGTCCGGCAAAAGACATGGAATTTGGAGATCGTTATCTGCGCACTGTTCTTGCCTTCATGGGAATTACGGATGTTGAAACCCTGGCAATAGAAGGGATGGCAGCAATGCCTGACAAAGCTCAGGAAATCAAACAGCAAGCGATCCAGCGTGCAAACGAACTTGCAAAACAATTTTAATGCATTAAAAAAAGCCTGGTTACAGGCTTTTTTGCTGTATTATTTTACTCCGTCCAACGGGATTTCTTTAGGGTGATCGAAGCTGAAAACAGTTCCATCAGAAACTGCCTGTTCCATAGCAGACCCCTGCTCGGCAGCCTGGCCGTTCACCGCTCCCCCCAACGGGATATCTTTACCATATTCAAACATTAAAACACACCTCCTGTTGATTATTATGGGTATTTGTTACTAATATATTTACCATTTATCGTCTTTTTTCCTGCTGACTTGGGAAAAATTTATTTGTACTGATTTTTTATTATTATTGCTTTGTTAAATCAGGCTGTTGATTTCCGTAACAAGCGCTAAGCTTTCCGCAGTATAAAAAAAACACCCGAATCATCGGGTGCTATAATGTGAAAAAGTGCTTCTGTAGTTCTCGATATATTTTACTAATTTATTTTGTAAGTTCCCAAGCGTCTCCATCTGGTTGCCATCCGTCTTAAGATCCACTACTTCCAGCAGCCTGACAAACGTTAATAGATTATGCATACGAATGAACATTGGCAATTCTTTTATCATATTGTCGTCCAGGTTATTTACAGACTGATAGCCTTGGATAAACTCATTGATCATGGGATTTCCCATATCTTCCTCTGTTCTGAGGATGTCTCTCAAAGCAAATGCGACATCTGCTGCAAACCAGTTATTCATACAATCATCAAAATCTATAATCCCAATCTTGTCATCTGTGAAATACAGATTATCTAATTCAAAATCATAATGAATCATTCCGAAGTTATCCTCGGAAATAAGCAAACCTTTTGCCCAATTCTTAATTGAATCGAACTCTCTCAGTGCTGAAGTTTCATGAGCTGGTAACTTTTCATAGGCCCAATCCAACTGATCCCGCCAGTCTTTCCTTGCATTCCGATATTCCATTGGCATGTTTTTAAATACTTTATGCATCTTTGCTAGATGCCTTCCCCAAACACGAAAATCGTCTGCTTCTAATTCATCAACTTCTAACTGCTTTCCAGAGAGTGCTTCAAAAACCACAGCATAAAATGTGCCTGACTCATCACTGACAACCTCAATGTAATTGCCTTCAAGTGATCTTACCGGAAGGGCTACCTCTATGTCCTGTTTGTGAAGAAATAAAAGAATGTTCATTTCACTTTCTATTTGTGATAATTCTCTTTCATCAGAATCACTGAATCTCAGAAAGTAATTTTTCCCTGCTCTTTTGAAAACAAATAGAAAATTTGCGCTTGCCCGATAATAATAGACTGTTCCAGGATCATAGCCCCATCTATCTAAAATTTTTTCTGCAAGAGGGCTCCTCCATTCATGGTCAACAGTTTGAACCACGTTGTACATAATACTAAGTTTCATCATTAACTTTTCCTCCAGTTTGATAAAAATAACAACTGGAATCGATATAGCCAACAAAAAAGCCACGAGATTTTTTCTTAACCTCGTGGCTCCATTCCCCTACTTTAAATCTTCCGTATGAGTGAGTGGCAAATAATTAAATTCCAAGGTTATTCTTATAAATTTAAGCATTTTATCCTCTCACTCCCTTCTACATTCGTATGGTTATTATATTAATATCAATTGGAAAAGTCAACCATTTTATCAAAAAGAACGTTTGGCTGAAGATTCACGTATGTTTGGCTGATCACTGACTGAGATTGATTCCATATGCCTCGCTACCTTTGTGCTATAAGTGAAATCCCCATAGCAATAGGGATACCGGAAATTGTTTTTGTCACCTCCGCAATTATAGGTCTGCGGATTTTTTTCGACTTGTAGCATCGAAAATTTCTTCGCCAGCTCTTCGCTGTGTCGCCCTCCGTTTTTAGCTACAAAGTCTATATAGCCTATTCCCATGTTATATGCCTGAATGATGGCAGGAAAGTCGACTTGTTTTTGATTGCCATAGTTCACTGCCCGATGGAAATACTTGACACCTTGCTCGATACTCTTTTTAGGGTCATTGATTGTATTCGGTGCAAGTCCTGCTGACTCGGAGGCTTGCATCGGATCGCCGCCCTTCCCCCTGCTTTCCTGCATCATTAATGCCGCAACTGTGACCGTGTGTTCTTCAAGACCGATTTGTTTTAACTCTTCCTGAATTATGGGTGTATACTTGGCAACTTCGCCAATTGAGCTGTTCGCTCCAATATTTATTTTTTTAAAACTCTCATTATACAACTCCAGGAATCTATCAAATAGAAAAAACACTATGAATGCAGTAAACAGCAAGAATGCCAGATTGAAGTTTCTTTGAATTTGTTTTTTCTTTTTGGGTTTCTTTGTCTTGTATTTCATGATCTCTCTCCCAATTAATAGGCTCATGCATACTATTTTATTGGAAAACGGTGAAATTTGAAAGGGAGCTGCAACATTTTAGCAGCCCCCTCACTATTCTTCGTAAATCATTTTCCTTGTCATTCCTCCGTCGATGACGAGATCCTGGCCATTTATAAAATCATTTTCCGGATCAGCCAGATACAAACATGCTTTTGCAATATCCTCTGGTTTTCCAACGCGATTGGACCAGTGCTGAAGGTGATCCTTCTTTCTCAGTTCATCATCCCCCTCTGTTTGGATCCACCCGGGGCTGATTGAATTAACCGTGATTCCTTTCTCCTGAAGGGAGGCTGCCAGCGCATGTGTCAATGCAAGAATCCCTCCCTTTGAAGAGGCATAGGCTTCAGAGTTTGGTTCAGACATAGTGGCTCTTGTTGAAGGAATATTTATAATCCGGCCGCCCTTGTGCATCCTTCTCGCAGCTTCACGTGATCCGATGAACACACTCCTTAGGTTGGTAAAAATGACATCCTCCCACTCCTCAGTTGTGAGCTCGAATAATGGTTTGAACCGGGAGACACCTGCGTTATTGATCAATATATCTATCCGGCCAAAATTTTCAATAACCTGATTAACCAGGTTTAAAATATCTTCTTCTTTCCTTACGTCAGTTTTATAATATGCACCTTTACTGCCCATCTCTTCAATCAAGGAAATCATTTCAGCCCCTTGCCGTTCATCTATATCGGCAATACAAACAGTTGCTTGTTCTTTGGCAAAAGCCCTGGCAATCCCTTTGCCGATTCCATTGGATCCTCCAGTGATGATGACCACTTTCCCAATAAATTTATTATCCATCCTTCACTCATACCTTTCATGATTGCTGACAATAAAACGTTTACCCTTTTTCGCAAATTTCAAGCTTAACAATATATAAGCCAGACCTCAACTGAGGCCTGGCTTTCTGTTTATTTTTCAAGTTCAGTTGATACTTGCCATTCAACTCCGAATTTGTCGGTTATTTGTCCGTATGCAGGGCTCCAGAATGTTTCCTGCATTGGCATTGTTACTTTTCCGCCATCCTGAAGTTTTTCAAAAATTTCTTTTGCTTCTGACACATCGTTTACCAAAATAGCAATCGTTACCTGAGATCCAAGCTGATATGGATGTCCAGGAAAAGTATCAGACAACATTAAGCTGCCATTGCCAATTTTCATCTGAGCATTCATAACGCGGTCTTTTGCTTCTTCAGGCAGTGGAAATTCTGGGTTTTCCGGCATATCACCAAATGTTTGGAGACTTGTTACTTCTGCTCCTAATGCATGCTGATAAAACTTCACAGCTTCCTGGCCATTTCCGTTTGTTACTAGATAAGGGACAATTCCTGTTACCATTACAGCACCTCTTTTATTTTTTTAGAACAAATGTTCGATATTTATCTTACCATAATTTTCTTTCCTTGACAATTATCTATTTTTCCCAGACAAAGGTAAGAATAAACTAGAAAATTGGACAGCAAAAAAAGCGGGGGTACCCGCTTTTTTATTTATTAATAGGGAAAATCATTTCCGGTCTTATCCCGAACAATGATTTCATATTTATCATCTTTTACGAGTGAGTTTTCCTTTTCCATCTCTATGAATGCCTCTATCTCGCTACGAATTTTATTAACTGACTCTTTTGCATTTTCATCAGATTGCTGCAAGCTGGTTTTTATGAACATCTTCATTACGTTTTCCTTATAGGAATAGCCATAACCAGAAACCCTATACTCCTTTTTCATGCCTAGTCCTTCAAAGATACTTCTTAGGTAAGATGTCCAAATATCTTCTCGCATATTTTTGTCAACATCGACTTTTGTGATAAAAACATCTTTTTCCGTGTCATTCGCTTTAGCAATATCAAGTGCAATATTTTTTATTTCTTCTCCTCTTGTTTCAGTAAGCGGAATAGCAACTTCGATTTTCTCGTTAAACGGATTTACCTGGATGATTTCATATCCTAAACCTCTTAGTTTTTCGTCAACCTGTACACCTAGATCATCCATTTTTTTCTCTTCATCTGTCAATGAGGTATATTCAGGCATAAACGAGGATACATTGATTTCATAGGAATCATACTCTTTACTTTTCATAACCTTATCGATGATCTTAGTAATTTTCTCCCGTTCACGATCTGCATCTTTTTCAGACCCTTCAATAGATACAGAAATCTGATTCGTTTCACCAGGACTCATGCCTAAAAAAAACTTTCTATATCCCTCTTCTTCCATCGCTTCCCAAAGAAGGACATCCATTGGTTCCGATTTGAATATCTGGCCAAGATAAGGAATTTTGGATGCCATTTCAGCTACCGATGGATTTAGGAACGCTGAAGCCGTCAAAACTCCAAACCCGATTACAGCTGCTGCCGCGAATTGGATACTCTTCCTAAAGGTCTTATTTATTACTGTTTTTTCTTTAAAGTCTGCTTCAGCCTTTATATTCTTTGCAAAATCATAAAGTGATGGTGGTACGTGGATTTTTTTCATATCCGCTTCTATTTCCTTCATAATGTGTTCATCCATCTTCATTGTATGTTCACCCCTATGATTTGATTTTCGATCAATCTCGTTTTCAGAGCATTTCTTGCTCTTCTCAGATGGGATTTAACCGTTGAAGTCTTAAGTCCGAGCATTTCAGAAACTTCCTGGATTGAGAGCTCTTGATAATAATAAAGGAGTAGCACATTTCTGTAATCAAGATTTTCTAATGAATCGATTCCATTTTTAATTTCATGTTCAGTTTCGTCATCTATGACCCTATCAAGAACTCCACGTTTATCCTTTATGTAATCCATCACGATTACGGTTTCTTTCTGTCTTCCATTCTTCCTAAGAACATCAATCGACCTGTGGGAAACGAGTTTATAGAACCATGTGCTGAAATAAATGATTTCCTTGCCGCTCATTATGTTACGGTACGCTTCAATCATGGCATTTTGGACAACTTCTTCTGCCTGGTCCTTTGCCCTGACGATACTGTAGCTGGTTCTGTATCCTTTTTCAATTAGGGGATTTATGAGTTCAGCAAAAGCTGAATCCTCTCCATTTCGGATTCGTTGCATCAATTCTGCCTGTTCCACCAGCAGCACCTCCTTGTTTGTTTCTACACTTTAGGCGCCAATGACACTATTTAGGTTGCACGTTTTGTTAAAAAAATTCGTTTTCATAAAGAAAACCCGCCCATTGGCGAGTTGTCTGATTGCTTGGTCTATGCATCCATTTCAGTTTAACATAACTTTCCATTAATATAATTGAAAAAAAAACGAGTACGAAACCAAATTGGTTTGATACTCGTTTATGTGTAATTTAATTAGTTTTGTTCAAGCAATGCTTTCACGCGAGCAACTACATTGTTCACAGTGAAGCCGTACTCTTCCATGATTTTTTCTCCTGGTGCTGATGCACCGAATGTGTCGATCGCAAGGACTTCACCTTCGTCACCCACATAGCGGTGCCAGCCAAGTGAAGATCCCATTTCGATACCCAAACGCTTCTTGACAGACTTCGGAATGACGCTTTCTTTGTATTCCTTGGACTGCTTTTCGAAACGATCCCAAGAAGGCATACTTACAACTGCAACGCTGATCCCTTCGGAAGCAAGAGCTTCTTGAGCTTGTACAGCAAGTCCCACTTCTGAACCTGCAGCAATAAGCAATGCATCGGCATTTTCTTTGCCAGCTGGAGAAATCACGTATCCACCCTTTGAGACGCCTTCGTATGCATTCTTGTCTGTGTCTTTGATTGTCGGCAGGTTTTGGCGAGTCAGCACAAGAGCTGTAGGAGTCTTAGTTGATTCAACAGCAAGCTTCCAAGCAGCAGCCGTTTCGTTACCATCTGCAGGACGGATCACAGATAGGTTTGGCATCGCACGAAGTCCTGCAAGCTGTTCAACAGGTTCGTGTGTAGGGCCGTCTTCACCCACTGCGATACTATCATGAGTAAATACGAATGTTACAGGCAAGCCCATTAAAGCTGCAAGTCTGATTGCAGGCTTCAAGTAGTCAGAGAATACAAAGAATGTCCCGCCAAATACTTTTAATCCACCGTGAAGAGCCATCCCGTTCATTGCTGCTCCCATTGCAAATTCACGGACTCCGAACCAGATGTTGCGGCCTTCGAATGAACCTGGGAAGAAATCACCTGTCCCTTTGATCATTGTCTTGTTTGAACCCGCAAGGTCGGCTGAACCACCGATCAAGTATGGAAGGTTTTTGGCTAAACCATTTAGTGCTTCACCAGAGGAAGCACGGCTGGCAAGGCTCTTGCCTTCTGCATAAACTGGAAGATCCTTATCCCAGCCTTCTACTAATTCACCCTTCATTGCCTTTTCAAGCTGTGCTCCTAGTTCAGGGTATTCACTCTTGTATTTTGCGAAAAGCTCATTCCATGCTTGTTCAGTTTGTTCACCTTTATCAGCGATTTGCTGCTTGAAGTGATCATACACTTCGCTTGGTACATGGAAGTCTTCCTCGAAAGTCCATTTATACGCTTCTTTTGTAAGCTTCAATTCATCTGCGCCCAATGGAGCACCGTGAACATCCGACTTACCAGAAAGGTTAGGAGAACCATAACCGATAATCGTCTTAACTTCGATTAAAGTCGGACGATTCTCATCAGTCTTCGCTTCCTCGATTGCCTTTGCGATTTCTTCTAGATTGTTTCCATCTTCAACACGAATATACTGCCATCCATATGCCTTGAAACGGCCTTCTACGCTTTCAGAGAAAGATTTATCAAGATCGCCGTCCAATGAAATATCGTTTGAATCATAAAGAACAACCATTCTGCCTAATTTAAGGTGTGCTGCAAGGGATGCTGCCTCAGCAGATACACCCTCCATTAAATCTCCGTCACCGCAAATGCTGTATGTATAATGGTCAACAAGATTATAGTTATCTTTGTTATAGACAGCTGCCAGGTGGCGTTCAGCCATTGCCATACCCACTGCCATGGCAATCCCCTGTCCAAGTGGTCCAGTTGTAGCATCTACGCCAGCAGTGTGGCCAAATTCAGGGTGTCCAGGAGTCTTGCTTCCCCATTGACGGAAGTTTTTGATATCATCCATTGATAAATCATAACCTGCAAGGTGCAGCAAGCTGTATAACAACATAGATCCGTGGCCGGCAGATAAGACAAAGCGGTCACGATTAAACCATTCAGGATTTTTAGGATTGATGTTCATATGACGAGTCCATAGTGTGTAAGCCATCGGAGCAGCCCCCATTGGCATGCCAGGGTGTCCGGAATTCGCCTTTTCAATTGCATCAATCGATAAAGTACGAATCGAATCAATTGAAAGCATATCAATTTTGTTAAACATTAAATACATCCTTTCTATAAGTACTGGCTACATCCTTAATATTATAGCGAGAACAATTATTATACAACAAATTGTGCCTGAAGGAGACAGAAAAGGCCGTATTGTTATTTATTTTGACACAAACACCTTATTGATATGTAACAGGACGATCATCCTGAGATTAAAAAAAGGCTGTGTTAAATTAGACTGTTGATTTCCGTTCCAGGCGCATCGCTTTCCGCGGGGCTGGCGCTGAGCCTCCTCGTCGCAGGAGTCTGCGCGCCTGGAACGTAGATCAACAGGACTTAAAACAACAGCCAGCTTTAACACAGCCAAAAAATAAAAATGGAATACATGAATCATGTATTCCAAAGGTTATATTAATGAAGCTTGTTCTTATTTCTTTCTTCCTTTAACTTTTCAGGAGTTACATCATTACCTTCAGGATCAATGATGGTTACACCCTTTAAAGTGTTAAGCATAGAGGAACGGAATGTTTGCAGATATTCAGCGCGAAGCTTTGACTGTTCCTTCGCTTCTTCCACAGTCAATTTTGAGGTCTTGGCTTTATTAGCCAGCTCATTGATTCTGGCAATTTTATCACTTGATAGCATGGTAAAGCTCCTTTGTAAAAAAAATACGTCAAGTGACATCTTACTAGATTTAGATCATTTTTACAAGAATGAAGCTTATGATTCCCTGGACTCTATATACTCTAAATATCTTCGATTCACAGTTGCCTTCGAGACATGATAACCAAATCCTCTAAGAGTGGCAGCAATATCTGCAAAAGTCAGGCCGTTATTGCGAAGTTTCACAATTTCTTCAATCGGCATTTCCTTGCGCTCCCTGCCTGCATGATCCCCTTGGTTTTTCAAATTCCGCTGAGGCTTGTATCCTTGATCAATCGCCCGTTTCATTCCGCGCTTTATTTTAATGTTGTGGATCTTTCGTTGATATTCCTCAACCATGCTGACAATCTGCAGCACCATGGAATCCGAATCAGAAAGCTGCAGTTCCCCATGGTGTGATATGCTGTATAACTTAACATGCTCTTTCAAAATACAGTGAAGGATCGCGACCTTCGCATTTCCTCTTCCAAGACGTGTCTCATCCTGGATGAGCAGGGCACCGATGGTCTTGTCCTTAATCAGTTCCAGCAACTCCAAGATGCCTTCCCTATCAAGGTCATAACCACTAGCCTGTTCCTTAATGATGCCTGCTACTTCGAATCCATACTCTCCTGCCAGACGAAGCAATTCTTCCTCCTGCCTGGCGAGCGATGTCTCTTGTGTTTCCTTTGTTGTGCTAACCCGGCAATATATAATTGCTTTCATGTTGTCACCTTATTTCTAATTACTATTTATCTTTCAGCTCCGGCAATCTGTGTAGGTTCAAAATGTTCAGCCATGACAGGGATGACAAGTTCATCACCAGGATGGATCATTTGTCCGGCAATCCCGTTTTCCTTCTCTACCCAGCTGACGAACTCATTCTCCGATAGATTATGATCATGAGCAAAAGTTTCTGCAAGCTCCCATAAAGATTGCCCTTCTTCTATAGTAACAGTAATGTATGCATCCTCGTTATTTAAATGGAACTTAGCAACAAGTGAAAAAATCAAGCTGACAGCAAGCAGTATAATTGCGAAAGAATAGTTTTCCCATAGTTTCTTCATATCCAGCACCTCTTAACGAATATATGTTCGCTTTATTTGTTTTTATTATAAATCGAACATTTGTTTTGTGTCAACTCAAAATTCGAACTTATGTTTGTATCCGTGAGATGGACATGGTATAATAAGGACAAGAAATTATACGAGGTGCGTGAATATGACAAAATTATCAAAACGGCAGCAAGATATTTTTGAATTCATAAAAGGTGAAGTCAAGAAAAAAGGGTATCCACCATCCGTACGCGAAATCGGCGAAGCGGTCGGGCTAGCCTCAAGTTCCACAGTCCATGGCCATCTGGCAAGGCTCGAAAGCAAAGGTTTGATCCGCCGTGACCCAACTAAGCCGCGTGCAATAGAAATTTTGGATATCGAAGAGGATAGCCGAATCCCTAAATATAATGTAGTGAACGTACCTGTGGTCGGTAAGGTAACTGCCGGTATGCCAATCACGGCAATTGAAAATGTAGAGGAGTACTTCCCTCTTCCTGACCGTCTTGTTCCACATGATGAGCAAGTTTTCATGCTTGAAATTATGGGAGACAGTATGATTGAAGCCGGAATCCTTGATGGTGATTACGTAATCGTGAAGCAGCAGAAAACTGCGAACAACGGAGATATCGTTGTAGCGATGACAGAAGATGATGAAGCAACTGTAAAACGCTTCTTTAAGGAAAAGGACTACTTCAGATTGCAGCCGGAAAATTCAACGATGGATCCCATTATCCTTCGCAATGTTTCCATCCTTGGAAAAGTCATTGGTGTTTACCGTCATATGCACTAAAAAAGCAAGCGGCCTCCGCTTGCTTTTTTACATTCTATGAAACTCTTATTGGCGGTAAAAACCTGAACACTAGCTCTCGCTCGCTGCATTTGAATCCTTTTTATGCTTAACACCTTTACTTTTATATGGTTTGGCACTTTTTGCTTTATTCGCGCTCGACTGCCAGCGGTTCCAGCCTTTTTTGCCAGTGCCTCTTCCAGTCCCGCCCTTACTCTTTGCTTTACTCATTAAATCATCTCCAATGTTTTTCTGTTTTAATTTTTACCATTATTCTTGGTGCTTAACCTAAAGCAATATTCAATTATTGTGCAAAAAACATTTACCTAACTATGAGAACAGCACATTTATTGTATATTTAGGTTCCTACCCTATCATCTTGTCCCCTTGCACATAAGATATTGTGTACCACCAGTTGACAAGGGAAGGAGTTGATACAAATGGGATGCAATCGAAATAACAATGATGTAGCGGGCATCTTTTTCCCTAGCAGGGATCGAGATCGGGATCGGGATCGAGACCGCGATCGGGATAGAGTCCGGGCTACTGTTGATTTTGATGATCTTTGCCGTGCAGTTCGCCGTTGCTTGATCAATGATTTAGTTGCAGGTGCCCGTGATGATCGCGATGATGACAGGGACAGAAGGCGCCACCGGAGATGCGGCTGCGGTTTCTAATTTGAAAGTAGATAGCAAAAAGGAATCCCGAAAGATAAAGGTCTTTCGGGATTCTTTTTTAGCAATTCAGCTTATACCCATCTCACATTTTTGGTTGGAAGCACTTTTGAAATCTCTTCATAAAATAAATCATTCTGCCCTTTCGTCATCCATAAATGTACACTGCCATAATCCTGTGTTGTTCTTATTAAACGTCCCATGCCCTGTCTCAATCGCAAAAGCATATAGGGCAGGTCCACATCTGCCATAGCGTTCTTCGCATGTTTGCGCTTCGCCTGGAATACTGGGTCATGCGGAGGGAACGGAAGCGAAGAAATAATGACCTGGATCAATGATTCACCAGGCACATCCAGCCCTTCCCACAGACTGTATGAACAAAGAACTGTTGTCACGTTTCCCTGGAATTCCTTAACCGTTTCACTGATTTCACGATCCCCTTCAAAAAGGATGGAAAATGACCAATCTTGTCGATCAGCCCATTCTCTGAATCGCTTCATTTCTTGTAATGACGAAAACAGAACGAGTGACTTGCCAGTTTTGCTTCTAAGATCATTGCCGATTTGTGTCCATTTAGCATTCTCATCATCTTCAACACGGGCAAACATCTCCATCTGTTCTTCATAATCAAATGGTGAAGCAACTGTGAAAGAGGTATATTGTTCAATTCCAAGGCTTTTCGCTATATAGCTGAAATCTCCTGCCTTGGATAATGTTGCTGATGAGAACACAAACGGGATATTCTGGGCAAACACTTCTTTCTTTAAAATATCCTCAACCAGGCGCGGCATGATCACAAGTGAAGTCTGCACTTCATTTTCTTCAAGCCAGAAAATACCTTCATCATTTTTCAAGAAAATGGACAGTCCATATGTGAAGAACTCAAGATACTCCTCCATGATTTTTAAATGGTACTCATCAATCACGAACATCTCCGCGTCAAAGACTAACTGATCCATTAATTCACTTACTTTATTCTCAAGTGTTTGAGCTGTTTTCTTTATTCCCGGAAGCAAAGGCACTTCTTTACGACTTGAACCTTCGACAGCTTTCGAATTCTCGACAAGAAGGTCAAACCATGCATCATGAAGTTCGAGGATATCCTCGATCAAATAAAGCGATTCCTCCCTGACATCCTGGTGCATATATCCAGTCAGTACAGTAGTCAGGGTTTGTGAATTAAAACGGTAGGTCAGCCCTTTTTGTGCCGCAAACTCAAGCAAATGTCCTTCATCAAAAATGACTGTGCTCGCCTCAGGAAGCAAAGGCATTTGCCCTTCACGTTTGCGTGATTCTTTAGTCCAGACATGCTCCATATAAAAATCATGTGAGCATATGATCAAATCCCCGGCATGGCGGTAATAATCACGATTCAGTGTCTGGCCGCAGCGATGGCGCCAATTGCATGTTGAGCATTGTTGTAGGGGATCCCATGCCATCGATGACCATTTTTCATTCGTGACCCAAGGATATTCTTTTCGGTCGCCATAACGAGAGAATGAATTCATTGAAATTCCTTCATCGAAAATGAAATCTGGAAGCTGGTCATGGACATCGAGGATTTCCAAATCATCAGTCGTGTTCGAAAGATCATCAAGTTTCTTTACGCAAACATACTGCTCCCTCGCTTTTGCCAAACGTACGTCCACTTTTAGGCCCAATGCTATTTCAAGCTTTTCGATGTCTCCCCCTCTTTCACCAGCTGTTCAATCAGCGTTTCATCGGAACAGGAAACAATCGCAGGTTTTCCCATATAACGTGCGTACAAAATTGCATAAATCAGATAGACAAAGGTTTTGCCTGTGCCCACTCCTGCTTCAGCAAAAATGATCCCTTTATTTTTGAAGGCCTGTTCCACCTGGAACGCCATATAGATTTGTTCATCGCGGAGCTCGTAGCCTTTTTCAGGCAGAATATCGTAAAATACATCACCAATATAATCACCCAGTAAATCAAAAAATGTATCGTTTTTGGTAATGGTAAATGGAAGTTTATTTGTCATGCATGTTCTCCTCAAATATTAATGCCGGCAAAAAAGCCAGCTTTTATCATAACAGAAAATCAGCCTGTAAGTGAAAGAAATGATCAAATTAAACACTAACAAAAAATCACAAACAAAATTGGTATATTCTGCTAAAATAAATTCAGATACCAAAATAGGGAGTGATGTGACAGGTGAAACGCTTATTTTACATAAGTACTGTAATTATTACCGTATTACTTTTATTCAATCTTTATCAGTACAACAGAAATGCCGATTTCGAGAAACAATTAGGTTTTGATTATCAAAGAACTGTCCGTGATTCCATGTATGTATTGGAAGAAGGCAATCCTAAGCAGATGATCAAGACATTACAAGGAGAGGATGGCCAGTTCAGATTAGAAAGACATATTGGTGAACTGACTCTTTTGAGCAGAAAATTCCACATGATGAACGGTAAAATTTCGATGATTGGCGTTGTACTGGATTCAATTGTCAATGACTTCCATGAGCTGGCAAAAAACTTCAATAATGAAATGGATTATCACTATTACGAAAAAGCAATCACAAGCAAAACGCAGTTTCTCATAACACTACTAAATGAAATGGATTCGATATCAGGCGAAAATGAACGCCGCTATTATCGAGAATTCACAAATTCCGAATCAAAAACTTCTAATTTAGTTTGGATAGAATATAAGAAATTTGAAAAGAAATAAAAATTGGAGGAACACAAATGAAATATATGATTCGGCAGGAGACCACTAGAGACTTCCCTGGGATTCGGGAAGTTAATTTTCATGCTTTCAATGATCGGGATAATGAAGCACGTTTGGTTGAGCTTATTAGAGATTCAGAACAATTCATCCCTGAATTAAGCCTTGTCGCGGTAGATGAACATGAGGCGATTATCGGACATATCCTTTTCAGCACCATCGATCTTGTCACTGAAAACGGAAACATTCCGACAATAGGTCTTGCCCCTATGGCTGTAAAGCCCGGCTGCCAGAATTCAGGGATTGGCTCTTCCCTGGTAACGGAAGGATTAAAAGCAGCCAAATCTATGGGCCATAAACATGTGTTTGTACTTGGACATCCTAATTTTTACCCGAAATTTGGCTTTTCACCAGCAATTAAATTTGAGATCAATTCCCCCTTCCCTGTGCCTGACGAAGTATTCATGGCACTTGAACTAGAAAAAGGAGCACTGACGGGATTAAAAGGGAAAATTGAATATCCTCCTGCATTTAATTCCGTTAGCTGATTCTTAGTGAAAGTGCCAATGTGGCACTTTTATTTTTGTTTAAATAGTGTAATTTTACACTAAACGATAATATAATAGGTAAATGATAAACCACGAGGTGAAATATGAGACATAAATGCTGGTTCGTAGTACCTTTGTTGCTTTTGGTCTGTTTCTTCTATTTCTTTTTCAACGGAAACCCGTTATCCAGTTCAGAAGCAAACAAGCTTGCCAGAGATTTTCTTGAAGAACGTTACCCTAGAGTAGAATTCACGCTGAGCAATAATGGTTATTATCCTGGTGAAGGAACATACATTGTTGGATTCCGGTCATTGGATAAGGAAGTCTCTGGGTCTCTCGATGTAAGAAATGGTGTAATCAGATTTGAAGAAAATGGAGATGCTGAATGACTGCATCTCCATTTTAATTTTTTTTATGAATGAACATTAAGTCATAAAATGCAAAAGCAGTTGCCAGGCCAAGCGGCACGCCAAAATCCCAGTTACCTAAATCCTCTGGCCAGAAAAAATAATTCAACACCCATGATAACGCCATTAAGAATGCGAAGGCACCAATGAATTTCAAGATTCTCTTTCTAAAAGTACCCGACTTCATTTTCCTCATGTTCATAATAATGAGTAAAACCTGAAAGAGTGCATAGAGCATCATGAAGATGACAAAGCCAACAACAAATCTAAAGGCGTAAGGTGTATTCAAATCAATAAATATTATGTACATTGTAATGAGCAGCCCTACTATAAACAAGCTGAATAATATGATGTTAATCCACTTTTCTTTATTCACAAATCACCATCCAGCAGTTTGGATTTTAAAATCTGCACCTGCTCTTCATCTGTTAATCTGCCATACCCCTCATTTTCTTTTTCACTGATGATGGTCGCGGTCTCACCTTCAAACCAAATTCTGTATTGATACAATATTTCAGGCATATTCTTTTCTTCCTGAATAAAGAATGTGGCTACCACATCTTCCCGTCTTGCCATTTCAGGTTTTGTGTTCGGTTGCCATTCGATTTTTTCAAATGCTTGTTTAATAGGCATTAGCATTTCTTTTTTAGCTATGATTGTTTCTTCCCCATTTTTCGTCCCATCTGGAGAGATTTTTTGCACATCGATCCTTGTGAGCTCCGGTTTGAAATTACCGCTGCAGCCTGTAATGAATAACAGAAGAACGCTCAAGGATATCACAAACTTCCACATGTTTATTCCTCCGAAATAAGTAGTTTGCTCTAAACCTTCACCGTTTTTGATTTCCTTAATAAGTTATAAACAGAGAAAGGAGCTGTATTGATGGATATCCATTTTGATGAGCTAGTGCAGGATATGGTTATCGCTTTATTAGATATCATTGTTATTTTGCTTGTTGAAGATAATCCCATTTTGGCAGTTGCCCTGGTTGCCCTTATAAAATCTGTTACCAAAGACCACCTCATTAGGATTTTATTTATTTTAATGATTATCGCAATCGGGACGACAAAGGAAATCTAAGGTAACATGACCTCTGAAATCTTCCTCTGCAAAGTAATTTTGTGAAAACTCCCTTTGCACCAACCGTGTCCAGTCAGCACGATCACCAAACTTTCTTTTTAATACAAACTCACTCATACAACTCCCCCAATTTACTGGTAGTCAGCACAGTTTGTTGATTCAGTTGTTTCTGGAATCATTTATATCGTTGCCTTAAATAAGGTGGATTTTGATAAGTTAATATGTTGATATTAATAAATCTGAAACAGGCATCTGTTCGGACATTTCTGCGCGCCTTCTCTAGATTTTTGTCCGATGGAGACAGGTCTTCGGACGTTTTTGACTACCTTCTCCAGATTTTTGTCCAAAGGGTACATTTCTTCGGACTTTTCTGCGCGCCATCTTTAGATTTTTGTCCGATGGAGACAAGTCTTCGGACGTTTTTGACTACCTTCTCCAGATTTTGTCCAAAGGGTACCTAACTTCGGACATTTCTGCGCGCCTTCTCCAGATTTTTGTCCGAATACACCCGCTTTGGACATTTTTTCACAGAGTCATTGCCTAAAACTGCAGTTCCATTGGTTCCTCACAAATGGTGTATCCATTCCTGCCGTAAAAGTCAATGCTCGTGTCACTTGGCCAGACAATGATGAACTCGTAGTTCTTGTCCTTGGCCCATTCATTCACTTTTGTAAGCAGCTGACTACCTATGCCTTTTCCTCTATATTCAGGCACTGTATAAACATTGGTCATATAAGCAAAAGGATTGGTCACTCTGCCAGGCCGAGGAACTTTATTGATTAATTCGATATAAATATGCGAAACGACCTTCCCTTCCTCTTCAGCAATCCAAATGAACCATTGCCCGCTTGCGAAAGCATTCTTTATAAACTCTCCACATTCTTCCTCAAATGAACGATACTCTATGCCTACTCCCATTTCCGGATAGTCTTCCAGGGTAAAATCCCATCTCATCTTAATTAACTGTTCGATATCATTTTCCTGGGCCAATCGAATTTCCATCTTTCCATCCCCCTGACTATATAATAAATCGCTTGTTCCGCTCCATATCTTATCAGTGTTTTTTCACGCTTCATGCCAATTTTTTCAAGCAGCCTGCAAGATGCCTGGTTGGCAGTCTGTGTTTCTGCGATTAACCTAGGAAACTTTAATTCTTCCAGAGCAAATCTAACCACTTCCTGAACCACTTCTGTACCATATCCTTCTCCCCACCAATCAGGCATTAGTTGATAGGAAACTTCCTTATCTTCTCTGTCATGATGGACAGTAATGGAAACTACACCAATGAAGTCACCATTCCGGTTATCTTTTACGATCCAGTAATGCGCACCCTCTTCAACAAGCATCGCTTCTCCAGCAGCCAAAAGGACGCTTTCGTCCACTACTCCCCCAAGAAACTTCCTAACTTCATGGTTTACATACAGTTTTTTCACTTCATGAAAATCGGATTCATTTAGCTTATTAAGAACACATCTCTTAGTCTGCAACATTCGTCATACCTCTTTTCAAAATCACAAGAACCCTTTCTGTAAAACCTGCTTCACCAGCAGCACTTACAAGTCCCCTTAAATCAGCCTTCTTTAGCATGTCATCCATTATCTCTTTATATGATAGATAATTTACGTCCTGGTCAGATGCAATGATGTCAATCATTTCATTTTCGCTTAATTTTCCTGACACCTTATCAAACTGAACAGCGGCGTGGATTGCAAACCCCTCGTAGAACCACTTCGGTCCCATCTTCTCCTCATCTCCGTTCAGGATTCGGATATGCAATACATGTGCAAACTCATGGACGATCAACTTTATGTATGAATCATCTTCTACTCCCTGCGGATAAACATTTATATAGATATCAGGTGAGACTATCAGCAGCGCATCATTTGCTATTACGGCCACAGCGGTTTCTGGAACATTGATATCCACATCTAAATAAAATGCTTCTCGAACCTTTTCATCGAAACTATTTTTCGTATCGAACACTTGAACTTTACTAACCAGCGGAGCAGTGACATGGTGATCCCACCCGTGCCTGGCTGCAAAACTATCAAGCTTTTGTATTGCCTTCCCAATCATAGACATAAATTCATTTCTCTGTAATTCCAATGAGGCTGGCAATTCAAGTTCCAGAAAAATCACCTTTTTCCATTATTTTTTCTATAATAAAAACCAAAACTAAAAGGCAGCAACGGAACCAACGCCAATACCCTAAACCAGTTCTCAGCTCCCAGGAAATAAAGAGATGGTAGCAAGATGGCAATCCCGCTCATTATAAGATGTTTCCATGTTTTATTGGCCAAACCATAAAAAAATAGAATAAAGGAGGTTCCAACCAGCAACCAAAATAATGTCCCTGCCACCCGTTATTCCTCCTTATGAACATCAAGATTGTTTAATCATCGCTTCTTCACTAACCCAAAAACCGTCAATGTCAAATATTCTTCTGTATATCCAGTTCCCAGCTGAACCATCGGCCATGGCCTTCTGTTTCACCCACTAAGTTCAAGTGCTCTCCTCCTTTCTGATAATAATCGAGGTGCAGAAAGCGATCGTGGATATTATTATATATATGGAAAATATCTCTTTGGGCTCCGATTTCTTTTATTCGTTCCAGGAAAGTTTGTTTTGTTTCAGCAGGCATCTGGTTGGCGACATGGGTATGGAATACACAAATCGCATGTTCTGATGGGATCTCTTCGGCAATTTCTTTAAGTAGTTCAACTCCATCTCCCTCAATTAATTTCACTGTTTGGCTGCTTATGTAAGTCGCCGCTGCTTCGAACAGCTTCCGCCGGTCATAATGTTCTGGCCAGATGAGTGCTTTCAGCCATAAATAATCCTCATCGTCCGTAACATTATTAACATGCAGGTCGATTCCGATTCTGTGTGCTACTTTTGGAATAATCAATTGATCAAACGGCTTTCTTTCGCCTAAAATTTCAGAGGTTATATGAACTTTTGATTCCATGTTCCCATATATCTGATTTGTACCGTATGAATAACTGTACTGGTCTACAAAAAGCTGCAGTCCTGCACTGGTCCCAATTTCGATTAGCGCTAATGGGCTATTTGTCTTTTGAAAAATATGGCTGAATACGGGATAAAGATACGAACATCTCCTGACTTCATTTGTCTGAACGATTTTATCTTTAAGCAGCAACTTCATTTCTTCTGAATATATCTGGCAAAAATCTGCGAAATCAGGATAAGCTTCCTCGGGATTCTTTGTAGTTGTGCTGATGCTTGGATAATACTCTTTCAGTGGGTGATCGATCCCCTTCAACAATAAATAATGAACAGCTCCAAAAAACAGATTCGGTACTGGCTGCCCCTCTTTTGCCTCTGCAGCGATCTTGAGCAATTCATTGTCTTCGGCTATTTGCAAAGAGAGACATTCGTAAAGCGGACTTGATGCACTGCATTCTTTCATTGCGAATTGTTTAAATTTTAATGAGATATCCGAATACATAAAGACTCTTCTCCTTGTGTATTTGCACAACGTAAACTTTCTTATACTATTTAATCCCACCACAAATATAATTTTTTTGTTTCCTTCATCTCTTCGATGAACTCTTCAATACTGCCAGCACCCTGATCAACGACATCTGGGCAAAATTTATAGATTTCTTTGGCGAAGGACTTGAGCTCATTGTTTGATGGAAATACATCAAAATTCGCTTCGACCCAGTCAAAATCTGCGCCAACTATAGTGAATGGATAGCGATTATACCAATCTTTAATTTTTCTGATCACTTCTTCATTGTCGATATCGTAATTATCCCCATTTGTCTGCTGAACTTTAAGAATGTCAAACTGGTCAGAACCTTTAATAATGGCAACCTTTTTACGCTCAGAATCGCAAAGAAAAGCCTGGTAACCCACCTGCTCCAGTTCCTTCATCAGCTTAGATAAAAGTAATTCGGATTCTTCCTCGTTCGTTTCAAGATAAACTCCCGCAAGTTCAGCATCTTTGTCGGAGTATAAGACCGTCTTATAAAAAGGCCTCAAACGTTCATCTGAAACCTTATTAATAATCGTCAATGCGTCATCTGAGATTCCAGCTTCATTAAAATCGACATTCTGTTCTTCCCTATTGCCGAAACCGAAAAGCTTCTTCCAATTCATATATCCTTCTCCCGCAAAGTTTTTTGTTAATATTTCATTTGTTGAACCCCTGGCAATTACTCTTTAGATATTTCAGCACTACCATGGAAAGCTTAGCTGCATTAACTAAAAAAAAGGCATTATTTCTATCCTGAAATACTCCAAAGGTTGATGAGTTTCAGCATAATTATCACTTGTAAATACAGTTACTAATTTCAAATCAGGCACTACAATGATATATTGACCTCCATATCCCCTTGCAAAATAGGTTTGCGGAAAGGCAGGAAGTCCTTCTTCACCTGAAAGGATCCACCAGTGGAATCCGTACAGTCCAAAATAAGGTCCTTCATATCTGGGGACTGTCGATTCATTAATCCATTCTTCAGAAATGATTCTCTTGCCTTTCCATACGCCTTTATTCATCATCAGCATTCCGAGTTTAAGCAGATCATAAGGTTTCAGTGATAATCCGAAACCCCCGATTACAACTCCTTTTGAATCTGAATGCCAGCTATAATCGTTGATTTCCAGCGGTTTGAACAAATATGTTTCAGCAAAGCGGGTCACTGGTTCTTCAGCAGCTTTTTGCAAGATTGGCGCTCAGCAAATGTGAAGCACCGGAATTATAATGCATATACATTTCTGGATCTTCTACCATTTCACGCTCCAGCACGAACCTTATCCAGCCCTGGCTATTGATCATCGGCATCGGCTGCCGCTCCAACTTGAAAACTCCGGCCAATCAAAACCAGTAGTCATTGTCAGTAAATGTTCAATGGTGACATCCATTTTAGATTGATCAAGACCATCGAAATAATCCGATATCGGCTGTTTTACACTCTGAATATCCCCCTGGTCTATGGCAATTCCAATCAAGATAGACAGCACACTTTTTGTTACAGAGTTCAATTTATGCAATTTCTGCTCCAGCATTTTATTACGAAAAAATTCATAAACTACTTTGTCCTGATAAAAAACAAGGCAAGAGTTGATTTTCCCCTTTGTCCGTTTCTTTGATAAATTACTATTTAGGTTCATTTCCCCACCATATCATCACACGTAATAATCAAATCTGCATTTTCCACCGGCCTTACAGTTTCAATATAAAATTCTTCAGCTTTCCAATATCTCTTTTTGAATTTTTCAATTTGGCTCTGAGTCTGGGGGCTTTCCCTTGAAAACCTAACATCCTTTGGACAATCCAAATAAATGATAAAATCATAGTAATCCTTCCATTCCGGACGCATAAGAAACACTCCTTCTATTAGGAAGACCTTTTTACCAGATACATTTATTTTTCTAAGGATTGTTTTATCCAGCTCATGGTTATAAAATGGCAACTCGAGTTCCTGGGAATTGCCGAGATTCTCAAATAAAGCTACTTTTAGCCATTCCACATCCCATTGCAATGAATAATACTCCCGCCACTCCTGATGCCCAGTGTCATATCTTTTTGATCGCTCAACAATATGGTCATCTAGATGGAAGACATGATGCGATATTCCCATGTCCCCCAAATTCGAAGATACTCTTTTAACAAGGGTTGTTTTCCCTGACCTGCTCAGGCCGTCAATCCCCAGTATTAAGTTTTTCAATTTACCAGATTCACTCATAACTAATGAAAGCAATTGTTCGTTAACATCCACTTTTCAAACCCCACATTTTAAATATGAAAACTACAATTAATTATTCGCTAACCCGCCATCTTTTACCTTTTTCAGACAAAAATTACGGCCTTTAAAGAGGCGGCTTCATTTCATTTGAATTTTATTTGGTATACGTTCTGCTTCTTCAATGCTTTCCTTCAGCCAGATGGGAGCGTTGGGATGAGCGAAGATTTCTTCCGCAGTCATCCAGTATACAGCATCCACTTCAGCAGGACTTTTAACAAATGGTTCTCCTGTTTCTATCTCACAATAAAAAACCAGGTCAAGAACTTCCTTTCCATTTTGAAGCAAGAAAGACGTATTCCTTACATACTGAACCTCATCCTTGATCAGAATGCCGACTTCCTCAAACAACTCTCTCTTCAGAGTGCGTTCAAGCAAGTCTTTCGAGAAACCCTCATTCTCGACTGTTCCGCCTGCAAGAGAGAGCAATCCTCCTGCGTGCTCTTCTTTAGAACTTCTTTGAATGACTAACCATTTGCCATTTCTATACAGTGCACCCTCTACGTTTAAAATGAACATATCCGATCCCCCACTCCTTTTCTTCCTCTTAATTCTGTTTTCCTAAAACCAATTCCTCCTTTAAGCAAAAAGACCTGTAACTTTTTAGGATGAAAAAATACATGGGTTATTTCCAAATAGTTACACATAAATTTTACTAATTTTAATATACTGAAAATTCGATAAATTTACACATGCTTTTCCACCATTACGACTTGTATAATAGTAATACACCAAGAGTTACCTAAGGTCACCCCAATAAAAATTTGGACTTTAGGAGAGTGAGGAAAAATGTTAGAAAACATTCTTTTCGCAATCGCCATTGGTGGTTTTGTTGGATTGACAGGGCATGTAAGGAAAAGAGGAAAGATCATCATGCCAAGACGGACAAAAAAATTCATCTACCTTGGATTTTTTGAGGAAATTCTTACAGGGGCGTTAGCGGCAGCACTCTTGGTTGTTTCATCTGAAGCGGATTCGCTTCTGAGAGTATTTTTAATGTCAATCATGGCTGGATTTGGCGGAGACGCTTTACTCAGAGGTCTCGAGTTATTCCGAATAAGTAACAGTAACCCAGGCGGGGAGGAAATGGCTAGTGAAAAAACCAATACCTCAGCCTGATAGAATGAAGTTTGCTAACGCCATTGGTCAAGCAGCTTCCAAAGTGCTTGTTTTTTTTTGGTAAAAATAAAATTGGGAAAATTTCAAGCCTTCCATCCTTCCTTCCCCACATAAAAAATCCACCGAATGGAACCAATCCTGAATTTTCGACGAGCTCCATCACCATTTCCTTTCAGTTAGTTTTGTTCATTCAAGATTTACCAAGATCTTAACGCATTATTCGTTACAGCCAGGGAAACTTAAAACTAAAACACTGAGGAGAACATGATGGATCTTAAACTTTTCAGATTGATCAATAATTTGTCTGGACGAAATTCTCTTTTGGATTATTTGATGATCTTCATTTCCAATCGAATTCGCTATGCTTACGTCTTAATCATTGTGATGTTATTTTTCAAAAATCGCACTAACAGAAAAATTGCACTAGAAACTGGCAGTTCCGTATTCATCAGCTTCATCGCCCATTTCTTCATAAAATTGTTTTATCATAAACCGCGGCCTTTCAAAAAAAGACGAGTCGGCATTCTGATCCCATCAAAAACGGATTCCAGTTTCCCAAGCAAACATGCCGTCCTGGCATTTGCTGCTTCCACTACGATTTTGATGTTTCATCGGACATTAGGGAGACTCATGATCTACATGTCTGCACTTACTGGTTTTTCACGAATTTGGGTTGGCCATCATTACCCTTCTGACATTTTCGGCAGCGCTGTTCTGGGTTCAGCAATTAGCGTTGTAAACCGTGTGATTTTTTATAACAGTTTCGGGAGAAAACCAGAATAACATTAGGTTTTATACTACCCTAATCGCAAGTTCATTTTACTGCTGACAAAAATCTCCCCGGTTAATTGACCGAGGAGATCCATTTCAAGTCTAAAAATATACGCTGGTTATTCACTGCAGCCATAATCTACTGAATCCAAAACCTCTTCACTACATTGCCATTTTCCTCCGTAAAACTAGTATCCTGTTTGCCGCCATTTTTAAGGATGGTCCGTTCCGAGGCGACATTGTCCGCATCGCAAACGACAAGTACCTTTTGTATGCCCAATTCGTTCGTCTTCTCCAGGGAAAAAGCAAGGATTTTCGTCGCATAGCCCTTCTGACGTTCACTTGGCCGGATTCCATAACCGATGTGGCCACCGGAATTCATAAGTCTTTCTGTAAGTGCATGCCTTATATTAACTGCTCCCAAAACCCGATTGCTTTCGTTAATTAGCCAGTATGTTGAATCCCTTACCCAGCCTTCAGGAATGTTTATACCGTTCTCGTTATTCATCAAAAATTGGACCATTCCAGGGAAATCAGATGGATCCTTTTCGATCACCCACGGAATCATATCCTCTCCGCTAGCCATCCACTCCTCATAAAATTCCAGGTATTCTTTTTCTAAATCTACTGTCGGCTTAACCAAATATACTTTTTCTCCCATTTCTTCATGCCCCTTTTGTAAAATTTATTCCTACTTTATCCGCCGCAAACATTCTATTTCACAGCCACCATTTTCGTTGTGGTACCAAAATCGTATCCAGTCCCAATTCTTCATTAAACCATTTTCTGAGCAACGTTTTCTTCACTAAGTATTCCGACGCAGAATGCGATACGCCGATTAGCGACATATTTGTTTCTGGCACATAATCCACCATTTGCTGGAATTTTTTCTTGCCATATTCGTTATCAATATGGCAATGAATCTCTCCGGTGATATAGGCCTGTGCTCCTCTTTGCTCTGCTTCCTTCATCCAGTCCACCTTGTCACCGCAGCCTGCAACAATCGCAATTTTCGTAATGCGTTCATGCTTCTTGCCTTCAAAATCCACATATGGAATATTGAAGATTTTCTCCAGTCTGGAAACAAGAAAGTCTGTGCTGGTTTCCTCTATTTCGCAAATAAATACCAGGTCAATCCCTTTGTACTCTGGCAAAAAACCATCAACTTTTTTAGCTCCTAATGCTTGCTGGATTGCAACACTAGTCCCCAGCTTTCTATGAAAATCCAATGGTTCATGTACCGTATAAACAGAAAGTTTTTTCTCTATGATTCCAGTAATATATTTTTCTTTAATTGGGACAAAGCCTTTCCCCCATTCGCCATTCGGATCACCGCATTCCATCAGCAAAGGATGATGCATAAATAGAAGATCACCTTCTATGCTATTTTCGATAAAATGCTCTAGCACCTCGTCTGTTGGAAACACAGCCAAGAATACTTTGCTTACCTCTGGAGCTCCTTTTATCATCAACCCATTGAAACGTACAGTAAATTCCTTTTCAAAGATACCTTTCCAATCAAAACCCGTCTCTTCATAGGCTGCCGGAAGAAATCTGCTGAACCCTGGATCCTTTCCAAACTCTTCGATTTCAAAAACTCGATTTAATTCACTCACAATGTGCACAAGCTTCAACATTACCACCCCATATCTAGTGTAGACTCTTTCCGATTTCTAACGTTAATTCAAGATTCTCTATTGGCAGCGAATAGCAGCTGAATTTCAAGCCCCCTCCGTCACCAGAACAATGTGATTCCTAGAAAAATTTCAAATGGAAACCAATATACATTTACAATTTTAAAATAATAATATAATATTTATGAATATTTTCCGCTTAATCTTACCGAAGAACGGGGGAACCAATTGGCGTCTTCTCGCCTGGGGTGAATTCAACCTGAAAGGGCTTTGCGTTTCCAAGTCCTAACCCGACAGCTAACCTCGTAAGCGACCAAAGGGAACAGTAGATCATAATCTTTGTGGTAAATGACACCCTAAGTGTCTTTTTTTACGGAGAAAAACAATCTTGTATCCCTTGCCAATTGCTATTACAGCATAGAATTTACAGAAGGTGAGGAAATCCATATGAAAAGAATCAGTTTGGCAGGACAAATATTTATCGGCCTGATTGTCGGTATCATCGTAGGTGCAGTATTTATTGGGAACCCAGCAGTTGCCTCCTACCTTCAGCCGATTGGAGATATTTTTCTCCGTTTAATTAAAATGATCGTCGTACCGATCGTTGTTGCAAGTATCATTGTTGCCGTTGCTGGTGTCGGCGACATTAAACAGTTGGGTAAAATCGGCGGTAAAACGCTCTTGTATTTTGAAATTATCACGACAATTGCCATCATTGTTGGTATCGTCGCAGCGAATTTATTCCAGCCAGGTGCTGGCGTTAATATGAGCGAACTGGATAAAACGGATATTGCCAGTTATGTAGATACAGCCGAAACACAAGAAACAAAGTCTATGATCACGACACTGGTAGAAATCGTCCCAACCAATCCAATTGCTGCTTTTGCAGAAGGCGATATGCTTGCGATCATCTTCTTTTCCCTTGTATTTGGTTTAGGGATTTCGGCGATCGGTGAAAAAGGAAAACCAGTTATAGCCTTTTTCCAGGGAACAGCTGACGCGATGTTTTATGCTACCAACCAAATCATGAAATTCGCACCATTTGGGGTATTTGCACTGATTGGTGTGACAGTTTCAAAATTCGGTCTTGCATCATTAATCCCGCTTGGCAAATTAGTCCTTACCGTTTATGGCACAATGGCTTTCTTCGTAATCGTCGTATTAGGCTTAGTAGCTAAAATGGCAGGTTACAATATTTTCAAATTGATTGTTACACTGAAAGATGAATTAATATTGGCATTCTCGACAGCGAGCTCCGAGACAGTATTGCCAAGAATCATGGATAAAATGGAGAAAGAAGGAGCACCAAAACACATCACTTCTTTCGTCATACCGACAGGCTACTCCTTTAACCTTGATGGTTCAACGCTATATCAAGCACTCGCAGCCATTTTTATCGCCCAGATGTACGGAATCGACATGAGCATTTCAGAACAGATATCACTAATGCTGGTGTTGATGGTTACTTCAAAAGGCATAGCCGGAGTCCCGGGTGTTTCATTCGTCGTTCTCCTGGCGACACTAGGTACTGTAGGATTGCCTGTTGAAGGTTTAGCATTCATTGCTGGGATTGACAGAATCCTTGATATGGGACGTACGGCTGTAAATGTAGTCGGGAACTCTCTGGCAGCCATTGTAATCGCCAAATGGGAAGGCGTCTTCAAACCAAATAGTCAATCAGCTTCATTGAATAAAGCTTCTTAAATTATATTGATATCCAACAGGATCACCTGTTGGATATTTTTTTGCTTTTTTTCTCAATGTTATGACTAAAATGCCAGCTTAAATGCAGCGAGTTGTTCTCCCCAAGGCGCAATTTCTGTTTCGACAAAACCAGCGTTCTTATATGTTTTTCGTGCCCCCTCATTTTCTGGATGATAGCCAATCATGATAGTCGGAATTCTATCTGTGTTCTCCCTTTTAATCTCTTCAATTATTAATTTCACAGCAGCGGCACCGATTCCCCTTCCCTGGCATGCCTGATCTACCATCAAACGGTATACCCAATAATTATTGTCATCCTGGTCAATACCGTACATGGCAAAGCCTATCATCTGATTACCTTCGTATATCCCGGAGGCGCTGAACTGTACAAGGAATTGAACTTCAGCAATCGAATATAGATTAGAGGCCATAAAGTGCTTTTGCTCATCCTTAACCTTTAACTGAATTGCATCCTCCCAGTTGTCCTTCGTAATAGGTCTTAAAGTCAGATCCATAAAATAATCCCATCCTTCTATAAAAATACCATTCTGAACCGATGATATTGTTGTTAACAACTAAATTTCATATATTTTAGCTAATTTTACCATCAGCAATAAAATTCTCAACCATCTTTTTAAATTTTTTAAAATAATTAAAAAATCCAAGTAACTTTTACAGTTATTATTTGTCTATGATTTTTGGAGAGAGGGGGATGTAATGTCGGATCCAAGAATCGAATTATACGAAACCTATAAAAATGCGATTTTTTTATACTTGTACCGGTCAACACTGAATCGGCATGTTGCTGAGGATCTTACACAGGATACTTTTTTAAAAGCTTTCCAAACACTAGCCAGTTTCCGTGGGGAATCCTCATTAAAGACCTGGCTTTTTAAAATTGCCAGAAATACTTTTATCAATTTCAGCAAGAGAAAACATAACAATATGGAGTTTCAATCTGATGAGCTTGATCAGCAATTTGTACAACAGCAAGATCTGTACAAAAACTCAGATGATCAGCACGAAATTGAGCTTACATTACTGATGCTTCCTGAAAACTACAGAACTTATATTATTTTGCGGGATGTCAATGACCTCTCCTATGAAGAGGTAGCCACAATCACAAACGAAACAATTGGCCAGGTAAAGGTTGGCTTGTATAGGGCACGGAAGAAATTCAGGGAAATCTACAATAAGATGGAGGATGGGGAATGAAATTGGAACATGATGTAGTCCAGGATCTTTATCCATTATATATAGAAAACGATTTAAGTCCTTCGGTAAAAGTTTCAGTGGATGAGCATTTGCAGGCTTGTGAAGCATGCAGGATTTTTTACGAAACCGGAGAAAGAAGCATTACAGTAGCTAACATGGATGAACCGAAAGTATCCAGCTCCCTGGATGATAAAATCATCTTAAAAATGAAGCTGAATCGATTAAGGCTTGTCACTGTGGTCCTCGCAACCATTATTTTTTCAATGGTCCTCACAGATTACGTGAAGGAACGCGAAAAAATGTTCATGGCCGTAGACAACTATTATGGCACGATCAGAAACTTTTCGGGAATGTTTGATGTTGTTAAAACCGAAGGACAGAGCCTTGAATTCCTTCAGGAAATGTTACATCAGTTGTTCGAAGAAAATATGACACTTGAGGAACATATAAATATTTTCGAAAGAAAAAATATTAACACAACTGCCTTCCATCTAAGCCTGAATACGCAAAGATTGAATTCCATGTTTGAAGTCTTGAAAATCCGTTATGACCAGGGCAGATGGACAGAAACAGACGAAGCAGCATTTCAATCTGTAAAGGATTATTTCATTGAACAGGAAAAAGTCATGAGAGTGGAATATAGAAAAACACATCATGGATATAGTTCATATCTCCACAACCTGGATGTAAAAACAATGGACCAGTTTTATGAAAAAATGAATCTCTTGAGTTACAGTTATACACGATTTCATAAATTGCCTGATCAAATGAAAATAATGAACGAGGCAGAATTGAAGAGCCTGATTGCCAATACTTTGGATATAGATAGAGATAAAATCAAATTAAAAAAGGAAAGTCCGATTAATGACTTATTTGTCTACCATTTTGATATCGGAGCGGGATTCGGTGGGACAATTGATGCAATCACAGGTCAAATCACGAATTATACCGGGAATACCGGAGCATTAAATGATGGTCCCCTCATAAGCGAGGAGGAAGCTGAGAGTAAGGCAAAAGAATATTTAACAAAAATCTATGGAGAAAACCTTAACCTTGAGCTGGTACCATCAGGGTTCAATTACAACTCTTTCTCAGATGATCCAAGACATAAAGTCTACAGCTTTAAAGCAGTCCCAAACTTTAAAGGGATAGCATTGTATTCTCCGCTGGAATCCGAAACCATCATCAACGTTAATGCCAGGAACGGCGAGCTTGAAAGCTTTGATCACAATCGTTATATCCCCTCCTTCGAAAAATTTGATCAAGTTGACCTTTCAGCAATACTAGAGAATAAGGGCAATAAACAGCCGGTCATCATTTATTCAGCACTGACAGGAAATTTCGAGCTTGTCTATATGGAGTCTGATTTGGATTACTACGAAGAAGGAAAATTCATTTCAGCGACAACTGGACTGCATGAGAAGATTTATATTGAAGAAAGATAAATTCGCACGAGACAGTAGGCAAACTCGAGAAATCTGAGGTTGTCAGCTGTCTTTTTTGTACATTACAATTATTTGTGTTTTCATACCCGGTTTGCTACATTTAAAATAAGGAGTCTTTAACCTACGAAGGCGTTGTTAACTAAACCGTTATTTTTTGAGGGGTGTACATAAAATGGAATCAACATTTTATCAAAAAGATGAAGTAACTGAGTTCATCAAAGCCAACAGGGATCTTTTTGAACAACAATTATTATCAGAGGCAGTTAACGTTGCATCAAAAATCAATGAAATCCTCCAAAAGGGAAATATCGACCTCTTAAAAAACGCTGAAAAGTTAGTCGTTTACATAGTGGAACAGCAAGAGGAGAACCTTGTTGCGTTTGCAGAGCAAGAAGGATTGGCATGGGCAGAGCATTCCCTGACCGTTGCATTTAAATTGGAATGGATACAGGCCATAAGAAGGACATTATGGCATTTCCTTAATCAATTCGACCGCTTGAATAACAGTTTTACTGACCGTGATGAATTCTTCCGTCTTGAGAAAAGGATCAACGACCAAGTCGATCAGTTCTTGAACACTTTTTTCTTAAGCTATACTAAATACAAGGATGAAATCCTGAACTCGCAAAGAAAGCTGGTTGAACACCTTTCAGTACCAATCATTCCAATCAGCAATTCTGTTGCTGTCCTGCCTTTGATCGGCATGATTGATGAATACAGAATGCGCATCATTGAAGAAAAAGTCCTCATGGATATTTCAAGGCTGAAAGTGCAGACATTGATCATGGACCTTTCAGGTGTCGCTGAAATGGAAATGAATGTGATTGATCATTTCCAAAAAGTTTTGACTGGAGTAACAATGATGGGCTCAAAGGCTGTTATCACGGGCATGAGGCCTGAACTTGTAAGAAGGATGATTCATGCCGGTATATCCTTTGAAGAAAAAGCAGAAACAAGAGGTACATTGCAGCAAACATTGAGATCTTATTTGGATAATGAAGTTTCGAAATAATATTACTAATAAAAGCCCCTTTGACTTCAAAGGGGCTTTTTCCAGGCTAATACATAAGGAATTTAAATCATCAGGATTTCACGAATGTCCTCTTCAGTTAGGGATGCAGAGGATTTTTCGTCGATTATTTCTTCAATCATATTTCTCTTCTTATCCTGAAGCTCGTTCATCTTCTCTTCAACCGTTCCCCTGGCAATGAGCTTGATTACCTGTACGGTATTTTTCTGCCCCATTCGGTGGGCACGGTCTGCCGCCTGCTCCTCGACTGCCGGATTCCACCATAGATCATACAGAATGACCGTATCCGCCCCGGTAAGATTCAATCCGGTCCCTCCCGCCTTCAAGGAAATCAGGAAGTAGTCCCTTTCTCCTTCGTTAAATCGTTCACACGTTTCTACACGTTCTTCAGATGGTGTCTTTCCATCAAGGTAAAAGTACGGAATCCCCTGATCAGATAATTCTCTTCCAATCATCGAGAGCATTTTCGTGAACTGTGAGAAAATCAGGACTCTTCTGCCTGAAAATCTGGATTCCTCGATGATCTGTTTCAGTTGTTCGAACTTTGCAGAACTGCCCTTGTAGCCGTCCACGAACAAAGCTGGATGGCAGCAGATTTGACGTAACCTTGTCAATCCGGCCAGGATCTTGATTCGATTTTTTCTGATTGTATCTTTATCAAGCTGTTTTAATGTTTGGTGGCGGAGTTTTGCCAAGTATGCTGCGTACAGTTTTTTCTGTTCAGGAAGCAATTCCACTGTATCAATCGATTCAATTTTTTCCGGCAGCTCAGCCAATACCTCTTCTTTAACCCTTCGCAGTAAAAATGGACGGATTCGGCGAGCAATGGTTTTATTTGTCAGATTACTGTATTCTTTCAACCCCTGAAAAAGCTCGGGGAAGACGACGCGGAAAATAGACCATAATTCCTCAATCGAATTTTCAATTGGCGTACCTGTAAGCGCGAACCGATGTTCAGCCTGCAAACTCATGACGGCCTTCGCCGTCTGCGTCAGCGGATTCTTGAACGCCTGTGCTTCATCGAAAAAGATGGTATGGAAATTCAATTTTTCATACAGATGAATATCCTTCCGCAGCAACATGTACGATGTGATAACCACATCCATACCCGACAAGTCTTTTAAGAGCATTGCCCGGTCGGTTTTATTGCCGTCAATGATGACTGCCTGGATATCAGGTGTGAATTTCATGAATTCACTCAGCCAGTTGTAGACAAGAGAAGATGGGCACACAATTAGTATTGGCTGTTCCCTTTTTCGTGCAACCCCAAGTTCTGATGCAATATACGCAATACTTTGAAGTGTTTTGCCAAGTCCCATGTCATCTGCTAAAATTCCGCCGAATCCATAGCTTGCGAGAGTTTTCATCCATTGAAAACCCTGCTTCTGGTATTCACGCAAGACAGGAGCCAAATGTAAAGGGACTTCAAATTTCACACTTCCCGGGCTGCTGACTTCTTCTATAAACTGTCGAAATGAGTCTTCGAGCATAAATACAGATTCATTCTCCAATGAATCAAGCATTTGCATGCCGCGCACGATTGGCATATTCAGCCCTTTTTCCAGGTCCTCATTTTGAACTGGTCCTGCCTTCAGGAAACGCTGGATTTCTTCCCACTCTCTTGTTTCAAGTGACATCAAGGCTCCATTTCGCAAACGATAATACTTCCGTTTTTCCTCAAGTGCTTCAAGGACATCCCTGATCTGCTTTTCAGGAATTCCATCCATTTCAAATTTGAATTCAAGCCAGTTAGTCCGCTCCTTTTTCACCTTGACCCGGATTTGCGGACGGGCCGGCTCTCTGAATATCCTGTTCCTGACTGCTGTCGTTGCGTATATCTGTACCAGCCTTTGAAGCTTTGGCATGACATGGTAAAGAAACTCATATTCAAGCTCTTCATTGTGCAACAGATAGCCGCCATCTGTTTTTGCAAATGAACTTTCATCCAGCATCTCGAGGATCATGTTTTCCCTCTCAATGTCCCTGATTAATAGCGAATTCAGCTTGGGCTCCCTATTCTCAACTGGATTGAAGACAATATTTCCATACTGGAATTCAATTCCCGCCAGCAAACGGTTATTCAAGCGATCAAGATACAACTTCGCAGACAGTGGCTCCGATAAAAACTGCTTCGTTATATCTCCATCTATTTGCACCTCACCAATCCTTCGCAGACCCGGAACCACTTTTTCAACAAAAAAATTCATCTGTTCCTGCAGAATTGGAATGCTATCAGTTCTTGATTGATGAAGCATATTTTTAAGGTCAAATAGTCTTCCACAATCCTCACTGCTCAACTTGACCAATTGCCCATAGGACCAGACAAGGTCATATTTATTGAGAACGATCACCTGATCAATTCCAGTTATTTTTAACGAGTAATCTTTATCTTTATTTTTCACAAAATTGAATAGCAGCGGCAGCCTTTCGGTCGTAACAGAAAATCTTCCAGTTACCTTCCCTTCCATTTCCAGTTTAGTCTCTGGAGCGCTCACAAGGATTGCCTGAAGCTGGGGCCAAAAGGAGGGCGGAATGATCAATGTGGACTTATCATTTTCTTCATTATGAAGGTCTTCATGATCCTGGATGATCTGGATTAGCATTCTGATCACAGCATCTGCTTGATTTGTAAAGCACTGAAGACTCGGTTCATATGTGAACAAGCTTGAAAGCGCCGCAGACTGGTGATGTTTAACATTTTCCAAAAACCCTCGGATATCATCAATTTTTATAGGGCCAATACTCATCAAGAGTCCTAGCATCGTTTGCTGCTCATTGTCAGTGACCGGTTTGATCCTGAATTCAGTGTTCAGGACCTGCCTTGTCTCAAAATGGAGCTGGTGACCACTAGAGCGGCGTGGCACTTCATTGAAAATTGTCAGCAATCCATGAGCAAGGCTGTCCGACGGGTCCGGATTCTTCTGTGATGAAAGTGCCATTCCTCTTTTTTGTTCATCAAGGATCGCGAGCAAAACAGCCGCCACGTGCTGGCACTCATGCTTCACCGATGTGAGTTTCGGACATGTACATTCAGTCTTGTAGCTGCCATCCTCATTTTTTATAACTGTAACATGGAATTCATCTGCACCCGTCACAATCGCTTCTGTCCGTTCATTGCTGTAATCTGTAACCCTTACTTTTCCCGCACGGTAAAACGCATCCCCTCGTTTGAAGGAAACAGTTCCGCACAAATCCTTGATGGCTTTTTGATTCAGTTTGATGTCCATGGGCTGCTTCCTCCTGAGGATAGGCTAATCGATAATTCTAAGTGTAGACGTTCTCGACTCATTTGTTAAGCGAGAAAAAAAGCATGGAGAGATTCCCCATGCTAAAAAAACACTAAATGTACTCTTGCTTTAAATTTTATTCCTCTTCCAACTCCACAAAATTCTTCAAAGCAGAAAGTTTATTATCCCAGTAAAGCTCAAAAAACGTCAGCCATTCTTTTAATTCCTGAAGCGGTTCAGGATGCAAAGTGTATCGTGTTTCACGGCCAACCTTTTTACTCGAAACAAGCCCTGCTTCTGATAAGACGAATAAATGCTTATTGATCGCTGTTCTTGTGATCGGGAAACTATCCGTTATGGAGGCGATCGGCATTTCCTGAACTGCAAGCAATTTCAGTATTTTACGGCGCGTCGGGTCAGCAACCGCTTGAAAGACATCATGTTTCGCTTGGGATGCAGGCATATTAACCCTCGATATAAGATTTCAGGCTTTCATTCACAATCTTATCCCAGCCACTGTCCATTCTGCCCATGATGACTGAATGAGGTTGTCCGAACTCAGTAACCTTATCAGGGTCCCATCCTGAATGGACCAACGTAAATTCCGTTTTGTTTTCTTCCAGCTCCCTCAGTTCAAATAGGAGCTGCCAATCCTTGCCCCAGTCAAAGGCTAAACGGTTCGGCGGGTCCAATTCAGTCACCTTACAAGGTGAATCCCCAAAAGGACCTGCATGAAGGATAAACTCACTTCCTAACTCAGGCACAAATGTATTCGGCATCCACCAAGCGGCAATACCTTCAGATGTTGCGACAGCATTCCATACTTTTTCAATTGATGCGTTAAAAACAACCTTTTTACGGATTTCAAGTTGTGTGTCCATTCGTATAACCTCCAACATTTAATAACACCCTTTAGTGTCATATTATCACTTTATAACACCTTTAAGTGTTATGTCAATAATAAAACCAGGCACTTTGCAAATGCCTGGCCAAATCCAGTTTTAAATCTCTATAATAATCGGCAGGATCATTGGCTTCCTTCTCGTCTGCTGGAAAATATGCTGGCCGACTGCCTTTTTGATTCCCTGCTTGATGACATTCCAGCGATATATATTTTCCTCTTGAAGATCTGTCACTGTTTTTGTCACAAGATTATTTACATCCCTCATTAAATCCTCTGAGTTCTTCACAAAAACAAATCCTCTGGAGATGGTATCTGGACCGGAGATGATTTTCCTTTCTGCCTTGCTTAATGTCAGGACGATGACAAGCATGCCATCCTCAGATAGTTGCTTTCTGTCACGAAGGACGATCTCACCGACGTCTCCAACACTCACGCCATCTACATATGTATCACCCGCTGGAACATTGCGAGTCTGACGTGCCTGTCCATTCTCAACCTCAACGATATCCCCATTTTTGATAATAAAGGTGTTGCCCTTTTCAACCCCTACTGATTCTGCAAGCAATCTGTGATGGTGCAGCATCCTGTACTCACCATGGATCGGGATGAAATACTTCGGCTTCATCAATGTCAGCATTAGCTTAAGGTCTTCCTGGTAGCCATGACCGGACACATGCATGCCGGTTGTGCTGCCGGAACCGTAGATGACTTTCGCTCCAAGTTTGAACAAATTATCGATGATTTTTGAGACATCCTTTTCATTTCCAGGTATCGGAGACGCGGCCATTATGACGGTATCACCAGGATAAACAGAAACATCACGATAGTTACCAGTTGACAGCCGCGCGAGAGCTGCCATCGGTTCTCCCTGGCTGCCTGTACACAAAATCGCAACCTTATCAGGATCCAATTGATCGACAACATTCGGTTCGATCAGCATCCCTTCCGGTACGTTCAAGTATCCTCGTTCAATTGCAACATCAACGACATTTACCATGCTCCTGCCAAGTAGAGCCAGTTTCCTGTCTGTCTTGATTGCAGCTTCGACGACTTGCTGCACCCGGTTCACGTTAGAAGCAAAGGTTGATACAAAAATTTTCCCTTCCGCTTTCATGAATGCTTCTTCCAGATGGCTGGCGACCATCTTTTCTGAAGGTGTCAGCCCCTTACGTTCCGCATTCGTACTTTCTGATAATAATACCATGACGCCTTCTGTGCCTATTCTGGCCATCTTATGGATTTCAGACTGCTCATTGTTTGCAGGAGTGAGGTCGAATTTGAAGTCTCCTGTATGGACAACATTCCCCTCTGGTGTGTGGAACACAACGCCAAGGCAATCGGGTATGCTATGGTTTACTTTAAAAAACGAAACTTTGACCTTTCCAAAATCCAATTCCGAATCTGAATTTATTTTTTTCAGTTCAGTACCTCTTAATAGCTTGTGCTCACTTAGTTTCAGTTCAATTAACCCCAATGTAAAATCCGTCGCATATACAGGAGCCTTCAGTTTTTTGAAAAAGTAAGGCACTCCGCCAATATGGTCCTCGTGTCCGTGAGTCACAATCAAACCACGGATTTTTTCTCTGTTCTCTTCGAGGTACGTCATTTCCGGAATGATCAAATCAATTCCGAGCAAGCTTTCATCGGGGAATTTTCCGCCGCAGTCAATCACAAAAATATCGTCCTCATATTGGACAACATACATGTTTTTTCCGATCTCATTAATACCGCCCAAGGCGAATATAGATAAAGTCACGTTATATCCTCCTAATCCATAATCGATTTTGTTAGTATTGCCTATGTTGGTTAAGATTATTTTGCACTGAAAATACTATAAAATCGTAGAAATCTTAAAATCCTGGCGATATTTCTTTGTTAAAAGGCAAAAGTCAAAACTCTATAGGCGAAAAAATGATTTTATTTGCAAATCCTATATGTTTGTTCGCAAAAAAACGTTTTTATTCGCAAAATCCATATGTTTATTCGCAAAAAAACGATTTTATTCGCAAACTGGAAAAAATCATTGATTTTTCCCAGTTCATTTATCCTCCCACAATCAAAAAAGACCAACTCGCTATATCACGAATTGGCCTTCTCTTCTATTTTTCAATCCAGGTATACATGTACTGATCGTCCTCAATATCCTTCGCTTTCTTGACAGTCTTCAGCGGCTTGAATGTATCGATCATAACTGCAAGCTCGAGTGTTTCTTTTTTACCGATGCTCGCTTCCGTCTTGCCTGGATGTGGTCCGTGCGGGATACCGCTTGGATGCAGAGTGATTGACCCTTCTTTGATTCCCTTGCGGCTCATGAAATTGCCTTCCACATAGTACAGCAGCTCATCGCTGTTTACATTACTGTGATAGTATGGCGCAGGAATCGCCTCTGGATGATAATCATATAGCCTTGGCACGAAGGAACAGATTACATAGTTATGACCCTCGAAAGTCTGATGCACTGGCGGCGGCTGATGGATTCGTCCTGTAATTGGCTCGAAGTCCTCGATATTGAATGCCCATGGATACAGGTAGCCATCCCAGCCGACAACATCAAGCGGGTGGTGATTCATGACATGGCGGTGCAGATGACCTCGTGTTTTCGTGATGACCTCGTGCTCCCCTTTTTCCGGGAAAGTCTCAAGTGTCTCAGGACCGCGGATATCGCGTTCACAAAACGGGCTGTGCTCAAGCAGTTGTCCGTATTCATTGCGATACCTGCGAGGAGTTGTGATCTGGCTGAAGGATTCCACAATCAGAGCCTTAGTCGGTTCTGTGTCATCAGGCACAACTCTGTAGATTGTACCGATTGGAATCACGACATAATCTCCAGGGCGGTATGTCAATGTACCAAACATTGTCTCTACTTTACCGGACCCATGATGGAAAAAGAACATTTCATCGCCATCACCATTTCGGTAATATTGCTTCATTGGTTCGGTGATATTCGCAAAACCAATCAGCAGATCATCATTTCCAAGAATGTATTCTCTGCCATGCAGTGCATCACCGGACTTGCTGATCTTGTCAGTCAGGAAATGCCTGTGGTTTAGTGAGGTCTGCTCTTCATATTCGGGCAGATAGCTGCCAATCAATTCACTCTTCACGACCTCTGTCGGCATATGGTGATGATAAAGGATCGACTGTGATCCAGAGAAGCCTTTCGTCCCCATTACCTGCTCCCTGAACAGTGAACCATCTTCTTTTTTGAAAATCGTGTGGCGTTTTTTCGGGATTTCTCCAAGCTGACGGTAATACATGAGAACACCTTCTTTCTAATCTTCTATGATATTATTTTTCAAGACACCAAGGCCCTTAATTTCAAGTTCCACTTCATCCCCTGGCACAAGCCATCGGTGGACATCGGTGCCAAGCTCTAGAATGCACCCCGTTCCTACTGTACCGGAACCGATTACCTCACCTGGATAAAGAGTTGTACCTGCGGAGGCACGTTCGATCATTTCACCGAAGGAGTAAAATAGGTCTTTCATATTGCCTTTAGAAAGTTCCCTGCCGTTTACTCGGGCGATCATCTCAAGGTCATAGCCCTTCCCTGCTTTACGGGATTCCAGCTCATCCTTGGTAATTAGGTAAGGACCGAACGAAGTTGCGAAATCCTTTCCCTTCGCCGGCCCAAGTCCGACCTTCATTTCCTGTCGCTGCAGGTCACGGGCACTCCAGTCATTCATGATAAAAAAGCCAAAGATATGTTTTCCTGCATCCTCCGCCTTGATATTCCGGCCTTCCTTCCCGATGACACAGGCGATTTCAAGCTCATAGTCAAGCCACGCACAGTCTTTTGGCCGCCTGATTTCTTCCTCAGGTCCTTTGATGGCGAGATGGTTTGTAAAATAAAACACAGGTATTTCATACCACTCAGGAATCATTTCCAGTCCCCGGTTTTCCCGGGCTGTTTTGACATGCTGCTCAAATGCGTAGAAATCGCGGACGCTCTTTGGATTTGGCAGTGGCGCTTTCAAAGTGACCTCATCCAATGAATATGAGCCATTTCCAGTCTCGATCAGCCCTTGATTTTTTTCGATATACTCCATGAATTGTTCCTGGTTTTCAATAAAAGCCAGCATATTGTCAGGCAAAGTGCCGTTCGAGGCTTCATGCATATCAACAGCCATATTTCGTGAATTAATCCATCCGGCAGTCATCGAACCATCTTTTTTCATGAACGTAATGAATTTCATGTCATCACCTATTTTCTTTGCAGCTCAAAGGTTTTTGCCAACGGCAGCGTATACGTTGCACCGGCCAGCCTGCCGACCGGGTTCAATTTTTCCGAATTGATGCGGCCATTTTCATATAAATCGTCATGGACATGGACATGCACGACCCTGCCGATGACCAGACTGCCAGCTCCAGCTTCATCACCACCGAAGTGGAGGACCTGGTCCAGTTCGCATTCAAGGTGTACCTTTGATTCCTGGACTCTTGGAGGATTAACAGCAACACTGCTGACCTTCGTCAAACCAGATGCGTTAAATTCATCAACCTCTGAAGTGAATTCAGTTGCACATTCGTTCATCTGACCTACAAATTCCTCGCTCACAATATTGATGACGAATTCCTTTGTCGCTTCGATATTTTTCAGCGTATCTTTCTTTGCTCCATCGGTTCCCCTTCTCATCGGTGAAAAGCAGACCATCATTGGATTAGCACTGATGACGGTAAAAAAGCTGAATGGCGCGAGATTGGCATTGCCGTCTTCATCCTGGGTCGAGACAAAAGCGATTGGCCGCGGGAGGACCGATCCCTGCAACAATTTATATGCGTCACGCCATTCAAGCGAGTCTGTTTTAATTTCCAAAGGTTACACCGCCCTTTCCTGAAAAAGCTGGCTGACGATTTGCAAAATGAACTCATGGTCTTCACGGGTGCCCAGTGTGATTCGGAATGCTTCCTTGTAGCCAGGAAGCAGCATCTGGCGGACAAGCACGCCATTTTCCGTCAGCGCCTGGATGACCGACCTGTTTGTGAAGGCATATATGAAGTTGGTATGTGAAGGAAAACTATCAATCTCCAACTCTTTGAACTTAGAACTCAGATATTCTCTTTCTGTACTATTTTTAGCTGCGCAGTCCCTGACGAATGCCTGGTCCTCGATGGCCGCGACAGCACCCGCCTGGGCCAGCTGGTTGACATTAAACACATCCCTGACTTTGTGAAGTTCCTTCGCGATATCTTCATGCATGATGCCGTATCCCACACGCAGGCTTGCAAGGCCATAGATCTTTGAAAAAGTCCTGAGGATGACAATATTTTGATAATGATCCAGCAGCGGCATCGTATCCAGGTATTCATCAGAATCTGCATATTCAAAATACGCTTCGTCCATGATGATCAGGACATTCGATGGTACATTGTCAATAAACGAAAGCAGCTCTTGTTTACCAACAATGGTTCCGGTTGGGTTGTTCGGGTTGCAGACGAATACCATTTTTGTCTTTTCAGTTATTGCTTCCTGCATCTTTTTAAGATCATGCCTGCCGTCTATCATCGGAACTGTAACCGCTTTGCCGCCTTCAATCAGCACATTCGTTTTATAGCGAGGAAACGTTACTTCTGCCATGACAGCTTCATCATTTTTATCGATATAAGCTCTTGTCAACAGCCGGATGATTTCCTCGGACCCATTGGAGACAAGAAAATGCTTCTCATCCAGTTTGTAATGTGTTGAAAGCTTTCCGACAATTCCAGAAGTCATGCCGTCTGGATAAAATGCAAGATTCGCCGCTTCCTGTATGATCGCTTTGCGGACTTTAGGTGATGTGCCATATACATTCTCGTTATCCGAAAGCTTCCTTACTTTACTGATGCCAAACTGTTCCTTGATTTCCTCAATGGTCTGGCCGAGGGCATATGGTGTGATTCCTTCAAGTTCTGCTCTTGCTTTTGCATTCATATTGATCCCCCAATTTCTAAGTAGCCTTTTATGACGAAAAGGGAGCGAATCGCCCCCTTCCGTACCGGCTTTTAAAGGTTGCCGCGTCTTTCCTGTTCACGTTCGATTGACTCGAATAGTGCCTTGAAGTTCCCTTCACCAAATCCTCTTGCGCCTTTACGCTGAATGATTTCGATGAAAAGTGTCGGACGGTCCACGATTGGCTTCGTGAAGATTTGCAGCAAATAGCCTTCGTCGTCTCGATCTACTAGAATGCTAAGCTCTTTTAACTTATCGATTTCTTCATCAATTTTACCAACACGCTCTGACAGCATTTCATAGTAAGAATCAGGAGTGCTCAGGAATTCCACTCCATTATTGCGAAGTGTTGTAACCGTGCTGACAATATCCTCAGTTAAAATCGCAAGGTGCTGTACGCCTGGGCCATTATAGAATTCCAGATATTCCTGAATCTGCGATTTCCGCTTGCCTTCAGCCGGTTCATTGATCGGGAATTTGATGCGGCCGCCATTATGCATGACTTTCGACATCAACGCTGAATACTCAGTCACGATATCCTTATCTGTAAAGTGCTTCATTTCCTTGAAGCCCATTACATTCGCATAATAGTTGACCCATTCTTCCATTCTCTCAACATTGCCGACAACATGGTCAATGCCGATGAAACCTGCATCCTGGACAGGTACAGTCGTTTCATGCTCAACAAACCCAGGCATGAAGATGCCTTTGTAATCTTTTCTTTCTACTAAAGTATGGATCGTGTCACCATATGTACCGATGACCGCTTTCTTCAATGTGCCGTGTTCATCTGAAACCTCTTGCGGCGGAAGGATTTCGATCGCTCCGCGGCTTACCGCTCCGTCATATGCCTTCTGGACATCATCGACAGCCAGCGCAATATCCTTGACGCCATCACCATGTGTCTTTACGAACTGAGCCACACGTGAAGAGTCATTGTAAGAACCTGTTACAACAAGACGAATCTTACGCTGCTGAAGCACATAAGAAGCCGTTTCACGGTTGCCAGTTTCAAGCCCGGAATACGCTACAACTTTGAAGCCGAAAGCCGTCTGGAAAAAATGAGCCGCCTGCTTCGCGTTCCCAACATAAAGCTCTAAATAATCAACATCTTTTACAGGAAAAAAATCTTCCGTTGTTTGGCCAGATACCATCACTTTTTCTTGCATTTTGTGACCTCCTATTTAAATATTTACAATATTTAAAATTATTTTATAGTAACTCTTCCTTTTCTCTCAAGAGTATGGTGTAAAGCTATAATGCTTTTACGCAGTGAAGTTCCCTTGCTAACTAGCTGCGAGAATTTCAATTTTTCTTTCCAATTCATTCTATGACTTACAACAAAACCGCATTTTTTACGTTGGCAGCACTTTTCTCTCTGTTGGGCAGGATTATTCCCCTTTAACCGAGCTTTTTTCCCCGATAAACCGGATTTATTCCCCTTAGGCCAATCCAGGCCTATACCTTCATTTTCTGCTTCTTCGGTACATTGTGAATCGCCTCTCCCTTGAACGCCTCGACTGCTTCAAGCAGTGCTTCGTTCACGCTTGGATGAGGGTAGGATGGGAATGTAAAGTCTTCGTCCCGTGCTGCCATTTCGAGAGCCTGGATTCCGTTTGAAATCAGCTCCACTGCGCCGGCACCAATCATATGAATACCTAGCAGAAAGTCGCTTTTCTTATCAAAGATGACTTTTACAAGACCTTCTTTTTTCCCCAGAATCGCTGCAAAGCCGTTCGCTGACATTGAGAATTCGCCAACGCCCACCTCATACCCTTGATTAACAGCTTCCTGTTCGGTCAATCCTGCACAGGCGATCGGTGGTCTCGTGCGCACGATATGCGGAATGAATGTCAGGTCATTTTCACTGGCGCGGCCGCAAATCGTCTCGGCAGCAGTTTTCCCCTGTTTGATAGCCTTGACTGCCAGCTGAGGACCTTCAGTTACATCACCAATCGCAAAAATGCTTGAAATGGAAGTCCTTCCGGTTTTGTCTGTTAAAATAAACCCTTCATCAGAAAGCTTCATCCCTAAACGCTCAATCCCCAGATTCAGAAGTTGCGGCCTGGTTCCCAACGAATAAAACAAATGGCTGCCTTCAACGGTTTTGCTGCCATTTTTTCCAGAGAGCAATACGGAAACCCCATCTCCTGCTAAAAGCGTTTCCTCTACTCTATGACCCTTCAAAATCGTTATCCCAGATTTTTTAAGAATCCGGTTTAGCTCTTTGTTGATACTCGTGTCAAACGCAAAGTCATCTTCAGTTAAGATTAAGCTCACCTTTGACCCAAAGGCCTGGAATGCCATCGCCATTTCCAATGCAATGTAATCTTCCCCCAGCACCACGAGATGGTCAGGAACCTCTGCCAAATCAGCAATTGACCAAATATCAAGAATCCTCTCTGATTGAACGACTCCATCCAATTTCTTAGGAGTGCCGCCTGTCGCGATGATTGCCTCACTGAACCGATATACCTCATAGCTGTCCTCGTTCTCGACCCCTATTCTGTCTTCCGAAAGGAAAAAGGCACTGCCTTTGATCACTTCAACCTTATTTGCCTTGCATAAGGCCTCGACCCCACCGCGAAGTTGCTTGACGACTTGATTTTTATAGTCTAATAGCTTGCTAATCTCAAAATTCAGGCCAGCTGCCTTAATCCCAAGCATCTCATCCTGCTTAGCCGCTACTAGCCTTTCGGAACCGTGGGCCAGTACTTTTGATGGGATGCAGCCTTTATTCAGGCATACCCCTCCCAACTGATCCCGTTCGACCAAAGTCACTTTTTTCCCAAGCTGTGCCGCCCTGATTGCAGCATGGTAACCACCTGGGCCGCCGCCAATGATGACGAGATCTCTTTCATGTGCAAGTTCGCCGACGACCATTTACATCAACTCCAGCAGCATCATTTTTGGGTTTTCAATCAACTGGGCAAAACGGTTTGTAAAAGCTACAGCCGTTGCGCCATCCGCAACCCGGTGGTCAAAAGCTATTGAAAGATTCATGATGGATCGGATGGCAATTTCATCCTGGTCCGTCACGACAGGTCTTTTCTTTGTTTTATGGAAGGAAACGAGCGCTGTCTGCGGATGCTGGATGATTGGTGTCGCACCAATGCTGCCTCCTAGCGGACCGACATTGCTGACGGTGAATGTCCCGCCCGATATATCCTTAATGCTTAGCTTGTCATTAAGGGCAAGCTTTGTCAGACTCTTCATTTCCTCATGGATTTGCTTCAGGTTTTTCTTTTCAACATTCCTGATCACTGGTACGATCAAACCATCTGGAGTATCCACGGCAATCCCGATATGATGCTCACGCAAAAGCTGGATACATTCGTTTTTTTCATCCAGTTTCGCATTGAAAACCGGAAATTCTTTCAACCCGATTGAAAGTGCTTTGATGAAAAATGCAGTGGCCGAAATCGAGTTGCCAGAAGACTTGATTTCCTCCCGGAAGGTGATCAAGTCGGTTACGTCGATTTCCTCAAAGTGCGTGCAGTGCGGAATTGTATAAATGGATTGAACCATCTTTTTCGCAATCTGCTTGCGTCGTCCGCGGAATGGCAAGCTATCCAGTAAAAGACCTTCCGCTTCACTCTGTACTGCTTTGCTGGCAGTCTTCATTCCAGTTTCAGAACCTGCTTCCGAATGATTCACAACCAATGTTTCATAATCCGTTCCTGAATTATTCAAAGCAACTTCTTCGGAACCAGCTTCCGAATGATTCGCAGCCCCTGTTTCGGAACCAGGTTGCGAAATGTTCGGAAGCTGCTGCTCAGAACTGGATTCCGAAACATTCGCAACACCAGAATCTCTTAATTTTACAAATGCCATTACATCTTCGTCGGTAATCCGGCCTGATGGTCCAGATCCCGTTACTTCTATAATATTAACGCCAAATTCCCGGGCAATTTTCCTTGTGTATGGAGAAGCTAGGATTCGTCCAGAACGCACGACGCCACTTTCAAATTCATTTTCGTTTACCGGTCTGTTCAGCAAGTTAACGGCAATATTTACGGGCATAGCTCCTGTTTTTACAGAATCAATCACCTGCTGTGCTTCTCCTGTTTTCCCGCTGCCGGCGCTGTCCTCCATGATCAGGAGTGTCGTACCGACCTTGACTGTCTGACCTGGAGTCACCAGCAATTCTTTCACTACACCAGAACGGGGTGCAGGAATTTCAGCGGTCATCTTATCTGTCTGGACTTCTACCAATGGATCATCAGCTTTGACGAAATCCCCGGGCTTCACCAGGTAACAGTTGATGTCTGCTTCGGTCATTCCTTCCCCTATGTCGTGGAGCTTTACTTCAACCATTGGCACGCCTCCTAAAACTTCATCACTTTATCGATTGCAGCTGCGACTCTTTTCGGGGTCGGCAGATAATGGTCTTCAAAACCAAAGTAAGGTACAGGCGTATCGTAACCTGTTACTCTTTCAGCCGGAGCCTTTTGATACAGGAAAGCTTCGTCATTGATCAATGAAATCAAATCGCTGCCAGTTCCGCCTGTCGCATGTGCTTCATGGACGATAACTGTACGCCCGGTCTTTTGAACGGACTCAATGACCAGATCTTTATCAATTGGATAAAGTGTCCTCAAATCGAGCACCTCGCATTGGACTCCTTTTTCCTTCATTTCCGCCGCAGCTTTCATTGCCACCGGAACCATTGCGCCCCAGGCAATGACGGTCACATCTTCACCCTCTGTCAGCTTCTTGCCCTTGCCAATCTCAACCGTGTACTTTCCTTCAGGCACCTCATCACGTGATGAACGGTAGCTTCTCATCGGCTCTAAAAAAAGGACTGGGTCGGGATCTTCAATGGCGGCAATCATCAAACCTTTTGCATCATATGCATTCGATGGACAGACAACCTTCATGCCAGGCATATGAGTGAAAAGCGATTCCGTGCTGTCGCAATGGATTTCCGGAGCGCGTACGCCTGCGCCATAAGGAGCGCGAATCACCATCGGCACGGTAAAATGTCCCATCGTCCGCATCCGCAGCCTCGAGGCATGGGTCATGATTTGTTCGTAAGCAGGATAGATGAAACCAAGAAATTGGATTTCGACTACAGGTTTGAATCCATTCACAGCCATGCCAATAGCGGCGCCGACAAATCCCGCTTCACTTAAAGGGGTGTCAAAGACCCGGTCCTCTCCATATTTCTCTTGAAGTCCGTCGGTAGCACGGAATACACCTCCGTTTTTGCCGATATCTTCTCCAAGGAGAATGACGTCCTTGCTTTCTGAAAGCATGGTGTCGAGGCCATCAGTAATCGCCTGGACAAGTGTCAATGTCTTCGTCTGGAGTGCTGTGTTCATCACGCTTCACCTCCGATCAGTTCGAGATACTCCCGTTTTTGCTTCTCGATTGTCCAGGTTGGTTGTTCAAAAACATAATCAAAGATCACAGCCGGGTCAGCTGCAGGGAAACTTTCCATCTCCATAACAGCTGCATCGATTTCAGCGGCTGCTTTCTCTTCTATTTCCTTCACCCAAGCTTCATCATAGATACCTTCATTTTTCATCCATCGCTCCAGTCTCAAGAGCGGGTCAGTTTCCATCCGCTTCATCGCGCTTTCACCCTGGTCGCGGTATTTGGAAGCATCATCAGCTGTCGTATGCGATCCATATCTCCACGTCATCGCTTCGATCAAGCTTGGGCCTTCGCCGTTACGGGCACGCTCTAGCGCCTTTTCCGTTTCAGCAAAAACAGCAAAGATATCATTGCCATCTACCCTGACACCAGGAATGTCATATCCGATTGCTTTTTGCGCGATCGTGGCGGAATTCATCTGCTTGCTGATCGGCACTGAAATTGCATATTGATTATTTTGGCAAAAATAAACAACAGGAGATTTAAAGACACTGGCGAAATTCAGCCCTTCGTGAAAATCACCTTCAGATGTTGCTCCATCGCCAAAATAGCAAATCGCCGCATTCTTTGTTCCTTTTTGCTTTTCGGCAAAAGCTGCACCAGCAGCATGTGGAATCTGTGTTGCAATCGGGATTGCCGGCGGGAAGATCTTCTTCCCTGCAGGTGGCACACAACCTTCATTCCGTCCATTCCAGAACAGCAAAATATTTCTTAGAGAATGTCCAAATACCATGGCTGCACCATGATCGCGGTAGGTTGGGAACATCCAGTCTTCACTGTTCAATGCCAGGGCTGTGCCAACCTGTGATGCCTCCTGACCTTCGAATGGGGCGTATGTTCCAATACGTCCCTGGCGCTGGAGGCTGATTGATTTCCTGTCCAGCGTCCGAATCCTTACCATATCGGAGTAGAATTGCTTGACTCGATCTTCGGTAACCATATCTTTATGTTCCTCGGACACAATGTTTCCGTTTTGGTCCATCACTTGAAAAATCGGAAAATCCTTATCCATCGGCTCACCCTTTTTTTAAAATCTCGGATTCTATTACATTCTCACAGCCCATTTTGGACGCTTCATATGAGAGAAGAAGCTGTTGCGTCTTGTTCTTGCTTCAATCCGGTTTTCACAGAATTTATTGGCTGCTTCAACAGTCGTGATCCCATCACGTTCAGCCTGGCTGTATATATTTAAAAGAGAATTATAGATTGCTTTTGTCTTTTTCAGGACCCGCTCCTTGTTCGGAGAATATAGCTCATCCGCCACCTGGATCAGACCGCCAGCATTGACAATATAGTCAGGCGCATATAGGATTCCTTTTTCCTGAAGAGCCAGGCCATGCCTTACTTCCTTCAGCTGGTTATTCGCAGAGCCTACAATCGCTTTTACCTGAAGTTGGGAAATCGTATCGTCGTTGATAATTCCGCCCATTGCACATGGAATGAAAACATCTGCTGGCTGTGCGTAAATTTCATCGCTGTTCACAACTTTGATTCCGGCACCCATTTCCTTTGCTTTCTGGACAATCTGGTCAATCGCTTTCTGGTTGATATCCGTCACATAAAGGTCGGCTCCATTATCAAGCAAGTATTCAGCAACCTTGTAGCCTACCTTGCCCAATCCCTGGATGGAGTAAGATTTTCCTGATAAATCATCTGTTTCCCAAAGTGCTTTGCTTGTTGCCTGAAGTCCGTAAATGACACCCTGTGCAGTCGGCACAGAAGAATCGCCGCTGCCGCCATATACTTCATCGACACCAACGATGCAGTTCGTTTCTTTTAAAGCATGGACGAAATCTTCTGGCTCGGTCCCCATGTCAGTTCCTGTATAGAAACGGCCCTGGATGGATTCAACAAATTGGCCGAATGCCCTGAACAATTCCGGGCTTTTGTCCTTTGTCGGGTCGCCAATAATCACAGCTTTACCTCCGCCAAAATCAACGTCCGCTGCTGCGCACTTATAGGTCATCCCTTTCGAAAGGCGCAATACATCCTCCAGTGCATCATCGACTGATTTATACGGATACATGCGGCAACCGCCAAGAGCCGGCCCTAAACGGGTACTGTGAATCGCAATAATCGCCTTCAGCCCAGTTGCTTCATCATTACAAAATACTACCTGCTCATGCTCTCGAATTTGTTCAAACATATCCATTTTCGCTTTCCCCCTTTATTCCGTTAAACAATGTTAGCGCTTTCATTTTTTCACAAAAATTTTTAGCTGCCTGTCAGCAACTCCGATATCTTTTCTTTTGGAAGGATCACTTGCTTCACTTCCCCCACACCAATAAGGCGACCGCTGCATTCTGCCTTCACATTCGTTATGACCGTGTTGCCATGCAGGTCGGTAACAGTGGCCGTCACCTTCACATCCGCACCCTCAATGCACGGTGCGATATGCTTCACGGTAACCGCTCCGCCCATGCCTTCTTCATGATCTTCTAAAAAAGGAAGGATAATTTGTCTGGATACCCATTCCATGTGGTAGACCATCGAAACCGTAGAGTAGACAGGATGAACGAGCTGTCCCTCGAAGCGGGCAAACATATCTGGTGTAACTATGACATCGATGGAGGCTGTATGCCCAGCTTTTAAGCCATCATGCATAATAACCCACCTTTCCAAGTTGTAAATATGTATAACGTTTATTTAACGTTATCATAACATTTCGTTAAATAAACGGTCAATAAATTGTAAGAAATTTTGGTATTTTCTCAAAAATAATTTTGATATAATAATTCGTCGTTTAATTTCAATCCCTACCGGCAGTTATCAGTTGATTCCTCCCGTGATTGGTCCTGAAACCGAATTTTAGTTCACTTTCTCAAGAATTATTCACCTGTATGGGTAAGGAGTTTATATAATCCTGAATGGTCACGGACCTTTACATTCAATACAAAAAAAATCAACCAACTATAATAGCTGGTTGATTTTTCCTTACCCAAGCAATGCCCGGTCGCTTGCGAGTTTCGTTCCGCGAATTCGCTGGAATTCGTTGAGCAAATCCTCGATCATCAGATTTGCTTTCTGTTCTTCATTCACTTCAAGGATAATTTGGCCTTTATCCATCATAATCAGCCTGTTCCCCAAATCCAGGGCCTGCTGCATATTATGAGTTACCATTAGAGTAGTCAAATGATATTTGTCGACGATTTCCTTTGTCAGATTCGTGATCAGTTCGGCACGCGCGGGATCAAGTGCTGCAGTGTGCTCATCCAGCAAGAGAATAGACGGTTCGGTAAATGTCGCCATCAAGAGGGACAATGCCTGACGTTCCCCGCCCGACAACATGCCTACCTTGGCGTTAAGGCGGTTTTCAAGGCCCAAATGCAGCGATTCCAGCACTTCCTTAAAAAGTTCGCGTCGTTTTTTTGTCACGCCACGTGCCAGCGTTCTGCGTTTGTTCCTTGAATAGGCAATTGCCAGATTTTCCTCAATCGTCATGCTTGGAGCAGTTCCTGCCATTGGATCCTGGAAAACACGCCCGATCATTTTTGAACGGTTGTATTCAGACATATAAGTTACGTCTTTGCCATCGAGCGACACTTGGCCGTGGTCTGGCAGCATCACACCGGAAATGATGTTCATCAAAGTCGATTTACCGGCACCATTACTACCAATTACCGTAACGAAGTCACCTTTTTTCAATGTCAAGTTGATATTATCAAGGGCAATTTTTTCATTTGGCGTGCCCTCATTGAAGACTCTATGAATCTGATTTAAGTGCAGCACCAGTCTCACCCTTTCTGTCAGCAGCCACGCTTGCCATTTGCATGTTTTCAAGCTGTCGTTTAACTTTACGCTTCTTCTCTTTATAGCTGTCTATCATCTTAGGCGCTGTCAGTGCCAGGATTACGATCACCGCGGTAATAAGCTTCATGTCACCAGGCTCAAGGAATTCGACCCTCAATGCCAGTGTAACAACAATGCGGTAGATGATCGCACCACCAATTACAGCTAGTGTCGTTCTTGCAATTGACTTTGTACCAAAGAGCGCCTCTCCAATGATTACAGAAGCAAGGCCGATGATGATCATCCCAATTCCCATTCCGACATCCGCGAACCCACCCTGCTGGGCAATCAAGGCTCCTGAAAAAGCAACCATCGCATTCGAAAGACCTAGTCCGAGTATGATCATCAAGTTGGTGTTAGATGAAAAACTGCGGATCATTCTTTTGTTATCGCCAGTTGCCCTGATCGCAAGGCCAATTTCAGTTTTAAGGAATGCATCCGTTATGAATTTTATCGCAAATGTCACGAAAATCATGAACAACAGGATTCCCCATGTTCTAGGAAGGCTGTCGCCAAGGCCGACCGCCGTCAGGAACCCATTAAAAATCGAGTCAATTCCAGTCTTATCGAAAAAGTCCCTGACTGCCGTCATCGCAGTATCAGTATTCAGCAGCGGAACATTCGATTTTCCCATGATTCTGAGATTGATAGAATACAAGGCAATCATCATCAGGATACCCGACAACAGGGCATTCACTTTGCCTACAGTGTGGATGATGCCTGTCAAACAGCCTGCGATAAATCCCGCAGCAAGGGCCGTCAATGTCGCGATAAATGGGTTGGTTCCATTCACGATCATGATTGCGGCAACCGCAGCACCCGTTACGAAGCTGCCATCAACCGTTAAATCCGGAAAATCAAGTACCCGAAAGGATAAGTATACGCCAAGAGCCATGATTGCATAGATGATGCCTGACTCAAATGCCCCGAATATTGCAGTAAACAAGTTGAATCATCCTTTCTCCTATTCTTCGTAAAACTCTGCGTCTTCTCCCCACTCTTCCTTGACTTCAACACCCTGTTCCGATGCTGCTTTTTTGTTGATTGTCAGTGTCAATGATTTAGGAAGCTCAACAGGAATTTCTGATGCTTTCTTCTTGCCTGATAAAATTTCAGCTGCCATCAGACCTGACTGGTAGCCGATGTCATAATAGTTGAAACCGCTCGCAGCCACTGCCCCACGCTTCATGGAATCCAGCTCACCAACGAACAATGGGATCTTTTTCCCATTTGCTACAGAGATAACAGATTCAAGAGCAGATACTACTGTGTTGTCAGTTGGAACATACATTGCGTCAACACGGCCCACGAGTGACTCAGCAGCCTGTTTAACTTCCGCAGACGTTGAGATTGAAGCTTCAACCACTTTTGCTCCGTTTGCTTCTGCAAGCTTTTTGACTTCCTTCAGCTGAACTTCTGAGTTCTGTTCTCCAGCGTTGTAAATGACACCGATTTTCTTCGCACCAACTTCTTTTACCATAAAATCAATCGTCTTCTTGGTCGCATCTGGATGGTTGTCTGTAGTCCCTGTGACGTTGTCCCCTGGTTTGTCAAACGCTTCCACCAATCCTGCTCCAACCGGATCTGTAACAGATGTGAAGATGATTGGGATGTCCTTCGTTGCATTAAGAGCGGCTACCGCACTTGGTGTCGCATTGGCAAAAATCAAATCAACCTTGTCACCAACAAAGTTATTGGCAATTGTTGCGGTATTGTTCATATCAGCCTGTGCGTTCTGGAAATCATACTTAACATTTTCGCCCTCTTTGAATCCCTTATCCTCAAGAGCTTTCTTGAAGCCTTCGGTTGCAGCATCAAGAGATGGATGTTCAGCAAACTGAGTCAAACCGATCTTGTACTGCTTTTTGTCTGAAGAACCATTTGATGCTTCTTTTCCTCCGCAGCCAGCCATTAGCAGCGCACTGGCAAGAACAAGAGAAATAGCTTTTACAGACTTTTTCATAAAAATCCCCCTTGATATTTTTTTATAAACCGGCAGAACAACTATGTAGGTTAAAACTTACAGGCAGCCGGAATGCACCAGAAAAATTTTGTTTCTTAAACTAATAGGAATGAATTGATGAAAGCGTTACCAAAACGTATGATATTCACTATAGGCACCGTAAATATAACGTTATATTAACACCAGCCCTAAAATGGTGTCAATAATATTCCGAAAATTTCGTATGTTGAGATTTCTAATTATTAAAACACCTTTTGGGAAAATGAACAAGATGTTTTTTAAAAATAATAAAACTTTTTCGCTTTTATGCGCGAAAGTGATTGAATAAACTATGTATTTTAGGACATTTATTGCTAATTTACTTTTATTAGCTTCTTGTCTTGAGTGTGGATTAAAAAAACAAATTAAAAAAGCATGCTCCTTTTTTGAAGCATACTTTGTAAAGATTATAATAATACTGTTGCAATCTTAAGCCGTTCCTTGGCATCTTTCACCATTCTGTCTAGTAATTCCTTTACGGTCGGGATATCAGAAATCAGTCCTGATACCTGGCCGCCATTCATGAACCCGTTCTCTTCGTTTCCTTCCAGCGCACCTTTTTTATGAATTTCTTCAGTCGTCAGTTCTGCGAACTCTTCGGCAGTAATCCCCTGCTTTTCTGCATCCAGCAGTTTGCCTGCATAAGGAGTATTCAGGAGTCTGCGAATTTTCCCTACTGACCGTCCTACTATGACCGTTTCATGATCATTAGCCTTCAATAGCTTTTGCTTATAGACATCATGGAACGGAGCTTCTTTCGTGGCAATGAACCTCGTTCCCATTTGCACTCCACTTGCACCAAGTGCCAGCATCGCGGCCAGCCCTTTGCCGTCACCAATTCCCCCTGCGGCGACGACAGGGATTTTAACATGGGCGACAATTTGCGGAATCAGCGCTAATGTAGTCGTTTCAAGGTTCGAATTTATACCTGCAGCCTCATATCCTTCTGCTACTAAAATGTCTGCCCCGGCTGCTTCTGCTTTCACAGCCTGCTTTACTGAAGCCACAACCGCAATCACCTTGACACCAGCTTCTTTCAGCTTTGGAATGAATGGCGCAGGATTGCCGGCAGACAATGTAACGACTGGAACCTTATGTTTTACAGCCAGACGCAATATTCCTGCCGCATTCGGCGATACACTTAATGCAATATTCACAGAAAACGGTTTTGATGTTTTAGACTTTGTTTCCATAATGATCAGTCCAACTTCTTCAACAGGCATCGTCCCGGCACCAATTGTGCCTAAACCTCCAGCCTCGGATACAGCAGCCGTCAAAACCGCATTACTGATATTCCCCATTCCACCCTGGATGATTGGATATTTTATGTCCAGAACAGAAGTAATTCCATTCACAAAAATTCCCCCTTCGTTAAATTAATGTTATACTAGTTCTAAAATTATGACAATTGCTAAAGGAGGATTTTCTTTTGATTCTTAGTTATTCCAATAAAAAGCCTGCTGTAGATGAAAGTGTCTTCCAGGCACCTGGAAGCTATATTATAGGTGATGTGAAAATCGGCAGGAACTCGAGTGTATGGTTCAATGCTGTCCTCCGTGGTGATGAGGACACCATTACGATTGGCGAAAGCTGCAGCATCCAGGACAATGTGACCTGCCACCTTTACGAAGGATCTCCACTCGTCATTGAAGATGAAGTCACCGTTGGCCATAACGCGATTCTTCATGGCTGTACGATCAGGAAAAGATGCATTATCGGAATGGGCTCCACCATTCTTGATGGAGCAGAAATTGGTGAGGAGTGTATTATCGGGGCCAACACTTTGATTCCTGCTGGCAAGAAAATTCCGCCTCGCTCTCTTGTTGTTGGTGCACCAGGCAAAGTTGTAAGGGAAATCGGCGAAAAGGATTTGGAATTGATCCAGCTTTCCATTGATACATATGTGCAAAAGGGCAAGGAATACCGGGAATCTTTGAAAGATATTAAATAAGCGAAAAGAGCTTGGTTTGCATCAAGCTCTTTATGATTCCACTATACCCACTTCACAATATCGTCCATCGGCCTTCTTGTTTTTGGTTTTGGTTCATTAACACGATAGCCAAAGGCGCACATGACTGAAATGCCAAAATGGCCATTTTCCAACAAACCCTCATCAGCAAGAAGCTTATTCATTTTTTCAAAATTAAAGCCTTCAATCGGACATGAATCTATTCCTATTTGTGCTGCAGCAGTCATCATGTTTCCGAGGACTATGTATGTTTGCTTGCATGCCCAATCAAAAAGAGGCCGGTCTCCATCAAGCAATTTGAAATCGGATTTCTGGAATTCTTCGATCCTTTTCAGGTAATTAGCTTTAAAATCCTCTGGCAGCTTTTTCACATTATTGAAGTGGTCCTGCAAATAATCCGAATCATACTTGGTATCGAGCTCAGTCCTGGCTAATATTACAACAAAATGGCTTGCTTCCGGCAGCTTGCCAAATGCGCCCCATGCTGTGTTTTTAACTTTTCCCCTCATTTTATCACTTTGGACAATCAATAAGCGCCATGGCTCGAATCCAAACGAACTGGGAGATAAACGGGCTGTTTCTAAAATGAATTGGAAATCCTCCTCAGAAATCTTCTTGTCCGGGTCAAATTCCTTAGTAGCATGTCTAAAATTGAAAGCGTCTAAAATCTCTTTTTTCACTGTCTCTTTTTCACGCATTTTTCTTCTCTCCTCCCAGGATTAATTTTTATATGAAGCTGTTTAGCATTAATTATTGCTGTTCGTATAAGCCTTGGAGATTGCTAAAAACTCTCCCTTTATTTTGCTTTCAATTTTGCATAAAGGATTTCTGCAGCTGTTAGTGAAGTTTCATCATCAAGTATATCACCAGGCTGGTTCCCTTTTCCAATAATATACCCTTTAAACTGGACTCCCATAAAATCAAAGATATATTGGAATTGCTGGATCATCGGCAGCCCTTTAATTGCGGGATTATCGCCTCCGACGGCAATGACAAATGCGTCCTTCTTTGACATTTGTTGTTTGAAATCGGGGAATTTTGTATCCCTCATTGTATGTGACCAGCGATCAACAAAGTTTTTCATGATGCCTGACATGCTATACCAGTAAATTGGTGTCGCAAAAATAAGTGTATCATGTGGAAGTATACGTTTCATGATTGAATTATAATCGTCATGCCTGTCTTCGAATCCTTTAGCATCGTGGCGTTTATCATCAATAGGAAGAATGTTGTGCTCTCTGAGAATAATTTGTTCAACCTCTAAGCCCTTTAAAGCGTGCTTTGTAAGTAATTCTGTATTTCCATTTGGTCGGGTCCCCCCGTATATGACTGCAATGCTCATACAATTTCCCTCCTCTAATCCTTTCAACTCCACCCTTATTTTACCTAAAATGATTCAGCTTCACACTTACCTGCTTAATAAAACACTAAAAGCAGGGCAAGTGCCCTGCTTTATTATTCTAAAATATACGGATGGTCCATGACATTATAATCAACGTCTTTATGTTTGATTTCATTGCCTTCTTTAAATACGGATTCGAAGAAGCGGGATGCTGGTTCTGCGAGTTCTTTGTAGTATTCGCTGAATAAGGCGGCTGCGTGGCTGCCAAGCCATTTTTCCGGAAGCAGTTCTTCAGGAAGTCCTGGGTCAAAGAAGAGGAACTTCCTGTATTCATGGACCAGCTTCGTCCTTTCAACGAAGCATTCTGCGTCGGACATACTGCCTCTTTGGATTTTATTTTTGTCAATAATGTATTTCTGGCTGTATTCACTGATGAATTCCTGGTATTTTGCGTTTATTTCAACAAGGTCCCAGCTTTTTTCAACTAGCCGCAGATTTTCATGCGGGCCATTATACTCTGCGACAAAGAAATCAACATATTGTTCAATTTCGTATTTCTCGATCAGGTCCCTTACCTGTCTTTCGAGATTATTGGCCGAAATCCAGAAACTGTTGGACATCGAACCGAAGCCGCTCCAGATCAATTCCTTGCGCAGTTCGTCACGGACATTGCGGATCTCCTCAGGGATCGTGTACATCAGGATTCGCCACTTCCCGTCCCATTCCTCTGGCTTCAATTTAAAAATACGTTTCCCTGCCTCGTCGATCCTTTTTTGGCCGCGCGGTGTCAGGGAATAATAGCTCTTGTTCCCGATTTTTTCAGCCTGCACCCACCCCTGCTTGTTCATCCGCGAAATCGCAGCTCTCACGGACTGGTCATTGTGGCCAAATTCATTTAGCAGCCTGATCAGGCTGCCAATCCAAATCTTACTCCCATAATGGGAGATATAGTCCCCATATAAAGTGAAAATCATTGATCTAGTATTCAAGCCTCTGTCATCCTCATTCGTTTTTGTCGTTCGTAATAAATCCGTTATAGAATATTTTACAGTATTATCATTATTTTGCAAAAACAATTCGAACAAATGTGAAAAAACCATAGGGATTTCTCCCTATGGATTCATTGTGCTGTAAAAACAGGCTTGCGTTTTTCACTGAATGCGTTCAGCGCTTCGACGCGATCTTTCGTAGGGATCGTTACCTCATAAGCTTTGGTCTCAATTGCCAAACCAGTCTGCAAATCCGTGCTGCTGCCATGCTGGATCGCATACTTCGCCTGTCTCACAGCGATCGGGGCGTTCTGGAGTATTTCTTCCGCAAGGTCTTTGCAGGCAGTCATGACGTTCTCTTTTGATTCCACTGAAGTAAGGATCCCCAGCTCATGAGCTTTTTCCGCTGAGATTTTCCTTGCTGTGAAAATTAATTCCTTCGCCTTCATCTCACCAATCAGCCTGGAGAGACGCTGTGTCCCGCCTGCACCAGGGATGATTCCCCAGCTCACTTCGGTCATCCCCATTACGACACTTTCTGCGGCAATTTTAAAGTCGCAAGCCAGCATCAATTCAAAGCCGCCACCAAAAGCAAAGCCGTTCACAGCGGCAATTGTCGGCTGGGGCAGTTCGGCAACCGCGCTGAACACATCACGAATTTTCTTCACATTACGGCGCACTTCTCCCTCAGTAAGGTGCTTTCTTTCCTTCAAGTCTGCTCCGGCGCTGAAAGCTTTCTCTCCTGCTCCGGTAAAAATGACGACTCTGACATCTGCATCTGTGTGCAGTCTGTCTACTAAATCCCCAAGCTCCTGGAGCGTTTCGAAATTGAAACAGTTAAGGGATTCCGGCCGGTCGATTGTTACATATGCGATATGCTGCTCTTTCTGGAATTTGATATAATTCATTTATCTCTCTCCTATATTTTCAATAATCGTGGCGATTCCCTGGCCAACACCAATACACATGGTCGCCAGTCCATATCTGGAATCCCGCTTTTTCATTTCATACAATAGGGTAGTCAATATTCTCGCCCCGCTCGCACCAAGCGGATGCCCGAATGCAATTGCACCTCCATTGACATTCACCTTGGACTGGTCGAGTCCCAGCTCCTGGATACAGGCAAGTGATTGTGCCGCAAATGCTTCATTCAATTCGATCAGATCCACGTTTTCAACAGACAGATTTGCTCTATTCAAAGCTTTCTGAACTGCATAGACTGGCCCCATGCCCATAATGGACGGCTCAAGTCCCGCTGTTGCTGAAACGATATATTTTGCCAACGGCTTCAATCCAAGCTCCTCAGCCTTATCACGGCTCATTAGCAGCAGAGCGGACGCACCATCATTTACCCCAGACGCATTCCCTGCAGTAACGGTACCATCCTTGAATAACGGCTTAAGCTTTGACAGCTTCTCGACCGTCGTGCCCGGGCGTGGATGTTCGTCCCGGTCAATAACTGTTTTGTTTCCTTTTTTATCTTCATACACAACAGGGACAATTTCATTTTCAAACATCCCTGCCTCCATTGCTATTTGTGCGCGAAGCTGGCTTTCTGCTGCGAATTCGTCCTGAGCTTCCCGGGAGATGCCATACTTTTTCGCTACGTTCTCTGCTGTCTCAGGCATGCTGTCTGTTCCGTACATTTCCTTCAGCTTACTGTTCACAAAACGCCAGCCGATTGTCGTATCGAACATTTCCATATTGCCGCGCGGGAATTCCGTTTGCGGCTTTGCCATCACAAGAGGCGCTCTTGTCATGCTTTCCGTCCCGCCAGCAATGAAGATGTCGCCTTCACCAGCTAAAATCGCCCTAGCTGCATAGTTGACAGCATCAAGTCCAGATCCGCATAAACGGTTGATGGTAGTTCCGGCAACTTCGACAGGCAAGCCTGCCAGCAGGCCAGACATCCTTGCGACATTTCGATTATCTTCTCCGGCTTGATTGGCATTGCCGAACACCACTTCTTCAATTGCAGCTGCTGGCAATGCAGGATTGCGGTCGAGCAATGCTTTTATGACAATTGCCCCAAGATCGTCCGGACGAATATGGCGGAGGCTGCCGTTATACCTTCCTATTGGGGTCCTGACTGCATCTACAATTACTACTTCTCTCATCGCCATCCTCCTTTATTTCGTGGTTACTGATTCTCTGTAGTCATAAACTCCGCGCCCGGTCTTCCTGCCAAGGCGGCCAGCTTTTACATATTGCTCAAGCAATGGGGCTGGACGATATTTTTCACCTAACTTTTCGTGCAGGTATTTCAAATTGTTCAAACGGGTGTCCAAACCAACAAGATCTCCTAATTCGAATGGTCCCATTGGATAATTAAGTCCGAGTTTGATTGCTTTATCGATTTCTTCAGCTGTGCCTACGCCTTCCTGCAGCATGTAAAAGGCTTCGTTGCCGACCAGCGCACTGATCCGGCTTGTAACAAATCCAGGGAATTCATTGACGATAACTGTTTCTTTTCCCATCTGAATAGCTGCCTTCTGAATCGCTTCTGCCGTTTCATTGCTCGTTTCCAGACCGCGGATGATTTCAACGAGCGGCATCTTATGGACAGGATTGAAGAAGTGCATCGCGATGACCTTCTCAGGACGCTTCGTAAAAGAAGCGATTTCAGTCGGGCTCATTGTCGATGTGTTGGATGCAAACAGGCAGTTTGCGGGTGCATGCTGGTCAATTACTTCAAAAATTGCCTTTTTGATGTCTATTTTTTCCGGGACTGCTTCAATGATCAAATCCGCATCCTGCACGTTTTCGGCGAGGAAATTAGAATACTTCAACTTAGCTTTTGCGGACTCCGCTTCGTCAAACGTAACTTTCCCGCGGGCGATGCCCTTTTCAAAAATGCTGTTGATATCACGTTCAGCATTGCGGAGCTGTTTTTCATCGACATCAATCAATACTGTATCAAAGCCGCCAAGGCAGCTGACGTAGGCAATGCCTCTTCCCATAACGCCTGAGCCGATTACGACGAGTTTCTTCATTATATATACCTCCTAATTGAAAAACTGAAAGGCGAGCACTCAAATAAAGGAGTGCTCGCCTCATTTTTATACGTTAAACGGGTTTAGCGGGCGGCTGCCGTAGTAAGAGACGATACTCTTTGTTTCTGTATATAAATCTAGTGTTTCGATGCAAAGCTCGCGGCCGAATCCGGATTGCTTGTAGCCTCCGAATGGCGTGCCAGGGAAAGCGGAGAATGGGCAGTTGATCATGACGATTCCTGCCTGGATCAGCTTGGAAACCCTTGTGGCACGGCCGTAATCCTTCGTCCAGATTGCGGAACCGAGACCATACTCGCTGTCATTCGCAAGTTTTACAGCTTCCTTTTCATCCTTGAACTTCATGACGACAACAACTGGTCCGAAGATTTCTTCTTTTACAGCTTTCATGCTGTGATTTGTTTCAGCGATGATGGTAGGCTCATACCAGTAGCCATTCTCATAGCCTTCGAGATTAGCTGCCTTTCCGCCTGTCAATACGGCTGCTCCATCTTCTACAGCTGATTTTACATAGCTGTCGATGACATTCATTTGGTCTTCGCTGATGACCGCGCCGACATGCGTTTCTTTATCAAAAGGGTTGCCGAGCTTCAGCTGCTTAGTCTTTGCGACGAATTTCTCGATGAATTCATCGTATACATCCTCATGGACATAGAGTCTTGAGCGGGCCTCACAGGATTGGCCAGTATTATAGAAAATACCGAACAAAGAACCGTCTACAGCCGCATCGATGTCAGCATCGTTGAATATGATGCTTGGGGACTTACCGCCAAGCTCAAGTGTTACGCGCTTTAGAGTCTGTGAAGCTCTTGCCATAATGTCCTTGCCAATTGGAGTAGATCCTGTGAAAGCCACTTTATCGACCTTTTCATGCTCTACTAGATAGTTTCCAATTACCGAACCTGATCCAGGAATTACGTTTACCACACCTTCAGGTACGCCCGCCTCAATACAGATTTCCCCGAGAACAATCGCAGTAAGAGGCGTCAGTGAGGCTGGCTTTACAATGACAGAACAGCCGACAGCAATGGCCGGGGCAATTTTCCATGCAGCCATCATCAAAGGATAATTCCAAGGAATGATTTGCGCGCAGACACCGACTGGCTCTTTTTCCGTTATGTTCTGGAATGCACCTGGCATGCTGTTGACAGCACCGCGGTGGCTGACGATCGCACCCGCGTAAAACTCGAAATCTTCGATTGCCTGCATCACTTGTCCCTGGGCTGCCGCAAGCGATTTCCCTGTATCCAGAATCTCTAATTCTACCAGCTCATTGAAACGGGAACGCATGATGGAAGCAATTTTATTAAGTGTCCGTGAGCGCTTATTCACAGGAAAATGACGCCATTTTCCGAAGTCGAATGCATTTCTGGCTGCCTGAACTGCCATCTCTGCATCTTCTTTGGACGCTTTCGCCACTGTTGCAACTTCTTCACCTGTTGCTGGATTATACACTTTATAAGTTTCCCCGTTCACACTGTCCTGGCGAACTCCATTGATAATCAGCTGATATGTCTCGCGTTTTACCGCCATTGATTCGAATTTTTGTTCTTTTACTGTTGTCACGCGTAACATCTCCTTTAAGTGGATTCATTGTTTCGTTTATTCACCCTTGAAAACTGGTTTTCTTTTTTCCATAAACGCCTGGACGCCTTCCTTATGGTCAGCACTCTGTCCGGCAATCCGCTGGCTCTGGGCATCTCTTTCAAGATAGTCTTCAAAATTTGAATGCCAGCTCGCTTTCAGGTTCCTCTTGATCAGGCCGATTGCCTTTGTTGGCATATTGGCCAGCCTTTCTGCAAAAGCAGCGACACTTTCATTCCAGTTATCCAATTGGAAAACTTCTGTAACGAGACCGAGTTCTTTCGCCTTGTCTGCCGGAATTTTCTCTCCAAAAACAGCCAGTTCCATTGCTTTCGCATGGCCGATAATCTTCGGGAGGTAATATAGATTTCCTGCATCAGGCACAAGGCCTACATGGATGAAAGCTTCGACAAAGCTGGCTTTTTCAGATGCAACACGGAAGTCACATGACAATGCCAAGCTCATCCCTGCACCGGCTGCAACTCCGTTCAAAGCGGCAATCACTGGCTTTTCACAGCGATCAAGATCAAGGAGCATTGGATTATAGCGTTTTCTGAGGACTTCACCATGATCCATATCATCAGAAACGCCTGCCAGATCCTCTCCTGAGCAAAAGGCGCGTCCGGCACCAGTGATGACAACCGCCCTGACTTCCTTATCTCTTGATGCAGTCTTGATCGCATTCTGGATTTCCTTGTTCAATTGCTCGGTGAAGGCATTCAATTTATCCGGGCGGTTCAGGGTAATGTATGCGACCTGATTCCGCACTTCATACAAAACGGTTTCAAACACAATTATGTACCCCCTTATTTCCCTTTGAATTGTGGCTTTCTTTTCTCCTTGAAAGCCTTCATGCCTTCCTTCTGGTCTTCTGTGGCAAAAAGCATGTAGAAATTCTTACGCTCATATTGCATTCCTTCATATAAAGGATAGTCGACCGCTTTCAAGACAGACTCCTTGATCATCCTGACCGCAATTGGTGCCTGGTTCGCGATTGTTTTCGCAAATTTGAGCGTTTCTTCCATCAGCACTTCCTCGGCGAATGTCGAATTGATGATTCCGTAGTGTAAAGCCTCATGCGCAGAGATGCGCTTGCCGCTGAGGATCCATTCCATCGCCTTCGTTTTGCCGACAAGCTTTGTCAGCCGTTGTGTTCCCCCGGCTCCAGGCATGACTCCAAGGTTGACTTCCGGGAAACCAAACTCCGCATTTTCAGCAGCAAAAAGCATATCACAGCATAGTGCAAGCTCAAATGCGCCGCCTAATGCAAATCCATGGACAGCTCCAATGACAGGTTTTTTGATCCAGGCTAATTTGTCCCAGTCGGTGAATTGATTCATTGTTTCCATGCTGATTGCGTCAGCATCCATCATTTCATCGATATCGGCACCTGCTGCAAACGCCCTTCCTTTTCCCGCAAGGACCATGACCTTAACAGAAGGATCATGATCGAAATCTTCCATCGCAGAAAGGACCTCTGAAACCATTTGCCTGTTCAGGGCATTAAGGACCTTCGGACGGTTAAGCAAAATCAGTCCGACTTCACCTTTTATACTTTTTTCAATTACTTCATAATTCCTACTCATTCACTTCTTCACCGATCATCATCGTGACCAGATCGCCTGCAAAGCTCATAACATCCTTTCCGGAAGCTCTGCCTTCTGCTGATTTCATCCCAGCTTTTAATGCTTCATGATCGTCATAATACATTTCACACATCAAATAATATTTTCCTTCTCCACCCATTGGGCTGCCCACAATACGAGTCACTTCCATTTTGCGAAGTCCTGGAATTTTTGCTGTAAGCGGCGCATGCGTTTCAAAATAGTGTTGGTCAAATGCTTCTTTATCCTGTGGATGCTTGTAGATCGCGATTAGTTTTACCATAAAAAATCTCTCCCTTAATCGATAGAATTGTAGACCAAAATGAATATATGCATTTCTTCGTGAATCTATTAATCATTTGATGTGACATCCAAAAATATTTGGGTCACATCAAGGTTGATACTGGTTTCATTGCTTCAAATGGATTCTTGCATGATTTGCAGTATAAAATGCTGCGGCAAGCTGTTGGACCAAAGAGGTTTTCCATGGTCGTATAGGTCGAACTGCAGTAAGGGCAGTCCGCCTGCCATTCACCTGTTTCCTCAATATGCCTTGGCGGTGGAGCGATTCCAAATTCCTTCAGTTTTTCCCTGCCAGCTACTGTAACCCGATCAGACGTCCATGGCGGATGGAAGAAGAATTGGACATTGACGTCCTTGACCCCTTCAATTGCAGCAATCGCGTTAACGACATTTTTTTTGATGATATCCAAGGCAGGACACCCCATAAATGTCGGCAGCAGTTTGACCAAGACTACATTAGAATTGATTTCCAAATCCTCGAGCATTCCCAGCTCGATAATCGAAATACTGTCAATTTCCGGGTCCTTAACAGTTTGCAGTGCTTCAATGACTTTTTCTCGCACCATGAAGATCACCAGCTTGCTGCCGGATCGAAGTTATAGACTTCTCCCAAAGTATCCAGTGCACTCTGCAAATCGGGCGTGTGTTCACCATTGCGTCCATTTCCGCTCTTCATCCCGAACTTCTCCGGCATCTTGAGGTTCAAAGACTCAAAAACTGGTGTCATCATCTGCACCCATCTTGCTTTTAGTCCATCTTCTGAATCTACCAGACGGTACTTTGTAATTTCTTCAGCTTTATCCCCCAGCGAAAACAAGCCTTCCAGCTCCTCGAAAACAAGCTCCATGGCAGATTCCATCCTGGTCCTTGCTTCTCCACCGGCACTGACAAGCTGCGTAAACCACGTTTTCCAGTGAAGCAGATGGTAGAAAAGCTCCATATTTACTTTCACCGCTGCCTCGGACAATGGCTGATAGGAAGAATTTTTCAGCGATTCAATTTTCACTTTCTTGGCCTGGGCGTAAAAGTAATTCCTGACCACAGCGAATGCCCAGTCATAATGGGGCTCATTCATATAGGTTCCAGGGCCATTTACCTTTTCTAGTAAAATCGCATTCTTCCTTTCTGCTGAAGGCCTTGCGTGTGCCAGCTCATCAGGATCACCGGCTCCGAGGTCATGCAGGAGCTGGTAGAACATCGCCGCATGGCCCATCGTATCCTGGCTGATTGATGAAAAAGCCACGTCTTCTTCAATATGGGGTGCAAGGCCAAGCCACTCGGAACCGCGGTATGCAAGGATGAAATCGTCGTCTGCAAGCTGGAACAATAGATTTGCAGCAGCGGCACGGTAAGCTTCATTTTTCAAAGCATCTTCAAGTGTATATTTCATTTCTCCTGCTTCCCTCCCCACGACAGTATTTCTTTTTCATCAAGCATTTCCTGCTCATAATGCCGCCATTTCTTTTTCAAATAGCCATAGCCTTTTGTATTCCGGTAATCTTTATTGTCAAGCCGCTGCAATGTCAGTCGTTCTTCAAGCGACATCTTCCTTACATCGTCGCGCTTGACGACCCAAATATCGGCAACCGGCTCCCGCCTCATGAAATTCTCCTGTGCCATCACCAGAGCAAGCTCATGGTTCGGAGCAAGCAATGAGAATTGGTACTGCATAGGCGAAGTATCCGTCCGCTTGCTGAACACTTCAAATTCCTGGTAAAATCCATTCCCAGACATGATTTCCTCTCCTTTCCCTGTAGTTTCGAGAGTTATCCTCTCCCAAACACCATTATGCTTTTGCACTTAATGCGTCGATGACCCACTTGTTATTGCTATAGGAAATTTCCCTTAATCTCAGGCGATCCTTTGATTTTGGACCATTATTCTTTATGATTTGCTTGAATTTGGTCCAGTCTGGCTGCTTATATTGCCACAAGCCTGACTCCTGGTCGAAGTGCATCGTTTCATCCGGCAGCTTAAGTCCCAGTGAAAGAACCCGCGGAATATACTTCGTGAAGAAATCCTGGCGCAGCTCTTCGTTTGTTTTTGTCCGGATTCTGTATTTGATTGTCGTATCCTGCTTTGATGTTCCCGTCGTCGATGCATCTGCTGGTCCGAAGAACATAAGGAGTGCTTCCCACCATCGGTCGATCGAATCCTGGATCAATGCTTTTTGCTCTTCTGTTCCTTCAGCCAGCGCCATGATGATCGCCTCACCATGCTGTGCGTGGAAGACTTCCTCTGCGCAGATTCGCTTTAATGCTCTCGCATATGGACCATACGAAGCATCGAGCATATTTGTCTGGGATATAATTGCGGCTCCATCGACAAGCCAGCCGATCAACCCGGCATCTCCCCATGTTTTAGCTTCCATATGGAAGACGTTATGGAATTTCAGGTCACCGGAAAGGAGATCCTGAATAATATTTTCTCTTGATTTCCCAAGCGGCTTCATCAAATCCTCTGCCACCCGCAGCAGCAGCTGCCCATGTCCCATTTCATCCTGGACCTTCGCCATGATTCCAAGCTTTCTTTTCAGCGAAGGAGCTTTTGGGACCCACTCCTTTTCTGGCAATGCACCCATTATTTCACTGATTCCATGCATTGAAATCAGTTTGATCAGCGTCATTCGATAGTCATCCGGCATCCAGTCGTCTGCCTCAATTTTCTCGCCAGCTTCAATCCGCTTTATGAAAAGCTCATATTTAGCTTCTTCAGTCAGCTGATCGAAGGAAATCATGTTTTCCATGCTGTTAACCTCCTTATGTTTGTGTTCCGATTGGTTCCTTCGTTTTATCAATAATCCGGACAGCCTTCCCCTCTGAACGAGGGATCGTTTTCGGACGATGCACACGCACCTCCACTGAGATCAGGCACTGGCTTTTCAGCAATGATTGGATGTTTTTCTCCAGCATATAAACTGCATCAGAAATAGGGTCCTCTCCTATCATCCTGAAGTACTCCTCATTCATTTCTACATGCAGTTCAAGAACCTTTAATGTCCGTTTTTGTAAAATTTGAATCTGGTAATGAGGGGCAAGCTCAGGGACAGTCAGCAGACAGTGCTCGATCTGTGACGGAAATACATTCACGCCGTTGATGATCAGCATGTCATCGATCCTTCCCTTGACACGGGACATTCTCACTGTCGTCCGCCCGCAGCTGCATTTTTCTCTAGTAAGCGATGCAATATCTCCTGTGCGGTATCGAATGACCGGGAAGGCTTCCTTCGTCAGACTGGTGAAGACTAGCTCTCCTTCTTCGCCATCTGGAAGTGGCTTCAATGTTTCTGGATCGATTACTTCGACATAAAAATGGTCCTCAGCAACATGGAGTCCGGCCTGTGCTTCATGACATTCATTCGCCACTCCTGGCCCGATCACTTCACTTAGCCCGTAAATATCGACCGCCTTAATATCCAGCTTTTCTTCAAGCGTTTTCCTCATTTCTTCCGACCAGGGTTCAGCCCCGAAAATTCCATATTTTAAGGAAGTCTTTCTCGGGTCCTTGCCCATTTCTTCCATCGTTTCAGCAATATTCAGTATGTAGGATGGAGTTCCGCAAATGACTTCTGGTTTAAAATCTTCAATTAACATGATCTGTCTTTGCGTATTCCCTCCTGAAACCGGCACTGTCACCATCCCGAGCTTTTCGCTTCCGTAGTGAAGCCCCAGCCCTCCGGTAAAAAGCCCGTACCCATAAGCATTGTGAAGGAACTTACCTGGTTCACCGCCAGCTAAGGCGATGGATCTGGCTACAATCTCTCCCCACATTTCAATATCATTTTTTGTATAGCCTACAACCGTGGACTTGCCGCTTGTTCCAGAAGAAGCATGGACTCTGACCAGTTCACTTTGCGGAACAGCAAATAATCCGAATGGATAGTGGTCCCGTAAATCTTGCTTTTCTGTAAAAGGAAGCGCTTCCAAATCTGAGAGACTTTTGAGCATTTCTGGAGAAAAATGAACCTTTGCGAATTTCTCCCGGTAAAATGGGACCCTCTGAGCGACTTTTTCTACTACTGTCCTAAGTCTTTGAAGCTGGATTCCCTCAATTGACTCACGGCTTTTCGTTTCGATTTCATGTAAGATCAAGTTTCCGCCCCCTACATTACATAAAATTTTATTTATATAACGTTATATAACCGTAACACAATAAAAGTGTTATATATTTTAAAACAAAGATAACGTGTATATAGGAAAAAGTCAATTATTTTTCTGAAAATTTTAATATTTGATGGCGGAATTTTGTTAGGAGATGGAAAAAGGAGAGATTAATGTGGTTTTCAGAGAGATTAACGTGACTTCCGGGGAGATTATTGTGATTTATTGAGAGATTATTGTGATTTATTGAGAGATTAATGTAGCTTTCGGAGAGATTATCCTGCAAACTGTAGAGATTTTAACCAGCAGCGGGTTACTACTACTCATTTCATCCTAATTCATCACGGAGAAGCAGTGATAACATCTGCAGCGGCTTTTTTTCGCAAAAAAAGACCTCTTGATTCAATCAAGAGGCCATTTCTTTTCTATTAATACATGCTCATATACTGTTCACGTTCCCAAGGGTGAACTTGTGTGCGGAACATATCCCATTCGATTTCTTTCGCTTCGATGAAGTGTTCAAGGATGTGCTCACCAAGTGCTGAGCAGATGACCTGATCTTTCTTCAGCTGGTCAAGTGCTGCAGCCAATGTTGGTGGCAGATCATCGATTCCTTCTTCAACACGCTCTTCTTTGTTCATGACATAGATGTTGCGGTCTACTGATGCAGGAGGTGTCATTTTGTTCTTGATTCCGTCAAGGCCTGCTGCAAGCAATACTGCCATTGCTAGGTATGGGTTAGCTGCAGGGTCAACACTGCGGACTTCAACACGTGTGCTCATTCCGCGTGATGCAGGGATACGGATCAAAGGAGAACGATTCTTTGCAGACCATGCTACGTAGCAAGGAGCTTCATAGCCAGGAACCAGACGCTTGTAAGAGTTTACAGTTGGGTTCGTTACAGCTGTAAATCCAGATGCGTGCTTAAGTGTTCCAGCGATGAACTGGTATGCAGTTTCGCTCAGCTCAAGTTTCTTATCAGATGGATCATAGAATGAGTTCTCGCCGTTGCGGAACAATGACATGTTACAGTGCATTCCTGAGCCGTTCACACCGAACAATGGCTTTGGCATGAATGTAGCATGCAGGCCGTGTTTGCGTGCGATTGTTTTTACAACAAGCTTGAACGTTTGGATCTGGTCACAAGCTGTTAAAGCATCTGCATATTTAAAGTCGATTTCGTGCTGTCCTGGAGCAACCTCGTGATGAGATGCCTCGATTTCAAAGCCCATTTCTTCAAGTTCAAGAACGATATCACGTCGGCAGTTTTCGCCAAGGTCTGTTGGAGCAAGGTCGAAGTATCCACCGTTGTCATTCAATTCAAGTGTTGGCTCACCATTAACGTCAAGCTTGAACAGGAAGAATTCTGGTTCTGGCCCAAGGTTGAAATTCGTGTAGCCCAACTCTTCCATTTCCTTAAGGATACGCTTCAGGTTTCCACGAGGGTCACCAGCAAATGGTGTGCCGTCCGCATTGTTAATATCACAGATTAAACGTGCAACTTTCCCCTTTTCAGCTGTCCAAGGGAAGACAACCCATGTATCTAAGTCTGGAATAAGGTACATATCAGATTCTTCAATACGAACGAAGCCTTCGATAGATGATCCATCGAACATCATTTTATTATCAAGCGCTTTTTCAAGCTGGCTGATTGGAATTTCTACGTTTTTGATTGTTCCTAGAATGTCAGTGAACTGCAAACGAATGAATTTTACATTTTCTTCTTTTGATAAACGTACAATGTCTTCTCTTGTGTACTTTGCCATCCTAAATTTCCTCCTAAATTTTAATGAAAAAATCTCGACATGTCTCCACGGTCGGTTGAACGGTTGAAACGTCCTGCCTGGAGAAGCTCTTTGCGGAGCAATTTCCGTAAATCTGAATCGGAAAGTTCACGTCTTGCTTTTTCAGCTTGTTTTTCTTCAGCAGCACTAATGGCTGTCTGTTGCTTCACATTAAATAGTTGCTTGATGCCTGCCATGTTGACTCCCTGATCAATCAAATCCTTGACCTCAAGGAGCTTGTCAATATCATTTAAGGAAAAGAGTCTTTTTTTGCCTTCTGTTCTTGCCGGAGAAATCAATTCATGTTCTTCATAGTATCGGATTTGCCTGGCTGTTAAATCAGTCAGCTGCATGACAATCCCAATGCTGAAGAGCGGCATATTCCGGCGAATTTCACTTCCGCCCATTTGATTTCTCCTCCTTCCCTCTTAAGATATTTTCATTATATTCAATGTAAGATATGTTGTCAAACATATGTTAGATTATCTGACATGAATTTTCATAAAAAAACAACAGGACACTTTCAGCAAGCTGTCCTGTTGTATATTTTCCTATTTTATATGAATTAAACCTTTTTCTATTAATGAATCGATGGCAAGACATACCGCCATTTTCACATGGGAATATGTCAGCCCTCCCTGAACATAGGCTACATACGGCGGTCTGATCGGACCATCTGCAGTTAATTCGATGCTTGCTCCCTGGATGAATGTACCAGCTGCCATGATTACATCATCCTCATATCCAGGCATATAAGCTGGATGAGCAGTGACGTGAGAGTTTATCGGGGAAGCAAACTGTATCGCCTGGCAAAAAGCGACCATTTTGTCTCGATCATCGAATTGGACGGATTGAATCAGGTCAGTCCGTTCAGCATCCCATCTTGGCGACGAGTTCATTCCCAGGCGCTCCAGCATTGCAGCAGTAAATACAGCACCCTTTAATGCCTGGGCAACAATATGCGGCGCCATGAAGAAGCCCTGATACATTTCCTGCAAGGAATATAATGAAGCACCAGCTTCCGCCCCGATACCGGGAGATGTCATCCTGTAAGAACAGGACTCTACATATTCAGCCTTGCCCACAATATACCCGCCTGTTTTCGCAATGCCACCGCCGGGATTTTTAATCAGTGAACCTGCCATTAGATCCGCACCTGCATGGCATGGTTCCATTTCCTCAACGAATTCGCCATAGCAGTTGTCGACAAAGACAATTACGTCAGACTTAATTTCTTTTACGAATCTAACCATTTCACCAATTTCAGATACCGTGAAGGACGGCCTTGTCGCATAGCCCTTTGACCGCTGGATGCCAATCATTTTCGTTTCAGGCTTAATCGCCTTTTGGACAGCATCCCAATCAATCCCACCGTTCGCCGTTAGATTCACGGTATTGTAGGATACACCAAATTCCTTTAAGGACCCATTTCCTGTACCACGTATGCCGACGATTTCTTCAAGGGTGTCGTAGGGCTTTCCTGTAATGTAAAGAAGTTCATCGCCAGGGCGAAGAATGCCAAATAACGCAATTGAAATTGCATGTGTTCCCGAAATGATTTGCGGACGAACAAGGCCTGCTTCTCCGCCAAAAACCTCGGCATAGATTTTTTCGAGCGTTTCCCGGCCTGCATCATCATATCCGTAACCGGTCGTCGGGATGAAATGTGAATCACTGACACGATTTCGCTGGAAACTCTGCAGAACCCTGAATTGATTGGAATCAATCCTCGCATCAATTTTTTTGTGCACTTCGGCAATTTGCTGCTCAACGCCACTGACAAGCGGCTGAAGCATTTGCCCGTTTTTTAGCTGTGTAAACATGTTGCTCTCCTATTCCTGTGAAAATCATGATTATATTGAAAAACGCTTCAGCTGTCCGGTAATTTGATGGTCAGCTAAAGAAAAACCTTTGCAAACATAAGCTTGTTTATCTTCATCAAAAGCAAGTTCACGAAGGATGGTTTCATTTTTCAATTGTGCCAGCAGTTTGCCTTCGTCTGAAGGGACAAGCACGTTGAATGGTTCCATCATTCCGATGATGCTCTGCTCGATTTTTAAAAGCAGATTCTTTCTGTCTTCTTCACTGAATGCACTAATGAATGCCGTTTCATTTTTGGCATTAGGCACGAAATCCTGGTGTGCGATATCGCGTTTATTATAGACGGTAATCTGCGGGATTTGATGGACATCAAGATCCTCAAGTAATTTATTCACCGTCTGTTCGTGGGAAAAATAATCCTGACTCGACATGTCGACTACATGAAGCAGCAGGTCGGCTTCGCTTACTTCTTCAAGTGTTGATCTGAAAGCTGCAATCAGGGTAGTCGGTAAATCCTGTATGAAACCGACCGTATCTGTCAGCAAGACAGTGAACCCGCTTGGTAAAACAGCCTTTCTTGTCATCGGATCAAGCGTGGCAAACAACTGGTTTTCTTCAAAAGAATCAGCCTCTGTCATCCGATTGAACAATGTAGATTTCCCAGCGTTCGTATAACCCACAAGTGCGATTTGGAATGCCTTATTTTTCTTGCGGCGTTCTCTGTAGCGGTCGCGATGCTGAACAATGACTGAAAGTTGTGTTTTGATATCGTCAATCCGCCTGCGGATATGACGGCGATCTGACTCCAGCTTCGTTTCCCCCGGTCCCCTCGTACCGATACCGGCTCCAAGACGCGACATCTCAATTCCTTTTCCGCCAAGACGAGGAAGAAGATATTGAAGCTGTGCGAGCTCGACCTGAAGCTTCCCTTCTTTTGAACGGGCCCTTTGTGCAAAAATGTCGAGAATGAGCTGTGTCCTGTCAATAACTCTTGCTTTCAGTCCTGCAGACAAGTTGCGGTTTTGGCTTGGTGATAATTCATCATTGAAGATAATCAAATCTGGTTCAAGCTCTTCCTCCAGTGCCTGAAGCTCTTCAACTTTCCCTTTTCCTATGTATGTAGCCGGATGGACCTTGGGCCTCTTTTGAACAACCTGCACCATTACGTTCCCTTTTGCCGTTTCCGTAAGCGATGCAAGCTCTTCCATTGAATACTGAAAGCGAAGATCATCCTCATCATTCGTCTGGCAGCCAACAAGGATCACTTTTTCAAGTACATGATCTTGTTCCAAACAATCCCCTTCTTTCCTTCTATATAGCTAAAAACATCATACCAAAATTCATCCTCAAACAAAAATTTTGGCATACCGGGCTAAAGTGGTTGTAAATTGCATCAAAAATGATAAAATCAATATGTTTGCATTTTCCTATTTTAGTATTTAAGTTTTATTTTAACAAGAGGAGCACAGCGGAAATGACATGGGAAGTACTCAGCATGATTGGAACAGTCGCATTCGCGATCAGCGGTGCAATTATCGCAATGGAAGAGGAATATGATATCTTCGGAGTATATATACTGGGAATCGTGACAGCCTTTGGCGGCGGAGCAATCCGAAACTTGCTTATTGGTGTGCCTGTATCGGCAATTTGGGATCAGGGAATTTTCTTCAATTTGGCTTTGCTGTCGATTACGATCGTTTTTCTGTTTCCAACCAATCTTTTGAAACACTGGCAACGATGGGGCAATTTTTTTGATGCCATCGGACTTGCTGCATTTGCAATCCAGGGAGCCATATACGCTTCCAATATGGGGCATCCGCTTAGCGCAGTCATTGTGGCAGCCGTATTGACAGGCAGCGGCGGCGGAATCATCCGTGATTTGCTTGCCGGCCGGAAACCATTGGTATTTAAAGCAGAGATCTATGCTGTATGGGCAGTTCTTGCCGGTCTAATCATCGGGCTCGGAATGGCAGACAATGCCGTTACGCTCTATGGCTTATTTGGTATCCTGACTGCACTTCGTGTATTATCCTACACCTATAAGTGGCATCTTCCAGTCCGGAAGCTGGGAGTCAATCTCCATCCACCTCAGCTATAAAAAAGACTGCAAAAAAAGCAGAGTCGCATTCAGTTTAATGAATGTACTCTGCTTTTTTTAGATGATTTTCCTGCCCATCTGTCCGATTGCATAATGGATACCGTGTTGCAGCGTTTGGAAACAATCAAATTTTGATAAGTTAATATTTGATTGGGTGATTTCAATTCCCAATGACGAGGAAATGCCAACGAGAATTGTTTTTGTGCCGATCAATCTTGCAGCAGATCCAATTTTCTCGATTAAACTGACGGCATGTGGGCCGATATCCTGATCCATGCCTGTCAGGTCAAGCACGAGATAGCTTGCTTTATACGCAGGCAATTTGTTGAGTGTATTGATAATCAGCTGGTCTGCCCTGTCTTCGTCGTATTTTCCGATCAAGGGTACCACAACGACTCCCTCTAGCACCGGAATAATAGGTGACGAAAGCTTGTTAACCAATTCCTTCAATTCCAAGGTTTTTTCTTCGACCAGGCTTTCAAGCTTCCTGATTTGTTCTGACTCTTTTTTGCGAGCCAGCTGATGAATATTATCCGATATCGTCACATCGGAAGGAAAATATTCGATTATACTGTGTTCGTTTCCCTCTAACTGGTCCTGTTTGATTTTATACCAAATATTCGTGCCAAAGAGCCCCGAAAATACTCCTGCATAATGTGCCGGGAGGAATCTCCCTCCCTTGGACTTGCCCTGGGCTACGTTCACTTTATGCTCCCAGCTGTCTTTCATGATGGCAGTAAATGTTTTCGTTTCGAAGTTCAAATCTTCAATGATGGTCATGCCCCATCCTGCGGTAGAATATGTATTGGTGATCATTTCAGCAGCCTCGGTGACACTGACTTCCTTCATTTTTTCAAAATACTGTCCGACTACCAGGCCCTGCCGGAATCCTGTCGTTTCAAAAACAAGATTCGATGCCTCTTCACCTGAGATCTCTTCGATTGTATCAAAAAAAGTTTTCATAGCTGAAGAAATCCAGAAGAGCACTGCATCCTCACCTTCGAATGAGAATCTTCCTTTATTGACATCCCAGCTAAAATCAATACCCTCAATCTTGTGGTTGTACTCATACCCCATATTTTATTTCTCCTTTAATATCTATAGCTTAACTAAGATTGAAAATTATGTTGGTGTTTAGTTTCTCCCACAGTCGAAAAATTAATAGAAAAACCCAATATTGTTTACCCATAAAAAAACTTTGTAAACCTTTTTTTGATAAAAGTATTTCTTTAACTTCTTTGATTTCTGTTCAATCATAATTTAGCTCATGACTTACTTCTGTCATCAAGCTAGTACCAAACTACATGAAAAGGAGAAAAAGAGAACGTTGTTTGCCGAATTATTTCAAAAATTGGACAGGGTACTTTAAAAAGTAAAGAATGTTTTGTTAAAAGGCAAAACGATAATAGATGTAACCTCGAGCGTGATCTTTCAGTTTTATTGAATCGAAGGGATTGATTCTTATGGATAAATTGGAGGGAATTTCAAATACTAGAATTACCTTAACAAAGGAGATTTCCGTATGGTCAATAAATTATTGTTGTGGGCTTCGCTGATAGTCCCGTGGTTCACCCTTCTATTTCTAAAGAAGGTAGGGATCAAACGTTATATGCCAGTCGCGATTCTCACTTCTCTTATAATGGCAGTATACAATGTCATTGCTTACAACCAAAAGCACTGGGAGATAAAAGTTTCGATTATCCCCTCATTAAAACCTCTATTTGTCTCAGGGGTGTTCGGGGTTTTTATCATAATAACTATATGGATTTTCTACTATACATACGGACAATTCTGGAAGTACCTCATTACAAACATCATCGTTGATTTCGTTTTTGCCATTTTTCCTGTCCACTATTTGTTACAAGAAAAAATGGGCATTTATCGATTGATCAATATTACCCCCTGGGAGCGATTTCTATTATTTGTTTTATTCTCTGTAGTGATCTACTTATATCAAGTATGGCAGGAAGAGGTTTTAATCGAAAAATGAAAAAGGATCCCCAGACTCACTACGGGATCCTTTTTATCATTATTTAAGAAAAGACATTACCGAATTTGGATCGAATCCTAATACCCAATTTCCGTTTACATTTGATTGCGGCACGCCCATTTGGCCAGTTGCTTCAACCAGTCTTTGTGCGGCGATTGGATCTTTTTGGACATTAACTTCCTTATAAGCGATTCCTTTGTCGTCCAGGAAGTTCTTCATCATCGTGCAGTAAGGACATGTATTCGTTGTGTAAACTGTAATATCGTTCATGATTATTCCCCCAAGCAAAAGATTTAATATACCCTTAAGGGTATATTAACAAAGACCAAAAACAATGTCAACAAAAGCTTTTGACATTGTTTCACCTTTTTAATCTTCTGAAAAGACAAGGTCATTGCTGCGGATGGTCATCAATTCATGCTTGTCATACTGATTCTGCATCAAGAGTCTCATTGCCTGTGCCCTGATTGATTTTTCGATTACATTCCTTACATAACGCCCATTCGAAAATGCCGCTGCACCTAGAGTGGATTTTACAGTGACAAGGTGCTCCCTGAATTTGCGTTCTGCTTCATGGCTCAGGCTGTATTCCCTCTCCTTTAACATTCGCTGGCCGATATCCATCAGTTGTTCAATAGAATAATCCGGAAAATCGATCACCAGTGGAAAACGTGAATGAAGACCAGGATTCAGGGTCAGGAAGTATTCCATTTCACGGGAATACCCTGCAAGGATTAAAATGAACTCATGCTGTTTATCCTCCATATGTTTGACAAGCGTATCAATCGCTTCCTTGCCAAAATCCTTTTCTCCGCCGCGTCCGAGCGAATATGCTTCATCGATGAAAAGAATGCCCCCAAGAGCTTTTTTTATCAAATCCCGTGTCTTTTGTGCCGTATGCCCGATATATTCCCCAACAAGGTCGGCCCGTTCTGCCTCGATTAAATGCCCTTTCGAAAGAACATTCATCTTCAGAAAGAGCTTGCCGATGATCCTTGCCACAGTTGTCTTCCCTGTTCCCGGATTCCCCTTGAACATCATGTGAAGAGCCTGTTTGCCTGCTTTCAGGCCCATTTCTTCCCTTTTTTTATTCACATATATCCAGGCATAAATTTCTTTTATCATTCTTTTCATTTCTTCCATGCCAACAAGCGCCCCGAGCTCTTCCTCAATTTCTTTCAAGGCTGTGTGCTCCTGCGGGATCGACTTTGGAACCATATTCGTTTCAGGTAATTCTTTCGTCAACGTCTTTCTTTTTTGCGAGTTCAAAACAATGCTGATTTGACCGTTATTTTTCTTGCGAAGCGGTTGGTCCAAAGATTTCACCTCTCATTCTGGAAACAATATTCGCAAAATAGCTGTAACTCTGATATTCACCTGCTTGAGGCATACGCCGAGCAAGGAGAACATTTCTGATCATTGAGATCTGGGCACTTGGGAACCGATTAAAAGACAAACTTCGTATTAATCTATAGACTTTGTCACAATCTGCGGTTTCCCAAGAAATAAACTCCTATATTTATATGTATTCGTCAGGGCAGGAATTCATTTTTAAAATAAATCTTATTTATGTATTAATCTGATGCACAATCTTAAGTCCATTCACTGATAAAGAAAAAACCCGCCAATGGCGGGTCCTCTTGCATATCTGAATTAAGCTTGGCCTTCATAATCAATTTGAACATTCTTTTGCGGTGCGAATGTAGAAATCGCATGCTTATAGACGAGCTGCTGCTTGCCGTCAGATTCAAAAAGGACTGTAAAGTTATCAAATCCTTTAATTTGTCCTCTTAACTGAAAACCGTTCAATAAAAAAACGGTCACATTAATATTATCTTTGCGGCACTGATTTAAATACTGGTCCTGAATGTTCACTTGTTTCATGGGCGGATCCTCCTCTTTTATCTCTATTATTATGTATTCGCTGTTATCTCGAGCTTTCCTTCAATGAACTTGGAAATTTCGGCGAATTTTTTTTCAGTGTCATTTGACACTGACATATCAAACCATTCCACATTCATCTTGTTTCGAAACCATGTTAGCTGCCTTTTTGCATATCGGCGTGAATTTTGTTTCAAATTTTCGACCGCCTGCTCAAGCGATATGTCGCCATCGAAAAACTCGTACAATTCTTTATAGCCGATTGCCTGGATCGACTGACTTTCTCGTAACCCTTTATCATAGAAATACTTTACTTCATCAAGCAGCCCTTGTTCGATCATTAAATCCACCCTCAGATTGATCCGCTGATAAAGCAGGTTCCTTTCCATGGACAGCCCAATGATGGCGGTATCATATAATAACTCTGGGGATTGGTCTTCCTGCAGCTCTCCCGGTGTATTCCCTGAACAGTGGATGATTTCCAGTGCCCTGATCACCCGGCGCACATTATTCGGATGAATTCTCTCTGCACTGATCGGGTCAGCTTCCTTTAATCTGTCATGCAAAAGCTCTGGCCCCAATTTTTCGGCAACTTCTTCTAACTGTCGACGAAACTCAGGGTCTGAAGGTGCGTCAGTAAAATGGTAATCGTAAATGACTGATTGGATATAAAGCCCTGTACCGCCTACAATCATGGGCAGCCTTCCCCGGGAACTGATCTCTGCAATCTTTTTGCGGACGAGCTCCTGGAATTCTGCAGTAGAAAAACTTTCATCAGGCTCTTTAATATCAATCAAATGATGCGGGACACCATCCATCTCTTCAGGGGTGATTTTCGCTGTTCCAATATCCATCCCTTTATAAATCTGCATCGAATCGCCGCTGATGATTTCAGCATTGTATTTTTTAGCCAGTTCAATACTCAGCTTCGTCTTGCCGACTGCAGTCGGACCAATTAACACAATTAATTTCTGTTTCTGTTCCAAAAAATTTCACACTGCCTTTTCAAAGAACGTGCCAGTTATAGAATACCGACATCTTGATTTAATCTTACCATTAATTAGAAAGCAGTTGAACATCTATGCATTATACCCCTTTTTTTTAATGGGTATTCTTTATTTCTCTTTTTTGAAAAAATTTTCCTTAACTTTTACATTTAGATAACGATTCAGTAACAAAGGCTCCTTCACCCCCAAATTCATGGTAGTTTAATAGAAGTCTATGATGGATTAACTAATTTATAGAGAACTGGGTGAAAACGAATGTTATCAACTACAGAAATTGGAATTGATTTAGGTACAGCAAACACACTTGTATATAGTAAAAATAAAGGTATTGCCTTAAACGAACCTTCCGTTGTGGCAATCGATACTGAAAGTAAGAGCGTCCTTGCTGTTGGTAAGGAAGCGAAAGAAATGATCGGGAAGACTCCAGGCAAAATCGTGGCGATCCGACCTTTAAAAGATGGCGTCATCGCAGATTTTGATGTAACTACTGAAATGCTGAAACAAATTATGAAAAAGGCTGCAAAGAAAGGCGGCTTTTCGCTACGCAAACCTGATGTAGTCGTCTGTACGCCATCAGGTTCCACAAGCGTTGAACGCCGTGCAATTCAGGACGCAGTCAGAAATGCAGGTGCCAAAAAGGTTCACCTGATTGAAGAACCGGTTGCTGCAGCAATCGGAGCGGGACTTCCTGTTGACGAGCCGGTAGCAAACGTAGTTGTTGATATTGGCGGAGGAACGACTGAAGTAGCCATCATTTCCTATGGCGGAGTTGTCGCATGCCACTCCATCCGAATTGCTGGTGACAGATTGGACGAGGACATCATTCAATATGTACGCAAAGAATACAATGTTTTGATCGGTGAAAGAACAGCTGAAAAGATTAAAATGGAAATCGGCTATGCACTCGTTGACCATGAAATGATGGAATTGGACATCCGCGGCCGTGATTTGGTGACAGGACTTCCAAAAACGGTGACCTTGAATTCATATGAAATCAGGGACGCAATCAAGGAATCGCTTCTTCATATCATGGAAGCGATCCGCGCAACTCTCGAGGATTGCCCCGCAGAACTAAGTGGTGATATCGTAGACCGCGGTGTAATCCTCTCCGGTGGAGGCGCATTGCTTAACGGCATGCAGGATTGGCTCGGCAGCGAAATGGTCGTTCCAGTACACATTGCTCCTAACCCACTCGAATCAGTCGCAATTGGTACGGGCAAGGCACTTCAATACATTCACAAGCTGCAGCCAGCTGTGAGATAGATAACGATATAAAAAAAAGATCGCCAGATTTGGCGATTTTTTTTTTATATCTAGTTCACTTAAAAAGTTCTTGGGGAATTTTTAGGACTATAACTATTTTGCATCTAAATATTTTTCCTTTATGATTTTCAAATGATGGAGTTCATGTCCTGCAATCATATAAGCGATGGTTTCCACTTTTACGTCAAATCCATTCGCACTTCCCAAATTTTCTAATGATTTCTGTGGCAATCCTGTTAAAAGGCTAATCGTCGCATTTCTCACATTTTGGTAGTCTTCCAGGAGGTCTGACATTGCGCGCAATGGAAACAGCGCTTCTTCTACAAACCTATTTTCATCAAAACCCAAGAGCGGGCTCGTGTCACCTCTGGCAATACGCAAAATTCTGTAGGACATGATCCGTTCCGTATCGATCAGATGCCCTAATACCTCGCACAGTGCCCATTTCCCTTCAGCATATCTGAAGTTGGCTTGAGAGTCAGTAATGTTTGACAAAAGCTGATATGTATAATTCATCTGGCTGTTGAGAATGTCAATCAATTTTCCTTCTGGAAGCAGTCTGATATATTTCCTTGTATATTCCGGGAATTCTTCGAACTTTGGCCGATTGTACATATTTTCTCACACTCCCTCTATGGTCTCTATTTACATTCGATTCTGCGGCTAATATCCCCTTCTTATTACTTATTTTAAGAGGCACTAAAAACAGTGCCTCTTCCTTCATTACTCTTTATATTGTTTCCTTAACCTATTAAAGTACAGGAAAACTGGCAGTGGGATGACAATAAATCCAGTGCTTTTGATAATCTGGTTTATTGCCTGATTTTTTTGCCTTTCCTTTTCTTCCTTTATATATGTCTCATAGCTGCTCCGCAGTTCTTCCTCGCTCATGTCTTCCTTTGTACCTTCTATCTTTTCGTGCATGTTCATTTGTTTGTATTCTGAATAGCTTTGATAATAACCTGATGGACTGACAAGGTCTGCTGTAGCCATAAAAATCGAAACTCCTCCACCAATCACCATCATCAATGTTGCAAATAATACAAGATAAGTGTATAAATGCCTAACCACTTCTTCTCCCCCTTTATCTTTATTTTTCACAGCAAAGGCCAAAATGAAAACCAAAATTACAGCCGGCATGATCATGAATAGCAATGAAAAAGCAAACAATGAATCACCTCCCTTAAACTAAATATATTGCCAGCCATTATTTTTGATTAATGACCTGCACTAAAAATATCTTTTTCCAAAACAGGTGACCAATTAACAGAAAATCATGTCATTTCTTCCTTACGGTGTAATTTTACACTAAAATTAGAAAATTAACAAGAATTTTTATCCATCAAATACAGATATTTCATTCTAAAGTAAAATAAAAAAACAGCATTTCCCAAAGGAAACACTGTTTTACGTTTTTTAGAGATAGGAGATAAATTACATTTAGAGAATTGTCCAGCTCCAGCGCTTGTCGGGGCTGACCGAGACGCTTACGCTTTTCTTACATCACTCGTTTGAACATTTTTTCCATTTCATAGGTTGAATAATGGACAATGATCGGCCGGCCATGTGGACAGGTGAATGGATCTGATGATCGACGCAGTTCATCCAGTAATGCCTGGATTTCATCGGTTCGCAAATAATGGTTTGCTTTTATGGATGCTTTACAGCTCATCATGATCGCAGCTTCTTCTCGAAGTTTTTTGATTTCGACTTTTTTCATGGCCAGAAGCTGTTCAATCATTTCTTCAATCAGCTGCTGCTCCTCGCCCTGAGGGAACCATTGAGGGTGTGACCTGACGATGAAGCTATTATATCCAAACGGCTCAAGGAAGACACCGACTTTTTCCAGCTCATGCTGATATTCATTGATTTTAATGCATTCGTCAGCAGAATACTCAAGCGTGATTGGTACAAGCATTTCCTGAAGCTCGGTTGCAACCTGTCCTACCTTTTCCCTGAAATATTCATACTTGATTCTCTCCTGTGCTGCATGCTGGTCGATAATATACAGTCCTCGATCATTCTGGGCGAGAATATAGGTTCCATGCATCTGGCCGATTGGATAGAGGGGAGGGACACGGGAGGCAGACTCTTCGATTACAGGTACATGAACCTCGTTCAGGTCATTTACCTGTTCATCTTCCATATCTTCCTTTTCAGGTTGAACTTCATTCTGGGCATGTGTCTCCTCAACCATACTCCGGGTTTCTTCGACCATAAACGCATTTCGCCAATTTGGCTGTTCTGGTTGAATAAGGTCCTTTTGTTCTGAAGCTTGCCCCCGCTGGCTAAGCTCGTATGCTTTTTCTTCTATTATTGACCTGCTCGCAGGTTCTGACGTCTCTGAGGTTTTCTCGTTGACGGGTAAATGGTCCAAATTCATAAAGGTTTGTTCAGTCTTTGGCTTTACTGGTTTCTGAGTGGTGAAACCTGCAGGAATCAATTCTTTCGTCTTAAATAGAGACTTGATTAATCCGGAAACAAGCTCATTCAATTCCTGTTCCTTGCTTAACCGCACTTCCATTTTGGATGGATGGACATTCACATCGATCAAAAGCGGGTCCATCTCAATATTCAAAAGGATGACGGGGTACCTCCCGATTGGCAGCAATGTATGATATCCTTCTTGAATTGCTTTTACCAGAGCATAATTCTTGATAAAGCGACCATTGATCATAGTCGAAATATAATTCCTTGACGCTCTTGTCATTTCAGGCATTGAGATATATCCGCTGATTTTATAATCAAGGGATTCACCGGATATCGGGATCATGGCCTTAACCATATTGATTCCGTAAATGGCAGCGAGAACCTGTCGCACATCTCCGTTTCCAGCAGTTTTCAGCAGCTGTCGTCCATTATGCACAAGCCTGAATGAAATATTTGGATTCGCCAGTGCCAGCCGATTGACGACATCGGTGACATTTCCAAGCTCTGTATGAATGGTCTTCATGTATTTCAGTCGTGCCGGGGTATTAAAAAAGAGATCTGAGATCAAGATGTCTGTGCCTTTGCGGCTGTCTGCCTTTTCCAGCGACTCAACCTTGCCGCCTTCTATGATGATCTTGTTCCCTTCCATTCCGGTGGATGTCTTCATTTCAAGTCTAGAAACAGAGGCTATACTTGGCAATGCTTCACCACGGAATCCAAGCGTTCTGATTCGGAATAAGTCGTTTTCATTCTTGATTTTGCTCGTTGCATGGCGCTGGAATGCGACAAGTACGTCTTCCTCTTCAATTCCATCGCCATTGTCAGTAATCCGGATTCTTGCAAGGCCCGCTTCCTCAAGATCAATTTCAATAACTGTGCTTCCAGCATCTATAGAGTTTTCAAGCAATTCCTTGACCACAGAGGCAGGGCGTTCAACTACCTCACCGGCCGCGATTTTATTTGATAATGCATCATCAAGCTGAATGATTTTCCCCATTCCCTCACCCCCAGATCGATTTCCACGCTTACTTGCGCAGTTTTCTCTGTAATTCGTATAGCATGTTCATTGCCTGCAATGGTGTCATATCAAGGATTTCAAGTCCGCTCAATTGTTCAAGGACCTGCTTCTCTTTTTTGCTCGCACCGCTGTCCTTCTTATTTACCGGCGCTTCATCGAAGAACGAAAGCTGTGCAGCCGCCGCTGTTTCTTTCATGTGAAGTTCATTGTTTTTGATTTGTTCCGTTGTATTCTGTTCACGTACAGATTCTCTAATTTTTTCTCCACTAGGGACGTTTGAAACATGAACATCATTTTGTTCCAGGATTTCGAGAATTTCTGCTGCACGCTCAATCAGATCAGCTGGGAGTTCAGCTAACTGGGCGACATGAATTCCATAGCTCTTGTCTGCTGCGCCTTCTCTGATTTTATGAAGGAATACAACTTTTCCATTTTGTTCGACCGCACTTACATGGACATTCTTTAGCTTATACAGTTCATGATCAAGGGATGTCAACTCATGATAGTGAGTCGAGAACAGTGTTTTTGCGCCGATTTTATCATGAATGTATTCAATCATTGCCTGTGCAAGTGCCATCCCATCATAAGTCGATGTCCCGCGGCCAATCTCATCAAATAAAATCAGGCTGTCACTTGTTGCGTTTGTAATCGCATTTTTCGCCTCTAGCATCTCAACCATAAAAGTACTCTGCCCTGAAACAAGATCATCAGCCGCTCCAATCCTGGTGAACACCTGGTCAAAAATCGGCATCACAGCTTCAGATGCTGGAACAAAGCAGCCAATTTGCGCCATGATCGCAGTCAAGGCAACTTGACGCATATACGTACTTTTCCCGGACATATTCGGTCCTGTGATCAAAAGGACCTCCCGCTCATTGTCCATGTAGCAATCATTTGGCACATATTCCTGTGCATCCATTACTTTTTCGACAACAGGGTGGCGTCCATCCTTCAGCACAATTTTCCTCTCGGCTGAAAATGCTGGCCTTACATATCTGCGCTGTTCACTCAGCTCCGCGAACCCGAGAAGGACATCCAGTTCGCTTAGTGCTTTTGCCAATCCTTGCAGCCTAGGGATATATTCTTTGATTGTTTCGCGGATGCTGACAAACAACTGGTACTCAAGCTCTATGCTCTTTTCCTCTGCAGCCAGGATCAATTCCTCTTTTTCCTTCAGTTCAGGAGTGATGAATCGCTCTGCGTTCGAAAGTGTCTGCTTTCGTTCATACAGGCCTTCCTGCAGTAAATGCAGGTTCGCCCTAGTCACTTCGATATAATATCCAAATATCCTGTTGTAGCCGATCTTCAGCGATTTGATGCCTGTTTTTTCCCGCTCTTCACGTTCAAGCATAGCAATCCAACTCTTTCCGTTTCGACTGGCATCACGGTATTCGTCAAGTTGCTGATTATAGCCATCCCGGATGATATTCCCTTCTTTTACGGACATAGGCGGGTTATCCACAATGGCCTGCTCGAGCAGATCTGCTGCCTCTTCACAAGGGTCGACGCGTTCAGCCATACGTACTGCTTCTTCATGCGGTAGATTGTTCAGAATATATTTTAGTGAAGGAACCTGCAGTAAGGATCTCTTCAACTGCATTAAGTCCCTTGGATTCAGATTGCCAAACGCCACCCGACCCGCAAGTCGTTCCAGGTCATAGACGTCTTTCAGTTTTTCCCTCAATTCCTGTCGCTCGAAAAACTGGCCGGTGAAAAGCTGGACCAATTCCTGCCTGCGGCCGATTTCGTCCATTTCTATCAGCGGCCTGTTGATCCATTGCTTCAGCATCCTTCCGCCCATTGCTGTCATTGTTTCATCGAGCAGCCATATGAGCGTTCCTTTTTTCGCCGTAGAACGGATTGTCTCTGTAAGCTCAAGATTACGCTTTGAAAAATAGTCGATCTTCATATACTGTTGTACTTTATATACGGAAACCTTCTGCAAATGATCAAGACTGCGCTTCTGAGTCCTGTGCAAGTAATTGAATAATCTTGAAGACGTCTTTTTTAGCTGCTCATTTTCAAGATTTGCGAAAAGATGATTGAAGCTGTCATTGACTTCAGTGTTATCTTCAATGGAAAGTGCCAGATTGAAGCGCTCCTTCAGCTTTTTCTGGTTTTCTGTTGAAAGAGTGCTTTCAATAATAACTTCCTTTGCACCTGATAAGGACATTTCGTTGATCAGTTCCTCGATATTCCCACTTATTACTGTAGCCCTGCTTTCACCAGTTGTAAGGTCACTGCATGCAAATCCATATATTTCTCCTGGAAAAATAGACAGAGCTGCGATAAAATTGTTTTCCTTTTCTAATAGTCCTCTGCCTTCCATCATTGTTCCGGGAGTGATCAGCTGGACAACTTCACGCCTTACAACACCCTTTGCTGTTTTAGGGTCTTCTGTTTGTTCACAAATCGCAACTTTGTATCCTTTTGCGACCAGTTGTTCAATATAGTTAGGAGCAGAATGGTACGGAACCCCGCACATTGGTATACGGTCTTCTCCACCGCCCTCTCTGCTAGTAAGTGTAATTTCAAGCTCCTGGGAAGCCTTAAGCGCATCCTCAAAGAACATTTCATAAAAATCGCCTAAGCGAAAAAATAAAAAGGCATCCTGGTAATCTGCCTTCACTTGCAAGTATTGCTTGATCATAGGGGTATATGTAGCCATATTATCCTCCAAAATTCACTTTGTTTCGATCTATTACTCTAAATATCTATTATAACTCGACAAAAGTTAATTTTCGATAGAATCCCCTTAAAAAAGAATTACCAGTCAATTTTGGATAGTATAAAGAAAAGCGCAAGCGCCTCGTTCAGACCCGACTAGCGCTGGAGGGCCGACCGGCGGAGTTGAAGTTTCGGAGTTTCTAGGAGGCGAAACTGGATAAGCGTCTCGAGCTGCTGAAAGCTGACGCTTATCGCAAGATCATCGAAGAAGACTCACAGGATGAAAACTGGCTAAGCGATGGAGCTGGACAATTCTCGAAGTGAATTTTATACTTTCTCTCTTTTTAAAAAAAACAGGCCGAAGCCTGTTCAATGCGAATGAATCATTTTAAGTTTTTAAGCACTTGTTCGATGTCTTCATTGACCATTTCGATTGCTTGAGACATTGTACGGACGTCTTTGGATGCCCAGTAATCATAAAGCCTGGCCAGGTCATTCCGATTATATACTTGATTGCCAAAGTGGCTATAGAAATACGCCAACAGAACATTCACTACATTAGCAGGAAGCTTGTTCCTTGTTGAAATGGACCTTAATGCGATGTTTTCAAGGCCTCGGATATTGTTGTTTGTAAATTTCTTGACCACATCAATCGGCATAGCTGACTCGCAAAAAGTCAGGAATCCTGGATCATTTAAAATTTTATTCATATATAAATCTCCTGCATAAATTTTAGATCGTTTCAAGTGCATTTACTATAAGTTCGATGTCTTTAGATATCTCAATCCTTATCCTGACATCTTCACACCGCTGAAATTCTTTTTGCAGCTTGCTTAGTTCCTCGTGAAAGATCCGGTATTCAAATTTGTTATCCATAATCGCCCTCATTATATTCTTGACTATTCTAGAAAATATTTTCCCAATTTTTCCTTGGGTCAAACAATTTTTCTAATGAGAGATATTATATTATGCTAACAGTACCATTAAGCAGGCGATAAAGAAAAGAAGTATTTTGGTTTATTTCATTTTCCCAACTAATTTCGCAGGACAGCCTTTGGCATTGCTTTAGAATCGATATCCCTACTTCTATTTACACAACATTGTTAAAGACTTTCCTACAGCCCATTTTTGATGTTCCTGGAACAAACACACGACCGCCAACTCAGGTTCCACCCATTTGAGATGGTGGTCTGTCTCAGTCGGTTTTCCTGCATAACCAGCCAGTTCACCGAAGTAGAAATATCCCACAACCAGATAATATTCGTGATCCTTTGTTGAATAGAAATAGCGCTGGGCTTCGCCGATATAAACCCCTAGCTTAATGAACATACCCATTTCCTCAATGCTTTCCCTTAAAAGGCAGTCATGGTGGCTTTCCCCATTTTCCAACCCTCCGCCAGGAAGAAAGTATTTACCATCGTCTGTTTGCATTAAAGCAATCCTATCCTTCTGTTCATTAAAGATAATTCCATAGACACCAGGCCTCCAGGTGTATCTGACGCCTTTCTCCTTTTTTCCGAAAATAAGCATATCTTCCTCCTGCTTTAATTAAATAACTAAATCATTTATCCACCGGGATTGGAAACGAAGAGCCTGCCCTAACAGAATAATTGTTCTTCACCTTGGAGTAAAATTCCTTTCTAGAATTAGAAAAATGTATATCTAAAGAGGCAAAAAGAGAAGGATTTTTACCAATTTTATTGAAATTATATAGTTTAAATGCAGAGAAAGGATATTTCCTATGTTAAAAAAACTTGAGAGCTTAACCCTTAAATTCTTTCTGTTCTTCTTTATTTTTTCCCTTATAGAGAATTTTTTAGAATTGGAATGGATTGATCATCAAAACCCATTATTTTTCTGGACTTTTATAATCCTGGCTGGTCTTCATATTGCTATTCAACTCATTAACTTCTCAATAAAAACAAAGAAGAAGCGAGATGCTTAAATCAATACAATAAGAGCATGGGAGATGAACCCATGCCCGTTTTCCACAAATCTACCTTTCTCTAATAACATTACGCGGTCCGCTGCTGCATTGACTGACTTTGCCTTTTCAAGTCAAAAAAACTAGGAAGTGCAAGCTTCCTAGTTCGACCTTATTCTTCTTCTCCTAAGAGGAAATCTGGGTTCAAGTCTTCGAATTCATCATCATCGACTCCGTGTCCCCATTCATCGTCGTCACAATCGCAGCCCCCTGGATGGACAATAACACAGACCTTCGTTTCACCGATGACTTCCACCAGGAATTCCCTCTCTACATGAACGATGATCTTGTTGCCATTTGGCGAAATGACTGCCTCGATGCAGTTAGGCTGCTGAAGGACCTCGACAAGGACATCATGGTCATCCATGCAATCCGGGTCGCGGTATTTTAGCTTGATGACATCACAATATGTTACTTTCTCCGTCACAACTTCCGTTCTTGTATTATCATCAAAGGAGTGCCAGATATTGATGTCATAATGTCCGCTTACTTCAACTGTTTTGCCGACCTTTTTTGCTTTATACTTATGGTTTATTACCCAAGCGCCCAGAATGCTGCTCGGATGATGCGCTGGGTTGATCGTATGATTGGACTGTGTGAATTTACGTCCTTTCGCTACGACGGCTTTCGTAATAATCTCTCTGTAATCTCCCATTGCGAGCGAAACCTCCTCAATCTTTTTCAATTCATCCTATGCGTGATATTAGACTAGTGTGCGATTAATTTTAGAACAGCTGGTAAAAACTTAGGCATAGTTCATTGTATGCCCATTTGTTCTGAATGTTCCCGATTGATGAAAGTTGTAAGGATTGTTTTCGCATTAAATGTTCTAACAGAGGAATAAAAAAACAAGGCACCCGCCTAAAAGCAGATCCCTTGTTAGATAATCTTATTAATGATCGTGGCTATGACAGCTTGCACCGTTTTTGAGTGATGCTCCAGTTTCGCCTCGCAGGACATCTCCACCAGTTGATGCAATAACTTCGTCCGTTACCGTATTGGAAATGGTTGTTGCGATCAGCTGAAGAAGTTCATTCACTTCAAGCTGAGATTGTTTGAATTCCTGTACAACAGGAATTTCATCCAGCTGCTGTTCCAGGGAAGCAATTTTATCTTCTGTCTTCTTCAAAGCTTCTGGCTTTCCATAATGCTGGAAGTTCACAGCCTGCTTTTGCAGTCCTTTAATAGAAGAAATAATTGTTTTTACTTTTTCATTTTCGTGAATTTGCGCTTCCGCACGCTTAAAAAAGTCAACCTCTTCTGTTTCTGCAATCATTAAAGCAATTTCTCTTGAACGCTGGATAATATCATCTTTATTGTATTTTGCCAACTTACTTCACCTCAACTGGTTCGATTTCTTCTACCATTTCCCCGTTTAAAGACCATGTTTTTGCATTAGTAATCTTCACTTTGACAATCTTGCCGATTGCCGTTTTTGGACCAACAAAATTGACTAGCTTCAATTTGCTTGTGTAACCCGCCAATACATCCGGATTGTTTTTGCTTTCTCCTTCGACAAGCACTTCCACTACCTGGTCCTGATACTTCTTCATAGACTGTGCAGACTGCTCATTCACAAGTGCGTTCAGTCGCTGCAATCTTTCCTTCTTCACTTCCATTGGAACATTATCCTGCATTTTAGCAGCAGGCGTCCCTTCTCTTGGAGAATAGATGAAGGTATAGGCAGCCTCATAGCCCACCTCACGAACAAGGGACATTGTCTCTTCAAACTGCTCATCCGTCTCGTTCGGATAGCCTACGATAATATCCGTAGTCAAAGTAACATTAGGAATCGCTGCTTTGATTTTTTGCACTAGCTCCAAATACTGCTCACGAGTATATTTGCGCGCCATGATTTTCAATACTTCAGTGGACCCAGACTGTACTGGTAGATGGATATGATCCATCAAGTTTCCGCCCTTGGCAAGCACTTCGATTAAATGATCGTCAAAATCACGCGGATGGCTAGTCGTGAAACGGATCCTAGGAATATCAATTTTACTGATTTCATCCATCAGGTCACCCAGACCATATTTCATATCTGTAAAATCTTTTCCATACGCGTTTACGTTTTGGCCAAGCAGAGTAATTTCCTGATAGCCCTGTGCTGCCAATTGGCGCACCTCCTGGATGATATCATCAGGACGTCGGCTTCGCTCTTTGCCTCGTGTATAAGGAACGATACAGTAAGTGCAGAATTTATCGCATCCGTACATAATATTAACCCACGCCTTGATGTTACCACGGCGGACTTTAGGAAGGTTTTCAATAACGTCTCCTTCCTTTGACCATACCTCGATGACCATTTCCTTGGACATGTAGGCTTCCTGAAGGATATGAGGCAAGCGGTGGATGTTATGCGTTCCAAAAATCATGTCAACCTGGTTATATGTCTTAAGGATTTTATTAACAACAGATTCTTCTTGTGACATGCAGCCGCAGACTCCTAAAAGAAGATCCGGCTTTTCCTTTTTGAGATGCTTCAAGTGACCAAGTTCACCGAATACCTTGTTTTCAGCATTTTCCCTGATTGCACAAGTGTTCAACAGGATGACATTCGCATCATCGACACTGTCGGTTGGTTCATAGCCCAGACCGAGGAAAATGCCAGCCATGACCTCTGTATCGTGCTCATTCATCTGGCAGCCATAAGTACGGATATAGAATTTGCGGCCCTGGCCCATTCCCTTAAATTGCTCAGGAATATCAAAATCTTTCTGGTACTTGACTTCTTCCTTGCCGCGCAACTTGGCATCCTTCAAAGAAGGTGCTGTATAAACTGTTTCAAAGTACTTGCTGTAATCCTTGCTAGATTTTTTGTCCGAAGAATTTGCAGTTTGTACTTGCTGTCCTTCTAAGCGTTGATTCTCGTTCATTTATAGATCTCCTTTCATCAGAAAAGCGCAGGAATCATGTTATGTCTATGCGCTCGAACCAGGAAGCATCCAAATCCTGTTTCTATCATTTGAAAACAGGGTCATATTCCCCCTGAAAATATTAAATATACACATTATAATAGTATAAACTCTTCATTGAATGAAAACAATAGCAGGCACTTTAAATAGGGCTGCTTGAATAGTAAAAAAGCATCCTTAAGAATAAATATTATCTTAATATCTTAATTTTAGTTGTGATTCTCATCACTATAATCGATCCGACTGCGATAAAATAAGGCCGTTCATTAAGAAACCAGATATTGAATAATAAAACCCCAATCAAAGGATTGGGGTTTTATCGCAATCCGGTGTTCACGACCGGATATTATATTACATGAATTCAGCTACAAGCTTATCAAAATGAGCTTGGTCCAGCTTAAGGTCTGCTTGTGAAAGCGGAGTTTCTGAATAGCCGCTTACAAGCTCCTGATAAGATTTACGCTCAGTGTTTTGATAGATTAATCCTGTTACAAGACCATTATGCTGCATCAATGTCTGCATTGCAGCTTCACGGTTTGATGGATCGTATCCTTCGATATCGCTAAGCTTTGTAAGGTTTTCCTTGAACCAGTCGTATGTGTTTACCTTGTTGTACGTTACACAAGGGCTGAATACGTTGATCAAAGAGAATCCATCGTGATTGATTCCTGCTTCAATTAGAGCAGTCAAATCTTTCAGGTCCGTAGAGAAGCTTTGTGCCACGAAAGTAGCACCAGTTGTTAAAGCCAGTTCCATTGGAGAGATCGCTTGCTCAATAGAACCCGCTGGAGTTGACTTTGTTTTGAAGCCAGCAGCCGAACGCGGGGAAGTTTGTCCCTTTGTCAGACCATAAATCTGGTTGTCCATGACAATGTAAGTAATGTTGATGTTACGGCGGATCGCATGGACTGTATGTCCCATACCGATCGCGAAGCCATCTCCGTCGCCGCCGGAAGCAATAACTGTTAAATCACGATTCGCCATCTTAACGCCCTGCGCAATTGGAAGTGCGCGGCCGTGGATGCCGTGGAAACCGTATGAATTGATATATCCTGAGATACGGCCAGAGCAGCCGATACCTGAAATGACAGCCAAGCCTTCAGGCTCAAGACCAACATTTGCAGCAGCACGCTGAATTGCCGCCTGTACAGAGAAGTCGCCGCAGCCTGGGCACCAGTTTGGTTTTACATTATTGCGAAATTCTTTAAAAGTCGCCATCCTAGAACAACTCCTTGCATTTTGTGTGGACTTCTTGCGGCAAGAATGGATTTCCGTCGTACTTGAGGATCTTATGGATCTTTTCATGTCCTCCGACATTCATCTTCATGATGTTTGCCAGCTGTCCTGTTGCATTGTTTTCAATAACTGCAACTTTCTTTGCAGATTTTACAAGCTGCATCATTTCTTCAGCCGGGAATGGGTGAATCAGGCGCACATGTGCGTGGTTTACTTTCAAACCATCCTTCTCCAGTCTTCCCATAGCCTCTTCTATTGCGCCTCTTGTAGAGTTGAAACCGACGATCAATAGATCAGCTTCCTCATGCGGAGCGTTTTTATGGATTGGCGTATCGAACTTCAGATTGCTGACTTTGCGGAAACGCTTATCCATCTGGGCAATGCGGTTCGCAGCAGATTCTGATGGCTTTCCAGTTTCGTCATGCTCAACACCCGTAACGTGGTGGATTCCGTTCTTCATACCAGGAATTACACGAGGTGAAACGCCATCTTCTGTTACTTCATAACGCTTGAAGTAGCCTTTGTTTTCAATTTCAGGAAGTTCATCCGTTGCAAGCTTGCCTCGGCGGACTTCCACTTTTTCAAAGTCAAGAGGTTCAACAGTCTGTTTTCCTAGAGACAATTGAAGGTCAGTCAGGACGATTACCGGACACTGATATTCCTCCGCAAGGTTGAACGCTTCAGCAGCATCATAGAATGCTTCCTGAACTGTACTTGGAGCCATGACAATCTTAGGAATTTCACCGTGTGTTCCGTAAATCATCGCCATAAGGTCAGATTGTTCCTGCTTGGTTGGAAGACCAGTTGATGGACCCCCACGCTGTGTATCAACAATAACAAGCGGAGTTTCAGTGATTCCAGCAAGACCGATTGCTTCCATTTTCAATGATAGACCAGGACCTGCAGAAGCTGTAATAGTACGGACGCCGCCATAGTTGGCGCCGATCGCCATCGTTACAGCAGCGATTTCATCCTCTGTCTGGATAACTGTTCCGCCAAGGGCAGGTAGTTTCTTGATCAGATATTCCATGATTTCAGAAGCCGGTGTAATTGGATAAGCAGCCATGAAGCGGCAACCGCCTGCAAGTGCTCCCAATGCGATAGCATCGTTTCCAATCATGAACATGCGTTTTTGTCCATCCGCTTTTTCAAGCTGCATAGTCTCCGCGCCGCCTAATTGTTCCTTCGTATATTCGTAGCCAGCTTTGATGGCTTCCATGTTTTTATCGACAACTTGTTGTCCTTTGCGCCCGAAGATTTCCTGGACGACTTCTTCGAAAACCTGGATATCCAGGTCAAGAATTGCGCTGGTAGCACCAATCGCAACCATGTTCTTCATAAGAGATGTTCCCAGTTCAGTAGCCATGTCCGTAAATGGAACCGCATACATTGCAGCTTTAGTATCCTCTGGCTTCTTAGGGTCGAACTTTGCATCAGCAATGATGACGCCGTTCTCATGCAATTCTTTGTAGTTTACATCGATCGTTTCCTGGTCGAAAGCTACAAGAATATCTAAATCGTCAGAAATAGACCGAACCTGTGTAGTGCTTACTCGAATCTTGTTATTTGTATGTCCGCCCTTGATACGTGATGAAAAGTGACGGTAGCCATACAAGTAGTAGCCTAGACGGTTCAATGCAATAGAAAAAATTTCCCCGGTAGATTCAATTCCTTCTCCCTGCTGTCCGCCAACTTTCCATGAAAGTTGATTGATCATCTCTTACACCCCTTTAGATACGTAGAAAAATATGTAAAAACGCTTCGTTATTAAGTGTAGCACTTTTCCAAGTAATTCACTAGAATTAAACGGTTTTTCAACCAATACCTTGTAGAAATCTAGTAAATGGATGGTACTAAACGCTTACAATTCTAGACCTATGTGAAAAAAAAAGCAACCCTTTCCAATCAAATATTGGCGAAAATATGAATATTTTTTTATTTATTAAAATATTATAAGTTCACTGCCCAAAAGCGTCTGCCAATTCAGCTGACAATGCCCGGTTCAGCTATATCTGCCAGGTAAACGGGTTGCCATATTATCAAAAAGGAACTTCTTTACTTGTATATCAGAATAATATTTTTGCAATTCATCCCAAATGTTTGCATAATGTTCATTCCCCGTAAGCTTCTCGACAGTAAATTCAATCCCGTCGAAGTCCGACCCGAAACCAACATGGTCCTCGCCTCCCAATGTACATACGTGTTCTAGATGGCGCATGACATCATCAATGCAAGCAGTCTTCTCTCCAGAAAGAAATTCAGGCACAAAGGTAATGCCAACCACAGAGTCCCGGCCGATTAAAGCCTTGATCTGGTCATCACGCAGGTTCCGGGGATGCGGGCACAGAGAATGGCAGTTAGAATGGGAGGCAAATATTTGGCGGCTTGTCTCCAATACATCCCAGAAGGCTCGTTCAGACAAATGCGACACGTCACATACAGTATTCGTTTCATTCAAAAGCTGAACTACCTGCCTGCCAAACCTCGAAAGGCCTGCGCCACGTTCTTCCATTGCTCCGTCTGCGGCAAAATTCCCAAAATTCCATGTCAAGCCTACCGAACGCACTCCAAGTCTTAACAAAGTCCGTAATTTCAACAGATCCTGTCCAATTGCGTCACAGCCTTCAAGAGTCAAAACCGCCCCTATTTCATGTTCAGCGAGCTGATTTATCTCATCGCTGCTTTTCACCTGCTTCATCCGTGAATTTCCTGACAGGATTTTTTCATAAAATAAATCTGCCATTCGCAAGGCGGCCTGGAACTTTAAATCAGGATGGACCGATTCAGGCACATAGATTGCAAATAGCTGTACCTTTGTTCCTGATGTTTCCAGTTTTTTTAAATTCACCTGTAACTCCGATGATGTCGCGAAATCCAGGCCCGGATTCATGAACAGTTTATATAATACATCACAGTGGGCATCAAAAATTTTCATGGAACTCCTCCTCATCCCCTATTATAAGGTATAAACCTTGGCGAAAATAAAAGAAACCTGCTTGCGGAAGCAAACAGGTTAAAGTATATTAAACAGTTTCGAATGTAAGTAGTTTTTTTCTATCCAGACCTGCGCAAACAATTATCTGGGTTCAACAATCAATTTAATAGCAGTCCGCTCTTCGCCATCAATCAGGATATCAGTAAATGCCGGGATGCAGATTAGATCGACTCCGCTAGGTGCTACGAACCCTCTTGCGATCGCTACTGCCTTAACGGCCTGATTTAATGCACCCGCTCCAATAGCCTGGATTTCTGCGCCGCCTCTTTCACGCAGTACCCCAGCAAGCGCACCAGCTACAGAATTAGGATTAGATTTTGCTGAAACTTTTAATATTTCCATTCCTGGCTCCTCCTTATTTTCTCCCGATCCCAGATTCCATATCAGGACATCCAGGTTAGTTTGTTCCACTGCTACTATATTCAGGAGGAAGCCTACATATGACCTGCACATCGAAAATCGAGCAGATTCACATAAAAAAATCGCAGCTTAAGTATAAAAAGTGTGATCATCATTGACAAGGACAGTCTGAATTTTCACTGCCTTACCTGTTTTCTTATCGAGGTCAATCAAAACAGCAGATAATTGATTCCTGCCGGCCTTTGCCACTTCAAAGCGTGTTGGCAGGCTTGTCAGGAATCTTCGCATGACAGCCTCTTTCTCGACGCCCAAAATGCCATCATACGGACCAGTCATGCCTACATCAGATAAATATGCCGTCCCGCCCGGCAAAATACGCTGATCCGCCGTCTGGACATGTGTATGTGTACCAATAACAGCCGAAACTTTTCCGTCAAGATACCAGCCCATCGCCTGCTTTTCACTTGTTGCCTCTGCATGGAAATCAACAAAGATCAATGAAGTCCTTTTACTTGCTTCAGTAATCAATTCATCAGCTTTCTTGAAGGGACAGTCAATCGGAGTCAAAAAAGTCCTTCCCTGCAAATTGATAATCGCCAGTTCTTCCTGATTGATCTTTAGGTAGACGATTCCTTTTCCAGGCACTTCATCAGGAAAATTCGCAGGTCTTACCAAATATTTCGCTTTATCGATAAACTCAAAGATCTCGCGGTTATCCCATGCATGGTTGCCAAGTGTTACAGCCTGTGCACCCTCCTCCAGGAACTGCCGATAAATCTTCTCAGTAATCCCTTTGCCGCTCGCCGCATTTTCCCCGTTTATAATCGTTACAGTTGGACGATATTTTTCCTTAAGTTTAGGAAGATATTCAGTTACCATATCCCGGCCCGGTGAACCAACCACGTCACCAACGAATAAAATTCTCATTGCATTCACTTTCCCGTCTAAAATTATGTTGTTTTGCTAAAATTGTATCATACTATCGAGGTCAGAAGAAAACCCCTGAACATTTCACAACAAAATAAAAAGCGGCGCATAAGCACCGCTTTATTTTGCGTATTCAACTGCCCGAGTCTCACGGATGACTGTAACCTTGATATGTCCAGGATAATCGAGTTCTTCCTCGATTTTCTTTCGGATATCACGTGCGAGGCGATGTGCCTGCAAGTCATCAATTTGATCAGGCCTTACCATAATCCTGATTTCTCTTCCTGCCTGAATAGCAAACGACTTCTCGACTCCCTCGTATGATTCAGAAATCTCTTCTAATCTTTCAAGTCGTCGGATGTAGTTTTCAAGCGCTTCGCTGCGGGCACCAGGCCTTGCAGCTGACAATGCATCAGCAGCAGCAACGAGTACTGCAATAACCGAAGTCGGCTCAGTATCGCCATGGTGGGAAGCAATACTATTGATAACAACAGGATGCTCCTTGTATTTAGTAGCAAGTTCCACTCCGATTTCAACGTGGCTTCCTTCTACTTCATGGTCAATTGCCTTTCCGATGTCATGCAGGAGTCCTGCACGGCGAGCTAATGTTTCATCTTCACCTAGCTCTGCTGCAAGCAATCCGGACAACTGGGCTACTTCCATTGAATGCTTGAGAACATTCTGTCCGTAGCTAGTTCGATACTTCAAGCGGCCAAGAATTTTGATAAGGTCTGGGTGCAGCCCGTGAACGCCCACTTCGAAGGTTGTTTGTTCCCCCACCTCACGAATGTGTTCATCCACTTCACGGCGTGCCTTTTCAACCATTTCCTCAATTCGGGCCGGATGAATACGTCCATCCTGGACAAGCTTGTCAAGAGCCAAACGGGCTGTTTCACGTCTGATTGGATCAAATCCGGAAAGGATTACTGCTTCCGGAGTATCATCAATAATGAGGTCAATTCCCGTTAACGTTTCCAGGGTACGGATGTTCCGTCCCTCACGTCCGATGATGCGTCCCTTCATTTCATCATTCGGAAGGTTTACGACTGACACTGTTGTTTCAGCAACATGGTCAGCTGCGCATCTTTGGATGGCAAGTGAAAGGACTTCCTTTGCTTTCTTATCGGATTCCTCTTTCGCCCTGTTTTCGTTTTCCTTAATCATTAGTGCAATGTCGTGAGCAAGTTCTTGCTCAGTACGCTCCAAAATGATGGATTTAGCCTCATCACGCGTTAAGCCCGAGATGCGTTCTAGTTCAGCCTGCTGATTTCGTACCATCTCGTCCACTTTGCTTTCCATCTCTTCAATATGCTGTTGTCTTTTGGAAAGAGCATCATCTTTCTTCTCTAAAAGATTTTCACGTTTGTTCAACGAGTCATCTTTACGATCAAGATTCTCCTCTTTTTGCAATAAACGATTTTCTTGTTTTTGCAGTTCATTTCTTCGTTCACGAATCTCACGCTCTGCTTCAGTACGCAGTTTGTGATTTTCATCCTTAGCCTCCAGCAGGGCTTCTTTCTTCATAGCCTCTGCCTCACGCTTCGCATCTTCAACAATTTGATCTGCGGCGTTTCTGGCACCTGCAATTTTTGCTTCCGCAACGGATTTACGATAAAAATAGCCAACAACTGCACCGACGAATAGGCCAAGCAAAATGGAGATGATTGAAATAATAGGATCCATCATTTTCACCTCCTCTTGCTATGAACTTGTGTTACGTTTTTTAAAGTGTCGGCATGTACATTGTTTCAAGCATCAACATACAGCTCTAATGCTTTTAAACGTTTTTAATACCATGAAAATGTAAAATATACATTTTTAATTGTAAAGCTGCCAATTTTTATTGTCAAGGGTTTGTCCCCCAAGGATTCGATTCCTTTTGATTAATTATTCGAATAAGTCTTATTTTTTGCAGCTAATCACCATTTTACTGATTATTTTCTGTCCTGGCACCACATAGGACAACATGATATTTGGAAAAAACTAAACAAGGCCTCCCGAATTTCAGGAGACCTTGTCAATGAAACTAGCTTTACTATTAATCCAGTTGGAATTCTTCCTGGTCTTCGTCTGTTTCCGCCACTGTGAACTCGCCATCAAGGCCGTAGTGATCACGGATCTTCTTCTGGATTTCAAGACGGATAGACGGATTTTCTTTAAGGAAAAGCTTTGCGTTTTCCCTTCCCTGTCCAAGACGCTCGTCATTGTAGGAATACCATGAACCGCTCTTTTGAACGATATCGAGGTCTGAACCCATATCAATGATTTCGCCTTCTTTGGAAATCCCTTCACCGTACATGATATCCACTTCAGCTACACGGAACGGAGGAGCAACCTTATTCTTAACAACCTTGATCTTTGTTTTGTTACCTACCATGTCATTGCCCTGCTTCAATGTTTCTGCACGGCGCACTTCAAGACGTACACTTGAATAGAACTTCAATGCACGGCCGCCAGGAGTTGTTTCAGGGTTTCCGAACATAACTCCGACTTTTTCACGAATCTGGTTAATGAAGATGGCAATTGTCTTGGATTTGTTGATCGCACCAGAAAGCTTACGCAATGCCTGGGACATCAAACGAGCCTGCAGACCTACGTGGGAATCACCCATTTCACCTTCGATTTCAGCTTTTGGTACAAGCGCTGCAACGGAGTCAATAACAATGATATCAATCGCTCCGCTTCGTACAAGTGCTTCAGCGATTTCCAAAGCCTGCTCACCTGTATCCGGCTGTGAAAGAAGAAGTTCATCGATATTTACGCCAAGCTTTTGGGCATAGACTGGATCCAATGCATGTTCAGCATCGATAAACGCAGCCTGGCCTCCATTAGCCTGTACTTCAGCAATCGCATGTAGTGCAACAGTCGTTTTACCTGAACTTTCAGGTCCATAGATTTCAATAACACGCCCGCGAGGATATCCGCCTATTCCAAGAGCAGCATCCAATGCAAGGGAACCACTTGGAGAAGTAGAAACTTTAGTGTCCGTCTTCTCTCCCAACTTCATAACTGAGCCTTTACCAAATTGCTTTTCGATTTGTTTCAATGCCATATCTAACGCAGCTTGACGATCACTCACTCAAAATTCCTCCTTTTATATAAAGACGAACCGGCATACTGCCTGCCCGTAAATCTCTTATTTAAAACCTACTATTACTATACCTTTTTCGGCATCGTTTGTCCATCAAAAAATCGAACATTTATTCGATTTTTTTCAGATGATAAAAACATAATAAAATCATTTTTAGACGGGATTTATTCCATTTTTACAATGGATTGTACCCCCTAAAATATAATTTCCTTAAATAAACTGCCTATATAAATCAGGAGTTATATAAATTGGTTTTCCCTCTCGTCGTGAGGCCATATTCAAACTAAAAACACGGAGGTTTAATGCCTCCGTGTTTCTTCCAATCTATTAATCAATAAATGGCAGCCATACTTTACTGCTCTCTTCCTGATTTCTGTGCGGGACCCTCCAAGGGTTAGTTTTTCTGTAAGGACTGGTTCTCCATTAATATGGATTCCAATATAAACTGTTCCGGCAGGATGTCCTTCAAGTTCCTCCGGTCCGGCAACGCCGGTGAAACTGATACCGATATTGGCCCCGGTTAAGGATGCAGCATTGACAGCCAATTCTTCGGCACATTGACAGCTTACTGAACCATGTTTATCGAGTGTTTCTGGTTTCACCTTAACAAGTGCGATCTTTGCCTCATTTGAATAGCAGACAAATCCTCCCTTGAACAGGCTGCTCGCCCCAGGCAAAGATGTCAGCTCCTGCTGGAACATGCCACCTGTAAGACTCTCCGCTGCAGAAATGGACATCCCTTTTTCTTTGAGCTTCTTTGATAGTTCAGCAATTAATGAAGTATCGTCATAACCGTAAAAATATTCTCCGACCCGCGACATGATCCTCGCTTCCGTATTATCGATCAAAGACTGGGCAGTGTCAGATGATTCGTCCCGGGCTGTCAGCCTAAGGGTAACTTCGCCATCACCCGCAAGAGGAGCTATCGTAGGATTGCGTTGCTGATCGATTAGATCCTCAATTTTTGCTTCAAGAGCAGCTTCGCCTATTCCAAAGAAACGCAATACCCTGGACTCGATTTTTGCCTGTTTTCCTGAAAGCCCTGCGATCGCTTCCTGTCCATATTTAACGAACATCGGCTCCATCTCGGACGGCGGTCCTGGCAAAAGCATATATTTATGGTCAGGTGTTGCCAGAAACATACCCGGAGCCATACCATGGTCATTTTTTAATATGACAGATCCCTCAATGACAAGAGCCTGCTTTCGGTTATTTTCAGTCATTACCCTGTTGGTCTCTTCAAAATATAACTCTATCGAGCGCATGGCTTCTTCATCCAGGGCTAGCTTTTTCCCCAGCTGTGAGGCGATTGTATCCTTAGTCAGGTCGTCTTTCGTCGGCCCAAGGCCACCGGTAAAGATAATCAGCTCTGCTCGTTGTTGTGCAACCTTTATCGCTTGTTCCAGCCTGTCAGGATTATCGCCGACGACCGTATGATAGAAAACGTTTATCCCCAGATCAGCAAGCTGCCTGGATAGAAACCTCGCATTTGTATTGACAATTTGGCCCAGAAGAAGTTCAGACCCCACTGCAATGATTTCGGCATTCATTCGATTTCCTCCTGCCCGATCCCCTTATTTCGAGTTATTGAACACATGCTTGTTTTTAGCAAAATAATCCCATCCAGACCAAATCGTAAAGAACATAGCAACCCATAATGCGATATCGGCAAATGGAATCGAAATTGCTTCAAAAATGATATTGTGTAGCAGCAATGCAGAAATGGCAACTGTTTGTGCCCACATTTTTATCTTGCCCGGCATTTTAGCTGCAACAACCTCACCGCCGCCTGCAAGCAGGAGCCTTAGCCCTGTAACGGCGAACTCCCTGCTGATGATGACGATGACAATCCAGGCTGGAGCATACCCAAGCTCGACGAGGACGATCAAGGCTGATGAAACCAGGAGCTTATCCGCCAGCGGATCAAGGAATTTCCCTAGATTGGTCACAAGATTGTGCTTGCGTGCTAAGTAGCCATCCACCCAATCTGTAACAGACGCAAAGATGTAAATAAGTGCACCTACCAGATGGGTAACCGGCATAGTCGTACCAAGAAGGGATATTTCTCCCCATGAAAATGGCACGATCATCACGATCAGGAATAATGGAATCAAAAAGATCCGTGAAATCGTAATTTTATTTGGCAAATTCATACTCAATTTCCTCCAGGATGAAAAATTATGAAGCCAGAAGTCTGACTTCATCCATTATATGCGATATGTACAATCAACTTCAAAAAATGCCTATTATAATTTTAGCCCGTATAAACAAAAGTCCATACGGGCATTTTGGTCCTTCTTTACTTTTAGCGAATATCCAAATTACTTAACAAATTTGATTGTTATTAACTGGGTCATATCTTTTTCAGGCGGAACAGCGTACTCGAGCTTCTGGTCATTAACGTATATTTCTGTTTCAGGAGCTCGTCCGACATTGATCACAGCCTGGGTTTCGTTGGATAAATCTTCTGTCCGGCTTTCATTTTTCCCTTTAACAAGGGTTTCCTGGAAAATTGACTTCCCTGCACCATTTGAGACCCCTACCCATGTTTGGCCTAAGGATACAATCTTGATGACAAACTTGTCGGTGTTTTTCAGCTCATAGACAGAATTGCTTCCACTGTTTGATACAGATACAAGTTCCTGTGCGGGAGTTTCTGGCTCAGTTTCTTCCTCAACCGTCTCTTCCACGGCTTTATCTTCTTCCTCGCCATCACCCTCGCTTGCATTATCATCAGCAAACTCTTCCGTCTCTTCGACCTTTGGCTGACTCTTGTCGGTATTCGCTGGCTGCTCGGCATCATCTCCGGCATTCTGGACAATCAAATACCAAACTAAAGCGACTGCACCAATAATGAAGACCCCTATCAATATTTTAGGAAGCAGGTCAAAAACCTTGGACGTGTCAGGAGATAGGCTTTTCCTCGACTGGACACGCGAAAGCTGCTCAGGCAGTTCTTCGTTGTATGTAGATGGAACTTCATTTTTGTACTGCTCAAAAAGCTGGTCTGGATCAAGCCCTACAGCTTCTGCATACTGTTTGATGAATGCACGGACATAGAACTTCCCTGGCATCATCGCGTAATTGCCTTCTTCAATACCAAGCAGATAGCGCTTTTGTATTTTCGTGATGGACTGCAGTTCGTCCAGGCTGAGGCCTTTTGCTTCACGCGCTTCTCTTAAAATAATTCCTAACTCAGTCACGATAACACCTTCCAATACTGTTAAAAATCAAATCCTCCAAAATCAGAATCGGTAAACATGTGATTCTTCTGAACCATATCATATACAATTTCTTCACTTGGATCGTTTCGAAGTTCAATTATATAATCAAAATCATCCATTGTATATTCCGTATTCTGGACAAAGATATCCGGATGTTCCACAACCTTAACTGCAGGGAGCCGCATGATTTCCCTTACCAGCTGCCAGTGCTTTTCATTAGCCCTCCTGGTGGAGACAATCCCATCAATGATGAACAAGTTGTCAGCATTATATTCATCCTCGATCAATTGGTTGCGGATTGTCTGCTTCAATAATGTAGATGAAACAAAGAGCCATCTTTTATTGGCGCAGACACTTGATGCGACAACCGATTCCGTCTTCCCAACCCGAGGCATTCCCCGAATACCGATCAATTTGTGCCCTTCTTGCTTAAATAATTCTGCCATAAAATCGACGAGCAGTCCAAGCTCATCCCTTACAAACCTGAATGTTTTTTTATCATCTGCGTCACGCTGGATGTATCGTCCATGACGTACAGCCATTCTATCGCGAAGCTTTGGTTCTCGGATTTTAATTACTCTTATTGTATCCATTGTATTTAAAATTGACTCTAATCGCTCAATTTGATCATCATCATTAGCAAGGATCAACAGGCCGCGTCTGCCTTCATCGACTCCATTAATCGTGACAATATTGATCGACAGCATCCCAAGCAAAGAGGAAATATCACCAAGCAGTCCTGGACGGTTAATCACGATCTCATATTCCAAGTACCATTCTTTCTTCTCCATCGTTCTCCTCCTCTGCTATCTTGCCTTTTATATGCGACACATTTTGACATCAAATATCTAGCTACTATATTATATGATTTTTCCGGAAGATGAAAGGAAAAACAAGCCATAAATGAAAAGTGGCGGAAAGGGGGAGCTATTGGCGAGATATGAATAAAAAAAAGAGAGGAATGGATGTCCCCTCTCAATTCTGCATTTGTTATTTAGAACCGTTGTTTTGAACAAGTTTCACCATCATTGTTGCGATGGCATGCTGTTCGTCCGGGCTTGCTACTGACCAAAGATCTGAGAGAACCCTTTCCTGCTCGTTTTTAGGATCCACATTCTGTGCAAGATAATCTCCAATCTGGTAAGCAAGATCACCCATCACTTCTTTATTCATGCCCTGATTCTGCGCCTGGTGAAGGCGGTCTCCCAGGAAATCCTTCCATTGATTCCAATTATCCAATACGGACATATTGACAACCTCCTTGTCTAAAATAGTACAAGGTTATTTTGCATACGAATGGCGGTTATTATTCATTTCCATACCGCTTTTGAAAATTTGTCACAAATCATCAGGTATGCCATCCGCCGTTAATCGCAAGAACTTGTCCAGTTATGTATGTTGATTTATCTGATAAAAGGAATTCGACACTGTCTGCCACTTCCTCAGGCTTCCCTAGCCGTCCTGCGGGAATATCTTCTGCAAGACGATCCATCTCTTCGGCAGTAAACCCTGAAACCATAGGAGTACGGATGGCTCCCGGCGCAATGGCATTCACCCTTATGCCGGAGGGAGCTAACTCTTTGCTCAATGCTTTTGCGAAGGAGATTTGTGCTCCCTTAACCATTGAATAGGCCACTTCACAAGCCGCGCCTGTTTGGCCCCAAATGGAAGAAACAATGACGATACTGCCACTTTTTCTCTGCCTCATTTTCGGGAGCAGCTTTTTTGTCAATAAAAGCGGGCTGGTCATATGAATCTGAATAAGTGCATCTGCATCTTCCTCTTCCAAATCCTCAAGGAGGCCATACAAGGCATTTCCTGCATTGTGCACAATGGCATCCAGAGAAAATATGCTTGCTGCTAAGTCCAAATAACCTGACCTCGATGACAAGTCGGCCTTGATCGGGATGTATTCCCCGTTATATTTTTGAAGCATCTTAAGAAGCTCATTTATTCCTTTTTCATTATTGTTATAGTGCAGGTACAGCGAATAACCTGCCTCTGCCAGCTTGATTGATATAGCCTGGCCAATTGCACCGCTTGCTCCTGTCACCAATGCGAATTTTTTCATCTTCCTATCCCTCTCCACTAATCATCTAATCGAAAATGCGCCGGAAGCCCCGGCGCACTGTATGGAATGTTATTGCTTATCTTTTGGGATCACCTGGCAGACAGTAAACCGGTCTTCTGCAATCAAGCTGTTTGCAGCTCCTTTAATGTCCTCAAGTTTCAGGCTTTCCAGTACTGGAACTACTTCAAAAAGATCCATATCGTTAAAGGCATAGCGTGTGAACTGGTTGGCGATGTATTCCGGAGAATTCACGGCCCGAAGGAAGGTACCGATTTTTTTCTTTTTCGTCCGCTCAAGGCTTTCCTCCGTCAAGCCATTGCCGGATTTAGCATCCAACAGCATGGCTTCAAGTTCACCAGCAAGAACATCAGGCTCATTAGTATCCCCACCTACCATTGCAAAGCCAAATCCCTGTTCCTGAGTATAATCATAGGAGAACGTATCATCGATTAAACCTTCGCCATATAGCTTAGTGTAGTTCTCAGAGCTTTTGCCAAAGACGAGATCAAGCATCACATTGATTGAAAGTTCGTTTTTAAGCATCTCTTTCCCCGACTGTGTCGGATTGGCTGCCTTGATTCCCACAAGGCATTTTGATGTCTGGACATTCATTTTCAGAACCTGTTTTTTCTCGGCGACTCCTGCAGGTTCGTCTTCGAATTCGCGCTTGATCTCAGGCTTATTCTTGTATTCTTTCTTGCTCTGGTTTTCTTTGATCTGCACCATGATTTCATCTGGATTTATCGGCCCTACCACGAATAGAAGCATGTTGCTCGGGTGGTAAAAAGTTTCGTAGCACTCGTACAGCATATCCTTCGTTATATGGGAAATTGACTCGATCGTTCCTGCAATATCGATTTTAACGGGATGATTCTTATACATATTCTGAATTAGGCCAAAATACAATCTCCAGTCAGGATTATCATCGTACATCGTGATTTCCTGTCCGATAATGCCCTTTTCCTTTTCGACCGTCTTTTCTGTAAAATATGGTTCCTGAACGAAGTCGATCAATGTTTCCAAGTTCTTCTCTACATTGGAAGTACTGGAAAACAAATAAGCTGTACGGGTAAAAGAGGTAAAAGCATTTGCTGATGCGCCCTGCTTGCTGAATTGCTGGAATACATCGCCGTCCTCTTTTTCGAATAATTTATGCTCAAGAAAATGGGCAATCCCATCTGGCACTTTTACAAAATCATCTTTTTCAGGCGGAAGGAAATGATTATCGATTGAACCATATTTGGTTGTGAATGTTGCGTACGTTTTGTTAAAGCCTTTTTTCGGAAGGATATATACATCCAGGCCGTTATCCAGCTTTTCATAGAACATCTCTTCCTGCAGCTGATCAAAAATAATCTTCTCCATTATTTGTCCGCCTCCAATCCAGTTAAGAAGTAAATCGTATCCAATTGGACTTTCTTGGCTACTTCGACGATCTCCTCTTTCGTCGTTCTGCTCATGCCCTGTAGCCAGTCATCCAGAGTGACCTTCTGATCTGATACCACATTATGGTATAAAACCTCTACCATCCCTCTGGCTGTGTCCATCGTTTCCAGCATCTGGTTTTCAATGACGGCCTTCGTTTGTTCAATTTCCTGATCGGTGAAATCCCCCGCTTGCATTGCCTGCATTTGCTCACGGATAATTTTTACGGCCAGTTCAAAATTATTGAACTCAATCCCTGACATCACCATCATCAAACCCTTATGGCTTTCAAGCCTGCTGGCGACGTAATAAGCCAGGCTGTTCTTCTCCCTGACGTTCAAAAACAGCTTTGAATGTGAAAAGCCTCCGAAAATACCATTGAATACCTGAAGTGCGTAGTAGTCCTTGTCACCGTAAAGCACATTCGTCCTGTAGCCAATGTTCAATTTCCCTTGTTTTACATCCTCTTGATCCTTCACTGTCTTTTCTTCTACGCTTCCAGGTCCCTTATTTCCAACCAGTTTAGGCGTACGCTGCTCAAATTGGAGAAGGGTTTCTGCAATGGATTGAACATCATTTTCATTCACATCGCCGATAATGAATAAATCCAACTCATCTTCGGCAAATGCTTGTTTATAATACTCAAAAAGATTTTGCTCGTTAATTTGAGGGATGTCATCAATCTCACCATTCACATGGAGTGCATATGGTTCATCCTTGCACATTTCCTGGACAAGCCTGAAATTTGAATACCTCATTTTATCATCATAAACAGCCTGAATACGCTGCTTTAAAGTACGCTTTTCCTTTTCTACCGTGTCCTTATCAAAGGCACCTTTTTCCGCTAGCGGATTCACAAGTATTTCTGCAATTAACTCCATGCCTTTTTTTAATAATGGTTCTGGATCGCTTAAAAACTTCTCATTGGCGATCTCAAGGGAAAAGCTGAGAACCTGATATTCACCTTTTTTTGAAACATCAACATATAAATTGGCACCATATAGCTCGTCAAGATAGGAACGCAGCTTTGAAGTGGATGGGAAAGCCTTGGAACTGCTTTGCAGCACATATGGAAGCAAGGCCCGTTTGGTCACATCTTCCCTGGTCAGGGGTGCTTTCATCTTCCATACAATTGTGTTCGTCTTGAACTTTTCCGTTTTTACAATATGGAGCTTGTAGCCTTTCATATCCTTGATTGTTTCTGAAATGACAGCCATTGAAATCCTCCTTTGTTTATGACAACTACACTAGCCTTACATCGTTCTTCTTCACATGTTTCATACAAACAAAACATTTCTCATTCTTATGTATACGTGTTATGCCTACATTTAATATTCCTATAAATATACTCTAACTATACCTATCCCGTTCTGGCTAATTCAAGCAACGCCCGGCAAACAAGAATAAATACAGCAAAAGCTCCGCCGATAGGGGAGCCTTTATTGCCTTGAGGCTGCAATTTCTTTATTTGCAGCTGAGTAATGGTATGTATAACCGGTCGCGAATTTAGCCTGATTTTTACCGGATCCTTTCGCGATGTATAATAGCTGGTCAGTATATCCCAGAAGCTTATCAGGGAAAGCCTCTCCATTTGAAGGAGCAATACCAAAACTCATGGTCACACTTGCACATTGTTCACTGAATGTTTCTGAAGACAGCCTGCCGTATAGTTCATCAAAAAAGCTGATTTGCCTGGTTTCATCAGTGGCGGGTAAAAGGAAGGCGAATTCTTCTCCACCATAACGGAAGGCCTGCCCATCAAAATGTTCTGCTACATCTTGAAAAATCACCCCTAATTTCTTTAAAATTTCATCACCAGTCAAATGGCCATAGTGATCATTAATTTGTTTAAAATGGTCGATATCACCCATGACAAGCAGGAAACTTTGGCGGGATGCTGTTAGCAGCCTTAATTGTTCCTGGAAATGACGGTGGTTATATAATCCTGTTAAATAATCCGTGAACATCAGCTCATGAAAGATTTCTTTTTGCTTCAAATGCTTTCTTTCCCTAATAACGATCAGCGATCCAAAAACGCCGACAACCCAAATGAAGATAAGGTTAAGAATATAGATGAATGTTGTGTGAAAATCAAATTGTGCCTGAAAAAGGTAGATGGCTGAATACCCAAGAGTCAGGGCTGCAGAAGAGAAAATCGCACCTTTTGTGCGCCAATAAATCGTCGCATGCATCACCAGCAAATAGGAAATTGGAAAAAGTGGTGACATAACTCCATTTGTCAAGACGATAAGCCAGATTAATGCGACATAATCGAAAATGATTCCGGCCTTGGCAAGAAGATTGAAATATTCGTTTCCCGGTGACATTTTTATTAGTGCAACCTGCGCTGCCGCCATATAGGTAAAACCAACCGACAATAATAATGGAAATGACTCTTCTGTATAATTAAGCCTGTCTGAAAGCGGAGGATAATAGAAAATCAGTATCCCTACAACCAGGAAAATCCAGCGCAAATAAGAAAAAATCTTTTCCGTCTCACGGTCATCCAAGTATAATGATAGCTTCATATGCCTGCCCTCTTGCCACTGTAAATTTTAGCAAAGTTTTCCTTAATTTTATCACAAATTTAAGTGCGATTCTAAAAATAATATGCATTCTCCTAAAATTTCTTCTCCCATAAAAATAAAAAAGAGGCACCTATATCAGGTACCTCTTTTGCAGTTCGTTTATGAAATCTTAACGTTTTCCACTATCAAAAGTTTCCCCAACAGCCTTTGGCGCCTGTGATGACTTGGAGAAGATCACAAGTGCGATTAGCGTTACTACATAAGGGAAGATTTTCAACAGGATTGGCGGAATAACAGCCAACTCAGGAATTACTTGAGACACGTTTGCAATCGTGCTCGCAAATCCAAAGAAGAATGTTGCAGCCAGCACACCAAGCGGTTTCCACTGACCAAAGATCAATGAAGCGAGTGCAAGGAAACCTAGACCTGAAACCGTTCCTGTAAATTCACCTGCGTATGTTACGATGATCAACGCACCGCCCAATCCAGCAAATGCACCTGAAATCAGGACGCCGCTGTAACGGACTCTTCTGACATTGATTCCTGCTGCTTCGGCAGCCTGTGGGAATTCACCACATGATCTCAGTCGAAGCCCAAATCTTGTTTTATACAAAATGAATGAACTTACGAAAAGAATCGCCAATACGAACCATGTTGTCGGATACGTTTTAGTGAAAAACAGAGCGCCGATTACTGGAATATCAGAAAGGAAAGGAACATTTGACGGTGAAAAACCGCTTGTGATCCGGATGTTTCCGCTTCCAGTCATATTTCTTGCAAGGAAAACTGTCAGTGCAGTGGCAATCAAGTTGATTGCTGTACCACTGATGATCTGGTTGGCATTCAGATTGATGCTCGCAAACGCATGCAAGACCGAGAACAGAACACCAGCCAGAACAGCAGTCAGCAATCCGAGCCATAGTACTAATGTGTTGTTGTCCAATACGCCGCTCAGGTAGTGGATGGATAGAGCGCCAGAGAACGCACCAATTACCATTAACCCCTCAAGGGCGATATTAACAATACCACTTCTTTCACTAAAGAGTCCGCCCAGGGCTGTAATAAGAAGAGGAATTGTAAAGATAATCGCGTAAGGAAAAATTTGTTCTATTATTGACCACATCTTATGAATCTCCCTTCTCGACTACAGGACCACTTTTATCTTCTTTATTGGATCTTCTCTTCATGAATTTGTTCAGCAAACGCTCAATCATGACACTTGTTGCTGCAAAATAGATGATGATCGCAATAATGGTATTCGCCAATTCAGGTGGAATGTCCGTCATTGCGTTCATGAATCCTGTTCCAGAGTATAAAATACCGAACAGAACTGCCGCGAAGAATACTCCAACAGGATGATTTGCACCAAGAAGCGCAACCGCGATGCCATCATATCCCTGAGCAGGAAGGATACCGATTTGAATGCTTGAAGCATTTCCTGTGTATAATGCTACTCCACCAACACCAGCAAGAGCACCGGAAATCAACATGGATAAGATGATGTTGCGGTTAACTTTCATCCCTGCATATTCTGCTGCAAATCTGTTGAATCCAACAGCCTTCAATTCAAATCCAAGAGTCGTCTTATCAATGATGAACGCGATAATGATTACAGCAATGACAGCAAAGAACAGGCCTAAGTTTATATATGATCCATCAAACATTTCAGTTAAAAATGGTGTTCTTAAAGTATCTGTTTCTGCCAGTTTCTTGGATTCCGTCTCAAGGAATTCTCCCTTGAAGTAACCAGGAACAATATAGTAGATCGTCCAGTAGGCGATCCAGTTCATCATGATTGTCGAAACAACCTCGTGAACATTGAACTTGGCTTTAAGCAAGCCAGGAATGAATGCCCATAACGCACCTGCGAGCAGACCAACAAGAACCATGACCAAAAGCAGTACAGGTCTTGAAAAATCAAATGTCAAGGCTACAGCTGATGCAGCAAGGCCTCCTACAAGCATCTGGCCTGATGCCCCGATGTTGAAAAGGCCGGTACGAAATGCAAAAGCGACAGACAAACCTGTGAATACAAGCGGAGTTGCTGTTGCCAGAGTATTACCGATACGCTCTAGATTCTTCAGTGCCCCTTGAAGCAGATAGGCATAACCCTCAATTGGGTTGCTGCCGATGAAAAGCATCAAGATTCCGCCGGCCACCAGTCCTAGAATAATGGATATTAAAGATACGATGGTATTTCTCATTTGCCTCTCTCCTTAGCCACGCCCGCCATCATTAGACCAACTTCATTCTCATCCGTTTCCGCTGCGTTCACGACCCCTACCAGCTCACCATTATTTACAATCGCGATACGGTCTGAAAGCTGTAAAACCTCATCAAGTTCCAATGAAACAAGCAAAACTGCATTGCCTTTGTCACGGTGCTCAATAATTCTTTTATGGATGTATTCAATTGAACCAACATCCAGTCCGCGAGTCGGCTGAACTGCAATCAAAAGCTTTGGATCCAGTTCCAGCTCTCTGCCGATGATCGCTTTTTGCTGGTTCCCCCCAGACAGAGTTCTGGCAATCGAAGCAGCTCCCTCTCCTGAACGGACATCGAAGTTCGTCAGAATGTTTTGTGCATACGATTTCATTGCTGAAACGTTCAAAAGTCCATAATTTGAGAATGGCTTTTTGTTATAAATTTGCAAAACCATGTTTGATTCGAGTGTATAATCCAGGACAAGACCGCGTTTATGTCTGTCTTCAGGAATATGGCTGATCCCTTTTTCATTTCTCTGGCGGATCGGAAGGTTAATGATGTCATCGCCGCTAATGAGGACCGAACCGGATTCCGCCTTCCTTAAACCAGTGATCGCTTCTACAAGCTCAGTCTGGCCGTTCCCTTCAACTCCAGCAATCCCGACAATTTCCCCTGCTCGGACTTCCAATGAAAAATCCTTCAACCCTAATACTTTTCGATTATTTTTAACTGACAAAGAATCTATTTTAAGTACTACCTCACCAGGAGTACCTTCTTTCTTATCCACTTTAAAAGAGACATGACGTCCGACCATCATTTCAGCAAGGCTTGCCTCACTGGCTTCAGCCACATTAACCGTGCCGATTCCTTTACCACGGCGGATTACCGTACAACGGTCAGCAACTGCCTTAATTTCTTTTAATTTATGAGTGATAATAATAATAGACTTACCTTCTTTAATAAGATTGCGCATGATTTTCATCAATTCATCAATTTCCGCTGGTGTAAGAACAGCAGTTGGCTCATCCAAAATCAATACATCTGCTTCACGGTAAAGCATCTTCAAAATTTCTACCCTTTGCTGCATACCTACTGAAATATCTTCAATTTTTGCATGAGGATCCACATTCAATCCATAATGCTTTGATAATTCTTCAATTCTCTTTGCGGCTTTATCAATATCAAGGACCATGCCCTTCAGTGGCTCACTGCCCAGGATGATATTTTCTGTCACTGTAAAATTTTCAACCAGCTTAAAGTGCTGATGCACCATCCCGATCCCCATGCGGTTGGCGACGTTAGGATTTGCGATCTTCACTTCTTTGCCATTTACTTTAATTACGCCTCTTTCCGGCTGGTACATGCCGAACAGCACACCCATCAAGGTGGACTTCCCTGCGCCATTTTCACCTAATAGTGCGTGTATTTCACCTTTTTTCAGTGTAAGGGTAATATTATCGTTGGCTACGATACCCGGGAACTCTTTCCGGATATTCAACATCTCAACTACATAACTCATAGTAGCACTCACCTTTGTAATAGACTCGATTACTTTATAAAATAGGGAGTCCCCTATACATACTGGACCAGTACTTCAGGTAAAAAAAACTTATAAAGTCTTGAAATATTTAAAATATTCAAGGCCCTAATTTCAAATATTTACCGTTCAGACTTTGATAGACAAAAGAGACGGAATGTACCGTCTCTTTTGCTCTCTTTTACTTAAACAAATCTCCTTGTTCAGCAGAGACTTTGATTTCTTCAGATTTGATCTTTTCGTATACTTCTTTTACTTTGCCTGTAGTTTCATCGCTTAAGTTAGGGTTTTTCTCTGGAAGGCCGATACCGTCATTCTTAGCATCGAAAGTTAATGTTTGTCCGCCAGGGAATTTACCATCTAACTCAGCCTGAACCATATCGTAAGAAACCTGGTCAAGTTTCTTCATTGCAGAAGTAAGGATTACTGACTTGTCGCCATCGTATTTACCATCTTCGAACTGGTCTACGTCAACACCAACGATCCAGACTTTTTCTCCAGCCTTAGCACGGTTCTTAGCTTCGTTGATCGCACCAACACCTACACCGCCAGCAGCAGTGAAGATTACATCTACGCCACGGTCATAGAATTGAGCAGCGATTTGTCCACCAGCAGCAGCGTTATCAAATGAACCCTGGTAAACTACGTTTTCTGCTTTGATTGTTACGTTTGTTCCAAGGTTTTCATTTGCATATTTAAGACCTTGCTGGAAGCCCCAGTTGAACTTTTGTACAGCAGGGATTTCCATACCGCCGATGAAACCAGCTTCGCCTTCTTTTAACTCAGCAGCTGCAGCTACACCTGCAAGGAATCCTGATTCGTGCTCAGCAAAGAATACAGCAACAGTGTTATCTTTAACAACTGGTTTGTAGTCACCTTTGTGCGGATTTCCATCAAGGATTACGAATTTTGCATCTTCATATTTATCCTGGGCTTGGAATACAGCCGTTTCGAACTTAAAGCCTGGAGTAATGATGAACTTATATTCTGCATCATATAAGTTACCGATTTCTTTTAAGTATTCTGCTTCAGTAGTACCTGCTGGCTTAAGGTACTTTGTCTTAACGCCGAACTTATCTTCAGCTTTAAGGATACCTTCCCATGTACCTTGGTTGAATGACTTGTCATCAATCGTACCAGCGTCAGTAACCATACCTACTCTTAAGTCTGACTTACCTTTATCTCCACCGCCTTCATCACTTCCGCAACCAGCAAGCATTGTGCCTGCAGCTAAAAGCAATGACATTACCAAACCAAATTTACGCTTTTTCAAGGTTTGTACCCCCCAGAGAATGTTTGTGGATTTCGCAGGAATGTTCTGAAAAGCCTATCAGTTAGCGTTTTCATTTCATTAAAAAAATTAAACTCTTCTTCTAAGGACATGAAAACTGAACTTGTCGGCTTTAAAGTAGTTTACCGAATAAAGGATTGGCACATCGTTCTCATCGAAATGCATCTGCTTCAATACGAGCAGGGCAGTTTCGGGTTCACATTCCAGGATGGGAGAAATCTTCTCATGATAGCCGATTGGCTCAATCTGAGCTACTGCATAGGTCACTTTCCGATTCGACTTCACTTCGAGCATATGTAGCAATGATTCATCTTCGTGAGAAAAGTCGTTAGGCAAGATTTTCGCCGGGATCTTGTCCAAACAATAGACAACCGGTTCACCATTTGCAGTCCTTACCCTTTCAACAAGGGTGATTTCATCATCAATAGAGCATGAAAAACGGCGGATATCCTCTTCGGTAGGCCCTGTGGTCATTGAGTTTAAAAAGATTGTTCCAGGCTTCATCCCTGCCTGCTCAATCATGGCCGTCACACTGTTAAGCTGTTCAACCCCAGATTCAAACAACGGTTTGGCATTCACAAAGGTTCCTACTCCATGTCTGCGAATGATGACGTTTTCTTCTTCAAGAATGCGCAATGCTTCGCGGAGTGTAGCTCTGCTTACTCCAAGCTGTTTGGAAAGATCGAATTCAGAAGGCAGTTTTTCTCTTTCTTTATAGACTCCCTTTTGAATATCTTTCTTCAGATGGTCAATTACTTGTAAATACAGGTGCCGGTTATCTGACTTGATCGACATGAGGCGTTCCTCCAACCTTTTTGCTCAAGACATCAGACATCTGATGTATAGCATTCCTACTAATCGAAAATACTATAACACTTTTTTTAAGATAAATAAATAGCGTTTCAACATTTTGTCGAAAAAAGCTAGATTGACCAAAAATGTTCAGATTTACGGGACAAAAATCCTATATTTTTGGTATAATAGTATTTTGAAAGCGTTTTTAATAGTATGACATTATTAGTACTCGCTAAGAGAATTCACCTATAAACAATAACAAAAGCCGGATTCGATGATCCGGCTTTTGTCTCTTTATTCAGGTTCCGCACTATGCTTCTTCTGACTTTGCAACCAGGACATTTCTTGGCTTGCTTCCTTCATATGGCCCTACGACTCCCCGCAGCTCCATTTCATCGATCAGTCTGGCTGCTCTTGAATAGCCGATCCTGAACCTTCTCTGCAGCATCGATACTGATGCCGTCTGCATCTCAACTATCAGATCAACTGCTTCATTATATAACTCATCCTCGACCTCAGAAGTATTCTCTGGAATATCCTCCGGTATCATTTCTTCCTGGTACTGGGCTTTTTGCTGGCCGATAACATAGTTGACAACCTCTTCAACTTCTTCATCCGACAAGAATGCGCCCTGCACCCTTACAGGCTTCGAAGCACCGACTGGCAGGAAGAGCATATCGCCTCTTCCGAGCAGCTTCTCGGCTCCGCCCATATCAAGGATAGTCCTTGAGTCTGTCATGGATGATACTGCAAAAGCAATCCTGGATGGAATATTTGCTTTGATGACCCCGGTGATGACATCTACTGATGGCCTTTGGGTAGCGATGATCAAATGAATTCCAGCTGCACGCGCCATTTGGGCAAGGCGGGTGATGGAATCTTCAACATCTGATGACGCCACCATCATAAGGTCTGCCAGCTCATCCACAATGACAACAATAAATGGGAGGAGCGGCTGTTTAGTTTCTTCCTCACTGTTGTACCTTTTAATATATTCATTATAGCCTTCTATATTTCTTGTACCAGTATGAGAGAACAGCTCATAGCGCCTTTCCATCTCGCTGACTACTTTTTTGAGAGCCTGGGAAGCTTTCTTCGCATCCGTCACAACAGGTGCAAGCAAATGAGGTACTCCATTGTAAACATTCAATTCAACCATTTTCGGGTCAATCATCATCAGCTTGACTTCATGCGGCTTGGCCCTCATCAGGATGCTCGTGATGATTCCGTTAATACAAACACTCTTACCGCTTCCGGTTGCGCCGGCAACGAGAAGATGGGGCATTTTATTTAATTCAGCCAGAACTGCCTCACCTGTGATATCACGCCCGAGGCCAATCTGCAGCTTTGCCTCCGGTTTGTTATGCTGCCTTGATTCAATAACTTCCCTCAATGAAACCATTGCCACCTCGGAATTCGGCACCTCAATCCCGATTGCCGATTTTCCTGGGATCGGTGCTTCAATCCGGATGTCCTTGGCAGCAAGTGCAAGTGCCAGGTCATCATTCAGGCTGACAATCCTGCTGACCTTCACTCCTACATCGGGATGGACTTCATATTTTGTTACAGCGGGTCCAAGATGAACCTGGGTAACTCTTGCTTTTACGCCAAAACTCTGGAAGGTTCTCTCCAGTTTTGCTGCATTGGCGTGGATGAGTTCGTATTCGCCGCTTTGGTCGGTTTTGCTCGGAAGTTTCAATAAGCTGATTGGCGGCAATTCATATGCGGTATTTTCCACTTCAGTAAATGTGATTGGCTGCTGAAGCTCTTCGCTTTCTTCTTCTTTACCCTTTTTAGGTTTATCTTTTTTCTCAGTTTGCTGTGACTGTGACTCTGTCGTATTCCCATATGCCCGTTCAGCAAAGCTTGATATGATGGGTTCAGGAGAAGGCTCCTCAGCAATTTCTATTTCGCTTCCTGCAGGTTGTCCATTTGCAAGAGCCTGACTGCTTTGGTTGCCTTGATTGCTTTGACTGCTTTGACTATTCTGTTTTTCTGCCAGCCGAGCTTCACGCTGAGCTGTTCTTTTCTGCTGCTGGGTTTCTTTCCACTGCTTCAAATCCTCAATAAAGGAACTCCACTGGTCCTTAATAAATCTGCCGATTGGCACGAGAAGTCTCCCAGTCGTTTCACTAAAGGTTTTTCCTGTTACAAGGATTCCGCCAACGATGATTAAAACAAAGGCAACCAACTGCGACCCGGCAGCATCAAATAAATAATAAAATAATGCAAACATCACCGCACCGATCATCCCGCCTCCAAGGTCCGTCGTGCTGGTTTCCCCTTTGGCTTCCATGACGTATAAGTCGAAAGTATTTTTTATCACACTTGGATTTTCGAACTTTCCGCCATTGGACAAAAGCTCAAATAAGGTGACGTGGCTTAATAATAAGATTGCACTTATTATCAAATATGTACCGATTAACTTTGTATGGAAAATAAACGGCAGACTCCGTTTCCACATAATATAGATACTGAATATGACAAGCCCGACAAGGCTGAGCATATACCATTCCCCGAAGAAAAACCGGAAGAACATCACGACCGCTTTTCCGACCGCCCCCAGGTCTGCCATTGCTATGATAGCCAGTGCCAGCAAGGCTAACCCGGCAAGTTCGTATTGAACTGTTGTTTTTAATGTACTCTTTTTTCTGGATTGCCGTCTTTTCTTTTTGGCCATGTTATCACCTGATATTTATAGCTTCACTTACAGCATGAACAACCATTCCGTTTCTCAAACTTCAGTAAGTAGAAAAGCAGCCTGATTCGGCTGCCAATGCTGAGTGTATCCATATTATATCATATTTGCCAGTTTAGCTGGGACAATCCTTTTATTAAGAGAACGAAATTTTCGAACCCGGCATACAGGTTGGGTTCATGTAGTCATTTGGATCGGTGCTCATGACACGGACAACCCTATACTCATGATTTTCTGTCCATTCAGCCATGATTGGAATTCCATTGTATGAAATCATGACCTGATTAACTGCCTCCATGTCACCTGGCGGGAAAACCTGCTCCTGGGGCATCATTGTATACAGGATCATTGCACTATCACTTCATTCTTTTGTTTATTCAAATCAATCAATTCATTTAATTTCTTCATTGCCTGGCCGATCCCGCCAACTTCATGGATGAGGCCTGTTTCTACAGCATCATGGCCAACAACATTTGTCCCAATGTCCCTTGTCAGATTGCCCTTAGCGAACATTAACTCTTTGAATGTATCTTCAGCGATGTTAGAATGCTTTGTTACAAAGTTTACTACACGTTCCTGCATCTTATCCAAGTATTCAAAGGTTTGCGGAACACCGATGACAAGGCCTGTCAATCGAATCGGATGTATCGTCATTGTGGCTGTTTCAGCAATGAACGAGTAATTACACGAAACTGCAATTGGTACACCGATTGAATGTCCGCCCCCAAGGACGAGAGACACAGTCGGTTTCGAAAGGGATGCAAGCATCTCAGAAATTGCAAGTCCAGCTTCTACATCTCCGCCGACCGTATTTAAAATGACAAGCAAGCCTTCAATGTTTGGGTTTTGCTCGATTGCAACAATCTGGGGTATCAAATGCTCATATTTTGTTGTTTTATTGTGAGGAGGAAGCTGCATATGCCCCTCTATTTGGCCGACAATAGTCAGACAATGAATTTTCGAATCCCCGGAAAGCTGAGGGACATTCGTCTGGCCCAGCTGCTGGATTTTTTCCAGAAGGCCCGATGACTTATTTTCTTTTTCACCTTCCTGGCCACCCTGATTTTCTGAACTGACATGATTCATTTCATTATCCATCCATTACTGCTCCCTTCAGACATGATATTGTTAGTATGAACATCGTCCTTAATTTCATTCGGCAGTCAGAAGAGAGTGGTTGGTTCTGCACTTCTAAATTCTGAGGAACAGTTAAAATCCTTAACATCCATTACATAAAAAAGCACCTGCGTTTTTAAGGCAAGTGCGTTTGCGTTATTTTTTCACTTCCATAATGATCGGCATGATCATAGGGCGACGTTTTGTTTTATCATACAAATAATGATTCAAGGAGTCACGGATGTCCTGCTTCATGCTAGTCCAGTCAAACGTTTCCTTCGTAATATTTTTTTCAACGATTTCTTTGACCAGATCCGAAGAATCGGACATTAGTTTTTCAGATTCCCGGACATAAACAAATCCACGTGAGATTATTTCCGGGCCGGCGGCAATTTTCCTTTCAGCTTTGTTAAGGGTGACGACAACTATTAATACTCCATCCTGTGATAGAAGTCTTCGGTCACGGAGAACAATATTGCCAACATCTCCGACTCCAATTCCGTCAATCAAAATATTGCCAGCAGGTACCTTTTCAGTGGAGATCATTTTCCCGCCTGAGATTTCAAGCACATTCCCTCGATCCGGGATATAGATGTTTTCGTCCGGGATACCGCATGCCAGCGCTATTTTTTTATGCGCTTTCAGCATTTTGTATTCACCATGGACAGGAATGAAGAATTTAGGTTTCATTAGGTTAATCATGAACTTTAATTCTTCCTGGCTGCCATGGCTGGAAACATGGATACTTTTTTTGCTTGATTCTACGGTTGCTCCGGCACGGTACAGCAAGTCTATTGTTTTATATAAATACACTTCACTGCCCTTCAGAGGAGAAGCAGCAATCAAAACAGTATCTCCTTTAAGGATATTAGCCTGTGGATGAATTTGTTTTGCCATTTTTTGCAGAGACTCGATTGGTTCGCCCTGACTGCCTGTAGTCAGAATGACGATTTCATCATCAGGATGTCCGTTAATTTCGGTAATTGGAATAATTAATTCGTCCTCTACTTGTAAGTATCCAAGTTCTAAAGCGATATCATATATTCTCTTAAGGCTTTTTCCTGCCACAGCTACTTTACGGCCATTTGCAGAAGCGCTGTCAAATAGGTGCTGGATTCTGTTGATGTCAGATGCAAAGCATGCAGCAATAATTCTGCCACTAGCATTATAAAATACATTCGAGAGTTCTTCGATGACTGTGGATTCAGAAGGAGTGTAGCCTGGCTTTTCAGCGTCCGTACTGTCTGAAAGAAGACATAGGACACCCTTATCGCCAATGGCTGCCATTTTACCAATTTCAGGCTTGTAAAGCGCAGTAGCAGCCTGATCGAATTTGAAATCTCCAGTATGGACAATTGCTCCCTCAGATGTATGGATGCTTACCCCAACTGAATCTGGGATACTGTGATTAGTTCTAAAAAACGAAACTGTGGCCGAGCCAAAATCCAATACTGAATCCGAAGTGATTTCATGAAAATCTGCCGAACCGGAATATTCCTGCTCCTTCATTTTCTCCCTTGCCAGTGCAAGAGTAAGCTTCGTGCCATACACCGGAACATTGATCTTCCGTAAAACATATGAGAGTGATCCGATATGATCTTCATGGCCATGAGTAAGGAAAATCGCCTTTACCTTCTCACTGTTTGAAGTTAAATAAGAAATATCAGGTATGACAATGTCGATGCCGAGCATTTCATCCTCGGGGAACATCAGACCTGCGTCCACTACAAAAATATCGCCGTCGACATCGGTGACGTACATGTTCTTGCCGATTTCCCCTACGCCACCAAGTGCGATGATCTTAATATTCTCATTCTTCTTATTCAATTTTCCGCTCCTCCTAAGTTGATATGGGCCGACCGTGACCAGTTAAAATCATTATACTTGATGGCAGAAAATTTTTACAACTTAATCCGATAGCATTTTAGCCATGCATCACCCCCTTTTTTTTCTTCCCGGTATGAGGTAAGGAATTTACAAGATCCACTTAACTTTAATCCAACAAAAAAATAAGGCCAACCTAATACGGCTGGCCTCGTGATTCTATTCAAATAATTTTGCAACTGCTGTTCTTTCCTGCTCGGTTAATGGAACCATTGGCAGACGGACGGATCCGACGTCAAGACCTTTTAGCTGCAATGCTGTTTTTACGGGCCCTGGACTAGGGGCTGCGAATAACCCCTGCATAATTGGAAGCAGGCGCTGGTGCAATTTTGCTGCGTCGGCATTTCTCCCACTGAAGAATGCTTCTACCATTGCCTGCATTTCATTCCCGATGACATGGGATGCAACCGATACAATTCCTGTACCGCCGATTGCAAGGACCGGCAAAGTCAGTCCGTCATCCCCGCTGTAGAGAAGGAAATCTTCCGGTGTTTCTGCAATGATTTTTGTCATTGCATTAAGGTCGCCGCTCGCTTCCTTTACTGCTACAATATTTGGAATCTCAGCAAGTTTGATGATGGTATCTGCGTGAATATTGACAACTGACCTGCCCGGGATATTGTACACCATTACTGGAAGTGATGTAGACTCAGCAGCTGCTTTAAAATGCTGATACAAGCCTTCCTGATTTGGCTTATTGTAATATGGCGCAACGATCATAATAGCGTCCACGCCAATCTGCTCTGCCTTCTTTGTCAGTTCGATCGTAGCGTATGTGTTATTGCTGCCTGTTCCGGCAATGACCGGAATTCTTTTGTCAACAACTTTCACTACATGCTGGAATAAAGCGATCTTCTCTTCTTTTGAAAGTGTTGGAGATTCCCCGGTTGTACCAGCGACAACAAGTGAATCGGTGCCATTATCAATCAAATGGTTTACTAACTGTGTCGTTTTAGCAAAATCAATGTGCCCTTTGTGGTCAAAAGGGGTCACCATTGCTGTAGATATTCTTCCGAATTGAACCATTCCTGTTCACTCCTCTTCATAAAAACGCCAAAAGCTTTTCGGGTACTCCCCACTGGCCTCGGCAAGCGTGAAATTATCATTAAATATCCTGGCGCTCGAATTCTGCCATTTCTGCTTCGAGCTGGAATGCATCGTGAAGTGCATTGACAGCTTTGACCAGGTCTTCTTGTTTCACCAGTACCCAAATCGTAGTATGGCTGTCTGCGGATTGCAGAATGCGAATGCCTTTTTCAGATAGCGCCGTTACGATCTTGGAAGTTACCCCTGGCACTCCAGCCATTCCTGCTCCGACTACAGAGACCTTGGCACAACTTCTTTCGATTTGAGGTGTATGCCCCAGACCCTCAAGCACTTTTGCTGCTCGGTCTGTCATTTCATCCGACACGGTATAAACGACACCATTAGGTGAAATGTTGATAAAATCGACACTGATATTTTCGTTAGCCATTGCTTTGAAAACTTCAGATTGCAGATTATATTGATCTTTTTTTGCAAACACTTTGATTTGGCTTACATTTGAAACGTGTGCAATTCCCGTAACTGGGCGTTCCTTTATATCGGTACCTTTACTGCTGTCCCGATTCAATGTAGTGACCAGTGTGCCCAGGCCATCAGAATAAGTGGAACGGATCCGGATTGGCACCTTCGCCTGCATCGCGATTTCTACGGCCCGGGGATGGATGACTTTTGCTCCCTGGTAAGCCATATTGCATACTTCCGTATAAGTTACAACTGATAGAGGCCTGGCATTTTCAGCAATTCTCGGATCAGCAGTCATAATGCCTTCAACATCCGTGAAGATATCAATCCATTCCGCGTTCAAAGCAGCCCCTAGTGCTGCTGCCGAAGTGTCGCTGCCGCCTCGTCCTATGGTTGTAATATCTCCATTTTTTGCTGCTCCCTGGAAACCAGCTACGACAACAACGTCGACCTGCTCTAGTTCCCTCAGTAAACGGTCGCATTTCATATCGAGTATTCTTGCGTTTGTATGTTCGCTGTTTGTCCGGAAGCCTGCTTGAGCTCCAGTAAGTGCTGTCGCATTGATGCCATTTTCAAGGAGCATGTTGGCGAACACTACGCTTGAAATTGTTTCTCCGCAGGATAGCAGCAAATCATGTTCACGCTTGCTGATCATGCTGTTGTTCCCGCCAATCAGGCTCAGGAGAGTATCGGTTGCGTATGGATCTCCCTTTCTTCCCATTGCAGAAACGACAACAACAGCTTTATATCCATCAGAAATCGCCTTTTTAATATGGCTCATGGCGTGGCTTCTGCTTTGCTCGTCACGCACCGATGTGCCGCCAAATTTTTGAACGATTATTTTCATCGTAACACCTCAGAAATTCTGTCATTAATCATTAATGCTGTTATTTTACCAAACCAAGCTTCACAAGACTTTCAGCAATCTGGACTGAGTTCCATGCAGCGCCCTTTAGCAGATTATCTGAAACAACCCACATATGGAACCCTTTATCGTTATCCAGATCTTTTCTGATTCTTCCTACGAATACATCATTCTTGCCAACACAGAATGCAGGCATTGGGTATACCTGCTGTTCAGGATCGTCCTGAAGCACTACTCCTGGTGCATCAGCCAGCAGTTCCTTCACTTCCGCTCCTGTGATACCGCCCTGGCCAATTTCAAAGTACACTGATTCGGAGTGACCGGTAGCAACAGGAAGACGTACACATGTTGCAGCAACCTGAAGTTCAGGCATATTCATGATTTTCTTCGTCTCGTTGATCATTTTCATCTCTTCATAGGTAAAACCGTTATCCACAAACGTATCTATCTGCGGAATGGCGTTAAAGGCAATCTGATAATGCTTCTCTGCAGACTTAACAGGAAGCACCTTTGGCTCGTATTCTCGACCATTCAGGATTGCCTGAGTCTGCTCCTCAAGCTCCTGAACAGCTGCAGCACCAGCTCCAGACACAGCCTGGTATGTTGAAACGATGATTTTTTCCAAGCCGAATTTTTGGCGTAAAGGTTCTAATGCCACAACCATCTGGATTGTAGAACAGTTAGGGTTCGCGATGATTCCATTATGAGAATGCAAATCTTGTTCGTTAACCTCTGGCACGACAAGTGGAGTATTTTCATCCATCCTGAAGGCACTTGTATTATCAACTACAATCGCTCCGCGTTTTACTGCTTCAGGAGCAAGTTCCTTTGAAACACTTCCGCCAGCGCTGAAAAGAGCGATATCCACTCCTTCAAAGCTTTCTGGTTTTGCTTCCTGGACCGTAATTTCTTTCCCTTTATATTGTACCTTTAATCCAGCTGATCTTGATGAAGACAGCAATAATAATTCTGACACAGGAAAATCCCTGCTTTCCAGGGTCTGGATCATCTGCTGTCCTACTGCTCCTGTTGCTCCAACTACTGCTACACGGTAACCTTTTCTCTCTGACATCATTGTTTCCCCTTCCACTGCCATTATTGTTTTATATCCGGCATAGCCGGGCTATTTTAACTATAAGTATAAAACGGCGGTCATAAGAAAAGCGGAAGCGCCTTGGTCAGCCCCGATAAGCGCTGAAAGGCCTGACAGTGAAGTTGTTCTTTGACTTCAGTGGCAGGACCCAAACGACTCAAGGGGCTAGGCGCTGGAGCTGGACAATTCTCGAAGAGAATATCCTTTCTTAATTTAAAAAACCGCCTTGTATATTATCCTATATTTTATCATAATCAATCGTTAAGGAAAGAAACATTTTGCTTCACTGCCGGAGAAAAGCATTTCCAGGCTGAATAATGCTATTTTCCACTTGGAAATAAGTTAACTAAGCAACGAAAATAGCTTTAGTTATCCTTATAACGCTCCACTAGAACTGGCTGTATTTGAGTTCCATTCATTGCTGAAATGACTGTTTCGGAAAGCATTTCCATTCTCGCTACCATTGAATTCGGTTTTTTAACGGGATCATCCTGGCCGAATGGAATGAAGTAAAGATTCTTGGTAGCCATCAGCCTCATCAAGTTGACGCCGTTCAGGCCTAATGCATCGTTTGTCGAGATGCCAAGGACTACGGGCTTAAGGTTTCTTAATGTTGCTTTTGCTGCCATCAAAACTGGTGAATCTGTCATCGCATTGGCGAACTTGCTCATTGAGTTTCCTGTGAGTGGAGCAATGACCATACAATCAAGGGGAATTTTCGGACCAAGGGGTTCGGCTTTTACAATAGAGTCGATTATTTTATTGCCAGTAAGCTCTTCGATTCGCTGTACCCAATCTTCCCCTTTTCCAAAACGTGTTTCTGTATTTTGGACAGTGAAAGTGACAACTGGCAAAACTTCCGCGCCTGCATTCACCAATTTTTCAATTTCAGGAAAAACAGCGTCATAAGTACAATGGGAGCCGGTTAATCCAAAACCAATCTTCTTACCTTTTAAACTCATGCTTCTTTCTCCTTTCGGTTAGTAAAGTCTTCCATTAGCAGTTGAGAAAGAACGTTAGCTAAAATTTGCCCTGCTGTCTTGGGCGCTACGATTCCTGGTAACCCAGGTGCAAGCAAAGCCTTTATTCCGCGTTTTTCCGCATAGCGAAAATCCGTTCCACCTGGTTTGGATGCAAGGTCAATGATTAATGTATGGGCAGGCATCCTTGAAATCACGGAAGCTGTCACGATCAAGTGAGGAATCGTGTTAATGCAAATATCTGAATCTCCCACCGCCTTGCTCACATCCGCTAGATGGAATGGCTCGAGACCCATTTCGGCGATCCTGGCAATATGTTCACTCTTCCGTGCACCGACCTTCACTTTGGCACCAAGAGCATGAAAGGTCCTGGCAACGCTCATACCTACCCGGCCCAGGCCAAGCACTGAGACCTTTGAACCATGGATAGTGAAATCTGTGTGCTGGATGGCCATCATAATCGTACCTTCTACCGTCGGGATCGAATTGTATATTGCAACATCATCCCGCTCAAAAAGCTGAACAAGGCTGCGGTTTGCCTGTTTGGTAATACCTGTTAAATACGAATTGCTGATGCCTGAATACACGGTACAATGTGCAGGAGTCCGCTCAAGCATTTCTTTTATTAGCACTACTTTTTCATTCGAGAAAATGGTTTCGACCTGGCCCTCCAGACTCGTTCCTGGTACCGGCAGGATCAAAGCATCCTGGACTGAAAAATCTACTTCATCTATCTTTTCTTTTGAGGCACCTGTAAAAGCATGATCCAACTGCTCGAAGCCTATTAAAGAAAGCTTTGCATCAAGCTCTGTCAGCTTGCGAATAATCTCCAGCTGTCTCGCATCTCCGCCGATCACCGCGATTTGCATTCCTGTCAGCATGAGAACAATCACCTTCTTTTCCAATAATCCTGGAATGTAAATATCAATCAATCTGAACTACTTCAACATCATATGTATCAAGCCGGGAATAGGTGAGTTTTCCATAAAAAAGAAAAGCGCCGGCTAAAATGTAAATGGTCCAAAAAAAAATAAGCCGGCAATTAAGCCCGCTTTCATTCTTCATCATCTGGAATATCGATTATGATCATGTCTGAACCAATTTTTTTGATATGCTTCCATGGAACTTTTACCTCTCCGCCTTGTTTCCGGAGTCCGAACCATTTTAACGAAGGAATGATCAGTGCTTCAATTTGTCCTGTCCTTTCATTGATCTCTAAATCTGTCTGTCCCAGGATTCCTAATCTTTCTGCCCGTTTTACGTCGACAATTTCTTTTCCGCCAAGTTCACTTAGTTTCATAGTGCCCTCCCTCACTTTGTCCTTAATCTATATTTATCAATCAGCATTCCATTTTAGAATGCAAATCCAATAAAAAACAGCAGCCCCCAATGGAGCTGCTGCAGTGATTACATTTTTGGCAATTCGCCATTAGGACTAATTAGGGACACGGAATAGTTGTCAGTAAAAATACTATTCGCCATGCTGTCGACACTGTCTTTGGTCACCTGATCGATTTGTTCAACGATTTCATCCAGTGACCTGTGCCTTCCGAGGAGAAGTTCATTTTTCCCGTTCCTGCTCATGCGGCTGTTCGTGCTTTCAAGGCTTAGCATCAGACTTCCTTTTAGCTGCTCCTTACTGTTCTTCAATTCTTTTTCAGTGATTCCATCTGCACGAAGCTTTGAGAGGGTTTCCTGAATTGTTTCATATAAGACATTCAGTTGATTTGCACCTGTGCCGCCGTAAATTGTTACAATCCCGCTATCAAGATAAGCGGAATGGTAAGAAAATACGGAATAGGCGAGTCCGCGCTGCTCACGGACGTCCTGGAACAATCGGCTGCTCATGCTTCCTCCGAGCACATTGTTCAAGACAATCAGGCTGTACACATCTTTATGTCCAATCTGCAAGCCTTCAAAACCGAGGCACAAATGAGCTTGTTCCGTTTCTTTTTTGCGGGAAACCTTGTTTGCGTGGAATTCTGGCTTTACGTGCACGATTTTTTCCTTGCTCGCTTCGTAAGATCCAAAGAATTCTTCGGCATTTTTTATAAAGGATTCTGAAACATTTCCTGCGATTGAAATCACGACATTTTCCGGCGTGTAAGTTTCATGCATGTATTGTTCCAGTTTCTCTCCTGTAAAGCTTTGGAGCGTTTCTTCCGTCCCAAGGATCGGGTAGCCCAGCGGATGGTCCCCGTATATTGCCTGGCTTAGCAAGTCATGGACGATATCATCTGGAGTATCTTCGTACATTTTGATTTCTTCGTTCACGACATTTTTCTCTTTATTCAACTCTTCAGATACAAATGTCGAATTGAAGAACATATCTGCTAAAACTTCAAGAGCAAATTGTGCATGATTGTCCAGTACCTTTGCATAATAGCAAGTATATTCTTTTGAAGTGAATGCATTGACCTGCCCGCCAATGCTATCGAATGATTCAGCAATCTCTCTTGCCGATCTGGTCTTCGTACCTTTGAAGAACATATGCTCTAGAAAATGGGAAATCCCATTGTTTTCTGGATTTTCATTCCGCGATCCTGTTCCAATCCAAACACCGATTGCGACAGATCGGACAGTTGGAATTTGTTCAAGTACGATTCTTACTCCATTTTGGCATGTATATTTTTTTATCAATTATATTCCTCCTCTGGAACCTGCTGCTAAAAACATTGCATTATCTAAGTATAGTCCATTTAACTTACTTTTTCCAAATACAATGCTATTCTTTCATTTTTTTTGCCATTACCCTATTTTCACTCAACATATCTGATACTGTCCCTATTTGCAAATCTTTATCCTTAAGTTGGGTGATTAACTGGTCCAATGAAGCAGCAGTCGATTCTGTTGGATGCATCAGAATCAATGCACCGTTATGAACCTTCCCCATTACACGGCTGATTAGTTTGTCAGGAGAAGGCTTTTGCCAATCAATTGTGTCGACACTCCACATCACTGTCCCTAATTTATGTGCCGCAGCAATTTCCACTACTTCATCTTTGTAATATCCGCTTGGCGGCGCAAACCATTTCGTTTGAATTCCAGTCACAGCCTCGATCACTTCATTTGTTCTCTTAATTTCCTCATTGATTTCTGGAGTGGAAAGCTGCTTCATATTGGGATGTGTGAATGAATGATTCCCAATTTCATGTCCAGCTTCTGCAATCATCTTTGCTAAACCGGGATTATTTTTCACCCATCTTCCTTCAAGGAAAAAACTCGCGGAGATATTGTGCTTTTTCAATGTAGCAAGCATCCCCGAAAGGTATTCATTCCCCCAGGCGACATTGATGATAAAGCTTACCATTGGCTTTTCGGGATGACCTTTATAGATGGCCATTGGCGGCAGGTCGCTTAAATGGACCTGAGGCGAAACTTGTTTGAAGACAAGCTTATCTGGATTGAATTTGCCGTCATTTTTCATTTTTTGATAGGATTTTTTAACGTCGACCTCAAGACCGTTATACCCGGGAATTGCTTTCCATACCGGGTCTTTCCTCGCATCGGAAGGCTCAATTTCAAATTCCTTCGCCTTTGTTTCAATTTCCGTCAGGAGGGGATTAACCTGGCCGGTTACTGCAATGCTTTCAGTTTTCAGGCCCGAAACATATGTATTGGAAAATGGGTTATTTACAGTAATCCATGCTCCGATCAGCATGGCTGAAATTAAAATAAGCTTTTTCATATCCTGTGCCTCCTCTTTTGTTCAGGCCATTTTGTTATAGACAAAACCCTGTCTATCATTAGTATTTACCGCATGAACAGGCCTTATTTTAGTTTATGAAATCTGAGGACAAGGTAGAACGGGACTCTTTGGTCTAACTTAGAAAATCGCATGCAAAAAGGCCAGGAGAATCCCCCTGGCCTCATTAAGGACATTATTGATTTTCAGCTTTTTCACGCTGTTCTTTTAATACTGCTTTGCGGGAAAGGTTGACCCTTCCTTGTTTATCGATTTCCGTAACCTTTACAAGGAGTTCATCCCCAAGTTTCAGGACATCCTCAACTTTACCGACGCGCTCTTCAGCAAGCTCGGAAATGTGGACAAGACCATCTTTTCCAGGGAAGATTTCTACGAATGCACCAAACTTTTCAATTCGGCGCACCTTACCAAGGTACATCTGGCCAACTTCAACTTCACGGACGATATCTTCGATGATTTTCTTCGCCTTCTGGTTCATTTCTTCATCCACAGATGCGATGAAGACTGTTCCATCTTGCTCGATATCGATCTTTACGCCAGTTTCTTCAATAATCTTATTGATTTGCTTGCCGCTTGGCCCAATGACATCACGGATTTTATCTGGATTGATTGTCATTGTGATGATCTTAGGTGCATATTTTGAAAGCTGGCCGCGTGGTTCCTTGATCGTTGCAAGCATGGACTCAAGAATCTGCATTCGTCCTTTTTGAGCCTGCTGTAATGCTTCTTCAAGGATTTCACGTGATAAACCTTCAATTTTTATATCCATTTGCAATGCTGTTACACCTTTAGCTGTACCAGCCACTTTGAAGTCCATATCACCTAGATGGTCTTCCATCCCTTGGATATCTGTAAGGATTGAATAGTGCTCACCAGATTTGATAAGACCCATCGCAATACCAGCTACAGGCGCTTTAATTGGCACACCAGCATCCATCATCGCCAATGTACTTGCACAAATGCTCGCCTGAGATGTAGAACCATTAGATTCAAGCACTTCAGAAACAAGGCGGACTGTATATGGGAAGTCTTTTTCATTCGGAATGACAGGTTCAAGTGCTCTCTCACCTAGTGCACCATGCCCAATTTCGCGTCGGCCCGGTCCGCGGATCGGTCCAGTTTCACCAACAGAGAATAATGGGAAGTTATAATGGTGCATAAAGCGTTTTTCTTCTTCGATTCCAAGGCCGTCAAGGATCTGCACATCACCCATTGCTCCAAGTGTACAAATGCTCAGTGCCTGAGTTTGTCCCCTTGTGAATAAACCAGAACCGTGCGTTCTTGGAAGCAGGCCTACCTCTGATGATAACGGGCGGATTTCATCGACACCACGACCATCAGGACGGACTTTTTCTTCAGTGATCAAACGACGCACTTCGCCTTTGACGATTTTATCAAGAATTTGCTTAACCATCTTAAGCTTGTCAGCGTCAGCTTCCTGTTCTTCATAGCGAGCGACAACTGCATTCTTCACTTCTTTGATGGCGTCTTCGCGCGCATGCTTTTCCTGGACCTGAATTGCAGCAAGCATGTCACTTTCACAAATACCACGTACTTCTGCTTCAAGTTCCTTATCGATTTCAAAAAGAGTTACTGCTCTCTTTTCTTTGCCAACCTTAGCAACGATTTCCTGTTGGAAAGCGATCAGACGCTTGATTTCGTCATGTCCGAACATGATTGCTTCAAGCATTACTTCTTCAGGAACTTCATTAGCGCCAGCCTCAACCATGTTGATGGCATCCATAGTACCTGCAACGACTAGATGCATATCACTTTTTTCTGTTTCTTCCACAGATGGATTGATGATGAAGTTTCCGTCAATTCTTCCAACCGTAACACCAGCGATTGGCCCTTCAAACGGAATATCTGATACACACAATGCTAATGATGACCCAAACATTGCAGCCATTTCAGATGAACAATTCTGATCAACACTCATGACAATGCTGATCACCTGGACATCATTACGGAAACCGTCAGCAAATAATGGACGGATTGGACGGTCAATCAAACGACTCGCAAGAATTGCCTTTTCGCTTGGTCGTCCTTCACGCTTGATGAAACCTCCAGGTATTTTACCAACTGCATATAATCTTTCTTCATAGTTGACAGTCAAAGGGAAGAAATCCAGATTCTTCGGCTCCTTTGAAGCTGTTGCCGTACTTAATACTGCCGTATCTCCATAACGGACTAGGACAGCACCATTCGCCTGCTTTGCAAGCTGGCCGATTTCGACTGTAAGCTTGCGCCCTGCCCAGTCAAAGGAAAAACTTTGCTTTTCTTGTTCCATGCTTTTTTAGCCCCTCTCTAACACTAAATCCACCCAGGACTTGCCCGGGTATTATTTTAAACAGCACCTATGCATGTCTTATATCAACTTTACCTTTATGAAGTAAAATAAACCTCTGAAAAACTCAGTCTGAATAGGTGTCACCAAGCCTGTCCGCCATTAGTCTGAAAGGCAGGTGGCCTGATGTTATATAAGAAATTTTCAAAAAGACTTTTATGTTATATTATGCTCCAAAAAAGAAGCGCTTAATATCAATAGTTTCTTATGTATCTTACAAAATTTTGCCTAATAAAAAAGCGGGAAAAATCCCGCTTTAACAGACTATCTACGTAGACCAAGCTTGTTGATTAACTCACGGTAACGAGAAACGTCCTTGTTACGAAGGTAAGTCAAAAGGTTACGACGCTTACCTACCATTTTCAAAAGACCGCGACGTGAGTGGTGGTCCTTTTTGTGAACGCGTAAGTGATCGTTCAATGTGTTGATTTCTGCAGTAAGGACAGCGATTTGAACTTCTGGAGATCCAGTATCACTTTCGTGAGTCTTGAACTCGTTGATTAGTTCGTTTTTACGTACTTTTGAGATTGCCATCCGTTTCACCTCCAATAATTTAATCCCCTGTTACCGAGCAAGCGTCGGTGACTCGACTTGCCAAGCAAAGGTTCTTTTTTGATACGTTAATAAGAATACATCTTTTTACGACAAAAAGCAAGTCTAACCCTTGTTTTTTTCAAAGTATAGAACCGCTTCTTGCTTATCTTTCTCGATTTGGGCTACAAGCTGTTGAATGCCCTCAAATTTCTGCTCTTTTCTGAGATGAAGATGCCATTCAACTGCAACTTTTTTGCCATAAATCTCTTCGTTGAAATTAAAGATGTGTACTTCTGTCGTAGGCTTATCTTTCTTCTCTTTATGGAAGGTCGGTTTATAGCCGACATTGCAGACCCCTTCATGCCAATGCCCATCAATTTCAATGCGCACCGCATAAACACCAGTCGGAGGAAGAATGTATTGGTCATCCATTAATACATTGGCTGTAGGGAAGCCAATCGTCCTGCCGCGCCGTTCCCCATTCACGACTGTTCCGCGGGTTGCATAGTGTCTTCCAAGCAAGCCGGGCATAGCGTCCATCTTCCCTTCCCTCAGAAGGGACCGTATCAATGTAGAGCTGATTTTCTCTTCATCTGAAGTGGCCAGCTTAGGGACAACTGTAAAGTCGAACTGGCTGCGTGAATGGAACTGGATGGTCTCCATCGTCCCTTTCCCCATTTTCCCGTAGCTATAATCAAAACCTGCAACCACGTGCTTGACGTTCAAGCCGATTATATACTGGTCGATGAATTCCTGAGGTAAAAGACTGGAGAATTCTGTTGTGAAATGAACAACAAATAAGTAGTCCACTCCCAATGTTTCAATGACTCTAGCTTTTTCATCCAGGGGTGTTATGTACTCAATATGTTTAACACTCTTACCAAGAACAACAGAGGGATGCGGATCAAAGGTCATCACCGCACTTTTCATTCCTTTGGCGTCTGCTGTTTTCCTGGCTTGAACGATTACTTGCTGGTGGCCCAAATGGACTCCATCAAAATAACCAAGAGCCATGACCATGGCCGGGAAATCCTGTATATTGAAATCATGAGGATGGTTTAGCTTAATTAATTCCACGTTTGTTTTCACCTTTTCTGACCAGCTGCTCTTCATTAATGGCTTTTATTGATCATTTCTTAATACTTTATCAGGTTTCATCATCCCAGTCTTTGTAGGATGTGCCCTGTAGATGGCGAGCGCTTTTCCGTCTTCTGTTTCTACCACTATCGGGCCTCCCGTTTCCTTCAAATCATGAGGGATCGTGAGGATTGCACCGTTTTTCACTTTCTCTGCTACTGTATCATTTATGCTAAATTTCGGCAAATGAGAAATACCGAGTTCCAATGGATGAAGTGCGTTTTCGATGGTACCTTCCTCAACCATTGTTTCCAATTGAGTGAATGTATAGCAGTCTTCAAGTGTAAAGGCAGCCGATCTGATCCTCTCCAGGAATGACATATGTGCAGGATAGCCAAGCTTTTCTCCAATCGTCACAGCGAGTGTCCTAATGTAGGTTCCCTTGCTGCATGAAACCCGGAATTTAAAGCTGACTTGCTCTCCTTCAAATGTATCCCGCTCATCAAGAAGTTCAATATCGTAGATCGTCACCTTTCGAGTAGGACGTTCCACTTGAATTCCCTGTCTTGCATATTCATAAAGTTTCTTCCCATTTACCTTCACCGCTGAATACATGGGAGGCGTCTGCTCAATTTCGCCCGTCAATGAGCGGAGTACTGCTTCGATTTCTTCACGAAGAATTACTCTATCTACTTGCTTTTCCTCAACCTTATCCCCGGAAGCATCTTCTGTAGTCGTTGTGAACCCAAGGGTCACTTCACCTTCATATGCCTTCCCTGCATCGGTGATATATTCGGCAATTTTTGTCGCCTTGCCAACACAAATTGGCAAAACACCTGTCACATCAGGATCCAATGTACCTGTATGGCCAACCTTTTTCGTCCTTAAGATCTTTCTTAGTTTAAAGACACAGTCATGTGAGGTCATCCCTGCTGGTTTAAAAAGAGGCAGAATCCCTTCCATATATGTTCCCTCAATTCATTTATGTATTAGGCTATTTCGCTTTTATTATATTGTTGATATCTGATTCCACATCACAAATTTTCTAAGCCATTGAAAAAAATGGATAGACTAGGTGTCTATCCATTTTTAATATCAGATTTTTCGATCTGAAAAGAACAGTCGATTAATCATTTTCTTTGTCTTGTTCGTCCCCAGGCTGCTCTTCTCTTTGCAGCTCATGGATCAGCGAATTGATTCGGTTACCGTATGCCATTGTTTCGTCAAATTCGAAAATTAGCTCAGGCGTTTTTCTCAGGCGGATTCTTTGGCCGATTTCTGTTCTGATGAAACCTTTGGCCTTCGCTAACCCTTTAAGCGTATCTTCCCTCTGTTGTTCGTCGCCTAAAACAGAGATATAAACCTTTGCCTGCTGTAAATCCCCTGTAACCTGGACATCCGTTACGGTTACGAAGCCCACTCGCGGATCCTTGATTTTGCGGCTGATGATATCGCCCAGTTCCTTTTTCATTTGTTCCCCAACACGGTTTACTCTATGACCCATTATCGATCACCTCGTTCTATTAAAGCCATTCTATTTCGGTGATGGTTCGTTCGATCTCTGGAAAAGAATCGATCAATTTCAATGCATTCTGCAGCTCTCTTTCTGTAGAGACCCTGGATGCTGAGACAGCGGCAACTGCAATCGTTGTCCTCTGCCATACATCATGGTGCTCCACTTCTGACACTGAAACATTATATTTCTGCTTCAACCGTGTCATGATCCTCTGCAGGACCGCTCTCTTTTCTTTTAGAGAATGAGCATCGTAGATGATGCACTCACAGGCTGCTAAGCCTACTACCATTAACGTTCCACTTCTTCCATAATATATGCTTCAACTACGTCGCCTTCCTTGACATCATTGAAGTTTTTAATGGTAATACCACATTCATACCCTGCAGAGACTTCCTTTGCATCGTCCTTGAAACGTTTTAGTGCATCCACTTGACCTTCAAAGATGACGACACCGTCACGAATCAGGCGGACGCCGCTGTCACGGGTAATTTTGCCGTCAGTGACATATGAACCTGCAATCGTACCAATTTTTGATACCTTGAATGTCTGGCGTACTTCAGCCTGGCCAATGACCTTTTCAGCATAAACTGGATCAAGCATGCCTTTCATTGCAGATTCGATTTCTTCGATCACTTTGTAAATAATGCGGTGCAGTCGGATATCTACACTTTCTGAATCCGCGGCACGTTTGGCATTATTGTCCGGACGAACGTTAAAACCGATGACAATACCATTTGAAGCTGCTGCAAGAGTAATGTCAGACTCATTGATCGCACCAACACCTGTGTGAATGATTCTTACATTTACACCTTCAACATCCAGTTTCTGCAATGCTGCTGCAAGTGCTTCTACTGAACCTTGAACGTCAGCTTTAATAATTAGATTTAAGTCTTTCATTTCCCCTTGTTTCATATGTTCAAACAATGTATCGAGACTTACGCGTGCTTTTTCACTGCGTTGAGCCTGCAATGCCTGCTGTGAACGAATTTCGCCGATTTGACGTGCTGTCTTCTCGTCTTCAAATACAACGAAACGGTCTCCTGCTAGCGGTACATCGTTCAAACCTGTGATTTCTACAGGAGCGGATGGGCCAGCTTCCTTCACGCGTCGTCCAAGATCATTGACCATCGCGCGCACACGTCCGAAAGTGTTGCCGACAACGATAGGGTCACCGATTTTCAATGTGCCGTTCTGGACAAGCAATGTTGCCACTGAGCCGCGGCCCTTATCAAGCTGTGCTTCGATGACAGTACCCATTGCGTTCCTGTTTGGATTCGCTTTGTACTCTTCTACTTCACTTACAAGCAGGATCATTTCAAGCAGGTTATCGATTCCTTCACCTGTCAGTGCAGAGATTGGAACAAAGATTGTTTCTCCACCCCATGCTTCAGGCACTAAACCATGTTCAGTCAACTCCTGCATAACACGATCAGGGTTTGCTGTCGGTTTGTCCATTTTGTTTACCGCTACAATGATAGGTACATTGGCAGCTTTGGCATGGTTCAATGCTTCAACTGTCTGTGGCTTTACGCCATCGTCAGCAGCAACGACAAGAATCGTGATATCCGTGATTTTCGCTCCGCGGGCACGCATAGTCGTAAAGGCTGCGTGGCCTGGTGTATCAAGGAATGTGATTTTCTTGCCATTTTCTTCAACCTGGTATGCACCAATGTGCTGAGTGATCCCTCCAGCCTCTCCAGCAGTCACCTTCGTGTTGCGGATCGAGTCAAGCAAGGTTGTTTTACCATGGTCAACGTGGCCCATGATCGTAACGACAGACGGTCTTTCAATCAAAGTTGCTTCCTCGTCCTCAGTGAAATAAACTTCAAGGTCAGTAGCGTCGATCTTGATTTCTTCTTCAACTTCAACACCATAATCAGTAGCAATCAATTCGATCGCATCTTTGTCGAGGTCCTGGTTGATTGTGGCCATGACACCTAGCATGAATAACTTTTTAATGAGTTCTGATGGCTCACGATTAAGCTTCTTTGCAAGTTCTGCTACTGTCAACGACTCACTGAACGTGATCTTTGAAGGAAGCTCTTTAACCTTTTTAGGCTGCTGTTGAGCCTGAGGTGGGGTATGCTTGCCTTTATTCTGGTTCTGCTGGTTTCTATTCTTATTGTTTGGTTTGTTCTTATTAAAAGGCTGTGAATTGCCAGGTTTTTTAGCTGCTGGTCCACTTTTTACTTTTTCAGGAGTAGTTGCACGGCGTTCATCGTCTGAAAAAGCACTGGCTGTTGTCTTAAGCTGAGCCTTTGGCTGGGCCTGATTGTTTCTTTGCTGATTTTGCGATTGATTGCGGTTCTGATTCTGACCCTGGCTGCGGTTTTGACCCTGATTGCGGTTCTGTCCTTGTTTCTGACCCTGGCCCTGTGCAGCTTTCGGCTGGCTTTGCTGCTGTTGTTGCGGTTTAGCCTGTGTTTGTGGTTTTTCTTCTTTTTTAATATAAATGGCGTCTAGTCTCCTCACGGTTTCATCTTCCATGGCAGTCATGTGGTTTGAAACCTCGATGTTCATCTCTTTTAGTTTTATTATCACGTCTTTACTCGATAAATTATGCTTCTTTGCATATTCATAAACGCGTGTTTTACTCATATCTTCACCCCCGCTAGAATTAATCGAGCAACGTCAACAGTTTTTTTGCAAAACCCTCGTCCAACAGGGCTACTACAACACGGGCATCCTTCCCTATTGCCTGCCCAAGCTGGTACCGGTCCGGGACCACCTTGCACGTGACATTATAGGAGCTGCACTTGTCGGTAATTTTCTTTGTAGTATTTGCGGATGCATCCGCTGAAAGCAAAATGAGTTTCGCTTTGCCGCTTCTGATTTCTTTTACGGAAAGCTCTTCTCCTGAAATAATCTTCCGTGCTCGATTGGCTAAGCCAAGCAACGACATCCATTGATTTGAATTCATCAGGATAGTCTGTTCTCCTTTTCGATGAGGTCATTCAGCTCATCATAAATTGCATCGCCCACTTGTGTTTCAAGATGTTTGGACAATATATTACGTTTTTTGGCAATCTCGATTGCTTCTTTTTCTTTCGAAAGATATGCGCCACGGCCCGATTTCTTCCCCGTCAGGTCGATGGATACTTCTCCCTCTTTTGAGCGAACGATGCGAACGAGTTCTTTTTTCGGCCTCATTTCACCGGTTGCGACACATTTGCGCATAGGAACTTTTTTACGGCTGTTCACGATCATTCACCTCACATTAATCGATCTCTTCATCTTCAAAATCATCATTTGCAGATAAAAGAGGCTCATTATCGCGTGGATAAATACCGGAATCCCTTGCCTCTGTTTCTGCTTTGATGTCAATCTTCCATCCTGTCAGCTTGGCAGCTAGACGCGCGTTCTGTCCGCGTTTTCCGATTGCAAGTGACAGCTGGTAATCTGGAACGACAACAGTTGTTGCTTTTTCCTCTTCATTCACAATAACGTCAAGAACCTTTGACGGGCTCAAAGCGTTTGCGACAAATACTACTGGATCTTCAGACCATTTTACAATGTCAATTTTCTCGCCTTTAAGCTCATTAACGACAGCCTGTACACGTGTCCCTCTAGGCCCAACGCATGAACCTACCGGATCCACTTCCTGGTTGTCAGAGTGAACAGAGATTTTCGAACGATCCCCTGCTTCACGGGCGACTGACTTGATTTCGACTGTTCCATCATAAATTTCAGGAACTTCGATCTCGAAAAGTCTCTTTAACAGTCCCGGGTGGGTTCTGGAAACGAAAATTTGTGGACCTTTAGTGGTTTTTTCAACCTTGGTGATAAATACCTTGATGCGGTCGTGAGGCTTATAATGTTCGTTCGGCATCTGCTCGTTTGCCGGCAGGATCGCCTCGATTTTGCCAAGGCTTACATAGATGAACTTCGGATCCTGGCGCTGAACGATCCCTGTCATGATATCTTCTTCACGATCGATGAATTCGGAGTAAATGATTCCTCTTTCTGCTTCACGCACTCGCTGTGTCACGACCTGCTTTGCAGTCTGGGCAGCAATCCTTCCGAAATCCTTAGGTGTAACTTCCAGTTCAACGACATCCTCAACCTGATAATTCGGGTTGATTCCCTGCGCTTCTTCTAGAGAGATTTCGAGGCGTGGGTCGAATACTTCATCGACGACTTCTTTCCTGGCAAAAACGCGCATGGATCCGTTCCCAAGATTCAAATCAATCCTGACGTTCTGCGCCTGGTTGAAGTTGCGGCGATAAGCCGAAATCAGCGCTGCTTCTATCGCTTCAATTAAAATGTCCCTGGAGATGCCTTTTTCTTTTTCAAGCACATTAAGAGCATCCAACAATTCGCTGCTCATGAGATTTAAATCCCCCTTTTTTAACATCACAACTATTTTATAATAGATTTTCTAGACAGATTATGAAAAAGTGACAGCAAGCCTTGCGCTGGCAATCTTATCAAATGGAATCACGACTGTTTTCCTGCGAGTCTTGATTTTCACTACAACAGTCACAGTTTCTCCATTGTACTCGGTTAAAGTGCCTTCAAAGCCCTTTTCCCCATCGATAGGCTCATATGTTTTAATGAAAACATTTTTGCCAATCGCTCTTTGATAGTCCTTTTCCTTTTTCAACGGGCGTTCTGCACCTGGAGAGGAAACCTCTAAAAAATAGTTATGCGGGATTGGATCAAGGGCATCTAGCTTTTCGCTAAGGCGCTCACTGACGATGCCACATTCTTCGATATCAATACCGTTGTCCTTATCAATGTATACGCGCAGGAACCAGTTCTTACCTTCTTTTACATATTCGATGTCGACCAATTCAAGTCCGTTTTCATTTAAGATGGGAGTTACTAGCTCTTCCACTACTTCTGTTACCTTGCTCATAAAATCCCTCCTTTTACACAACCTCTAACATTCATTTTCATTTGGTTTTTATCCCCGAAAAAGTGCTTAACAAACAAGAAAGAGCGGGTTGCCCCACTCTCATCTGCCAGAGTTATCCGTAGTATTTCCAATAAAAATATAACATAACCAGTTATTTAATGCAAACAAAGGGTTGCCGTGCTGTGGTTTACAAGGTATCGATTATTCTGTTTCATTTTAAAAAGATAGACTCCCATCAGCAGGAGTCTATCTCTTTTAGAATAATGATAGCTGGTTTTGGTCTGGCATGCCCTGCAGACACCCATGATTGTCGAGGTATTCCAGGATCGTCTTTGAAATTTTCCCGCGCTGCTGGAGGTCTTCTTTTGACAGGAATTCTCCCTCTTCACGCGCCTTGACGATATTGATTGCTGCGTTAGTACCCAGTCCAGGTATCGCATTGAATGGCGGAATCAGTTGGTTTCCTTCAATGATGAATTCTGACGCGCTGGATTTATACAAATCTACTTTGGCAAAGCCAAAACCACGTTCACACATTTCAAGTGCGATCTCCATGACGGTCATCAAGTTCTTTTCTTTGGTGGATGCTTCAAGTCCTTTAGCGTTGATTTCCTCAATCACCGCCCGGATGCTTTCAGATCCACGGACCATTGCATCTACATCAAAGTCATCTGCTCTGACCGTGAAGTATGCTGCATAATACATAAGCGGATGATGGACTTTAAAGTACGCAATCCTGACAGCCATCAAAACATAGGCTGCAGCGTGGGCCTTAGGGAACATGTACTTAATCTTTTTACAAGAATCAATATACCATTCCGGAACCTTATTCTTGCGCATTTCTTCTTCCATTTCATCTGACAGCCCTTTACCTTTACGGACAGATTCCATGATTTTGAACGCAAATGCCGGCTCAAGCCCCTGGTAGATCAGGTATACCATGATATCATCACGGCACCCGATTACTTCGCTAAGATTACAGATTTTATTGTGAATCAGTTCCTGTGCATTTCCGAGCCATACATCCGTACCGTGCGATAAACCTGATATCTGGACTAACTCCGAGAATGTCGTCGGCTTCGTATCCTCAAGCATCTGACGGACGAAACGAGTACCAAATTCCGGTATCCCCAGCGAGCCAGTCTTTGAAATGATCTGTTGTTCAGTAACACCAAGAGATTCTGTACCACTGAAAATCTTCATAACTTCAGGGTCATCTGTCGGAATTGTCTTAGGATCGATGCCACTTAAATCCTGAAGCATCCTGATCACGGTCGGATCATCGTGGCCGAGAATATCCAGCTTCAGAAGATTATCGTGGATCGAATGGAAATCAAAGTGGGTTGTTTTCCATTCAGATGTGTTACTGTCAGCTGGGAACTGAATTGGTGAAAAATCATAGATATCCATGTAGTCAGGCACTACGATAATTCCTCCAGGGTGCTGCCCTGTTGTCCTCTTTACACCGGTACATCCTGACGCCAGGCGGTCAATTTCCGCGCCTCGGAGCTGGAGGTTGTTGTCCCCCTGGTAGCCTTTCACATAACCATAGGCAGTCTTATCAGCAACCGTACCGATCGTTCCCGCACGGTATACATACTCTTCACCAAACAATACTTTCGTATAGTTATGGGCACGCGGCTGATATTCACCCGAGAAGTTCAAATCGATATCGGGAACCTTGTCCCCTTTGAAACCAAGGAAGGTTTCAAACGGAATATCGTGTCCATCTTTTTTATACTTAATATTACAATCCGGACAGTCTTTATCTGGAAGGTCGAAGCCTGAACCGACCGATCCATCGTTAAAGAACTCTGACTTCTTGCACTTCGGGCACACATAGTGCGGCGGCAGCGGGTTAACCTCTGTGATTTCTGTCATCGTTGCAACAAAGGAAGATCCGACCGACCCACGCGAACCTACAAGATAGCCATCGTCCAATGATTTCTTAACGAGTTTATGAGAAATCAGGTAAATAACCGCAAATCCGTTATCGATGATACTCTTTAATTCTTTTTCAAGACGAGCTTCGACGATTTCCGGAAGATCATCGCCGTAAATGCTGCGCGCCATTCCGTAACTCATGCTGCGCATTTCTTCGTCGGCGCCTTCGATTTTCGGCGTGTACAGATCGTCCTTGATTGGCTTGATGACATCAATCATATCAGCAATCTTATTGGTGTTTTCCACAACGATTTCTTTCGCTTTTGCTTCTCCTAAAAACTTAAAGGCATCAAGCATTTCATTTGTTGTCCGGAAATGGACATCCGGGAGCTCGTGGCGGTTCAACGGGTTCGCGCCACCCTGAGAACTGATCAGGATCTTGCGGTAGATTTTATCATTTTCATTTAAATAGTGTACGTTGCCGGTGGCTGCTACTGGCAGATCCAGCTTCTCGCCAAGCTTGACGATATTGGTAATGATATCTTCCAGCGCCTTCTCATCCCTTACCAATTCGAGCTCGAGCAAGTGGGCATAAACTGCTTTAGGATGAACCTCAAGGTAATCATAAAAGTGAGCTGCTTCCTCAACTTCCTCAGGCCCCTTTTGCATCATGCCCTCAAAGACTTCACCTTTGTCACAGCCAGAGCCTATCAAGATTCCTTCACGATGCTTATTCAACACAGAACGAGGAATCCTTGGCACACGGTAAAAATAATCAATATGCGAAATTGATACCAGCTTAAAAATATTTTTCAAACCGATTTCATTTTGGGCAAGCAGTGTCGCATGATAAGGACGAGCACGCTGGTATGCCTTGCCCTGGCCCATATTGTCATTCAGCTGGTCGTGATATTCGAGCCCCTTTTCAGCTGCATCCTTCAACATTTTCAATAGCAAATAACCTGTGGCTTCAGCGTCATAAATCGCACGGTGATGCTGAGTCAATTCAATATCGAATTTTTTCGTTAACGTGTTCAATCTGTGGTTTTTCATGTCAGGATACAGGAAACGTCCAAGTTCAAGTGTGTCGATGACAGGATTTGTCGCTTTTCCCAAACCGATTTTCTTGTAGCCGACATTCAGGAAGCCCATATCGAATGAAGCATTATGTGCTACCAGGACACAGTCGCCTGTCCACTCATGGAACTTCAGCAGTACTTCACTTACTTCGGGCGCATTGCGGACCATATCATCCGTGATTCCGGTTAAGTTAATCGTCGTTGCTGATAAACGGTGATGAGGATTTGCAAAAGATTCGAACCTGTCGATGATTTCACCGTTGTGCACCTTTACAGCCGCGAGTTCGATGATCGTATCATATACGGCTGACAGACCTGTAGTTTCAACGTCAAAGACAACATACGTATCTTCTGCCAGTACTCGGTGAGCATCATTATAAGCAATCGGTACTCCATCATCCACCAGATTTATTTCGACACCATAAAGTATCTTGATATTATTTTTCTTTCCAGCACCGAAAGCTTCTGGGAAGGACTGGACAACCGCATGGTCTGTGATTGCCACTGCTTGGTGTCCCCATTTTGCTGCCTGGGATACAAGTGTACTTACAGGTGTCACCGCATCCATCTGGCTCATCGGTGAGTGGAGATGGAGTTCAACACGTTTTTCGCCTTCAGGAGCCGAATCGATTCTTCCCTTAGGCTTGATTTCATTGATGTCATTGCCGATCATGACAAGGTCCCGTACAAATGTATCATTTTGAATGCTTCCGCGCACCTTCAGCCACATACCTTTAGACACCCGCTGGTAAAGTGCGGCGTCTTCCTTGTCGCGAGAGAACATTTTAACCATGATAGAGCTTGTGTAGTCAGTTATTTTGAATGTCAATAACGTTCGGCCGCTGCGAAGTTCTTTCGTTTCAGCAAAGAATACAAAACCTTCAATTGCTACTCTGCGCTCTTCATCGACGATGTCTTCAAGCTTGCGGAAGTCCGCGTCATCCTTGATCGTCAGACCGATCGTAAGAGGCCCGTCCTGCTGAGGAGCATCCCCCTGTGCCTTTTCGGCTTCTTTCTTTTGCATCTCAATCATCGCCATGAGACCGCGTTCCTGATCTTCCTTTTCTTTCGCCTTCATGAACTTTTCATATTCATCGGAAGAACTGTCTTCACTTACGACAGTATCAATCGTCAATAACGGAAAGCCAAAGCTCTGATATATTTCGGCAATGACACTTCCGTATTTCCTTTTGAGGGCAAGCCCCTCCGCTTCATTCCTTGCACTTAAAACGATTTTAGTTCCCTGAATTTTCGGGATTTGTTCGTTTAAGAGTTTTAACAGCGGAGGTGAAATTCCATCGATTTCTTTTATGCATACCTTCCAGTAATCCAGGATTTCCTGTTCATGGATTGCCTGTTCGAGTACATTTATCGAGTATGATATTTTGGCAATATGCGAGAATGTTTGTTCCAGCTTGCCCGTAAACGTGCTATACAGCGTGCACGGTATGATTTTTTCAAACTGGAAATAGAAATGCCATTTCCTTGCCTGTTTTTCAACGATCACCCTGTCAATTTCAGCATTGTGAAAATGAGTGACGATCGCATCTTCCGTTAGCTGCAGTTGCTGCAGCAGCAGCTGAAACCTTTCTTTTTTACCCGAAGAAAGATCACCCATGGATATTTCTCTCCCATCTGAAAAGCTTGTAATTCTATCTATCAGGGCAGATCCCTGTTAAATGACTCTAGTCATAAGCCGTTGTTAGCAAAGGTTATTATAACATAAAATAATGAGGCCGTTATCGGTGTTTGATATTTCCATTTGAGTGCTTAAAATATTTTTCGATAACCAGGAAAAAGGTGCTTTCCATCGAGAAAGCATTCAAAAAGCGGACCCCCTTGAGGATCCGCTGGCTATTATAGTTCCTGTAAAATATTCTTTAAGATTCCCGCTAAATCGTCTACATGGACTTCTTGCATTTCGCCATTTTTGCGGATTTTGACTTCCACGATTCCTTCGCTGGCTTTTTTGCCGACAGTTATTCTGACTGGCAATCCCATCAGATCAGAATCAGCAAATTTAACTCCAGGGCGTTCCTGACGGTCATCAAAAAGTACTTCAAGGCCCGAAGCCTGCAAACTTGTGTATAATTCTTCAGCCAATGCAGCCTGTGCACTGTCCTTCATATTCACTGCGATGAGATGTGCATCGAACGGTGAAATGTTAGTTGGCCATACAAGGCCATTGTCATCATTGAATTGTTCAGCTACCGCGGCCATCGTTCGGGAAACACCAATTCCGTAGCAGCCCATGATCATCGGCTGTGTCCTGCCGTTTTCGTCAAGGAATACAGCGTTCATTGCCTCGCTGTACCTTGTTCCAAGCTTGAATACATGTCCAACTTCAATGCCCTTCGCAAAGACAATCGTTCCTTGTCCGTCTGGTGATGGATCTCCTTCTTTAATGAAGCGGAGGTCTGTATAAGCGCTCACCTTGAAATCGCGGTCCGGGTTCACGTTCTTAAAGTGATAATCTTCTTCATTTGCACCACAGACACCATTAACGATTGCTTGCACGGCCATGTCTGCAATAACCTCTACGTTTTCCACTCCGATCGGTCCTAATGAACCAACTGAGCATCCAAGAACCTCTTTCGTTGTATTTGCATCTGCTAATTCAACAACTGAAGCTTCCAGGAAGTTCTTCAGCTTAATATCGTTAACTTCATGGTCTCCTCGGACCAATACAAGGACATGACGGTCGTCTACCTTGAACAGCAAGGATTTGATGCAAGCTTTATCCTCTACTTCCAGGTATGAAGACACTTCGTCGATTGATTTCTTGTTTTCTGTGTGTACCTTTTCAAGTTCCAATGCTGGATCACTGTTTTTTTCATAAACAGCTGATACAGGCGCCATTTCGATATTGGCTGCATAATTGGATGTATCCGAATAAGCAATTGTATCCTCACCGATATCGGACAGCACCATGAATTCATGTGTATCCTTCCCGCCCATTGCACCTGAATCCGCAATTACAGCACGGAAATTAAGGCCACAGCGCTTGAAGATATTCGAATAGGCCTGGAAGATCCGGTCATACACTTCGTCAAGACTTTCTTTTGTGGCATGGAAGGAGTAAGCATCCTTCATGATGAACTCACGTCCGCGCAACAAGCCGAATCTAGGACGCTTTTCGTCACGGAATTTTGTCTGGATTTGATATAGCGTCAATGGCAGACGTTTATAAGATTTCACTTCGTCACGGACTAGGCTAGTTATGACTTCTTCATGAGTTGCACCAAGAGCAAACTCACGGTCATGCCTGTCCCTTAACCTCATTAACTCCGGACCATAAGAGTACCAGCGGCCGGATTCCTGCCATAGTTCTGCCTGCTGAAGAGCGGGCATGAATAATTCAGCCCCACCAGCATTATTCATTTCTTCACGGATAATTGCCTCTACCTTCTGGAGGACCTTGCGTCCTAAAGGCATGTATGTATAGACACCACTTGCGTTCTGGCGGATGAATCCCGCTCGCAGCAACAGCTGATGGCTTTTAACTTCTGCGTCAGATGGTACTTCTCTTAAAGTAGGAATAAGCGTCAAACTCTGTTTCATTGATTACACCTCATTAGGATAAAAAATAGTTGCATATTTTATGCAGGCTGTATTAACCATGCTATTTAATTTCATCAATCTTCATAATACAAAAATTGTCCTGCCCGGATTTCTCCGGGCAGGAATCTTTTTAAAGAAAGAATCTTTGTATATCATTCCATGTGACCACCAGCATCAGCAGCATCAAAAGTGCAAAACCAATAAAGTGGACCATTCCTTCTTTCTGCTTGTCGATCGGCTTCCCTCTAAGGGCTTCTACCGCAAAGAATGTCAGCCTGCCCCCATCAAGTGCCGGGAATGGAAGCAAATTCATGATTCCAAGATTGATGCTCAGAATCGCAGCCCACTTCATGAGATAGAAGATGCCAGACTTTGCAACGGTATCAGTTGAAACATAAATCCCGACAGGTCCCGAAAGAGCATCGATTGAAAATTGGCCAGTAATCAATTTCCCAAGCATTGAGAATATTTCTGTTGTCCAAAAATAGGTTTCCTTTACTCCATAAGTAATGGACTTTAATGGAGACTTTTCAACAGGATTATACACACCAATCAATCCGATTTTCTCACCTTCGACTTCCTTCGACTCAGGAGTGACGGGAATTTCGATGTTTTCTCCATCGCGGACGATTGAGAAGTCAAGTTCATTGCCAGGATTTTTACGGATAATTTCAACGACATCCTGCCAGCTCGAAACCTCTGCCCCTTCTATGCTATTAACGATGTCGCCCTCTTTAAGACCGGCATCAAGGGCACTTCCATCTGGAGTTAGCTTTCCAAGAACCGGTTCATTGGAAGGGATGCCCTGGAAAAGCGCAAGAATGATGAAAATCACCATAGCAAGAAGGAAATTCATCATCGGACCTGCAAAGATCGCCATCGTTCTTTGACCTAGGGTTTTTGAACCAAACTGCCTGTCATAAGGTGCGATTTGTGTTTCGGTTCCGTTCTCTACTAGTACGGCAGTTTTGCTGATCTGGAAGGTTTTAAGCTGTGTATCATCTTCCCCTTCTTCATACCCTTTAATAAATAGATCATGCTCGATATCTGCTTTCTCTACTTCTATTATCCGGGCATCAGGATACTTTTCTTTGTTGTTAAGTATGATTTTTGTAACTTCTTCGCTGGCATTGAAAAGTAATCCAACTCTATGGCCAGGCTTAATCTCAATCATCTCAGGGTCTTCGCCAGCCATTCTGACAAAACCGCCAATAGGCAGGAGCCGGACGGTATAGGTTGTTTCATTTTTTCGGTGCGAGAAGACTTTCGGGCCAAATCCAATGGCAAATTCACGGCATAGAATGCCCGCCCGCTTTGCAAATATCAAGTGCCCAAGTTCGTGGAAGAACACTAGGGCGCCAAAAATGACGATAAAGGCAATAACTGTATTCAAATTATCTAACCACCTTTTTTAAGGATAAGAATCCACTTCTTCTAACCTTATGACAATCAGTCTTTATAAAAGCGAATTTATTAAAGATCTTGTCTGCTTGTCAACTTCTTGTATTGTTTCAAGGTCAGGATTTTCTATGATATCATGGCTCTCCATTGCTCTTTCAATCAAGTCTTCGATTTGCAGGAAAGTGATTCTGTCTTCCAAAAAGGCAGCAACTGCAGCTTCATTCGCTGCGTTCATGACTGCAGGCAATGTGCCTCCAGCCCTGCCAGCTTCATAGGCGAACTTCAGGCAGCGGAAACGGTCAAAATCCATTTCCCTGAAATGCAGCTTGCCAATTTCCGCAAGATTCAGCCTCTTGCCTGATACTAACGGCAGCCTGTCCGGGTATGTAAGTGCGTATTGGATTGGCACCTTCATATCAGGTGTACCAAGCTGCGCAATGATGCTTGTATCATGGAACTCTACCATAGAATGGATGATGCTCTCACGATGGAGAAGCACGGAAATGTGGTCATAGGGCAGGGAGAAAAGCCAATGAGCCTCGATCACTTCCAAGCCCTTGTTCATCATTGTGGCCGAATCGATTGTTATTTTTGCCCCCATCGACCAGTTAGGATGGTTTAAAGCGTCTGCTTTCGTGACCCCTTGCAACTCTTCCCTTTTTTTATCCCTAAAGCTTCCTCCCGATGCTGTAAGTATCAGCCTCTCGATATTTTTTTCTTTCTCACCCTGCAAAGCCTGAAAAATGGCTGAATGCTCACTGTCGACCGGGAGGATCGCCACGTTATGGCGCTTCGCTTCCTCCATCACGATGTGTCCGGCGGTTACAAGTGTTTCCTTATTGGCAATCGCAATCATCTTTCCAGCTTTGATCGCCTTTAGAGTTGGGCTTAGACCAACACTGCCAAGGACTGCATTGACAAGAACATCAGACTGATGATAAACGGCTGCTTCCTCGAGCCCATCTTGGCCAGATACAATTTTTACGCTTGGAAACTCATTTTTTAAAGTTTCAGCGTCTGTCTTTTCCTGGACAGAGACCATCTCAGGATGGAACTCATTCATAATTTCCCTTGTAAGCTCCACATTTCTACCTGCAGACATCGATACGAGTTTAAACTCTTCTGGATGCTCCCTGATTACATCGAGTGTCTGGATCCCGATTGATCCAGTAGCACCGAGCAAGCTGATTTTCTTCACAATGTTCACTCCTAAATATCACAACGGGAAGCAAAAGACCCGGTATTATCAACTTGTTATTAGCCTTGACTGCTCGGCAGACAGGCCAGGATCAAGATCTTTTCTACAATACTTATAACAGATGGAAAAGATGGATTAATGGCCAGACAAACAGAAGGCTGTCAAACCGGTCAAGAATTCCTCCATGACCTGGAAGGATATTTCCTGAATCCTTTACATTGTAATAACGTTTCATTGCGGACTCAACAAGGTCCCCAATCTGGCCAAAAACAGACAAGAATGCTGTCGCAGCCAAAAGAACTAACGCTGAAACGTCCATGTCCCCGAAGAAGCTGAACAATGCTGCAACCACAAGCGCAGATGCAACTCCGCCAAAGAAACCCTCTGTCGTTTTATTCGGGCTGATTTCAGGCCAAAGCTTGTGCTTTCCTATCGCTTTTCCGATAAAATACGCCCCTGAATCGGTAGCCCAAATGATGAATAGGGAATAGAATACATAAATCAGGCTGTCTTCCCTGGTTTCTATGAAGAAAAAGAAACCCAGCCCAACATATAATGTGGACAGTACAGAAAAAGCGACATCCTCAAATGTGAAGCGGTTCTTCGTAATGACTGTATAAGTCAAGAATATAAGGACACCAAGAAAAAACAATTCCATTTTTGAATAATTAATACTTTGAAGTATGTCCTGATATTGTTCTGGAATCATGAAAACCCAGAGGAGAATCAATGAAATGATCCCAGGGACAGAAAATAACTCTAACTTTCTCATTTTCAATGCCTCATGTAAAGCCACGGATGCGATTAAATAAACCATGGCAATAAATGGCCAGCCTCCAAATATAACGATTGGAAGAAAAACGGCTGCTGCTGCGACTGCTGTAATGATTCTCTGCTTCATCTATTCATTCACACCTTTTTTATACTCCTCCAAAACGCCGCTGGCGGCCCTGGAAAGCTTCAATTGCTTCGACAAAATGCTCCTCGCTGAAGTCCGGCCAAAGCACTTCTGTAAACCAGAACTCTGAATAAGCAAGCTGCCAAAGCATAAAATTGCTTAAGCGGATTTCGCCGCTTGTCCTGATTAGCAAATCGGGATCTTTCATTTCCTTAGTCATTAAATAGGAAGAGAAAGTATCTTCGGTCAGATCATCTTCACTCATTCTGCCACTTTTAATATCATTTAAGACGTGTTTTACCCCATCAAGAATCTCTGCCCTACTGCCGTAATTAAGGGCAAAATTCAATGTCAGCCCTGTGTTTCCCTTCGTATCCTCCATCGCTTTGCCTACTGCTCTTTGCGTATGCTCTGGAAGCTTATCCTTGTATCCAATCATTTCGACCCGGACATTTTCTTCGATCAGTTCCGGCAGGAATGTTCCCAAGAATTCTTCAGGCAGCTTCATTAGAAAATCGACTTCCATCTTTGGCCTCTTCCAATTCTCTGTTGAAAAGGCATAAACGGTTAGGGTCTTGACACCTAATTCATTCGCAAGCTTGGTTATTTTCCGGACAACCTTCATGCCTTCATGATGGCCTGCCACACGCGGCAATGCACGTTTTTTTGCCCAGCGCCCATTGCCATCCATGATAATGGCAACGTGAGAAGGGACTTCATGTTCTTTAATTTGTTTTACTCGATCACGGAGACTAGAAGGATTTTGATCCTTCTTCCATAGATTCATTTTATTTAGCATTAGGACAGCTCCCCCAATAGATAATCTTTAGCTCCGATCAGTATTGCGCAGAGTCTATACCTGACAGGCATTACATAGAAATAATACGCAAATTGGCCGGTGATGGCACGACAGGCCAGGCATTCCAATTTTCAAAAGTTGCCCATTTTTCTTTCATTCCCGCATGCCACTATCATACCAAAAAAGAAAAAAGATATCTCTATAAATGGATGGATTGATGTGAATGTGTTACACCAGCCTGCTCCGCATAAGGACGGATATAGTCTCATAAAAGACTATGTTCTTAATAGGTAAAACAGAATATAATTACCCAACATTATTATATTCTATCAATAAGACTCTAATCGTAAACTCATTGCTTTACTATCAATTAAAGTTTACGATCACCTTTTTTAACTAATCTATTATGTATAGAGAAAAAACCCCCTGGAAAACAGAGGGTTTTCGATGTACACACGGTATGGAGGCTTTCTTACACTTCCATGATTTCTTTTTCTTTGTCTTTAGTGATCTGATCGATCTTGACAATATGCTCATCAGTAAGCTTTTGAATATCATCAGAATAACCGCGAAGATCATCTTCAGTGATCTCGCCGTTTTTCTCAAGCTTTTTCAAATCTTCGTTGCCATCACGGCGAATGTTGCGGACAGCGATTTTCGCTTCTTCCGCTTCTTTTTTAACAAGCTTGGCAAGTTCCTTACGGCGCTCTTCAGTGAGCTGAGGAATTGCGATCCTGATGATTGAACCATCATTTGATGGATTCAAACCAAGATCAGATTTAAGGATTGCTTTTTCAATTTCGCCCAGGATTGTTTTATCATAAGGCTGGATCACCAGCAAACGAGCTTCTGGTACGGAGATACCAGCAAGCTGGTTAACAGGAGTCGGGGCACCGTAATAATCCACCTGGACTCTGTCTAACAATGAGGCACTTGCTCTTCCGGCACGGATACTTGCAAGTTCGCGAGTGTATGCTTGAATCGCTTTTGTCATTCTTTCCTTAGCATTAGCAATTGCTTGTTTCGGCATTAGTTTTTCCCCCTCACAATTGTTCCGATTGTTTCACCCATAACTGCTCTTTTAATATTACCTTTCTCCATAATAGAGAATACAATTAATGGGATATCATTGTCCATACATAGGGATGATGCTGTTGAATCCATTACAGCAAGTCCTTCCTTCAATACGTCAAGATATGAAAGTTCATCGTATTTCGTAGCGTTCTTATCAACCCTAGGGTCTGCAGAGTAAACGCCGTCAACATTATTTTTAGCCATCAGGATGACATCGGCTTCGATTTCCGCAGCGCGCAACGCAGCTGTAGTATCTGTTGAGAAATATGGGTTGCCAGTACCTGCAGCAAAAATAACGACACGTTTTTTCTCAAGATGCCTGATCGCTCTTCTTCTGATATAAGGTTCTGCCACCTGACGCATTTCGATGGAAGTTTGAACCCTTGTCTCAATACCCGCCTGTTCAAGACTATCCTGCAATGACAGGGAATTCATGACCGTAGCGAGCATGCCCATATAGTCTGCCGTCGCTCTGTCCATTCCCATTTCTTCACCGATTTTGCCTCGCCAGATATTTCCCCCGCCTACTACAACTGCGACTTCCACATCAAGTTCTGCAATCTCTTTCACCTGGTCTGCAACATTTTTGATTACCGACGGATTGATGCCAAATCCTTGTTCTCCGGCTAAAGCTTCTCCACTTAACTTTAAAACAACTCTTTTGTATTTTGGGCTGGTCATAGGGTACCTCCATATGTAATTTATAAAGCTATGTCCAAAAACAGGGAACACAAAGTGTTCCCTGCAATTACATTGGCTAGTAATAATTATTTCTTGTTTACTTGGTTCATTACTTCTTCAGCAAAGTTATCTTCACGCTTTTCGATTCCTTCGCCTACTTCGTAACGAGTGAACTCACGAAGAGTAGCTCCTTTTGATTCAACAAACTGGCGTACCTTCTGATCAGGGTTCTTTACGAACGCCTGGTCAAGAACACAAACATCCTCAAAATATTTGCTTAGACGGCCTTCAACCATTTTAGCAACGATGTTTTCTGGCTTGCCTTCGTTAAGTGCTTGCTGAGTAAGAATTTCACGCTCATGCTCAACTTCCTCTTGGGAAACTTCGTCACGAGATACATATTTAGGGTTCAATGCTGCGATGTGCATAGAAACATCCTTTGCAGCTGATTCTTCAGTAGTGCCTTCAAGCACTGTAAGTACACCAATACGGCCGCCCATGTGAAGGTATGCACCGAAAGCGTCGTTATCAGTCTTAGTTTTGATTTCAAAACGGCGAAGTGAAAGTTTCTCACCAATCTTAGCGATAGCAGCGTTGATATGGCTTTCCACTGTTGCACCGTTTTCCATTGTTTGAGCGTTTGCTTCTTCAACAGATGCTGGCTTGTTCTTAAGAAGGTGTGCAGCAAGTTCTTTTACAAGAACCTGGAAGCCTTCGTTCTTTGCAACAAAATCTGTTTCAGAGTTCACTTCAAGGATTACAGCTTCATTGCCTTCTGCAAGGATGAAAGTTGTTCCTTCTGCAGCGATACGGTCAGCTTTCTTAGCAGCTTTTGCGATCCCTTTTTCGCGAAGGTAATCGATTGCTTTGTCCATATCACCGTTTGATTCAGTAAGTGCATTTTTGCAGTCCATCATACCTGCGCCAGTTTTTTCGCGCAATTCTTTAACCATTTGTGCAGTAATTGCCATAATGAAATTCCTCCTAGAATCATGATTATGTAACTATACTTTATTTTAACTTCATTTTGCCAATATAAACCCTGTTAAGGCTTATACAGACATATTAGTCTTAAAAAAAGGTGATAAAGGGTGCTTCCCTATATCACCTTATTTTGAATTAAGCTTCTACAGTTTCTGTAGTTTCTTCGCCTTGCTTAGCTTCGATAATAGCGTCAGCCATTTTAGCAGTAAGCAATTTAACAGCGCGGATTGCGTCATCGTTCGCAGGGATAACTACGTCGATTTCGTCTGGATCACAGTTTGTATCAACAATTCCAACGATAGGAATGTTCAATTTACGAGCTTCTGCAACAGCGATGCGCTCTTTGCGTGGGTCAATGATGAATAGAGCATCTGGAAGGCTCTTCATGTCCTTGATTCCGCCCAAGAACTTCTCTAAACGCTCTTGCTCTTTTTTCAATTGAACTACTTCTTTCTTAGGAAGCACTTCAAATGTTCCATCTTCAGACATTCTTTCGATGTTCTTAAGACGAGCGATACGCTTTTGGATTGTTTCGAAGTTAGTTAGAGTTCCACCCAACCAGCGTTGGTTAACATAGTACATACCAGAACGAGCTGCTTCTTCTTTAACAGAATCTTGAGCTTGTTTCTTAGTACCTACGAAAAGAACTGTTCCGCCGTTACCAGCAAGCTCCTTCACGTAGTTGTATGCTTCATCTACCTTCTTAACAGTCTTTTGAAGGTCGATGATGTAGATGCCGTTACGCTCAGTGAAGATGTATTTCTTCATCTTAGGGTTCCAACGGCGTGTCTGGTGACCGAAGTGTACACCAGCTTCAAGCAGTTGTTTCATAGAAATTACTGACATTGTTGTTTCCTCCTAATGGTTTTGATTTCCTCCGTCCAAATCATCTTCAGCCAGGAACTGTAATCAGCACCGTCTGGCTAAATCAATGAACGTGTGTATTAACACCATGAGATAATATAGCATAAATAAAAATGACAATCAAGCTTATTCCTGCATATTTTGCCGAAATTTAAGCAAAAGTTCTATTTCTGTCTTTCCCTTGTCCAGGACCCGGGCAATTTCTTCGACAGACTTACCTTGCCTTTTCATTTCCATTACCTGATCAATTAAACTTAAAGGCTTTGATACCTGGCCATTTTCCAATGAGGTTGGAAGCTCCTCGATTAGCTCAACAGTGATTTCTTCCTCAGAAACCGGCTCGCTATTTTGCTGGTATGCTTTCCTTGCAGCATGATAGGAGATTCCTTTTCCGAACCTAGGCGGCTGATCTCCTTGATTCCCACTTTCGGGGCTCTGATTCCGATCCTCTTCTTCAATTTCTATTGATGGATCTTTTTTATTTTCAGACTGTTTTTTGCCCGGTCTTTTTGTCATTAACTCAATGAACTTTTCATTTTCTTCTTTTAATTCAAAAAGATAAGCTGAAAATACCTCTTCTATTTCTTTGATGATTCTTTCCTGCTTCTTCTCTGCTTCAACTAGTCTGTTCTGGCGTAAATATAATAGGATGATTGCGAAGATTGCTGCTGCGTTTAAAATGAGGCTTAAAAGTAGTAGAAAAGTGGTCATAACATCCCTCTATCCGCTGTAATCAATGATCTTTCCCTTGTAGGGATGGTGCTGATGCGCATGGTTTTCATCATTTTTCTTTTGGTGTTTACTGTCTTGCTGCTGATCGCTGCTCTGAGATCCATCCTCTTTGTTAAGGCGGGCCTCCTGCTTTTGGTCATTTTTGACTACCGTCTTGCGTTTTAATTCATCTTCCTTGTTCACACTCTTTGCTGCATGATCCTGAAGATGTTGTCCCCTCTGCTGCATTTGTTCCTGGATTTTGCCAGCATCCTGTGTTCTTGGAATTGCGATTTGCATTTCAATTGCTTTTAGGCTCATCGTGTCACTTCCAAAATACCAGGATTAGGGTTAGCGATGGGCTGGATTGAAATTTCGCTATTTTCAAGAAAGAAGCTGACATTTTTGTAAAACTGATTCGTAATGATTGCGTATTTCCCAAAATACACCTTTGTGTTAGGATATACTCTTTCAGATACAAATAAAGAAGAGTTCAGTCTGTCCTGCTTTTCCGCCTGGATAAGGTTAAGTTCATCCAGGTTTACTGACATATTCCTTTCCATACTCTCCCTTGTCGCCCTCTGCTTTCCAATCATTTGTTTCTGTTCAGTTGTAAGCTTTCCCGTAACCTTGCCGATTTCGTTCAGTTTTGCTTCAATTTCAGTCAGCTTTTTAATATTCATTTTCGCATTTTCAATGGAAGCGATTGTATCTAGTTCCGTTTTCTCCAGCAAAGGGTCCCAGCCAATGGCTAATTCTGATTTCGTAAAAAGCTCATTCCCTAAATCCTTTACAAAGATATTCCGCCCTGCCGAAATCATTCCGCCAATAATGGTGCCTGTTTTACAGTCTATGTTTCCGCCAGCAGTCAACTTGCTGTGAAGGATCGAGGATTTCACCAAGACATCCTGGCCTGCTATTACATTCGCCTGGTTTAGATAATTGGCCTGCACATTGCCCCCTGCTGTGATACTCCCCTTCATCGCCCCGGCGACCCCGCCTTTGATGACGATATTTCCTTCAGCATGGATTCTTGCTCCTTCAACCATTCCATCAACCCAAATATCTCCGCCTGCATTCAGTTCATACCCTGTAGGAACATTTCCCTTGATGACAATATTTCCGACAAAATCGATATTCCCAACTTTTAAATCTAGATCGCCTTTCACCTCAAACACTGGATTGACAGATATTGCTTTTTTCGTAATGCTGACCTGGCCATCACATGCCGCGTAAAATTTGCCGGATTCATAAATGACATTATTGCCAGCCCTTATTCTTAGCGGACGCCCAGGCTTTGCGGGGATAGGGTTACCGGTGACACTCGTACCTGGCCTACCGTTTTTTGCTGGTACTATAATTGCAAGGAGCTGTCCTTTCTGTACTGAAGGAATGCTAAGGACTTCCCGGAAATTATATACTTTTTCATCTGACCTGCTGCTTGTTTGTAATTCGTTCTGTAAATAGGAGTCTTTGCCATCTTTCTTTTGTACCCCTTGAGCAACTGTTACCGGATACTCAATCGAAAAAGGATCTGCCGATATAAGTTTTAAGACATCTATTTTAATTCCGAATACTACCTTATTTTTATTTAAAACATCTATTAGATCGTCTACTGAATAGGAAACATTGATATCATCGTTTTCAAATTCCAACTCAGCAGAGAGGCCATTTTTGGAAAGCTTAACTTTATAGCCCATCTACATCTCCTGCCTTCTATGCGGTTTCTAACCATTTCCTCAATTTGAATATGGCCTTAGAATGAATTTGCGAAATTCTAGATGTAGATAGATTCATGACTTGCCCGATTTCAGTTAATGTTAGTTCTTCTTTATAGAACAAACTTAACACGAGCTGCTCTTTGTCGTTTAATTGGGATATTTTCGATGCAACTTCTTCGAACATTTCTGTTTTAATGATTTTTTCCTCAGGAATTTCTGCTTTATCATCCTTAATCACAAATGATTGGTTATCGCGATCATCATTTTCATTTGGATGTTCATCTATAGACAGGACATTGGCAAAAAAATGTTCGTTGATTGTCGAATAAATTTCATGTTCTTGCATATTTAATTCCTTGGCGATTTCCTCTATTGTCGCATTGCGCATCAATCTTTGTTCGAGCCGTTCAATGGCTGCATCAATTTTTTTAGCTTTCTCACGAGTACTTCTGGGAAGCCAATCTTCCTTCCTTAATCCATCCAGAATGGCCCCTCGAATCCGGAACGATGAGTATGTATCAAACTTTAAATCCCTGTTTGGATCAAATTTTTCCAAAGCATCATACAACCCAATCATTCCAAGGCTTTTAAGATCATCTCTAGAAACATTCTTTGGAAGGCTGACGGAGATTCTTTGCACATGGTAGGAAACAAGTGGCATATATTTTTTTATGAGCAAATTACCTGCATCCGGATCACGGGACTCTACCCATTTATCCCATGTTACCTGCTCTTCCGATGTGGACCCTCGCACCATTGTAATCCTCCTCACGCGCTTCACGCTTTTTTTATCCAATCAACAAATTATCTCTTAAATCTCACTATTGCCTTTATTAACTGTTCTGATATGCAACAATGCTGTTAATGGGTTGAACTCAATGGTTCTTCCGCTGTTCCCGCCTACATCCTGTCCGATAACGGGAATTCGAAGTTCTTTTAATTCATTCAGGACCGCATCCACATTTCGCGGACCGATCCTCATCATGTCGCTGCTTCCGGAAAATTGGAACATTTGTGCTCCACCCGCAATTTTGGCTTTCAAACTTGAAGGTCTGGCACCCTCATGGATTAACCAGTTATATAGCTCTTTAATGGCAGTATTTGCAAATTTCGCCTTGTTCAGAGGCTCTGTGCGGGATAGCGATGAATCAGGAAGCATAACGTGTGCCATACCGGCGATTTCTTTAACCTGGTCATACAATACTACTCCAACACAGGATCCAAGTCCTGTCGTCCTGATTAAATCCGGAGCTTTTACAAAATTCATATCTGCGATACCAACTTTGATGATTTCTGCTGTCTTATGCATCAATCATTACTCCCAGCGCTTTAAATATGGTATTAAATGAATCCGGATCAGGGAGTAAAAAGAAATGCCCTTTGACACTATCATCTAAAAGTGCATCCTCTTCATCTAGTGCCGTATCAATTACTATGGCATAATCACTTACCTGGGACAATTCCAGCAATCCAAAACTTATGACCGCACCTACCATATCGATACTTAAAGCAGGAACCGATGGATACAGCGTTAAACCAGTGAAGTCTGACAGTGAGGATAGATAAGAACCAGACAAGATATTTCCTAATTCCTGAAGTGCAGAAAACGCCAGGTCATTTTCAGGCTGCTCTGAAAAAGAAAATGATTGTTCATCAATCAATTGGCCGATAAATTTTTCAGCGTGCTGCAGTGGTAAAATGAAAAACATACTTCCTGGGGCCTCTCCTTCAATTCTAAGGAAAACACTGGCCACAACATTGTCCGCACCACCAGCCAGATCCATCACTTCATCAAAGGAGACAACCCTGACACTTGGTACTTTCATATCGATTTTTTTATTGAGTAAAGTAGAGAGGGCCGTAGCTGCATGCCCTGCCCCAATATTACCGACCTCTTTTAAAATATCCAGATGAACAGCCGAAATGCTTTTGAGAAAAGTCATAATTATCCCTTTACCTTTACAGTGCTTTTAATTCTTCAGAATCAAGGATATTGCCAAGTTCTATCAATATCAGAAGCCTCTTTTCGAGGTTGGCTACCCCATCAATAAATCCTTCAGCAGACAGCCCAACCGTTTCAGGCGCAGCTTCTATCAAGTTAGTTGGTATATCAATGACATCGTTGGCACCATCTACGATCAAGCCAACTTCCTTATCTTCCACCGAAACAATGATTACTCTAGTACTCTCTGTATATTCTTGTTCTTCAATACCGAAGCGAACTCGCAAATCGATTAGTGGTGTTACCACCCCTCTAAGGTTCATTACACCTTTAACAAAAGGGTAAGTATGCGGCACTCTTGTAATATGCATGATTTTCTCAATCGATTTGACCTGGTTTACAGGTACGGCATACTCTTTATTATTTAACTGGAATACTATCACCTTTAAGTCAGAAACCAGCGATTCAGCCATCTTTAATCACTCCTAAAATATCATCTTCCACCCATCAGCCATGGGATTTATTTAATTAGTGCATTGCAATCAACGATTAAAGCAACCTGGCCGTCACCAAGGATTGTAGCCCCTGAAATCGCAAAAACATTCGTTAAATAATTTCCTAATGACTTAAGAACTACTTCCTGCTGGCCAATGAATGAATCAACGATCAATCCGGCCATTTTATCCCCTTTACGAACAATGATGACTGAGTGGAACTTGTCCGCACTTGGTTCAGATGGTACCTCGAAAATTTCCTTCAAGAACAGTAATGGCACAACCTTTCCCCTGAAGTCGATGACTTTTTGATTATGCGCATTGAGTATGTCTGTATCTTTGATGATCGCGGTCTCGATGATCGAAGAAAGCGGAATGGCGAATTTCTCTTTTTGAATTTCCACAAGCATCACCGAAATGATGGATAATGTTAATGGAAGCTGAATGGAGAAAATCGTTCCTTCATTCTCTTTTGAATCAATTGAGATTGTTCCACCTAAAGATTCAATTGTATTTTTCACTACATCCAGGCCTACTCCACGGCCGGATATATCAGAGATTTTCTCAGCAGTGGAGAATCCTGAAGAAAGGATTAATTCATACGCCTGCTTATCTGTAAAGCCAGCTGCCATTTGCTCTGTAATAATCCCCTTGCTGATCGCTTTCTTCAAAACTTTTTCTTTGCTGATTCCAGCTCCGTCATCCTCAATTTCAATAAACACATGGTTGCCGCTATGGAAAGCACGCAACACTACTGTGCCCTCTTCATTCTTGCCTTTAGTTCTTCTATCTTCAGGTGATTCAATGCCGTGATCCACTGAATTTCTCAATAAATGCACGAGTGGGTCGCCGATTTCATCGATTACAGTACGATCTAATTCTGTTTCTGCACCAACGATTTCCAGGTTGATTTTTTTGTTCAAATCTTTGGCTAATTGACGGATCATTCTAGGGAATCGGTTAAACACCGTTTCAACTTGTACCATGCGCATATTCAAGATAATATTTTGCAAATCACCAGAAATCCTTGACATTCTTTCGACCGTCTCTGTAAGTTCCGTATTAGTCAAATCCTTTGAGATTTGTTCCAGTCTGCCACGGTCGATGACCAGCTCTTCAAATAAATTCATCAAAATGTCCAAGCGTTCGATGTTCACTCGAATGGTTTTACTGCTGGAAGCTTGCTGCTTCATGCTGTTCTTCTTTTCAGCAGCCGGCAGTATGTCAGCAGGATCAGATTTTACAGGAGTGTGAACTTCTGTATTCATCTCTGCAGTTTCAAGGCCTGACTGTGCTTCTTGTACAGATTCAGTGTGTAACTGATCAAATTCCAAGGATTTTATATCAGTTTTCACCACCTCAGAAACCTTCATGATATTACTTTTAATATCCTCAGGGTTTTCCTTCGAAACAAATGTTACCGAAAATTCCTGGTCAAATTGTTCTTCCTCGAGCTGGTCTACCGAAGGAGTAGCTTTAATCACTTCCCCGATCTTTTCAAGCACTTCGAAAATCATAAATACTCGTGCTGCTTTCAGTAAACAGTCTTCCCGCAAAGCAATGGAAATTTCATAGACACCGAAGCCCTGTTCCTTTGATTGCTTTAGAACTGTTAATTCAAATTCGTCATAGTTTAATAGCTGAGAACTTTCCATAACAGCAGATGCAGCGACTTCAGCATGTGCAGAAATCCCAATAGATTCACCATTTTCAATCATCTTCAATTTTTCAACTGTCTCGGAAACATCTTTTTTTCCATCTCCGCCTGCAGCTATTGATTCTACCATGTCCTCAAGATGATCCACTGCCATGAAAATGACATCAAGAGTGGCTGGAGTTATGACCAAACGACCATTACGAATCGCATCCAGTACATTTTCCATCTGATGTGTCAGGCTGGCCAAATCTTCATACCCCATTGTCGCAGACATTCCTTTAAGCGTATGGGCCGATCTGAATATCTCATTGATGATTGACAAATCCTGCGGGTTCTTTTCTAACTCCAGCAATTGTTCGTTACAGGCCTGCAAATGTTCTTTACTTTCTTCAATAAAGACTTCAAGATATTGATTTAATTCCATATGCCCTGTACCTCCGGACTCAAATATAATTCATGATTGATTTCGAGATATTTTCGATATTTTCGACTTGATCTACCATATTTGTTGAAATCGCTGCCTTAGGCATTCCAAATACGATCGATGTATCCTGCGATTCGGCAATCGCTTTGACAGAACCGCTTTTCTTCATATCCAGCAGTCCTTTCGCACCATCTGAACCCATCCCGGTCATGATGACAGCGATTTTTGAATAATTTTTGATTTTGCTTATTGATTCAAACATGACATCCACTGAAGGGCGATGTCCATTGCGAGGCGGTGATTCACTCAAACTCACTGCAAGGCTTGTCCCAATACTTTTTACCTGCAAATGATACCCTCCTGGAGCTATGTATGCAGTACCCTTTTGCAGGATTTCACCATCCTCTGCTTCTTTTACTGTTATTTGGCTGAGAGAATCCAGGCGATTGGCGAGTGACTTGGTAAAGCCAGGCGGCATGTGCTGTACAATCAAAACAGGTGCCTCAATCTCTTTCGGCAAGTTTGTTAAAACCTGCTGCAGTGCTCGTGGCCCTCCAGTTGAAGTTCCGATGCAGACGATCTTTTTTGAATTCAAATCTCGATTTTTCGGTCTTAATTCATACTCTTGTTCAGCAGTCTTTTTCTCAATAGCTATTAATCTATCTGATTGGTTTTTGTTTTGTCTTGGAGGTAAATTCATGTTGACATTCGATAGATTCGCCTTGCTGGCAGATAAGACTTTTTCAATTAATTCTGCCTTGACCTTATGGAGGTCAATTGAAATCGAACCAGACGGTTTTGCAACAAAATCCACTGCACCTGCCTGAATCGCCTGGAGTGTGATATCTGCGCCCTCTTTAGTTGTGCTTGAAAGCATTACGACCGGAAGCGGTTTTTCACTCATGACTTCTTTCAGCACTTGAAGACCGTTCATGATTGGCATTTCAACATCGAGTGTGATGACATCAGGTTGCAGTGATTTCCATTTCTTAATGGCATCCTCACCATTTCGTGCTGAACCGATTACTTCAATCTCGGAATGTTCTGATAGAAAGTCGTTTATGAGTTTACGCATGAAAGCTGAATCATCTACGATGAGCACTCTGATTTTATTCACTCGACCACTACCTTTCGAAAAGGAATTTCTTCAATCTTGCTGTAAAACTTCTGTTATCTCTCTTTTCGGCATTGTAGCTTACTTTATTGATATATTTTTCTGTAATTCCTGCCATCCCTTTTGACGCGTGTGAACTTTCATTGAACAATACGAATGGAATTTGCCTCTTGACTGCTTCATGTACGGTTTTGTCATCAGGAAGCATACCAAGCTTAACGGGTGTACGGCCTAAGAATTTACTGAGTACATCATCAAGCCGCGCAAGTGTTTCATTCCCTTCCTTGACAGAGCCTGCCCTGTTGACGATTAAGTAAAACGGCAACTCAGAGTCAGCAAGATGAATGTATTTCATCGTTGCGTATGCATCCATCAGAGATGTAGGCTCTGTTGTCGTAATCACAAATATCTCATTAACTGAAAGCAGGATTGATAAAGTTTCTTCATTTAATCCTGCACCCATATCAAAGATTAGATAATCATATTTTCTTAATACTTCACTTAAGCTCGAAGTAAAGTATTCTACGCTTTCCCGGTCCATCCTGACTAACTGGCTTAAACCCGTTCCACCAGATATATATTCAACGCCATTTGGCCCCTGTAAAATCACTTCTTCTAATGAATATTTTCCCGTAAGGAAATCTGCAACGGAAAGCGATGAGTTCTTTCCCATTAAAATTTCTATATTCCCCATCCCGATATCAAGATCGAAAAGCAATACTTTAAAGCCTTTCCTTGCAAGTGAAATAGAGAAATTCAATGAAAAATTCGACTTGCCAACCCCACCTTTTCCGCTTACAACTGCAAGCGTCTTGGCTTCCCTGGCTGGGATCTCCATCTTAAGACGGTTTCTTAATTTTTCTGCCTGGTCACTCATATACTTTGACTCCAATGATTGAATTAGCAATGATGCCTTGATTCGATTCAATCAGATCATCAGGGACATCCTGGCCATTCGTCAGATAGGCAACTCCTGTCGAGAATTTTTCCGTCATGTTGATCATTGCACCATACACAGATGTTTCATCTAATTTAGTGAAAATGAATTTATCTATATTGATCAGTGAGAATTGCTTCCGAATCTCCTCCATGTCCTTTTGCTTTGAGGTCAAAGACAGCACAAGGAATGTTTCCATCTCATTATTGAAATCAATAACATTTTTCAAATCGTCTACATATTTTTGATTCCTGAAGTTTCTTCCTGCTGTATCGACAAAAACGAGATCATAATCTGCAAATTTTTCAGTAGCAGTCTTAAAGTCTTCCATGTTGTAGCAAACTTCAATTGGTACATCAAGAATTTTTGCATAGGTTTTCAATTGTTCAATCGCAGCAATCCGGTATGTGTCTGTCGTTATAAAGGCCACTTTTTTCTGGTGCTTCAAAACGCATTCTGCCGCAATTTTGGCAAGTGTAGTTGTTTTCCCTACCCCTGTTGGCCCGATGACATTGATAAATTTCTTTTTAAACGAAAGACCTCCGAATGTCAGGGCTGATAGCCTTTGCTTGATTTCTTCAGAACACCATTCAGTAATTTGTTCATCATTCGCAGCTGCGCCGCCTAAGTACCATTTTTCAAGAAGGACTGCAGCTATTCCATCAATGATGCCTTGATCGACTTCCTGGTCTTTTAAGGTCTGAACCAGTTTCCCAATCGGTCCAGGAAGGGAAACTGCTTCTTTGTTTGCTGATGTTTTTAGCAGATCCTTCAGCTGCGTTATTTCATTTAATAGCTCTTTACCAGCCATTGCATCGCTGTGTACCTGTCCAGCATTTTGACCAGCAGATAATGTTTCATAAGGTTTTTTAACAGGTTTGATTGGCTGAAGCGGTTTTTCCGGAAGTGCAGATTGTTTATTGCTGCTTTCTATGTCAGGATCTATGGCAGCGATCACTTCTATGCTGTTTTTTCGAAAGAAACCCATGAACCCTCCTGTCTGTATTACACGAGAGTTCAGGATGACTGCATCACTTCCAAGCTCTTCCCTGACTTGTTTCATTGCTTCCGGCATGGATGATGCTGTATACTTTTTTACTTTCATTCTACATTCACCACTCCGACACTTTGGACTTCAACATTTGCTTCGAGTTCGTTATATGACAATACTGGTATTTGCGAAAAATATCTTTCGGTCAGCTGCCGGACATACATCCTTACAGCTGGCGAGCACAATATGATCGGCGTTTGTTCCATTATGCTCAATTGCTCTACCTGGCTAGCCACAGACTCTAATATTCCCTGAGAAACCGCAGGATCCAGGGACAGGTAATTTCCGTGCTCTGTCTGCTGTACACCATCGGCAATCAGCTTCTCTACCCTCCCGGATAGTGTGATGACCTTCAATGTATCTCCCATTCTTGAATACTGATTGGTAATCTGTCTTGCGAGAGCCTGTCGGACGTATTCACCAAGAATATCTGTATCAGACGTCACTTTTCCATAATCAGCGAGCGTTTCGAAAATAATCGGCAGATTCCTGATTGATACATTTTCCTTAAGAAGCTTCCCAAGTACCTTTTGAATTTCACCCACAGATAGCGGATTGGGTGTTGCTTCCTCTACCAGGATTGGATAGCTTTCGCGTAAATGATCGATCAGCTGCTTTGTTTCCTGTCTTCCGAGGAGTTCGTGTGCATTTGCCTTGATTACTTCGGTTATATGGGTTGAGACAACCGAAGGCGGATCAACGACAGTGTAGCCAAAGATTTCTGCTTGTTCTTTCATTTCTTCCGTTATCCATTTGGCCGGCAGTCCAAAACTTGGCTCAATTGTATCAATACCTTCAACAGATTCATCATCAATCCCTGGACTCATTGCCAGGTAATGATCAAGCAGTAATTCTCCCCTGGCCATTTCATTTCCTTTGATTTTCAGCCTGTATTCATTCGGCTGAAGCTGAATATTATCACGGATCCTGACTACAGGAATGACAAGCCCCAGCTCAATCGCCAGCTGCCTCCTGATCATAACAATCCGGTCAAGGAGATCTCCTCCCTGGTTGGCGTCAGCCAAAGGAATTAATCCATAGCCAAACTCAAATTCAATCGGATCCACGTTCAACAAGTTAACAACACTTTCCGGACTCTTCATCTCATCCATCTGGATGTCCTCTTCCATCTCCTGTAACTGCTGTTTATCTGGTTCAGGACTACGGGATAATGTATATCCTCCAAAAACCATCAAAGCCGCAAGCGGTATGGTAAGCAAATCCGTGATCGGGGTAAACAAACCTAGCATGAAAATGGTACCTCCGGCGACATAAAGCATCTTTGGATAGGCAGTAAGCTGAGAAGTGATGTCAAATCCCAGATTGCCATCTGATGCAGCTCTTGTTACTACAATACCGGTAGCCGTTGAAATCAATAGTGCAGGGATTTGGCTGACGATTCCGTCGCCAACTGTCAAGAGCGAGTATCTCTGGGCTGCTTCCCCAATTGCCAGTCCCTGCTGGGTCATACCAATCACTATGCCAAAAATAAGGTTGATCAATACGATGATGATTCCGGCGATCGCGTCACCCTTAACAAATTTACTGGCACCGTCCATTGCACCGTAAAAATCTGACTCGCGACTTACTTTTTCCCGCCGTTCCCTTGCCTGTTGTTCAGAAATCATCCCAGCATTCAAATCAGCATCTATACTCATTTGCTTACCGGGCATTGCATCAAGGGTAAATCTTGCTGCTACTTCCGATACACGCTCGGAACCTTTTGTAATGACAATGAATTGGATTATGATCAAAATTAGGAAGACAACCATCCCTACTACTACATTGCCTCCGACAACGAATGATCCAAATACCTCAACTACTCCCCCGGCCTCACCGTGGGAAAGGATTGAACGTGTAGTGGAGACGTTCAGACCCAGCCGAAACAATGTTAAAATTAACAGCAATGAAGGAAAAACAGAAAATTGCAGCGGCTCCGTCATGTTCATTGTGTTCAATAGCACAAGAAGCGCCACTGAGATATTGACCATAATTAGTATACTTAATAGCCACGATGGAAAAGGAATGATTAACATCGCTACTATTAAAATGACACCGAATATGACAGATAAGTCTTTTCCTGACATATTTCTACTCTCCTATCACTGCATTACATTCAAACTACAGCACTTTATTTTTTGTCTGGTACACATAAGCAAGGATTTCTGCTACCGCTTTGAAGAATTCCTCTGGGATCGAATCCCCGATTTCCGCCTGGCTGTATAGTGCTCTGGCCAGGGGACGGTTTTCTACGGAAACAATATCATTTTCCTTGGCAATCAATTTTATTTTCTGGGCAACGAAATCGACCCCCTTGGCGACAACCACCGGGGCATCTGCTTTCTGTTCGTCATATTTCAGGGCGATCGCGTAATGTGTCGGGTTGGTTATGACAACATCCGCTTTTGGGACTTCTTGCATCATCCGCCGCATTGCCATCTCACGCTGCTTTTGCTTGATTTTGGATTTGATGAGCGGGTCACCTTCAATGTTCTTATACTCATCCTTTAAATCTTGCTTTGACATACGGATACTTTTTTCAAAATCATATTTTTGATAGAGATAATCCAATAATGATAAAAATAGCAATGCTCCGGAAGCAAAAAGTCCCATTTGAAGGGTAAGTCCTGCGATGGTCGCAATAGCCGCACCGACACTCTTATTCGCAAGCAGCAAAACTTCATCCATCCTTAACCACAATACCGAAAAAGCAATGACACCTATAAAGCTGATTTTAAGGATAGATTTAATCAATTCGACTATAGCCCGCATAGAGAAAATTCTCTTGAATCCGCTGATCGGGTTGATTTTCTCAAGTTTCATCTGTATCGCTTCAGTTGAAAACATGAACCCCACCTGTGCATAGTTGGCGGCTACCCCTGCAATCAAGGCCACCATCATTACAGGTCCAAGGAAAAAGGCGAGCTCTGCAAGAATTTCGAGCAAGATAGATTGAATATTTTGGGCTGTTAAATCCATGAACATATAATTTTGCAAAGAATGCCGGAGAACCGCGATCAGTCTTTCTGTCATCGTTTTACCGAAGAACATCAAAAAAAGAAAGACAGCAAGGAGAACAATGGCAGTGTTGACATCCTGGCTTTTGGCAACCTGACCTTTCTTTCTGGCATCCTGTTTCTTTTTAGGAGTCGCTTTTTCCGTTTTCTCCCCTGCAAAAAACTGCAGGTCTAATGTCAACATTTCCATTTAAGCCCCTCCAATCAGCTCCATCAAGCCCCTCATAGTCGCGAGTGTCGTTGAAAAGAGATCTGAAATCACCATCATCAAAACACCCATAACGGCAATTATAACCAGAAAGCTGACACCAATTTTAACCGGCAGACCAACAACAAAGATATTCAGCTGCGGCACGGTCCTTGCTACGATGCCCAGTGCCACATCGACAAGAAACAGGGTGCCGACAACTGGCAAGGACATTTGGAAAGCAATAATAAACATTTTATTGAAAGAAAGAATGATGAATTCAGCAATATTTTGATTCCCAAAAGGAATCGCCACCTGATCGATCGGGATGAAATTATAGCTGTAAAAAACCCCGTCCAACAATAGATGATGCCCATTGACAGTCATCAAAAACAACAGCGCTATGGTGTATAGATACTGTCCCATCAGCGGGCTTTGAGCCCCTGTCTGGGGATCGATGACATTTGCGATTGCAAAACCCATCTGAAAATCTATGAATCCTCCTGCGATCTGGATTGCCGACATCATGAGCGCAGCGATGAATCCGATGAATAATCCGACCATAGCTTCTTTAATAATTAATAAAAAATACTCAGCGTCAATCGCAATTTCTGGTGCACCGATGGCCGAAAACATGATAATGGACAGCGACAGACCAAGACCGATTTTATGGGCAGCCGGAATCGTTCGATACGAGAATAACGGCATCATCAAAAAAAATGATGTCACCCTGACGAAGATTAATAGGAATGCCGGAAAAGAAGGGATGAAGTCTATCATTTTCTCATCCTACAAACCTTGTTAAATTCGAAAAAATCTCGCTTGCATAGGAAAGCATGTAGCTAAGCATCCATGGACCAAAGAAAACGACCCCAATCAGGACAGCTACAATTTTTGGAACGAACGCTAGAGTCTGCTCCTGTATTTGCGTAGTTGCCTGAAAAATACTGACTATCAGACCCACAACCAGTGCAAGGACAAGCAATGGCCCGGAAATCATCAATACTGTGTAAATACCTCGTTCAGCTATGGAGATAACTGCTTCTGATGTCATTGTCATTCACCTGCTTAAAAACTTTGTAGTAATGATTTCACGACTAAATACCAGCCATCCACCATGACGAAAAGTAAAATCTTGAATGGAAGTGAAATCATGACTGGCGGCAGCATCATCATCCCCATCGACATCAGGACGCTTGCTACTACCATATCAATCACCAGAAAAGGGATGAAGATCATGAATCCAATTTGAAATGCTGTTTTTATTTCGCTGATCGCAAACGCCGGCACAAGCGCAGTCAGCGGAATATCCTCTACTGACTCAGGGGTATCCGCCTTTGAATATTCAAGAAATAGTGCAAGATCTTTTTGCCTGGTATGAGCGCTCATGAACTCTTTGAACGGAATAGAAGCCTTTTCATAAGCTTCTTCCAAGTTAATTTCTTCATTGAACAGCGGAGTCAAGGCCTGTTCATTCACTTCCTGAAATGTTGGTGCCATGATGAAGAATGAAAGGAACATAGCCAATCCGACCAATACCTGGTTAGGCGGCATTTGCTGGGTCGCAAGCGCCGTTCTGACAAAGGAAAGAACGATGATGATCCTTGTAAAACTTGTCATCAAGATCAGGATGCTTGGCGCAATCGAAAGCACAGTCAGAAGGAGCATCAGCTTAACGGAAGTTGATACATTCTCCGGAGCACTGCTGTTAAAAAACTCCATAAACTCATTCATTTTTGTCTGACCCTTTCTTTTGAATCTCCTCGAGCATTTTCTTCCTTCCGCTTGCCATATCATTCAGCTGCTTTTTCAATAAAGCGGAAAAATTGGAACTCTCATTGCCACCATCATTATTCGCTCTTTTAAGCAACTTTGTCACAATGTCGCTTGGCTGTACGAGCTGTTCCATTTTGTTGTTATACTCATTGATGACTTTGTCGTACTCTTCTGGATCGTCTATTTCTTTTAAAAGCTGAATATTTTCGCCAACACCTACAATCAGCAGTCTGTTGCCCGCCTTTACAATCTGTATTGACCGATTTGCCCCGAGGCTTGTCCCGCCAAGATTCTCCACGAGCTGGGAGCTCTTATACGACATCGATTTTTTATTGATGAATCTTAACAGGAAGTATAATAATCCCGCTACAAAAGCAGTGGCAAATATCATCCTCATGAAATCAAGAAAAGTTACCCCTATTTTAGATTCTGTATTGTCTGATTGGTTCTTCGGTTTCTCCGCCTGGCCTTCATCGCATGAATCAGGATTTTCCAGACAATCCTTTACACTGGAATTCAGCTGCTCTGCGTTCGCCAAGCCAATCGGGCTCAACAGAGCAGCTAAAATGAATAGGATTGTGGAGGCAGTTCGGAATAGTTTCAACAATTGCCGCACCCTCTAGAATTATATAGTTCATTAGCTAAGTGTTTTGGAAATAGCTTCAATAACACGATCGGCCTGGAATGGTTTTACAATGAAGTCCTTCGCACCAGCCTGGATTGCATCGATAACCATTGCTTGCTGTCCCATTGCAGAACACATAATGACCTTCGCATTCGGATTGATTTTTTTGATTTCCTTCAGTGACGTAATTCCATCCATTTCAGGCATTGTAATGTCCATCGTGACAAGATCCGGCTGGTGTTCTTTGTATTTCTCAAGAGCCTGAAGGCCGTCAGCTGCCTCAGCAACTACCTCGAAACCATTCTTCGTTAAAATATCTTTAATCATCATTCGCATGAAAGCCGCATCATCCACGACTAAAATTCTGTTCGCCATTGGAATTCCTCCTGTAATGTTATTTCAATTTTTTAATTCGGTCGCTCTGGCTGATAATATCAGTGACACGGACTCCGAAATTCTCATCGATTACCACGACTTCACCTTGAGCAATCAAGCGATTATTAACTAGGATATCGACTGGCTCACCTGCCAATTTATCCAATTCAATAATCGAGCCCGAACCAAGTTCAAGAATATCCTTCACTGAACGTTTTGTCCTTCCTAATTCAACAGTGACCTGTAACGGAATATCCAGAAGCATATTAAGATTCTTCGTCTCCGCTTGCTGAGGCTGGAAGGCTTCAAAACTAGAAAATACTGCAGGCTGTACTGTAGGCTGCGCACCAGTCATGACATTGCCTAAATGCTGCGGTGCCGATTGAACAGTCTGCTGGTTATACCCGTAAGCTGCAGGCATTCCCTGCTGAACAGGCTGTTGATAGAAAACCTGTTCCTGTTGTGGCTGATATTGAGCCTGGTGGTTCATCGGCTGTTGTTGAGCGAAATTCTGCTGGTCTTGTTGTATGTTAGTGTAATTTGGCTCTGCCTGATTTGCCTGAGTCATTGGCGGTGCCGGCATTTCAGGTTCCACAGGCTGTGATGATCCCGGGTTTAATAATTCGTCGACGAGGCTTTTGGCGAAAGTAACCGGCAAAAGCTGCATGATATTTGAATCTATTAGATTGCCTATCTTTAATGAGAATGATACTTTCACTAAAATATCATCTTCTGGAATCGAATCCGTTCCTTCTCCCTCTACCACATTCAATAGATTGATATTTGGAGGTGAAATATCGACCCTCTTACTGAAAACAGTCGACATGGAGGTTGCAGCTGATCCCATCATTTGGTTCATGGCTTCCTGAACTGCACTTAATTGAATTTCGTCAAGTAAATCCCTGGGATTTAGACCATCCCCTCCAAGCATCAGATCAGCGATAATCGCTGCATCATGCTGCTGGATGACAAGCATATTGCTGCCAATAAATCCTTCTGTATAGTGAACCTGTACAGCTACATATGGATCTGGGAACGCATCTTCAAGTTTGCTCTTATGCACAACGGTAACAGTAGGTGTATTGATCTCTACTTTCTGGTTTAACAATGTTGACAAGGCAGTAGCTGAACTGCCAAAAGAGATATTTCCTATTTCCCCCAGTGCATCCCTTTCCATAAAAGAAAAATAGTCATCAACGTCAATCGTATTCTCTATTTCTTCGGATTCATCTGATGTACCTCGAAGAAGCGCATCAATTTCATCTTGTGATAACATGTCATCGCTCATCATCATCGTCTCCCCCCTTAAATGTATCAAACACTTGAATGGCTAATTTTTTGTTTATTTTCCCTGGCTGTCCTACAAATTTAGGGATATCTCCGACTTTTATCAGTAATGGCTTATCAATCTGTTGATTTAGTTCAATAACATCACCGACATCGAGCATTAAAAAGTCTTGTATTGAAATTTCGGATGAGCCAATTTCTGCAGTTATTGACACATCTGCCTTCTGGATTTCATTTTGCAGCAGTGAATTTTCAAGAGGCAGGTTTTCTTTCTTTTCTGATTGCATCCAATACTTGACAGATAATTTAGGAATGATTGGCTCCAGCACCACGTGTGGAATACAAATATTGATCATGCCGCTTGCTTCACCAATTGTGGTGTTCAAAGATATCACCACGACAGTTTCGTTAGGGGAAACCATCTGTAAGAATTGAGGATTGATTTCAAACTCTGAGAGCTGTGGTTCAATATCTGAAATGGACCCCCAAGCCTCTCTGAAGTTTTCAAATGCTTTTTCAAACATGTTTGACATGATCCTGGTTTCGATTTCTGTCAAACTATCGACTTTGTTGTGGCTTGTCCCTCTCCCCCCCAACAGCCTGTCCATCATAGCATAGGCAATATTGGGATTGACCTCCATCAATATTCTGCCTTCTAGAGGCTCGACATCAAATACATTCAGTATCGTCATTTTCGGGATCGATCGGATGAATTCCTCATATGGGATCTGATCCGCTGATGCAACAGCGATATTGACATAAGTTCTAAGCTGGGCTGAAAAAAAGGTGGTCAAAAGCCTGGCAAAGTTTTCGTGAATTCGGGTAAGGCTTCGGATTTGATCCTTTGAAAAGCGCAATGCTCTTCTGAAATCATAAACCTTTACCCTCTTTTCAACTTGCTCCTTCTTTAATTCGTCTGCATCCATTTCGCCTGTGGATAGCGCGGACAACAGAGCATCTATTTCGCTTTGTGATAAAACCTCTCCCGACATTCTCTTCACCTCCATATGTTTGGATATTTAGTATTCTGTTATTGGAGTAGAGAACCTGTTATATAGACCTTTTTGACTTTCCCATCCTGCATCAGGCCATTCAACTTAGTTTTGAGGGTTTCTTCAAGGTTCATCTTGCCTTCCTTGCCCTGCAGCTCTTCCGCTTTTTTCTCGGATAACTCATAGATAATTAGATTTTTCACCTGGAAATCTCTTTTTTGCAGTTCTTCCTTGCCTTTTTTGCCATCTGTCTCAATTTTAAAGGAAATCTTGATAAAATCGTTAGATGCTAGATTGGTTGTGACTTCAGGTATATCGACAGATGCTTCCAAAACTTCGTCAATACTTGGCTCCTTGTTACCATCATCAGCGGTCAGCTTCATAACCGCAACAACTGCGATAGACCCTACCAGCAAAATGGCGACCAGCATGACCGTCATTATCATTACCAGTTTGTTATTCTTCATGGTCCTGTTCCTCCAACACTCGCCCTCCTAAAAGGCCGACACTCTTATAAAATCCCTTAATTAATTCGCTAACTTCTTCTTCACTTTCCTTGACCACATATTTTCGCCCGTTGGTTAGCGTAATGGTTGTGTCAGGAAAGGCCTCAACAGTTTCAATAAAGATAGAATTAATCCTGAATGATTTCCCGTTTAATTTAGTAACTTTTATCACATTAATTTACAGGGGGCTAAAAGCTAAGTGCTTCTAGCCCTGCTCCTCTCTTAATCTATCGTTTTAAGTTTACAAGCTCCTGGAGGATTTCATCAGATGTCGTGATGATTCTCGTATTCGCCTGGAAACCACGCTGGGCCGTAATCATTTCAGTGAATTCTTCTGAAAGATCAACATTGGACATTTCCAATGCACCTGCAGCAATTGATCCTCTGCCTTCTCCTGGAACATTAATATTGGCGGTTCCTGAGTTGACTGACTCCTGGAATGTATTATTCCCAACCTTCGATAGACCAGATGGGTTGCTGAATTTTGCAAGTGCCAATTGACCAAGTGTCAATACTAAACCGTTGGAGAAAACTCCATTTATTTCACCTGTAGAACCGATATTGAAGCTTTCCAGCGCACCTTGAGTGTTGCCGTCTGGATAGGCGTTGGCATCAAGGCTGCCACCATCTATAGTAAGGTCTTTTAATGGAACGTCTACAGTAAAAATTGTAGGTACTCCATTTTTATTAATCTGTAAATCTATGCTTTCAACATCAGTTGTTGGTATCTCTATTTCCACTTTAGTCATATTTGCGCCAGGGTTTGGCAGTGACTTATCCACAAATGAAATTAACCAATTGCCACTTAATGCCCCGTTTTTACCAGTAGGATTAGAAACTGCATCATAGGTGATATCAGGATCTGGTGTTATTGTCATATCAATAACATGCTCAATTCCATCACCATCAACGACCTTCAATTGTTGCAATAATTCTGAAGCGCCCTTTGCGTCTTTCGGCAAGTTTCCATTCATGACTAATTCAGTAGTTTCCATTGCAGGAAGCAAAGCATTTACGTTAACTGTTATATCCTCCAACTGACCATTTTCGTTAAGTGATTGGACTTTCATTCCATCCCCTGTCACAAGCGTTCCATTATCATCAAGATAAAAGTTTCCTGCACGAGTGTACATTTGGGATTGGCCTTGCTTTACAACAAAGTAGCCATCGCCTGAAATTGCAAGGTCAAGTGCACGGCCGGTGGTTTGCAAACTTGATTGTGTGTCGATTGTATCGATGCTTGCCACAGTGGAGCCCAGTCCTACTTGCATAGGATTCTTACCGCCCTTATTTGGGGTAGCGGCACTTGCACCAGAAATCGTCTGATTCATTGTATCTTTGAAAGTTACACGGCCTTTTTTGAAACCGTATGTATTTACATTGGCAATATTGTTTCCGATGACATCAAGTTTTGTTTGGAAGTTTTTCATTCCACTGATACCTGAATACATTGAACGAAGCATAAATTTTAACTCCTTCCTATTTAAGGGGCTGCTTCAATCGGTCCGCAGCCCAGGCCTCCAAAAAGGTCCAGCCTATTCCATTTTAGTTTTCCATGACAATGGTTCCATTGATATTGGTAAAAATCTGTTCTGCAGCTTCCTGTCTTCCCATTGCAGTAATCACAGTATTATTTTTCGCACTTACAATAAGTGCTGCTTCTTTTAATAGCACGAGCGAATCACTCACGCCTTTAGCTTTAGCCTGATTCACTTTTTCTTCAATCCTGTTCCAGCGATCCTGGGATATTTCGATTCCGCGCTGTTCCAGACGCTCACTGGCATGCTTGCTGATTGTCAGCTTACTCTTTGCCTGAATCGCTGAATGCAGCTGCAATGAAAAAGATCCATGTGTTAACTGATTATGTTTTACAGGCTGTTGGTGGTTCCTGCTAACAGGCAATGATTGAATCGGCCGGAAACCTGCCTTATCCATCACACCACTTCCCTTATTATTGAATCTTTGTAATTTGAGAAGAAACAATACTTGTACTGTTCTCATCGTTTAATAAATAGGATGTTTTTCCATTTTTAAAAGACACTGACTGGACAATAGCTGACTTCTCTTGATTGTTTGCATCAAGATACGTGACTGATTTCCCAATCAGCATGCTTGCCTGAAGCATTTGATTTTCACTTGAAAGTTCGTTGATCTGGGATATATTTGCGGGCTCAAGCTCTGTGCCATCCTCAAGTAAAAATGAAACTGTATCCTCTTTAAATTGCACGGATGCTACTTTGCCACTACCTTGTTTGATCGATTCCTGACCATTCACTTCTTCAATCTTGTGCCAGGTAATTTCCTTGCCAACAAATTGGCTGTATGAAATCATTTTGTTTTGTTGTTCTGCCTGCACAAATCGGTCAATTGATTTGCCCATATTCGTGATTTGTTCCAAAGTAGAGAACGTTGCCATCTGGGCAATGAAATCCTTATCCTGCATCGGATTCATTGGATCCTGATTTTGAAGCTGTGTCATAAGGATTTTCAAAAAATCATCTTTCCCCAGGATATCTGAACCTGCTTTCCTTTCCTGCTGGAGGTTCGATAGCAAATAGGAAGAATTAATTGAATTTACCATAACTAGATCACCTATACTTCCATATTTAGCAGAGCTTCTTCAAAAGAAAGATTGAAGTCACCCATTTCTTCTTTCTTTTCATGTTCCTGTTCCTGTCTGTCAGGCTGCCTGTGTTGATGTTGAGGATCTCTGTTAAAGAATCGTTCTTGATGTTGTGGCTGCTGAGTTATCTCGATTCGGTCAACTGATATATTTTGGGCGGCAAATGCTTGTTTAAGCCCATTGATATGAGTTTCCAAAGTATCCTTGGCTGTACCTGTAGAAGTGATGATTCTTGCCATCATCGTTTGATCCTTCTGGAATAATTCCACACGGATGCTCCCTAAATGCTCAGGGAATAGTTTGATGAATAGCTTTTGAGTACCGCCGCTATTCAAAAATTGCGACTTAGAAAGAATGGATTCAAATTGCTTCATTAACTGTTCGGCTGATACTGGCTTATCCGGACTATTCATCATTAAGGTTAATTGTTCGGCCCTAGCCATCTGCGGAAGAAATGAAACAGTACCTGCTGGTCCTTCTGTCTTGAGACTCGAAACATTTTCCACTAAGCCATATCCCTCTGATAAAGTGCTATTTCCGGTATTTTTCATGTTTAACTCCGCAGCTAACTGGGTAAAACGTTGTTGTATGAATTCTGCTTTATTGCCAGCATTGCTGGATTTTATTATACTTGTAAGCATTTCACCAAGATTCTGCATAGATTCTTTGAGTGGAAATGTAGTTTTGTAGTCAAATCCATCAGCATATTTTGACATCAGAACATATAGTTTTAGAGCCTTTACAGCTTGAAAATCATTTGGTTCCATCTTTGCAGCCAGTTCATTCTTCGGAAGGTTCACCATTCCATTCAGCAAGTTTGCTAATGATGCCACTAATTCATCGGTTGATAAGGTATTGGCTTCGCTTCCTTCTTCACCAGTCCATTTTTGAATCAAGACTTTCATGTCCTCACCATCTAATCCAAAGTGACCGAGTGCTTTTCCCATTAAATTGGCCGGATCTGAAATAAGCATGTCCAATAGCTTCATACCATCTTCCAATTCTAGAAGATCATCTGTCTGTAAAAACTCAACCAACTCAATCAAATTTTCGAAGGAAGCCTCAGTTTGCTTTAACCCGATTGAATTTGCATTGATTTTATCTGCGGCTGCAGAGGCCATTATGCCAGCGAAACTGCCAATTTTTCCGGTCTGTTCTAAACCTGTATGCTTTCCGGCTGAAATTGTATTGAAAAAACCGAGACCGCTGATTTCCATATTTTCACCTCCTTCCAAATACTGAATGGCTAATTGTTTTCTGTTTCGTTCGTGAGCAATTCTGTATACTTTGCAGCTTCTTCTACTGTCATTTTTTCCATTATGGCAGCAAGTGTTTCAGGCTTAATATTCGTAAGTATTTTCACTGCTTCAGAGGTTTCCATTTTTGCGATGATTGGAGCAGCACTCTTAGCTGACATCGTTTCATAGGTCTTGACGATTTCCTTGAAAGCGCGCTTGTTTTCTTCCTGGATTGCTGTCAATTCTTCTATTTGGGCTTCCAGCTGAGCTTTTTCAAGTTCCATCCGTTTAACCTGTGTATCCTTGCTTTCGATTTTCGCTTGCAATTGCTCCATTTTGGCTTCACGGTCTTTAATTTCTGCTTGCAGATTGATCAGTTCCTTTTCAAATTCTTCAGTTGAAGGCTGTGGTTCTCCTTCAATAACCTCAGACAGGAATGGAACTTTACTGCCTATCCCTTTTGCAGTCTCGAAGACATTAATTCCGGCAAATGAAAGAACGACCAGTGCTATGACGATTGCAAACATTGTCGGAATCGCAATGACAAACAAAAACCATTGGAGTTTATTAACATTTTGACTTTCTTTTTCTTCGATGCTCTGTCCCATTCAATCACCTAATTTCCCGGTTCATATATTGCTGAATCGAGATTTCGTCCATCATCTTGCTCTCTGCAAATTTTTCATCGGCAAGAAATTGAAGATGGTCTTTCTCTTTTATTTTTTCGTATTTCTTTACTTCCACGTTCTTTTCCATCAACTGCATTTGCTGGTAGTTCATAATATTCCTTGCGTTCATGACGACCTTTTGATAATGTGCAATCGATTTTTCTAGATTCCCGATAAATTGTTGATGGTGGCGCATTTCCTGTACTGGCAATCCGTCAATCAACCGATCAGATTGAAAGATTTCCAGATCTTCTTTTTTCTTAAGGAGGTGATAAAGCTTGTCAGCCGCTTCTTCAAACTTTTTGACCGAGTCCTGATAAACTACTTGAGCCTCATCCTTCTCCCTGGATTTTAGCGACAGGATTTTATCAAATTTATAATGATACCGCATTGAACCATCAACCTTTCCTTACTAATTGCAACAGATCCTGTACACTTTCATTCATTGATACCTTTTCGCTTGTGCCCTGCTTCAGGAAATTCAATATTTGCGGGTATCTCATAATAGCTTCATCTATTTCTGCTGATGAACCTTTTTTATACGCGCCAATATTGATTAAATCTTCCGAATTGATATAAGTACTTAAAAGTTCCCTTAATTTCTCAGCTGCCCTTGTATGATCTTCGCTGACAATATTGTTCATAATCCTGCTAATGCTCTTGAGTACATTTAATGCTGGATATTGACCTTTATTGGCTAAATTCCTGTCTAATACGAAGTGACCATCAAGGATTCCCCGGACTGTATCCGCTATAGGTTCATTCATATCGTCACCATCTACAAGCACCGTATAAAAGCCTGTGATCGAACCGAATTCATTTGTTCCCGTCCTTTCAAGAAGCCTTGAAAGGATAGCGAAAACGGATGGTGTGTAACCTTTTGTTGTTGGAGGCTCCCCGACAGCAAGCCCTACTTCACGCTGGGCCATGGCTACACGGGTAACAGAATCCATCATCAACATGACGTTAAGTCCCTTATCGCGAAAATACTCCGCGATGGCAGTAGCTGTATAAGCTCCTTTTATCCTCATTAACGCCGGCTGGTCTGAAGTGGCTACTACAACAATAGAGCGTTTCAATCCTTCCGGTCCAAGATCCCGTTCAATAAACTCCCTGACCTCACGCCCGCGTTCTCCAATCAGTCCAATCACATTCAAGTCTGCTTTTGTGTTCCTCGCAATCATACCGAGCAAGGTACTCTTTCCGACTCCACTTCCTGCAAATATCCCAACACGCTGGCCATTCCCAACAGTCAACAGGCTGTCAATCATGCGTACCCCAACTTCAATAGGTTCAGAGATTGGCGGCCTGCTCAAAGGATTTGGTGGGTCCTGTTCAGTAGGGACTGATGCTAATCCCTTAGGAAGACTTGAATGATCAAGGGGAACACCAAGGGAGTCTACGACCTTACCTATAAGCCCAGGCCCTGCTTTAATCTCAAGTGGTTTCAATGTTGTTTCGACCAGACTTCCAGGTGATATATCATGCAGGGATGTATATGGCATGAGGATCACATTTTCATCTTTAAACCCAACTACTTCAGCCTGAATCTTTCGCTTTTTCTTTGTACCAACATGAATAAAACAAACATCACCAATCGAGCTTTCGGGACCCTGTGACTCAATCATTAATCCAACCACTCTTTTGACACGGCCATAACGTTTAAAGCTATCGATAAAATCTATTTGCTCCAATAAGTCAACAGCCTTCATGATTGCTCACTCTCCAAAAATTCGAAAAGTTTATGTTTAACCTCTTCCAGCTGGCTATCAACACTGGCATCAATCCTGCCGTTTTCGGATTCTATAATGCATGAATCTTCTTTTAAATCATCATCCGGAAAAATATAAAAATCAATTTCCTTTGGAAATATCGCCATTAATTCTTCTTTGTGGGCTAGCAGAAACTGATAATGTGCAGGATGGATATGCAGTTGGATATCTTTATAATCTCTTGCATTTTTAAGCGCCCTTTTCACCAGGGAGAGAAAACCTTCGGCATCGCCAGAAATCTTTTCTCCGATGATCTTACCTGCAATTTTCATTCCCAAGTCAAGGATCACCTTCTCAGACGATGCTATATGGATATGGTAATCCCGTTTGGATGCTTCAATTATTTCTTTCGCAGATTGGATGGTTTCTCTGTACTCCTCGTATCCACTGCTTTGCCCTTTCGCAAATCCTTGCTCAAAACCGTTTTGCATGGCTTGCTCGGTCAGGGCCGCTTTTTGCTGGTCCCAATTTTCCTGCTCTCTTTGAATTTGGTGCCTAATCTGTTCAGCTTCCGCAACAGCAGTTGAAACAATTCTTTCAGCTTCTCTGGCTGCATCTTCAAGAATCCTTGCTTTTTCGCTTTCTGTATATGTGAATGCTACATTTACTTCTTCTTCGTTTGATGGTTCCAGCATTCGGATCGAAATGACTTTTTTCTCAGATGATAAGGTACTGGTGAAATTTGACTTAATAAGCCTAGACAATGATATCATCCCCTCCGCCACGGGCAATGACGATTTCACCAGCTTCTTCGAGTCGACGGATGATCGCTACAATCCTAGACTGCGCTTCCTCAACATCACGCAATCTTACTGGCCCCATAAATTCCATTTCATCCTGGAAGGTTTCAACCATACGTTTAGACATATTCTTAAAGACAATTTCTTTCACTTCATCGCTGGAAACTTTAAGAGAAAGCATGAGGTCCTCATTTTCGCAATCCCGGATTACCCGCTGAATTGCACGATTATCAAGGGTAACGATGTCCTCAAATACAAACATCCGCTTCTTGATTTCCTCAGCCAGCTCAGGATCCTGGATTTCAAGCGCATCAAGGATTGTCCGTTCAGTCGCTCGGTCAACACCGTTCAAGACATCAACTACTGCTTCAATTCCACCTGTCTGCGTGTAGTCTTGCGTAACCGTAGCTGAAAGCTTTCTTTCAAGAATTTGCTCTACCTCATTAATAATTTCAGGTGAAGTACTATCCATCACTGCGATTCTGCGAGCTATATCTGCCTGGACCTCTTGCGGCAATTCCGATAAAATTTGGCCAGCTTGTGCTGAATCCAAATATGACAGAATAAGGGCAATTGTCTGCGGATGCTCATTTTGGATAAAATTCAAAATTTGACCAGCGTCAGCCTTTCGAGCAAAGTCAAAAGGCCTTACCTGCAGGGATGACGTCAATCGGTTAATAATCACAGCCGCCTGGTCAGTACCTAATGCTTTTTCAAGTACCGTCTTGGCATATCCTATGCCACCCTGGGTGATATAATCTTGTGCTAAAGCGATATTGTGGAATTCCTCCAGAATCTCTTCCTTAGCCAAAGAGTCAACTTTCTTCACTCCTGATATTTCCAAAGTTAGCTTTTCGATTTCTTCCTCACTTAAATGCTTATAAACTGAAGCAGATACATCCGGTCCGAGCGAAATAAGGAGGATTGCTGCCTTCTGTTTCCCAGTAAGTTCCTTCTGGTCTTTCCTTGCCATTTGTCCCCCTCCTAATCCTCAGAAATCCATGTACGTAACAATTTTGCAAAATCCTCTGGTTTTTCCTTCGCCATTTTTTCCAATTGTTTCTTTTTCATAGAACCTTCAGTTTCAAATTCCTTGTTCACATCAGGGACACGGATTTGTTCAAATTTTTCTTCCATAACATATTCTTCTTCAACTTCATTTTTTCTCGATCTCATAAATAGGAGCAGCAGGATCACAATAGCTGCAAGCAACAGCCCTCCAACCAAGTACACCCACCATGGAAGTTTTTCAACAACAGTGTTTTCAAATGTTACCTTTCCATTGAATGGCTGGACGGATACAACAACCTTGTCTTCAATCACTTCATCCGTAAGTTCTGTTCCTAAAGCCTCTTTATCTATTGTCGTACGGACAATCGTACCAAGGATTCTAGTTATGTCTTCTACTCTCTCCTGAGGCAATGAATTCGGATCATCCGGAGTTGGAGGTTCAACCATCACCTGGATCCCTAAGTCCCTTACCTTATATGGACTTTCCGTAATTTCTTTACGGATTCTGCTAACTTCATTATTGATCGTTTCTTCTACCTTCTCGTAATCTCCATTACCGCCAGATCCCTCAAGATATTGAGATCCATTAGCATCTGCTGGATCACCAGATTCTGTTAGGCCCTCAGCCTGATTGGCATTCCCTGTGAATGTCTCAGTAATCCTTTGTGCACTGATCGCAATTCCTTCCATATTTTCTTTATCAACAGGCTCTACGAGGTTTTCCTCCCTGTTTTCCTGGGTAAAGTCAATATCGGCAGAAACGGAGACAACAACTTTGTCGTGGCCCATCAAGGTGCCAAGCATATTTTGAACTTGTCTTTGGACATCTCTTTCAATTTGCTGCTTAATTTCGTGCTGAGTAGCAAAAGATGCACCGCTGGAATTTTTTTCATTTTTTAAATCAAAATACTCAAAAAACTGATTCATGATGACGATATTATCAGTAGGAAGATTTGGAACACTTTTTGCAACTAGATGATAAAGCGAACTAATTTGCTCTTCCTTGAACTGGTATCCCGGACTCGTATTCAGAACAATAGAAGCCGACGCCTGTTCAGCACTGTCATTTACAAAGATTCCTTTCTCAGGCATGTTGATCATGACCTTTGCATCATTCACACCTTCGATACCTTTCATCAAATCAGCAAGCTCTGTTTGCATTGCTTCAAGTTTCAGTACATTGAATTCGTTATCTGTCATTCCAAGTCCGGCATTTTGGCTGAAAAACGAATAATCGATGCTTCCTGAATTCGGTATTCCTTCTGCTGCAAGCTCGACTTTCAAACTATCAACCGATTCCTCAGGGACTAATATCGTTTTTCCTCCATCGGCAATCTCCGATGGTATTCCCCTTGCATCAAGACTCTCTTTAATCGATCCAGTCTCTGCAGGCGAAAGATTGCTGTAGAGCGGCACTAATGAAGTCCTGGTAGCGAAAAACGCAGTCAGTCCCGCAACTGCCAAAACAAAGAAAACAGACGCACCAAGACTTATTTTTTGTTTTCTGGTGCGCCCTTGCCAGAAATCCTTCATTGTATGTAAATACTTTTGAACGGTTTCTTTCATTTCAATCCCCCGGTTATTAAGTCTCTTCTTTTTATACAGCTAATAACCGATATAATCTTAGTTTTTAGCCAAAAATTATTAAACTTGCATTCTCATCATTTCCTGATATGCTTCGATGACTTTATTTCTCACTTCCATTGTAGCTTGTAAAGAGATGCTCGCCTTTTGGCTTGCAATCATTACCTGGTGCAAGTCGACATTTTCACCGCGTGCCAACTTTTCGGTCATGGCATCGGATTGAAGCTGACTTTTATTTAAATTTTCAATTGATTGTTTAAGTACGGACGTAAAACTTTTTTGTGCTTCGTATGGTGTAGATGTGGGAGTAGACGCTTTTGATTCAAATGGCCTGACCATTTGAGTGACAGAATTAATTCCAGATGTATTCATTCAGTTATCTCTCCTTACTTGCCTATTTCCAGTGCTTTCATCATCATTCCTTTGGAAGCATTGAATACCGTAACATTTGCTTCATATGATCTTGTAGCACTGATCAAATCCACCATTTCCCTTAATGGATCGACATTCGGATAAGCTACATACCCTTGTGCATCAGCATCTGGATGTTCAGGGTCAAATACCATTTTGAATGGAGTATCTTTGTCCTCCATAATCCTGGTTACCTTCACACCATTTCCAGCGCCTGCATCGGTTGATCTGCCCATCGCCTTATTCAGAAAAGAAGAGAAGTTACCTTCTTTAGGTGCAAGGACGACCATTTTCCTTCGATAAGCCTCACCATTGGCTCCTCTTGTGGAGTCCACATTTGCCATATTGGAAGAAATGACATCCATTCTTAACCGCTGTGCTGTTAGTGCTGATGCAGTCGTGTTCATGCTATGGAAAATTGTCATGATTACTTTCCTCCTCTTATGACTGATTGGAGAGAATTGAACTTTCCGTTAATCCTTTCAGTTAAGGCATTATAATAGATTTGGTTCGTTGCCAAATCGGCCATTTCTTTATCCAAATCAACACTATTTCCATTTTCGTTATAATTTACGTTCCGCTTAGTTACGATTCCAGAACTGCTGCTGGCTCCAGTCGTTAATTCAAAATGGCGTGCATCTGTCCTGTTCGCTACAAATGATTGCCCCATTGCCTGCTGAAATACGGATTTAAAGGTGACGTCCTTTGCTTTATAATTCGGCGTATCAACATTCGCGATATTCTGCGAAATAACTTTTTGTTTTGCAGAAGAATAATTTAACGCGTGTTCGAGGGTTGATACTGTGTTCGAAAACAATTTCATTTTGCACCCCACATTAGCCACACTGTATAATTTGCTGAACTTTGTAATTCTTTGTTGAATTACGTCTGCATAATCCTAATTGTAAAGAATCTGAAATAATCTGTCTATGTACTTTCAGTTAATTTTTATCATGCATATTGCCCATTTTTTAAAATAGGATAAAATACCTATTAATTTACTTATACTTATATAATTATTAAATACCGCCAGTTATCTGTAAATAACCACATAAAATTGTAGGAAAATCGATACAAGATTTAGAGAGTGCATCAGCGCTGACAAGGTTAAATTACCTATTAGAGAAGTTATAATTTTCTAGATAATTTTCAAATGATTTGTCGCAAAGCTAGAACCATGTAAAAAAAGAGAAATAATTTTGTAATATTTTCACGTTTAAAATTACATTTTTTCATACCTGTTAAGGTCAATAAAAAACCCGCTGGAATCATTCCAGCGGGTTTTACTTTTATTTCTTAGTTATTCTTAAGCTTTTCTAATTCAAACAAGAACTTGTCATTTAGCACTTTAATATAAGTCCCCTTCATACCAAGAGAACGAGATTCGATTACTCCTGCACTTTCCAGTTTGCGAAGTGCATTAACGATTACAGAGCGTGTGATCCCGACTCTGTCCGCAATTTTGGAAGCAACAAGCAGACCTTCTTTTCCGTTAAGTTCTTCAAAGATATGCTCAATTGCCTCAAGCTCACTGTAAGACAGAGAGCTGATCGCCATCTGGACAACAGCTTTGCTGCGCGCTTCATCTTCAATCTCTTCCGCTTTTTCACGAAGGATTTCCATACCAACAACTGTTGCTCCGTATTCACCAAGGATCAGGTCATCATCATGGAACTGTTCTTCCAAACGTGCAAGAATCAATGTTCCAAGGCGCTCACCGCCACCGATGATCGGCACGATTGTTGTAAGACCATTTTTGAAAAGATCTCTGTTTTCTACTGGGAAAGCTGTATACTCACTGTTCACGTCAAGGTTTGGAGATGTCTCCTGGACGTTGAAAAGGTTTTTCGTGTACTCTTCAGGGAATTGACGGTCTTCAAGCATTTTAACCATGCGCTCGTTTTCGATTTGCTGATTGATTGCGAATCCCAGCAACTTACCACGGCGGCTGACAACAAAGATATTCGCTTCGATCACTTCGCTAAGCGTTTCAGACATTTCTTTAAAGTTCACCGGTTTGCCGGCAGCTTTTTGGAGCAGAGCATTAATTTTTCTAGTTTTTGATAGTAAGTCCATTGTTTCTTCCTCCTATTTGCTTTAACAAAAATGCATATATTCCATTTTCATTGGCTTGTTTTAATACTTTAGCACAATAGGCAGCCTTTATTTGTCTACCCTATCGAGTATGTATTAAAACGATAAACCATTATAGTATGAACTGACTTAAGTCTTTGTTCCTTGAAATAGCGCCAAGTTTTTCCTCAACGTACTGAGGAGTGATCGCTACTTTTTCCAAATTGATATCCGGAGCTTCGAAGCTCAGATCTTCCAGAAGCTTCTCCAGGATAGTCTGCAGCCTTCTGGCACCGATATTATCTGTATTCTGATTCACTTCATACGCAACTTCAGCTATCTTACGTATAGCATCGTCAGAAAATTCAATTTGTATACCTTCTGTTTCCAATAAAGCTTGATATTGTTTTGTAAGGGCATTGTCCGGTTCTACAAGAATCCTGTAAAAGTCCTCTACTGTCAACTTTGTCAATTCCACTCTAATTGGAAAGCGGCCTTGTAATTCCGGAATCAGATCAGATGGTTTCGCCATATGGAAAGCACCTGCAGCAATGAATAAAATATGGTCTGTTTTTACAGGGCCATATTTAGTATTTACTGTGGATCCTTCCACAACCGGAAGGATATCCCTCTGAACGCCCTCGCGTGAAACATCTGCGCTTGAACTGCCGGAATTTTTGCTGGCAATCTTGTCAATTTCGTCGATGAAAATGATGCCTGCCTGCTCAGCCCGGTATGTCGCTTCCTGTGTCACCTCATCCATATCAATAAGCTTTTGGGCTTCTTCATTGATGAGGACCTTCCTGGCCTCACGTACAGGCAGCTTACGCTTCTTACGCTTCTTCGGCATCAGGCCGCTTAAAGCATCCTGCATGTTCATGCCCATCTGCTCCATGCCCGAACCCTGCAGCATGTCAAACATGGAAGGAGCCTGCTCATCGACTTCGACAGTGATCATCTCATCTTCAAGCTCACCAAGCTCCAATTTCTGCTTGATGATCTTACGCTTCTCATAAAGACCCAGGTCTTCTGTCTGGCTGGACTCTTGATCAGGCTGTCCTCCACCGCCAAACAGCATTTCCAATGGATTCTTATAATTCACTGATTTCTTCGCTGACGGAACAAGCAGTTCAACCAGGCGGCGGTTGGCATTTTCTTCAGCCGGTTCTTTGACGCGCTGCATCTTCTCTTCCTTCACAAGTCTGATGGAGGTTTCTACTAAATCCCTGACCATTGATTCCACATCACGGCCAACATAGCCCACTTCAGTGAACTTGGTGGCCTCCACCTTCACAAATGGCGCACCTACCAATTTCGCCATCCTTCTGGCAATTTCTGTTTTACCGACACCAGTTGGTCCTATCATCAGGATATTCTTTGGTATCACTTCATCCCTGATGTTTTCGGCAAGCAAGCCCCTGCGATATCTATTTCTTAGAGCTACTGCAACAGCTTTTTTAGCATCCTTTTGGCCGACAATATATTGGTCGAGCCTTTCTACGATTTGCCTTGGAGTTAAATTAGTCGTTTGTTTCACTCTCAACACTCCTTTTCCGTTACAGTTCTTCTACGATAATATTGTGGTTTGTGTACACACAAATGTCAGCAGCAATCTCCAAAGCCGACTTCGCAATTTCCCTTGCAGTCAAATGTTCGCCTGCATAGAGTTTTAATGCACGGCCAGCAGACAAGGCATAATTGCCACCAGATCCGATGGCAAGAATGCCATCATCAGGCTCAATAACTTCGCCAGTGCCTGAAACGAGCAGCATATCCGTTTCATTCATGACAATCAGCATCGCTTCAAGCCTTCTAAGGACCTTGTCGCTCCGCCATTGCTTGGCAAGTTCGACTGCTGCTCTCTGGAGATTCCCGTTGTACTCTTCAAGCTTCCCTTCAAACATCTCAAACAATGTGAATGCATCGGCAACAGAACCTGCAAAACCTGCAATTACTTTACCATTAAACAGCTTTCGGACCTTTTTGGCTGTATGTTTCATCACAACTGCATTTCCAAAGGTTACCTGGCCATCGCCTGACATAGCACACTGGCCTTTATGCTGAACAGCAAAAATCGTTGTAGCGTGGAATTCCGACATTTCTTTGTCCTCCTTCTGGCTTATGCCCTCGGATGATGTGACATATAAATATTTCGTAAATGCTCTTTCGTAACATGAGTGTAGACCTGAGTCGATGATAGGAACGCATGGCCCAGAAGCTCTTGTACAGTCCTCATATCTGCCCCATTGCTCATCATATGGGTAGCGAAGGAATGCCGGAGTTTATGGGGATGAATCTTACCCGTCAGAGCAGAGTTGTCGATTAGTTTGTTTAGGATCTCCCGGATTCCCCGGTCAGTGAGCGGTCCACCTCGAAAATTCACAAAAAGCTGGCCATGTTCATCCTTATCCTTCAACAGAGCCGGTCTGCCATTCTTTATGTAATCCTCAAGCGCATCATGCGCAAAGCTTCCGAAAGGCACATACCTTTCTTTTCTTCTCTTACCTCTGACTAAAACAGTGGATAAGGATAAATCTATATCCTTCAGCTGTATTTTGCAGCACTCCCCCACACGGATACCAGTAGCGTAAAGAAGTTCAAGAAGTGCTTTGTTCCTTTTTCCTGACGGAGTCTCAGTCTCACAAGCCATAAACAGCTGGGAAAGTTCCTCCTCATAAAAAAAATCAGGCAGGCGCTTTTCCAGTTTAGGGATGGAAACGAGTGAAAAAGGATTATCTGATGAAATTTTTTCACGCAAAAGGAACTTATAAAAACTCCGCATGCATGAAATTTTTCTCGCCACCGACTTTCTGGATAACTGCTGATCAAATAATTTTGTTAGATAGATCCTCGTATCTGAATACTCGACATCATCCAAACTAGTCAGGCCTTGTTCAGACATGAACAAAAAAAATTCCCTAATATCATGTTGATAATGTTCAATAGTATATTGTGAGTAATTTTTTTCTATTTGTAAATATTCTATAAACAACTTTAAAGAATTGTTCACATTTGCTTCCATCTTATCACCTCGCAAGGGCTACTAAATAGTATCATATTTATATAGCCCCCGCAAGTGAAATTACAAATTTTTCACAAATTTCTGAATTGTTTCCAATGCTCTGGAAGCGTGCTTCTCATTACGTTCCTGCTTGCCTTTGATCTTCACTGGCAAGTCTGGAAAAAGTCCGAAATTCGCATTCATCGGCTGGAAGTTCTTTGCATTTGTTGTCGTGATGTAACGAGCCATGCTTCCCATCGCGGTTTCATGAGGGAATTCCATTGGCTCCTCTCCTGTCACGAGTCGGGCTGCGTTAATGCCGGCAATCAATCCGCTTGCAGCAGATTCAACATACCCTTCTACACCAGTCATCTGTCCTGCAAAAAATAAATCATCGCGATTTCTGAATTGATATGTCGCCTTTAATACCTTAGGAGAATTGATGAAGGTATTACGGTGCATAACACCGTAGCGGACGATTTCAGCATTCTCAAGACCTGGGATTAACTTCAGCACTTCCTTTTGCGGGCCCCATTTCAAATGTGTCTGGAAGCCTACAATATTGTATAGTGTGCCTGCTGCATCATCCTGGCGAAGCTGCACTACTGCAAATGGGCGCTTTCCGGTTTTCGGATCTTCTAGTCCAACCGGCTTCATCGGGCCAAAAAGCATTGTCTTTCTTCCGCGCTGAGCCATAACCTCGATTGGCATACAGCCTTCAAAAAAGATTTCCTTTTCGAATTCCTTAAGAGGAACAGTTTCAGCAGTAATCAATGCTTCATAAAATCTGTCGAATTCTTCTTCGGTCATCGGACAGTTAAGGTACGCTGCTTCTCCTTTGTCATACCTGGATTTCAGGTAAACTTTATCCATATCGATGCTTTCCTTCTCGATGATCGGTGCCGCAGCATCATAAAAATAAAGATATTCTTCACCAGTAAGCTGCTTTAATTGCTCAGATAAAGCAGGGCTAGTCAAAGGGCCTGTGGCAATGACTGTCGGCCCTTCTGGAATTTCAGTGATTTCCTCATTAATGACCGTAACGTTTGGATGTTCTTTCACACGATTCGTAACATGCGCAGCAAACTCATGACGATCTACAGCCAATGCACCGCCAGCAGGTACGGCACAGGCATCAGCAGCTCCGATGATCACTGAGTTAAGCAATCTCATTTCTTCTTTTAATACACCTACAGCATTTGTCAATGTGTTGGCACGTAATGAATTACTGCAGACGAGCTCCGCAAATTTATCTGTATGGTGAGCAGGTGTCTGCTTCACTGGCCTCATTTCATAAAGTTTAACTTTGATGCCTCTTTCCGCAAGCTGCCAGGCAGCTTCACTTCCGGCAAGTCCGGCACCAATGACATTAACTGTTGCTTCAGACATATGTATTTCCTCCAATAGCTATATAAAATGGTTAAAGATCGTAACAGCAGGCTTTGATGCAGCAATTTTTGCTTAAATACAGGCAAATACAAAGTAACAGCCTTTTCAAAAGATTTATTATACCATCTGCCTTCACATAAATCTTCTATAATATACTCAATCTTACTTACTTTTCCCTGATACCTGTATCATTTTGCACTTTCCTTTACGAAAAAGAAAGAAAAAAGTTTCGTTATAGACTGAGAATTGCTCATTTTTCTTTTAACAAACACAAAGAGTGAGCACTTGGCTCACTCTAGCTTTGTGGTTCTTCCTTGTAATCACATTCCGTACATTGAACCTGAACACCCTTTTTGAGTTTCTTCTCAACAAGCATCTTGTCGCACTTAGGGCATTTACGGGCAAGAGGTTTATCCCATGATAGGAAATCGCACTCTGGGAAGCGGTCGCAGCCGTAGAAAATCCGGCGTTTTTTACTCTTCCGTTCGATGATATTGCCTTCTTCGCACTTAGGGCACTTAACTCCAATGTCCTTGACGATCGCTTTCGTATTGCGGCAATCAGGGAAATTGCTGCAGGCCATGAACTTGCCATACCTGCCCATCTTGAAGACCATAGGAGATCCGCATGCCTCGCAATCCTCTCCGGCAGGTTCATCCTTGATCTCAACTTCCTGCATTTCCTTTTCCGCTATTTCAAGATGTTTCTCAAAATCACGGTAGAAATCATCAATTACTTTTACCCAATTGACCTTCCCGTCCTCGACATGGTCGAGATCCTGTTCCATCTTCGCAGTGAACTCAAGGTCAAGGATGTCCGGGAAAAACTCGATCATCAGCTCATGGATGACATCGCCAAGTTCTGTCGGTACAAAACGTTTATTATCAAGAGATACATATCCTCTTTTCTGAATCGTATCAAGTGTAGGTGCGTATGTGGATGGACGTCCTATACCAAGCTCTTCCAGCGTCCTTACAAGCCTCGCTTCTGTATACCTTGGAGGCGGCTGGGTAAAGTGCTGTTTAGGTTCAATGTCCTTCTTGACGACCTCGTCACCTTCCTTTAAATCAGGCAGGAATTTGTCTTTCTCTTCGACCTGGTCATCATTACCTTCAACATAAACCTTCATGAATCCTGGGAATTTCACTTTAGAACCTGTTGCACGGAAAGTGACATGCCCATTCTTTAAATCCACACTCATCGTATCCATGATTGCTGGTGCCATTTGGCTGGCGATGAACCGCTCCCAGATCAGTTTATATAGTCTGTACTGATCTCTGGAGAGGAATTCCTTTAATTTCTCAGGAACTTTCATAGTACTGGTAGGGCGGATGGCTTCATGAGCATCCTGGGCATTGGATTTCTTCTTGTCTTTCCTGGCTTCTATTTGTACGAAATTTTCTCCGTACTCCCCACTGATGTACTCGCGTGCTTCGCCCTGGGCAAGTTCTGAAATCCTTGTAGAATCGGTTCTCATATAAGTAATCAAACCGACTGTACCCTCTTTGCCAAGATCAATACCTTCATAAAGCTGCTGCGCTAGCATCATCGTCTTTTTAGCCCTGAAGTTAAGCTTTCGGGCTGCTTCCTGCTGCAGGGAAGAGGTGATGAATGGCGGTGCAGGGTTTCGTTTCCGTTCTTTCTTCGTAACAGTTTCAACGGTGAATTTATTTCCCTTCACCTTTTTTAAAACGCTCTTAACATCTTCTTCGGATTTCAATTCTGTCTTCTCATTATCAATTCCGTAAAATGATGCTTCAAATGCATCCTTGCCCTTAAGGAATTCAGCACCGATTGTCCAGTATTCTTCCGGCTCAAAAGCATTGATTTCCTTTTCCCGATCAATGATCATCCTTAATGCAACGGATTGTACTCGGCCTGCGCTAAGCCCCTTTTTTACCTTTTTCCATAATAATGGACTGATATTATAGCCAACCAGCCTGTCTAAAACGCGGCGTGCCTGTTGGGCATCTACGAGGTCCATATTGATGGCACGTGGATGTTTGAATGATTCCTTGATAGCATCCTTGGTGATTTCGTTAAATACTACTCTGCAGTCAGAATGGATATCAACATCCAGGCTATGGGCAAGATGCCAGGCAATTGCCTCTCCTTCCCTGTCGGGGTCAGCCGCGAGATAGATTTTCTTAGCCTTTTTTGCGGCAGTTTTCAATTCTTTTAGGACAGGGCCTTTTCCTCTGATCGTGATATACTTTGGATCAAAATTGTTTCCTATATCAATTCCCATCTGGCTCTTAGGCAAATCTCGCAAATGGCCCATGGAAGCTTTAACCTTATACTTTTTTCCCAGATAACGCTCGATCGTTTTTGCCTTGGCAGGCGACTCAACGATGACTAAAAATTCCGACATCCAATTGTCCTCCTTAGAGGTTTAAAATTATCATTATTATTGTCTACATATTATTACATTGTCAAATCTCACCAATAAGTAACCGTTTTCATGTTCTTTGGGGATTTTAAAATACCTGATGCAAAATGTATAACAGAATGAAAATTATTTCAACCTTTTTGTAGTTAAAATTTGTTTAAAAATAAAAAAATTAGATAAAAAGGCATTTTTTTATGAATTATATACAGTAGTTCCATTATAATTCCACATTATACGTCGAGTTCCTCCAAAATATCCCGGGAACTTTTTATCAGCTTCGCTCCCTGCTGAATCAAATCATGGACACCATCGGAATACGGTGTCAAAATGCTGCCTGGAACCGCAAATACTTCACGTCCCTCATTTAATGCGAAATCTGCCGTGATTAATGATCCGCTTTTCTTTCTTGCCTCAATCACAAGTGTTCCCCTTGCGATGCCGCTGATAATTCTGTTCCTCATCGGGAAATGCCATTTCATAGGCATCATGGAAGGGGGATATTCAGACAGCAGAAGCTGCTTATCCATCATATACTCTGCCAGTTTGATATTTTCCTTTGGATAAATCTTATTAAATCCTCCGGCGATCACACCAATGGTTTTTCCTCCAAGTCTGATGGCTATTTTATGCGCATGAGCATCAATACCCTTTGCAAGGCCGCTTACGATGAGTGTCTGCTTTTCAATCAATTCGGGAAATAAATATTCTATTGCATTCAGCCCATATTCTGTCGCTTCCCTTGAACCAACGACAGCAAGACTTTTCTCGCATTTTAACAAAGAAATATCCCCTTTTGCAAAGAGAAGCCACGGGGGTTGATAGATTGTCTTTAGCCTTTCTGGATATTCATCATCGAAAATGGATATAAGTTTGATGTTTTGTGAGGAGTATTCTGAGAGGAGATGATCGACAGGGATGTCATGCAGGCTTTTCAGCAGTTTGTAGGTGTGTGGAGTATAAGAGTGATAGTAATTTTCTTCATATATATTTTTCAACAAGATATCTGATTTCAGGATTGTAAAAATTGCTTTCCAGGTTGCATGCTTGCTATGTACTAGATGGAACAATTTCTTTTTTATTCGGTCCATAAATACCTCCTATTTGAATATTTATGATCAATAAACAGCCCCTCTGTACAGAGGGACTGTTTATTGTTTTTTTAGTGAGTTTTACACTTATCGTATAGACCATTTTCTTTTAATGCGCTGATGAGTGTTTCGCCCATAACGGATGGAGTGTCAGCAACCTTGATACCGCATTCGTTCATTACGCGGATTTTCTCATCTGCTGTACCCTTGCCGCCAGAAATGATCGCACCAGCATGACCCATGCGCTTTCCTGGAGGTGCTGTTCTTCCGCCGATGAAGCCGACAACAGGTTTAGTCATATTCGCCTTCACCCATTCAGCAGCTTCTTCCTCAGCCGTTCCGCCAATTTCACCGATCATGATGACAGCATATGTTTCTGGATCTTCATTGAATGCTTTCAGGACATCGATGAAGTTTGTTCCGTTTACTGGGTCTCCACCGATACCTACTGCTGTAGACTGGCCGATTCCAGCTTGAGTTAATTGGTGTACTGCTTCGTAAGTCAATGTTCCGGAACGTGATACAACTCCGACATGGCCTTTTGTATGGATATATCCAGGCATGATGCCGATTTTGCACTCCTCAGGAGTGATGACACCTGGGCAGTTAGGGCCTACAAGGCGAGTCTTCTTACCTTCCATGTAACGCTTTACCTTAACCATATCCAATACCGGGATATGCTCAGTAATACAGATTGCCAAGTCAAGATCTGCATCAACAGCCTCCACAATCGCATCTGCAGCGAATGGAGCAGGTACATAGATGACAGACGCGTTAGCACCAGTAGCTTCTACAGCTTCTTTAACTGTATTGAATACAGGAACGCCTTCTACTTCTGTACCGCCCTTGCCCGGGGATGTTCCCCCAACAATTTTTGTACCATATTCAAGCATTTGTTTTGTATGGAAAAGGGCTGTTGAACCCGTAATTCCTTGAACAATGACCTTTGTATCTTTATTAATGAATACGCTCACGTCAAATTCTCTCCTTTCGATCCTACTTAACTAATGAAACGATTTTTTCAGCACCGTCTGCCATTGATTCAGCAGCGATGATATTCAAGCCAGATTCATTTAGAATCTGTTTTCCAAGATCAACGTTAGTACCTTCCAGGCGAACTACAAGCGGAACCTCAAGACCAACCTGCTTGGCTGCTTCCACAACACCTGTAGCGATTACATCACACTTCATGATGCCGCCGAAGATATTAACAAAGATACCCTTAACATTTGGATCTGAAAGGATGATTTTGAATGCTTCAGTTACTTTCTCAGCAGTTGCGCCGCCCCCAACATCAAGGAAGTTGGCAGGGTCTCCGCCGTAATGCTTAACGATGTCCATAGTCGCCATCGCAAGTCCCGCACCGTTAACCATGCAGCCAATGTTTCCGTCTAAAGAAATATAGCTCAGGTCATACTTGGATGCTTCGATTTCCTTTGGATCTTCTTCCTCAAGGTCACGGTACTCAAGGACATCTTTCTGGCGATATAGAGCATTTGCATCAAAGTTCAATTTAGCATCAAGAGCCATTACCTGGCCATCGCCAGTAACAACTAAAGGATTGATTTCAGCGATTGAGCAATCCTTTTCGATATAAGCGCTGTATAAGCCCATCATGAATTTAACAGCCTGGTTCACCAATTCCTTCGGGATGTTGATATTGAATGCGATTCTGCGAGCCTGGTATGGCATTAGGCCTAACACAGGATCGATTTCTTCTTTGAAGATTTTTTCAGGAGTTGCTTCAGCAACTTCTTCGATCTCCGTTCCGCCTTCTTCAGAAGCCATAAGGACAACGCGAGAAGTAGCACGGTCAAGCACAAGGCCGATATAGTACTCTTTCTTGATGTCGCAGCCTTCCTCGATCAGCAGGCGCTTAACTTCCTTGCCTTCAGGGCCAGTCTGGTGAGTTACCAGTGTTTTCCCAAGGATTTCAGTTGCATATGTACGCACTTCATCAAGATTTTTCGCAACCTTGACACCGCCAGCTTTACCCCTTCCGCCAGCATGGATTTGAGCTTTAACCACCACAACTGATGAGCCTAGCTCTTTTGCTGCTTCAACAGCTTCTTCAACTGTAAAAGCAACCTTCCCATTCGGTACTTTTACCCCATATTTTCTGAGGATTTCTTTTCCTTGATACTCATGGACATTCATTTCCCATCCTCCTATCTATTAGAAAACCGAATAAATCATAGACCAGAATAGCATTCCAGATGATTTTTGTTCTCTAAGTAGAAAATATAATTCATTTAAATTTTTAAAAAATAGACTGCGCTTTCATTTTATATAATGAAATATTGATTGTCTACCATTATGATTTAAATATTTTGCCATTTTAAATATTGCAAAAAAGTTTCAAAGCCAATTTATAACTTCAAAAAAAGCCGGAGTGTAGGCGTTTTCCGGCTTTCAATATGAAAAAATCAGGTAAAAAAACTATACTATTTCCATTAGTTTTCATTGTGAAAATATTATTTTTATTTACCTGCTTGTTGATCAAGGTGATAGATAAAAGAAAATACTTCGGCCACAGCCTGATATAACTCTTCAGGAATCCTGTCATTTAACTCCAGCTGGCTTAATACTTCCACCAGTGACGGATCCTCCTGAATAGGAATATCATGCTCCTTCGCTTTCCCGATGATCTGTTCAGCAACAATCCCTTTGCCTTTCGCCATCACTTTCGGGGCATCCATATTCGACGGATTATAACCGAGGGCTACAGCTGTCCTGCGTATATGTTTTGGCTGCTTCATATTTTCAAATCCACCCCGCTGTACTCTTGTCTCCGATAGAGATCGGCAATCCTGCGTTGCTTCCCTCCAGGCTGCGCCTGGCCTGGGACGTTAAATTGCACTGCTGATAGATGGTAATCAATCTCAGCAAGTTTAATTTTTAACACTGGCGTTAATTGCTCAGATAATTTTTTCAAAAGGGGATTTTCATTTATAACCTGTATGCTTAAAATCCGGTTTTGTACCTGCATGTCCACGATGGTATCGTCAAGGTTCTTAAGCTTAAGGTAGAAAAGAACACGGCAAAAATCTGCATCAATTTTGCCATCTTCCGTTTTCTTGCCGCTCCATTGCATCGTAAGTTCATTCATTTTTCCGTCCATAACAAAAGGAATTTGCATAACCAGCTGCTGTAAGGGCCCAGACTCTTGCGACAGCAATTGGAAACCAGTTACTTTGTTTAACAGCTTTTCAGCAGTATCTTTCACTGCCTGTGGTGGATTTTCATTTAACAAACGCAAAAGATGGGCTTTTAGCGTATCTGCATCCTGTAACTTTTCATCGGCCTGACCCTTAAACACTTCTGCGATCTGGTGCTCATATGACAGCCCAATCGCCTCCAGAAAGGATTTCATCCTGCCTGACGATAGTATGGCACTCCCTGTTTCCGGCAGGATCACAGACTCTTCTGCTTTATTTATTATTTTCAAAAGAAGTTCTGTCTGCTGATTTTTATCTAGATCAGCATGAAGTTGTCCAGCTGCCCTCAGCATCTCGAGTCCCGCTCTCTGTATATCCCCCTTGCCTCCAAGCAATATGGGCAAAGACTCTTCTAAAGCTGCCGGATTGGATTTTCCTGAAAACAATGCGGACAATAAAGTTTTGAACGCCTGCATTCTTTCATTGTCAGCTGATTTTTCTCCTGAGGTGTCAGCACTAGTTAACATCTTCAACGAGGGAACGATTTCTTCAACTGCTTCTTCACCCATAAAAGGCAATAGCAATTGCTTTGCTGCGCTGCTGTTTCCACGTTCCAACGATGCCAGAATATCCTTTGCCAGGCTCAATTCAGCGGGCAGTTCATCTTTTGTGACTGCAACACTGCGCAAATTTGCCAGCATCTGCTGTAGAGCGACATTCTCAGAGCTTTTAACCGGGAGCGCTGAATACTGTTTAAGGAGTCCGTAAGCTGTCTCGCTTTCTGTTCTGTTTCCTTTAATCCAAGTGGCAATTAGCTCAGTCGGCACAGCAAGCGATACTGATGATTTATTTGATGGAAGAAATTGATCCAGCAGTCGCGTTAATCTCGCACTTGTATCGTTTTCAAATTGTCCTTCCATCTCCTTAAGAAGTGTTTCCATCAAGCCGAGCAAAGAAGGCTCCTTACTTGAAGTATAAAGAGCGGATAATGTCGCCTGACTGATCGGAAGTCCTCTGCTCAAGGCTATTTTCAATGCCTCTAGCCCCGTGCTGCGAGAATCGACGGTTTTTAACCAGGCTGATGCTTCGAGCAAAATTTCACGATGTACAGGGAGCTGTTCTTTGACAAAAAAACGAATTAACTCGATATTCTCTTTTGTTTGCGCCATTGAAAACTCACCGAGGATTTTTGACAGGCCATCAGTCTGCTTCACATCATCTGTACCGGGACCGATTACCTTCAAATGGATCTTTCCTTCCCCAGGCTGAACCTGGAACCAGTATCTTTCATTTGCCGACAGCGGTGCTTCCAATTGTGCAATCATTTTTTGATTCCCAATTTGTACTTGTGCGATTTGGTCGGGAAAAAGCTTGATGATTTTGCCGTTGATTATTTGGCCGGGCTGCAATGCAGCTGGTCTTGCTGCGTGTGCTGCTTTTTGATTGAATAATGACTGCAGTGCTCCAGTTTCCATGCTTCACCTGCTTCATTCAAATTCAAGGCTGCTGAATACATTCTCTTACGGGAGCGAATGTCTTCCTATGATGCGGCGTGATTCCATGCGTATTGATTGCCTTTAAATGCTCCGCAGTTCCGTACCCCATGTTCGCCTCGAACCCGTATTGTGGATATTCAAGGCTGATTCCCTTCATCAGCCTGTCTCTCGTTACTTTGGCAATGATCGAAGCGGCTGCAATGGTTATGCTTCTTGCATCGCCTTTTATCAATGCTTCATACGGATAAGGAGTGTCTAGTTTAACGGCATCAACCAAAAGGAAATCCGGCGCTACACCTAATTGGCTTACAGCGGACACCATTGCCTTTTTGCTTGCCTGAAGAATATTGATTGCGTCAATTTCTTCTGCGCTGACAATTCCTACCCCAACGGCTGTGGCCTTTGCATTGATGATGTCAAAATACTCGTCCCTTTTAGATTCAGACAGTTTTTTTGAATCATTAAGACCAGGCAGATAGAAATCCTCTGGCAGGATCACCGCGCCGGCCACGACTGGACCTGCTAGCGGTCCTCTTCCTGCTTCATCTATACCAGCAATGTATTTATAGCCTTCGGCCATGTATTGTCTTTCAAAGGACGTCATTTTGACAAATTGCTCGTGTGCCTGCCGCTTATGATCCTCCTGCCTTTCCCATTTGAGGATTATTTTTTGGACGCCTTTGCGGTCATCTTTTCTTAAATTGTCAAGAAATGTTTGATCCAAGCTGTCTTTTCCAAAGAGTTGTTGTTCTATTTCACCAATCGTTAATTTCTCCATAAACCGCATTCTCCTAAACTTGCTTCTTTAATATGTATCGGCAGTAAAAACCAAAAATAAAGGCCCTGATTCCAGGACCTTTATTTTCAACCTTCATTTTCTGTTTCTTCAGCTGCAATCAAATCCGCTGGACGTTCAAAGGATAAAGGACCCATTTTTTCAGTCCTGATTTCCCTGATCACAAGTTCTGCGACTTTGTCATAGTCAACATATCCGCCAGGCATCCTGCAGCCACGGAAGTCGCCGATCTGGTCAAAAAGCTCGACAATCTCCTCAGGTAAAACGGAAAGTTTATACCTTTCCTGCAGACGTTCAGGATAATACTTTTCCAAAAACCTTAGTGCATAGACAGCAAGATCCTGGAGATTCAGGATTGTGTCCTTGATTGCACCTGTGACTGCCAGCCTTGTTCCTACTTCCTGATCCTCAAACTTTGGCCAAAGAATTCCCGGCGTATCCAGCAACTCCAGCTCTTTTCCGACCTTGATCCATTGCTGAGATTTGGTCACACCGGGCCTGTTTCCGGTCTGAGCGATATTTTTGCCTGCAAGTCGGTTGATCAGTGTCGATTTGCCGGCATTCGGGATACCGACGATCATTGCCCGTATCGCTCTTGGCTTGACACCTTTAGACTTGAGGCGGTCAAACTTGTCCTTTAAAAGCACCTTTGATTCCTGGACAATCTGTTTCAAACCGGTGCCAGCTTGGGAATTGATCGCTAATGCTGTGATGCCTTTTTTACGGTAGTATCGGAGCCATTCTTCTGTAACGGCTTTATCTGCCATATCTGCTTTATTCAATAAAACAATTCTTGGCTTATGCTGAATGATTTCATCAATCATTGGATTTCTTGAAGAGTACGGTATCCGTGCGTCAACCAATTCAAAGATGACATCAACGAGTTTCAATTTTTCTGTGACCTCTCTGCGAGCCTTGGCCATATGGCCTGGAAACCATTGGATCGTCAAAGCAGCCACCTCCTATCTGTTTTGCAATCTCCCTAAATGGACATAGGGATCAAGTTGATTTCTAGTCTATTGTCCGTATATCATCAATAGGCCAGTAAATGATACTGGTCTTACCAAGTACCTCTTCGAACGGAACAGTGCCGATATGGCGGCTGTCCTTGCTGAAGCGGCGATTATCGCCCATCACGAAAAGATGGCCTTCAGGCACTGTCTCCCTGCCAATCTTCTCTTCTAGCGTGAAAGGGTCTGTCAATGGCCCATCAATCACCTGTTTTTTATAGTCTTCCAAATATGGTTCTTCATATGCTTTCCCGTTGACATACAGTGTGTCATTTTTATATTCGATTTTGTCTCCAGGAAGGCCGATCACTCTTTTTATGTAATCCTTATTTTCCGGTGCATGAAATACAATGATATCGAATCGGTCCGGCTCACCTACTTTATAGCTCAGCTTGTTCACGATCATTCTGTCCTGATCGTGAAGAGTTGGCATCATGGATAACCCATCCACTACAATCGGAGCAAATAAAAAATATCGAATAACCGCTGCAAGCACGACAGCGATCAGGAGCGCCTTCGTCCATTCCCATAATTCATTCTTCTTTTTCTCGGCCATTCTTTTCCCACCATTCCGAAATATATGTTGTTTGAATACATAACTTTATTTTACATAAGTCAGGCAAGATAAACACGATGGGCGATGATTTTTAAAATAAATTTAATAAAAACACTGATTAAATGCAAAAGGAATTTAATGAAAAAGGAGCTTGGCTAGGCAAGCTCCTTTTTGACATTCATTCTTATCGAATTTCCTTGATACGAGCTTTCTTACCACGTAGGTTACGCAGGTAGTAAAGTTTCGCACGGCGTACTTTACCGCGGCGGATAACTTCAAGCTTCGCAATTTTTGGTGTGTGAACAGGGAATGCACGTTCAACGCCTACTCCGTAAGAAACTTTACGTACTGTAAAAGTTTCGCTGATTCCACCACCACGACGCTTAATCACAACACCTTCAAACAACTGGATACGTTCGCGAGTTCCTTCAACAACCTTAACGTGAACACGTACTGTGTCACCAGGACGGAAAGATGGAAGATCAGTGCGAAGTTGTGCTTTTGTGATTTCTTCGATTAATTGTTGCATCGTTTTCATCTCCTCCCACAAATGCTCTTGCAAAACATTTCATTGCAGCGGAACATCGTTATAAGCAGCATACAGCATGATCGCTTTTAGCCACAAGAAGTATCTTACCATAAACATGGAGTCACTGCAACATCATTCATTGAGTTTTATCAGTTCATCAAGCCATTTTTTTTGCTGGTCCGTAAGATCAGCTTCTTCCAGAAGATCTGGCCGTCGCATAAGGGTTCTCCTCAGGCTTTCTTTAATACGCCATTCTTCGATCAGCTTATGGTTTCCGGAAGTCAAAACATCCGGTACCTTCAATCCCCGAAAATCAGCGGGTCTAGTATAGTGCGGGTGCTCCAGCAGGCCTGTGCTGAATGAATCCTGGATATGGGATTCTTCACTTCCAAGCACGCCTGGCAAAAGCCTCACGACACTGTCGATGACGACCATCGCACCTAGCTCGCCGCCAGTCAGGACATAATCCCCAATCGAGATTTCATCGGTAATGACATGCTCACGAATACGCTCATCATAACCCTCATAATGGCCGCAAATGAAAATCAGGTGTTCCTCACTTGCCAGCTCCTCTGCTTTCTTTTGAGTGTATCTCTCACCCTGAGGGCACATGAGAATCACCCGAGGGGCTGAACTTTTTGCACGATCTTTTAAATCGGCTACTGCATCGAAAATCGGCTGTGGCTTCAATACCATACCTGCGCCGCCGCCATATGGATAGTCATCTACTGTCTGATGTTTGTTATCGGCAAAATCCCGGAAATTGACTAGATTATATTGGACCGCTTCTTTTTCAGCTGCTTTCTTCAGGATCGAGTGCCCAAATACTCCTTCAAACATCTCTGGGAAGATCGACAGGACATCGATATGCATCATGACAGAAGCCCTTCCATAGGATCAATTAAAATGACCTTTTCCTTAACATCAACCTTTTTCACAATTTCATCGATATAAGGAATGAGAATTTCCTTCCCATTAGGCGACTTGACCACCCAGACATCATTCGCACCAGGCGTTAAGATTTCCACTATCTTTCCGATTTCTTCGCCTTTTGTGGTGTACATAAGGCAGCCGATGATATCCTGGAAGTAAAATTCTCCTTCCTCCAATTCTCCGCGCTGGCTTTCAGGCACCTTAAGGATGCCACCCTTCATGCGTTCAACCTGATTGACGTTGTCAAAACCCTCAAAAGTTAATAAGTTGAAATTCTTATGGGTTCTGTGGGTTTTCACGACCAATATCTCAGGTTCCTTTGTTCCAGGCATGAATAAGTAGAGGGTATTCCCAATTTTATAACGCTCTTCCGGAAAATCCGTTCTCGAAATCACCCTGACTTCTCCGCGGATTCCATGGGTATTTACAATTTTGCCGACATTAAAATATTTCTCCATTTTCTCAATCACCTCTCGCGTATTTCGGCCACGACGCCGTCTTTCACAATAATAGTCTTTCCCGAAAGGAACCCATCCCATTGGTCCCCCTCATTGATTTCCACTATTCCCTGCAATTCTGACTCTTTGATTTCACTTCCGAGCGGAAGAATATGTAGTTGTTCTATTTGAAAATCCAGAAGCTTGATCTTTTCGTTATGGACTTTAATTTCTTGTTCAAAATGCTTTTTCAATGTTTCAGGCGAAAACTTCTTTGATTTTTCCAGTTTTTTGAGCTCAAATTTCAGTTGGTCACATTCCTTCTGCAGCTGCAGCTTTCTTGCGTGATATTTGCGGTGGATTGTTTCTCTGCTTTCTTCTGTCAGTACTTGTTTGACTACAATCGTTTGCAGTACCTTCAAAGCATTTCCTCCTTAATAAAACCAACTTATCACAGCAACTTTATAGGCTGAGTTAAATACATCATGTTTTGTGCCCAATAAGTTTAGTCCAGCTTATCACTATTCTTCAAATAACCATTATACCTTAATTCTTTTTAAATAGAAAAAAGGAGGGTCACCCCTCCCTTTTAAAACACAATCATATAGAGATATCTACAACCTGCTTTCGCAGATGATTGTTATTCGACGATTTCTAAGAAAATCTTCTTTTGCTGTGATGATCCTGCTGCATAGACTACTGTTCTTATCGCCTTTGCAACGCGTCCCTGCTTTCCAATTACTTTGCCCATATCACTTTTGTTCACGGTAAGCTTATATGTTACGCGCTGATCCTCTTCATGTTCATTTACATGGACATCTTCCGGGAAATCAACAAGGGGCTTCACGATCGTCTCAATTAATTCCTTCATGGGCATGTCCACAATTACTTGCTAAGCTTAGCGTTGTGGAATTTTTCCATGATACCTTGCTTAGAGAACAAGTTGCGCACTGTATCAGATGGTTTTGCTCCGTCATTCAACCACTTAAGAACTAACTCTTCGTTAAGTTCAACCTGTGCTGGTTGTGCAACAGGGTTGTAAGTTCCAACAGTTTCGATGAAACGGCCGTCACGTGGTGAACGGGAATCAGCTACTACAATACGATAGAAAGGAGATTTTTTAGCTCCCATACGCTTTAAACGAATTTTTACTGCCATTTTAAATAAGCACCTCCGAATAGTTTCACACAAGATAGAATAATACCAAATTGAAATCAGCTTGTAAAGGGTTTTTTCTTTACAGACTGCAAATACCTGAATTTACATGTTAAAAAGGATTGAACGGCAGTTTGAAACCGCCTTTTTTCTTGCCTTTTTGCTGCATGTTCGTCATTTGCTTCATCATCTTTTTCATGTCCTCGAACTGCTTGAGCAATCGGTTTACCTCCTGGATGGAAGTGCCGCTTCCCTTAGCGATCCTTTTACGCCTGTTGGCATTGATGATTTCAGGATGAGTCTTTTCGTTAGACGTCATCGACTGGATGATGGCCTCAACATGAGAAATTTGCTTTTCATCGATTTGAAGATTGTTCATGCCCTTGATTTTATTCGCCCCAGGCATCATCTTAAGGATTTCATCCAACGGCCCCATCTTCTTGACCTGGCCCAGCTGGTCCAGGAAGTCATCAAGGGTGAATGATGCTGTACGCATTTTTTTCTCAAGCTCTTTCGCTTTTTCTTCATCGACATTGGCTTGCGCTTTCTCGATGAGCGTGAGCACGTCACCCATTCCCAGAATTCTTGAAGCCATTCTCTCAGGATGGAAAGGCTCAAGAGCATCGAGCTTTTCACCAAGACCGACAAATTTGATTGGAGTATTTGTCACGGCGCGGATTGAAAGCGCAGCACCGCCTCGTGTATCACCATCAAGCTTTGTCAGGACGACACCAGTCAAGCCCAGCTGTTCATTGAAGCTCTGGGCAACATTGACAGCATCCTGACCGGTCATGGCATCGACGACAAGGAAGATTTCATCTGGCTTTGACAATTCTTTGATCTGCTTGAGCTCATCCATGAGGTTTTCATCTACATGAAGACGGCCTGCAGTATCAATAAGTACATAGTCATTATGGTCTTCCTTCGCTTTAGCGATTGCCTGCTTGGCAATTTCAACCGGGCTGACCTGGTCTCCCAATGAGAAGACTGGCATGCTCAGCTGTTTGCCAAGAGTCTCAAGCTGCTTGATGGCTGCCGGACGATAAATGTCTGCTGCAACAAGCAAAGGCTTGCGGTTATATTTTTTGCGAAGCAAATTGGCAAGTTTTCCGGTTGTTGTCGTTTTACCTGCACCTTGAAGGCCGACCATCATGATGACGGTTGGCGGACGGTTGGAGGCTGCAATCTTGCTTTGCTCTCCTCCCATCAGCTCGGTAAGTTCTTCTTTAACAACCTTAATGACCTGCTGGCCTGGAGTCAGGCTCTTCACAACCTCTTGACCAATTGCCCTTTCAGTGACTTTTTTAACAAAGTCTTTAACTACCTTAAAGTTAACGTCGGCCTCTAGCAGCGCCAGACGGACCTCGCGCATCATTTCTTTTACATCCGCTTCGGTTACTTTCCCTTTTCCGCGGATTTTTTGCATTGTATTTTGCAGTCGGTCGGCCAATCCTTCAAATGCCATATCATGTGCCTCCCTAGTCTAATTTCTCAAGCTCGGCTACCATTTCACTCAAAACCTGCTTGTCCGGATCCTCACTCAGCTGTTTCTTCATTTTGGAAATCAACTGGCTGCGCATCTGGAACTTCTCGAACAGCAAAAGCTTCTCTTCGTACTCCTCGAGCATCGCTTCCGTCCGTTTGATGTTGTCGTATACAGCCTGGCGGCTAACATCATACTCTTCAGCGATTTCACCAAGAGAGTAGTCATCAAGATAGTAAAGGGCCATATAACTGCTTTGTTTTGGAGTAAGCAATGCCTGATAAAAGTCATACAAATAATTCATACGGTTCGTCTTCTCAAGCATATCGATTCCCCCATGTTAAGTGAAATACCTTTACATTAAGAGTGTACACACGTTCCAAGTTCCTGTCAAGAAAAGTTCTTTACAGCAAGATGTTGTTAAAACGGCATTACTCCGCCATTTTCTCTTCCTCAACTAAATCAGCAAACAGTCCATAAACATAGCGTTCCGCATCAAATTCCTGAAGGTCATCCATTTTTTCACCAAGACCTACGAACTTTACAGGGATATTCAGTTCATTGCGGATGGCCAGGACAATCCCGCCTTTTGCTGTTCCGTCCAGCTTTGTCAAAACAATTCCGCTTACATTGGTAGCTTCCTTGAACGTTTTTGCCTGGATGAGAGCATTTTGTCCAGTCGTCGCATCGAGCACAAGCAGGACTTCGTGAGGGGCACCAGGAACTTCACGTTCAATTACACGCTTTACCTTCTCAAGTTCTTTCATGAGATTTACCTTGTTTTGCAGACGGCCAGCAGTATCACAGATCAGGATATCCGCCTTCCTGGACTTTGCGGACTGGACGGCATCAAACATAACAGCTGCAGGGTCAGAGCCCTCCGCTTGCTTAATGACATCAACACCCACACGTTCTCCCCAAACCTCCAGCTGTTCAATCGCGCCTGCGCGGAACGTATCTCCGGCAGCAAGCAGAACGTTTTTGCCTTCATTTTTGAACTTATGGGCCAATTTCCCGATCGTAGTTGTTTTGCCGACACCATTTACGCCAACAAACAAAATGACAGTCAAACCGTCTTCCTGCATGTTCAGCTTGAATGATTCATCGTCTGCACCAGACTCATAAATATCGACAAGCTTCTCAGAAATGACGGCCTGCACATCTTTTGTATCCTGGATGTTGCGGCGTTTAACCTCTTTCTTCAGTTCCTCGACTAATTCCATGACAGTCTCAAAGCCAACATCGGCCTGGATCAAAATTTCTTCCAGCTCCTCGAAGAATTCCTCGTCCACTTTGCGGTATCTTGAAACGAGATCATTTACCTTGCTCGAGAAGTTGTCTCTTGTTTTGGTTAATCCCTCTTTGAATTTCTCTGTAACAGTCTCAGTCTGTGTCGTAAACTTTTCTTTTAATTTCTTGAAAAAACTCACAGTTCCATCGCCTTTCTCATTACGAATTTACTAGCTCTTTTGAATCTTCCATCCGCACGGACACAAGCTTCGAGACACCTGATTCCTGCATGGTCACACCGTACAGGACATCTGCCTCCTCCATTGTACCCTTGCGGTGGGTGATGACAATGAATTGTGTTTCTTCCCTGTATTTCTTCAGGTATTGAGCGAAGCGGTACACATTTGCCTCATCAAGGGCAGCTTCTACTTCATCCAGAATGCAGAAAGGAACCGGACGAACCTTCAGGATGGAGAAAAGCAGCGCAATTGCAGTCAGTGCTCTCTCCCCCCCAGACAAAAGCCCAAGATTCTGAAGTTTCTTCCCCGGTGGCTGAGCGACAATTTCCACTCCAGTATTCAGCAGGTCATCAGGCTGTGTCAGCCTAAGGTCCGCTCTTCCGCCGCCAAACAACGCCTGGAAGACCGATTCAAAGTGTGAGCGGATTCCTGTGAAAGTCTGTTCAAAACGTTTCTTCATCTCATGATCCATTTCCTCGATGACAAGGAATAAGGTGTCTTTAGCTTCCTGGAGATCATTTTTTTGCTCCAGCAGGAATTCATAACGTTCTGATACCCGCTCGTATTCTTCAATTGCCCCAAGATTTACAGTACCTAGCTCATCAATCGCCATTTTAATGAGCTTCACTTTTCTCCTTGCTTCATCAGCCGGGATCGTCAAAGGATACTGTTCTTTAGCAGCTTCATAAGATAGCAAGTACTCTTCGCGAAGGTGGGCAAGCTTGTTGTCCAATTCAACATCGAGTCTGTTCAGCTTCACTTCCTCGTCCTTCAGCACTTCATTTAGCCCTTTTAGCAGCCTTCTTAATTCTTTGGATTCGAGCTCCTGGTCTTCAAGTTTGTTCTGAAGTTCAAGGCGCTCATTCCTCCGGGAGGAAATGAGATTAAGTGTTTCATTTTTGTCCTGAAGCTTTCTTTTTGCCGCTTCCTCCAGCTGCATTTCGCCGGAAGAACTGTCGGTCATTTCAGATGATAGCAGGGACAAATCTTCTTTGATGACTTCTAGTTTCCTTGATTGCTCCTCAGCTTGAGAAAATGCTGTATCCAGCTTCTCCTTGGCAAAAGAATGCTGTTCTTTCTTTGCTGCAAGACTGATTTTCAAATCGCTGATATCGGACAGCAATGTATCTTTTGAGGTAGAATTCGAGTTTTTCAGCGCTGTCAAACGTTCGATTTCTTTGTCAAATCGCACTAGACTCTCCTGATGCTCAGCTAAAAAATCCTCGAGTTCAATCAATCTCGATTCCAACTTCTCTTTATCAGAGTCCAGCTGGTTCTTTTCTGAATCATAAACAGATAAACGTTCGTTAATGTTTTTCTGTTCAAGCTCCACTTCCCTTAAGTCGCCTTTCAAGGTTTGCTGTTTCAAACGAAGGTCTTCCCCTGTTTTACGAAGTTCTTCAAGCTTTCCTTCGCTGGTTTGGATGTCTGTCTTAAAGGATTTGATACGGGTTTCAAGCAGGCTGGTCTTTTCTTCCATATCAGCAAGCTTGCTGGTCAAATCCTCAAGCTCTCCCTTACGGCTAAGAAGCGAGGAGGATTTCTGCTTAACGGCACCGCCGGTCATGGATCCTCCAGGATTGACGACATCGCCCTCAATGGTTACAATCCTGCTGCGGTATTGAAGGATTCTGGCAATTTCATTTGCACCCTTCAAATCCCTGGCAATTACTACATTCCCAAGGAGGCTTTTAATGACATCAGCATACCTTTGCTCGAACTGAATAAGATCAGCAGCTGTACCAATATAGGCTTCGTGTTCTGACAGCAGCGCCAACTGGGCTGAAGCCAGAAACTTCCCTTTAATGATGCTGAGGGGCAGGAAGGTTGCCCGTCCAAAAGATTTTTGTTTCAGGAACTGGATCGCAGTCCTGGCATTTTCTTCATTTTGAACGACAATATGCTGCATAGCCCCGCCAAGGGCTGTTTCAATTGCTGTTTCATATTGTTTAGGAACTTGGATCAGTTCAGCAACGGCTCCTTCTATACCCTGGAGACGGCCATTTCTGGCTTTAAGCACTTCTTTTACACCCTGGAAAAAGCCTGAATAATCTTCTTCCATCTCCTCAAGCATCTCTTTCTTTGATTTTGCCTGCTGCAAGAATTGATAGGCCTGATATAATGTCTTTTCCTGCTTTTGATAATTGTTTCTTAAAGATTCCAGCTTCTTTTGTTCATCGAAATACAGCTTTGCCTGATCCTCCAGCTCCTGCTGTGCGGCAATTACCTTGTTCTCGATCTCCGCTTTCTTTGCATTAATTTCATCGCGAATCGATACATATCTGTCATTGTCATGATCGAGCCTTGTTCCTTTTGAGGTTTGCTGCTGCAGCTGCTGTTCGATATAGATTTTTTCATTCTTCGCCCCGGCCTGCTGGTTCAGGACCTCAATGTAGTCACTTTTGATTGAGTCAATCTTGAGTTCGACATCCTCACTGTACAGCTTTAATTGCTCCTGTTTTTCGTACAATTCCTTCTGGAGGCCGGCAGCTTCTGTTGCCAGAACAGATACAGATTCCTCATATTCAGCCTTCTGTTTCTCAAGCTGGCCGATGGAAGATGTGAGTTCCTCGATATTTTTCTCAAGCTGGCCTTTGTTCTGGGACGCATTCTTCTTGCGTTCTTTGAGAACTTCCCTTCTGCCCTCAAGTTTCTCGAGCTCTTCACTCGCATGAAGGAGCACATTCTGAAGGTCACTGACCGACTCATCGAGAGCAGCGAGATGATCCCGCATTTTTTCAATTTCAGCTTCCTTCTTTTGGAGGACAGCTGATTGCTTGATTTCATCCTCTTTATGCTGTTCAAGCTGTTTGGACAACTGTTCCCAGCGGCGATGCAAATCTTCAATTTCATAGGCTGTCAATGCGACCTCAATCTGCTCAAGTTCTTCCTTCTGCTGAAGATAGTCCCTGGCAATCGAGGCCTGGATTTTTAAAGGTTCAACCTGGCCCTCAAGTTCGTGGATGATATCCGCGACACGATTTAAATTCTCCTGTGTTTCAAACAGCTTGCTTTCCGCTTTTTTCTTCCTGGATTTATATTTTAGTACACCCGCAGCTTCTTCAAAAATCGTCCTGCGTTCTTCTGGCTTGCTGTTCAGGATTTCTTCAACCCTGCCTTGGCTGATGATTGAGAAGGCTTCACGGCCCAGGCCAGAATCCATGAATAAATCGACAATATCCTTTAAACGGCAATTCTGTTTATTTATTAAATATTCGCTGTCTCCCGAACGGAAAACACGCCTTGTTACACTCACTTCGTTATAATCCAGCGGCAATGATTGGTCTTCGTTATCAAGGGTAAGCGTTACCTCTGCAAAATTAAGCGGCTTTCGTGAGTCACTCCCGGCAAAAATAATATCTTCCATTTTTGCTCCGCGAAGCGATTTCGCTGATTGTTCACCCAATACCCAGCGGATGGAATCGGTAATATTGCTTTTTCCGCTTCCATTGGGTCCTACGACCGCGGTCACACCAGGCACGAATTCTACGGATATCCTCTCGGCAAAGGATTTAAAACCGACCACATCTAATCGTTTTAAAAACAATATGGCTCTCCCTTTCCAATTAAACTATTTCTAAGGTGTCTCAGTGATTGTTAAAATCATTGGGCTATTTTTCGTCCTGTTCGCGGGAGGCTTCTATATGGGACTTCAGCTTTTCAAGGGCCATCTGGGCAGCATGCTGCTCAGCTTCCTTCTTTGAACGCCCCGAACCTGTTCCAAGCTCTTCCCCATTCAGATAGACTCTTGACTCGAATTCCCGGCTGTGGGCGGGACCTATTTCCTTCAGGATTCTATATTCTAGCGAACCTGCACCATCCCGCTGGACTAGTTCCTGCAGCTGGCTTTTAAAATCCATCACATGAGAAAAAGCACCGTCATCAATCTTCGGAAACACAATTTTTTCAAGAAATGTCGTGACTGTTTCAATACCCTTGTCCAAATATAAAGCACCGATGAATGCCTCAAAAACATCAGCCAAAAGAGCAGGCCTCGTTCTTCCGCCTGTCATCTCCTCACCCTTGCCGAGCAAAACCAGCTCTCCAAAAGCAAGTTCATTGGCGAATGCTACAAGTGACGGTTCACAAACTACAGCAGCACGAAGCTTCGTCAATTCTCCTTCACTCATCATTGGGTATTTTTTAAACAGGAATCGGGATACAGTCAGTTCCAAAACAGCGTCTCCTAGAAACTCAAGCCTCTCATTGTCTTCATGAGGCTTCCGGCGATGCTCATTCACATAGGATGAATGCGTAAAGGCCTGTTTCAGTAACCTTTCACTTTCAAAATGAATATCAATTTTGTCCTGGAATTCTTTAAATTTATATTCCTTCGCGCGAAAATTCTTTTTATCTTTTTCTCTTCCATTGTTGCGCATCATTTATTCCACCTTGCTTATAATTTAAAGCTTTTTTGCATAAAGATTGGTCTGAAACTCAATACAGACTACTAATAGTTTACAAAAAAAAATGCCCATAAAGCAAAAAAACTTGCCTTAATTCCAGCAAATCACTTGAGATGGCAAGAAATTGCGGTGCTTTTTTACAGAAGAAAGCCCCGTTCATTAAAAACGGAGCTTCTTAGAAAATCGTTTGATTACATTTGGCTGTTTATGTAGTTCACTGCGTCACCAACTGTACCGATTTTTTCAGCATCATCATCAGAAATTTCCATGTCGAACTCGTCTTCCAATTCCATTACCAATTCAACAACATCAAGGGAATCAGCACCAAGATCATCTTTAAAAGATGCTTCTAAAGTTACTTGAGATTCATCTACTCCCAAACGGTCAACAATAATTTTCGTTACACGTTCTAAAACGTCTGCCATGCTCGTTCACCTCCCCTCAAGCCATTATAGTTGATTTTATAAAATTAATAAATGGCTGTGATCACTTTTTACCCAAAATAAATCCATACTGAAACTAAATTGCACTTACCGTATATTACATCACCATTCCGCCATCTACATGCAGGGTCTGGCCTGTCATATAGGCGCTGTCTTCTGAGGCAAGGAATACGACCGTCCTGGCAATGTCCTTCGGCTCACCGAAGCGGGAAAGAGGAATTTGTTTCAGCATTTCTGTTTTAACTTCTTCATTCAGTTTATCCGTCATATCTGTTGTAATAAAGCCTGGGGCAATGGCATTTACGGTAATTCCTCTTGACGACAGTTCTTTCGCAGATGTTTTCGTCAAGCCGATCACACCGGATTTTGCCGCGACATAATTTGCCTGTCCAGGGTTGCCGCTGACTCCGACAATTGAAGAGATATTGATGATCCTGCCGCTTCGCTGTTTCATCATTTGCCTTGTCACAGCCTTCGTGCACAGGAAAACACCTTTCAGGTTGATGTTAATGACATCATCCCATTCAGACTCTTTCATTCTCATTAACAGATTGTCTTTCGTTATCCCTGCATTGTTGACCAGGATGTCAAGTTTGCCAAAGCGTTCAATTGTTTCCTTTACCATATCGTTAACTGAATCGGAGCTGGAGACATCCGCCTGGATTGCAAAAGCTTCCCTTCCTAACGATTTGATCTCATCCACCAATTCCAGAGCTTTCGCTTCGCTTCCCGCATAATTGACAGCTACTGAAGCTCCTTCACTTGCCAGTTCAAAAGCTATTTCACGTCCAATTCCACGAGAGGCACCCGTTACCAGGGCCACTTTACCTTCTAGTCTCATATTTCTTCCTCCTTTAATGCTGCAACTGCTGCAGCACATGTTTCTGCGTCATAAATGGCGAAAGTCCTTGCTGAGCGGTCAACCTTCTTCACTAGCCCAGAGAGTACTTTTCCTGGACCAATTTCTACGAAAGTATCGACTCCAAGCTCCATCATCTTTGCCACTGAATCTTCCCATAGAACCGGGGAAAACAGCTGCTCTACAAGTCTCTTTTTAATTTCGGAAGCATCAGTCATCGGTTCGGCTGTCACGTTTCCAATAACAGGAATAGCAGCATCTTTAATTGAAATACTGTCCAGGATTGCTTCAAATCTTTCAGCTGCCGGCTCCATTAGCGAGGAATGGAACGGACCGCTTACATCAAGCGGTATAACTCGCTTAGCGCCAGCTTCTTTTGCTTTTGCTGAAGCTTCCACCACACCTTTTTTCGAACCGGAAATCACGATTTGCCCAGGACAATTCAAGTTCGCCAATTGAACTGGATTCCCGCCTGCGGATACAGTTTCAGTTACATCCATGAGTTTATCGCGGTCCATGCCGAGAACAGCAGCCATTGTACCTTCCCCATTTGGCACTGCCTCTTCCATGAATTCACCACGTTTGCGGACTGCAAATACCGCATCCTCAAACGAGATGGCTTTCGATGCGACCAGTGCAGAATATTCCCCCAGGCTATGGCCAGCAGTGTAATCCGGATTAATTCCAAATTGACTGAAATAGTTCAGGATCGCAATGCTAGTTGTCAGAAGCGCAGGCTGAGCATTTGTCGTTAGCGTCAGTTTTTCCTGAGGGCCTTCAAAAATCAATCCGCTTAAGTTCTCCCCCAAAACCTCGTCCGCTTTCTTGAAAGTTTCGGAGACTGTATGTTCTGATGCAGACAGGGCTTGGCCCATCCCAACTGACTGTGATCCCTGACCTGGAAACAAAAACGCGATTTTCCCCATGAAAGATTCCCCTTTACCATTTATTTTTCACTCATTTATTTACAACATCGATTTCTATTGTTTCACACTTTCTCGTTTTTCAACTGCCGTCCTGATTGTTCCAGAAACATCCTTTTCGACCATTTCCCTTGCCTGGCGGATAGAGTTGAATACAGCATTGGCATCCGATGATCCATGTGCTTTAATAACAGGAGCTTTAAGGCCGAACAGGCCTGCACCTCCATATTCTGTATAATCCATCTTATTTTTAAGGACAGTCAGGTCAGGCTTCAGGACTGCTGCAGCCATCTTGGTTTTAAAACTGGAAGTGAGTGCTGTTTTCAACATTTTGAATACCGACATTGCAGTACCTTCTATTGTTTTAAGGACCATATTACCAGTAAAGCCATCAGCAACCACCACATCTGCAACCCCATTTAGCAAGTCCCGGGATTCGATATTGCCGATGAAGTTGATGTCAGCATCCTTAAGCAATTCATAGGTGTTTCTTACAAGCTCATTTCCCTTTTTTTCTTCTGTCCCAATATTAAGCAATCCGACACGCGGGCTTGTGATTCCCCTTGCCTTTTCACTGTAGATGGAGCCCATAATCGCATATTGAACTAGATGTTCAGGTTTTGCGTCTGCATTTGCTCCTACATCAAGAAGCAGGAACCCTTCGCCGCCGATCGTAGGCAGCGTTGGAGCAAGCGCTGGCCTCTCAATCCCCTCAATCCTTCCAACTACAAATAATCCAGCCGCCATCAGCGCTCCTGTATTTCCAGCAGAAATGCAGGCATCCGCTTTTCCGTCCGCGACCTGCTGTGCTGCAAGGACCATCGATGCTGTCTTTTTGCGGCGCACAGCTCTTACGGGTTCATCCGTTCCTAGGATTACATCTTCAGTATGAAGGATTTCAATCCTATCTTCAGTTGTCAGATGCTCCCTGATTTTTTTCTCGTCACCAACAAGGACGATATGTATGTCTTTATACCTTTCCACTGCCTTGATTGCTCCGAGCACGATTTCTTTTGGAGCATTGTCTCCGCCCATCGCATCTATTGCAAGCCTCATTTAATTCATCCCTTATTTCTCATTTTTTGATCGATACATTTCAAACTCGCCTTTAAAGACAAGTTCATTGTTCACGTAACTCATCACTTCTACAAGTGTACGTCCATTTGCATTGTCAATATTGACAACTCTGGCTTTGGCGATTACCCGTTCACCTTCTTTTACCGACCTGGTAAATTGGATATTCGCTTTAGCGGTAAGGGCCAGTTCATCATTAATTACAGCTACCGCCAAGGAATTGGCCTGTGCGAATAAATGGTGTCCTCTGGCAATCTTATTTCGTTTGAAAACATGCTCTCTTTTTATATCAAGAATTGAAATGGCACTTTTATCTAATTCTATATCAATGATTTCTCCGATTACTTCTTCAAGTGGCAGTGAACGGACCTCATCTTCAAAACGTTTTTCGGCAACGTTCTTTATTCTTTCCCTTAACTCGGGAATTGATAATTCAAGTCGGTCCAGCCTGATCGTCTGGATGCTGACTGTAAATTTCTCAGCCAGCTCTTCATCTGTAATAAAAGGATTTTCTTTTATCGTTTCAGTCAGCATGGACTGTCGTTCTTTTTTATTGCGTTTCATTTACCAAACACCGCCCGAGCTATTAAGACTAGGTACTAATAGTAGTATATATATAACAAAATAAATATGCAAGAAGAAATATGACAACATCTCCTGCCAGAAAAAATCCTCATTACTATATCAGCAAAGATATGCAGAAAGCAGATTCCTTTGAATCTGCTCTTCTGTAACTCTATGATTCTGGCAAAAGAAAAGCAGCTTCTCTAAAAATCAATCGAGCTTTTCACTGGCAAGGACACCTGTATCATGTAAATAATCACGTAAGGCTTTATATTTTTCACCTTTCCAAAACGCAACTGATTGGACTAGCAATGAGGCGTCATTCCTCGCTGTTTCCAGCGCACGGTAATCATGGACCATGTCTGCAACTTTGAATTCAGGCAGTCCGCTTTGCTTTTTGCCGAAGAAATCCCCTGGTCCGCGAAGCTCGAGATCCTTCTCACTTAGAACAAATCCATCATTCGTTTCGGACATGATTTTCATCCGTTCTTTGCCAACCTCGCTTTTTGGATCTGCAAGCAAAATGCAGTAAGACTGGTCACTTCCCCTTCCAACCCTTCCTCTCAGCTGATGGAGCTGGGCAAGGCCAAACCTCTCCGCATCATAAATCAGCATGACTGTAGCATTCGGCACGTTAACGCCTACCTCGACGACAGTAGTTGATACAAGAACTTGGACCTCATTTTCACTAAAAGCCTTCATAACCTGATCTTTTTCTTCGGAATGGAGCCGCCCATGCATTAGGCCGACCTTGTAGCGGTCCTGAAAATAAAAGCTCAGGGTGCTGTGAACATCAATTGCATTCTGCACGTCAAGCTTGTCTGACTCCTCGATCAATGGGCAAATGACATATGCCTGTCTGCCGCTGGCAAGTTCTTTCTCCATGAAGGCAAGGACACGATCAAGCATTTCATGCTTCGCCCAATATGTTTCGATTGTTTTCCGGCCTGCAGGCATTTCGTCAATCACAGAAACATCCATTTCACCAAAAACCGTAATCGCAAGCGTCCTCGGAATCGGAGTCGCTGTCATGAACAGGACATCAGGATTTTCACCCTTTTCCCTGAGGACCCGTCTTTGTTCAACACCAAAACGGTGCTGTTCGTCAGTAATAACCAGGCCCAGGTCATGAAAGTCCACTTCATCCTGGATCAAAGCATGTGTCCCTATTAACACATGGATTTCGCCTAGCTTTAACTGTTCAAGCAGCTCTCTCCGCCGCTTACCTTTGACGGAACTTGTCAGCAGTGCCGTTTTTACCCCAAAGGGCTCAAGCAGTTGTGTCATTGATTGTGAGTGCTGCTCTGCAAGGATTTCTGTCGGCACCATCAATGCTCCCTGGAAGCCCGCTGTCTTGGCTGCATAGAGTGCAATGGCTGCCACAACTGTTTTCCCTGACCCTACATCACCTTGCAGCAGCCGGTTCATTCGGTAAGATGACTTCATGTCTCCCAGGATTTCATTGACTACCCGCTTTTGCGCGCCTGTCAATGGAAACGGCAGTCCACTGATGAACTCTTTAAGCTTGTCCAATTTATAAGAAACGGCAATTCCTGGCGTCTGTTCACGTTCAATTTTTCGTAAGGACTGCATCTTAAGCTGAAACAGGAGAAATTCTTCATAAACAAACCTTCTTCTTGCGTGCTTCATTTCATCAGCCCCTGCTGGGAAGTGCATGATTCGCAATGCATCCCTTCGGTTGAGCAGTTTATATTTTTGCAACAGGTCCATCGGCAGAATTTCAGCCATTTCATGCCCAAACTGGGAAAAAGCCAGCTTAATCAGTCTTCTGATTGTTTTTACGGTCATCTTCCCTTTCACCGCATAAACAGGTTCAAAATCCTGGCTTTTCGCATGCTCTCCAACCGACATTTCGCTGGCAGTGATCGTCTGCCTGTGCTGATCCCATTTTCCTGTTACAGTGATTGTTTCACCGATTTTTATCTTTTGTTTTAAATATGGCTGGTTAAAAAAGGTTGCGATGATCAAGTATCTGCCTACAAGCATCCTGACAGTAAGACGGTTCTTTTTTCGTCCATAATAGACCAGAGAAGGTTCGCTGTGCACCTTCCCTTCCACCGTCACTTTTTCATCATGCTTGACTTCTGCCAGATCCTTCAGGCGGTAATCTTCATAACGGTATGGGAAATACTCCAGCAATTCACCAACAGACCTGATATTCATGTCTGCAAGTGTTTCCGCCATTTCATCACCGATTCCTTTAACTGCAGTTACGGACTGTTTTAGAATATCATTCACGTTTATCAAGCGGTATGCCGGAGATTTGGCCTATAATTCCCGTCCTGCCGGCGTTGCCGCTAACCCTCCCTGTCCTGTTTCACTAAGTGCTGATGGCATTTTCAAAATACCTTCAGCCAACTGCCTTCGTGATTGATTTGTTCCTGGGCCAGCTTGCTGGACCATTTTTCACCCTATAAACAAAACGAAATAGAAGGGTTATCCCCTTCTATTCCTTAGTATCATATAAATATTTAAATTGTCCAGCCGGAGAATCATGATCGGCTTGGAATATTTTCTTACTCGATTGCGAAGATGAAGGCGTATAATGGCTGTTCTCCATTATGGACTTCAACTTCAACATCTTTGAACTTGTTTTCAACAAACTCGACGATGGAATCGACATCTTCATCCGAAGCGTCTTCCCCTTTAAGGATTGTCAGGATTTCTGAGTCTTCGTCCAGCATTTGGCCCAATAGTTCCTTCGCTGCCTTGACTTTATCCTTGTCCTTCAGGACGATTTTTCCATCAGCAAGGCCCATGAAATCGCCTGTTGAAATTTCGAGTCCATCGATGCTTGTGTCACGGACTGCATATGTCAACTGTCCTGTCTTCACATGCTGCATCGCTTCTGTCATTGCTTCTTTGTTATCTGAAGCTTCTGCAGATGGATTGAATGAAAGCAATGCTGTCATTCCCTGAGGCACGGTCTTGGAAGGAATAACGACTACTTCTTCTTCAGCAACCTCAGCAGCCTGTTCAGCAGCCATGATGATGTTTTTATTATTAGGAAGGATAATGACCTTGCGGGCATTCACTTCCTTAATTGCCTTAACGATATCTTCCGTACTTGGATTCATCGTCTGTCCGCCCTCGATGACGGCATTTGCACCGATGCTTCTGAATAACTCAGCAATACCGGACCCCATTGAAACAGCAACAATTCCGTATTCCTGTTTTTCCTTTTTAGGAGTGTTTGCCTCAGTGCGAAGAGGCGTTGTCGGTTCTCCAACAATATTCGTGTGCTGCTGGCGCATATTCTCGATCTTCATATTGATGAGGCTGCCATATTTTTGTCCATATGTCAGAACATCTCCAGGCTGCTCTGAGTGGATATGCACTTTTACAACCTCTTCATCAGAAATGACCAATAAAGAATCTCCATATTTGCTCAAGTCCTGTCGGAAGTTCTCTTCAGAGAATGACTCTTTTCCTTCAAGCTTGACCATGAATTCGGTACAATAGCCGAATTCGATGTCCTCAGTGTTCATATGGCTTTGGACACTCTTATGGTGCTCGGCACTTACAAGCTCATTCATGTTTGGCATCGCTGCTGGAGAATCAGGAAGCTGCTCTCCCTTCAATACTGCAAGGAAGCCCTCATAGACGAATACAAGTCCCTGGCCGCCACTATCGACAACTCCGACTTCCTTTAGGACTGGAAGCAAATCAGGAGTACGGTTCAAAGATGCCTTTGCTTCTTTAAGCACCTCTTCCATTAAACCTACCAGGCTCTCATGGTTGTCGGCTACGGCAACCGCATGTCTTGCTGCATCCTTTGCCACCGTAAGAATCGTACCTTCGACTGGCTTCATTACTGCTTTATAGGCAGTTTCCACACCCGCCTGAAGTGCGGCAGCAAATTCCACAGAATTGACTGCAGGCTTATTTTCAATTGCTTTCGAAAAGCCACGGAACAATTGTGAAAGGATGACTCCAGAGTTTCCTCTTGCCCCCATCAGCAGGCCTTTTGCCAGCGCAGAACCAACCTTTCCGATATGTTCCTGCACATTGTTCTTTACTTCCTTGGCACCGGAAGTCATGGATAAATTCATATTCGTTCCCGTATCACCATCAGGAACAGGGAAGACGTTCAATGCATCGACATACTTGGCATTCGCCGCCAAATGGTTGGCACCCTGGATCACCATCTCCGCAAAACGTTTTCCATCTAGAACTTTAATAGACACAAATCTTTCCTCCTCTTACGGGTTCGTTACACGAACTCCCTGAACGTAAATATTGACCGAGTCAACAGCCAGCCCGACTGTTTTATCAAGGGTATACTTCACCTTTGATTGGACATTGTGGGCAACCTCGGAAATTTTCGTTCCATAGCTCACAATAATATACATATCGATATGTACTTCTTCATTTTCCTGGCGAACGATGACTCCGCGAGTGAAATTCTCCCTGCGCAGGATATCTGTTAATCCGTCTTTGATCTGGTTCTTTGAAGCCATGCCGACAATCCCGTAACAATCAACTGCTGCACCGCCCGCAATCGTTGCAATGACATCATTTGATATATCAATTTGTCCGTACTTCGTTTTTAGCTCAATGGACATGTCTCGTTCCCCCTTTGGAAAAATAGCTTTATGCTACAGTTATTTTACTATAAGCCAATCAAATTTTAAAGTTATTCTGCACTTCCCTATATTATTCAGCAAGATTCTCAACTATATGTCAAGGTTTTTTTCTTTATAGCTTTGTCCAGAACTATTGCAAATGGCAAATTTCTATGATAAATTATTAAAGTATGTCAGAAATAAGGTTATCCTGTTAAATTCGCTGTTCTGACGATATGCAAAATAATTGCAGCAACAAATAGTTTTAGCTTTTGTCAGTTAGGAGGGAAATCATATGCCACGTAAATGTGTAGTAACTGGTAAATCAACTCGTTCTGGTAACGCACGCTCCCACGCAATGAACGCTAACAAGCGTACATGGGGTGCTAACCTTCAAAAAGTACGTATTCTTGTAGACGGTAAGCCTAAGCGTGTTTGGGTATCTACAAGAGCTCTAAGATCAGGTAAAGTTGAACGCGTATAATTAAAAATCGCAGATGTCCTGCCTGGTCTTGCAACCGGCGGGAAGCTGCACGGCATCCTTTCAGGGTGCCTTTTTTATTTTCCAGAACTTCAATCATCCCCTACAGCTCATTCTGCCCATTCCAGTAAAAAATAATAGCACCCCGGTCTACAGGGTGCCACACAGCTTCCATCTCTGCTTTTCAGTTTTATTCATGTCACACGAAATAACCTAATCCTTTTTAAAAGCTCCTAACATCGCCCGTACGAGGCCACCCAAAAATTTAGGCAGTTTGATTGTATAGAATCTCATACCGTCCCTCCTCACCATCTCTAGCAAACCTGTCTTCTTTCTGTATCCCTATAGTATATTCCCGGGTATACAAAATTTGCTCTTTTTGAATGATTTTCACATCCGGCTGCCTTGAATCAAAGTCTCCGGAAAGAGCCTTTGCTGAAGAACTTCAATCCTTGCTCCTTACAACTAATAATATGCCTTCAGAAAATGAAAAAGTACCATGACCTCTAATAAGTTCATTACTAATACATAGTGTCGATCCCATAGGAATATGACAGTCTTTTAACGGGTATTTAAAATTTTCAAGCGTGATTCCAGAGACGGTTTGGGTTACTGGGAGGAAGGAAATATACTTAAAATCATCCAGCTCATGAACGGTGTATGTGCCTGGTGTTTTAACATATAAAATATTCTTGGTATCTATTATTTCAATATGAGCGGGTACAGTTTGCTGAAGCGGTTTGACTAGAAGCTGGATATTTGCCATCAGATGGTCAAGCCTGCCTCCTGTAGCACCAAAAATTGTGATGGATTCCGGCTGCTGTTCAATAGCCCAGTTTAAAGCCAGTTCCATATCTGTTTCGTCCTTTTCAGGTTTGAATTTTTTGAGATCGTTTACCTCTTTCTCGATAAACTCCATTTCTGATTCTGTTACAGAGTCAAAATCTCCAAATGCAGCATCTGGCTTGATCCCTGAATTCAGAAGGTAAAACACTCCACTGTCAATGCCAACCCAGGCAACCCCTTTCCTGTCGAAAGGCTGAAAGTCAGGAATCAGGTTAGACGGACCACCGGCTACTAAGTTTATTTTCATTAAGAAACTCCTTTATTTCGATCTAATAAAAACCATCTTCCAACTTAAATTGCAATAAAAGCCAGCCGTGGTGCGGCTGGCTTTTTGGTTATTGTTTTAAGCTTGCAATGGCAGCTGCACGGTCTTCTTGGTTAAATACTGCTGAGCCTGCTACAAGTACATTGGCTCCTGCTTCAACGCAAAGCTTTGCTGTTTCTTCATTCACTCCGCCATCAACTTCGATTTCCAAACCTGGATTCAAAGAATCTGCCATTCCTTTTACCTGCCTGATTTTAGGCAGGACGGATGAGATAAATTTTTGTCCTCCAAACCCAGGGTTGACGGACATGAGAAGGACCATATCTATATCTTCGATGATATGTTTAATACTTTCGACAGGGGTTGCAGGGTTTATGACTACTCCGGCTTTAACACCTGTCGATTTGATCAATTGAATCGTTCTGTGAAGATGCCTGCATGTTTCCACATGGACGGTAATGTAATCAGCCCCAGCTTTTGCAAATGCTTCGATATACTGGTCCGGATTCTCGATCATCAAGTGGACATCAAGCGGCAAATCTGTAACAGGCCGGATTGCTTCAACAATTAAAGGGCCTATAGTAATATTGGGAACGAAATGCCCATCCATTACATCCACATGAATATAGTCTGCTCCGCCTCGCTCAACGTCCTTTATTTCTTCGCCAAGGCGGGAAAAGTCTGCTGATAAGATTGAAGGTGCTATTTTAACCATTTTCAGTACCTCGGCTTTCGATCTTTTATTTCCAATAAAAAGTCTTTATAATGCGCGTATCTGTATTCGGGAAGATTTCCTTCTTCAACTGCCGCTTTGACTGCACACTTCGGCTCCGCCATATGCAGGCAGCCACGGAACTTGCAATCCTCGCTGATCTCAGCAATATCCGGAAAACATGAATTCAGCTCTTCAGCCTCAATCTCAGTGAATTCCAAAGAACTGAAGCCCGGCGTATCCGCTACGAGCCCATTATTGATCGAAATTAATTCAACATGCCTGGTCGTATGCTTTCCCCTTCCAAGGTGAGAGGAGATATCGTCCGTTTTTAGTTCAAGGTCTGGACGGATTGCATTCAGGAGAGACGATTTACCCACACCTGACTGCCCGGCAAACACAGAGATCTTTCCCTCCAGATGGGGGCTTAGCTCTTCAATTCCTGAGGATGTTTCGGAAGAAGTGAAAATGACCTCATATCCAGCTTTCCGGTAATCATCAGCAAAAGATTGAAGCTTTACCTTTTCCTCATCATTCGTCAGATCCATTTTTGTAATGCAAATGATCGGCTGAATATGATTGTATTCAACGAGGACCAGGAACCGGTCAAGCAGAGCTGTACTAAACCCTGGTTCTACAGCAGAAAAGACAAGTATTGCCTGATCTACATTCGCAATCGGAGGGCGGACAAGCTCATTCTTCCTGCCTTTTACCTCGAGAATATAGCCTTCTGTATCATTTTCGGCCTGAAATACAACCTCGTCACCAACAAGCGGCGTAACCTTGTTTTTCCTGAAAACACCGCGTCCTCGGCATTGAACGACTCGATCTTCATTCGCAACATAATAAAAACCACTGAGCGCCTTGATAATTTTGCCCTCAGGCATAGCAACACTCCCTGTCTGTTAATCAGCCGGGTAAGGAACACCATCTTCTTCAATGACGACCCCGTCCCGCACTACTTTATAATAAGCCTCTTCGCCAGGCGGTATTAGAAAACTAAGTGTCATTTTCCGATCTTCCGTCAGCAAGAATGAATCGGCAGGTACAAGTTCGTCTTGATGATTTAGATCGCTGATGAAAATCTGGACTTCCTGTGGCACACCTTCTACTTCAGGTTCGTATGGAATCGTGATTTCACGGGTTTCTGTTTTCGGGACTTCCTCCATCCCTTTGGAAATGACGACCTTGACCTTGCTTCCCTTTTTAAGTTTCGTTCCTGGTTTTGGGTCCTGTGAAACGACTAATCCTTTTTCAATGGTGTCATGGAACTCTTCAGTTATTTCAATCACCAGGCCAGTGCTCTCGGCATATAACTGGAGGCCCTTTTGATTATAATCACTGAAATCAGCGAGGGTAATAAGTTCAGGTCCCAGGCTGACTTTGAATTCGAGGATTGTTTCCTCAGGAATCACCATTTCACCATCAGGAGGATATTGCTCAAGGATCGTGCCTGGTTCACTGTCATCGTGTTCTTCGGTTTTTTCAATATCCTTGAAATTCTTGCCTTCAAGCAGCCTGAAGACATCTTCATACATTCTGCCGGTGTAATCGGACAATTCCATCTCTTCTTTGCCCGTGCTGATATATATATCGATTTCATTGCCTTCTTTAATCATCTTCCCGGCTTTCGGGTTAGTCCTGATGACATTGCCCTCTTCGATTTCCTCATCGCTGATTTCCTTCTTGTCACCAATAATAAAACCAACGGACATGAGTTCTGCCACAGCTTCTTCAACTTCCATGCCGCTTACATCAGGTACTTCCTTTTCCTCCGGTCCAAATAAATCCGGGCCCATCGTCACTGTTACAATACCTGCTGTTAATATGAGCAAAAATAAAATGGTCAGGATAATCGGCCATTTCTTTTTCTTCTTTTTTTCAGGCTTTCCATTGGCATTCTTCTCTGGAGAGACAGGCGTTTCTTTACGGATGAGTGTTTCATCAAGATTATGATAAGGCCGGTCATTTGTAATGATGGGAATGGCTTTTGTTGCTTCGTCATCCTCTGGAATAACAAACTTTCCTTCATTCAATCGCTTATCATCCAATGCAGTCCGGAGGTCATCCTCCATTTCATCCACTGTATCATAGCGGTGGAATGGATCCTTTGCTGTCGCTTTGAGCACAACATTTTCCACGCTTTGAGGAATTTGCGGATTCCATCTTTTTAGTGAAGGAGTTTCTGACTGCAAATGCTTTAGAGCGATGGATACCGCTGATTCACCCGAGAAAGGCAGCCTGCCTGTCAGCAATTCAAACATTACAATCCCAATCGAATAAATATCCGATTTCTTGTTCGCCATTCCACCTCTTGCCTGTTCAGGTGACAGATAATGAACAGAACCAAGTACGGAATTTGTTTGCGTGATGCTCGTAGCGCTTAAAGCCATGGCAATGCCAAAATCCGTTATCTTCACAGTACCATCACTGTCGATCAGTATATTATGCGGCTTTATGTCACGGTGGACAATATGGTTATGATGGGCATGTGATATTGCAGAAGTCAGCTGTTTCATGATATCCAGCGCTTCTTCGACCGGGACAGGGGCATGCTGCTGTATGTATTGTTTCAGTGTCTGGCCGTTCACATATTCCATTACAATATAATATAGTCCGTCCTCTTCACCAACATCATAGATGCTGACGATGTTTGGATGTGCCAGGCTGGTTGCGGATTGCGCTTCCCTGTGGAACCTGCGGATGAATTCATCATCATTCGCAAAATCAAGACGAAGCATCTTGACGGCAACATCTCTGTCAAGGATCATATCATGAGCAAGATAGACATTGGCCATGCCTCCGCCGCCAATCATATCCATTATCTTATAGCGTCCGCTGATTCTTTTTCCGATAATCATTTTCTTCACCTGCCCTCGTTGAATTCCTGATATTCGACGATTGCAAGAGTTATATTATCTTCGCCGCCATATTGGTTGGCCCTTTTGATAAATTCTGAACCTTTATCTTCTAAGGACATTTCTTCACTTGTAATGATCCTTTCCATTTCATCCAGGCTTACCTTATTGGATAGCCCGTCTGAACATAGCAGCAATGCGTCGCCTTCTTCAAAGATGATTGTTTTCAAGTCCATCTCCACTGATTCTTCCGTCCCAAGTGCTCTCAAAAGTACATTCTTCCGTGGATGGTGCTCTGCATCCTCTCTCGAGATTTGTCCCGACCGCACAAGTTCATTTACAAGCGAATGGTCCTCCGTCAACTGCTTGAACCCTGACTCGTTCAATAGATAGCAGCGGCTGTCGCCAATGTTGACGATAGTGGCAAATAGGTCAGTGCAAACAGCTGCAACGATCGTTGTGCCCATTCCCTCACACTCCGTGTTGTCCAAAGAATGCTGGAATAGTTCTTTATTCACCTGTAATACGGCTTGTTCAAGCCATTTTTCTGCTTCTTCTGCTGTATTGACCTTTGATGAACTTTCCCAGAGGCCCTTCAGGTGTCTAATCGTCATATCACTGGCAACATCTCCTGCACGGTGACCGCCCATGCCATCCGCTACGATGGCAAGGCGCTGCCCGTCAGGATTTATAAAGATGCCGCCATTGTCTTCATTATGCAGGCGAACTTTTCCCCTGTCTGTCATGAAAACAGCCTTCATCTTTTCACCTCGTCTCTTCTTTTCTTTCTTTTGCCCGAAGTTGTCCGCAAGCTGCTTCAATGTCATGCCCTTGTTCTCTTCTGATTGTAACATTCACGCCTTTGTCACGAAGCGTGCGTTCAAATTTGAAGATCTGGCTCTTTGGTGTCCTTACGTAATCACGTTCAGGTACATAGTTGACTGGAATAAGGTTAATATGGCATTTCAGGCCCTTTACAAGCTTCGCAAGCTCCTCTGCATGCTCAACCTGGTCATTGACGCCGCCGAACAAGCCATATTCAAAACTGATTCTTCGTCCTGTTTTATTCACATAATAGCGAACTGCATCCATTAGATCAGGAAGCTTATATGCACGGTTAATCGGCATCAGCCTGCTTCGAAGTTCAGAGTTCGGCGCGTGCAGGGAAATCGCAAAGTTGATTTGCATATTTTCATCGGCAAATTGATAAATCTTCGGGATGATCCCGCTTGTGGAGACGGTAATATGGCGAGCACCAATATTCAAGCCTTTTTCATGGTTGACGATTTTCAGGAATGAAAGCATATGGTCATAATTATCAAACGGTTCGCCGATTCCCATGATAACGATCGAACTTACTCTTTCGTCAGTCTCATCAAGTGCCTGTTGTACTTTTACGACCTGAGCAACGATTTCTCCTGCTTCCAGGTTTCTTTTTAAACCGCCAAGTGTCGAAGCACAGAACGTACAGCCAATTCTGCAGCCCACCTGTGTCGTTACACAGACTGAATTTCCATATTCATGCCTCATAAGCACTGTTTCAATCGACATACCGTCATGCATTTCAAATAAAAACTTGATTGTTCCGTCTGATGATGTCTGCTGAATAATTGTTTTCAGAGTTGTCAATACGAAATGCTCGTCTAGCTTGTCCCTTAAAGACTTTGAAAGATTGGACATGTCCTCAAAGGAGGCTGCTCTTTTCTTATAAAGCCAGTCAAAGATTTGTTCTGCCCTAAATGGTTTTTCCCCTTGTTCCTTCAGCCAGTCCTTCAATTCTTCTAGCTGAAGTGAATAAATGGACTTTTTCGAAGTTTCCTCTGTTGCTGATGTTCCTGTTGTTTTTCCCTGTTCCATGTTATTCCACCTTCTTTCTTAAACAAGCAATATAAAACCCATCTGAGCCAAAATCCTGAGGGAGAATCTGGAGATCGAAACCAACAATCAATGGTTTGATTGCCTCAGGCATTCTTTCTGGAAACCCTGGATCTCCTTCGAATTCAGCATGCTCCAGTAAAAATTTCCCAATTACATCCTGATTTTCTTCACGGTCAACCGTACATGTGCTATAAACAAGTGTTCCGCCAGCCTTCAAAAGCGGAGCAACCGATTCAAGCAGACTCAACTGGATTGACTGCAGCTGTGATAAATCCTGTTCTTTCTTAGTATACTTCATATCGGGTTTTCGTCTCATTACTCCAAGACCTGAGCATGGTGCATCAAGCAAAATACGGTCTACAGAATCATTTTCAAAATGCTCTGCTGCCTGGCGGCTGTCCATTTTTTCGGCTTTGATATTTTCTAGGCCCAGACGCTCAGCATTTTGGGCTATGAGTTTGACTTTATGCTCATGGAGGTCGAGAGAGATGACCTTCCCGCTATTGCCGAGTTTTTCCGCGATATGCGTAGATTTCCCTCCCGGCGCTGCACATGCATCAAGAATTACCTCTTCTTCCTTTATGCCCAGTGCATGGGCGACTAACATCGAGCTCTCATCCTGAATTGTCAACAGCCCATATTTAAAAGCTTTGGAGGATGCCAGATTGCCCTTGAAGCATTTGATTGCTTCAGGTAAAATCGCGCTTGGCTCAACATCAAAGCCTTCCTCCTCCAGCAAACCAAGACATTCTTCACGGGAAATCCTCGTCAGATTTACCCTTGCTGTCTGCAATGGCGCGGTTAAGTTGACTTCACACATTTCGCGCGTCTTTTCCACGCCGAATTGGTTCACCCATCTTTTCACAAGCCACAACGGATGGCTGGTCTCAACGGATATTCTTTCAGCTGGATCAGCAATTGTATCAAGGGACGGCAGTTCATTTCTCTGAATGTTCCTGAGGACGCCATTCACAAGACTGGCAATTCCTTTATGCCCTCTTTTTTTTGCGATTTCCACTGCTTCAAATATAGCCGCTCTTTCTGGGATTTTATCTAAATAGACCATCTGGTAAACCGTCATGCGAAGAAGATTGATGACCCAGCTCTGCAGCTTTTTATTTTTTTCAATAAATGGCTTAAGGTAAAAATCGAGGGTCATTTTTCTCTGAAGCGTGCCATATACCAGCTCTGTCAGCAATCCTGTGTCAATCGGACTGATTTCATTTTTTTCAATCGCACTGTTCAAGAGCAGATTGCTGTATGCCTGATTCTTCTCGATTGTTTCCAGGAGCTGCACTGCTGTGTTCCTGACATTTTGCTTTTTACTCATTGCTGTCTCCTAACTTAACACCTGGCTCAATATTCGCTCCTGCACCAAGCAAAAACTGTCTTGCATCCATCCTTTTCTTGCCGGCTGGCTGAAGCTCGGTGATTTTGATGGCTGTATGGTCTCCGGCAGCGACGATCAGGCCGTCATCTTCAATATTCACAATCGTTCCTGGTTCATCATTGCCTGAAAGGGCGGTTTTCACTGCACTCCAAACCTTCATCACTGATCCATCCAATGTCGTATACGCTACTGGCCACGGATTCATGCCGCGGATATGGTTATAAATCTCAACTCCAGGCCTGGTCCAATCGATTTTCTCCTGTTCGCGTTTAATGTTCCAGGCAAATGTAGCTTCTTCATCGTTTTGGGGAACAGGCGTGATTTCTCCTTTTAACAGCTTTGGAATTGTCTCTGATAAAAGGTCAGCTCCTGCCGGGCTCATCTTATCATGCAAAGTGCCAACCGTATCCTGTTCAGTAATCGGTACTTCTACCTGAGTAAGGATGTCCCCTGCATCCAGTTTCTCAACCATATACATAATGGTAATTCCCGTTTTCTCCTTGCCCTGGATAATCGAATAATGAATTGGCGCACCACCGCGAAGCTCGGGTAAAAGCGAGGCATGTACATTAATACATCCATACTTAGGTGCTTCGAGCAGCTGCTTAGGCAATATTTGCCCGAAGGCTGCCGTCACGATTAAATCAGGTTCTAACGCAAGAATTTTATCCAACTCCTCTTGCTGGCGGATTTTTTCCGGCTGATACACTGGAATGCCATGCTTCACCGCTTCTGCTTTTACCGGGGGCGGTGTCAGTACACGTTTCCTGCCAACTGGTCGGTCGGGCTGGGTAACAACTGCGATGACATTGTAACCATCTTCGATCAATCTTCTCAAAACCGGAACGGAAAAGTCCGGAGTTCCCATAAATACAATTCTTGTCATTCCTGGATCAACTCCTCTAACTCAGCTTCTTCCAAATATCTTGACACTTTGGCTGTGAATAAAACGCCATGCAAATGGTCAATTTCATGCAGGATCGCTCTCGCTAAAAACTCCTCAGCTTCAAGTTCATAGCTTTTCCCTTTTCGGTTATGCGCCTTGACCTTTACATAATTAGGCCTCGTGACCTCACCGTATAATCCAGGAAAGCTTAGACAGCCTTCAGGTCCGGTCTGCTCACCGCGAGTTTCGAGAATTACAGGGTTAATCAATTCGATTGTTCCATGCTCATCATCGATATCGACAATGGCAATCTGCTTATTTATGTCAATTTGAGGAGCGGCAAGGCCTACACCATCAAATTCAATCATTGTATCATACATGTCATCCAGCAGCTTGGCGAGTTTTTTATCGAAAACGGTGACCGTTTCGCATTCAATCTCTAAAATATCTGCCGGGTAGGTTACTATTTTTCTTACTGCCAAAATAAATCCTCCAATAAATCCATTTAAAATATTTATTTAGTATTAGCTTGTTCAATCAGCTTTTACCATAAACTTTCCTGAAATCATTAATTGTTAAAATATCTGGCCTACATAAGGATATAAGGGTTCAAATCGACGGAAATCTGCAGTCCCCCGCTTCCCGTCTCCTGCTGGTAATGATCCAGTATTGTTTTAAGCGCATTACTCAGTTCTGGTTCCTTTTTGTATTTTATCAGACATTGATAGCGATATCTATCGTTGATGCGGGGGATCGGCGACGCCACCGGTCCCAGCACGACTGCTTCACGCGACAGCCTCGAAGAAATGAATTTTGCTATTTTTTCAGTTACCGATACAGCTTTCATCAATTCCTCATGACTGACCGTTACCAGTGATAGATAATAGAATGGTGGGTATTGATGCACCTTCCGCACCATCATCTCCTGCTGGTAAAACCGGTCGTAATCCTGTGTTCCAGCTAGCTCTACACTGTAGTGTTCAGGTGTATATGTCTGGATGACTACCTCCCCGGGAAGCTGATGTCTTCCTGCCCGCCCGCTTACCTGTGTCAGCAGCTGGAACGTTTTTTCGGACGAACGGAAATCGGGCAAATGCAGCATGGTATCTGCTGATAGGACACCTACAAGTGTAATATTGGGGAAATCCAGCCCCTTTGCGATCATCTGTGTTCCGAGCAGGATATCCGCCTGTCCCTCCTGGAAAGCAGTAAGCAGCTTTTCATGAGAGCCTTTCCTTCCGGTTGTGTCTACGTCCATCCTGATGACTCGCGCTTCAGGGAGCAGCTTAAGCAGCTCCTCCTCTACCTTCTGGGTACCGGTCCCAAAATAGCGGATATGTTCGCTGCTGCACTCCGGACAGCTCGTTGGCACCCGGTCTTCATAGCCGCAATAATGGCATTTCATCTGCTCATTATATCGATGGTAAGTCAGCGTGATATCGCAGTGCGGACAGTTCATTACGTAACCGCAATCCCTGCACATGACAAATGAAGAATGGCCGCGCTTATTTAAAAACAGGACGGTCTGTTCTTTTTTCTCAAGCCGATCCTTTATTTTTTCAAAAAGCTTTACGGAAAACATTGAGCGGTTCCCAGTCCGCAATTCCTCACGCATATCGACAATATCAACAGCTGGAAGGGACTGATTGTTCATCCGCTTAGGCAGCGACAGCAATGTATATCGGCCTTTTTGGGCGCGTGCGAAAGATTCAAGCGATGGTGTAGCGCTGCCGAGAACGACCGGACATTGATAAGTCTTTGCCCGCTGGATCGCAACATCCCTGGCATGGTACCTTGGGTTCTCTTCCTGTTTATAGCTCGTTTCATGTTCCTCATCAATAATGATGATCCCAATATTTTCAAAGGGAGCAAAGATTGCTGACCTGGCTCCTACGACTACCTTTACTTCCTTGCGCTGGATTTTCCGCCACTCATCATATTTCTCTCCTGCAGACAGGCCGCTGTGCATGACAGCAACCAGGTCGCCAAATCGTTCCTTGAAGCGGGTGACCATCTGCGGTGTCAGCGATATTTCCGGAACAAGCACAATCGCTTCCTTTCCATCTTTCAACACTTCCTGAATGGATTGCAGATAAATCTCTGTCTTGCCGCTCCCAGTCACACCGTATAAAAGAAAGACTTCATGTGATTTTTTTTCAATTGATGCAAGGATTGTGCTAATTGCTTTTTCTTGCTCATCTGTCAGTGCTAGAGCTTTTTTTCTCTTAAATTCCCTCTCGGCGTATGGATCTCTGTATACCTCTAATTCTTCTGCTTTCAGGATTCCTTTTTTCACGAGTGAATTAATCGAAGCCTGGGAAATCCCAAGAGTTGCAAGAATCGATCTTTGCTCTACCGGGTCCGGGTGCTCCAGGAAAAAATCAATGATGGCCAGCTGTCCTGATGCCTGAGCTGTAATTTTTTGTCTTACTTCTTTAAGCTCATCAGGATTCAAAGCTGGATATACATGCTTAAGCAGCTTTTTTCGCACTCGATCTTTGACTTGATAAATGACATCAACCCGTCCGGCTGAGGCTTCCTTTTGAAGCTGCTGAACAAGTCCATGAGAAACAGCATCTTCCCATTTAAGCTCCTTGCTCTCATCGAAAAATCCCTTAAGGGCATCAGGCAGTTCATTTATGTCCGCTTCCTTTGCGAGCACGATTTTCTTTTCATATTTCGCTTTCAAGGCAGCTGGCAGCATAGCCTGGTATGAGGATATTTTATAACTTAAAGTGTGTTCGGTGAGCCATTCGCCAAGTTGAAGGAGTTCCGAATTCAATACCGGTGTTAAGTCAAGCGGCTCGATGATTGCCCTTAGATTTGAAAAGCTTGACTTGTCTTTAAGGCCTGTCACAAAACCCTGGATTTTACGCGGACCAAAAGGGACGATGACCCTCGTCCCTGGCTTGATGACATCTTTATATTTTTCCGGTATTTTATAGTCAAAAGTTTTGTCTGTCTGCTTTGCAGGCACATCGACAATAACGCTTGCTATATTCATTCGCTCTCATCCTCTTTGATTTGCTGGACGACCTCCAGGAGAATATGTTTGGCAACATCCGTTTTTGACATTAATGGCAACTGAATGTTCGTTCCGTCCTTTTTATAGATGGTTACAATGTTCGTATCAGTGCCAAAGCCTGCTCCTTCTTGCTTAACATCATTTGCGACAATCATATCAGCGTTTTTCCTTGCCAGCTTTCCTTTTGCATGTTCTTCAACATCATTTGTTTCTGCAGCAAATCCAACGATGACCTGCGTATTCTTCCTTTGGCCCAGCTCAAAAAGAATGTCTTTCGTTCGTTCTAATTCTAAAGATTCGTCACCAGCTTGTTTCTTCATTTTCACATCATATACATATTTCGGGCGGTAATCCGCAACCGCAGCTGTCCCGACCACTACATCTGCCTGTTCGAAATGTTCCATGGCAGCCTCATACATCTCTTCGGCACTTTCAACTGAAACAAGCTGTGCCCCTCTCGGCGGGTCAAGCTGGACGGGGCCTGAAACAAGGATGACTCTTGCTCCCATTTTCACAGCCTCACCTGCAATGGCATATCCCATCTTTCCTGTTGAAAGATTGGTCAGGTAACGGACTGGGTCGATTTTTTCACGGGTCGGACCTGCAGTAATCAATACTGTCTTGCCCGATAGACCCCCGACACTATTATTAAAATACTGTCCTGCCAGTTCAACGATTGTTTCCGGCTCCTCAAGACGGCCTTTTCCAGTATAGCCACAGGCCAGATAACCTTCACCCGGTTCTATGAAGTCATAGCCATAGCTCCTTAATGTTTCCATGTTCTTCTTAACAGCAGGATGATTGTACATATGGACATTCATCGCCGGTGCAACCCAAACGGGCGCTGTAGCTGCCAGCAAAGTAGTGGAAATCATATTGTCGGCGATTCCATTCGCTAGCTTGCCAATTATATTAGCAGTCGCTGGAGCGATCATGATCAGGTCGGCCCAATCTGCAAGATGGATATGCGCGATGTTTTCAGGATTTTTTTCATCGAATGTATCTGTATAAACTTCACTCCGGGACAATGCCTGGAAAGTAAGCGGTGTAACGAATTTGGCCGCCGATTCACTCAAGATCACCTTCACTTCGGCACCAGCCTGTGTCAGTTTGCTTGTCAGCGCTGCAGCTTTGTATACAGCAATGCCTCCAGTTACGCATAAAAGTATTTTTTTCCCGTTCAGCATGTCAGCGAACCCCCAGTGTAGACAAACTATCATTATGATTGAACTATAACATTTTTTCAGAGATTAAGCATGAAATAGGCAAGATAATGGCAAACCAGACTTAAAATCTTAAACAAAAAAATAACAACCCAATAAATAGGTTGTTATCGCGGAATTATTCGTTGATGTTTAACTCTTCGTGGCTGGCTGCAGTTTTGAAATGAAGCTTTTCAGCGTTAATTTCCTCAAGCGCCTTACCAACGAATTTATGTGAAACATACTTTTCGATTTTCGGATCCATGTGAACCTGCATGCTGCGTGCACGCTTGGCTGCTACAGATACCAATGAATATTTGGAATCAATTTTCGTCATAAGTGAATCAATAGAAGGATAAAGCATTTATTCTACCTCCAGCATTTTTTTATAGCGATGTTGAACCCGTTCCCTGCGGCAGTGTTCAGCAACGACGATTGACTTCACTCGTGCGGCTGCTCTTTCAACCTGGTCGTTTTCAACAACGTAATCATACAATTCCATCATTTCAAGTTCTTCTCTTGCGGCTTTCATCCTGCCCTTGATGATATCCTCCGTCTCTGTGCCTCTTGTCACGATTCGGTTCTCAAGCTCTGAAAGGCTAGGTGGTGCAAGGAAAATGAACAATCCTTCCGGGAATTTCTTCCGGACCTGGCTTGCTCCCTGTACCTCAATTTCAAGGAACACATCCTTGCCGGCATCAAGTGTTTCCCTGACGTACTCCACTGGAGTGCCATAGTAGTTGCCAACAAACTCTGCGTATTCAAGCAGCTGGTCCATTTTGATCATCTCTTCGAATTCTTCCCTTGATTTGAAGAAATAATCAACTCCATTCCTCTCTCCCTCCCGAGGCAGCCTCGTTGTAGCTGACACGGAATATTCAAAAGCGGTATCCGGCTGGGAGAATAATTCTTTACGGACCGTTCCTTTGCCAACACCTGATGGTCCTGAAAGAACAATCAACAATCCTTTTTCCTGCATTAAAAAGTCCTACCCTTCATCAATAATATCATCACGATCATTCAAACGGTGGGCTACCGTTTCCGGCTGAACCGCAGAGAGAATGACATGGTCACTGTCCATTACAATGACAGCCCTTGTTCTTCGTCCGTATGTAGCATCTATTAACGACCCGCGATCGCGTGCATCCTGGATGATCCTTTTTATCGGTGCCGACTCAGGACTTACGATCGAAATGATCCTGTTCGCTGAAACAATATTGCCGAAGCCTATATTTATAAGCTTTATTGCCATGCTGGTCCCCCAATCATCAGTTATTTATTTTGGCCTTTCAAGGCTCTTTCTAAACGCTATTCTATATTTTGGACTTGTTCCTTCACCTTTTCAAGGAGGCTTTTCATTTCGACAACTTCCCTGGCAATTCTTGAATCATTCGCTTTGGATCCAATCGTGTTGACCTCGCGATTCATTTCCTGAAGAAGAAAGTCCAGTTTCCTGCCAAGAGGTTCATTCACCTTCAGGATCTCGGTAAATTGGCTGATATGGCTTTCCAGTCTGGTAATTTCTTCGCTTATATCCGCTTTATCGGCAAAAAAGGCCACTTCATTGAGGATCCTGTCTTCATCTGCCTGGCCGTCCAGGAAGTCCGCCATTTTCTTTTTCAACCTCTCCCGGTACTGCTCCACAACATCCGGTGCAAACTTGTTCACGCTGGAGATATTCCCTTTTAATAGCTGGATGTATTGCAGTACATCGTTTTCAAGGGCCTCTCCTTCAAGCTGGCGCATTTGGACCAGCTGCCTGCCTGCATCCTCAATTGCAGAAAGGACAAGCAATTCAAGATCATCATTTTCGGCTTCTTTTTCTTCGATATGAATCATTTCTTCCCTGCTTAAAACATCCCGGAGTTCAAGCTCCCCGGTTATGCCGTACCTGTGTTTGATCTCAGATATGTTATGGACGAATTCGTCCAGGGCTTCCCAGTCTATATGTACACTTCGGCTAACTGCGCCTTCACCCTCCAAAGTTACAAATACTTCGACTCTCCCTCTTTTTATGTGTTCGCCAAGTTTCTTTTTGATTTTCTCTTCTGTTTTCAGAAGCTGGCGGGGCATGCGAATGTGGAATTCACAGAAACGGTGGTTGACCGTTTTCACCTCAACCGTAACACTGAACCTTTCAGACTCAGCCTTGCTCCTTCCAAACCCAGTCATACTGACGACCATTTCAGACACATCCATTCTCTCTAAAAAGTCGAATTCATGCAGACCCATGGATCGGGTAAATTATGTAAAAAAAAAGAAAGGCAATAGAGCCTTCTCTATTACCTAACGGATTATATCATATTTCTCTTTGTTTTTCTTGCAAAAAATGTTCCGGCAAGCAAAAATGTAGGAACTGCCGATAAACCAAGGATCAGCAGCCAGTCAGATGGCATGATTGATACTGTATGGAAGATTGGCTGTAAAGCTGGTGAGTAGATGACAACAAGCACCATCACGAGGGATGAAATGACAGCCCAAACCAAATACTTGTTTCCAAAAGGATTGCGGGCAAAGACAGACTTTTCGCTCCGGCAGTCAAACACATGGATCAGCTGGGCCATGACCAATGTCGCAAATGCAATTGTCTGTGCATATGCCAGATCATCTGGATTCCTGTGATAGACGATCATGAAGGCGAACAAGGTTACCAATCCAATCAAGAAGCCTCTTGAAACAACTTTCCATCCCAAACCGCGCGCAAAAACTCCTTCTCTAGGATGGCGGGGCGGCCTTTTCATTACATTATCCTCCGGCTGGTCAAGTCCAAGTGCCATTGCCGGAAGTCCGTCGGTCACAAGATTAACCCAGAGAATCTGGATCGGAACGAGTGGCAGCGGCAAGCCAAGAATCATCGCAAACAGCATGACGAGGATTTCTCCAACATTTGAGGCCAACAGATACCTGATGAACTTCCTGATATTTTCATAGATATTGCGGCCTTCTTTAATGGCCGCTTTAATCGTTGCGAAATTATCATCTAGCAGCACTAGCGCGGATGCTTCCTTAGCTACATCTGTTCCGGTGATTCCCATTGCTACACCAATATCAGCCGCTTTGATTGCCGGAGCGTCGTTCACGCCATCCCCTGTCATCGCAACAATATGTCCACGATTTTGAAGCGCTTTTACTATTTTTAATTTGTGTTCCGGTGATACTCTCGCAAATACGGAAACATCATCAACTATATCCTCAAGCTCCTCTACAGACATCTCAGAAAGCGCCTTGCCGTCAATAACCTTGCTGTCCTTTGTTAAAATGCCGAGCTGTTTTGCAATCGCTTTAGCGGTAATCACATGGTCTCCAGTGATCATTACCGTCTTGATTCCAGCGTCCCTGCACTCTTTTACAGCCGTCTTTACTTCTGGTCTTGGCGGGTCGATCATCCCCTGCAGCCCAATGAATGTCAGGCCCTTTTCGGCTTCATTTTCATGAAGGACTACCGTGTTTTGCGGGATTGGTTTATAGGCAATCGCGATTGTCCTCAATGCGTTTCCTGCAAGCTCCTCAATTGCCCTCTTTACCTTGTCAGAAAGATCCTTTGAAAGATATTGCTGTCTTTCTTCCCAAAGGATCGATTCACTCAAGCCGATCAGCACATCCGGAGCCCCTTTTACGACTGCAAACTTCCTCCCTGTTTTATCCTTGACGATCATGCTCATCATTTTTCGCTGAGAATCGAATGGGAATTCATTGATGATTTCAAACTGATCCAGCAAACTGTTTCTTCTGTAGCCAGCCTTCATGGCTGCCACCAGCAATGCTCCCTCAGTTGGATCGCCGTCAATCGCGTACTCACCGTCTTTTTCAATCATTTCTGCGTGGTTGCACAACATGCCAAACGTCAATAGCTGCTGAAGTGATTTCTCGCTTTGTGGGTCGATGCTTTTTTCATTTTTATAAAATGATCCTGTCGGGGAATAACCAACACCTTCGACAGTCCAGGTTTTTCCGCCGCTCCATAAGTGTGTGACGGTCATTTTGTTTTGTGTCATCGTTCCTGTCTTATCAGAGCAAATGACAGATGCACATCCAAGCGTTTCGACAGCCGGAAGCTTCCTGACGATTGCTTTCTTCCTGATCATTCTCTGGACACCCAAAGATAAAGCTACGGTAACAATTGCCGGAAGGCCTTCTGGTATTGCAGCAACGGCCAAACTAACCCCTGCCAGGAACATCGTATATAAATCATGCCCCTGAAGGACACCGATTCCAACGACCAATAAAGTCAGGAATAACGCAGCTGTAATGAGGATTTTGCCTAGCTGCTCAAGCCTGCGCTGCAATGGTGTTTCCTGTGCTTCTGCTGATTGCAGCAAATCTGCGATCTGGCCCATAGCTGTTTTCATGCCAGTAGCAACGACCACACCTGTCCCGCTGCCCCTGGTGACCATCGTGCCCATGAACGCCATATTCTCCATGTCTCCAAGACCTGGATTCGGAATCCTTAACGGACTTGTGTTTTTCTGGACAGGTACAGATTCCCCGGTAAGAGCGGATTCTTCAATCTCCAGGCTCCTTGATTCAATCAGGCGGATATCTGCACCAATTCTGTCTCCGCTGGTGAATTTCAGGATATCTCCTGGCACGACTTCTCTTGAAGGGACCTTCACCCATCCTCCATCTCTTAATGCATGTACCTGAGGAGCTGAGAGTTCTTTTAGTGCATCAAGTGATTTTTCTGCTTTTCTTTCCTGAAAAAAACCTAAAACGCCATTTACCAGAACGATGGCAATGATGGCGATTGCATCAACCATTTCACCAAGAAGGCCGGATATCAAAGTTGCTGCAAGGAGCACCAACACCATGAAATCTTTGAACTGGCTGAAAAATAATAACAAGGCCGATTGTTTTTCCCCCTCGGCCAATGCATTATACCCATGCTGTTCACGTCTGCTTTTTACTTCCTTTTCATCCAATCCTTCTGTAAAATCTGTTCTTAAGGCACTGGCAATTTCAGTTTCATTCATCTCATGGAACTTCATGGGGCCATCACACTTCCTCCTTGTTTGTCCTACTCTAAAGAAAGCTTATTCAGCCCTGTCCAAAAAAATGATAAAATGTTATGGAAAGCTATTTCAGCCATGGTCAGAATACATATATGACGATAGATAAATAGAAAAGGATGTATTTCAAATGTCATTTGACGGATTGTTTACAAGAGCCATCACGAACGAACTTTCTACCCTCCTAAAGGGAGGACGTATCAATAAAATTCACCAGCCATATAAAAATGAAATCATCCTTGCCGTAAGAGCAAACGGTGTGAACCACAAATTGCTTCTGTCTGCTCACCCGAGCTACGCAAGGTTACAACTCACAAATGAGCAATATGACAACCCAAATGAGCCGCCGATGTTCTGTATGCTTTTGCGCAAGCATCTTGAAGGCTTCATTATTGAAGAGGTCAAGCAGGCCGGACTTGACCGGATGATCATTTTCGAGGTGAAAGGGAGAAATGAACTCGGGGATCTTTCATACAAGCAATTGATTATTGAAATCATGGGCCGGCACAGCAACATCATTATTGTGGATAAGAACCGCAATCTGATTCTGGACAGCATCAAGCATATTTCTTTTGCTGTGAATACCCATCGTGCTATTATGCCAGGGCAGCAGTATGTCATGCCTCCGCAGCAGGAGAAAGTAAACCCGTTTGAATCACAAGAAGAAGATGTGTTAAGACTCATCGATTTTAACGCTGGCAAACTGGATAAGCAGCTCGTGGCCAATTTTGCAGGGGTCTCACCAGTCTTGGCCAGGGAAATCGTTTTTAAGGCCGGGCTCGCTAATCGGTCTACGCTGCCAAAGGCATTTCTGGCTGTGATGGATGAACTCAGAAATCATGCCTATACTCCATCCATTTCATATGGAAACAGCAAGGAAGCCTTCTACCTGATTCCTCTCGAGCATATGAAGGGAGAAGTAAAAACCTTTGAATCTTTGAGCAGCCTGCTTGACCGTTATTATTTCGGCAAGGCAGAACGTGACCGGGTCAAGCAGCAGGGAAATGACCTTGAGCGACTGATCGGGAATGAAAAAGAGAAAAATGAGAAGAAAATCAAAAAACTTGAAGTAACCTTGGAGGACGCGAAAAAAGCAGAACAGTTTCAATTGTACGGGGAGCTTCTGACAGCAAATATCTTCATGGCTCAAAAAGGAATGAAAGAAATTTCGGTCGTTAATTATTATGATGAAAACGGAGCATCCATCACGATCCCATTGGATCCGAGGAAGACTCCTTCGGAAAATGCCCAAAAGTATTTTACGAAATACCAAAAAGCCAAGAATTCAGTTAATATTGTAAAAGAGCAAATTGAATTAGCAAGTGCGGAAGCTGCTTACTTTGATTCCCTGCTCCAGCAGGTTGAAACAGCATCTCCGAAGGATATTGAAGAAATCAGGGAAGAATTGATCGAGGGCGGGTATATTCGCGCCAGGCAAAAAAAAGGCAGTAAAAACAAACCAAATCTTAAACCTGTCCTGGAAAAATACATCTCTTCGGACGGTACCGAAATCATTGTCGGGAAAAACAATAAACAGAATGATTATTTGACCAATAAAGCCGCTGCCAGAGATGACATTTGGCTGCACACAAAGGATATCCCAGGCTCCCACGTTGTCATCCGCAGCAAAGAGCCATCAGATGAAACGATTCTTGAAGCAGCACAGATTGCAGCCTACTTCAGCAAAGCAAGGAATTCAAGCTCCGTTCCCGTTGACTACACGAAAGTGCGCCATGTCAAGAAACCAGCCGGAGCAAAGCCTGGATTCGTGATATATGAACAGCAGCAGACAGTTTTCGTGACACCGAATGAAGACCTGATATTAAAATTAAAGTAATCAACAATGAAGAACCCGCCAGGACACAGCTCCGGCGGGTTCTTCTTTTTGCTGATTTTCATTCTATTTAATTGCGGCTCCCCATTCGAGTGGATCCTTCCGCCATATGGCTAAGCTTTCGAGGTTTTCGCTGGTGATCAGGCCTTTTTCCTCTGCTAGCTTTGCCAGAGCAGTAAAGTCTGTCAATGAATATGCAGTTATTTTCTCAGACTTCAACTGCTGAATACCTTTTTCAAGTTCATATGTAAAAATCGAGACAACTCCGAGTACTTCACAGCCTGCGTCGCGCAATGCCTGCACGGCTTCGATCACACTGCCTCCTGTTGAAATCAAATCCTCGACAACAACGACTTTCTGTCCCTCAGACACCTTTCCTTCGATTTGATTACCTTTTCCATGCCCCTTTGCTTTTGAGCGGACATAGCTCATGGGAAGGTCAAGCAGCTCGCTTACCCAGGCAGCATGAGGGATTCCAGCAGTCGCTGTCCCCGCGATCATTTCAACTTCAGGAAAATGCTCAGCAATCAAACTTTTCAGGCCTTCCGCAACCTTTCTGCGGACAGCAGGATATGAGAGAGTCAGACGGTTGTCACAGTAAATTGGTGACTTTAACCCAGACGACCATGTGAATGGATTCTCCGGCTGTAGGCTTACAGCTTCAATTTCAAGCAACGCCTGCGCTATTTCTTTTTTCATTTAAAAACACCCTTCCATTCATTTTTAATCGTCTGGTAACTCTCGTGCGGATTTGCTGCACGTGTAATGGGCCTGCCGACGACGATTGCTGAAATTCCTTGTTCCCTTGCAAACTCTGGAGTTGCCGCCCGTTTTTGATCATGCCTTCCGCTCCCTGCAGGACGGATTCCCGGTGTGACGGTAAGGAACTCGGCCCCCTGATGACGGTGGATTAAACCAGCTTCATGCGGTGAGCAAACAACCCCATCGAGTCCGGATTTCTTTGCCAGGTCAGCATAATTCAATACCGAATCCTGCAAAGATACACCTATTAATTGTTCCTTTCTGACCTGTAACTCTGAAGTACTTGTCAGCTGAGTAACTGCGATACAGAACGGCCTTTTGCTTCCGGTAGGTGTTCCGGCATCCAATCCGTCTATAGCTGCTGCCATCATTTCAGATCCGCCTGCCGCATGCACATTGACAAGGTCACATCCCAAGCCAGCAAGCACCTTCATCGCACTCTTGACCGTATTCGGAATGTCGTGGAGCTTCAAGTCGAGAAAAATTTGATGGTTCTGCTTCTTCAATTCTTCTATGATTGCCGGTCCTTCTGAATAAAACAACTCCATGCCTACCTTCACAAAAAGCTGTTCTTGTTCAAAAGGCTTAAGGAACTCGAAAACCTGGTCCCTTGTGGGAAAATCAAGGGCGATAATAAGCGAGTCTTTCATTCTTCTTCCAGCTCCTCCCCGTTAATTCGGAAATATGGTCAGCGCCAAGCTTTGAAACATAATCCGGCAATTCTTCAATGATTTTCGGGCAAATCAATGGGTCAACGAAATTTTGTGTTCCGACTGCCGCAGCGCTTGCCCCGGCAAGGAAAAATTCGATGACATCTTCAGCTGACTGGATTCCTCCCATGCCAATGATCGGAATTGATACCTGCTGGCTGACTTCATAGATCATTCTGATTGCTACTGGCTTAATAGATGGTCCAGACAATCCGCCTGTTTTGTTCGCCAGGATCGGCTGACCTGTAGCCAGGTCAATTCTCATTCCAAGCAGGGTGTTGATCATCGTGAGTCCATCCGCACCGCCATCCTCGACTGCCCTTGCAATTTTGACAATATCTGTCACGTTCGGAGATAGCTTCACATACACAGGCACTTCAGATACTTCTTTTACTTTTCTGGTCAATGCCTTTGCCATTTCAGGATCAGTGCCAAAAGCAATCCCGCCTGTTTTTACATTCGGGCAGGAAATATTCAATTCAAGCGCATGAACATTCGGTGCCTTTGACAAACGTTTTGCTACCTGCACATAATCATCTTCGGTTGAGCCGGCAATGTTCGCAATGATCGGCACATCATACTGTTCAAGCCAAGGCAGTTCTTCATTGTATACTTTCTCCAGACCGGGATTTTGCAGGCCAATGGCATTAAGCATCCCTCCCGGTGTCTCGGCAACCCTCGGAGTCGGATTCCCAAATCGCGGTTCTGGAGTCGCGGCTTTCACCATGATGGCTCCCAGTAAACTCAAATCATATAATTGGCTGAACTCTTTGCCAAAACCAAAGCACCCTGACGCAGGCATTACCGGATTTTTCAAATTGAGCCCCGGCAGCTTAATTGAAAGTGTACTCATATGACAACCTCCCCCGCTTGAAAAACTGGTCCATCGCTGCAAACTTTTTTATATGAAAATCCTGTAGGATCCGCTTGTATGTGACATACACATGCGAAGCATGCACCGATTCCGCATCCCATTCGTTCCTCTAGCGACAGATACGTTTTTGGTGCATATTGACCTTTCTCGATCGCCCGCAGCATTGGGGTAGGACCGCATGCAAACAAAATATCTGCCGGAGCCCCGATATCTGCCAGGATATCGGTGACGAATCCCTGTCTACCATGCGATCCATCAACAGTGGCGACATAGACTTCACCGAATTCAGCCAGCTCTTTTTCGTAAAAAACAGCCCTGTATGTCTGGAACCCAATTATGCTTATCACCTTGACTCCATTCCGGGCGAGCTGTTTGGCCAATTCGTACATAGGAGGAACTCCAACTCCACCGCCAACAAGGATGGCCGTTTGCCCTGGCTTTGCTTCGTTAACTGGAAACCCATTCCCTAAAGGTCCCAGGACATCTACTGACATTCCTGAGTTTTTTTCAGAAAGCAGGGAAGTGCCTCGTCCCTGCCTCCTGTAAATAATCGTGAATGTATCACCATCGATGGAAGAAATACTGATTGGCCTTCTCAATAGCGGATCGAATCCCTCAGAAACCTTCACATGGACAAACTGCCCAGGCTGCTCCATTTCGGCGGAAAGCTCGCCACTTAAAACCAGTTCATAAATATTGTCGGCAATTTCCCTGTTGCTGACTATTTTGCAGTTTTCCTGCCTGATCATGAATGGACACCTTCTTTGGCTTGCTCCATCGGCTTAAGGGCATCGGCAGAGAATGTCATAGATTCAATGACTCTTAATATGGCCTTTGCTGTATCGAGTGAAGTCAGGCACGGCACTCCATTCTCAACTGATTCACGGCGGATCCTAAAGCCATCGCGCTCCGGCTGTTTCCCTTTTGTCAGCGTATTGATGACCATCTGGGCTTCCCCGCTGCGGATTACATCTATGAGATTTTGGCCCTCCGATCCAATCTTGCCGACAGTTTTCACCTTAATGCCGGCAGTCTGCAGGTATCTTGAGGTACCCTCTGTCGCCATCAATTGATAACCGATATTTGAAAATCTTTTCGCCAGCGCAAGTGCTTCTTCTTTATCTTTATCTGCGACCGTGAGCAGGACGGTACCGAACTCTTTGATTTTCATCCCTGCAGCAATCATCCCTTTATATAATGCTTTTTCGAGAGTTGTATCCTTGCCCATTACTTCCCCGGTTGATTTCATTTCAGGCCCAAGCGTAATGTCTACGCGGCGCAATTTTTCAAAGGAGAACACTGGCACCTTGACATATACTCCTTCTTGCTCAGGAACTAAACCTGTTTCATAACCTTGTTCTTTAATGCTCTGGCCGAGGATCACCTTTGTAGCGATTTTAGCCATTGGGACATTCGTGATTTTGCTCAGGAATGGAACAGTCCTGCTGGAGCGAGGATTAACCTCGAGTACATACACTTCCTCATTCGCGATGACATATTGGATGTTCAGCAATCCAACAATATTCAATCCCTTTGCAAGATCGATCGTGTACGATACAAGCTTTTGTTTTACTTCTTCACTAAGGCTTTGCGGAGGGTACACCCCGATGGAATCCCCTGAGTGGACGCCTGCTCTTTCAATGTGCTCCATAATTCCAGGAATCAGTACATTCTCGCCATCAGAAATCGCATCGACCTCTACTTCTTTTCCTGTCAGGTAACGGTCGATCAAGACGGGATATTCCGGATTTACCTTGACTGCGTTTTTCATATAGTGAAGCAGTTCTGCCTCTTTATAAACGATTTCCATCGCTCTGCCGCCGAGTACATACGAAGGACGGACAAGGACTGGGTAACCGATTTCTGCTGCGATTTCCGCCGCTTCCTCCACTGACTTCGCTGTGCTTCCTTTTGGCAGTGGTATACGCAGATCTGACAGTGCATGCTCAAACTTGTCACGGTCCTCGGCACGGTCAAGATCCTCAAGACTTGTTCCCAGAATCTTTACACCCCTGTCCACCAGCTTTGAAGCTAGATTGATAGCCGTCTGGCCACCGAATTGGACGACAGCTCCAATTGGCTTTTCAAGATTGATAATATTCATGACATCCTCGATTGTAAGTGGTTCGAAGTACAATTTATCAGAGATGCTAAAGTCAGTAGAGACAGTTTCAGGATTGTTATTGACGATGATTGCCTCATAGCCCGCCTCCTTGATCGCTTTTACAGAATGGACGGTTGCGTAGTCGAACTCGATCCCCTGCCCAATTCTGATTGGACCTGAACCAAGCACGATCACACTTTGCTTGCCAGTGACCACCGATTCGTTTTCTTCCTCGTATGTTCCGTAGAAATACGGTGTTTCAGACTCAAACTCGGCTGCGCATGTATCAACCATTTTAAAGACTGGAATCAGCCTATTTTCAAGCCTCCAGTTGTACACTGCTTTTTCATCCGTATTCCATAGATTTGCCATTACCGTATCTGAAAAGCCCTTTCTTTTTGCAGACTTGGCTGTTTCTAAGTCAAACGGGTGATCAGCAATCTCCTGCTCAAAAGCTATTAATCTCTCTAATTTATGAAGGAAGAATAAGTCGATTTTGCTCCAGCCGTGAAGCTCTTCGATTGTGATCCCTCTTCTGATCGCTTCAGCCAGATAAAACAATCTCTCGTCACCAGCTTTGCGGATTCTCTTTTCAAGCAATGCATCATCTATTTCGTCTTTATTTTTCAAGGAGAGATGTGTAACATCCGCTTCAAGTGAACGAATTGCCTTTAGCAATGATTCTTCAAAGGTTCGGCCGATTGCCATGACTTCGCCTGTTGCTTTCATTTGTGTTCCGAGTGTACGGTTTGCGGATTCAAATTTATCGAATGGCCAGCGCGGAATCTTGGTTACGACATAATCAAGCGCAGGCTCAAAGCAGGCATATGTTTTGCCAGTCACGGGATTCAGCATTTCATCAAGTGTCAGTCCAACTGCGATTTTTGCAGCCAGCTTGGCGATCGGATAGCCTGTTGCTTTCGATGCCAGTGCCGATGAACGGCTGACGCGCGGATTTACTTCGATTACATAATAATTGAAGCTGTCAGGATCTAGTGCAAGCTGGACATTGCAGCCGCCCTCTATCTTAAGAGCCCTGATGATTTTCAAGCTCGCGTTCCTGAGGAGCTGGTATTCCCGGTCACTAAGCGTCTGGCTTGGTGCCACTACGATTGAATCTCCTGTATGCACACCGACCGGGTCGAAATTTTCCATATTGCAGACGACAATCGCATTGTCATTGCTGTCACGCATCACTTCATACTCGATCTCCTTGAATCCAGCAATGCTCTTTTCTAGCAGACATTGTCCTACCGGGCTGTTTTTCAGGCCGCTCGACACGATCTCAATCAATTCTTTTTCATTGCTGCAGATTCCGCCGCCTGTGCCACCCATAGTGAATGCAGGCCGGACAATCACCGGATACCCGATTCTCTCCACAAATGTGTAGGCTTCATCAAGGCTGTGGATGATGTCGCTGTCAGGGACCGGCTGACCAAGCTCGTTCATCAGGCTTCGGAACAGCTCCCTGTCCTCTGCCTGGTTGATCGCTTCTAGCTTTGTTCCGAGAATCTCAACGCCGCATTCTTCCAGCACTCCTGCCTTTGCCAGCTCAACAGCCAGATTCAGGCCGGTCTGACCTCCAAGGGTTGGCAGGATAGCATCTGGCCGCTCCTTGCGGATAATCCTTGCCACAAACTCCTGGGTAAGAGGTTCTATATATACAACATCAGCTATTTCAGTGTCAGTCATGATTGTGGCAGGATTCGAGTTTACTAGGATAACCTTATAGCCCTCTTCACGCAAAGCGATGCATGCCTGTGTTCCTGCATAATCAAATTCTGCAGCCTGGCCGATAATGATTGGGCCTGACCCGATGACTAATATACTGTTAACATCCTTACGCTTTGGCATTTATGACAGCCTCCTTTTTTTCTGCTTCAACTAACTCCATGAATTGATCGAACAAACCGTTCGCATCTTCTGGCCCTGGCGATGCTTCTGGATGATACTGAACCGTAAATGCTGCAAAATGTTTATGGGCAAGTCCTTCGATCGTGCCATCGTTCAGGGCCATATGTGTAACTTCCAGGTCTGTACCTGCGACTGAATCTTCTTTAACGGTGTATCCATGGTTTTGAGAAGTCAGTGCGACTTTCCCTGTTTGCAAATCTTTAACGGGATGGTTGGAGCCGCGATGTCCGAATTTCATCTTCTCTGTATCTGCCCCGCCGGCAAGGGCGAACAGCTGGTGTCCCAAACATATTCCGAACAACGGAACCTTGCCCAGTAACCCCTTGATCATTTCGATTGCTTCAGGAACATCCTTTGGATCCCCAGGTCCATTGGAGAGCATGATGCCATCCGGACTAAGGCTGAGGATTTCTTCAGCTGTCGTATTGTAAGGGACAACAATGACATCGCAGTTCCGGTCATTCAATTCTCTCAGAATTCCGTGCTTCAGCCCGAAATCGACGAGAACCACACGATGTCCACGGCCCGGACTTGGATATGCAGTCTTTGTGGATACTTGTTTTACCTGATCGTTAGGCAAGCACTTGCTCTTTAAAGCTGCAATAACCTCCTCTGGATTTTCATCGATTCCACAAATGGATCCTTTCAATGTTCCATGCTTGCGGATAATCTTCGTCAGTTTCCTTGTATCGATACCAGCGATTCCAGGTATGTTTTTCATTTTTAGGTATTCGTCCAGAGACAGCTCCGAACGCCAGTTGGAAGGGAAATCCGCGCTTTCTTTTACAATCATGCCATGGACTGAGGGACTGATGGATTCAAAATCATCCCTGTTGATTCCGTAATTCCCAATCAAAGGATAGGTTAGTGTCACAATCTGGCCGCAGTAAGATGGATCAGAAAGGATTTCCTGATAGCCGGTCATCCCAGTGTTGAAAACAACCTCGCCTGTTGTTGCCTTTTCACTTCCAAAACCCTTACCCACAAAGACCGTTCCATCTTCCAGAATCAATTGTTTCTTCATGCTGTTACAACTCCCTTTTCCCAGACTATTTTTCCTTCAGCAATCGTTAGAACAGGCCATCCCTTGCAGCTCCAGCCTGTGAATGGTGTATTCTTTCCCTTTGATAAGAATTCATCTGAGTTGATTTCTTTTTCTTCGTCAAGGTCAATCACGACGATGTCAGCAGGAGCCCCAACCTTTAGCACTCCATATGGCAGCCCGAATGATTTCGCAGGCTTGGCAGTCAAAAACTCAATCAGCTGTTTTAAAGTAATGATGTTTGTTTTCACCAAGTGTGTATACAAAAGCGGAAATGCTGTTTCAAGCCCGACAATACCGAATGGAGCAAGCCGGATTCCCTCTGCCTTTTCCTCGCTTGTATGCGGCGCGTGGTCAGTGGCAATGAAATCGATGGTCCCGTCGAGCAGCCCTTCAATCAATGCCTCCTGGTCCGCCTTGCTCCTTAGCGGTGGGTTCATTTTATAGTTGGCATCATTTCCGGGAATGTCATCTTCATTTAAAAGCAGGTGATGCGGTGTTACCTCAGCTGTGACTTTAATGCCATACCGCTTCGCATCTCGCACCGCTCTGACAGATTCCTTCGTACTGATATGGCAGACGTGGTAGTGGCAGCCTGCCTCTTCGGCTAGCAGGATATCCCTTGCTATATGTACAGACTCACACACTGAAGGGATTCCGTTGATTCCCAGCTCCTCGGCTTTCCTTCCCTGATGGAGCGAGCCTTTGTTGATCAATGTATTGTCCTCGCAATGAGCGACGATTGCCATATCAAGCTTTGCAGCCCTCTTCATTGCTTCGAGCATCATTCCTGCAGACTGTACTCCGACACCGTCATCAGTCAGGGCAAAAGCACCCGCTTCCTTCAATTCAGAAAACTCAGTGAGCTCCTGGCCAAGCTCCCTGATCGTAATCGAAGCATATGGCAGAACACGGACTTTAGCAGTTTGCTGAATTTTTTCCTGAAGCCATTCGAGCTGATCTTTTGAATCAGGAACTGGCCTAGTGTTCGGCATGGCAGCAACTGTTGTGAAACCACCTCGTGCCGCAGCCCTCGTTCCTGTCGCAATCGTTTCTTTCTTTTCTCCTCCCGGCTCGCGCAGGTGGACATGCAAATCGATAAATCCCGGTGCAAGCAATTTCCCTTCGGCATCGATGATTTGTTGGGAATCGGCTACTAGTTGAGGTCCAATGGCTGCTATTTTCCCATCCTCTATTAAAATATCAGTTGCTTCAAACCCGTTCTCAGTAAGCAATTTGCCATTTTTGATCAACATTGACATGTTTCATTCCCCCGTTCTTGTATTCGAGTGCTTTTTTCAACACTGCCATCCTTATGTATACTCCGTTTTCCATCTGTTTGAAGATTCTTGATTTCGTGCTTTCCACTAATTCATCCGCGATTTCGACACCGCGATTGACCGGTGCTGGATGGAGGATGATGCTTATCTCCTTCATTTGATTCTCCCTCTCAATCGTTAAGCCGAATCGATGATGGTAATCATTTTTATCAAAAAGTATGCTGCCGTCATGGCGTTCATGCTGTACTCGAAGCAGCATGACCACATCTGCTTCCTTAATGGCATCATCGACAGTCATGTATCTGCAGCCAGCAGGAAGATGATTAATGCCCACCCAGGCTTCAGGTCCTGAAAAAACAACATTTGCTCCAAGCCTTACCAGGGCATCGGCATTCGACCTCGCAACACGGCTGTGGAGGATATCGCCGATGATCGTCACTGTCAGTCCCTTAAAGCTTCCGAATTCTTGCTGGATCGTCATCAGGTCAAGCAATGACTGGGTTGGATGGTGGCCAGTCCCATCACCGGCGTTGATGACCGGAATCGAAATCCCCTTTTCAAGTTCAGAAAAATAATTGTCCGCGCTGTGCCTGATCACGACCGCATCTGTGCCAATCGCTTCAAGCGTCCTGACTGTGTCATACAATGTCTCGCCTTTAAGGACGCTTGATGTCTGCACCTCAAACGGTATCACCTCAAGCCCCAGCTTGCGTTCTGCGATTTCAAAGCTGGATTTTGTCCTTGTGCTTGGCTCGAAGAATAAATTGCTGATGAACATTTTTCCTTTAGGCTTCCATGTCATGCCTTTAGAAAAATCGTCCGCAGTCTTAAGGATTTCCATGATCTCCTCTATACTCAATAGCGATGTGGTCAACAGGTCCCATTTCATCATTCGTCAGCCCCCTTATTTTTCTAGAAAAAAAGCACCCTGTCTGATAACAGGGTGCTTTACTGTGAGCTTTTGCCGGCAAAAATCCGCGACATCGCTGGATTTTGTGCATGGTGAATAAACCGGTTCGCTCATAACACCCTTTTAAGCCTCTCTGGACCTTTTTAAAAGATGGTACTATGCTACATCGTGCTTTTTCTCAGTTTTTTTTTCATCTTCTTCAAACATATCTTCTTCGATTTCCGGACGGCCTGGAAGGACAATGTTAAGGATGACCCCAATCAGTGCTGCCAAAGCCATTCCATGTATTTCGAAGTTTTCATTTACCTTGATGAAAGCTCCACCGATGCCGATTACTAGGATGACCGAGGAGACAACAAGATTGCGAGTGTTGCCAAAATCGATTTTGCTGTCTACAAGCATTCTCAAACCTGATGAAGCGATGATCCCGAACAGCAGGATGGATACGCCGCCCATGACCGGAGTTGGGATTGAGCTGATCAGAGCAGTTATTTTACCGATGAAACCGAATACTGTCGCAATGATAGCTGCTCCAAGCAGGACATAAACGCTGTACACTCTCGTAATTGCGAGGACACCTATATTTTCACCGTACGTTGTTTTCGGAGGTCCGCCAATCAGACCGGAAATCATCGTTGCCATTCCGTCACCCAGGATAGAGCGGTGAAGACCGGGTTCTTTGATATAATCTCTGCCGACAACCTTGCTCAGTACAAGCTGGTGGCCGATATGTTCTGATATTGTTACGATCGCAACCGGGACCATCAGCAGCACGAGTTTCCAGCTGATGCTTACATCGTAATGGACAAAAGGAATGATGAAATCTGGCATTTCAAAGATTTTTGCTGCTTTTACCCCGCTTAAATCTACGATTCCAATTGCCAGGGAGTAGACATATCCGACAACGATGCCTCCAAGAATCGGAACCATGCTTAGCATACCTTTACCATAAATCGTGAAGACGATTGTTGCTGCAAGTGTTACCAGAGCAGCGGAGAAATGAATCAGGCTGTAATTGCTGGTGCCTGGCTCGTTCATTGCCATATCTACTGCAACACCTGCGAGTGAGAGTCCGATTACGATAATCACCGGTCCGACAACTACCGGAGGAAGCAGGCGCATGATCCAGCGGTAGCCAGCCTTCTTGATAATCAGGGCAACAACCCCGTATACAAGACCTGCAAGGAAGGTTCCGACCATTGCGGCACCTGGTCCGCCGCCGGCCTTAGCCGCAATGACAGGAGCAATGAAAGCGAATGATGATCCAAGGTAAGCAGGCACCTGGAATTTCGTAATGATCAGGAAAGCAATCGTGCCAAGCCCGCTTGAAATCAATGCGATTGCGGGGCTCAAGCCCACCAGATAAGGTACAAGAATCGTTGCGCCGAACATGGCGAATAAGTGCTGAAGACTTAGTGTGAACCATTGGATTGGTGAAGGTACGTCTTTTATGTCCAGGATTGGTTTGTTCATGTTTATTCCCCTCTCTTTTATAACAAATGCGCAAGCGCCTTGGTCAGCCCCTATAAAAAAACCCTCTTTGCCAGAAGGTGCAAAGAGGGTTTGGGCAAAAAAGCCCGCACAAAGCCATCAGCGATGCGCTCCCCCTTTTCAGCCTCTCTGGACTGCGTTTAAAAGGGCTATTTATTTTTCAAAAATGCTTACTCGTTCTTCTTCGTCAACTTCCTGCAGTTCGACCACGATTTTTTCAGAGCTTGATGTCGGGATGTTCTTTCCGACAAAATCCGCTCTGATCGGCAGTTCCCTATGTCCTCTGTCAACCAGCACCGCAAGCTGGATTGTCGCGGGGCGACCTATATCAATCAACGCGTCCATCGCTGAGCGGACTGTCCTGCCTGTATAAAGTACATCATCCACCAGGATCACTTTCTTATTGGCGATGTCGACCGGGATGTCTGATCCTTTTACCTCGGGCTCCTGATCATTTGTCTTTTTTGTCAGGTCATCGCGGTAAAGGGTAATATCCAGCTCTCCAACCGGCATTTCCGCACCTTCAATTTCACGGATCCTTTCAGCCAGCCTTCTCGCGATATAAATTCCTCTTGTCCGGATTCCGACTAGTACACAGTCTTCAATTCCCTTGTTTCTTTCAATGATTTCATGGGCAATCCTCGTCAATGCTCTGCGAATCCCCTGATTATCGAGTACTACAGCTTTTTCTGTCATTTGTTTTCACTCCTTCTCTGTCTATGGTTTGAAAACGGACCAAGTAAAAAACCCTCTTGCCAGATTAGGCAAGAGGGTAAACGTGTGGTGTTAGCTTGCAGCAGGGCACACAAATATGCCTGATGCAAATCCGTTTCCTTCTCAGCCTCACGGGACTGTCTTTAAAGGACTTATTAAACTATAGTCATCTTAAGATACTTGTTGAACTTTGTCAACGATTTTCTCTTAATTCATTCAAAAGCTCTACGAGATACTCTGGCAGTGGAGCTTCAAATTCAAGATATTCACCAGTTCTCGGATGTTCAAAACCGAGGAGGCCAGCATGCAAAGCCTGGCCGCCAATATCAAGCGTCTTCTTTGGCCCGTATTTCGGATCGCCTGCGAGCGGATATCCGATGTACTTCATGTGCACACGAATCTGGTGGGTCCGGCCCGTTTCGAGCTGACACTCAACAAAAGTAAAGTCTTTGAAACGTTCGAGAACATTGAAATGGGTGACAGCGTGTTTCCCATTATCGACGACCGTCATGCTCTGGCGGTCTTTTTGGTCACGTCCCAGCGGAGCATCGATCGTTCCATGATCATGCTGGATATTGCCATGGACAAGTGCCTTGTATTTGCGAGTTACCGTTTTAGCAACAAGCTGGTTCACAAGGCTTTCATGTGCCAAATCATTCTTCGCAACCATCAGCAGCCCTGATGTATCTTTATCAATCCTGTGGACGATTCCAGGGCGAAGTACACCGTTGATTCCCGAGAGATCCTTACAATGGGCCATCAATCCGTTTACGAGCGTCCCTGACATATGCCCAGGTGCCGGGTGTACGACCATACCCCTAGGCTTGTTCACTACAAGCACATCATGATCCTCATAAAAAATTTCAAGGTCCATTTCTTCCGGAATGACATCTAACGCTTCAGGCTCCGGTATACGGATTTCAAGCCTATCATCCATGCTGCATTTATAGTTTGTTTTGATTTGTGCTCCATTAACAAGTACATTTCCAACCTTGATCCATTGCTGGACCTGACTTCTCGACCACTCAGGATCAAGTGTCGAAACAACCTTATCTATTCTGTCACCAGCCTGTTCTTCACTGATGATGTGTTCCATTTTCTCCATAAGCTTTCTTTTTCGCCTCTCTCTCTTCCCTGATCATGTCAATCATCAGCAGGCCCACACCGACAACAAGTGCAGAATCTGCGATATTGAAAATAGGGAAATCGTATCCGAAAATATAAGTATTGATAAAATCGACTACTTCTTTTCGGTACACCCTGTCGATAAAATTACCGATTGCTCCGCCCAGCATAAAACCAAGCGAAACACCCAGCAGCAGTTTACCTTTAGCTGCCTTCTGGATATAAATGACAAGGCCAATGATCACGATGATGGTAATGACATAGAAGAACCACATTTGCCCTTGAAGAATCCCCCATGCAGCACCACGATTGCGGTGCGAAGTAATGTACAAGAAATTCTCTATGAACTTGATGCTTTCACCAAGCTCCATGTTCTTTACAATCAACCATTTCGTCAGCTGATCAAGCAATACAACAAAAAGTGCAATTATGTAATAAAACACAAAGGTAACCTCCACATCCACAACAATTCATTACCTTAGCATTTTAGCACATATAAGGTTAAAACGACAGATATTATAAGTTGAGGTGAAACAGCCAGTGTAAAAAGCTGCAGAAACCAAATTGAAGGACTGTATTGGTTACCTTTTTTCAGCTAACTGTGGAGTTTTCGGCTCCAATTGGCTTTATTGGTTACCTCTTTTTAGCTAAACATGAAAATTCGGGCTCCAATAGGGTCTTTGGGTTACCTCTTTTTAGCTAACCATGGAATTTTGAGCTCCAATAGAGTCTTTTGGTTACCTCTTTTTAGCTAAACTTACAAATTTGGGTTCCAATAAGCTCTTAAAGTTGCTTCAATTAAGTAAGCAATTACCCCAATTCAAGAATATATTGGTTTTCGGCAATATTGTTCGATTTGGTCCACTTCGCATGCGGATCTTGCTGTGGGGATTGTCTGCAAAAACTGGTATGGCAGATATTCTCCCGATTTTTCGCATTTTCCATACTCGCCATTTTCCAGTTTTTCCAGTGCTGCATCAATATCCTTTAGCTCATCTTTGATATAGTGCAAAATCCTTTCATCTTTCTGTCCGTAATTCAGGTACGCTAACAATTCTGTTCTCGTTTCGCGGAGCTCGGTGTAAATGTAATCGAAATTACCTTCCATATATCTGCCCCCGTTCCTGTTTATAGCTATTATTTCCTCATGCAGTTCGCTGAGTCAGCTTAACTTTTTACATGTACTGCAGGAATTCCCGGAGAAGGAAGATATTATCACAATAAAAGCGCAAGCCGCCTGGCCAGGTTCACAAAAACAAAAAACTCCGGGGAATCCCCGGAGTTTACTACGTCACTTAGTAATTTTCTTTAACTACAGTTGCACAGCGTTCACAAAGTGTTGGGTGTTCTTCCACTTTGCCAACTTCAGGTGTAACAACCCAGCATCTTTCGCATGTTTCACCTTCAGCTTTTGTAACGACAATCGCTGCATTTTCAAGCTTGATTGCATTTTCAGGAGCCTGTTCGTAGCTTCCTGCCACTTCAAAGCCTGATACAATGAACAGCTGGCTTAGGTTTTCAGAGATTGAGTCAAGAAGTTCCTTCGTGCTGTCATTGACATATAATGAAACCTTTGCAGTCAATGACTTTCCGATTACTTTAGCATTCCTTGCTTCTTCAAGAGCCTTAAGAACATCATCGCGAAGCTTCATGAAAGAATTCCACTTGTTCTCAAGCGCTTCTGAATTGGCAATTTCCTTCGCTTCAGGCATATCCGTAAGCTGGACGCTTTCTTCATTCACTGATGGGATGAATGCCCATACTTCATCAGCCGTATGTGAAAGGATTGGAGCAGTCAGTTTAACCAATGCAAGCAAGCTTTCGTGCAACACTGTCTGGATAGCGCGGCGCTCAGCATTATCTGCAGCTTCGATATAAAGGACATCCTTTGCAAAATCCAGGTAGAATGCACTTAGGTCTAATGTACAGAAGTTATTGACCGCATGGTACACGCCTGCGAATTCATAGTGATCATAAGCATTGCGGACATACTTGATTAATTTGTTCAGCTTAACAAGCATGAACTGGTCTACTTCACGCAGCTGATCGAATGGTACTGCATCTGTTGCAGGGTTGAAGTCGGACAAATTCCCAAGCAAGAATCTGAACGTGTTGCGGATTTTACGGTAAACTTCAGCAACCTGCTTAAGGATTGCGTCAGATACACGCACGTCTGATTGATAATCAACGGAAGCAACCCATAGACGAAGGATATCTGCTCCTAACTGGTTCATGACTTTGGCAGGTACAACAACGTTACCGATTGACTTACTCATCTTGCGGCCTTCGCCGTCAAGTGCAAAACCATGGCTGAGAACACCTTTATAAGGAGCCTTCCCTGTTACAGCTACTGCTGTTGACAAAGATGAGTTGAACCAGCCGCGATATTGATCAGAGCCTTCAAGATAAAGGTCTGCAGGACGCTGAAGGTCATCGCGCTCTACAAGCACTGCCTGGTGTGATGAACCAGAATCGAACCAAACATCCATGATATCCGTTTCTTTTGTAAAATGGCCATTAGGGCTTCCGGAATGGCTGAAGCCTTCAGGCAGCAATTCTTTTGCTTCTTTTTCAAACCAAATATTAGACCCATGCTCGCGGAAAAGGTTTGATACATGGTCGATTGTTTCATCCGTAATGATCGCTTCACCGTTCTCAGCGTAGAATACAGGGATTGGAACTCCCCATGCACGCTGACGTGAAATACACCAGTCCCCGCGGTCACGGACCATATTGAACAATCTTGTTTCTCCCCATGCCGGCACCCATTTTGTTTCTTCAACGGCTTTTAGCAATTCACCGCGGAAATCCTTGATGGATGCGAACCACTGTGCAGTAGCACGGAAAATTACAGGCTTTTTCGTTCTCCAGTCATGTGGATATGAGTGTGTGATGAAGCTTAGCTTCAGCAAAGCACCAGCTTCTTCAAGCTTTTCTGTGATTGGCTTGTTCGCCTGATCATAGAATAACCCTTCAAAGCCTTCTGCTTCAGCTGTCATAACACCTTTATCATCAACAGGGCATAGAACTTCAAGGCCATACTTCTGGCCGACATGGAAGTCATCTTCCCCGTGTCCTGGTGCAGTGTGTACACATCCTGTACCCGCATCTGTTGTAACGTGCTCACCAAGCATGACAAGTGAATCCCGGCCATACAATGGATGGCTTGCCAGTACGCCCTCAAGCTCTTTTCCAACGACTTTCTTCACAGCAGAAACATTTTCCCAGCCGATTTCATTCGTAACGGCTTCAAGCAGTTCTTCGGCAACAAGGAATTTTCTTCCGTCTGCTTCAACCACTGCATAGGTTAATTCAGGGTGAACTGAAATTCCAAGGTTTGCTGGAATTGTCCATGGAGTTGTTGTCCAGATGATGATTTCTACATCCTGGTCAAGAACACCCTTTCCGTCTTTTACAGGGAAACCAACATAGATGGAAGCAGAACGCTTATCCTGGTATTCGATTTCAGCTTCTGCCAGCGCTGATTCACTTGAAGGTGACCAGTACACAGGCTTTTTGCCTTTGTAGATATATCCTTTTTTGGCCATATCGCCGAACACCTTGATCTGCTGTGCCTCGTACTCAGGTTTCAAAGTGATGTAAGGATTCTCCCAGTCGCCTCTGACTCCCAGACGCTTGAACTGTTCGCGCTGGTTGTTGATCTGCTCATAAGCATACTCTTCACACAGCTTCCTGAACTCAGCGACAGTCATTTCCTTGCGTTTAACACCCTTGTTTGTCAGAGCCTGCTCGATTGGCAGACCATGTGTGTCCCAGCCAGGAACATACGGAGAGCAAAAACCGCTCATTGATTTATAACGGACGATAAAATCTTTAAGGATTTTATTCAGTGCATGCCCCATATGGATATCCCCATTTGCGTATGGAGGTCCGTCATGAAGGATGAACAGCGGGCGTCCTTCCGTGTGTTTCTGGACTTTTTCGTAGATACTCATTTCTTCCCATTTCGCCTGGATTTCCGGTTCCCTGTTCGGAAGATTTCCGCGCATTGGGAATTCGGTCTTCGGCATCAGCAATGTGTCTTTGTACTCCATTTAATTGATCCTCCTATTTTTACCGTTGCAGCCATGAAAGAGAACGATGATGGAAAATAAAAAAACCTCCTCATCCCTGAAAAGGGACGAGAAGGTTTATTCCCGCGGTACCACCCTAAATAGACAAGAAACGATCTCCTGTCCTCTTAGCATTCTTAACGCGAATGTCACGCCTGCGCTTAATGATCCAATCCGGATGTTCAGCTCGGAACTACAGGGTGATATTCTGGCTACCGCTTGCAATGGGCTTCCACCTTCCCCATTTCGCTGAAAAAGCAAGCATCTGGACGCCATACTGTCCCTGTCATCGTTTTTCTGTCATGTATTGCACTTTGTTATGAAATTATATGCGAAACAACGCTTCTGCGTCAAGCCAGTGAATCTTCTTCTTCTCTCGCAGCCGCCTTTAATTCTGTTGAATCCAGTTCATATTCAAGCAGGTGATCCCAGTCATCGGTGTTCAGCATATCCAACTGTGCTTCAATCAGCATCTTGAATCGGGTCCTGAATACTTTGGACTGTTTCTTCAATTCCTCGATTTCCAATGCGATCTTACGCGCCTTCGACAGTGATTCATTGATGATCCTGTCAGCATTCTTTTCTGCTTCCTTGATGATCAGCTTTGCTTCTTTCTGTGCGTTGCGGCGTACTTCTTCCCCTGCTTCCTGGGCAATCACGATCGACTTATTGAGTGTTTCTTCAATATTCGTAAAATGGCCAAGCCTTGAGTTCATTTCATTAAGCTTTTCTTCAAGCTCTTTTTTCTCTCGGATAATTAGTTCGTAGTCCTTGATAACCTGATCAAGAAACTCGTTCACTTCATCTTCATCATACCCGCGAAATCCCTTATTGAATTCTTTGTTGTGTATATCTAACGGCGTTAAAGGCATTACGCCACCTCCCATAAGTTATAATCCTTTATGTACTTAAAGCTATGATTCGACAAAAAAGCTAAAAATCCTTCTTAATAACTATATAATTATTTTTTTCTTCCGGCAATAACTCGATATTTATCTTTTTTTGTTTTGCCTTCAATTGTGATGATTTTTGCACGCCCATATCCTCGTGCAGAGATGACATCTCCTTCACCACAGTCAAAAGCAGTATTTTCTATGGCTGTCCAATTTACCTTTACATGTCCATGCTGTATGAGCAGCTGGGATTTTTGCCGTGAAAGATTGAAGAGCGCAGACATCACTGTATCCAGTCTCAAAGATGAAACAGTTGTATTCATTTCATTCCATTCCTCATCAATCGCAGCGGCACGATCAAGCGGAAGCTCCGTCAGGCTGATCGATGCTCTGCCGACCGATTCCAGCTGAAGACGAATATAATCAGCGATTTCAGCTGCAGCGAAAAATTGAACAGTATCTTCGCCGATCAGAATGTCACCGAATTTCCCGCGTTTTAATCCAAGAGACATTAGGCTCCCGAGAACCTGCCGGTGTTCAATGTTCACGAACTTCTTCGCATATTCGACGCCAAAAAGCTTTACCTGGAAGTCCTCATCATGCGCTTCCAGATACTCTGGAAAAAGTAATGCCCGTTTTCTTTCCGTCCCTGGCGCACCGCCAAAAAGCTCCCATTTTACATCAGGATGCTTGCCAATAACAGTGGATAGGATTTGCTGTTCCCTTGGATCCAGGAAATCAGTCAATTTTGGAGCATAGTTTTGTTCAACATATTCTTTCCAGTTCAGGACCTGGTCGATAAATTCCCGTTCCTCAGGACGGAAATGCTGGTATATACTCATTTTCTTCTCCTTTTACCTACAATACCTTTGATAGAAAACAAGCAGGGCCTGAGTCAGACCCTGCAAGAAGTTATCCTTATTAAAACCATGCAGCCAGCTGGTATAAGCCGCTCACAGCAAATTTCAATACCAGGAAGGCCACGATTGGCGAAATGTCTATCATTCCGATTGACGGCACAATCCTGCGGAACGGCTCCAGGAACGGCTCGCAAATCCTCGCCAAAAACTGGCCGATCGCTGTTTCCCTTGCATTCGGGAACCATGACATGAAAATATAAATGATCAAGGCCCACTGATAAATACTTACTAAATTAGCTATAATCGATACTACCAAATTCATTTAATCTACCACCTCGACTCTTGGTAATCCCGCTCCTGCATCAGTTCAGAAATATTCCCTGTCACTTCAACATTATCCGGGGTACATAAAAAGATATTCATTCCGATCCGCTGAATATCACCGCTGATTGCATAGACAGTACCGCTGAGGAAATCGACAATCCGCCTTGCCTGATCCTGTTCGATCCGCTGAAGGTTGACGACGACTGCCCTGCGGTTTCTTAAATGGTCAGCGATTTCCTGTGCCTCCGCATACATCCTTGGCTCCATCAGAATCACTTTTGATGATTTTTGCACACTCTGAAGACTGACGACATTCTGTTTTTGCTGAACCGGCTGCTTGCTTGGCTTGAACGGCTCAGCTTCCTCTTCGAGCATTTCCTCATCATTATAGTCATATTCATCTTCCAGGAAAAAAAATGTCTTAATTTTTGATTTTAAGCTCATATTATTGCACCTCCGATTCATTGCCTACCAATGCAGTGCCGATTCGCACCATAGTAGATCCTTCTTCAACAGCTATTTGAAAATCATTTGACATACCCATTGACAGTTCTTCACATGGTGCGTAATCCAGGTTCAGCGATTTGACCTGATTCTGAAGCTGTTTCAATGTCTTGAAGCAATTCCTGATGACCTGCTCGTCCCTTGTGTTGGGTGCCATGGTCATTAACCCGCTTACGAGGATGTTGGGATATTGTCTTAATTCAGTTACAAAGCCAGGGACGTCGTCAGGTTTCAGCCCGTGCTTGCTTTCTTCACCAGATGCATTGACCTGAATCATGCAGTTCACTTTTGAAATGGCACGCTTATCAATTTCTTTTGCAAGAGACAGACGGTCAAGTGAATGGATGTATGTAACATGTTCAATGATGTTTTTGACTTTTCTCGTTTGCAGCGATCCAATAAAATGCCATACAGGCTTGTCCTTTAAATGGCTGATTTTATCAAGCAGTCCTTCATCACGGTTTTCACCAAGGTGAATGACGCCAGCTTCGATCGCTTCCTGGGCGCGTGACGGTGAAACGTATTTAGTGACTGCAATAATTTTCACATTTTCCGGACTGCGATCCGCTTTTTTACATGCTTCTGCTATTTGACTCTGGATAACCTCCAGATTATCTAAAACGTTCATTTAAGGACGGCTATCCTCCTTCCAGCCAATATAGGCAATCATTCGGCCTGCATTGCCTTTATCCCGCCTGTGAGAGTAAAAATGTTCCCGATGGCAGCTTGTGCAATAATCGGTAACGAATAAATTTTCGTCTTTCACGCCGGCCTTTAAAAGAATCTGCCGGTTTACTTCCTTTAGATCGAGAGCATACTGCCCTTCACTAACTTGATTATATGGCAATATATCGACATCATCTAGTATATTTTTTACTAAACTAGTTACTATCTCATCAACAATATAACATTTTTTGCATATCGATGGACCAATTACAGCAGAAATTTTTTCTATTTTTGCCCCATTTTGCTGAAATTTGTTAATCATTTCAGACCCAATGCCGTTCACTGTACCTTTCCACCCGGCATGAGCAACACCAATCAACCCTGATTCTGGATCGATAAAATAAAGCGGGACACAGTCTGCAAAACAAAGCGTCAGCAATATTCCCTTCTCGGCGGTCATAAATCCGTCTGTCCCTGAAAAGGAAGAATCATATTGGTCAGAGCCGCGTCCCTGGTCAGATTTCTTTACCATCGCAATTTGGATATCATGGGTTTGTTCTGCACCAATCCAGCTGGAAAGCGGAAAATCGATTTTATTTGCGAGCAGGAGACGATTTTCGCAAACTGCCGCTTGCTCATCTCCTACATGAAAGCCAAAGTTCAATCCTGAAAAAGCCTGTTGGCTGACTCCGCCATTCTTTGACGTAAAACCAGCTTGGAGGCCAGGAAAACGATCCATCCACTTTTTTATTGAAAAAAATTCTTCGCTTTGCAAGATGAATGGTTCCATTATTTTTCCCTCACCGTGTTTTTGTCTAGTGTATCACAAACAGACTGTAACACAACAGTGATACAGCCTTACTCCTCCCGTTCATCATGCTGGATATATTCCCCGCTATCCTTATAGCGTACCAGGATGACATCCTCGCCAATTTTCAATATATTCCTCCAGGGAATAATGACTTCATCTTCTTTGCCGAAAAAACCAAGTACTTTCCCAGAGCTTCCTATGACTACCGCTTCGATTTTTCCAGTATTCAAATTGATTTCAAAGTCCTCAATATTCCCCAGCCTTTTGCCATCCGAAACATTTACAACATCTTTTACCTGGAATTCAGTCACCTTTACCATATTGATCCCTCCGGATTCACATTGGTGCTTTTTTCACCTTTTATAAAATATATGAACCGAAAACAGATGTATGATTTTTGATGCCCACATCGTTCGAGGCAAAATAAAAAGCTGCCAGAATAGGCAGCTTAACTTTGGATATTCTTATTCATTTGTTTAATGGCCGCTTTCTCAAGCCTGGAAACCTGTGCTTGTGAGATGCCAATCTCATCGGCAACCTCCATTTGCGTCTTACCCTGGAAGAATCGTTTACGCAGAATCAACTTTTCCCTTTCATTAAGGCGTCTCATGCCTTCCTTGAGTGCGATTTCTTCTATCCAGTGTGTATCCTTATTTCTCTCATCGCTTAATTGGTCCATCACATATATCGGATCCCCGCCGTCATTATAGATCGGTTCAAACAGGGAAACCGGATCCTGGATTGCATCCAGTGCAAAGACGATTTCCTCGTGGGGCACTTCAAGGACTTTGGCGATTTCTTCAGCTGTTGGTTCCCTTGAAGCCTCACTCATCAGCCTTTCCCGTACTTGCAGTGCTTTATATGCTATATCCCTTAAAGAACGGGAGACTCTGATCGGATTATTATCTCTTAGATACCGTCTGATTTCACCTATTATCATTGGGACTGCATAGGTTGAAAACTTAACATTCTGCCCCAGGTCAAAATTATCAATGGATTTCATAAGGCCTATACATCCGACCTGAAATAGATCGTCGACAAACTCGCCCCGGTTGTTAAAACGCTGGATAACACTTAAAACAAGCCTTAGGTTCCCATTCACAAGTTTTTCTCTTGCTGTGATGTCACCGCTTTGCATTTCTCTAAAAAGTTTTCTCATTTCCTCGTTTTTAAGAACGGGAAGCTTTGATGTATCAACACCGCAAATTTCAACTTTGTTCCGTGTCAATCTTTTCCCTCCTCACAGGAGCTGCTGTCAAAATTCAGTATCTCCGCAGGAAGGAAAAATATGCACTATTTACCCGGCACCTGGCAGACTTCAGGAAGAAACAGCCAGGAAAACCGCAGATTATCAATGTTAATGATGTTAAAAATATTTTTGAAAAATTTTTCTGCTATACCATTTTATTGAATTCTTTGCGTAAACGCTTAATGATTCTTTTCTCGAGCCGGGAAATGTAAGACTGTGAAATGCCCAGCATGTCGGCTACATCCTTTTGTGTTTTTTCCTCACCGCTTCCGAGCCCGAAGCGTAATTCCATGATTTGCTTCTCCCGGTCTGAAAGCTGCTGCAATGCCTTTACAAGCAGTTTTTTATCAACATTGGATTCGAGATCCTTTGTAATGATGTCGTCGTCCGTACCCAGGACATCGGATAAGAGCAGTTCATTGCCATCCCAATCGATATTCAATGGCTCATCAAATGAAACCTCAGACCGCAGTTTGTTATTTCTGCGCAGGTACATCAGTATTTCATTTTCAATGCATCTTGATGCATATGTAGCCAGCTTTATTTTCTTTTCCGGATTGAACGTATTGACTGCTTTAATCAGGCCGATTGTGCCAATGCTGATCAAATCTTCAATATTGATGCCTGTATTCTCGAATTTACGTGCAATGTACACGACAAGCCTCAGGTTTCTTTCAATGAGGATGGACCTTGCAGCTTTGTCTCCATTAGGAAGTTTATTTAAAAGCACCTCTTCCTCTTCTTTCGTTAAAGGAGGGGGCAACGCTTCGCTACCGCCGATATAATATATTTCATCAGTTTTTAAGCCGAGCTTCATTAGTAATTTATACCAGTAATAGGATAAACGCAGCCGTAAATTTTTCATTGATTGTCCTCCTTCTAAATTATGTATTTCTGAGTATAGTATATTAACTTACCTTAATGGCTGTATCAGCCTTCGCCATCCCAGCCATCATTTTCGGATGGATAATGCACTGGAAGCTGCCATCCGCAGAAAGTTCCTGGGCGGCAAATGAGATCAGGCCTTTCTCTGCGACATACACTCCGTCATCAGTTGTGATCCTAATGCTTTCAGGATTAAAGGCAATGATTAATTGATGCTCTTGTCCTACCACCTTGCATGGAATGATTCTCATCCTGCTTTCAAGCTGTTGTGAAAAATCCCCTTCACCTGACAATACACAATCCGGATTCTCTGCAATTCTTCTAATTTCAGCAGGTATCCGCTCCAATTCTTTGGCAATGGATAAAATCATGACTGGCATTTTTGAAATCGGATCATAGAGCTGATTGCCACTGTCAATCAGACCCCTGAGGTGAAAGGTCATACCCATGAATTGGACCTGCACTTCTGCGAGAGAATCATATTGAATCTTTGTCATTTCAAATTGTTCAATATTGCGTCTCGAAAAATGCCACGCAAGAGGAAACCCCAGTAATACAAATAACCAGCTGATCGGGTCACCAAAACCCTTTATATGGTTCATCGCCACATCCGATGCCAGATTCATATCGAATTGGATAAAGTAATGTACACCTGTCAATGTTCCGCCTAGCAGGAAAGTCGTAACATAAAAAGTCATGAGTGCTTTTACAAAATAACGAAACCTATGAAAGCCGAACACCGACAAGACCATAAGTACTGAAAAAATAAGTTTTCCGGCCGGATGCCCCGCTGCTGCATGAAACGGAGTTACAGACAATAGAATGAGCAGTGAACCAATGAATCCCCCCAGCGCCAGCCTCCAAAGTTTGAAATGCCTTTTAAGGATGATCGCAGTCAAATAAAGAAGAAATGAATCAAATAATAGATTCAAAGCCCAAATCACATCAAGATAGACTTTCACCTCTCATCCTCCTGTTAGAAAAGCGCGAGCGATTTATAATCCCAAATCATATCAGTAAGCGTTTTGTTGAAAAGCCATCGTTGATTTCTCTATCATTCCGTTACGGAAAAGTATATCGTCATTGGCCTATGAAGTGTGTCACATTCTGGCAACAAAACTACAGAGATTTTCACTTTTCCATTCGGATTTTGTCAATTTTCAGATTATTAAGCTTTTGAGATAGAATAATCCTTAATTTAATAAGGTTTTTACGTTTGTACTTTTTTAAAATTGAAAATTTTCCGGCTTATTTGCGGAGAAAACAAATGATAATTAATAGGTTCCAGCATGCGAAAGTCTTCAGCAATAGAAAAAGGCATAGCCGAAATTGGCTATGCCTTGATTTTAATTGATTAGCGTCTTCTGTTGCGGTTACGCAAGAATGTAGGAATATCAAGAGCGTCATCACCTTGAGGAGACGGATTGCTTCTTGGTGCTTCCTGCTGGATTTCTTCACGCTTTGGCTGTTCGCGTTTGATCGCACCTAGTCCAGGCTTTTGTTGGCCTCCGAAACCTGGTCTTGTCGGCTTCGGCTGAACGACTTCTTCATTGAAGCCTGTTGCAATGACAGTAACGATGATTTCATCCTTCAGGTTTTCATTAATGACAGAACCAAAGATCATGTTCACATCCTGGTCAGAAGCCGAAGCAACGATATCAGCAGCTTCCTGTACCTCGTAAAGGCTCAGGTTCGTACCGCCAGTGATGTTCATTAGGACACCTTGTGCTCCATCAAGAGATGTTTCAAGCAAAGGAGATGAAATAGCTTTTTTGGCTGCTTCTGTTGCACGGTTTTCACCTGCAGCTACACCGATACCCATCAATGCAGAGCCTTTGTTGGACATGATTGTTTTTACGTCCGCAAAATCAAGGTTGATCAGTCCTGGAGTAGCAATTAAGTCAGAAATACCCTGGACACCCTGTCGAAGTACATTATCTGCTTCACGGAATGCTTCAAGCATAGGTGTGCTCTTATCAACAATTTCAAGCAAGCGGTCGTTTGGAATGACGATCAGTGTATCCACTGCTTCCTTCATAGCAGAAATTCCACCGCCAGCCTGGCCAGCGCGCTTGCGTCCTTCAAAAGTGAATGGACGTGTAACTACACCAACTGTAAGAGCTCCAAGGTCTTTAGCGATCTGGGCGATTACTGGAGCAGCACCTGTTCCAGTTCCTCCGCCCATGCCCGCTGTTACGAAGACCATGTCCGCACCTTTCAGTACTTCCTCGATCTGCTCTTTGCTTTCTTCGGCAGCTTTCTTCCCTACTTCCGGGTTGGCACCAGCACCAAGACCGCGTGTAAGTTTCGCACCGATTTGCATTCTGATTTCAGCTTTGGAAAGATTTAATGCCTGTGCGTCTGTATTGACCGCAATGAACTCCACGCCCTGTACACCGTGTTCAATCATTCGGTTAACCGCATTATTTCCGCCGCCGCCAACACCGATAACTTTTATAGTAGCAAGTGAATCTAAATTCATATCAAATTCCAACATGACAAATCCTCCTAATTCGCCGATTTCCTGTTAGCTCTGATTATTCAAAAAAGTAGCCAAGAAATTTTTTCATTCTTGTGGTGACTTTTTCTTCAGGCTGTTTCTCAGGCTTCGATTTTGGATGCGGCTGTTTTTGAACTCTTTTTTCTTTTGGTTCTAATTCGCTAAAAGCTGCTTCCATTTTCTTCCCTTTTAATTTTGCGTTCTTGTAAGCAAATTGAATCAAACCAACTGCAGTTGTATATTGTGGTTCCCTGACACCAATATAATCAGGAATGGCAATCCTCACCCTGCTCTGGAAGATATCCTGAGACAGTTCGAGAACTCCCTGCATATTGGCTGTGCCTCCTGTAAGGACAAACCCACCAGGCAGGTCCCTTATGTTCATGTGTTTCAATTCATCCTGGACAAGGGAGAAGATTTCCTCCATCCTCGCCTCTATGATATCAGCCACTTCCAGCTGGTTAAACTGCTGCTGCTGGTCGCTGCCGATGATTGAAACTTCGAAAACTTCTTCTTCAGAAGCATGGTCATAAAAGGCATGTCCATGTTTCAATTTTAATTTATCCGCTTCTTCCGTTGTCGTACGCAGGCCGATCGACAAGTCTTTCGTAATATGGTCTCCACCAACCGGAATGACGGATGTACCTCTTAAGTGCCCGTTTTCAAAAACTGCGACAGTAGTAGATCCGCCGCCGATATCAATCATTACGACACCCATGTTCTTTTCATCTTTTGAGAGTGCGAACGCACCTGCTGCAAGCGGCTGAAGGCCAATATCCAAAATTTCCAGGCCGGCGCGCTCAACACATCGGAGCGTATTATGTAAGATGGTCTTGGAACCTGTAATAATCGTACCTTCCATTTCAAGCCTTACACCGATCATGCCTCGGGGATCATTGATTTCATCAAGGCCATCAACGATGAACTGCTTTGGAATCACATCGATTATTTCTCGCTCCGGCGGGATTGATACTACCTGTGCAGCATCAATGACCCTCGCGACATCTTCATTCGTGATTTCGCGATTGTCGCTCGATACGGCCACAACCCCATGGCATGGCAAAAGCGAAACATGGTTCCCGGTGACACCCACAATCACCTGGTTAATCTTCATTCCTATCATTCTTTCAGCTTGCTCTACTGCCCTTTTAATAGAATGAACGGTTTCATCTATATCAACAATGGAGCCCTTTCTCAACCCTTCGGACTTTACATTGCCAACACCAATTATATTCAACGAGTCGTTGACCATTTCACCAATGATAACTTTTACATTGGATGTACCGATGTCAAGACTGACATATATATCATTGCTGTTCATTCTGTGGCACCTCCTTCAACAATTCCTATTGTTTGAACAACAATATGACTTTCGCGTATCTAATTGTTTTTCGTTTTTTAATTACATTACTTTATTCGTCACAATTAAATATTTCCCTTTTAAAATATCATTTTTTTTTCTACTTTTCACTTGTAGCAGACCATTTTGTCAATATTATCCGCCTTATGACGGCAATATTTTGGAACAGCCTCACCCCAAAGGCAAAAACTGCTGCTAAATACAAGTCTACACCAAGATGAACACCTAGAAAAGCTAAACTTGCTGCCAATACTATATTAAAAAAGAAACCAGAGACAAATACCTTTTCATCATAAATATTCTGAAGCTGGGCTCTGATCCCGCCGAACAATGTATCGAGGGCTGCCAGGATCGCGATCGATAAGTAATTCGAATATTCTTCAGGAATTCTTATATCGGTTAACAGACCGATGATCACACCGATTATCAACCCCATAATTGGAAGCCACATTATCAGTTGCCTCCCCCTTTATCTGTATTAACGGGTTCCATGTACCTGATCCTGATTGTATCCTGATAGGCAGGAACAACCAGTTCGCTTTCAGGCCTGTTCACCTTTACTTCCAGGTTATCGATGAAGAAATCTTCCGCAACTGTGGAAACCTTCATGCGATTGTACAATTTTTCTGCCGCCTGAGCATTCTCGGCGATGACGTTAATTTTGATGGGAAACAGATTCAGCGAGTGGCCGTCAATCTTGGTCACCCTGTTAATATCCCTGATGACTGTTGTATTGATAACCCTTTCACCATCAACGGATACATGCTGTGCACCATACATATTCAATTCATTCAGCAGCCTTTTGAGCATGTCTGGTGAAATAGCCGGAGGATTGTCCCCTTCCCCCACAAGATTGAAAGCAGGCTCAATTGACAGACTGATGCCAGGACCAGTAATCTCTGTCTGGCCGGCCTCTTCTTTTAATTCAGAAAGTGTTTCTCGTAAAACTTCTTCCTTGCTTTGCTGCCGCTCAGTTTCATATTTAGCGATTTTTTCTTCATTTGACCTGATTTCCAGAAGAAGTTTGGACTGAAGTTCCTTTTCCTTCATTAAATCCTCGCGAAGCTGCCATGTATCCCTCGTATCCCTGACTTCTGGCTCTCTTACAGTTTGAAACTGAACGGCGACCATCAACCCGATAATAGCAGCAATGATGATGAAGCTTAGATTTTTTGGTCGACCCAAAGTATTCACCTTGCTTTCTATACGGCTTTTAATGCGCTGCATCTACGTCCTGCAGACAAAAAAAGCACTTCAAAACATCCTACATGCGGAAAAATAATTTTTTTGAAATAAATTTTGATGAAAGTAAAATTAATTGCCAAGTATGGGATCCATCTTTATTTCATCTATTTCTTCCAATGAAAAAACAATTTGATCGTTTACAAGCTGATCTTTTACCCCGCCAGTAATATTCAAGGCGGAGGAAAGGACATCTGGGTCACCAATTGCAGTAATTTCAAAAGGGGCAGGATGCTGGTATCCATCAACCGTTATGACAGGCCCGGTACAGAGCACATATGATTTATGTGAAATCCTTTGCCCGTTTACTGAGATTGCTGCAGCTCCTGAAATATATAATTCATTGATCACCTTAAAAACATGGTGCTCATGCACAAGATAGTTATTGATATTCTCTTCATCAGGGTTGTACTCCCCATCTGCCAGAGTCACTTTGACACCTTGTCCGCTGACTTTCACCTTTCCCAGGAACATACGGTATTTCTCGGCATCTTCAGCCATATTAAAAAATACTTGTGCTTCCTTGGACAGGCTTTCTTCTATCTTTCTGACCTTGCCCTGCTTGGCGTTCAATTCTTTCTGAAGCTCTCGGTTCTTTTCTTCCTCTTCGATCAACTCGTTCCTCAAATTCAGGTGCTGCTCCCACTGCCTGTCCGTCAAGCCTTTGCTGTTGTCATTTTCGTCCTGAGTCACACGGAAGGAAAAAGCGACCATGAAGCCGAGCACCAGCGAAACGAGCGAAAGAATCACACGATTACTGTTCACTTTCTTTTTCAATTTCAACTTCCTCAGCTTCCTCTGCTTCATAAGCTTTAAAATACGAGCCAACCTCGAGATCGATTACACCCTTCTTTGAAGGGTCCAGCTGGCTGACGATTGCCGGGTAATGTTCCATTTTTTCAGAAAAAGTCCGAAGCGTGGCATTTACTTCAAAACCATCATTCATGAATAACTTGATAAGATAAGCATCTGTTTTGCCCGGGGTGGAGTGGATTTCTGAAATGGAGTTGATCACCACTTCCGGAAGTTCTTCCAGAGAAGCAATCATTTCATCCAATACTTTCCCCTCTTTGAATCCTATCAAAATCGGTGCATTGACAGGAATCTCATCAATTTGTTTTTCACCAAGGATATCTCCATTTTCAAGGACCGGGTAAAAATTCTTGCCTTTCGATATGTAAGCAAGCCTGTTATATTCGTCAAGCGTTATTGCAACGGTATTGGGCAGCCTGACATTGACTGTCGCTTTTTGGATCTCCTGAATCTTTTCAAGTTCCTTCTCAATGTCTTCCCTGTTAATTTTCCAAACATTGGTTTGCAGGGAAATACCGCTTTTTGCAACAATTTGTTCAAAGGAATGAGATTCATTCCCGGAAACAGATATTTTTTTAACCTTGCTGAGCGGTGATTGAAAATAGATCACACCAGCTATCAAAATAAAAAACAAAGCCAGCAGCATAATCAGTCTGCGGTTTGCTTTCTTGCGCCTCTGATGTTTTAATTTCGGAATCCTGTCTTCAATTGAGACTATTTTCCCCTTGTCCATTTCAATCCCCTCTTTATCGGCTGAACCCATAGCACTAATGCTGACATCTTTTCAATTGATCTTGCAGGTCAAAGCCATCATTTGATTGCGATACTTTTCTAGAATGTCTGAGTCACAGAATGGATCTTATTTTCCACTTTGGCACAGAACAGTTTGCAGAAAGAAGCCAACGGCACGAGAGCAATATTCATGCCGTTTCTTTTTTCGCAATTGCATCCTAATCTAATGAATTATTATATCACAGAAATTGACAGCTTAAAGCAATTTCCTGCTATTTTCGGCCGATAATTTCTACCTCTGTCTCCATTATTACACCATGCTTATCCTGAACTGTATCCTTTACATGCTGAATAAGCCCGAGTACATCCTCTGCCTTTGCATTACCTGTATTGACAATGAAATTGGCATGAAGTTCAGAGATTTGTGCACCGCCAATACGATGCCCTTTTAACCCTGATTTTTCTATCAGGTTTCCTGCATAATTCGGCAGCGGATTCCTGAAGACACTTCCACAGCTCGGATAATTGTAAGGCTGTGTTTCTTTGCGGTAGTCCTTGTTCTTTTGCAGCTCAGCAACGATTTCTTCCCGGTTGCCTTCCTTCAATTGGAATACTGCTGCCACGACAATCCCAGGGCGTTCCTTCTGCAGAATGGATGTCCGGTATGAGAAATTCATTTCTTCATTTGACAGCCATTCAAGCGAGCCGTCTTCGAATAAAACATATGCTTTTTCGAGGATTTTCGAGATATCCGACCCGTGGGCTCCAGCATTCATATATACAGCGCCGCCGATTGAACCTGGTATTCCTCCAGCGAATTCCAGGCCTGAAAGTCCTTTTCGACTGATCGTCATTGCAAAGTTAACAAGAGAAAGGCCTCCTCCTGCTGTTACTCTGGATCCGTCAATTTCCAGTTCATCGAGGCCAGAACCTAGTTTGATTACAGCACCTTCAATCCCCTTGTCTGAGACAAGAAGGTTTGACCCTCTTCCTATCACTGTCCATTTCACACCTGAGGTCTTAATGACATCAACTGCTTTTTTAAGATTTTCTATCGATGAAGGCTCAATAAGTATGTCGGCAGGTCCGCCAATTTTCATCGTTGTATGGTTAGCCAGCGGTTCGTTTTCTTTTACAGAACCGATGTTCATTTCTCTAAGTTTGTCAGCTAGATCCCTCATAATTACCTTCCTTTCACGATACAGCTATTTTGACTATTTTATGCAGCTGTATGCCTATAGGCTACTTTTTAGCCAAATCCTCCATAAGGAGATACAGTCTTTGGGCAGCATCCGGGATGCCAAGTTTTTTTGCCGCTTTTTTCATATCGGTCAATTTTTCTTCATTCCCAAGGATATGATCGATACTTTCCACCAGTTTAGGACCAGTCAAGTCTTTTTCCAACAATAACTTAGCTGCTCCATTTTCACTTAATGCACGGGCATTTTTTTCCTGATGATTATCTGTTACATATGGACTAGGGATAAGGATGCTCGGAATTCCTAATGAAGTCAGTTCCGCCAAGGTTGTCGCTCCAGCTCTTGAAACGGTCAAATCAACACCGGCAAGTACTTCGGGCATGTTATGGATGAATGGTTTGATAATCACATTATCCGGATTGCCAACCAGTTCAACTTCCTTTTTGACTTCATCAAAATGAACATCGCCTGTCACATATAATACTTGATAAGGTTTTCCGCTTAATTCAGCCAGACTTTTTACGACTGCTTCATTAATCGGCTTCGCTCCCCTGCTGCCGCCAAAGATAAGCACTGTCGGCACTTTAAGCTTGAGGCCAGAAGACAATCTTCCCCTGATTCCATCCTGCCCAAGTACCTCAGAGGCTCTTGGATTTCCTGTCAGGACGACCTTCTGTGAAGGGAAGAACTCTCTTGCCTCCTCAAAACAGATTGCTATTTTATCTACATAACGGCTAAGGAATTTATTCGTCAATCCTGGCACGCTATTTTGTTCATGGACAATTGTAGGTATGCCCAATTTTGCAGCTGCATACACTACCGGGCCGCAAACATAACCGCCCGTACCAATGACAACATCGGGCTTGAATTCCTTAAGCATTTTTTTGCTGTCGCTGACACCCTTAAGGAAGCGCAGGACGGTTTTAACATTTTCAAATGAAAACTTTCGTTTGAAACCTGTGATATGTATTGATTTGAACGGGATATTTTCCCTGGGCACCAATTTGCTTTCAAGCCCTTTTTCAGTTCCTATGTAAAGAAACTCAACATTTTTATCCTTTTTCTGAATCTCTCTGATCAGTGCAAGCGCAGGGTAAATATGTCCACCCGTACCGCCGCCGCTAACTGCAATCTTCATCTTCCACACCTCAGCAACATATCTCTATTTAATCTCTGCGCCATTACGCCGACACATACGAAGGCGTGCATGGCCCCGCCGTGAAAGGCAACTTAAAAAATGGCACTTCACGGTTTTACCCTATTCTACTATAATCTAAACTCCACAGCGGATTTTAAAGATATTGTCATTTAAATGTAATATAGCATGAACAGGAGAATATTCCTATAAATATTCATGAATCTGAAGCTATTGCATAAAAGAACAGACCCTGCTCTGAGGGTCTGTTCTTATGATTATGATGACTCTTCCTAAGATAGTCTTTATTTCAATCGACTTTTATATCTAGTACCTGGAATGTCTGCTTATATTCAACAGAACACCTACAGCCATCAGCATCAATGTAAGGGATGAGCCTCCATAGCTCAGGAATGGCAGTGTAATTCCAGTTACAGGCATAAGGCCGGTGACAACACCGATATTGATCATGACCTGGATGGCGATCATCGCAATGATCCCGGTTGCCAAAAAAGTCCCGAATAAATCAGGTGCCCCCAGTGCAATTCTAATTCCCCTCCAAAGCAGTAACGAGAACAGCAGGAGGATGAAAGATCCTCCAATGAACCCGAGTTCTTCAGCTAGAATCGCGAAAATAAAATCTGTCTGAGGTTCTGGCAGATAAAAGAATTTTTGACGGCTTTGGCCAAGTCCCAGGCCGAACAAACCACCTGGCCCTATTGCATATAGCGATTGGATCATTTGGAAGCCGCTCCCCAGAGGGTCCTGCCACGGATCCAGGAATGAAGTGATCCTCTTCATCCTGTATGGTGCAGAAATGATTAAACCGACGAAACCTGCTGCCCCTATCAGTCCGAGCCCCACAAAATGGCTGATTCTTGCTCCTGCAATAAAAATCATGACAACGGAAGTACCGACCATAACAGTGCCTGTGCCCAAGTCCGGCTGAAGCATGATCAGCCCAAAAGCTAAAAATACAAGTCCCAATGAGGGAACGAGACCTTTTTTAAATGTGGTGATCGCCTTTTGGTTCTCCGATAAGAACTTTGCGAGAAAGGCAATCATCGCGATTTTCATGAATTCGGATGGCTGGACAGAGAATGCTCCAACTCCAATCCAGCTCCTGGACCCGTTCCGCACATTGCCTACTCCGGGTATCAGGACGAGGATCAGGAGGACAAAACAGATAATCAAAATTACCTTTCCCCATGTCCGCCATGTCCAATAGTCAACATTCATGATAAAGAACATTGCAATGATTCCAACTCCCGCAAAAAGCATCTGTCTCTTTGCAAAGAAAAAAGAGTCATTAAACTTATAGTCCGCCCAGACAGCACTCGCACTATAGACCATGATCAAGCCTACTGCCAAAAGCGTAAATGTTACAATCATTAGAAAAATATCAGGAGTAGATCTTTTCGTTGGCAAAGCAATACACCTCGGCTGTATGATTTAGGGCTCATTTGCCGCTTCCCATCCAGCCTGCACGAGGCCAGGCAACCTGAGTCATGCTGTTTCAAGACAAGCCCTTACTTAAGCTTATGCACGGCCTCGATAAACATGTCTCCCCTGACCTCAAAAGTTTTGTACTGATCCCAGCTTGCGCATGCAGGCGAAAGCAGGATAACATCACCGGGTTCTGAATGTTCAAACGCCACGGGAACGGCCTTTTCAACATTATCGACCCGCATAATTGTTTTTATTCCTGCAACACGCCCAGCCTGTCCCACTTTTTCAGCAGTCTGTCCGAATGTAATCAATGTTTTAACATTTTTTAAAGATGGGACAAGTTCATCAAAAGAATTTCCCCTGTCCAATCCACCTGCAAGCAAAACAATCGGTTCTTCAAAAGCAGCCAAAGCATTTTCTGTAGCCAGAATATTCGTTGCTTTTGAATCATTATAGAATTTTCTTCCGCCAATATTATCAACGAATTGAAGTCTGTGGCGTACGCCAGCGAAAGTCGTCAGCACTTTCACGATCGCTTCTTGATCGGCACCTGAAAGAAGCGTTGCCGCAACGGATGATAAGATATTTTCAAGATTATGCTTGCCTGGCAGAACGATGTCCTTCGTTTGTATGATTTGGTTACCATTAAAGCAAACCCAGCCATCTTTTACATAAGCACCATTGTCCAATACTTTCTTCGTAGAAAAAGGAACAATTCGCGCTCCTGAATTTCTGGCAATTTCCATGACCTCTTCCTGGTCAGCGTTCACAATCAAATAATCCTCTTCGTCTTGGTTCATCGTAATCCTGGCTTTTGCCTCAATATATTCATTCCTCGTCCCATGATAATCGAGATGAGCATCAAATAAATTCGTGATGATGGCAATCCTTGGTTTGAATTTGTCGATTCCCATCAACTGAAATGAGGATAGCTCAATGACAATGGTAGAATCTGCGGCTGCTTCCTGTGCAACGCCTGAGGCAACCGTACCGATATTGCCAGCGATTAAAGGCTTTTTGTTTCCAGCTTCAAGCATCTCATAGATCAACGTTGTTGTTGTTGTCTTCCCATTGGTTCCTGTAATCCCTACAAAAGGCGCTTCAGAAATCTGATAAGCTAGCTCGACCTCTGTAATGATCGGAATCTCTTTTTCCATTGCTTTTTGAATCATCGGGTTATGATATGGTATTCCAGGGTTTTTCACGACTAGTTCAAAGCCTTCATCCATCAATTCAATTGGGTGGCTTCCACAAACTACTTTGATACCCTGCTCTAGCAAGCCCTGGGCCTCAGGATTTTCAGATAGTGGTTTACTGTCATTGACAGTCACGAAAGCTCCTAGTTTATGTAGCAGAGCAGCAGCGCTGACTCCACTCTTGGCAAGGCCAAGTACAAGAATTTTTTTATGTTGATATGTTGTGATATGTTTCATCTAAATCCACACCTCAATATAAATTCCAAGGATTGCGAAAAGAAGGCCTACAGTCCAGAATGTAACGACTACCCGCCATTCTGACCAGCCGATCAATTCATAATGATGATGAAGCGGACTCATCCTGAAAATCCTCTTCCCGGTAGTTTTGAATGAAATGACCTGCAGGATAACAGATAATGTTTCAATAACAAAAATACCGCCAATGATGATCAAGATAATTTCAAGCTTCGCAAGAATCGCGACCGTAGCGATCGCTCCTCCAAGTGCAAGCGACCCCGTATCCCCCATGAACACTTTCGCTGGATGTGCATTAAATACAAGGAAACCTAATACAGCTCCTACGACGGCAACAGAAAAAATCGACAGTTCATATTGTGACTGATTCCATGCCAGTACTGCAAATGCACCAAATGCAATGGCGGCAGTACCTGAAACCAGCCCGTCAAGCCCGTCCGTCAGGTTAACAGCATTCGAGAAACCGACCATCCAGAAAATAATGAACAGTGCATATCCCCAGCCAAGATCGAATGAATAGTCCGTTAAAGGGATACTGACTATTGTGGAAAATTCACTCTGCTTGAATATGAAATAAAAAATGACAGAGATGATGATTTGGCCAAGAAGCTTCTGCTTTGATGTCAAACCAAGGTTTCGTTTCATGACAACCTTGATAAAATCGTCCATAAAGCCCAGAAGACCAAACCCTAAAGTAACGAATAACAACAGGTATGTTTCCACAGAAGGCTGTGAAAACTTCCCGGTCATGACGAGGGTTGTAACCGTCACGGATATTAAAATCATGACACCGCCCATCGTCGGAGTACCCGTTTTTTTCTGGTGCGATTTAGGACCTTCATCCCGGATGCTCTGGCCAAATTTAAGCCTTCTCAAGAAAGGAATAAAAACTGGAGAAAGCAGGACCGTAATCAGAAAACCCATCAATATTGTGAAAAAGATAACTTGCTCCAGCATTCTATTCCTCACCTGCCTTGGTCTGTTCGCTGCTATAAAAATTGATGTTTTCTGCCATCACAGCTATATCATATGTTGCTTCTTTGTCGTTAAGAAGTTCTTTGTTCGGTAAAATGAATTTTGTTGCTTCTTTTATTTCTTGTTGTGTTAGGTAGTTATAGTATAATTCCATCATCTTTCCTAAGCCTTTCAATATGTCTTCTGAATAAAATATTGGAAAATGGTTGGGTGCATAAACCGGCACCTGCTCCTTATCCGGCCAGACTGCAGCAACCGCTCCATTTGAAATTGCCTCCTGCAATGTACCGGATTCCTCGGAAATTGGGACAAACAGTCCTTTAGGCTGCGTTGCACCGGCATAGCAGCTAACAGTCTTGAACTGTATGTTTGCGTCGTTTATTCCGGAAGTCCTTGAAAACAGACTAGAGACATCCTGGTATGTCAGCATATTACCTCTCCTCTATCGCCTCGCGCGCTACAATCCTGTCATCAAAATCAAATGTCCTGTCACCAATCTGCTGGTATGTTTCATGACCTTTCCCGGCAATCAGGATCACATCTCCAGCTTTGGCATTTTTGACTGCATGCTTGATTGCATCCTTACGGTCCACAATCGAAGTATAGACCTCTCCTTTTACTCCTTCTTCCATATCCCTGATAATCTGTTCAGGATCTTCACTGCGCGGGTTGTCTGAAGTAAAGATGGCATCCGTAGTATATTCGCATGCGATTTTTGCCATAAGCGGGCGTTTCGTCCTGTCACGGTCACCGCCGCAGCCGACAACACAGAAAATTCGTTTCTGCGCGAATTGCTGGACTGTTTTAAGAACATTTTCAAGACTGTCTGGTGTGTGAGCATAATCAACGATCACTGAGAAATCCTGCCCCGCGTCCACTACTTCGAATCTTCCTGAAACTCCTTTTACATCTTCAACAGAGCCGATGATTTGCTCCAAATCAATACCGGAAACAAGTGCAGATCCTATGCTCGCAAGTACATTGTAGATGCTGAATTTCCCGATCAACTGGATATTTACATTGCGTACACCGAATGGACTGACTAAATCAAACGATGTTCCGCTGGCGGTCATGCTGATATTTGTGGCTTGCAGATCAGCATGGTTATCAATTCCATAAGTGAGAATATGGGCAGAGGTAAACTTAGCAAACTCTTCACTCGCAGGGTCATCCGCATTCAGGACTGCAAATTTAGGTTTATCATGATTGAATGCATTCCCTAGCTGGGAGAAGAGCAGCCCTTTTGCCTTCCTGTACTCTTCCATTGTTTTATGGTAGTCAAGATGGTCTTGAGTAAGGTTTGTAAAAACCGCAACATTATAGTCAGTTCCATGTACACGTCCATATACAAGTGCATGTGATGACACTTCCATAACCGCAGTATCAACTTGTTCGTCTACCATTTGCTTGAACGTCTTTTGCAGTGTCAGGCTTTCAGGCGTGGTGTTCTTCACTTCAAAGATTTGTTCGCCGATTTTTGTGTACATTGTCCCGATGACGCCTGTTTTTTGACCTGCATCCTTAAAGATTTTTTCAATAATAAGGCTTGTCGTAGTTTTACCGTTCGTGCCTGTAATTCCAATCAAATGAAGCTTCTGGCTTGGCTGGCCGTAAAAAGCATCAGCAAGTACCGCCATAGCACGAACCGTATCTTTCACCACGATTACCGGTACATTCAATGGAAGTTCACGTTCAGCAAGCACCGCAGATGCTCCATTTATAACAGCTGAACCTGCGAAATCGTGGCCATCTACTGTATAGCCCTTAATGCATATGAATAAACTTCCGGTAGTCACTCTGCGGTTATCATTTTCAATCGAAGTAATTTCGGGATTTTCTCCCTTATAATCCACGAAGGGGTGCAAATAACCAATCAATTCGTGTAATTTCATAAATATCAAATCCTCTCAAACAACATGGCGACTCTTATTTTACATGATTAGACTGAAATTAGCCATTGTTGAGTTGAATTGTCCAAGCCCTTTTTGGGGCAACTCATGAAAAAACGGGCAGCGGATTTCCCTCTCCCCGCCGCCCTGCTCCCCAATGCCTTGCTGAACATCTCGAATTAATCATTCATATATACTCTGATTGTAGAGCCTTCCTTAATTTTCACTCCTGGTGATGGCAGCTGTTTGACGACTTTCTCACCATCACCGGCAATATCCAATTTAAAATTGATCAGCTGCTGCTGAAGGTCTTTTTTTGTCAGGCCGACCAGATCCGGTACCTCGACCATTGGTGTATCAAGCCATGTCAACTCTTTTTCAATCTGGTCCTTTCTCGGCTCTACTTCCATCGCACGCAAACTGTCCTCCATAATATCTCCTACGATTGGGGCAGCCACAACACCACCGAACTGGACAGTTCCTTTAGGATTATCAACAGCTACATAAATGACGATTTGCGGATCATCTGCTGGTGCAAATCCAATGAATGACACGATATGATTATTTTCAAGATATCGGCCATTCTGCGCCTTTTGAGCAGTACCTGTCTTACCGCCTACCCTGTAGGAATCAACATAGGCATTTTTCCCAGACCCTTTGGCAACAACACTTTCAAGGGCATGCCTGATTTCTTTGGAGGTTTCTTCCGAAATGACCCTTCTTTTTGCTTGAGGCGTTTTTTTTATGACTACCTCGCCCGTTACTGGGTCGACCAGTTCCTTAGCGATATAAGGAGTATAGAGGATACCCCCGTTCACCGCCGCTGACACTGCAGCAACCTGCTGGATCGGCGTCACCGATACCCCCTGGCCAAATGCAGTCGTAGCCTGCTCGACCGGCCCGACTCTGTCCAGATTGAACATGATTCCTTTACCTTCACCCTGAAGATCAATACCAGTTTTTTGGCCGAAGCCGAAGTCCTTAACATATTTAAAAAGCGTATCTTTTCCAAGTCTGTCACCCAGCTCGACAAAACCAGGGTTGCATGAATTCTCAACTACCTCAAGGAAGGACTGGCTTCCATGTCCGCCCTTTTTCCAACAACGGATCCTCGCCCCAGCCACTTCTACAGAACCTGAATCATGGAAATGGTCTTTTTCCAGATTAACCTTTCCTTCCTGTAGAGCAGCTGCCAGGGTGACGATTTTGAATGTTGACCCTGGTTCATATGTACTCCAGATAGGCAGGTTTCGGTTATATACCTCAGGCGCAACATTCCTGAAGTTTGCAGGATCAAAATCCGGCCTGCTAGACATCGCCAAAATCTCGCCATTATTCGGGTTCATGGCAATGGCGATGATTCCATCAGGATTGTATTTTGCCTGTGCAATATCCAGTTCCCTTTCGACGATTGTCTGCACCCTGCTGTCGATTGTCAACTTAAGGTCAAGCCCGTCCACTGGCGGTTCATAGTCATCTGCCATATTATTCATCCGCTGCTGTTTTGCATCTGCATAAAACTGAACAGAACCCTTGGTACCTTTCAGTTCCTTATCATAATAAAGCTCCAGCCCCATCAGACCCTGGTTATCAATGCCCGCAAACCCAAGTACATGTGAAAGATAGCTGCCGTAAGGATAATGGCGTTTGGAGTCTTCGCCGATATACACGCCTTTGATGTCCATTGCCCTGATTTCTTTTGCTTTTTCATGGGATATTTTCCTGCCTTCAGGAATTTTGACGATCATTTCTTTTTTTGTGATATGCTGATAGGCTTTTTCCTTTGACATATTCAATGCCTTCGCCAATTGTTCAGCAGTCGTTTCCGGCTCCTTCACCTGGCGGGGCACTACATATACAGTCGGTGCACTGATGTTCGTCGCCAGGGCTACACCATTCCTGTCCGTTATTTCGCCCCGCTGAGGTTCGAACGGGACATTCCTGCTCCAGGAGTCTTTTGCTTTCCCTGTCAAAAAGTCACCTAACATGAACTGTACATAGCCGAGACGAACATCAATAATGAAAAACACCAGAATACCAACTACTAAGATCAGCGCCAGCCGCTTTCTGACCGTCACGTTTGAAACACGCATATAATGAACGAACCTCCCCTATATTTGTTCCAATATTTAAACAGGAAACTCTATTAACTCGTTCAAATATATGCTTGTACGAATTTGAATATAACAAGAAGTCCGAGTCAAGCAGAGTTTTGGCAGACATCATGGCTGCTCCGGACAACTTTGTTAAATCCTGTAAAATGCACAAAAAAAGAGGAAGGGCATCATCCGCCGACTTCCTCTGTTTCTTCATTACTGTCTTCTTTTTTCTGTGATTCTTCAAATTGCTGAAGTGGTGTTTCCAGTTCGATGATCAGGTTCTCACCTTCGTTGATTGGCGAGCCTGGCTTCAGGTTCTGTTTTGTTACATAGCCGCTTCCGGCTTTATTCAATTTAACATCTGCAATTTGTGCCAGTTTCAACACATCCCTCAGCGACCAGCCGGTCAGTTCAGGATAGGTTTTCGCACCGGAAGCTTTGATGATTATCTTTTCTCCTTCAAGAGCCATTGTATCGGCCTTTGGCAGCTGATCTTCAACCATGTTCCCGTCTCCGATAATAACAGTCTCAAATCCTTTTGATTCAAGCAATTTCTTTCCTTCGGCTGCAGCCATGCCAGTGATGTCAGGAACCTGGCTTGAGTCAGCTTTTTCCAAAGATGTCGGCTTGATATTCAAATATTGAAGACTGCTCTTCATGACTGATTTAAAAATCATAGACGTCGGGATCGAGCCTTTATAGTAATGATCAATTTCTGGTTGTTGGACGGCAACATAAACAACGAGTTTCGGGTCGTCCTTCGGTGCCATTCCAAGGAATGAAAACAGATAATCATTTGCACCGTCCAGGTATTTCCCGTTTTCCGTCAGGTTTGCAGTACCTGTTTTCCCGGCGACTTTATATCCTTCTATTGCATAGGATTTTCCGGTTCCATTTTCCGATGTGATGACAGTTTCGAGTACATCCCTGACCTCTTTAGCTGTTTCAGCAGAAATAGGCTTGCCTGCCGTTTGAGGTTCAGTTTGTTTTACAACCTCTCCTGTATTTGGGTCAACAATTTTGTCTATGACTCTCGGTTTCATCATGGTTCCATCATTCGCCACGGCAGTTGCTGCCTGGATAAGCTGAATTGGAGTAACCGTAGAACCCTGTCCATAAGAGGTAGTTATTTTTTCAATTGGCCATTTATACTGGATTTTACCGACCGCCTCATTGGGCAAATCAATGCCAGTAGGATTATCGAAGCCAAACTTAGTCAGGTACTCGCGGAATTTTTCCGTACCTATTTTTTCATTAACGAGTTTCGCAACTGCCACGTTAGAGGAACGCTGAATCCCTTCAAGATAAGTGATTGTACCCCATCCTTGACGCCCGTTGTGGTCACCAATGCTCCCAGATTTTTCGGTAACCTTATAGGATCCAGATTTATAGAGTTCCCCTGGATTCCATTTCTTCTCCTCTACAGCAGCAGCCAAAGTGAAGACTTTCATGGTAGAACCAGGCTCCAGCGGGTTTTCGACAATTTCATTATGCCAGCTTTTTTCCAGCCCTTCACGCGTCGTTGGGTGGAATGTCGGACGCTGGGCCATCGCAAGAATATTCCCCGTCTTCGGGTCAGCAACCACTGCGATGATTTTTTTTGGTTTATACTCCTCATCCACCCGGTTGACAGCATCCTCTACAAATGTCTGAATCTTTTTATCAATCGTTAAGTAAACGTCATTTCCATCCTGTGCTGGTGTGACTTTTTTCTCGCTCTCAGGAAGCAGGAATCCCCAAAGGTCACTTTCAAAAGAAAGTGACCCATTTTGACCGGTCAATTCATCATTCAGGGTCTTTTCAATTCCCAGTTTACCGGAAGTGACACTTTTCCCTTTCTTTTCTTTCTTTTCTTCCTTTTCAACGAACCCTATCAAATGCGAAGAAAACACCCCATTCGGATAGAACCTCTTGGAATCTCGTAAAAAAGTGATGCCCGGAAGCTTTAACTCTTCGATTTCCCGTTTCGTTTGATGGGAGATATCACGGCCTGCTTTTCCGAATTCGACCTGGAAGACATCTTCCATCGTCAACCGCTGATAAATTTCCGATTCACTCATATCGATAAATTTAGCAAGCTGGCTTGCCGTCTTACCCGGATCTTTTACATGCTTCGGCTTTTTCTCGTTCGTAGTCATTGAATCGTCCAGAATTGCTACCAGCGTGTATGCAGTAGTATCCTCGGCAATTACCTCACCTTTTTGGTCAAAAATCGAACCTCTGACAGCTTCGATCACTTTTTCATTTTCATATTTCTGTTGTGCCCTGGCAGCAAGTGCTTGTCCATGTACCTCACCAGTTACCTGAATTGATACGAACCTGAAAATCAAGATAAAAAAGAGCAGGCTGAATATTACGAATAATACCGCTGCTCCAAGATTCATATAGGGCTGTTTCTTGCCCATCAGTTTTCAACACCCTTAACATTGTCTTCATTCAATGTTAAACCAAGCTTTTCAGTTACCTTCTTGATTCGCTCATAGGTACTTAACTCGCTAACCTGGACTTCAAGATCACTGTTAACTTTTTGCTGCTCCTGGATGTTTCCTTCGATAATCTGGATGTCTTTGTTTACTTCATAAATGGCGGCCTGTTTTGATACCATGAATGTCGCACCGAAGCATACCATTGCTCCGAAAACAAACATCAGGATTTTTTCACCGGGCGTTAGGATCGAATTTCTTCTTGCCGGTGCTTTTGCCGGTGTTTGAACAGTGCGCTGCTGCTGTTCCTGTTGCAATTTTCTTGCCAGATTGCTCATCATTTTCCCTCCTGAGATTCTATTTTTTATAATTTTATTTTTTAACTTTTTCAGCGATACGCAATTTTGCCGACCTTGCACGGTTATTGTATTCAAGCTCGTCATCAGAAGGCAGAATTGGTTTTCTTGTGACCAGCTTCAATTTCGGCTGGAATTCATCTGGAATAATCGGCAGACCCGGCGGAAGCTGTGGTGTTTCGCTCGCTTTCTTGAAAGTTACCTTGCAGATCCTGTCCTCCAATGAATGGAAAGTGATGACACTGATCCTGCCGCCAACAGCAAGCATTTCGATTGCCTGTTCAAGAGATTTCTCGAACACTCCAAGTTCATCATTCACTGCAATTCTTACAGCCTGGAATACCCGCTTTGCAGGATGTCCGCCCTTTCTCCTTGCAGGAGCGGGAATGGCATCCTTGATTAATTCGACAAGTTCTCCAGTCGTTTCAATCGGTTTAATTTCCCTTGCTGCCTCAATCTTTCTGGCAATTTGCTTTGAAAATTTCTCTTCGCCGTATTGGAAGAAGATCTTGACCAATTTCTCATACGGCCAGTCATTAATAACATCGTAAGCTGATAATGGAGCATCCTGATCCATGCGCATATCCAGAGGGGCATCATGGTGATAGCTGAAACCACGTTCAGGTGTATCCAGCTGCGGAGAAGAAACGCCAAGATCGTAGAGGATGCCATCCACTTCCGTTACTCCAAGTTTCTCGAGTTCTTCCTGCAAATTCAGGAAATTGCTTTTGATAATTGTAAGTTTGTCACCATAGCTTGCCAGCTTTTCCCTTGCGTTGGCAATGGCTACATTGTCCTGGTCAAAGGCATAAAGCTTTCCTTTTTCTGAAAGCTTGGACAAAATCAATTCGCTGTGGCCTGCGCCACCGAGAGTACAATCCACGTATGTACCATCAGGCTTGATATCGAGCCCGTCTACTGTTTCTTCCAGTAAAACTGTTGTATGTTTGAACATCATGATCCACCTTTCCAATCGAGGAGCAGGTAATATTATATCAGAATAATGTTACCCTTAAATATCAAATCCAATCATATTTTCCGCAATTTCAGCAAAAGATTCCTCAGATTCTGCGAAATATTCTTCCCAGATGGCTTTGCTCCAAATTTCAATTCGATTGGAAACACCTAAAATCACACATTCTTTCTCAAGCTTGGCGTATTGCATAAGAGGGGTTGGAATATTGACTCTCCCCTGTTTGTCAATTTCACTCTCGGTAGCACCCGAAAAGAAAAAACGGGTAAATGCTCTTGCATCTTTTTTAGTCAGCGGAAGCCCTTTCAGCTTGTCTTCAATCACTGACCATTCAGAAATGGGATAACCAAATAAACACTGGTCGAGTCCACGGGTAAGAATGAACATTTCTCCCAGGTTATCACGGACCTTGGCAGGGATGATCAATCGGCCTTTGCTATCAACATTATGATGGTATTCACCCATGAACATGCCACTACCCCCACTTTCTAAATACAATGTACCACATTCCCCCACTTTTCACCACCTTATTTTAAATATTCTCCCCACTATCTGGAATTCCTCCTAAAAAACACGGGTTCCAGTAATTTCTTCGGATTTTTTAAAAATAAAAGCTCCATCCTGTATGGATGAAGCTTTAGCTTACAGTTTAATTATTTTATGAGTACCATCGAATTCATAATGCAGCCCAAGCAAATCCGGAATCAGGCCCAATCCATATTTATTCAGATAGTAGAAAGGATTCCAGACTCTTTCCTGCGGCGACCCGCCTGGCCTTAGGGCATGATCGATTCTAGTGAATTTCCTCAGGATATGGTCATGCTTTTGGCACACAGCCTCCACAATTTTATCTTCCATAAAGCCAATCTGATTCATAAGGATCGATTCATTCTTTGCTAATAAAGGCATTAATACAGGATTCATCCCGTTTGTTTTTTCGCGTATCAATTTATATTGCTCAGTAAGAATTCCTTTAAGATTTTCAAATAGCTCTTCAACTTCACGGTCCTTCAAGGAATCTATAAACTTAAGCTCATGGCCGCTTGTTCCTGAAATAAGGACTTCCCTCAGGTCGAGCCGAAGTTCTTCCAGATCTGACTCAACTGATCTTTCCAGCAGCGTAATGTTCAGCCTTGGCACCAGCGGAGGCATCTTTACGTCGAAACGCTCGAATACCTTTTTAAGTTCTGCCCAATAGGCAATTTCACCAGGACCACCAATAAAAGCGAGGGTCGGGAATAGCCACTCCTGCATCAGCGGCCTGGTCACCACGTTATTGCTCAGCTTCTCCGGAAACTCATTTGCAATCTCCACTAGCTGGTCATATGTGAAGCTGACTTCACCATTCTTACCTGCGAATCCTCCACTTTGTGGGTCATAGTGGAGCAGAATTCTCTCATTCACTTCTTCATCGTAAAAGAAAAGATTCGCAGCATTTTCACTGACATCAATCATATTTGGGAAACCAGCCGAGACTGTCAGTTTTTGCTGTTCTTGAACAGCAGATGTAATCTCCCGATGATTCTTTATCATGTTCATGAAATATTCTTTTTCAAGCTTACGAAGATCTTTATTCCCAGAATCAACTATCAACAGTCCTGAATCCTTAAATAACTCCATGATGATGGAAGCAAAAAAATCGACGAATGATTTCGCGTTCTTCAACGAGTCCAGCGCAAAAGATAAGACCTCTTTTGTATGATCCGTTTCTCCATAGGTTTCAATAATTTGCTCAACCCACGAATAACATAAGTCTTTATTGATGCAGACCTCAGAAATCATCTTTTTCTCAAGATTCTTTTCAGGATAAACCCACTTTTCCTGCTTATTGTTTTTCATGACATAAACGTGGTTTACTTCCTGGTAATCATGGTCTTCGCCGGCAATCCAGAACACTGGTACAACCGGTACGCCAAGTTCAGCTTCTTTTTGTTCTGCAAGCTTGATGATGGAAATGACCTTATGGATTGTATAAAGCGGCCCGGTCAATATTCCTGCCTGCTGGCCTCCAATAACCGCCACACTGTTTTCTTTCCTGAGCTTATCAATATTAGTGGTGATTTTTTCTGATCGTGCATAATGCGACATGAATGATTGAATATGGTCAGCCAGTTCATTCCTCATGAAGCTTCTAGTTTTCAGTTCATCCAGGCGACGAACATATGCGTCCTTATTATTAAAATTATAATGAAAGAAACTCTGAAGTTCAGGGCTTCCAGCCAAGTAATCAGTCGCAAACCGGTTTGCAGCCGGAAGAGAGAGACTCAACATCTCCATTACGTGTACTCCCTTTCTCGAAAACAATTTTCACTGTTATGAGTATAGCATTGATTGAAACGAAAAGAAAAAAACTTTGCCTTTCGAAATTTCTAAAATCAAGGTATTTTTGTAAATAAAAAGTGCTGGACCTTTCGCTTGAATCGGTCCAACACATCTTAAGCAAATAGGTATGTCAGCCTCTGAATCAAGCCGAATATTACAAGGATGATATACGCTGAGAAAAATAACAGGAAGTTAAAGCGCCAAAAGCCTTTAAATACCTTCGGCAAAACAATCTCCTCTTTATACTTCCAGTGTATCCAGACAAATAACGAAGCAAGTGCAAACAATACAACGAGGATCAGCCAGAGAAAGGACCTCTCCCAAATGGTAATGATCAAAAAATGCACAGACAGCACGAGCAAAAAAGTACTGAAGTCAATTGCCAAATTGACTGAACGCCGATGGTTCCGTGTAATTTGTTTGCTGATCACGAACACAGCAAGGTAGCCAATCATTGGTACTGTTATCAATGCAGCAACAAATGCGGATAGTAATCCCGGCATCACGCTTCCTCCCTTTCGTGCTCCTTCCCCTTGATGCAATGATAATAATTATGTATTAATGGAGCTTCTATTTTTTTCTTTGCTGATGTTTCGAGCAAATAGCCCAGAATGGCATCAATCTCTGTTTGTCTGCCATTTTCCAGGTCTTTATACATGGATGAATGGTTGTCTGCAGTTTTTTCACAAACCGTTATCAGGTTCTGGAAATACTCTGCCTTGTTATGTAATTCAAGTACTGCGGCGCACTCATCAAATAACTGTGTGAAGATTTTATAATAAAATGGGTTTTTAACAAGCTCGCCATTTTTCACCTTCAGGATGGCAGTCATTGGGTTGATTACGGAATTCACAACAAGCTTTTTTAATAGCATCTCTTTGTAATCCGACTCCATCTGGAAGGGAAATTCCATAGGCACTGTTGAGGAGATTTCTCTAAGCAGTCGATCATCGCCATTGAAAACTGCCGCTCTTGTCACTCCTGCACCGTTATGAAGAACAGCATTCGCAGAAGCTCTGACAGAGCCGTGCTCCACGGAACCTACAAAAATATTATGTGCTGATAGTTTTGATAACAGCTGGATATGGCCATAACCATTTTGGAGAAAAAGGATGCTGCCTGCCTGCTTTGAATTTATAATCGGAAGAAGTTGCTTGAGCTGATACTGCTTCACCGCAACAATCGTTAACTCTTCCTTGCCTTGCCATTGCTGGATAGGAAATCCAGTTACCTGATGAGAAGTACTCTCATGTCCCGATTTCACGATATGTATACCCTGCTGGTTAATGATGTCTGATTGTTCCTGGGTTTTTGTATATAGATAGACTTCGTGCTTCAAGCTTAAATAATAAGAGAATAATAAACCTAAAGAACCTCCGCCAATAATCGCTATTTTCATGAAAACCCCACATCCGGATGAGTGTAGTCCGATTTTTTTCCTAAAAGCCACTTCAAGTGACATCTCTCTATATTGGTCTTTAGTCATATTTTAGCAGAAACAGTGCTTTATTAGGAAGAAGTGATTGTGATTATTTTAAAAAATGGCTCTGTTAAATTTGGCTGTTGATTTTCGTTCCAGGCGCTTCGCTTTCCGCGGGCAGTCTGGGAGCCTTCCACTACAATCAACAGGTAATAAAAATCAACATTGGGCAATAACAGAGCCAAATAAATAAGCGGAATTTATTTTCGGGAGAAGTGAATTTACTGCAATGGACATCTGCAATAAATTTCAATAGATTGCATAGAATGTGCAGCTAAAAAATGAAACGGAGATCCTGGAGGACCTCCGTTTTGCATTATACCGGATAGACAGGATGCTTCCTGACTCCGAATTCCATTTCCTTTGTTTCATATAAACGGTATCTCTCAATCAGAGCATTCCTCAAGTCGTTTGCTGCGACGATGTCATCGACGATCAGCTCGGAAGCAAGCTTATAGATATCAATGCTCTCTTTATATTCCTGGTGTTTTTCCTGTACAAACGCAATCTTTTCTTTTGGATCTTCTATTTGATTGATTTTGTTTGAATACACTGCATTCACTGCTGCTTCCGGTCCCATGACTGCAATCTGTGCAGTCGGAAGGGCGATACAGCAATCCGGTTCGAATGCAGGACCCGCCATTGCATATAAACCTGCTCCGTATGCTTTACGGACGATGACAGATATTTTCGGAACAGTGGCAGAGCTCATCGCCGCAATCAGCTTCGCACCGTGACGGATGATACCCGCTCTTTCGACCTTCGTTCCAATCATGAAGCCCGGCACATCTGCAAGGAACAGCAATGGAATATGGAAAGCATCGCAAAGCTGGATAAATTTCGCCGCCTTGTCTGCAGAATCGACGAACAAGACACCACCTTTTACCTTCGGCTGGTTCGCAATGATTCCAACCGCTCTGCCGTCGATGCGTGCAAGCCCTGTGATGATTTCAGGTGCGAACAGCTTTTTGATTTCAAAGAAACTTCCTTCGTCAATCAGCGCATCAATGCCCTCATACATATCGAACGGAGCATTTTGATTCAGCGGAACAATCTCTTCGAGGCTTCTTCCTGCTTTTGGAGCAACCCCTTCAATCACTTCCGTTTTCGTTTTGAAACTGGCAGGGAAGTAGCTCAAATACTTCTGTGCTGCTTGGATCGCTTCTTCCTCACTATATACAAGCATATCGCCTACACCGCTAACAGAGCAGTGCATGCGTGCGCCGCCCATTTCCTCAAGGGTTACCTTTTCACCGATGACCTTTTCAGCCATCCTCGGAGACCCAAGATACATGGATGCATTCTGATCAACCATGATCACGATATCGCAGAAAGCAGGAATATACGCTCCGCCAGCTGCCGACGGTCCGAATAGAAGACAAATCTGTGGAATCATACCGGACATTTTTACCTGATTGTAAAAAATCTTCCCTGCACCGCGTCGATTCGGGAACATATCCAGCTGGTCTGTGATCCGGGCACCGGCTGAATCCACTAGGTACAGTAAAGGAACCTTAAGCTTCTCAGCTGTTTCCTGAATCCTTATGATCTTTTCCACCGTTCTGGCACCCCATGAACCTGCTTTAACGGTTGAGTCATTCGCCATCACACATACTGTCTGTCCGCCTATTTTACCGATTGCGGTCACTACGCCATCCGCCGGCAGGTCTCCCGCCTGGAAATTGGCGAACTTGCCATCTTCTTCATAAATTCCGCCATCAAATAAAAGATTCAAGCGCTCACGCACGAACAACTTATTCTGTTCAGCCAGCTTCTCATGATATTTCGGATGGCCGCCAGATTCTACTTGTTTAGCTTTTTCTTGTAATGTATCTGCTAATGTTTTTGCCGTAGTCATTTTTCCCCTCCTAAAATACTATTATTCCAATACAAGCAGGACATCGCCTTCATTTACGAAATCACCGATGTTCACCTTAACCTCGGCAACCTTTCCTGCACCCTGGCTCTCAACCGGGATTTCCATTTTCATAGATTCAAGCATCAATACTTCCTGTCCTTCTGTTACTGAATCACCTGATGCCACCATAACATTCAAAACAGTACCTGCCATATTTGCTGTAATTTCTCTCATCTTCTTTTCCTCCTCTATTTGGATGCCAATTTTCTTTCTGTTAAGTATGAGGTTGTATAATTACCGGACTGAAAGCCCTCTTCACTCAAAATTTCTGCGAATAACGGTGCATTTGACTTAATGCCTTCCAATTTCAGTGATGCAAAAAACTCCTGTGCCCGCTGGATCGCCTCAGCTCTTGTCTTACCTCCAACAATACATTTTGCGACCATTGGGTCATAAAATGGGGTCACGGTTGAACCAGATTCATAGCCGGCATCAACTCGGATTCCATCTGCAGCTACCCAAGAAAATTCACTGATTTTCCCTGGTGATGGCAGAAACCTGACTGGGTCTTCGGCGTACAGGCGAAATTCAATCGCACAGCCAGCCTTTTCAATTTCATCCTGCAGCAATGGCAGCTTTTCTCCACGTGCAACAAGAATTTGCCACTTCACCAGGTCAAGTCCAGTGATTGTTTCAGTTACTGGGTGTTCAACCTGAAGCCGGGTGTTCATCTCCAAAAAATAAAAGTTTTCATTTTCATCCACAATGAACTCGACAGTGCCAGCGTTCACATAATCCATTGCCTTCGCCGCTTTAACAGCAGTTTCATACATCCTCTGGCGTGCAACTTCTTTCAAGAACGGCGAAGGAGCTTCCTCGACAACTTTCTGGTGGCGCCTTTGGATTGAACAGTCGCGCTCAAACAAATGCACATGGTTGCCGTGAGAATCACCAAAAACCTGTACCTCTACATGGCGGGCGTTATTGATGTATTTTTCAATGAAAACTTCATCGCTGCCGAAATAAGCTTTTGCTCTCCCTTTTGTTGATTCGAAATTCTTAGTGAGCGCTTGCTCATTTTCACAAAGCACCATTCCGATGCCGCCCCCGCCTCCGCTGGCTTTCAGCATGACCGGATAGCCGATTTCAGCAGCAAGCTCAACAGCTTCCTCTAAAGTCTTTAGGCCGAGATCACTTCCAGGCACGACGGGAACACCTGCTTTTTCCATCGTCGATCTCGCGATAATCTTGTCTCCCATTTTTTCAATCGTATCCGGAGCTGGGCCGATAAAGCTCAGGCCTGCTTCTTCCACCTTTCGGGCAAAATCAGCATTCTCCGATAAAAAGCCATAGCCGGGATGGATGCCGTCTACATTCTCAGCTTTAGCAATTCTTAATATTTCTTCTGCATTAAGATAGGATTTTTGGACAGGCGGTTCCCCGATCCTGAACGAAGTGTCAGCTTCTTTCACAAATGGCAGACCCTGGTCAGCATCTGAATAGACAGCCACTGTTTCAATACCGAGTTCACGGCAAGTGCGGATGATTCGAAGCGCTATTTCTCCCCTGTTTGCAATTAATATTTTTTGCACGCTGTTTCCCCTTTCCCGTAAAAAAATACGCTCACTTTATAAAATTCTACAATATTCTGTTTTTTTCCTGCAAAAATTGGAACCGCTTTCTAAAATTCAAATGCAGAATTTTTTATGTTTTTATAATATAATAAAAATAAGATTAAAAAAACAAATATATTCGGCTGCCTTATTACAGCGTATTTTTTTGGGTATATATCTATACATGTCTTTTTTCAAAGACAATGAACTAACGGCGGCTTGATCGGGGGATTGCTTTATGGCAAATAAAGTGGAAAAATTAAAAATCAATTATAAGACATTAGAAGAATTCAAGAAATTCAGGGAATATGGGCACCAGGAACTTTCAATGCTTGAAGACCTTGAAGCAAACATCGTGGAAAACGACAGTGATTCGCCTTTTTACGGAATTTACTTCGGCGACAAGCTCGTTGCCCGTATGAGTCTTTATCAGGTAAAAAAGCAGTTCGACCGCTATTTCGAGCCTGCACAGGATTACCTGGAACTATGGAAACTTGAAGTACTGCCAGATTACCAGGGCAAAGGTTATGGCAAATCGCTGGTTGAATTCGCAAAAGGGTTCGGCCTGCCGATTAAAACAAATCCCAGAGTAAAATCACAGGATTTCTGGGATAAGATGGGCTTCACACCTGTACAGTATGATGTTGAACGGGACCGCGGCGAAAATCCGCTTGTATGGTACCCAGCAGGCGTGACAGAACAACTGCAATAAGCAAAGCGCGTTGGAGCTGCACATTTCTCGAAGTGAAATCTATACTTTCTTATTTCTTAATAAAACTGCGCCTGCCGAATCACGGCAGGCGCTTCTTGTAGCCTATTTTTCAACCTTCTCAAGATTTCCTTTTCCTTCAAGCTGGAAGTTGAGTTTTGGCTGTTTTTCTTCATCTTTTGGGCCTACTCTTTTCCTCGCCCGCTCCATAATGTCAATCAAGGCTCTATAATCTTCTTCCATTGACTTTAATTGAGTTTCTAATTTTTCATTTTCAGCAGACAAGTAATAGATTTGCTTTTCGAGGCCCCGAATCTTTTCTTTTTGCTCATCCAGGCTTTGCTGGCTTCTTGCAGTTCCTGCTTTTTCATGAAGGTCATCGAGATATTGCTTCACTTTCTCCAAACTCAAATCAGATTGTTTCACTTCAGGTGCCTGTGCTGGCATTGGAGCCTCATTTACCGGTTGGGCTTTATCCGCTCCAACCTCAGGCTTTATTTGTTTTTTTGTTTCCTTGCGCTGTTTCTTGGCCAGCTCAATACCAGATTTATATTGTTTTCTCACATATGAATTCCAGCGGAAACCGCAGGCAGCAGCAGTCCTTGAAAGCTGTTTCCCCACTTCCTCAAACGCTTTTAATTGAGTACCGCCCTCGCGGATATTGCGCAAAACTACTTCAGCCAGCAATAAATCTTCGTCTTGTGACCAGGCATCCTGACGAGTTAATGGCATCAGAAAATCCCTCCTATTGTTTTTTATTCATTCATATGCATCTAATAGGAAAGATAGACTGATATCATCCAATACCCTGCTAATTATTTTTTATTTTTTGGCTCTGTTAAATTTGGCTGTTGATTTTCGTTCCAGGCGCTTCGCTTTCCGCGGGCAGTCTGGGAGCCTCCTCGGCGCTTACGCGCCTGCGGGGTCTCCCATGACTTGCTCATCCCGCAGGAGTCTTCGCGACTTCCACTACAATCAACAGGTAATAAAAGTCACCGTTAGGCAATATCAGAGCCTATTTTTTTTGCTCATGAATTCATCGACTTTCCGGTGATGGGCTTCATCCTCCCATAACACGGCACATTTTGCCGCTTCTTCTTCCATACGCTCTCTCATGGATAAAAGCTCCCATCTTTTATTTATCAGAGATTTATATGCCTCCAGTACTGCTACTTCCTTTTTAAACCCATCATTTAAAAATGAGAGACAGGCATCCAATCCAGACTCATTATAGATATCATGAAGAAAACCAAAATCAAGCAAATCATCGGCAGTATGCACCTTCGCATCAATGAGTAATTTCAGTGCGATATTCTGAGGAAGCTTTTCTAGCAGGATTGAGCCTCCACCCCACCCAGTTGTAATAGCCAGACTGCCTTGAATAAATCCAGCTTTAATTCCCTTTTTTCCAATTCGGAAATCACAGGCAGAGGCAATTTCACAGCCTCCTCCAACAGCTGACCCATTAAGGATAGCGATTGTAGGTTTTCGGAGTACTAGAAGTTTATACAGGATTCCAGCCATCCTTGAGAGCATCCCATACGCCTGCTCCTCCGATTTAAGGAGATGAAAGGCTGATAAATCCCCCCCTGAACAAAAAGCCTGATCTCCTGTACCAGTAATCGCAAAAAACTTGATATCCTCTTCTCCAGCCAAATCAAGTGCCTTTTCGAGTCCGGACATCACATCGAAATCAATGGCGTTTCTCCGATCTGGCCTGTTGATCGTAAATAGCAGTACTCCACCTTTTTCTTTTGAAATTATGTATGAATTCATCATCGCCCTCCTCAAAATACTAGTCCTATAAATTTTAACAATATTCCGGAAAATATAAATCAAAAACATTTTCATACAAGAACAAAAAGCGCACGCGCCTCGTTCAGCCCCGTCAAGCGCTGGAGCTAGATTAAGATTACTACATGCAGTTATACACTACTGAACATTTTTATAATTTCCTATACAACAAAAAAAAGCACAGGAATGCAGATGCATCCTGTGCTTTTCCCTGAGAAAATTAGTTGTTTACAACTTCTTTTCCTTTGTATGTTCCGCAAGCTTTGCACACACGGTGAGCAAGTTTCATTTCACCGCAGTTAGGGCATGCTACCATACCCGGAACTTGTAATTTAAAATGAGTACGGCGTTTTCTTTTCGCAGTTTTAGACGTTCTTCTAAATGGTACAGCCATTCTTCCCACCTCCTTAAAAGGAATAAGAAAGTTTATGAAGGCCAGTCCAACCCGGACCTTCACGCTCTTTTTTAATCGGTTAGTCAGAGGAACCCTTAGAGTCCTCAAAGAATTTTGCAAGTCCAGCAAGACGGGGATCAAGTTTTTCGGATTTCTCCTTTTCCTCGATTACTTCCCAATCCTTACCTGACTGGGGTGCGCCTCTTTCCTGATCGGCGCTATCATCACAGAAAACCTGCATTGGAACTTCCAGTAGCAGAATCTCCCTGATGATTGGTTCAAGATCAATGACATCGCCATTTACTTGATGAACTTCCTCGTCAGCCTCGTAGTCGTGGCTATTTAACATGAAAGTTTCAGTGGTTTCAACATCAATTGGATATTTAACGTCAACCAGCGTCCGTGAACAAGGCAGGATTAGATGGCCTTCAATCCGAATATGGAATGTCACTCTCGTGGCACTTATGTCCGCCCTTCCAGTGAGATGGATAGGAGAGACAACACGGATTGTTGGATCTGTTTCCTTAATCGAATCCATCCGGACAACGTCGTCGATCAGAAAGTCCTTGTTTCGATGTTTTTGTATCTGACTTAGTGTCCATTTCATAGAATCACCCCAAGGCAACAAAGGTAATTATAGCCCTTCGCATAATCATTTGTCAATATTTTTTCTTTACACTATAATTTACATAAATACTTGAATTTAAACTTCCAAGCAATGCAATATCCATCTTAACACGAAGGAGGGCAATAATGAAAGCTGTTGGTGTCGTAGTTGAATATAATCCTTTTCATAATGGCCATTTATTCCATCTTGAACAGGCAAAGGAACAGTCTGGTGCCGATATTGCCATCGCAGCCATGAGTGGAAATTTCCTGCAGCGAGGGGAGCCTGCCCTTATCTCGAAATGGGCGAGGACGAAAATGGCATTGGCTGCAGGTGTTGATCTCGTATTCGAACTCCCCTATCGCTTTGCAACCCAGCATGCAGAAACCTTTGCTGAAGGTGCTGTCTCAATCCTCTCAGCAGCTGGCTGCCACTCACTTTGCTTTGGAAGTGAATCCGGCGATTTGGAAGCCTTCAAACGGACGATCACCTTTCTGGAAGAGAACAATGAACCTTTCCAGGATAAAATTAAATATTACGCGGGCGAAGGATACAGTTATCCCAAATCAATCGCACTCAGCTTCCAATCATTATCACCATCCGAAAATTACATCGACATATCAAAGCCAAATAACATTCTTGGTCTTCTTTACATACAAGCAATAATCAGGCAGAATAGCACGATGCAAGCCGAAACCATTACAAGAAAAAATGCCGGGTACCATGATGAACATTTTGCTTCTGCAACAATTGCGAGCGCTACAAGCATCCGCAAGGCCCTGTTTGGAGCAGAAGGGGAAATAGAAACAATTAAACAGCTCGTTCCAATATCGACCTTCAAAGAATTAATTCATTACAGAGAAGAATATGGCGGATTCCATTCCTGGGAGAATTACTGGCCACTATTGAAGTATAAGCTTCTGCAGAGCAGTCCCAAGGAGCTAAAGGAATATTACGAAGTGGAAGAAGGTCTTGAAAACAGGCTTCTTGCTGCAGCTTCTTCTTCGGAATCATTCCAGGAATATATGGAAGCCATCAAAACGAAACGCTATACGTGGACAAGGCTTCAGAGAGTCTCCCTGCACATCCTGACGAACACGAGAAAACACGAAATGAAAAGCACAAAAAACACGGTAAACTACTTAAGGTTATTAGGAGCAACAGAAAAGGGCCGTACCTACCTGAACTTACAGAAAAAAAAGTTTGGCATCCCGCTTGTGTCCAGGATTTCCGCTTATTCCGACCCGGATCTTCAACTGGATATCAAGGCCTCAAGAATCTATGCTTTAGGGCAAAGCGGCGAAGCTCAGCATCGCCTGCTTTCTCAGGAATTCTCACAGCCTCCCATCATGCTGAAAGATCAATAGTGAAAAAGAAAAAAAAATCAAGCTGATTCAGCTTGATTTTTTCTTTAATTTCTCCAGATAGGATACAGCATCTTCAAATGTATTGACTGGAACGATCTTCATTTTTGTCTTAATATCTTCTGCAGCCATCATTGCCTCTTCGTAATTGGAATCCTTTGCACCTTTTTCATTTGGAGCAAAGAAAATTTCTGCCCCCGCCTTATCAGCTGCGACGACCTTTTGTTGGATCCCGCCAATTTTTCCTACAGTACCATCCGGGCTGATTGTCCCAGTACCGGCAATTTGATAGCCTTTTGTTAAATCTTCCTCAGTCAACTGGTTGTAAATTTCCAACGAGAACATCAAACCTGCGGATGGACCGCCGATTTCTTCAGACTGGACTGCAACATCAGGTTCAACCTCTATTTCTTTGTCATCTACTAGCTGGATTCCGACTACAGGGCGGCCGCTGCCGTCATCAAGAGCTTTGAGCGGTAATTCAACATGGTTCGTCTTGCCATTGCGTTTGTACGCAAGCTCGACGATATCCCCAGGCTTTTTCGAACTGATGTAGTCAATAAATTCTTCAGACGACTTAAATTCATTTCCATCTACTTCAAAGACAAGATCCCCTGGCATTAGCTTCCCTTCAGCAGGCATGCCTTCCATGATCCTCAGCACATAGACTCCCTTATATGTATATTTTACAGGAATACCAGCTTTTTTATAGGCAACCTCTATCGCCAAAGTCTTTGAATTATCCATCATGTGAAGCTGGCGGATGTTATATTCTTCATCTGATTCATTCTCCGCCCTGATATCTTCAACAGGATATAATTCCTGATATTTGCTCAGCTTGGCAATGATATACGCGTAAATATTCGCCCGGCCCATCCTGACGGTCGTAAGCATGAAGCTTCCTTCTTCTTCATAACCGCCTTCAACCTCGATGATCGGCTCAAGCTCTTTTGCCATACCTGGTTTTGAAACATAATAAGGCAAGTAATAAAAAGCGCTTGCCATTAATAGTACAGCTGCCAATATAGACAGCCTGATAGAAGTTCTTCTGCTCATTCTTCGTGGGACTCCTTCCATTGCTCAATACACTGTCTAATCTTATCAATATGCTTCTTTGCTTCCTCTTCACCAATCGAAATAATTTCTTCTATATTAGTGAAAGCTTTTGAATTATACATTTCAACTCTTGGCCTGATCATCACATCAGAAGCCACTTCACGATTAGCAACCAGCTCCATTTGCATGATATCAATACTCTGCATGATAACATCAAAAATCGATGTGACATCCACATTTATCTTCACGCTGGAAACATCGACAGCAATGACGATATCAGCCCCCATCTCCTTCGCGACTGAGACAGGAATCCTGTCGACAACTCCCCCATCGACAAACAACCTTCCACCTAATTTTTCAGGCACAAATATTCCAGGGATCGCGATGCTCGCCCTTACCGCTTCCGCAACAGGGCCACTCTTGAAAACAACCTTTTCACCTGACATCAAATCTGTAGCTACAATTCCAATCGGGATATCCAACTCTTCAATCCTTTTTCCATGTGTAAATATCCTGATCAGCTCTTTTACCCTTTTTCCAGCGATAAACCCCATTTTCGGCACCGTAAAATCAAGGTAATATTTACGTTTAAAAACACGGGAAAGCTTATAAAGCCGGTCAACGTCAAGGCCGGCACCATAAAACGATGCCACAAGTGCACCCATGCTGCTCCCTGAAATCAAATCAATCGGGATTCCTTCATCCCGCAATACCTTTATTACACCCAGATGGGCAAATCCTCGTGCACCGCCTGAACCAAGGGCTAAACCTACCTTTGGGCTTGCCAAAGCTTATTCCTCCCTCAAAACCGTAATTTTATCCACACCTGCTAAACTTGGTCTAATTTGTAGTTCAGCGAGTATATTGATTTATATGAGGACAAGGCTGACAATTCAACATTATTTTTATCAATTTTTACTGCTGTTTAAATAACTCAATCAACAGAGGATGGAAAAAACCTCCACTGAAAAGATTCTCTTTATTTTACCATTGATTAATGAAGTTTTACAGCAACAGACCGTTGGAGGGAGGATGAATGGTGTTAAAATCCAAGTTAAAAACGCTTTTTCTTGCAGCTTCGGTCACGCTGATGGCTGTTTCGCTCATATCATTTCCGCAAGAATCCTTTGACGCATCGATTAGAGGATTGAATATGTGGTGGGAAATCGTCTTCCCTTCGCTCCTTCCCTTTTTCATCGTGTCTGAAATGCTGATTGGATTCGGGGTAGTCCGCTTCATCGGTGTCCTACTCGAACCTTTGATGAGACCATTGTTCAAGGTCCCCGGTGTAGGAGGGTTTGTATGGGCCATGGGCATGGCTTCAGGGTATCCCGCAGGGGCAAAGCTGACGGCACGACTTAGGCAGGAAGGTCAATTGACGAAAGTGGAAGCTGAAAGGCTAGTATCTTTCACCAATTCATCCAATCCTCTGTTTATCTTCGGGGCTGTTTCAGTGGGGTTCTTTTATAATGTCCAGCTGGGTATCATTCTTGCTCTGGCACACTATCTTGGAAACATCAGTGTGGGGCTGATCATGAGATTCTACGGTAAAAATGAAGAAAATTCAAAAAATGAAAAAGAAAGAAAGCTTTCCATCAGAGACGCATTTGTGGCGCTGCACAGGACACGCATTAAAGATAATCGGCCGATTGGAAAGCTTCTCGGCGACGCCGTCATGTCTTCCATCCAGACTCTATTAATGATTGGCGGATTCATCATTCTTTTTTCTGTCATCAACAAACTATTATTTCACCTGCATATTACGGCCTTTTTGGCAAAATTCATCGAAACGGCACTTGTTATGCTTGGTATGACTGAATTACTTAGCATGCCCTATATCTCAGGACTTTTCGAGATTACACTGGGCAGCCAGATGACCAGCCAGGTTCAGGATGCGACTTTAATGCATCAGGCTGTCATTACGAGCTTCATTCTCGCCTTCAGCGGATTCAGCGTACAGGCGCAGGTTGCAAGCATCCTTGCCCAGACTGACATTCGCTTCCAGCCTTTCTTCTTTGCGAGAATCCTGCATGGTTTTTTTGCCGCTTTTTATGCGTTCATCCTTTGGGAGCCGGTGTATGAGCGATTCTTTGAAGATGGGCAGCCGTCGAATGCACTTCCAGTAATGGAATATCTGACATCTGAAGGCACTCGCCTTGCCGACGTTCATGGCATGATGGCAGCAGCCGGACCGCTCATAACAATCGGAAGCCTGATTTTATATGTTATGCTGATTGGAAAACGCATACTGAAAGAACAATAACGGGCAGATATCTGCCCGTTATTGTTTATTCTCATTGAATTTTTTCAGCAATGCTTCTTCTACCTGAACTGGAACAAGCTCGGAAATTTTCCCTTCGTACTTTGCTACTTCTTTTACAATACTTGAACTCAAGAATGAATACTGGTTGTTTGTCATGATGAAAAAGGTCTCGATTTGATCATTCAATACTCTGTTCATGGAAGTAATCTGCATTTCATATTCAAAATCAGAAACGGCTCGCAGGCCCCGGATTATGGCATTCGCATTTACACTTTTTGCGTATTCGACCAGCAATCCCTGGAATGAGTCGACTTTCACGTTCGGGATATGCTTTGTCACCTCATCGATCAATTCAATTCTTTCCTCTACCGTAAACAACGGTTTCTTTGAAGAATTATTCAATACTACAACATAAAGCTCGTCGAAAACCTTGGCAGCCCTTGTTATGATGTCTAAATGACCATATGTAATCGGATCGAAACTGCCTGGACATACAGCAACCCTTGCCACTTATTCTTCCCCCTCATCTTCAGTATTAAGCTTATATAGTGTTATGCCGATAATTCCATATTTCTCATTCCTTGTTTGCTTTAACCCTCCCAGTTTTTCCGGCAGAGCAATGTCGGAAGCATGTTCGCAAACAATCAGTCCGTCATTATGGACCAGGTTCTCATTGTCGATCATTTCAAGCAGCTTGACCAGCTGCTGTTTTTTATAAGGAGGATCTAAAAATATGTAATCGAAAACAAGATCTCTTTTTTGAATGGCTTTAAGAGCCCTTACGGCATCATTCCGGTAAACTTCGGCTCGGTCTTCTAGGTCACAAGACTTAAGATTTTCGTTGACGATATGAATCGCTTTCCCTTCACGGTCTACAAAAATGACTTTTTCAAGTCCCCTGCTCAATGCTTCAATCCCGAGACCTCCGCTTCCGGCAAACAAATCCAGTCCAAGCCCTCCGCTAAAATAAGGCCCGATCATATTGAATAAGGATTCCTTCACTTTATCAGTCGTAGGCCGTGTAGACGTACCGGGTACCGCTTTCAATATACGGCCCTTTAAATCTCCTGATACAACTCTCATTTTATGTACTCCTCAATTCTGCAAATTACTCCCTTATCCTACCACACAAACAAAAAATTAACCAAACAAGTGTATAACCCTTCCTTTTATGGAAATAATGAAAAATAACAACATCAATTCGAGGATGTTGTTGCCAACCGCGGAGAAGACTTACGTTTCCCCATAAGTTCTTCCTCCGGTTTCTCCTCTCCCTTTGCCTTCTATCCTGTGAAAGGGATGTAGAAGGACCCTGCAGAATCTGCAGGGCTTTTTTTTTGAAAAATCCCAGTGGCCAACATGATTGTTTTACATAGTATTTTTAAAAAGAAAGTGCAATACTATCTTGGCTCTCAATTACTGACACATTGAAGATCGCATTCAGCCAATGCCGTTCAATGAACAGAGTGCCCTGGATGTTGTGAAATGGATTTTCAAGGAGACCAAAGCTTTTGCCATTATGAATGAATATCTTATTCTTCAGGTTAAAAGAGTATCTGCTGCCCTCTGATGAAATTTCAATCGATTGCATGCCAGGGCCTGATTCTGTTTTGAATCCTAATGTTCCCATCGTTTGCGCTAAAGGAAAAAGCTTTTTATCCCCTTTATTGATTACATCAAGTTGATCCATTTGTGCCCCGTTCACCACTACGCTCCTGTTTTCGACGAAAAGCAACGGAAATACACGCGAGCCATCCTGTCTGTTCTCAGAAAAGAATTTCGTTTTCATGCCTTTAATAGAAAATAGATATTGATCAAGGATATCAAGTTCAATATTACTAGTTTCATCGGAAATTTGATTGATAAATTCACCTAGCTCAGCTTGAGTTAGTGTGCTTTTAAGCTCCTTAACCATTTCAGCACTTTTCACATTCAAAGGTTTATGTTTTGTAACCAGCGAAGCCAAAGCATCTATAATCCAGCTCTCGGTTGCTGCCAGAGATTCGAATTTCGATGACAGGAATGAAACGGCCAATTGCTGCTCGAGCTCTTTATCCCTTAGTGAGCTTCCAACATGAATGATGCCATTGCCGTGAACCAAGCGGTTACCATCATGTATTACAACTGATAAATGCTGATTGGCTGCAAAAGGTTTCAGGCTGTCAAACTTGTAAATGCCCTTATCCTTTGAGGAAACATAATAATCGATACCCCTTTGTCCGGTATGCCTGGCAAGCGGCTTTTCCTGCCAATAAAGGGATGGATTTGCACCAGTTCCTTCAAAAACATAATATTGCAGGACTTCCGTTTGCTTATACCCTTTTAGCGGAAGTCCTGCAGTCCACGTCCCACCACTGTTAATCTGGTCAACTACCTCTATTCTCGTTTTTGCAACATTCGTATCCTTAAGCAAAACCAGCCAGTCGTTGAGGAGTAAAGCAATACCCGGATCAGCTTCTATGTCATATTCAAATTGAAGCTCATCCACTTCCGAAAAAGTCAGATTCCCTTCCTCGCATGGTTTTTCATCTGAAAGTGTACATTTAACCTCAGAAACTTGAGAGGGAATAGCAGCGCTATATTTTCGATTGACCCCAAGATTACTGAATTCCTGGCTGATTTTTAGTCCACGCTCTTCTATTTTCACAGTTACTGCTAGATTAATGTTTTCCTCTGGTTTAGATGATTTTGCTTGATTATTGGAAAAGGCAATCCATTGCCAAAGCATTGTCGCAATAATTATTAAGGAAAACCCTGTTATTAATAGGATGGAAACTTTTCTCATTGTCTGACTCTCCAATCTCTTACTACTAATAAAATAGCAAAAACACAGCTGTTGGGTAAGACAAATTTTGAAAATAGTTTTAACCTGGTATGCCTTCAAATTTGTTGCGGTAAATGATAAAGTATGATGGAACGAATGTTGGAAGGGGAAATTCAAATTGATTCAGCGTTTTATCGAGCTGGGAGAAGGATATTCAGATCTTTATGAACTGATTGAAACAGCAAAAGCCAATCGCCATCGCCTGATGCACTTAATGGCGATCCATACAAAAATTGGGGAGAAAGAGGTCAGTTCCCTTGTTGTTGTCCTGAAGCCAACCAATCCAGGGAATTTCCAGGCACTCTATGTTTGCCGGGAAGGAATTCCTAACCCGCATGTCCTGAAAAACAAAAGATTTGATCTGTTCGCAGAGCTTGCTGCCGACCTGGACAAAATTATTATCGAATTCGACGCAAAGCCATCAGCCGTGTTTGCCGAAAAAGAGCTATATTATCAATATTTAATAGGAATTTTAAGGCTTAACCACTATATTCCTCCGCTTCAATAACAGTTTACGGCATAGAAAAAGGTGAGGATTTCCCTCACCCTTTTCTTTATTCCAAGCGGGGAAAACAGCCCGCTTTCTATATTCCCATTTTATAATCATATTCCTTTGCTTTGTCAGGGGAAGAGTTTTCGAATTCCATCTTTAAGAATGGTTTATAGGAAGGTTCCACCTTTTTAACAAACGAATATGAACTGATTTTCTCCATTAGTGCCTCTGCCTCGTCCATGTTGCAGTAGATTACGGCATATTTCAGTCTTTTTGAGACAAAATGAACATTACCAAACCTTCTGAGCATCTTGGCTTGTTTTAGAGAATATAGCCAGACGATGATTCCCTGCCTTTGTCCTATCATACATTTTTCCCCTTCGGTAAACGTTTGCTTTGTACTAGTCTAGCATACAAAAACCAGTATTTTCAATCATCTATGTTCTTTTCAAAAACTTTTTTGCATTAACTCTGTTCAATTAGACAGTTGATTTCCGTTCTAGGGGCTTCGCTTTCCGCGGGCAGTCTGGGAGCCTCCTCGGCGCTTGACAGGATATTCCAGCCTCATTAGACTGCTTCTAAATATGGTAAAAAATAAAAAGCATGGAATCCATGCTTTTTGTAAAATCATTATGCGGAACATCCGCAGCTTCCACCGCTGCCGCAGCCGCCGCTGCATGAGCTTTCAAAGAATGGGTTGCCAGTAGGCACTTTGACACTTTCTGAAACCGACCTGCCGATGATTACGCTAACCTCGTCAAGCAGTCCCTGGAGATCATTCTCTGCTATCTTGAATTCGGCAATCACCTCATCCATATCAAGCTCTCTTTTTACAATGCGGATCTGGCCCATGACTTCTTTATAATCAGGATGATACTTTCCGAAACGCTGGACTTCTTCATACCGTTCCTTCATGTCCACGAACTCACGGATTTTCCTTTGTGTGTCCACATTGTTTTTAACATTATATAAACACTGCCGATAATGCTCGGCAATATCAGATTGCAAAATCATGCTGACAAGTTGTTCAGCTTCTTCCAACAATAAAACTCTTTCTGATGTAACAGCAAGCAATGCTGGCTCACCTCCGACCCCATTTTACCATGAAACTGCCAGAAAAGCTAAATTTTCTGGACCTGACCCCCATGCTGGTGATGGATTCAGCCTTTTTCTTCCTGCCTGACTACTGTGGCTCTCTGTCACTTTAAAAAACAAAGCTCTCTTCACACAGAAGAAAGCTTTGTCATGATTGGGAATTCATGCTTGAGAACATATGCATCATCATCGATGCCATCTGGACACTATTTGAAAATTTCTGGACCTTATGCGGAATCGTTTTTTCAAAATGGTGCAGTGCTGCAATCTGGGCCGAATATATTTCCCGGGGATCTCTGCTCAGTTTCCTGTACCAATTAGGCTGGGCTCGGACGAACTCAATCAATTCCTTATTCGTTCGTAATTGCTCCATGACATCTCTTCTCATTTTCCGCCTCCAATTAATCTTTTCTGAATGAAAATGGGTGACTGGGACCTGAACTGCCTGCTTGTCTTTGGCCGCCTTTATTACCCTGGAATTGTGAAAGCACTCCCTGTATCGCTCCGAGCGCCTGACTGATGTTGTAGATTTGTCCCTGCAATTGTTCAGGATCCATATTTTTAACCGCTCCCATTATGGTACCAATCCAATCCGATTTCGTTTCCGTCTCTTCGCTTTTTTCAGTCTTTTCACTGCTGTTTTTGGTATCCCATTTTGGGTCATCCTCTCCAAGCAAATACCAGTCTTCATATAAATCCTGCCAGGTTGTGTTTCCCTGTCTCACTTCCTGCACCAGCTCTGGATGAGCCTTCACAAATTCCTTGAACTTTTGGACAGAGGGATGAATTTTCTTTTTGGCCATACCTTTCACCTCACAGTGTAACAAATGCCTATAATAGCTTATGAACTTCACCAGGATTGGTGAGAGAATACCCATTAATAAAAGTGGAATATTTCCTATTAATGGAGTATTACTGTTCATCAATGATTTTTAAAGTGATAAAATAAAATACAGAAATCACTAAGGCTTTTTTACAATAATGAAAATTCTAAGATAACGAACGTAAAAAGCCGTTCAGAAAGAGGTATTAATATAGTGGAAAAAGAATTGCATCAGCTTTTGGATGAGTGCATCTCGCAATCAAGCGAAGAGGATCTTGACACCTTGCAAACAGTCTTATCCGGAGTGAAAAATAAGCTATCCGGCAAAAACAGCACCTATATAGACGGCCTGCTCCATATGGACCGGAGACTGGACAACGAAACATGTGAAATAGACATCCCTATCACCAAAATGCTGGATAATACCCTGGGCATTGTACATGGCGGTTTTACTGCTACCATACTGGACACGGCGATGGGCACATTGGCGAATAAACTGCTTCCGGAAGGCTTTGCAGCGGTGACTTCACAGCTGAATATCCATTACCTGGCTCCTGGTATTGGTGACAGACTGCATTGCAAGGCGACCCTGATTCATAAAGGAAGAAGTACCGTAGTACTGGAAGCCGATGTTTTCAGGTCTGACGGTAAAAAAATTGCCCATTCTTCAGGAAGCTTTTTTGTTGTTGAAAAAACACATAAGTAAGGTGGTTCTATGGTCACTGCAATTGTAATCCCAATTGTCCTGATCTACTTTTATTGGCTGACGAAAAGAGAGATGCAGGCAAATTATGAAGAGTGGCTTAAGCTTGAGGATATACCGGAAGAAGCTGTCGTAAGCGGCCGGATCGTAGAGGTCCGTGAGCACAAGGAACGTTTCTATTACCATAGATTCAACCATGTATCTGTCCTGAAAATCAATACTGGCGTTAAGGAATTGATTGTAAAAAAGATAACCCCGCTAAGAAATGGAACGGTACCCCCAGTGTTTAAGGAAGGTGCATCCGTTCACCTCTATGGCAATTGGAAAGAAGGTTATTTTTCAGTCAACAGAGCGCTGCACAAATAACAAGAGCATGCCAAATGTGGGCATGCTCTTCGTACTGAATAAATTAATAAAAATAATATAGCAATTACTGTTCCCACGTTTTCACAAAATTTTGGGTATAGTGCTTACGATAGACACCGACTCCGAGATGTGAAAATTCATCATTCAACAATGCTTCACGGTGGGATTCACTGTTGAGCCATCCCTCTACCACAGCCGGAGCGTCTGTGTAATTAGCCGCGATATTCTCCCCGGCCACTTGATACAAAACATCCGCAGCTTTTAATCGTTCAGACAAATCCCCGAATTTTTCTGATTCATGAGAAAAGTAGTCTTCCACGGCCATATCCTTACTGTGTGCATACGCCACCTCTGCTGTTTTTTCATCCCATTCAAGCTGTGACAACTCATGTCGGGACCTGATTACATTGGTGATGTCTAGAATCTGTTTCTCAATGCCTGCTTCGATTCTTACCCAGTCCCCGTCAGATAAAACAGGAGGTTCAACTAGAGTCCCTCTGTAGACCATTTCGTACGGCCGCTGTTTTACAATCGTTTCCTTGTCCATATAGCGGATGCTTGAAACTGAACCGGTAAATTTATCGATATAGAGCTGGACGAAATAATCACCCATTTTAATGATTGGACGTGTGTTCATATCCTGTTCTGAAAGCTCGAATTTATATGAACTGCCGCTGTATTCAAACGTAACCTCAGGTTCAATCACATTCATTGAAAAAATTTCTTCAATTGGCTGCCCGATTTTAAATGGTTCAACGTTGACTGATGGACCAATTCCATAAGCAGTAACAACTTTCCCATTTAAAACACCTGCCTGGATATACTGCTCGAGATTATTGTTAAAAATCCACCAATGAAAGCCATACGCAGAAAGATCGACGCGATCAGGTTCACCAAGCTCTGCTTTAAGATCTTCTATATCTTTCCCCAATAACGAACCTACACCTTTCCCAGGCTGATCAATGCCCTCACTGATGTTTTGTTCACTCATATTTTTTTCGAGGGATTCATCTACTTTCGGGGCCGATTCATTTTCCATGATCAGTTCATTTCCATCGTCCTTGTTAAAGCCAAGATACAACCCAATAAGCAGAAAGGTTGCTGCAATTAATAAAATTCTTCCAATAGTACGCAGATGTAAACCCCCTTTCTATCATCTCTCTAATACTATATGAGCGATTATTAAAATTATTATATCATTTTAAACGTTCTTTTTAATAGAACCATTACTTCTGTACCTTAAAAATAAATGCACATAATCTTTATTTATAGAGGTTTGTAAATCTTCACAGAAATGACAAAATGGCACCCAGAAGAGTGCCACAATTGTTATTGCATCTGGTTTCCATGCTCTGAAATTTCGGTTAATGCATGCTGTGCCTGTTCATCTGTCCTTTCATTGACAGCAAAGTCGCCAAGGGCAACAATTCCAACTAGTTTATCTCCTTCTACAACAGGCAGCCTTCTGATTTGATGATCAGCCATAAGTCTGGTAGCTTCTTGAGTAGACATGTCAGGAGATGCTGTCACCAGATGGTCGCTCATAACGGTTTCCACTTTAGAGGATGGCGGGTGTTTTTCTGCAATGCCACGTATGACGATGTCCCGGTCTGTGATCATGCCTACCAGCCTGTCCTCATCTACAATAGGAATTGAACCGACATTGAGTTCTTTCATCTTTACAGCCACTTCAAATACATTATCAAGCAAAGTACATGTTTCCACATCACTTGTCATGATATCACGGATTTTACGCACTTCTCTTTCCTCCTTATGAATCAAAGCTGTGAATTCTACTATATTAGGTTTGCCCGATTCCACCTGTTTATGCTGAAAAACCACATAATTCATCTTTCCTCAACAGATACTACTATTTGAAAAAATAAGGGGTAATCAGTTCCGGGCGTTAAGAGTATCAATTATTTTATTCATTGCAACTTAAGCAAATTTTTACTATTATTGAATCTGAGATATAATCATATCAAGCAATACTTTTGCAGCGTGCTTTTTAGGAGGGAATAGGATGAAATTTGAAAATACCGGTATTGAAACACTTAAAGCGGACTTGAACCGTCTTGATGAGGTCATGCTCGAGCACGGACTTGTGCGTGAAGGACAATGGGATTATGAGCGTGTAACGTACGACAAAAAATTAATCCTGAAAGAGGGTACATATTATCTTCGCGTACAGGGCCATGTTCATGAAGGTGATGTAGGAGCACACAAAGCGATCATTCAATTGATGACTCCTTTGCTAGGCAAGCATTATTACCCTCATGGTGTTGAATATGGTGAAGGCGAACACTTTCCAAAGGCACTTGTCAGCCAGTGCGAAAAACTTCTTGGCGAAGTAAAAGCTGAAGTTGAGAAATTCGCAATTTAACTGCGAAATGCGGTGGCGACTGTCCAACTCCGACAAGCGCTGGAGGGCCTGACAGTGAAGTCGTTCTTTGACTTCTTTATACTTTCTTATCTCTAAAAAAAGACGCTAATTACTGCGTCTTTTTTTCAATTTTGTGTATCCCTGTAATTTTTATATCAATACTTTTAGGATTAAATGAAGTAAGCATCAAAATTTCCTCTGAAATACTCCGCTGCAGTTCTATAGCGTTATGATAAATACAAGAATCAGCAACGGCACTGACGTATATTTTAACGTGAATCATTCCCTCGTCGTGTCTGACGCTAACTCCATGGTCGTAAAAAGTTTTTCTCGAAAAAGTAGAAATTCTCGTTCTTTTCCTTGGACCAGATTGTTTAAACAGGTGATTTTCATTTATATTGGCATGGACAATCGCACAGACAGCACGACATACCTCCATAAAATGCTGAGGCATGTTGTTCCTTGTATCCTTCATTGTCCCACCCCTTGTTGATAAAGGATTTAAATACATCGATCCAGACAAAGATAATTACCAGGAAATAGCTATATCAAGGAAATCCCGAACCCAATTTTCCCTTTTCACCTGAAAAACAGCAAAGTTTAAGAAAGAGCGATGGATAACGTTGATTTTTGTTGTTTCTTATATTAAATGCATACTATAATTTAAGTGTTAAGGAATTTTTCACTCTTTATGACTTAAGGAGCGAATAGTCATAGTATAATTTGTTTTTCATGAGGTATATACCTGCTACAGGTATAGAAAGGAGTTTCAATTGTCCGGTATTTTTACTAAAAGAACCATCATAATCGCATTTATCACTCTTATCGTTGCAGCAATTCTTTATATTATCCTTCCGGTATCCATCCCGCTGATCGCTGCGCTGATCACAGCCCTCTTTTTAGAACCTGCTGTTGTATACTTCCAGAATCGATTCAGGATTGGGCGCAGGCTCTCTGTTCTGGGAATTTTCCTGCTGTTTGTATTGCTTATCGTGATTTCAGGCTATTTTCTCACGACAACAGCGGTCACTGAGGCAATTGACTTGATCGACAATACTCCTGTATACATAAATGAAATAACGAATGCCTGGTATAAGGCTGAGAACAGGTTTGTTGAAGCGGCAAATGATCTTCCAAGGGAAGTGGTTACGGAAATCAGCAACCGTGCCGAGGATTTCCTTAATAAAGCTAAAACAGACATGATAGCGTTCATCAATATTGACAACCTCAAGGCTCTGCTGACATACATCCCAAATTTCCTGATCAGCTTCCTTGTCTATTTGATCGCATTATTTCTATTCTTGCTTGAGCTCCCAGCGTTAAGAAAAGGTGTATACAGCCACTTGACGGAAAAGACGGCAGACAAGGTTCATTTTATGACATCAAGGCTTTCTTATGTAGTATTCGGTTTCTTAAAAGCCCAATTCCTAGTAAGTGTAATCATTTTTATCGTTGCATTGATTGGCTTGCTTTTTATAGCGCCTGAGTATGCGATTGTCATGTCAGCGATTATCTGGGTGATTGACTTCATTCCTTTGATTGGATCGATCGTCATTTTAGCTCCCTGGTCCATTTTTCATCTTGCAACAGGAAACATTGCCCTTGGAACCCAGCTTGCCGCTCTGGCAGTAATCCTTTTGATCATCAGGCGTACAGTTGAACCAAAAGTAATGGGCAGTCATATCGGCCTTTCACCGCTCTCGACCCTGATAGCCATGTATCTTGGCTTAAAGTTATTTGGAATCATGGGCTTCGTCATCGGTCCATTAATCCTGATTGGATTCAACTCAGCCAAAGAAGCTGGAATAATTAAGATGAAATTTAAAATTTAGGCTGTGTTAAAGCTAATCATTGTTATTACGTCCTATTGATTGAAGTGGAATCCTATGGGATGCAGCTGGACAGGTGAGACCCCGCAAGAGCTTGCGATGAGGAGGCTCAGCGCCAGCCCCGCGGAAAGCGATGCGCCTGCAACGGAAATCAACAGTCTAAATTTAAGTCAACCAAAAAACCCGGGTAATCGAAAGATCATCCGGGTTTTCCATGTTTTATTATTAAGGCTCTGTTAAAGCTGAATGTTGATATTAAACCCTGTCGATTGTAGTGGAAGGCGCGAAGACTCCTGCGGGCGCAGCTGGTCAGGTGAGACCCCGCAGGAGCAAAGCGACGAGGAGGCTCAGCGCCAGCCCAGCGGAAAGCGAAGCGCCTGGAACGAAAATCAACAGCTGTATTTAACAGAGCCATTATTAAAATTAAAAGAAATCATAAAAGAATGGCTTGAATGCCGGAATTAATTCTTCAAGTACCTGAACTTCTTCAAATTTACCTTTGATCATCCCTATATCATACAGCTCCAATGGCCGCTTATAGCCTAAAAGCATCGCTGTCAAAGCATTGATATTAAGCTGCAAACCACGTTGTGGAGGTTTTACGCAAGAATCCCCTTCTTTCACTGGAAAGAATTTTACCCCTTCATGCCCAATCAGATAGGCACCTGAATTCCAGGGTGCTGCCCCGTCCTCGAGATGGAGAAACAAATTATGATCCGCTGTTTTAAAAGGATACGATGTGAGAGCCTTTTCTGCATTAACGACTCTACCCATAAAGTAAGGGCTAATCTCGGTTTTAAGCTTAGGTTCCTTGAGGAAATATGGGAATGGCTCATGAACAGATAACCGTAATTCTACACGATCTACCATAGAATCATGCTGGCAGATATAATTCCATAATCCAACTCTTGTTTCGTGATCAAGCGCAACATATTCCTCTACCTTCATAACATCATTTTTCACTTCATATAGAAGATATCCTGCAGCTTCATTATAAGAATTATAATACACAGCTGCCGTCATCGAACCGTACACGCTTTTGCTCCACCAGTCTGCATCCCTTGAAAGCATGGCACTGTGTTGTTCAGCGTACTTTTCGTAAACTTTTTCGACATCTAAAGAGTGGCTCTTTTCAGTATATCTCTTAATCTTCCCAGAAGGCTGTTCTATCGGTTTTAAATGTACCTTTTCAACCGTTACCTTCCTGTTGTCTGAAATGATTTCCCAGCCAAATCTCCTGTAAAAATCGATTTGAAACGGGTGCAGGAATGAAACGATATTATTTTCCTCGTTCATATCCTCAAGGGCCTTTTTGATCAGGGCATTAACATACCCCTTTCGTCGGTGCTCTGGATAGGTCGCAACACCTGCAACCCCTCCCATTTTCCACTCCACTTTCCCAAGCTTCACATTCAAAGATAAAATATGTAATTTTGACGCCAGTTCTTCCCCATCAAAAATCCCAAGCAAACGATGCTTTTTTAATGTTTCCAGGCGCTTCGGTATGTCACTTTCTGGTACTTGATACTGGAAAGCATACATCGATAGATTCATTGACTGTAAATAATGCTCTTCAGATAAAACCTTTATATCCATTCTTGACTTCCCCCTTTATTCATCTGTATACATTCGCCTGAACCATCTAAAATCCCTGCCAAACAAAAAAACATTGCTATAAGCAATGCTTTTCTAATATAAACATTAAGTTCCGAGAATTGCCTTTATGACAGATGTCGTTTCGCCGCCCTCATAGAAAACATATAGAAGCAAGTATACAGCAACACCTGTGATACCTGTAAAGAACCATACGATACTGGTTACAGGTCCCAGTTTCCTGTGGCGGTCCAGCTTGTTTTTATAACCTGTGTAAAGGGACGTAATCCCAAGTACTGCTCCAATTGTCGCAAGTGTAATGTGAAAAAATAAAAATACAGTGTAATAAATTTTGATATCATCCGGACCTCCAAAGGATGTATTCCCAATGAAGATGGTCCTTGATGCATAAATCACAAAAAAGATGATGGCGAAAATACCAGCCAATGTCATTGTTTTTCGGTGTTTTTCAATCTTTCGTTGTTTTATCTGTGCCCAGCCAATTGCCACGGTAATTGCACTCAGGACAATAAATGTGGTACTGATGGTAGGCAAAATCGGTAAATTAGACATATAAAATTCCCTCTCAATCATTATTTCTCCATAAGATTAATTGTAGGTGACATGCAGTATTTTTTCAATCTTTGATTGTCTCTCAAAAAAAATAAAATGGCCTCCCGCTAATCGGAAAGCCATTCTAGTTATTCAACTGTCTGCGGTGCGCTTGCAAGATTGATTGCATCTAGTTCTGCCTGACGATCTTCTTCATTGCGGAACCACTGGAAGAACGCATATCCAAGGAATATACCATATACAATCTCCTGGATTACCTTCATAATGACTCCACCTAGCTGCTGGTCATGAAGAAGAGAGATGGAACTGAAGGTTTCAGGACCACTCAGATTCAAAGATGAAAGCATCGTTGGCGGAACACATAATTTCAAGGCTTCTCCCCATGCATTCGGATCTGAAAAGGTTGCATACATAGGTGTATCTGCAAAGATAATCAGAGCACATGCCGGCGTAATCAATACGCCATCAGCAAAGATATATCCCATCTTTTTTACGCCTGATAATGTCTGATATTCTTCCAATTTATTGACGAGCGGCCACCACATTAACATCGCGAGTATAAATAGCACGGATGTATAACCTGCATGGAGCCACATATCCGTTTTTACGAAGTCAAAGATAAGCGGAATATGGTAGATAGAGAATACTCCATTAAACATGATCAAGGCAATCAGCGGCTTCGTAAAAAATCGAAACAACGGGTCGACGACCGGAAGAGACAAGATCGATCTCCAAAGCCAATCAGGCAATCCGAAAATCAATAAAGGCGGCACGACAAGGTAAAGGACTGACATTTGTATCATATGCATATAAAAAGTGATATGGGCCATCAAATCGATTGGTGAGCCCTTTATGATATACAACACGATTATTGCTGATGTAAAATAAACAGCCTGCTTTCGTGTTGCAGGAGCACCTTCCCTGAAACGACCATAAAATTTAAATACAACTAGATAATAGGCAACGATCAGCGCTGCCATCACAAGAAAATAACCCGGGCTCCATAGGGCTCTGAACCCAAATATATCAAGAGTAAGCATCATTATTCACCCCGTCCAGATAGAGAACTTTACTCTCATTATACTTCCAAAGGTAGGCAACATCAATGAAATGACTCTTCCATTAAATGCTAGCAACATGCCATTCATAGAAAAAATCGGCCTTGTCAGCCGATTTTTTCTTTAGATTATGCTTATAGTATTACCACCAGATGATCGTTGTAAAAGCCAAAATAGTTACGGCTCCTACAAGTACTCCTGAATACAGGAATAATGCTGGTGCTTCATGCCCTTTGTGGCTCATGTGCATGAAATAGTATAACTGGAAGATTACCTGAACTACTGCAAGCAAAAGGATGAATGGAACTGTGAACCAGCCTGAAAATCCTTCATAACCTACTGCAACAAAGGCAACGATTGTCAAGAAAATCATCAATGCGAAGGAAACGATTTGGTATCTCATCTCTTCCGCGCTCTTCTTGCGACGGTATTCAATGTCTACTCTTGGGTTCCCTGAACTTGGTTGTTGATTCGCCATCAGTTTATCCCACCATTCCCATTAGATATACAACCGTGAAGATGAATACCCAAACAACGTCGATAAAGTGCCAGTACAGGCTGGCAACATAGAACTTAGGCGCGTTGTAAAGGTTCAAACCACGCTTCGAGTTACGGACCATCAAAGTGGTGATCCAGAGCAAACCAAATGCTACGTGTCCACCGTGGAATCCAACAAGCGTATAGAAGGCAGAGCCGAATGCACTGCTTGTGAATGTATGGTGGAACTCATGTACATAGTGATTGAACTCATAAATCTCAAGAGCAAGGAAAGCAGCGCCAAGAGCTACTGTCAATCCAAGCCAAAGCTGCATCTTCTTGAAGTTGAAGTTCTTCATGTGATACATCGCATAAACACTTGTTAAAGAGCTTGTCAAAAGCAGCATTGTTGCAGCAAAAGCAAGCGGGATTTCGAAAATATCTTTTGCAAGTGCATGTTCTGCATTAGGTACCTTATCTTTCAAGGCAAGATAAGTTGCGAAGAGTGTAGCAAACAAAACTGTTTCTCCACCAAGGAAAAACCAGAAGCCCAAAAACTTGTTTTTTGCTTCGAGGGTTGCTTTTTCAGGCGCGGCAGGCCATGTTTCATAAGTGAATTTTTCTTCAGCTTGCATTATGCCTTTACCCCCTTATCATTATCATCGTCCATTAAATCTTCTTTATGAATATGGAATCCATGATCATCTTTAATTGAGCGTACGAACATTGCTCCTAGAGTTACTCCCATACCAATGATCAGTACTAGTAATCCCCAGCTGGTTTCAGCACGGTACATTGCACCAAATGCTGCAATGAAAAGACCAAGTGATATTACGAAAGGAATGAATGAGTTGTTCGGCATATGGATGTCACCAAGTGGTTCTGCAGGTGTCATGCCTTCTTTGCCTTCCATTTTCTCCAGCCAGTAAGCATCCAAACCACGTACAAGCGGCAGCTGCTTAAAGTTATAGAATGGCGGTGGAGAAGCAATTGCCCACTCAAGTGTACGGCCATCGCCCCATGGGTCATTTCCAACTTTTTCGTTTTTAATACTTGTCATGATTACATTGATTAAAAGAACAATTGTAGCAATTGCCATGAAAATCGCACCGATTGAACTGATCAAGTTTCCTAACTCAAATCCCTGTCCAGGAAGGAATGTGAAGATACGGCGTGGCATACCCATCAATCCCAAGAAATGCTGGATGAAGAACGTAAGGTGGAAACCAATCAGGAATAACCAGAAAGTGATTTTACCCAATGTTTCGTTAAGCATTGTGCCAAACATTTTTGGCCAGTACAGGTGTGCACCAGCAAATAGAGCGAATACTACACCACCAACGATTACGTAGTGGAAGTGTGCGACAACGAAATAGCTGTCATGATACTGGTAGTCAGCTGCTGCTGCTGCAAGCATGACACCTGTTACACCACCGGCAACGAATGAAGGAATGAAGGCTACAGCCCAAAGCATCGGAGTTGTGAACTTGATGCTTCCTCCCCACATCGTGAACATCCAGTTAAAAATCTTGATACCAGTCGGAACGGCAATCGCCATTGTTGCTACTGCGAAGATCGCATTCGCAATTGGTCCAAGACCAGTTGTGAACATATGGTGAGCCCAAACCATGAATCCAAGGAAACCGATTAATACAGTCGCGAATACCATGGATGAGTAACCGAACAGACGCTTTCTAGAGAAGATAGAAAAAATCTCAGAGAAAATACCGAAAGCCGGTAAAATCAAGATATATACTTCCGGGTGACCAAAGATCCAGAAAAGATGTTCCCAAATGACTGTGTTACCGCCGTTTGCAGTAATAAAGAAATTAGATCCGAACATACGGTCAAAGATCAATAAGAACAATCCCACAGTTAATGGAGGGAATGCGAACAGGATTAAAGCTGACGTTACAAAAGTAGCCCATGTGAACATTGGCATACGCATATATGTCATACCTGGCGCACGCATATTAATGATGGTAACAAGGAAGTTAATACCACCCATTAAAGTACCTGCACCGGAAATTTGCAGTCCAAGTGCATAAAAATCGATACCATGTGTCTCTGATGCAATAGAAAGTGATGCATATGAAGTCCAACCTGCATCAGGAGCTCCTCCCAGGAACCAAGAAAGGTTCAGGAAGACACCACCAAAAAAGAAAAGCCAAAAACTTAAAGAGTTCATGAACGGAAATGCAACGTCACGTGCACCGATTTGCAATGGCATTACAGCGTTCATAAAAGCGAATACAAGCGGCATCGCTGCAAGGAAAATCATCGTTGTTCCGTGCATCGTCAGGATTTCATTATAAAAACCTGCGCTTACAAAATCATTATTAGGTACAGCCAGCTGAATACGGATGAACAATGCTTCAAGTCCGCCAAGGATGAAGAAGAATCCGCCAGCAATTAGATAAAGGATCGCGATTTTCTTATGGTCTACCGTTGTAAGGAAGTCCCATAAAGTTGCGCCGAATCCTTTTTTCTGAGCATAGGTACTCACAGTTTTACCTCCCTTTCAAACAAATCCCCTGTTATTTCTGGACTTTCAAGCCCATCAGATATTCTGTTAATGCTTCAAGTTCTTCTGGTTTAAGTTCAGGATACTTACCAGTCATCTTGTTTGCTGGCTTGTATGCTTCCGGATCTTTCAACCAATTCTTGATGTTTTCTTCAGACATGTCCAGAACACCAGCAACACGTGAACGGTCGCCAAAGTTTGATAGGTTAGGACCTACACGGGCAGCTTCTGGTGCAGTGTTTGCCGGAGTTACGGCATGACAGCCAATACAGCTGTTATTGAAGATTTCCTGGCCTTGCTGTGCAGTTTGAGATTCTGCTTTCACAGGTTCTTTGACTGCTTGCATGTTAGATACCCATTGATCGAATTCAGCGCGAGATAATGCCTTTACTTTGAAATCCATCAATGCGTGTGATGGCCCGCAAAGCTCAGCACATTTTCCATAGAAAAGGCCGCCGGCTTCGTCAGCTCCTTTGCTGTCAAACTCAAGCCAGAACTTATTGACGTTATCCGTATTCGTATCCATTTTCCCTCCAGCAGAAGGAATCCAGAAAGAGTGCTTTACATCAGAAGCCTTAAGGTTGAAGTAAACCTTTTCATCAGTTGGGACGACTAAATCCTGGCTAGTGATGATTTCTTCATTTGGATACTCGAATTCCCACCAGTAAAGGTTGGCGCGAACATTGATTACAAGAGCATCTGTCTTTCCTTCGGCATTTTTCTTTTCCATTGGAGAGACATCCGCTAACTTGAAGGTTGACGCAACTGTTGGAACAGCAAGAATTAGAAGCAATAAGATCGGAATAACTGTCCAAAGGATCTCGAGCTTGTGGCTGCCCTCAACTTGCTTCGGAATCTCCTGATCATTCTTCCTGCGGAACTTCATTACAACATAAATAAAAATGATTGTGACGACAGCAATTACTCCCACCATAATCGCCGTGCTCAATAACATGAGTTCATACTGGGACTGAGCAACTTCACCTGCTGGTCTTAATGTAGACAGGTAAGGCTCACCACAGCCGGACAAGACTAATGCCATCAATGTGAACAAAGACAGCAGACGCCATTTAGCAAGCATCTTCATAGCTTAATTAAACCCCTCTTTCGTAAAAAATCTAATAAATTTGGTTGAAAAAAATATATGGAAAAATCCTCTCTCAGCAAAGAGCGAATCTCCTAACAAAGGTTAGATAAGAGTGACAATAACCATAGCGACAAACATGACCGTTAAGTATTGTAAAGAATATACAAACATCAGTTTTGCCCATTTCATATCATCTTTAAGCTTTAATAGATAAATTCCCAATGCAAGCCAGCCAATATTCAAGGCGGTAGCCAGCACGAGGAATGGAATCCCCAGTTCTGGAAGGAAAAAAGGCAATGGAAGCAGTGCAGCTACCCATAGAAAGATTGACCTTTTCGTAGCTTTAAAGCCTTTCACGACTGGCAGCATTGGGATACCGGCTGCTCGATATTCCTCTACCCTTCTCATTGCCAATGCGTAGAAGTGAGGCGGCTGCCACACAAAAACAATGGCAAATAGCATCCATGCCATCACATCAAGATTTGCATCTACTGCAGCCCAGCCAATAAGAGGCGGAACAGCACCAGAAATGCTGCCTACAATTGTATTCGAAACATATTTGCGTTTTGACCACATTGTATATAGAACAACATAACTAAATACTCCGAAAAGCCCGATCAGAGCTGCTGTTATCGTAGTAGTAAGCAAGAATGCAGTACCTGCTCCAATCAGCAGGAAACTCATCAATGCTACCTTTCCAGGCTGTACTCTGCCCGTGACCGTAGGCCGACCCTTTGTACGTTCCATGAGATGATCAATGTCCCGGTCTATATAGTTATTCAAACTGCATGATCCAGCCACGATCAGAGAAGATCCGACCAATGTCGCAAGCATCAAATCAATATTGTCCAGGAACCGCGCCCCGCTGAAATGCAGTGCGAGCCATAATCCTGTGAAAGTTGTCATAGCATTGGAGTTCACAATGCCTACTTTTATCAATGCAAGAAAGTCTTTCATCATCGTATTTTCCACGACTGCTGGCTGTCCGTCCTCGATCACAGCTTCAGAAAAAGCTTTTGAATTAGACATCCATATCCTCCTTCATCCCCTTTTGTTTTTAAAAATCAAACAAGCAAATTTTTACAAAAAAAAGAGAAGTATTTATTCCTTATATTCCTGATAGTTTTCACTATTCTCAACATGTAAAGACTGTTAATTGTTTGTGTAGAAAAATAACACCTACGTTGTATATTAAATCACACTTCACAACTTTTTTGTGAATTTTTTTTGAACAAAATTTGACTAATTTGTGTCTTACCGCCATTATCCATAAACTTCAATTTTATTGCAAGGAATAATCATTTAAATTTACGATCCCTAATTAAATAGCCTCTCCTTACAAATTATATATTTTTGGATAATATTTTCATGATTGCCATTTTGCTGGTATGTATTTGTCTTTTCAAAAAAAAAGCCGCTGTTGGTTTGAGCATTCTAACACAAATTCCTTTATTGTCCAGTTGTATCATGATGTATTGATATATTACTTTTTATTGTGTAGTATCTTAAGTATTGTGTTCTATCCTTTTTCGTCAAAATTCGTTATTATAGGAATAGAATTTTCAGGTTTTCTACAAGATTCTTTCATTATACATGTCAAGTTTATAATTTGACAACTTATCGAACTTTAATTAAGCAGGTGATGTTCATGAAACGTTCCCTTAAGTGGCTGGCGGTTTTAACCACGATCGGGATGCTTTTTGTTTTACTCGGGGGTGCCTTGGTAACCAAAACCGAATCCGGGATGGGCTGCGGTAAATCGTGGCCGCTGTGCAACGGCGAATTTGTACCTAGTGATATTACACCAGAATTGGTGATAGAACTCGCCCATAGATTAGTATCAGGAAGCGTAGGCATCATGGTGCTGGTTTTGTCTATTTGGACATGGAGAACGATTGGCCACATCCGTGAAACAAAGTTTTTAGCTGTATTATCGTTTTTCTTCCTTATGCTTCAGGCCCTGATTGGTGCCGCAGCGGTTGTTTGGGGCCAGTCGGATTTCGTTTTGGCTCTCCACTTCGGAATCTCGCTCATATCATTTGCAGCAGTCCTATTATTGACCATGCTCATTTTTGAAGTAGACAAGAAGTTTCAGGCTGAAAAACTTGTGATTGACAAAAGAATGAAGTTCCATATTATCGGTCTTGCGATTTATAGTTATCTCGTCGTTTACACAGGTGCTCTCGTCAGACATATGAATGCGAGCCTGGTTTGCAAAGACTGGCCATTATGTTCAAATGGCGGCTCATTCCTTCCCACCAACATTTATGAATGGGTTCAGATGGGACACAGGGCTGCGGCAGGATTCATTTTTATTTGGATTGCTTATGTCACTTACCTTGCTGTCAAGCATTATAAACACGAAAGAGTGCTTTATTGGGGATGGATCATTTCATTTATCCTTGTTTCCCTACAAGTCGCGGCTGGCGCATTGATTATCTTCACCAGACTTAATCTATATATTGCATTGGGTCATGCATTCTTTATTTCTGTACTTTTCGGTGTCTTCAGCTACTTTATCCTTCTCGTAAGCAGAAGCAGAAAAAATGAAGCAAGAGTCCAGAATCAAAAACAAGGCGACCTCATTACTCCAGCAACGGCAAAGTAAAAGCTGCAGCATACGCTGCAGCTTTTTTCATTCTGTTATGAACGGAATTTAAAAGTATTCTGAGGTACCGGGACCGGCTTCGATTTTGGCTGTGGAGCCTTGTCCTTCTTATACTTCTCTTCGTAATTAACAAACATCGAAACATTAACAAGGATTCCTGTGGCAAGTGCGAGCTGGAGCAGAGATGATCCTCCATAGCTTACAAATGGCAGCGGTACCCCAGTCAGAGGGATGACTCCAGAAGCTCCTCCGAGATTGACAAATGATTGTATGCCAATCATGCTGGCTATCCCTATTGCCAGCAGGCTCCCAAACGGATCTTTGCATTTCAGGGCGATAAATATTCCTTTCAGGACAATAAAGGCAAGGCAGATGAGCACGAAGCCGACTCCAAAAACACCAAGCTCTTCAGAAATGACAGCAATGATAAAATCGGTATGAGCTTCAGGCAGGTAGCCAAGTTTTTGATTGCTCTGGCCTATACCGAGGCCTGTAAGTCCGCCTGAGCCAATTGCATAATATGCATTCGCCAGCTGATATCCTGATTTTTGTTCATCATCAAAAGGATTGCTGTAAGAAGTAAGTCGCGCCATTCTTTTTTCTGAAAAAACTTCATCTTTTAACACCAGGGAAACCGGTACGAGAAGAATTACGACAATCATGACAAGCTTCATTATATTCTTCAGATTCATGCCCGATGATAAAATGATTGCCCCTGCAATCAACATAATAATGCCTGCTGTTCCGAAATCAGGTTGAAGCGCAATCAGGAAGAATACCATTACAAGGAATAACAGCGGAGGCAATACTCCCTTATTGAACTCATTTATGTAGGATTGTTTTTTTGCGTACACCGCAGAAAGGTAGACAATGACGCTCAACTTCGCAAGTTCAGATGGCTGGATACTCCTCGTCCCCATTTCAATCCAACTAAGAGCATTACCTGCTACCTTCCCAACTACAAACAGGATGAGCAGACCTCCAAGGGTCAGGACCACCATAGGAAGGAGAAATCTGGTACTCTTCATTGCTTTGTATGGAAACAGTGCCGCACCGATGAAAACTACAGAAGCTGCCAGTAAGTTGAACTTTTGCTTTTCATAGAAGAAATCACTATCTACTCCATGCCAGGTAACCATGCTGGCACTGTAAACCATGACAAGGCCGAACAAGCTCAGGAGCACAATAACAATGATCAATGAATAGTCATAGGATTTCATGATTTTTTTAAACATCGTCTCTTCCCCATCTTCTAAGTTGTTTTATCTATTCTACTATAAGTTGAAATATCCTGCCTTTGTTTATGGAAAAGTTCTTTAAACTTTAATTAAACTGTCATCGAAAAGAAAAATCTTTAGAGAAGCCATCACAAAAAAACTCAAACAACCGAAGAGGACTGTTTGAGCTTTTAGGATTTATTTTTTTAACGAAGCCTCATGCAAAATGGAAAGTTCTTTCTCCAATTGACCAAGAATTACTTTCCCATCTGATTCTTCGATTAAGCCGAGTCTGACTGCAAAATCTATTTCTCTTGATAATCCAAACATTTGCGTATCTAAAACCTCTTCGTATAGAGGACATTGAGGCATTGTCAGGTTATCCATTTGCACCTTGATCAGCTTTAAAATTTTATCAGCGTCAGCCTTTAACAAGGCATGGGCTTTTTCCTGATGGTTTATTATCATATCAGACGCCAACTTGATCCCCCCGTTTCCGAGCGATTACCCGATCCTTCTATAAATTTTACCCTTAAGCAGCCAAAAATGCAAGAATATTAAGGATTCAGAAATTATTGGATAGACGCTTTTAAATCCTCGCCAAATGACATTTCCGGTATTTATCGCTATACTGAATTTAAAACATGAGCAACTTGGGCAGGAGGATTTTATGGAAACAATCATCCCTATCAAAGGAAAAGTTAAATACAAGATCACATTGGATCCAGGAGTATGGATTTTTGACGATCGGAAAGTAGAATTGAATACATATTTCAATCAGGAACAAGATGGCAGAAATGATTTAGAAGAGTATACAAAGTCTGTTTCTAAGCATTGGGACCGCGAAATAATGGAAGGTGCGGTCTATCCCCCAACACTAAAAACAGAAGTCAAATTCGAAAAAGAGAAAGTTCTGACAGGTACTTTCGGCATTCCATTCAAACCTTTCCTTAAGAACGCGGAACCGGAGGAAACTGCGAAGAATGTAGTGATTGAATGTTCAGGGAATGAACAAATACAGCTGTCACTCGAAGAGGCTGCCAACCTTATTCTCGGCTTCTCCAAAGACGGCAAACCATTGAAAGAAGATGGTCCTCTTCATATTTTCTATCAAGACGGCTCAAACCAGGACAACCCGATAAAAAATGTGACAGGATTCATAGTTGAATAATATGTACGGTTTAGCCAACGGGCATCCAGTTTTGGATACCCGTTTTCTTATAAAAATTGCAGCACCTGCGAGAATGATCCAGCTACAGACTTTGTCAGGGCTAACCAAGTCGCATCCGCTGTTCTTTATTTAAGCAAGTCCGCCGCCAGCTGTGCAAGCGGGGACCGCTCGCCTTTTACAAGCTGCACATGGCCTGCAATCTGCTGGTCCTTAAATTTCTCGACAACATAAGTAAGGCCATTATTGTAGGCATCAAGGTACGGGTGGTCGATCTGATCCGGGTCCCCCATCAATACAATTTTGCTCCTTTCCCCTACCCTTGTAAGGATCGTTTTCACTTCATGCTTAGTCAGGTTCTGCGCTTCATCAATGATGATGAATTGATCAGGAATGCTTCTTCCCCTGATATAAGTCAGGGCTTCCACCTCGATAGACCCCATTCCGGCCAGTATCGCATCCAGTTCCCCAGGTTTTTTCGTATTGAATAAGAACTCCAGATTGTCATAGATCGGCTGCATCCAAGGCCTTAGCTTTTCCTCTTTTTCACCAGGCAGGAAGCCCAAATCCTTCCCTACGGGTACAATTGGCCGTGCAACAAGCAGCTTTTTGAAAATCCCTAAATCCTCAGTTTGCAGCAGCCCGGATGCAAGTGCAAGAAGAGTCTTCCCTGTCCCAGCACGGCCAATCAGGGTAATTAAAGGCATGTCTTGCCTCAGCAGCAATTCCATGGCCATAATTTGCTGGACATTTCTCGGCCTGATTCCCCATATATGTTTCCCTTCATGTTCAAACACAAGCTTTTTTACTTTCTTTTTCTTATTATCGACCATGCCGATTGCAGAAGCAGAGCTTCCGAGGATATCCTTCATGATCACGAATTGATTAGGGTATAGGAAGTTCTGCCCATTCAGATCGGATATATTTAGATCTCCTTTTTCATAAAAGCGGTTTAGTACTTCTATCTCAAGATACACTTCTGCAAAACCAGAATAAAGATGGTTCAATTCCACGACCCTGTCACTCAAAAAATCTTCTGCCAGGAGGCCAATCGCATCCGCCTTCACCCTGACCAGTGCATCCTTGCTGACCAGGATCACTTGTCGTCCATTTTCCTTCGTCTCTTCTTCGAGACTCAGATTTTTCGCCACAGCGAGGATCCGGTTGTCATTCGTTTTCTCAATGAAAATTTCCTGAAGCTGATGGAATGACCGGTGATTCAGCTCAATGCGAAGAGTACCTCCTCCTTCGAGATTGATTTTCTCATGGAGTTTGCCTGTTTCCCTCATTCCGTCTATTAGCCTGGATACCTGGCGAGCATTACGGCCAATCTCATCCATATATCTTTTCTTTGAATCCACTTCTTCCAGGACTACAGCAGGTATGACAACTTCATTATCTTGAAAAGAAAAAATCGCGTGCGGATCCTGTAATAAGACGTTTGTATCCAGTACGTATATTTTACTCAAATTGATGCCTCCCGCCTTCTTGATCTCGACTCAGGCCAACTTGGCAGCCTTGGCCGGGACTTTGGTAAAATATATGACTTTCTGTATAAAGATAGAAGATATTTTGCACAATAACCTTTGAGCATTTCTTTTTTTATATAGCATTCCTTGTTGTTTCCATGGCATTTTCCTAATGACTAAATATCCGGAGGGGTTTTATCATGATAAGATTTGCGGCCGCACTATTTTGTTTAACGCTGATCAGTGCGTGCACTATGCAGAATAACGCAAGCGAGGACAAAAAAGATCACAAAGTCAAGGTACAGAACAGCGTGATTCAAGAGGTTGACCGGGAGTCTGGACAAAAGATTTCCCGCCACCTCGTGAACTTGACAACCCACATCCCGAATGTTGATGATGCAGCTGCTGTAGTTGTCGGACGATACGCCATTGTCGGAATAGATGTCAATGACAATATGGAGCGATCAGAAGTGGACACTGTAAAATACACAGTGGCAGAAGCTCTGAAAAAAGACCCCCATGGTGCGCGGGCAGTCGTGGTTGCAGACCCGGACATCACGGCAAGATTGAAGGAGATTTCCAATGATATAAAAAATGGGCAGCCAATCATCGGAATCATGAATGAACTATCTGATATTACAGGAAGGGTAATGCCGGAGATTCCTGCAGATATGGTTGAACCGCAGACCAAAAGCCCTACTGAAGATCCAAAGAAAAACCTTGACCAGAAAGAGAAAAAACAGCTTGAGAAGGACCAGGAACAACAGTCTAATTATCATAAATGAGCAAGATAAAAAGCTTAGTCAGTCGACTAAGCTTTTCTCATTGCATCCATCACTTGTTTATCAAGACGTGCGGCTGCATCCTTATCGTATGTTTTATCATATTGTGGTTCAGCGACGATTTTTGATCCATAGAACATAACGTCCCTTACTTCACCAATCTTGATTTCAACGAGAGCGAGCTTCAAAGGAACACCTTCAAGCTTTTCCTGCTTTACGCCTGCTGTCCCGCTGATGGAATATGTAGATTCATTAGCGATTAAATTTATAACGGCTTTATCGTTGTTTTTAATATTCTCAATGATGCGGGAACGGTTATCCACCGCAAAGTAAATCGTTTCTTCGTCCTTTGCAAGCACCCAGGAAATTGCGCTGACGTTCGGTCCTCCAGTTTCATGGTCAACTGTCGCCAAAGTCACAAAACGCTCTTTTTGGAGCTCATCAAACAAAGCTTTGATCAGTTTAGGTTCTACTTGATTTGCCATATTCACCCTCCTTAAACTATCATAATAGTACTACGAACCTTTACTCAGGGCAAATCAAATGATTTTCCCTCTACAGGCTTAAAACAATGATATACTATAATATAATCCAAACTAAAACAGGCTATGTATCATAATTAGAGATCAGAGGTGTAAAAATGCGGGTCAAATGTGTACTTTGCGATAAGATTGAAAACATTAACAGTGATACTCTCCAGGCTAAGCGACTTCGAAATCGGCCGATCCATACATATATGTGCACAACATGCAATGACAGGATTACGGAAAAAACAAACAGTCGCCTGGCAACAGGCAATTTTAAACTTTACCGGACAAGGGTTGAAAAGGATGATTGGTGATCGGGCATATTTTTCAATTACCTTTCCTATGCAGCGTTTTATTGGAACATCTATTAGCGCTGCTTATTAAATCTTGTCCAGGGAAAAAAATTCAATAAAGCACAATCACAAAAAATCCGCCCCTTCAAGCCAGGGGCGGATTTTTTTAGTCTTCTTCAGGATAATTCACATATTTGTCAGGCTCCTGCCTGATCTGGTCCAGCATGACTTCAATCAGGTCACGCGGGAAGCGGTATTCCTTTGATTCGCCGCCCTGGACAACAGTGACATAATACATGAGTGCATCCCTTTTTAGTTGTTTGGATTCCACATTATGTTCTTCTGCGAGGATTTGATCAAACAATTGTGTTGTATCAACTGCCGCAGTGTCATCCGGCCTTGCATCACTGACGATTTTGATTGTCAGCCAGTTATAGATAGCATCCTGGAGTGATTTCATATCGCCAACTCCTAATTAACATTCGCTTCTTCTTTTTTATGCTGACGCAGCCTGAGTTTGTATATGATCAGGATGAGTGCAGCGACCACAAGCCCTTCCGCGATCGGAAGGAAAATAGCGAGGAAGGTAAGGACTGTAGAGCCTATCAGCAAGAATGCATAAATTATAATATTTTTGAGCATAGGCAGTTTTTGGGCAAACCCAAGTTTGTAAACCAGGATGCTCAACGCCGCTATAGTTAGATATAGCAGCCACATGCCAACTGTCGGGTTCTCATCGACCCTGAAAAGTGCCGCAAAAAATGATAATCTCTGGCTTACATCCATACTTCTTCCCCCTACTTATGTTTAAGCTTCAGCAAATTTTTTCTTTTTAGCAAGTCTTTCGCGTTCATTTTTATCAAGGATTTTTTTGCGAAGACGGATTGATTCCGGTGTTACTTCACAGTACTCATCATCATTCAGATATTCTAAAGATTCTTCAAGAGTCATGATTCTCGGCTTCTTGATCACATTTGTCTGATCCTTGTTCGCTGAACGGATATTCGTAGCCTGTTTTACTTTTGTAATATTTACAGTAATGTCGTTTTCACGAGTATGTTCGCCTACAATCATACCCTCATAGATTTCAGTCCCTGGCTCGACAAAGATCGTGCCTCGGTCTTCTACCTGCATAATTCCATAAGTAGACGCTTTTCCAGATTCCATTGATACTAGAACACCCTGGCGGCGTCCGCCAACCTGTCCTTGCAGCATAGGCTGATAGCTGTCGAATGTATGGTTAATGATACCATATCCACGAGTCAATGTTAAAAATTCTGTTGTGTAACCAATAAGTCCGCGTGCCGGCACGTTGAAAATCAATCGAACCTGGCCGCTGCCATTATTGATCATATCAAGCATTTCACCTTTGCGGGCACCAATTGATTCCATTACCGCACCAGTGTTTTCTTCAGGTACATCGATTTGAACACGTTCTACCGGTTCACATCTGACACCGTCAATTTCCTTAACGATTACTTCTGGTTTAGAAACTTGAAGTTCATAACCTTCACGGCGCATGTTTTCAATCAAGATGGATAAGTGCAGCTCACCACGGCCAGATACGATCCATGCGTCTGGTGAATCTGTGTTGTCAACTCTCAAGCTTACATCCGTTTGAAGCTGAGCACGAAGTCTTTCTTCGATTTTTCGTGAAGTCAAATACTTGCCTTCACGGCCTGCAAATGGACTGTTGTTCACAAGGAAAGTCATTTGAAGCGTAGGCTCGTCAATTCTTAATACTGGCAGTGCATCCTGCTGGTCGAAAGGACAAACTGTCTCTCCGACATTGATATCTTCCATACCAGAAACAGCGATTAAATCTCCCGCATAAGCTTCCTGTACTTCCTGGCGCTTCAAGCCAAAGAAGCCAAAGATCTTCGTTACACGGAATTGTTTTACAGAACCGTCCAGCTTCATCAACGCAACCTGTTGGCCAACTTTCATTGTACCGCGGAATACTCGGCCGATACCGATTCTTCCGACATAGTCATTGTAATCAAGAAGCGCAACCTGGAATTGCAATGGCTCTTCACGGTTATCTACCGGAGATGGAATATGTTCGATGATGGACTCATACAATGACTGCATGTTCTCATCCTGCTGTGCTGGATCCAGGCTTGCTGTTCCGTTGATTGCAGATGCATAGACAACAGGGAATTCAAGCTGGTCCTCATCAGCGCCAAGTTCGATGAACAAGTCAAGAACTTCATCCACTACTTCTTGCGGACGTGCAAAATCACGGTCGATCTTATTTACAACCACGATTGGCGTTAATCTCTGTTCCAGCGCTTTTTTCAATACAAAGCGTGTTTGAGGCATGCACCCTTCATATGCATCGACAACAAGCAAAACGCCATCAACCATTTTCATGATACGCTCTACTTCACCGCCAAAGTCAGCGTGACCAGGTGTATCAAGGATGTTAATGCGTGTATCTTTATATGAAATAGCTGTATTCTTCGCAAGAATCGTGATTCCGCGCTCTCTTTCAAGATCGTTGGAATCCATCGCTCTTTCTTCAACATGCTCATTGGTACGGAAAGTACCTGACTGCTTTAAAAGCTGGTCAACCAAAGTCGTTTTACCGTGGTCAACGTGAGCGATGATCGCTATATTTCTAATATCTTCTCTTAATTTCAAAAAAGTCACCCTGCCTTTAATATCGTAATTTATCTATTGGCTTTTTTCACAACCTACATATTATAACATAATAAGGGTAGAAACCTAAAAGCATTTTAATGTACAATTAAAAATATATTATTTTGCACCTTAGTGTCGAATGGAGGAGTCACGATGAAGCAAATAAAATGGCCATTATTATTTTTTGCTTTTGCAGCCGCTTCATGCATGATTGGAATAGGAATTGCTATTGGTGAACGAAGTATTGCAGGGGTCATCGCATGTGTCATCGCACTTGTACTCGTAATGGGATTCGGATTCAAGAAAAAAAAGAAGATGAGGGAAGCTGGGGAGCTTTAACTTCACTATTTTACCAAAGATGATAAAAACCGGCCGAAAAAAATGCAGCCGGTCATACCAACGGGCGAACCATGATTAAAAAGGTTTCGCCCTTATTTTCTTCTGATTTGAATTGTTCAAAACCGCAGGCTGTAAGGAAGTTTGACCATTCGTACTCTTCAATCGGCACTCCTGCAAATAGCACCTTATTTTCTTTGTCCCTTAATTCAGCTGAGAGTGATTCAATAATCGACAAAGCCATTCCCTTTCGCCTTTCAGATGCCTCCACCAGGATTGTTCCAAGCCAAGGTTTTTGGTTGGAAGGAGCATGCTGAACATGAAAAGTAATTGCAACTGGGCTGTTCTCTTTCTCCCAAACTCTCCACTCACCAGGCACTTCTTCATATTGCTCCATATAATCGATTAATCCCTTACCATCCAACTCATACTTTTTCCATTTCGCACTATTGGATATAACGTCCTTAAAAAATTCAAAATCCTCATTTTGAAATCCACGAAAAATCAACTTCACCATTTTCCGTTCTTAAGGTAATTTTTCAATATATCCCCATGCAGACCGGGTTTTGAAACGAAAAGGGAATTTTCTTTAAGCATATCCAAATCTTCTCCCCTTAGGTTCGTGGCTTTTCCGCCAAGCTCTGTGATCATGATGATTCCGGCGGCAATATCCCACGGTGCAAGCCTTGGAGTCAAATAAGCATCGATTCTCCCCGTGGCGACATATACCATTTCCATCGCCGCAGAACCATAGGAACGGGTGCCCCTTACATCCTTTACAAGAGGAATCAGGAGTTGATGATCAATCCTCTTGTTGGGGGCGACCCATGTTGCATTAAGTGCGATAATGGCTTCATTGACCTTGGATTCTTCCAGTTTCGGGATTGATTTCCCATTCAGGTAAACACCTTCACCTTTTATGCAATGATACAATTCATCATGGACAACATCGTATATGAGTCCGATCACACCTTCACCATCAATATAGATTCCTATCGAGATCGCAAAATTCCGCTGTTGATGGATAAAATTCATCGTTCCATCGATTGGGTCAATAATCCAAACAACTCCAGACAAAGCTGTTATTTCGTCACCGTAACCCTCTTCTCCCATAATAAGATGGTCAGGAAAAGTGCTTTTAATCTTTTCGATAAAATACTGCTCTGTACCTTTATCTATATCTGTAACCAAGTCATTGGGGTTAGATTTTGTTGTTACATTCAACGTTTTGGGAAATGATGCCCTGATGTTTTCACCAGCTTCTTTTATCCATTGTTTGGCGTATGTATCAATCTCCTGCACTGTATATTCCATTTGGCGATCCCCCATTTCTCTATTTTTACCAATCAAGCTTATGATATCTATATTAGCTTATCGAAAATGGTGCAATTCCATCAAGTATTAGGATTCCCCTCACTGCCTGTCTAAAATGCAACTGCATATCATTATTATGCCTAACATAAGAAACGAACCCCATAATTCTAATAGGAGTTCGTTAAGCAGCCCGGTTTTTCATTTCAACAATCATTGGTTTCTCATTCTTTCTTCTGTTTTTTACAATGCTTTCAAACGCAATAATTCTTGTCTGATTCTTTCAAGTTTTTGTTTACATTCTTTCATTTTTGGTTTATCTGCATCAGTCATCGCATCAAAAAGTGTTGCCAATTCATAATCCATTTCTAAACGAAGTACAGCCGTCCTTTGCAGTTCGCCGTTTCTTTTTCTTGTCGAATTTATTAGTTGTTTCATCATTTTACACTCCTCTATTATTTTCTTGATTTTTTATTTATTGTATGAATTTTCTGTTATCAGTGGTACAAATATGTGCGTTTACCTAGTTGTAGGTCAATGCCTCTTGCTTCTCATTCAATGAAGTTTTTTGCTACAATATTTGACAAAGTACTAGGAGGTTTTTATATTGTCATTCTCAGGATTCACACAAGCAGATTTCGATGTGTTCAAAATTGATGGTCTCGACGAAAGAATGGAGGCCTTGAAATCCCATATCCGCCCGAAACTGGAAGAACTCGGCCAGCATTTCTCACCTACTCTTTCTGTCCTTACAGGCGATGAAATGCACTATCATGTCGCAAAACACGCCCGGAGAACAATTAATCCTCCTAAGGATACATGGGTTGCGTTCGCCAGCAATCCCCGTGGGTATAAGATGCTTCCACATTTCCAGATTGGGCTGTGGGAAACCCACGTTTTTATCTGGTTTGCTGTTATTTACGAAGCTCCAGAGAAGGAAGCGATCGGAAAAAAACTCGAAAAGAAGATTAATTCCATCTATACAAGGACTCCTAAGGGTTTCTATTGGTCTGGTGATCATATGAAACCAGAAGCCACCTTGCACAGTGAACTTTCAAAGGAAGAACTCCTTTCAATGTTCGAACGCCTTCAAACTGTTAAAAAAGCAGAAATTCTTTGCGGTTTGAACATACCTCGCGAGGAAGCCATCAAGTTAAGCAGTGAAGAAATGCTTTCTAAAATTGAGTTTGTATTTAAAGAAATATTACCCCTATACAAATTGGCATAAACCTTGAAATGAGTAGGCAAGTGCCCAATTTCGACAAGCGCTGGACAAAAAGAAAGAGCCCATTTTTGTACTGCACCCCAAAAGTTAGAGTGAAATCTAACCTTTGGGGTGCATTTTTATGGTCAAATATAGTGAAGGCTTTAAGTTAAAGTTAGTTAAAGAATATCAAGCTGGGAAATTGGGTTATGACCTTTTGGCTAAAAAGTATAGTATGAAGAGCAGTACACCAATTAAAAGATGGGTAAAATCGTATGAGAAATTCGGAGAGAAAGGATTAAGAAGAAAGATGAGGAAAGTAACTTATTCTGTTCAATTCAAGCTGGAAGTATTAAGCTTTATGAAAAGAACAGGTTCTTCAGTTACTGAAACAGCCCTTGAATTTGGTTTAAACAATCCCTCTTTGTTAGGTTCATGGAAGAAGGCTTTTCTTGAGGGTGGCGCTGAAGCCCTGGATAGACCGAAAGGAAGGCCATCCATGTCTGATAAAGCTAATAACAATAAAGGTAAAAAGATTGAAGAAAAAGAAATGACATATGAACAAAAATTGGAACGGGAAAACGAGCTTCTTCGTTTGGAGGTAGAGTACTTAAAAAAGTTGCGAGCTTTTCAGATGGATCCGGAAGACTATCTCGAAAAGCACAAGCAGCGTTATCATTCGAACTCAAAGAAACCTTCAAACTAAAAGATGTTTTACAGGTAGTTGGCATTCCTGAATCCTCGTACCACTATCATATAAAAATGATGAAGAGGACCAATCCGGACCATCAGTTGGAGGAAGTTATTCAATCCATTTTCGAAGAAAATGACCGAAATTACGGTTATCGACGCATCACATTAAACTTGAAAAATAGTGGGCGCAAAGTGAATCATAAAAAGGTCAAACGCATCATGGATAAGCTTGGGCTCAAATGTGAGAAGTACAGTCGAAAATCACGAAAGTATAGTTCCTATAAAGGAAAAATTGGCACCATTGCCAAAAACCGAATCAATCGTCGTTTTTACACAAATGTTTGTCATCAAAAATTAACCACAGATATTACAGAATTCAAGTGTTCAAACCATGTAAAACTATATCTGAATCCAATTATGGACATGTTCAATGGGGAAATTCTTTCGTATGGGATCAGTATGCGTCCAACCTTAGAATTAGCACTTAAACCTTTAGAAGAAGCTCTCGAGATTGTAAAAGATTCAAAGTACAGGACTACTGTTCATTCAGATCAAGGCTGGCATTATCAACATAATCAATGGGTAAAAACACTCAAGAAAAACAAGGTGTTTCAGAGTATGTCACGAAAAGGAAACTGTATAGATAATTCCCCGATGGAGAACTTTTTCGGGTTACTGAAACAGGAAATGTATTATGGGGAACCACTGTGCTCCTTTGATGAACTAAAAAAGAGGATTGAAGATTATATCAATTATTATAATAACAAGCGTATAAAGCAAAAATTGGCAGGCATGAGCCCGGTTAAATACCGAATCCATACCAGCCAATTAGCTGCTTAATTTAAAACTCTAACTTTAAGGGGTCAGCTCATTTGCATGGGCTCTTTACTTATATTAAAAGGATTCCTATTTTTTTCGCTGCGGCTGTACCTTTATCTTTGCACCTGAAGCTGTTTCTTTTATTGCTTTTACAGCCTGATATGAAACGTAACCGCTCACTTCTTCAAACTCGTTGAAAATGGTTTTTTCCTGTGCCTTTCCTGGTACGATTTCTTTAAAGCGTCGGTAAGCGACAAGCAAAACTTCGCGGTCGATTCCTTTTTCATACGCTTTTTCGATGCATTCAAAGAAATGGATTACATCGACGATTTCATCAGTTGACCATGTATAGTCTATTGGATATTGATATTCCATCATTTCACCTGCTTCATATGCTTTGCCCTCTCTGTTGACATAGGGACATTTCACAACTTGTTGAAAAAGATTTTACAGGTATTCATTAAGGAGTGCAAGGATCTAAAACCTAACTGGACCACCTGCTTCTAATTTCCTCTGCATCACTGATCATTCTCTCAAATAACTCGCCTACAGTTGGCGTATCTTGAATCAGCCCCATCACCTGCCCGGCCCAGCCAAATCCGTTTACATCATCCCCATCATAAATATACTTCCGATTGGCGGTTCCGCTGATCAGCTCTTTCAAATCTTCATAACCGCCCCCGTTTTTTTCAATCTCCAGAATTTTTTCAGTCAATGTATTTGCAACAGCCCTTGCCGGCATCCCTAGTGTTCTTTTAATAACGGTTGTGTCATTCTCTGTCCCGTTTACCAGCCTTTGCTTATAAGATTCATTAGCATGTACACATTCCTGTGTCGCAATGAATCTTGTTCCCATTTCGATGCCCTGGGCTCCGAGGCTTAATGCGGCCATCAAACCCCTGCCGTCACCAATTCCTCCGGATGCAATTACCGGGATATTCACTGCGTCCACGACTGTTGGGATCAACACCATCGTTCCTGTATCACTTTTTCCCAAATGCCCCCCGCCCTCCTGCCCAACAACCATGACAGCGTCCGCTCCAAGTTCTTCAGCTTTTTCCGCCTGCCTTTTGGCTGCTACAAGCACCAGTTTTTTTATATCTGTGCCTTTTAGCTGGTCAAATATTGGAGCTGGATTCCCTCCTGTCATTGAAATAACAGGTACATTTTCTTCGATCGCTACTTCCAAAAAGTGAGAAAAAGGCCTTCCATGCTGGCCAATCGCAAAATTAACTCCGAAGGGCTTGTCAGTCAATCGCCTTACTTTATGAATTTCATTCCTCAGTGCCTCTGGGTCAGTTAATGACATCGCAGTAACTTGACCAAGCCCTCCTGCATTCGAAACAGCAGCAGCCAAATCAGAATATGCAAGGTAGGCCAGTCCTCCCTGGATGATTGGATATTTTATCGCCAAAAGTCTGGTTACATCTGTTTCCCAATTCATGCTCTCTCTCCTTCGCTTTTGTGATTCTTATTACTTCTATTTCTATGACATTAATTCCTGTTTTTCCTGCAGGTGTGTCCTCCAGGCCGGTGAGTAAAAATTAATATGTATACCACTCGGATATTTCTTTGCAAAGGGTGTGATTAGTGCTATAATGCTTGTGTTTTATTTTTTTAAAATAACCAACAATAATCATAACCTATAAACAAACAAATCTTATACATTAAAGAGGTGTGATCTTCAATTGTCACAATACGAAACACCATTATTTACAAGCCTTCTGGAACACGCTAAAAAGAATCCAATCCAGTTCCACATTCCCGGCCACAAAAAAGGCAGCGGGATTGATCCTGAATTTCGTAATTTCATTGGGGATAACGCTTTATCCATTGACCTGATCAACATCGGGCCATTGGATGATCTGCATTCACCTAAAGGCATCATAAAACAGGCACAGCAGTTGGCTGCAGAAGCATTTGGTGCAGACCACACTTTCTTCTCAGTACAGGGAACAAGTGGAGCAATCATGACTATGATCATGACCGTATGCGGTCCTGGGGATAAGATCATTGTTCCAAGAAACGTTCATAAATCGATTATGTCGGCCATCGTATTTTCCGGGGCGATTCCAATCTTCATCCATCCGGAAATCGATAAGAATTTAGGTATTTCCCACGGGATTTCTACTGATTCTGTAGAGAAAGCACTTGAGCAGCATCCAGATGCAAAAGGGTTGCTAGTCATTAATCCGACGTATTTTGGGTTTGCTGCGGATTTAAAGAAGATTGTCGATATTGCCCACTCCTACAATGTTCCAGTACTCGTCGATGAAGCCCATGGTGTTCATATCCATTTCCATGATGAACTTCCGCTTTCGGCTATGCAGGCTGGAGCTGACATGGCTGCAACAAGTGTTCATAAGTTAGGCGGATCAATGACACAAAGCTCGATCCTGAATGTAAAAGAAGGTTTGGTTTCGCCTAAGCGTGTTCAATCAATCATCAGCATGCTTACGACTACATCCACTTCTTACCTCCTTCTGGCATCACTGGATACCGCAAGAAGAAGACTCGCAATAGAAGGAAGAGAGATCATTGATCGAACGATAAAATTGGCACAGTGGATCCGCAATGAGGTAAATGCGATCGAGCATCTTTATTGCCCGGGTGAAGACCTGCTAGGAACTAATGCTACGTTTGATTTTGACCCTACCAAGGTCTTGATCAGCATTAAAGACCTTAACATTACAGGTTATGAAGTAGAAAAGTGGCTGCGTGAGAAATACAATATCGAAGTCGAACTTTCCGATTTATATAATATTCTGTGTATCATTACACCTGGTGATACGGAAAATGAAGCCAGGATTCTTGTAGAAGCCCTTCGTGAGCTTTCGAAGGAATTCCATGACAATGCTGAAAAGGTCCATGCTGAAGTGATGCTTCCTGATATTCCATTATTGGCACTTACTCCAAGGGATGCGTTCTACGCTGATACAGAGATTGTACCATTTGAGGAATCAGAAGGCAGGATCATTGCAGAGTTCGTCATGGTCTATCCACCAGGGATCCCAATCTTCATCCCAGGGGAAATCATTACTGAAGAAAACCTTATCTATATTAAAACCAATATGGAAGCCGGACTTCCTGTACAGGGACCAGAGGATGATGAAATCAAATCCTTCCGGGTGATTAAAGAGCATAAAGCGATTCGCTAAAAAAAATTAGGGCATGCAGCGCATGCCCTTTTATCTATTCTTATCTTTCTTCTGCACCTTCATGGTCGCAGCAGTTGCATTTTTTTGAATATAACACAGTTACTTTTTCATCTTCGAAATGGTCAATTGTAGAATTGCAAGTTTGACAAACGATTGTACCCATCTTTTCAAACCCCTTTTCGTTTTGATTTTAATTTTGTAAGCGCTTTATCATTTCTAATTATATAATAATATAACACTATTATATTTTCAAGCCTAAATCGTATAACACTTTTAAATTTTAAATGGTTATTTTCGTTATACAAAATCAAAATATATGCTTCAATATCGATTAGTATGACACTTTGGTTTAATCAAAGATAAAACGCCGTGACTAAGATTAGGCTTATTAAAGAAAATGACTGTGTTAAATTAGACTGTTGATTTCCGTTCCATGCGCTTCGCTTCCCGCGGGGCTGGCGCTAAGCCCGCAGGACATTGATTGTGCTTCCTCGAACCTTCACACGCACGCTGGAAATGCGTTAGCATTTTCGGAGGAGTCTGCGCGCCTTCCACTTAACATCCAGCTTTAACACAGCCAAAAAAATAAAAACAGGCCTCTTTGGCCTGCTCTAACCTGCTTATTCATATTGTGTCTGGAAAGGGGCCGTTGGCAGTTCTTCATTGAAAAATAATGCAAGATCCTCAGCCTGTCGTACTTCTGTGATATGGAAAGCCCTTTGCAAAAACTCTACATCTTCAATATCCTTTGGGTCGAGGAGTGCTGAACGCCCAGTCTGCATGCAAACGACGAGCGGTTTTCCGAAAAACATATTTGTATACACGATCCCAAAGTCATATCGAGTGTCATAAGTAGTAAACCCCACAAATCTGACCTGAACCTTTTCGTGCTCATCATAAAGCTTTTCGAATAGTTCCATATGCCTCCTCCTTTAAATTAAATATTTAGAATATTATTATAATTAATTTATGCTAAAAAGGCAACTCATATGAAGCTAAAAAGCTTTTATTCTATTGTCAACGCTTTTTCAGGAGTGATAAAATGATGGTGAATAGATAGGAAAAGGGGATTGGACGATGTCTAGTAACGCATATATAAAACTTGTTCCATCATCATCTCAGCAAGCCATTTCCACCGCAGATCTGCAGGAATTATTTAATTATTACAAGCAAATTACCGCTAAAACTGGCGACCAGGTAGACTGGAATTATGAAGATTCCGCATTTCCATACGAATTAAAGGAAAAAGAAGAAGCCAAAGGCATATGGTTTTATCTTCAATCCTCACAGGATCGCTACAATGCAATTTTAATTGGAGTGGACAAAGAAACAATTTCCGAGGAAGACGGCACGGAACGCGAACAAACATACATACAAATTACACTGCCCCCAACAGCCACTGCCGGCGATAAGGGCAAAGCAAATGAATTCAGTAAATTCATCGCAAAAAAACTGCAGGGAGAACTGCATTTATTCAATGGCAGGGTCATGTATTTTAATCCTAGAAAGTAATGAAAAAGGAACGGCCGCTATTGAGCGGCCGTTCCTTTATTTGCTGGTGTTTCAATTAAGTGTGGGTCAACAATTTTGTAGCCCTTGTTTTGCAGGCCTTTCACGATGTCACCAAGTGCGGCGCTTGTCCACTCCCTGTCATGCATAAGCAGATTAGCTCCGTTACGAAGCAATGGGGTATTCACCATTATTTCTGTCAAGGCTTCCTTTGATTGATAATTTTTCTCCCAGTCATAGCCATATGTCCAATTCATGATCAGCATCTTTTCTTCAGCGGCAAGCTTCTTGCTGTAATCAGTATTCATCCCGAATGGAGCTCTGAAGAACTGAGGACGTTCGCCTATCAACTTTTCAATCCTGTCATTTAGCCCGATGATTTCCTGTCGCTGTTCTTCTTCTGTCAAATCCCTTAAAGATCTATGGCTCAATGTATGATTTCCGATGGGGAATCCCATTTCATGGATTTGCTTAAGCACTTCTCCCTCCTCAGGAGTATCGATGAAGTGTCCATTGACGAAAAAGATTGCTTTAACATTCAATTCCTTCAAAGTTTTGGCCATTTCCAGCGCATTTTTATCAGGAGCATCGTCAATCGTCAACAACACCACTTTTTCTTCAGGATTTGCAATATTCTGGACTGAAAAATCTTCATTTATTTTATACCGAGGTGCTTGTACAACTACTTCACTCTCAGGTTCAGCAGTTTCAACTGTGGTATCTTCTTCAGTTGCTTCAGGTGCTTCATTTCCTTCTTTCTCTACTTTTTCACTTTCTTCCTTCTGCAAACTGGAATCACTCTTATGAACTTCAGCTTTCTCTTTTTCTACAGGCGCTCCACAGCCCCCTATGAAAATCAATGTAGCTGCCATTAATAACGTTTTCTTCAAACCCATTCCCTCCTGCTGGCAATACCATGCTGTCAATTGATTAAAGACATAGTCAAATGAAATGAAGCATAAACGGAAAGACTTATGACTGTAATAAAAAATGTTTTTCTCGCTGATTTCGTTATGTAATTGCCAATTATGATTGCGAGATAAAAAAATACCAAGAACATAATTACATTATATATGGGATGATCATGCTTGGACAGCCATTCTATAAAGGTATATCCGCTCCATATAATCAGTTGCAGCAAGACGACTGTATACACCTTCAAACTCCTCCACCACCATGTCTAAAATATTTCATTCCCCCGTAAAAGAATATTAAACATTTAGAGGTTTTATTTTAGTATATGTCCGAGCCGGAAGGATATTTTTCAATTATGTAACATTTCAATAACATTCCATGTTTATGGAAATTGCTATGATAGAATATGGACAAACAGTCACCAAATGTGACGAAGAATCCGAAAAAAAGTGAGGCAAAGATAAATGAAAGGCTTATCTTTTGTTTTTGTCGCAACGTTCCTTTTCCTGACGGCTTCTTGTAACCCAGTCAACGATTCAGATGTTCTGATACTCAATGAAGAGCTTAAGCAAGTGGTATTCTTCTCCGATGAAGAAAACTACAAACATGAAGCTTCCTATTACGATGCAATAATCGAATTAAAAAAACAGTATCCAGATGAAATCGGCAATATGGTAGTCATCCCGGCTTCAAATGCAAAAAAATATTATAACCTGTTCGAAGTGGAACAATTCCCAGCCCTTCTCGTTGTTCATCAAGACGAGGTAATTGCGAATGTAAATGGAACTGTCACGAAAGATCAAATCATTGAACCACTTACAGCCGTGCTAAATGATGAATAAAAAAATCCTTTCCAGATGGAAAGGATTTTTTTATATTATTTAATGATATGGATCGGGCTGCCGATTGCTACTTCTGCAGCTTCCATCGTGATTTCACCCAGAGTTGGGTGAGCATGGATTGTCATAGCCAGGTCTTCAGCAGTCATTCCTGCTTCAATTGCAAGACCAAGTTCTGCAATCATATCAGATGCATTCGGACCAGCGATTTGGGCACCAATCACAATACCATCTTCTTTGCGAGTAACGAGCTTCAGGAAGCCGTCTGTCTGGTTTAATGACAGCGCACGGCCGTTTGCCGCGAATGGGAATTTAGACGCAACGATGTCTAATCCTTCGTCTTTAGCCTGCTTTTCAGAGTATCCTACAGATGCTAATTCTGGGTCTGAGAATACGACAGCCGGGATCGCAAGGTAGTCAATTTCAGCTGGGTGTCCAGCAATTGCTTCTGCCGCGATTTTCCCTTCGTAGGAAGCTTTGTGTGCAAGTGGCGGTCCTTCAACGACATCACCGATCGCATAGATATTGCCAACACTTGTACGGCATTGCTTATCGATTTTGATGACACCACGGTCACTCATCTCGATTCCTACTTGCTCAAGACCAAGCTCGTCAGTGTTCGGCCTTCTGCCTACCATGACGAATACGTAATCTGCTTCGATTTTTTGCTCTTCACCGTTTGCTTCATACGTAACTGTTACACCAGAGTCAGTTTCGTCGACACCTTTAGCAAGTGCCTTTGTGATGATTTCTGCTCCCTTTTTCTTAAGGTTGCGTTTTACCAGAGCAGACATCTGCTTTTCGAAACCATTAAGGATTTCATCAGCACCTTCGAGAATTGTTACCTTTGTGCCAAAGCTTGCATATGCCCCACCAAGCTCCGTTCCGATATAGCCGCCGCCAATGACCACAATGCTCTTTGGAAGCTCCTGAAGATTAAGCGCTCCAGTAGAATCAAGCACACGCTTTGTATATTTGAAAGCAGGAATTTCAATTGGACGAGATCCAGTAGCAATGATTGCATTTTTGAACGTGTATGTTTGAGCGGAATTCTCATCCATAACACGGATTGTGTTAGCATCGACAAAATATGCTTCACCGCTTACAATGTCAATCTTATTGCCTTTCAAAAGTCCTTCAACGCCGCCTGTCAACTTCTTAACTACACCAGCTTTGAATTCCTGAACCTTTGAGAAATCAAGCGTCACATTTTCAGCTTTAATTCCCATGTCTTCAGAATGCAATGCATTTTCGTATCTGTGACCTGCAGAAATCAAAGCTTTAGATGGAATGCAGCCTACATTAAGGCAGACTCCGCCAAGTGTAGCTTTTTCTACGATCGTTACTTTTTGGCCCAGCTGGGCAGCACGAATGGCTGCCACGTATCCGCCAGGTCCGGCACCGATGACAAGAGTATCAGTTTCGATTGGAAAATCTCCTACTACCATTTATTAACCCTCCATTAACAATAGTTCTGGATCGTTCAATAGGCGTTTGATGTGGTTCAATGCATGCTGAGCAGTTGCGCCGTCGATCATGCGGTGATCGAAGCTTAATGATAGCGCTAGTACAGGTGCAGCAACAATTTCCCCGTCCTTAACTACTGGTTTTTCTGCGATACGGCCAATTCCAAGGATTGCAACCTCAGGATGGTTGATTACCGGTGTAAACCATTGTCCGCCTGCAGATCCGATATTCGTGATTGTGCAAGAAGCACCTTTCATTTCATCTGGAGCAAGCTTGCCGTCACGAGCTTTTCCTGCAAGTTCATTGATTTCGTTAGAAATAGAGAATACAGACTTGCGGTCAGCATCTTTAACGACAGGAACAAGCAAGCCCTTATCAGTGTCAGCTGCAATACCAATGTTGTAATAGTGCTTGTGAATGATTTCGCTCGTTGCATCATCAAGAGATGTATTCAACGCTGGGTATTCACGCAATGCACTTGTTAATGCTTTTACCACATAAGGAAGGAATGTAAGCTTGATTCCTTTTTCTGCTGCTACTTCCTTGAACTTCTTGCGGTGAGCGACAAGCTTTGTTACATCCACTTCGTCCATTAACGTTACGTGTGGAGCTGTATGCTTTGAATTAACCATTGACTTAGCAATCGCTTTTCTGATTCCACTCATTTTTTCGCGTGTTTCAGGGTATTCGCCTTGCGGGATTGGCTTTGCAGACGCTGCCTTAGGCGCTTCTTCTGTTGGTGCAGCCTGTTGGGCTTCTGCCTGTGGAGCAGCCGCTGCCGGAGCACCGCCGCTCAAGAAGCTGTCAATATCTTCCTTGCCGATTCGGCCATTCTTTCCTGAACCAGGAACCTGTCGGATATCCACACCTTTTTCACGTGCGTATTTGCGGACAGAAGGCATTGCCACGATTCGGCGGTTTGGATCAACATCCGCCTGAGGAGCTGCTGCTGCGCCAGCACCAGTTTCAGCTGCAGGAGCAGGAACCTCTGCTGCTTCTTTCTTGATATCCTGTCCAGCTTCTAATGTAGATTGGACCTGAGCTTCCGTTTTTTCTTGTTTAGGCTGTTCTGCAGGTGTTTCTTCCTCGTCACCTTTGAACTTTAGATCTTCGTAGCCAGGTGCATCGAATGTTACAAGAACCTGTCCAACAGTAGCAACTGTTCCTTCTTCTACTAATACTTCTTCTACGGTACCAGCAACTGGTGAAGGAATTTCAACTACTGCTTTATCATTTTGAACTTCACATAGCACATCGTCTTCCTGGACTTTATCGCCAGGCTTTACGAACCACTTGACAATTTCACCTTCGTGAATGCCTTCACCGATATCTGGCAGTTTAAATTGGAATGCCAATGGAATTCACCCTCCTAATTTTGTCGAACCTATTTTCACAGAACGTCAGTTTGTTTTAGAATGTTAGAACTTTCTTGGCTGTTTCAATAACATCTTTATAGTTTGGCAGCCATACAGTCTCTGCCTGAGAGAACGCGAATACTGTATCTGGAGCAGCAACTCGCAATACAGGCGCTTCAAGGCTCAGGATTGCGCGGTCATTGATTTCTGCAACAACATGCGCAGCAATACCAGATTGCTTTTGAGCTTCCTGGACAACGATAGCTCTTCCAGTTTTCTCAACTGAAGCAATGATTGTTTCAATATCAAGAGGCATAATTGTTCTTAAGTCGATTACTTCAACAGAGTGCCCTTCTTTTTCAAGCTCCTCTGCTGCCTTTAGGGATTCATGAACCATTGCACCGTAAGTAATAATTGAAAGGTCTTTACCTTCTCGCTTTACATCTGCTTTTCCAAGTGGAATTGTGTACTCTTCTTCAGGAACTTCCTGACGGAAAGAACGGTATAGCTTCATATGCTCAAGGAAAATAACCGGATCATTGTCACGGATTGATGAAATCAATAATCCTTTTGCATCATATGGAGTTGAAGGAATGACAATTTTAAGACCAGGCTGCTGGGCAACCATACCCTCAAGGCTGTCAGCGTGCATTTCTGGCGTATGTACGCCGCCGCCAAATGGTGAGCGGATTGTAACAGGAGAGCTGTAACGGCCGCCTGAACGGTAGCGCATACGAGCCATTTGGCCTGCAACAGAGTCCATTACTTCGAATACGAAACCAAAGAATTGAATTTCAGGAACTGGACGGTAACCTTGAAGTGCAAGACCGATCGCAAGGCCTCCGATTCCAGACTCTGCCAGTGGAGTATCGAATACTCGATCTTCTCCGAATTCAGTTTGAAGTCCTTCAGTTGCACGGAATACACCGCCGTTTACTCCTACATCTTCCCCAAATACAAGTACATTAGGATCGTTGCGGAGTTCTGTACGCAACGCATCTGTAATTGCTTGAATCATTGTCATTTGAGCCATGGCTTACTTCGACTCCTTCTCTTTATATATTTCATACTGTTCTTGTAAGTGATTTGGCATTTCTTCATACATGATTGAAATCAGGTCAGTAACCTTTTGCTTAGGAGTATTATCAGCTTCTTTGATAGCTTCTTTAATATCTTCCTTAGCCTTTTCAATTGTTTCGTTTTCAAGCTCTTCGTTCCAAATGTTTTTCTTTTCAAGGAACTTACGGAAACGAACTAGTGGATCTTTCTTTTCCCACTCGTTATCAAGGTCAGCTGTACGGTAGCGAGTTGGGTCGTCACCAGCCATTGTATGTGGGCCATAACGGTAAGTCATTGTCTCGATCAATGTAGGACCTTCACCGTTGATTGCGCGTTTACGTGCATCAAGTGTTGCCGCGTATACTGCAAGTGGATCCATTCCGTCTACCTGGATTCCAGGAATACCAGCTGCGACAGCTTTTTGAGCGATGGTTTTCGCTGCAGATTGCTTTTCAACAGGTGTTGAAATAGCAAAACGGTTATTTTGGACAAAGAAAATTGCTGGAGCTTTATATGCACCTGCAAAGTTGATTCCTTCATAGAAATCCCCTTGTGATGCACCGCCGTCACCAGTATAAGTTACAGCTACAGCCTTTGCGCCACGCTTCTTCATTCCAAGAGCTACACCAGCAGCCTGAATATATTGAGCGCCGATGATGATTTGTGGTGAAATTACATTTACTCCTTCAGGAATCTGATTTCCTTTGAAGTGTCCGCGAGAGAACAAGAATGCCTGTGCAAGCGGAAGTCCGTGCCAGATCATTTGTGGAACATCACGGTATCCAGGAAGGATAAAGTCTTCTTTTTCAAGCGCGAATTGAGACGCAAGCTGTGACGCTTCCTGTCCTGCAGTAGGAGCGTAGAAGCCCAGGCGTCCTTGACGGTTTAGGGAAATAGAACGCTGGTCAAGGATCCTTGTGTATACCATGCGCTTCATTAATTCTTGTAATTGCTCATCCGAAAGCTCAGGCATTGCTGCTTCATTAACAACTTCGCCCTCTTCGTTTAAAATCTGGAACATTTCAAATTGGCTTGCAACATTCTCGAGCTGCTTCACTGCATCAAAAGTGTTGTTTTTTGTTTTAGATGCCATCAGAGCCACCTCTTCCTTTCTTACTTCATAGATTTTTAATTGAATATACAGAAATAGGATACCCAAAATCAGGATAAACTTCCCCGGATTCTAAATACAACTTAGAGCAGTATTGTACCTTTTATTTTCTGGCTGGACCACAAACTTACTTCACATTGAATTCTGGAACAAAATCCAGAGCTCAGCTGATTGTGCACACACCATTCTATAGTTTTCCACAGATTCACTATAAAAAAACTATTATTTATCCAATTCATCAGCATAACAGCTGTATCAATGAAAAATAAAAATAAAGTAATACAATCAACTCATTCGATTTTTAGTTTACATCAGGAATATAAGTCCGTCAAATACTTAGTTTTATCTTTTTTGATTTTATTCACTATTAATATGTTGTAATCTATGAAGCGCAACTGTATTACTAAAATTTTATTACTGTACTATAATAAAATACTTTGAATTCAATCTGTATTAGTAAAACCGTTTTCAGGTTTCAGGATCCTGCTTGACAATAATAAAACAAAAAAAGCCGCATTATTAAAAGCGGCTTTCGCAATGGTTTTACTTTTCATTATCCGTGCTGACTTCTATTCCAGCCTTTTTATAAAAGGCCATTTTTTCTTGATTGTACTGATCCGTTTTATCATTGAATTCCTGGTTATTTTTCAGCACAGTTTCATAAACCTGATTGACTTTATTGATTTGTTCTTCTAGTTTCTCGAAACTTAATTCCTTGTCCTTTAGCATTTCATATAGTTGCTTGTCATATTGCAGGCCTTGTTTATAGTTTTTGTATAACTCACCATGGATTTCATATCTTTCTGCCATTGTAGCCTTAAGTTCTGTTGCCTGCTTCTTCAAAGCCGGATCTTCAATTTCTTCCATGATCTTGGCGACATTTTCAAATTCTTTTTTCGACTCATCTATGCTCTTTTTTTCCTTGTCAATATGCTCTGCTCGCTGATCGGCGATTTTAAGTGCATCATCTGCCAGTTTAACGATTTGGTCGTATTCCTTCATTCCAAGAGAGATGATTTTTTCATATATTTCCTTTTCTTGTTTTTCCAATTCGACAAGAGGGTCTTGCTGGTCCTCAAACTCTTTCTCGATGGACACTACTTTTTCAAGCTGTTCAAACATTTTTTCCTCGGGCGATTGCTTGTCCAGACACCCAGCTAGACTAAAAACTCCAGCCATCAGAATAATGGCTAAACTTATTTTTTTGATTGTGGACAAAATAATAACCTCCTCATAGATACCAATTTTACTATAGCGATTGCGACGGGATTTGACAATAGATATGAAATTTTGCAAGGTCCTTTGTTCTTGAAGGGAAGTAATAACTGCTTGTCCTTGCCCTAAATATATTCCATTACATTGTAGTTTATGCTAGGCGCAAGCCTACACTTTTTATTGGCAGACGCATAGGCTATAGCAATCGACCCATTTTTTGTTAGGGCGAAAAATGAAATAGAGGGGGTTTCCTTATATGTACGGATATGGATATGGATGCGGTTATCCGGTTGCTGGAGCAGGGTATGGCAGAGGATTTGCTTTAATTGTCGTGTTGTTCATTCTTCTGATCATCGTAGGCTGTGCCTGCATGAAATTCTAAAGAAGCAAGAGAGGGTGTTCAGTTGCACCTTCTCTCTTTTTTATAGGCTTTCATTGCAAACTTTCTTGTTAACTTTTTGTTGTTCATTTGATAGACTTAACATTATTACATACCAGAGGTGAAGTTTATGTTGACGATGGATGATATCGTACGTGATGGACATCCTGTTCTCCGCCAGGTTGCGGCAGAAGTGCCTATGCCTCCTACACAGGATGATATGGCCGTTTTGGAAAGTATACTTGAATACGTAAAAAACAGCCAGGATCCTGACATTGCCCAAAGACATGGACTTCGTCCCGGAATCGGTCTTGCTGCTCCCCAGATAAATGTTTCCAAACGGATGATTGCCGTCCATGTTACCGATGAAAAAGAAAACCTGATCAGCTATGCCCTGTTCAATCCAAAGATTGTCAGCCATTCAGTTGAACGTTCTTACCTTCATACCGGGGAAGGCTGTCTTTCAGTTGATGAATCAATTCCTGGATATGTTCCTCGATATGCCAGAGTAACAGTAAAAGGGGTGGACCTTGAAGGAAAAGATGTTAAAATCCGTTTAAAAGGCCTGCCAGCTATTGTTTTCCAGCATGAGATCGATCATCTTAACGGAATCATGTTTTATGACCATATCAATAAACAAGACCCTTTTGCAGAGATACCTGATGCTGCACCAGTTGAAAGATAAAGCCGAATCGAAAAATCGATTCGGCTTTTTTCAATAGATAAGAAAGTATAAAATTCCACTAAGAGAATTGTCCAGCTTCAGCGCTTGTCGGGGCTGAACAAGGAGCTTTCGCTATTCTTGTTAAATCAATTTCAGCTGTTTCAATCCATGCCAAATTCCGTCATCATCAACATCCCTTGTCACCATATTAGCATGTTCCTTTAATTCAGGAACCGCATTCCCCATGGCAACGCCAGTGCCGACTGATTTCAGCATTTCAAAATCATTCAGGCCATCACCGAACGCATATACATCCTCAGGCTTGAAGCCTAGCCTCTCAATCATCTTTTTTATTCCCTCTGCCTTCGATCCGCCTGCTGGAAGGATATCGACTGAATAGGGATGCCATCTTATGAAGGTGAATTCTGGATAAGATTCTCGGTAGTATGCTTCTTCCCCTTCTTCACAGAACAAAAGCGTTTGATAGAGGTCACGTTCAATATAAAAACGGTCGTCAAGTTCGGGATGCGCGAACTTTAAACCTCCCAGGCTTGTTTCAATATATTCATGGTGCTTAACGGATGATTTCATCGTCATATGGTTCATAAAAACGACAGGATGCCCTTTTTCAGCAGCTCTGCAATAAAGCTCTTCTATCTTCGCATTATTCAGGGGGTTTTGATAAATTGGCTCCCCTTCAAAGACCACATACTGGCCATTAAAGCTGACAAACGAATCAATGTCCAGCTCTTTTCTTAAGCTTTCGAACATAAAAGGTGCCCTGCCTGTTGCAATTGCTACGAAAACCCCATTTTCTTTCAATGCAGAGATTGCCTCTTTTGCGGAGGACGGCAGATTTTTATCATGGTCAAGCAATGTACCATCGATATCAAAAAATACGATTTTACTCATGGTTTACTCCTTTGCTGCTTCTACTTGAAGTATTGTATTTCCTTTTACAAATATTATGTAATCACGGTAGTCTACCAAATTCTTTTGTGCATGTACACCAAAACGAAACGATGAACTATGGCAAAACCATGACAATTTCGGTCATTCCAACATTACCCATGAAAAAATTTTCTATTTCATCATATAATATAAACAAAAAGATAGTTTTTGAAAAATAATCTCACCTAAACTTTTCCTTGTTTACTTTACTTTGGACAAGGATAGTTTAAAATAAGAAATAAGGAGATGATCCACTATGTTAAAGAAGCTACGGAAAAAGCTCTTAAAACAGTGGAAAGATTTGCTTCGTAAAAAAACAATCGCTTAAATTTTTGAGCCCTTCAAACTTGCGAAGGGCTCCTTCCTTATTGTAAATTGGTTAATAGCGGAAAAACGAGTAAATGCAAGAAATATAACCTGATGAATCTAACAATGTAATTCATTGTTAATTTTTATATTTGGCTGTTTTCGTGTAGACAATTGTTTTGCTTCGAAAGCTGCCCGCAAAAGAGAAAAAGTACATTTTTAAGGAGAGAGATTTTACATGATATTTAAAGTTTACTTCCAGGAATCAAACAAGCAAGTTCCAGTTCGCGAGAAAACAAAAACTATTTATGTACAAGCTGATTCTGAAAGAGATGTTCGGACAAAAATAGCTGACCGCCAATATAATATTGAATATATCGAGGCTGTTGAGGGTAATTATTTTGAGTACGAAAAGCAAAAAGAAGACTTTGAAGTATTGGAGATCGGATAATTTATGAAATTTGTAAAAAATGACCAAACAGCCGTTTTCGCGCTCGGTGGACTGGGCGAAATCGGCAAGAATACCTATGGTGTGCAATTCCAGGATGAAATCATCTTGATTGATGCCGGCATTAAATTCCCAGAAGATGAATTGCTGGGCATCGATTATGTCATTCCTGACTATTCATACCTTGTGAAAAACGAAGACAAGATCAGGGGCCTCTTCATCACACACGGCCATGAAGACCACATTGGCGGCATTCCTTATTTACTGCGTGAGATCAATGTTCCTATATATGGCGGCAAACTTGCCCTCGGATTGATCCGAAACAAACTTGAAGAGCACGGTTTATTGCGCAAGGCCAAGCTGATTGAAATCAAGGAAGATGATATTATCAAATTCCGCAAGACATCGGTTACTTTCTTCAGGACTACCCACAGTATTCCTGATTCCTACGGTGTTGTTGTCAAGACTCCCCCTGGCCAGATTGTACACACTGGAGATTTCAAATTTGACTTTACGCCTGTAGGTGAACCTGCGAACTTGACCAAAATGGCTGAAATCGGAAAAGAAGGCGTACTATGCCTCCTTTCAGACAGCACGAATGCGGAAGTCCCTCACTTTACGATGTCTGAGCGCCGTGTGGGCGAAAGCATCCAGGACATCTTCAGGAAAGTGGATGGACGGATCATTTTCGCTACATTCGCCTCAAATATCCATAGATTACAGCAGGTCACTGAAGCTGCGGTTGCAAATGGCAGGAAAGTCGCAGTCTTCGGACGTAGTATGGAATCAGCGATCAATATCGGACAGGAACTTGGCTATATTACTGCACCGAAGGATACTTTCATTGATTCACAGCAAATCAATCGCCTTCCTGCAAACCAGGTAACTATTTTATGTACAGGAAGCCAGGGGGAGCCCATGGCTGCATTATCAAGGATCGCAAACGGGACACACCGTCAAATCCAAATACAGCCTGGCGATACCGTTGTCTTTTCATCGTCGCCTATTCCTGGAAATACTATCAGCGTAAACCGTACGATCAATATGCTGTCCCGTGCTGGTGCTGATGTGATCCATGGTTCATTGAATGACATCCATACATCAGGACATGGCGGACAGGAAGAACAAAAATTAATGCTTCGCCTTATCAAGCCTAAGTATTTTATGCCAATCCACGGTGAATTCCGTATGCAGAAGATGCATAGTAAACTTGCGACCGATTGTGGAGTGCCAGAAGAGAATTGCTTCATTATGGATAATGGTGAAGTTCTTGCACTCGGTGACAATGAAGTTGGCGTGGCCGGCAAAATCCCTTCAGGCAATGTTTATATCGACGGCAGCGGTGTTGGCGATATTGGAAACATCGTTCTTCGTGACCGCCGAATCCTTTCCGAAGAAGGTTTGGTAGTCGTAGTCGTCAGCATCAATATGAAGGACTTCAAGATTGCTTCCGGTCCTGACCTGATTTCACGCGGATTTGTCTATATGCGCGAATCCGGTGATCTAATCAATGATGCACAGAGCTTGATTAATAAGCACTTGAACAAGGTAATGGAACGAAAAACGACTCAATGGTCTGAAATCAAGAATGAAATTACTGATACACTCGCTCCATTCCTTTATGAAAAAACAAAACGCCGTCCAATGATTTTGCCGATCATTATGGAAGTTTAATTAGATTGAAAAAACGTTGCGACAATCGCAACGTTTTTTGGTGTGTGTATTTATAAATCAGCTATTTGAATCAATATTATTATTTGAAGAAGACCTCGTTTTCTTTCTTACAAAATAGATGACTGCTGCCACAATGAAACCTGTAATTAAGAGGATTGGCAGATTGCCCACCAGGAAAACAATGATTCCAGAACCTGCAGCTAGCAGCAGATTAATGTTCTCCGCAAATTGCTTTTTTATTTTCTGCCATGTATTCAGATTTTCATTATCAATTTTTGGGACAGGCACATCATTTTCTTCGAGGTAAATTGTCACGGTCGAGAAGGATGTCTGGTTCTCCAGGAACTTCTTTCTGCCGGAGATTTGCTCGATTTCCTCCTGAACTTTAGCGAGATCATCTGAAATTTTTAGTAAATCCTCTGTTTTTTGCGCTTGTTTCATAAACTCCAGCAGCCTTGCTTCCACCGCCTTCTTGGATTTCAACCTCGACTCAAGGTCGACATATTCCTCGGTAACATCCTGTCCGCTTACCTGACGGTTGTTGACTTGAACAGACAATCCCTCGGCATCATTCAGGAATGCCTGAAAATGCTGTTGGGGGATCCTGAAGGTCATCGTTCCGCTCTGCCGTTCCCCATCATATCTATTCGAATCGGACTGGACGATATAGCCATTATAGCTCTTTGCTTTTTGTTCAAGAGAATTCCGGGCTTTTTCGAAATGTTTCACCCTCAAACTCATTTCTGCATTAAAGATTACCATACGATGGGTAGTCGCTTCCTCATTTGGATTTGTGCTGTCTGGGTGATCCGCCGCTTCTCCAGCCTCTTCCTTCTTCTCTTTTCCACCGGAAAGAGCGATTTCTTCACTGCTGCTATTCTCCATTTCACCAGACGACATATCCCTGTCAGCACTCATATTACTCTCTTCTTGTGACTTTCCTCCGCTGCAGCCAGCAAGCAAAAATAGCAAAGATAGAAAGATAGCCAATCTCCTTTTAAACAACGAAAATCCCCCTCGAATTACCTCTTTTATGAAGGAGACGTAAATATTGTAAAAATGTTACATTATTCAAAAGAAAAAGCCTTCACGGAGAAGGCTTTTTACACAGCATCAAGCATATTGAATTGGGCCTGGACAAGATCATAATATTCACCCTGAAGCGCCATTAATTGCCCATGGTTTCCTCTTTCAATAATCAAGCCGTTTTCAAGCACGAAAATATTGTCCGCTTCCCTGATTGTTGATAATCGATGGGCAATGATGATAGAGGTTCTTCCTTTTAATAATGTTTTAAGAGCCTTTTGGATTTTCATTTCTGTCTCCGTATCGATGCTGGCAGTGGCTTCATCCATGATCAGGATTCTTGGATTAGCCAGCAATGCACGCGCAAACGAGAGAAGCTGTCTTTCTCCAACTGAGAGAATATTTCCACGCTCTTCGACTTCTGTCTGATAGCCCTTAGAGAGTTTCTCAATAAAATCCGCAGCACCAACAGCTTCAGCAGCCGCTTTTACCTCTGCTTCTGTCGCATCCGGCCTGCCAAAAAGGATATTATCATAAATCGTACCTGAGAAAATAAAGGTGTCCTGAAGAACGATACTGATATATTTTCGCAAACTTCCAATTGAAATTTCTTTCAAATCATGACCGTCAATCAGTACCCTGCCTGATGTAGGGTCATAGAAGCGACTGATTAAATTCGCAATTGTCGTTTTCCCAGAGCCTGTGTGGCCAACCAATGCAACGGTCTGGCCAGCGTGCATTTCCAGGTTGATTCCTTTTAAAGCAGTCCGTTTTTCATCATATGAGAAGACAACTTTTTCGAATTCTATTTCTCCTCTGACATCGTTCAATTCAACTGGATTGTCTGCCTCGGAAACGATGGGCTTCTCATCCAGGAATTCGAAAATCCGTTCAGAAGAGGCCATCCCCATCAAGAGTTGGTTGTAAACCTGGCCAAGTCTTGAGATTGGTTCCCAGAACATCCCCAGATAGAATGCAAATGAAACAAATACACCGATTGAGATGGTTCCATTTTGGATTAAATGAGCTCCGTACCAGATTAAAACTGCCGTTCCGAGCGCATTAGTCAAATCAACCAGCGGACGGAACATCGCATTTTTCTGTGAAGCCGACTTCCAGCTTTGGAAGGTTTCATCATTGACTCCATCAAAGAAAGCCATGTTTTCTTTTTCCTGTGTAAAAGACTGTGTAACCCTGATCCCTTGAATACTTTCATTCAGATGGGAATTAAGTTTGGATTGTTTTAAGCGCACATCTTGCCATGAACGCCTGATATTTTTCCTCAGCTTCGTTGAAATCAAGAACATGATTGGCAAGATAACCATAATGGCAAGTGTTAGCTGAGGGCTTAATGAGAACAGGATAAAAAAGACCCCGATTAACAGAACGATATCCATTAATAGATTGATAACTCCGTTGGTGAACAATTCCTGCAACGAATTAATATCATTCATGATCCTTACCAGAATTGAACCGGCCGAACGCTGGTCGAAGAAACGGTGGGAAAGATTCTGGACATGGGTGAATAAATGTTTGCGCAAATCATAAATGACATTCTGGCCCAACTGGTTCATCCAGCGGATCCTGAATATATTTGCTATATAGGCAGATGTATATAGTCCAGCAATTATCGCGACCAGCCAAAAAAGCATGGCACTGTCCTTATTTTTCACAGCCCGGTCAAGCGTATAGATTCCAATGAGGATCGGGATCGCCAGCCTGACTGCTGTTGTAATCAATACCATGGCAATGGACAGCGGAACCAGAGTTGTCTTGTAAGGCATCATATAACTGAAAAGCCTTAGCATCTGGTTCCAGTTAAAAGGCTTATCAATTACCTGGTCAGTAGAATATTGAAATCTTTTTAAAACTTGTGGGTTGCTTTTTTTGCTCAAAACCTTCCCCCCTGAATTTTCACTATTACACTTAATCGGTTGCACTGATACTACACTGGCAAGCATAACGGTCCTCAATGCCTCAGCCAGTTTGTGTTACTTTTTTCCGGTCCTTAAATTGAATATCATAGATTTTTTGATACGTTCCGCCAGTTTTGATTAATTGTTCATGAGTGCCTCGTTCAGCAATTGCCCCATTTTCCAATACGAGAATTTCGTCTGCATGTTTTAATGAAGATATTCTGTGGGCAATTATGAAGGTTGTCCTCCCCTTCATGACTTCAAGCAGTGCCTTCTGGATCTTGAACTCTGTCTCCATATCTACAGCACTTGTGGCATCGTCGAGAATCAAAATGCTTGGGTTGACACAGATTGCCCTGGCAATCGCAATCCTTTGTTTCTGTCCGCCAGATAAACCCATTCCTCTCTCTCCAAGAATCGTATCGTAACCGTCCGGCAATTCCATGATAAAGCTGTGCGCTTGTGCCCGTTTCGCTGCGGCAATGATTTCCTCCATCGTTGCGTCGGGTTTTCCATAAGAAATATTGGCTTTAATGGATGAGGAGAATAAGAATGACTCCTGCAGCACAATTCCAATACTGCTCCGCAGGGAACGCAATGAATACTCTTTTAAATCCCGCCCATCAATCAGGACCTTACCTTCTGCCGGCTCGTAGAACCTGGTCATTAGCTGTGTAAGGCTGGTTTTTCCTGAGCCAGTCGAGCCAATCAGGCCAATTGTCTGACCTGGGCGTGCCTTGAACGAAATATTATAAAGTGCTTCATTATCATCATCACCATAGCGGAGTGTCACACGATCAAACTCTACATCACCAGATAGCTTCTCCGTTTCTAAGGCGCCATGCTTTTCTTCAATTTCAGCATCCGCCTCAAGAATTTCCAATAGTCTTTCCCCAGATGCCTTCGATTGGGAAAATAAATTAACCACAAATCCCAGATTCATGATTGGCCACATGATATACCATACAAGGCTGTAAAATGCGACCAGTTCTCCAGGCTGCAATGAACCGTTCATAACAAGGTAACCTCCATAGCCAAGAAGGAGGACGACACTTAAATTGCCCATGTATTCCATCAGTGGAAAATACTTTGCCCAGATGTCTGAAGTAAATAAGTACTTATCTTTATAATCCCCATTGGAATCATTGAATCTGCCAATCTCATAATCTTCCCTGGATAAAGATTTGACTGTATTGATTCCACTGATATTTTCCTGGACCTTCGTATTCAATTTGCCAAAGGATTTCCGGATTCCCCTGAATGCAGGGTGGACTGCTTTATCAAACTTGTAAACAGCGATTGCAAGGAAAGGAAGCGTAGCCAGTGTGACAAAGGTCAATGATATTGAATAGTAGAACATCACCGAAAAGCTTATTCCAATCAATAAGACAAAACGGATCAATTCTGAAAAGCCGAAGCTCAGGAAAAAGCGAAAGCCCTCTACATCAGCTGTAAGCCGCGACATTAGGTCACCAGTCTTCGCATTGTCGTAGTATTTAAAGGATAGAAATTGGAGCTTTTCATAAAGCGAGTTTCTTAACTTATAAACAGAGTGAATACCAAACAAGTCGCCAGTATACTGATAAATATAAGTACAAACACCTTTAACGAGCATGAATCCCACAAAACTTGCTGCCAGAGCAGGTATAAGGCTATATCTCCCGCCGATTACCGCCTCATCAATTGTAATCTGGAGAATCATAGGATATACAACAGTAATTGCAGTAACAACCAGCATAAATAAAATTGACCAAATGAAATAGTTTTTATAAGGCCAGTAATATTCCTTCAGTTTTTTGAATGTCTCCATTCATTCCCCCCCTTTGGAACTAAAAGATTCATTTTAGTATCGTGCGCTTTATATTGGAAAAGCTTAACAAAATCCAAAGGCACGTATACATTAATATATCGGGTTTCGAAATATATTTCCAGTCTTTTTTAAGAATTTTTTTATTTTTTTGTATATAGGAATACTCAGTTAATTAAACAAAAATAAACGGCCGACTTGAGTCGGCCGTTTGCATTACTTTGATTTAACTAATTCATCCAGTACGCGGTTCACGCGTTTTTCCAGCATCTTCATTCCGCTGCCGCCTGCCTGGAAATGTCTTAACTTTCCGTCCTTATCAAAAACATAATAGGCAGGGACATACTGATTTTCAAACGCATCCGTTAACTTATGATCATTATCCACGAAAATAGGCTGGGTGATGCTGTGTTCTGCTGCTACCTTTTTGATTTCATTCATATTCAAATCGTCTTCAGATCTCGGCATATGAACGGCAATGACATTTAACTTACCTTTATAACTATCCCGGAACTCATTGATCTGAGGCATTGCTACCTTGCACAGGTGGCAGCTGATGGACCAGAAATGTATAAGGCTGGGTCTTTCACCGACCAATTGCTCCCTGGTTATCTCGCCATTCAGCCATTCAGTTGCCCCAGTCAATTCCGGCATTTGTTCATGCAATCTCATTTTCATCACCTCAAATAATATTGGTTTGTTCAGATAATGAAAGATTACTTGTTTTTATACTTGATGTACTTAATGAGCAACTCTATCGCTGTGCCAATTGCTTTTTCATCTGGATTCAGCTTGGCGTGATGAAGTCCATAGCCAGAGTTTACACCGAGCCAGAACATGAAGCCCGGTATCTCCCTCAGCATATAACCGAAATCCTCACCAGTCATTGCTTCACGGCAAACTATGACTTTGACTTCTCCTTGTGCCTCTGCGAACTCGATGAATTCACCGGTGATTTCCTCATGGTTGTATACCTGATGGTACATTGCTCCGTAATCAATTGCTGTTTGGCATTGATACCCTACTTCAATCCCCTTGACAAGGGATTCAATTCTCTCTTTGACCCTTGCCATGGATTCAACTGAAAGTGTTCGAATGGTGCCCTCTATCCGGGCTGTTTCTGCTATGATGTTCTGCACTGTTCCTCCAGTAATCTTGCCGATCGTGACCACTGCACTGTCCAGAGGGTCAATATTCCTTGCTACAATTGATTGTAATTGTGTCACTAGGGCACATGAAGCGACAATCATATCGTTTGTATTATGCGGATAAGCAGCATGCCCGCCTTTTCCCTTAAGATCTATGAAAAGCTCGGAAGTGTTGGCAAATAAAAGGCCTTCTCTTGTAGCAATTGTGCCCACAGGATATTCCGGTGCAATATGAAGAGCCATGATCATGTCTGGCTTCCACTGTTTCATGGTATCAGTTTTTAGCAATGGTTCAGCGCCGCCTGGTCCCTCTTCAGCAGGCTGGAAAATAAAGAGCAAGTGATCATCCACTGGATTTTCTACAAAGTGCGTAATCACACCAAGCGCAATCGTCATATGGAAATCGTGGCCGCATGCATGCATCCTGCCTTCATGTGTTGATGTGAATTCCAGGCCGGTTGCCTCTGTAATAGGAAGACCATCAATATCTGCACGGTAGCCAATTGTTTTCTTAGGATTTAAGCCCTGGATTCTAACAAAGGTCCCTGTTTTCCATGTCTTAATTTCGATCCGTTCCTGCGGAAGCTGGTGTAAATAATCCAGCAAATAAGCCTGAGTTTTAAACTCCTGAAATCCAAGTTCAGGAATCTGGTGCAAATCTCGTCTGATTTTTATAAACTTATCAAATACCATAGAGCTCTCTCCTTATACGAAAAGCGCAAGCGCCTTGGTCAGCCCCTACAAGCGCTGATGAGCCGACCGTTGAAGTCGTTCTTTGACTTCATTGGGCGGATCAAAGCGTCTCGAAGGGCTTAGGCGCTGGAGCTGGACATTTTTCAAAGAATGATATACATTCCAAGCTTATAAAAGAAAGCGCGGATATTTGATCCACGCTTTCTCGCTTGCTGTCTGCTATTAAAGCTGGCGAAGCTCCTGTTTGATTTCAGTTTTTGATTTTGTCTTTTCATCAATTTGCTTGATTACGCGTGCTGGTGTTCCGGCAACAACTGTATAAGGCGGGACGTCTTCAATGACGATCGCGCCTGCAGCAACGACTGCGCCCTTTCCAACCGTTACGCCTTCAAGTACCACCGCGTTCGCGCCAATTACTACATCATCTTCTACAACAACCGGCTTTGCTGAAGGTGGTTCAATTACACCAGCAAGCACGGAACCTGCACCGATATGGCAGTTCTTGCCTACAGTCGCACGTCCGCCAAGAACAACGTTCATATCGATCATTGTACCTTCACCTACAACAGCGCCGATGTTGATGGAAGCACCCATCATGATGACAGCATTGTCGCCAATTTCAACCTGGTCCCTGATGATTGCGCCTGGCTCGATACGCGCTTTGATATTCTTCATATCCAATAATGGAATAGCAGAGTTCCTGCGGTCATTTTCAACTACATACTCCTCAATTTTAGCCTGGTTTGCTTCGATTGCCGGGTTAATTTCTGCCCACTCGCCAAAGATGACGCCAGTATTGCCAGAAATGAAAGTCTTTGTATTTTCGCCAAAGTCGATTCCTTCAAGATCACCCTTGATATAAACCTTCACCGGTGTCGCTTTTTTGCTATTTTGAATAAACGAAATGATTTCGTTCGCGTCCATCATCTTCATAATAATGTTACCCTCCAGTTATGTATTTTTCTAAAAATACTTTAACAAACAAAAGTATTGAAAACAAGAAAAACTATTTTTCATTATTGTAGGTATCCATGATGTGCTCTTTGACAATATCAATAAAAGCCTGTACCTGCTTTAGCTGGAAAGCAGATTCGTAGCCGAGCAGCCAGGTGTCCCTTCCAAGCGGCTCGTTATTCTCGTCATGCAGCGGTACTTTAAAAATATCCTTCTCTGCACCATTCAAGGTAATTGCGGGTAATATTGCATATCCAATTCCATTGAAAGTCATCTGCTTGCATGTTTCGATTTGATCAACGATGATCGTTCTTTTTGGCGCTGTCTGGAATTGTCTCAGCCACCAATCCTGGATTTCCTGATAATAATTCGAGTCACTTTTAAACTGGATAAAAGGCCTGTCAGTCTCCAGTACCTGTTCAGGGGTGGTGATTTCTGTATCGACAAGATAAAGATTGTCTTTAAAAAGATGTAATTTGACACCTTTCCAATCCGGTGTTCCCCTGATGATCCCAATATGGACCTGATCCTCGTACAATGCCTTTGAAATTTCGCTGCTCCAGCCGGTCACAAGAGAAATCTTTGCCTGTGGATACCGGCTCACATATTTCTTCAGTACCTGGGGGAGCCAATTTTGGCCAACTATGGATGCAACAGCTATTTTAAGGGTTCCATACACTTCAGAATTTAATGCATGGATGGATTCCCTTGCTTTTTCCTCCCTGGTGATCGTTTCGTTCACAAACTGAATAACGACTTCCCCAGCTGGAGTTAAGGTAAGCCCTTTTTGAGAACGCAAGAAGAGCTTGGCTCCCCAGTCTTTTTCAATTGTCTGAAGTCTTTGAGACAAGGCAGGCTGTGAAACAAATAGTCTTTCTGCTGCTTTTCTCATGTTCATCTCATGAGCGAGTACTGATAACAGGTGGAATTCTGAAATTGATGACATTGAAGAACCTCTTTATAAGTTTTGCATATATTATAATTGATATCTCTCGCATAAACATTATCAATATATCCATTATTCTGTTGTTGTCTCTTTTTTAGGCAGGAAAAGGATGAATAACAAACTGACGATCGCAAAAAGCAATACAACGATATACACGGAATGAAGCGCATTTGTCAGGGCATCCTGCAGGAGGGCCTTCAATTCAGCCGGCAGCTTCATCCGCTCAGCTTCGTTAAGGAGCACATTCGCGGTGTCTATTGACAGGTCTTGCTCCTCCGCCCCATTTTTCTTCATAAATCCAATGATACTGCTATTGAGGATCCCACCAAGCAATGCTGCTCCAACGGTATTGCCAAGGTTCCTCATGAACATATTGGCAGCGGTCGCAATCCCTCTTTGCTGCCAGGCGACAGTACTTTGAATGGACACAATAAAAGCAGTACTTGTCAGCCCCATTCCAACCCCGACAAAAAATGATCCTGCAGCGGCCCATAGTGGCCCAGCCTCAGGCTCCAATGTCACAAACAAGATGCTGCCAAGAATCAGCGCTGCTCCTCCGATCAAAGATGTCGTTCTGTAGCCAATTTTTAAAAGGAGGCGCCCCCCCACCGCTGCTGCTATTGGCCAGCCAATTGACATTGCTGTCAGAGTAAAACCGGCGACAATCGGTGATCTCTCCATAACTCCCTGTACAAAAGCAGGCAAGAAGCTTGAAATGCCAATCAGCATGACACCTGTTGCCAATGAGGTCATATTCGCAATGAAAATCGACCTTTCCTTCCAGATATTAAATGGCATCATTGGTTCAGCTGCTCTTTTTTCCTGGAGAATGAAGAGAATAAAAGTCAAGACGCTCACACTGATCATCCCGATTGTATTTGGTGAACTCCACGCCCAGTTCGTCCCTGCTTCCACGAGGACTATCATCAAAGTGCTGATGGAGACCGTCAATAGGACCGCACCCGGGTAATCGATTTGGTGCTTCTTTTTCTCAATATTTTCATGCAGGTACAACCACAGACCTGCGATCGCAAGGATTCCTAACGGAACATTGATCCAGAATACATATCTCCAGCTGGCATATTCGACTAGAAGACCTCCTAGTGCTGGACCTGAAACTGCAGAAATGCCCCACACACTTGATAGATAGCCCTGTACCCTTGCTCTTTCTTCCTTCGAATAGATATCGCCAATGATTGTCGTTGCAATCGGCATAATAGCCCCAGCACCGAAACCCTGAATGAACCGGTAAAAGATCAGCATTTCCATCGTTTCTGCTGTCCCGCACAAAATCGATCCAATCAAGAAGACTATGATTCCAAATGTTAAAATCGGCTTTCTGCCAAATAGATCTGACAGTTTGCCATAAATCAAGACCGTAACGGCATTCATTAATAAGTACGCCGAGAAAACCCAGCTGTATAATGCAAAACCGCCGAGATCTCCTACTATCGCAGGCATAGCCGTTGATACAACGGTACCCTCGACTGCACCCATAAACATGCTCAGCATGACTGTTGCCAGGACAAAAGTACGTTTCGTTACCCTTTTGTTCATTTTTTGCTCTGGATTCCCTGCTTGTCCCATACCTTCACCTCAAACGGAGTAAAAAATTCAGCCCCCGCGGACGGGAGCTGTTGGCTTGTGCTCTATCTCTTATTATGTCTCTTTACTTGTTTAGTTAACTGCAGCAATACTGTCCTTCTCGTCAGAATCCCCTCGAAAATCCCGGATTCATCTTCAATGCAGAGAAAAGGGTTGTCAACAAGCAAATCTAATGAGGATTGAAGATTTGAATTGATGCTGATTCTGGGAATTTGCTTGTTCATGGCTTCCTCAACCCGCTTTTTCTCTAGTTGTTCAAACTCTATTCTTTCGAGTCCAAGGATGGAATCCATAATGATTGGTGTACTGATCAAACCCAGAAGGCGATAGTGGGGGTCAAGGACTGGAATAGCGGTATAACCGCTCTTCGTCAATACGAGTAGAGCATGCTCGAGGCTATTGCCGATTTGAACATGGGCAACGCGTTCAGAAGGAATCATCAGGTCTTTAATAGTGATTTCCAAAAATTCACCGCTGTGAAGACTAATCATGGCGAAAACTCCCTAAAATGGATTTCTTTCCATTATATTTTATCACAAATTATATACTGACGCCTACATTTAGTTTATACAAGAAAAAAGGGTTTATTAAATGATAATTTTTTCAAAGTCTCGATTAAAAAGAAAAAAGGACCGCATTGGTCCTTTAATTTTATCCTTGAAGATTATTGAATAAGATCGAAAATCTCGATTGTGATCATATCAATATTGTCAAATTGATACTTCTTTGGCTTCTCTTTTTCGTTGTATATTTCCAATTCGTATGTTTCCGTTTTTGGATGATATGTAACCTGGCATTTACGCTCACCATTCACTTCAAAAAAGCGTTGAGCAGGTTCTCCTCCATTGGACTGCTCTTGCAGATTCTTTAAACGAGTAATAATTCCCTGAAGCTGTGACATTGCTTCCTCTCCTTTCAAAACAAAAACCAATTAACTAACAATAGGTTTCTCAATTGGCATATTTATATCCATGTAAAATGATTTCAGAATATTCTATACATATTTCTTTACATGTCAATATTAACAGAATAAAATATTGTCAGACGATGTACAAGTAAAAGCTTTGCTAAAAGAGGTGTTTTTTTGAAAAATCCTGTGAAATTATCCGAAAATGTATACCTTATTGATGATTACGATTTAGGTATGGCTGAACGGACTGGAACTTACGTGCTGACAGAAGAATATGTCACCATTATCGAAACTTCTGCTAGCCCTTCCATTCCATATATCCTGCAAGGATTGGATTACCTGGGAGTTAGACCGGATGACATTGCCTACATAATCGTTACTCATATTCACCTCGACCATGCTGGAGGTGCTGGATTGATGCTTGAGCATTGTCCAAATGCAAAGTTAATCGTTCACCCCAAGGGAGCAAGACATTTAGCTGATCCATCGCGTTTGATCCAGGGTGCAAAAGCAGTATATGGAGATAAGTTCGAGCAATTATTTGAGCCAATTGTGCCAATTCCAGAAGGTCGCCTGTTGGTAAAGGGAGATGGGGACAGCCTGATGCTGGGAGAAAATATTTCCCTAAAGTTTTTAGATACTCCCGGCCATGCCAGCCATCATCTCAGCATTTATCACCCTTTAACCAATGGAGTATTCACCGGGGACACAGCAGGCATTTTTTATCCTCAGCTCGACCGGGAAGGAATTGAATTCTTCCTTCCGTCTACATCTCCAAATCAGTTCGATCCGAATTTGATGAAGCAGTCTATCAAGCGATACAAGGATTTAGGGATTGAAAGAATCTATTTCGGGCACTATGGCATGTCTGAAAACACCCATGAAGCATACTCCCAGGTAGAGAAATGGCTGGATATATTCATAGAGGAAGCCAGATTGGCAGCAACAGAACATGCCGATCCAGAGAAGCAGATCAGGGGCATAACCAACGGAATCTATGGTAAAGTTAAGGCTCACTTAACTCAACAGGGACTTGCTGAAAACCATCCAATTTACGAACTTTTGCACTTGGATATAAGCGTCAGTGCCATGGGACTAGCTGATTATTTGAAAAAAAATGCTGGAGGAACCCATTAATATGAATGACATCATCGTGTATACCCAAAATGACTGCCCTCCCTGCAAGATCATAAAAATGTTCCTTAATGAATATGGCTTTGCCTATACTGAAAAGAATATTAATGAAGATGATCAAAGCAGGCAGGAACTAACCAATGTTTATGGTTCTTTTTCAACACCAACCATCGTGATCGGAGAGGAAGTCGTCACAGGTTTTGATCTTGAGAAGCTAAAGAGAGTTTTAGAGATCCATGATTAACACCCAAATAAACAAGAGGTGCCAGGGATAATGGCACCTCTTGTTTATTTTATAGTAACCCGAACAATAAGGTTCTGTTTTCATTTCTGAAGACAATCCCCATCTCCATAAAGGTTTTCAGTGAAGAAAAGCTTGGGCCATAAACTAGATTTTTTGGAAAAGGCAGATCCTCCTTGACAGCTTTTTCTACCTGTTTTCCAGCTGTTTTTTCAGGATATGCTTTTTTGATTACTTCCTCCGGTACCTGATCGTATAAGTAATCAGCCACCTTCCATTCCCCTTCCTCATTGACGAGTTTCAAGCCTTCGTAGTGGTCCTCGTAGCTTACTGGTCCTTCTCCATTAGCAGGGAAATACTCAACCACAAAGATTTCATTTTCCAATTCAACCACTTTTGTCTTTTCCGAAAATGCATAAAAAGGAATGTAATATGGTGCGAAATCTGTTCCATATGTCTGGTACTGGTTTTCCTGTCCGACAACATTTTCATCAATGAATCGGGATTTATATTCTTCTGTAAAATAAGGATCAAGAACCGCTTCGATTTCTCCCATTGTTCGTTCTTTTTCACTTAATGAAACTTGTGAATTAAACGCGTCTTCGAGAAATTCAAAAACCTGTTCCCGGCCTTCCATATTTGATTGGGCATAAGTATTGACTGGTATCAACAAAACTAGAAATGAAAATAATAAAAATGATAGCCTAGTTCGCTTGTCCATTTTTCTCCCCCTTTGCCGTGATGACTAGTAAATATAATTTTACCAACATTTTCCCGGTACGATTACGAAAATCATTCGTAAAATAACATCAGCATCTGACATAAACCATCGTTTACACTCTCAATTTACCCTCATAAAACTCGAACTAACGCAAATCATCAAAAAAATTGTGGTTTCATAAGGAACAAAAAAAATAACCCCCTATATGGAGGTTAATAACGAGCTGTTGTTACGGCAAAATATACAACAAACAACAAGGCAATGGATAGGACGATTATATAGGTCAAAAAAATCGGGTTGCGAATATATGCGTGCTCTTGTACAGCACCTGGGACCTGGGAATCGATATTGCCCTGTACTCTTTTCTGCGACTTGCCGAATGACCAGGTATAGAAAAGTCCGGCAACCAGAACCCCTGCTCCGGCCAATAGCAGCATTGTCGTAAAGATGCTCATGTAAATCCCCCTTTTTCGAAGGCTGTATCTATAAATTGTGCTTAATCCGAATTGTTATTCGTTTTTCGGCCTGTTAAAATAACCCTTCCCTTTCATTTAGGTACGATGCACTTAAGTCGACAAACAAAAATTCGTTTTCGTTCAAGGGCACTGAAAAAGTACGGATAATCTCTCCGGACTCAATATCACTATACCGGTCGCTGAGGATTCCTTTTTTCCCAGTTCTCATCCTGATGATGTTTTCAAGGAAAAACGGGCGCCAACTCCAGTTTTTTTCCAAATATTCAGGCTGGAGTAGCCAGCTGTCACCTGATTTAAAGAGGTTTGGTGATTTCTGAAATCCATCTTCGTCACAAATATACATCCGGAAAGCAATTCCATTAAGGTTCTTTCCTAGGAAAATCAATAAGTCGCTTGGATTTTGTTCCTTTTTATTCCGATTGAACAAATCCTGGAATTTTACATGCAATTCATTCCTTAAATCAAAAAAAGACTGAAGCCTTTTCTTCTCGGATAAAATAAACCCATGGATTTCACTCTTTAACTGATTTTTAAGAATGTCTGTTTCCGCTAAATTCCTTTCAGGCTTTCTAAGGTAATATCCCTGATAAAATCTGCCGCCATTCTTCCAGGCAAACTGGAGCTGGTAAGGTGTTTCAATGTTCTCGAATAACAGGGTTGCACCGATTTTGCGAGCAAGGATTGATAAAGAGTGAAGAACATCCAGGTATCCAGGTCCGGAATGATTCGACCTCAGGGTGGACATGTCTATTTTTAAAATTTCAGGCTCGATTCCGGCAATCCTGTCCAAGTGGCTGCTTTCATTCCCAACTTTATCAATGGCGATTTTGATCCCAAATGATTTGTAGTAACTTAACAGATGCTCAAAATGGCTATGCTCATTACGGTCAGAAATTTCGAGAACAATCTGTTCAGGTCGAATTCCTTTCTCTGAGTAGGAAAGGATCAACTGGAGAAATTGCTCCCCGTCATCCAGCATCAATAACTCTGCATCCCTATTCACAAACCAGAGAATATCATTCACACTGTATTGAGAAGCCATTTCCAGCGCTTTTACCAACACGGTATTATCAACTTCCAGCCGGTACTCTTCCGGAATTGTCTCGTCCTCAAAAAAAGACTCAAGACTCATGACATTTGTTCCGCTGTTATATCGTCCTAAAATCTCATATCCGATGATCCGATGTTCTTCCGCATTAAAAATCGGCTGAAAAAATGGAATGACATTCTCAAGGTCAGTTAATATATCAAGGGCATCCATTTTAACTCAACTCCTCCCCAAACTTCCATAAGACCTTAGGATCCGCTTTTTATGACAAGGGCGTTATGATCCCTATATTCATTACATTTATGGGTAATGTTTTCTCTTTATTTTGATATGAATGATTTTACCATAATATGAGTAATCCCTCAGTAACACTGTTTCCATTTTCCTCATGTTATAAAAGCAGCGTATTAACCAAAAAATATGACTAGAGCTTATGGAAGGATGATGACATGAAAACGTGGCATTTCATTGGCATTCTTCTTCCTTTGCTTGGATGCAGCCACGGCTCGCCCGCCGAAAATGAAGTGCGTACACAAAATTTTAATGAAGCACCAATTACAGTTACAGAAACACCTGAGCCAATTCAGGAAAAGGCAGTCCCAAAACCCATCCAGAATAATGAAAAACCACCAGAAATTAAAAGTAAGACTCTGCTGAACGTACCTTTGATTAAACAAAATCCGGAACTAAAATACGGATGTGAAGTAACCAGCCTGGCAATGATGTTAAAGTATGCCGGTGCTGAAACAGATAAAATGAAGCTTTTCCAGGAAATCGAAAAAGATCAGGACCCTTTAAGAAGATCCTCCAGAGGGGATATCATAAGCTGGGGAAATCCTGCTGAAGGCTTCGTCGGAGATATGACAGGAAGACGTGCAGGCTATGCTGTCTTTGACAAACCTATGGTAGTATTGATCAATCAGTACCTGCCGGGAAGAGCCGTCAATTTGACAGGCAAAAGTTTCGAGGAGGTCATCGCCCATGTTTCTGCAGGTTATCCTGTAGTGGTTTGGACTACTGGCGACTACCGCCTTCCTGACCGCTGGGAATCATGGACACATGGCAAAGAAGTCATTAAAACGCCACTGGACTTACATGCAGTCGTCCTGGTCGGATATGAAGGGAATACTGTGTATTTAAATGACCCTTTATCCGGCAGGAAGCAGGTTCCCGTGAACAAGCAACGTTTCATCGAAACCTGGAAAGCAATGCAATCAAGGGCTGTCAGTTATAAATGACGAACCGATAAGGCTGGATTCCCGGCCTTATCTTTTTTATTTATCCTTCTCTTTTCTCACCAGTGACTCATGCAGCCTGGCAATCGAACGGACAATGGTTTTCTTTTTACCGATTCCTTTTGCCGATACTGAGAGACCATTGAATTCAGCGACCACATTCCCAAAGGCACCCAAAGTGGCAAAACCATAAACAAATATTTTAATGTATCCATTCTTTGCAGGAATAAAAATCATCTCGATTCGCATATCATAGTCATTCACAGGACAACACCTCTAAAATAAAATTCTTATGTCCTGTTTCTTCCCTTCTGCCAAATATTAAAAACCCATGACGCTCAGTGTGTGCACGACTCTTCCCTAAAATGGCACTTCTATTTTTCAAGTAAGTTTGCTAGTATAGTAGAGAAAATTTGGAGATAGGTTGGTATTTTCCATGTCTGAGAAATTGTCGCGAAGAACGTTCATTAAAAGGATGGTTGGAAGCGTACTGGCTGTTGCAGCAACAAGCACAGGCGGCTATTATTATGCCCGGGAATTAGAACCGCGCATGCTGGCTGTAACCCGCCGAACCATTAAAAATAATATCTTGCCTGCCGGTTTCAATGGCATGAAAATGATCCAGTTCAGCGACACTCATATTGGGTTCCAGTACACTATGGACCAGCTGGATGAACTGATCAACAAAATAAATAAAATGCAGCCAGATTTTATTTTTTTCACTGGTGATCTGCTGGACGATCCACGCCATTTCAAAGAGGAAAAAACGCTCATTACCATGCTGAGCCGCCTTAACGCACCTCTGGGAAAGTTTGCAGTATACGGCAATCATGATCACGGTGGATATGGATCGGACCTTTATAAGCAAATCATGGAACAATCAGGGTTCAAACTATTGTTAAACACGTCTGCTAATGTCAGACTGCTCGATGGCAGCTCTCTCTGGGTTGCAGGGATCGATGATGCCATGCTTGGCAAGCCGGATATTGCCGCAGCCATGTCAGGAATACCTCAAAATTCATATACAATACTTTTATCTCATGCACCAGATATGGCGGATGAAGCCGTCAAGTATCCTGTTCATCTTCAGCTTAGCGGCCACAGCCATGGCGGGCAAATCCAAATACCTTTTTACGGACCATGGGTCACTCCACCATTTGCCGAGAAATATGTTGAAGGTTTCTATACATTAGGCAATGATCATAAATTGAAGCTCTATGTGAACCGGGGTCTGGGTACGACCAGACTTCCCTTCAGGTTTTTATCACAGCCTGAACTTGCTGTATTCACTCTTCAAAATAAAAAAACAAGCAGATGACACTCACCTGCTTGTTTTTTGGTTTAAAATGAATTTCTGCTCAGCTTCATAGGAAGTTAAAGGCTTTGCGAAAAAGAAACCTTGTGCCTTTTCACAATCTGCATCTGCCAGGAAATCAACCTGGCTCTGTTCTTCGACGCCTTCGGCAATCACTTCCATACCAAGGCTTTTTCCCAAATGGATGATGGTTGTAATAATCGCCGCATCTTTACCGTTGTATTTGATATCCCTTATAAAACTCTGGTCTATTTTTAAAACATCAATCGGGAACTGTTTCAAATAACTCAATGATGAGTAACCTGTCCCAAAATCATCTACCGAAATCGTGATTCCCAGCTCTTTCAGCCTTTTCAGGATCGGAATCGTCTCCTTTGTATCCTGCATGGCACCTTCTGTAATTTCAATTTCCAGTTGAGACGGATTAATTCCGTATTGATCAATCGCATTCCTTATCGTCCTGACTAAATCAATCTGCAGGAATTGTTTAGGAGAAATATTGACTGCAATCCTGATTGGCTTTCCAGTCTTCTCAGTCCATTCCTTGATTTGTCTGCAGGCGCTGTCAATAACCCAGTTTCCGATTGGAATAATCAAACCTGTATCTTCGGCAAGAGGAATGAATTCTGCTGGCGATATGAAACCTAACTCTTTGTTATTCCAACGCAGCAATGCTTCAAAGCTTGTGATCTCCCTCGTGAACAAATTTACTTGCGGCTGATAGTAAAGCTCAAGCTCACTTCGCTCGATCGCCTTACGCAAATGAGCCTCGAGGGTGATAATATTATGCCCTGTGGAATTCATATCTGATCGGTAAAACTGATAATGTGCCTTTCCTTTTTCCTTTACACTATACAAAGCCTCATCGGCGTTCTTAATCAAAGTTTCCGCATCTTTCCCATCGTTTGGGAAAAGGCTGATGCCAATGCTTGGGGTGATATAGTATTCTTGTGAATTGAAATAAAAAGATTCATTGAACCTGGACAGCACCTTCTGGGCAAACTCTCCGGCCCCCTGCCTCCCGGTATTTTCGAGGACGATGATGAACTCATCGCCTCCCTGACGGTATACAGTACACTTGTCCTTCTGTATATCAGATAATCTTTCGGCTACTTGCTTCAAAATCTGGTCCCCAACCAGATGTCCAAGCGTATCGTTCAAATATTTGAAACGATCGATATCAATAAATAGAAGCGCGAATTCATCGCTTTTCCTTTGGTTCATTTTTACAAGATCATCAAGATGCTCAAGGAGTGCGCGTCTGTTACGCAACCCTGTCAACTGGTCATGAAACGCCATATACTTTATTAGTTCGGTGGTTTTTGCCTGCTCGGACAGGTCGCGAATGATGATGTACATGCCTTTTATTTCGGAATGGATGACAATCGGAATCGTTTTGAGATGGACCGTCAAGTTCTGCCCTTTTCGATGGATGAAACGGCAGTCAAGCGATTCCATGGCGTTTCCAGCCTTTGTCTCTTTCAGGATATCATGAAAGGAAGGTAAATCAGTCTCCCGTATTAGACCGGTAATCTTTTTCGACTTCAATTGTTTGATTGTATAGCCTGTAAGCAATTGTGCTGCCGGATTCACATCGAGAATTTTACCTTTCAAATCGATTGAAAAAACCGCGTCAAGGTTATGGTCAATCAGGGAGCGAAAACGCTGCTCACTCTCGATTAGCCTGTTCTTTTCCTTATTATTCTCTGTAATGTCACGGGTAACGGCAACGACATACTGAACAACACCATCTTGATCCATTATTGGAGAAAGCAGTGTTTCACCCAAGACCCGCTGGTCGTTTTCCAGATTAACCTCATCATAGAAGACGACTTCTTTTCCGGTTTTTACCGTCTTGAGATAGTGCTTATACAATGGATTAGCCCTGTAGGCCGGCAGCACCTCTTCCATTGTCTTGCCCATATCCATAGGATTCATTCCAGCATGCAACAGGCCGTTTTCATTGGCAAACAAGTAACGAAGCTGGAAACCAGTTTCAACTTTCATAATAAAAACCAGGTCCTTGACATGCTTGAAAATGATATCCGAAATCATCTGTTCGATTTTCCTGGAAGCAGGCATGCTCCTTCTATATGCTAATCTGGATTGCTTAGTCTGATTCATCTTACCATCCTCATTCAATAAGTACTAAAGTACCTGGTCCGTGATTTCTTCATAGTTTCATATTCCTATTTTACCTTTAAAAATAATGAAAGACGATAATAATTTTTATAATTTTCAATCATTCGCTAAAAAACGACATTTTGCTACCTGTCTGTAATAGGAGAAACTCTAATTCCTGATTCTGCATAAGCTGGAGATAAGGAGGAGATTCCATGCAGCACATCGTAAAAAGAGGAGAAACACTGGCACTGATCGCTGCGAACTATCGCAGGCCGCTTCAGCAAATCCTTGCAGCAAATCCTGGAATAGTGAATCCTGCACTTATCTTTCCAGGCCAAAAAATTACCATTCCAGGTCTTCCAGATCCCTATTCGATTCCCTACTCTATCTCAGTGTCATTAGGCGGCAAAAGGCTCACATTGTTTCGAGCCGGCCAGTTGATAAAATCATATCCAGTCGCCATCGGAAAGATGCTGACCCAGACACCGGTAGGGGAATTTGTTGTTGTCAACAGAGAACCAAATCCTGGGGGACCATTTGGTGCCATGTGGCTATCACTATCAAAATTGGGATATGGAATCCATGGCACCAACAATCCCGCTTCAATTGGAAAAGAAGTCTCAAAGGGCTGCATCAGGATGCATAATAAAGATGTACTGGAGCTTGCAAGACAAGTCCCAAATGGAACGAGGGTAACGATAACCCGATAAGAATGGACATTTCTTGAAGTGGACTTTATACTTCTTTACTTTATAAAAACATTGTCAATAGGCTTCTGTTTCTCAATTGAACAAATTAAGGGTATAATAGACTTATGCTTTTAAAAGAAAGGAGCCTATTGCCATTGAGTAATGAAAGGAACAATATCCCCCAACTCCGTCCAACGATCGAGAACCTCTCACAAGCGATCTTCACTGTGAACCGTCATGCAAAAACTGCTCCAAACCCAAAATTTTTATATCAGTTAAAACATGATGGAATAAAAAAAATGCTTGAGGAAGGAAAGGCTAAGAAAACTGGATTGCATTTTTCCAATAATCCAAGAAACAGTCAACAGCAGTCAGACGTACTAGTTGTTTGCGGAGAGTATACCTTCCATATACCGCCGACGAAACAAGATTTTGAACAACTCCCCCATTTAGGTAAACTGGATCAATCAGTGAGGAACCCTAAGTCTTCCATTTCTTTGAACACTGCGAAAAGATTATTGTCTGCCTATACAGGACTTAAAGAAGCTCGTGAGCCATTAGGAACTGGGAACACAAAAAAATACACAAAACCTGTGTTCAAGAAACTCGGTGAACGATACCCTTAAGGAGAAAGCTGGATCCCCAGCTTTCTTTTTTTAGATTCTGTTAAATTGGGCTGTTGATTTTCGTTCCAGGCGCTTCGCTTTCCGCGGGCAGTCTGGGAGCCTCCTCGGCGCTTGAGGCGCCTGCGGGGTCTCCCATGACTTACTCATCCCGCAGGACATTGATTTGGCTTCCTGAATTTACCCACGCACGAAGGAAATGCGGTAGCATTTTCGAGGAGTCTTCGCGCCTTCCACTACAATCAACAGGTAATAGAAATCAACATTGGGTAATAACAGAGCGTTATTTTAAGTCTATCATTAAAAAATCTTATAAAATCAATTCGTCGATTTTCAGGACTAATTCACTGATTTCAGGTTTGCTGATTTGGGCATCCGCACCTACCATATTTCCCTTATGGCGCAGTTCATTCGTTATCAACGAGGAGAAGATGATAACCGGCAGTTTCGCCAGAATCGGATGTTCCTTTATTCTCCTGGTCAAATGATGGCCATCCATCTGCGGCATTTCAATATCCGTGATCACGAGCTGAACGGTATCTACGAAACTCGTTTCATCCTTTGCAAGATGTTCGAGATACGAGACCGCATCCTGCCCATTCTCAAAGAATTCAATGTATTGGAAACCCGCTTCATTCAATGTATCATGCAGCATTTTCCTCAACATCGGTGAATCCTCTGCAACCACGATCCTTTTCATAGATCTCTCCCTTGGCCCAAGTTTTTTGACATCGCTCATCTTGATACCAGAATCAGGATTGATTTCAAGAAGGATTTTTTCAAAGTCAAGGAAAAGGATCATTTCCCCTCCAAGTTTGATTACTCCTATAACCTGGCTTTCCTGTCCCTGGTACATCTCCGAGGGCTTCTCAATCTGAGTCCATGAAATGCGATGGATCTGTGAAACTGTATGTACATGAAAAACAGTCTTCTGCTGATTGAATTCAGCAACAATGAACTTGTCCTGTTCCGGGCTGGCGGAAGGTGGCAAGCCAAGAGCTGCAGCAACATCAATGACTGGAAGCACCTCTCCCCTCAACTCCATGATTCCCTCCACGTAAGGGTGGGCATGCGGAATGGCCACTACTGGAACAGGTATCAAAATCTCTTTTACTTTCATCACATTTATTGCAAATTGATTTGTTCCGATTCCGAACTCGACGATTTCCAGCTCATTCGTGCCGGACTCTAATAAAATACTGCTTTCCTTCATTTCGCTCTTCCTTCTCTATATAAAATAAGTACCATATACCTATTATCGGTGAATGAAAATGAACTGTTTAGCTGGAAAAAAGCGACAGAATATATAGCAACTTAAAAAATCAAACGGGCTCTCGAATGAAAGCCCGTTTACAAAAACTCAGTAGGAGATCCACTCCTGAAAGAATTGATCATCATTCATCTTGAAATAGGATTTAGTAAAACGAATCCATTCGGCTGTATCAACCTGTTGATAAGAATAAAGTTCAACATATTTATTCAAATAGTCGAATGCCTCTTTTTCTCCACCTGTGAGCTCCCAAAGCTTCACTGAAGGAGTTTCATAATTCGCACCCATAAAGCCCCCATTTAGGTATTCGTGCAAAGGCAGATGAGCAAGTGCAGTTGTTTGGGCAGCATGTTGTTTTGCGAATGTGAAAGTCTCTTCAGGAGTCTTTTGATCATGTCCAATCATAAATAAGTAGGTGGCAAAATTCGTTAAGCCTTCATCGATAAACACGTCATAGTAAGGGTCATTATTAACCATTCCATAAAACCATTGGTGCGCTATTTCATGGATAAGAGCATGGTATTGTGAAACCCTTCCTTCATTTTTCAGTTCCCCATTCAATTGGCCGATTGTCACAATACCAGGGTATTCCATTCCCCCTTCGTCCGCTATGATATCAATCTGTTTATGCGGGTATTGAGATAGTTTGGCGGAAAAGTAGTTTAACGCTTTAACGGAGGTGTCTAAAACCTGTTTAAGGCTGTCGGTTGGAGCCACTCCTGCCACCCTCACTTCAACGTCACCAGAAGTCTGTTGAACCACCTCCATATTTTTGGTTAAGGCCATGTAAAACTCTTTGACATTTTGACTTTCAAGTTCGCCACTTTTGGAAGGAACTGCAGAGTCATTATCTGCTGTACTCAGGACCAAATATTCTTCTGGCAGACTATATTTCACTTTAAAATCGCTATAATCAGTAAAATAAGATTCTCCTGACATGATGTAATCTTCTTTTCTCCAACCAGAATGATAGGTTGCAAGCATCGGGTACCACTCAGCCAAATAGATATTGTTAAAATTATTTGATAAACGGTATCCAAACTCGGGTGCCTTAAATGCATAACTCACCTTCACTGACTTTTCGTCCCCTGGTTTAAAGCCCTGTTCAAGAGGAAGATACAGTGTATCATGGCTTAACAGATAATCTGCTTTCTCCCCGTCAAGTTCAATTCTGCTAATAGATACTTCTGCAGCATCATCCAATGATTCGGGCTTATTTTCTTCGGTGAATGCGTTTGGTATAAAATAAAACACGATTTCATTCCACACATCTTTAGATGTATTTTCAACTTTCACTTCAGCAGTCACTGTGAATTTTTCATCAGAATCCATTGTTAAATCAAGATTGTAGCTTGCTTTATTTTCATTTTGTATAGGGGCTGGCTTAAAATCAGTAATAGGCTCACCAGGTTTTCCCCCCTCGATTTTTCTCTGGGCAGCCTTCGGATATTCCGGTATTCCATTTTGCTTTTCCTCTTCAACAGGTGCTTCTTTGATTATTTGTTCTTTTTTAGAATGATCTTTCTGTTCTTGCTTTTCCTGTACAGTATTTGCATTGTTACTGCAGGCTGAAATTAGAGTGATTGCTATTAAAATCATCATAATCTTTTTCATTTTTTTCCCCCTTATTTATCTGTGTATATCTATTAATTCTCCAGACATCCAAAATATTCCTATTATTCACCCTCTTTTGTCACTAATGATTTTCAGCTATAAAAAAAAACAAACCGAAAACTCGGTTTGCTAAGTTAAAAATATTAAACCAGTGTCTTACCCAATGCTTGATCGACTTGCTTTTGATGATGGATGTCATGCTGAATGAAATCTTCAAAATACTCCCCTATTGTCAGCTGGTGATTGGAGATTTTAAAAGATACAGCCAGCTTCTCACTGTCCATGTGTTCCAGCATTTTATGGTACTCTTTTCGTACTGTCAACAGTTCATCCAGGATCTGCTCTTTAGGTGCGGTCTTTTCTGCATATTCACGAGCACGATCATTGACACCCTGGAAATCCGGGTATGAAGGCAATTCTGCACCTTCCTTGAAGAATGGGAATCTTTCTTCAAGTGAGTATTTATCCCAGAATAACAGATGAGTCACAACTGCTCCCACCGACCATTTACCTTCACCTAAAGGCATTTGCCACTCGGCATCTGTAACATCCCTCAAAGAATTTACCCATACATCAAACTCAGTATAATGCTGTTTCATTTGTTCCAGATTCAATTGACTCTCCCCTTTTCTTTACTATCATAAATAAATATTCACCTTTTCATGAAAATAACCTTCTTTTTTAAAACAGACGATTTTTACACCTTTTTGCTTGAGCATGGTAAAATAATGATATTCAATCGGAGGGATGAAAGACGTGGAGCATTTAATCAACCAAAGGGTAAAAAATATAGAAATCTCGGGGATCAGGAAGTTCTTTAATCTGGTTGCTGATGTGCAGGACATGGTATCCCTGACTATTGGGCAGCCAGACTTTCCAACCCCGGAACATGTAAAAGAAGCTGGCAGGAAAGCGATCGAGGACAACATCACTACATACACACATAATGCGGGTTTAATTCAGCTGAGACAGGCTGCGGCAAACTTTTACCGAACAAAATACAATGTAAATTATTCAGCTGAGAATGAAACAATCATCACAGTAGGTGCAAGTGAGGCGATCGATATCACCTTCAGGTCCATCCTGGATGAAGGCTGTGAAGTCATCCTTCCCGGACCTGTTTATCCAGGATACGAGCCAATCATCAAGCTATGCGGCGCCACTCCAATCTATGCAGATATCAGGAACACTGAATTCCGGATGACTGCCGAACTGATTGAGAGCCTTATTACCGAAAGAACAAGATGCATTGTCCTGCCATACCCATCGAATCCGACCGGGGTCAGCCTGAATGAGACCGAGCTTCAGGAGATTGCCCAGTTGCTCAAGGACAAGGATATCTTTGTGCTTGCTGACGAAATTTATAGTGAACTGGTTTACGAACAAAAACATGTTTCAATCGCACAATTTATGAAAGAAAAAACAATTGTCATCAATGGCCTATCCAAATCGCACTCAATGACAGGCTGGCGGATTGGGATGCTTTTCGCACCTGATTTTCTTACAAGGCATATTTTGAAAGTGCATCAATATAATGTGACCTGTGCCACTTCGATTGCCCAAATGGCTGCATTGCAAGCATTGACTGCAGGAATCGACGACGCGATCCCGATGAAGCAGGAGTACGGGACCAGAAGGGATTATGTATATAACAGGCTTACTGCAATGAATCTTGAAGTCATCAAACCTGAAGGCGCTTTTTACTTTTTTATAAAAATTCCTCATTCCGATCTGTCATCATTTGATTTTTGCATGGACCTGGTCAACAAGGTGAAGCTTGCAGTTGTTCCTGGCAGTGCGTTCTCATCATATGGAGAAGGATATTTCAGACTCTCGTATGCTTATTCAATGGAGACATTAAAAGAGGGCATGGACCGTTTGGAAAAATATTTAAATAGCTGATTTGAAGAGCCGTTCCATCAGGAACGGCTTTTTGTTACTCTTTATATTTTCCGTTATTTTTAGGAGCTTTTTCTTTCTTAGCTTTGTCCTTGTGAATTTTGTTTGTTGCTGCACTTCCAATTTCATGGGAAAATTCAGAATCGATCACTGCAGAATCGAACCCTTTTTTATTCTTTTGCTGTGGATCATTCTTTTTTGTTCTTTTTGCCATAGAAATCCCCTCCTTTTGTTTTAGTATTTTACCTGGAGAGGAGGCTATGACTAGAAAGTTTTATCATTGTTTCCAGTACTTATACAATGCCTGTGTACCGCTGTTTTCTTCTCCTTTTTCAGCAAGCTGTTCATACAATGACAGTGCCATCGAAAGCCCTGGCACTTCCATATCCATCCGCCTGGCTTCATCCAGGGCAATTTTCATATCCTTTATAAAATGTTTGATATAGAATCCAGGCTCGAAATTGTCATCGATCATGCGCGGTGCGAGGTTGGACAGTGACCAGCTTCCTGCTGCACCTGTAGAAATACTCTTTAAGACAGTTTCCGGATCAAGACCAGCTTTTTCAGCATAGATGACCGCCTCGCATACTCCAATCATGTTTGAGGCAATCGCAATCTGGTTGCACATTTTCGTATGCTGGCCAGCTCCGGCACCCCCTTGATGGACAATATTTGTGCCAAGAATATTCAGCAGCGGTTCCACTTGCAGAAAAGCATCATCATCTCCGCCGACCATGATTGCCAGCCTTGCTTCCTGGGCTCCGACATCTCCGCCAGAAACCGGGGCATCAATTGCATGAATGCCTTTCTCTATTGCCTGTTCATAAATCCTTTTGGCAAGGGAGGGAGTTGAGGTGGTCATATCAATCAAGTAACTTCCCTTCTTGGCATTGGCAACGAGACCCTCTTCACCAAGATACACTTCCTCCACGTCTGAAGGATAACCAACGATCGTAAAAATAACGTCTGCCTTCTGGGCAATCTGTCGAGGAGAATCTGACCAGACAGCCCCTTTCTCAATTAATTGTGAAGCCTTTTCCTTTGTTCTTGTGTAAACCGTCAGCTGATAGCCTGCATCGAGCAGATGGCCTGCCATACTTTTCCCCATAACACCAGTACCGATAAAGCCGATTACGGTATCTTCTTTTGAAAGCATATGTACTCCTTCTTTCCATATATATTTTAGATTTATTTTAACACTGTATATGAAAAAAGGCCGAAGAAATAAACTTCGGCCTCCCAGAACGATCTACAATTTTATGCGCACTATGTTTTACCCCGTCTGCTGAAGCTTTAAACCTGGTCTTGGAATTTATCACTTAAATTGCCTTTAAGGACTATTCTTTTTATACTTTGGTTATAGGATAAAAATTCGAGGTGCGCAAATGTATTATAAAGAATTATATGTTTTTGAGAATTCCAATCCAGTAAAAGCAATCATCAGGAATTATGGCAAGGATGATTTTGACCAATTGATCCGTGTACAGCAAGAAGCATTCCCACCGCCGTTTCCTGAGGAACTTTGGTGGAATACAGAACAACTGATGAACCATATTGCATTGTTCCCTGAAGGCGCACTCTGTGTAGAAATCGAAGGAAGGATTGCCGGCTCTATTACGGGCTTGACTGTGAAGATAGAAGATGGGGATGAAGACCATTCCTGGACCGAGATCACAGATAATGGCTATATTCGGAATCATGATCCGAATGGCAATACGCTTTATATTGTCGATATCTGTATCAGCCCCGCTTACCGAAAACTCGGCCTTGGAAAATGGATGATGCAGTCCATGTATGAGACTGTTGTTCAGTTAGGGCTGAAAAGGCTTTTGGGGGGCGGAAGGATGCCAGGATACCACCGGTACTCGGCTGACCTGTCTATTGAACAATATGCAGAGAAGGTACTCAAAGGAGAATTGAAGGATCCAGTCGTTTCATTTTTGCTTCGCTGCGGCCGTACGCCGGTAAGACCAGTAGCAAAATACCTTGAAGACGAGGAATCGCTGGATTATGGAATGTTAATGGAATGGAAGAATCCATTCAGACGTTAAAAATTTGCCAAGTGTGGCAGCATTTTCTCTTAATTCGCGGGCAAAAAAAATGCCGGCTGATAATCAGCCGGCCAAATCTGGGGGAAAATGAGAATGATTAGCTTACTTTCAGTCTAACCAAAGTGCTTACTCATATATACCCGCCATATATAGGGTAAAACATTTTTTATATTACAATTTTGTTACAAAGAAACTGCTTTGTTTACTGCTTCGACTACTTCTTCTGTTGTGCTCATGTTCAGCACGGTTGAAGCGAGTTTTTCCATTTCGGCTTTGCTCAAGTTCCTGATCAAAGAACGTGCCTTTAGAATAGAGGAAGCGCTCATTGAGAACTCGTCAAGGCCCAGGCCAAGCAAGATTGGAATCGCTGTTTCGTCCCCTGCCATTTCTCCGCACATGCCAGCCCACTTGCCTTCTTTATGGGCAGCATCGATTACCATTTTTACAAGACGCAGAATGGACGGATTGTATGGCTGGTAAAGGTATGAAACCTGCTGGTTCATCCTGTCTGCAGCCATTGTGTATTGAATCAAGTCGTTTGTTCCAATACTGAAGAAGTCAACTTCCTTTGCAAACTGGTCTGCCAGAACTGCAGTTGAAGGAATTTCAACCATGATGCCAAGCTCGATGTGATCAGCAACCTGAATTCCTTCGTTGACCAGCTTCGCTTTTTCTTCTTCAAGCATTGCTTTCGCTTCCCTGAATTCGTTCAGAGTAGCGATCATCGGGAACATGACCTTCAAATTGCCATGTACGCTCGCACGTAAAAGTGCACGAAGCTGTGTGCGGAAAATGTCCTGTTCCTCAAGGCAGAGGCGGATTGCACGGAAGCCAAGGAAAGGGTTCATTTCTTTAGGCAGATTCAAATATGGAAGCTCCTTATCGCCGCCGATATCCAATGTACGGACAACGACTGGCTTTCCTTCCATGCCTTCAAGAACTGCTTTGTAAGCAGTGTATTGTTCCTCTTCGGTAGGAAGCTGGTCTCTGTCCATATAGAGGAATTCTGTACGGTACAGCCCTACACCCTCGCCGCCATTTTCCACAACACCCTTTAAATCCTTAGGTGTGCCGATATTAGCAGCAAGCTCTACATGATGGCCATCAGCTGTTTCCGTTTTTTCGTTAACAAGCTTAGCCCATTCTGCTTTTTGTTTCTCGAAATCTTCCTGAACCTTTTTATAGGCATCAAGCACTTCAGGAGTTGGATTGAAATGCACTTCGCCCTTCAATCCGTCGACAACGACGATGTCGCCATTGTTGATTTCTTCTGTAGCTGCCTTCGTGCCCACTACCGCAGGGATTTCCATGGAACGAGCCATGATTGCGGAATGGGAAGTACGTCCGCCAATGTTCGTAGTAAAACCTTTAACAAATTGACGGTTAAGCTGTGCTGTATCCGACGGCGTCAAATCCTCTGCCACTATGACCACTTCTTCAGCAATCATGCTTGGGTTAGGAATCTGGATTCCCAAAAGATGTGCTAAAACACGCTTTGTTACGTCACGGATATCTGCTGCACGTTCTTTCATATATTCATTGTCCATGGATTCGAACATGCCAATGAACATATCAGCCGTTTCTTTCAAAGCATGTTCAGCATTGACGTTTCCGGTTGTGATTTTATCTTCGATGGGTGAAATTAATTCTGGATCACTTAAGACTAGAAGATGTGCATCAAAAATCGCTGCTTTGTCAGCGCCTAATTCAGTTCCGGCATGATCACGGATTTTTTCAAGCTCTGCCTTTGCTGTCTGAAGTGCTGATTGGAAACGAGCAACTTCCTCAGCTGGAGCCTCTACGGTCTTTTTTTCAAAAGAAAAATCCGGTTCTACCAGCTTATAGGCTTTGGCGATCGCAATGCCATTTGAAGCGGCAATTCCCTGGAGAAAGCCCATTATTCAGCCAAACCTTCTCTTTTAAGGGTTTCTTCTAGTGTGTTAAGCGCATCTTGCTCGTCGCTTCCTTCAGCAAAAATCGTGATATCTGCTCCCTGGCCGATTCCTAAAGACATTACACCCATGATTGACTTAAGGTTAACCTTTTTTTCTTTATATTCTAAGTGGATTTCTGAATCGAACTTGCTTGCAGCCTGTACCAGCATTGTAGCAGGGCGAGCATGAATTCCTGTTTCAGCAACAACCTTGAATTGTTTTTGTACCATACTATATCATTCTCCTTTTAATTAAATGATTAAGATGACCATACATGATGCCTTCCAAACTAAATGGCTCAATTCAGCGAAAGGTCAAAATTCAGGCCTAGCTAAAATGATACTTGTATTTTACCCATTTGTATTGTTCTTTCACACCATATATTGTTTCCAATCATTTCCGCAGAAACATTGACTGGCATCCCAAACAAAAGAATAGCATTTTGCATAGGCTTAGACAATGAAAAATGCTTGATTTTGAAAGGTTTTGAGCATTTTTTTCAGTAAAACGTTTTCATTTTAACAAAATTGTGACAAACGATATTTTATTTTTTAAAAGCATTCTTCAGCTTATCCTTCAATCCCTGATTGTTCTCTTGCTTCCGTTCCTTTTGCAGTGTGTTAACCTGATTTTTAATATTTTTGATTTCTTCTTTAAACCAGTTCTCTATATAGCCATCACCACATTCGCCATATCTGACATTCTCGTAAGTCTGGACAATGCGGCGATCGTAATGAATGCCCAATCTTTCAAACCATTCATCGATGGATTCGTGGCTGAACCTCCCAAAATCCTTCTTATGAGCAAATTTTTCGAGCTGGAAGATTTCTTTCCGTATTTGATTAGTTGGAACATCCAGCCGTCTTTTATACAAACGGCCATTGTATAAAGAATCATTAAGTTCACTCGCCGTAACAAAGCCGCTGGGCGTTGCAGCTGCCTCAGGTTCTCTTTTAAACAAGCTGGATTTTTTATATATGATATAAAAAATGATGATTCCGATGACCGCAAATAAGATTGGTCCCCAAAAGTCTGGATCAAATACTTGTTTCGCATTTTCAAACGGTGATTTATACGGCTCGACACGATCCTGCTTTGCGAACAATTCACCGGCTCTTTCCTGCATGGCCGGTGAAGCAATCCATGAAAATAACGGATAAAGCAGAAAGGAAAGAATCAGTCCAATACCCTGAAGCGCGAAAAAGAATATCTCCTTTATGATATTTCTGCCCAAGGTAATCACAGTCACCAGCACCAGGCTCAACCCAAGCAACTTGCTGAAGTCGAGGGCGAATTTCCTTTTTGCGGAAATGTTTGTATCAAGCCATTTCAGTAAAAATTGCCCCGCGAGGATAAATAACAATTGGAAAATAAGCAAAAACGCGAGCTGTTTTAAATAGACGCCTCCATAATATGATGCGAGCGGTGACAAAAATACACCAACAAGAAAGGTCAATACAAGCCAGATACTCTCTGAATTACTTGAAGCTTCCTGATGAAAATGAAGCGTCCTCCAAAATATAAATAACGCCATGACCATCGTATAAAATATCTGAATGCCTGCAAGAAAACCTGCCAGGATCAGTAATGGCATTATCAGGGTTACATACATTAATTTGCCCAGATTCCCTGAATTTTCAAGGAGAATAGCTAAAACCAGTGATGATGCACCAGCCATTCCCATTATCGCAAAAAGCGGGAAATGCTGAGACGATAATAAATGGAGCGTCAACAGGATGGCAGTTGCAAAGTTCCATTCTATATAAAAACGAAAAAACACATTTAATATACGTGAATTCATTTCACCACCACGTCCTTAACATGCAACCTCAGCGGCTCCAAGTATGCGCCTTCATCCAATTCCTGCAGTTTAAACATCTGCACTCCCTCTCGCGCGAATTCCCTAAAATATCCGAACGCTCCAGGTGTAAGCATGCCAGCGTGAATCATGGCAGGTGCTGACGGCAAATGCCTTCTGTAAAAGAAAAGCATCTTATCATACGGGATCGTCGGCGAGTGAAAATCTGCAATCGCTAAAATATCCAGCAGTTTCTGTAGTTGATCTTTTCCAGAACCTAAAGGAATGTAGGTAAATGGAGTTGCACCAGCTGACCTGATATTCATGCAGAGCGAAAAGGGAATATGGCTTTTGTGAAAGAAATAACCCATTTCCGCAATGCTGCTCATAAGGAATTCAAGACTCGCTGTCACGGAAAAGCCATCAGATACATTCACAAATATAACGGCTCCCGCTTCATTGATTCTCTCAAACTCCTTCGTCTGCAAGGTCATCCTTCTTGCACTTGCTTTCCAGTTGATTCTGTTAAAGCTGTCAGACGGAAGATAATCCCTTGTTCCAATCGGGCCCATATTATCTTCAAAAACGGAAAAAACGAAAGGATTGTTGCCAGGTCTTACAGATTTGTGCTTATCAATATTCCTGACTGCAATTGACTTCGGATATACTAATGCTTCCATACTTAAGACACCAGAAAATTCAAGGATCGTATCGCCGAATCCAAAAAAGTGAGGAATATGGACTTCCACCTTTCTTATTTTTGAAAGACCGCGCTTGTCAGCAGTAAAAGGAATTTTTAATTTGACTTTTTCTTTAGTGCTCATGGAAAATGGAAGGCTGACATCAATCTTTTGCTGATGGATATGAAATTCCCCGTTTGAAGGAATTACGGCACTATCAAAAAAGATGGTAAGATTGCCTTTCATGATAGGCAGCCCGACATTCGCAAAACTCAGTGACCATTCCCCGCGATCGCCGATAAAGAAACGGTGCCGTACCCGATTGTTCTCTAATACCAGCCCTTCCCCAACATGCTTTAAATAAAAAGTATTAGCTCCAGCAATGAAAAGAATAAAAAGCCCTGAACCAAATAGAATCCAGGAGTTTATGTAAAAGCTCACAATTAGCAATAAGATACTGAGAAACGCCAAAATGGGAAGAAATCGGTCTTCAAGGGTTATCTTTTTCCATTGCATTAGCTTAAACCTCGACTTCAACTGGGAGGGGGATGGATTCGAGCAATTCCTTGACCACTTTTTCAGGTGTAGAAGTTAATGAGGCCTCAGCAGATAAATAAATACGGTGGCTTAATACGAAAGGCGCCATTTCTTTGACATCATTCGGGATTACATAACTTCTTCCTTTAATAAGTGCCCTTCCCTGAGCAGCCTTGACCAATGCAAGAGTTCCTCGCGGGCTTACTCCCAATTCAATAGATGAATGGTTTCTCGTTTCTCTCGATATTTGAAGCAAGTATTGCTCAACTACTTCAGAGAGCTTAACATTTTGAAGTTCTCTTCTTAAAGCCTCTACATCCTCTTCATTCAAGACAGCTTCGATTCCTTTACTGGATGAACCGAAACGATGCTTGCGGATCATTTCTCTTTCTTCATCCCATTCCGGATAATCAAGTGACAGTTTAATAAAGAAGCGATCCATTTGTGCAACAGGAAGCTGGAACGTACCCTGCTGTGATTCCACCGGGTTCTGGGTCGCAATCACAAGAAATGGCGATTTCAGCGGAATGGTGTGTCCGTCAATCGTCACCTGGTGCTCCTCCATCGCTTCTAACAAACTGGACTGAGTACGCGGCGTAGCCCGGTTAATCTCATCCGCAAGGAGAATGTTCGTTACAATCGGACCGGGCTTTAATTCAAACTCCTGAAGTTTAGGATTGAAAAATTGGATTCCGGTTATATCACTCGGCAAAACATCTGGTGTGAATTGAATTCGTGAAAACTTGCCGCTGATCGCACTTGCAAAAGTTTTTGCAAGCAAAGTCTTCCCTGTACCGGGTACGCTTTCCATGAGGATATGTCCATTATTCAGCAGTGAAATAACCATCATTTCAATCTCCTGGTCACGTCCGATAACAGTTTTTGCTATTTCTTCTTTTAAATATTGCAGCTTGCTTTTCCACTCCATTCTTTTTCCCCCTATAAGAATCTCTCTTTAATAAAACATTCAATTAATATTCATAAAATAGGATATATTCCAAAAATACTTACCTTAAAGTTTACCATTCATAATATTAAAAGAGCAATTTTCCCACCCATATTTATCCAAAAAAAGAGATGCCCCTCCAAGGCACCTCTTTTCTTCGTTTATTTCGTTGTAATTTTTCTTGCAATTATTCTCAATTAGCTCCTTGGTTCCTCAAGATATTGATAGATGGCATCTCCGCCCCTTTGGGCAATTCCACGGAAATGTTTAAAATCTTCCCTATTCACAAGAACCTCGCGAAAACTCATAAAATCCTGCTTTGATACAAAGATCTCTTCAACTTCTCTATTTTTTAAACTTTCAAGCATTCTCACAGCTTGTTCCTTGTCCACAATACCAGCTCCCTCATCGTAGTAAACTACCAACTATTTTATCCCCTTCCCTCAGAATTGCAATAACCATCTTCTTTTAAAGGTTTTTCATCGCGATAAATGGGAATGTAAAATATACGTTCTTAAAATAACGGCAGCCTATTTAACTCTGGTAATGAAATTTCCTCTAGATGGAAACGGAAATGTTTTATATAATGGATAATATAAATTGAATTTTCTAATTTTTATAAAATGAAAATTTCGTGAACATTTAAAATTTACCACGAATTTTCCTTTACGCCCGCTTAAATATAGTGCAAAATGTTAGTAATTCGAAATATTACGAAGGAGCGAGTTTACTTGAAGAAAGCTGAAGTTGGAAATGTAATCGAATTCAAAGAAGGACTGCAAGGTGTTGTTGAAAAAGTCAATGAAAATTCGGTCATTGTTGATTTAACCTATATGAACAATTTTCGTGATTTGGAACTTGATCAACGCACTGTTATCAATCATAAAAACTATAAAATTGTTAAGGAAACAGCATATTAATATATGAGAAAAGCAGAAAAAGCAGCCTAGGCTGCTTTTTCTTTATTATTCCTTGCTCTCTTTTCCAGCAAGTTCCTTAAATGATTTTACTTTTCCATGAGGGTGCTGGTCCTGCTTCCGGACTGTCCAGTTCCGCTCTTTTTCACGCTTTGATTCTGACATACTTTTCCCTCCATTAATGAAATTGTGTTTCCATATTACCATTCCCCAACCAGATGAAATCATTTCCTTACAATTTTAATAATTTTTTTGGTACAATAAGTTTTGTTTCTGGAAAGGGGTTTGTCATAAATGAAAAATTGGATGGCGGATCGGAGATTTATTCTTGGCATTTTGATCGCACATCTACTCTTATTCTTTACCTTCGAGGATAAGACTGTCTTCTGGTATATATTCACAGCTTCGATGCTGGTACTCATCAGTTATTCAATCATACATGAAGAAATTGAGGATCAAGCTTCAACAATCTCCTATTTAACAATTGGGACTGTAGCCGGTCTTGGCTTATTTGGTCTTTTCTGGATTGGAAGTAATTTGATTGATGCATTGAACCTTCCATTTTCAAACCAAATCTCGCGCCTTTATGGCAGATTCTCACCTGAGTTATTTTGGCATTACATTGTTCTGGTTCTGGTCATCGCTCCTGGCGAAGAAATCTTTTGGAGAGGTTTTATCCAAAAACGCCTTGGAAAGTACTTTGGTTTGAAGACAACAATCGGGCTATCCGTACTTTTATATGCTTCCGTCCACCTATATTCCGGGGAAATTATTCTTGTGATCGCAGCTATAATTGCTGGACTGGCATGGAGTATTTTATATGCCTGGAAACGGAGCCTGCCACTCGTCATTGTATCGCATATCGTTTTTGATCTATTATTATTTGTTTTTCTGCCTCTCCGATGAATGCAGAAAAGCATATCCACTGATAAAATGACCCTATTGTCCCTGGCAATGGGTCATTTTCATTATTGCCCGATATACTTGTCCATGATATCTTTTAGTTTATATGACAGGATTTGTAACTTTCATTCGAATCTTGCGTCTAAAAAAGTAGAACACACCATTCGAGATAACAGGGGGCAAAATATATGAGAAAATTATTAACGCCATTCACGGTAATCAGCTTATCAGCAATCCTTATTGCGGGCTGCGGCTCTGCAGAACAATCAGAGTCAGCTGATAAAGCACCTGCTTCACAGCCAGCATCAGCACCGAAAAAAAATGAAAATGAAACGGCAGGCCAGAAGTCTGAAGAACAGAAAAACGAAGAAGGCCTGATCCGCATCATGGAACAAAATCTTTCTTACACAGTTAACGGCGAACAAAAGGAACAAACTGCATTCTTAAAATACAATGACAACCAAAACTATTCTATGTATGTTTTGCCGGATTATGAGCTGACTGCTGAGGAACCAAACAAAGATGTTTTATTATGGTCTGAAGACGACAGCGTATTTATGCGAATCGAATTGCTGCCTGCTGATGCCGAATGGACATTGGTTGAAGAGAATTCCAAAGCACAACTGTCCGCTGTAGGACCAGAAGTCACAGAAGCAGAAACGCCTGAAGACCCATTCTTTGAAAATGCATGGGCAATGGAGACCAAAAATGGTTCAGACATCGTAACATCCTACTTAATTAAAAATGAGGATCAGCCTCTGAAACTGACCCTTTTCACAAAAGACAATGCAGACCACCGCCAGGCATTCATCGAAATGGCTAAATCAATAATGGCAGAAAAAAAATAACACAAAAAAGAAGGGTAATCTCCCTTCTTTTTTTATATCTCAATTCTTCATTTTTTAAGGTTTACTGGCTTCATCCATAAAAGGACAATAAAAATCAAACTGATGTAACCAAAGACAGGATACAAAATTGAAAGCAATGTTCCGTAATGGATTTGGCTGATGAAATAGCAAATCAAGAATAAAAATGAAACGATGAGTAAGCTTGGCAGCTTGATGTATTTTTGAATTTGCCTTTCCAAACCAAAGATATTCCCGATTACCGAAGTGAAAATCTCTCCATACACAATTAAAACAAAGATCCAATAAAGTCCTGCAATCAATTGTTTCATGATCACCGCCATCGGGATCTCGAACGTTTCAAACCCTGGAAGCATGATCAAAGTTAGATGGCTTGAAATCAAAATTAGTGTCAGGGCTATTCCTCCGATAATCCCTCCCCATTTTACCGTATTATCGTCCTTGATTTCTGCAGCCACTGGCACCAGTACAGCCTGAGCAAGGGACAAGTTCAGCGCGGTGTAAGAGAATGGAGCAACGACTGATTTCCACCCGTCATCAGCATGCGGTATAAATACCACTTGTTCAATGAAACCAGGCAATTTAGCAGAAAGAAAAAAAAGGATCATGCTGAAAAGAATCATCATTGGAACCACAAATGTATTGACCGCAAAAACACCTTTCAAGCCAACAAACATGACAGCCAGTGACAGCGCTATTGTAATAAAGATTCCCAATGATTTCGTCAGCCCAAGCTGCTCTTCAAAGACGGCACCTGCGCCTGACAGCATAACCGCACAGACCCCTAGAAGCATGACCAGCATGACAACATTGATAATCCTCCCAAAAAACTTCCCAAATAAATGCTCATTCATTTCCTCATATGAACGTGCACCGATTGCAGCAGCAATCCTCATCAGTTTTGAACCCATGTATATAAGCATATAACCGCTCATGAATATTCCTACCAAACCAAATATGCCAAAGCGGGAAAAAAATTCGACGATCTCCCTCCCTGTCGCAAAGCCGGCACCTACTACAGTGCCTACATATACTGCAGCGATTTGAAAGGCAGCACCCCAGTTTGTCTTCAAAGCATTCCCCTCCCTTCTTTCCAATATATGTGGATGCAGACAAACCATGACGAGCTTTTTTTAAATGATCAATCACATTTTGTAAAAATTACCACAATCAAAGCGATTGAAAGTCAAAGAAGGTCAAAGTATAATAAAACTACATTGATCAAAGATAGTCAAAGTCAAATAGATTATTCTCTGATCAGATTCCTAAATAGAAATTTTGAAGGAGGAACTTAAATGCTTTGTCAAAATTGCCATGAGAAACACGCTAATATTCAATTAAAAATAACCCTGAACGGTAATCAGAAGCATTTAATGCTCTGTGATGTTTGCTACAAAAAAGAGAAAGAAAAGATAGGTGCTTCCTTTGGCAGCCCGATGTCCGGATTCGGCGGACATGGCGGCTCACCATTCGATGATATGTTCAAAATCCCAAGAGATCTGAATCATCAAATCCCTGAACCAAAACCGGCTGCAACAGCTAAAACTACGGGGGGCGGAAATGGTTTTATTGACCAATACGGAAGAAACCTCACGCAAATCGCCAGGACGGGTTTGATTGACCCTGTGATTGGACGTGACGAAGAAGTTAAGCGCGTAATCGAAATCTTAAATAGAAGAAATAAAAACAATCCTGTTCTCATTGGTGAACCCGGCGTTGGTAAAACGGCGATTGCCGAAGGACTTGCGCTGAAGATTGTCGAAGGCTCTGTACCGAATAAGCTGAAGAACAAAGAAGTATATTTATTAGATATCGCATCAATGCTGTCAAACACAGGTATACGCGGCCAATTCGAGGAAAGAATGAAACAGCTGATTTCAGAATTACAGGCTCGAAAAAATATCATTCTTTTCATTGATGAAATTCACCAGCTTGTTGGTGCAGGCTCTGCTGAAGGTTCGATGGATGCAGGGAATATTTTAAAGCCAGCTCTAGCCCGCGGTGAGCTTCAGGTTGTTGGTGCGACGACGTTGAAGGAATACCGCCAGATTGAAAAGGATGCGGCACTCGAGAGACGCTTTCAGCCTGTCCATGTACTTGAACCAACTGTGCAAGAAGCAATCGAAATTCTGAAAGGAATTCAGACCAAATACGAAGAATTCCATCAGGTTCTTTTTACGGAAGATACAATCAAGGCATGTGTGCAATTATCACACCGCTATATCCAGGACCGCTTCCTTCCTGACAAGGCAATCGACCTTATGGATGAAGCCGGATCCAAACTCAACCTGGTTACTGAATACTCAAATAATAACGATGCCGAGAACCGGCTTGCTGAGATTGCAATGGAAAAGGAAGAAGCATTGAAAAAAGAAGATTATGAAAGGGCTGCTAAGCTTCGTGATGAAGAAGCGAAGCTTGAAAAAGCTCTGGAGAATAACACCAGTTCAGAACGTCCTGTTGTTACCATCCAGCATATCCAGGAAATCATTGAACAGAAGACGGGTATTCCTGTAGGCAAACTTCAGGAAGAAGAACAGGAAAAGATGAAAAACCTTGCAGCAAACCTGAACAGCAAGGTAATCGGTCAGAAAGATGCCGTGCAAAAAGTTTCCAAAGCGATTCGCCGCAGCCGTGCAGGCCTGAAAACCAAGAACCGCCCAATAGGTTCCTTCCTGTTCGTCGGCCCAACAGGTGTCGGTAAAACCGAAATGACGAAGACATTGGCTGAGGAACTGTTTGGATCCAAAGATGCAATGGTCCGCCTGGATATGAGCGAATATATGGAAAAACACAGCGTCTCCAAGCTGATCGGTTCACCTCCGGGATACGTCGGCCACGATGAAGCTGGCCAGCTGACGGAAAAAATCCGCCGCAATCCATACAGCATCATCCTGCTTGACGAAATTGAAAAAGCTCATCCAGATGTACAGCACATGTTCCTGCAAATCCTTGAAGATGGCCGCCTGACGGACAGCCAGGGCCGCACTGTAAGTTTTAAGGAGACGGTCATCATCATGACAAGCAACGCAGGCGTAGGTCACAAGTCCATCAAGGTAGGATTTGGGCAGAACACTGCTGTCAATGAATCAAGTATTCTTGATTCTCTGGGAGGGTTCTTCAAGCCAGAATTCCTGAACCGTTTTGATAGCATCATCGAGTTCAAATCGCTAGAAAAAGAACATCTGCTTCAGATCGTTGACCTGATGCTAACTGAACTGAAAGGAACACTAAAAGAACAAAATATCAGTCTTGAAGTGACAGATGGTGTAAAGGAAAGACTTACAGAACTGGGGTACCATCCGGCTTTCGGTGCTCGCCCTCTTCGCCGCTCCATCCAGGACCAGCTTGAGGATTCCATTGCCGACTTCATTCTTGAAGAACCGGATGCAGACAATCTTGAAGCAGTCCTCGAGAATGACACAATCAAAATCAACAGAAAATAACGTATTTTTAGGCCCGGAGTCCAACTTCGGGCCAAAAGTTTTTGTATTTTTACAGTTTAAAAATGAAAACTACATAAAACACATATAAAATAGAATCATGAATTTACAAATAGAAATGAGGTAAACCTAATGGGGTTTTTAACAAAATTCAGTCTTAAAAATGCATTTGCTGTTTTTATCATTTCATTTTTATTGATACTAGGCGGGCTGTACTCCTTCACACGGCTTAAAGTCGATTTGCTGCCTAATATCGAATTCCCTCAGCTCTCTGTAGAAGTGATCTATCCAGGGGCCTCTCCTCAGGATATCAACGAACAGGTAACGGAGAAGCTTGAAACGAAGTTCAAAGGGATCGATGGCATCAAGAAAATGCAGAGTTCATCATTTGAAAGCATCGCAATCATCAATCTTGAATTTCCTTTTGAAACAGAACTTGACGATGCCGAACAGCAAGTCAACTCCTTCATCAAGGAAGCGGGACTCCCTGAAAATGTGCAGACAAATGTAAACCGCTTTTCCTTTGGCACATTCCCGATATTCAATATCTCCCTTTTCTCAAAAGGTGACCAGGAACTGGAACAGCTTGTGAACGAAGAAATCATTCCTGAATTGAATAAAATCCAGGGAATAAATAGTGTTTCAGTTGGGGGTATGACCGAAGACATCCTCCAAATAACTGTCGATGAGGAAAAGGCAGCCAAACTGGCCCTCAGCTTGAATGATATTAAAGAAACAATCAATGCCAGGAAATTCAGCTTCCCGGCAGGCAACTTGAATGAAAATGAAATTCAGGTACCTGTAAGGGTGCAGGAAAAAATTGAAGAAATTAATGAACTCGAAAACCTTGTCATCAAGTCCAAATTTGTACCTGATGCACCTCCGGTGAAACTGAGTGACCTGGCTTCGATTGAAGTGGTAACCGAAAAACCGGAAATCACACGTTACAATGAAAAAGAATCATTATCCATGGCCATCACGAAAAAGCAGGATGCCAACACCGTCGAAGTGGCTGAGAAGGTATTAGCTGTAATCGACAGTTATGGCGATCGCCTGGAATATGCGATTGGTTTCGATTCCGCAGAAGGAATTGAGAAATCGGTCAATACCCTGGTAAAGGAAGGTTTGCTCGGAGCACTGTTCGCTTCAATCGCGGTCCTGATTTTCCTCAGGAACTTCAGGGCGACGATTATTGCGATCGTTTCCATCCCGCTGTCACTGTTGATTTCGTCTATCTTTTTAAACCAGCTTGATATTTCACTGAATATCATGACCCTGGGCGGCATGGCTGTCGCGGTTGGACGCGTGGTCGATGATAGTATCGTCGTCATCGAGAATATCTTCCGAAGAGTCCGCAAAACCAACCAGGGCATGACAGATGATTTGATTCAGAACTCTACAAAGGAAATCTTGAAAGCAATCACTTCATCAACGATCACCACTGTTGTTGTATTCCTGCCGTTAGGCCTTGTCGGAGGAATTACAGGAGAATTCTTTTTGCCTTTCGCACTGACAATTGTCTTTTCATTGCTTGCATCTTTAATAGTAGCTGTCACAATCGTCCCAATCCTGGCAAAGTTCTCATTCAAAAGAGTTCCAAAAGAAGAAAAAGAAGGTGCACTGCAAAGAGCTTACGCATCTTCTATCAAGTGGTCCCTGAACCATAAAACTCTTGTAATCTTCCTGTCCATTGCCCTGCTTGCAGGTTCAGGATTCCTTGTTAAAGGACTTGGTTTCACCTTCATTCCAAACGAGGAGCAAAAGCTGCTTGTTGCTACATTCCAGCTGCCCTCTTCTACTTCTCTTGATAAAACGAATGAAGTTTCTCTGAAAGTCGAGAATATGTTCGCTGAGCAAAAAGAAATTAATGATGTTACCGTTGGAATCGGCAGCCGGGATTTCCAGACTGGCCTGAAACGTCAGAACCAGGCGAACTATTTCATCAGCCTTGGAGATGGTGCAAGTGTTTCTGAGTTTATTCCCAAGCTGGAAAAAGAAATGGAAGAAATTGTCCTTTCTATTGAGCCAGATGCCAAACTCGGCATCCAGGAACAATCTACAGGTGGTCCACCTTCAAATAATAATGTCAATATAGACTTGTATTCTACTGACCTTGCTGCCTTGCAGGATGCTGCAGCCAGAGTGGAAGGTTATATGAACAAGCAGGATGACTTAAAATATGTATCAAATAATTTTTCCGAAAAACAGAAGCAGGTACTTGTTGATATCGATCCAGAAAAATCAGCCCAGCTAGGACTCTCCGGATTCCAGATTCTTGGTACGATCACCGATAAAACTAAGCCTGTCGACGCCGGAATGATGCAGCTTGGCGGTGAAGATCGGAAAATTTCAATCACCTATGATGAACAGTCCGAAACTATCGATGATTTGAAGAATACGGTCATTTTCACTCAACAGGGACCTGTTCCAATCACTGAGATCGCCAAAATCACTGAAACGGAAGCTTTTACATCGATTCAGAAACTGGATGGCAAAATCTTCGCCCGCGTTTCTGCACAGATTGATTCCAATGATATAAGGGCCGTTTCAACAGCTGTAATAGAAGGTGTTAAAAAGGATATAGACCTTCCTGATGATGTCTCACTAGAAGGCGGCGGCGGAAGTGATGAGACTGTTGAAACCTTCACCCAGCTGGGAATAGCAATGGTTGTAGCGATTGGGCTTGTCTACTTGACCATGCTGATTACATTCGGGCAGGCAAGGATTCCATTTATCATCCTTTCATCCTTGATTTTCGTCCCAATCGGTTCCCTTCTGGGACTGTGGATTGCCGATGAACCGATGTCAGTAAGTGTAATGATTGGACTTTTGATGCTTATTGGAATCGTAACAACCAATGCGATTGTCATGGTCGACCGAATCGGCCAAAATCGCACCGAAAAAGGCTTGCCTATTAGGGAAGCCCTTATTGAAGCAGGAATTACCAGACTTCGCCCTATCCTGATGACAGCCTTTGCGACAATCGCAGCATTGATTCCATTGGCGCTTACAACCTCATCAGGCACCCTGATTTCCAAAGGGCTGGCAGTAACCGTAATCGGAGGCCTTACCTCCTCAACCCTGCTGACATTGATCCTGATTCCAGTCATCTATGAAGTATTTTTCTTTAGACAGGTGAAAAAAGAAAGAAGTATGTAAAATGGAAGCCCGCATGCAGATGCGGGCTTTCTAATTCGATTCTGTGCCGAGATTCGAACAGAAGATATCCAATTTTTCGGGAGTCAAGGAATCTCCTTTTACCGTTCATGTTTCTTTCTTGTATTTCCGGGCAATGCAGAAGCCCTCCTTTTACCGTTCTTGTTTCTTTCCTGCATTTTCGGCAATGCGGAGACTCTCCTTTTACCGTTCTGAGTGCTTTCCTGTATTTTCGGTCAATGCAGAGGCTCCCCTTTTATCGATCTGAGTTCTTTCCTTTATTTTCGGTCAATGCAGATGAGACTGAAACTAATTTGTCCAGTCTAATTACAGATATATAAAAAAACTGCAGAGAAACTTGATTTTCATCGAGTTTCTTTGCAGTCTGAAGCGAAGCCGGCGGGCTTCGCTTTTCTTTTTACAGCTTGCTGTCGTCCACAGAATCGAGCCAGCTGTCGATTTCGCCAATTACTGACTGTACGCAGCCTTCTTCAAACGGTGAAATAAGATTCGCTTCTTTCACAAGCTCAGTGAATGCCATGCTTCCACCAAGTTTGCAGAGGTTTGCATAATCTTCCCATGCTTCTTCCTGATTTTCTCTTGAACGCTTCCAGAATTGGAATGCGCAAATTTGCGCAAGTGTGTAATCGATGTAATAGAAAGGTGAGTTGTAGATATGACCCTGGCGTTGCCAGAACCCTCCCTCTTCTAAGTATGCATGGCCATCATAATCTTTGTGCGGAAGATACTTTTTCTCAATTTCGCGCCATTGCTGCTTTCGCTCCGCCGGAGTTGCCTCTGGATTTTCATAAACCCAGTGCTGGAACTCATCCACAGAGACTCCATATGGCAAGAATAGAAGCGCGCTGCTTAAGTGGGAGAATTTATATTTATCCGTATCTTCCTTGAAGAATAATTCCATCCACGGCCAAGTGAAAAATTCCATGCTCATTGAGTGGATTTCACATGCCTCATAGGTTGGCCAGTTATATTCTGGAATCTCAAAGTGTCGGCTTGAATACACCTGGAATGCGTGTCCGGCTTCATGTGTCAACACATCGATATCGCCTGATGTACCGTTGAAATTCGAGAAGATGAACGGTGACTTGTAGTTTTCGATATACGTACAATATCCGCCGCCGGCTTTCCCTTTTTTCGCAACGAGGTCCATCAGATTGTTTTCGTTCATATAACGGAAGAATTCACCTGTTTCAGGAGAAAGCTCATCATACATATTCAGCCCGTTTTCGATGATCCATTCAGGACTTCCTTTTGGTGCCGCATTGCCTGTTTTGAAATTGAATGGCTCATCGTAATATTTTAATTCATCGACACCAATACGGTTCTTCTGGCGTTCCTTCAGCTTTGACGCAACAGGGACGATATATTTGTGGACCTGGTCCCTGAAAGCTGCGACCATGCTGCTGTCATAATCTGTTCGGAACATGCGGAAATAAGCTAGTTCTACAAAGTTTTTGTAGCCAAGCTTGTGAGCCATTTCTGTTCTGACTTTTACAAGATCATCATAGATTCGGTCAAACTCTTCCCCATGCTCAGAAAAGAATGCAAATTTCGCTTCGCTAGCCTTTTTCCTAGTATCACGGTCTGTCGATTCTGTAAAAGGGTCCAGCTGGGCCAGCGTTCTTTCTTCGCCTTCGAACATGATTTTCGCCGATGCAACGAGTTTTGTATATTCAGTTGAAAGCTTGTTTTCCTTCTGCATCAACGGAACAATCTCCGGAGAGAATTGCTTTAACTGCGCTTCAGCCAGAGCAAAAAGCTGTTGGCCCCACTTTGCTTCAAGCTCGGCACGGAAATTGGAAGCAACAAGCGCTTCATAGTATTTCGTGACCAAACCTTCCACCTGTGGTGCAAGATCATCAAGAAAATCCTGTTCTTGTTTGTAGAATTCATCCTCTGTATCGATTGAATGGCGGATATAGCACAGATTGAACATTGTGCCTACATCATTTCGCAAATCGTTGATTCCATTCATAGCTGCACTCTGTTCTTCAACGGAACCGGCGTTCTTGAATTGTTCCAGCAGATTGTCGAATTTAACAGTCACCTCTTCCAAATTCGGACGGGTGTATGTATATTGCTCAAACTTCATAGTATTGCCCCCTTTTTCTCTATACAGGATTGAGCTAATTCCTATCTCTTTCCTATTCTACGAATATTCCCGGTTTCCCTTTTTATTCCGTAAAAATTATTCATCGTGAATTTGGTTTTTATCTTTAAATAAAAAAACGGCGTTTGCCGTTTTCTCTTTTAGTATTTGCTTACAGAAAGTCCAAGCTTTTTTAACAGGTCGATAGCAGTTCCTTTTTCATCATCTGACAGGCTGTCCATCAATTCATGAATCAATGCGCTGTGCTCAGGAAAAATTTCCTCAATCAATTTCTTTCCATCTTCGGAGATTTTCGCGTATGTCACTCTCCGGTCTTTAGGACAGGCAACTCTATTTAAAAATCCCTTTTCTTCGAGTTTATCCACCACATAGGTAATACTTCCGCTAGCCAGCAGGATCTTTCCTCCTATTTGCTGCAGCGGCTGCTCTCCTTTATGGTAAAGAAGTTCAAGTACAGCAAATTCAGTCGGATTCAATCCATTTTTTTGGATTACCTTGTTCACCTTTTCATTTACAGCCCGGTATGCCCTGGACAGGACAATGAATAATTTCAAAGATTTTTCTGTTCCATTGTTCATGAAATTTCATTCCTTTACCTATAACGACTTATCCATATCTAGAGTATAGCTGAATTTATTGTTTTTATCAGTATTTCCCTAGATTTTATCCAGAAAAACTATTTTAGTTGTTCAAAATATATTTTTTTATAACAATCATGATTCTCATGGTCTAAGTTTAAAAACCTTTCAAATGAGGGAAAAATACGGTCAACATCAAAAACAACAAAGACATGGGAGTGCATTTTATGAAAAAAGGGTTAGGCATCATTATTGGTTTGGGAGTCATCTTATTAATCTTCATTATGATGGGGGTTGGCAGCTACAACAGTTTTGTAGCTGAAGAGGAAAATGTCAACAATGCATATGCACAGGTAGAGAACCAGCTGCAGCGCAGGCTCGACCTCATTCCAAATCTCGTGAATACGGTAAAAGGATATGCTGCTCATGAAAAAGAAGTCATTCAATCCATTTCAGATGCGAGATCCAGACTGGCAGGGGCAAAAACTCCGGAAGACCAGGCAACTGCAAACGCTGAGCTTTCAAGCGCTTTAAGCCGTTTGCTCGTAGTTGTTGAAAATTATCCAAATTTAAAGGCAGACAAACAGTTCACACAGTTGATGGATGAACTTGCAGGGACTGAAAACCGCTTGACTGTTGCAAGAAAAGATTATAACGATCAAGTATCTATTTATAACAGGAAAGTAAAGCAATTCCCAGGTGCCATCGTTGCCAGCATCACTGGTTTTGATGAAAAAGAATACTTCAAAGCAGACCCTGGGGCGCAAGAAGCTCCTGAGGTTGACTTTGGAGGCTGATCATGGCTCACGGAAGATTATCCGGATTAGCAGCGATACTAGGCATCCTGGTCTTGCTGCTGCCGGCCGGAGCAATCGCGGCACCAAATGAGATTCCAGCTCCTGTGGGTGATATTTATGTCCAGGATTTCGCAAATCTTTTAAATGAAAATGAAGAAATTCAGCTAGTGAATATCGGAAAATCAATAGAGGATCAAACCTCTTCCCAGGTCGCTGTCCTCACTGTCGACACGATTGGTGAGGCAAGCATAGAGGAATATTCAGTCGAAGCCTACCGCAAATATGGGCTGGGTACCGAAGAAAACAATAATGGTGTCCTGTTGGTACTTGCCATGCAGGAAAAGAAAATCAGGATTGAAGTAGGCTACGGACTTGAGGGAACCATACCTGATGGCAAAGCCGGCAGGATTCTTGACGAATATGCGATACCACACCTAAAAAATGGCCAGCCAAACCTGGCCGTCATGAATACGTATCAGGCCCTCGCAAACGAGGTGTCTGGAACGGATGAATTCGGCAATGCTCCGCGTGATGTCGAGCAGCAGGATTTCCCGATCCCTTCCTGGCTGTTCATCATCATCGTAATTGGAGTTGTCGTCCTTGACTTCATGTTCTTCGGCGGCACTCTTACCTACCTCCTGCTTTCAATCATATCAAGAGGCGGTGGCGGGGGCGGCGGACCCCGTGGTGGCGGGGGCGGATCTTCCGGTGGCGGCGGCGCCAGCAGAGGCTGGTAAAAAGGAAAACACCAGAGTATTTGAACTCTGGTGTTTTTGCATCGTATATTTATCATCAATTGTTTTCAAACTAGTAGTTGAAAGGAGTTGTGAAAGCAATGAATCCCAAATTTTTGCGTTACTATCTCATCATAGCAGTCATAACAGATTTGATTCTGGTATTTTATCTAAGTACGATGATCGATGAAATTGGGATACTGTTCTTTCTATTGATGGTCATTATCCTGATAAGTGGGACTTTCTTTCTTTATTCGATTTTCAGGAGAAATAATAACCAGAACTAAACATTAACAATCGGTCTCTTATTCCGGATCCTGCCTGCGATTTCGTCCATCATTGCCAGCAATTTGCCGTCCCTGTCTTCAGGAGCAATTTTTTTTTGCAATACTGCGTAAAGGACCACATCCCGAAGCATCAGAAATAAAGGCACTTGCTCCTTCCAGCCCTCTGGAAGCTGATTACCCAATTGATAGCCCTTAATAAAGGCATTCAGGAACGTGTGACCAAAGCTCTGGCGCTCTTCCTCCTGGGCTGGCGGAATTTTATAAAGAATGGCATAGTACAGCGGGATGGCTATGTCTGATGCGAACCAATGATAACTTGCATCATCAAAATCAAAAACATGAATTTTCTCACCATCATAAAAAAAGTTTCCTGAATGGATATCTGAGTGGATGACTCCGTAATTGTCGGTACTTTTCCCTAGTGCCGATATTGCAGCAATTACGTCTTTTGCGTTTTTAACTAACAGCTTTTCACTTTCCGGATAATACTTTTCTATTTGAAGAAGTTCATCCTCATCCCAGCTGCTCCGCTCTTTAATGCCTTCAGATGGCTTATAGGATTTTGTCGCACGGTGCATCCTGCCTGTTATTTCTCCCCATTTCCTGAAGAGCTCCTCATTGAATTGTTCTGATTTGACACTGACTGAGCCTCCAGCCGCTTTTGCATATAGACAACCATAAAATTCGCTCCCATCAGCCGCGGGAATTTCTTCTACAGTCAGCCCATTGTTAGAATAAAAGACCTCAGGTACTGATAATCCCGCATTATGTAAATGCCTCATCCAATCCATTTCAGATAGAATTTCCTCCTTATTCCGATGGGAGCTATGCGTTATGCGCAAAATATAAGGATTTCCCTCTTTATATGCTTCAAATACATAATTCTCAAAATCGCCTAGTTTTTTTATTTCTGCTTCCAGCCCGAACAATTCAAGGAACTGATTTTGCATTTCTTTGTTCATCAAAGCATCCACAACTTTTTCCATATTCATCCCCCTTAAATAACCTGTATTTTCTCAATACTCAATTTATATTACATCACATTTTTCCTTCGAAAAGCTATTTTTATCTGGAGACTTTTTTTGTAAAATAAAATGTAGGAAACCGAAATAATTATTAGAAGGAGACCATCATGAGCCAATCTGCAGCCGCTGTCAGGCTGAAACCACAAAATCAGAACGGAACAGCTTATAAAATACTTTTCATTATTGGATTAGTGCACTTATTGAATGATTCCATCCAGTCTGTCATACCTGCGATGTTTCCAATCCTGGAAAAATCAATGGGACTTAGTTTTACTCAATTAGGAATGATCGCATTTTCTTTAAATATCGTTTCTTCAATTCTACAGCCGCTCATTGGCATGGCAACCGACAAGAAACCGATGCCCTATGCCCTGCCGCTTGGCTTGACCTCGACGATGTTCGGGGTTTTAGGATTAGCGTTTGCTTCCAGTTTTGAGTTTGTCATACTTTCCGTTTTATTTATTGGCCTGGGCTCGGCAGTATTCCATCCCGAGGGTTCACGGGTAGCTTATATGGCTGCAGGACCTCGCAGAGGATTAGCCCAATCCATTTACCAGGTAGGAGGCAATTCCGGACAGGCACTTGCCCCCCTCATCACAGCGCTGATCCTTGTACCGCTGGGACAATTCGGGGCAGTTTGGTTTACCTTAGTAGCAGCAATTGCGGTGGCACTGCTTATTTATATCGCAACCTGGTATTCCAGGAAACTTGACTCTGACAAATTCTTCACAAGTAAGAAAGCCGGCGAACAAGTTAATAAAACCATCTCAATGAACATAAAAATGGCACTCGTCTTGATCTTATTCTTAATTTTCGCCCGCTCGTGGTATATATCTGGAATGACGAATTTCTATGCTTTCTATACAATCGATAAATATGGATTTAGCATCCGGGAGGCGCAGATGTTTCTGTTCGCTTTCCTTGTCGCGGGTGCCTTCGGTACTTTCTTCGGCGGCCCGCTAGCTGATCGTTTTGGAAAAAAGAATATTATTTTTCTTTCCATGATTGCAACCGCACCTTTGTCAGCGATTATCCCGTTTGCACCTCCGATAGCTGCATTCATCTTACTGACGGTGAGCGGATTTATCCTGATGTCGAGTTTTTCTGTTACTGTTGTGTATGCCCAGGAGCTTGTCCCAGGTAAAATTGGCACGATGGCCGGCCTGACAGTTGGACTGGCGTTTGGCATGGGAGCGCTTGGTTCAGTTGGTCTTGGATATCTGGCTGATATGATTGGGCTGCCAATGATGATCATGAGTGTCGGCTTTCTCCCGTTACTCGGCATCCTGACGTCGTTCCTTCCATCAGATGAACAGCTTGCTGAATGGAACAATTAATATTTACCATATTGATTTATGTTTAGGCACACTCTTCTTAAGGAATAGGTTAATGAGCACAACAGGAAGGGAGATTGACATGTCTAAATTCAAGATCAATTATTTTTTTGAAAAAGATTTTTCCGTATCACGACCAATTGAGGTAGAAAACATTTCCGAAGCCATCCAGGATGCAAAGGATCACGAGGGAATGATAGAATTTACTGATGCTGACGATGTTTTTTACCGATTTGATACGAAGGACATTAAGCTTGTTACAATTACTGAAGCTTAAAATATGGTAAAGGGTGAAGCTCTCATGAAGCTTCACCCTTTTTGCATATCATCATATCAATTTAATCCTCGCAGCCAATTCCTGCTTTTCTTCTTCAGTAAACATATTCTCTGCCATCGGGAAAAGAATGCTTTCTTCTTTTGCAAAATGGCTGACCAGAGTGTAATTCGCATTCTTTATCAATTGAGCATTGTCGATCATTTGCTCTTTTGTAATATTAGCAGTGCCATCCTTTGTATTATCGAGGAAGCTGCCTATGAATCTTTTAGCCTGATCATGTTCATATTCCATGACAGCGATCGGTCCCATCTCCCTGCCAATATATGCAGACATCATCTCGAACAGCACGCCCTCTTCACGCTCGGAGTGCGGCTCCAGCTCAGCCAGGAACTCTACAACAGCCGGGCGAAGTTTAGAGAAATTCTCCTCTGCTTGTTCACCCGCCTCAATTCTCAAAGAGATATCCAAAAGCGTCGCAAGCATCTCGAGCAGAGGTGGATGCTCATTCTTCAACTGCTGCAATCCCTCACTTAAAATAAAGTTTGAATCATGATTGATCCCGCTCATACATCCCGTCATTCTGATCGGCCTCCTATTACGTTTTGATAGTTTAATTATAGAATCCAATTAATTGCAGGGTTGTGATTGGTATCACAATTTATATTTTTCTTGTGAATTGTGAAGAAAAAATGACACTTCGTTAAAATTTCTAAAAATTTTAACAATTCGCCTTCAAATTTCTAGAAACCTTACATATAATGAAGTTATAGCTTAATGTAAAAGGAGTGAGTATACATTGCAAAATCATCTGTATCGCGAATTTTACGAAAAATCCCTTATACCAGCCGGCTTGAGTGACAAGAAAGCATTCCTGGATGTTCAGCCTGACCTCCTTCATACCCACTTATTGATTGGACTTCAAGGGCACCAGGAAGAAGGCAGGGAATATTACCATTGGAACATAATGATTTATAAAGCAGATTCAGCCGGAATCTATGATGCTTGCAAACCTGTTTACACATCACCACTGTATGTACGGTTTGATGACGCTGTCGAGGCAGCGCGGAATATAGAAAAAGATATCCGCAATGACAAACTTTTCGCAGTCCATCAGCAAGAAAAAATCAGCTAACCCCCTCTTCATACCCCTCTCATTTAGCTTCTCTCTTTTTGAACCCATTTGTGAATTAACTTACATATGATGAATATAGAAAAATCTAATTTTATGCTCCTGTAAAGCGTTACTTTATATTAAACCTAAAGACAAGCCTCCTTCTCACTTTCCGATTTTTCATATCAAAAAAACTGGCGGACATTTATTTGTCCGCCAGATCCTGTTTCTGATCCATTAAGCAAGCCTGAATACAATCCCGTGTCCGCCTTTAGGGTATTCCCATTTAATATTCTGATAAGGACAGCCGATTCTGCAGCTGCCGCATTCATGGCAGCCTTCATATCCTACCTGCATCCTCTTTCCTTCCCACTTATAAACTTCAGCAGGGCAGAATACGGTACAGAGTTTGTCTGGGCACTGAGTCATGCAGACGTCATGGTCCAGGACAGTCAGATGCGATTTTGTGTCACACTTAAACCTTAAAAGAAATTGTTTTTCCTCGATGTTTGTTGTTGACATTATTTCACCGCCTTCCAGGCACGATAGATGTCCTGCATTACCTTAAAGGTTCCTTTTTCTGCAGTTACGCTGCGCATGATTTCCTTTTGCTTTTCCTTCTTCGGTGTTCCATCTACAGTGAAGAACTTGCTCATGGCTTTGTTCATCATTGGCAGGTACTCCTTGAAGTACTGTGGATATTTCTCGAATGTATGGGCAGCATCCTTATACTTTTCAAGATCCTTAATGATGAAACTACCAAACAATGCTTCCTTATAACGGTTCAGGCTTTTCTCACTGAAGTCTCCATCTTCTTTCGCCCCAGTAATCGCTTCTGCTGCCATTTGCCCTGAAGCCATTGCCATGTTGGAGCCCTCGCGATGGATGGCATTAACAAGCTGGGCCGCGTCTCCGACAACTAGAACGCCATTGCCTGCAACACGCGGCACGGAATGGAATCCACCCTCTGGAATCAAATGGGCAAGGTATTCTGCTGACTCCCCTCCCTCAAGATACGGCCGAACCATTGGATGTTTTTTTAGGTAATCGAGCAGCTCGTATGGCTTTAATTTCGCGTTGATCATGCTTGACAGGGTTGTTCCTACCCCGATATTCAAACTTTCTTTGTTGGTATAAAGGAATGCTGTTCCAAGGTTGCCTTTTGTTGAGTCCCCGAAAATCTCAATGGTTGTTCCATGATTTCCTTCAAGGTTGAAGCGTTCATTGATTTTATCCTTCGGCAGATTGATTACTTCCATGACCGTCAGGGCTACCTCATCTGGCCGGAATTCCCGATGGAATCCAAGCTGTTTTGAAAGCAGGGAGTTTACTCCGTCGGCCAGGACGACGACATCTGCAAATACCTCACCATCAGGACGGTCTGTACGGACACCTATGACTTTTCCATTTTCAACGATACATTCAGTTACGACTGTTTCGTTGATGAGCAGAGCACCCTGCTCCACTGCTTTCTGTGCGAACCATTGGTCGAACTGCGCACGCAGCACTGTAAAGTTATTATATGGCTCTACCGCCCATTCCAGACCTTTGTATCCAAACTGGACGACTGACTCTTTGTCCATCATCCAGAATCTCTGTTCAACGACAGGCCTTTCAAGCGGGGCTTCTTTCCAAAACTCAGGTATGATGTCTTCCATTTGTTTACGGTAAAGGACCCCGCCCATAACGTTCTTGCTGCCCGGGTATTCTCCACGTTCGATTAATAGTACCTTCAGGCCGTTTTTGGCGCAGTTGTATGCACATGAGGTTCCAGCAGGGCCTGCTCCTACGACGATTACATCAAATTTTTCATGCATAGCTTATTTCCCCGCCCTTCTCTTTGCTGAGCTCTTTGAATTGCTGGATTAATTTTGGCAATATTTCCAATGCATCCCCAACGATTCCGTATGTCGCCACATCGAATATCGGGGCGTTTGGATCCTTGTTGATTGCGATGATTAGCTCAGAGTTTTTCATCCCTTCAACATGCTGAATCGCACCAGAAATGCCGATGGCAAAATAGATTTTCGGCGTGACAGTTTCGCCTGTCTGCCCGACCTGCTGTTCATGCTTCAGCCAGCCAGCTTCAACGACATCCCTTGTGCCGCCAACGCTCGCACCGATTACTTCTGCTAACTCATGAATCAGCTGGAAGTTTTGGATATCCCCAAGTCCTTTTCCTCCTGCGACGACCACATGAGCTTCTGCCAGACTTGCTTTTTTTGTTACGTCCTTCACAATTTTCAGCACTTTTGTGCGCATATCTTCTTCCCTGAGTTCCAGCGCTTCTTCGATGATGATTCCCTTCCTGCCTGTATCTGCTTCAAGCGCCTTCATAACCTTTGGACGCACTGTAGCCATTTGTGGCCGGTGCTTTTTACAAAGAATCGTTGCCATGATATTTCCTCCGAATGCAGGGCGGCTTGCCTCAAGCAGCCTTTTTTCCACATCTACATCCAGCATGGTTGTATCAGCCGTCAGGCCTGTGCTCAAGTCCGTTGCCACAGCGCTTGCCAGGTCTTTCCCATTGGGAGTGGCTCCATAAAGAAAGATTTCAGGCTTATATTTTTCAGCCAGTTCGCAGACACCCTTCATAAAGGACTCAGTCCGGTAGTTTTTCAGGACAGGATGGTCGACAACATAAACTTGATCCGCACCAGCATAAATCACTTCATTCGCTTTAGGCAGGACACCTTCGCCAAGCATCACCCCGGAAAGAGGCACTTCCAGCTTATCAGCCAGCTTTCTTCCTGCACCCAGCAATTCCAGTGACACACCTTCGATTTTTCCATCGTTCACTTCAATGAATACCCAGACACCCTGGTTTTCTTGCATCCTGTTATTCCCCCTTTAAAATCGGCATCAAGAGTTGGCTGTATTTAACTTCAATAAATCTTTTCTTTCCATTAAAACGTCCATCAGCTGTTCTACCTGAGAATCTGGAGTTCCTTCGATTCTCTTTCCGCCATCAAGCTTTGGAGGGGTGAACATTTTACCAACAATCGTTGGTGACCCCTTGAGGCCAAGCTGAGTCCTATCGACATTTTCAAGGTCATTCACGGTCCAGACCACAGGCTCGTATCGTGCAGCGTTGATCATATTTGGAAGCGGCGCGTACTCAATGTCGTTAATTTCCTTCTCCACAGTCAGTAAGCAAGGCAGTTGAGATTGAATGATTTCATAGCCATTAATTTGCTTGCGCTTTATATGCACATATTTTTCTTCCTTATTAACCTCTGAAACTTCAATTACATTCGTAATCGGCGGTATATCAAGACGTCTCGCAATCCCAGGTCCTACCTGTCCTGTATCACCATCAATCGCGTGCTTTCCGCAGATGATAAGGTCGATTGGCTTGTCTTTGGAGATTTTTTCAAGTGCTTTCGACAATGCATAGCTGGTAGCCAGCGTATCAGCTCCCGCGAATGCCCTGTCCGAGATTAGGAATCCCTGGTCTGCCCCAATTTCCACACTCTTTTTAATAACCGCTACTGCTTGCGGCGGTCCCATTGACAGAACAGAAATTGTTCCCCCTGTCCTGTTCCTGATCTTAACTGCTTCCTGAACAGCATGGGCATCATATGGATTCAATATTGCAGGAGCACTGCGCCGATCCAGTGTATTTGTCTTTGGATTGATTTTGATGATTTTTGTATCGGGCACTTGCTTGACACAAACGACAATGTGCATATTCTCTTTTCCCCTCCTTGAAATGAAAACGGTTTCTTTGTGGTTGAAAATAAAATGCTATGTAGTACGATATATGAATCGCATTACAAGCATAGTACCAACAATTGAAAAAGTGATAAGTCTATGAAAGAAGTTTTCAGGATGCAGAGGACATGGTGGGATGGATGCTCATGATGATGTAAATGACCTATCTATGTTAAAAATATATAAAAAGACGTATTAAAAATATGATAAAAATCACACAAAGCCATATTCACGTGAATTTTTGAGCAAATTGTTAAATTTAGAGGGTAAGCGTCCAGAAGAAATAAATTGAGTGTTTAACAGTGGAAAATTACATTATAAAAATATTTTAGCCACCGCCGGTTCCTGGCAGTGGCTTATTTTCTCCATATTATCATTCTTATGTTACGCATGTAATACTACATACTGTTTCTTAGTCATTAAAATCATATGTCTAAAAAGGATCTTGGCTTTTTGCCTCTGCCATTCCTTTTCTTTGCAAAAGCTTTGATATTCAAAAATTAATCTGTCTAGCTCCTGACTGCATCGGACGGTTTCTTCACTCGTATATCCCGTTTCCTGCGCAGTTGCGACCATTAATTCTCTTACACGATTGATTTCATTCAACAAGGCATTTTGCGATTGATACACTTCACTATCTCCTCTGCTACTTTAATTCCTTAAATAAATAAAAAGATTACTTGAAGAATTATTGCAAATGCTAGGTTGAAAGTAAATAGAATCGCAAAATAAGACAATTTTCACTGCTGAATTTTTTTCTTTCGACAAAGAATGCAGACACTGCAATTACTGGCTGACAGCCTCGTTTTCGTAAATAGGCACCCAGCCTTCAGTTGTTACGAATATCCTTACAGCCACCACCTGGCGGTCATCCTGCAATGTGAAGTAATGGCGAGTATTCTCTGGTACAGAAATCAGGTCTCCTGGATCCAGGAATACTTCGAAAAACTCGCCGTCCTTTCCCTGGATTACGAACACCCCATGGCCGCTGACAATGAATCTTACTTCATCATCAGTATGATGATGTTCCTGCTTGAAATTCGCCAGCAACTGGTCAAGATTTGGTGTATTGTCTGATAAGGAAATGACATCCTGTGCTTTGTACCCTCTGCGCGTCGAAATGTCTTCGATCTCAACTTTGAACACATCAAGGATCTGCTGTTTTTCTTCATCTGATAATGAGTACTTTTCCTGCAAATTGATTGGGAGCTTGTTAATATCCCATTTTTCATAAATAACTTCCTGAGCGGATAAAAATTCTTCAACCTGCTGTTCTTCAACGATTCTTTCCTGGGTGTTTTGCTTTACAATGAATGCCATATAAAACCTCTCCTTTGAAATGATTTATTTAGACAACCTTAAACAATTGAAATGGCTTATGCTCTAGCAGCCTTAACTGATAACAGAATAAAAACTCTGTAGCTTCGAGGATTTTTTTAGCTTCGAAAGCGTTCCTTCCCCAGACAGTGATGCCATGGTTTCGGATCAGGACCGCTCCCGTATCCCCCTTTACATGCTCTGCAAATGCTTTTGCAAGTGTTGGGATATGCGCATAATTCGGAATAATGGGAATTTTAAGGACAGCATCTTCCTCCCATTTGTCAAAAGCCTTGATCAATTCCTGTCCCTGGAATTGCACTTCACCCCTGTCTCCATACACTTCGGATATGACATTGTTGTCAATGGTATGGACATGCAGGCTGCATCCAGCATTTGTTTTTTTGTAAATCTCTACATGAAGCAATGTTTCAGCGGAAGGCTTCAGATGGGTTTCCTCGACAGGCCGGCCGAATTGGTCAACAAGCAAAAAATCTTCCTCTGTCCTTTTACGCTTATCCTTTCCACTTGCCGTTACAAGAAATTGTACGGGGGCATCATTCACTTTAATCGCAAGATTGCCGCTCGTACCCATGAACCAGTCACGCTCAGCAAGCTCTGACTTCACATCCGCCAATTCTTCCCATTTTGTTTCTAAATCGCTCATCCTCTCACCCCTGCCTTTATTTTAAGAGCTTCAATACAGTCATAGAATGTTTCAAATTCAGTATGCGGGATCTCCCATTCTTCGCATTTCACTTTCAAGTAATCTCTTGCCAATACAAAATCCGCTTGTTTTGCAGCTTCCAAATCAGTTACTGAATCTCCGATGACAATTTTGTAAGTATCACCTTGTTCGAGTTTCCTCATAATCGATGGCTTGCAGCAGCCGCAATCATTTGCACAGTGATGATCGCAGCTGTTCGGCCACTCGATTGTTATCATTTCTCTGGAAAAATCAGAACCGTTGCAGTAAATGCCTGTAATCGGTCCGAATTGTTTTATGATAGGGTCAAGGAAAAAGTCAATTCCTCCGCTAACGATGTAAACCGGTATGCCCTCCTCTTTCGCGAAATCGAGGAAATCCTGAAAACCTGGGCGGATCCTTGCATTTTCCACAGCAAACTCAATGATTTCTTCCTTCAGGCTGACAGGAAGGAGGGAAAACATTTTCCCTACTCCTTCCCTGATAGAAATGGTGCGATTCAGCACTCCTTCTTTCAGTTCGTCCCAGCCCTCAGGACCAAATCTGTTCATGATTGCAATAATGTTGTCCTTTTCGGTCACTGTTCCGTCAAAGTCACAGAAAATCACTGGATGGCTCACTTTGCCACCGCCTCAACCGATCCCCACAGGTCAAGCGCGATTTTCAATTCTTCATGCTCCTGCGCTCCTTCTTCAAGCGTTTTTCCTTGAAGCACCGTGTCGATTGCCTGCCTGAAGGCTTTTCCGCCGCCCTGGGCTCCACCAGGATGCCCGTGGACACCGCCTCCAGCATTGATAATGGAATCCACTCCAAAATCTTTAACCAGCAAAGGGACCATTCCAGGATGGATACCCGCGGAAGGCACCGGGAAGGCTCTTTTGAATTGATCCACAACAGTCAGTGACTCGGCAATGGACAACGCCTGCTGCTTCTCAAGTGCGACACTTCCATATGGGGATGGGAAGAGAGAAAAATCTGCTCCAGCGTAGCGTACAAGTTTGCCTAGCAATAAAGAATGCGAGAAACCATATTCCTGTGCTGAAGTCAATGCACCACTTACTGCAGGATGTGCCATAATCGGGATACTGATTTCATCATCTTCTCTCAGTTCCTGCAGCACATCCAATCCGTAGGCAAAAACATTGAACAGCAGTGCATCCGCTCCCAGCTCTGACGCTTTCCTTGCTTTGTCCCTCAGCTGCGTGGTCCTTCCTGTCAGGTTGGCAGCATATAATGTTCTGTGTCCAGTAGTTTCATAGACATCATCGAGAACCTTTTTCCCTAAAGCGATCCTCTTCTCAAAAGGAGTAAGCTCATTCTCAAACAGGATTTCATCATCCTTGATCAGATCGACTCCTCCCAGGCTCTGTTCCTTTAGTTGTTCCAACAGGAAATCCAAATCGCGGCCGATTACCCCTTTGAAAATGCTCATCAATAAAGGACGGTGGTGAACACCTAGCTTCGTTCGAATTCCTTCAATTCCAAAACGCGGACCTGGAAAAGCTTTTTTCAGTTCGTCCCCAAAATCAAGATCTACTAATTTCACCTTGCCATCAAGAGATAACTTGCCAAATACCGTTGTGAGAATTGCCGGCAGGTCAGGCGAAAAATTGATTGCTGGATAAGCAATCTTAATGATTGCGACTGTTTCTGAATTTTCATCGAGACCTGTTCCTTCAACAGAAACGACTCTCCCTTTATGCTTTTTCAGCTGTTTTTGGTCCAGCTCAGGCAAGTCTGTCCAAGATCCCACTGTCAATCCAAGTGCAATTCCCTCTGCTTTTTTTTCTGGATTATGCTTAGCGTCATGGACTATATAAGTTGCTGTAATTTCACTCAAGTAGATCAATCCTTTCCAAAACTAAAACTTATTCAACAAGGGTTGAGGCATAAAAAAAACCTCTTCGAAAAGAAGAGGTTAGAAAATACACTAAACTCTTCTTATCTTTCAGCTTTCGCTGCAAGAATTAGCACCGTGCCCAGCATAATTGCTGGGTCGGTTGCCGGGCTTCATCGGGCTCGTCCCTCCGCCTGCTCTTGATAAGAAAATAATTTAATCAAGTTATTTAATTGGTTAAAGTAAATTTATTAATTAGGATTATGTCAGGTTCATAAATTAATGTCAACAATTTTTTTGAAAATTCCTAAGCTTTCAATTCGACTGACAGCTTCCTGCAATCTCTGTTCTGAAGTCAGCAATCCTACCCTTACAAAGCCTTCGCCGAACTCTCCAAATCCAACGCCAGGCGCCACAGCAATATGCGCTTTTTCCAGCAAGAAGTCAGCAAATACAACGGATGTAAATGGTTCGGGAACCTTTAGCCACGCGAAAAAAGATCCTTTCGGAGCAGTAACGCTCCAGCCGATTTTTGTCAGCCCCTCAATTAAAACATTCCTTCTGGATTCATATAAATCATTCAGTTCGGCAACACAGTCCTGTGGCCCTAGCAATGCTTCAGCTGCTGCTTCTTGGACTGCACCAAACAAACTGACATACATATGATCCTGAAGCAGGTTGATTGCCGCAATGACACTCTTATTTCCTGCTGCAAAACCAACACGCCAGCCGGCCATATTATACGTTTTAGATAAAGTATAGATCTCGATTCCGACATCCTTCGCGCCGTCTGATTGCAAAAAGCTGTATGGACGCTGTCCGTCAAAACCAATGCCTCCATATGCAAAGTCATGGACAATACAGATTTCATTTTTCCTGGCAAGTTCGATCGTTTCATCAAAAAAATCCTTGTCTGCTACGGCACCCGTAGGATTGTTTGGGTAGTTAAGAAACATCAGCTTTGCTTCCGATAGGACCTTTTCACCAAGCTCACTGTAATCGGGCAGGAAGCCCTTCTTTTCCCGCAGCGGCATCGTTACCATTTTCGCCCTTGCAAGTTCTACACCTGACCAGTAATCCGGGTAGCCTGGGTCAGGGACAAGAATAGTGTCCCCTGGATTCAGAAGGCATTGGGGAATCTCAACGAGACCTGCCTTGCCTCCAAAAAGGATTGCGATTTCCTCTTCAGGGTCAAGGTCGACCCCATACTCCCTTTTGTAAAACTCTGCTGCCGCTTCTTTTAAGGAGCGAATTCCCCTGAATGGTGAGTACCTATGGTTAATGGGATTTTCCGCTGCTTTCTTCAATTTTTCAACAATATGTCCCGGGGTCGGCTGGTCAGGGTTCCCCTGGCCAAGATTAATGATATCCGCCCCTTTTTCTGTGTAAGCCCCCACTTTTTGCACCAGTGAAGCAAAAAATTGCTTGGGAAGACTTTTCAGTAACTCTGATTGTTGGAATTCCATTTTTTCACCTGCTTAATAAGAAATATATTATTATTTAAAAATTTTAATTTGAAATTCTAGTCACAAATGATATAACGTAAATAGTAACTTGTAAAGATATAATTTTCTGAAAGTACGGCGGTGATGGACGATGAAATTTAAAATAGCTTGCCTGCAGATGGACATTGCATTTGGGAATATTGAGCAAAATTACAACACAGCCAGCAAACTGATCGATAAAGCCGGCTCCGAAAAACCTGATGTCATTGTTCTTCCTGAGCTTTGGACAACGGGCTATGATTTGGTTAATCTCCAAAAGACAGCAGATCCAGAAGCACAGGATGCAAAGTTTTTTTTCAAGAATACAGCACTTAAATACAATGCCCATATTGTCGGCGGTTCTGTCGCCAACAAAACGAAAGCGGGCATCGAAAACACGATGTTAGTAATCGACAAGAACGGGGAGCAAGCGGGAAAATACAGCAAACTCCACCTGTTCCAGCTTATGGATGAACATCTGTACCTCGCAGCAGGCAAAGAAAAAGGGCTGTTCACTTTGGACGGTCATCATTTCGCAGGACTGATTTGCTATGACATCCGTTTCCCGGAATGGGTCCGTGCTCATGCACTGCAGGATGTCGAAGCGATCTTTGTCGTCGCTGAATGGCCTATCCAACGACTGGAGCATTGGCGTGCTCTGCTCATTGCCCGCGCCATCGAGAACCAATGTTACGTAATCGCCTGCAACCGGGCCGGCTCTGATCCGAATAACACATTCGCAGGTCATTCAATGGTAATTGGACCGTGGGGTGACGTGATTGCAGAAGCCGGCGACGGAGAGGGAATTTTGCTGGCGGAAATCGATCTTGCCAAGGTAAAAGAAGCCAGAAGCAGGATCCCGATTTTCACTGACCGCAGGCCAGAATTGTATTAGTGGACTGACTAAAAAACAAAAACCCAACATCCGCCCAGGAAATTCCTGAGGAGGTTGTTGGGTTTTGTATAACAATCGGTATGATTCACTTGCAAAAAACTTGCGTAATTATTCTGGCTTAGCCCACATTTCTTCGGGATTCAATTCATAAATTCCATTCTCGCGATACATGTAATGATTGATGATGAATTCACGCCTGATGGTTGCATAGTCCTCATGAAACTTCTGGATATACTCATTCAATTCCTTTTCAGGATATTTTTTACCAGCTTTTAACCCTCGGACAATATATTCGAATACCATCAGCTTCTTCTTCCGCTGTGCAGGGATATTCTTCAGCTTCCCATCTTTTGTAAGGAAATTATCAATTACTTTCTGTCGCTCGATATTTTGTTCAAGCATAGCCTCCACCTCCCCTTCTTTTTTCTCGATCAATTTGCCAAGAGTTTTTGCCTGCTGTTTGACCACCGATTCATTCAAGTGAAAATAAATGGTGTTTTTGTCACGGCGTTCATAGATGACATTGATATCACGGAGTTTTTTTATGTGATGCGTAATCGTTGGGGGTGTAAGCCCAAGTTTGCCTGCAATCGCCTGCCCATGAAGCGGCCCATTTGCCAGCAATGCAACAATCCTTATCCGTGTCGGGTCACCCATTGCCTTGTGGAATGCGACTATTCTGTCCAGCTGCATAAAATCACCTCTATTTATTTTAACGTTTATCTAATTAGGTATATATCTAACATACTTCATTTTCCATTATTTGAAAAGCCTTTTTCCACAGTTGCATCCAAAAAAATGAAAAATAACAAAAAAACCTGGCCGAATAGTTCAGCCAGGCGTTTCCTCTGTGATTGGCAAATAAATATGAAATGTAGTTCCATTACCAATTTCGCTTTCAACTTCAATTGTTCCTCCGTGCTCTTCGATGATTTTAAAGCTGACCATCAATCCAAGGCCTGTACCTCTTTCCTTGGTGGTGTAAAATGGTTCTCCGAGTTTCTTTATTTTATCAGCCGGTATTCCTTCTCCTTCATCCTTGATCGATATATGTAACTTATTTTCTTGTTCCTGGCTGATTGCTACAGTTACAATGCCACCCTTCGGCATGACTTCGATAGCGTTTTTTATTATATTGATAAAGACCTTTTTTAATTGATTTGGTTCACATAACATTTCAGTCAAGTTTTGATTATAATGGGTCTGGAATTGGACATCATGGAGGACAGCCTGGGCAGTCAAAAGGTCGACTGTTTCTTTCATGATTTTAGCGATATCCGTGTGAACATGTTTGATCGCCTGAGGTTTCGCAAGAATCAGGAATTCATTTATGATCGAGTCAATTCGCTGGAGTTCCGATTTGATGACCTGGAAATACAATGAGTATGCATCACCAGTGCTGTTTTCAAGCAGCTGGATGAAGCCTTTTAAAGCTGTCATTGGATTTCGGATTTCATGCGCGATACCTGCTGCGAGTTCTCCAAGGATATTTAGCGTATCCGATTTGCGCAGCTGGGCTTCCATTTCAATTTTTTCCGTTATATTCCTAAAAACAATCAAATTTAAACTATCTACGAGATGATGTTTTACCGTATATTCGAAATGCTTGATCCTGCCATCTTCAATAGGCAGTGTAATCTGTCCATCCAGCTTTCCCTTATCCAACAGGATTTGCAGCTTCTCATTGATTGTATTTTCAGGAATTCCCAGGGTTATGAAAAGGTCCCTGAAATTTTTATCTTTCAGATCCTCAGGCATCAATTCAAGCTTTGCTAAACCTGAAGGGTTAATTTCATAGTAATTGCAATTTTCATCCCAAAGGATCATACCTTCAAGTGAACCTTCAAAAATTCTCCTGAACTTCTCTTCACTCATGCGAAGTTCTTGTTCCATCCGGTGCCGTTCACTGGCATCACGAACAATCGTCATATGATAGCCATCACCTGCGTTGAGCTTTACGGTAAATTCAAGCAACTTCTTCTCCCCATTTGGCAGTAAAAAGAATGCTTCCTCGCGCAGGGCACCTTTGTCATTAATAATCTGTTTCATTTCAGTATATTTCTCATCTTTTTCGTAAATAAAATCAGAAATCTTATACCTCAGTAATTCATCAATCGACAAACCGAATATTTTACAGGTTGCCTCATTGGCAGCAAAAATTTTTCCGCATTTACCCCAAAAAACAATTCCATCAAGCGTTTCAAGGAACAAATTTTTTAGCAGCCCACTATTCTCTATGAATCTTTCGTTAAAGTCATTTCCATGGCTGTACGCTACTTCCATATTAAAAGAGCAATCCGCAGCAGCCTGCTGATTTTTATTGACCAACTCTTTCAATGATGAATTTTCTCGTTCTAATGCGGCTATTTTCTCTTTCAGTGCCAGTATTTCATCTGCATTATTAGCACCCTTCACCAGAAAGCCTCCTTGCCGGATCCCCATTTTTCTAGTAATTTCTACATCTAGGGTGAAAATCCCTTTATAATCGGGAGGATTTCCTGAACTTTCACTGCAAAAGCAAAGAAGCAAGGTTCCCCCTGCTTCTCTGATCGCTGCTTATAGATACTCACACTCATGCTTCGCTTTAAGACGCTTCCACCTTTTTTCGACTTCTGCTTCAAATTCAGCAAGCATATCCTTGTTTTCTTCTTTTAACAAATGCTTTGTTTTGCCCATATATTTCAGCCAGTCAGCAAGTGGAATCCTTTTGTTCTTTGCTTCTGGATCGTAAGTGATGTTGGTGATTCCTTCTTCCACTTCATACAGCGGGAAGAAATTTGAATTAACCGCTGCTTCGACAATTGTCTGGCCAAAGCGATCTTCTGATTTCCAGTTAAGCGGGCAAGTAATTAATAGCTTCCCGTAGACTGTACCAACGTTTTGTGCGTACCATTGCGCCTTTGCTGCCTTTTTGACCAGGTCCTGAGGAAATGCTTCTGTTCCGGTAAATACATAAGGAATATTGGTTGATGCCATGATTTGCGCTGTATCCTTATGGTGGAACGCTTTCCCTTTTTGCACCTTGCCAACATTAGATGTGCTTGTCATATGACCAAATGGTGTTGAATAGGAAAGCTGGGAGCCAGTGTTCATATAGCCCTCGTTATCATATTCCAGCATGATCAGCTTGTGGCCGCGAAGTGCCGTACCGATTGCTGATCCCATGCCGATATCCATCCCGCCATCGCCCGTGACCATTACAAAAGTAGCATCCGCAGAGACTTCGATTTCCCCGCGCCGCTTCAGTTCAAGGAATGCTTCCAGAGTTCCCGACAATGTTGCTGCACCATTCTGGAACAGATTGTGAATTGTCGTCTGCTTATGGGAAGTATGTGGATAAGCAGTAGTAACAACGTAAGCGCACCCTGTCTGGAACAGCACAACCAGGTCCCCTTCAATCCCTTTAAAGAATAATTCGAGGCCGCCAAAAATCCCGCAGCCCGGGCATGCCCCATGGCCAGAAGCAATTCTCTTCGGTTTCGCAGTCAGTGCTCTTAGTGGCGGAATTTTGACGTTTACTTTATTTTTTTCCTCGTCCCTTGTTACCTGGATAAGGCCGGATTTGTATACATTACCATGCTGCGGTTCGATGACTTGCTTCATTGCCTTTTCTGGGTCTCCAGCTATATGGCCGTAGTAATCGAAGGGTTTTTCAGCGTATCCTTTCTCCATAGCTTCGATTGCCATTTTACAGAATGCTTCTGCATCGTCAGCATAGAAGTCTTTGCCGCCAAGACCAAATACTCTGCTCTGGACAATTGTGGAATTCGACTTGTCTTCCTGAAGGGCAGATTTTAGTTCGTGAGTCAGGTTTGGCCCGTTCCCTCCGTAAGAATCCGCACGTTCCCCGACAAGGAGGGATTTAACGTTGGATAACGCTTCCCGGATTTCCTTCGCCGGGAAAGGCCGGATGATATTCGGGCTGATGACACCTGCCTTGATTCCTTGCTTCCTCAGCTTATCGACAACATCCTTTGCTGATTCGGCGGCTGAGTTCAGCAGGAATACTGCTACCTCTGCATCTTCCATTTGGTAAAGGTCCAGAATGTCATATCGTCGGCCTGACAGTTTAGCATAATCAGCAGCCACATCTTTATATACATCCATAGCTCTGTACATTGCTTCTGATTGCTGGAAGTGATTGTTAATTAAATCATCTCCATTCATATGGGCTCCGATGGTCACCGGCTTCTTGGGATCCCTTGCAAAATTATATTCAGTCGGAGCATCACCAACAAATTTCTGTACGACAGCTCTATCTTTAAAATAGTCGACCTTGCGTTTCTGGTGGGAGGTGAAGAAGCCATCATAAGCCACCATAACAGGAAGGCGGACATCAGAATGCTCGGCAATTTTCAATGCCATGATGTTCATATCGTATACGGCCTGCGGAGTCCTTGCTGTCAGAATTACCCAGCCTGTATTAAGTGCGAAATACAAGTCAGAGTGGTCGCCGCGGATATCCAGCGGACCGCTTATTGATCTTGTTACCAGGTTCATGACCATCGGATATCTTGTTCCTGACTGGACAGGGAGCTGTTCAAGCATATACATTAAGCCATTTGCACTTGTTGCGTTAAATACCCGGGCACCTGTAGCCGCCGCGCCATAACAGATACCAGCTGAACCATGTTCACCATCTGCAGGAATCAGCTTGATATCATGCTCTCCCCTGGATTTCATCTGATCAAGGTATTGTGCGATTTCTGTTGAAGGAGTAATCGGAAAATAACCCATGACATGATAGTTGATCTGTGCGGCTGCCATAGCAGCCATTTCATTACCCGACTCAAACGTCGTGATCTGCTCTGCTCTGTTCATTGTTTTCAGGTTTTCTTCCAGAATCGACATTAAGAAACCCCTCCAGTTACATAAGGATAATTATGCTTCACTTGATTTTCATCAGCATAGCCAATCATTTCCCTTAAATCGCTTAATGCTGATGTAGGGCATGCCTCAACACACTTCAGGCAACCTTTGCAGTATTGATAATCGATTCCCTTGAGGAACATTTGCTTCCTGCCACGCTTGTCTTCGCCTTCCTCCCAGACAAAGCAATAATCAGGACACGCCGTATCGCAGGCGGCACAGTTAATGCATTCTTCCTGGACGAACTTAGGTAGGAACCCCTGTCTGGAACCACTTAAATCCTTCAGGATGCTGTTCGCCTGGGCAGTGATGACTCCGCCAATTTCCTGTGTTTCGTAGCCAAGCGTTGATGACGGGCGCTTGAATTCCTTGCCTTCGGCTCCTGCTTCGAGTTCATATGTTTTGAACTGGACTTCGTTATATCCTCTTTCAAACGTCCTGATGTTCGGTTCGACAAAATGAGGATACTTCTTTTCAAACGTTTTGCGTATAACGTTTTTCATTGCAGCCGGATCAAGGAAATCTAAGATGCGGTACAACGCTCCAAGCATCGCAGTATTCACTTTCGTCTTTTCTTCTACTGCAATGGACAGCGCATCGACAATCGCAAGCGTTCCATATTCAAGATTGAGATCCTTTTTGATATCGTCAAAATCCCTCGTCGAATTCACGAGCAGGATACCATCAGGGCGGAGGCCGCTGACCACATCAACCATTTTATAAAGCGCCTCATGAAATACACCCACTACATGAGGCTCTTCGATCGGGCTATGTACCCTAATTTCCGTTTCTGGCTCACAGAATCGGACAAAACTCTTAACGGGCGATCCTTTTTTCTCCGATCCATACGAAGAAAAGTTGGAGCCGTTCAGACCAAGACCAAGCACGCCAGCTTCAGCAAGCATTTTTCCAGCCAGGTTTGCGCCAAGTCCTCCTATTGATTCAAGTCTAATCTCATAAAATCCTAAATCATTCTTTTTCGGTAAGATAGACATAATCTCCCTCCCCATTTTGTTGTTAAGGTAATTGAATATCAACATTCCCCATTATCAATTTTAAGTACTCTTCAAAGATTAAGCTGTGACATATATCAAACATTTATAAATTTTTATTGAAACACACCCAGAAAAAATTAGATTTTCCCGTATGTTATGGCGAATTCCTTTTATATAACAGAGTGAAGTTTATATTAGTACAGAATACCCTTTCCTGTTTTAGGCAATAGTTCCTTAAATTTGAGCAATTAACATAGTTTTTATATAGGTGAAAAAGGGTAAAAGGGTTATAGTGTTTTTTGGGGGTCTCTAATTAAGGGAGGAATTATGAAACAACGAGATTACTACTTTGATAATGCCAAGTTCATCTTGATTTTTTTCGTCGTATTTGGCCATCTTTTGCGCTCGTTCATTGAAGACAATGAAACGATCTACAATATTTATAAAGTCATTTATACCTTCCACATGCCTGCTTTCATTCTCGTATCTGGCTTTTTTGCGAGAGGCTTTAATAAGAAGGGCTATGTATGGAAAATCGCCAGGAAATTGATTCTTCCATACTTTATTTTTCAGCTGATCTATTCCGTTTTCTATTATTTTCTGTACAGTAAATCCACCTTTACGATCGATCCGTTGAATCCGCATTGGTCTCTCTGGTTCCTGATCAGCTTATTTTGCTGGAACATCATGCTGATTGGTTTTTCGAGGATCAGCGCGCCAGCTGGACTTTTAATAGCCTTTGCATTGGGACTGGGTGTAGGGTATTTTGATTGGGTTTCCAATTATCTAAGCCTTTCAAGAACATTCGTGTTCTTCCCGCTGTTCCTTCTTGGTTACCATTTAACGAAGGATCATATCAAAGTGCTGACAAAGCCAGCGTTTAAAGTCAGTGCCATCATAGCTTTTGCGGTTGTCTTCTTTGGATTTTACTTCAACCCAGAGATTGACTATAAATGGCTGCTTGGATCCAAGCCTTATTCCCAAATGGAGGCTGCTTCGATTTCAAGCATGTTCACACGGCTGGGCTTTTATTTATTAAGCTTGATGATGGTTTTCAGCTTTTTGACCATTGTGCCAAAAAAGGAATATTTCTTTACAAATTTGGGGAAAAACACACTTTATGTGTACTTGCTTCACGGCTTTTTTGTACGCACATTCCGGGAAAGCGAAGTACAGAACTTCTTCCATAGTCCTGAACGCTTCCTGCTGCTTGCGCTCATTGCCTTGCTGCTGACTCTCTTGTTATCAAGCAAATACGCAGCCGCACTGGCGCAGCCTTTAATCGAGTTTAAAACATCAAGAATCAACCGCCTGAAAACAAGATTCACGGCAATAGTCCGATTCTACCGACGCAAGCTTTTGAGTGATTAATATGAAAAAACCGGGTGGCAGGATGCCAGCCGGTTTTTCCATGTTTTGAGGATTGGCGTGAAAATTTGAGGATTGCGCGTAAAAAGAGCTGAATTCTGCGAAACAATACCAGAATTCCGCGAAAATGGCACGGAATTCCGCGAAAACCCGCATTAATTCCGCGAAATTCTACCATAATTCCGCGAACTGGAAAAAACCCTCGATTTTTCCCAGTAAAAAAGAGCTATAATTCGTTCCTCAGTCTGTCCAGGTCAATTTTTTTCGACCTTTTGAGTCATCCTCTTTCCATTTTTTATGTCTCCGGATTTCAACTGTCTTTTTTGACCAAACTGAGATATAATTAAAAGTTGATTTGCTGCTCAAAAAAGGAGATTATACAATGAATATCGTTTTAACTACGCTTAATGCGAAATATATACACACGAATATAGCAATCAGGTATCTCAAGGCATATGCATCTCCTGAATTCGATGCCAAGCTCGCTGAGTATACCATCAAAGACCCGATCATCAATATTGTGACAGACCTTATCCAAAAGAACCCTGACGTAATTGGATTCAGCTGTTACATTTGGAATATTGAAGAAACGATTAAGGTCATCAAGATGATCAAGAAAATCAATCCTGAAATCCAAATTGTCGTGGGCGGCCCGGAGGTTACTTATGATGTGATGGACTGGATGCAAGAGGTCCCGGAGTTTGACTGCATCGTAATCGGAGAAGGTGAGCAGACTTTCAAGCAGCTGCTTGCACAAATTGAAGCTGATATGAATTTTGCGGATGTGCCTGGCATCGCCTATCGAAAAGATGGCAAGATCCTGATAAATCCTCAGAGAAACAAGCTCGATTTAAAGGAGCTTCCTTCTCCATATCGCTTCACCGAGGATATACCTCATCTTTCCAAAAGGGTCAGTTATATCGAAACAAGCCGTGGATGTCCGTTCAGCTGCCAGTTCTGCCTTTCATCGATTGAAGTAGGTGTTCGCTACTTTGACAGGGAGAAAATAAAGGATGATATTCGTTATTTGATGGCAAATGGAGCGAAGACAATCAAGTTCGTGGACAGAACCTTTAATATCAGCAGGAGTTATGCGATGGAAATGTTCAGGTTCCTGATCGATGAGCATCTGCCGGGAACAGTATTCCAATTTGAAATCACAGCCGATATTATGAGGCCTGAAGTCATCGAATTCCTGAACCATGAAGCACCTCCAGGCTTATTCCGCTTTGAAATCGGAGTACAGTCCACTAATGACTTCACTAATGAGCTTGTAATGCGCAAACAGAATTTTGAAAAGCTCAAACGGACAGTCACAATGGTAAAAGAAGGCGGCAAAATCGACCAGCATCTCGACTTAATTGCCGGTTTGCCGGAAGAAGACTATCAATCCTTCAAGAAAACATTTAACGATGTGTTTGCTATGAGGCCTGAAGAACTTCAGCTAGGTTTCCTGAAGATGTTGAGAGGAACAGGGTTGAGGCTGAGAGCTGCACAGCATGACTATATCTACATGGACCATTCGCCATATGAAATTTTGGGTAATAATGTCCTTGATTTCAATGAAATCATCAAAATCAAACAGGTTGAAGATGTACTTGAAAAATATTGGAATGACCACAGGATGGACAGCACAATTGAATATCTTGTCGCTAACGCATTTCCATCACCGTTCGATTTCTTCCAGGAGTTTGGTTCGTATTGGGAGTCAAAGGGATGGTCCCGAATTGGACATCAGCTGGAAGATCTGTTCAAAAGGCTGGCTGAGTTCCTGCAGGTAAAAGGAGTCGACAACCTCGATTTAATTGAAAGCTTAATGAAGTATGACTACCTTGCCAGCATGAAATACAAGCCGAGGAAGCCGTGGTGGGAAATGCAAACAGACAAACAGCATAGATCTCAATTTTACCGTGGCATCATCGACAATCCAGAAGCACTTGGAGATCAGTATATTCAGCTCAATATCAATGAAAAAGATTTGTACAAGCATACCCTGATTGAGGATATTGCGATTGACATGGAGCACTATATGAAAACTGGAGAGCTTGTAAACTCCGCTTCCTATATGCTCGTGTATTTTGATCCGAAGTCAGAAGCACCTCAATTCTTCTCATTCAAAGCGCAAGATGTAAAGCCGGCTTAAGCCGGCTTTTTGTTTTGGTGCTGGGACTGCTATCGACCCTATTTATTTGCATTCTTTTTCAGCTTTGCTTTTATCTTTTTTTCCTGCAAAAGGCAGGTCATACAATTTTGCTGCGTTCATATCGCCGAATTCCATTCCGAATTCTACGTTTAATGGTTTTTGTGTACGGCTTTCATGCTTCTTCATCATGCTCTTCCCTTCCTGCCCTGCTTGGAGTTCCTGTTGGCAAATTTGCCTGCATCTTCTCCATGTGCGAATTCAGCAGAAAATTCGCTTTCCTGAAGATTTTTCTTAGGTGTGTTTGTATACTTAGCCAAAGCATTTCTTTCCGCTTTCCTTTTAGCCATTTTAACCACCTCCATAACTTTATTTTTTTCAATCAGTGTCTAGCTATGTACAGATTAAATTACCTTATTTTACAAAGAGAACGGTCTTATAAAAAATAGCGGACAAGAAAAAATAAGCACAAAAAGGAGGAGCTAAAATGGCTGATAAAAATCCAGAACTGGAACCTTTGGATATACAGGAAACTCTGCCCCATCAAATAAATGCTCCAAGTTTCAAAGACACTGGCATTGAAATGAAAGCACCGTTCAAAAACGAGCATGGTGTGATTATCGGAGACAGCATGTACGCGTCACCGAACTCTCCGCTTGAAAATTGGACAGATAACACAGATCCTGCAATCATGGCTGGGGATGAATGGGTTCACCCCACGAATGATATTGGATGGAACACTGCTGAAAACAGGGAACTGCTTGAGGAAAAGAAAAAGCCTCAGGCCGTTCCATTTATGCATCCAACAATAGATGTGAGTAAAGGACAGGATTAAATACAAAAAATCCGGGGAAGTCCCCGGATTTTCATGTTTATCCAATAATTACTCGTTCCTTTGGATAATGGATGCTTTCTCTCGCTGTTTTGCCGCCAATGATCAGAAGGAAGGAAATGACTCCAACTCGTCCAATGAACATCAGGATAATAAGCACCATCTTGCCGATAGACGAAAGCTCGGGAGTGATTCCCATTGATAATCCTGTTGTACCAAAAGCAGAGGCCACTTCAAAAATGATGGCAAGCAATGACTGGTTCTCGGTCATCATCAAGATGAGTACGGCAAAAAAGCAAATAAGTACAGCCATGATAGATACCACCAGTGACTTAATAATATCATCCTGGTGCAATTCCCTGTTAAATACCTTTATCGCCCTTCTTCCGCGGGCAAAATGATAAAGGAATAAAAGATTAAGGGCAAAAGTCGTTGTCCGGATTCCCCCGCCTACTGAACTCGGAGATGCCCCTATGAACATCAATGCTGACATCAGAAATAAGGTGGGATCTGTGAAATCATTTACATCCATCGTTGCCAACCCGCCACTTCTTGTAGTGGTTGATTGAAAAAAAGCATAAAAGAAAGAGTCCAATATTGACTTATCTGACAAAAAATGATTGTATTCTAGCACCCAGATAGCAACTGTTCCAAATATAAGGAGTCCAATAAAAGTGATGCTCGTGATTTTTGCAAATAGCGAAAAATGATATGGTCCCCTTTTCTTCTTCTTTCTTAGGAGATAGCCTTTGATTTCTACAAGTACCGGGAACCCAATTGCTCCAAGAGTAATTAAAACAGTATTGAGGGTGACTATAAAGTAATCCTGTGCATATGGAATTAGTGAAGCACCGGTAATGTCAAAGCCTCCATTGGTAGTTGCACTTACCGATGAAAACAAGCCATGCAGGAATGCTTCCTGCCAAGTGGGATAGTACTTCAGAAAATACAATCCTAAGAGGAGAGCACCTATCAATTCAATCAGGACAATGATAACAAGGATTTCCTTCAATAATTTTACCAGCCCTGACATTGATGTCTGGTTTTGGTCCATCATGATTAGCCTTCGTTCCTTCAGGCCGATTTTCTTTTTAATGATCAGCCAAAAGAAGGTTCCAAGCGCCATTACACCGATTCCGCCAAATTGCAGAACAAACATGAGGATGAATATCCCGGGGACTGTGAAAGTGTCACGGATGCTTACCGTTGACAGACCGGTAACGCTGACTGCACTGGCTGCCGTAAATAACGCATCCATAAACGACCACTTTGCATCTGGCTGAATCGCAACTGGCAGACTCAATAAACTCATAGAGACAATTACCGCAATCAAATAGTATGCGACAATGATTTGCGCCGGAGATAATTTGTCTAATCTTTTTCTAATGTTTATCCACATATATGATTCCTTTCAGGGCATTTCATTTACATACCTATGATAAAGAATATCATCTGATTAATAAAGTATTTTCCTGCCATTATCACAATCATTATATCGTTTGCCGTTTAATTTTGAAAATCTCACCAAGCAATAACCATTTCAATAAAACATTACCATTCATGAACGAAGAAATAGTGTCCAAACTATCATTACAGAGTAATCTCTGTAATTCACTTAAGGAGTTGAAATCAATGGCTAGAAATTCAAATAAATTGCTTGTCCCTGGTGTGGAGCAGTTCATGGACCAGGTGAAATACGAAATAGCACAAGAATTTGGTGTTACTCTCGGTTCGGATACTGTTTCCAGATCAAATGGATCAGTGGGCGGAGAAATCACGAAGCGCCTTGTTAAGCAGGCACAGGCACAACTTTCTGGACAAAACCAACAGTAAAAGCGCTATTGAGTTGGTTTAAAATGTTTTATTAAGTTACCCAAAATTGAATATAGACATGGAAAAAAGTCCGGAAAATTACTTCCGGACTTTTAATAATCGTTTTATTTAGCGCTTGCCTTTGTCTTTTCTTTCATTTCCTTTTTGCTCATGTTTGTGCTGAGGTTGTTTATTTGCTTTATTATCATTATTGGATCGCTTGTTTGAATTTGCGGGTTTATTGTGTGCGTATTTTTTTCCCCCGCCTGCCTGCCCATTCTTATCTGATCCATTGCCATGGTTTTTATTTCTTCCATGTTTGTTCTGCCCTGCATCACTGTTACTTTTATTTTCTTGTGCTCTGTTCTTTTCTAAGGCTGGTGTATTTTGTTGTGCTTGATTAGCTTTTGGTGTTATTTGATCCGTTTTCTTCACCTGGCCAGGTGCTTCTTTTTTCTCTGGCTTAGGATTTACTGATGGTGTGTTATCCTTTTTGGCAGGTGTATGGTTTGATTCTTTCTTTTGTTCGGCTGGCTTATCTACAGGCTTTTGTTTTCCTACTTGTTTCTCTTTATATATACCCGTAGTCAATCCTTGTTTTTTTGCTTTTTCCCTATCTTCAGTTGTTGCTTCCATTACCTTGACTTCTAGATCTTCTTCTTGGGTTGATTTTTTTATTTCCGATATTTTCATGTCCAGTTTCTGGTCAACATCTTCTTTTACCTTACCAGTATGGACAGTTGCGATAACAACGTCATGATTCTCTTTAAAAAACCCTTTATCCCCGATTTTTTCAAGGATCATCTCGGCGACAATGGTCGCATCTTTATCTTTCCAGTCATGCAGCTCAGCGATGATTTCTTTTCCATCTGAATTATAACCTGACATTTCAAGAACCTTTAATTCATCGTTGACTGCAAGTTCAATACTTGGATTTACATCGATTGACATATAAGCATAAACCTGTCCGTTTTGGTATACCGGAATAAAAGCAGTCATGACAAGCATCAATGCTGCTGATAGTGCGATTGTCCTTGCTTTGAAATTATTTAAAAACGAAAGATTGATTCTTTTCCTTTTAACCACGGCCATTTCGGGAAAAAAATGAATTTCTTCTCCAACGTGGTAATCTTGCTGAAGCTTTCGGGCTCGTAAAAACTCGCCTTCGGGGGTCAACAATGTTAGGTAAAGATCATTGATCTCAAGGATAATTCCTTTTCTCACGTCTCTAACACCCCTTTAATATAATCCTTTAAATATACATAATCCCCAATTAAAATAAGTGCAATTGCAATAATATATTTTCTGTTTCTCTCTATTGTTTTTCTGCTGACATCCACCATTTCTTCCAAATGCTTGATTGGCAGGCGTTTTTTATCAAGAAGGAGAAGTTTCAGCTCCTCATTCTCCACCATTGCCTTCGCTACTAGCATAGCGTTTTTGCGGGCATCTGCATGCTTTGGCGATTGGTCAAGCAGATCCTGGAATGAAAGATCAAATTCTTTCAGGATTCCTTGGAATTGTATGATTTCTTCTCTTCTAAGTTCTTGTTCTGTCTTTTTCCTGAACTCATCAAGAGAAAGCTCATCTTCAATCGTTGAACGCTGCTGCTCTTCCTCAGAAGAATCATTTGAAATCGTAAAGCTTAAATTCTGGTTTCTGCTTTGCTGGCGGATATAATCAATTACTCGCCGTTTGATCATGACTTCCGCAAAGCTTAACAATGAATTCCCTTTTTCAGATGAATACTTCTGGATCGCCTCATTAAACGCGATGAGGCCAATGCTAAATTCATCGTCTGATTCATGTATGTATCTTTTGCAGACAGCTGAAACAGTCTTAGCAATAAAGGGTTTGTAAGAATCAATCAATTCCTCTCTTAATTCTCTGTCACCCTGTTGGATTTTTTCAACAGTCTCTTCCAAAGGTCTGCGCCGTTTCTTGGTCATGAACAATAAACTTAGCAATAGCCTCACCTCTTTTCTCACCACATTATATCATATCGTGTCAATTCTCTTTTTGTGGTTAGGCAGTGAAAAGATAGCCAAAAACGGCTATCTTTTCGAGTCTATTGTTCAATGAGTATTAATGTTTGTCATTGCCTTTTCCATGGCCATTACCATTACCATTACCCTTGCCTTCATTGCCATGTTTGTTAGATTTCTTTTCTTCATGTTTAACTTGCTTCGCTTGGCGCTTCTCTTCCTTCTTTTGCTGCTTATCAGCCTTTCGTTCCTGTTTCACTGCAGCTTTTTTTGCTTTATGCTCATGTTTAGCCTTTTCTTTGTCAGCTTTTACAGGAGCCACTACAGGGACTGCAGTTGTGTCGTCATCTGCTGGCATTGTTTTTGTTTCATCAGCTGGCTCTTCCACAGGTGTTTCTGTTGCTTCATCAGCAGGCTGGAGGTCTGACTCAACTACTGGCTCTAATTCTACTGGCTGAGTAGTTTCTGTATTTTCCTCTTCTTCTACTGGCTGTTCAGCATATTTTTCTTCCAGCTTTGCCAGTTTCTTTGCCATCTTAGCGTATGTTTTGTCAATATTCCTTTGAAGTGCTTTTCTTGCATTGTCATTTCCAACGTGTTCCATTGCTGCTTTCAATGCGATGATATTTTGTCTAAGCATGCCCTCGATTTGCTCGAAAGGATCTTCACTCACTACTTCCTCTTCTTCTGAAACTTCTTCACCAGACTCATCTTCTAAATCGTCAGCTGGTACTTCGTCTTTTGTTGAATCAGTTTCTTCTTCTGAATCACCATCTGTCTCTGTTCCTTCTTCTGTTTGTTCTTCAGAATCAGTTTCTTCATCAGATTTTGCTTCGTCCTCAGAATCAGTTTCTTCATCAGATTTTGTTTCGTCTTCAGACTTTGTTCCTTCTTCTGAATCAGTTTCATCGTTTGAAGTTTCTTCATCTACGATGTTCTGTGAATCTTCCATATATTTAACAGCCTCATCGATTACTTCAAGGGCTTCATCTTCTTTTCCTTCTGCAAACAGTGCGCTAGCTTCTGCAAGGCGTTCTGATGCGTATGCAGCAAGCAATTCTGCTTCTTTTGCATTATCAAATGTAAATGCAAGCTTGATCTTTTCTAGTGCGATCTTCGCGAAATAGAAGAAGTCTCCAGGGATTAAAGAAGGGTTGGTTTCTTCAAGCTCTTCTACTTGTGATTTTGCCTCTTCAATTTCTTCTGGGCTTACTGACTGCATTTCAACTGTTTCCAGATCAGAAGTATTCTCTTCTGCCATTGCGATTGGTGAAAAAGTAAATGTACCTGCAAGCACTAGAGCAAGTGTACTTTTTGCGATTTTCTTCATCTCTTGGTTAGAAAGCTTTTTCATTCTCTGTTCACCTCATATGTTTTTGGAGCGGCCGCTTTAATCACTACATGGTTACGTTTGCACACTGGGGGTTTATGGGGGTGTTGTTAAAATAAATATTAAAACTTCAGTCAATTTACGACTGAAGTTTTAAAGTTTTTGTTGATTTATAGGGATTTATAGAGGGCGTTTTATCGAATTTTTTTTAAGAATCATGCTGTAAACGCATCTTCCTAGAAGAGAAAAGATAACCACCAACCGCAATCGCAATCAATACAATCCAGAAAATCATCTTCCAGCTGAAGGATTCTGGAAAATGCACATCCAAAATTCCGATTTCTGGATGTGCAAGGGTAAAGACCGCAAGTTTTACTCCAACCCAGCCAACAATTAAAAAAGCGGCTGTTTCGAGCGTCGGACGTTCCTGAAGTAGTTTTACAAACCAGTTCGCAGCGAACCGCATAATAACCAGCCCGATAATCCCTCCAAGGAACATGACCGTGAATTGCCCACCGTCGATTCCTCCAAAACGGAACCAGCCTGAAGGAGTAAGTGTAACTGCCAGCGCAACTGCTGCAAGCATCGAGTCAATGGCAAACGCAATATCGGCAAGCTCCACCTTCAATACAGTCATCCAGAACCCAGATCCCGAACTTCTTTTTTGCACTTTATTTTCATGTGCTTTTTTTCCAAGATAATTTTTGATGAGGTGATTGCCAGAGATAAATAATAAATACATTGCTCCCAACGCTTGAACCTGCCAAACATCAGCCAGCAGGGAAATCATGAACAGGGTTGCAAACCGAAAGATGAATGCCCCGAATAATCCATAAAATAATGCTTTCTTTTGCTGATCTTTTGGCAGATGTTTGACCATGACAGCCATCACAACAGCATTATCAGCAGCCAGGATTCCCTCCAGGCCAACAAGGACAAGCAGTACCCATCCGTATTCAAGCAACATCGCTAAATCCATATTTGTCACCCTCCGGTTCTTATTATTTACATTACTCCCGGCTGATAAAGGCACAATTTCTGGATTTAAAACCACAAAAAAGACCTCTGCCAGGCGGCAAAGGTCTTGCTAAGCATATGTAAATGCCAACAAAGCCGATGGAAGATTCCCATGAAATGACGACTTTGCTTTAGGTTTCCCTAACAGCTACTCCCCTTTGGAAGATACTATTCAATTTTTAAAAATTACATGTTCTTTTTAATAATATATGCTCTGGTTTTCGAAATTGACACTGAATCAGTCCTTATAGAACCTTAATAAGATTTTCCTGATTAAAAAGCCAGTTATGACGCCTGGAATCACAAAAAGCATTGGCAGGAATACAGGTCCAGGGAATATCCCGAATAACTTAACCTTCGGTGAAATCATTAAGCCAACCGTGACGAAATAAGCTGAAAATACGAAGGGCAAAAATGAGATTTTCTCCTCCTCTGGCATGACACTCCTGTATGCATCCCACATCGCGAACATATAAAGACAAGGATAGAACATCAGCCATTGGTAATCCATTACATGCAATGCCTTCTCCGTTTCACCAAGGAAGCTGTACATAATTCCTTTATTAAAATTGCTGTTTACGTTAACGAGGAACTCAAGGATGACAAACAAAATACCCTTCACCAGGTTGCCAGTCAGCAGCTGTGCAAAACCTGGCAGCGCAATGCTCCACATTACCGCTTCTAATTTGGTTAAATTCTTTTTTATGGCCACGTCGTGTTTCATCCTTTAGTCTAATTATTGATGCTTCTGGTATGGATGCATTGATCCTTTTGGCAAAAAGCAATCGGGGTATATATGATTTAAATCTAAAGTTCCATCACGTAATCCTGTTCGTTTTAGATTGTCCAAAATATGGCCTGAACTATCATTTTTCCAGTTAAATGTTAATTTTTCGTTTTAAACACCGAAGAATTTGAAACATAAAAAAAACCGTCACAGTTTTCGGAGGACGGTTTGAGACGATTATTTATTGCTTTTTAAAAGAGCAATGTAGTACCTGGCAAAGTTTAGCCAATTTCTTTTTTCACCGAAATAGCTTTTGAATAAATTGAGGAATAATGGATATTTGCCTTTGTATGGATACCATTGGATTTCAGAGTTCGCTATTCCCATATCCTCCATGACAGATTTTTCATGGCAAAAGATTCTTAATCCACCTTCGGAATGATAACGTCCAATGCCACTTTCCTTTGTCCCTCCAAATGGCAGCCCATGGTTGGCAACAGTGATGATGACATCATTTATGACGACTGCACCTGATACAAGTTTTGAAGCGACACGCCGAGCTTTTATTTTATCTTTGGTCCAGACACTTGCATTTAATCCAAATACAGTTCCATTTGCAAAAGCAACGGCCTCCTCTTCTGTATTGAATGGAACTACAGGCAGCAATGGCCCGAAAGTTTCTTCCTGGATTATTTTCATATCTTGTTCCACATGGGTGACAACTGTAGGCGGAAGGAACATTCCCTTCTGCCAATCTGAAGGCTTGAGTCCTGTTTCAATTTTCGCACCCCTGCCCAGCGCTTCTTCAAGCTGAGCTTTAACTACATTTTTCTGGGCCGGAAAAGTCATTGACCCGACATCTGCGTCCTGGTCAATTCCCTGATTGAGGGATGAAACTTCTTTAACCAGCATTTCAAGAAAGCGTTCATAGATTGTATGTTCAACATAAAGACGCTCGGCACTCATGCAGACTTGTCCGCTGTTTGTAAAAGCACCCCAGACAGCCGCTTTTGCTGCCCTTTCGAGATTTGCATCCTCAAAAACAATCATCGGATCCTTGCCGCCGAGTTCAAGCGTTGTGGGGATCAAATCCCTTGCCGCCTGCTGCTGAATGATTTTTCCCGTTCGGACCGAACCGGTAAAGAAGATATAATCTGGCTTTCCTGCCGTAAATGCTGCCCCCACTTCTTTTCCACCATGTGCCACCTGTACTGCCCCTTGGGGAAAACCAGCTTTTGTGAACAAATCCTCAATACATTTGCCTACGAGCGGCGTTACCTCTGATGGCTTAAGGATAACCGTATTTCCCCCTGCCAGCGCGCTGATCATCGGTACCATTGCCAGCTGTAAAGGATAATTCCAGGGAGATATCACAAGTACAACTCCGCGGGGCATATATTCGATATAAGATTTCTTGCCTATCAGAAGCAGTGGAGTTTTGGCTTTTTGTCTCCTTAGCACCTTTTCGGCGTGCTTAATAATATGGTCGATCGCGTCAAGTGTCGGCATGATGTCGGCAACAATTGCTTCTGTCAGCACTTTGCCTGTATCTTCTGAGATGATCCGGGCGATTGCGTCCATTTCGTCGACCATCTGCTGCTTCAGCTTCTTGAAATAACCTAATCGTTCTGAGATTGGAAGTCTGCTCCAGCTGTGAAATGCATTTCTGCCACGCTCGTAGAATGTAGGAACTTCGTGTAGAGGTGTCTCGTCTATTTCGGCAATGACTTTTCCTGTCGCAGGTGCAATAACAGATAATTTTTGAACTTCTTCAACTGAATGCACACTCATTCACCTGCCTATGAAATATTAATTTGGTAATTAGGATCATGCTTATTCTTCTGATAAAACGATGTCATGGCCGCTATACCCTCTTTAAAGTCCGGACACTTGATTCCGGAGTCTATTAAGTCAGACTTGGCCTGGGAAGAATCAAAAAAGCCTCTCCATGTGAAGTAATCCAGTGCTTCTTTTTCAACACCCAGATATTTTCTGAGCACCCTGAAGTTAAGGCCTGCTTTAGCAACCGCCAATGGCAGGGACCCTTTTGGCTGTTTTTGCATCAGCTCGACCATCATCATTTCATATAGTTCAGATACTTTGTAGGGTTTTGGATCGGTAAGATGGTATGTCTTTCCTGCTCCGATATCGGCAAAAGCCAAATAAGTTGTCGCCTCAATAATATAATCGACAGGCACCAGATTTACAACAGTATCGCCTTTGCCAAGCTTCGGCAAAAATGGCATGAAACTGAGTCGGTCAATGAAGTTCATAATAAAATAAGGACCATCAAACTTAATGGTTTCCCCTGTTTTCGAATGACCTTTTACGATGCCAGGACGGATGATTGTAACCGGTACATCTGCTTTTAAAGAATCAACAAGAACCTCTGCTTCATATTTAGTCTCTTCATAGAAGTTTTTGAATGAATGCGGCTTTATCAATTCATTCTCATACAAGATCCCTTCACGTTTGCCTGCAACATATGCCGTGCTGAAATACGTATAACGCTTGATATTCTTTAAAGTCCTTACCCATTCATTCACATTTCTTGTCCCTTCTACATTTACAAGGAATGCTATATCCTTTGGTACTGCAAGGTCATAGATCGCTGCAAGATGGAAAACATGTGTCACTGATTCCTGCAGTAAAGAGGTGAGTTCGGGATTAATCGATAAACCAGTATGGGTTATATCAGCGCTTATGATCACAAATCGATCCTCTGTCATGCCAAAATCACGCATGATCGCCTGTCGTTCAGACTCTGCCCTGTCTGCCATTGAAGGCAGGACAAGGACAAACACAGTTCCTTCGCCCTGATTCTTTTTTAAAACCTCGCGAATAAGCTGATTGCTGATGAATCCGGGAAAGCCAGTAAAAAAGTATCCGTACCCCATATACTTCCTCCTCATTGCTAATTAGCTATATTTTATCGAGAAGCGCTTTCATTGGCAAAGGTTTTTGCTGATAATTCAGAAAAATCTAGAAGTGCAAGTATCTGTGCAAAGTCAACTGACTATTAAAAAAATGAAGCCCGACCATTCTCAGGCCAGGCTTCGATTCACTAATTTATCTGCGTCTTCGTAAGTCCCTTGTTGAGGATGAATCTCCATCCTCTTTTACTAGTTGCAGGAGTTCTTCCAGCATTCCCGCCATTTCTTCTTTTGAATACTTTCCTGATTGAAGGGTATCGTGCTTTCCTTCTGCCTCCTGTTCAGTGTACTCTGTCAGCAGATAGGCAGGTACTAAATGTCCATCTGGAGTTGCGTACATTCTATTCCTTCTTCTAAAATCCCTGTCAAAGAAACTATAGACGACAGGAATGACGTAAAGCGTCAGGAATGTACTGCTGAGCAATCCGCCGATGACAGTGATTCCCATCGGCTGGTTGATTTCTGTTCCTTCCCCTATGCCCGCAGCAAGCGGGATAAGGCCAAGAATTGTTGTCAAAGCGGTCATCAGGATTGGACGGGCCCTGTCTTTAACAGACAGCACAATCGCCTCATGTGGATTTAATCCTTTTTCCTTCTTCTGGTTAATATAGTCTACAATCACGATCGCATTGTTAACGACAATCCCCGCCAGAACAATAATTCCTATGATTACTGTCAAGCTGATCGGTGTCCTGGTTGAAGTCAAGGCAATGGCTACACCAATAACCATCAATGGAACGGTAAACATGATAACGAATGGGTACTTCAATGATTCAAACTGCGCTGCCATCACCAGGTAGATCAGGATGATTGCCAGGATAAACGCAAGCATTAAATCATCAATCGAAGACTCCAGCAGTTCTCTGTCACCGCTGAAAATCACTTCTGTTTCTTCAGGTAAATCGAGATCTTCTATTTTCTCATCAACCTGCTTAGAGATATTCCCTAGGTTCGTTGATGATTTATACTTCATCGTAAACTCGACTGCATCTTGTTGATTGATTCGCTGGATTTTGACTGGACCGCTGCCTATTTCGATATTTGTTACCTGGCCAAGTGTTACAAAATTTCCATCCGGCTTCTTAATCAGCAGCTGCTTCAGCTTATCAAGGTTTTGTGTTACCTCACTGTCATATTCAACATAGACTCCAAGGATTTCCCCATCCCCGCCAGCCATCTGTGTTGCCATATTTCCTCGTGTTACATCGTTAACAACCATGGCGATTTGTGCGGGAGCAAGGCCCTGGGCAAGAGCCTTTTCGCGATCAACAGTTACCTGAACCTCTTCGACCGTTTCATTCTGGCTCGTTGTCAGTTCATTGACATCGTCAAGCTTTTTGAGCGAGTCATAAATCTCTGATACAGATTCATCCAGCCGCTTCTCGCTCGTATCACGGACACTGAAGGTTAGCGTATTTGGTGCTGACCCTGAAGTGGATTGCAGGTTGAAGCTGAGCTCAGCACTGCTGTTCGCATTTACTGCAGCCTGCTCAAGTTCTTTCTTGACATCATCGACAAACTTGAAGGTGCTGATTTCCCGTTCTTTAAGGTCATCCATCTTTACATATACTTCACCGACATTTGCATTTGTCGTACCCCTGAAGGAAGCTTCCTGAGTTGTTCCTGCCAGGCTGACATAAACATCGACGTCTTCTTCACCTTTTAACTTTTCCTCAAGCGAAGCCAAGACCTTTTCGGTTTCAGTGAGTGCTGCCCCATCCTCAAGCTTCACCCTGATGCTGAAGAAACCCTCGTCGGTTGCTGGAATAAACTGGGTCCCGACAGTTGTCAGGCCGTATCCGCCTCCTGCAAGCATCAATAACGTAATGATAATAACGATGAACCTGTGGCGCAAAGCCCATCTGATTGATTTTTCCAAGCCCCTCATAGAGCTAGAACGCTGCCTCTTTGCCTCAAGATTCTTCTTTGGTGCCTTAAGAAGTCTGCTGGCAAGCATGGGCACCACCGTCAATGCTACTACCAGTGAAGCCAATAAGCTGAAAGAAATGGTCAAAGCGAATTCGGTGAACAGTTCGCCAATGATTCCCGAGATGAAAACAACTGGCAAAAATACGGCAACGGTTGTCAAAGTAGAAGCGGTAATCGCGCCTCCGACTTCACTCGCTCCATCCCTCGCCGCCGCTTTCGGATCTTTTCCCATTGAAAGATGGCGGTAGATATTTTCGATGACAACAATGGCATTATCCACCAGCATTCCAATGCCAAGAGCGAGGCCGCCAAGCGTCATGATATTCAAGGTAAAATCAGCAAAGAACATCAATACAAATGTAAAGATAACTGAATAAGGAATGGCAATACCGATGATCAGAGGGCTCTTTACATTTTTAAGGAAAAAGAACAGAACGGCCATTGCCAGCACTCCCCCGACAATCAGAGAGTTAGAGATATTGCCGATCGCCATTTTTATATAATCACCCTGGTCGAAAAGGACATCGGATTTTATTCCTGCATACTTGTCCCTTGCCAGCAATGAATCCAGTTCTTCAAGGAATGCCTCAGACACCTCGGCTGTGTTGGCGTCCGATTGCTGAAGGACACTTAACAGAACCGATGGAGCCTGATTCGTCCTGGTAATCGTACGGTCATCCTGCTTTTGCAAATGAACTTTCCCAACATCCTGCAAACTTATTTTCTGCTTAGTGACAGGATTCGTGAAAACTGTCAGATTCTTAAGCGTTTCGACTGAATCAAGCGTACTGATGATCCTTGTCGTAAGTTCTTTTCCATCAGTTAATATCGTATCCCCAGGCATTGAGACATCGTTAGCCCTGATCAAATCAACTATATCTGACTGACTTAACTTGTATGCCTTCAATTTTTCCTGGTCCAGTTCAACCTTGACTTCCTGGACAGATGTTCCGGAAAGATTGACGCTTGCCACCCCGTCTACCTTCGTCAGTTCAAGTTCAAGCTCCTCAGCCAATTCTCTTAAAGCATCTTCATCCTTCTCCGAGCTTAATGATAATTGGATGATCGGAAACTGGGATGGGTCGAACTTCATGAACCTCGGTTTGTCTGCATCATCAGGCAGTTGAGCCATATCAAGCCTCTGGATGACTTCATCCTGGATATCATCGATATTCGTTGTCCAGGAAAACTGCATAAGGATTAGATTTGCTCCCTCCTGTGAAGTGGATGTCATCGTCTTGATTCCAGGAAGAGTAGCCAAATTTGCCTCCAAAGGCTTCGTCACTTTTTCAACAACTTCCTCCGGACTGGCTCCCTGATAATTGGTCACAACCACACCTACCGGCGGATTAATGTCCGGGATCAACTTCAAAGGAATCCTCATTAAGGATACGACCCCAAGGATCAGGACCAAAAACATGGTCACCATTGTAAAAACTGGTCTTCTAATCGAAAAATTGCTGATTCTCATATGTATACTCCTTTCGGCGGTAAAAAAACAATCTTCCTGACCCGACAGTCTATGAATTCAATTTCCAATCTCAATATAGTGAAACATCGAGCATAATTCAACTAAACAGTGTGGGCATAATGTGCAACACTCATTTTGACCATACAATTCATTTTAAATCAATTGAAGACTTAATGAAACCTTGAGACGTTTATTGAAGAAGTTTTAGATTTTTACAAACAAAAAAAAGCGGCAGCTTAAGCCACCGCTTTTCTTCCTGTCGTTGATATGGTGATTCCTGTGAATCCTGCGGCGAGTGTCAACACTGGTGAAAGCAGGCAAAAGAATGCGAAGGGGAGGTACTCTAGGGTGCTGACTCCAAGAACGCCGCTCAGGAACACTCCGCATACACTCCATGGTACAAGCGGGTTGACGACCGTGCCTGCATCCTCAAGCACCCGTGAAAGATTTTTCGGATGCAGACCTGCTTTTTCAAAATGTCCAGCAAATGTATTGCCTGTCAGCAGGATGGAAAGGTACTGTTCCCCAATCAGGAAGTTGATGCCTATTGCGGAAAGAGCAGCAGATCCAATCAATACCGGTACTTTTTTCAGGTTACTTGCAAGGCCCTGTAATAAGGATGGGAGCACTCCTAGTTTAAACAACAAACCACCCATGCTTAAAGCAAGCATTACAAGCGAAACTGAGAATAACATGCTCTCAATGCCACCTCGCGACAATAGGGAATCCAGTTGTTCATTACCGCTTTCTGAAACATAGCCTGAGTATAAAATACCTGGAAGCTTGCTCCATTCAGCCTTCTCTGTAATCATCAGGCTAATGGCCAAAGCCGAAAATGTCCCTGCACCCAAAGTCAAAAGAGAAGACACTTTTTTAACTGCAAGTATAGCAATGATGGCTAATGGAAGAAGTGAATACCAATGTACGAGATTCATGCCTGTAAGAACTTGCTGAAGATCTTCGAGCTTAGCGAATTCAGCTGAGCTTAACTCTGGTGACATACCTGCAAATAATACAAGCGATATAAAGAATGCCGGAATCGTTGTCCAGGACATATTTTTAATATGTTCAAACAAATCCACCTTCACCGTTGAAGATGCAAGCACAGTTGTATCCGAAAGCGGCGACATTTTATCCCCGAGGAATGCGCCGGAGACCACTGCTCCAGCTGTAATCGCAGAAGACAATCCCAATGTCTCACTTACCGCGATAAATGCTGCGCCAATCACTGCCGAGGTAGTCAATGAACTGCCAATGCTCAATCCAACTGCGGAAGTGACGATAAAAACAATGGCATAAAACCATTTCTCCGTCACGAGCTCAAATGCCAGGTAGATTAATGTAGGGATTGTACCCCCAGCGATCCAGCTGCTTACCAGCATCCCGATGAAGAAGAAAATCATGACAGCCCCCAGGCCAGATTTTGCTCCCTCTATCATTCCATTTTCGAGCTCTGCCATCTGCACTTTTTTCAACAATCCGTAAACTATTAAACCTGCGATTCCTAATAGAACCGGAATATGCGGAACTAATTCCAGCTGTATCATTCCATAACTGATAGCTGACAATAGCAGTAATATTACAACTGCAGCTTCAGAAGTTTTCAGGGTGAGTGCTGAATTTTGATTAAACATGTTGTTCCCTCCAATTAGTTGTGAAATACAAAAATCTCCTGCGTTTTTAGGGACGAAGGAGCTCCGCGGTACCACCCTAATTGGCAAACAACATTGTCTGCCCACTTCATTAAAAGTGCCTGATGCAACAGGTGTACTTCGAATCTGCCACTGCCTGAATTTTCAGCTGCCATCCAGTCTCTCTTTGCTGCCCATGGCGATTCTACTATGTTCTGTCGACACTTATTATATGACTTTTTCACTTAAACGCTTTTATGCACAAAAGCGTCATAGAATAATATTAATATAGTATTAACATTAGGGAAAGTCAAGAAAATAATTGCTGGCATGTTTTTCAGATTACTAATTTACGTAGAATATTATGGCTTGAAAACAAGGGGACCCCTGGAAATGAGAACTCATCAGGATGTTGGTGCTGAACATCCAAAGCTCCGACCGAGATTACTAACTCTCCAGGTTTTCGGGTGCTGAACATCCAAAGCTCCGACCGAAATTACCAACTCCCCTGGATTTCGGGCGTAGAACATCCAAAGCTGCGACCGAAATTTCTATCTCCCCTGGATTTCGGGCGCTAAACATCCGAAGCTCCGACCGAAATTACCAACTCCCCTGGATTTCGGGCGTAGAACATCCAAAGCTGCGACCGAAATTTCTATCTCCCCTGGATTTCGGGCGCTAAACATCCGAAGCTCCGACCGAAATTACTATCTCCCCTGGATTTCGGGCGCTAAACATCCGAAGCTCCGACCGAAATTACCAACCCTCAAGGAATTCGGACGTAGAAGAACTGAAGCCCTCCTCCAAAAAAAATGGTCCGATAAATGCTCATAAAAATAGAGCCGACATTTCCATGCCGGCTCAATTCTTTAAGAAACATCCATAGGATTATACAGTTTTACTTCAGGATTCTTATCCTGGAACCATCTTAGTGCAAATTCATTTTCGAAAAGGAATGCCTTTTTGTCGAAGCGGTCGTTCACTAGCAGGCTTCTAGAGCTAGACAGATTTTCATTGACTTCATCGCCTTCAATCCAGCGTGCGATCTTGGATCCCTGTCTTTCCATCAGCACTTCAACATTATATTCATTGCGCATCCTTGCCTCGAAGACTTCAAACTGAAGCTGTCCGACAGCACCAAGTAAATAATCCTCTGTCTTCAATGTCTTGAAGAGCTGGATGGCACCTTCCTGGACAAGCTGCTGGATTCCCTTATGGAAGTGTTTTTGCTTCATGACGTTCTTTGCAGACACACGGACAAAGAGTTCAGGTGTAAACTGTGGAAGTTTTTCGTATTGGAAAGCTTCCTTTCCTGAAACGATCGTATCACCAATCTGATATGTGCCCGGATCGTAAAGTCCGATGATGTCACCTGCAACAGCTTCCTCAACGGTACTGCGGTCATCAGCCATGAACTGGGTTGACTGTGCAAGCTTCATTGATTTTCCTGTACGGCTTAACTGAACGGTCATCCCACGCTCAAATTTGCCTGAGCAAATGCGCAGGAAGGCAATCCTGTCGCGGTGAGCAGGGTTCATGTTCGCCTGAATCTTAAAGATAAAACCTGAAAAATCTTCTGACAATGGTTCGATTTCTCCTGCAGTCGAATTCCTAGGCTGTGGAGGCGGTGCAAATTGCAGATAAGAATCCAGGAAGGTCTGGACTCCGAAGTTTGTCAATGCACTTCCGAAGAATACCGGTGTCAACGTACCGTCTGCAATCCGCTCTTTGGAGAATTCATTTCCTGCCTCATCTAACAACATGATTTCCTCTAAAGTCTGGTCATATAATGAAGAATCTTTTAATGGATGGTCCCCATTGATTTCCCCATCTTCATTCAGCGAAACAAATCGCTTGTCTTCATCAACGCGGAACTGTTCAACCCGGTTGTTGAAACGGTCATATATCCCCAGGAATTCCTTGCCCATACCAATTGGCCAGTTCATAGGGTAGGATTCGATACCGAGAACCTCTTCCAACTCAGCCAGCAATTCAAGAGGCATTTTCCCCTGTCGGTCAAGCTTATTGATAAAAGTAAAAATCGGGATGCCTCTCATGCGGCAAACCTTGAATAGCTTGAGAGTCTGATCCTCGATCCCTTTCGCAGAGTCTATGATCATCACGGCACTGTCGACCGCAGTTAACGTTCTATACGTATCCTCAGAGAAATCCTGGTGGCCGGGAGTATCAAGGATGTTAACCTTGAAGCCGTCATAGTCAAACTGCATGACACTGGATGTCACGGAAATTCCACGCTGCTTCTCAATTTCCATCCAGTCGCTCGTCGCAAACTTTCCTGTCTTTTTCGCTTTTACTGTACCAGCGTCACGGATGGCGCCACCGAATAACAACAGCTTTTCCGTAAGCGTTGTTTTACCCGCATCCGGGTGGGAAATAATCGCAAAGGTTCTGCGTGATAATACTTCATCTTTTAATTTTTTCATGATTAAATGTTTCCTTTCTGTTTAAAGGCAAAATTCCTCAAAAGAAAAGCGCAAGCGCCTTGGTCAGCCCCGACAAGCGTTGGAGGGCCGGCCGGTGAAGTCGCTCTTTGACTTCATTGGACGGACCGAAAACGAAAAGCGGAGGCGACTGTCCAACTCCGACAAGCGCTGGAGGGCCTGACAGTGAAGTCGTTCTTTGACTTCATTGGCAGGACCGAAGCGTCTCGAGGAGTTAGGAGCCGCAGCTAGACATACGTCTCGAGGGGCTAGGCGCTGGAGCTGGACAATTCTCGAAGTGAAAATTTTATCTTTCTAATGCTATAAAATTAATCTTATCTTTATGGAGGACAGTTTGCAATCCTGCAATTGCATATCAGAACTTTTAAAAATTTCTCTGGAAGGATTATAATAAAATTTCAGGAGGTGCAGAAGTGGATTCAATTACCCATACTTTATTCGGTTTAGCCTTATATGGCGCCGTTGATAAAAAAAATATGGAGAAAATGCAAAAACGTGCCTATTTGCTGACAGCTGTTGGGGCAAGCCAGATTCCAGATATCGATATCATTTCCCGATTCTGGGACAATGAAGGACTCTACCAGATGTGGCATCGCGGAATTACCCATTCTGTGTTTCTGACGCCGATATGGGCACTGTTATTTGTTTTACTAGCTTTTCTTCTATATAGAGTGAAAGATTTAAAACTCTTTTTCCTCGGATGGCTGGCTGTCATGATCCATAATACGAGCGATCTGTTCAATGCCTGGGGAACTGGATATCTCGAACCTTTTTCCAGCATAAGAATCACATTCGGCACAATTCCCATCATCGATTTTGTATTCTGGATCATTATCGGTACGGCATTTATTGCTTCAAGAAAAAATAAACCGAAAAGTCCTTACTACTTTAAATTTGCCTGGGCCTTCATCGCGCTGCACATGATCGTCCAAAGTGTCCAGGGCTGGATGATCTATAATCAGTATGAAAACGATTATGAACAAATTGCCCTTTCGGCAGGTTTCATTCCCTGGACATATACGGTTATTACAAAGAATGATAGCGACGTAGCGATTTTTCAAGACAACTTGTTCACAGACAGGAAGCTTCAATATGAGCTTACTTCCGCTGAGAATGCAAACCTAAATGGACTATTTTCTGAGAGACCAGAAGCAAAGACGCTTTATGAATGGTCGCCATTTGTCGTCATAGTCGATGATGGCGAGAAACTCGGAGTCTATGACCCCCGCTTTTACCGCAATGGGCAATCCTTTTTGTTTGAATACATTGATAAAACTCAGACTAAATAAAAGAGCAGCCCGAAGCTGAACTGCACGCCGGGCTGCTCTAATAATTTATTTACATGCTTGCTTCTATATCTTCCATCATTTCATCAATCGTTTCGGTAATTTCACTCGTCTTCCTGGCAACGGCAATCGTGAATTCCAATAACTCTTTATATTTATCTACTGGAATCATTGAATTCGTTTTCTCGTATTCATTCACTTTCAGACCGAGATTTTGCAGGATCATGATTGCTTCTTCTACAGATCCTTTTTCAACTTCATACATTCTGATTCCCCCTATTTCTCTGGTTGAATTCCATTATGAGGGAGTTAAACCTATTTTTAAATGGTAAAACTTTCATCCATAACCAATTTCACTGTGATAATTAGGCTTAAAGTCCGAGATTTAAGAAATCCGCCAATAAATTCTGTTCAATCCAATCTATTTCACACAAAATCACTTCGAATGACCTAAAACCTTCTTACCTGAAAAACTAAAAAAGTTTAAACTTCACCAACACTTTCAAGCACCTGTCGAATGAATTCATCGCCTGGCATGAACTTGCCTCCACCCTGTACGAGTGTTTCATTTCCTCCGCCCTTGCCATCAATGATTTGCTGGGCATGCTTTGACCATTGTTTCAAATTACCCTCAGCATCTTTCCCACGGGCAAACACGAATTGCAGCTTGTCCTCATTTTCAGCAGCAAGCATGAAGATTTTATTTTCAGCTTCCACTGCCAGCAATCTGGCCAGTTTCTGCAGCTCCTGCATGCTTCTGTTCTGAAATACTTTACCCACAATCTTTCCTGGATCTGATGAAATGATATCAGCAGCCTCGTGTTTCAAAATCTGATCCTTCGTTTCTTCGATTAATTTTTCTAAGTCCTTCCTTTGCTCAAGCATTCTTGTTACGGCATCGATCATTCTTTGTTCAGGCGCATTCAGCAAGGATGTGAGCTGCTGTAGCACTTCTTGCTTTTGGCCAAGCTGCTGTAGTACCCTTTGACCGCACACAAACTCGACACGAACTTTCTTTTTCTGTTTCTCCCAGCCTAGAATTTTTAAAGAGCCCACCTGGCCAGTACTTTCCGGATGCGTACCGCCGCAGCCGTTGTAGTCGTAATCAGGAATGATGATGAGCCTGATATTTTCAGAAACGGAAAGTTCTTTCCTTAGACGATATTGCTTTAGCTCTTCTTCATTTACCCACTTTGTCTGGATTGGGCGATTTTCAAGAATGATATTATTAGCGACCTTCTCCGCGGCAGCTGTTTCTTCAGCTGATAGACAATCTGTTTCCAAGTCAATGGTAAGTGTTTCTCTTCCAAGGTGGAAACTGACCGTTTTAAACCCAAACAATTCCTCGAACGCTGCGGATAAAATATGCTGCCCTGCATGCTGCTGCATATGGTCGAAGCGTCTCTCCCAGTCAATTTTCCCTTCTATTGTATTTGTTCCTGGTATTTCACCTTCTATGTAATGGCGGATTTCATCTTGAACTTCCTCGACATCGACGACCTTCACTCCGTTCAGGGTTCCTGTATCAAACGGTTGTCCGCCCCCTGTTGGATAAAAGGCGGTTTGAGAAAGGACTGTATATAAACGCCCTGAATCGTCTTTCCCTTGCTTGACAAGTTCTGCAGAAAAGCTTCTCATATATGCATCTTGATAAAATAACTTATGTTCCATTGCTTTTTTCACGCTCCGAATAAACTTTTGTTATCAAGTATAGCATTATTTGAAAAAAGAGGAGATATTCCGAAAAAAAGACAGCTCCAACATAATGGAAGCTGTCTTGTAACTTTTATAAACCTGTCAGTGCAAGCTCTGCCTTGCTGATCATGGACTTGCCACGTTCGACATACTCATCCGGAAAAGGTGCGTCCTTGTTGGCAGGCTCTTTGAATTGGTTAAATGAACCCGACACCGCACCAATATTCCCCTCAGTATCTACTTCTGTTTGGAATTGGTGATCAAGCAGAAATGGCGTTCCAATTTGCACCACCGTACCCTCATCATCTAAAGGACCGCCGGTGGACTTGAATGGTATTCGTACATATTGACGATCGCCATGATCATCATTCAATTTGTAATCAATATACGCATGATCATATTCCCAGTTTCCATTGACAGTAAAACCAATCGGCTCCAGCTTTTGCTTCAACTCTCCTACAGTAAGTTCACTGCCGTCTAATTTTGATTGAATTGGTATCATCATTCAGACCTCATTTCGTTTTGAATTGGTATATACACTTTTTCCACCACGAAATGGACATCAAACATCCAATAGCATACTGGTAAAATATGAAACTTTCATTCATCACTGCATAATAGACATTACTCTCTCGGTTTCGGCGAACTGCAAAAAAGCGGAGGCCATACTCAGCCTCCACTAAAAATCTTATTTCGTAAGGTGATAAACTACTGATTCATATGGCCGAAGATTGATTTGCGAAACAACCTCACTTGAATCATCATAATTTGACAGCAGAATCCTTGCCTGATATCCAGCAATCTCAACGGAATCTGGCAATTCAAACGATGTATTCTTCCCATAAAAATTGTTTATGACAAGCAGTTTTTCATCCTGTCCATTCCTGATATAAGCAAAAATCTCCGGATGATCTTCAAGGATAAGTTCGTAATCGCCGTAAGTGATAAGGTCAAACTGCTTCCGCAGCTGAATCAGTTTCTTATAATGGTAAAATACTGAGTTCTCATCTGCTAATGCAGTTTCAACATTTACCGTCTGATAATTCTTAGCTACATTAATCCAGGGAATTCCTTTTGTAAAACCAGCATGTGGTTCGGCATTCCACTGTACAGGTGTCCTTGAATTATCACGTGATTTACTCTGTAAAATCTTAAGAATCTCATCCTCAGGCATTCCTTCTTCACGCTTGAGCTTGAACATATTCAACGATTCGACATCGCGATAGTCCTCGATCTTTTCTAAATAAGGATTTGTCATGCCAATTTCTTCGCCCTGATAGATATAAGGCGTCCCCTGCATCATATGGACGGCGGTTCCGAGCATCTTGGCAGATTCGATATGGTATTCTCTATCATTCCCATATCGTGAAACGACCCTCGGCTGGTCATGATTGCACCAGAACAATGCATTCCAGCCGCCTCCTTTGTGCATTTCCCCCTGCCACAAGGATAAAATACGCTTCAATGCAAGGAAATCAAAATCGGCAAGCGTCCATTTATCCCCGTTTTTGTAATCGACCTTCAAATGATGAAAGTTAAACGTCATGCTTAATTCGTTCCGTTCAGGATTAGAATACTTAATGCAGTTATCGATTGTCGTGGAAGACATTTCGCCAACTGTCATGCTGTCATATTTCGAAAAGACCTCACGATTCATTTCCTGCAGGTAATCATGGATTTTCGGCCCGTCGGTGTAAAACTTGCGGCCGTCTCCTGGAGGGACGGAACTATCATCATCAGGATAATCCTGATCTTTGGAGATCAGATTAATGACATCCAGCCTGAATCCATCCACGCCCTTTTTGAACCAGTAGTGCATCATTTCGTATACATCACTGCGGAGCTGCTCATTTTCCCAGTTCAAATCAGCCTGGGTAACATCGAACAAGTGCAAATAGTATTGTCCTGTCGTCTCATCATACTCCCATGCATTCCCGCCAAATTTTGAATCCCAATTGGTAGGAGCACTTCCATCTTCCTTTGGATTCTTCCAGATATAATAGTCACGGTAAGGACTGCCCTTTGATTTACATGCATCCTGGAACCACTCGTGTTCAGTTGATGAGTGGTTCACGACTATATCCATGATCAGCTTGATTCCGCGCAGATGGGCTTCTTCAAGAAGACGGTCGAAGTCTTCCATAGAGCCGTATTCTTCATAAATTTTATAATAGTCCCGTATATCGTATCCGTTATCCCTCTGTGGTGAATCGTAAATAGGCGTCAGCCAGATCACATCCACACCGAGTTCCTTCAAGTAATCCAGCTTGGCGATAATTCCAGGAAGGTCGCCTGTTCCATTCCCTGTTGTGTCATAGAAACTCTTTGGATAAATTTGATAGACAACAGCCTTTTTCCACCAGGGTTCAGTCATGATAATATATCCACCTCCATCAGGATTTCTCTCTGGTTGCAACTATACTTCTTTGTTCTTTCTTGTTTTAGCCATAATGAATGTCAGGACGAATGGTACGACAAGGGCAATGCCCATCCCGATGAAGAAGGTTCCCCAATATTCGGTATAGATAGATAAAAACCCTGGCAAACCGCCTACGCCAATTGAAGTAGCCATAACTCCTCTTAGTGTAAGAATGACTCCCCCGATTGCTGATCCAATGATTGCAGCGATAAATGGAAATTTGTATCGAAGATTGACACCGAACATCGCTGGTTCTGTAATTCCGAGCCATGCTGAAATTGCAGATGTCAATGATAAGCCTTTTAATTTTTCATTATTCTTTTCTGCAAACATCATTGCAAAAGCTGCAGAACCCTGGGCAATATTTGAAAGGGCAAGCATGGGCCATAGGAATGTCCCGCCGATTGTGCCAATCAATTGTAAGTCAACCGCAAGGAAAGTGTGATGCATGCCTGTAATTACTAATGGGGCATACATGCCTCCGTACAGCAATCCGCCAATAGCTGGTACAGCATCGAAGATTCCAACGACACCATCAGTAATAGCATTTCCAATCAAAAATGTAATCGGCCCGATTACGATAAAAGCTAAAAACCCTGTAACCAGTAACGAAATAGGAGCAACTGTCAATAATTGAATTGAATCCGGGATGCGTTTTCTAAGGAAAATCTCCATTTTTGCCAGTACATATGACGCTAACAATACTGGCAATACTTGTCCCTGGTAGCCTACCTTTTCAACCGATAAGCCAAATAAATTCCATGAAGGGATTTCTCCCTCCTGCTGTGCAGCTCCATAGCCCCACGCATTTAAAAGATCCGGGTGGACGAGCATAAGTCCAAGCACAATACCTAGCAATGGGCTTCCGCCAAATTTATTTACCGCACTCCATCCAATCAAGCCTGGAAGGAATACGAATGCTGTATTTGCAATCAAATTGATGATGCTGGCAAAATCAGCCCAGCCTGTATATACATCAATTAATGCCTTACCTTCAAAGAAAATATCCTTTCCTGTCAGGATATTATTGATTCCCATCAACAAACCAGCTGTTACGATGGCTGGCAGGATTGGGATGAATATATCAGCAAGTGTCTTGATGGCTCTTTGCAGAGGATTCAAATTTTGTGCTGCTGCATCCTTGATTTCTTCTTTAGTTGCTTCACCAATTCCTGTAATCGCAACCATTTCTGTATAAACCTTATCTACAAGCCCTTGGCCAATGACAACCTGGTATTGGCCATTTGCAGAAAAAGCACCTTTTACAAGATCGATATTCTCGAGTTTTTCCTTATCTACTTTTCCTTCATCTTTCAGGGCAAAGCGCAGCCTCGTGACACAATGAGTGGCAGCGGCGATATTTTCTTTCCCACCGACAGCCTGTACGATCTGTTCAACCGCTTGACGATCCATATCTCTTCTCCTCCTGTTACCGTTTTCATTTACTATCTAAAAAAAGAGTGATGACGACGAAAAAACTTGTATATACATGTGTTTATGAATCCATTTTACTTGTATATACAAGATAAGTCAACAAATTTAAAATCATTAACTAAACTTCCCTTTTTTAGTAATTCGAAACGTGTTGTGCTTGGTATACAAGATAAAAAATTGGCAAATTGCGAGAAATGTTTTGATAAAAAGATAATAAGGGTAAAAATAAGAAATAAGGCAACGATGCAGGAAGGGTGTTTGTAATGTTGGGAACAAAGAAAATCGAACAAGGCTACAAGAACTTTGAAGCAAAGGCTAAAGAATATATAAAACGACCCGAAAAAACAGATATTTTATTAAAGGATGCCAGCAAAAAAGCTGTTGATAAAAAAAGCTCGCTCACAGAAATTTGGGACAGCCTGCATCTCCTATTTGACCTGGTTGGAGCGTGGCGGCGGGGTGAATATCGAAAAATCCCGACAGGTTCAATCGCAACGATCATCGCAGCTATTATTTATTTTGTATCGCCAATCGACTTAGTTCCGGACTTTTTGGCGGGACTCGGAATCATTGACGATGCGGCTGTGATCAGCTTCGTATTAAAGCAAATTGCTTCAGACCTTGAAAAATTCAAGATTTGGAAGGATAGTCATACTGCAGAAAATGTCATTATCGAAGAAAACACACTGCAGCAAAAAACAACATAAATAGCCCTTTTAGAGGGCTATTTTTATTGGGAAAAATATGGACTATTGTCTAGTCCTAATGGGTCGAATCAAAGAATAGACATTTCGTCCTATTCTAAAAAACGTCAATACTCAGTACTTTTAATTAATAGAAAATTTTTACAAGGTCTTTTGCCACTGCGAATTACATCCACATAAAGGGGGAAGAATCTTGCAAAAGCTGTTGATGTTGACTTTTGTCCTAATGCTTGTTTTCTCTGGTTCTGTCATTGCCTCTCCTTCTGAAAAATTTTCAAACAACCAAAATGCTTCCACAAAAAAAATTGAGAACTACCAAAGCAAAACCGAGGTTAGTATTGAGGGCTATTCCTGCTGGCAATGTACCCGTTACGCCTACTACAATGGCTATAGAACATGTGTGTCCGGAGTTTGGCTCACCACCTGCCCTGTGACGAATTGATAAAAAACAAAAAAAGGATGCCTCACCGCATCCTTTTTTGCATTTTTATCCTTTTGTCCCTGATGACAGATTGGAACCTTCGATGAAGTACCTTTGGAAAAAGAAGAACAATAACACAACCGGGAGCAGGACAGTTACAGACATTGCCATCAAATAATGCCATTGTGTCTGGACAGTCCCCTTGAAGGTTTGCAGACCAATCTGCAATGTATACATGCTTTCATCATTGATATAAAGCAGTGGTCCTAACAGGTCATTCCACGCCCCATTAAAAGAAAAAATCGCCACAGTGATCAATGCTGGCTTTGTCAATGGAAGCATAATATGCCACCAGATTTGCAAGTGCCCTGCTCCGTCCAAAACAGCAGCCTCAATCAATTCATTTGGAATTCCCATCATGAATTGGCGGAGCAAAAAAATGAAAAAGGCGCTGCCAAGGAATGCTGGCACAATCAAAGGAAGATAGGTGTTCACCCAGCCCAGCTTCGAAAACAGGATGTATTGCGGTACCATCGTCACAAACCCCGGAATAAGCATCGTAGACAGGACTATGATAAAAAGTGCATTTCTTCCCTTGAACCTTATTTTTGCGAATGCATATGCTACGAGCGAATTGACAAGCACACTCCCAATCGTGCCGACTGCAGCAATAAAGATTGTATTTAATGCCCAGCGAGTGAATGGAGCAGTTTGCCATGCCTCGATATAGTTTCTAAAGTTAAATTCTTTTGGAAAAAAAGTCGGAGGATACTGTGCGATTTCGGCCGGAGATTTCATGGAAGTCGAAATCATCCACCATAAAGGCATCAGGATCAGCGTGCTCCCGGCAATGAGCAGCAACGTAACGATTGTAAGCTTAACGTTTTCTTTGAACTTTTTGGTTTCGTAAAATCTAGGTGCTGTTACTGAACTCATTTCCCATCGCCCCCTTCATAATGTACCCAGCGTTTTCCGATTTTCATATTCGCTACAGTTAAAATCATTACGATGATGAACAGCAGCCATGCCATAGCTGAAGCGTAGCCCATATTAAAGACTTCAAATGCGTTGTTCCACATATGCAAATTATAAAATAATAGTGAATTGCCCGGACCGCCGCTTCCATTCTCCGTCATGACATATGCTTCCTGGAATATCTGGAATGACCCAATCGTACTTGTGATGATATCGAAAAAGATGATTGGTGAAATCATCGGCAGAGTAATATGGTAAAACTTTTGCCACGCTGATGCTCCTTCAATTTCCGCTGCTTCATACATTTGAGGCGATACACCCTGCAAGCTTGCGAGGTATAGAAGCATTCCTCCGCCTACGCTCCACATCTTCATTAACAGCAAGGCCGGTTTTGTCCAGTCTGGATCGAAAAGCCAGGCAGGACCATCAATTCCAAACCAACCAAGCATCGTATTGACAAGTCCGGTGGAAGGACTCAATAGCTGCATCCACAGGAAGTACACAGCTACACCGGATAACACAGCCGGCAGGTAATAGATCGTGCGGAAAAACTTCATTCCCTTAACTTTCTGATTCAGCAGGACAGCTAATAAAATAGCGCCAGCTGTCGTGAGTGGGACCGAAAAAACAACATAATAAATCGTATTGTAAAGAGAAGTGCGAAATAAATCATCCATGGTAAACATCCGTTTGTAATTCTCCAAACCAATGAAATTCATTTTTGATGTAATATTATAATCAGTAAAACTCGCAGCCAAGCTGAATAATAATGGACCCAGGGTTAAACCAATAAATCCAATAATCCAGGGAGATATAAATAAATAGCCAGCGAGGTTATCTTTTGCTTTTCTGCTAAGACGCTTTTTTTCTGCAGCAGCTGTCGCTGCCTTTCGACCAGGCAATACTTTTGCCCCAGCTTTTGAGTGCACCAATGTGCTATCAGTAGACTTCATATGCTCGCAAACCCCCTTAAATATATGCAGAATTCTATGGTAATTGCGAAAACTGAATAACCGATTAAAAAGAGAAGGGCATCAGAGCGCCTTCTCTTTCTCTATTTCTACTTCTTCATTTTAGCTACATCTTCCTCCGCTTGTTCCAATGCCTTTTCTGGAGAAATTTTTCCTAAAAGCGCATTGTCGATTTGCGGATTGATCCTGCTGTGGTAATCAGGATATTCAACTGGTACCGGGAACATTTTTGTTTGCTCGAGGTTCTTCACCGTAGCTTCATACACCATCTTATCCGGCCCTTTCAGCTCGTTCACAGTTGCTTCAGCTGCTTCTATGTTAGCGACATTATCATAGTTCTTAACTGCCCAATATTTCTGTGCATCGACACCTGTCAGGTACTTAATGAAATCCATTGCTTCCTTCGGATGCTTGGCACCTTTCGGAATTTCAGCAACGAATCCGCCGCCTTCCGCCCAGTTGCCATCACCATTCTCATAAGCCGGGATTGGAGCAACTCCAAATTCAACATCCTGGCCATAGTCTCTTAATTGTGTATAGAATGTACCTACATCAACCCACATTGCCACTTTTCCTGCGATAAATGGATTCGCCTGTTCACTGCCGAATTCTGCCTGGAATGCCTGGACAGTATTTTCCCCAAGGCGTTCCTTCCAGCCAAGGATCCATTCTAACGCTTCAACTTTTTTCGGGGTGTTAACCGCCAGCTTGCCATCTTCAATATAACCTTTTCCGCCATCAGCACTTGTCATCCAGCTTGATGCGCCAACGCTTCCCCATAACGGGTAAAAGCCGATACGCTCATAGTTATCGCCATTTTTCACGTCCAGTTTCTTCGCATATTGCTCAAGCTCGGCCCATGTAGCCGGCGGTTTGTTTGGATCTAGTCCTGCTTCTCTGAAAGCGTTTTTGTTATAGAAAAGCATGCGTGTATCTGTATTGAAAGGAACGGCGTAAGTCTTGTCCCCGTATTCTACAGTATCCCAAAGATGTGGATAAAACTGTTGCTTGAATGAATCATCAACATATTTGCTCAAATCTTCAACTTGCTTATTCTCTGCTCGTTGGGCAACTGTATTGATATCATTGATGATGACATCCGCTGGATTGCCAGCCGCTACAGAAGCTAGATTCTTTGTCCAAATGTCACCCCAAGGCAAGAAAGTGTGTTTGACGAAAACCTTCTCTTGAGACTTGTTATAATCGTCTATGATTTTTTCAATGATTGGGCGTCGAGTCTCTGAACCCCAAAAGGTCCAGAAATTGACTATGACCCTACCGTCTTTCGTTTTTTCTGCCTCAGCCTTTTGCTCACCGGAACATCCAGCCAGCAAGCCAATCAGCAGAAATATTACTAAAATGAATGCTAGACCCCTCTTCATTTACTTTCCTCCTGTATATTCAAGTTGATAATTAATACAAGCAAACTATTACCCCTTATTTAAAAAGGGTAAACATTTATTTTATTTATAAAATAAAAAACGGGTTCTAAAATTGAACCCGTTTTTGCATAATATTTATTGTGTTGATGATCTGTGCTGCATATTCATCGTCAATTTTATATGCCTGTCCATCTTTCAAAGATTTGATGTAAACATGCATCCCTATAACTGACAGCTTATACTTTACCGGTTTCATTTCTTCATAAACAATCAAAATATCATATTCCATCTTCTCTGCTGGGATTTCCCCAACAGGTTTCATACTTTTCAGTGCGCTGTTGATTGTCTTGTTCCAGGAGGGGTCTTCTATGATCGAAACACCTTTTCTTGAGAGGTCTGTCTGCAGACTGAAATAGTTTTCAGAATCGGATTTAGCCAGATAGGTAAGGATGACATTCCCAGCTGCCATTTGGGCCACAGGCTGGATGGCTGATTGCTGGCTTTGTGCGGGTTTGACGATTTCAGTGTATAGTAAGGCGGTACAGGTCAAAACTAAAGCAAATGTCAGGAATACTCCGGTCCAATGAATGAATATGTAATTATCTCTTTTTTTCGGATTGCTGGTCTGTAATATAGCATTATAGGTCCTCCGTTTCTGGATTTGTGATCTCGGAATATGATTCAGGCTCCTGAAGCTGTCTTCTAGTTCAAATGATTTCCTCAATTAATTCGCCTCTTCTCTTCAACTCTTTTTTTAAGGCAGCCATTGCCCGGGATGTCGTAATCTTTACCTTGCTTTCACTCCAGCCAAGGATAAGCGCGGTTTCCCGAATTGAAAATTCCTTGATTTTCCTTAGGATCAATACTTCCTGGTAGCTTAATTTCAATGCCTTAATAGCCTTGTAAAGGATGGAGGTTTTTTCGCCTTTGACGATAATTTCAACTGGAGATGGCTGGCCTGACTGGATTGCATACTTATCAAGTGAAAAAAAACGCAGCCGGTTCACCTTTCTTAAATGGTCAATCGCCACATTCCGGGCAATCTTCACCACCCAGGTAAATACCTGTGAATCACCATTGAAATGATGAATATGCTTGTACACCTTTAAAAACGTTTCCTGGGTCAAATCTTCCGCGACTTCCTTCTTTCCGGTCAATAACAGGAGATAGCCATAAACTTTGTCACTGTATTCCTCATATACCTTCTGGAAATGAATGCTGTAATAATCGCTCAAATTTCTCCCCCCTTTTGCAAACAGTTAGACGAATGAGATCAAAAAAAGAATCACTATTTTCAGAATTTTTTTATTTTATTTAAAAATAACAGGAATACTGAGTTTTTCCATCCTTCTTAATGACTAACTAATGAACCTAATATTTGGAAAACTTTTTTTCGAAGTAACAAAGAAAGTGCCTGTAAGATTCAGGCACTTCCTTTCTGCTAATTAGCGATGGCAGGCGCAGCCTACGATAATCAAGAGGATAAACAACACAACGATTAATACAAAACCGCTGCCATAGCCAGCTCCTCCAACGCCGTAACCGCCATAACCACAGCATCCGCCGCCGTATCCGTACATAATTTAACCCCCTTTCGACAGGCAACTATTGAAAATTTTTTAGTAACCGAAACCCCAAGAAGCTCCGATTATGATTAACAGAATGAACAAAACAACAAGCAGGGCGAAACCGCCTCCATGGCCGCATCCATCAGTCATTGTAACTACCTCCTTTTTTTTGTCCCTATATCCTATTCAGGTCGGGACATTTGTGCAATAAAACACCAAAAAAAATACTAGCCCATCTTCTTGTTCGCGGAGGAAAAACAGTATAATGTTGAATGCGCACGACTTCATATCGATTCATTTTCGAAGTCCAAGTCGTGTGTAAATAGATAAAAAAAAAGAACCTCTGCAGGCTCTCTTTAAATGTTTTATACAACCATCATCTCTTTGTTTTGCTGGTTTTCACTTAGGAATTCGTATGTAATCAACGGTTCAACCGGGATTTCCAGCCATCTTGTTACACCGTTATGAGAGATTTTTTCCATGTAAACTGGTTTGCAGTCTTCAAGCAGGCAAATCCTCAGGGTTTCGAATCCGTTCAGTTCCACAACCATTCTCTCGATTTCTTGCTTCTCTTCTGGTGTGGCGAGCACTTTTTCTTTTTTTGGCTCAAGCAGGACAACGATCAATTCCTTTTGCATCTGCTTTTCCAGTTCCATACGGGCAAAAGCCAGTTTTTTCAAAGTTCTGTTCAATTTCCACATATTAATTCCAGCAATTTTCTTTAAAATCATTTTTAAGCCTCCATTATTCCCCCAAACTTATTCTAAAAGACAATTCGATAAAGAGTCAAAATATATTGGGGTATGGAAAAAATTCCAAAGGGCTTTCTTTCCAGCTCTTATGAATATTACAGATCAAGTAGATATTTAGCGTAACTGGACATACGCTCCTTGGTCCATTTAGGGGCTGATACCATTTTTATATCAATGTGCTCTTGGTTTCGCATTCTGCCTGCGAGGTGTTCCCTTGCTGACAATGCAATGTAATCAGCAAGCATGCAATCTTCATTCCTGGTCGTCATCACGATTTCAATATCTCTATCATCCTTGACACTGACCTCGTAGACGAGTCCTAGGTTCACAATATCTACTCCAAGCGTTGGTTCTTCGACCTCTTCGAGCATTTTATAAATCTCATTTTTATTCATATATTGATTCCCCCTTCCCGCATGGATCAGGTCTGGCTGATTTACCTTTATCATAAAAGAAATACTTGAAAAATTGGAGTGACGGACTTTATATTTCATATTATTGTCAATTTCTGAAGGATAATTTGTGTCGTTTTATAAATATTTGTTTATCATCCAAAATAGAATAAACAGGCTGATGCTGTCAGCCTGTTATATCATCAGCCAATTACTTTTTCTTTGTTCTGGAGTTTTTGTAAATATAATAAAGTTTCTTTATCCGATGTTGTCGGCAGCTCGTATTTGGATTGGTATTCCTCTGGTCCTTTTCCGGTGATCAGGATCCATTCGCCGTTTTTGGCCTCTTCCCATGCTGTCCTTATCGCAGTGGTCCTGTCGGTGATGACCCTGCCTTTTTGCATGCCGAATCGATTGTTTAGGTCTATTAATTCATTTGACATATCTTCTTCGGAAACTCCGTTAAGATCGTCAAATGTCAGGATGAACTCATCGCTCATCGCTGCCGATGCCTTGACCATATGCTCTCTTTTCGTCTTATCCCTTTCTCCCCTGAAGCCAAATATATGCTTAATCCTCACTGCTTCATGCTCTTGTGCTGCCTGAAGGCAATATTCAATAGCATCTTTTGTGTGGGCATAATCGACAATGAATGTAGCCCCTTCAGGGTGTGGGATCATTTCGAATCTGCCAGGAACTCCTGGAAAATTCTTTAACGCTTCAATGATGAGATCCGGACTGATCCCGATTTTCGAAGCTGTTAAAAAAGCCATAGCTGCATTGTAGACATTATGCAAACCAGGTGATGGGAAGGTCAATGCATAATTCGTGCCTCCCATCTTGATTTCGAACCTTGTATGGCCATTCAATTTAATGTCCTCTATTTTCAGATCATGAGAATCATCGTAACCGAAGGAATAGACAGGTATCTCTTTAGTAGCAAGCAAACCAGCCAATTCATCTCCCCATTTGCTTAACTGGCTGACGACAGCGGCTCCTTCCGGTTTCATATAATTGTACATCAAAGTTTTTGCTTCAAAGTAATCTTCAATTGTAGGATGATAATCCAGATGGTCATGGGATAAATTCGTGAATAATCCATAATCCAGCTCCAGCCCTTCAATTCGGTATTGATTGAGTGCGTGCGATGACACTTCAAGAATAACAAATTCATCATGGCTTTTTGCAATCAGTTCCTGAATTTGCAGTGCATCCGGAGTCGTATTCGAGGGCTTGTACACCTCATTATTTATAATATAAGACACAGTTCCCAACAGCGAGCATGTTTTCCCTGCCTGTTCAAGAATGTGCTTAAGAATGTAAGAAACAGTCGTCTTCCCATTTGTGCCGGTGATGCCAATTACAGTGTGCTTCCTCGACGGATGGTGATAGAATGCACTTGCCGCCCTTCCGAGTGCCAGTCTGCTGTCAATTACCTGGACATATGGCACAGCGAGCTCAAGTTCATTTTCCCCAATAACAGCTGCGGCGCCTTTTTCTATCGCTTCATCAATAAACTGGTGGCCATCCATTTGATATCCAGTAATCGCCACAAATAGATCACCTGGCTTGATCTTCCGTGAATCCATTTGGATTCCTGCCAGTTCTGGATCCGCTTCTTTTCGATATTTATTCAAACAGCCGCCGAGGGCTTCAAGCACCTTGGATAGTCTCATTTCCATAACTCCCTTTTTAACATGCCTATAAATTCCACTTCCGGAATTTAGAAATGTATATATTATGTCTCTTTTTATATTCCCCCATATTTTAAAACTATGCCTCGTAAATTCTACTTGATTTTAAATTTAAAAAAATGAGCTAAAGGAAATAGAAAAAAAGACCGGCATTTCAACCAGTCTTTCGCTCTAATTTGGGATTATCTGTTTGAAAACCGGGACAAATACTTAATATTCAGCCGGCTATGCTGCTGGAGCATAAACGCTGATTTCAGAGCTCCTTCTTTACGGAGTGTGTTTAGTGCCTTAATCATTTCATCTGCAGTACCGATTCCTATCCCATGACCATAGTACAGTCCCTCTCCAAGAAAAACCGCATTTTCTCCTCGCCAAATCGGCTTATCAAAGTCCGGATTCATAAAATAAACGACATCCCCAGGAATGAACTCACTTCCTTCAAGAGTGATGATGGCCAGGTCCGGATCGTAATTCCAGTTCCACACGAGCAACCCACGGAACAAATAATTAAAATCAGATATTCTGATTGAGTCTAAAACCGCTTTATAAAAAATGATCACCATTGCCGTCGAACACTCAAAGGCATAATCCTGTCCATTAACATAAATATCATTTATCGCCTCTGAAGGAAGGGAATTAGGTTTTAAAAGATAAGCGCCAGGTCCCTTTGTCCAATAAACCGGATTGAATTTCGAATATGTGAATGAAGTAAATGCAACCCCGCTGTCCTTAAGTTTCATTGCTGAATTAATGATATTTTCACGAAGCTTTATCTCAAAAAGGAGCTGAAAGCTGGTTTCATACTCAAACATCGTTAAGCTTTTGTCCAGATAATCATAGATCTCTTTTTGTTTTCCAGAAAGATTCTGCAGCCGTTTGCTGCCATTCGCATCTGGAAACCTGATAATTATCATCACGCTCCCCCTCCATATTCCTAAAAAATGCAAACATAATTAACTATATGAAGGAGAGCTGCTGAAAAGACATTGTACAGGTGTGCTAATTGAGCCTGCATTTTTTCATTGTTTCATTTTCGCGTAAAAGGGTATTTTTATTGTAAACAGATCGATAGGAGGTTTTATAATGAAGGATAAGAAAAAGAACATTCCAGTGGATAATACGCAAAACATGGACAATCCTGAACAATATGAGACCACGACGACAAGCCTCCACGACAGATTTGAGAGCGAATTGACGGTCGATCCTATCCCGATGGAAGACCTAAAACAGGAGAAGCGTGAAGAAAAACACGGTCATCATACAAAGGATTCTTCTTCAAGCGAGAAAAAGTTCAACGTTGACTACGACAATGACTTATAATCGATTGCCCTGGTGTGTTTCCAGGGCAGTTTTTATGTTTATCTTTCCTGATACCCGTGAATATTAAAAACATGAAATTAAAGGAGGATGCCGAATGAATAAAGACTTAAAAGATCAAATACTGACTGTCCTGGGTGAATCAAGGGTGGGAACGCTGGCCACAGTCGAAGGCAACAAGCCTCACTCCCGCTATATGACCTTTTTTAATGAAGATTTAACCCTTTACACTCCGACAAGCAAGGACACCTATAAAGCGGAAGAAATTCAAAAAAACCCCCATGTCCACATTCTAATCGGATATGAAGGCGATGGTATGGGCGATGCCTACATTGAGGTCCAGGGCGAAGCGTCAATCCGTGAAGATCAGGACCTCAAATCAAAATTCTGGAATGATAAAATGTCTAAGTGGCTCAATTCTCCAGATGACCCTGACTATATAATCTTGGAAATAAAGCCCGACACTATTCGCTTAATGAATGACAACAGGGAGCCTGAAACACTCAATTTATGAGCCTGAAACGGAGAGGGAACTGTTCCTTCTCCGTTTCTATTGGTTTTTTTTCAATGTTGTGTGAATGCATCGGAAGGGAAATAGTTTGTGCTGATTTTTTTTCATTCCTGAGATGCTGTCAATGAATCACCTGGAGGGCGCTTACCGCGTTTCAATTCATTGATGGTCAAACCAAAACGCATTTCCAAATGGGGATAATCCTTAAAATGCCTCCAGTCACCTCCCCATTCAAAGCCCAGCTCCTTTGCGATCCCCACTACTTCCATCCAGTCAGATTTCCCATTTCCATTCCCATCATAGGCCGTATCCCAGATTGCTTTCCCCTGTGAATTCAATAATGCGAAATCAACTGCAAGCCCAAAATTATGATACGACTCCCCCCCTTTTGCATGGGTAACAATTTGGCCATCCGTCGATCTTCCCTTTTCGTATAGCTGATCCTGCTCCTGAAAACTTCGGAATCCATCTGTCACCATTACCTTTATTCCTGTGTCAGCTGACCGCTGAATCAGAATGTCTTTATTTTTCTGGACTATTGGATGAAGGTCCTGTGGCAATGGAACATCTTCATTGATGCCCGGATTTGTAATGAATTGATAATATAGGAGGAGGGCAATCAATATCAATAAAAAAGTAAATGATGCACTCCCAAATAATTTAATTTTCAAATTGAATTTCCTTTCAGCTAAACTTTTATTCTATTATATAACGAATTCAACTTATACTTAGTTTCATTGAAAAACCTGGCAAAGGAATTTGCCAGGTTTGCGGTTCTTAATGAAATTTATATTTATCTAAAATCCGGTCGGCAATCAGATTGTACCCTTTGTCATTCAAATGCAGGGTATCACTGAAATATTCTTGCTTATCTACACCTTTGAAAAGATCATTTGTCGGAACATATACTATTCGTTTTTCTTCTTTCATAATATTGTTAATTTCTTCGTTCCAATCATTTATGATTTTTTCGATTTGCTCGTTTTCCTGGTAAGGATTATATAACCCCAGCACTATGATTGGAGCTTTCTCATTGTTTTCTTTCAGGATATCGATAATTGCAGTAAGATTTTGCGAATAGATATCCTGTCCTTTTCTAATGTCATCCATCTTTGGATTTTTCAGGTTTCCCCCGTTGCTGTTAAGTAAATCATTCGTCCCGATAAATAGGATGAAATAATCTGCTTCATCGAGTTTCCTGCTTACCCTGATATCAGATAACTGTGTGAGGATCCCAGAGGATTCAAGCCCATATACTGCCTCATTCGTAAAATTGTAATCCACGCTGTACTTCTCGTTCAACCTGTCGGAAAGTGTTTCAATATAGCCAGAGCCTTTTTCATCACCTGCACCATAGGTAAGTGAATCGCCGAATGCTACTACAAGCTTGTCCCCTTTCTTTGTGACTGGAGTTTGATGGTAAATGCTGAAGGCAGCGAGGACGGAGATTAAAATTATCGTATATAATACATATGCTGTCTTTTTCATGCTGTGTTCCTTCCCTGTTGTTTTCCCCTTTTTTACCCGCTCTTTGCCCATTGCTAAACATGCAGAATCCTCCACGGAATTTTATTCCTCTTGCCATGATGTTACGAACATGTTATATTAATTAAGCGATGAGCTGAATTGTGTAAGCCGACAGACACTCCTTTTGGAAATGCACGATGTGGCGTGCAGTCAGTCGCCTCAATACGCAGAAAAGACGCCTTTCGAGGCGTCTTTTCCTTTTTTATGGACCGATTATCTGTCTTTGAATCCATCTCTGTCCAGGTCTGTTCCGTTATTGCATCCATCACCATCCAGGTCTGATTCATTCACCAGGCGGTCGTCGTCCGTATGAAGGTGTGCTTTCTCTCGCTTCACACTCTCAACTACATGCTCAGTATCCGTAACTTCACGCTTGCCGATGACAAGTTCTTCTGTCACAACTGGCTTCTTCGTTACCTCCACTTTTTCCTCCATGATTGGTACACGGATCGTTTCGTCTTCATCAAATGCAGCATCCGCTCCAGTGACATCTTCATTTACTTGACGTCTCTCGACAAAGACTTCCTCATGAGTAACTGGAATATTAACCTTTTGCGTTTCTTCAACTACTTCTTTGTGAACCTCTACTTCTCCTGATTGGACTGTTTCTTTAGAAACATCCAGCTGCTCTTCTCTTAGTTTCAATGTTTTCTCATCTGTGTCGTAGCGGTCAGTATCATAAGATCCTGTTACACCAGTCCCAGTGTTCGTCACTGAAGTATCTGAAATATAGCCTGTGTCCTCTGCATTAAGCCCGGATGCATTCGTTTCAGCTAAAAGAATGATTCGTCCAGCACGTACGTCTTCTTCATACTCTCTTGCTGAATCATCTGTTAAGCCAAGTCCCACTAGTCGGTCTGAGATTGAAGGCTCGTTACCGCCAAGATTTCTGTCTGCATCAAATGCAGTCATCAGGCTTTGCCAGAATCCTCCTTCGTTATGAACGTCTCTGTCAGAGCCAATGTTTTCTGTTGTCACACCTGTCCTGCTTTCAAGAGCAGAAGAAAGTTCCGTCGTATCTCCGATGATTGAGAAATCCTGGACTGCATATCCATTGTTTTTATATTCTTCAATAGCCCCGATTAATTCTGTTTGATTATCATAAACTCCAACTACTTTTTTTGCCATTGTAATTCCTCCATTTCATTATCAGTTGATCCGGTTGTCCCGGTAGTGAGGTAATACCCATGGCTCTCAATGGTTGAAACATTTTTCGCACTTGCCAATATTAGCCACATCATGGATGAGGCTCTCAGGGAACCAATAGCGCAAGCTCATCATCGTATAGCTTCCAAAGAAAAAAGCCGGATGTTAAATCACGGCTTTTACTCTTCTTCTATTTTAGTGACTTCCAGGTAGGCAATATGATATTCATCAATCTCGATGATCCTGAACAGATAGCCCTCTTCTTCGATTTCATCGCCAATTTTCGCATCAATATTCTTTGTCATGAACCAGCCGCCAATCGTGTCTACATCTTCTTCTGATAGTTGAATGCCAAGTAAATCATTCACTTCATCAACCAACACTCTGGAACTGAACAGATAATGGCCCTCTTTCACTTTCCTGACTTCAGCAATTTCATCCGCATCAAACTCATCGCGGATATCACCGACGATTTCCTCCAGTATGTCCTCTACGGTCACAAGGCCGGACGTACCTCCATATTCATCAATCAATATCGCCATATGAATCCGCTCTTTTTGCATCTTAACCAGCAGATCATGGATTGGAATCGTTTCAATCACCCTGATCACCGGCTTAACAAAAGACTTTAAGATTGATTCCTTATGGAGATCCTTTTGAGTCAATTTAGCAGTCAGGATTTCCTTGATATTAATCATTCCGAGGACATTATCCTTTTCTCCATCAATCACAGGGTATCGTGTATATTTTTCCTGCTGGATGACATTAATGATTGTCTCAATATCGTCAGTGATATCCAAAGTAACAATTTCTGTCCTTGGAACCATGATTTCTTTTGCGATCCTTTCATCGAATTCAAAAATATTGTTCACATACTTCAGTTCGTTTTGGTTGATTTCGCCGCTTTCATAACTCTCAGACAGTAAAATTCTCAACTCTTCTTCAGAGTGTGCAATCTCATGTTCTGAAGCAGGTTTTAATCCAAACAGCCCGACAAGAAGGCGGGCCGAACCATTTAGTACCCATATAAATGGATACGCTATTTTATAAAACCAGATAATTGGTTTTGAAAATGCGAGCGTAATCGCTTCCGCTTTTTGGATTGCAACGGTTTTAGGGGCTAATTCACCTACCACCACATGCAAAAAAGTAACTGAGGCGAAGGCAATTCCAAATGACAGGATGTTTGTTAATGAATAATTAAGATGCCAGCTTTCAAACAAAGGATGAAGCATAGCCTCAACTGTTGGCTCGCCAAGCCAGCCTAGCCCCAAAGCAGTGATTGTAATACCGAGCTGGCAAGCTGACAAATATTCATCAAGATGCGAGACTACATGCTTTGCTGCCTGGGCACCTTTTCGGCCTTCCGCAATCAATTGGTCAATCCTTGATGTACGTACTTTTACGATAGCAAATTCGGTTGCTACGAAAAATCCGGTCAATGCAATCAATAATGCGACTAAGAGTAAATTAGTAATAATCAATGGGCAAGCCTTACCTATGTAAGGCAAACACCTCCTATATCAAGAATAAGTTCAAACAGGATCATAAACATGGATGAACACCAAAGCATTTTTTTAGTTATACCCCTATAAGATACTGCTAACGCATTTTAAGGAAAAAACGTGTATAATCTCACCATTATTATTAGTGTTTTCACTTCAATATATCAGGAGAAAAAAATACCCTGAGGTACAGCATGCCAAATATAGGATTTGGCGCTGCAAATTCAGGGCAAAAAAATCAGGATGCTTTTCTGGCAGCCTCTTCGGTTCTATCTTTTGACAGAAACCAGCCTGCTGCTGCGATTCCCACCAATACTGCATAGAATGTGAGCTTCCAACCGGTTGAATGGGCGAATTCAGAGCTCAATACCCCCAGTGAAGGATGGGACAGGGTTACAACAGCCAGCTTCACCCCTACCCAGCCTACAATACCAAATGCAGCGATTTCGAGACCCGGTCTTCTTTCAAGCAGGGATACGAACATATTCGCGGCAAAACGCATGATAATTAGACCGATCATTCCGCCAGCAAAAATAACAAGGAACTGGCCTCCATCCATGCCACCGATGTCTGGCAGAGGCGTTTCAGGCAATACAACTGCAAGTGCGACAGCCGCCAAAATGGAATCAACAGCAAATGCAATGTCAGCAATTTCGACTTTGAGGACTGTCACCCAAAATCCGCTTTTCTTCGCTTTTTCTTTGCCAGGCTTCTGTTCTTGTTCTTCACCTATATCTTTCATAGCCAGTTTCCTGATGATATGGTTCACTGCCATGAACAGCAGGTATAGGGCACCGATTGCCTGCAGCTGCCATACATCGACCAGGAAAGAAATGATGAATAGCGATGCAAAACGAAACACAAAGGCACCGGCCAAACCATAAAATAATGCCTTTTTCCGTTTTTCTTCAGGCAGGTGTTTCACCATGATCGCAAGAACAAGTGCATTATCAGCTGCCAAAAGTCCTTCCATGACGACGAGCACAAGCAAAACCCATCCGTATTCCAAAAATAATGTAAGTTCCATTTTCATTCCTCCTGTTTGCGATGATTTTTTCTCAAATATTCTCTCCTGGCAAAAAAGAAAAGGCCCTTACCATTATGGTAAAGGCCTAAAAATGCATAGAAAAAGACCTTTACCAAAATAGTAAAGGTCTTGCTAACAACGTCATGTTGCCAATAAAGCCGGAGATTCTCATCTCGTAATGACGACTTTATTGTAGCAGCTACTCCCCTTTAGAAAGAGAATATTTAATTACCTTTAATATATATAAGCCCATAAAATCTGTCAAATATAAAGACGTGAAATGCAGGCATTCCCACTTTTTAAAAATAACCTGCAAATATAGTACTTTTTCCTTAAACAATTTTCGAAATTGCCGAAAATAAAAATATATACTAATTATTCCCCTACGAAAAAACTGAAGGAGTGGACAAATTGCTTTTTAAGAAAAAGATCGCTGCCGTCAAAGCAGTGAAAAAGAAGAAAACGGCCAATAAACAATCTGGAAGACTGAAAAGAAATATGAGCTTAAAGCTTAAGGTTGTTTCTTGGAGTATCATCTCCATGCTACTCCTGGCCCTAGCTACGACGGTTTATGCTCAATATACAATCAAAAACAGCAATTTAGACTCGATGGAAGCTGAACTTAACACGATTTCCAGCCTGTTATCTGACCAGATCACTCCAGGGAAAGCTCAGACGATTATCAGCAATCCTTCCAAAAACAATCCTGGTGTTATGACGCTTCAAAAACAAATGGACCAGATTTTAAAAGAAAATCCATTAATTAATAATCTTTATTTACTTACATTGGATGGGGATAAAATAACCGTTCCTACAATGAGTTCCGCCATGATGTCGAAGGATTTTACATACGGCTCACCATATACAGGCGGCAAAGCCTTTGATACAGCCGCCCTTGAATCATTTAAAGATAATAAAAGAACCACGACAGAAATTTATAAATCACAAAACGGCACGAAAATCTCTGGCTTTGCACCTATTACCAATATGAATGGAAATGTAATCGCCCTTTATGGCGTGGACTTTGATGTTTCACAGGTCGATAAGAAAATTAATGCTGAGGTCGGAGGCATTTGGCTTCTTGCCCTGATAATCCTTGCTTTCACAAGCGCTGGAATGTATTTCCTCGTATCAAGGCTGATCAAACCACTTAATAAAATCAAAGATATCACAGCGAATATCGCGAGAGGCGACTTGTCACAAGAAGACATCATGGTGAAATCGAAGGATGAAGTTGGAGCTTTGGCAGAAAGCATCAACACCATGACTTCTTCATTAAGGAACCTGGTTTCACAGGTGCAAACCAGTACAAAAGAAGTCACAAGCGAAACGGATGCGCTTTCGAAGGTATCATACAGTTCAGTGGAAGCAATCAGGGAGCTTACAGCAGCCAACCAGCAGGCTGCTGCCAGTACGCAGGAACAGAACGCCAATATTGAAGAAATGCAGGCAACATTGGAGGAAATCAACGCAGGCATCGAAGAAATCAATGCCTCCGCACAGCAGGCAAGCTATATTGCGAAAAATTCAACGATTACTTCAAAAGAAGGAACAGTACGGATTGATGAGATGCTCACAGGGCTTGAATCTGTAGAAGAGAATACGAACCATCTAGCTGACATCATCATCATGCTTGAAAAGCAATCTGATAAGATCACACAATTCGTCAAAATCATCAATACGATTTCTGATCAGACAAATCTGCTAGCTTTGAATGCTGCCATTGAAGCAGCAAGAGCTGGAGAACATGGAAAAGGCTTTGCTGTTGTAGCCAATGAAGTCCGGAAACTTGCTGAGGAGAGTGCTAAATCAGCATCAACCATCATTTCCATCGTCAACGAAAACGTCCAAAATACTCGAGAAGCAGTCGAATACATTACTAAAACAAGAGAAGCCGTTCAATATAACAAAGATCTCTCATCTAATGCTAAGAATACACTTCATGAAATCTATGAAACAACACTGGAAATTGAAGATAATTCAAATAATATTGCTTCTGCCATTGAGCAACAGGTGATTGCTATTGAACAAATCACGAATTCTCTAGATACGGTGTCACAAGCATCTCAGCAAATTGCTGCAGGCACCAGCCAGTCAGACCAATCCACACAGGATCAGCTGAGAATCGCAGAGAACATCAATGAAACGTCAAAAATTCTTCAGCAGACAGCATTAGAACTGGAGAAATTAACTGGGAATTTCAAGTTATAAAAAATTCTTGCACCTTGAGAACAACAAAAAAGGATGCCCAATGGCATCCTTTTTTATTTTTTCCTGAAGCCCTCTTCTTCTAAATATTGCTTTGCTTCATTATACGACAGGAACGTCCCATCGAGGTTCAATCCTGCATACACATTCCACATATCGTCTTCGTTTACGAGGATGAGAGTATGGTTTTCAGCATTAACCCAGCGCTCCTCTTCATGATCCTCGATAATTGCAGATTCAATTGTGGTATTCGGTGAAAGAGACTCAATAGATTGCCGGATCACCGTCCTTAGTTCTTCAGCAGAAAAATCACGGATATTTACCATGCCCTTTGGATCGAGATCATAGCCTCCTAAAAATTCTGCAAAAACAAATCCATTTCCATTTGGGTGCAGGTGATATACTACATTCTTCTTGTCGTAGACGCTATCTTCGAAATGGAAGTTCACACGTCCCAAAGATACATTTTTTCGTTCCAACTCCGAAAAAGATTCAATAATTGCAAGTTTTTCTTCAAAAGTCAGCATAGTGCCTCCAGATTCATTACAAAAATTTTGATTCCGTTCATTATACCATTTGATAACGAACCAACAAAACAGGTCTTTTTTAAGCTTATCATTATGTTACTTAAACTGTTTTAGGATATAATTAAGTTACATAAGGAGATGAATCAATGCAAACTGTAAGCGCGATAAAATCCAAGCGGCACATCAAACAAATGAAGCAATTTCTAGAGTCGCACTCGACAAGAGATTATTGTCTATTTTTGCTCGGGATAAATACCGGCATTAAGCTTCATGACTTACTGAGCCTTCGTGTTCAGGATGTCAGCAACAATGATGGAGAAATAGCAGAATTCCTTTCAATTCCCCAATATAGTAATCCACCGATTTTCTTGAATGCCTCAATAAGGCAGTCTCTCGCAAAATACTTAAATGAAAATCCTATGATTGAAACAAACTATCTCTTTAGGTCACGAAAAACTGGCGAACCAATGACAAGGCAACAAGCTTACCGGATCATTAATGCGGCTGCAAAAGAGGCCGGAGTCGAGGAGCCTGTCGGCATGACTACCCTCAGGAAAACATTTGGCTACCATGCCTATTCCCAGGGCATTGCCATTTCACTTATTCAGAAAAGACTTCAGCATGCTTCTCCATCAGAAACGATGCACTTCATCGGATTGGATCAACATCCTGTACCGGTCAACATCAATATCAACTTATAAGGAGGGCTTTATTTGCCGGAAAATGTTCTAAGTACAGATTCATTCATCTTGCTGTTGGCTTTTTTATTCATTGTAGGAGTATTGACGACAAGATTTTCAACCAGACTGGGAGTTCCCTCGCTAATTTTCTTTATTATGGTCGGGATGGTCATGGGCAGTGATATTCTTGGCATCGTCTATTTTGATAATGCAGCACTGACACAAATGATCGGTGTCATTGCGCTGGTCATTATATTGTTTGAGGGCGGCCTGCAAACAAATTGGAAAGATGTAAGGCCAGTAATTGTTCCTTCATTATCACTTGCAACAGTTGGTGTTTTAATTACCTCAGGGATCGTTGCAGTTGCTGCGAAAACAATTTTGGGCCTTGATTGGCTTGAAGCGATATTATTTGGAGCGATTGTTGGTTCTACGGATGCCGCAGCCGTCTTCGCTGTCCTGAAAGGGCATAATATTTCTCCAAAGCTTGGTTCTACCCTCGAAGCGGAATCAGGATCGAATGATCCTATGGCAGTGTTTTTAACCGTCGCAATGATTGAACTTATTACGATACCCGATGCAAGCATCCTAAAATTAATAGGCGATTTCTTTTTGCAAATGGGACTGGGATTGATTCTGGGTGTAATTTTTGGAAAGGTCGCTGTAAAATCATTGAATTCTATTAACCTTGATTCCAGCGGACTTTATCCTGTATTCGCCACTGCATTTGCATTGCTGACTTACGGTGTGACAGCTTTCTTGAATGGAAGCGGCTTGTTGGCTGTTTACATTGCAGCCATAATTATCGGAAATGCTGAGATTGCTTACCGCCATTCCATTTTCCGTTTTTCAGAAGGCTTCGCCTGGATGATGCAAATCCTTATGTTTGTTATCCTGGGACTCCTTGTTTTTCCATCAGAACTTTTCACTCCTGCCATTTTAATTCAGGGCATTCTGATATCAGTGATCCTGATGCTGGTAGCAAGACCTGCAGCAGTATTTATCTCAACAATAAATATGAAATTTTCCCAAAGAGAGAAGATTTTCCTCTCCTGGGCTGGATTAAAAGGCGCAGTCCCAATCATCCTGGCCACCTTTCCTTTACTGGCAGGAATTGAGGACAGCCACCAGATATTCAATGTTGTTTTCTTCGTCGTATTGACCAGTGCTCTGATTCAAGGTGCCACAATTCCAATGTTAGCAAATAAGCTTGGATTGAACGGTCCCAAGAAAACGACACCAATGCAGTCTCTTGAACTGATTTCCCTGGGAAAAGCGGATGCTGAAATGATCGAATATGAGATGGAAAGCGACAGTGCGATTGTCGGCAAAACTTTAATAGAAATCTCCTTACCCGAAGGCTCCCTTGTGAATGCGATCATCAGGAATGGCAAGCTTATTGCTCCTACTGGCAATACCGCGATCATGGCTGGTGATTTCCTTTACATTTTGTCAGCCAGAAAGAACAAACCTCAACTAAAGAAACTATTAAGGGAAAAATCAACTTATGAACAAAATGCCCTTGAATTAAAGTAAAAAACCAGTGAGGTTAGTCCTCACTGGTTTTTGTCGATTATGCTCTTAATTTTTCCACGAACATATAATGCATCTCTTTTAAGATCTTTTTATATTCATATTGTTCAAGTATAGTTGCCTGTAATGTGACGCCATTCACCATCGCCCAAAATATATCCGCATATTTGCCCGGATCAAGCTGGATTCTGAATTCTCCTGCTTCCTGCCCTTCTTTAATGATTCCGGCCAGCAAGGTGACAAAGAAATTTTCATAACGTTCAGTAAGCTTCATCTTCAATTCAGGATTTCGGGTTGAATATAGCCTGAACTCGTAATGGACAAGGGCTTGGTCCTTGTTCTCTTCATCATTAGGATCGTTATGCAGGTAGGCTTCGACAAGATAATCCAGCTTCTCCAAAGCTGTCTTCCGCTTTGCGATCGCTTCAGTGAATTTAGTCCCAGACTCGTTTGTCTGGCGCTCCATCAGAGCCAGATAGATTTCATCCTTGCTTTTGAAGTAATTATAGATTGCCCCTTTGCTCAGGCCAGAATGCACAACAATATCATCAACAGTCGATGCTTCAAATCCCTTTTTCGCAAAACAAGCATGTGCACTCTGCAAAATTTCCTGCCGCTTCTTTTCTTTGTATTCTTCCGAAACAATTGGAGCCATTCAAACTACCTCTTTTTCTGTCTAAGATTAGAGTTTGTATATCTTGCTATACTTATCTTCAAGGTATTGAACCAGGTAGTCAGCATTCAGTTCTTCACCTGTAGCCTTAACGATCAGCTCGTTCGGTGTATACAACATGCCATATTGATGGATGTTCTCCTTCAGCCAATTTTTGATCACCGCAAAATCACCTTGTTCGATGCTATCATAGAATTCAGGAACATCCTGCTTTATTTTGTGAAGAAGCTGTGCCGCATATAAATTCCCTAGAGAATAGGACGGGAAATAGCCAAAGCCGCCGAATGACCAGTGAATATCCTGCAGGACACCTTCACTGTCATTGGATGGTGTAATTCCTAAATATTCACTCATTTTCGTGTTCCACATTCCAGGCAGGTCCTTTGCTTCAATCTCACCGGCAATTAATGCTTTTTCAATTTCGTATCGGACCATAATATGCAGATTATAGGTCAGTTCATCTGCCTCTACACGGATGAATGAGGGTTCGACTGCATTGATAGCACGGTAGAACTCATCCAGATCCAGATTCCCCAGCTGGTCAGGGAAATACTCCTGCAGCTTTGGATAAAAGTACTTCCAGAATTGCTCACTGCGTCCCACCATGTTTTCAAGGAACCTGGATTGTGATTCATGAATCCCGAAAGACGCCCCCTCCTGCAGGACTGTCCCCTCAAATTTCTCATCAATGTTTTGATCATAAATCCCGTGTCCAGCCTCATGAATCGTACCGAAAATAGCCGAACGCACATTATTTTCGAGATATCTTGTCGTAATCCTTACATCACTGGTATTAACTGCCTGAGCAAAAGGATGGACTGTCTCATCAAGCCTCCCAGCTTCCATATCGAAACCAATCAATGGGAGAAGATAGCGGTTGAATTCTTTTTGCTGATCAATTGAAAATGGCTGGTCAAAAATCTCCGCTGCCGGCTTGAAAGAAGAATTTTGTATTCTTCTAAGCAAGTCTGCACTCGATTCTCTTAATTTAACAAACAAAGGGTCGAGCTTTTCTACCGTAAGACCTGGCTCAAATTCGTTAAGCAGCGCATCATATGGATGTTTTTCGTAACCGTAAATTTCAATAGCCTTTCTCTTGAAATCCACAATCTTCTCCAGATATGGAAGGTATTTTTCGAAGTCACTGCTCTCCCTCGCCTCTACCCATGCATCATTGGCCTCAGACGTCAGCACCGAAAATTCCTTGATCATTTCAGCGGGGATCCTCTTTGAACGATTATAAAATTTGTTGCGTTCCCTGACCTTGACCTTGGCAGCATAGTCCAGATAGTCCTCGGCCTCAGGAGAAGTGAGTGTTCTTAAGAGCTCCCCCATTTCCTCCGAAACTGATAGCTTGAATGCTTCCGTTCTTAGTGTGCCGTTTGCTTTAGCAAAAATCGAACGGCCCTTTTTTGGTGCAATTACTTTTTGATCCCAGCTGAGCAAGCCTAAAATACTATTAAAATGCGAGATTTTTTCGTCTAATTCTTTGAATTTTCCCAATGCAGAAGTGATTGATTGGTTCATAACCTTTTGGTCCATAATCCTTCCCCCTTTTAAATAAACTATCTAGTCGGTTTATTATAATCTATATTACATTATTTTTTCAATTATCACAAAATTATTAAAAAACATTTCTAAAATTATGCAACTTTTCATAACCTTACAACGTCAATGTTTAAATAAAGAAAATTTTACCAAAGGAGAGCTTATGAAAAAGTTTATTCATTACCCATTCTTGTTTTTGACCTCAATTGCAGGTCTATTGTTTTTCTTGACCTTCCCTCGTCTTTTTACCTTTAGAGGAGTGGAAAGCGAACACCTTGGCTTGAAGCTTCCTGCTTTCTTTAAAGCCCTTGCTGCGACAGCCTTACAGATTTTGGAGCCTGACAGCTGGAAATTTTTCGAAAGCTGGAAAACTGAAACTGTCATCGACAGGTATACATACTCATTAGAAATCATTTTTGTAAGTATGCTGTTCACTATTATCATAGGAAGTCTAATTGCCTATTTATTTATGAACCTACCTTATGCTCACCGTTCCAAGGTCAGACATATCCTTAATTTCTTTGAGGGACTTCCTGATTTACTCGTTATTTTCATGATGCAGTTGTTCTTGTTTACCCTTTTCAGGGAATTCAATATCCGCCTGGTTACCATGTATGGGCTGGCAGGCAAAGAACCGCTTATTTTTCCAATGATCATAAACTCCATCCTCCCTTCGCTGTTTTTAGCTCAATTCCTGATAAAAGTAATGGAGGAGGAATTCGAAAAACATTACATTCTTTTAGGTCAGGCAAAAGGGTTATCCAGGATGCAGCTGCTGTTCATCCACTTAACCCGAAATATAGTGCCGGTTGTCTCCATTCACTTTAAAACCATCATCTTCTTGGTTTTAACGAACCTGGTGCTCGTTGAACACATGTTTGTCCTCGATGGCTACATTAAAGAACTTCATAAGCTAATGCTGACAAAAGGGGTGTCTCCGGCTAAGATTCTATTTTATGTTGGGGTCTTTATGGTGCCAGTCGTCATCGTGGAGAGAATAGTCACTTTTTTTGGTAAAAATGCCGGGAAAGCTCGGGGGCTGAATATATGAAAAAGATAAGGAGTATTTTTTCAACATTTTTTGCTTTGATTATCACTTTATTTAGGAACATCAATTCCAAGAATATTAAAGCTGGCTTTGCCTGGTTGGCCAGGGAAACTAGGGAGTTGAATTTTTCAAAGCTAAAAAAAGGAGGGACAGTTGCGGCTAAATACTTAATTCAAAGGTTCATGGCATTACTAAAATATATCAATAACCTAAAATACCGGAATATAAAGATTGGTGCGGCCATCCTCATTCTAATGTTCACGGTCAGCTGGTTCACGGAGCCGATACCCGAAAGCCATGAACTGTTGATTTTCGATGAGAATGGTAAATTTGTCGCTGCACCTCCGGCTCCTCCGTCCCTGACCTTCCCGCTGGGGACAGATTTAGGCGCTAGAAGTATGGTGAACCTTATTCTAGTCGGTGTTAAATACACACTCGGTGCGGTAATTGGCATCACTCTTGCACGCATTTTGGCAGGGACATTGCTGGCTCTGCTGACGGTATTATGGTATTCCGGACTTAGACGGTATTTCAGTGCATTCTTTTGGCCGTTTCGGTATATCCCGGCATTGCTGGCCGGAATCATTCTGATCATGCCGGTGGCAGGAGTACCTATTGGGATATCTTCAAATATCATATTAGAATACCAAATTTTAGTTTTGGTGTTCATCGGACTGCCTGGAGTCTATTACTTTATCCTGGATATGATAGAGGAGATCGAGAAACAACCCTACGTACTGAGTTCAACACTGATGGGTGCCAGCAAATTCCATACATTGATTAAGCATGTCTGGCCGAATATCAAATCTCATTTACTTTTATTAATGACCCAGCAGATTTTATCAGTTCTGCAGCTTTTGACTTTCCTTGGAATTTTTTCCCTGTATCTCGGTGGTCCCCACTCTACAGCGTTGACTGATATACCACGGTTGATTTATCGGACAATTACAAACGAACTTGCAGGGATGGCAGGCCAAAACTTCTGGCTGATGAGGCGTGCGCCGTGGATGGTCTACAGCCCTATCGTGATGATTGCATTGATTGGAATCATCGTGAATTGGATGAAGAAAGGGATCGAAGATCATATAGCCGGGGTCGTACCAGCGAATAAAAGGGCTAAAACGGTGGACAATCATGTTGCCATAGAGAATACCAGCCTTTCTAAAAACTTTGTAATAGTGGGTGTGAAAGAGAAGGCTGAGACGGAGTATGAGCAGAAGAAATATATTAGCGACTATTTCCGTGGAAAACTCCGGATGGCAAGAGGTTATATGAGCCGCTATACCCTCTACTGCCATATTGAAAATATTGTCTTTAAGCTTACAGAATACATCTCATACAATGCCAAGCCGGCTTTTACCACATTATTGACCGTGTCCTTTGTATTATGGGCAGGAATGTTTTCTTATGCAGAGTTTGGTGCAAATGAAACAGCAGTCACTAAAGAAACAAAAACAAAAAGTGTGGAAGTATCTGCTGAAGATAAAGAGTTATATAGTAACAGTTTTACAAATAAGGAGCATGTACCTGTCCTCTATAAAGCCGACCTGACTTATCAGGATGCCGATGCTGTATTAAAGGGCAGCCTGCATGTTTCAACTACCAATACTACAGGTGCCGACCAGGAGAAAATCTTTTTCCACCTGTACCCTAACCAGTTTAAAGAACCAATTGACGGTCCCGAATGGGAATTCGTTCGAGGGCCATCACCGACACCTGGCTGGATCGATATCGAGGATATTAAAGTAAATAATCAGAAAGCTGATTTCAAGGTTGATGGAACTATTTTAGAAATTCAAATGAAGGATTGGGCTGACAAGAAAGCTGCCGAGTTGGATATTCAATTCAATTTCCAGCTCCCTTCGAATTACAGCAATGCAAGCTATGATTATGCAGCAGTATGGCTCGGCAACTTCCTGCCAATACAGGCTGTATATGATAAAAACGGCTGGAACCTGGACCCCTATTCACCAATCGGCTTGCCGTTTTACAGTGAAACAGCTAATTTTGACATTACCATCACCGCTCCTGACAAATACGAAATCATGTCGAATGCGGATGAAGCCAATGCTATTACTGAGACCAAAGGTGAAAACAAGACATACAGTGCCAAGATGGATAATGTCCGTGATTTTTCTCTCGTCCTTCTGGATAAACAGTATTATCAAGCAGAAAGATTCATGAGTAAAAATGAAACACTTGTGAATGTATGGTACCGTCCTTCCACTGACAAGCAGCAGACAGCAAACAGGAATGCAATGGGCGCCGGGCAAACCATCGATTTCTTTGAAGAATTTTACGGTATACCGCTGCCTTATAAGGAACTGGATATTATTCGCACAGCGGAAGGGAACCCACAAATGGCTTACCAGGGAATGATATTCTCACCTGGATATCATTTTTCAGATAATAGCTATTCTTCCCTTGGTATGTCAGATGGCGTGATCCGCCAGTGGCTGTCAGGATTGGTCGGAAGCCAGGGCTACAAGGAACCATGGGTTAATGAAACACTCGTTAACTATTCCTTGAAAACATATATGGGTGAAAGAGGCTTCACGCCTAAAAGTTCTGCAGAAGAACAAACAAAACAGCAAGAAGAAATCGCAAGAATTCAAAAAGAAGGCCAGTACTTAAGCAGCCCTTTAAATGAGTTTAAAAATATTAATGACTATACGCTCATGATGGGGATACAAGGTTACAATATGTATGCTGAGCTGGACTATTTGGTCAAAGCTGGAAAAGTGAAAAAAGCAATGAAGCAATACGTCAATGAGTATTCAAATAAAAATGCATCTGGACACGATTTAATTACATTATTCGAAAAAGCAGGCCACCCCCAGGCAAAAGGGTATTTCCAGGCGTGGATGAAGCCTGCGGAGAGTGAATAGATGTAAATGGTACTATGAAGTTAACATCGGTTTTCTTGGTCATTTCGCTGATGGTTTGTGCTTGAAATGTCCTTTAAACCGCTTTTCTTGGACATTTGACTGCCAGCTCAGGATCGAAATGTCCTTTAATCAGGTTTTCTTGGACATTTTACTGACGGCATGAGGGCGAGATGTCCTTTAAACCCGTTTTCTTGGACATTTCGCCGGCAACTGGGGCTAGAAATGTCCTTTAAACCAGTCTTCTTGGACATTTTACTGCCGGCTCGAGATCGAAATGTCCTTTAAACCGCTTTTCTTGGACATTTTGCTGCCGGCATGGGGGCGAAATGTCCTTTAAACCATTTTTCTTGGACATTTTTCTGCAGGCCTGGGATTCAAATGTGCAAAAAACCAATCTTTCATCCTGAAAAAACCGCCTGGAATCAACATCCAGGCGGTTTCTTATTATTTCTCCTCAACACTTGGTGCTTCTACATTTTTCTTTTCCCGTATTCCATCTGCCAGTGCATCGATGCTGTGCCTGACATTGGCTTTCCCTGAAAAGTTTTCAATCAGTTCTTTTACATCAATGCCTGATGATGCTTTCAGCGATTCCTGCAGGGTCGCCATCAGGTTGGTCGCATAGCCAGTTACCTTATTCGCTCCGCCATTTGCATCGCTCCCGCCAGTATCGACAACAGTAATCTTATCAATATTGCCAAGTGGTGCGGCAACTTGTTTCGCGTATTCTGGCAGCATCTTCACGATCATATCGAGGATTGCGGCCTGGCCGAACTGTTCGAAGGCTTCAGCAATCTTTTCTTTCGCTTCTGCTTCCGCCACACCTTTTAAGCGAATGATTTCAGCTTCTGTTTCACCCTGTGCTCTCTCTGCATCTGCTTTAGCCAAGCCATCCATACGCACTCTCTCAGCTTCTGCACGGGCCATTGCTTCAATCCGGTACTTATTCGCATCGGCTTCTGCAATTTGCTTCGCTTTGTCAGCAGCGGCTGATTGCTCAACTGCATAGCGGTCAGCATCAGCTTTCTTCTTGACCTCGGAATCATACTGGCGTTCACGGCGCAGGATTTCTTTCTCTTCGAGCTCGATTTGCTTTTGGCGCTCGATAATCTTAACCTGCATTTCCTGTTCTGTTACCTCTTGCTGTGCCCGCGCTGTTTCCAAATCGTACGCCTGGTCGGCACGCGCCTTTGCGATATCTTGCTCACGGCGGAATTCCGCCATCTTCAAACCATTGATTTTTTCAGCTTCAGCGATTTCAGTTGCGCGCTCAAATTCAGCTTTTTTCGCTTCTTTATCCGCTTCAGCCTTTTTGATGCGCGTCTCTTTTTCCGCATCTGCTGTTGCGATATCTGCGTCACGTTTTACCTGGGCAATTCGTGGTTTACCAAGGGAATCCAGATACCCATTTTTATCCCGGACATCCTTGATGGTGAATGACACGATGACAAGACCCATCTTTGCAAGGTCCTGTGAAGCAACCCGCTGAACTTCCTGGGAAAACTTATCCCGGTTCTTATAAATCTCCTCCACTGTCATTGATCCTAAAATTGAACGCAAATGCCCCTCTAAAACTTCCTTCGCTTCGTTTTCCCTGTCTTCCTTTGTCTTTCCAAGGAACTGCTCGGCAGCTGTGGCGATTTCACTGATGGATCCGCCAATTTTTATGATAGCCGTTCCATCTGCCATGACTGGAACTCCCTGTTCTGTATACACTTCAGGAGTTGTCACTTCAAGCTTGCTTGAAAGCAGGCTGAGCGGACGTGACTGCTGGAACACCGGAAAAATGAAGGTACCACCACCCCTGATGATTTTGATCTTATTATTCGATTCGTCCGTGTGCACATTGCGGCTGCCGAGGAAACTGCCAGTCACGATCAAAGCTTCATCTGGCCCGGCTGTCTTGTATTTGGTAATAAAAACAGCAATCAATGCAATAATCAGGAATACAACAAAACCAATAACGATAAACATTAAATCCATACCTGTTCCTCCTAAATATAAGTCTCTAATTCTTCATAAACCCGTACTTGGAGCACACCATTTTCAACATCGATAACAAGGACTTTTTTTCCATACGGTATTTCATTTTTGGTAAAACTGACTGCCGGCTTCGAGATTCGGCCGCTGATATTTTCGATCAGGACCTCACCATATCCATCAACCGGAATGCCTGTGATCACTGTTCCAATCCTGCCTCTCAAATCACTTTCCTTATACACAAGTGACTCCTCTGCATTGGATAATGGAATCAGCACAAACACATTCAATAAAGTTACAAAAATAAGCGCAATAATGACAGAAGAACCCACAATTAAAAGACTGTTCAGCTTTGTAAAAACTTCTCCTAAATACCCGCCTGCTGAAAAAATTGTCACAAATGAAAAGATCAATGTTGGATTCATAAATGGAATGCCTTCCGTGACACCTTCCACTACGTCACCAAAAAACAGATAAAGAATCGTGACCGCACCTGATATGACCAATCCATAAAAATAAATCGTTTCCAATGGTATGCCAAACAGCTCCATTTTCCTCACCCCTTGCCAAAATTAATAAAACACCCTCCCTTTTTCCATTTATTCCTTGATATGTATTACGATTGTCCTGGAAATAAGTTTCAAAACATTGAGAAATTTACAAAAAATCATAAGAAATAAAATAGGCCGCGAAGAACTCCGCGGGCCTAAAGTAAATTAAATTATTTAGCTAAACCTTCTTTTTTTTTGCTGTAAATCTTCTTGATCATTCTGATTTGGCCGCGGTGGTTGATTTCATCCTCGAACACATGGAACCATTTGAAATAATTGTTCCCCGGCTGATTCCACCACCAATTGGTCTGTTCAAACAGCCATTCATCCGCAAGTGTTTGGAACTTACTATAGGTATCGTTCCTGGCCGCCTGGAGGTCTTCAAGATAATATTCCAGCGGGAACCCTTTGAAGGCTGCTCTTCCTTTTTCGCCAAGTTCCAGTCCTGCGGCAAGTTCTTCCTCTTCTTCCTGAGTTGGGTCCCGCCGTTCAAAAGTGACAATCTGATAGATTCTTTCAACTGCAGCCATGTGGCCAAGAAGCATGCCGATCGAATTCGCTTCCCCATGAATGAGGTAATCGAGTTTGTCTATTGATAGCCCCTCAACTGCGTCCAAGGTAGTTTTACGTGTATAGTTCATCATCGACACCAATTGGCTGAAAGTCGAGGTAAAACCATCTTTCTGATCCACCAAAAATATTGTAGACATATCAAAGCCCATATTCTCACTCTTTTCTGTAAATGATTGAACTAATACTATTCGCTGTCCCCTTTATTTTTCCTTTATGTATTTTTTTAAAATAGAAGTGGGGGATTCTAATTGTGGCCGTTTGCGTGAAAATGGCTGTATGTTGGTGTAGTTCATCAAAAAAATAGCCTTAGCTATGAATCTAGCTGAGGCTGAATAAATGATATTTATAAGATTGCCAAGTCAGCAGGTTTAGCTTCCCCGTTATCTTGTGGAGCAATTAATTCGTTGTAAAAAGTCGCATTGGCTGTGCTTATATATGGCACCAGCCACAAGAAGCCTATTCCAAGAGTGAAGATGGCAATGAACGCCCAGCCGATGAAGCTAAGGTTCATCAGGAAGAACTTCAATTTATAACCCTTCATCCGCACTTTACTCTGGGTGATGGCTTCCAGAGCAGATAACTGCGGATGATCCCTTAGCAGGTAGAACACTTGAGAATAGGAAATTCCTTTTATGATTCCAGGTATAATCAATAATAAAGTCCATAACATTGTAAAAATCCCGACCAGGATGGATGTTCCAATGACCTTCAGGGAAAGTTCCCATTCTTTATACACCGCGAATACCTGGGAAATCTTAGGATCATTCCATCTTGCAATCACCAGGTAAAACCAGTAGCTCGCTGCTGACAGCGGTATGAAGAGAAATGTGAAAAATGTACTGACAAGGCTTGCCCATACCGGTGTTTCTGTCTGTGCTACCCAAGTTGAAAACCCGCCGCTTAACACTACTTCTACCATCATTGGAACAAATGTTGTCACAAGGAACACAATGAGTGTCAGCGCGACGCCGATTCCCCATTTCCCTTTTAATGAAGCCAGGGATTTCTTTTTTATTTGTGAAATACTTAAATCCATATACTTTCCTCCTTTTTTGAACATAAATCTTATCGGTAATACCGGGCAAAAATTTAGACACATCCAATTATATTATGAAATTTTTAACAAATACATAGAATATTTATGAAACTGCCCCAGATAATTTCGTAAAGTTATTGACCCACTCAACAAGCTTTCCAGCTTCAAGCGGCTTGGAATAGTAATACCCCTGTATAATTGGATTTTCTGAATTAGTTAAGAGGAATTTCATCTGCTCTTCAGATTCCACTCCTTCAATGACCACCTTCAGTTTCAGGGAATGGCCAAGGCTGACTATTGCTTTCATGATCGCAGAGTCCTTTTCCGATTGCGGCACATCATCAACAAATGACTTATCAATTTTCAGGGTCTCAATTGGCAGTCGCTTTAAGTAGGATAAGGAAGACACACCTGTTCCAAAATCATCGAGGGCAACTGTGAACCCGTACTCTTTGAATTCACTCACTGCCCTGATGGCATTTTCGATATGGTCAATGACGCTTGTCTCGGTAATTTCAAGTTCTAGGTACTTGCTTTCAATCCCATACTTGGCGACACTCTGCTTCAATGAATCCATTAACTGCGGCGATGTAAAATAGGAACCTGGTATATTGACCGCTACTTTAAAAACTTCATTGCCTTCAGCTGCCCAAAAGGCAATTTGCTCACACACATGATCAATGAGCCAATCTGTCACCTCATGCATCTTTCCATTTTCTTCAAGAATAGGGATAAAAACACCTGGGGAAATCATTCCATGTACAGGATGCTTCCAGCGAAGCAAAGCCTCAACACCAAAGACCAGTTGTGAATTGGAACAGACCTTCGGCTGATAAAGAACAAATAGTTCTTCTTCATGTATAGCCCTGTCAATATCATGGATGAGATTCCGTTCAAATGCGAGGGTATGTACATTCGGGTCATATTCGATAACCTCATGCTTAAAAGCTATTTGGGAATGCTGCAGCACAGCTATAGTATTGGAAAATAAATCTTCATGGTCATTTCCTTGTCTGCTTGCTACAGCGCAAACCATATCAATCACAATTTTCTTTTCGTTGATGACTATAGGTTTCTTCAAAACTGCAGTGATTGTTTCCAGGGAAATTTTTAGTTTTTCATAGTCACGGCCATCAGCAGAGATCAAGGCAAAACGATTGCCCTCAATTCGGTAAATTACACCGAATCCTGGCTTAAGCCTGTTGAGAATATCACTTACTGCTCTAATCACTTCATCGCCAAACTCATATCCATACCTGCTATTCCACTTTTCCAAGCCATGCAAATGGATAATTGCAAGACTATTCGGTACAGAAGTATTCATCATTTTTTCAAATTGTCGCCTATTAGGCAGACCTGTCAAGGCATCGAAATGGTTCAAACGGAAATCTACATAACGGTCAAGCAGACTGGACAATCCCGTAAGTCCCAAAATAACTCCTATTCCCAAAGTTACAGCAACAATCAGCAAGTGCAGATTCATTTTTGCATGATGAGTTGGTGGTACCATCGAACCCTCTGTATAAAAAACAACTGCCTCCATGCCTGTATAATGCATGCTCGCAACTGCAAGTCCCATAAGCAAGGATGTAATTGTTTTGACATAGAAATTCCCCATGAACCTCTGCATACTTGTAAATATGTACAATGCTACATAGGAAACAATGATGGCGATGACAATGGACAGGGCAAAAATGTTTGGCCTATAGGCATATTCAATATCCATTTTCATGGCTGACATTCCGATATAGTGCATCGCAGCGATTCCAATTCCCATGATGATGCCAGCAAAAATTTGCGGCCAGCACGTTAGATTGGTCCGATTCGAGATATAGAATGCCAGATATGAAGCCAGTACTGCAGGTGCAACCGATAAAATTGTCAGAGGAATATTATATTTCATCGTAGCAGGCAGCATGAATGCGCTCATGCCGATAAAATGCATCGCCCAAATCCCAAGCCCCATTGCAATGGATGCAAGAATCAGCCAGAAATTGCGGCTAAAAAAGCCGTTTTGTTTGATTCTCTCGTTCATCGAAAGAGCTGTAAATGAAGCCAGGAAAGCTATTACGACAGAAAGAAAAACTATTGGGAGCGAATATTCTCCCTGTAAAATTGTAATATTGTCTGAATCGGGTATTGAAAACATTGTAGGCAAACATCCTTTTTAGTTTTTCATGTTGTTAATATGGTATTTATATCGGCGACAGCTGCATTTTGTTTATTAATTCACCTGGAATCAAGGATCATTAGAATAAAAAAAACGCTGCACAAGGCAGCGGTCTAAATCTAAAATTATCAAACAGATTATTAGCAATCATTACTATTATTCCTTCTCATTATTTGCTGCCTTCTCCAGTCTCCTGAATCTCCTTAAATCAGCCGGCCTGATTGGCAGCGGTTCTTTTTTAAGAAGTTTGAGGATTGCGAACATCAGCAACAGTAATAAGACTGTAAATGGAAGCGCCGCGATAAGTGAAGCGGTCTGCAGGGCTTCCAGTCCGCCTGCGTATAGCAATACGGCGGAGATAGCAGCCATCAATGATCCCCAGACAATTTTCGCAAAAAGCGGCGGATGCAGGCTTCCCGAAGTAGTCATACTTGCAAGTATATAAGTGGCAGAGTCGGCCGATGTTACCAGGAAAGTAAAGATTAAAATAATTGAAAAAACCGATAGAATCGTCGTCATTGGCAAAAATTCGAAGGTCTTGAAAAGTGCGGAAGTTAAATCAGCATTTACTGCAGCAGCAATTCCAGTGTCGTGATTTAAGTCATTCCATAATGCAGTACCACCAAAAGCAGCGATCCAAAGGCAAGCTATGAGTGGGGGAATTACCATGACACCAAATATAAATTCCCTAATGGTCCTGCCCTTAGAAACACGTGCAACGAATGCACCGACAAACGGTGACCAGGCGATTGCCCAGGCCCAGTAAAAAATTGTCCAATCCCGGGTCCATGTTCCTTCCTGATAAGGCTGCAGCCTCAAGCTATATTGAATGAAGTTGGCAAAGTAATCACCAATGGCCAGAGTGAAACTTTCCATGATAAATACCGTGGGTCCGGCGATTAATACGAAAAGCAGGAGTAGGATCGCAATTCCGAGGTTCAAGTTACTCAGCATTGCGATGCCTTTATCCAGCCCTGTTGATGAAGAAATCATATAGGCAACAAACATAATAAGGATAATGACCATCTGTATACCAATTGAATTACCTGTATTAAACACTGCGTTAAGGCCGCCATTCATCTGTAATACTCCAAGACCAACTGAGGTAGCAATCCCCATTACTGTCGCCACGACAGCCAAGGTATCGATTGTATTTTTTACCACTGGTTTATTGCCAGTAATCGGCTCTAGTGCTGTGGAGACAAGCCCGTTTTTTTGCTTGCGGAATTGCAAAAATCCAATTACAAGGCCGACAATCGCAAATACAGACCATTGGCTGACACCCCAGTGGAAAAAGGAATATCCCATGGCGATCCTTGCTGCATTTCTTGATTCTCCTTCAATACTCGCAAAAGGAGTATTAAAAAAGTGGCTCATTGGTTCAGCGATACCCCAGAATACAAGACCCGCTCCGAACCCTGCAGAGAAAAGCATCCCTATCCAGGTGAAAAAGGAGAATTCAGGACGTTCCCCTTCACCGCCAAGTCGGATTGCTCCATATTTGCTAACAGCAAGGCCAATTAAAAATAGCACAATAATAAACACAGCCAGTAAATAAAACCAGCCAAAATTAATTGTTGTGAAATCAAATAGTTTTCCTGCTATTTCACCAAACGCTTTTGGCTTAATAGCTCCAACTACGACGAACAGCAGTATCACCGCAGCCGACACTGAAAAAACAAAGTTAGAGAAAATATTCCTGATCATGTCAGCCTCCATAATTCATGTAATTATATCTACTATGAACAATTTACAGTAGGTACCTTTATAAATTTTATTCTGCAATGACTGCACCTTCATTATCCATAGGAGATCTTAAAGAAAAAATGAACGCTTAGATCCCTAAGCGTCCATCCTGTTAAAAAGTTTTACTTAAAAATTCACGTGTACGCTCTTCGACCGGATTTTCAAAGATATCTTCAGGATGCCCAACTTCAACGATCCGTCCACCATGCATATAAACAACCCAATCCGCAACTTCACGGGCAAAGCCCATTTCGTGTGTCACGACGACCATCGTCATTCCGTCCTCGGCCAGTTCTTTCATTGTAGCGAGAACTTCTCCCACCAGTTCCGGGTCCAAGGCCGATGTTGGTTCGTCAAAAAGCATGATATCAGGTTTCATAGCAAGCGCCCTGGCGATAGCTACCCGCTGCTTTTGTCCGCCGGAAAGCTTGGATGGATATACTTTTTCTTTATCTGCGAGTCCGACTTTGCCAAGCAGTTCCCTTGCTTCCTTAATTGCCTGCTCCTTACTGACGCCTTTTACGTGGACTGGGGCCTCTATGATATTCTCAATCACATTTTTATGAGGAAATAAGTTAAAGTGCTGGAAAACCATTCCGATTTTCTGGCGCACTTCATTCAAATCGTGGGTATTCGCGTTTATTTCCTCACCCTCGATGATGATTTGTCCATTGTCCTTGACCTCCAGGAAATTCAGGCAGCGGAGCAACGTACTTTTTCCAGAACCACTGGCCCCAATCAGGCAGACTACATCACTTTCTTTTACAGTAATATCAACATCCTTCAATACATGAAGGTCACCAAACGATTTATTAAGCTTATTCACTTTGATCATATCTCTACCTTCCAAAACAATTTCCCCCTTAATCACTTACCGAAAGTTTCTTCTCAAGAAGTCCTACTAATGCTGATATCAAGTAAACTAGGAATAGATAATAGACAGCGACAATCAGCAGGTATGTCATATTGTCAAAATCGTTTGCCCCTTTTGTGGTCGCTACATTGAATAATTCATACATCCCAATGAAGGCTGCCAGAGAAGAGTCCTTGAGACCGATGATAAATTGATTTCCAAGCGGCGGCAGAGCACGACGGAATGCCTGTGGAAGGATGATTCTTCTCATTGTCAGGTTTCTGCTCATTCCAAGTGAGCGTCCCGCTTCCATTTGACCCTTGTCGATTGATTGGATTGTTCCCCTGAAGATTTCCGCAATATAGGCTCCGTTGTGGAATGCAAGCCCAAGCGCCACAGCCCAAAATGCGGACATATTTAGAGTTGTCATTCCAAAGTAAAAAATGAAGATTTGCACGATGAGCGGGGTCCCTCTGACCAAATAGATATAGGCATTCGCAATCCATTCCAAGACTTTAATGCCTGAAATTTTAAGAAAGGCAAAAAACAAACCTATGAAAATAGCGATTAATATCGAGACGGCAGTAACCTGCAATGTAAGCAGCATGCCTTTGAGGAAAATATCATAAGTGTCGAAAAATACTTCTATAACATGCGTTAAACTTGGCAAAATTCATTCAACTCCCTGTGAACTTCTGTTTTAACTCTTCACGTTTTTCTTGCTGTTTTTATCTGGCATCATCCAGCCTAATGTTCCAGCATGCGCTTCATATCGTTAATAAAACAGCAAATTAAGCAGAAACGAATGTGCAGTCATACCGCACATTCGCTTCCGAGTGACAGCTTATTTTTCCGGATCCGCAGTGATATCTTCACCGAAGTATTTTTCACTGATTTCTTTCAACGTCCCATTTTCTCTTAATGTTTCCAATGCCTCGTTGATTTTCTTCAGCAATTCTTTGTTGTCTTTTGCAACTGCAATTCCCTGCTCACTGCGCCCAAGGAGCTCCTTGCCCTCGATTTTCAATCCGGCACCGATCGCTTCTTTACCTGTAATAAAGTCCGTTATAACAGCGTCATGCCTTCCATTGGCCAACGCTTCTAAAGCTGTTACGTCACTGTCATAAAGCACAATATTATCTGTCACTTCTTCTGCTGTCTTTGCATATGTAGATCCCTTTGAAACGGCTACTTCCTTCCCTTCCAGGTCAGCAAGCTTCTCTGCTCCACTGTCAGTTCTTACAAATATCTGTGGTCCAGAATAGTAATATGGTGTAGAAAAGTCTACATGCTTTAAGCGATCTTCATTAATCGTATGGCTGGCAACAGCTGCATTGAATCGCCCTGTTTTAACGCCTTCTACGATACTTGCAAATTTGAACTTCTTCTGGCTTGGTTCAAGTCCCAGCTCTTTTGCAACAGCTTCAGCCACATCGATATCAAACCCGGACATCTTTCCTTCCCCATCTGTGATACTGAATGGCTTGAATTCGCCTGATGCCGCAAATGTAAAGTTTCCATCCTCAGCCAGCTTCATGCCTCCTTCACCGCCAGAGGCTTTTTCATCGCTGCCACAAGCAGCCAGGATCCCTGCCATTGTCACAATAAGTACGAATATCGATAAAATTTTCTTCACTTTCTAAAACTCCCCCTCTAAATTTATCTTTTTGTCTTCCAATGCTTGCCGTACTAAAAATCCCGACAGTTAGAAGCAAAGTTTATTTACCCCTTTTGAGAGGTTGATAAACTTCCTTTTTTTGCTTGATCTCTTTTCTCCCCCCAACAAACGTTATGACTATAATTGTAACAATCCTGTAATATGCTCTCAAAATTCAAATTATCTGATAATTCGTGATATACCAGTGTATTTCATGCTCTCGTTTACTCAGCTTGCTTAGCCTCCCTTTTCCCCTAGGATCCTTTCAGATGCTCCCGATTCTTGCCTGGTCGACAGAAATCACCGAATTTTGACGTTATATCAGAAAAGCCAGGAGATTTTGCATCAACTTTCGTGAATTTCCCGATATGCTTATAAAAACTTCCTTTTTCGAACGAAGTTCCTAAAATTCACACTTTCTGCATATTCAAGCTCAACTGCATGGTTTGTCCCCATCCTTCATATCATGGTGATGAGGAGGTTAACCATGTTATTATTTAATGTTTATGTCTTCTTTACCCTTGCTTGCGTGACCTTTATATCTATCATAATGGCTAACCGTTTTAAGTCTGGAATGAACTTGATGTCAGGTATGATCGTTACCATGTTTTTCGGAATGAATGCCGGGATCACATCAGGGATTTTACTTGGCAGTATCCATCAGGGTGATCTGTTCCTTTCTACTATGCTCGGGATGGTTATAGGAGCTTTTTGCGGGGTGGGACTTGGATTTGTATTTAGTACAGCTTCCTCAATTGAGGGTTTTATGAGTGGGTTGATGGGTGGAATGATGGGGGCTATGCTTGGCGAAATGCTTTTGCCGGAAAAAGCACTGATTCTCATCCAATTTTTTTTAACTCTTACTGTATCATCTATATTCCTATATAAAATTTTGCAACAAACAAAGTCTGCTATTAAATCCTCTAGAGACGTTATCATACCTTTCCTCAGCTTTATCTTGCTGGCCTCATATCTATTAACAGGGAATTTACTAGGTAATGCCTGGATCGAGAACATTGAGCAAAAATCAGAAGACCAGCAGCATCTGCACCATCCTTAACGCCAAGGGGATTAATTTATGTAAAGAAACGGCAAAAAAATTCGCCGTTTCTTTTTTTCTTAGTATGAGTTTGTACACTAAAAACCTTCATGCAATCCACTTGCCTTCAACAAACGATAAATATCTTTCTTCAATTGCAAAAAGACATCATCAGTAAGTATACGACCCGTCCTTGGCCTATTAAACGGCACTTTCATTTCCTTGATTACTTTTGCAGGTCGAGGAGAAAGCAGGTAAATTCTATCTGATAAAAAAATCGCCTCTTCGATATTGTGCGTAATAAAAAGCACAGATTTCCGCTCTTCTTCCCAAATGGACAGGAGCCATCTTTGCATCTCAAATCTCGTGAACTCATCCAAAGCGGAAAATGGTTCATCCAGCAGCAAAACAGACTGTGGACTTAAAAGAGCCCTCAGGAAAGCGACTCTTTGTTTCATGCCGCCCGACAGTTGATTGGGATAAGCTTTCTCATAGTTTGATAACTTTATCTTTTCCAGCCACATTTTCGCCTCAGCTATGTCACGTTTTCCGGAAAGTTCCTGGCCAAGCAAGATATTGTCCAATACTGTTCTCCATGGAAAAAGCGCTGGCTGTTGAGGCATATAGCCTATATTCCCAGTTTCTCCATTGATTTTGCGTCCATCAAGGTGCAGTTCCCCTTTGTCAGGCTGAACCAATCCACCTATGCATTGAAAAATCGTACTCTTCCCGCTGCCAGAAGGACCAATGATCGATACAAACTCACCTTCATTCACATGCAGTGAAATATCTTCCAGCACCAAACCTGTTTTTTCGAAGGATTTAGTAATGCTGTCAATTCTGATTTTGGCTTCCATTATTCCCATCCTTTTGGCATCCATTTAATCAGACGTTTTTCCATCAAAACAATCAGCCCGTAGAAGAACATACTGAAGATGATGATGATGAAAATCGCTATGAAAACCCGGTCAGTCCTGAATGCGGAAGAGGATAAGGTCATAAATAAACCGAGTCCTTTTTCAGCACCAAGCCATTCAGAAATCACAGCACCCATTACGCTATATGTCGCCGCAATTTTCAAGCCGGAGAACATCGGAGGCAGGGCATTTGGAAGTTCAAGCTTCATAAACATCTGTAAATCTGTGGAACCCGACATTCGCATGTAATGTCTGAGTTCACCCGGAACATTCCTGAACCCATCAAGGCAGGCAATTGTAACCGGGAAAAAGCAGATTAATGTAATCAGGATCAATTTTGGCAGAAAACCGAATCCGAACCAAATCACAAATAATGGGGCTATCACGATTATCGGGACATTTTGCGATAGAATCAAGAATGGATAGAATGCATTCCGAAGTGAAGGAACTAAGTGCAGAGCCATTGCAATCATAAAGCCGATTGTCACCCCAAGTAAAAGTCCGGCAATAGCCAGGTACAATGTTGCTCCTATATCTGAGAGAAATAAAGAATAATTTGTCATTGCTTCCCTAATAATGAGGGATGGGGCAGGCAGCAGCCATGCGGGGATTTCTTTAAAATATGCAACCCCTTCCCATAGCAGCAAAGCAAGGAGGAGAACCAGACTTGGTCTCCATCCATTCTTCAAAATCTCTCTCATTACCGATATTTCTCCGTTAGTCGATCCATAGTGATTCCTTCTGGCTGATAAAGGATTTTTACCTGGGAAATGACATTTGGCGAGCCAAGTTCGACCATTTTTTTATTCATCTCGGCAATCACATTTAATAATTGCTCCAGGTTTCCTTCCATTGTCGTTTCAAGCGGATGGACTTCAAATTTCACACCAGAGGCATCAATGATTTTGATTGCTTCATCCACCATTCTAATGACTTCTTCCGTTGTTGCAGCCTTAGGGATGATTTGTACACTTACAAGAGAATTTGCCATTCGTAACTCCTCCTTATTCAGGTAAAAATTCGTTTGTAAAAGCTTTTTCAGCATCCAATTCTTTCTCGAGAAGACCGTGGTCAAACATCCACTCACTGTAGTTCTCCCAAACCTCAAGCTTCTGTTCTCCCCATCGCCCTGCATCATCCTGATATTTGGGAGAAAGCCACTCCTGGCTCTTTTTTACAAGCTCTTCGTCCAAATCCGGTACTGCCTTTAGCAGGATTTCCGCACTATCCTCTGGATGTTCAATCGCAAATCCATATCCCTCCGTAAGCGCAGCCATGAATGCTTTAACGGTTTGCGGATCATTTTTGATCATCTCTTCATTTGTGCTGATGACAGGCGTGTAGTAATCCAATTTATTTGAATAATCGGTCAGGTACACCATATTGATTGGCTCATTACGGAGCTCAGCTTCGACACCCGTCCAGCCATAATAAATCCAGGCAAAATCAATATCACGCTTCACTGCAGTGAAAAAATCAGAATCGCCCATGTTGACAATTTTCACTTTCTCCACATCAGCATCATCCTGTTTCATTAATGAACTGATGACTTCTTTTTCGATCGGTGATCCCCATCCGCCATAGGTTTTCCCTTCAAAATCCTTAGGAGAAGCAATATTTTTTGCTTTTGGGGAAGCAAATCCCGATGTATTGTGCTGGATGACCGCAGCCAATGAAACGATAGGGATTCCCTGGATCCTTGCCTGAGTAATTCCCTCCTGGTAGCTCACACCAAATTCTGATTTGCCCGATGCGACAATCTGGTCCGCTCCTGCTTCACCCGGCATGATAATATCTACATCCAGGCCATTCTTTTCAAAAAACCCTTTTTCCTTTGCCACATAAATGCCCGTATGGTTCGTATTGGGCGTCCAATCAAGTACAATCGATACCTTCTTCAGTGATTTTTCCTTCTCAGCCGACGACTCGCTGGATGAGCAGGCCGCCATGCTCAATACCAAGAAAAACATCGTTATCAAACTTGCAAATTTCCTCATAACTTTCCCTCTTCTCTAATTTAATTGACAATGAAGCTGGAAAAGAAGGCTGGAATAAGAATTGATTTTCACATAATAAAAAATGCGCCCGGGAAATCCCAGGCGCACGAAAAAATCCATAATAAACGAATACACGTCTATCAGAAGATGTTCCCTACGCTGGTACTAGCCAGATCAGGTTAAAGGGTCAGCATCTCTGGATACTTTCTCAGCCGGCACCACCGGCTCCCCTACATTTCCTATTCTCCAATTGTCATCTTAAATATATAGAAGTTTTTTTGATTCGTCTAGAATAATTGCATTTCAGAACAAAAAAACTTCAATCCAAGGAAGGATTGAAGCTTCTTAATGTATGATTCCTACTGGGTTCGAACCAGCGACCTCTACCCTGTCAAGGTAGCGCTCTCCCAGCTGAGCTAAGGAATCGTTATTGAGTTTGTCCTTTTTGGTGAGGACATTTATTAATATATACTGGAATGGTTGCATTGTCAATAATTTTATAACATCTCAATTTTATCTTCTCCTAAACTTCTTATTGCCTGGATCACTCTATTAATATAGGCATCCTCATGGAGAACAAAATCTTTTTTAGAGACTATTCTACTAAGTAATTTTTTTGCACCACAATCATCAATCTGAAATCCTTCGACACTGATTTCTTTTGTATCCCCAAACCAGAGTTTTTCAATGTCGTCCAGGCTAGCTTTCACTATTCCGGAAACTTCCTCTTCTTGAAGGTGATAAGATTCATTTGGGACATGCTGATTATATACATACACATGGCATAGCTCTTTATCTATGAAATCAGCACTGACAAGAGAACCTTTGATTACTCCAAGTGAAACAATGTCCACGAATGATAATTTTACTCCCAGCTCCTCTTCCACTTCCCGTAAGCCGTCCAATTTGGTTTCATGCGCTAAAATATGTCCCGCCGCTGTTATGTCCAATAAATCGGGATAGTCTTTTTTATCCGAGCTGCGGATTTGATAAACAAGATAGTCCTTTCCGCCAACCCTCTCGGTAAACCAACAATGAAAAGTTTCATGCCAGTGTCCTTTTTTATGTACTTCAGAACGCGTTGCCGTCCCCAGTGGATTCCCCTGGTCATCAAAAATTCGTAGCATTTCACTCTCCATCAAAATCCCCCCATTAAGTTCATTATAACATTAATTTCCAACGCGAAAACTATACGAACATTCGTTCTAAAAAATATTGAATAAGGAACAAATGTTTGGGTATAATAAGAATATAGAATTTGGGAGGTGAACACACATGAATAAGCTGCTAACAAAATCATTAAAAGAAAAGCTCCCTGTGGAGATGATTTATCTAGCTGCAAATAATCAGATTACTCAACGAAGAATCATTGTAAAAGAAATTCGCGGCAGTTATTTTAAAGCATTTTGTTTCCTTAGAAATGATGAACGGTTATTCAAAGTTGAAAACATCCTTTCCGTCATGCCAGAAAAGCGAAAATTCCTCAAAACAAGCTAAAAAAAGAAGCCCCCGATTTGAGGACTTCTAAAAAGCTTATTAGCTTGCTGTGTTCGGCTCAGGCGTATCGTTTCTCTTGATTAATAATTGCAAAGCAATGATTAAAACAAAAGAACCAAGGCCGATAATATCGGTAATTTTTTCAGGGTAGATCAGCATCAAACCACTTACAACCCCAATGATTCTCTCATACCAGAACAACTTCCTCAGCCAGAAACCAATAATCCCTGCACCAATCAACATCATTCCAGCAAGTGCTGTAAACACTACCCAAATTAAGTAATACCATGTAGTATCAATCATTAACAATTCTGGAGACAACACGAACATATATGGAATAATGAACGCTGCAATTGCCAGCTTTGCCGAGTTTACGCCGGTCTTTATTGGTTCACCGCCAGATACACCTGCCGCCGCAAATGCCGCCAGGGCAACTGGAGGTGTTATATCCGCAATGATTCCAAAATAGAACACGAATAAATGGGCAGATAGATCAGGTACTCCAAGTAAAATGATTGCCGGTGCAGCGATTGTTGAAGTAATGACATAGTTCGCTGTTGTCGGGGACCCCATGCCCAATATCAAGGATGCAATCATCGTAAACACCAGGGTAAGAAGTAAATGTCCGCCGGCCAGATCCAATAATCCATTGGCGAGCTTTAAGCCCAATCCTGTTTTTGTTACGACACCCACAATGATACCAGCCGCAGCAGTAGCAGCCGCAACTCCTAACGCCGTGCGGGCACCATCAACAAGCGCGTCAATCATATCCCTGAAACCAATCCGTGTTTCTTTCTTAATTGCACTGACTAAAACTGTGATAAGAATACTCCAGAGAGCTGCCCGCATAACACTCATGCCGCTAACCATCAGGACAATTACCGCTAATATTGGAAGCAGCAAATAAATCTTTGCCAGCACTTCTTTGCGATCAGGCATTTCCTCATCCTTCAATCCACGAAGACCAACACGTTTTGCTTCAAAATGTGTCATGATCCAGATTCCTGTGAAATAAAGAAGTGCTGGAATTGCTGCAGCCTTTGCAATATCCCAATAAGTGATTCCACCGCCAATGAACTCTACCATCAAGAATGCTGCCGCACCCATGATTGGCGGCATTAACTGACCGCCGGTGGATGCCGATGCTTCTACGGCACCAGCAAACTCTTTTCGGTAACCAAGTTTTTTCATCATCGGGATCGTAAAGGATCCGGACGTCACAACGTTAGCTACAGAACTGCCGCTGATCGTTCCTTGAAGGGCACTTGAAAAAATCGCTACCTTTGCTGGACCACCTACTCTTTTTCCTGCAATGGATACAGCAAGATCATTAAAGTATTGGCCTACACCTGTTTTTACAAGGAATGCTCCAAATAATAAGAACAAGAAAATGAATGTAGAGGATACACCCAATGGCGTTCCTAAAATACCTTCCGTAGTGAAGAACATCGTCTGGATTAAGCTGTCTAATTCAAGTCCTCTATGTGCAAGGAATCCTGGCATGTATGGGCCATATAAGCCATATACCATAAACAGTATCGCAATAATAGTTATAGGAAGTCCAACCGTTCTCCTGGTTGCTTCAAGTACAAGCACTACAGCGGCCAATCCAATATAAAAGTCCATCGGAGTAAGCCTGCCTACCCGGTTTACCAATTCATCGATCATTAATGGCCAATAAGCACCGACTGCAACCGCAATAAGGGCCAACAAAATATCATACCAGGCGACTTTATTATGTACCCTGTCTTTCTTTCGTGCAGGGAATAATATAAAGATCAATGCCAGTGCAAACCCTAAGTGAATGGATCTTTGCAGCTGAGCAGTTAAAACTCCGAATATCGATGTGTACAACTGAAACAATGAGAATGACAGCAACATTACAAATGCAATCGTGCCCATTATCCCCTTCAATTTCCTTGAGGCAGCTTCAGGATCGTATTTTTCAAGCAGTTCCTGCTGTTCCTGTTCTGTTAAAGTTTCATTTTTCATGCTCAAGGATGTTCACTCCCTTCATCTGCTGAATAAAATTAATTTTTTTCACTTCAATCCTCACTCTCGTACCTGGTTCGATAACCTGGACAAGCGGAAAGGATACCTTACCTTGGACAAATGTATGATTTGCCCTGACCTTGCCAACCCGCAGGTCAAAATGCTCAAACCTTCTGTCCATATTCTTAATATAGTATCTTCCATTCTGCATCTCGAACTTCTCACCCTCAGCAACATCTGAAGGCATACCAATCGCAAAATCTTCATATTCCAGTTCATATTGCTGAATGTCATTTTGGTCAGTCACTCGATAGCTTTCGATGACGTCCGAGAGGTGGATAGAATGCTTATACTTTATCTTAAATGTTTCACCCGGAGCAATAGGAACATAGCAGAATATATTATCTCTTTCAGGTTGAAGAAAAACAAGTGCTTGTCTATAAGGAATATACATTGAGATTATTACGATAAAAATAATGAGGAGCAACAGAACGAAGATCATGGTTTTTGTCTTAAATAATTTCATTGATTCTGCCTCGCCTGTACAATGACTATCATTGAGGTTTGATATTTATTCAGTAAAAAAGACCGTGTATGAGTTCGGTCTGTCCTTTCGGGGAACTCGCCGGAGTGCAAAATCATTCCCGAATATGAATTGACCGGGCAAAATCCCCTTAAGGATTTTGTCCGGCCACGTTTTGCCTATTACTCAGCAGCTTTGATTCCCTTTTCGTCAAAGTACTTCTGAGCTCCTGGATGTACATCAATACCTACACCATTCAAAGCATTTTCAGCCTTGATTTGCTTTGCTTTAGCGTGTTGTACCTGATCAAGGTTTTCGAAGATCGCCTTAGTGATATCGTAGACAACATCATCTGAAAGATCTGCTTTTACTACAAGCATCGCAAGAACAGCTACTGTTGGCACATCAGAACCTAATTTGTAAGTTCCAGAAGGCACTACTTCTTTTGCATAGTAAGGATACTTTTTAATTAGTTCATCCGCTTTGTCAGCGTCTACAGGAACGATCACAACTTTTTCTGTTGCTGAAAGTTCTTCAACAGCAGCAGTCGGATGTCCAGCTGTTACGAATGCAGCATCAATATTGCCATCTTTAATGCCATTTACTGATTCATCAAAGCTTAAATCCTGCTTTTGGATGTCATCCAGTGACATACCGTATACTTCAAGGATTTGTTCAGCGTTCGCTGCAGTACCAGATCCAGGTGCACCGATTGATACTTTCTTGCCTTTAAGGTCTTCAACTGTTTTAATTCCTGATTTTTCAGTTGTAACGATCTGAATCGTTTCAGGGTATAGCGTACCAATTGCCTTGATATTGTCAATCGCATTTCCGTCAAACATCAGCTTTCCTTCAGTAGCATAGGAAGCGATATCTGTTTGTGTGAATGCAATTTCACCTTTGTTGTCTTTGATGCTCTGCATATTTTCTGCAGAAGCTCCTGTTGTTTCAGCATTTGTATCAATACCAGTTGCCTCAGAGACAATGTTTGCAAATGCTCCGCCCAACGGGAAGTATGTACCACCTGTCCCACCAGTAAGGATGCTCATGAATTTCGGTTTTTCTCCTGATTCCCCTTCGCCGCCCTTTTCATCAGAGCCGCCACCACATGCTGCAAGAACCATAGAAAGCACTAGCATCAATGCAGTGAACAAAAGAAATTTTCTTTTTTTCATCAGAATTCCCCCTTATTGATATAGAATTGTTCATCATAATCTTAACATATGACTTCACACAATTGTCAAACAAGTTACTTGCTTACTAAATCATAGTGAATCTCTACAAATAGATTGCCGTAAAAGCTTTTTCAAAATACATATGCTAAAATCGTTTTGACGGCAAGAGATTACATTGCAGATTGATCGATTTGGAGGTAAGTAAATGAATTATCCAATTGGCAAAATTGAAGAAATCACACTGCAAAGCAAGGAGTTGGGAGAAGAAGTAACGATGCTGGTATATTTGCCGGCAAACTATTCTCCTCTATATAAATATTCTCTGTTGATTGCACAGGATGGCCGCGATTACTTCCAGTTGGGAAGAATCGGGCGAATCGCTGACGAACTTCTTGGAAAAAAGGAAATTGAAAACGTCATCATTGTCGGTATTCCCTATGTATCTGTTGAGGACAGACGGAGAAAGTATCACCCGAAAGGCGAACAGCATCAAGCCTATATCCGTTTTCTCGCTCACGAGTTAGTTCCTTACTTAGATGAGCAATACCCAACCTATCAAATGGGAATGGGACGGGCTTTGATCGGCGACTCACTCGCAGCGACTGTATCCCTGTTGGCAGCGCTTCAATACCCACACACATTCGGAAGAGTGCTGCTGCAGTCCCCATATGTGAATGACGATGTGCTGACTGCCGTGAAAAACTTCAGCCAGCCTGAATTATTGAATATTTATCATACTGTCGGCGAAAAGGAAACTGAAGTAAAAACAACTTCTTCCACAAACAAAGATTTCCTTACCCCTAACAGGGAGCTTTCGGGCATTTTTAAAGGAAATGGGTATTCTTATTTTTATGAAGAATTCAACGGAGACCATACATGGACTTACTGGCAGCCTGATTTGAAGCGTGCCATTAAACTGATGTTTTCGTAAAAACCCGCAAAAAATTCAGCACTGTTGTAAAACTTTAATCTGGGTTTGGGAAAAGTAGTCAAAAAGGACATAATATAAACAGTGCGTCTTTATACTATATATTTAGAAAATTTGTTATAATGAATGATAAATCATAATTTCGTTTTTTTACAATTAATCTATATAGCACTACACAACTGAAACGGGGGTATTGAGATGAAATTTGGTATTGTCATTTTTCCATCGAAGAAAGTCCAGGATTACGCAAATTCATTAAGAAGACGCTATGACCCGCATTATGCTTTGATTCCGCCGCACCTGACTTTAAAGGCTGCATTCGAGGCAACAGAAGAAGAAATAAAAGAAATCGCCAGCAAAATTTACACGATCGCCAAGAATTTTGACCCAGTTAATATTAAAATTACTAGAATTGGATCATTTAAGCCTGTCAATAATGTCATTTATTTAAAAGTTGAATCTCCGGAAGAATTAGATAAGCTTCACCATGAGCTAAATTCTGCGTTTGACGGCGGACAGGAATACAATTTCGTCCCTCATATCACTATTGGGCAAAAAATGTCAGACGATGAGCACTCAGATGTATATGGTTCATTAAGAATGACAGATGTGAATTTCGAAGATACTGCCGATCGGATCCATTTGCTGTATCAGCTTGATAATGGCTCTTGGACAGTATATGAAACATTTCGTCTTGGAAAGGAATAATCATCCGTGGAAGTAAAAATCGTAGAAACTGAACAAGAAATGTCAGACGCATTTGATGTTCGCAAAACCGTATTCATTCATGAACAAAAAGTTCCTGAAGAAGAAGAAATCGACCAGTACGAGTCAGATGCCGTGCACTTTGTATTATATGATGATAATGGAAAAGCCGCAGGTGCCGGAAGATTCAGGGTACTGGACGGAATCGGCAAGGTAGAGCGCATATGTGTTCTGAAAGAAAATCGCAGCACCGGGGCTGGGATCGCAGTCATGAATAAAATTGAAGAGTATGCGAAATCACAGGGAATCACCGATTTGAAATTGAACGCCCAAACACATGCCATTCCCTTCTATAGCAAACTTGGCTATGACACTGTCTCCGAGGAATTCCTTGATGCAGGCATCCCGCACAAAACGATGAAAAAAAACATTTAATTCGAAAAAGCTCCTTCCTGAGAATTGGAAGGAGCTTTTTTAACGAAGAAAAAAGCACTTCAGCTGAGTTTAGATCGACTCGCTGTAGTGCTTTCCTTTTCCTGTTAATTCAGCATACGTCTGGCTGACTACATGTGGATTTACCCGTTTCTTGTAAATGCGTTCTGTCCTTGGATAATGAAAATCTGATGCCGCCATCTGCATGCGCGCCACTGGCTCCTGCTGAGAGCGCTTTTGGACTGTAACGACTTCCTGCTGCTCCTGTTCATGGCCTTTTTGGACAGGATCCTCTTTACGGATCCTTGATATTTTCCCTATTTGAAATGGATCATAATCTGTACCGATTTCTCGTTCAGCATATTGTATATATTGATAATTCGTCACTGGAAGAATATATCCCATTCTGATTTCCCCCAAGCTAATTAGTTTTTTTAAGGAAACTACACTATATCCTTCTGATGATGTTCCCTTTTTATGACCGTATCAAACAAAGAATTAGAAAATATTTCATGATTCTTCAAACTCTCAATCTGGTTTAAAACTACCTTACGCTAAAAATCATATTCTGTTATGATAAAGATTGTGCTATTTTTGGACGGAGATGAGGAAAAACATGAAAACTGCGAAGTTAAACCTGCAAATCATTAACCTTGAACAGTATAATCGTGAGGATTATCAGAAGCTTTATGATGACGGAAAAAAAAGCAAGCTTCTCTGTTCTGTTTGCGGGGAACCAGTCAGACTGTACCTTGGAATACAGGACAAGCCTCATTTCTATCACCTTTCTGCCAAGGAAGATTGCATTGAGAGCATTGAATACTCTCCGCAAATCCAGCATTCTGAAGAAACAGAATATATTGAGCGGAATGGATTCAGAATACCTAAATCTCGTACGATAACGATTGAAGCTGAAAAAGAAGAGATGTTTATCTCTCCCAGGGAAGTTAAAATCCCTTCCCCGTTTGCACCTGTGCCTCCACTTGTGCCAGGAGCAAAGCAAAATTATTTAAAACAGCTTAAGAACTCTGGTATCAAGTTTGATGGAAACCAGGAAAAAGCTGTGGTTTCAATTGATGGACCCTTATTGGTTCTTGCAGGAGCCGGCAGCGGCAAAACGAGAGTACTGACGGCAAGAACCGCTTACATGCTTGAAGAAATGGAAATTGACCCGGGTTCTATCATGCTTGTCACCTTCACTGCAAAAGCTGCCGCTGAAATGAAAAAGCGGATCACCCATTATCCAGGTATGTCTCCAGCAAAAGTCAACAAGCTAGTCGCCGGGACTTTCCACAGCATCTTCTATCGAATTCTTTGCTTCCATGAACGGGAAAAATGGTCATCTGACAAGCTGTTGAAAAAGGATTGGCAGCGGGAACAGATTTTAAAGGAAGCTGGCAGAAAGCTTCAGCTCGATGAGAAGGAATTTGCGTATGACCTTGCGCTTCAGCAGATTGGCCTATGGAAAAATACAATGCTCATGCCCGATGAGGTAAAGCCTGAATCACCATGGGAAGAAAAAGCAGCCCTGCTATACAAAGACTATGAATCTGAAAAGGAAAGACAAGGACTGTTCGATTTTGATGACATGCTTTTAGGCTGTTACAGGCTCTTCAGGGATCAGCCTGGCACTCTGGAAATCTATCAAAATCGCTTTCAGTATTTTTTAATAGATGAGTTTCAGGATATCAATAAAGTCCAGTATGAACTTGTCAAAATGCTTTCTGGCAAGTCAGGCAATGTCTGTGCCGTTGGAGATGACGACCAATCCATTTATTCATTTCGCGGCAGCGATCCTGCCTATCTGTTCAAGTTTAAGGAAGACTTTACTAACACCAAATTAATCATCTTAAATCAGAATTACCGCTCTCCTCATGAGATTGTAGAGACTGCCAATACACTTATTTCGGCTAACCTCACCCGCCATGACAAAGAAATGCGGGCGCAGTTTGCAAATGATTGCCCGCCAGTCATCTTCCACCCATATGATGAGGAAGAAGAGGCGACCATGATTATTACTGATATAAAGGAAAGAATTGAAAAAGGAAACCGTCCAGGGGAATTTGCCATTTTATTCCGTACCAATGCCGGAAGCCGGGCGGTTTTTGAAAGGCTTGCAAACTCAAGCCTGCCCTTCCGTATTGATCAGGACATAGAATCATTTTACGAGCGGTTCATGGTAAAGGGCATGCTTTCTTTTCTGAGGCTAAGCTTGAATCCTGATGATTCAGAAGCGATAAAAAACATTCTGCCCTCTCTGTTCCTGAAACAGTCGGTATTCCGTGATCTGCAGGCAAACAGTATCCTGAACGATTGCACCATGCTTGAAGCTCTAGAGCATGTGAAAACAGGATTTGCCTTCCAGGAGCAAAAATTGAAAAAACTGATTCCAATCGTGAGATCCATCTCCTCCCTCTCTCCAGTAACTGCGATTGATATCGTTGAAAAGGATTTAGGGTATCAGGATTTTATTAAAAAGCGCGGCAATGAGGGGAATCAGCTCGAAAAAGGATCGGATGACATCAGGGACCTTAAGGTGGCAGCACGCAATTTCAAGACGGTCGGAGAATTCATTGAACACGCCGACCATATGACTGCTATGAATGCAGAAATCAAACGGAGCAGCAAAAGTTTAACGGACGCGATTACACTCAGCACCATCCATCGGTCAAAAGGGCTCGAGTATGAAAATGTCTATATAATCGGGACTGTTGACGGCAGCATTCCTCACGATTATGCTCTTGATTCTTACCGGAATGGAGACCGGCAGCCGATGGAAGAAGAACGTAGGCTTCTATATGTAGCTGTGACCAGGGCCGAGAAGAACCTTTTTATTTCCGTCCCCCAGAAAAGGCGTGGAAGAAAAGCGAATGCATCCCGTTTCTTGTCCAATTTGAAAAAAGAAAATGTAAAAGCAGGACCTGGGGAATAATCCTCAGGTCCTGTTTTTACATGTAGGTTGTTACTTCTTATTGATCATCTTGGAAATCTGCCCAAAATCAAGCTGCTTTCCGTCCTTAACAATGGATTCAACAATTTTATCTTCCATATCCTTATTCACAGGTTTATTGGCAATCTGGGATACACGGCGGATTACGCCTCTAACTGTTTTCTCATCTTTAAAATTCGCATTTTGCAAAGAATTCGCAAGTTCAAAAACATCCTTCATGTTTACGCCAGTCTTCTTTTCTATATTCTTGAAGAAATTATTATCCATGTAAAATCACGCCTCCTTCATTAGCTACTCTATAGTATGAAGGAAGCCAAAAATGGTGATTAAAGAGGTGAAGCACGAATTACTTACAAAGCCGCTATAAATCTCGACTGATGGGCTAATTAATTTTATTCCGAAAAAGCCGTTTCTAGAGTGAAACGGCTCCTTCTGATTCGTGAATTAGTTGTAAAAGCTTGCTCCTACAATAATCAACAAAATAAACAAGACAACGATCAAAATGAAAGTGGAACCGTAATAGCCGCCACCACCGTATCCATATCCGCCGCCGCACCAGCCGCCGTAACCGTAACTCATTATTCTTCACCTCACTTTGTATTACTCAATAGCAATATATGTGAGGGCACAAGCATATGTATGGGCGAGCTCCCATCCTTTTAGGTATTGGGTAGGCTTTTTTTCGCAGAAATTTCTTTGGTAAGCATCCATCCATGTGAATATTTCCCAAGAAGTCATATTGAATCAAAATCAGGAAAAGCTGATTCAAGATATTCATCATATAAGTCCACGGACATATTTCCAGTACGATCCACTTCTGCATAAAAAACCTGATCCAGCTCAAATCCTTTTGCCTGCAGCTTTCCATAAAGCTGTACTTTGTTTACACCTGCAATCTTTAAGTTTTCTTCAATAATTTTGCCATCCATGACTACAGAAACCGGAACAGATTCACGTGCAATTCCATCCATCACATCTTCATAACGGACAGGCTGTTTTGCCTTTTTCAATAAAACACTCAATTCCCCGTTTGAATCGAGCGAGGCAAATTCAACATCGGCAACATTGAAGACACTTTTCTTTCGGAGTTGTTCAAGCAGTTCATCGATGCTGTATTTTTCCTTGCGCAAATTCTTCTCTACTACATTCCCTCGTTCGATGAAGATTGTCGATTTCCCTTCAACAATCCTGCGGAAAGTCCTGCTTCTTAAGGAAACCATTGAAATGGCTAAAGGGACGAATGACCAGACTATCATGCTGGCTACTCCGTCCCTCAAGCTTAAATCCGGGTCCATTGATAACGTTCCTGCTATATCGCCAACCGTAATGCCAACAATATATTCAAAAAATGACAGACTGGAAAGCTGCTTTTTCCCAAGAAGTTTTGTAATGAAGAATAAGCCAATAATTAGCATAATGGAGCGTATGACGGTTCTTAAAATATCTGGCATTGTATCATCCCTTGAATCAAACTATAAGATCTCAACCCTTAGGCTTAAAAATCAGTGCGCCGATAAAACCGAAGATGACTGCAGCGGAAATACCAGAGCTTGTGATTTCAAACATTCCTGTCAGGACACCTACCAAACCGTGTTGTTCAGCTTCCTGCAAGGCGCCATGGACGAGCGCGTTGCCAAAACTGGTGATTGGGATTGTAGCACCAGCACCGGCAAAATCGACCAATGGCTCATATAGACCAACACCATCAAGTACAGCTCCAATCACGACGAGCAGACTCATTGTATGACCAGGCGTCAGTTTCACGATATCAAACATCAGCTGGCCGAACACGCAGATCAGCCCTCCAATAACAAAAGCCCAGAAAAACATTGGTAGCAAGGCAGTTCCTCCTTTCTAGTTCTTTTCGATTGAAACGGCGTGGGCAATGCATGGAATGCTTTCTTTCTGCTGGAAAGACAGCGGGGAAAGCAGCGCACCGGTGGCCACTACGAGAATCCTTTTGTATATACCATTCTTCATTTGGTTCAATAGATGGCCATATAAGACGGAAGCAGAGCAGCCGGCACCGCTTCCCCCTGATTGAACGGGCTGGTCATCGTTATAAATCAATAATCCGCAATCCTTGAATTGTTCCCTTGAAATATTCAGTCCCGCCTGCGATAACAACTCATATGTTGTCGCCTGGCCAATCCGGCCGAGGTCGCCAGTGACAACAAGGTCATAATGTGAGGGATCAATATTCAGATCTTTGAAATGTGAAATAATTGTATCAGCAGCAGCCGGTGCCATTGCCCCGCCCATATTGAAAGGGTCGGATAGCCCCATATCCACCACTTTTCCGATAGTGGCCGAGGTCGTGACAATTTTCCCCTGCTTATCCGGGTTGTCGGTCACCACTGCAGCTCCGGCTCCCGTTACTGTCCACTGAGCAGTTGGCGGCTTTTGTCCTCCGTACTCAGTCGGATAACGGAACTGCTTCTCAACTGCGGAATTATGGCTAGAAGCACCTGTTACTGTCTTTTTTGCACCTTGATAATTCACGATGAAAGAAGCAAGTGCCAATCCTTCCATCGAGGTTGAACATGCGCCAAACAAACCAAAGTAAGGAATTTGCATCGTCCTGGCCGCGAAACTGGATGGCGTAATCTGATTGATCAGATCACCCGCAAGCATGAAGTGCATGTCTTCTTTCGTTAAGTTCACTTTTTGCAGTGCTGAATTGATTGCTTCCTCCAGTAACTGGCGATGAGCTTTTTCATATGAGTCCTGTCCCATCCATAAGTCGTCATGGAGTACATCGAAATCAGCAGCCAGCCTGCCTTCCGCTTCAAATGGACCGCCTGATGCTGCCCATGATTCAATGACAGGACGGTTGGCAAATTGCCATGATTGCCTTCCAATCAGCATCTACAGCACCCCCATCATGATTAGTAACGTCTTGACCAGTGCTACGATAAAAGCAGAAAACACTCCAAACAAAATGACAGACCCGGCGAGCTTAAACATATTACCTCCGACACCGAGGACAAAGCCTTCCGTGCGATGTTCAATTGCAGCGGAAATGACTGAATTCCCGAATCCTGTAACCGGAACAGCACTCCCTGCACCGGCGAATTGCCCAATATGGTCATAAATTCCGAAACCCGTTAACAGCATGGATAGGAAAATCATGGTCGCAACCGTTGGATTCCCTGCGGTTTGTTCTGTAAAGTTGAAAAAATAGATATAAAAATAGGTGATAGCCTGTCCAATGAGACAGATGGTTCCACCTACAAGAAATGCTTTAATGCAGTTTTTTACGACTGGCCTCTTAAGCTCATGCTTTTGTTCGAGCTCCTGATACTGTTGTTGCTCAGGTGTAAGCTTTTGCTTTTGTTTATCCCCCATCTCACCCATCCTTCCTTAAGTCATTTCTTTTTTTAATGAGATGATTCGCTGCAGCTGCTTTTCCGCCTTTTTTTCCGGATAGGCCGGATCCTTCATTTTTTCACGCAATTCAATTGCTTCAATGAAAATCTTGAAGTCGCTTGAAACAATGAAGTTTTCACCTGGGTAGTTCTTTTCGAGCTTCTTATTGATTTCTTTCTCAATCCTTTTCATCCCAAAGCGCTTCATATGTTTCACTTTATACGCAACCAGAGTATCTTCTTTCCCGGCAATGACAGCCACATCATAAATTTCATCCAGCGCTTGAATATCCTTTTTCACCTTCTCAGCCAATTGGACATTTTTATGATCAAAATCATTCGTGGCTCCTGGGTCCGGATTGACGGATTGAATCATTGATGCCCTGCTGTCTGGAGATGTTTTTCCCAATGAACAACCGGCGGTGCCGGCGGCAATGATCAGCAGCATGAGTAAAGCAATTGCGGCCTGTTTTATTTTCATCATTAATCCCTTCCTATACTTCATCTTATTGTTAAAATTATTTTCCACGTCTAAAACCAAATTTATGAATATTTTATTGCGGGTATTATTTCCATGTACTGTAAAAATGGTCTAATTAGCTTTCCCCATACACAACAAAACGCCTGCCAAAATGGCAGACGCTGCTTTTATTCCTGTTTTTTCTTTTTACCGCACCCACAGCCGCGCTTTTTACGTACTCGGCGGGTTGCAGCACTGCGCTTGGATTCTGTCGAGCTAGGCTGGCTGCTGTTTGTTTTTTGCTTATCCTCCATGATTACAACTCCTTCATTAAAGAGTCCATATGCTATTTTATGAAAAATTGTCCATAGGTGTTCTGGACGGACTCACTAAAAAAACAGCAACATTAAATAATTCAGCTCAATCCTTCACGAAATGATGCTGAATGATCGAGGAAATTCCCGCAATTGCCAGGATCGTGATGAACGGCATTGATTGTTGCGGAATTAATGCGTAAGCACCATAAATGGCCGCTGCACACCAAATGCCTGTACACCAGTGGCAGCTTAATAATTCGCCAATCCAATATCTGATTCCTGTTCCCTTGATTTCTATATACGTTTCGCTGCTTCCGTCTTCCTGCGTCTCTTCAATTGTTTCATGGAATGGCGCACGAAGAAACTCGGTGATTGTATCGTAGACGATCAGCCTGGTCAAACGGAAGCTAGCCAGGACCAAAAGGAATAAATCCATCCAGCTATCCACGCTTCCCACCCCCTGCCTATAACCAATTACTTCAGCATATGCTCAGCGAATACCTATGTATAGGCTCAAGCCTGTCCGCTCCTGTCACTAATTTTTATGTGAATCCTGCCGAAAATTAGACAAACACCCACACCATTAGACGGGCGATTCATATTCTATTAAGGACAATAGGTCATATAAACCAAAAGGAGATGAATTATATGTCTTGTGGAAAAAGAAAAAATGACACAGAAAGCTGTGTAGCGGATATCTTAAAACGAGTAGCAGATGCTCAGGACGAAGTTGATAATGATGGTGACTGTGATACCAGCTGCCACAAATCCATCCAGGATCTTCTAGCTGGAGCAACGACACCGACTACATTCGATACAATTCCGCTAATCCTGTATTGTGAGTGTGACCCATTCCTTGGTACTGGCGTTCGCTTACTATCAAGAAATACCACCTCTCAAACATTGCAATGTATTGAGACGTTCTTCTTCAGGGTCTCAAAAGTGGATGACAACTGCGCCAAGCTTGAACTGCTTACTACTACAGATTCTCCGGGCGACTTGAGCAAATACGATGATCCTTGTGATCAAATCGGTACAAATGGAACAACATTCTTCAGAACTGGTATCTGTATTACAGTTGACCTTAACTGCTTCTGCGCAGTAGTTTGCCTTGACCCTGTTGCAACAAGAACTTTGCCAATACCTTCATAAGAATACTTGGGGGCTTACCATAAAGGTAGCCCTTCTTTTTTTTACAATCCTCGAATTTTAATGTCTTGAATTTCGTCAATTGCTATTCGCACAGGTTTGCGTTTATTTTTAGGGATGACACTGATGTAATCTTCATCTTTTGAAACAAAATAGGCGATTATCCTGTCATCGGTTGTAATGAAACTGTACTGGATTTTCACAACGGATACAGGAAATTGTTGCAAATACTCTATTTTCTCTTCAATTGTCATTTCCCTAAATGGCTTTTTTTCTTTTTCTTCATCAGTATTAGGTGTCATTTCCTCTTGAATATTATCTTCCGTTTCAATTGCTACAGGACTTTCACTAATATTGTCTTCCAGCGGTTTAACTTCTGCTTTTACAATCTGTTCACGATCATTGAAAATAAATTTATCCTGCATACTTGTCGATACTTCTTGATATTCAGGCTGTTGGATATATAACAGAGGTTTCATGCGTTTTTTTCTGCGGGCCATCTTTGAACCTCCTGGGTAAATGAATTATATATTTATTTGTATGCCGGACATTCACCCAGGGTTAAAACTTTTTGCAAGAACAAGTTTTGTTTAACATAAAAAACCCGCTTGATTATTTTTCAAGCGGGCTTTCTTCTTATAGGATATGGAATCCAGAATCGACGTGGATGTTTTCGCCTGTGATTCCTCGGGACATGTCACTGAACAGGAATAACGCTGTATCGCCAACTTCTTCAGGAGTAGTGTTCCTGCGAAGCGGCGCTTTTTCTTCGATTTCTTTCAGGATTGAATTGAAATCACTTACACCTTTTGCTGACAGTGTACGGATTGGTCCTGCCGAAATAGAGTTGACGCGGATATTGTGCTTCCCTAAATCAGCTGCAAGGTAACGAACACTTGCATCAAGAGAAGCTTTTGCTACGCCCATGACATTATAGTTCGGAATTGCGCGCTCTCCGCCAAGATACGTCAGAGTAACGATGCTTCCGCCTTCTTCCATCAGTTCCTTTGCCTCTTTAGCAACGGCAGTAAGTGAATATGCACTGATATTATGAGCAAGCAGGAACCCATCGCGAGTTACGTTCATGTAGTCGCCCTGAAGTTCTTCTTTATTGGCGAACGCGATACAGTGAGCCACCCCATAAATAGACCCAACTGCTTCTTTGATATCCTTAAAGCATTTTGCCACATCCTCGTCACTCGTCACGTCACATGGCAGAACTAAATAGTTTTTATCCAATGATTCTGCAAGTTCACGAACACTTTTTTCGAGGCGCTCACCCGCGTATGTGAAAATTAAATTCGCTCCGGCATTGTGGAGAGATTGTGCAATACCCCAAGCGATACTTCTTTTATTGGCTACGCCCATTACTACATATGATTTGCCATTTAATGAAAGAGTCATTGTTTAAATATCCCCCTGTTAATACAAGTTATTAGTACCTAGTGCTAATTCTACACTATTATTTTGCATTTGAAAAGAAAAACCCGCCAAAAGGGCGGGTTTGCATTAATTTAACACCAAAAACAAAACTCAAGCTCACGTTTCAGTTCATCTACATATTCTTTTGAACCAGTGACAATAAGACGGTCATTCAGCCTCATTTCCGTGTCTCCGTGAGGTACGATGGATTCATTCTCTCTTAGAATGCGTACAAAAATGACATCACCGGTGAATGGAAAACGTCTAATGCTCATACCGTCAAAGTGATCATTGAGCATACGGATTTCATGCAAGGAGTTTTCCTGGTTTGTAAGGATACTCATCACCCCAGGAGATTCAATCATTGACCTCAGCAATGACTCTGTCGAACGCAGCACAGAGAATACCTCAATCCCCTCTTCCTGTGCCTTTTCGGCGAGATCAGGGCTTTCAATCCGTGCAATGACTCGACCAATTCCTTTTTCCTTCGCGCTTACTGCAATCGTTGCATTCAGGTCAGGATCACCTGTTGAAATGACGATGATATCAGCTTCATAAACTTTATGATTCTCCAAAGTAGTGATCTCGTAGTTCTCCATTTCGATGATTTCAAATACGGAATCAGCTATCTGCTTATCTGATTTTTCCTGTTTCGTATGGTAAAGGACAGGCTTATATAAGGAAGATTGCAGACTGCGTGATACAGGGAGTGTCATCTGATTAGCACCAATGAAGGCCACTTTGACCTTTTTCTCTTCTGCTTTTTCCTGAGGGAATAATTTTTTGAAAAGAATAGGAGTCAAAACGCTCGATATGACGGCAACAAGGATCAACGTACCGCTCATTTGCGGCGTGATCATTTTCATCCTTTCCCCAATTGTCGCTGCCGCGATGACCAGTGACAACGTAGACGTCAATAGGAATCCTGAGGCGAGGACTGTTTTTGTATCATACCATTTTTTCAAAAGGAAGACTGGAATCACTTTTGATAAGAATAATGCTAATAGCAATAACGGAATTAGCATCAGGAGCTTCTTATCGCTGAATAAAGACCATAAATCAAGCTCAACCCCGACCATCACGAAGAAAATCGGAATCAGGAATCCATAGCCAAATGAATCAAGCTTGTGCACCATTTCCTGATCTGGCGCAAGCAAAGATACCAGCACCCCGGCAAGGAACGCTCCTAGAATATTCTCCGCACCGACAGTCTCTGAGATAGCAACAAGAAGGATGATCAAGGCAAAAACCGCACGGGTGCCAATTTGTGTTGTTCCTGTAGACAACGCGTTTATGAAAGTGCGATTTTTGAATGCTCTTCCGATAAAATAAAGCGCAACACCAGCCGCGAACAACACAAGCAACAGCCATGTGTTTCCGCCACCTGTATCATAGAGAGATACAAAGACAGCAAGCAGAATCATTGTTGCCAGGTCCGCGATTACAGCCACTAATAGTATGATCTGGCCGATATTGGTCTTCATTAAATGAGCGTCTTTTAACGTTGGAACGACTACCCCAAGTGAAATTGTCGAGATAATCAAGGTCATTAAAAATACATTCTCAATGAATCCTGCGAGGACGAATAAGTATGATAGTCCTAATGAAGCAATAAAAATGCCTGCAAAAATAATGGAAGATACTGCAAAGGTATTGGGTTCCTTTTTTCCATTCGCCATGATTTTATTTTTCTTCCCGCCTGAAAAGGCAGTGAAGTCGATTTCAAGGCCGCTAAGGAACATCAGGAACAAGAAACCCAATGTGGAAAGCGTCCCAAGCCATGCATCTTCATGGACGATATTAAAGCCGCTTTTACCGATGATCAATCCCATGATAATCTCGGCAACAACGACGGGAATGAAGTTCAATTTCAGCCTATGCAGCAGTATAGGTGTTAAAAATGCAACAATGATGACGATTACGAGCGAAGTAATCGAAGCATGCTGTTCCATCCTCATCCCTCCTTTAATTAGTAAGATAACTCATGAAAGCAGTAGCGATGCCAAAGTAAATCAAAATACTGATAATATCATTTATAGTTGTGATAAAGGGACCCGATGCTACTGCTGGGTCAATTTTTAGCCGGTGCATTAACAAAGGTACTAAAGAACCGGCAAGTGTCGCAATGATCAGCGTAATAAAAATGGAAATGCCGACGAGCGCTCCGAGGAAAAGATCACCTTGCCAAAAATACACAATGAATGTGACTAAAATACCGCAAATCGAGCCTGTGATCAGGCCGGTTCCGGCTTCCCTGACGATAATTTTCCACTTATTCTCTTTCTCGAGATCACCAGTCGCTATCCCCCTGACTGCAACCGCGAGAGCCTGAGTGCCAGTGTTTCCAGCCATCCCTGCAATCAGCGGAATGAAAACTGCCAATATGGCTACCTTATTCAGCGTTTCCTCGAACCGCCCAATCAAGCTTGCTGTGAACATTCCCAAAAAGAGAAGGATAATCAGCCATGGCAAACGTTTCTTCGCTGCCGCCAGCGGGCTTCGGTCAACTGTATCCAGATCTGCGATACCGGCGAGTTTCGAATAATCATCTGAAGCCTCTTCTTCCATGACGTCAATGATGTCATCAACCGTAATGATTCCAAGAAGGTGATTTTGGAAATCCACAACTGGAAGCGCAAGGAAGTTATAATCCCTCATCATCCTGGCGACTTCTTCCTGGTCCTCCCCAACCGAAACGGAAACCACACGATCATTCATCACTTCTGCAATCATCGTATCATCATCTGAGACAATCAGGTCACGCAGTGAAATAACACCTGCCAGCCGCTTCTCTTCATCCACAACGAAAATATAGTAAATCGTCTCAGCCTGCGGAGCTTCTTTTTTCAGGATATACATCGCCGACCTGACTGTCTGGTTCGCAGAGATCGCTATGAATTCTGTTGTCATGATACTTCCGGCTGTGTATTCCTCATAATGAAGCAGGTCTTTGATTTCCTGCGCCGCATCTTCGTCCATGATTGTCAGATAGCTCGCGACTTGGTCCTTATCCAGTTCATTCAGTACATCGACAGCATCATCGGCGTACATATTGGAAAGCATATCGGCGGCATAATTAGGATTCATCTGTGCCAGTACATCTTTAAAATCCTCATCATCCGCTTCGAGATTCTCAAATAGCTCAGCCATTTCTTCAGGTGAAAGATAATTATAGACTTTCGCACGTGCATCATCATCGAGCTCACTAAAAAATGCAGCCTGGTCATATGGATGCAAATCCAGGAACTCTTCACGGAAATCATCAATTTTCTCAGAGTAAAGTGCTTCCATCAGCAGCTCAGTATTGATTTGCTGCTTTGATGCCGTGTCTTGACGTTCTTCAGACATCCACCTTACCCCCTTTCTACTTATGTACATTTCATTATACTAGCATTTATTGATTTCTTTGTCTTTTATCTTCCCTTATTCATGCCATAGGTGTCGGCTGGTTGTTCATTAATTAACATTCCCTTTTTTCTTTCAACATTCTGAGTTTAATTAAGAACTTTTCTTTTTCCGATCCTGCGGGAAGAATATACTTATTAATGAGGAGGCGCCTTAAATGAAACTGGATATTATTGGTGACATACATGGATGTTACGCTGAGTTTGAACAATTAACTGAAAAGCTGGGATATACATGGAAATCCGGTATCCCTATTCATCCTGATGGAAGAAAGCTTGCTTTTGTCGGTGATTTAACAGACCGGGGTCCGGCATCTCTTAAGGTTGCAGAAATTGTATGGAAGCTGGTCATTAAGAATAGAATGGCTTACTACGTCCCCGGAAACCATTGCAACAAGCTCTATCGTTATCTCTTAGGCAACAAAGTCCAGACAACACACGGGCTTGAAACGACGGTAGCAGAATATTTATCACTCGAGCATGACCAAAAAAATTATTTCCGGGAAAAATTCCTTGAATTGTATGATGCATCGCCTTTATACCAGGTACTGGACCAAAACCGACTCGTCATTGCCCATGCTGGTATCCGGGAAGATTATATAGGAAAAGCGAATTCAAAAGTCAAAACGTTCGTACTTTACGGAGATATCACCGGAGAAACGAATCCGGATGGTACACCCGTAAGGCGTGATTGGGCGAAACAGTACAGCGGCAAAGCCCTTATTGTATATGGTCACACGCCAGTCAAGGAACCCAGGATCATGAATAATACCTATAATATAGATACAGGTGCTGTATTTGGCGGGGAGCTGACCGCTTTAAGATATCCGGAAATGGAACTTGTTTCTGTCCCTTCTTCGATGCCATATGTACCTGAAAAATTCCGTGAGATAAAATAATTACCCCTAAAGATAAAAAAGCTAACCAATTCACTCAGAATGGTTAGCTTTTTCATTTTTATTTTCCTATGAACATCTGTGTCCAATAGTTACCTGAACTTGTATGGCCTACACCAATATGTGTAAAGTTCGGGCTAAGGATATTTTTCCTGTGGCCTTCGCTGTTCATCCACGCATTGACTACTTCCTCTGCACTTTGCTGTCCCATAGCGATGTTCTCACCAGCCGAGTTGTAAGTTACCCCAAAATCCCTCATCATATCGAATGGAGATCCGTAGGTTGGACTTGTGTGGGAGAAATAATTTTTTGCCTGCATATCATTTGATTTTTCCTGTGCCACATTGCTTAACGCGGTATCTGGCTGAAGGTTTTGCAATCCATTTTTCCTGCGCTGCTCATTCGTTAAATCAATTACCCTTGACTCGAATGCACTTAATTCTGTTCCGCCTGGTGCAGCCTTCTGCTCAGGCGCTGGTGCTGCTTCCTCAGCAGGTGTCGGAGCTGCTTCCTGTTTCGGTGCAGGAGCCGTTTCAGGTGCTGGTGCTGGGGTTGCTTCTGGTGCCGGAGCTGGTGCTCCTTCTTGTTCAGGTGCAGGCTGAGCTCTTTCTGCAGGAGCAGGGGCCGCTTCCTGTTCCGGTGCCGGAACAGCTCTTGGTGTTGGTCCCTGGTTAGGCGCTGGTGCCGCACCTTGATTCATGTCAGGCACTTCTACACCCGTACGGCGCTGTAATTCTTCGAGCAATTTGTTAAAATCTGCTCGCTGCCCTTCAGTCAAAGTCAATCTTCCCTGACTGTTTATCTCAGTGTGTGGATACTTCGAACTTGGTATTCCCGTGCTATAGGAATTTGGATCAACAGTCAGGAATCCATCAGGCATCTGCATGATTTCACTGGTACCATTTCCATTGTTTTGAATATTGTTCTTTTTATCTGCATTTACTTCTGCCCTTCTGTTTTGCTGCTTCATTCTATTTGCTTCATTATCCCAATACCCTGTCCGGTCATTTCCAAGGGTTGTCATTCTGTTGTCCCGCAAATCAAGAGCTTCATCATTATTGTTATTGCACGCTGCCAGACCTAGTAACAATACTGCTGAGATTGCCATGATTTTCCCATGTTTATATATATTCAACTGAAATTTCCTCCTTGATAATTCATTTTTACTCCCTTATCATTTGAAATTTTGACGGAAATATAAAATGAAATATCTGTGAAAAAGATGGAAGGAATTACATAAGAAAAGCGCAAGCGCCTTAGTCAGCCCCCGATAAGCGGTGAATGGCCGACCGGTGAAGTGTACTTTGATTTCATTGGCAGGACCGAAAACGAGCAGAGGCGACTGTCCAACTCCGACAAGCGCTCGAGGGCCAGAAAGTGAAGTCGTTCTTTGACTTCATCGGCAGGACCAAAACGTCTCGAGGGGCTAGGCGCAGAAGCTAGACAATTCTCGAAGTGAATTTTATACTTTCTTATCTCTATAAAAAAGACAAACCGACTAATAATTCGGTTTGTCTTTTTTAGATTAGTTCTCGCATATCCTCTGGGAGGCTAATTGTGAATTCCATCTCTTTGTCCAAAAACGGATGATAAAACTTTATCTCCCTGCAATGCAAAGCCTGTCTAGCCATCTTGCTTTTATTTCCACCATACAAAGTATCCCCAACGAGCGGATGCCCCATAAATGACATGTGAACCCTGATTTGATGTGTCCTCCCCGTCATAAGTCTGAGCTTTATATGAGTAAAATCAGTAAATCGCTGGAGCACATCAAATAAAGTGCAGGCATACTGTCCTGCCGGGTTGACTTCCCGCTCGATGATGCTGTCCGCTTTTCTGGCGATTGGTTCTTCCACCTTTCCAGCATCTTCGAAAATGGTGCCTTCAGCAAAGGCTTCATAAGCACGTTTCACTCCGCCTGCCCGCTGCTGCTTACTGAATAAATGATGGACATGGCTATGCTTCGCAATCAGTACCAAACCTGAAGTATCTCTGTCCAGCCTAGTGACAATATGGGTAGTTGCTTTAATTCCGGTTCGATCATAATACCCAATCAGTGCATTTGCAAGGCTGCCATGCGGATGCTCCCGGGAAGGAATTGTATTCATTCCTGCTGGCTTGTTCACGACCAGTATGGAGTCATCCTCATATACGATGGCAAGCGGTAGATTCTCCCCCTGCAACCCTTCTGAAGGAAATTCGGGAGGAAACTCGATAACGACACGATCACCACTATTCAAGATGTACCTGACATTAACTTCCTGGCCATTCACCGAAATGAAACCACCTTTAAACTTAATGTCAGTCAGCGCGGATTTGGAGATTTCTTTTTCTCTGAGATACTCCCTTAGCATTTTTCCCTGATCAACAGCCTCAGCCGTGAATTCCAAAGTGAAGTTTTTCGCCATATAAGCGGCTCCTGTCTCCATTGTTTCTCAGTGCTTGGTCTTTTTGGACATTTTAATGGCAATCAATCTCTGAAATGTCTATTAAAACCCTCTTCTTGGACATTTTGATTGTGTTCATCCTCTGAAATGTCTATTAAAGCCTTCTTCTTGGACATTTTGACCGTATGCATCCTCTGAAATGTCCATTAAAACCACTTTCTTGGACATTTTGATCGTGTTCATCCTCTGAAATGTCCATTAAAACCACTTTCTTGGACATTTTGATCGTGTTCATCCTCTGAAATGTCCATTAAAACCACTTTCTTGGACATTTTGATCGTGTAAATCCTCTGAAATGTCCATTAAAGCCTTCTTCTTGGACATTTTGATTGTGTTCATCCTCTGAAATGTCTATTAAAGCCTTCTTCTTGGACATTTTGACCGTATGCATCCTCTGAAATGTCTATTAAAGCCTTCTTCTTGGACATTTTGACCGTATGCATCCTCTGAAATGTCCATTAAAACCACTGTCTTGGACATTTTGATCGTGTTCATCCTCTGAAATGTCCATTAAAACCACTTTCTTGGACATTTTGATCGTGTAAATCCTCTGAAATGTCCATTAAAGCCTTCTTCTTGGACATTTTGACCGTATGCATCCTCTGAAATGTCTATTAAAGCCTTCTTCTTGGACATTTTTACCGTATGCATCCTCTGAAATGTCCATTAAAACCTCATCTTGGACATTTTAACCGTATGCATCCTCTGAAATGCCCTTTAAAACCTCTTTCTTGGACATTTTTACCGTATGCATCCTCTGAAATGTCCATTAAAACTTCTCCTCTTTGACATTTCACTCAACAAGAGAAATAACTGTTAATTGTCGTTCCTTTGTCAAGCTGCCACCATCAATCGCTGTCAGAAATGAATGAATCATGCACCCGTTTCCAGAACGGGAATGGCCTGAATCGGGCGAAACGGATTTTTTCATCCGCTACTCTGAACTGAATGGATTTCACATCTTTATGCAAAAGTGTTAGATGATCGACAGTGACCTGGAAGTCGGGTCTGTTTACTGGTTTTAACGTACACGTATGATGGTCAGGAAGAATCAGCGGTGAGCCAACTGTCCTGAACACCCGGTTGTTGATTGACGCCATTTCTGCTACCTGAATTGCTCTTAGAGAGGGGTGCAGTATTGCCCCACCCAATGCTTTATTGTAGGCTGTGCTTCCTGATGGAGTCGATACACATAATCCATCACCCCGGAATCGTTCAAAATGCTGGCCCCTGATCTCAACATCCATGACGAGTGTACCCTCTACCGATTTGACTGTCGATTCGTTCAACGCCAGATATCTCGTTTCCCTGCCTCCGTGCTGGTATCTGATGATGACCTCCAGGAGGGGATATTCAATCACCTGGTATGGAGTTTTTGCAATCGCGATAACCAATTTTTCTATTTCTTCAGGAACCCAGTCGGCATAAAAACCAAGGTGCCCAGTATGTACACCGATGAATGCTGTTTTATCCAGCCTGCTGCTGTACCGGTGGAAGGCATACAAAAGTGTTCCATCGCCGCCGACTGAAATGCATATATCCGGCTGGTCTTCATCGTAAATAAGATCAAAATCCAACAGATAAGTCCTCATTTTATGCATCAATGTATTGGATCGGGAATCCCCTTTTGAAGTGATCGCAAATTTCATAAATTCAAACACCCCCGCATATCGGTTTCATACTATTTCTTCCCATCCTGCTGCATTTCTTTTTTTCGGGTGAAAAATGCCTGTGCATCCTGGATTTCTCCCCTGATTGTAGACATTTCTTCGTCCAGCCTGAAAGCAGCCTCTGCTGCACGCTGCAGCCTGATTTTAATATCTTCGGGGAAAAGTCCTTTATACTTATAGTTAAGAGAATGTTCGACGGTTGCCCAGAAATTCATAGCAAGTGTACGAATCTGGATTTCAGCAAGAATTTTTCTTTCACCTCGGATTGTCTGGACTGGATATCGGATTACTACATGATACGAACGGTATCCGCTCGCTTTTTTGTGTGAAATGTAATTCCTCTCTTCGACAATTTCAAAATCATTCCTGCTCCTTAATAGTTCCACAACAGTTTTAATATCATCAACGAACTGGCACATGATTCTCAGTCCTGCGATATCCTGCATTTCCGTATCAAGTTTATCTAATGAAATCCCCTTTTGATGCGCTTTGTCCAGGATGCTTGCAATAGGCTTTACCCTTCCCGTGACAAATTCAATCGGGGAATGGTCTGAATGAAGCTCATATTGGCTTCTGATTCCTTTTAGCTTGACTTTCAATTCCTCAACAGCGTGTTTATAAGGCTCTAAAAATTGATCCCAATGTTTCACATCAGTCACCTCATCCGGTTCTATTCAAGGAAGCTTAAGCGGAGGGTGCGGTAAAGACTTTTTCCACTTTCGCGACCATTTCCTCTCCATAGTTGCTATTCCCAGTAATATTAGCGATTAAATATTCCATTTCTTCGCGAAAGCCTTCAAGCTTTAGTGTGCCGCCATCTGTAGTCAGATAGGCATCCATTCCTGCTTTCAGACCGTCCTGAATTGTATTCCACGTTTCCTCAGGAATTGAAACGTATTGGTAGCCTTCTTCTTTATCTAAAATATAAATAAAAGATAATTGATCAGAATCAACTAGCATCTGGCCTGTTGCTGACATCTCATCAATCTCAATCTGTGAATCTGTGCTGAGCAGCAGCTCATTGTTTTTAATCATCGCATTGGTAATCTTAATTCTTTGGCTCATTTTTTCAACCTCCATAATCTTTTATATTTTATCATATATAACCATTTTCTACTAAGGATTGAAGCAATTGTCGTTTAACGAGATAATAAGATCAGGTTATCTGAAAGGACGGACTTTATATGAGCCAGAATATTGAAATTGAATTTAAAAATATGTTGAATGAGGAAGAATTTCATTCACTCATAAAGCATTTTAAATTAGTTGAAAATGATTTTAAAAAGCAAATAAATCACTATTTTGATACTCCTGCCTTTTCGCTGAAAGACCATGGCTCTGCTTTACGGATCAGGGAAAAAGGGTCATTGTATGAAATGACCTTGAAGCAGCCTGCCGAACAGGGACTATTGGAAACAAACCAATGGCTGACAGCAGGCCAGGCAGAGAATGTTTTGGCGACAGGCACATTGTTGGACGGCGAGGTGAAAGACGCAGTAAAAAGGATGATTAGAGATGCCGGTGACATACAATATTTTGGCTCGCTGACTACAGAACGTGCTGAACTGGAATATCAGGGTGGCCTGCTGGTCCTGGACCATAGTTACTATTTAAACTCAGAAGATTATGAGCTAGAATATGAAGTGACAGATGAAGCTAAGGGATACAAGATTTTCTTGGCATTGCTTAAGGACCTAAACATCCCGAAGAGACCTACCGATAATAAAATCAAACGCTTCTATTCAAAAAAGTATAATCTTTTACAAGAGTAAACCAGGCAGGAGAATGAAATATGAACGTTGACCAGTTAAAAGTCATGCTTGAATTACAGGCACTCCAAAATTACAACAAGCCAACTGCCCAATCAGGAAACAGCCTCTTCCAGGATATGCTGTCCGGAATCCTCACTGAAAAGAGTGAGGCACTTGGTTCAACGGCGACTCGGTTGGAAGAACTATTCAATACTGCAAAAGCTGAGGTTAACTCCTTTAACTTTAATAATATGAGTATAGGCCCGATGCTGCCTCCGATTCAGTTGACTAAAGTTGCGGCAAAAAATACAGACTTTGATGAAACTATTGAGCAGGCAGCAACTGCCTTCAGTCTGCCATCCAAATTGATCAAGTCAGTCATCCAAAAGGAATCCAATTTCAATCCAAATGCAGTAAGCCATGCCGGCGCATCCGGTCTGATGCAATTAATGCCTGGTACAGCCAGGGGCCTTGGTGTAAAAAATGTCTTTGATCCAGCGGAGAATATTTTCGCAGGAAGCAAATATCTGCGCCAAATGCTCGACAAATACGACAACAATATCGAGCTTGCCCTTGCCGCCTACAACGCGGGACCAGGGAATGTTGATAAATATGGAGGAATCCCTCCGTTCAAGGAAACACAAAACTATGTCCGAAAAGTAACTGATGTATTTTATGGGTAAAATTCTACAATGGTAGAGTGAGCGACCAGCAGCTTTAAGGATAATATTCCCATTCATTTTGACCGTCTGTCAGTGGTAACAGACGGTCTTTTTGTGTACATTAGTAAGGCAATCATCAAAAAGTAACCAATATTCAATGTTCACAAGGCTATTTGTTTGAGATATAAATTTAGCATTGCTACAATAAATAGCATAACTATCAAGCAGAATGAAAAATCTAAACTTACTTAAAGGAGTTAAAAATATGGTTGAGAATAAGACCTTACCATTCGAAGCCATTGGCGAAGGGACACTTCACCGGCTGGTCGACGCTTTTTACCACCGTGTTGGAATGCATCCTGATCTTGCTCCTATTTTTCCGGATGATCTTACTGAAACTGCGCGTAAACAAAAGCAGTTTTTGACCCAATATTTAGGAGGGCCGCCATTATACACGAACGAACATGGCCATCCCATGCTTCGCGCAAGGCACCTTCCATTCGAAGTCACACCGGCCAGGGCGAAAGCGTGGCTTGCCTGTATGACGGATGCAATGGATGAAGTGGGGCTTGAAGGTCCTTTGCGGGATGACTTTTATGCGAGGCTTTATCTTACTGCTCAGCACATGATCAACACACCTGATGATGAAGCCGGTGAGAACACATGAAACTCAAACGTGAAAACTTGTTGAGCTATGATCCATCAGATTTTTGCCACAGCATGGATAAAAAGCCCATTGAGATTTATATGTTTGTCGACCCGCTCTGCCCGGAATGCTGGGCGCTTGAACCTATCATCAAAAAGCTCCAAATTGAATATGGGAAATATTTTTCAATCCGGCATGTGTTAAGCGGCAGGCTTGCCACCCTGAACATGAGCAGAAAAAAGCGATACGAAACGATTGCAGAGCTTTGGGAGAAAACAGCCAGCAGGACTGGGATGTCGTGCGATGGAACCCTATGGTTTGAGGATCCAGTGTCATCTCCCTATTTAGCTTCAATTGCAATCAAATCAGCGGAGCTTCAAGGAAAAAAGAAAGGTATCCGGTTCCTGCGAAAACTTCAGGAAGGGCTTTTTTTAGAAAAGCAAAATGTCTCAAACTTTGAGGTCTTGAAGAATTGTGCCAGAAGTGTGGGACTCGACGTTGAAGAATTTGTCACCGATATCCATTCCGAAACCGCCGCCAAGGCCTTTCAGTGCGACCTAAAAATCACGAATGAAATGGATGTCCAGGAAATTCCGACACTTGTCTTCTTTAACGCGAATGTTGAGGAGGAAGGCATTAAAATAACGGGGCTTTACCCATACGAGGTATATGTCCAAATCCTTGATGAAATGCTGTCAGAAAAACCAGAAGCAGCATCTCCTCCACCCCTGGAAATATTCTTGAAGCAATATAGAATGGTTGCTTCAAAGGAAGTCGCTGTTGTTTACGACATGTCCGTAGCACAGGCTGAAAAGGAACTGAAGAAACTCCTGCTTAAACAAAAGGTTGAACAAATCCCCGCCAAATACGGAATGTTTTGGAGATACTTAGAAGGATGACCGTGCAAAAGCACGGTTATTTTTTTGTCATCTGATCGTCGTGGAAGTACGAAAAAGGCCTTGCAGCTCTCCAACTGCAAGGCCTTTCTCTCTATTATACGAACAAAGGGGATGGGAGAAATTTTTCACGGTCAAACAAAGGGGTAAATGTTTGTTTGTGATCAACTTCACGATATAAATATACCATACCCCCGCCTCCATCACAATAACCTTGTGTGTTATTTCACAATATTGTCAAATCCCACTCATTTTTCTCTTGAGTCAAGCATAAATATGTAATATTAAGTCTCAGGAGGTGCTTCAAAATGGATAAAATAGGTCTTTCTCTTATGCTCTTATTTATACTTTTTTCCTTTATCTTTCATATAGGCGGGTTAATGCACCTCGTCCCACTGTATCTTACATCCCCCATCCTGTTTTTATCGCTATTTATTTTACTGATATATTTAAATCACCGGAAAAACTTTAAAGGTTTTTAAAAGAATTAGCTCTGTTGGTGCGGCTGTTGTTTTTCGTTCCAAGCGCTTCGGTTTCCGCGGGCAGTCCGGAAGAATCCTTTGCGCCTTACTCGCATGCGGGGTTTTCCATGACTTGCTCATTCCGCAGAACATTGATTTTCTTCCTCGACCCGTCCATGCACGAAGGAAATACTTTAGCATTTCCGAGGAGTCTTCGCGCCTTCCACTACAATCAACAGATTTTACAGCAACATTTCTATAATTCTGTCCTTCATTGCCTTGATGACGGACACTTTTTTTGTTAGATTCATGATTACTGTCCATCCTCGCCTTCGTGACGGACACTTTTCCCTTCATTTCAACGATTTCTGTCCGTCTTCGCCATCATGACGGACACTTTTCCCTTCATTTCAACGATTTCTGTCCTTCATCGTCTTCATGATGGACACTTTTCCCTTCATTTCAACAATTTCTGTCCTTCATCGCCTTCATGACGGACACTTTTCCCTTCATTTCAACGATTTCTGTCCTTCATCACCTTGATGACGGACACTTTTATTTCCTTTTCACCGATTTCTGTCCGTCATCGCCTTCATGACGGACACTTTTCCCTTCATTTCAACGATTTCTGTCCGTCATCGTCTTCATGACGGACACTTTTCCCTTCATTTTACCGATTTCTGTCCTTCATCACCTTCATGACGGACACTTTTTCCTTCATTTCAACGATTTCTGTCCGTCATCGTCTTCATGACGGACACTTCTCCCTTCATTTCAACGATTTCTGTAAGTCATCGCCTTCATGACGGACACTTTTCTCTTCATTTCACTGAACAGAGCCAAAAAATTAATATGAAAACCGGCCGTAATTGCAGCGGCCGGTTTTCGTCATTTTATGAAAGAAGGGATTCCATTTCGTTTAGTTTTTCCTCGAAGACCTTCAGTGCTTCTTCGATAGGTTTTGAACTTGTCATATCGACTCCTGCTTTTTTCAGGACTTCGATTGGATAGTCGGAGCTGCCTGACTTTAAGAATTCAATATACCGTTCCACTGCAGGCTGGCCTTCTTCAAGGATCTGTTTGCTCAGGGCAGTTGCTGCACTGAAGCCAGTAGCATATTGATATACATAGTAATTGTAATAGAAATGCGGGATTCTTGACCACTCCAGGCCGATTTCCTCATCAATCACAATATCCTCTTCACCGAAGTACTTCTTGTTCAAATCATAGTAATCTTTAGTCAATGAATCTGCTGTCAATGCTTCATTATTCTGAGCCTTCTTGTGAATCATGTGCTCAAACTCAGCAAACATTGTCTGCCTGAACACTGTTCCCCTGAAACCTTCAAGATAATGATTCAGCAGATAAAGGCGCTTTTGCTCATCATCGATTGTTTTTAACATATAGTCGTTCAGCAACGCTTCATTGCAAGTCGACGCAACCTCAGCAACGAAAATAGAGTAGCTGCCATATGGATACGGCTGTGTCTTCCTTGTATAGTAACTGTGTACGGAATGTCCGAATTCATGGGCAAGTGTGAAAAGGTTATTCACATTATCCTGCCAGTTCATCAGGATATATGGATTCGTGCCATATGAACCAGAAGAATAAGCACCGCTTCGCTTCCCCTTATTTTCATACACATCCACCCAGCGGTTTTCAAAGCCTTCCTTAAGGACATTATTGTATTCCTCTCCAAGAGGCGCTAATCCTTTCAAAACATAATCTTTCGCTTCAGCATAAGGAATTTCCATTTTTACATTCTTCACGAGCGGTGTGTACAGATCATACATATGGAGCTTTTCAACCCCAAGTACTTTTCGGCGAAGCTTCACATATCTGTGCAGCAAATGGAGATTGTCATTAACTGTGTTCACAAGGTTCTCGTAAACACTTTCAGGAATGTTGTTCCCGGAAAGAGCTGCATGTCTCGCTGAATCATAATTACGTACCCTTGCATTGAAATTGTCTTTTTTAATATTACCGCTTAATGTGCTGGAAAAAGTATTTTTAAAGCTGCCATACGTTTTGTAGACTGCTTTGAATGCATCCTCGCGCACCCTGCGGTCTTCGCTTTCAAGGAAACGGATGTAGCGGCCATGGGTGATTTCAACTTCTTCGCCATTTTCATCCTTGATGGACGGAAATTCAAGGTCAGCATTGTTTAGCATTCCGAATGTATTTGAAGGTGAACTCATTACCTCAGCTGCCTCGGCAAGAAGTGCTTCCTGTTCAGCAGAAAGGACATGAGGACGCTGAAGGTTGATTTCCTCCAAGGCATGCTCATATAGCTTCAGCTCTTCTTTTTCATTTAGAAATCCTTTGATTTTTTCTTCATCGACTGCCAGAATCTCAGGAACGATGAAGGCCAGTGCGCTTCCCGCCTGTGAATAAAGATTTTTGATCCTGTCATCAAGCCCCTGGTAAAAAGAATTGGTCGTATCCTGGTCATACCGCATATGCGCATATGTATACAGCCTTCCAAGGCGCTCCAGCAATTTGTCCTGCAATTGCAGAGCGTTATACAGCTGGTCTGCGTTTTCGCCAAGTTTGCCTTGATATTCCTGGACAGAAGGAATCAATCCTTTTACATCGTTGAATTCATTTTCCCATGCATCATCATTCGCAAAAATATCTTCAAGTTTCCACGTATCCTCAGTGGCAACCTCAGTTCTTGATGGCAATTTCTTTACTGCAGATTCATTAGACATTAAAATCCTCCTCACGACATTTCGATATTCGAAAAACTTTCATAGTATCATACATTCGCCTTATTCAGCAGATTTCCTTCAATTAACTTAAAGTTTTTCGATTTTAATATACCTATTTCCTAACTTCCTTATTTTACGCATATATACTGCAATTCATGTTACTTGAAAAAGTCCTCTGTAATATTATTTTGAAACTTGAAGAAAAAAGCTTTCTCAGCTTTAATTTGGTCCTCAATCGTTTTTGGCAAGATGATTTCTCTGTTGACTTTAACCGTGCCCGAATCAATTCGTGACAAATAGGAGACCCTCGTTAAAAGCAAGACATATTCTGCTAGTGCATACAAGTAGTCTCTATCTCCGGAGGCTGGCAAATTCCTGATCTGGATTAAGCCGCGCATCAAGCGTTTATTGAATGCCTGCCGGATTACTGCATATGGAATGTAATCATCTTTTTTAAAATGGCGGAAGACATCAAGGTAGAGATACGTCTGCCATATGAATGGGGGAGTTTCAATATAGGGATTTGAAAAAACAGGCAGTCCGATTTCTGGAGGAAGTGTCATGAGATTGAGATGATTACGGTATAGTTCCTGGAGGAAAGGGTTTTGCCTTGCTCCTGGAAGCCTTACGTATAGTGATTTCAATTTCTGATTTTCTGCTTGCCAAGCTTTCAACATAGGAAATGGTTTATCAGATGGGTTTATTAGATCGTACACAGTAAAATGGTTGATTTGTTTAACTTCGAGATTGGTGAGCGCCTTTCGTGAGGAAATAGGGATAGCGCCATGCAGATTGATGAATTGGGATGCAATTGGACAAAAAGCCGTTAGATTCCAGTTATGGCGAGGCCGTCTGATGAAGAGATAGAGGAAATTATTCATTGAAACGGTATGGCTGGCGTGCCGTTTGATCATGTTCCCAGCAGCAACCCAAATCGGAGTATAACCATTTTCGAGGTATGTTCTTGTTCTTTTGAAAAAAAGCTCTTCCGGGATTGAAGAACATTGGAACTCGACAGCATATTTTAACCCCTGTAATTCGAAAACAATATCGGGCTTTTGCCTGATCTCAGGATCGAATTTCTCCAGCTCAGCAGAAATTCCTTGTCTTTTTAGCCATTTATAGAGCTGCAGTTTCCCAGACAGATGGTACTGTGATTCCCTTTCATATTCATCTTGGCAGCCTGAACCGGCCAGATGCGAAAAATGCCAGATCCTTTTGCTTCCAAGTTTCATTATCACATCTCCCTTGCATTCCGGACAATAGAATCTTTCACTTGATCGGATTTCTGACAAATCCTTCTTATCCCAACGATCCGCAAGGGACAATCTTGAGCCATTGCTTCTGTTTGCTACAAGCACATTTGATACGCCTCCTTTTCTCTTTTATATTCGACTGGGCAGACATTAATCCTGTAGTTATTCGAGAAGATTCACGAAATGTTCAAATCCTGATCATAAAAATAAAAAACCCGGACATGACTCCGGGTTTCTAAAGCATCGGCGATAACAGCCTTGAAGTTGACTCGAGCAGTCTGTATCCGATATGGCGGTTATTAAAATCTTCCTTTACGATTTCATGTGAGTTGAGCAAGTCGTTCTGATATTCCTTCACAAGTTTTTCTGTGCTTGATGTCTTATAAAGGAATGCATTCACTTCAAAATTAAGATGGAAGCTTCTCATATCCATATTAGATGTACCGATTGAGGCTAGCTGTCCATCGACAATGACAATTTTGCTGTGCATGAACCCTTTCTCGTACTCAAATATCTTTACACCTGCTTCTAGCAGTTCGGGAAAATAGGATCTTGAAGCAAAGAAGACTATTTTTTTATCAGGACGCTGCGGGACAAGCAGTCTTACATCCAGGCCGCTGAGCGCAGCTACTTTAATAGCTGAGAAGATATCTTCATCCGGAATGAAGTAAGGGGATGCAATCCAAACAGATTTATCCGCTGATGAAATCATCGAAAAAAAGATGTTCTTTATGACGCTCCACTCATTATCAGGTCCCCCTGCAATCATCTGGACTCCTCCATGAGTATTCTCCTCTAGGGCAGGAGATAGATACTCTGGCGTAAGGAGTCCATTGTTCGTCATATAAAACCAGTCCTGGAGGAAAATGAGCTGCAGACTGCGAACAGCCTCTCCTCTGGCCATGAGATGAGTGTCACGCCAAAAGCCAAAGCCTTCATCCCTTCCCAGGTATTCATCCCCGATATTCAAACCGCCGACAAATCCGACTGATCCATCAATGACAATGATCTTCCGGTGATTACGGAAATTGAACTTGCTATTTAAGAACGGCAGGCGGACTGGACCAAATTCCACCATTTCCACCCCAGCTTTATTCAGTTCGGCCACATACTCCTTCGACAATTTCCATGAACCAACCGAGTCATAAAGGAAACGGACTTTCACACCCTGAATCGCTTTTTGAATCAATACTTTCTTTATTTCTTCCCCAATTTCATCATGCCGGACAATATAATATTCCATATGGATATGATGAGTTGCCTTCTTTAACTCATCAAGAATATGGTTAAATGTTTCATCTCCATTTGTCAGCACTTGTGTGGAGGTCGCAAAGGAGATCGGGCTATTGCCAAGTTTCTGCGCAAGAGTGAACAATCGCCGATGATCCTCTTCCATCTCCTGCATCCGCACTTCATTCGCCCTTTCTGAATCACCTTCTACTTTTATGAATGTTTGTTTATCAAGAAAATATTTTCGGCGGAACATTTTCTCCTTACGATAATTACGGCCGAATAAAAGGTAAAAGATGAATCCGACGACCGGGAAACCGCCAAGAACGACAATCCATGTCAGCGTCTGGGCTGGATGGCGATTTTCAAGGAAGATGACGAAGCTAATGAAAATGACCGTAAATGACATGAAAATGCTTATATATCCAAGATAAACCGTATCAAGCTTTTCATAAAAAAGATAATAAACTCCTGCCAGCAATAACAAAAATACAACAATCCGAACCGTGTTCTTCATGGAATTTCACCTGTATTCTCTCTCTGTTTTCTTCCTTAAGATGATGGGAATGGTTTATATATATACGTTTCTTATTAATGAAAGGATTCATACAAATTATATCAAAAAAGCCGACTTCATCTCTGAAATCGGCTTCCTGTCAGGAAAAATGTTTCCTTATTACAGTGAATACATCTTCTCCAATAATCTTGTTACCGTATTCTTCAAGACGGTGAATTGTCATGCTTGATTCCTGTCCATACTCTAGTACAACGCTTAGTATATTGTCAATTTCCTCTTCATCCTCAAAATCCTGCTCAGGAAATTCAATATATAAATAATACTTGTCAGAAAAACTATACAAACTTGTTTTGATTTTATCGATTCCCGGCCGTTTTGAAAGGGCTATGACATCTTCAAAATCCTTGAAGTGCAACAGGAATTCAAGATCATCCTCGAATGCCGGCTCATCATCGTCAACACCTTTTGGGTTGAACTGATGATCAAGCAATTCTTCGATTCTTTCATCAACAGGCAGGTCCTTGATTTTATCGTTTGGAAGCGGCAGTTCAAATTTTGGGCCATCCTTGGATAATTGAGCCTTTGTCACTAGAACTTCCAAGCCTTTTTCTAGAGCCTGAACTTGAATCCATAATGGGCCCTCCACAGCGAACTCTTCTTCGGCGTGGACCTCATCCATCATTTCCCAGAACAATTCTTCACTGCGATCACGGTTATACCAGATCTCTTCCCGGTCAAAACCGCGCTCCTCTATATCCATATATGAAATATAAAACTTAACCGTATTTTCGTTAATACGTTCAATTTCCATTCGCTTTCTCTCCCTTCCAGGCAAGGATTTGAAGGGACAAAATACCCCCAAAAAGCTGTTGGTCTTTATCTTTTACCCTTAATAAATGAGTCTGAATCACCTTGATTTTATTAAAGGAAGGTAAATAAAATAACAATCTTGTACTTTTATTTTATGTTATAATAAGCCAATTTGGAAACAAAATATACACCCATTTTTACAAAAGGCTAATATAATCATAAAAGGAAAGTATTCTTTTTATTTTATCAGAATTATACCTATATTTCAATTCATCAACGCGCCAAAGCATGTTTAAAAAACAAAAAGCTCCCGATTTGGGAGCCTTGATTAATTAACTAATCGTTGAGCTTCTCTCAACTGGAATGTACGCACTTTACGTGGAAGGAATCGCCTGATTTCATCTTCATTATATCCGACTTGGAGGCGCTTTTCATCAATGATGATCGGACGGCGGAGCAATCCTGGATTTTCTTTGATTAATTCAAACAGTTCCTGAAGTGGCATTGTTTCCAAATTCACATCAAGCTTTTGGAAAGTCTTTGAACGGGTTGAAATGATTTCATCCGTTCCATCTTCGGTCATTCGAAGGATTTCTTTTATTTCATCAATAGATAAAGGCTCCGAGAAAATATTTCTCTCAGTATATGGGATCTCATGTTCTTCTAGCCATGATTTTGCTTTTCTGCAAGAGGTACAACTTGGTGAAGTGTATAAAGTGACCATTGGTTAATTCACACTCCCTTAGAATTACTTATATATTATTTGCTTTAAAATGAGCATTCATTTTCTTAAATAATAATAAGTTTAATTTTGTAATTTATATTGATTATTATACACCAAGGATTACATAAAAGGTATCCCTTTTAAAAAAAATATTCCGGGTAACTATGTAAGAATTTTACGTTCTATATATATATAACGAACTTAAATGAAAAAAGTTTCATTAAATTTGATTTTTTTCATCACCCTTCAATCCTATCTATATAAATATTCGTATAATTCAAGCTAATTATGTCCGTATATTAATATTTTCATAATTTAATAATATGTACCCGCCTTTTTTAAAACCTAAACCTATTTTGTAAAAAAATTAGCATTCTCATTTAAACCTTCAAAATGAAAACGCAACCATGGTTGATACACCAGGTTGCGCTCGTGATTTAAAGATCCTGGAGTAAATCTTCACGCTTTTCTTCAAGCGTCAAAACTTCATCCACAGGCTGATATGACTCTCCATAAAACTTTTTATCCTTATATGTGTGAATCATATTGTATGTCTTTTTCATCGCTTCGTATACCAGCTCTTCCGGTGCATGGTCTGGGGCCCAATAGAGAATCTCCATTGCATTGATTTCCTTTGTCGCCAGTGACCTCCGTCGGTATCCAATCGAGCGGGCATGCTCGAAGCCCTCCCTCTTGTAAAAGCGCAGTCGTTTCTCAGTATCCGTATCATCATAATTGACCGGTTCTACTTCAAGTATGATCGGCTTGCCTTTCTCCTTCATTTTTTCAATCAGCTTATGTCCAAGACCCTGGCCACGAGTCGTCTTGGATACGAATAAATAATCAATGAAAACAAAATCCTCTGTTTCCACATACATAAGCACATGACCCGGTCCTTCATCCTTGTGATAAATTTCTGGTCTTTCCTTTAAGAGTGTTTCCATGTGTTCTTTTGATTTCATTTCCTCAATCGGAAAATACTGATTCAATTTTTCGTACCAATGCATTGCTTATCTCCTTTTCAACTTTTATTCCATCCTGATAAGCACCCAGCTTTTCTTATATAATCATGATCAAGATACTTGTATTATTTTTTCTATATAAAGTTCTTTTAATACGCTTACAATTCTTTTAAAATAAAGATGAGCGGGAATCATGAATTTATATTTATCACAACTCATTCTAAAATGAATTGTGAAAAAAAAGGTGGAGGTTTATCATGGGCGGTTACATAATGGATTTAACTATCGTTGCTTTGCTGATCGTGGGAATTACCGCAACAATTGGTGTCATCACCAATGGAGTCGGAATCAAATTCTTTAGTGGCAATAAGAAAAATGAATTTGTAGACCAGTCAGTCCGTTTGCAAACAGGCTGGAAGAATGTTGGCGGCGGCAAGAAGTAATCCTTATCCCACAAACATTATACCTTATGTTCACAGTGTTTATCTAATGATTTGGAAAAGCCTGAAAATGATTTGATCACATTTCAGGCTTTTTTTAGTTCTATTTTATGGTGTATAGTCAACATTCGGTGTATACCTATTGCTTGCATTCCAAAGCAGATATTCGTTGATTCCCTGATCCTGTAGGGCTCTTATTTGGTCTTCTACTTCATTTTTGCGGTATACAAGATAATTGCCTTTCCCAAGCCAGGAAGCAGTAAAGTCTTGCACCCAAGGACGTGATATTGGCGGAGTTTTTAGCTCATCCAGTTTCTTTTTTTCCAGTTTTGCATATTCCTCAACGAGCTTGTAAGGCTGGGTATCAGGCTTAGCTATTCCAAAATAGGATGTCCAGTGGCTTGGATAGATCATGGAAGAGATGACATCAACATTCTCGGATATTTTCGAGAAGTTCTGTCCAATTCCTGGTGCTTCAGGCAACGTTGCAGTATAGCCAAAAATATCAACGGACACTTTCACATCATATGGTTTAAGTTCCTTCCTTGCATAGGCAACAAAGTCTGTGACAGCTTTTACACGTTTCTGGACATTATCCATATCACCAGATTTATAGTCTCCCATTGAATACTGTAGTGATGCATCCCTCTTTTCAAATCCTTCAGGGAAACGTACATAATCAAACTGGATTTCTTCGAAGCCCATTTTAGCAGCTTCAATCGCAATTTGAACATTATAATCCCAAACTTCTTTCACAAAAGGATTCACAAACGATTCTCCCCTGCCATTTTTCCAAACTTCATCACCATTCTTAAACGACCATTCAGGCTTCTTATGTGCTAAAGCAGTATCCTTAAAAACAACGACCCTGGCTATTGGATAGATTTGCTTTTCTTCAAGCGTCTTCATCATTTTTTTGGGGTCTTTGATATATGGCTTTCCTAAATCTTTAAAAGGAGAGTTCTCATCGGGCTTGTATGTAAGATATCCATGGTCATCTTTTATATCAATCACCATAGCATTTAAATCAGTTTCGTCGACAAGTTTTGAAAGACTATTAAACTTCTCTCCCCCTGCAGAATGGCCGGTAACATAGATACCCCTCACCGCATCCGGATACTTAAATTGATAGCCGGAATCAAATTTAAACCTAGGTATCTGATCAGGTATGTTCCTGACCAATGATTCATGTTCCCTGACCGGCAGTTTTTCTGTTTCATGCGGTTTGGCTTCTGCAAAAGCTGAACCGCTAATTTGTGAAAAAGAGGCTGCTAAAAGGGCTGCTGCTGCTATTTTTTTTACTTGCACACACATCTCTCCTCTCAAAACGTTCAGCATTCAATCCATGATATCTAATTCTATTACATGAATCTATAAGTCTATTTTACCCACTTTCGACAGTTTTAGATAAAATTCTGTGATTTTTTTATTGGAATGTATTTCCTCTAATAGAGGTAAGATAAAAAAAACGATCTCAAATTAAGAGATCGTCAAAAATTTATTTAACATATTGCTGCTGATATTGCTTTAGTTCTTTTTCAGAACAATAAACAAAGTGTCCTGGTGCAACTTCTCGCATCTTCACTTCTTCACCATCAGCGTACTGATGTAAATTGACATCGTATGTCTTGCGGCGGCGAGTACGCTCGGATTCAGGATCCGGAAGCGGAATTGCCGAAAGCAAAGACTGAGTATAAGGATGCAATGGGTTGTTGTACAAGTCTTCAGCTGGCGCTAATTCTACAAGCTTACCGAAGTACATAACACCAATTCTGTCGCTGATATATTTAACCATTGAAAGATCGTGTGCGATAAACAAGTATGTTAACCCTTTTTCACGCTGCAGTTTCCTCATCAGGTTGACAACTTGTGCCTGGATGGAAACATCTAGAGCGGAAATTGGTTCGTCTGCAATAATAAATTCTGGCTGCACAGCAAGTGCTCGTGCGATTCCAATTCGCTGTCTTTGTCCGCCTGAGAATTCATGCGGATAACGGTTGGCATGCTCTCTATTTAATCCAACTGTTTCAAGCAGGTTATATACCATTTCCATACGTTCTTGCTTGCTTTTTGCAAGGCCATGAATATCAATGCCTTCAGCAATTACATCGGATACCTTCATCCTTGGGTTCAGGGAAGCATAAGGATCCTGGAAAATCATTTGCATGCTTCTGTTGAATTTCTTTAAATCTTTTCTGTTTTTCTTGCCGTGTACGTTTTCACCTTTATAAAGAACTTCTCCATCTGTTGCATCATATAGTCTGATGATTGTTCTTCCAGTTGTGGATTTACCACAGCCAGATTCTCCAACCAAACCAAGAGTTTCACCTTTGAAAATGTCAAAGGATATCCCATCTATTGCTTTAACTTCATTGGGTTGACCTATGTTGAAGTATTGCTTCAGATTCTTTATTTCAAGAAGTTTTTCTTTGTTTTCCATCAGCCAGTCCTCCTCCTACAGTTATTTCGCGCCCGTGAATTTGCGCATTCTGCTCTTCACAGCTGCCGGTGGTTCTACCTTAGGAGCATCTGGGTGCAACAGCCATGTAGCAGCGTAATGAGTATCAGAAACTTTAAACATTGGAGGCTGCTCTTCTAAGTCGATTTGCATTGCATATTCATTACGCGGCGCAAACGCATCTCCCTGTGGAGGGTGCAACAGGTTTGGCGGCGTTCCAGGAATTGCATAAAGCTCTTCTTCTTTGGCATCCAGACTTGGCATTGAACTGATCAGTCCCCAAGTATACGGGTGCTGCGGATTGTAAAACACTTCATCCACCGTGCCAATTTCAACGATTTTCCCACCATACATAACGGCAACTCGGTCAGCTACGTTAGCAACTACACCAAGGTCATGCGTGATGAAAATAATGGACGTATCGATTTTTTGCTGTAAATCTTTCATCAGTTCCAGAATCTGTGCCTGGATTGTCACATCCAAAGCCGTTGTCGGTTCATCTGCAATCAAAACCTTAGGATTACATGCAAGAGCGATGGCGATGACAACCCTCTGTCTCATACCGCCTGAAAACTGATGCGGATATTGCTTGATTCTTAATTCTGGTTTTGGAATGCCTACAAGTTTTAATAGCTGCAATGCTCTTTCTCTTGCAGCAGACTTGCTCATGTTTTGGTGCTTGATCAGTGGTTCCATGATCTGTTTGCCAACATTCATTGTTGGGTTCAATGAAGTCATTGGATCCTGGAAGATCATTGAAATATCTTTTCCGCGGATTTTCTGCATTTGTCTGTCAGTCAATTTTGTCAAATCTTTGCCTTCAAACAAGATTTCGCCCTGCTTGATTTCGGAATTCCCAGTAGGAAGCAATCTCATGATCGCTTTAGTTGTTACAGACTTCCCTGAACCAGACTCACCAACGATGGCAAGAGTTTCCCCTTTTTTCAGTTCAAAATTCACACCGCGGATTGCTTTAACTTCCCCCGAAAATGTATGGAAGGAAATATTTAAATCCTTAACTTCTAAAATGTTTTCCATAATACATTCACCTGCCCTTTAATCGCGCATTTTCGGATCAAGCGCATCGCGCAATCCGTCTGCCAGCATATTGAACGTAATCATGATGATACTGATGATAACAGCTGGAATTATCATCTCATGTGGATGCAATCTGAGAACTTTAAAGCCTTCATCAATCAACGTACCAAGTGATGCGTAAGGATCCTGAAGACCAAGTCCAATGAAGCTTAAGAAAGCTTCGAAGAAAACTGCATTCGGAATCGTGAACATAGTGTTGATGATGATGACACCAGCAAGGTTTGGCAATAAGTGTTTAGAGATGATTTTGCCATCGCTGTTCCCAAGAGTTTTAGAAGCGAGTACAAACTCTTGTTCCTTAAGCTTGAGCGTTTGGGCACGTACCACACGGGCCATACCTACCCAACCAGTAATCGTCAAGGCAACAGTAATGGAAATAATGCCTGGCTGCATAACAAGGATCATCAAAATAACAACAATCATCGTAGGAATACCTACAAGGACTTCGGTAATCCTCTGCATCACATTATCCAGTCTGCCACCGTAATATCCAGATATCGCGCCATAAGCAACACCAATGATCATATCAATGACCGCGGCCAAAAGAGCAATGTAAAGGGAGATTTGCGTACCCTTCCAGACACGTGTGAATAAATCGCGTCCTAAAGCGTCGGTACCGAACCAGTAATATTCGTCTACCTTTTTCACTTCATACATATCGATCTCTTTACCAGCCTTATTGGTCTTTACACCATCAAATGGGAGCCAACTAATGTTTTCCAGTCCTTGGATTTTAGGTGGTAAATTGTTATGACTTACTTTTTGTGTGTCAAATTCTCTACCAGAGATTAATGGCCCTAAGAATGCCATTATGATAACTAAAGCCATTACAATTAAGCTAACAAGCGCACCTTTATTTTTACGGACGCGCATCCAGGCGTCCTGCCAGAAGGTTAAGCTTGGCTTGTTAATTTCCTCGCTCTTGGCCGAATCGATTTCTGCCGGCCTAAAACGATCTTTTGGAATTTTTGCGTCTAAGTCAGCCATTACTTATTACCTCCAGACAGCCTGATACGTGGATCGATAATGCCATAAAGAATATCCACAACAAGGATGATAACTACAAACAATGCAGCAAATAAAATGGTTGTACCCATGATAACAGGGTAATCATTGAGTGTAATAGATTTTACGAATTGTTCTCCAAGGCCAGGAATCGCGAAAATCTTTTCAATTACCAGAGAACCCGTCATCAATGAGATTGCCAAAGGTCCTAAAACTGTTACCAACGGGATAAGCGCATTTCTTAAAGCATGCTTGAACGCAATCTCAAAGAAACTCGCACCTTTAGCTTTTGCCAGCATGATATAGTCCGACCCTAATACTTCAATCATTTCCGTTCTCATGAAACGGGCAGCGATAGCGATCGGCAGCATGGATAGAGCTATAGTTGGAAGGATTGTATACTCAAACCCTCGCCAGAACAGTACCGGGAACCAGCCAAGTTTTACCCCTATATAATATTGCAGTAATCCAGCGAACACGAAGTTTGGAATGGATTTACCTAATACAGCTATAAAGGTTGAGCTATAGTCAACCCAAGTATTTTGTCTTAATGCCGCAAATATTCCGAGTAAAACACCGACAATTGTTCCAAATACCAACGCCTGTGCTCCTAACTGCATGGATGGCCCAAGACGATTGACCATCATGTCCGTAACAGACCTGTTGTTAAACTGAAAGGAAACACCTAAATCACCTTTCAGCAGGTTTCCAATATACTTGGCATACTGAACAGGAACCGGTTGGTCAAGACCATATTTCGCTTTCATGATTTCCAATTGTGCCGGACCCAATTTGTTCGCACTAGCAAAAGGCGTACCTGGGATAACTTTCATTAAGAAAAATGTTAGGGACGCAATGATGAAAAGAGTCAAAAACATATAAAATACCCTTTTTAACAGGTATTTTGCCATATCTGTGCACCTCCTGTATTGTTTCAATTTTCCCTATTATTCGACAAATGCCATACAGGGAAAAAGAGAGTATATCTAGATATACTCTCTTTCTATCATCAGAATTATTACACTCTGAAATAAGAAACCTGCTTCAGTTTTTATTCTTCGATTGTTACCCACTGGAATGAGTAGTCAGGACCATAGTTGTAGATCGCAAGACCTTTAACATTCGGGTTCAGAAGGATATTAGCAGCACGCTGGTAAACTGGTGCTAGACCAAAGTCTTCAGCAACCATGATTTTTTCAGCTTCTTGCTGTGCTTCCCATTGTGCTTTTTCGTCAGTTGCAAGCTTGCCTTGAGCATCTTTGATCAACTGATCGTACTTAGGATTAGAGTAACCCATTCTGTTGCTTCCGCCGTCAGTGATCCAAAGGTCAGTGAATGATAACGCGTTACCATAGTCAGGACCCCATCCAGCGAATTGTAGATCATAATCCATAGCGTTGTCACGCTCTAGACGTACTGCGAAAGGAACGCTTTCTAGCTTGATTGTCAAACCAGGAAGGTTAGTTTCTAATTGGTTCTTGATGTAAGCATCAGTCTTCTTAGCTGCTTCAGTGTCTCCACCAAGGTAGCGAAGTTCTAACTTATCTACGCCAAGTTCTTTAAGTCCAGTTTCCCAAGCTTTCTTAGCTTCTTCAGCATTGAAAGTAACTAGGTCGCCGTGCTTTTCACGGAAATCTTCACCGTCAAGTGTTACGAAGTCTTTTGGTACAAAGTAGTTTGCAGCAACTGAACCGTTGTTCAGGATGCTAGCAGCAAGGTCTTCTTTGTTGAAGCCCATTGCAATTGCTTTACGGATGTTTACGTTAGCAAGAGCTTCATTCTTCTGGTTCATCTTGATCCAGAATACAGTAGCTTCCATCCAGCTAAGCATACGATCGTCGCCTTCGTAAGAAGGAACGATGTCAGAAGAAAGTAATCCAGTCATATCTGTTTCGCCAGCTTCAAAAGCGTTTACAGCAGAGTTAGAATCTTTTACTACGTTTACAGTGATTTTTTCAAGCTTAACTTGATCAGCATTGTGGTAGTTAGGGTTCTTTGTTAGTACCCACTCTTCCGCGTCAGTGCTCTCCCAAGTTTCCATTACGAATGGACCGTTGTAAAGTAAGTTTTCAGCATTGCTAGCAAAAGCTTCGCCTTTCTCTTCAACAAACTTCTGGTTTTGAGGATAGAATGTTGGGAAAGCGAAAAGGTCTTGCCAGTAAGCGATTGGCTTTTCAAGAGTTACTTCTAAAGTCTTGTCGTCAAGAGCTTTAACGCCAAGTGTAGTTACATCGTAAGGCTTTTCCTTAGATCCAGCTTCTGTAATTTCTGCTGCACCCTTGATTTTGCCGCCCATCATGTATGGACCATATGGAGAAGCAGTCTTAGGGTCGATTGCGCGCTGCCATGCAAAAACGAAATCGTGAGCTGTTACAGGCTCTCCGTTAGACCATTTTGAATCAATAAGTTTGAAAGTGTAAACAAGGTTATCATCGCTGATTTCTGGCTCGCCATCTGCAAGGGCAGGAACTGGCTTGTGGTTCTGGTCAAGGCGGTAAAGACCTTCACCTACGTTGTTTATGTAAGTGAAACTTGTAGAACCTTCAGCAAGAACGGTGTCCATAGTTGGAATCGCAGAAGAATCCAACATTCTTAATTCTTGTGGTACATTAGCAGTTTCTTCGCCTGTTGTACCTTCGTCACCAGGCTCCTCTTTTCCAGTATTCTTATCTCCGCTGCATGCAGTCAGAAATAGAGAGAATACTAGAGTCAAAACTAAAAGCAATGAAAATTTCGACTTTTTCAAAGTTATGTCCCCCTCTTTTTTGTTGTTTTCTGAAAACTTTTTACATTCCCTATTATACATAGATTAATTTAAATGTTCAATATTTTTACGAGAAAAATTTACAACTTTGAAACAATAGTAATAAATTTCCTTAATCATATGTGTTATAATGGTGACTTATAAGCGTTTCTTCTATAAAATCAATGTAATTTCCAATGTAATATTTGATTTATTTGGACGGTATATGCGGAAAATTGCTTTTATGAAATAACAATTTAAGGGAGAAATAGAAAAATGAGTAAAAGAGTTGGGAAAATTTTTATTGGAGTATTAGGATCGCAAACGTTCGTTTTAGTTCTATCTCTTATCTATTATCATGGACTTTCTTTGCTCAACTATATTAATATTTCTTTTTATATAGCAAGTATTCTGCTTTTTTCATCCTTATTGCTATACACAGTTAATTCAGGATTCTTTGATACGATGTCCTATTCTTTCCGCACAGTCTTTGCAGGCAAGGAAGAAAAAAAGAAGACTTTCGAAGAGATGACACCATTATCCGAGATGATCACATTCAATGCCCATCCCCTGCTCATCACTGGACTTTTGGATTTCATCCTGATGCTTTCTGCGTTATATGTATATTACCTGTAAAAAATCAGCTGTCGTCCCTTGCTAATTGACAGATATTTGATTATAATCGTTTTTAATAAATCTTAATGCTTCATAAAAGCAATGATGAAGAATAGTACACTTGTTTAAGGCTTTCAGAGAGTTTGTGGGTGGTGGGAACAAACAGCCTGGCATTTGGAATGGACTTTTGAGCTTCTGGTTTGAATTTTAGTAGAGCCAGGCGTAATTCCTGCGTTAAAGGAATCCATGCTTAATCGGCATGGGTAAAGTGACTCATTATTGAGTAATTAGGGTGGCACCACGGACCATTCGTCCCTACTGATGTAGGGACGAATGGTCTTTTTTATGCTTTTTCCCCAGTTTATATGGAAAGAGTACGATATTTACTTATTTACAGGAGGCGTTTTACATGCAAACTATTTTTTCCGGTATTCAGCCAAGCGGTACCATTACACTCGGAAACTACATTGGCGCAATGAAGCAATTCACGGAATTGCAGGATGAGTATAATTGTTATTTCTGTATTGTTGACCAACATGCGATTACTGTTCCTCAGGACCGAATGCAGCTTCGCAAAAATATTAAGAGCCTGGCAGCGTTGTACATTGCTTCCGGCATTGATCCTGAAAAGGTTACTCTTTTCATCCAGTCGGAAGTTCAGGCACATGCTCAGGCGGGATGGATGATGCAATGTGTCGCCTATATCGGCGAACTCGAAAGAATGACCCAGTTCAAGGATAAATCACATGGGAAAGAAGCTGTTTCAGCTGGACTTTTAACCTACCCGCCACTTATGGCAGCTGATATCCTTCTTTACGGAACGGATCTTGTGCCTGTCGGTGAAGACCAGAAGCAGCACCTTGAACTTACAAGGGATCTTGCTGAACGATTCAACAAGAAATACAATGACATTTTTACCATTCCTGAAGTACGGATTGCCAAGGTTGGGGCAAGGGTAATGTCACTGCAGGATCCATTGAAAAAAATGAGCAAGTCAGATCCAAACAGCAAGGCATTCATTTCGATGCTGGATGATCCAAAACAAATTGAAAAGAAAATCAAAAGCGCTGTGACCGATTCTGAAGGAATCGTGAAATATGACAAAGAGAATAAGCCTGGAATTTCTAACCTGTTATCTATTTATTCAATTTTAACAGGCATGCCAGTTGCTGATATTGAAGCACAATATGATGGAAAAGGATATGGAGATTTCAAAGCTGACCTTGCGAAGGTTGTTGTTGATGTCATTGAACCGATCCAGAAAAAATACTTTGAATTGATCGATTCTCCAGAACTTGATGAAATTCTCGACCGTGGTGCTGAAAAAGCCAACCATGTCGCGAACAAAATGGTCAAAAAAATGGAGAATGCGATGGGGCTAGGCCGCAAAAGAAAATAAGCATAATAAGAGCTGACTTTCAGGTCAGCTTCTTTCATGCTTACGCACAAAAAGAGAGCTGATTGATCTCAGCTCCTAATTTACTTTTGGACCGTGCTCCATCTCCCACAGTTTTTCGAAGAATGCCTGTCCTTTTATTAAATTTTCACAGAATTTCTCATGCTTTCCTGACCAGCCGAACTTAGTTTCTTCATATAATTGTTCCCACACATCTTCAAACGAGCGGCGTTGTATTTCTTCATATAATTCTGGTTTCCATTCAGTGAACCAGTATCGGACTTCTGCTACGTTTTTCGAAGAATTAAGCTGATCCATCGCCATGAACAACAATTGCTTCAATTGTCTTTCCTTTCGCGTCAATCCCCGCATTAAATCCGGAGAAGGCGATAAAATATGAAAATCCTTCAGAGCAGTTTGGTCATTGAATCCGTACTGAATGATATCCTGGTTTTCGATCATTTCATACACCAGCTGTTCCTGACGCGGAATCAGACGGCTCTTTCGAATCGGGATATTATAGCCAATTGTATCAACAGCCAGGATCCCTGTACCATCTGAAACAACGAAACAGTAATCAAGCTGTGTACGTTCATGGTTCTTCCTCAAGTATGCCTTGCGGTAAATGTCATCAAGAAGCTGTTGAGGCAACTCTGATAAATCATTTTCAATGTAATTAAATAGCAGATGGTCAATTTTCAGAAGCGGCACCTGATCCAGAAGTTCTACCCCATCGTCCTTGCGCCATTCGTGAAAATGGCAGACATTATAGCCGTTCTCTTCCCCTTCGAACCAGTTTACCCAGACATCATGAAGATACAACATGATATATAACCCCTCACTTCAAGAAACTGTTTGTCCATCAGTATGGGCAGCAATAAGTAAAATTATTCCTTTAAAGGAAGATCAATTTTCATTTTCATTATTATGGGGCCAATAAATACTAAGCCATATGATTCCAATCCCAGCCGGCAACAGGTAGCATTCTATCCTTCCAGCAATGAACGAAAGATACTCTTCCACGCCATGCCCGACTATAATCATATTCAAATAAGCAATCGTGCTTATTCCACCCGAAACAGCAATCCCAAATCCAATTGTCAAAACAAGTAATCTAAAAATCATCAGATTGAACCAATTCACTTATAAATTTTACATAACACACTTCCCTCACCCCGGCCTGTCCATTTTTTTATATACATATGAAGTAAGTTGGTGAGAAAGTACAGCGAGATATCTAAATTATTTTCACTTCTTAGTTGAATTTAGCACGGTTTCATCATTCCAATTACTTTTTGAATTATTACTGGGGTTACCTTTGTGCAATTCGGGTGATCATAGCTGCTTTTTGTCCGAACCTGATGCTACTTCAGACATTACGAGCGAGCGCACTTGGTTTTTTGTCCGAACCCATACCTCCTTCGGACATTTCTAACGAGATTAGCTGCTTTTTTGTCCGAACCTGATGCTACTTCGGACATTACGAGCTAGCGCACTTGTTTTTTTGTCCGAACCCATACCTACTTCGCACATTTCCAACGAGATCAGCTGCTTTCTTGTCCGAACCTGATGCTACTTCAGACATTGCCGGCTACCTGAGGAACCTCTTACGGTAAACTCACCGTTCCAATAAATATCGACAAAATAAAAAATCTACCTTTATATGGTAGATTTTTTAACGGCGTGATCTTGGATTCAATGCGTCCTTCAGGCCTTCACCAACGAAGTTAATTGATAAAATCGTCAATGTGATGGCAAGGGCTGGCGGAATCCAGATCCACGGCTTTCCTTGTAATACGTCTGGTTCATTTGCGAATGCAAGCATGTTACCCCAGCTCGGAATTTCGGATGGGACACCAAATCCTAAGAAGCTTAATCCTGTTTCTGCTACAATCATGGAGGCAAACAGGATTGTTGCCTGTACGATGATTGTGGAAAGGACGTTAGGAATCAAATGCTGTGTGATGACTTTGAATGGTGAGCAGCCGATTGAAATCGCAGCAAGAATGTACTCATTCTCTTTTTCTGCCAAAATCTTGCTTCGGACAATCCTCGCAACTCCGCCCCAGCTAAGTAAGCTGATTACCATGATCAAAATGACCAATCCATTTACTTTTCCATGAAAAATTGTCGCCAATACGATAACGAATACAAGGAATGGGAAGTTCAGGACGAAATCAGTGAAGCGCATCAGCATGCTGTCGACAATACCGCCAAAGTAACCGGCGATCGATCCGACAATTGTACCAAACAAGATAACAAAAACGGTACAGCTAATTCCGACTAAGAGCGATACTCGGCCGCCATATAGCAATCTAGTGAAAACATCACGTCCATTTTTATCTGTTCCCAGCCAGTGCTCAGCAGATGGCTTAAGCGACATGGACCCGATATTGATTTTCGTGATATCAATGGTTGTGATGTATGGAGCCAAGAAAGAGACAACTGCTACGAATATTAAGAAAATCAGGCTTGTCATGGCTAATTTGTTTTTGACAAACTTTCTTCGAGCGATGGCCCAAGGAGACAAACCTTTTTCCGGCCTCAGGTTAATCTGTGTATTTTTTGCTGTTGAAATTTCCATGGCCATCCTCCTTAATCAAGCCTGATCCTTGGATCAACGATTCCGTATAGTATGTCTGCAATCAGGTTTCCAAAAAGAGTCAGGAATGAAAACATCATTGTCAATGCCATAAGAACTGGAAAGTCTCGTTGACTGATCGAGTTCAGGAATAACTGACCGATTCCTGGATAAGTGAAAATCGTTTCGGTGATGATTGCGCCACCGACTAAGTTGACGATATCGAAACCAAGGAATGTAACAAGCGGAATGACGGAATTCCTTAGAATGTGCTTGTTGTAAATCTTTCTTTCTGGTGTACCTTTTGCTCTTGCTGTTCTTACAAAATCTTTGCGGCTATTTTCTATAATGTCATTACGCAAGAATTGCGTATAGCTTGCAGTACTCAATAAACCTAAAACAACTGCTGGTAAAAATACGTGGTGAAGCCTGCTAATCCAATATGCGGCAGAGCCTTCCGTTGTTGAAATATCAACAGAACCATTTGAAGGGAACCAGCCTAAATTAAATGAGAAGAAATAGATTGCGAACACCCCTGCAACAAATGAAGGAAGTGCCAAACCTATATAGTTGGCCGTACCTATGGCATTATCACCGAGAGTGTATGGCTTTCTGCCGGCATATATACCCATGATGAATGCAAGTATATAAGTAATAAAAATACTTGAGAATCCTAGAAAAATAGTATTAGGCAAACGTTCTGCAATGATTTCACTAGCTGGAATTTTGTAACGGGTCGATTTCCCGAAATCCCCTTGCATGAAGTTTGAGATCCATGTGAAATACTGAATGTGGATTGGATCATTATAACCGAGCTTCTCGCGCATCTCTTCTATGTATTCCGGATCCGTATTGTTCGGATCGATTTCCCCACTGAGTGAGTCCCCTGGCATAAGTTTCGCCAGGGAAAACACTACAACAGAGATAAGGAAAAGCATAGGTATCATGCCGAGTATGCGTCGTAAACTGTATTTAAGCATATGCATTCTCCTTAACTGAATAGGTGGTACTTAATTATTGCTTGATCCACCACTCATGAGGTGAATTTTGTCCAGAAACATCGTACTTAACACCTTGTACGCGCTTAGACACAGCCATTACTTCTTCTAGCTCAAGGATTGGAAGTGCAGGAACTTCTTCGTTGAAGATCTTCTGCCAGTCAGCATATAGCTGCTTACGCTTTTCTGTGTCTGTACCTACAACTTCTAGGTCAACAGCATCTTCAAGAAGTTTTTGAGCATCGTCATTTACCCAACGTGGGTAGTTCCATACAGATTCAACACCCCAAAGTGGTAGTGGATCTGGATCTGCACCAGTTCCCCATCCGCCATAGAATACTTCTAGAGCTGGGTCGTCTTTTTCAAGTTGATCGTAGTAAAGGTTAACGTCAGTCATTTGAAGCTCAGACTTTAGGCCAACAGCTTCCCAGTACTGAGTCATAGCTTTTGCACGTGCTTCGAATGTTGGGTTTCCAGTTGCGTAGTGAGAGAATTTAACAGTGAACTTTTCGCCCTTTGGATCTTCACGGAATCCATCTCCGTCCTTATCCACATATCCAGCTTTGTCAAGGATTTCTTTCGCTTTTTCTGGGTTGTATTCGTATTGGATCGGCATATCTTTGTTATCAGCTGCAATCCAGTGTGCAGTTGGGATTGGGCGGTTAAGCGGCTTGCCTAATCCGCTGAAGAAAGCATCAACCCACTCTTCGCGGTTGATAGCGAATAGCATTGCCTGACGCAATTCTTTGCTTCCGTACTTGTCTTTATCCATTACGTTTTTCTTGCCATCGTACTTACCAAGTTTGAAACCGATGTAGTAGTAAGATAAGCCAGGGAATTTTACTACTTCTACGTTATCAAGAGCTTCGATTTCAGGAAGAACTGTTGGGTGGAATGGAGTCATGTCAAGCGTTCCATTCTTAAGTTCTCCAGTTGTAAGTGAGCTGTCGATAACTTTAACAATGATCTTTTCGATATGAGGCTTGCCTTTCCAGTAGTCTTCATTGCGTGTAAGCTCTACTGATTCACCAGGGATAACTTTTGTTACTTTGAACGGACCAGTTCCTACAGGCTTAGTGCGAACCTGTTCAGAAGCAGCCATGTCCTTAGGAGCAACTCCTTCGAATTCCTTCTTAGAAAGAGGATAAGCCCAAACGTTGTCAAGGTTGTTTACACGAGCCTTGTCAAAAGTGATTTTTAAAGTATAGTCATCAACAACTTCAAGACCAGAGATCTTGTCAGCTTTTCCTTCGTTGAATTCTTTAACTCCTTCGATAGTGTTAACGTTAGACCAACGCTGGTGTTCTCCACCAAGAGTAGCGATTGTTTCGATAGCGAATACCCAGTCATTAACTGTTAGTTCTTCGCCATTGTGCCATTTAACGCCTTTTTCAAATGTGAATGTGAAAACCTTGTTGTCATCCGTTTTCCAGCTTGCGATGTTTGGCTGAGCCTTAAGGTTTTCATCATAATCGATCAATGCATCGTCGAAGAATGCGATGATGTCATCGTCTCCGTCAGCATCGTAGAAGTTCCAGTTCAAAAGGCCTTTGAATTCAGAACTTAAAGCGTAAGTCAATGTACCGCCATCTTGCGGTCCTGTTTCTTCTGCAGCGTTGTCTTTGTCGTTGTCTTTCGGTTCATTTGATGTCTTTTCTTTGTCTCCTCCACTGCACGCAGCAAGGAATGTCGATAAAACCAATACTAGCATAGCTAGCCAAAGCAATGGTTTTTTCATGGTTTTCCCCCCATTTTTCTTATATTTTGTAAAAATTATTGCCCTAGTAAAGGTGGCAAGCAACCTGGTGTCCTGGCTTCACCTCCTTTAAAGCTGGCTTCACTTGGGAACACTCGGCCATCGCTGCTGGACAGCGAGGATGGAATGGACATCCAGTAGGAGGGTTCATTGGACTCGGAACATCTCCTTCAAGAACGATCCTTTCCTTCTTCCTGCGCGGATCCGGCATAGGGATGGCTGAAATCAAAGCCTGAGTATATGGGTGGAGCGGCTCAGCATACATGCTGTTTCGTTCGGCAATTTCAACCATGTTGCCGAGGTACATTACGCCGATCCGGTCACTCATATGCTTAACGACACTAAGGTCATGAGCGATAAATAAGAAAGTAAGATCGAATTCCTTCTGCAGCTGTTTCAATAGATTCAGAACCTGGGATTGCACGGAAACATCAAGTGCTGATACAGGCTCATCTGCAATGATAAGCTTTGGCCTCAGCGCCAGTGCCCGGGCGATTCCGATCCTTTGTCTCTGTCCGCCAGAAAACTCATGGGCGTATTTATAATAAGCATCTTCAGGAAGACCTACTTTTGTTAATAAATCCATTACCTCTTCTTTTAAAGCCTTTGAGTCGACCTTTTTAAAGTTCTTGATCGGTTCAGAGACAATATCGCCAACCATCTGCATTGGATTCAGAGATGCATATGGATCCTGGAAGACCATCTGGATGTCCTGGCGTATCTCTTGCAAGGATTTGCCCCTGAGCTTTGTGATATCCTTACCCTCAAAAAGGACTTCCCCTTCTGTAGCATTCAAGAGGCGGATGATCGTTCTTCCTGTAGTCGATTTACCGCAGCCTGATTCCCCTACAAGCCCTAATGTTTCACCCTTTTTGATTTCGAATGATACATCATCAACCGCTTTGACATTTCCAATCGTACGGCGGAAGAAACCGCCTTTGACAGGATAATAGGTTTTCAGATTCCTTATTTCCAGTAAATTCTCTTTATCTACTAAAGTTGAATTGCTCATTATGCCTTGACTCCTTCTTTTGGCATACTTGCTTCATATAGAATGCACGCCACTTCATGTCCCTGTTCAACCTCTCCAAGCAGAGGGGTGATGCTTGTACATTCAGGCATTGCTTTCGGGCATCGGTTCGCGAATCGGCAACCGGTTGCTGGCATGTTTTTAAGCGATGGGACAATCCCCTTGATTGAGCTTAACTCTTCCTTATCCTCATCCATTTTCGGGATGGCTCCCATCATCAATTCTGTATATGGATGTTTCGGGTTGTAGAAAAGAGTATCGACATCTGCACGTTCCACGATCCTGCCCGCATACATAACAATGACTTCATTGCACATCTCGGCTACGACGCCAAGATCATGGGTGATCATGATTACTGACATATCATTTACTTCCTGGATGCTCTTCAGCAAATCCAGGATCTGGGCTTGTACTGTTACGTCCAATGCAGTTGTAGGTTCATCCGCGATTAACAGCTTTGGCTGATTGGCAATTGCCATAGCGATCATGACCCTCTGCCTCATACCTCCGGAAAGCTGGTGCGGGTACTCATCGACGATTTTCTCCGGTCGTGATATCCCTACGCTTTTTAGCAATGCAACACTCTTTTGCCTTGCTTCTGCTTTTGAGATTTTTGTGTGGTTAAACAAAACCTCCTGAAGCTGGAATCCAATCGTGAATACCGGGTTCATCGATGTCATTGGTTCCTGGAAGATCATTGAGATATCACGGCCGCGAATCTTGTTCATTTCTTTTTCAGATAGTTGCTCCAGATGCTTGCCTTCGAAAAGAATTTCGCCTCCACGGATTTTTCCGATGCCTTTCGGAAGCAGCTGCATGACTGAAAGGCTCATTACTGACTTTCCGCACCCCGATTCGCCAACAACCCCGACAATCTGTCTTGGTTTGACAGAAAAACTGACTTTATCAACAGCGTTATAAAACTCACCATCAATATTAAAAGCAGTTTCCAGGTTCTTGACCTCAAGCAAAGGTGCTTCTTTATGTATTGAATAGTTGCTCATTAAGTCACCTTCTCACATTTTAAATAATAAAATATTCTGCATATTCAATATATTTTAATAAAATGTTATTACAGTTTTATTACAATTGCAATACTTTTTTTTCAATTGGGAAATTTATAATTTTTCAAACATATAAAAAAACCCTTTATTAAAAGGGCTTTCTAGGGACTTGGTAAATGTTAAAATTTTATAAACTTTTCAAATTGTTTAGCAGAAATAGCAAAGGATGCTTTTTCAGAAAAATTTCTACTTTCCTTAAAATGTTTTACAATTTCATAGCCTATTGCGTATCCCAATAGCTTCGGCCGACCTTCTAAACCGAACAGAATCTGGTCATGTTCCCTGTCATTTCTTTTAATATTCAGCTTATCAGAGAGATCTTTGTTCCAAAATTCAGCCAGGTTTTCTGTCGAATAACGCCTGCTCCATTCCCCGGTATATTTTTCACCGCAATTTTCGGCAACGGCATGTTCAGCCAGCCCTTCTAAAATTATCGAATCTAATAGTGTATAATCTGCAGGATTCTTTTTCTGCCCATTCATACGGCATACGTGATGGTACTCGTGGACAAACAAAGCCTCGAGCTCTTTTTCATCAGAAAGTGGAGTCAGGAATAAGAACATTTTATCCATAAAAGAAACCCCTGATTTGCCCTTCCCTTCCCTCATCAGTCTTGTATTCGATTGATCCATCGGAAAAATGAAGATGGGAATGTCAGGGCCTGACCATTTCTTTTTATATTTACGATAGATTTTTTCTGTTTTCTCCCAGAACTTTTCTGACTTCAGCTGTTCGAAAACCTTTTTGCTTCTGCGGTCCGGCTTGTACATGCCAAAATTCTTTAAATAGCTATATATTTTTTCAGATTCCCTTTCTCCCTTGAAATGATCAAGCAGCATCTCACATATCTTCTTTGGATTGTTAAAATCTGTTTCAAGCCATTCATCTGTCCGTACTATCCCATTGCCTTCCCTCCAAAGATGATTATTTACAGCTATTTTATGTAGCTTGTGGCCAATGGTTCAAAAGTTTTCACAACACTCCAGGAAATTTCCCAACAAATACAAAAAGCCAGGAATACCTGGCTTTAAAAAATCTCGTTCATGCTAAAATTCCTGAATACGAAAATTAAAACGCGCTGATTAATGTGTTCAGTAATGTAACCATCCATGTGGCATTACTCGTTGATTTTCGGATCAAGCGCGTCCCTTAGACCATCACCGACAAAGTTGAAGCAAATGACTGTCAGCAGAATCATTAATCCAGGTGCAAGCGGGTACCACCATGATTTTAAAAGAATCGTAAAATTCTGCGCATCCTGAAGCATATTTCCCCAACTTGCGTGAGGCGGCTGGATGCCAAGTCCTAAATAGCTCAGTCCAGATTCTGCCAGGATGACATACCCTACTGCTAAAGTGGCTGAGACAATGATCGGTCCCATTGCATTAGGCAGGATGTGGGAAAAAATGATTGTACTCGTTTTTGTTCCTATCGTTTTGGATGCGAGGACAAACTCTCTGGACCTTAAGGACAAGAACTCGCCCCTGACCAGCCGGGCTGTAGTTGTCCAGCCGAGAAGTGCAAAAATTAAAATCAGCTTATCTACACCTGGCTTGAAGATCGTTACCAATGTGATTAGCAGGAAGATGGACGGGATTGAGAGGATTATATCAACAAACCTCATAATCATGGCGTCGACAATCCCGCCAATATAACCCGCGACAGCTCCAAGGAAAGTGCCGATTGTAATCGAACCTAACACTGATGCAAACCCGACCAGCAGAGAAATTCTTGCGCCGTATAACAGTCGGGAGAAAACATCCCTTCCGAAGCGGTCCGTTCCCAGCCAGTGCTCACTGCTTGGCGGCTGCAATTTTAAAAGCAGGTTCTGCTTCGATGGTGAATAGGGAGCGATGACCGGTGCCAATAGCGCTGCAGAAATAATAATGATTAAGAACAACCCGCCAATTACTGCAAGCTTGTTCTTGAAAAACTTCCTGAAAATGATCCCGAGCATTGTATCACGGGAGGTTTTGACACCATATAAGTCAAGGCCGCCAGATGAATTTCCAGCTAAATTTGTATTTGCCATGTTTACCTCCCCTTAATACTCGATCCTTGGATCAAAAATTGCATAAAGTATGTCGGCAATCAAATTACCAATTACAACAAACACTGCTGAAATCACCGTCAAGCCCATGATTACCGGATAATCCCGCTGGAACGCTGAATCTACGAACAATAAGCCAATTCCAGGCCATGTGAAAATTTTTTCAACAATGACCGCTCCTCCAATAAAAGAAGGAATCATCAACCCAAAAATAGTGATGACCGGGATCAATCCATTGCGCAGGCCATGTTTATAGATGACCTTGTTCTCTTTGAATCCTTTTGCTCTCGCTGTCCTGATGTAATCCTGCTTGATTACTTCAAGCATGCTCGACCTTGTATATCTTGTTAAGCCGGCCATATCGGCAGCCGCCAATACAAATGCTGGCATAATCAAATGATGGATCCTGTCCCAAAGGCTGAATGGAGCATTCAATGTCGCTACCCCACCGGTAGGGAACCAATTTATCTGGACAGCAAAAACCATGATCAGAATCAAACCAAGGAAGAAGTTAGGCGTAGCTACCCCAAGGAATGATGTTACTGTTACTGTATAGTCGAGCTTGGAATATGGTCTCGTAGCTGAAATGACTCCGAATGGAATAGAAATCAATAATGCCAGGAATGTCGATACGACCATTAATATAATCGTGTTAGGCATCCTGTTCATGATCATCTCTATCACCGGAACCCCTTTGCGGATCAGTGAAGTCCCAAAGTCACCCTGAAGCATGGCACCCAGCCATTTGATATACTGTATATGGATAGGATCATTCAGCCCATATCTTTCCATGAACTTGGCCTTGTCCGCTGGGCTGATGGTCGGATCCATCATTAAGCTTGCTGGATCGCCAGGCGCAAGTTTCATGATTGCAAAGGAGACAATCGTAATCCCTAACAGCAATGGAATGGCCATCAGTATTCGGCGAATGATATAAGATAGCATAGCAATTCTCCTTTTAAAATTAAGAGATTTATGTCAATGACTGTATTAGTCTTATTTTCATGGGTTATAAAAGTTTGAAAGGGAAGGGAATCCCCTTCCCTTTCAAACTGAACTGATGGGATTATGGTTTCTCTATTTTTTTAGCCACCACTTATAAATCTCGTAAAAATCATCTCTCGCATTGAATACATAGCCTTCAAGATTTGCCGGCATTACCCTGTGGACATTTGGATAGTACAGGAACGAGTAAGGCTGATCTTCTGCGATCATCTTATAGATGTCAGCATATGCAGCCTTATATTCATCCTGATCAAGGATCTGTTTCGCTTCTTCCATCAACTTATCCGCTTCAGGATTTGAATACCATACGAAGTTTAAGCCTTCTTCCATCTGGCTGGAGTGGAAGATATCATACTGGTCAGGGAATGTGGATAGAGCCCACCCAAGTACCAGCGCATCATAATTCCAGTTCGGTGCGGAAATCTGTTCAATGAAGGCGCTCCACTCAACAATTTCCGGTTTTGCTTCGATTCCTACTTCTTTCAGCTGTTCCTGAAGAACTACTACGATATCTTCACGAACCTTGTTGCCCTGGTTTGTTTTTACAGTGAAGGAGAATTTCTTCCCATCCTTGTCAAGGATTCCGTCACCATCAGAGTCTTTCCAGCCAGCTTCGGCAAGGAGGGTCTTTGCTTTTTCCACGTCATACCCGAATTTAGGCACATCATCATTATATGCCCATGAAAGCGGGCTTTCCGGAACGTGGGCCACTTTCCCGTCACCGTTCATGACAGAGCTGACAATCGCTTCCCTGTCAATGGCATGGGTGATTGCCTGACGGACTTTCTTGTCTTTGAAAAGATCATTCTTCTGGTTGTAGCCAAGATATGTGTATGAAAGGCCTAAGCCTGATTCTACCTTAACTCCTGGGAATGATTTGACTGTTTCGATGTCTGTACCTGGAACGCCTGCAGCAAAGTGGATATCGCCAGCCTGGATTTGCGCGATCATGGCATCCATGTCAGGTACAATCTTGTAAGTTAGTGTATCCAGATTTGGACGGCCCTTGAAATAGTCATCAAACGCCTCAACCTTTACATACTCTCCGTCCTTCCATTCCACAAATTTGAATGGACCTGTACCAATTGGGCTCTTCGTGTTGAATTCATGTTCGCCAAGTTTAGCGACAGGTACATCCTTTAGGATATGCTCAGGCAGGATGTAATAGCTTAATGAAACCGGATAGAAGGAAGCATCCTTTTTGCTAAGCTTGAACTCAACAGTATAGTCGTCAATTTTTGTGACTTTATCCAATGCTTCGAATGCAGATCCACGCTCGCCGTTATAATCAGGATTCTTTGGAATGCTGAATGTGAACACAACGTCATCTGCGGTGAATTCTTCACCGTCATGCCATTTGATGCCTTTTTTCAACTTTGCCGTAAAAGTCAATCCATCCTCAGAGGTATCGATGGACTCAGCCATACTGAGAGTTGGGTTGAATTCAGTATCTGAAGATACAAGTCCGTCATAGATGAAGCCTTCAATATCAGAGCTTGATGTGTCAGTAGAATAAAGCGGGTTGAAGATAGTTGGTGCACCAGTTGATCCAATGATCAAATCCCCGCCCTGCTGTGGTTCTGCAGTTTCCTCTTCTTTGTTTCCGTCGTCACCAGGTGTTTCTTTCGGATCCTCAGCTTTATCTCCTGTACAGGCTGTCAGGAAAATCGACAGGATCAGGGTAAGACTAATCAACCACCAAGAAGCTTTTCTAAATTTCACATCATTTCCCCCTTAAGTTTTATTTTTTTTTTTAAAAGAAAGGTACAGATATCTCCTCCCTTCAAATTGTGCAGCCTCCTTTTATGTATAAAGATGGCAGGCTACAAAATGGTTGTTCTTGACTTCAGTGAAGTCAGGGTTCACTTGTTTGCAAAGGTCAAATGCGGCAGGACACCTTGTATGGAAGACACACCCTTTTGGCGGGTTTGCCGGACTTGGAAGCTCGCCTTTTAAAATAATCCGCTCCCTTTTTGTGGCACCTTTTTTTCTTGGCACTGGTACGGCTGACAACAACGCCTGAGTGTAAGGATGCAGCGGCTCAGCGTAAATTTCTTTTTTAGAAGAAAGCTCCATCATTTTTCCGAGATACATCACACCGACCCTGTCGCTTATATGCCTTACAACGCTGAGGTCGTGTGAGATAAAGATATAGGTCAGGCCGAATTCATCCTGGAGATCCTCCATCAAGTTGATGATTTGTGCCTGGATCGAGACATCCAAAGCTGATACAGCCTCATCGGCTATTATCAATTCCGGATTCAATGCCAGCGCTCTTGCAATTCCAATCCTTTGCCGTTGCCCGCCGGAGAATTCATGGGGATAACGATTGATGAACGACGCATTCAGCCCCACTTTCTCTAATAAGCTTTCTACTTTTTCATCCCGTTCTTTCCTTTTGTGGAGATGATGCGTATCAAGCGGTTCCCTTATGATCGATCTCAATGTTTTTCTTGGATTAAGAGATGCGAATGGGTCCTGGAAAATCATCTGGATGTTTTGGCGTACATCCTTACGAAGTTCACTTTCTGACAGATGCGAGATATCTCTGCCATTGAAGATGATTTTTCCGTCCGTAGGTTCATAGAGCCGAATGATGGTCCTGCCTACCGTGGATTTTCCACAGCCGGATTCCCCTACAATCCCAAGCGTCTCTCCCTTATTCACCTTCAAATTTATTCCGTCAACCGCCTTTATATGACCAACTGTCTTTTGCAGTAATCCAGCTTTAACAGGGAAGTGTTTTTTGACATTGAACAATTCAAGCAAGGTGTCAGAGCTCTTTTCAGGCAATTTATTTTCAGTGGTTTCTTTCGCTGAGATCATTGAAGCCCCTCCTTGCCTTCATGTAAAAAGCATCGAACAGAACGGTTGCCATATTTCCTCACAAGTTCCGGCATTTCACCGAAGCAGCGCTCAAATGCATGTGGACATCGTGGTGCAAACCGGCATCCAGCAGGGAGATTTTCAGGTGACGGTACATTCCCTTCGATAGAGGCAAGTCGCGAGTGGTCCTCATCTATTGAAGGAATCGAACCCATCAAGCCCGATGTGTAAGGATGCAGCGGGTTATCAAATAAGTCCTCTACCATCGCTTCCTCCACAACCTGGCCTGCATACATGACGACAACGCGATCTGCCACTTCTGAAACCACCCCTAAATCATGAGTGATGATCAGGATGGATGTATTGAATTTTTTGCTCAGATCTTTCATCAAATCCAAAATTTGTGCCTGGATCGTAACATCCAAAGCGGTAGTCGGCTCGTCCGCAATCAACAGCTTCGGGTTGCAGCTCATAGCCATCGCAATCATCACGCGCTGGCGCATCCCACCAGACAAGCGATGGGGATAGTCGTTGATAATTTCCTTTGCCCGGGAGAACCCTACGAGTTCCAGCATCTCAATCGCCTTTTTCTTAGCCGTCGTATTATTCAGTCCCTGGTGGTATGTCAGCACTTCTGAAATCTGCTCACCGATAGTAAGTACAGGATTGAGCGAGGTCATAGGCTCCTGGAAGATCATTGAAATATCATTGCCGCGGATTTTACACATCTCATCTTCACTTGCCTGGACAAGGTCCCGTCCTTCAAAATGAATCTGCCCGTCCACAATCTCCCCGGGTGGAGTGGGAATCAAGCGCATGATTGATAGAGAGGTAATACTTTTTCCTGATCCTGACTCCCCTACCAAAGCCACGGTTTCCCCTTTATTGATGACCAAATCCACCCCATCAACTGCCGGAATCACTGTTCTTTTTCTTCTAAAATATGTTTTAAGATTCTTTAGCTCCAATAAGGCTGTCACGTTTCTTGCACACCGCCTATCCAATTAAAATTGATATAAAAGAGAAGTGACTTTTTAACCAAGTTAAATATTCTAATAATTATTAATTATTAGATTGAAGGGCATTTTATTACACTTTCATTACTTTTTATTGGGAAATTCTATAAAGCTACGAAAAAAAGGTAAATTTAGCAGGGGGTATGTTGTGAAAGAAAATAGAAAGAGTCGGTTTTCGCATTTTTGTATATTGCTTTAACCGAAAAGAGGTTGGTGGTGCTATTTTGGGTAGATGAGAGGGGGTGCTAATTCCGCGAAATTAGTGACTATTTTCTCGAAACAGGCCTGCAATTCCGCGAAAAAACAACTTAATTCCGCGAATTAAAACCAGAATTCCGCGAACTAGAAAAACCTGGAGCATAGACAGACAAAATCAAGCCCCAGCTCCAACGGGAACGCAAATCCGGCCCCGAAACTTCAAAAAAAACAAAAAAAAACGGGGAATCATCCCCGTCTCAGACTGTAGACAAACTCGATGAAAATCGTGTTTGTTTACAGTCTTTTTTTGGGTTGGTGCTGGAATGGGGCTGTTGATTTCCGTTCCAGGCGCTTCGCTTTCCGCGGGGCCGGCGCTGAGCCTCCTCGTCGCCGCTGGCGCCTGCGGGGTCTCACCTGTCCGTCTGATCCCGCAGGAGTCTACGCGCCTTCCACTCCAATCAACAGGATTTCTAAACTTAGCGTGGAACTAAACATAAGTCTATTTTAAAATAGATACATATAACGCTTGAGGTGATAAAGATGCTTTCGAAGAACAATCCAATCCAACGAGATCAATTAGAAATGGTTGCTTTAGACCAACTGGTTCCTCAGGAACATTTAGTCCGTAAGATGGAAGCAGCCATTGATTTTTCTTTCATTTATGACTTGGTGAAGGATGTGTATTCGGAAGTAGGGCGCCCAAGCATTGACCCTGTTATTTTAATTAAACTCACCTTCATTCAATATACCTTCGGCATCCGTTCCATGCGCCAGACCATTGCGGAAGTGGAAACGAATATGGCCTACCGCTGGTTTTCGGGTTATGGATTCCATGATAAAGTGCCCCACTTCTCCACCTTCGGAAAGAATTACGAACGCCGTTTTAAAGACACCGATTTGTTTGAACAGATCTTCTATCGAATTCTTAAGTCGGCAGTTGATAAGAAACTTATTAGTGCCGAACACGTCTTTATTGATTCAACCCATGTAAAAGCAAGTGCGAATAAACATAAATTCGAGAAGAAAGTGGTGCGTAAGGAAACACGGGCGTATCAAGAGAAACTCCAGGAAGAAATCAATCAGGATCGGGAAGATCATGGAAAGAAGCCCTTTCCTCCTGATAAGTTCGACAAGGAAGAATCGAAGGAAATCAAGGAAAGCACGACCGACTCGGAGAGTGGGTATTACGTAAAAGATGAGCGGACCAAACAGTTTGCCTATTCCTTCCATGCGGCATCAGACCGTAACGGATTTGTCCTGGGCACGATTGTAACACCTGGTAACACTCATGACAGCCTGATCCTTGAGCCACTGGTTGAACAAGTGATAGAGAAAGTTGGAAAGCCCAAAGCCGTTGCGGCAGACGCAGCCTATAAAACCCCAGCTATTGCGAAGTTCCTGATCGAAAATGAAATGACACCGGCTTTACCATATACCCGACCACGGACGAAGGATGGGTTCTTCCGTAAGTATGAATATGTGTATGACGAATTCTACGACTGTTACTTGTGTCCTGCCGGTGAGGTCCTGAAGTATTCCACCACTACGAAAGAGGGGTACCGTGAATATAAATCCCCGAAGCATATCTGCGCCAGTTGTCCGTTTTTAGCGCAATGTACAGAAAGCAAGGACCACCAAAAGGTGGTAACGCGCCATATCTGGCAGGAGTATGTGGAAGAGGCAGACCACTTGAGGCACAAACCAGAAGTAAAACAAATCTATGCGAAGCGCAAAGAAACCATTGAGCGTGTATTCGCAGATGCAAAAGAAAAGCATGGCATGCGTTGGACAACCCTGAGGGGACTTAAAAAATTGTCGATGCAGGCGATGCTTACTTTCGCTGCCTTGAACCTGAAGAAGATGGCCAACTGGACATGGAGAAGTCCAGTATTGGCCTAAAAGTATAGTAAAGAGAGTCTATTTCCATTGAAAAATCCGATGAAATCCAAAAAGGGGTTCGGAATGAGACCATTCCGAACCCCTTTTGTCTACAAACTGAAACGGGGAATCATCCCCGTCTCTTTACGCGTTATATTTACGGAAGGCTATTGTGGCGTTGTGTCCGCCGAAGCCTAGTGAATTGCTGATGGCTGCGCTTACCTGCTGATTGCGGGCTGCGTTTGGTACATAGTCAAGATCACATTCTGGATCCGGTGTTTCAAGATTGATTGTTGGAGGCAGGACTCCTTCTTTCAATGCAAGGACTGTGAAGATTGCTTCAATTCCGCCTGCTGCACCGAGCAGATGTCCCGTCATCGATTTTGTTGAGCTGACTGCAAGATTATAGGCATGTTCTCCAAAAACAGATTTAATGGCCATTGTTTCATATTTATCGTTGTACTCTGTGCTTGTTCCATGGGCGTTGACGTATCCTACTTCTTCAGGTGCAAGTCCACCGTCGTCAAGAGCCATTTTCATCGCTCTGGCTCCGCCTTCGCCTTCTGGTGCTGGAGCAGTAATGTGATACGCATCTCCAGTTGCACCGTAACCAACGATTTCTGCATAAATCTTTGCTCCGCGGGCTAGTGCGTGCTCTAATTCTTCAAGCACGACAATTCCTGCGCCTTCACCCATTACAAAACCGTCACGGTTCTTATCAAAAGGCCTGCTTGCCTTCTCGGGATCCTGATTAGTAGATAACGCTGTGTTAGCACAGAATCCAGCGAATGACATCTTCGTAATTGGTGCTTCCGCTCCGCCTGTCACCATCACATCTGCATCTCCACGCTGGATGACTTTGAACGCATCCCCAATCGAATTCGTTCCAGTCGCACATGCAGTAACTGTACATGAGTTGAAGCCTCTCGCACCAAGTGTGATCGATACCTGTCCTGTTGCCATATCAGGAATCATCATCGGCACGAAGAATGGGCTGACCCTGCGGTACCCTCTGTTCATGAATGTTTCATGCTGCTGCTCGAATGTCTCCATCCCACCGATACCTGAGCCAATCCATACTCCGACTCTAGGTGCGTTTTCATCCGTGATTTCGAGTTCAGAATCTTTTACTGCCATCAATGAAGCCGCAACTGCATAATGAGTAAAGCGGTCCATCTTCCTGGCATCTTTCTTATCTATGAAATTTTCAACATTGAATTCTTTTACCTCAGCTGCAACCTTTGCTGGGAAGTCATCTGCATTCAGCCTTGTGACCGGACCGATACCAGATACTCCTTCTTTAATATTTTTCCAAGTTGTTTCTGCATCATTTCCTAGAGGCGTGACAGCCCCGATTCCTGTAACTACGACCCTGCGTTTCTCCATCCTCATTGCATCTCCTTTAACTAAAGCTGTTATTGTAATAAGTTCCTCAACTATTATTTATTCCTGATTATCCGTGGATTATTTGCCCCAGCGCATGGCAATCGCACCCCATGTCAGGCCGCCGCCAAATCCTACCATGACTACTACGTCACCATCATTGATTTTTCCTGCTTCCAGTTCTTCAAAAAGAGAAATAGGAATCGAAGCAGCAGATGTATTCCCATATTTATGGACGGTCATTGACATCTTTTCGACAGGGAGTTCCAGCCTTTGGCGGGCAGACTCCATGATCCTGATATTCGCCTGGTGGGGGATTAGAAAATCGACGTCCTCTTTTGAAAGACCTGCCTTTTCAAGGACATTGATGCTGCTTTCACCCATTTGCCTTACAGCAAACTTAAAAACTTCGCGGCCATTCATGACGATATAATCATCCTGATACAGATGCTTCCCGCCAGAACCATCAGCTCCGAGTTCGAAGGAAAGGACTCCCTTGCCTTCGGAAACTTGCCCCATCACAACCGCCCCAGCTCCATCGCCAAACAATACAGCAGTGTTGCGGTCATTCCAATCTGTGATCTTTGACAGTTTTTCCACACCTACTATTAAAACATGCTTATAAGTACCAGCTTCTATAAATTGTTTAGCTGTTACCAATCCGTACATAAACCCAGCACATGCTGCACTTAAATCCATTGCTGCCGCTTTTTTGGCTCCAAGTCTGTCCTGAAGCATGCATGCAACAGTCGGAAAGGGCTGATCCGGTGTGACGGTCGCCACAAGAATCATATCAAGATCTTCAGCTGCAATTCCAGCATTGTCAATAGCTTCTAATGCAGCACGATAAGCAAGATCCGATGTATCCATATCATCCCCGGCAATTCTTCTTTCTTCAATACCAGTCCTTGTACGAATCCATTCATCTGAAGTATCCATCTTCTTTTCCAAATCAAGGTTTGTCACAATATTCTCAGGCAAGTACCGCCCAACCCCAGTTATCCCTGCATTCATGGGATCCATCTCCTTTAACAATGAATTATGTCTATTTATAAGTATTATTATCAATTATTATGACTTGGTACTAATTTTATCAGAAAATACACTTGCACTGCAACTGAAATTTACGAATTCCGCATTTGCCCTGGTCCCCCTACCCCCTAACTTCATAAAATAAATCTGAGGAACTATACGGTATAAACTGACATAAGCAAGGACTGGAAACTTCATTGAAAACCTGGTCAGTAGTCGGATTTCATTTAAACAAATAAAGAAAGGTGGGAGTGAAAATGGAGGAGAAAAGGTCCAGAGATCCGTTTGACTTCATGTTAAATGATAAAAGGATTGAAATGGATGAGCACGAATCCAATCAACCTACTCGTGAATATGACCAAATCGACCACTTTATGTTCGGAGGTCAAAGGGAAAAGGAAAAGGGCAGTGAAAATAAATCTTCGCTCAGTGGTATCCTTGGCCAAATTGATGTAATTGAAGTTTTAAATCATGTTGATACACTAATGACCTCTGCCAAGGAACTTAAGCCTTTACTTGGGAAGGTTAAACCACTTTTCGATCAGATTATTGACAAAAATAAAAGCTGAGGCCCAGTGGACTCAGCTTTCCGTAATGATATCATTCCTTTGATGCATCCGCTTTTCCAAGCTCATATGCATCATTCATTACCTTCGTGAATAAGGTGAAAAATGGCTGTAGGTTATCCATCGTCAGCTCGATGCCTGCTTCCTGCAGTTTCTGCTGAGCTTCAGGCAGATACTTCATCGCAATTTGCATAAACTCCATTGTCTTGTCATTATTCTGCATGTTAAAATCTCCTTTAATCTATTTATTGGTTAGGTAGTTTACCGGTTTCTTTATATGTATTGATATACGTATTCAATTTTTTTCGATAATCCGAGTCGACATGAGGGCTGAATTCACCTAGTGAAATCACGCCATCCTGGAAATCGAACGATAGATTGCCTGATTTCAGTTCATCGGTATTGAATTTTTTGGCGCTCAATTCATATAAATCGTCTACATGCTGAACGGTACTCGTCAAAACTGTCGACTCTCCGAAATCAGCCTGGTCAGAAATATACCCAATAATATATAAGCCTTTATCCTTCACTTTTTCAATAATCGGTACATTGAACCCGTCACCTGCCGGATAAATGACATCCGCACCTTCGGACATAACTTCCTCTAAATCATCCATCGCTTTTTCCTGGTCATCCCAATGGCCCACATAGCGAATATCGACCTTCATATCTTTATTTTCATAAATTGCTCCGTCATAAAAGCCTTCCACCTCAGGCTGCCATTCAAACGCCGCAATAATCGCAACCTTACCCGTTTTCGACATATGGCTTGCAACCATACCGCCAAAGAAACCCATGGCATAGGCATCAAAGTTCAAGCTGGTCGTATTTTCATTCCTGGCATCACCATTGAAGCTGATAAAATGGATGTCAGGATATTCCTTGGAGATTTTGTTGAAGTAAGCGGCATATTCATTGCCGTGTCCAAAAATAAGGTTGACCCCTTTTCGATCAAATTCCTTAACAGCTTCCTCTACATCTTCCGGATTGTTCATCCCTTCCTTGAAAAAAACATCAACATCAAGGCTCGATTGAATCTGCAGAAGTCCCCTATACCCCTTCGTTCCCCACACCTGATCATTAATAGTTTCAGGCACAAGCAGGCCGACTTTTTCCACCTGGCCTTTGAGAGGTTGTCCGCATCCCCCCAACAAAAGCAGGCTAAACAATATAAGCCCGAAACGTCTCAGCATCCGATGCATCTCCTTTATGCGTCACTGTTTATATGTCTTTTTTAATCCAGTGCCCGCTAAATTAAAATGGAACCGATTTAAAGAATCTTTTACCATTTTACTCTGTGGAGTATAACTTTGAAAAGTGATTTATGAAAAAACCCGCTAGACACGGCTTTCGAGAATACGGCAATAGTGCTCTTTTTGCACCCTTAACCCTCTGCTGTATTGCTCATTCTTACGCACGGCTCTGACCTGTATTGTTTTTTTGTATGTCGGCTCAGGATTTTTTCTCCAGATGGCTTCATCTTGGCCCATCAGGTATTCCGCACATTCGATCCATCTGTTTTTTTCACCACTTGCAAGAAGAATTTCTCCCACCACGTCTGCTTCCGCCAATTCTAAGATGGTAGTGACTGCATCATCAATATATAAAGCATCATGTGTCCATTCCCAATTAGCAGGCTGCGGGACTTCCCACTCTTCTTTTATATTGCTCAATGCTTGCTGAAAAAAGTAATCTTCAGGCTGCCATGGTCCGAAAATCGTTGGCACATATATGGTCAGGATATTTTGTTTTTTCTCGAGGAAGTTTTGAAGGTGCTGAAAAGGCTTAACCTTAAGGACATTTTCTTGAGCGAAATAAGCGGGAAGGATTAAGATTGACCGGTATTTTTTTAGCGTTGAATTTTCAAGTTTTCCGATGATGTCTTCAATGTATTCAGCAGTTTCTCTTCCGTATCGTAACCCCTCAAATAGCTCTATAAAAAGAAACTCCACCACTGCGTCAACATCCCACTCCTGCAGTCCGGTTTCTTTAAAATTCGCATTTCTCCCGATTTCAAGACGTTTTTCTTCCGTAAAATAGATCTCTTTCTTTTTTGCCAAATGGATTCCTTCTACTTCAACTCCATAACCAAGCAATTTTTCACACAATCCATAGCCAATAAAATCATACACTCCAAGAATAGTTGCCTTATCCATGTTGATTCCTCCTTGCAAATACTCTCTTGTATCATATGAGTCTCATTTTAAAAATATTTGCATATAGTTAGAGGACATGCTCATGTTTGGCGAAGAATTGCACGGTCTGGCTGCCAATCTGAAGTTTTTTTTCCGGCAATACATAGCTTATGCTTACTGGGAGATTCTCTTTCTCCCATATTGCCGACAGGTCTTTGATGACCTTTGATTGCTTATACCCTCTGTTCCCAGCAAGCACGTGGATGATCTTCACCGGAATATCTTTGTTGAATGCCGGTAAATCCTTGCCTGATTTCATTTTCTCAATCAAAAGCCCGATTTCCGTTTCATTTGCTGCTTCCAATTCAGCAACTAACTTTTTATAAAAGAATTTATTCTCTTTTTCCTGCTCCAGGTGAGTATATAAAGAGAGAATAGGATTTATCAAAATTAATGACCTGATATTAATATCGTTCTGGGCAAGGAGTTTCAGGGCTACAAGGGCGCCCATTCCTTCAGCCACAATATGGAATGACGTATTCAGAATCTCGCTGCGGACAATATGGCTACACAGCCGCATTGCCAGATCAACCGCCTTTTCGCTTCCCCAATGCCTGCCGTATAAATTGGAGTAAAAAACGGTATACCCTTCATTTTTCCATATGTTCAGAAGTGAACGTTTTCCTTCATTCTGCGTCCAGAAGCTGCCCTTTTTGTTTACAAAATGCCTTTCATCACCAATCGCGAGGATACCGAAACCATTTGGCCTATCAGGATAATGGATGATGTTCCACTCGGTATCCAGTTTAAAGTTCCGGCTCTCCATTTTTACCAACCCCTTTCCTACAGATTATTCATATTACTGTATGTAATTTAACAGGAAATGAAAGGGAGTTTGCCCATTTTTTATTATTAATCGCCTTTTTAACATTTTCTTCAAAAAAGGTTTCTTCCGTTTAAAGATGTCTTCGGATTTATAATAGCACCGAGTTCAGTTAAATTATATTCATTTGTGAAAACGCTTTTCATTTTATTTAAAATTCATTTATATTTTATATGGCTTGTGGTAAGATGATAAAAGATTTAAAAATGTAAGAGGTGAAAATCTTGAAATATTTTTGGACTTTATTTTGGACTTTCCTGCTAGTTCAAATGCTTAATTATGTAGCTGGCGCGATGATCGGCGTTGAGTTCGACCTGGTAACAGGCAGCATCATTTCAGTCGTGGCAACTATTATTATCCTTGTAGTTCCGGCTGTACTTCCAAATGAACCTGAAGGAAAGCATGGAATTCACTAAAAAACGTACATAAAAAAGTCATCCTGATGGATGACTTTTTTTCTATCTACTGAACATTTATTTTGATTTCATCATTCTCTACTGTGATTTCAACCTGGCTTTTTTCTTTGATGTTGCCGGCAATGATTTCTTTCGCCAGCTTCGTTTCCAAAGTCCGTTGTATGAACCTCTTCAGCGGTCTGGCTCCATAAACAGGATCGAAACCATTTTCAGCTAAAAACGCTTTAGCCTCATCTGTAATCCCAATCTGAATCTGCTGATCGGCGAGTCGAATTTTCAATGACGAAACCAATTTATCTACGATCATTTTTATTTCTTTTAACGCAAGCGGTTTGAACAATATTATTTCATCGACCCTATTTAGGAATTCAGGGCGGAAATGGCCACGCAGCTGGGACATAACCAGTTCCCTCGTTTCTGAAGATATTTCTTCCCCTCCATCCTGTCTCTCAAGCAAATGATGCGAGCCAATATTGGATGTCATGATAATGACCGTGTTCTTGAAGTCAACTGTCCTTCCTTGCGAATCTGTGACACGGCCGTCATCGAGCATCTGGAGCAGAATGTTGAAGACTTCCGGATGCGCCTTTTCAATTTCATCAAGCAGGATGACAGAGTATGGATTTCTTCTCACAGCCTCCGTCAGCTGGCCCCCTTCTTCATAACCAACATATCCCGGAGGGGCTCCGATCAGTCTTGACACGGCATGCTTTTCCATGTACTCCGACATATCAATCCTGATAATATGTTCTTCACTATCAAACAGTGACTGGGCGAGTGTCTTTGCCAATTCTGTTTTTCCAACTCCGGTAGGACCCAGAAAAATGAAGGAACCAATTGGCCGGTTCGGGTCTTTGATCCCTGCTCTCGCCCTGAGGACAGCATCTGACACAAGCGATACTGCTTCCTCCTGACCAACGACTCGTTCATGTAGGATACTTTCCAACTTGAGGAGCTTTTCCCTTTCTCCTTCGACGAGCTTCATGACAGGGATGCCAGTCCAGCGTGAAACAATCGATGCAATCTCTTCCTCTGTTACTTCTTCACGGAGAAGTCTTTCACCAGCATTGTCACTTACTTCCGTTTCTAGTTCCTTCAGTTCTTTTTCCAGGGAAGGAATGCGTCCATGCCTAAGTTCAGCTGCTTTGTTTAAATCATAATCATTTTCAGCCTTTTCCAATTCCCGGCGAAGTTTTTCCAGCAATTCGCGTTTTTCCTGGACCTTTTGTATTCCTTCTTTTTCCTTATACCATCTAGCCTTCATTTCATTCGCCGTTTCCCTAAGGTTCACAAGCTCCTTGCGAAGTGTTTCCAGGCGATGGCGGCTGGCATCATCTTTTTCTTTCGTGAGCGCAGCTTCCTCGATTTCGAGCTGCATCACTCTTCTTGTTACTTCATCAAGCTCCGAAGGCATAGAATCAATTTCGGTACGGATCATCGCGCATGCCTCATCCACAAGGTCAATTGCCTTGTCAGGAAGGAATCGATCCGTAATATAGCGATCGGACAGAGTGGCAGCAGCTACCAGCGCCCGGTCGTGGATATTGACGCCGTGGTGGATTTCAAATCTTTCCTTCAATCCTCTTAAAATCGAAACAGTGTCCTCGACATCAGGCTCCTGTACCAATACTTGCTGGAATCGGCGCTCAAGTGCAGGATCTTTTTCAATGTACTTTCTGTGCTCGTCCAATGTTGTTGCACCTATGCAGTGGAGTTCACCGCGAGCGAGCATAGGCTTCAGCATATTGCCGGCATCCATTGCCCCTTCTGTTTTCCCTGCACCGACAATCGTATGAAGCTCATCTATAAACAGAAGGATTTTACCATCACTTTTCTTTACTTCATTTAAAACTGCCTTCAATCTCTCTTCAAATTCTCCGCGGAACTTGGCACCGGCGATCAATGCACTCATATCCAGGGCGAAGATGGTTTTATCCTTAAGGCCTTCAGGGACATCCTTGCGCACGATCCTCTGTGCAAGGCCTTCAACGATTGCAGTCTTACCTACTCCAGGCTCTCCAATCAATACTGGATTATTTTTTGTCTTCCTTGAAAGGATACGGACCACATTCCGGATTTCACTGTCCCTGCCAATGACCGGATCAACCTTGCCGGCACGTACTTCCTCTACAAGATCACGACCATATTTCTTTAATACCTCATATGTTGCTTCCGGGTTTTGTGAAGTCACTCTCTGGTTCCCCCTAACTTCCATGATTCTTGCTAACATTGTTTTCCTCGATAAACCGAATCTTTTCAATGCAGCTCCCGTTTCAGAGGAAGCCGTGTCAAATGCAGCAAGCAAAACATGTTCAACTGACAGAAATTCATCATCAAACTGTTTCATTTCCTTTTCTGCCTGTGCCAAAACCTTTTGCAATGCAGATGTAATATATAATTTACCATGCTCCACGCCGCTTCCTATTACCTGCGGCTTTTTGGATAATGCTTTATTTAATTCTTCACTAATTTGCCCGGGATTGATTCCCATGCCAGATAGCAAAGTGCCCACCAGGCTGCTTTCTTGCTCAAGCAAGGCAATAAACAGATGCAAATCGTCTACTTCCTGATGATTATGCTGTACAGCCATGGTCTGGGCCGAAACAAATGCCTTCTGCAAGCTTTCCGTCATTTTATTCAAATCCAACCCAACCACTCCTTTGACCTTTTTTGACCTTTAATTAATATTATAATAAAAATTCCCAATAAGTAAAGCCATCCGCACTGGATGGCTTTCTTTGCAAATAATTTTGTTTGTTAAGGTTTTGGCATGTAAGTCCAGTGGCGATTGTGGTTTGAGGTTTCCGGAAAACGGTCTCCTGCTTTCAGCTTTATTTTTTGCGGGTTGTTAACATTGCTTCCTGTTTCACCAATTTCAATGTAAATACCATTATTGGGAGCTTTTTGCCCAGGACGGAACTGATGACTCTGACCCATTAGAATTCCTCCTTCATAAGTAATTCGGCTATTTTATTATTTGCGGATTTAATCAAAGTATTAATGTTTAATTTATCCTTCCAATAAAAAGCCATTTACGTTAAATTAGTTGGTATGGATTCAATACTGAGGGGGAGGATCTTTAATACGATATGGACAACTTTTATGACTTGATCAAATACATATTTTTAGGGCTGTTTCAGGGAATCACTGAACCGATTCCGGTATCTTCGAGCGGACATCTGGAGATAGCTGAGCATTTTTTCGGGTTGCAAATCGAAGGAATGAGCTTTGCGCTATTGGTGAACACAGCGTCGTTATTCGCCGTATTGTTGATTTATCGTGATGATATCATCCGGTTAATCGTTAATGGGATTGCATATCTTAAAAACAAAGATCCTGAAGCAAAGTCAGATTTCATGTTCATCCTTTATTTGATTGTCGGCACGATTCCAGCCGGTGTGATCGGGATATTATTTGGCGATTTCGTCGAGGACAACCTGGCGTCCATCCAAACGGTTGGTATTACATTACTAATTACCGGTATTGCGCTTTGGATGATCCGCAATATGCGCGGCCGCAAAAATGACGGAGATATACGCTTTAGGGATGCAATCATTGTAGGCCTTGCACAGGCAGTCGCATTGATACCAGGGATAAGCCGCTCAGGAGCAACAATTGTCGCTGCCATGGGGCTAGGAATGAAACAGGAAACAGCACTAAAATATTCTTTCCTTCTTTATATACCTGTAAGTGTTGGCGGAATGATTCTTGGATTTTCAGACATATTGAATGATCCCTACCTTGATGATTTAGCTATCCCGTATACGTTTGCGTTTTTCGCTTCTCTTATTGCTTCATATATCTCTTTAAAATGGTTCATGAATATCATGGCCCGCGGAAACCTGAAGTATTTTGCGATTTATTGCTTTATCGTCGGCCCGCTGGTCATACTTTTTTCTTAAACATGGCGAACCCCGGCTATTTTTGTAGCCGGGGTTTGTTCTATGTGACGTTTTTAAGCATGTGAGCTCAATGTGGGCTTATAGAATTTTTCTATGTGACCTTCTTTAGCCTACGACCTTCAAACGGTCTTATAGAACTAACTTTCTTACGCCATCATCTAATCCTCGACTCTAACCCACATGACTTAATCTTTTAAAATCTCCACCAGTAATGCTTTTTGGGCGTGGAGCCGATTTCCTGCCTGCTCGAAGACGACTGAGTGCTGCCCGTCAATCACTTCTGCTGTTACTTCCTCCCCACGGTGCGCTGGGAGGCAGTGCATAAATAGATAATCGTCTTTAGCTCCCTTTAGCAAATCTTCATTTACCTGATAATCACAAAAATCCTTCAGCCTTTGCTCGTTTTCATTTTCCTGTCCCATGCTGGTCCAGACATCTGTGTAGATCACATCCGCTGAATCCACAGCTTCGAATGGTGAATCTGTAATGACGAGCTTTGCCCCGCTCTCTAATGCAAAACCTTCGCAAAGAGCAGTTATTTCTGCATCCGGGGAATAATCCTTTGGACAAGCAATCGAGACATCCATTCCCATTTTTGTACAGGCAATCATCAATGAATGAGCGACATTGTTGCCATCTCCGATGTACGCGAGTTTCAATCCTTCCAGCTTGCCCTTCTTTTCATAGATCGTCATTAAATCCGCCAGAGCCTGGCATGGGTGATATAAATCGGTCAGTCCGTTTATGACCGGTATGCCAGCATGATCTGCCAGTTCCTCAACAGATTTATGCGAAAATGTTCTGATCATGATGCCATCAAGGTATTCTGAAAGGACATGTGCTGTATCGCAAACCGATTCACCGCGCCCCAACTGAAGATCATTGCCATTTAAATATAATGCGCTTCCTCCCAGCTGGATCATGCCAACCTCGAAGGAAACCCTTGTACGAGTCGAAGATTTATCGAAAATCATCCCAAGAATTTTCCCCTTTAACGGCTGGTCAAATTGTTTCTTTAGAGTCTTTTCCTTCCGGATTACCGCTTTATTCAGCAATGCCATAATCTCATTTTTCTCTAAATCGGCGAGTGTTAATAAATCCTTCCCTTTTAAATCAATGTCCAGCTGCTGCAGTGCATTCATTTCGCAATCACTTCCTCACTTTTTTCTGTCAGCCATTCTCCCAAAGACTTAACATTCCAAGATTCTATAGAATTGCTTTCTAAAAGGGCGTATAAGGTTTCTTTTTGAGTTAAAACAATCTTTCGATTCTTGACTGCCCATTCTCTTAATGCAATGTCCCTTTCTGAATTACCAGGACAATAAAGGGCAGCGATCTGTTGGTGGTCAGTGAGATGTTCGTTATCCATCAGCGTTAAAGCCAGGGCGTGGTTTCCCACTTCCAATAGAGCTTTTTTGTCAGCAAAGGCAATTGCACCTTGAACCGTTTTTCCATTAATGGAATGAAAGCTCTTATTTATGGCCTCTTGAAAAGTAGATCCGATACTGATCCCTTCACCGGTAGAAATCATCTGTGGACCGGTCTTGCTATCGAGCCCCTTAAGTGCAAAATTAGAAAAAACGGGATGCTTTACACAAATGAATGGTGCATTTGTATCAAGCTTGATTTCGTCTTTCGACAAAAAGTATTTCCCGAGCAATATTTTTGTCGCTTTATTCACTAATTCCACGCCGGCTACCTTGCTTACAATTGGCATGGTACGGCTTGAACGGGGGTTGATTTCAAGCAGATACACATCATTCCCCTTAACAATGAACTGGATATTCATTAAGCCCTTATATTGCAGCCCACTCACGATTCTCTTTGCATAATCTGCCATTAGCAGCTTCGTTTCATTTGAGAAGCTTTGAGCAGGGATGATACAGAAACTGTCACCGGAATGGACACCTGTCTTTTCAATGTGCTCGATGATGGCTGGAATCAGGATATGCTCGCCGTCTGATGCCAAATCCAGCTCCGCCTCCCTTGATTCTAGATACTGATCCACCAATATTGGATAGTGGATATTCCCTGCTTCAAGAACATTTTTAAGCTCCTGGTGATTTTGAATCACGACCATATGCAAACCGCCAATGACATAAGAGGGCCTGATCAGCACCGGGTATCCCAGACGCTCTGCCGCATTCAGCAGTTCGTCTCCATCAGCAGCTGTCTCACCTTTCACTCGCTGTATCTGCAGCTTGTCGAGCAGCTGGTAAAATTGATCTCTGTCTTCAAATAAATCGATCGTTCCAGAACTCGTTCCTAATAGTTTTACTCCTGCATCCTCTAGCCCCTTAGCAAGATTTAATGCAGTCTGTCCGCCCAACTGAACAATGACTTCCTTAATCCCTTCCATTTCAACCACATTCAAAATATCTTCAAGGGTTAATGGCTCAAAGTACAATCGATCGGAAATAGCAAAATCCGTGCTCACAGTCTCCGGATTATTATTGATCATGATTGTTTCGACATTTTCTTCTTTAAGGGCAAAAACGCCGTGGACGGAGCAATAGTCAAACTCAATTCCCTGACCGATGCTGATCGGGCCGCTGCCAATGACGAGAACCTTCCTTTTACTGCTTTCAGCTTGCGCTTCATTTTCTCCGAGATAGCTGGAATAGAAATAATTGGAAGATGATTCGAATTCTGCAGCGCATGTATCGACCATCTTGTACACTGGCAATACATCGTATTGTTTGCGAAGTTCCCTGACAGCTTTCTCTGTAGCATTCCATTCTCTTGCAAGAAAAGCATCGCTGAATCCCTTTTCTTTCAGAGCCCGAAGCTCAGCAGCAGTGATTTGTTCGATTTCATACTCTCCAATCGTCTTCTCCATATCAATCAACGATTTAAATTTCGCAAGGAAAAATAAATCAATTTTTGTTTTTTTATGAAGAGACAGGATTTCCTCGTCCCGACGCAGCAGTTCGAGCAATGCAAAAACCCGTTGGTCCGTCTGATTTCCTGCCAATGTGTACAGCTCTTCAGCGGAATACTTCGCAATTGCCGGCAGCCTTAAGTCCTCTGTTTTGTTATTAAGTGATCGGACAGCTTTGATGAAGGCTCGCTCGAAGCTTCGGTCAATTGCCATCGCTTCCCCGGTTGCCTTCATTTGCGTTCCTAAGGTTCTGTCGATGTGCGGGAATTGCTCAAACGGCCATTTCGGTATTTTCACTACTATATAATCGAGCGCTGGCTCATAACTGGCAAATGTATTGCCCGTTACCGGATTAACAATCTCTGCGAGGTTATATCCAGCTGCCAGTTTTGCCGCCATACGTGCTATCGGGTATCCGGTCGCTTTCGATGCCAGCGCTGAGGACCGGCTGACCCGCGGGTTCACTTCAATCAAGTAGTAATTCTTGCTTTCAGGATCGAGGGCAAACTGGATGTTGCAGCCACCGACAATTCCTAAAGCGGAAATGATTTTTACAGCTGATGTCCTAAGCATCTGGTATTCACGGTCAGTCAGTGTTTGCGAAGGGGCAACTACAATGGAGTCGCCAGTATGGATGCCCACCGGGTCAATATTCTCCATATTGCAGATAGCGATACAGGTTCCTGCAGAATCACGCATCATTTCATACTCGATTTCCTTATAGCCAGCAATGCTTCTTTCAATCAGGCATTGTTTAATCGGACTTTCGTTCAGTCCGCCGGCAACGAGTCCCTTCAATTGTTCCATTGTGCCAGCGATTCCGCCCCCTGTGCCTCCAAGCGTGTATGCAGGGCGTACAATCAGTGGAAAGCCGATTTTTTCTGCAAAGCCGACTGCTTCTTCAACATATTGAACGATTTCACTCTCTGGCACTGGTTCGTTCAGCTTATGCATAAGGCTGCGGAACGCTTCCCTGTCCTCTCCTTGCTTGATACTTGCAACCGAAGTTCCAAGTACTTTTATGCTGTATTTTTCGAGGATTCCTTCTTCACTCAGCCTGAACACCAGATTCAATCCAGCCTGGCCGCCCAGTGTTCCGAGAATACCATCTGGCCTTTCACGTTCAATAACCTTCTCCACACCTTCCACAGTCATCGGTTCAAAATAGACTGCATCCGCGAAAACATGGTCTGTCATGACGGTCGCCGGGTTATTGTTTACCAGGATGACCCTGTAGCCTTCCTCTTTCAGGGCGATGCAGGCCTGGGTGCCTGCATAATCAAATTCAGCGGCCTGGCCGATGATGATGGGGCCAGAACCGATCACTAATATGGATTTAATACTCGTATCTTTAGGCATAGCTGACTTCTCTCCGCTTTCTGTATTTGACTGTGTTGATGAATTCTTCGAAAATAAAGGCACTGTCTTCAGGTCCCGGGCTTGCTTCAGGGTGAAATTGTACAGTCATCAGCGGCAGTTTTTCATGATAAAGCCCCTCGATTGACTGATCATTTTTATTGTAGAAACGAATCTTTAAACCTGTATTGCCAATACTGGTCTGATCAACGGCATAGCTGTGATTTTGCGAGGACATGAATACACGGTTCCCTTTCACATCGTATACAGGCTGGTTTGCTCCCCGATGGCCAAAAAGCATTTTCTTTGTATCGCCTCCGAGGGCGAGTGCTGCAAGCTGGTGTCCGAGGCATATTCCCAATGCAGGGAAATATTCGATCACTTTCCTGATTTCATTCAACTGCCCAAATAATTCTTTCGGATCGCCAGGACCATTGGATAAAAGTACACCATCAGGCTTCAATGAAGCGATTTGTTCGAAACTATAGTGATAGGGAACAATCGTCACCAGGCATTTTTGTTTTACCAGGTAGTCGGCGATGGATTTTTTGAAGCCATAATCAATCAATACAATATGGGTATCTCCGAATCCGATTGTTTCAGGTTCTGTCGAAGACACCTCCTGGACTTTTAGTCCATTTATCATATCGCAGCTTAATTCACATTTTTGATTGCTGGACAAAACGGCAGGCATCGTTCCATTTTGGCGTATGCTTTTTACAAGTTCACGAGTATCGATGTGCTCGAGCACCGGAATGTTCCATTTTGCCAGATACTCCGTAAAAGAATGCTGAGCCTCATAATGGAATGCCTCTTTGGCAGCTTCATATACGACGACTGCTGAAACATGAGGTTTCTTGCTTTCAAAATCCTTTTCATTTATTCCATAGTTGCCAATCAGTGGATATGTGAACACGATAATTTGATTTTTGTATGAAGGATCGGTCAGGACCTCCTGATAACCTGTCATTCCTGTAAAAAATACAATTTCTCCGGCAATTCCTTCTTCAGCAAGCGAACCATGCAATTGCCCCTGAAATGTCTTGCCATCAGCAAGATGCAAATATCCTTTCACCAGACACCCCTCCAACAATTGAATATTTATTTATACCAACTAATTTTTATGCATTAACTTTTAAAAAATATACAGCTATTATGCTGTGACTGTAGATTTTCTTATCGTTTCTTTCATTATACTAACAGCCTGTTTAAGTTCTTCAGCACTAACATTCAGCGGTGGAAGCAGCCTGATCACCTTATCTCCTGCAGGCAATGCAATCAGCCCTGATTTCCTAAACTGTGCGAGAAGAGGCTGGGCAGCAACAGTAAGTTCGATTCCCGCCATCATTCCAAGGCCCCTGATTTCTTTTACTGCTTCCAAACTGCCAAGTTCCTTATTGAGCAGTTCAAACAAGAAACTCCCTTTGGCGGATACCCCGTTTAAAAATTCCTCGTTAAAAATGAGGTCCATAACCGTTGAAGCTGCGGCTGTACTGATAGGATTTCCGCCGAATGTTGAACCATGGCTTCCAGGTCCGAAAAATTCGCCAAGTTCAGCTTTGCCAACGGCAGCTCCTATCGGAAGTCCATTTCCCAGCCCTTTTGCCACCGTGATCACATCGGGTTCAATACCAAAATGCTGAAATGCAAAAGGTTTCCCCGTGCGCCCGATTCCCGTCTGGATTTCATCAATTATTAGCAGAACGCCACTTTCAGCACATAATCTTGCTGCTTCTTTAATAAATTCGGGATTCACAACATGGATTCCGCCTTCTCCCTGGACAATCTCGAGCATTACGGCGGCGGTATCACAATCAATTTCATCTTTAAGTGCTTCTAAATCATTGAATGGCAAGTGTACAAATGTTTCAAGCATGATCCCAAATCCCTGCTTGATTTTTTCCTGCCCGGTCGCCGCCATGCCTGCAAATGTCCTGCCGTGGAAGGATTGTAGAAACGTGATGATTTTTTTTCGGCCGGTAGCTTTTCTAGCCAGTTTGATAGCTGCTTCGTTTGCCTCAGCGCCACTGTTTGAAAAAAACACTAAATCCAGTTCAGATGCTTCTGCGAGCTTTTTCGAAGCTTCTTCCTGGATGTTCTGAGGGAATAAATTCGATACATGCCAGAATAGCTCGAGCTGGTTCTTAACTGCCTGCTCCACTGGGGCAGGACGATGGCCTAAATTACAGACACCGATTCCAGAGGTAAAATCCAGGTATTGTCGTCCATCCTTACCAAAAATGAAAACTCCCTCTGCTTTCTCAGGTTCGATTTCCCATCTCGCATAGGTAGGGAATAAATTGCTCATTGTATAACCCCTTCTTTTGCGGCAATCGCGGTACCGTGCCAGCAGTTATTTTTATAGAAATGTTTTTTGCCAGAAATGATCATTACCGTCTTAACTCCTGCTGCCGTAGCTGACAATGCAGAGTTCACCTTTGGAACCATTCCGCCATAGATGCTTCCCTCAGTAATATAGCTTTCTATTTCACTATCAGTAATTTTGCTGATGAGTTCGCCATTGATCTGAATACCGTTCACATTTGTTACAAAAGCGCAACGTTCTGCCTTTAGTGCTTTTGCTATGGAAGCCGCAGCATAATCTCCATTGATATTCAGCCTGCTGCCATCCTCTCCTATGCCAATAGGTGTAATGACGGGAATATAGCCATTGCTGATTAACATCTTTATTAGCTCAGTATTCACTGTGTTAATCGTTCCAACGTATCCCAGCTTCTGCTTATCGATATAGTCAGACTGAAGGCAAAGTGCGTCGCTGCCACTGATGCCCAGCGCATTGAAGCCCTGCTTGTTCAGCAGGCTGCATAGCTGCCTGTTCGTCTGTCCTGACAATACCATTTCCACGATTTCCATTGTCTTCACACACGTCACTCTCAGTCCATCTTTGAAATTCGCAGGGATTCCAAATAGTTCAAGCATGGAATTGATTGCCGGCCCGCCTCCGTGAACGATGATTGGATCATACCCATCCTCCATCAATTCTTTAAGGCTGCTGAAAAAATTGTCACTAAGCTCCTCTAATACACTTCCCCCACATTTAATGACTACTGGTTTCAACGGATCCGCCCCTTTAAGTCCGATAGCTTGCGTTTATTTTCACATAATCATAGGATAGGTCACAACCCCAGGCCATTCCTTCTCCTTCTCCCAAATGGAGATTAACGAAAATTTCCACCTTGTCATTCATCAGGTACTCTCTCGCAATTTCTTCATCGAAAGCAATGGGTGTACTTCCTTTCAGAATGGCAATTTCGCCAAGGGAGATGTCGACTGTTTTTGGATTTACCGTCGCCTGGCTTTGCCCGATTGCCCCGATGATCCTTCCCCAGTTTGCATCAGCCCCGTAAACCGCAGTCTTCACCAAGTTCGAACCTGCAATCTGTTTTCCTATTATCCGGGCCTCATCATCAGACATTGCTCCGGATACGGATATTTCAATCAGTTTAGTAGCTCCTTCCCCATCTCTTGCGATTTGCTTCGCGAGGCTTGCACAGCTTCCTTTCAAAAGTTCTAAAAAAACTGGCCATTCAGGATGCTTGCGGGTCAGCGGTTGATTCCCGGCAGAGCCATTTGCCATTACAAGGACCATATCGTTTGTTGACGTATCGCCATCGACAGTGATTTGGTTGAAGGTCGTGTTGGTTACTTCTTTTAACGCAGAAGTCAGGTCGTCACTTGATATATTTGCATCTGTTGTTAAAAAACCGAGCATCGTTGCCATATTCGGATGAATCATGCCGGAACCCTTTGCTGCTCCTCCGACCGACACTGTCACTCCATCAATCTCAGCGGAATAACACGAGTGTTTCATGACAATATCGGTTGTCAGGATCGCTGTTTGGAAATCCACTGCATCTTCGGCACCATTCCCGACAGCAAGCTTTTGTATTCCTGCTTCAATTTTCTCCATTTGCATGTATTCCCCGATGACTCCCGTAGATGCTACCGCCACATGATGTTCTGCTACTCCTAATTTCGCAGCTGCCAGCGTGCGCATTTTCAGTGCATCCCGATACCCCTGCTCACCTGTGCATGCATTCGCACATGCGCTATTAACGACAATGGCCTTGAGAATTCCCTCATGGGCAATGCTTTCCTGTGTAACGACCAATGGGGCAGCCTGGAAATGGCTTGTCGTATACACTGCAGCACTGCTTGCCGGTGCCTCGCTAACAATCAATCCTAAATCAAGCTTGTTATAACGCAATCCTGCGTGAGTTCCGCCGCACTTGAATCCCTTTGGGGTCAATATCCCGCCATCTGGAATTTCTCTGATCAACTTCTGGTCTGTCAAAGCCTGGTACATATTATCCTCCTTTATGGATACAGGGGAATCATTTCAAGTCCCGCCGTTTCCTCCAATCCAAACATGATATTGGCGTTCTGGACTGCCTGCCCTGCAGCGCCTTTCATTAAATTATCGATGACCGAAACAATGGTCAGCCTGCCAGTCCTGCTGTCTGCATGCAAGCCGATATCGCAATAATTCGACCCTTTCACCTCTTTGATTGCCGGGAAACCCCCTTGCTTCCTGATTCTTACAAAGGGGTGTTGTAAATACGTTTCTTCATACAAATCCAGCAATCTCGAAGTATCCCAATCTTCTTTTAAATCCACATACATTGTCGCCATGATGCCTCTCGTAACCGGAATCAAATGTGTACTAAAGGTTATCTTCAACTCTTCACCATTCCAAAGACTTAATTGCTGTTCAATCTCAGGAATATGCTGGTGCTCATTCACTTTGTAAATTTTGAAATTTTCATTCAACTCAGCGTACAAAGTGCCCATCGAGGGAGACCTGCCTGCGCCGGACACACCAGATTTTGCATCAATAATGATGCTTTTCGGATCAACTAGTTTTTCAGTAAGGACTGGGGCCAGCCCGAGTAGTGCTGCAGTTGGATAGCAGCCTGGATTAGCCAGAAGGCTTGCATTTGCAATCTGTTCCCTGTTCCATTCGCTAAGTCCATATACCGCTTCACCCAGAATTGAGTTGGCAACCGGCTCATGCTTATACCATTTTTTATAAGCATTAGCTTCTTTTAATCTCAAATCTCCCGATAAATCAATGACTTTGATGTTCTTTTTAAAAAATGATGCAGCGAGTTTTCCAGAGACCTTAGAGGGGGTTGCAAGAAAAACAACGTCTGCTGCCTCAGAGATTTTATCAGGATCAATCTTGGTGAGGACTTTGTCAAAAATTCCTGTCAAATGAGGATACTCTTCAGACACAGGTTTTTCTTCCCTTGTTGTATGGATTGAATGAATAGTGAAATATGGATGATTGGCGAGGATACGAATCAGCTCTCCCCCCCATATCCTGTGGTGCCAATGATAGCTGCCTTCACTTTTTTCCTCCTTCCACCTTATGCATAAATAACCATAAAAATTTATAAATATTAATAAAGTTCTTTTTATTATAAAAACTAAAATATGAAAAGGCAATAAAAATTATTAACAATATGTGAACATTTCACAATTTCATTGCTGCTTTAAAATGCTTTACAATATAATAATATTAAAATCATATACGCAAGGGAGTATATGCATTCCCTTTATAAGGTGGTATTTACATGCTTGGCGCAACAATCATGTCACCCAATTTGAACATGCTTTTCGAAAAGGTTCATAGAATTAAGAAAATCGAAAAGGGGAGTTTTCTCTTTGAAGAAGGAAATACCGCAAATGAGCTATATATTATTCAAAGCGGGAAATTCCAGGTCAGCAAAATGGTGCCAGATGGACGTGAATTGGCGATCCGGATGTGCTCGTCCGGTGAATTGGTTGGGGAACTTTCCTTATTCAGTCCTGCCTCCAATCATGTACTGAATGCCAGAGCCTCTGAAAGTGGAACTGTGGCGGTAATCCAAAAAGATAAACTCGAGGATGAAATCACGAAGGACAACAGACTAGCGCTTGAACTTGTTAAATGGCTGTCCCTTCAGCACCGCAAGTCGCAAACAAGGTTCAGGGATCTCGTCCTTCATGGAAAAAAAGGAGCACTTTACTCTACACTGATCCGTATGGCAAACAGCTATGGTGTTGATACAGATGAAGGAATTAAAATCAATGTATCCCTTACGAACCAGGAGCTCGCAAACTTTTGCGGCACTTCACGAGAAGTCGTCAACAGGCTATTAAGCGAATTGAGAAAGAATGAAATCATTTCAATCGATAGAGGCTTCATTACCATTCATGCAATCAAACAGCTAAAAAGAGAAATAGACTGTGAGAACTGTCCGGTAGAAATTTGTAATATTGAATAGATATATATAAGCCGTCAGCTATGTGTGCTGGCGGCTTACTTATTATAAAATCGGAAATAGCATGATGATGAAAAAAAGGACGGCATTTACAATTTCATATATTCCTACCTGCATGACTGACAAATGTCTGCCATAAAAGGCTACGGATCTTAACAGGCTTGGAATGGCTGCCAGGGCGACGGCCATCTCTCCGGCTGCAAGCCACAGAACTGGCACAAGCAGATGGTATGACCAGGAAATCCATTTGAAGCTGGCATTCTTTTTTTCCCGGATCATGGTTTTCACATAAAAAGTACTTCCGGTGAAAAATAAGATTGAAGCTGCAAATACCAGCACCGCATTTTCATTCACTTCCCCGGCCGGCAAGTAGCTGCTAGCCAGTCCTGCAATGGCGAAAACAATGATGGCACTTAAATCGTTCATAAGCTCCCTATCCTGATTTTTTGCTGAAAAATAGGCATTGACCATGAAAAATGGAATCATCGATATACCGAAGTAAACGATGGAAGGAGTCGTGAACAGCGGAACCATCAAAAATAATAGGGCTGGAACCATATAAATAAGTACCCATTTTCGATAGAATGGGATCTTCTTTTTCTTGAACATCAATAGTAGTGGATACGTTCCCAAATATAAAAATAGCCACCCTATGAAAAACGGGATATGCTGCCAGATCATTTCACTTGCCGCCGCTCCAAGCCAGAACGGGATGATCAGCATCGCCCAGGCACCGTGCTGTTTTGGCATAAATAACTTCATGATTCAACACTCCCTTCTATTTCATACCCTTACTATATAGCAGTGTTGTATCAAAATAAGTGAAACACATCACATTTTTTGCCCTCTGGAATTCAGTTGACACTGAACTGTCAAAAAAACAGAGAAGAGGCTGAATCAAAAGCGATTCAGCCTTTTTTCCGAATTGATGTTTCAAGTGGATTAATTAAATGTATTATATTATTCCTAATCTAGCTTGTTTAGATAATCTAAAATCCAATTAACTCCGTGCGTTTCAGCAGAGTGGAAAACAGGTATATCCAGATGGATCAGCTTTTGAACTAGCTCTTGTTTCCTGGTAAAAATGACTTTGATATTCGGCAATTTTCCCAATAGCTCCAGGTCATCCTCATCTCGCAGAATGACTGCCTTCGGATAATGTTCATTCTTGTACCCTTCTATTAGGATCACATCCGGCTTGAAGCATGACAGCATTTCGATCTCATCAGCAAGAGACCAATGTCCATTTTCAGCCTGAATCACGATCCTGCCTTCCCCTTCTACAAGCGATACAGCTGCTCCCGCCTTGATATGCCGGCTTGAATCTTTTGATTCCAGGATATCAGGCTTTCCTCCATGTCCATGGTGTTTGATTGTCGCGACCTTTAGTCCCAAGGTGGAAAGCCGCTCAATCAGTTTCAGGCTTAGCGTTGTTTTCCCGCTGTTCTGGTAACCTGCAATTTGGAACAGGGCCGGCTTCACCAAGGCCAATCACTGCCAACATGGTCTTCAAGCATCAGAACTTCCACTTCAATCCCACGCTCAAAGCCTCTTGTGCCGCCCGGGAGGATCATGAGCGAATTAGCCCCCGCCAGACTCATGATGATATTCGATTTATCCAGGCCACTCGGTGTAACTACTAGCCTGCCATCCCGGATTGTCAGTGCGCTCCTTACAAATCTGGTAAAAGGATTCGCTTTAGGGAAATCTGCATCAAGAACCGCTTTTTCCTTCCTTAGATGGGGCTGGTGCGTAAAAAGCATCGTCCTGATGATTGGTCTAGCGAACAATTCAAAGCCTACATAGCATGCAGACGGATTCCCAGACAAACCAAACAGCAGCTTGCCTTCAAGCTGTGCAACAGTCGTGACACTTCCTGGCCTCATCGCTACCTTATTGAACAACACTTCTGCTCCAAGCTTTGCGTAAATCTCTGGGAGGTAGTCATAGTCCCCAACAGATACTCCGCCAGTAGTAATAAATAAATCCACTTCACCTATGGCTTTGCTGACTGCGTCAAAGCATGTATCGAAATCATCAGGCAGCTGGCCAAAGTATTTCACTTCTGCGCCTGCCCTAAGAATTTGCGCAGAAATCATATATGAATTGCTGTTGCGAATCTTTCCTGGCTCAAGGGCCTCATCGACCTCAAGCAATTCGGTGCCCGTTGCATAAAGACCGATTATCGGCTTCCTCGCAACAGGCACGTTTGCATAACCAAATGTTGCAAGCATGGCCTGAATGCCAGGATTAATTAATGTGCCTTTTTTGACAAGCACTTCCCCTTCCTTAGCATCTTCGCCCCTGTAGGAAACATTATCGCCTTTATTATGTTTGCGTTTTGTTTGCATAAACTTTTTTCCGTCGCGTTCTATTTCATTCGCAAGTTCTAGCATCACAACAGCATCGGCACCAACGGGCATCTGCGCCCCGGTCATGATCCGGACTGTCTGGAATGGCCCAAGTTCTTTATCTGTAAGCATGCCTGCTCCTATATGGTCCACCACTTCAAGTTCAACCGAATTGGACTGAGAAGCTCCCTGGGTATCGACTGAACGGACAGCATACCCATCATATGGCGCCCGATCAAAATGAGGGACATCACTGGTAGCTTTCAGGTCCTCTGACAGATAGCGTCCATAGCTTTCGTTGATTGAAACATATTCAGTGGAGCCAAGCTTCTTATGCTCCATCACTTTTTTAACTGCCTCTCCTATCGGAATAGGATTTCTTTTCTCTAACATATAATCAGCTCCTATTACAGGCTTAAATTCTGGGATTATCCTTATCATTATAAGAGTAATGTAAAAATGAAAACATAACAAACCTCACAGTATTTTCTCATAAAAAGTCTAGAAAATATGTGGATTTTTTGTGAAGTGTGATTCACATCACCAAGCAGTAAACTGATTTCCTTTATGATGAGTATGGATACAGTATTAAATAATTTTATGGAGGGTTATTATATGAAAATGCCTTTTGATCAAAATTCTTTAGTAAAAGATATTGTCAATATATTTCCTCAATCAAGTGATTTATTCAAGAAGAACAGACTGGACTTCTGCTGCGGCGGCAATCGTCCTCTTGCAGAAGCAGCGGGTGAGCAAAACCTTGATGTTTCAGCGATCATGGATGAACTTGAGGAACTTTACAAAAAGCATAACGGAACGGCAGAAAACATGGAGGTATGGACAGAAACAGGCTCAGCTGAATTGATCGACCACATCAAGAATAAATACCACCGGGAGCTTGAAGAGGAGCTTAAAATGCTCAGTCCTTATGTCACGAAGGTTGCTAAAGTACACGGTGACCGTCATGAAGAGCTAGTGAAAGTCTATGAACTTTTCTATGAACTGAAAAAGGAACTGCTTGAGCATACAGCAAAAGAAGAAGCTACCGTATTCCCGCTCCTGCTCCAGCTAGATACTGCAGAAGAAATCAGAAGAAATGAAATCGTAGCGGAAATAACCGAATTGGAAAAGGAACATGACCATGCAGGTTCAATTCTAAAGCAATTACGCGAAATTACCGATGACTTTAGCCCGCCTATGGACGCCTGCGGAACGTATCGTTTAGTATATAAACGATTGGAAGCCCTTGAATCACATACTTTCATGCACGTGCATCTGGAAAATAACATCCTATTCCCAAGGTATATTGCCTAGGAAGAAAAGCGCAAGCTCCTTGGTCAGCCCCGACAAGCGTTGGAGGGCCGGCCGGTGAAGTCGTTCTTTGACTTCATTGGCAGGACCGAAATCGAAAAGTATAGCCGACTGCCCAGAAACGCAGAAACTGGAGATTCCGACAAAGAAGCGCTTTTTGCTTCTGCCGGCGGAGTTGAAGTTTCGGAGTTTTTAGGAGGTGACACTAGACAGGCGTCTCGAGGAGATAGGAGCCGCAGCTAGACCAACGTCTCAAGGGCCTAGGCGCTGAAGCTGGACAATTCTCGAAGTGAACTTTTTACGTTCTCATCTCATAAAAAAATGACCTCATCCTTCCCAGATGAGGTCATTTCTTTACATGTGGACACTTTATAATGCTCCTGAAAAAAGACGGGCGAACGATTCCTTCGATCTTTCAATAAATCCTCGCTTATGATATTGAACAGGACTGATTTTTTCGCTTTCTTCCATATCTTGCTCATAATGTGCCACAAGGTCTCTTATCGAACTTGTACCGAACAGGAAGACATTCACTTCAAAATTCAGATGGAAGCTTCTCATATCCATATTGGCAGTGCCGATTGAAGCTATATTTCCATCGACGATGACGACTTTTTGATGCAAAAAACCTTTTTTATAGGAGTAAATTTCAGCACCATTTCTCAGCAACTCCGAAAAATATGAACGACTTGCATATTGAGTCAGGTAACTGTCATTGATTTCAGGTACCATGATCCTGACTTCAATTCCCTTGGCTGCAGCTACCCTTAATGCCGTTCGGATTGCTTCATCAGGGACAAAGTAAGGAGTTGCGATCCAAATCGACTTTGTCGCACATGACATCATAGTATAATAGAAGTCACTCATGATTCCTTGCTGTGTATCTGGCCCGCTCGCCACTACCTGGATAGCACCGTCCAGTTCTTCATCCTGATGCTCCTTTTTTACTGCTCGATGATCCTCGAGAACCTCCTCACCGCTGACATATTCCCAATCAAGCATGAAAACATTATGAAGTGTATACACTGCCTCTCCAGTCAACATCATATGAGTATCTCGCCAGAAACCGAAATTTTCATCCTCGCCCAGATATTCGACTCCTACATTCAAACCACCCACAAACCCAATTTCACCATCAATGATGATAATCTTCCGGTGATTCCTGAAGTTGAATTTTTGGTTGAAGAACCCATATTTCAGCGGTGAAAATGGAGCGGCTTTTATGCCAGCCTCCTGCATGTCCTTCAGGTCTGTTGCAGCAAACTTCAAGCTGCCAGCTGCATCAAACATAAACAAAACTTCAACGCCCTGCTTTGCTTTCTCGATCAGGATGTCAATAATCTCTCTTCCCAGTCTGTCAGACCTGAAAATATAGTATTCCATATGAATGAACTTTTCTGCTTCTTTAAGCTTCTTTTTGATTTCGCTAAATGTTTCTTCTCCATTTTTGAGGATTTTCGCCTTTGAAGAAGTCGTAATAGGTGTTAAGGAAGCATTCTTTGCATATTGGGCAAAACATTGCTGATTCTCAGTCAAGAAAGACAGATTCCGTGACTCTTCTCTGCGCATCAATTTCTCCCATTGGTCCCGGTCACGAGTCCTCTTACTTTTATATAAATAACCTTTCAAATACAACTGGCCGGAAAACAGGTAAAAGAAATACCCAGCAACAGGAAACAGCAGCATCACATACATCCACATCAGCGTATGCTGGGCTGACCGATTCTCCAGCATCAATGAATACAGGCTGATCAGGATGATGATTCCGTAAACAAGGATAGCTGCCCCCTTCACGAATTGGCTGTAACCGGTGAATAAAATGATATACAAACAGGCTATTAAGATAAATACAAATAAAAACTCTATTCTTCTTTTTAACATTCAGGCATTCTCCAACAAGTTTATAGTAGATTATGTATACCCCAAAACTGTTTGTTCGGAAACATAGTATGCCCTAAATGAAGTTTCCGTACAAAATGCAAACTTAATTATTTCGATCGCATTCCAATTGCACTAAAAAAAGAAAAAGACCCCCGAAGGAGTCTTAGCCGCCAATATAGGACATTTCGATTTTCTTTCTATTAGCAACGGTTTCTGCTGTCCGTTCATCGGAATATCGGTCCACGCGGTGGTTCCAGATGTCTGTGATGCGTGCACGCAATTCATCATCTGTAGCGCCTGCACGCATGAAATCGCGGATATCATGCCCATTCCCATTGAAAAGGCAAGTGAAGATTTGGCCATTTGCAGACAATCGTGACCTTGTACAGCTTGAGCAAAAGGACTCTGATACCGAGGAAATAAAGCCAACATTGATATCTGTCCCTTTATACCTGTATTTTTTCGCAACCTCACCGAAGTACTCAGGGTCTACTGGTTCCAATTCATAGTGTTCATTAATCATGTCGTAAATTTGTTTCTTTGTGATGACATCATCCATTTTCCAGCCATTTGTGCTTCCTACATCCATGTATTCGATGTAACGAAGCTCGAGGTCTTCCTTCTTGCAGAATTCTGCCATTGGAAGGATTTCAGAATCATTCAGGCCCTTTTTTACGACCATATTGATTTTTACGCCTAATCCAGCTTTCTTTGCAGCCTCGATTCCTTCGAGGACTGGTCCTACACCAACATTCCTGCCGTTGATTTCGCCAAACAACTCATCCTTCAAGCTGTCCAGGCTGACGTTCACGCGCACCAGGCCTGCCGCACGCAGCTGATCAGCATGTTTTGGAAGCAGTACCCCATTCGTAGTCAAGGCGATATCCTTCAATCCTTCAATCTCGTTCAGTTTTTTAACAAGGACAGGCAAATCTTTTCGCATTAATGGCTCGCCGCCTGTAAGCCTGATTTTTTCCACGCCCAGCCCGATAAACAATTTAGCCACACGCTCAATTTCTTCATATGACAATAACTCGCTTTTTGGAAGGAAAGCGAAGTCCGGTCCGAAAACCTCCGCAGGCATACAGTACTGGCAGCGGAAGTTACATCGATCTATAACAGAAATACGCAAATCGCGCAGCGGTCTATTCAATTGGTCTTTAATGATGTTTTTCACCATATGTGTCAACTCCAATTATAGAAGTTATGATTATTGACATTGTAACAATTAGTAAAATTGTTAACTGTTAATATTCTCACAGTAACATCAATAGTCCTCTATTAAAATAGTAGATTTTATCCTTATATCTATATTACAACATAAAAACTGCATGGACAGTGTTTTTTCGCATTAATTGTCAATATGTTGTCATATTATTGGATAGGAAAATGAATACCATTAAATGAAGCTGTGAGAGTATAGCGAAAAAAATCCCTGTTAATAATATGTGATTATTCTTTGTTCAACAAAACGTCACAGATAGATCCAAACCACCGATTCCTAATCGATTGCTTGCCGATATAATAGGATTAAGATTATTTGTTTCTAAATTATGAACATAAAGCCTGATATTTGTGACGACATTTTGACAATTGGTCTTTCGATATTCGGTTAACACTACGCCGGTGTTATTATTGTGACAATAGATAATTTGCCAGGAAAATCAACTGTACTTAACCTGATTTAAATTAGCTTCATCTCTGTTAAGATTCATCTACAATACTTTAGCAGTGCCAAAAATAAACAAAGGGTGATGACCATGCCAAATACAACTAAAGTGACTCATTCGATTGAAATAAAAGAATTACTCCAATTTGCTGACCGTACGATCAGTGTAAAGAAAGGAACTTATTTGTTCCAGGAAGGCATGGAGGCGGAGGAGCTTTACTTGATCCTAGGAGGCAAGGTCCAAATCAGCAAGGTCACCCAGGACGGCCGCGAGCTTGCGCTGAGGATTTGCGGAGAAAATGATATTTGTGGAGAATTGACGTTATTCACGGAGGCACCAAGATATCTTTTAAGTGCGTTGATCCTTGAAGATGCGAAAATTGCTGCAATCAGAAAAGATGTCATCGAGAAAGAAATTTTCCAGAATCCTTCCCTGGCTTTTGAATTCATGAAATGGATGAGCGACCATTTCCGAAAAACACAGACAAAATTCCGAGATCTTGTGCTTAACGGAAAAAAAGGCGCATTATTCTCTACCCTGATCCGAATGACAAACAGCTATGGAGTCCATTTGGAAACAGGCATTTTGATTGACCTGCCGCTGACAAACCAGGAGCTCGCTAACTTCTGCGGAACATCGCGTGAGAGTACGAACCGTATCCTGAACGAGCTGAAGCGCGAGGGCATCATCTCAATCAAAAAGGGAAAAATCCTGATCCATGACGTCGATTATTTGCGACAGGAAATCGGCTGCGAAAACTGTCCGGCAGTATTCTGTTCAATCGATTAAGACTGAAAGAGTTATTATAAAAAGCGAGTGGAGCCATTTGATTGTCTCCACTCGCTTTCCTATATGCTAACTTCACTTTTTGCAGAAAATCAGTCCTTATTTTAACTTTGTTTCTGCTTTCGCAACGCTTTTGGAATATAAACGCAAAACGGCTCGCTCTCCAGATAATCTCCTGTCATCGCATAGGCACGTGAACGGGATCCGCCGCAAACATGCCTGAACTCACACACACCGCATTTTCCCTTATATTCATCTGGATTTCTCAATGATTTGAAAACAGGTGACTCCCTGTAGATCTCGGCAATCGGCTGCTCTCTGACATTGCCTGCTTTAACTGGCAAAAGTCCGCTTGGATAAACGTCTCCAATATGTGAGATGAATACAAATCCATTCCCGTCATTGACCCCTTTAGGTGCCCTCCCAAGACCATCAATCGAACCCGTGAGGCCTTCCTTGGTCAATGCTGCCAGATAATCAATTTCTTCAGTATGTTCTTTTGCTTCGCGCATCTTATTTTGGATAACTACACGGCGATAATGCTGGGCAGCAGTTGTTTTGATGTCAAACTTTACTCGCTTGCTCAACTCATACAGCCAAGTAAACACTTTTTCATGCTCAACAGGCGAAATCATATCCTTCTCCTGGCCACGCCCTGTCGGCACTAGGAAAAACACACTCCACAATACACAATCCAGGTCTTCCACCATCTTGGCCATTTCATCCAGATAATCGATATTATAGCGTGAAATCACCGTGTTGATTTGAATTGGGATTTTTAATTCATGCAAGTATTTGATCCGTTCCATCGTCAAATCAAACGATCCTGCAGTCCCCCGGAAATGATCATGGACCTCGGCAGTTGGTCCGTCTATACTGAATGCCCAGCGGGATAATCCAACATCTTTCGCCTTTTCAATTGCTTCTTTCGTGACATTCGGCGTCGCGCTTGGAGTCATGGACACACGCACACCTTTTTTCACGGCGTACTCAGCAATATCAAACACGTCCTCCCTCATCAGCGGGTCTCCGCCTGTGAACACTAGCATCGGGTTATTCATTTCATGTATCTGATCGATGAGCGCTTTCCCCTCTTCAAAGGATAATTCACGCGGATCTCTTCTATATTGGGCTTCCGCACGGCAGTGCAGGCATTTAAGTTGGCAGGCTCTTGTCAGTTCCCAAATCACTATGAATGGGTCCTTGTTAAAATCTCTCGCAAACATCATCTGGCCCCTCCTTTATACTTCACTATATAAAGTATATAAGGGTTTCCATCATGTTTAAGTGAACTACCTCACATAAAAGGGACTGATTACACGTAGTCTATGACAATTTTGTGACCTCACAATAAAAGCAGCAGGATTGATCCCTGCTGCCCATCTGTTTACTATAATTTAATCTCTCACGCCAAGGGCGATTTTTGCGTAACGGGACATCATATCCTTTGACCATGGCGGGTTGAATACGATGTTTACTTCTGTATCTTTAACTTCAGGCAAGTCAGATAGTGCAAGTTTTACCTGCTCGACAATTGTTCCTGCAAGAGGGCATCCCATTGAAGTCAAAGTCATTGTAACTGTTGCAAGTCCTTCCTCATTCAAATCCACATCATATACAAGCCCCAAATTAACGATATCTACGCCAAGTTCAGGGTCGACGACCATCTCAAGCGCACCCATCATGCTATCTTTCAAATCCTGATCCATTGGTGAACACTCCTTTTATAGCTGATACTTATTCCTATCATAACAATGATTTATCATCATTTAAAGCAGAAAGACATTATATGTGTTTTTCAAACCATTCTGCTGTCGCGATTATACCAGCATTCGATACAATATGTCCGGCATTCTCATCTGTAATGAATTCAAATAAACCGTCTGTACCCTCATAGCTTTTCCTGTTTTGCTCATAAAAATGATAGGCAGCTTCATACGGAACGACAGTATCAAGCTTCCCATGCCAGAACATCAGCGGACGCTTTTTCAATTTTTCAGCTTGCAGGCTGAGATCGTATTCTTTCAGCTGATTCAGCAAATCAGAAATTTGATGCTGGGAAAGCTCTAATTTCACATTTCGCTTTTCCATTTCATTCAGCTGCCATAAGGCAAACTGTTCAAATGCCGGATTCCCCATCAAACTTACTCCTGCTTTGATCCAATCATACTTGGCCATTGCACCAAGAGTCGTGATGCCACCCATGGACGTTCCTGCAACACCAATTCTTGAATGATCCACCAGCCCTTCAGCAACTAATTCATTTTTGATTGTCACCAGTTCTTCGATCGATGTCATAACGATTTCCCAAAAACGGAAGCCTAATTCCTTTTCAGTTAATCCCTCACCGCGTTCCCCGTGATATTTTGCTGAAGGCATGATCACCCGGAACCCTTTTTCGGCAAAAAGGTAAGCAGGATGCAGATTGCGCTCTTTCGTGCTCGTGAATCCATGCAGGAAAACAATCAATGGCATTCTTTCAGAAAATTGTTTTTGTTTTGCGATATGAAGAACGGGAATATGTCCAATGCGCTTTTTTTCGACTAAAATCAACTTTAACCCCTCCCAGAAACATGAGCTGTATAAAATTTACCGCTCTTTTAAGTCCGTAAAATGATTTTTTTACAATTTATATGTAAAATGGTTACCATAGTGGTTATACAACAATTTAACCAGCATCCAATATATGTATTGTAGAACTCTTATGAAAAAAGAGCCAATCAAACGCATAACATTAAAAAAATTGATTTATAAAAGGAGTATTTATGGCTGAAAAACACTTAATTGCATTAGACCTTGACGGCACTTTACTTACAGATGATAAAACCATTTCAGAAAAGAATAAGCGGGTTATCCAAAAAGCACGTGAAGCAGGCCACGTAGTCATGATCGCTACCGGAAGACCATTCCGTTCAAGCGAAATGTACTATCATGAGCTGAAGTTGGACACTCCGATTGTGAATTTTAACGGCGCGTTCGTCCATCATCCTCTGGACACAAGCTGGGGAGTCCATCATTCTCCTCTTTCAATCGATGTTGCGAAGGATATTGTCGAGGCACTCGATGATTTCAAATACCACAACATTATCGCCGAAGTAATCGACGATGTGTATGTACACTATCATGACGAGAAATTGATGGATATCTTCAACCTGGGCAACCCCAACATCACGACCGGCGATCTTAGAAGATACTTGAAGACGTCACCAACGAGCATGCTTATCCATTCTGAGGAGGAGGACGTAAAAAAAATACGTGCCCACCTGTCAGAAGTCCATGCAGAAGTAATCGACCACAGAAGCTGGGCGGCTCCATTCCATGTCGTTGAAATTGTAAAATATGGATTGAACAAAGCTGTCGGCTTAAAGAAAGCATCTGACTATTTCCAGATTCCGCCTGAAAGAATCATTGCCTTCGGCGACGAAGACAATGATTTAGATATGCTTGAGTACGCAGGACGCGGCATCGCAATGGGCAATGCCATTGACGTTGTAAAAAATATCGCTAATGATATCACCCTATCCAATGAAGAAGATGGAATCGGCATTTACTTAAATGATTTGCTGAATTTGAAGGCACTTTAAATTGAATACTGTTTGATGACCGAGTTTAAAACGTCCGATAGCTCCAGCTCTATCGGACGTTTTTGCGGTTTATCTTGCCGAAAATGTTCATTAGCATGGATTTCTTGGACATTTCATTGCTTCTTCATCTTCAAAATGTCCTTTAACTTGTCTTTCTTGGACATTTCATTGCTTCTTCAGTTTCAAAATGTCCAGTAACTTGTCTTTCTTGGACATTTCATTGCTTCTTCATCTTCAAAATGTCCTTTAACTTGTCTTTCTTGGACATTTCATTGCTACTTCACCTTCAAAATGTCCTTTAACTTGTCTTTCTTGGACATTTCATTGCTACTTCACCTTCAAAATGTCCTTTAACTTGTCTTTCTTGCACATTTCACTGCTATTTCAGATTCAAAATGTCCTTTACTCTTCATTATCCTGCCAAATAGAACCTGTTCCTGGACCGGTTGATTTTAAACCGAAAGAGCATACTATCAGTGAAGCGGGTTTTTAGCCTGTTTCAAATTCGCTCGTTGATGGAGGGGTAAACGATGGGTAAAAGCAATAAATCCAAACGTTTTGTACAGCAAGGTGTAGATACTGTCGCCAAGCATGATCAAAGAATCCCTTACCACACCACATATGCCGAAGCTGAAGCTCAAAAGATGGCTCATGTCAAAGAATCCTCTTTGGGAGGAATCTAAATGGGAAACAGGCTATTTCAGGAAGCAAGGAAAGCTGTTCAATTAGCTAAGACAGCGGAGCCTGCGGAACAGTCAGCAGCTATGAGTACGGCAAAAAATGCTCTATCTTCAGCCTATGCCAATACGACGATGGCTGAAAAAGAGCAGCTTCGGTCATTTCAGGACGAGCTGAATTCAATCGAAAGCAAGTAAAGCAAAAGCTGGCGGAGCTCCCGCCAGCTTTTGCTTTTACTGATTATTGAACCTTTCCAGCAAAACAGGGTAAGTGTGGATGATTTCCCCGTCCTTGCTTCGTTCGTAAAGATTCAGGATGAGTGAGCCATTTTGGGGAAGCTTGTTCACAGGGATAGAAAGATCAATTGTGAACGTCTTCCATTGGGGGTATTTCACATCGGTAATGATCTCAGTTTCAGGAATCAATTCATTATGCCCGTCTTCCACCGAATAATAAAACCTTCCGTTGATCGGCCTGGCTTCTCCGCTTACTTTATATGAACCCTGGCTTCCCTCTGCAGTGAGTCCCTTAAAGACCGGATTTTCACCGGGGATATACATTGTTTTTGTGTCTGTCTTAAGCTTCACATCCCCAATAGGCCTGCCATTGACACTAATGGCCGCCAGTTGAGCGGTCACAGTGTAATCCCCTTCTGGTACCCTTTTACCAGAAGATGAGTAGTCCCAGATTTCGTTCCATTTGATTTTCTCCTGCGGCTTCACAGTCACCGTCTGGAAAGCCTGGGCGAAGGCTTTTCCTTCAGAGTATTGATACACCTTTTTCTTTTTTGCATCAATGACGGTGATCTCGTATTTTTGTGATGTCGGAAATTCAAATGATAGCGGAACATTCCCGTTATTCTGCAACACTAGTTCAAACACCGCTTTTTCCGGACCGGCTGCAGGGTCCACATAGAAGCTGAAATCTGTTGTTCTTGATGCTTGCTTTTCTTCACCAATTGCCAGGGCAGGTGCCACAGCCATCATCAATAAAATAATCAATAAGCTGATTTTCCTCATTCACGATCCTCCGTTTCAAAGATTACTCCTTCCTGAAAAACCCGAAGATCCCTGCAGTCTCAACAATGTTCGTGAACGCATGTGGATCGACTTCTTTGATGATGTGTTCAAGGTCATACAATTCATATCTTGTTATCACGATGACCAGCATTTCCTTTTCCTCTCCTGAAAAAGCTCCTTTTGCCGGCAGAAGCGTGATTCCTCGCACCAATTTGTCATGAATGGCCTTTTTCAATTCATCCGAGTTCTTGGTAACGATCATGGCGGTCAATTTTTCATGGCGGGTATGAATGGCATCGATTACCCTGGTAGAGACATAAAGAGCTACCAGGGTATATAATGCATTTTCCCATCCAAAAATATATCCAGCTGTCATTATAATGATGCCATTCAAAGCAAAGAAATATGTACCAACCGGACGATCATTCATACGGGACAGCACCATTGCAATGATATCCATCCCCCCTGTTGATGCACCCCATTTCAGTGTCAGACCAACACCCAACGCGGCAATGACGCCTCCAAAAACTGCATTCAGCAAAATATCACTGGACACTTCTTTTACCGGAAGGATTTCAAGAAAGAAGGATGATAGCGCTACTGAGATGAAACTATATAAAGTAAAGGACCTTCCTACCTTCTTCCAGCCAAGAATAGTCACCGGGATATTCAAAAGCAAAAGCAGAATACCGGTAGAAATATTAAATGGTGCATATGCTCCGAGTATGCTCGAGATGAGCTGCGCAATTCCCGTAAAGCCGCTGGCATAGACATTTGCCGGGATTAAGAAAAAGTTTAATGACATTGCATTTAAAAGAGACCCTATCACAACGATGATGATTTTTTTCGTTTCCATCCAAACCATGTAAATCCCCCTTATTTGTTCTATTCTTCCTGTACCCCTATTTTGCCGAAAATCACTACATTTAATTGTCTTTTTCCCATATTCCCGATAAACTATTATCATATAAGGTTGAAAGCAGGTGAAAGTTATGTCAGTAAAAATCATGGCTGACAGCGCATGTGATTTGCCATTGCATTTTTATGAAGAAAACGATGCAATTTTATTCCCTTTAAAAGTCCAGATTGATGGATCGGAATACGAGGATCTTAAAACAATCCAGCCTAAACAAGTATACGAGTCGATTCGCGCTGGCAATCTTCCTAAAACCTCACAGGCTTCCCCTGCAGGTTTTAAAGATGCATTTACTGAATTGGCCAAGAATAAGCAAGTTGGAATATACATAGCCTTCTCTTCCGAACTATCTGGCACATACCAGACGGCGGTCATGATATCCGAACAAGTCAAAGAGGAATATCCAGATTTGAACTTGACTGTGATCGATTCAAAATGCGCTTCACTCGGATACGGTCTTGTTGTTCTGGAAGCAGCACGCATGGCGAAAGCAAATTCTTCCAAGGAAGAAATCATCGAAGCTGTCCAATTCCACAGCCAGCATATGGAGCATTTATTTTCTGTGGATGACCTAGACCACCTCGCAAAAGGCGGACGAGTATCAAAAGCTTCTGCTTTCGTAGGCGGCCTTTTAAACATCAAGCCGCTTTTGAATGTAGAGGACGGCAAATTGGTACCGATTGAAAAAGTCCGCGGTAAGAAAAAGCTTCTTCGGAGAATTGTCGAAGTGATGAAAGAACGTGGAGAGTCATTCGAAACGCAGACAGTCGGCATCAGCAACGCAGATGACCTTGAAACAGCGACTGAAATGAAAAACATGATCATCGAGGAGCTAAAGCCAAAGGATGTTATCATCACACCAATTGGTGCAGCTGTCGGATCCCATACAGGCCCTGGAACAATTGCAATTTTCTTTTTAAATAAACAGCCATCATAATTTACATACTCCTTTCGGGTTTTAGGAAAAATAAAATGTACCTAACCTGAAAGGAGTTTTATTATGCCACATACATCTGATAACGATAAAAAAGCAAAGGACAATAATGCCCTTCGCCATGAAAAGAATATGATGCGCGAAAAAAACCGCAAAGCAGGCAAGAACGCATACTCTAAAAAAACTGATCACATATAAAGCAAAAATAGAGCCAAGCGGCTCTATTTTTCTTTTTTATAAGTCCAATTGTTCTCCTGATAAATCTTGCCATCCTTCATGAGCCTGCCCAACGCCCGTTTGAAGGACCCTTTGCTCATGCCAAAGCGTTCCTGGATATCCTCTGACATGCTCTTGTCATGATATGGCATTGCACCATTGCGGAGTTCCAGGTAATTCATGATTTTTTCAGCGTCTTCATCAAGCGCCTCCTGTTTGCGTGGCAACAGCGAGATATTAACAGAACCATCTGGTTTTACATCGATGATCCTGCCTTCCACTTTCTGCCCGATCCGCGGCTCGATCCGGCGCTGTGATTCGTGGATGAAGCCCTTATAGCCTTCAGCCGTAATGATCCAGCTTCCAACCCTCGCCGTCCTGTAAATATACCCATGAACGTTTTGATTGAATGCGCTCCTCGTGGCCTTTACTGAGATGTCCTGAATTACTGGGTCTGTTGCCATACGTGCGTAAATCATATTATTGCGATTCACTCGCAGTGTGATATAAAGCAAGTCCCCTTTTTGCGGCCAAACGGACTTCACAACCGGCAAGTCTTCCTCACCCAGCAGAATATCCTTGCTTATGCCGATATCAAGGAATACTCCGACTCCTTCCTTCACATCCGCAACCGGTACCCAATCATATATTCCTACCTGGGCTTTCGGTATAGTCGTAGTAGCAGTCAGCCTTCCTCTTGAATCAACAAAAAGAAAGACTTCCACCTTTTCGCCTTCTTCCAATGTCTGGTCTGTATCATTGGAGTGCAATAGCACATCCTCTTCCCCGTCCGTTAAAAAGTAGCCATAATCTGCAATCCTTGCGACTGTCAGCTCCAATGTCTGACCTGTATATTCATTTAAGGACATAAAATCCCTCCTGCCTGTTATTTAACAATCTTACCCTATTTATTAAAACTGCCTAAATTACGTAAAGTTGTTTGAACTGCTATATTTTACTATAATGTAAGCAAAAGCGAAAGCGCCCAGAAGAATCTGGCGTTGCTGCAAACAATTATTTTTTCCGGAGGTAGCCATGTCTAAAGAGAGCTCATTTGATATTGTATCCAAAGTTGAAATGTCTGAAGTCACAAATGCAATCAGCCTTGCCATGAAAGAAATACAGAATCGCTATGATTTTAAAGGCAGCAAAAGTGATATCTCACTTGATAAAGAAGAATTGGTGCTGATTTCTGATGATGAATTTAAGCTTGACCAGTTGAAGGATGTTCTATTCAGCAAAATGATCAAGCGCGGAATCCCTGTAAAGAATCTTGACTATGGGAAAGTCGAGCGTGCTTCTGGCGGAACAGTTCGTCAGCGTGCAAAACTTGTCCAAGGAATTGACAAGGAAAACGCGAAAAAGATTAATACGATCATTAAGAACAGCGGCGTAAAAGTCAAAAGCCAGGTTCAGGATGATCAAGTGCGCGTGACCGGCAAGAGCCGTGATGATCTGCAAAAAATCATCGCTGCAGTCAAAGAAGCAGACCTTACAGTAGATGTGCAATTTGTGAATTATCGTTAATAGAAACACAAAAACTATATATGATGGAAAAAAGCGGACTTTGAAGATCAAGGTCCGCTTTTTTATATAAAAGTTCATGAATGCTTCACAAACTGCCCAGGGTATTATCCTGTTAACACGGTAAAATTAATGTATTAAATTCGATGTGAAATTTGTCTATTTCTAACCGAGCATTTGATAAAACATTCACAAATCCTTCACAAAGTAGTATTGGTTTTCCCCTATTTTCAAGTTAATATACCAGTAGGGGTATTAGTAAGTTTAATTTTTCAACCGAAAGGATGACAATACAATGGGTAAAAAAATCGTGATCGTCGGCGGTGTAGCAGGCGGAGCAACAACAGCAACCAAACTTAGAAGACTTGACGAACAGGCAGAAATCGTACTTATCGAAAGAGGGGAATTCATTTCCTTCGCAAACTGCGGCCTGCCTTATCATATCAGCGGAGTAATCGAGGACAGGAATAAATTGCTTCTTCAAACGGTTGAAGGCATGAATGCTCGTTACAATTTGGATATCCGCAATTTTTCTGAAGTCACTGGCATCAATCGTGAAGAAAAAACAGTATCTGTGAAGCATGTTCAAACTGGTCAAGAATACACTGAAAGCTATGATGTACTTGTTTTATCACCAGGAGCGAAACCAATCATCCCTCCTATTGAAGGCTTGAAGAGCGCAAATGTATTCACACTGAGAAATATTCCCGACATGGATAAAATCAAAGCTTACCTGGAAGACACTAAGCCTAAAAATGCAGTCGTGATCGGCGGAGGCTTCATCGGCCTGGAAATGGCTGAAAACCTTATTCATGCCGGAGTCAACGTCACACTGGTTGAAAAACTTCCTCAGGTGATGGGACCAGTTGACCCTGAAATGGCAGCAATCGTGGAGGATGAATTAAGAAAGAATGGTGTTAAGCTGGTACTTGGCGATGGAATCACAGATGTACAGGATATCGGAACGAAGGTTGTACTTGAAAGCGGCACAGTCCTGGACGCAGAATTGATCATCCTGTCAATCGGTGTCCGACCAGAAAACAAGCTTGCAATGGATTCTGGCCTCGAGCTTGGCCAACGCGGCGGCATTAAAGTAAATGAATACCTGCAGACATCAGACGAGTCCATTTATGCAATGGGTGACGCGATCGAAGTCACAGACTACATTAATGGACAGCCAACGATGATTCCGCTGGCATGGCCTGCAAACCGGCAGGCACATATTGTTGGACATCATATTAATGGACGTAAGATTGCATACCCTGGAACACTTGGCACATCCATCGTAAAAGTATTCGAGTTGACTGCAGCAACTACAGGAAACAGCGAAAAGTTATTACGCAGGCTGGGAATTTCTTATGAAGTAGTTCATATTCACCCACTTTCACATGCCGGCTATTATCCTGGGGCAGAACAAATGTCACTTAAGGTTATTTTTGATAGAGAAAGCGGCAAAATCTTCGGCGCACAGGCAGTCGGCAAGGATGGCGTTGACAAGCGCATCGATGTAATCGCGACTGCAATCAAAGGCGGATTGAGCGTGTATGACCTTCAAGAGCTTGAGCTTGCCTATGCACCGCCATTTTCATCTGCAAAAGATCCTGTTAACATGGCTGGTTACGTAGCATCCAATATCGTCGATGGCACAATTGAAACTGTACAGCACTATGATGTTGATGAATTAATTAAGGACGGAGCAGTCATGATCGACGTCCGTACCGAAAAAGAGCACGCTCAAGGCAAAATTGAAGGCTCAAAGAATATCCCGCTTGATGATCTTCGCAGCCGCCTTGATGAGCTCCCAAAGGATGAAACGATCCTGATCACTTGCCAGGTCGGCCTAAGAGGATACCTTGCTTCCCGCATCCTTCAGCAAAACGGTTTCAAGGTCAAAAATCTGACTGGCGGTTACAAGACATACTCAATCTTCAAAAAGAAAATGAATTAAACGCTCAAAGCGGCTTCCAGGTGGAAGCCGCTTATTTCTATGAGGCAATGAAACTCCTTTGCTTTTACCGTTTGGGGATTTCTTTCGCTTTTTCGAGTAATGCAAAGCTTCTGCTTTTACCGTTTGGGGATTTCTTTCGCTATTTCGGGCAATGCAAGGCGATAGTTCTGTAATGATTTACAGCATATTTCCTCAAATGAAGGATTTTCCATGTTTTTTCTCTGGTTTTTTAAGGAATTTAATAAATGTTGAATTCAATTTATAGGAGTGAATGAAATTATGCCTAATGATAGCAATAAGCAAGGATTTCCGCCTCAGCATCAGGATCATCAGCCAGGTACTGAGCCGGAAATGAAGCCTCAGCCAAAATCAGTTGATGATAATTACAAGGGTTCAGGGAAATTAACCGGAAAAGTTGCTTTGGTTACCGGAGGCGACAGCGGAATCGGAAAATCGGTCGCGACATATTTTGCCAAAGAAGGTGCGGATGTAGCCATTGTCTACCTGGAAGAAAACAATGATGCACAACATACTAAGGAGCTAGTCGAGGCTGAGGGCCGTAAATGCCTGTTGCTCGCTGGTGATGTTGGAAGCGAGACATTCTGCGAAGACGCTGCAAAGAAAACAATCGATGAATTAGGAAAGATTGACATCCTGGTCAACAACGCAGCTGAACAGCACCCTCAAAATAGTCTGCTTGATATCTCGGCAGATCAGCTTGAGAAAACATTCCGTACGAATATTTTCTCCATGTTCTATCTCACGAAGGCGGTTCTCCCACATCTGCAAAAAGGAAGCACAATCATCAATACATCCTCTATTACTGCTTATAAGGGCCATGAGAAGCTCATAGACTACTCCGCGACTAAGGGAGCTATTGTGACATTTACGAGATCCCTTGCCATGTCCCTTGCATCACAGGGCATCCGCGTGAACAGCGTTGCTCCCGGCCCAATCTGGACACCGCTGATTCCATCTACCTTCACAGCAGATGAAGTAGCGAAGTTTGGAACAAACGCGCCAATGGGACGGGCAGGACAGCCATTTGAACTGGCACCCGCTTATGTTTACTTGGCTAGCGATGACTCGACATATGTTAGCGGCCAGACGATTCACGTCAATGGAGGCACGATTGTCAACGGTTAAGAAAAATAGCATCTTATTACAATCAAAAAAAGCAAAGCGGCTGCTTTGCTTTTTTGTGTTTATACCAATACTTCCTTATTGTCTTTCGGAGAGCCGCATGAAAATCTTGAAACAATCTTGAACGGAACGATGATCCTCTTGATTGGTTCATCAGGGTTTTCAATTTTTTGAATCAAGCTTTTTGCAGCCTGGTAACCAAGCTCAAATATATTTATGTCTACCGATGTAAGCGGCGGTCGAGCCATCTCGGCGATCAGGACGTTATTGAAGCTGACGATTGATATGTCATCAGGCACGACAATTCCCATTTCATCAAGTTTATTCAATACACCAAGAGCCATCAGGTCGTCTGTAACCACCATCGCAGTCGGTGGCTTATCCAGTGAAAGCAGGACCTGTACTGCATCCTGGCCACTCTCACGAAGGAATTCATCATTGACGATATATTCATCCACAAGCTGGATACCTGAATTTCTCAGCGCCTTCTCATAGCCAAGCAATCGTTCAACCGTCACGACCAGGTCAAGATTACCGCCAATGAAGCCGATTCTGTCATGGCCGAGCTGGATTAGATGTTCGGTTACTTCTTTTCCGGCCTTAAAATTGTCATTATCGACATAGCTTGTATTTTCATCATCTTTAAAAGGTTTCCCAATGACAACAAACGGAAAATCTCTTTCGTTCAAGTAGGAAATAACCTTATCTTCTACTTTGGAATATAGAAGGACAACGCCGTCGACTCTGCCGCCCTGTACCATTGAGACTACACCATCAAAGATTTCATCCTCTGTCTTACCAGTCGTCATGTGAAGTGCATATTGCTTAGAATGGGCGCCTTCACTCAATCCTGTCAGAACAGTCGGAAAGAATGGGTTCTGGAAAACCACATCCGTAGAGCTTGGCATGACTAGCCCGATTGCCCGTGTAGATTGGCTTGCAAGGCTTCTGGCGATAAAGTTTGGGTGATACCCAAGCTGGTCCATAACCTCCCTGACTCGTTCCTTCGTTTTTTCGCTAATCCTGGGACTGTTGGCGATAACACGCGAGACAGTTGAAGGCGCGACATTTGCAACCTTCGCAACATCTTTAATTGTGACAGCCATTAAGTTCCCCTCCCTCTTGCCAGAAAAATTCCTTATCTATATTATAAATGAATTGTCCAAGTTTGTTCCGTATTTTTTTCACTGTTCTTCAAATTGCCGTTGATTACAGTGGTGGTAAGTTTTGTCGGTGCATTCCTTCTACTTTTTCTTACTTCTAGCCCTTTTTACAAGCAGGAAAATGAAGCCAAAGAAAGCTGCATACACAGAGCCCATCGCGATTAGATAAGGGATATTCAATCCTGTTTTTTCAGCAAGAACATAAATCTCGGCTTTCTCACGGTCAACAGCCAGATTATATTCCCCGTTCTTGCTTCTGACAAGATCGTCAGCCAGCAATCCTCGCAATTCTTTGTCATCTTCCAATTGGTCAGAAGTCAATGTGATGTTCTGGGTATTGGTTGTGTTATTGATTGCGATGACAGTTGTTTCATTCTTATAAGTCCGCTTGAAAACGGCCATGCCCTTCTTTTCATAAAGGACTTCAAGGTCACCTCGGGTCAACGATGGCAAATCATTGCGAAGCTCGCCGATCTTTGTAATATAGTCGATCAGTTCCTTATCTGCCCTGAAGCTCATCTGCCTGCGGTTATCCGGATCTTCCCCTCCATCGAGGGCGATTTCGCTTCCATAATAGACAATCGGAATCCCTGGAGCCGTATACATATAGGTCAGCGCCATTTTCCACCTGGTTCCGGGATGCTGTCTGTTCTGAACCGCTTTCCTTGTAAACCTGACCATATCATGGTTATCAATGAAATTCCCCATCAATTCAGGATTCTCATAAATCGCCTTATTTCTTTTTGCTGTTGTTAATAGCCAGTCCAATGTCTGGTCTGGTTTTTCGAAGGCCGTACGCAGCTGATCATTCAGTGGAAAATCAACAAAACCATCAATCCCAGCCTTATCATATTCAGCGATATAATTTGGATCCTCCGACCAAACCTCGCCAATGAGGTAAAAATCATCCTTGACACTTTTCACTTCTTTTGAAAAATCGGCCCAAAAATCAACCGGCACGTGTCGGACAGTATCAAGTCTATAACCATCTATGTCTGTCTCTTCAATCCACCATTTAGCGGCGTCCATCAAGTATTTTTTTGTCTCAGGATTTTCCTGGGCAAGATCCGGGAGGCCATACAGCCAGTTATTTTCAAGCTGTTCCTGGTCATCCCAGTCAATGATGTCCTGCTTCTCATGGAACCAGTCCTGCTTTGAAGGGTCGTTTACCCACTGGTGCTCAGGTGCGACGTGGTTTACGACAAAATCAAGAATTATTTTGATATCACGTTTATGCGCTTCTTTTACAAGCTCTTTGAATTTGTCAACGCTTCCAAAATGCTCTTCTGTATTATAGAAGTCATTGATCCAATATCCATGGTAGCCTTTGTCGACATTATCGAAAACCGGGGTCAGCCAGATTGCTGTGAATCCCATGTCCTTTATGTAGTCGAGCTCGTTGATGATCCCATCGAAGTCGCCTCCATGGTAAGCCTTCGGGTCATTTGTATCAACCTTGAAATCATTGCTATTGTCTCCGTTATTAAAACGGTCCACCATTAAAAAGTAAATGGTTTCATCCTGCCATTTGCGTCCTTCTTTTTCAACTGCGCCTACAGGGAGGGCGTAAAAAAGAAGAAACGGAATCAAGATGAAGATGAGTCTTTTTTTCATCTCCGCTCCTCCTCATAATTTAAGCAAAGGCCGAATCCGGCCTTTGCTTAAAAAGTGTTTGCCCTAATAGATTATCCTTTTGTTCCTCCAGCCGTCAAACCAGAAACAAAGTATTTTTGGAATGACAGGAACAGGATCGCGATTGGAACTGCTATTAATACAGCACCTGCCGCGAATGTTGTGAATTCTGCTCCGAACTGTTTTGCGACCATGTCGTATAGTCCAACAGCGAGAGTATATTTGCTCTCAGTCCTTAAGAGCACTGTTGCCAAAATAAAATCTCCAAATGGAGCGATGAAAGAGAACAATGCAATAACTGCAATGATTGGTGTCGCAAGCGGCATTACGATCTGGAAGAAAATCCTCAGGTGACCCGCTCCATCCATTTTTGCTGATTCATCAAGCTCTTTTGGAATCGTATCAAGATACCCCTTCATCAGCCATGTATTCATTGGAATGGCTCCACCAACATATACAAGAATCAAGCCAAGATGTGTATCCAATAATTTAGTCAGCAAAGCAAGGATGAAAATCGCGATCAATGCTGCAAAGTTAGGAATCATTTGCAGAATCAAGAATGTCATCAAGCTGTTTTTACGGCCGATGAAGCGGTAGCGCGAGAACGAGTAAGCCGTCAAGCTTACAAGGATGACAGTGAAAATCATCGTCAAAACACTTACCTTCAAGGAATTCCAGTACCAGTACAAATAGTTGCTTCGCTCAAGATCGAATAACTCCTGGTAATGTGCAAGTGTTGCATTCTTTGGAATAATGTTTGAACCAGAAAGACTTTGCCCCGGGTTGAAGGATGAACCGACAATCCAAAGAAGTGGATAAATAATGATCGCAAACATGGCCAAAATCACAAGATACGTTAGTGTCAGTCTGATATATTTCTGTCGTTTAATACTCATATTACATCATATCCTCTTCTTGGAATGATTTCGTTCTCTTGAACTGCCATAAAGCTACACCGATTACGATCAATGACAATAGCATCGTGATAGCAGCAGCTTTCGAATATTGTGCAGATGTCATCGTGAGGCTGTAAATCCACGAAATCAGGATATCTGTTCCTCCAGCGTTCGCACCTGAAACTGCAGGCCCGCCGCCATTAAAGAGATAAATTATATTAAAGTTATTGAAGTTAAAAGTATACTGCGTTATCAAGATTGGCGCTGTTGCAAATAATACCAGCGGCAATGTGATGCTCTTGAACTTCTGGAAGTTCGTTGCTCCATCAACTGTAGCAGCTTCATACAACTCTTCAGGAATAGATTGCAGCACCCCTGTCGTCATTGCAAAAATGAACGGGAAGCCAAGCCAAGTCTGAATCAGGATCAATGCAATTTTCGTATACATTGCTTCTGTCATCCATGGAATCGGATCAATACCGAAAAAACCAAGGATATCACGGTTGATCGCTCCAAACGACTCATTGAACATACCAGCAAATACAAGGATCGAAACGAAAGCTGGTACAGCCCAAGGAAGAATGAACACTGTACGAATAATTGCTTTTCCTTTTACATCCTTCTGATTAACAAGAATCGCAAGGAACATGCCGAGCGCAACCTGGAAAGTCGTAGCTACGAATGTCCAGATAATTGTCCAGGACAGAACTGAGAAGAATGTCTCACGCCAAGATTCCAATTGGAACAGGTCAAAAAAGTTTTTAAATCCAACCCAGTCTACAAGTTTCGCTGGAGGTGAATGGTAAAGGTCATAGTTTGTAAATGCAAGCAAGACCACAAAGATGATTGGGAATACTACAACAAATATCAGCAAGAGGAATCCCGGTGACATGATCAGGTATGGGAAGCCATTGTCAATCAGGTTGTTATATTGTTCCTTAACCGTACTCAGTCGTTCGCCTTGATCCCTCTTTAAACCGGTCTTATATGCATCATTGATGTTAAACAGGAAGAAACCGATTCCAAATACTAGGACGATGACGGCTAAAATCCCCTCTACCATCAGGAAGATAGAGTGATCACGAGGTGTTTGCTCCCCAAGTGTGAAAATGCCCCACAATCCCATGTTAAGCAAGTCTTTGAAAACGCCAAAAAATGCACCCGTTAAAATGAGAAAAGCGATTCCTTTTAAATATTGTTTGTTGTATAGCTGTCCAAGCCCTGGAATGATCGAAAGGGCTGATGCTATTCTGCGATGGTTGGTTTGATAGGATTTCTCTTTCATCCTATATTCCCCTTTCTCTTTCTATGTTTTGTATGGCTCTTTTCGGAAACTTTATTGCAGGTCAATTCTCATTTTTTCACGGTTCTGGTAAAAAAATCTTGGTACCAGAATTAAGAAGGAAAAAAGTCATGTCCGGCATTAATTTATATGCGAAAAAAACCTTTATAAAAGCATCAGATGCTTTATGAGAACGAATACATAGTTTTCAATGCTGAACGTGCTGAACACAGCAACACTCATTATTGTTCCGAAATCTTTTGTTTTCACTCTCATGAAGCACCTGATTGGTTATATGTCTATTTTAGCGCAACCGTTTGCTCAATGAAAGAATTTTTTACTGCACTTTTCGTAAATTTTGTGACTTTCAAATCCCGAAAAGACAGAGTAAGTTGTGATTGCTTTTATTTGGTATTGTTGCAAACAAATTAATGTAAAATGATAGAAATAATTAATTTCCTGTAAAATACAGCAGTACCCCCCAAGGGAGGTACTGCCATATCAAAAATATTATTTAGAGTGGTTTTGCTTGATGTTTTGCTCGATTTGCTTAACAGCTGAATCAAGAGCTGCCTTTGGCTCAGCTTTGCCTGTTACAACAGTTTGCAATGCGCTTGCCATTGGTCCCCAAACTTCTCCCATTTCAGGGATGTTTGGCATTGGAACTGCATCTTGAGTTTGAAGAGCAACAGCTTTAGCGCCTTCGTTTTCAGCGATTGCTGGATCGTCAACCAATGCAACGTTTGTTGGTACTTCAGCTGTTTGTTCGAAACGATATTTAGCATTTTCATCGTTAGTAGCGAATTCTAAGAATTTAGTAGCCCATTCCTGGTTCTTAGAGTAAGAAGATACGTGCCATCCTTTAACACCCATGAAAGTCTTCATTGGAGTGCCATCAGCGAATTTAGGGAATGGAGCAACACCGAAATCGATGCCAGCATCTTTCATGCCGCCGAATGCCCATGGTCCATTCATTACAGAAGCAACTTTACCTTCGTTGAATAGTCCGTCCATAGCAGAACCGCCGCTTTCGCCAACGATACCATTAGGGAATAACTTTTCTGCATACCATTTTTGGATGTACTCAGTACCTTTTACAGCACCTTCGTTACTTAATCCAAGATCTTGCGGGTTAAGAGCACCGTCTTTTTCACCGAAAACATATCCGCCGTTACCGCCGATTGGCGCGTGAGCGAAGTAGAAGTTATCCCAAAGAGCCAAGAAACCGTACTTGCCGTCTTTAGTGTTAGCTTTTGCAAATTCGTAAAGTTCTTCCATTGTAGCAGGAACTTCAGTCATAAGTGCTTTGTTGTAGATGAAGACTGGAGTTTCAGCAGACTTTGGAAGTCCGTATAATTTACCATCAAAAGTTTGAGCAGAGATTGAAGACTCTGAGAAAGTCTTTTTCACATCATCGCTTACTTTAAGTTCAGCAATGTGTCCTTGAACTGCAAGTTCACCGATTTGGTCGTGTGGAAGAGTGATGATGTCTGGGCCAGTTCCAGCAGGGCCGTCAAGACGTAATTGTTCTTTCATCTTAGTAGCCATTTCTACTTCTTTGAACTCGATTTTGATACCGTGTTCTTTTTCAAAGTCAGCTGCTACTTTTTCAAGCCAGCCAGACTTTTCCTTGTCTTCCCAAATTACTAGCTTCTCTGGTTTAGAAGCATCTTCTGTTTTCTCACCGTTGCCTTCTGAACCTGTGTTTTTTTCTTCTTTAGGTCCACAAGCAGCAAGAGCGCCAATCATCAAGATCAGCATCATGAAAATCGACAATGCCTTTTTCATGTGTATACCCCTCCTAAAAATGTGTAATTACTTTTTTTATTGCGCAGAACGCTCTCTTTTGTGCAAACGTTTGTAATCCTGTTTGCAAGTCTATGAAAACGATTGCACAACCTACTTCTTATTATAAAGACTTAAATTAGTTTGACAACTAGTTTTTTAATTTTTTTTAATCGGCGTGTGAATTCCGTTAATTTTTTGTGAATAGGCTTTTTAATAATTGACAATTTAAAATCCGTGTTCTACCCTTGTTTTAATCTTTATTTCATAATGAAAGGAATGGTTCTCTCTTGTTAAAAGAAGCGATCTATCACCGTCCTAAAGATAATTATGCATACGCTTGCACTAATGAAGAGCTTCATATCCGGATCCGAACAAAAAAGGATGACATAAAAGAAGTTTCACTTTTAAATGGCGATCCTTATGATTGGTCAGAGGGCAAATGGAACGCAAATACAGTCCCGATGATTAAAAGCGGCACAGATTTGCTGTTTGATTACTGGTTCATCTCAATAAAACCGCCACATAGAAGATTGCGCTACGGATTCATTTTGAATAATGGCACAGAAACAGTATGTTTTACTGAAAAAGGCTTCTATGAGGATCCTCCTCAGGATACTGGCTATTATTTTGCTTTTCCTTTTCTTAATAATATTGATGTATTTAGGGCTCCGTCTTGGGTGAAAGATACGGTTTGGTATCAAATTTTCCCTGAACGTTTTGGAAACGGCGATCCATCAATTGATCCGGAAGGCGTTTTGCCTTGGGGAAGCGCACCTCCTGAAAGGGACAATTTTTTTGGCGGCGACCTTGAAGGCGTCATCCAAAATGTTGATTACCTGGCGAAACTCGGCATCTCCGGTATTTATTTTACGCCTATTTTCAAAGCCTATTCGAACCATAAATACGATACGATCGATTACATGGAGCTCGATCCGCAATTCGGCGACAAAGATACATTGAAGCGACTAATTCAGGTATGCCATAAACACGGAATCAAGGTCATGCTGGATGCGGTATTCAACCATAGCGGCTTCTACTTCCCACAGTTCCAGGATGTATTGGAAAATGGCGCTGGATCCCGCTATAAGGATTGGTTCCACACTAATGAATTCCCGCTGGAAATGGAGCCAAGACCAAATTATGATACATTCGCATTTGAAAAATCCATGCCAAAGCTTAATACCGAAAACCCTGAAGTCATTGAATATTTATTGGAAGTCGGTCGCTACTGGGTGCGCGAATTTGATATTGACGGCTGGAGACTTGATGTCGCGAATGAAGTCGACCACTCTTTCTGGCGAAAATTCCGTTCCGAAGTGAAAGCAATCAAGCCGGATTTATATATCCTTGGTGAAATCTGGCATGATTCGATGCCTTGGCTGCGCGGCGATCAGTTTGATGCAGTCATGAACTATCCTTTTACAACAAATATTTTAAATTTATTCGCACACAAGACGATTTCAGTAAAACAATTTATCGAAAACATGACGACCGTCAACCATATGTATCCGAAAAACGTTAACGAAGTTGCCTTCAACCTGATCGGCAGCCACGATACACCAAGGATATTGACTGAGTGCGGCGGAGATTTGGATAAGGTGAAACAAATCTTCACTGTGCTGCTTTCTTACATTGGAACACCGTGTATCTACTATGGAGATGAAATTGGCATGAGCGGCCCGCAGGATCCAGGATGCCGCGAATGCATGAAGTGGAATGAAGAGGAACAGAACAAGGATATGTTCGATCACGTCCAGAAGATGATCCAGCTTCGAAAAGAATATCCGCTATTGGCAAATGAAGGCGAATTGCATTTCATCCCTTCCGACTATCATGAAAGCTGTTTTGCTTATACGAAATCAAACGGCGATAAAACGATTTTAATAGTCGTCAACATGGGCAACGAAGAAGCAAGCTATCCACTTCCATTTAATTTAAAAGGCAAGAAGATCACAAATCTTTACACAGGTGAAGAATATGCAGCAGAAAGCGATGATTTGTCCGCGAAGATTGCTGCAAATGGATTTGCTTTATTCATGTTTTAAATTTGTATACCCCTTTCCTCTTCTGGAAAGGGGTTTGCTCTTTTTGTAGTGGGTGAAATCTTACACAATTATTGTTTAATTAGTCTATTCAAGGAATTAACAGTGTTTTTCGCAGAATTATTTGTATTAATCGCGGAATAATAGAGACTTTTCGCGGAATCCGCCATAGATTTCGAGGAATAATTTTTTTGACTGCTGTCAAATTAGCTGATTTTGTATTTTTTACAAATAACCATTTATTTTTTTTCGAAAAACGAAGGTTTTCCACTTCAAATTCCTCCCATTGTCTGTATAATAAAAGGATTACAACTTGGAGATGTAAAAACATGAAGAAAAAAACTGCTAAACTTTCACTTTTTGCCATTACATGGCCACTATTTATTGAAATTCTTCTCTATATGCTCATGGGTAATGCAGATACACTCATGCTGTCCCAGTATTCGGATAACTCGGTTGCGGCTGTTGGGGTTTCGAACCAGATTCTTTCAATGGTCATTGTCATGTTCGGTTTTATTGCGACTGGTACTGCGATTCTGGTGGCACAAAACCTTGGAGCGAAATTGGAACATGAAGCCCGGGAGGTATCGGTTGTCTCAATCGGGGCCAATCTCATTTTTGGATTGCTTCTAAGTGCAGGTGTGTTCATTTTCAGCGAGCAATTGCTCCGGATGATGGACCTTCCTCCTGAATTGTTTGACGAAGCAAATGCCTATCTAAAAATTGTTGGGGGATTTTCGTTCATACAGTCCTTGATCATGACGTGCGGCAGCATTGTCCGCAGCTATGGATTTACGCGTGACATCATGTATGTCACGATCGGCATGAACGTGCTGAATGTCATCGGTAACTATTTATTTATCTTTGGTCCATTTGGTTTTCCAGTCCTCGGTGTCGAAGGGGTTGCCATTTCAACTTCTGTCAGCAGAATAATCGGGCTGTTGGCGGCATTTTATGTAATGATGAAGCGGATTCCGGGATCGCTCCCGATGTCCATGCTTTTCCGTTTTCCAAAAAAGCATTTAAAAAATCTGCTCAATATCGGAATTCCTTCGGCAGGTGAGCATCTTAGCTACAATAGCTCGCAAATGCTGATTACCTATTTTATCGCCGCACTTGGAACCCAGGCACTGACGGCGAAAGTGTACACACAGAATGTCATGATGTTCGTGTTCCTGTTCAGTATCGCGATCAGCCAGGGAACACAAATCCTGATTGGTCATATGGTGGGGGCAAAGGAAATTGACAATGCCTATAAACGTGCTCTTAAAAGCCTGAAGCTTGCGATCATCATTTCTATCGGTGCCGCTGCACTCGTCTCACTTTTCGCCAAGGACCTTCTTGGAATCTTCACCGACAATATGAGCATCATCGAGCTCGGCAGCACCCTGATTCTATTGACGATCATTCTCGAGCCAGGCAGATCCTTCAATTTGGTACTCATCAGTTCACTGAGGGCAGCCGGTGATGTGAAATTCCCTGTCTATATGGGGATATTGTCAATGTGGGGAGTCAGCGTAACACTCTCCTATTTTCTAGGAATCTATTTAGAGATGGGGCTGGTCGGAATCTGGATCGCCTTTATCGCGGACGAATGGCTCCGTGGACTGCTCATGCTGTGGCGCTGGAGATCCAAGGTTTGGGTCAAAAAATCGTTCGTTCCAGAAGCAGAGCCTGTCCAGGCCGAATAATATGGAAAGCTAGCCCGTTCATCACCGGGCTAGCTTTTTTAGTCTGCTATATTGATATTATAATCCCTGAACCAGATATGAATCTGCGCAAGCTGGGCCAGAAGCTGCGGTCCAGTCATCAGCTGGCCGAACCACGGTACCTTGAAAGATGCTCCTTCGGTTTCAATCATTTTTTGCAAGGTGGTTCTGTCGAAGAATTCATGCAATGCACTGTTCGAGTCAGCCATGAACTCGGAAAGCATGCTTTGGACTGCCTGGGTATAACCTGGATGATGTGTCTTTGGATACGGGCTCTTTTTCCGGTAAAGAACTTCATCTGGCAAGACACCTTCCAATGCTTTACGCAGGATGCCTTTCTCCCTGTTGCCGTGCATCTTCATTTCCCATGGGATATTCCAGACGTATTCCACAAGGCGGTGATCGGCAAACGGTACCCGGACTTCAAGACTTGCTCCCATGCTCATTCGGTCCTTCCGGTCAAGGAGAGTCGTCATGAACCAAATGATATTCAGATAGAATAGTTGCCTTCGCTTTGCATCTTCAGGACTTTCGCCTTCCAGTACTGGGACTTCGGCAATTGTATCGTTGAATTTCCCCATCATATAGTCTTCTAGATTCAGCTTCTTCCGCCAGTGATCCCTTAACATGTTTTGCCGCTCATTGATCGAACGCATCCATGGGAAGCCTGGTCTGTTTAGATCTTCCTGCCTGTGAAACCAAGGATAGCCTCCAAAAATTTCATCGGCGCATTCTCCTGATAGACTTACTGTGAAGTCTTGTTTAATTTCCCGGCAGAACCAAAGCAATGACGAATCAATATCTGCCATCCCCGGAAGATCCCTGACATGGACGGCTTCTTTCAAGTATGCCGAGAGATCCTGCTGTGAAATGATGCTGTTGTGGTGGACGGTCCCGAATGTATCCGACATCTTATTGATCCAGAACGCATCAGCATTTGGCTGGAATTCATTCTCCCTGAAATATTTGTCGTTGCCTTCGTAATCGATCGAGTAAGTATGCAGGCTGCCCTTGCCCTCCGATTTGTAGTGATTCGCTGCAATTGCTGTGATGGCGCTTGAGTCCAATCCTCCAGAAAGGAAGGTGCAAAGAGGGACATCGGAAACCAGCTGTCTGGTGACTGCATCGGTGAACAGCTCCCTTACTTTTTCAGCAGTGTCATCCAGGCTGTCAGTATGGGCCTCACTTTTTACATTCCAATACCTCCATGTTTTCAGCCCATTTTTTGAAAAAATAAGTCCGTGGCCTGGCCGCAGCTCCTTTATATTTTTGAAAATCCCTGCCCCAGGAGAACGGGATGGTCCAAGCCCAAACACCTCACAAAGCCCTTCCCTGTCTATCTCTGCCTTAACTTCTGGATGAGCCAGCAATGCCTTTTGTTCAGAAGCAAACATAAGACCTGATGCAGTTTCCAGGAAAAACAGCGGCTTTACTCCAAGACGGTCTCGGCCGATAAAAAGTTTTTCTTCCAACTGATCCCATACTGCAAAGGCAAAAATCCCATTTAAATGTTCAAGACAATTTTCTTTCCATTCCATGTAAGAAGTGAGCAAAACCTCTGTATCAGAATGGCCATTAAAAGAATATCCTTTTAATAACAGCGCTTTTCTGAGGTCTTCTGTATTATAGAGCTCGCCATTATAGCAAATGGTATAACGGTTGTCGTCTTTTGTCCGTGTCATAGGCTGCTTTCCGCCTTCAGGATCAACAACGACCAGCCTTTTGTGGCCCAGCGCTGCATGTTTTGATGTCCATACATTTGTATCGTCGGGACCTCTTTTGCTTAAAGTTTCCGCCATTTTTGCCATGCTTTCTCTTTCATGGTCCAAGTTTTTTCTATAGTCCACCCAACCAGTTATTCCACACATTATGATCATCCTTTCAGCGGAACTTTTCTTTAAGGTAAGAACATTTTCCAAAAATTATTGTTCGCTTAACCATTACTCATCTTATGCAACAAAACCCAAACTGGTTAATGGCCTATAGATCAGAGCTTTGCTCCTTTCTCTTAAAAAACGGCGAAAAATCTCTGTCCTGGCAAGCATGAAATACAAATTATAAAATCAGCCGATGAATGCATGTTATAATTTCGCCAAAATCTGTCTACAAAGAAGGTGAGCGATAATTAACGGAGGATCCAGATGAACCGACAGCAACGAAGTAAGCTAATTGATTTCCAGCCCAGGGCTTTCAATGCCGGGACAGTAGAATACATTAATTCACAATGGGTTTTCTTTGACGAAGAAACCGAAGAAGCGGCACTGATCGATGAATTCATTCACCAGGAAGTTGAAGTGCTGCGGAACAATAAATGGACCAGGGGATTTTTATTGGATAATGGATGTATCCAAACAGGAAATGACAAGATTTTTTTGCAGGACCAGGAAATGGTCCGGATCAGAAAACAGCTGATCTATTCATTTGAACGCCTGCTCGATGAACTGAATGATGAAGCGTTTGTCCAATTTATCAATACATTGAATTCGCTCAATTTTTCTATTTATGACTGTATTTATTGCTATAATCACCTGACATTTCTAGACGATGAAAACGGTGTTTCAGGTGTGAACTTTTTAATTCTCGATAATGAAGAGCTTATTTGCAGTGTCCAGCACCATTTTGATTATTTTGAAAATCACAATGACAGATTTGAATTGACGATGAACAGCGGAAAACGGACAGTCATTGAAAGGATTTCCTGATAGGGTTTCGAAGAGTTTTAGATGTCACCGAGATTTGTACAAAAAGAGCCTGCACAAATTTGTGCAGGCTCTTCTCCATCACTTCAAAGTATATACAACATTTTCCAAAGTGCTGAAACCATTTTCGAATGCACTGGTTTCAAGCGGTTTCTGTATATAGTACCCCTGTGCATAATGGCAATCCAGGTCTCTTAATATATTCATCTGTTCAAAGGTTTCCACACCCTCGGCAACTATTTTGACATCGAGTCCCTGCCCCATGGTGATGATCGCTTTTACAATGGCTATGTCAGAAGGATCGTCATGAAGGTTATTGATAAAAGACTGGTCGATCTTAAGCGTATCAATCGGCAGATTACGCAAATAGCTTAATGATGAGTAGCCAGTCCCAAAGTCATCGATTGAAACCTTTACCCCTAACTCCTGCAATGCCTTCATGACGGAAATGCTATAAGCAATATCCTTCAGCATCGCACTTTCTGTCAGTTCAAGCGATAAGTACTCAGGTTCAAGCTTAGAAATCTTAAGGGCTTCAATTACTTGTCCGATAAAAGCATGCTGCTGGAACTGATGGGCAGATACATTTACCGAGATTCCCAGATTCGTGAATCCACTGTTCTGCCATTCTTTTGTCTGCAAGCAGGCAGTAGTCAGTACCCAAGCCCCGATTTCCTCGATCAACCCCGTTTCCTCAGCGAGCGGAATGAATTGTGCCGGAGAAACAAGGCCCAGATGCGGGTGCTGCCACCTGATCAGTGCCTCTGTACAGGTGATCTTGCCGGATTTTAGATCCATCAGCGGCTGATAGCAAAGGTAAAACTCATCCTTTTGAAGTGCCTTCCTCAAATAGCTTTCCAGCTCAAGGCGGACCATGGCCTGGTCGTTCATTCCAGTCGAGAAAAAGGTGATCTTATTTCCGCCTTGATTTTTCGCACGATTCATCGCGATATCCGCGTTCTTCAATAACACATGCTCATCAAGACCATCACCTGGAAAAGAGCTGACCCCAATGCTTGCTGTAACGATAAACTCCTGGTTTTGGTAGTACAAGGGTTTTGAAATGACAAGCTGCAATTCTCTTGCAGTTTTTGTTGTCTGTTCTATGCTGACTTCTTTTGTGAGCAGCAAGGTGAATTTATCCCCGCTGAACCTGCCAAAATAAGCCCCTTTTGGGAGTTTTCCCTGGATTCTTTCAGCCAGCTCCTTGAGCACAATATCGCCAGCATAATGTCCAAGGCTGTCATTGATTATTTTAAATCGATCGATATCAATGACAAGTACAGCAAGAATTTCCTTCTTTTTCTTGGCACGGTGAATCATTTCTTCGAGTTGTTCTGTGAACCTCATCCTGTTAGGCAGACCTGTATCATGATCATAGTAAGCGAGCTGGATGATTTTTTCTTCTGTTTTTTTCTGTTTGGTGATGTCTCTCCCAATTCCATATGTGCCAACACATTTTCCGTTCACAGTAATGGGTATGTTCTTTATCTGGAAGATCTGTTTTCCACCGTTTTTGACGCGGATTTCAATCGTATATGTCTGGTCCTTCCCTTTTAAAGCATGCAGAAAATGCTTTTTTGCCCGCGGTACATCCTTCTTGCTGATAAAATTAAGGGCTGATTCACCAATCAATTCGTTTTCATTGAAGCCAAATGTGTTCAGAAATGCCTGGTTTACACTGGTGAAATTCCCATACAAATCGGTTGAATAGACAAAATCGCCATTGTTGTCGAAGAGGGAACGATAGTATTGCTCTGAGACCCTAAGGGTTTCGTTCAAGTGGAGTATATCTTGTTGAGAGGATTTCACTAAATCTGCGAGTGTGTTGATAGCTTGCTGTTCCTTTTTTTGCAGGTTGGTTTCCACTTCATGTTCACTGAATGCTGTTATAGAAATCATCACCTGATTTTCTGCAGGAAAACCCCCATATGACTCACAGCTGAGCATTGTTGCAAATGGGAGCTGTTTCTTAACTTGAGCCTGGACATTCTTCACTGCCAGCTCATCTTCTTGTCTGAAAAAAATCTGCACCAAAAGATTTTGGTGATTTGGAAATGAATTGCTCTCTATAAAGCTATTAAGTTGTCTGTCATTTTTGTATACACAGCTTTTGGTAGTAGCCATTGCAGTCTCCAATAAATTTATATTTCTCCAATATCCCTTACAACTTAAAATACCATATTTCGATGGGCGAATATATGACAAAAAAAGAAAAAAGCTGCCAATAGCGGCAACTTTTTTCGACATTTTTTAGAACATATCTGTTCCTAATGGCAGTGAGAATCCTAAATATAAGACAAGAAGTACTGCAACAATGAACTGAATCCATAAAATAGACGCTTTTTCCTTCTTCTTTGTACGGATCAAAATCATTTCCAGCATAGAGATAACCCACAGTCCTACTGCAGCTTTAAGCACATACATCATATTGATATTAATGCTGAAAAGAAGCATGAAGCCAGTCAATAGAATCAGAAGGTAAAACACCCTGAGAACCATCTGGACGATTTTAGCTCCCTTTTCCTTGCCGCTTTTATGCAGACCAAGTGCAACGAAGAATAAAATAAGCGCCAAAAACCACGCTGTCATATGGGCATGTACCATTTACCCGTCCTCCTAAAATCAAATTCTAAAATATCATATCATATCGAGTAAAAAAATCCTAAAAATTATGTACCCAAGTCAAAGCCTAGCCCTCCACTTTATTCCTCAACATCCCAATCCCTTCGACAGTAATTTCAATCGTATCCCCTGCCTTCAGGAATCTTGGAGGCTTGAACCCTTTCCCAACTCCAGCGGGTGTACCTGTTGCAATGATATCCCCTGGTTCGAGGGTCATTCCCTGCGAAAGCACTGAAATGATTTCTTCGATCGGGAAAATGAAGTTCTCGGTGTTTGAATCTTGTCTGACTTCACTATTGACTGTCGTCTTGATGTTCAAATTGTTTGGATTCCCTAAGGCGGATTTATGAACAATCCATGGCCCCATCGGGCATGTCTTATCAAGGCTTTTGCCAATGAAGAACTGCTTGTGCTTTGCCTGAAGGTCCCGGGCTGTCACATCATTCACAATCGTATAGCCAAACACGTAATCTAAAGCATCTTCCCTTGGGATTACTTTTCCTTCCTTGCCGATGACTACAGCAAGCTCGCCTTCGTAGTCCAATTGCTCTGTCAATTCTTTATGCTCATTGATATTTTCTTCATGTCCGATTACGGTTGTTGGTGCTTTCGTGAACACCATGATATGTTCCGGGATATCTTCCTTGCTGCCCATTTCAATCGCATGCTCTGCATAATTTTTGCCGACACAGAAAATATTCTTGGCCGGACGCGGAATTGGAGCAAGTATTGACACAGACTCAAGAGGAAGATAAAGTTCAGTTTCAAGTTTGTTTTCCTCAACCCACCGAAGCAGCCTTTGAACGTCCTGGTAAAATGAATCTCCACTCGTTATTGCTTCAAGCAGAGAACCTGGAACAGAAGTCACGCTTTCCATTTTTTCAAAAGCGGTCCTTAGCGGCAGGACTTGGCTGCCTTCTTGATTAACAATCCCGATGAATTGACCATATTCATTTTCAAATGTAGCAAATTTCATTTTATTGACCTCCTATGGCTTTATTTAAAGACAGGCACTCAAGAAATTCTTCTGTTTCACGCGGAGAAGTGAAATGATAAACTGCCTTCCCCTGCAGCTTTAATTCATCCAATCGCGCAATGATTGCAGGCGCGTTGTTCCGCTTATAATGAGCAACCCATTTAATGAACTCCCAATCAAGTTTTTCCGGGCAGCCTGCATTCATATCAGGCCTTGTTTTTCCATGATACATGATTCTTCTCTTAAAGATGCCATAGAGGCATCTTGAGGTGGAATAGTCGAGAAAAATGATGGAGTCGGCAGCATCAGCCCTCATGTCCATTGTCCCGCCGTAGTTTCCATCTATGATCCACGATTCTTCTTCCATGATTTTCGCGATGCACGCCCTCCACTCTGTCTTATCCATCGGTACCCATCCTGGTTTCCAGTATAACGCATCGAGATGGTGAACCTTTCGTCCGAGAATCTCTCCCAGCTTCCGTGCGAGCGTGGATTTCCCTGCACCGCCACAGCCAATGATGAGGATCTTATGCATCATGGATGTCCACTTTTTAAAGGCTGTTTTTTCATATGGGTACCGGAGCGCCAGAGCCATTCAACCGGGCCATAGTAAAAATTCCTGACCCACCAGGTGCTTAAGGCAAGCTGGATGGCATAAACCAGCAATGCAAGAATTGTCCCTGCAAAAATTGATGTTTTGCCAAAATATCCAAACCCATAGCTGTAAAAAATCAGCGTTGAAACGATAGACTGTAATAAATAATTGCTGATTGAAAGCCTGCCGGCAGCCTCCAGCGGGTATAGCATTCGATCAAAATTCCTGTTTTCCGATGCGAGGGCAATTGTTAAGGCATACGACATTGCAACCATCGCTCCGCCAAAGACATCCTGGGCATAATCCGTCATCAATGTTCTTCCAGCAAGATATGGAACAGCTTTTAACAACAGCCCAATCATTGCGAGTCCAACAGCTGCGGCCGCCATCTTTTTTCTGTTGGCTCCTACATCCTCAAACAGCCTCATTTTTGCGGCACCAGCACCGATCATCAAAAGAGGCAGGATTGTGATCAAGTAAAAAATCAGGCCGATCAGGTTATTGTTCTCATACCATTCTGATATTCTCTGCTCTGTTATTTCAGAAAAACTGCCAGTTTGATAGACTCGAATCGCTTGCTCCGCAGCCTGTCCATCATACATGGAAAACTCAGACCCGCCGTCCACAATGGATGCAGCACCAAGCATCAAAAGCAGCAGCAGGTTTGGCACAATGTATAACGTCAGACCAGCAATAAATAGCCGTTTGGCACTCCAGCCCAGGAACAAAAGCAAGGCAAAACCACAAACTGCATATGTGATGAGGATATCTCCTTCCCAAATAAGAAAAGCGTGGATCATCCCAATTAACAAAAGAATGGCAAGCCTCCTCACTGCCAAAGGAGTGAATCTCAGCCCTTTATCAAGAGTCCTTTCCCTCAATATAACCAGACCATACCCGAACAGCATGGCAAACAGCGGATAAAAGCTGGCCTGTACAAATAAATCAATGAACCTGTATGTAAATAAATTATGTGTTCCATCCCACCATTTTTCAGGATCAATATAAAAATACGGTGAATGGAATGAAATCATGTTCACCAAAAAAATACCTAACAATGAAAAGCCCCTCATCCGGTCAATTGACACGATTCGGCTGCCGGGCTTTTGTGACTTAAGCTCCATACTCCCCCTCATTCCATCCAAAAGTTTACATCTAATCTATGTATATCACACAATACGCCTTCATGCCAAAGGGTATAAATGACTTTAATAAAAGAAGAAAGGGACTTCCTTAATACGGCAGCCCCCTTCAATCATTTAATTTACAAATCTGCCAGTCTTCCCTTTTTCTTCCCAATATTCATTCCTCAGGTGGACCTTTTGAATTTTGCCTGAAGCGGTTTTCGGCAGCTCTTTTACAAAAGTGACGCCAGTGATGGCTTTGAAATGGGCCATCTTTTCTCTTGAAAAAGCGATCAGATCCTGTTCGCTGACTTGCTCATTTTCACGAAGCACGACATAGGCATGCGGTGTTTCGCCCCATTTTTCATGAGGTACTGCGATAACCGCGGCTTCAAGTACTGATGGATGGTCATAGAGTACGCCCTCGACTTCAATGGAAGAAATATTTTCTCCGCCGCTGATGATTACATCTTTTTTGCGATCGACAATATCAACATTGCCGTATTTGTCTACTGTTGCCATGTCACCGGTATGGAGCCACCCATTACGGATTGTCTCCATTGTAGCTTCATCATTTTTCCAATACCCTTTCATGACGCCATTGCTTCGTGTGATGACTTCGCCAATTTCCTTCCCATCGTGGGCAACCTCTTCCCCGTAATCATTTACTACCTTTACCTGGCAGCCAATCATCGAGATTCCTGCTTTCGCTTTCATCCGGTATTGTTCGCCCAAAGGAAGATGCTTCAAATGGGACCTTACCGTCGAAATCGTGCTAAGCGGCGATGACTCTGTCATGCCATATACCTGGATGAACTCCCAGCCAAGTTCCTTTTCCACGCGGGTCACAAATGCCGGCGGCGGTGCAGAACCAGCAATGACTACACGAACTGGCTGCTCGATGCCCGGGTGATTCTTTTCATAAAACTGGAGCAGCGAATTAAGTACAGTAGGGGCCATATGCATGACGCTGACTTTATGTTTTTCCAATGCATTAAAAATCGTTTCAGGAGTCGTTTTCCTCAGGCATACCTGGGAAGCGCCGTTCGCTGTGTAATAGAATGGGGAACCCCAGCCATTCACATGGAACATCGGCAGGACGTGCAGCAAGACATCTTCGTCGCTGACTCTTAAGTGGTGCATCGTGGTTAAGGCATGGATGTAATTATTGCGGTGAGTAAGCATGACGCCTTTCGGATTCCCCGTTGTTCCGCTTGTATACAGAAGGCTGCAGATATCATTCTCGTCAAGCTCTTCCCGTTTGAAATCATCATAAGAATACTGTAAAAGCCATTCATCATAGCCTATTTCGTCCAGGCCATCTTCCTTGTAATGGACAATGATATGATTCACGCTTTCCAGCTGGCCTTTGATCGGCTGAATCAGATGATATAAATCCTGATCCACAAACAATATCTTCGATTCACTGTGGTTCAGGATGAACAAATAATCATCCGGTTTCAAGCGGATATTCAAAGGCACCATCACGCCCCCTACCTGGAAAACACCATAGAACCCCTCAAGCATCTCGATCGAATTTGGAGCAAGATAGGCAACCCTGTCGCCCTTCGCGACACCAAGCTTTCTCAATCCATCTGAAAGCCTGTTTACTCTGCCATTCAAATCACGGTATGTAAGCGCCCTGTCCTCAGAGTAAATGGCTGTCTTATCACCATATAGTGACACTGCCCGGTCTAAAAACTGATTCAACAGCAATGGAACGTTCATGATTAGCCCCCTGTATAATAAATTTAAAATTCTAAATATATAAATATTTTACCATATTGTTGAACCTGTTATATAACTTTTTGTCTGTTGTATAACATGCTTTCCTGAAACAAATAGGCATTTTAATCACATTCTCTTTTTGGGCACATAGGATAATAAAGAAATATTAGTAAAGGGTGTTGCTCATGCCAGCAATTGTTGGAGTCGCACAGGTCATCTCACTCGGGAACAGCGCTGTTTTCCACATTGGCGATGTATACAGTATATGCCCGGTATCCAACGCCAAGACTTTTTCTGGGGCTGGTTCATTCAATACCGGGGACGGATTGACCGTGTACAATAATCAAAGCTCGACGAATACCTATGATCCAGATGCAGTCGATCAGGGAAACTATTTAAATTTTTGATGTGGGTGATTCAAGATGAATTTCTATATACAGCAATCCATTCATATTAATATGTTAAAGATTGATGGAATCACAAACTCCTCCGTTTTACAAATTGGGAGCGCAGGATTGATCAAGCCTGTATCCTACCTGTATAATACCGGGGGTTTTACTGAACCTGCACCTCAGGCTATTCATCCGAGTGAAATCACAACGGGTATGGAAGGGACTTCAAGCACACTTTTAGCACCAGCCGTACCCTTGCAGGCTCCTCGTAAGGATTAACATGAAATAAAATAACTGGTTCGAAACGAGGTGATTCATTTGGACGCGGAATTCTATCAGTATGTAAAAAAGCTGCATTTATATGTAGAGCATCAAAGCAAAAAGACTGCCAGACTGGAGAAATTGGTCCATGAGCTTCAGAAGGAAATAATTGCACTGAAGGAGCGGCCTCCGGTTCAAATTGGAAATATCGAGTATAAATTCGACCAGCTGAAGGTAGAAACACTTGAAGGTACATTGAACATTGGATTAAATCCAGCTGAACTGGACGGGATCGAGGATTTTACCGTTGACCAGAAGGCTGTGAATGTTCCGATTCCACCTAAACAGTTATTTCAAAGGACTCTTGAAATCGAAACAGCGCTTCACCAGTATCTTGAAACAGATTTAGAGAATATCTACCGAGATGCCCAAACGAAGCTTGGAATCAATGTAGATGATTCTTATTTTACTTTTATAAAGGACGATATTAAAAAACAGCTGTCTGGCAGAGTCTCGGCACATTTGAAGGAACGTTCCACTGCTGCACGTGGTACAGAATTAAGCCCGGAGCTGAATCAACAGGTGATTGATTTGCTTAAGCAGGAAATCCAGAATGGTGTGTTCCTGTTCCTGAAAAACCTGCCAGACAAAGTGAAGGAAGGTAGCTCTGAATGAATTTCCAAGTATATAACCGCGATATCTGCGTCGGTGACATCAGAGTCATCGGCGTTTCAAGCTCCTCGCTATTGATGGTTGGTGATGCTGAAACAATTCAGCTGGCTGCGACATTTGACACTCCGGCAGAATCGCTGATTGTCGGTCCGTTTGTCCCGCTGTCAGCGGAAGCGTGATTTTATGCTTCAAAGAACAGCATGTGTTGACCACATAAAGGTGGACTCGGTATCTTTCTCTTCCATCTTCCAGATTGGGGATTCCGAGAGAATCCAGGGTTTCTCAAGAGCCCTGGCAGTCCAACGGGAAGCGGAAATATTTTTCACTAATGAAGGCAATTTCTTCGCATACTCCATTTTTTCAGAAGAGATTCCATTTAACCCCATCAATGAAACTGTGAGCAGGTCGACCTATAATATTAACCCTGTTTTGAAGGTCGGAAACATCGACATCATGGGTGCTTCCTCGTCATCAGTCGTACACCTCGGGAACAGTCGCCACATTTCCATGGAAGCGCGAGTAAAGCATATACGTCAGCTGCTGCCACGTAACTCCACTGATTTATAAAAGAAGATCTGGCTTGCAAAAAAATTGTATGATGCTTTTATAGAATCGGTTCAATGGAATGTGAAAAAGTAGAAAAGGATGTTTTCAAATGCCAGCAATAATAGGCCCTGTACAAATCATAAATGTCGGCGGCGGGACAGTGCAGTTTGGCGATACTCTGTTCATCTCGCCGAAAAGCAATTCAAAGACAATCGCTGGTCAGGGTGGTTTTAATACTGGCGGATTCATTATCACGAATAATGGATTGAGCGCAAACAATGTGCTCGATGCCAACCTGATCGACCAGCCGACAGTCGGAAATAACTAACGCTTTTTTTGTTTTCGAACATTGGATTTCGAAATTCTTGGCAGCCTTGCAGGAGGCTGCTTTTTTATCCACTTCACAAATTTATGTATATCAGGATGTTTCTTCAGCAATTCAACCGTATACAGAACCTCTGCCAGCTCCTCATTCGTGAAAAGCGCATGAATCTGTTTATGGCATGGAATGCAAAGGTCAGCAGTCGGCAAGAAGGTTCCCCCCATTTCCTTCGGAGTCAGATGGTGTACCGTCACCTCAACCTCATCCCTGCAGCATAGCTCACATGTTCCTGTTTGTTTTTTCTTTACCAAATGACGATTCCCTCCCCAGGTTGATATGGGCTCAAATCAATATGTATGCACATCTTTTATTATCCCCCGGATCAAGAGTTAACTCTTGTACAATTACCCGATTATCAGGTCGTCAATACTCGCTTCATTGGTTCCCTCTTTTGCTATAATTTCGATTTTCAGTACACCAATATGCTTCATTGGTTACCACTTTTTCCTAAAATCGGAAATTTAGAGCACCAATCGGCATAATTGGCGCCTTGTTTTTCCTGAAATCGGAAATTTAGGCCACCAATCGGCATAATTGGCACCTTGTTTTTCCTGAAATCGGAAATTTAGGGCACCAATCAGCGTCATTGGCGCCTTGTTTTTCCTGAAATCGGAAATTCAGGGCACCAATCAGCGTCATTGGCGCCCTATTTTTCCTGAAATCGGAAAATTAGGCCACCAATCGGCATAATTGGCGCCTTGTTTTTCCTGAAATCGGAAATTCAGGGCACCAATCAGCGTCATTGGCGCCCTATTTTTCCTGAAATCGGAAATTCAGGGCACCAATCAGCGTCATTGGCGCCCTATTTTTCCTGAAATCGGAAATTCAGATCACCAATCAGCGTCATTGGCGCCTTGTTTTACCTGAAAATAGAAATTCGGGTCACCAATCAGCGTCATTGGCGCCCTATTTTTCCTGAAATCGGAAATTTAGGGCACCCATCAGCGTCATTGGCGCCTTGTTTTTCCTGAAAATAGAAATTCAGGGCACCAATCAGCGTCATTGGCGCCTTGTTTTTCCTGAAATCGGAAATTTAGGGCACCAAATACAGTCCATTAGCTTCCTTTTCATTAATAAAATCCGAATGATTGAGTATCAATAGTCTGCACATTATCATAAAAAAAGAAAACCGGTCAGGCTTCATTGTGCTCACCTGACCGGTTTCCTTATTTATTCAATTAATCATTGTTCGAGCTCAAGAAGGTGTCCGCCATCAAAGAAATACAGATACTTTTCTTCTACTGGCTGCTTCCACACTTGTTCGATTGCTTTTGCATAGAGACTGATTTGGATCCGGTATCTTTCTTCCAGAATCGGCTTTGCCTGTTCAAAACCGCCTTTGTAGCGGTCATGGATTCCGTCTGTCTTAAAGTCGAGCAGGACCGTTCCTCTCTCATCCTGGAAAATGCAGTCGACTACCCCCTGGATAAAGATCGGTTCATTTTCTCCCTGCCAGTCAGGATATACTTCCTTTGACGGAAGGGACAGATAGAATGGAACCTCCCGGCTGACCTTTTCTGCATTCAAAAGACGCTTGCCGATTTCGGTATCAAAAAACGCGAGAATCCACTTCTTCTCGATTGCCTCCCGCTGTTCCGGGAAAAGCAGTTCCTTTTCGACCATTTTTTCCATCTGAAGTTCGAGCGACTCTTCGGTGACAGGCTGGGTAAGGTCAATATGTTGCATGACCATGTGCATCGCGGTTCCGCGTTCAGCCGGGGTCAGCTTTTTCTCCTGCATGAACCTTGGCCTGTTGAGGATCGGCTTTGCAAACCGGCGGACAATCTGGGTGCCACTCTCCTCATCCCGGGTTTCATGATTGCGCTTCAGCTCGGTCACCGACTGCTTGGAACGGTGATTTGCAGCTTCGTTGTAATGGTATTTCCATGAAAGCTGCCTGTTCACCGTTTCGGCCAATTCGGAGGCATTATTAACCGGTTTTCCTGATGCAACAAGATCCATCAGGCTTTCATATTCTTCCGGTTTTTCTTCAGCATAGGAAGCAACTTCCTCTGCTTTGATACTTTCAATTTTCCAGCGTGAAGGATGGCAGGTTATTTCCTCACCCAGAGACGGATGAAGGCTTGCTTCGCTCGCTCTTATCAAGTCACAATCCTTATGGCGGATGACAGCCGGGCCGATCCAGTCGATATAGCCTAAGGCAGAAGCCCTTAAATATTCATCCAGCAGCCAATCCGGATGGCTTGCCTCGTCCTCCCACTTGCTTATTGTCTTGTCTGCATCCTTAACTGATCCAATTAGATAGAGCTTTTCTTTTGCTCTCGTCAAGGCTACATACAAGACACGCATTTCCTCCGCAAGCATTTCCATCTTATGTTTACGCTTGAAGGCCAGCTGCGGCAATGAAGGGAAGGAAATCCGCTTCTCTGGATTGATATATTTAGCTGCGAAGCCAAATTCTTTGTCGAGCATGTAAAATTTCTTCAAGTCCATCGTATTGAAATTGCGTGCAAGTCCTGCAACGAAAACAACAGGGAATTCAAGCCCTTTGCTGCTATGGATCGTCATGATCCTCACAACATCCTCCTGCTCGCCCAGCGCTCTGGCAGCACCAAGGTCATCTCCGCGTTCCCTCATCCTTTCTATGAAGCGCAAAAAGCGGAACAATCCGCGGAAACTAGTTGCTTCATATTGTCTCGCCCGGTCATATAGTGCCCTTAGGTTTGCCTGGCGCTGCTTCCCGCCAGGCATTCCGCCTGCAAAGTCAAAGAAGCGCGTTTCCCTGTACAACTGCCAGATTAAATCTGATACAGATCCCTGTCTTGCCGCAGTTCTCCATTTCCTTAAGCCTTCAAAGAAACGGTTTGTCTTTTCATGAAGGGCTTCATTTTCAGGTGTCGGTCTTTGAAGACAAAATGTCGTCAACGCCTCATAAAAGGAACCGCGTTTCTGGCTGATCCTGATAATCGCCAGCTCTTCTTCATTCAAGCCGACGATCGGAGACCTCAAGACTGCAGCCAGTGGAATATCCTGATATGGGTTATCGATCACCTTCAGCAAGGAAAGCATGATTGCGACCTCTGTGGCCTGAAAATAGCCAGTCGACAGGTTCGCGTAAATCGGAATGCCCTGCTGCTTGAATTCCTCCATGATTTGAGGGGCCCATGTCATCGAGCGCAGTAGAATGACAATATCCCGGTAGTTGACAGGCTTCGAAGTCATTGTTTTCGCATTATAGACTCCCCGGCGCTCCTCCACCATATCCTTTATATGCTTGGCCATAAGCCTAGCTTCAAGCTGGGATTGTTCAAGATCATCCGCGTCGAATTCAGCGGCTGCTGATTCACTGTCTTCAGTATTTTCCGTTTCTCCTGTTGCGCCTTCGCCTCTATCAATCAGCAGCAGCTCGACAGGGTACTGCTCATCCTCAGGATATGGAGCACCTTTTTTCAATTCTGCATTTTCATCGTAATGAATTTCCCCTACCTTGACGCCCATGATCTGCTTAAATAAATAATTAGTACCATCAAGAACCTCACTTCGGCTCCGGAAATTCTTTGCCAGGTCGATTTTCAATCCAGTTTCTTCCCCATCAGAGGTAAACCTGTTGTATTTACCAAGGAACAGATTTGGTTCTGCAAGACGGAACTTGTAGATCGACTGTTTTACGTCCCCAACCATGAACAGGTTTCCGGCTGCTTCCCCATCGGCGGTCACAAGCTGGATGATGGCTTCCTGGACCATGTTTGTATCCTGATATTCGTCCACGAGCACTTCCTTGAATTTATTCTGGTATGCTAGTGCTGCTTCAGAAGGAACTGCACTAGCATACAGAATGTCCTGTTCGCCTGGTTTTGCGGTCAGGATATCCAGTGTATAATGCTCAAGGTCTGAAAAATCCACAAGGCCGCGCTCCTGCTTCACTTCTCCAAAACGCTTTGAGAATTCCTTTACGAGAGCGATCAGGACAGCAATCAACGGCTTCATTTCCTGCATATCACTCATAAAGCTCTCAGGCTTTCTGGAAAACAGTTCGCTTCGTAAATCCTGGACGATTTTCTTTGCCCGATCACGAAGCTTGGCGGCCTTGTCTACAAGATCCTTGTTGTAATCATCGCCCTTGCATACCTTTGCCCTACCGAAATTGGCAAGCTGTATCGCTTCATAAAGATCGGACCAGGACTGGTTTTGAGCATTCAGCAATGTATCAATCACATGAATATCTTCTGTAAAATTCACTGACCTTGGCGCAGGGCCTCCGGGCATCCTTGCAAGTTCAAGCCCTTTTTCAAGCAGCTGTTTCGCCCCCTGAAGCTGAAGCTCAATATCAGCCATGAGCACCTTCATGAATGGCAGGCTCTCAATCGCTGCGCTGCCTGCCGCATCATACATGGATACGATTGAGTCTAGATAAACGTCCGGAGAAGGATTTGACCGCGCGAAATCAAACAGGTCGACAATAATATCCTTCAATCCTTCATCACTGCGGTCATTCGTGAAAGCATCCACCAGGTTGAAAAACGGCTGATTATCTGCCTTCCCGTACTCTTCTTCAAAAAGTTCTTCAATAACTTCATCCCTCAGCAGCTGGCCTTCGGTTTCATCCGCGATTCTAAATCCCGGGTCAACATCGATTAAATAATAATACTTCCTGATTACCTCAAGACAAAAAGAATGGAGTGTTGAAATCGATGCCCTGTTCAATAGGCTCAGCTGTTTTTTTAGATGAGCTGAGTTTGGATTGCTGTCAATTGCTTTTTCCAGCGCCTCGCCAATCCTGTGGCGCATTTCCGCTGCAGATGCATTAGTAAAGGTTACGACGAGCAGTTCGTCGACATCAATCGGATTGTTCTCTGAAGTAATTTTCTTGATGATCCGCTCAACCAGCACGGCTGTCTTTCCTGACCCTGCCGCCGCCGCGACGAGAATGTCCTGCCCCGATGCCATGATTGCCTTCCACTGGTCTTCCGTCCAGGTTGCTCCTTCCGGCACTGGTGGTATGTTCAATTTAGCCAAGATCCTCTTCCTCCTCCCCGATTGATGAAAGAATGTCCACCTTCTTGATTTCTTCTAATCTATCAGTCTTTATCGATAATCCATCGTTTACTTTTAAGTTTTGATCTTGTCTCAGTGCCTCTAGCAAATCGTCCTTCTTGATGACTGGAAGCTTCCTGAAGTCGTTCGATTCTACCGCCTGGTCGAACTGGCAGACTGGCTTGAAGGAACAGAATGTGCACGGTGCGCGGTCCTTGAGCTTATATGGCGCAACATCCACGATGCCACTGACAATCCTGTTTCCTGTTTCTACATATTTGTGGCGTACAAATTGCCGCAAATGATCAAAGTCTTCCCTGCTTGCAACCTTTGAGCTCTTCAGCAGACTGCCATCCTTTTTGAATCCCGCAGAAATGATCTGTGAACTTCCCGTATCCAAACCTTTGTCCATCATCCTGATGACATTTTCATCACTTAGCAGCAGTCCGTTCATCTTGAATCGTTTGAGGATTTCCTCTTCTATTTCATCGAGTGTCAGCATTTTTGACGCATTGACAATCGGGTTATGGACATGGAAATACAGGACACCTGCAGGATCAGCCTGCTTACCGACTAACAATGGTGAATGGGTGATGATAATATCCAGATAGGTTAGCATCTGGAGTGCAACACCATAATAAACCTCTGTCAGATTGACATCCTTCACGCTAGACTTATAGTCAATAACCCTAAGGTACATACCCTGGTCATCCTCTGCCTTGTCGACACGGTCGATCCGGCCCATCAATTCCATCCTGGTGCCATTTTTCAATGAGAATGCTAGTGGAGGAAGTTTTCCCTGACGTCCGAAACCGAGTTCCAGCCCTACCGGCGAAAACCCGCTTACTTTGGCATGGTCGCTTAATACAAGGGACGCACGGCTGATGATATTTTGCAGCTTTTGCCTGATATAATGGTGCCTGTTCGAGCTCAGCAAGATTTCATTCTGCAATTTTGGTGCAAGCTTTTGTACAGCGTCCCTTGCCAGTTCTTCAGCCTGTGCTTTGGTAAGCTGGGCCCAGCTCAGGTTTTGCTCCATGACTGTTTCAGCGATTTCTTTCAAGGCAGCATGGAACAGGTCCCCGATATCAGGAGCCTCAAGCCGGAATATCTGGCGATCGCGAAGCTTCAAGCCATGCTGGACATAATGAGAGAACGGGCAGCTGTTGAAGAGTTCCATCCTCGATACACTCGCTTCAATTTGTTCTCCGTAAAGCTCCTTTGTCACTGGTTCTGAAAGCTGCTTCGTCCTGTTTTCGTAAAATAGACTGGAGAGTACCTTTCTCGCCGTATCCGACCAGCGATGGTTCTTCATATAGTAATTGTACACATCCCACCAGAATTCATAGACAGGATAGTTGCGTTTCTTCAATTGAAGCTGAGAAGTCAGGTATGACAAGGCAACATTTTCGCCTGCTGCATATTCTAGCTGTTCCTCTTCCGGCAATTCAGATGGATCTGGTACTAAGAAATGAGCTTGATGTTCCGGCACAAGATCAGATATTCTTTTGATATAAGATGAAGGCATCAAGGCTTTTCCTTCTTCATTAGCAATTGGATAACTGATATACAGTTGCTCTGATGGCGTCACAAATGCTTTATAGGCAATGAAGTTTTCATCCAGCAGCTTCGTTCGGCTGCCAGGTGCAAGCTTGATGCCATTTGACTGCAGAAGTTCACGGTCATCATCCGCAAAAATTCCTTCCTCCTTCATCTTCGCAGGAAGAACACCTTCATTGACTCCGATGACAAAAGCAATCTTTATATCGGCAAGCCTTGTCTTTTCCAAATCAGCAACCAATACCTGATCAATCGCCGGCGGAATCAAGGAAAATCTCAGGGATTCGAAACCAGCGTCAAGGATGGAAGCGAACTGTTTCGGCGCCACTTTGCTGTCCCCGAGCATCTCGACGAACTGGTCAAGCAGGTCGATCACGGCATTCCAAGCTTGTTCATGCTCTCTTGCCTCAACGAGCCTGCCCTCCTGTTCAGCAAACATTCTCCAGGCTTCAAGCTTCGCCGGAATATCAAGTTCCTCCATAAAAAGATACACCGCTTCAGAGAGCTTCCTTCCGGTGTCAGCACGCTTCAGTCGGCGAGCCATCCGCTGCAGAGGTGCAGTGATCAAAAGTCTCAGGTCATTCAGTTCCTGTTCCATCTGTCTTTCTGCATCTGTCTGAGCGACACCGTCAAATTCAAGGCCGCGAATCCTTCTGTACTTCCACCGGTCCTTCTTCGTCCATTTATCCCCCTGGATGCCATATGCAAGGACATAGTTCTCGAGAACATCCATTTGTTCACGCATCTTGTTTAGATTAGCTCCATCCGGGAACAGCAGGTCCGTCTTTACAGCCCTGAATATTGGTTCGTACCGCCAGTTCCCCAATACTGTTTCAAGGCTGGAGCGTACAAGCTCGACCAGCGGATGGTGTAGCATATTCCTTTTCTGATCGATAAAGGAGGGCAGTCCGTAATCGTCAAAAATCGTTTCAAGCACTTCACGGTATTCGCTGCCTCTCATTAAAACGGCAATATCGCGATAGCGGTAGCCCTGTTCCCTTACAAGTCCGAGGATTTTCCTTGCGACTCCTTCCAGTTCCGCACGCTTGTTTGCCGCCTGGGCAATATGGATCGCAGCCTCCCCGTGATATCTTGCAGCCGGCCTGGAATCGAATTCCCTTTCAAGATGCTTCAGTGATTCATCCTGCCATCGCATCTGCTCTGTTAAAACGACCTCTTCCTCCAGCTCATACCTCTTCGTCCTGATCATCTCATGAAGAGTCTGGCATGTTTCACCCGTCACCCTGAACAAATGAAGCTCATCAGGCTGTTCATCTTTGTAATCCTTGTCAACCGGCAGTGCAATCGTCACTCTTTTACAATTGCCAATCAATTGGTCAATGATCATCATTTCAAGGGGAGTGAAGCTGTAAAAGCCATCTATATACACTTCGGCATTTTTCAGGTATTCCGATGCCGGCACTTTTTCTGCAAGCAGTTTGAAATAATCCTCTGAATCGATGTATTTTCCGAACAGCTCATCTTCAAACTGGCGGTAAACGAGCTCCAGGTCATGGAGTTTATCTTTAAGTGCCTTATTACCTACTGGGCTTCCTTGCATTTTTTCTGTAATCTCATCAGGATTGATCGCATATCGCTTGAACTCAATCAGCATCTGCTCCATCTGCAGGACAAAGCCGTTTTTATCCGCGGCTTTTTGGAAGATTTTCAGTTCATCCTTTTTGTCTTCAATGATTTTTCGGATCATCATGCTGATTCCGACACTATCCAAATGATGACGGGTATATCCTCCGGTTTCCTGAAGGACTCTCCAGGCAAGGCGCGGAAAGCTGTAAACCTGCGCTCTGATCATTCCCCCGAGCTCAGGGTCAGTGGATAATCTGTATTCAGACAGGAATGACATTTGTTCAGGTACAAGATAAATCACCGGGTCGCCCTGCGGGTCGGCAATGAGCCTGTCCTTTATTTCCTTAATGATCAGCTCGGTTTTTCCGCTTCCCGAGCGCCCCAGTACCAAACGTACAGACATCTGACTTCCCCTTTCTCTCTTTTAAAATTAGGATCTCTTATGTTTAATAATACCATCTAAAAATCGAAAAAAGGCGCTCCATTTCCATGCGCCTTCTGATGCCAAACAATTGTTCTGTATGTAATCCATTATACCTTTTTTACCACCTATTTTGGAAGCAAAGAGGCCGTTAATTTTTCCCAAAACAACCTGCAAAATGCTGGGCAGCAGCATATGTTGTGAATGGCAGGTGATAAACATGAACTCCTTGACCTTTTTTCAAAAGGCTTCTATCCTACTAACACTATGTGCGATTATGGTCGCGAGCAATATTTATACGCTGATTCCCATCTATTCTGTGCTTGCGGAAAACCTGGCAATCGCCGAATCACAAGTCGTTCTCGCCAGCGGTCTGTTTACCTTTTTCTATGCCTGTGGGCTGCTGTCATTCGGTCCTGTTTCCGATTATACGGGCCGGCGGAAAATCCTTGTATTTGGATTATTGGCGTCCGCGCTGACGACATTGGCTGTTGCTTTTTCCGAAGGGGCGCTGAGCCTGTGGTTCGCCCGTTCATTTCAGGGGCTGACACTGGCTACCTTTGCTTCAGTGGCCTTTGCCTACTCCTACGATTTATTTACATTCCGCCAACGTACCATCCTGGTAGTACTGATCAACACCGGGTTTTTGATTGCCGGAATTTTTGGCCAGGTTGCCAGTGCCTTCATTGCCGGACTGTTTTCCTGGAACAGTGTTTTCTTGTTTTTCTCAGCTGTTTATTTTTTTCTGTTTGCTGCCGCCTTTTTCCTGCTAAAAGAATCCCCAGCTCCAGCCGTTGAGAGCAAACCATTGTGGAAAATCTTCTTACAATTGTTAAAAGATCCGCGGCTGATGAAATGCTATATCATTTCTTTTTCACTGCTCTTCGCAATCATTGCATTTTATGATGCGATTGGCCGTTTTTTTGCCGGACCTGCGTCAGATTTGCTGATGATTCGGCTTGATGGGTTGATTGGCGCTGCCTTATCGCTTTTCACCGGAAAATTGATGGAAAAATGGGGTGAACTGCGGACATTGATCTTCGGGCTTGCGATTGGTTCTGCAAGTGCCTTCGGGCTGCTCTTTTTTCATTCAACTGGAGCATTAATCATTCTCTCGATATTTTTTGTTTCATCCATTTCACTCGTCATCCCGACTGTCATCACTTTGATCGGTTCCTATGGAAGCTGCCAGCGCGCCAAAGCACTCTCCCTGTATTCATTCGTTCTTCTGACCGGTGCAAGCCTCGCACCTCCAGCAGCTGCTGTTCTGCCCTTCAAAGGAGTCATGCTCCTGTTGGCGATGTTGTTCCTGTTTAATATTGTATTATGTCAAATAATAAAAAAGGCAGTTCAGCCAGATTGTGCTGGTTGAACTGCCTTTTTATCAAATGAACCGTATGTTTATTGAGAAGTCATCCGAAATCCTTAACTTTCAGCTGACCGGTTTCTGTTTTTCCGTGTTCAGCGCATATCCTTTCAGCATCATTTTATCGATTTTGCCTACATGAGTCTTCGGCATTTGTGTGATGAAATGAATCTGTTTAGGAATTTTGTAGCTCCCCAGCTTCTGCCTGCAATATATTTTTGCATCATCCTCTGACAAGGTGCCGCCATCTTCCAGGACGATAAATGCGGTTACGACTTCCCCCCATTTTTCATCAGGTATACCAATCACAGCTGCCTCCTGGATTGAAGGATGCGAGCAAAGCCAGTGCTCGATTTCAAGCGGGAAAACATTTTCTCCGCCCGTGATGATCATCTCTTTTTTCCTGCCGACAATGTAATAATAGCCTTCCGTATCCCTTTTGGCGAGGTCGCCTGTGTACAGCCAGCCATTCTTCAAGGCTTCATCGGTCGCGCTTTTGTTTTTCCAGTAAAACGAGAACGCATGCTTTCCCTGGAGTGCCAGCTCTCCAACCTCATCCGCTGAGGCCTCGCTGCCATCCTCGTTCAGGATTCTGGCTGAATGAAACAGCATCGGCCTGCCGACGGATCCTCTTTTCACATCCGCCACTGAGGGGTCGATGTAGAAATTATTCGGGCCCGCTTCGGTCAGCCCGTATCCTTCCTTGAAGGCAATCCCCTTCTGCTTGTATGCTTCATAGATTTCGAGCGGGCAAGGCGCACCTCCTGATAAAAACACTCTCATATTTTTAAATTCTGCTTTTTGAAAAAGCTCCGATTTTACCATCATATGGTGCATTGTCGGAACAAAAAGGACAATCGTACAACTGAAATTCAATAGATTGTCAATCGCATTTTCAGGTGTAAAATCCTTGGCCAATATGACGGTGCCCCCTGCCATCAGGATCGGAATCGAGAGGGCATTCAGTCCGCCCGTGTGGAATAAAGGCAAATAGGTTACCGTCCTGTCTTCATCCGTTAGATTCCAGCTTGCAATGGTGGAAATTCCGTTCCAGATGATCGCCCGATGTGACAGGACTGCTCCTTTTGGCTTTCCTGTCGTTCCGCCTGTATAAATCATCGCCAGCGGGTCTTCCTCGTCGATTTCTTCATGTTGGGGAAGCTTTCCGGCGAATCGGTCAATCAGCATATCATAGCGTGAACCATTAACTTGAATACAATCCTCATCCCGTTCCCAAATCATTGTCACTTCTTTTGTAAAATTCGATTGGAATGCCAGCAGAACCGGATCACAGTCTTTTATGATATACGCTAATTCATCAACAGATAATCTCCAGTTCAGCGGCACGAAAATCGCACCTATTTTTCCACAGGCAAACAGCAAATCGAAGTAGCTGATCCCGTTTGGCGCAAGCAGCGCAACTCTGTCACCCTTTTTGACTCCCTTTTCCTGCAGCCACACCGCGATTGCTTTAGCCCGATTGTTTAGTACACAGTAAGACCATTCTTGATCCGTGTCAGCATCGGCAATCGCAGCCGCCTCCGGTGTCAATCCAGCTCTTGATTCCAGCCAATCGAGCTCCCACCTCACCGCAATCTCTCCCTCTCTCGTCATGATGGATTCATTTTAGAAAATGAGAGTTACAGGTTAGTTACACTTTTTGCGAAAATGAGGTGACCGTCAAAATAAAAACACCACAGCAGCTTAGCTATGGTGTTCTCAAGCAGTTATCTAATCAACTCTTCTTCTGTGAATAATCCCATGCTCCTTACATGGTTCTTGGCCTCGGCATCGCCCAGTCTATAAACTATTGCGTAAATTTCTTTCAGGGCATTGTCGTATTCCGCATGCTCACGATCGGGATCCTTGAAAGGATGAAGATGGGAATTTCCGTATGTGGCCCAGTCCGCTTTGTAGTTTTCTTCAAGATATTCACGTAAATCCTTAATTTCCTCACCAGTTGCAATCAAGGTAAAATGGCCCTCTGGTTCAGACGGCGTGTCCAAAACCTCGCCGCTTTCTATATTAAAGAAATATTTCTGCTTTTGCTCTTCCATGTACAGCACCTCATTCTTTTTAATTACTATTTACCACTTTTAGAGTGGATTTAACCATTTAATAGTTGGTAATTACCCGAAGCGGAGCAAAAGCTAACATCTTAACTATGTATATTACCGGTTGGACAGAATATATTACCGGTTAAGCACAATATTTTACTGGTTGAATCGAATTTATTACCGGTTGAGCCCAATATATTCACGGTTGCACCAATTCCCAAAATAAAAAAGCGCAGCGAGAGCGCTTTTTCAAACTACATCATGATCCCGCCATCGACATGGAGGGTTGTGCCGTTTACGTAATTGGATTCGTCTGACGCAAGGAACAGATAGGCGTTGGCGATATCTTCAGGCAAGCCCAGCCTGCCGAGCGGGACGAGCATTTTCATTTGTTCAAGCACTTTATCTGGCACTTTGGCTGTCATGCCTGTTTCGATAAAGCCTGGAGCGACGGCATTGACGTTGATTCCTTTTCTGCCCAATTCTTTCGCCCATGTTTTGGTCATTCCGACTACACCGGCTTTCGTCGCTGCGTAGTTCGTCTGGCCGACATTTCCATACACTCCCGAAACGGAAGATGTATTGATGATTTTTCCGGCTCCCTGCTGAACCATGGCTTGCACAACGGCCTGGGCACAATTGAACACGCCGGTCAGATTCACGTCCACGACCTTCTGGAAGTCTTCGACCGCGAGCTTGTGCAGCATTCCATCCCTTGTGATACCTGCGTTGTTTACTAAAATATCAATCTTGCCGAAGTGTCCCAGTACGTTTTGTACCATTGAATCAACGCTGGTTCTGTCGGCTACGTTTACTTGAAAAAAGGCAATGTCATATCCTTCGCCAGAAAGTTCTGCTGCACGCTGTGACCCAGTTTCCTCGTCAAAGTCGGCCATTGCCACCTTTGCTCCTTCACGGGCAAAAGTCCTGGCTGCCGCGAGCCCGATTCCATTCGCAGCACCTGTTATGATCGCTACTTTATCTTTCAATCTCATAAAAACACCTTCCTACTCTGCTAAAAATCCTTCAATATACATAAGCAGCTGGTCCAGATCATCGACTAACGGGGAGTGCCCGCAGTTCTTCAGTTCCTCGAACCTTGCCCGGCCCTCAAAATCCTCGATAATCTCTTCCGTCATCCGCTGAGTGACAACGAGGTCGCGGTCGCCGCGGAGCACTAGTACAGGAATCCGGATATCTTTCACCTGGTTCGTACCCTCTGTCAATCCATTATTCTCAGCGCTTATGTTAAAAGTATTAAGAGAATGATAGACCTCTGCAAGATTGCGCTGTGTCAGCATATCATCAACATATTCCTCATAATGTCTCTCTTCCGGCTGGCGGTCCGTATAGATCAACATATTCCACATCGCTTTTAAAAACCCTCTATTTTGCTGATCATAGGCTGTCTGGACGGCAATCGTCTTACCCGAATCTGCTTTTACATCTTCATAAGTGACCAGCCTATTGTTTACATCAGGCAAGCCCTCTGGACTGGTGCCGAAGAATGGATATCCTCTGGTGGAAGCGGATGCGAGCAGCACAAGCTTTTCGCAATAGCCCGGATAATCAGCGGCAAACTGCATTCCAACCGCCCCTCCCGTCGACCAGCCAACCAGGGCAAAATCCTTCAATCCGATTTTATCGACAAACATCTTTACATCATCAGAAAAATTCTTGATCGACATGATTGGCTTATCGTAGCTGGAGCCGCCAAATCCCCTTAGGTCCAGCGCAAAAACTTTATACTCAGGATCCATCTGATCAATCAGCAAATCCCAATGCTTTGATGATGTCATGTTCCCGTGGATCAGCAGCACTTTTTTCACGCCGCCGTCCCGTTCCCTGTAGGCAAGATTTTCTCCGTTTGGCAACTCGATCTTTTTCAATTCTACTGCCATTTTTTCCATTCGAGCTTCACCCTTTCCCCCAGCGTATAGTTGTTGCTCCCCAGGCATAGCCAATACCTGCACTGACTAGTACGGCAACATCCCCATCCTTCAGCTTCCCTGCCTTTTCTGCCAGTTCCAGTGACAGGATCTGGTCGATTTGTCCAATATGACCATAATCTTCGAGATAAATAGATTTCGATGCCTCAATCCCCAGCTCCCGCAGAACATAATCGTGCGCTGACCGCTTCATGTGAAGCATGCCGACATATGCGATGTCTTTTTCGGAATAACCGCTCTTCTCAATGGATTTACGGATGACTTCAAGGAAATTGGACATCGATTTTTGCTCAAGCCTTTCCTTCATGCCCTGTGGATCGAGAACATCAAGCTGGTACAGCCCGCGTTCCAGGTTTTCTGCTGAAATCGGATTTTTCGTCCCGCCGGCAACAACGACAACATCCTCTGAAAAAGAACCATCCGTAATTAATACTGTTTCAAGCAGTAAATTTTCCTGATGGCCCTTTTTCAATAAAATTGCACCGCCGCCCGCGCCAAGATTGTACATAAACCTAGTCCTCGGATTCTGATAATCTATGAAATCACCATTGCGATATCCGCCCGCGAGAAGGACTGTATTAATTCCAGAATCCGAAAGCATCATCCCTTTTGCGAGTTTCAAAGCCATGACCGTCGTGCCGCATCTTAAGGCAGTATCAAAAGCCCATGCATTCCTAGCACCGATTTCCTCCTGCAGCTTAATTCCGGCAGTCCATAAAGGGTATTCCTTGTATTCTTCACCGATGTAGATGACAAGGTCGATCTCCATCGGGTCGATTCCTGCTTTTTCAATCGCAATCCTTGCAGCCTTGATTGCCATCTCGCATGTGTGGTCATCCGGACCGGGTACAGTTTTTTTCTTGATCCCCATTTTCTCTTCCACAACACCTTCAGGAATTCCTGCCAGCCTGGCAATTTCAGCTCCAGTAATATTTGATTCCGGCAGATAGATACCCGTACTGACAATCCCGATTTGCATCCGCTCTCCCTACCTTTCGCTGCTATGTTTCTCCAACAACTTCTTTTATGAAATCCATCGCTGATTCAACTGAATCAAACAGAGACTCCGTTTCTTCCTGTACATGGGTGACTTTGACTCTCCAGCATTTTTTGCCGCTTTCCATTTCAATATCAGCAAGCTGGAAGCGCAGTACGAATGAAGTGATCTGCTTCGTTTCCATCACATTTCACCCTGGCTTACACCATCTGATTTAATCTGGACGTCCGGCTTCTTTTTCCTTTTGAATTTCAGTTTTTGGAGAGAACCGACGATGCCCATCGGGAAAAACATCACTGCCAATATATAAAGAATCCCGAAAAAGATGATCCATCTCTCGAAAATCCAGTGGACCTTTGCCAGCTCTGTAAGCCAGTGATGCGAAAATTCAATGATTCCTGCACCGATGATTGCGCCGACGAGAGTCCCGACTCCGCCGATAATCGTCATCAGCAAGGCATCGAGCGTAATATCCATCGTGAAGACACTCGTGTTCACAAATCGTAGTGACACCGCATATAAAATTCCAGCAATTCCGGCAAGAACCCCTGAAACAACACTTGCGATGATTTTATACTGCAGGACACTGTAGCCAAGCGATTCTGTCCGCTGTTCATTTTCCCTGATTGCCTGGAGCACCTTCCCAAGCGGTGAATTCGTGAATCTTTTTAACAAAATGAAAACAATGACCATCGAACCGAGGCAGATCAGGTAAAAGTCCGTTCTGTCCTTCAAAAAATCCGGCACCCTGAAGGTGAATCCATCATTTCCGTAAGTGACAGTCCGCCACTTTTCCGCAAGAACCAAAAACAGCCCGGCGAACGCCATCGTGAGCATCGCGTAGAAATGGCTCTTCAGCCTCAGCGTCAGCAGTCCGACAAAATAGCTGACAACCGCTGTCAGTAAAATCGTGACCAGTACCGCCAGCAAAAAGTAGCTCGTTTCCGGTTCAAATCTTTTCATGAAGACACCAACTGTGTAAGCACCGATTCCGAAGAACATAGCATGGCCGAATGAGACGATGCCCGTGTATCCAAGCAGGATGTCATAGCTCATCGCGAGGACAGCAAAAATGAACACTTGGGAGAGCAGGATGAGCATGCTCCTTGAGTCATAGACAAAAGGGAGCACAGCCAGGAACGCGGCAACAAGCACATAGAATATGTTCATGCGATTTGAAAACATTTTTGTCATATCCGCCTCACCCCTTTGCACCGAACAAGCCCTGAGGCCTGAAGATTAATACAACTGCCATCAGCAGCATATTCGCAGCCAGCGCCAGGTCTGGCACATAGTAGGCCATGAATGAACCTGAAAGTCCGACTAAAACCGCGGCCATCACAGAGCCTGTGAAGCTGCCCATCCCGCCGATGACCACTACGATGAAGGCAAGGATTGCAAACTCCATTCCCATATCGGCATAAATTACCCCTGAATATGGACCGAGCAGCATTCCGCCAAGTGCAGCCATCCCTGCTCCGATCATGAATACAAACATGAATACCTTCTGGATGTTGATCCCCAGTGACTGGACCATTTCTTTGTTCATGACACCCGCGCGGACAACAAGGCCGATCTTTGTCTTCTTAAGCAGGTACTGAACTGCGAGAAACACCGCAAACCCTACAGCAATGATGAAAACACGGTATTTGATGATGATGACTCCGCCAAACTCCCAGCTGCCAGACAGATAATCAGGTGTCGCTGCTGAAATCTGGTTCGGACCCCAGACCACTTTTAACATTTCGGATAAAACCAGCATCAAGCCAAGCGTGATCAAGATCTGCTGCACGTGATTTCCGTAAACGGGTTTGATGATCCAGCGTTCAGCCACAATCCCAAGAATCATGCCGGTTAGAATGGCACCAATGATTCCAACAAGAAAACTTCCTGTAAAAGAATAAATCCAAATGCCGCTGTAGGCACCCCATGCAAACAATCCGCCATGGGCAAAGTTAAGTACGTCCATCAGGCCAAAGATCAATGTGAGACCGGCTGCCAGAAGGAAGATCAGCATTCCTGTAGCAAGGCCGTTAAGGCTCAGGTTAATCAAAACATCCACTCTTGCTTCCCCCTTTCCTAAGCAATTCCGAGGTATTTCCTTCTCATTTCTTCGTCCTCCCGAAGGACATTCATCGAACCGTTCGAAACTGTCCTGCCATCATCGATGATGTAAAAACTGTCTCCAATGGTGCTTGCCATCATGAAGTTTTGTTCCACAAGGATGATCGTTGTTTTGTCTTTCATTTGCAGGATCGACTCCATCACTTTCTCGACGACGATTGGGGCGAGTCCTTTGCTCGGCTCATCAATCAGCAGCAATTCATTGTCATTTACATAGGCCCTGGCAATCGACAGCATTTGCTTTTGGCCTCCACTCAAAAGTCCGCCAGGCTTTTTCCAGAACTTCTTCAAGTCAGGAAACAGTTCAAGAATCCAATCAAGTCGCTGGATGATTTCATCATTTTCTTTTTTAACCGCCACCTTGATATTTTCCTCGACGGTCAGATCAGCAAAAATCCCCTGGTCTTCCGGCACATAACCAATTCCTTTATTTGCAATCGTATAGGTTGGCAGGCTCTTGATTTCTTCTCCTTTAAATAGAACCGAACCTTTTGATGCAGGATTCAATCCCATGATTGTCCTGAGGGTCGTTGTTTTGCCTGCACCATTCCGGCCAAGCAGAACGGTCACCTCCCCTTTCGGCACTTCAAAAGACACCCCTTGAAGAATGTGGTACTGGCCGATGAATGTCTCGATTTGATCAAGCTTTAGCAGCGTGCTCACTATGCAAACCTCCTAAATATGCAGACTGAACCGTTTCATTTTTCATGATTTCTTCCGGGCTGCCGTCAGCGAGCAACGCACCGTTGAACAAAACCATGATCGTATCCGAGAGATCCATGATCATATCCATTTTGTGCTCAATCAGAACGATCGTCCTGTCTCCGCGTTGCTTGATCTTCCTGATTACTTCAAGAATCGCCGGCACTTCCTCAAGTGACATGCCTGCTGTCGGTTCATCGAGCAGAAGGACTTCGGTATTCAAAGCCAGCAGCATCGCGATTTCAAGTTTCCTTTTCTCACCGTGGGCAAGGTTCCTTGCAAGTGCATCCTTCTTGTCATCGAGCAATACCAGCTTCAGCCATTCTTCTGCCTGCTCTTCAAACTTCCTAAAGGAACGAAAATGCCTGAGCATCTGATAGCGGACGCCCTCATGTGACTGGACAGCAAGCCGAACATTCTCCATTACAGTCAGGTTCGGAAATACATTCGTGATTTGAAAAGAACGTCCGATTCCAGCTCTCGTCCTTTTAGTCGGGGATAGCTTTGTGATTTCACTGCCTTTATAGAAGACCTGTCCGTTTGACGGAATGAGCTGCCCGCTCAACAGGTTGAAGAAAGTCGTTTTTCCGGCACCGTTCGGACCGATGATCGATTTGAAATGGTTATGGGGTACTGAGATGCTGACTGAGTCTACCGCGGTATGGCCGCCAAAGGTAATACTAAGGTCTTTCGTTTCTAAAATTGCCGTCATGCTTTTCTTCACCGCCTTTATTAAAATTGCTCCATGTATTTGCCGCAGTAAAAGCATAATGAACTCCGGCTGGTCTACCGAAGTTCATTATGGATATTGTTAGTTGCGGATTGGTGGAGCTGTTTCTTCCGGAGACAGCTCACGGATCAGGACTGGGACAGGATAGTTGACTCCATCCTTTTTCTCCAGCTTGATTGCGTATAATGCCTGGAGTGCCTGATGGTCTTCTTCACGGAAGGTCATCTTTCCTTTTGGCGTTTCAAAGCTCATGCCTTCCATTGTTTTGATTAATTTCTTTGAATCCGTGTCGCCTTCCGTTTTCTTCAGCGCTTCCACAATCGCCATCGCAGCCGTCATGCCTCCTGGTGTGAACAGGTCAGGCAGTTCTCCATTGAAGCGTTTTTTATGTTCTTCAACCAGCCATTTATTCATGTCATTTTGCGGGAGATCATGATAATAAACGGTGAAGCCTTCCATGCCGACTAGCGGCTCCATCGTTGCAAGTGCAGCGATATCAGGAGCACCTGTAGAGATTTTAATGCCTTTTTCCTGAACCTTCATGTCTGCAATCTGGTTCCATGGTGAATTCGCGCCAGCCCAGACGACGAATAAGTAATCCGGCTTCTGATCGATGATTTTCTGGATGTTTGAAGTGAAATCCGTTGCAGCTGGATCTGCATATTCTTCATGGATGACTTCTGCGCCAAGTTTTTCTGCAGCCTCTTTGAATGCTGCGACTCCATCTCGGCCAAATGAATAATCAGGAGCCAGAGTAGCGATTTTCACGCCTTTCTTCGCAATTGCCGCTGCACCTGCAACAGCGTCCTGGGAAGAATTACGGGCCGTGCGGAAAATATATTCATTGAATTCAGAACCTGTGATGCTGTCTGCAACAGCTGGCTCAACGATCATGATTTTTTCATATTCCTCAGCCAATGGAAGGACTGCCAGTGTGTCGCCAGAGCTTGATGAGCCCACAAGGAAGTCCACTTCATCTTCTTCTAAAAGCTTTGTAGCTTTCTGAACAGCCACCTCTGGTTTCGTTTCTGTATCCTCCACGATGAATTCAATCTTCCGGCCAGCTACTTCATTGGTTCCGTCCGTGGCATACTCAAGTCCAAGCTCAAACCCGCGAAGCGTCTGCTTGCCATAAGCCTCAAGACCGCCAGTTTGCGATGCAAGCACGCCGATTTTGATCGGTTCCGTGTTTTTCGGTTCATCTTCCCCTTTTTCCCCTTCAGTACCGCCTGACTTCTCCGTTCCAGATCCACCACAGGCACTTGTAAACAACAGGACCAAAATGAGCATAAAAGATAAAGCAAAATTCCGTTTACCAGCTTTCATTTCCTTTTCCCCCTTTAAAAATGAAGAATCCAAAGCCCACAAGCTTTGACATCATCTTAAAAAACAGCAGTTACAAATGAGTTACATTGTGAAAGAAGGGTTTATGGAGTTTGGGGACACTATGAAAAAATCGAAAAAATCGGTTAATATGAAACTATCTTGCAAATTTTTCCGTATAGAGAGATACATACAAAAGGAGGCAACCTCAATGGATTCTGTATTCTTATTTCTTATCATCCTTTTCACGCTGCCATTTATCATTACAACTGCCATCATGACTCCGATTCAGTACAGATACATAAAAAAAATGGAAGAATTGAAGAAAGACACGAAGCTTTCACAAAGTGAAGTTTATGAGAAGATGCCTGTCCAGGAAGAAATCCTGCACATGAACCTGCAGTCGAATCTATTATTCATTCCAGCCAATATCCTCGCAGGGATGATCTATAAATTCCGCCATCGGTAAAACAGCGCTTTTTAATCAAAAGCTCGAAGGAGTGGAGCAAGTTATGATTTTTAATTTGCCAGAGCGTATGAATAAATTCTTTTGGACTCTGTTCCCTTTCATTTTTATATTCAATAGCGGTTACAATATCTTTCGCAATTGGGAACTCCAGGATTATGGTTTTAACGAAGTAGAGGATATCGGCAGATTAATGTTTGTGCTTGGTATAAGTGCTTGTGAAAGTGCACTGTTGGTCATTATCATTTGGGCTATTTTTAAGATATGGCAGAAAGCTTCGGATGATTCTAACAGAGTGTAGAGAAATAAAGTATCCCCTCCAATTTTTCTGGCAATAATCGTAATGATTTGCCTAATAAATTGGAGGGGATTTTCTTTGCACGGTATTTACTTTATAAATGAACAGATTCATATAAATGGGTTATCAAGGGAAACTAGCATTGAATTTCAGAAAAATGCCCTGCTGGATTTTATTCAGGATAAAGGTATGGCACCTGTAAAATTAAATCCATATCAATTGAACGAGCACTATACGATTCTACATGCCCTGTTCTATGACTTAAAGTCCCATAAAAGACAGATTGACTGTCTGCTCATGTATTCACAGGAATCGATCGAGGATTTTGCTTCTACTTATCCTGCAAGATGGCTGATGATCAAAAGCTATTTCAACCAGGTCTTGACGGTAGTGTGAGGATTCAAGTACTTGGTCAATGCCCATCAGTACCGCCAAACGCTATGCAGTAACCATCAAGATCCTTAATCGCAAATTCCTTCCATGGCCCATTGTTTTCATCTACCCATGGCTCAATCGCAATTGTTGCACCCTTGAATTTGAATTCTTGATATAGCTCATCCAAAGCTTGCCAATTCTCAACATAGCAATAAATGTCAAATCCATTGCCAGCATCCTTTGATGGAGGATTTGGCCTGATGTCTTTCGGGTCTCTTGCTTCGAGCAATTTGATTCCTAGCCCTGTAAAGCCATCCCGGATCACCCACCAGTCCGTTACCTCACAGCCTAATACCTCGGAATAGAATTCCTTCGATCTTTCAATATCTGAAACTAGCAGCACCTTTAATGAACTATGAATCTTCCTTTCCAAATCTTTCATCTCCTCCTTTTAAAAGGTTCCTTGTTGAAATCAAACGTTCGTCCCTTCGATAATCATCTCATACATATGCCTTGTCGGCTCCAGCGGATTGACTCCCAGCTCCTCTTCCAGCACTTCACAGCATTTTTTATACCATTTAATTGCCTGAGGACGATTATTCTTCCGGTAATAACAGAACATTAGTAAGCGATAGGCCTCTTCCCAGGTCCGATCCTTATGGAGGATTTTCTGGCACCAGTGGATTGCGGAGTCATAGTTTTCCTGCCTCACATTTAGCTGCGCCAGCTTCTCGGCACTTCGCAAAAAGTAAACGAGCAGTCTTTCGCGTTCATTGATGCACCAATCCTCATACCTTCTTTCGGGCAGAAAGTCCCCATTATACAAATATAAGGCACGCTCAAGTTCTTCTAGTGCTTTTTCCACATTCCTCTCTTCTAGGCCGGCTTCAGCCCATTCTTCGAATAAATGTGAATCCAGCTCGATTGCAGCCTGGTGGTTGATTCCGTAGCCGGTGCCTTCCCTGATGATGAAGAACGGAGCAGACCTCGCTTTTCTTCCAGGCTCAAGCACATTGTTCAATGCGTTCAGCGCGACTTTAAAATCCCTGTCCGCGCTCTTATCTTCATGCTCTGGCCAAAGAATCTGGAAGAGATCCTCCTTCAAGAGGAGCTGACCACGCTTAGTCAAAAACAGCTGGAAAAGTTCTTTTGCCTTTCCCCTCTGCCAATCCCTGTCTTCCACTTCCCTGTCACCAAGCCAGACCCTGAATTGTCCCAGCGTCTGTACCCTTAGGGTATAACCGGGATGCGCATTCAAACGCGGCAATTTCATATCTTCCAAAAGTTTCTCAGCATATGAAGGAACGATTGATTTCTTTACCGCTTCGATGAGCATCGGTGCAAAAACCTGCAAATCCCTTGGCCCAAAAGTCGTTCTTTTCTTCAGGAAAAATTCATATCCCCCTGACTTCATCAGCATTAAAAAACTGAAGAAAGCCGTTTTGAATCTCGGCTCATCATTTAGAGAATACAAGTAAAAAGAATTCCAGAACGCCAGCAGCATTTTGCCATATTCATCGCCACACTGCTTGAATAACTCATCCGCTTTGCGTAAATCAGCGCTTGCTTCCTCATACTTACCGTTATTAATCGCCGCAATGGCCATGCCAAGCGTAATAAGTGCCGACAGCCAGACATCCTTCACCTGATCGGTTTCGAGCAGTCCCTTTCTGCCTGCTTCAACAGCTCGTTCATACTCGCGCTGGCTTCCGTATAGTAGACACAGCCCCATGAGCGGCTCTGCTTTCCCTCTCTCCATATTGAGCCTCTCCATGATCTCAAGGGCTGTCTCATAACATTTTTCAGCCAGCTGCAGATCATACTGGTCAATCAGCTGTACCGCATGTCCCATTCTGATCCAGCCACATGCTTCTACGAACGGAGCCTGGATATTGATTCCATGCTGGATTCCAGATTGTGACAGAGCCTTTGCCTGGACACCGTTCCCTGTAAAAGCCTCGATCAGGGCAAGGAGGAGGTCGGTTTCACGGTGTGATTGCGGCAGCAGCCTCTTTTCTCCCGTGTCATTGACACCTTTTACCGTCGTCAAAACCCCTCTCGCTTTTTCAAAACGGCCCGTCCTCAGATATAGCCTCGCTTCAAGGTTGCCATCCTCAATCGGAACACCCATGGACTTTGCCCTCTCCATCCATTTCTCAGCCTTCAATGCTTGACCTGAATTGATCAGATTTTCAGCGAGCATGCGATATAGCCTCCCCGTTTCCTCTGCAGCCCCATCAAACATTGCTTTTTCACGCAGTTCAATTGCTTGTGCGAGTATTCGCTCAGCTTTGAGAGGCTGAATCGTATCCAGGTAGATTTTCGCCTTGCCTTCAAGCGCCTTGCTTTTCCATTCCAAGTCTCCCTGCCTGTCAGCCGTTTGGATTGCCAGATCATAGCTTGCTTCTGCCTGCATATATAATGATCGATATCGATAAACCTCAGCTTCAAGGTACAAAAGTGTGCAATAGAGCTTCTTTTCCTGCAAAGGAATTTTCGAGAGCCGATCCTGCAGGTTCTCGAGCTTCCCCATCTCCAAAAGATCCATACCCTGCTCATTCATGATGGCTGCCGCAGCATCAAATTGGCCGATTTTTTCATAGCAATACAGTGCTTCCTCCCATTGCCCTTTTTTTTCAAAATAACGCGCACTGTTCAGCATCAATAACCTGTATTGAGCGGGCTGGCTGCTGATCAGCCTGTCCTCGAGGAATTCCCGGAACAGGGCATGGTACCGGAACTGGCTGTCACCTACCTGGTGTATGAACAGATTTTTCGCAGTCAGCTGCTGAAGCATCTGAATGGACCCGTGCATACCGAGGACGTGGTCGCATACCTCTGTGCTGATTTCTTCAAAAATACTCGTCTGTTCGAGGAATTGCTGAATCATTGGCGGTTGTTTCGAAAAAACTTCGTAAACAAGGTATTGAAATAAATCCTCGAGTGATTTGGATGGTTCTGATAAAAATTCTTCCAGGCTGTGCAAATGGGGGAGCTGCTGAGCAATCATGCCAATGGCGATGACCCAGCCTTCAGTAATACTGTAAAGCTTTTCAATTTGTTCTTCTTGTATATCCAGCTGATAGTAATCGGATAGCAGCAACTCAATTTCTTCTTTGCCAAAAATCAGATCAGTCTTCGAAAGCTCATTCAGTTCGTTCTTCGCCTTCATTTTGGCGAGGATCTTCCACCCGGGCCTTGTTCTCGTTGAAATGACGAGATGAAGGTGACCAGGCATATGCTCAAGCAGCTTTTCAAGCCAGACATTGATATGATAGGAATGCTCAATTACGTGGAAATCATCCAGGATGATAGTTATCTCTGCAGGTATTTTGAGGGTTTCGTTGATGAAAATCGAACAAAGCATACTTAATTCTTCATCTCTTATGTAACGGTCCATGCTTTTCATGTATGCAGACAGTTCCAGCCCGAATTCCGGGAACAATGTTCGGATCGAGGCCGTAACGTAAGATAAAAATGGCAAAATATCGTCATCCGATGAAGTAATCGTGTACCAGCAGCAAGACTGATTCTCATCACCGACAAACATGGCAAGAGCCGTGCTTTTCCCGTACCCCGCACCAGCCTGGACGATGGTAAGAGGCTTTTCGGCAATCGCTTTCATTTTTTTCGAAAAGTTGGACCGCCTGATCCAATGCTCCTGCAAGCTAGGAACAATCAATTTTGTTTTGATCAACGGCAATGTTCCCTGCATATAATCTCCGCCCTATTTTCGTAATATTGGTACTATTCTAACATAAGGACATTAAAAAAAGACTCGAAAATTGCCGAGTCCCTGCTTTTCTTATGCTGGTTTTCTTGGTTAAAAAGATATATCCATTTCTTCGATCGGCCAGTAGCGGAGGTTCACCTTTCCTACGACCTGGTCCACGGAAATGAAGCCAAACTGCCTGCTGTCCCAGCTGCCAAGCCTGTTATCTCCAAGGACAAACAGCTTTCCTTCCGGGACTCTTTCCTCACCGGTCAAATCCATAAGCGTAAAGTCACCTGTAAGATAGCCGCCCATCGATTTTTCACGATACTGCTTCAGGAAAGGTTCATAAACCTTCTCCTCATTGACGAATAACCTGTCCTCCCGATATTCAATCTTATCTCCCGGGAGACCGATGACCCGCTTCACATAGTCTTCCTTCTCATTCGCATGGAAAACAATCACATCAAATCTTTCCAGGTCGCTCGTCTCGTACCCAAGTTTATTGACAACGACCTTATTGCCTTCTTCCAATGTCGGAAGCATCGATTCGCCATCAACCACATAATTTGAAAAAAAGAAGATCCTTATAAAAATAAATATAATCATTCCAAGGGCGAACGCTTTAATCCACTCGATTCCTTCATTTTTCATGCTCTCTCTCATCGGCTTCGATCACCACCTGTTCTCTCTTCCCCTATCGGTTCTTATTATCTTTTCCGATGCTCATATTCATTTTTACTTCCACTCTTTTGCCGATATACCAAAGTATGGCAATTATTACAAGAACAATGATGGTTCGTACCGGGTTTGTAATTAACGCCCTCACGTCATAGCCGACAAAACTGATTGTAAAAATCATTACCATTTTACCCGTTATCACGGCAAGCATATACTGGGCCATACTGATTTTTGATAAACCAGCGACGATATTGACAACAGCCGATGGAGTAAAAGGAAAGCAAAGCATCAGGAAGATTGGCCCGAACCCGTGGCGCTCGATCCAATTCATCCCCTTTTGCACCTTTGGATGGCGCTGCAAAAATCGGAGGGCCTTCCCCTGTCCATAATTACGGAATATCAAAAATACAATCAGGGCTCCAAGAACGGCCCCAATCCAGGAAAAAAGAAAACCCCACCACAGCCCAAACGCATTTGCATTCGCCATTACAAATAAAAACAGCGGTAAAAATGGCAGAAACGCTTCGAGCATCGGCAACAGGATTCCTGGTATAGGCCCAAACGACCGATACTCTCTAAGCAGATCCATAATGTTCTCGATTGTAAACCATTCTTTCATCAATTCAAAATCCATTGAAATCTCCTTGTCCAAAAACATTAGCGAGAAAAGAGCTGCAAGAACTCTTTCATTCGTACATTTTCATTTACCTCTTAAAAATGATTGTACACCCGTAAGTCAATCTTGGGAATGGTATCCAACAATCCTATTTTGCTAAAAATTCCTGCAGCGCTATCCTGTTTTCATCAAGGTTGATGGCCAGAACAGCTCCTGCTCCACTTACTCTCTGATTTTCGAAGCTTCCTTCAACAGGGATCCTCAATGTCTCGATATTCCGATTATCCTTTGACAGAATGCCTTTTCCCATGAACAGGATATCGCCTGTATCCATATTGGTGTTGACGAATGGCGTCACTACTCCCACTAGTTTTGGCAACTTCGGCAAGGTCTGGAAGCTTGCGAATTGCTTGCCGACCTCCTTGATGGCGTTTTGCTGGCGTTCGACACGTCCAAAATCTCCTACTGCATCCTGGCGGAACCTAACGTACCCCAATAAATGCTTCCCATCGAGCTTTTGGACACCAGGTTCCAGTGTTACGCCAATTCCTTCAGACATTCTCTTTTCGACATTTACCTCGACACCTTCAGGGAACGCTTCGTCAATCAAACGGACAAACCCCTCGAAATCGACTATAGAATAATATTGGAGATTAACATCGAAGTTTTCCTTGATGGTCTGCCTTAACAGTTCAGGCCCGCCTAAAGCAAAGGCAGCATTTATCTTGTTATCCCCATGGCCTGGAATCGACACATACGTATCCCTCATGATTGAAGTTAGCTTGTAGGATTCAGTATCCGGATTGTAGCTAGCAATCATGATGGTATCGGAACGTGATGCCTCTTTATCCCTTGCATCACTTCCAATTAACAGGATGTTTGTTAGGCCGTTGCGGTCACGTTCACCATTGAACTGGTACTCCTGCTTGTTTTGTTCAGCTGCTTTTTCCGAATCATTCACACCCGAACGATATTGAAAATAGGAATATAACACTGCCGCTCCAACCAAAAGGAACAGCAGAAGGAAAATACTTGACCATCTAATTCTTTTTTTCTTCTTATGCTGATGACGATCAGATCTCATTAGAAAAATCCTTCCGATTATAGGTATTTTAGAAGCATCATTTATTTTATTATTTCCTTCTTTCTCTATAACCTTAAACTTCTGTGAAGAAATTTTCAAAAATAAACCCGCAGCATATGCAAATGCCGCGGGTGCTCATAGCAGTTCAGATGATTTTAAAGATGGTCATTAAACCAATCTGCAATAGCCTCCAGACGGCTTAAGCGGAGATTAGGTTTTCCGCTTCTTGAAAGTTCATGGTTTGATTCCGGGAATCGGATGAACTTCGTTTCCTTTCCCTGTCTCTTCAATGCGATGAACAGCTGCTCTGCCTGTTCGATTGGACAACGGTAATCCTTCTCACTGTGAAGAATCAGCAAAGGTGTTTTGATTTTATCTGCATATGCAAGCGGCGAATGCTTCCACAGTGTTTCCAAATCACTGAGGTCGGCTTTTATTTGCCATTCGGTAAAGTAATAGCCAATGTCGCTGACGCCGTAAAAACTGATCCAATTTGAGATTGAGCGCTGCGTCACAGCAGCCTTGAACCTGTCAGTATGGCCGACGATCCAGTTGGTCATGAATCCGCCGTAGCTGCCTCCCGTCACTCCAAGCCTTTCTTTATCAAGAAAATCATAATTTTCCAAAGCATAATCAACCGCATCCATGACATCCTGGTAATCGCCGCCTCCATAGTCCCCCCGAACAGCATCGACAAATTGCTGGCCGTAGCCATGGCTGCCACGCGGATTGATGTACAATACCGCATACCCTTCAGCAGCAAGCACCTGGAACTCGTTAAAATATGTATTCGCATACATGGCATGCGGACCGCCGTGAATTTCAAGGATAAGCGGATATTTTTTTCCCTCTTCATATCCCGCAGGTTTCATGATCCAGCCATGAAGCGGCGTCCCGTCACTTGCGGAAAAGAAAATCTGCTCAGGCTCGGATAATATGATTGTCTCCATGAACTTTTCATTCACTGATGTCAGCTGTTTTAGTTCTCCCGTGGCCACCTCAAGCTGGAACAGTTCACCCGGAAGCAACGGATTGCTGATAGCCGCGACAATCCTTTGCTTTTGCCGGTCCAGTGTATAGCCATATACATGCTGCTGGTCGAGCAGTGCCGGATACACTTCTCCTGTTAGATTCGCGAAATACAGAACGGCATTTCCCTGGTCGCTAGCAAGAAAATAAAAGCTCTCGCTATCTTCACCCCAGATTAAACCTGGACTGTTTGCACCCTGCTGAAAATCACCGACAACTGCATCGCCAACCAGCATATCCATATTCTCAGTGATGGAGTGGACATTGCCCGTCTCCAGTTCATGGATCCACAGCTGGTTCAGCGTTGCATTTTCATACTCCCTGCCATGCCCTGTATAGCCGAGATATTTACCATCTGGAGAGAATGCAGCGTTTCCGTAGTAACCTTTTCCATCAGTAATTTTTGTTCTGTTTCCGGTTTCAATATCCATCAGCAATAAATCGCTTTTGAAAGAGAAATCACGGTCAGGTGTCTCATCCACTGAAACTACAATGGTTTTGCCATCAGGCGACCAGCACTGCAGGTGGTAATCTGCATCGCCTTTTGTCAGGAGCTCGGCCTTTTCATCTGCAAGATTAACGATGACAGTCTGCTTGTACTTTCCATCCCAGAAACCAGCTCCATCGGATTTATATTTCATTTCCTTTGCCACGAATGGTTCCAGTTTCTTTTCTTCCTTCTTCTCTGCTTCCTTTTCCAACAAATCTTCGTCCGATTTCAGGGAAACAGAGCAGGCAATCTTCTCTCCATCAGGAGCCCATACCGGACCGCTTGCTCCATTTTTGAATTCCGTAACCTGCTTTGCCTCCCCGCCTATAGCATCGATAACGAAGATCTGATTTTTCCCGTTTCGATTCGAAACGAACGCCAGCTTTGAACCATCCGGTGACCATCTTGGCGAATGATTCCGGTTTTCGCCATATGTCCATTGCTTCGGAGCATCACCTTTTTCAATATCGATTATGTATAAATTTGAAGCATAATCATTCTTCTTTTCCAGCATTTCCGTCTGTACAAACACACACTTCTTGCCATCAGGCGAAAACTGTGGATCTGTCACTGATTTCAATTGATAAAAATCCTCCGCTTTGAGGAATCTTTTTTCTCCCACCTTAGCAGCCACCCTTCCTAAACCAAAATTTTGTTGTCTTCCTTATTTCGATAACAGAAATAATTTTCCTGCCTCAATATTAGAAAAACCTCTGAAAGTTTATACTGAATGTTGGAAATTATGATAATGAGGAGGAAATATTTTTTACCCTCTTGAAATCCTCGGCATAATCCAGTACGATAATTACGAACAAATGTTCTTATTTTATTTTTGAAGGGGCAGAGCAAAATGACACGGATTCCTGAAAAAGACCGCGATATGATGGAACAGGCCATATATTTGCCTATGGTCCTGGTCGTGCTGAATCGGGATCTTTCTGTTGTGGAAAAAAGTCCATTCAAATTGAAAAAACCATATTTGGAACTAATTGAAGAAACAATGAAAGCAGTCCAGAAAGAACTCGCCAAGGTAAAAAGCTATCTTAAAAAGAACAATCTGAAGGTTGAAGAAGTAAAAAGAGATGACGCATTCACCATGTTCCTCTTCATCTATCACGGCTACGAAGAACACCATAATTATTTCAATCCCCGCATCCGCAACAAAGTCCAGGAATTGATGATTTACTATCTCTTCAAACGTTTCAAACCGACACTCGAGACAATTGAAAAGGAATCCGGCTGACGTCGCGGATTCCTTTAAGGACTAATCTTTAAATACTTCACTTACGAAATTCGCATGCGGATAGCCCTGTGTTTCACTGAACTTCGGTCCATGGAGAAGGTATAATGCTTTCCGCTCAGTTTCTTTCATCCTCTGCATGAATTTCGTCCTCAGCAGTGATGTCCTGAGCAGCTGATTTTCAAAAGAATGATGGGAAACAGGAAGGGTGATGTTTTTCTTATTCCTGAAGGTAACCTGTGTACTTTGGGCATCTGCCTTCCTATGGAATAATACATGCTCATGCGATACCCAAATACAGTCCGGCTTTGTAGGTGAACTTGTCGGCATGAAATAAATGGAGCTGATGGGGTCTACAATGATGGGGGTTTTATGGGTAATCCCTGTAAGCATTTTTGTCCCCTCTTTTCTTCCTTCATAACTGCTGCCAAAATATTTGCAGCTTTTTTTCACAATATCAATCGGCCTGAATGGAGAAAGATATTCCTCCTCCAATTCAATCACCCTGGAGTAAATCCTGCTGCCGTATTCTTCCGGAAGAATGATCATCGTAAAAGGATTAATTTCATACTCTTCAACTAAATTCCTCGGCTTCCCTGTCATTCACTCATCTCCTAAAATACTGTATACCCTATTTTATCATAATTGCTAAAATTTTCTTTAATACCTGAAAAAGTTCTAAATTTAGCCACAAATAGTAGGCTGATAAAAATTTTCTAAAAATTATAAAAATTTGTTGATTATCTTTTCTTTCCTCCATATAATATAAAAAAGGTCTAAGAGGTGAGGTCAGTGAAAGAAAAATCGTATTCTGAAATCATGAAGGCAAGCGTGATGAAACGCATTAAAGCCAAGGAATCTTTTGTTCTGGACCTGTATGTTGACATGCTAATTTCCGAAATCCAGCTAAACACAAAAAGAGAAAAATTGCTGTCGAAAATTGATAAAGCAATAGATGACCGCGACAAAATTTTATTCTTGTCTTTGACAGAAGAACTGAAAGATCTCAATAAGCAATTCGGCACTTAGTTATTAAAATCCCCTATCACGGGGATTTTTTATTTTGTTAAGATAATATTCCAAGAGAGAACATTTGAAGGTTCCTGACCATAAAAAAACAGCCCCCGAATCCGAGGGCGTGCTGGTCAAAATCCATCTTCCTGCTCATTTCTCTTTTTTACTTCGAATTCCTCCAGGCGAGAGATCCTCTCCAGCATTGTCGGATGTCCGTATCTGAAAATCTTTACCATTAATGGCGGATTCACCTGGCTTAGGCCGGATTTAGTCAGCTCCTGAAAAGCAGAAATCGCAGCATCGGTGTTTTCGGTCATCTCGATGGCATATTTATCAGCCCTTGTTTCCTGGTAGCGTGATACAAGATTGGAAACTGGGCTTGCGGCAAACATGATCATCGACAGGAACATAAGAAACAGCGGCAATGATTGAAGGTCACCAGGGTTTTCAACTTTGAACTCCCTTCCCCACCGGCGGATTGCCCAGTTCATCAATCTTGAGACGAAGTACAATCCGAACAGGGATAACAGCAAATAGCCGGCAATTCCTATATATAAATGCTTTTCAACATAATGAGCCATTTCATGGGCCATGATGAACAAAATTTGGTCATCGCTCAGCCTGTTCAGAGTCGTATCCCATAACACGATGCGCGAGTTGGAACCGATTCCGCTTACATAAGCATTGAGTGCGTTTGTTTTTTCGGCCATATTCACTTCGAATACATGCTGTGCCGGAATATTTGCCTGCCCGGCGAGATCCAGGATTTTGGTCTCCAGCTCTTTATTTTTCAAAGGGTAAAAATCATTATAAAGCGGATCGATCACAACCGGCTGCAGGAACATGATAAACAGTGTGAACGGTACGGAAAGCAGCCAGGCGAACAGCCACCAGAACCTTTTGAATTTGTTCATCAGCAGGTACAGGACGACGACGATGAAGAACATCATGGCATAATTGATCCAAAAATCAATGAGCTCATCCTTCATCCATGAAGCGAATGTCTGGGTGGAAATATTATAAGTCTTAGAGAGCGTATAACTGATATAGTTTAACGGGAAAGTTGCGACGAAAGCAAAGAATGAAAGCCAGATCAGATAGATAGCTGTTTGGCCATATTTATTCTTCGCTGTCTCCTGCCCCCATTTTTTAAATGCCTTCGAAAGACCCAGCAGCAGAATCAGAAAATAAAAGAGCCATTCAAAAGGTGTAGAAAGGAAAAATAATAAATTCCTGATTTTCGAATATTCCTCACTCAGCATCAATTCCCTTCCGTTCAGGAAAGTCGCAGGATCCGCCCTCGAGCCTTCAAATTCAAACGGAAGATTTGTATCAGCAAAATAAAATAGATACCAGTATACCGCAAAACCATAAAGTACATAGGCGATCACTCCATAAAAGCCCATCTTTCTCGCCATTGCTCTTCCCCCTTTACGTACAACCCTCTCTATAACTATTTTAATCCTTTGTCCCAGAAATAGAACAAGTTCTTATTGGCAGGGGAAATTGCTTTGGACAACTAAGTTCCTCTATTATGTGACCTTAATACCTGATATCTTCTTTTATGGGGCACATGTTCTTCTTTTATGTGACCCGTTTCTCCTTTTCCTCACCTGACCGGGCACATATCCTTCCTTTATGTGACCCGTTTTTCCTTTTCTTCATCTAACTGGGCACATATCCTTTCTTTATGTGCCCCGTTTTTCCTTTTCATCACATGACCGGGCACATATCCTTTCTTTATGTGCCCCGTTTACCCTTTTCTTTACCTGACCGGGCACATATTCTTCCTTTATGTGACCCGTTTCTCCTTTTCTTCACCTAACCTGGCACATATCCTTTCTTTATGTGACCCGTTTCTCCTTTTCTTCACCTGACCGGGCACATATTCTTTCTTTATGTGACCCGTTTTTCCTTTTCATCACCTGACCGGGCACATATCCTTTCTTTATGTGACCCGTTTCCCCTTTTCTTTACCTGACCGGGCACATATAGCCCATAATATAGCCGTAATTCGATTTTCTCTGCCAATCCATTCCACTGCCTCGCTATAACAGAAAAAGGGCACCAAGAAAACGACTTGGCACCCTTCTGTATTAATCCAGGAAACTATCATCAATCAATGTTTTAAAGTCTGGCTTATCTTTCAGGAATTTCAAAGCGTATGATGAATCAGAGAAAGCCTGGATTGCATCTGCATCGACTTCATATGTGAATCCAATTCGTTCCCATGCAAGTTCGACTACATCTTTTTCCAATTCCTGCCCAGTTGTTTCTTTAATATCTTTGATTGTAATTGCTTGTGCTTCAGTTGGATTTTCATTGATGAAGTTCACTGCTTCTTTATGAGCGTCAATGATTTTTTGGACAGTTTCAGGTTTTTCTTCGATCATTTTGCCAGATGTGACCATTACAGAAGCTGGAAGCGTTTCTCCGAATGATACTTCATCCCAGCCAATGACGACTTCTGCGCCAGTTTCTTTTTCAATTACTGCTGCCCAAGGTTCAGGAGCTACCGCAATATCAACCTTGCCAGACTTAAGCATTGCTGCGTACTGTGCCGGCTGGCCAGTAAGGTGTTTCATTGTTCCGCCGATTCGTTGAGATGTGATTCCCTCTGCTTCAAGATACGTTTCATACTGGACATCATGTGTGCATCCTACCCCAGGAGTGATGAACGTCTTGCCAGCGAAGTCTTCAACTGAATCAATCTTGACTCCCTTTCTTGCTAAAACAACTGTGCCGCCAGTGGATGCGCCTGCAATGATCTTGACGTCAGCTCCGGTTGTGTAGTTGTTCATTGCCGGACCAGGGCCTACAAGACCTGCATCAATTTCGCCAGTCTTGAGCGCAGTCATGAAAGAACCGCCTTCAGCGAATGTTTTGTACTCGATTGTTGTTCCATCTCCAAGCTGCTGTTCGAAGAAGCCTTTATCCTTTGCAACCATAGCCGGGACATGGTTGATGTTCGGGAAGTAGCCGATGACGATTTTTTCTTTTTCTTTTCCACCTGTTGCATTTGACCCGCCTGTTCCGCAGCCTGCGAGAAGCACCGCAAATGTGAATAGGAATGCCATTAATATCAAAGCTTTTTTCATTAGATTTCCTCCTTTTTTATGATTCAAGTCCCCAGCGATTAAGCACCGATTTTTCGATACGCTGGAAGATCAGCTGATCTACGATTGTTCCGATTACACCAATGATGATCATAACGCCAATGACAAGAGCCATATCTCCAAAATCTGACGCGTAACGAAGCGTATAGCCAAGTCCTGGGCCTGTGCTTAATAGTTCACCAGCCATCAGGGCTCTCCAGGCAAATGCCCATGCTAGCCGTGATCCTGTTACGACATAAGGGATTGCCGCCGGGAATATGACCCTTTTATATAAATCCCAGCCGTTCACGCCCATTGTTTTTGCTGCCTTTATGAATAAAGGTGAAACATTTTTGATGCCCACTCTGATATTAAGCGTCATGACGAATGTTCCGCCTAGAACAACGACGAAGATTACGGCCTTCTCATTCATGCCGAACCACATGATCGCAAGCGGCAGCCAGATGATGCTTGGTACGCTTTGCAGGGCGAGAACCACGGTGCCCAGAGTTTCATCTGCCGTTTTGGATTTTGCAAGCAGGACACCCAGTCCCGTACCAATGATCAGTGAGAGGCCAAGACCAACCGCAAGCCGTTTGAAGCTGGCAACGAGATCGTAAATCAGCGTTTTATCCTGGAAACCTGTTATTAGTGCTTCCAGGACTTTTTCCGGAGCTGGAAGGATAATCGGAAGCCACCATTCGAGCTTGCTCCCTGTATACCAGAAAGCAATGATAGCAGCGAAAAATATGATTCTTTTAATGTTTGGATTCATATACAAGCTCCTCCCTGATGACTTTGTCGATCTCCTTCTTCAGGAAGCCCATAATATACTCTTCAAGCTCGACCATCTCTTTTTTATGCTCATAGCGCGGCCTTGGAATATCCACTTTTATATCTTTTAAAATGATGCCTGGCTTTGTTCCCATCACGATGATGCGGTCAGATAGCTTGATTGATTCAGAGATGCTGTGGGTAACGAATAAAATTGTCTTTTGCGTCTCTGCCCAGATCGTCTCAAGCTGCTCATGAAGGCGGGAACGTGTTTGCTCATCAAGCGCTCCAAAAGGTTCATCCATCAAGAGGATATCCGGGTTCATTGCCAGAGCCCTGGCAATCGCCACACGCTGCTGCATCCCCCCTGAAAGTTCATGTGGATAATGGGATAGATAATTGCTGAGCTGGACCATTTGAAGATATTTTTTCGCTTCAGATTCTGCCTGTTTCCTTGGCAATTCCTTTTTCAATGGAAACATCACGTTTTCAACTACGTTCAGCCATGGGAATAGTGCTGCCTGCTGGAAAACCATTCCCCTGTCCTTTCCCGGCTTTTCGATTCGCTGTCCTGATACTAGGATTTCGCCGCTAGTTGCCGGAGTCAGCCCAGCCACAATCGATAGAAGCGTTGATTTGCCACACCCCGAAGGACCAAGAATGGATACGAACTCACCTTTATTCACTCGAAGATTAATATCTTTTAAAATATCAACCTGGTGATTATTTTTATCTGCATACTGTTTATTTACTTTGTTTATTTCGATGAACAATCTAATCACCCTATTCTTATAAAACATATTAATTTAGTCGGAATTAATAATGTTAATTATAATGTATTCCAATATCTTGTCAATATTTCATTTTAATTTTGATTTAGGAGCCTGTTTTTCTTGGGAATTTTACAAACCAATAAAAAAAGACCTGCAAGATTGCAAGTCTAGAAAAAATAAGAATATAAAGTTAGAACGGATATCGAGCCGATGACAACGACAATCACGTTCGCTCCCAAAAAAGCGGCAATGAAGGCGGCGGCGGCTCCAATGATGCCGCACCATATATCTTCCTGGATGAACAGGATTGCCGGGAAAATGAGAGCGCCGAGTGTGGCGTACGGAACATTCTTCAGTACCCCCTGCAGGAATGAAGGAAGCTCTTTTCCCCTGAACATGACAAAAGGCAACATTCTTGGAATATAGGTCACCACTGCCATCCCAATGATCATGATGATGATTTCCTTACTCATCTGCCTTTTCCCCCCTGCCGTTCTTGAAAGTTTCCACTGCTTCTGCGAGAATAGCCGACAGCAGCGTTGCCAGTACGATTGACCAGCCAGTGGACATAAGTTCAGTCATGGTGAAAATGGAATTGAAGGCTGCTGCAAGTACAGCCAGGAACACAACTTTCACATTATTTTTCATCGATGGCACAAGCAGGCCAACGAACATCGCATACAGAGCAACGGACATACTTTCCTGCAATGTTTGCGGCAATCCTGCACCGATGAGAAAGCCCAGACCGGAAAAAATCACCCAGCTTGAGTATGCGGTAAGATTCAAGCCGAACATATACCCCGCATTGACGGCCCCTTCACGTGTAGCCGCGACCGAAAAAGTCTCATCCGTAATTCCGAATGAATAGGCCATTCTCGCTCCCATACTGTCTTCTTCCGCTTTCTCATTCAAAGAAGCTGACATAAGAAAATGGCGGATATTCACGATAAAAGTGGTCAGGATAATTTCAAAAATGCCGATTCCCTGGGCGAGGAGGCTCAATGATATGTATTGTGCCGCTCCAGCGAAAACGAACATGCTCATCATAACCGTTTCGCCAAGGGCAAGGCCAGTTGTCTTCGCAATCAACCCAAACGTGAGCGCAATTGGCATATATCCTATCGCAATACTGATGCCTGACTGGATCCCTTTCTTGAACTCCGTTGCCTGCTTGACAGCCAATGTACTTTCCACGTTTTTCCCGCCTTTCTAAAACTATGTCTATACGAATCCTTTACTCAATTAAAATATATTATACATACTTCCAGCTGCGTGGAAAAGTATTTCTTTTACCGAAATAAAATGGGTTGGACGATATATCGTTAAATGTGGTCGATATATCTTTAAATGTGGTCGATTTATTTAAATATCCGCTGATATACTTGAAAATGTGGTCGATATACTTGAAGATGTGGTCGATAAAATTATACATCCTCTGATCTATTCAATATTGTGGTCGATAAATTAAATTTTCATATATCTATCTATTTCTTATTCAGCAAAAAACACGGCCGTGGCCGTGTTCGGTTACTTTCCTTTAAAAACTGGCTTCCTTTTTTCACTGAATGCAGCCAGCGCTTCGAGACGGTCTTCTGTTGGAATGGTGACTTCATAAGCCTTGCGCTCGATCTGCAGTCCTGTCTGCAAATCTGCGTTCATCCCCTGCTTGACGGCGAACTTAGCCTGCTGCAATGCGACTGGACCGTTAGCGAGCATCATCTCCGCTAACTTAAGGCATTCATCAATCACATTCTCTTTCTTGACTACTGCTGTTACAAGTCCATATTCCAGTGCTTCTTCCGCCTTGAGCCTGCGTGCTGTCAAAATCAGTTCGAGCGCTCGTGCCTGTCCGACCAGCCTTGGCAGACGCTGCGTCCCGCCTGCTCCAGGAATGATTCCCAGGCTTGTTTCCGTCAACCCCATCTGTGTCCCTGCAGCGGCAACCCGGATATCGCAGGCAAGGGCCAGTTCCATTCCACCGCCAAAAGCAAAGCCATTAATGGCCGCGATCGTCGGTTGCGGGAGCTGGTCAATCATGGAGAAGACTTCTCCGATCTTATAAATATTACGCTTTACATCCTCATCAGACAGAGTCCGACGTTCCTTAAGGTCAGCCCCCACGCTGAAAGCCTTCTCTCCAGCACCCGTAAAAATAACGACTCTGACTTCGCGATTTGTTCTGATTTTTTCAATCGTCTTTTGCAATTCATCAAGTGTGTCGTAGTTAAATGCATTGAGTGCGTCAGGCCTATTGAGCGTGACAAGCGCGGTATGCCCTTTTAATTCAAACTGGATATTTTCCAAATGATTCAGCTCCCCTCTTCCTTCACATTCTCTATCAAGATCGTAATTTCCTTTTGCTGTTGTCGAAAAAAGAGACAGGCACTGGCGCCTGCCTCTCATCCTACTTCATTATTGTCCTTGTAAAACCTGATTCTTTAGGGCTCTTCTTAAAATTTTTCCGGTAGTATTCTTAGGCAATTCCTCCAAAAACTCTATTGCGCTTGGCACCTTATATTTCGCAAGGTGTTCACGGCAATACTCGAGGAGCATCTCTTCTGTCAGCTCAGGATTCTTGCTGACGACATAGCATCTTACCGCCTCGCCGAGATTTGGATCAGGAACACCTAGGACGGCAACCTCGACAATATCAGTATGATTATATAAAACTTCCTCAACTTCTCGTGGATAGACATTATATCCTCCCACAATGATCATATCCTTCTTGCGGTCGACAATATAAAAATATCCTTCATCGTCCATGCGGGCTAGATCTCCTGTGTACAGCCAGCCATCCTTGATTGTTGCGGCTGTTTCTTCCGGCATCTTATAGTAGCCAGCCATGACATTCGGTCCGCAGACGATCAACTCGCCAACGTCTCCAGGAGACACTTCCTCTCCGAGTTCATTGACAACCTTGTTTTCGACATTGATGATAGAGGTTCCGATTGAACCAGGCTTGCGCGGCCGGTCCAGCGGATTGAAACAAGTAACAGGTGCTGCTTCTGATAAACCGTACCCTTCGGAAATCATCACATTGAATTTCCGCTCAAAATTCTGAAGCAGTGCGACAGGAAGCGACGCCCCGCCTGAAATGCACAGGCGCAGTGATTTAAGGTCATCCGGATTTCCTTCAGGATACTGGAAAAGGAAATTATACATTGTTGGCACGCCAGCAAATACAGTCGCCTCATACTTCTTGGCAATCCTGAAAACTTCGGCCGGGCTGAACCTAGGGACGATGAGCAATGTTCCACCGTTCATTAACGGGGCATTAAGGGCGACTGTCAGACAGAATACATGGAACATCGGCAAGGCTGTAATGACCTTGTCATCCTCATTCATCCTGAGGTAATCGCTTACATCCTTTGCATTGCTGTAAAGATTTTTGTGGGTAAGCATGGCTCCCTTTGGTTTGCCTGTGGTCCCGGATGTGTACAGAATGACCGCTACATCTTCCTCATTCAGCTCCGGTCCTTGGTAACCAAGATCTCCCGATGCAACAACATGTGTAAACGGTTTCAATTTTGACGATACGGAAAGCTTTAATAGATCTTCCTCTGACATCTGGCTTTGCCCTGTCTCACAAATGACAAAATTCTCGACCATTGGAAGATGCTGATGCATTTTTTCGGCTAACGGCAGCATGAGATCCAGTCCGACGACCAGTTTCACATCGCCATTATTCAAGATATAGCCGATTTCATCTGCGGTGTAAATTGGATTGATGGGAATGACTGTTGCACCGAGCCGAAGAGCTCCGTACAAACTGATGACAAAATGTGGAGAGTTACCTAACAACAGCGCGATATGATCGCCTTTTTTTACCCCTAGCTTTTCAAGGCCTGAAGCAAATTTCGTAACAGCCGCATCCAGTTCAGCGTATGTACTTGCTTTGTCCATGAAAAAATATGCCGGCTTATCGCCAAGCATTGAGGCAGTGTGATGAAGCTGTGATGAAAGATTCATTAAACTCCCTTCCCCCTTTGCGGTGAATTGAATCACCAAACTTTGTAAAAAAGTTTTCTAAATATATTATATTGAAAGAAAATTATGTATTCAAGAAAAATGTGCTTCTTTATTCACAAATTCGCATTGAATAAATAAAAAAACGCGATGTCCCTTAGACACCGCGTTAACCATGATCAATAAATCAAATTAATGAAATCTTCTTTTGAAATATTTCCGAAATAATGTTTGATGTCAACTTCATCTAAAGCAGCGGCAATCAAAGATTTTTCATATTTAATGCCTGTCAGCTTTTCTTCGATTTCATTTACATCTCCAACCCCAAAGAAATCGCCATAGATTTTGCAGTTCTTGATGATCCCCTTGTCCACTTCAAAGCGGACATCGATCTGCCCAACCGGGAAACGATGGGAGTGCTGAAGGTTGAATTTCGGTGACTTCCCATAATTCCAATCCCAGTTCTGGTATCTTTCTTTTGAAAGTTCGTGGATCTTTTCCCAGTCCTTTTCCGTCAGCACATATTCTGGAATGTCATCCATTCCTTCAAAGATATTTTTCAGCAAAAGTGATCGAAATTCCTCAATCGTTACTTTTTCCGTAAGGAACTCTGAAATATTTGCCACACGGCTTCGAATAGACTTGATGCCCTTTGATTCAATTTTATCTTTTTTGACATTAAGTGCAGAAACGACACTTTCAATTTCGGAGTCGAACAGTAAAGTTCCATGGCTGAACATCCGGCCTTTTGTTGAGAATTGAGCGTTCCCGGAAATTTTCCTTCCTTCTGCAAGCAAATCATTACGACCACTTAATTCAGCATTCAATCCAAGTTTATTCAAAGCCTTTACAACCGGTTCGGTGAACTTCCTGAAATTGTGAAAGCTTTCACCATCATCCTTTGTAATGAAACTGAAGTTCAGATTGCCGAGGTCATGGTATACAGCCCCTCCGCCAGATAATCGGCGAACGACATGGATGCCATTTTTCTCTACATATTCCGTATTGATTTCTTCGATCGAGTTCTGATTTTTGCCAATGATGATGGATGGTTCATTTATATAAAAAAGCAAATATGTCTCGTTGATATCAAGATTCTTCAAGGCATACTCCTCAATTGCCAGATTGATCCTCGGATCTGTTATGCCTTTATTATCGATAAATAACATGATAGATTCTCCTTTTTATAAAGTGATCTCAAGCCCTTCCCTCGCAAGGGTGATCGGTCCCCCGTATATAGAGGAAGCCTCAGAAACAAGCTGTTCCAGTTCCCCGTAATGCGGCAGGTGAGTCAAGACAAGCTGTTTCACTCCCGCTCCTTCAGCCAGTTTTCCATTATCAAAGCTGTTCATATGGCCTGCACCTTTGCCATTCTGATTTCCATAGAAGTTGCATTCTGATAGCAATAGGTCGGCCCCTGAAGCAAAAGGAATGAATTCTTCCTTGAAGGAAGTATCTGCTGTATAAACAAGCGCTTTCCCCCCTGCTTCGATCCTCATTGCATAGCATGGAACAGGATGGACAGCAGTTATGAATGAAACCGTGAATGGACCTACCTCAAGCTTTTGGTTCGGATTATAGCCGACGCCTCTAGTAATATCCTTATATGTAAGCTTCGAAAACTCCTGCTTGTCCTGTATATGTGCGTATATCGGAAGTTGCGGGGACTTTTTGCCCAGGAAACCCTGGATAAGTCTTGCATGCTGGAAAACACCGATATCTGCTACATGATCTGGATGGTAATGCGAAAGGATCATTGCGTCAAGTTCTTCTGGCTGAACAAAATTTTGAAGTTTCGCCAGGATCCCGCTGCCAAAATCAATCATCAGTTTGAAACCTTCATGTTCAAGCAAATATCCGGTACTAGCTTCATTTACCTTGGGATATCCTCCCCAGAAACCTATAATTGTCAGCTTCAATGAGATGCCTCCTTTTAACCCTCTTTGCTTTCACTATACTTCATTTTGCCCATTTTTTCACGATAGCGGTTTTTTCAGAAAATTATGATTGACGACCCCTACACTGTTATAATACAATTTAATTAATCATAAAACTGTATCAAAACACTTTACTATTTGGAGGGAACAACATGATTCAAAATGTCGTTGAATTTTTTCGCAACCTGCCAAAGAAACAATGTATGGAGTGTGGAGAACCAATTAACGAACAACACGAATGCTATGGAAATAAATGCGATGGATGCATGAATCCTGGAAAGTTGTAAAATCAAATTCCTTCCCCGTTTTTCCGGGTGTAATACAATCCCTTCCCACAGGTTTATCCTGCATATTAAAAGCCAGCTCGTTCACTTAACTGAACGGCTGGCTCTCTTTTTGTTATTTCTCGGCTAAAACAGCAAACCTTCTTTTATACATCAATTGGAAGTAAGCCACTGTTCCAACAGAAAGCACCACAATATAAGCAGCTAATATACCTGTATTTTGCCACATGAAATCAAAATCTCCGCTCGATATTACGGCTTTGAATCCTTGCACTGAATAGGTCATAGGCAGATAAGCATTAAACTTTTGCAGGAAACCAGGAATTAATTCTAACGGGAAAGTTCCCGCACTTGTGGTAAGCTGCAAAATGAGGATGACAATGGCAACAAACCGGCCTGGATCGCCCATCAGTGTGACAAGGAACTGAACCAGTGCAATAAAGGTAAGACTGGTAATAATCGAAAACATCAGGAACAGCGTAGTATTTTCAACGTGTAAGCCCAATCCATAAAGAAGAATGGCATCGGCAACAAGTGCCTGTAATATTCCTACTCCCGCTAAAACTCCAAATTTACTTAAGAACCAGCTAAATCCGCCTGTAGGTACATCAGCTGGTTCCCTTAAAGGAAACACAATGGACAGAAGCAATGCGCCTACAAACAACCCTAAGGATAAGAAGTAAGGTGCAAACCCTGTTCCATAGTTTGGAACCTTGTTCATTTTTTCATTTTCCAATTTTACTGGAGCAGCGAGCATATTGTACGTCTGTTTGTCTGGATTTATCTGAGCCTCTTCAGCACCATCCTGCAGTTTTTCGGCAAGTTCTGATGTTCCATCCGCTACCTTTCTATTCCCTTCTGACAGTTCCCCTGCACCAGACGCAAGCTGGCCGGTACCATCCGACATGGCTGATGAGCCTGATGCAAGCTGATCCATCCCACCTGCAAGCTTAGCACTTCCCTCGGAAAGTTTCATAGAACCAGCTTCCGCTTCTGCCAGTTTGTTCCCGAAAAGCTCCATGCTGGAGTTGAATTGTTCCTGTCCTGTCGTTAGCTTGCCAGCTCCTGCTTCAAGTTGCGCACTGCCTTCTGTCAGTGCAGCGACTCCATGGTTCAATTGGTTCTGCCCTTCGATTAATTCATCCAGACTGCTGGATATTTTTTCAGCCCCGCCTGCCAGAGCCCCTGCCGAGCCAGACAAAGTTTCAGTTCCCTGAGCAAGCTTTGCACTTCCCGCTTCGAGGTCCTGCAGTGCTTTCACAAGCTGTTGCTGCTTATCAGGATACGCACTTAACAGCGGCTGCATCATTTCCATTTGCTTTTGCAGTTCTTGAATGCCTGCATAAATGTCTGCTGCTCCTTCTGCAGCATCAACTGAACCATTTTTCCAGGCTGAAAGGTTCTCTACAAGCTGATCGGAACCTTGTTTAATTTTTGTTGTTCCTTCTACCATTACTCGAACTTTGCTGTTGGCTTCTTGTAAACCAGCTTTTACTTTTGATGCCCCAGCATTCAAGTCTTTCTGGCCTGCAAGAAGTTCATTTGAAGCATTCTCCAGCTTTTTATGACCATCTTCCAATTGGCCGATACCGCCGGCCAGAGCTGTTGCTCCGTCAGCCAATTCTTTTATTCCAGTATTTGCAGAATTGATCCCTTGATTGAACTCAATCGACTTGCCCGCCAGAACCGATAGATTTTCATATAGCTCCTGGCTACCAGCCTCCAGTTTTTCTGCACCGTCGTTCAATTCTGCAGCCCCTCCACTTGCCTGACCAAGACCGTCTGCAAGTTCACCGACCTTTTCAAACATGGTCTCAGCATAAGTCTCAGAAACCTTCTCGGATACAGAAGCTTTAATTCTTTCAGCTGCCGTTTCACCAATTTGGGCTGATAGAAAGTTGAAGCTTTCATTTGGCATATAAACAAGCTCAAGCTTCTGGGGATATTCATCCAATAGAGTTGTAGCATTTTCAGAGAAATCTTTCGGGATTTTGATCAGCATATAATATTTTTGCTGCTCAAGACCTTTTATCCCTTCTTCTTCTGATACAAATTCAAAACCAAAGTCCTGGTTTTCTTTTAATTTTTCAACCAGGTCATTGCCTAATGCAAGTTCTTTTCCATCAATCGTTGCTCCTGAGTCTTCATTAGAAATTGCAACAGGCAGTTCAGAAAGATGTTCATATGGATCCCAGAATGCCCATAGGAACATTCCACTGTATAAGACAGGAATAAACATGACTGCGATAATCGGAATAAGCAGCTTCTTGTTTCGGAAAATGGCAAGTAATTCTTGGATGAATAGTCTGTTTTTCATGAATGTCCTCCCAATTTTAAATAAATGACTATTTTGTTCATTCGGTCATTTTTCTGCTGAAAATAAGGATTATCCTAATAAGACAATCCTTTGAAGATATAGAACTCAAATAGCTCGGAGATTTTAGCTTTTTCAAGTGGCTCGTTCTTCTTTTCCCAGTCAAAAATCAAAGCAATGTACAGCTTCATCATGATGAACGCTGTAATTTCTGGATCGCATTCCTTTATTTCTCCCTTTTGGATCGCTTGAATGACCTTTTCTTTAATGAAGGTCAATATCGCCGACTCTAAACGATCCATAACCTCCACAACGGCTGGGGTCCCAATATCCCGGGCCTCTTGCGAAAGTTTGATACTGAGTTGATGTTTTTTGCGAAACTCCAGCAGTCTATATAATGCCCTATGGACATTTTCGTAAAAAGAATCTGAAGGATTTACGGCCTCATCAGCGACTTCTTTCATTTCTTTGATCAGGCCATTAATGATCTCATCGAAAAGTTCTTCTTTATTTTTGAAAAAGGTATAAATTGTGCCTTTACCGACATTCGCTAATTTAGCCACCTGATCGATCGTCGTAGCCTTGTAGCCGTAGAGAGAAAAAGAGTTTGCTGCCGCATCAATTATTAGCTGCCTTCGGTCAATTGCCATGCTAACACCTCCGTAATGACCAAATGAGAAAAACAGTCAGTTAGTTGAATTTTAATGTATCATACCATTTTTACTAAAGCAAGCGTATAAAACTGTTAATTTTTTTTAAGATAATGGCTGTGTTAAATTAGACTGTTGATTTCCGTTCCAGTCGCTTCGCTTTCCGCGGGGCTGGCGCTGAGCCTCCTCGTCGCAGGCTCCTGCGGGGTCTCACCTGTCCAGCTGATCCCGCAGGAGTCTACGCGCCTTCCACTTCAATCAACAGGGAATAAAGATAATGATAATCTTTAACACAGCAATAAAATAAAAAACCCTAAAAAGGGTTTTTTATCGATTAAGCAGCAAGAATGCGAGTATTTTTTCCACCGTGGCTTCTCCCTGGTCGATGCAATCAGGAAGGCCGACTCCTTCATAGGAGCTTCCGCCTACGAACACGCCGGGAAGTTCACTTTCAAGATCATTCCTGAGGTTTGCTACTCTTTCTTTATGACCTACAGTGTACTGGGGCATTGCTTCTTTCCAGCGGGATACGACTGCGAATTCCGGCTGTGCCTGGATATCCATTGTTTTATTCAAATCATCAAGTGCAATTTTGATAATTTCATTATCAGGCAGCTCAACCACTGCCTCGTCACCTGGCCTGCCGACATAAAGGCGCAGCAAAACCTTCCCTTCAGGAGTGGTATGCGGCCATTTTTTATGTGTCCAGGTACAAGCTGTGATTGTATAATCGCTGTTTCGGGATACAACAAACCCGGTGCCATCAATGTCTTCTTTGATGACACTTTCTGGGAATGCCATCGCCACGGTTGCCACCGATGTAGAAGCCATATCACGGAATGGTTCGAAAACATGTTCATGATCGGAGAACATATGCAGGGCGGCTTCATGCGGGGCTGAAACAAAAATACTGTCTGCATCAAGTGTTTCTCCGCTACTCAATTTCAAGCGGTAGCCTTTCTCCTGCCTGTTTACTTTATCAACTCTGATCCCTTTAATAACCGAGCCAGTTGCAAGCCTGGACTCAATCGCATCAACAAAGGATTGCAAGCCTGTCGTCACTGTCAGGAACATGCCTTTTTTCTTGGCCTGCCCGGTTTCAGCTGGTTTCTTTTTTGGCGAAGGAGCCGTTTTCTTCGTGCCAAGGATCAGGCTGCCATATTTCTGTTCCACCTGGTAGAATTGAGGAAATGTTGATAATAGACTCATATTATCAATATCCCCGGCATAAATACCGGAAAGCAGTGGCTCAATCAGGTTTTCCACGACCTCATCGCCAAGCCTGCGCCTGAAAAATTCGCCCAGGGACTGGTCTCCTTTTACCTTTGAGGGCGGCATGAAGAAATCCCCTGCAGCCCTGAACTTACCCGTCCATGAAAAGAGTCCGGTTGTAACGAAGGGGCCAATTTGAGTCGGGATTCCCATCACCGATCCGCCAGGCATGGGGTGCAGTTTGTCCTTTACAAGGACATACGATTTCCCCGTACTGTTGTTGACCAGCTTATCACCGAGACCAACTTCCCTGGCAAGACGCCCTGCACTTTCTTTCCTCTCAAGAAAAGAATCCGGGCCTCTTTCAATCACAAAGCCATCCTTTACATATGTCTGCATTTTGCCGCCTACGCGGTGCGATGCTTCGACTAGCTTTACATCGAGCGGAATCTTGTTTTCCCTGGCATGCTTTTGCAAATAGAAAGCCGCTGCAAGGCCAGTGATGCCGCCGCCTACAATTACTACTTTCTTCTTTTCTGTCACGGTAAATCGCCTTCTTTTACTAGTTTTAGCGTGAAGTTGACAGCTTCTTTAATATTACATCCGCCATTGCGTCAATGAATTCCGGTTCTGCATTCGGCATAGCTGGCCTGTAATAGCTGGCTCCGATTTCATCCGTCACGATCTTGCATTCATAATCATTGTCATACAATACTTCCAGATGGTCGGAAACAAAACCAGCAGGCACATAAACAAAAGCTTTGTAAGCGTGCTTTTCGTGCAGATCCCTTGTCAAGTCCTGGACATCAGGTCCAAGCCAAGGTTCAGGTGTATTGCCTGCGCTTTGCCAGCCTACCTCATAATTCTGCACATTCGCCTGATTTGCAATTAAATCGGCAGTTTCTTTCAATTGTGCAGGATACGGATCGCCCATTTGCAGGATTTTCTCCGGAAGGCTGTGGGCAGAAACAATCAATACTGCCTTCTCTCGCTCATCAGCAGGCATGTCAGCAAAGGTTTTTGTTACACGGTCAGACCAGTACTTAATGAATTTCGGCTCATCATACCAGCTTTCTACTGAAACGATCTCTGGTCCGCCAAGCTTAGCTGCTTCTTCCTTGGCGCGGCCATTATAGGATTTAACACTGAATGTTGAAAAGTGCGGTGCCAGTACGATGCTGACAGCCTCCTCAATGCCATCGTCATGCATTTGCTTGACTGCGTCCTCGATAAAAGGTTCGATATGCTTCAATCCAAGATACATCTTGAATTCAATGTCATCCTGAATCCTGTTTAAATGCTGTTCCAGCTTCTCACCTTGTTCCACTGTGATTTTTGCAAGTGGTGAAATGCCGCCAATCGCTTCATAGCGTTGTCTTAAATCTTCAAGCATTTCGGGTGCCGGCGGCCGGCCATGGCGAATATGTGTATAATACCGTTCAAGATCTTCTTCCTTGTAGGGTGTGCCATATGCCATCACAAGCAAACCCATCTTCTTCTTAGTCATGATTGCACCTCTTTTTTCCGTCTCTAAGCTTTTATTCTGCCAAAAACAAGACTAATTTACCAAATCTAATGCTCTGCAGCAGAAAAGAGACTATCTTCCCAGCTTTGCAGCAGAATATTCATGGATGAAGGCAGTCAGCTTTTTCAACGTTTCCGGATTTACAGAAGGGAACACTCCATGTCCAAGATTGAAGATGTAGCCAGGCTGCGCCATTCCCTGATCAAGAATCGCTTTTGCCTTTTCTTCAATTACTTCCCATGGCGCAAGCAGAATCGCTGGGTCGAGATTTCCCTGGACCGTTTTCTGAATGCCAAGCTCGCGGGCTTCGCTTATTTGCAAACGCCAATCAAGCCCCACCACATCAAGAGGGAGGTCGTGCCATTCAAGTGCTAGGTGGCTTGCACCAACACCAAACATGATCAAAGGCACATTTTCCTTTTTAAGCTCAGAGAAAATCCTGTTCATGACTGGTTTGATGAACGTACGGTAATCATGGACATTAAGGGCGCCTACCCATGAATCGAAAATCTGGATTGCTTTTACTCCAGCCTTAATTTGCGATTGAACATATGTAATCACCATATCGCCAAGCTTGTCCATCAGGGCAAACCATGCTTCCGGCTGTGCGTACATGAATGCCTTCGTCTTATTGTAATTCTTTGAAGGGCCTCCCTCGATCATATAGCTGGCAAGTGTGAATGGTGCACCGGAGAAACCGATTAAAGGAACAGACAGCTGTTCTTCCGTCAATAGCTTGATTGTGTCAAGTACATAAGGAATATCCGACTCAGGATTAATCGTGCCTAGCTTCTCGACATCCGCAAGCGATTTTACCGGATTGGAAATGACCGGTCCAATGCCAGTCTTGATTTCCACGTCTACACCCATTGCTGGCAGCGGAGTCATGATATCTTTGTATAGAATCGCAGCGTCTACGCCATATTGTTCTACAGGAAGTCTTGTTACATATGCACAAAGCTCAGGCTGGTGTGTAATTTCAAACAGAGAATACTTTTCCTTGATTGCTCTATATTCAGGCTGGGACCTTCCAGCTTGTCTCATATACCAGACAGGAACATAATCTGTTCTCTCTCCTCTTGCTGCTTTTAAAAAAGTATCATTGATCATCTTGCTCATTGGGGGAAATCCACCTTTCAGTAATGTCTGTATTCCATTGTAATATAAAAGGATAAAAATAAAAAACACCTATTTTAGCTATGTACGAATTCAAAACGCTTCATTTATGTTAAAACAACCAAACTATATACACTATATCCTTTTTAATAACCGATTTCATAGAAGACGCTCACAAATGTCAAAAAATTGACGAATTTGGTTTTCATACTTTCTCTGATAGGGAAAACACATTATAGCTTAGATGTATTTGCATACTATTAGTATTATAGAAGGAATCACAATTAAGATAATGAGGTGGAATAATGAATCTGTATATAACTTCCGGAACAGCAGATTTTCTGCAAAAAATTAAAGAAAAGCACAGTGGGGAAACAATGGTCCTGATGAACAATAACGAATCATCCATTCTTGTTCATGAGACAAATGGGAAAACCGTGTTCAGTTCACCACGCAAATATGAAGTGATTGATTCTGCCGGTTCTCTTGGACAGCATGGCTTTGCCGTTTTGAATAATATTCCTGTAACGGATGAAGGACGCCCGCTTTTTGAGGATCGCTTCCTGAACAGGCCGAGATTGATTGAGAACGAGCCAGGATTTGTGGCAATCCGCGTGCTGCGTCCCATGACCTCCAACACATATATCATTTTGACCATCTGGGAATCTGAAGGAGCATTTGAAAACTGGCAGAAATCGAAGGCGTATGACCAGGCGCATAAGAACCGCGGAACTGAAGCTGGAATCGATGCGGCAAGGCCAAATATTTTCGAAAGTGCATCTTATGTCTCAAAGTATTATCTAGGAGAATAGAAATGGGAGGGGCGTGTCTGCCCCTCCCATTTCATGTATTTTTGATCAAACCATTCCTGTTCGCGTATACTGCTGCCTGTGTCCTGTCGGATATCCCCAGCTTGCCAAGGATATTGGATACATGAGTTTTGACGGTCTTGACTCCAATGAATAACTCTTCGCTGATTTGCTGGTTGGTCATCCCTTCGCCAATGCATTTCAAGACATCCAGTTCCCTTTCTGTCAGCTCATCATGTGGCTTGCGTTCTGGAGCCCTCAACCTTTTCATCATCCGGTTTGCGACTTTTGGTTCAATGACAGCTTCTCCTCTTGCTGCTTTTTCAATCGCTTTAACGATTTCCGATGCAGTCGCGGTTTTCAGCATATAGCTGAATGCTCCTGCCTCAATTGCCGGAAAAACTTGTTCGTCGTCATAAAAGCTTGTAATGATAATGATTTTGCATTCAGGAAAAAAACTAAGAATTTCCCGTGTCGCATCGATTCCAGTTCCATTTTCCATTAATAGATCCATGAGGACAACATCGGGCTCCGTGTCTTTCACAAGTGAAACTGCCTTCTTCCCGCTGTCAGCTTCTCCAACAATTTCGATTTCTGGTTCTGTCTCCAAATAGGAAAGAATCCCTTTCCGGACCATTTCATGATCATCTACTACCGCAACTCTGATCTTCCCCACTACTCTTCCCTCCTCAAGGCAGGTATCCTAATTTCAATATATGTTCCTTCAAGGGCTTTTGAACGGATATTATATGTACCTCCTATTTGCTCACAGCGTTCCCGCATCGTTTTCAGTCCATAAGAGGCCATTTTTTCTTCCAGGATGTCAAAGCCTTTTCCATTGTCGCCTATGTACAGGAAAATAGTGCCGTCATCCTCGGTGAGCACTAATTTCACCTTTGTCGCATCGGCATGGCGGAGGATATTTGATAATGCTTCCTGGACAATGCGAAAAAGATGTTCCTCCGCAGCCTTTGAGATCTTATCAATTTCATCAATACTCGCTTCGAACGTCAGGCTGGTTTTTTGCTTCAACTCTTGAATCAGTTTTATGATCCCTTCACACAGACTCTCGCCACTAAGTTGAACAGGCCGCAAGTGAAGTAGCAAAGCTCGCATTTCCCCTTGTGCCTTGCCGGCGATTTCTGAAATTTGCTCTAATTGCTTACGCGCCTTATCCGGCTCCTTATCAAAAAGCCTAAGTGATGCTGAAGACATCATGCTGAGTGCAAACAGCTGCTGGCTGACTACATCATGCAGGTCTCTGGCAAGCCGCTGCCGTTCTTCCATCGTCGCCGCTGTTTTTGCAGTTTGTGAAAGCTCTGTCTTTTCTTCCGCTAATCGCTGCAAAGATTGAACTTGTTCCTGAAGGTATTCTGAGAGCTGATTAAGTTCTTCGGAAATAAGCCCAATCTCATCTTTTTCGTAGGTTTGGATTCTTTCTGAATACTTCCCCCTGCGCAATGCGGTAATAAATAACAGAATGTCGCTGAGACGTCCCTTGATTGCATAGCTCCCTCTTAAACTGAAATAAAAACCTGCAGCAGCCAATACCAGAAGACAATATAGCCAGATAAAGATAGTCATCGTCATTGAAATGCCGCTATCCGGTACTATGAATATGTAGATTTGAAGTCCGATAAAGAGAATGAGAGAAGAAAAGAAAGCCATCAGCAAGAATGTTTGCATAAACCATAACCGAATGCTGGTCATTTGCTTCATAATCTCCCCCCCTATACCCGATCGATCCGGACTGAACCGATTTTCAGTTCGATCGTAATATTCAATTTCCTGATCGCTTCATCATATTCATCTGATTTATATGCAATAACGTGCTTTATCTGCTCAGGTGCATAATCAAACAGCTTCACTTCCCCGACACCCACAACGGCACTGATCTTTACTGGTACATCTTCGGGGATAAGCATTTTCACTTCTCCAACCCAGCCTCTTACTTTTATTGGAGTTTCCCTGTCAGGTATGAAACCTTTGCTGAAATCAATAAAATAATCGCCGACCATATTATATAAATCCATCGGCTCCACTGCCCAATTTGGCTGCTTGAATGTCACTTTCCCCACCGATACTCCCCTGATTTTCTTCACGGAGTTATGTTCAGCGACTGAGGGATCTTTTACCTCTGGCGAAGACGGAAAGTCTGTTTGATAAACGATTTTTATTTTGCTTTTCCTGAACAGTATACTGATTCCAATGAAGACCAGCAGGAGTGGCCAGAGCTTCCAAACATCAAGGAAGTGAAAAACAATGAGTTCGAATCGGCCCATCATCAGGAGGGATGAAAAGATCAGCAGGAAAGATCCCCACCAGAATTGGCGCCTCGAGAGCTCCACCAATCCATAAACGAACAATACAAAAGGATAGATTACGACAAAAAGCTCTTTTATTTCCAAGGAAATGACACCTAAATTAACCAGTAAAAGAATGATTCCAAGGCCTGATAATATAACGGCCAAAGCAATCTGATTCATGGAACGATTTCGCAACAGATTCCCCTTCTTTCTTCCTATCCTACTCTCTAATTCTTTTTATGATTGGATAATTCCTGTTTCAACCTAAAAATCCGTTCAAGTTTTCTTATTTCTAATTAGCTTTCAACTTAATTAAATTCTACAGGAGCGACCATCACTGCTCGACCCTCTCGAGAAGCTATTTGCCTCCGTCTGCAGACTGAAAAGAAAAGCGTAAGCGCCTTGGTCAGCCCGGACAAGCGCTGGAGCTGGACAATTCTCGAAGTAAAATGATTACTTTTGATCCGTATTAAATAATTTTCCATACCTCTCACAACTTTCTGTTCGCATCATATCCTGTAGTACTCAATTAGGATATTTGCCTATAATTCGCAAAAATGGCATTCCATGTGATTTTTGTAGAAAGGAGAATTTTATATGCTCATAGAGTTAACAGCACTTCATTGGATTTATGTCTTGTTTATATTTCTGATCCTGGGCTTCATGGTCATGAAGAGAGATACAACGCTTGTATCCATCATTGGAATATTTTTGTTGGCCATAGTGGCGACAGGGTCACTGAGCGAATCTGTCAGCAGCATATTCAATAGTTTTATTTACGCGATTACGGAGCTCTTGCCTACTATTCTGGTTATTTCGATTATCGTTGCGATGAGCAGGACCCTGACCGTAACGGGAATAAACGATGCGATGATATCCCCGTTCGCTAAGCTGATCAGGACCCCGGCGCTTGCTTACTGGACAATCGGGATCTTAATGATGGTCATTTCCTGGTTCTTCTGGCCGTCTCCAGCTGTAGCTTTGATGGGGGCTGTACTTCTTCCGGTTGCTGTGAGGGTCGGACTTCCAGCACTTGGCGTTGCAGTCGCGATGAACCTCTTTGGACACGGAATTGCACTATCAGGCGACTTTGTCATCCAGGCTGCACCTAAGCTGACTGCTGATGCAGCTGGCATTCCCGTCAGCTCGGTTGTGCAGGCCAGTATCCCCCTTGTCATTGTCATGGGCGTAGTAACCACGATTACCGCCTTCTATCTATTAAAAAGAGATATGAAAAACGGCAAGTTAAAAGTTGGCGAATCGCTTGATTTTGATATCCAGAATACCAGCGAGCCAGGCTTGCTGTCAGATGGGGCCAAAAAGTTTTTTGCCCTGTTGATCCCGGTTTTATTTGCTGCAGATGTCGCAGCCATGTCCATGCTCGACTTACAGGGTGGTGACGCAACAGCCCTTGTAGGCGGTACTTCAATTTTCATTCTCTTGCTCATTTCCCTTGCTGCACATAAAAACAAGGGCCTCGAAAAAACGACCAGCTATCTTATTGACGGATTCCAATTTGGCTTCAAGGTTTTCGGAGCTGTCATTCCAATCGCAGCGTTCTTTTATCTCGGCGACTCAGGTTTCACAAAGATCATAGGCGAATTCCTCCCTGAAACTTCAGGCGGTATCGTCAATGACCTCGGTGTAGCATTGGCCTCTGTCGTCCCACTTAGCGCTGAAGTCGGTGCAGTGACTTTGACGGCAGTAGGTGCCATCACAGGCCTGGACGGTTCAGGTTTCTCAGGAATCTCCCTGGCAGGTTCGGTGGCAACGATTTTCTCGACTGCCATAGGAGCAGGAGCGGCAACTTTGACTGCCCTCGGCCAAATTGCTGCTATATGGGTAGGCGGCGGCACACTGGTTCCATGGGCGCTGATTCCTGCTGCTGCGATTTGCGGTGTCGACCCATTTGAATTGGCTAGAAGAAACCTTATTCCCGTTACAATCGGTCTCGTGGCCACAACAATAGTGGCAATGTTCCTAATCTAGCTGACTAAGAACAAAATACTGGATGCCATTTAGGCTCCATTTATATATGAAGCTTCCATTCCGGAAGCTTCTTTGTGCTGTAAGGTAAAAAGTTTATTCTATTAATCTGGAAGTGTTATAATTATTTCAATTATCAAATTATTTTTCTTAAGGAGATGAATCATTTGCAAGATCAGCTTTTTAGAAAAATCGAAAACCTTTACCCGGAAATGGTGGAAATCCGCCGCTTTTTGCACCAACACCCTGAATTGTCTTTCCAGGAAGTGAACACGGCAAATTATATCCAGGCATATTATGAGAAACTTGGTATTGAAGTCAAAGGGGGCGTCAGAGGCAATGGCGTTGTCGCAAAAATCCATGGTGCCAAACCTGGAAAGACAGTTGCCCTGAGAGCTGATTTTGATGCCCTTCCGATTCAGGATGAAAAAGATGTACCATATAAATCACTAGTTCCCGGTGTAATGCATGCATGCGGACATGATGGACATACCGCGACTTTATTGGTTCTTGCAAAAGCACTCTTTGAAGCGAGGGAAAATCTCCATGGAACATATGTGATGATCCACCAGCACGCTGAAGAGTATGCTCCAGGCGGGGCGATCTCGATGATTGAAGATGGCTGCCTTGAAGGAGTAGATGCCATCTTTGGCACCCATTTATGGGCCAGTGAACCAACAGGAACCATCCAATACAGAATTGGTCCAATCATGGCAGCTGCTGACCGGTTTGAAATCGCCATTCAGGGAAAGGGCGGACACGGCGCGCAGCCGCATAAAACAAAGGATGCCATCGTCGCAGGAGCACAAATGGTGACAAACCTGCAGCAAATCGTCAGCAGACGAGTAAATCCGGTCGATTCAGCGGTCGTGACGATTGGCTCCTTTGTCGCAGATAATGCTTTTAACGTGATCGCAGATAAAGCTAAGTTGATTGGAACGGTGAGGACTTTTAATGAGACGACAAGAGATTTCATTGCATCTGAAATCGAAAAAGTTGTCCACGGTACATGCCTGGCAACTGACTGCTCGTACGACTACCTTTATGACAAAGGCTATCCTGCTGTTGTAAACCATGCAGCAGAAACTGAATTCCTCATTGATTGCGCATCAAAAGTGCCTGAAGTGAAAAAGATTGAAGAAAGCGAACCGCAAATGGGCGGTGAAGACTTTGCCTACTATTTGCAGCATGTTAAAGGAACCTTCTTCTTCACGGGTGCAAAACCTGAAACCTCAGGTTCATATCCACACCATCATCCTAAGTTCGATTTTGACGAAAAAGCAATGGTAATTGCGGCAAAAACTCTATGTGCAGCAGCAATCTTCTATCAGACCCAGGAAAAGCATTATCTTGAAAAACGCGAGACACTGGCATAAGCAGTAAACTCGACCCGAAAATCTAGAAAAAAACACCCCTGCCAATTAAAACTGCGGGGGTGTTTGCAGTATTCTCAGCCTGTAGGCATTCATCGCCGTTTCACCAAGCTGGTCGAGAAGATTATAATTTGCGTAAGCTCCTACAACTGCGCCAATCCCCGGCATAAGCTGCAGCATTTTTACGAAATCAATATAGTCCCTGTATTCTTGCTGGAACTGCTGCCAATTCACTTCCATCAACTTTGCTTTCTGAGTATCCCAGCTTTCAATCACTTCCAGGATCTCTTTTCGCTTCTCATCACTCGAGAAGGCAAGTTGGAATACGTATAAAACGAAAAGTCGTTCTTCATATTCTGAAGGATCAAATCCATATACAGAAGCAGCATCAAACAGGAACTTCATTTTAATGGATAAAAGCAGCGGAAAGTCAGCCGCCCCTAGCAGGAATCCGCCGGCTCCTGTACCAGCCCCCTCTACAGCAGCTGTTTTCCTGAAGGCTGCCAGCTTTCTTTGCAGAAGATCATCTTTTTCGGCAAGGGTCATCCCTGCACCCTGTTGTTTTTTCGTCGTAAAGTTCGATCCTGCAAGAGTCGCCTTGACCATATTCTTAATACTTTCCGTTAATATTTGATGGACTTTTTCCGGAATCAGCTCATTCACTTTTGTCTGTGCCTTCTTGGATACCCTTGCCAGAATCCCGGACCGTTTTTTCAGCTTCCGTTTCCATGCGAGAACCTCTTCATAAACTTTCAGCTCATATTCATTCAAGCTATTCACTCCTTGTTGTTACTATTACGCTGCAAGCCAAAAATAGTTTCAAAAAAAATCCTTTTCATAAAAGCATAGAGCCTATACGAAAAGGATTTCAAATTATGATTTTAGCTTGGTCTGGCTGTAAAAATAAACAAAAAACAACGAGAAGGCAATACCTGCAGCTAAAACAATCGCTGCCAGAAGCAGATCCCCTTTTACCATGACAGCCGCCGCAAAAATCACCGACTGGAATATCAATACAATAAGGAGGAGTCTGGAGAATGATTTCTTCCTTGTTTTTTCAGGGACAGGATATAAGCTCACCCAAAGCTTGTTTTGATGATGGTTAAATAACGGCAGCAGCTGGAAGCCTGTCAAGTACATGAACAGCAGGGCAAGCAGGATTTGTCCCGGCCCATATGTGAAAAAGTAAAGGGCACCTGCGCCGATCATGGTAAGCCTGACGAGCAAGCCAAAATAGTCCCCCGCCCTTGCAAAAGTCCTTAAGTATAAATGGCTGAAAGTAAGGTCTTGTCTGTAAGGAATCAGATTGACCAGCCAATCAAGCCACTTTCGCCTTTTTGTGCGGTCGCGCAGTTTAGGAACATCGGTGAACAGATTCGCGACACGATAAAAAGCATTCATCCGCTTTTCTTCATCTTCGATCAGCTGCTCCCACTTAAGCCCCTTTTCTTTCGTCTGCTTCTTATAATACAAATAGAGCAGGATAAGAACTCCAGCGGGAATCGCGGCAAAAATGAGATTGGCACCAGAAAACAGGAAATACAGAAGTACGGCATTGATACAATAACGAATAACATTGTCTGTCACTTTAACGCTTGTCTCAATAAAATACTGTATGTTCCAACGGGTCAGGATATTTATCATTTTAATGAGAACAAGGACAAGCAACAGGATGAAAAATGATTTGAAGTCTGCCCCATGCACTTTGACATGGAGCGGCATTAATACGGCCAGCACAAGCAGCAGCATATACGACTGAAGACTTAAGCTGAATATGATCGATTTCCTGAAATAATCGGCAAGCCGGGTTTCCAGCGGCAACAGGAAGATTTTATCTGCTTCAGTCAAAAATGTCTGGATTGGACTATATGTAAGCACACCCGCAAGTACCAAAGCGATGATCCATGCAGCTGGAAAATCCGGCTGCAGTGTCTTGATCCACTCCTGATAGTAAAAAGCTGCCGTTCCGATCAGAAAAAGGACAACAATGACTAAATGCCCATTGAAGATATATCGTAAATAACTTCCGGTTTCCTTTGCAAATGCGCCAAACCGTTCTTTCCATAAGACATCCGGATTAAACATAGTCTTCTTCCTTTGTCAGCTGGATATACAGATCATCGAGGTTTGCACCGGGCATCTTAAACTGTTCCCTGAGCTCCTCAAGGGTCCCGTGTGCCCTGACCTCTCCATTATGCAGGATAACAAAACGGTCGCAGTACCGTTCTGCCGTGGCGAGGATATGGGTGGACATTAAAATGCCTGCTCCGTTTTCCTTCATCTTGTTCATCAAATCAAGCAAGGATTGGATCCCAAGCGGGTCGAGCCCGACAAATGGCTCATCCACAATATAAAGAGACGGCTGCACAAGAAATGCACACATGATCATTACCTTCTGCTTCATCCCTTTTGAAAAGTGAGCCGGGAACCATTTCAGCCTCTTGCTCATCCTGAACTCTTTCAGCAGCACTTCGATTCGCTGCTTATACTCCTTTTCCTCGAGGCCATAAGCCATAGCAGTCATCCGCAGATGCTCTTCCAGTGTCAATTCATCATACAGAATTGGCGTTTCCGGAACAAAAGTGAATTGCTTCCTGTATTCTTCCCGGTCCTCAATGAATGTTTTGCCATTAATTTTGATATCACCCTGATGTGGTTCCATGAGGCCAATCACGTGCTTGATCGTTGTGCTTTTCCCGGCACCATTCAGACCAATCAATCCAACAATCTCATTCGGATTCACAGTAAAGCTTACATTTTTCAAAACCGGATTTCTAGTATAGCCTCCGGTTACCTGATTGATTTCCAATAAAGACATCGACAACGCCCTTCCGATTCGTATTCGTGTACCGTTATTTTAACAAATTCATTTCATTTAGGAAAAGCTTCAACTTTTCATAAAACTTTTTAGCATATAACCCGATAATCGGGGCATCATAATTTTTGAAGGGGAAACAAGCAATATTTCGAGATGAGGTGTCTGTTAAAGACAATTAATTCGATTTATAAGCTCACTGATTTCAACGTTCAAATAAGGGGATGGTTGCATTGCGCTACGTAAATGTTAACCCAGCCGTTCAGTAACATCACTCCACATTTTGAAATGAGGTGTGTGTCGCAGATCACTTCCCGCTTTATAAGTTGTGAAACCTACTAAAGCAGACAGGGGATGGTCCGATTGAACCAGGTACTGAATAACCCATCATTTTTATAAATTCAAAATGAGGTGTTTATCAAAGGTAAGCCTGCTGAGAACGTAAATGAACAGTAGTTAGCTCCCCTTCAGGGACAGGATTCCATGCGGATCCTGTCCTTTCTTTCTTTATGTTTACTGGTAAAATGTGATAAAATACCATAAAAAAGCGGATGGTGCCCTATATGCAAACCCAAGGCACTCAAAAGCTGGTCTGTTCAAAAAATGCGAAAAGGGTGGAATGAAATGAGTGATTGTATTTTCTGCAAAATAATCAATGGAGAAATCCCTTCAGCCAAAGTATATGAGGATGAGAATGTCCTTGCATTCCTTGACATCAGCCAGGTAACAAAAGGGCATACCCTTGTGATCCCAAAAGTACATAAAGAGAATGTCTATGAATTAACGGACGAGATTGCTGCCGACTTTTTCAAGGCGGTACCTAAAGTTGCGAGAGCAATCAATTCTGCGTTTGATCCAATCGGGCTAAATGTTTTGCAAAATAATGGCGAAGCAGCCGGCCAGTCTGTATTTCACTTCCACATGCATTTGATCCCTCGCTACGGAAAAGGCGATGGCTTTGGTGCAGTGTGGAAAACACACCAGGATGAATATGCACCTGACGATTACAAAACTATCGCCGCTGAAATTAACAGCAAACTGTAAACTCCCTTGCCGAGGGAGTTTTTTTAATTTTTCTGAAAACATTAGAATTTCTCTGTGAATTCTGTTAGCATGATAATAACTTTAACACATTAATGAATGACCGTATTTTGATGATTTCGGGGGGATGACATTGAAACGTGCATTAAACTTTAATGCAGGACCAGCTTCTTTGCCTGAAGCTGTGCTTGTAAAAGCGGAAAAAGAAATGATGAATTACCAGGGCAGCGGCATGGCGGTAATGGAGCTCAGCCATCGCAGCAAGGAATTCGAGGAAATCAACGATCGCACAAGAAATCTATTGCGGAGCCTGCTCGCCATTCCTGATGAGTACGAAATCCTCTTTCTCCAGGGTGGTGCCAGCCTCCAGTTTTCGATGGTTCCATTGAACCTGCTCGAAAAAGATGCATCAGCGAGCTATGTCGTTACTGGAACATGGTCCGAGAAAGCGCTGGAGGAAGCCCGGAGAATTGGTCATGCTGTTGAAACTGCCTCTTCTAAACATAACAATTACAAATCAATTCCCAGCATCTCAGAAATCCACGTTAAAAACGATGCAGCCTATCTCCATATTACTACGAACAATACCATCTTCGGAACGCAGTGGCACACTTTCCCTGAAGGGTTGACTGTCCCCCTTGTAGCCGATATGTCCAGTGATATCCTGAGCCGGCCTCTTAATCTGCCATCTTTTGGCCTTATCTATGCAGGTGCCCAGAAAAACCTTGGTCCGTCCGGTGTCACTGTTGTCATCATTCATAGAGATTTGCTTAAACGGTCAAAAAAGGATCTGCCAACCATGCTCAATTATCAGGTCCATGCCTCTTCAAAATCTTTATACAATACCCCGCCTACTCTATCCGTTTATTTCTTGATGCTTGTTCTTGAGTGGGCAGAATCATTGGGCGGAGTATCACAGCTTGAAAAGATGAATCATCAGAAGGCTGCTTTGCTGTATGATGCCATAGACCGTAGCGGTGGATTCTACACAGGCCATGCTGAAAAAGGAAGCCGTTCCCTCATGAATATTACCTTCACTTTGGACAATGAAGAATTGACAGACTCCTTCCTGCATGATGCTGAAGAATCCGGCTTCATCGGCCTTGCAGGCCACAGGTCGGTTGGAGGATGCAGGGCTTCGATCTATAATGCTGTCCCGCTCGAGCATGTTGAAAAACTGGCGAATTTCATGGCTGATTTCAGGAGGAGAAATTAACAAATTATTAATCCTGTACTCCATTAAAATATGTGTTATAATTGTACCAAGCTTTTCGCTGCAGGCACAGAGAGCACTGCAGGAGAAGTTCCAGTTAGCTAGAATAGCAGAGGAGAGATGAGAAATGAATACGAAGAATCTTGTTGCATTATCACTATTAGTGGGGATGGGAGCTGTGCTGCATGCTGTCGTTCCAGGTTTTTTCCTTGGAATGAAGCCTGATATGATGCTCACCATGATGTTCCTTGGGATTGTCCTTTTCCCTGACAAAAAGAGTGTGTTATTAGTTGGAGCCGTAACTGGATTGATTTCAGGACTGACTACTACTTTCCCAGGAGGCCTTGTTCCGAACATCATCGACAAACCTGTTACTGCGTTTGTTTTTTTCGGAATCCTGCTGGCACTAAAGAATTTTAGATTTTCTGTATACACCGCAGCTGCCCTGACGGCAATCGGAACCATTGTATCCGGGATTGTTTTCCTCGGATCTGCCTACTTCCTAGTCGGCCTTCCAGGACCATTCACTGCATTATTCGCAGCAGTCGTCCTTCCTGCAGCAGCCTTCAATGCAATATTTATGGCGATTCTTTATCCAGTGGCCTCAAACATTTTTAAAAGAGCAAAACTTGCAGAAGTTAATTAATAATCAAAGCCCCTGTCCTGGTAAGGACAGGGGCTTTCTTTGTAAAGTTGTCCGCCAAGTGAAATCAAAGAGCGGCTTTACAGGTCGGCCCTTCAACGCTTGTCGGGGCTGACCAAAACGCTTGCGCTTTTCTTAATATCACTGGAATGAGTAAAAAATGATCCCAATCAATAACAAGACCGCTCCTCCGCCTGCCAGCGATCCTGCTCTTTTTCTGATCAGTGCCTTTGGAGGATACATCCCTGGTTTACCTAGTGCAAGGAGATTATGGACCGCTCCAACAAAAAAAGCAACGCTGACAAGAAATACCACACTTGTGAAAATCCCCATTCTCCTCCTCTCCTTCCTGAAACAAACAGCCTTACTTTATTTTTATGCCTGTTAATTTAAGGCTATGAAGCATAATACGTTTATTTGACCGAAAATAGGAAATTAAATATAGAAGAAAAGAGGAATTCACACCCTTTTGGAGAACATATACAGAAAATGATGAGGTGGTCAAATATGAAGGTGAAATCATTAATGATGGGGATGCTCGTTGGCGGTGTCACAGCAGGAGTCGCTACACTCTTGACAGCCCCAAGATCCGGATTTGAAACGAGAGGAACTCTTATAGCTAATAAAAATGAATTCATGGGATCAATCAAGGATGTAAAAAATGCTGTAATGGAAGTGAAGGATTCTGTTGCCACTGCTTCAAAAGACGGTAAAGAAGGTATCCAAACATTCATTACCGGTGTAAAAACTGCAATCTTCGAATGGAAATTGCATACTGAATCCAACAAAATTGAACTTCAAAAAGATATCATGGAATTGGAAGCATCAATAAAAGAATTGGAAACAGAACTTGCATCCTCACAACCAAAATAAATTTATGTAAGTGAAAGTGAATCCTTCCCATTCAGTAAATTTTTTTACCGGGAAGGATTTTCCTTTTTTATCAAGAAAGATATATTATGCAAATGGCATATTTGTTATAACAATTAAATAATTACATAAAAACAACCCGACTTTGGACGGAATTTAACAAATTCAAAAAATTTTGTAAATTTATATCTTTATTAATTTTTGTTTTATTGGCATAATGAAAATAGAAACAATAAAGTAGGTGAATATGAGAATGGGAGACAAGAATTATTCTATGAAGGAAGCAATGATGTTTAGCCAGAGAGTTGCCCAGTTAAGCAAAGCGCTTTGGAAGTCTGTCGAGAAGGATTGGCAGCAATGGATCAAGCCGTTCGACCTGAATATTAATGAGCATCATATCTTATGGATTGCTTACCATTTGAACGGGGCGTCTATATCTGATGTTGCTAAGTTCGGGGTTATGCATGTATCCACAGCTTTCAACTTCTCGAAAAAGCTTGAAGAACGGGGATATTTAAAGTTTTCCAAGAAAGAAAGCGACAAACGAAATACCTATATCCAGCTTACAGAAGAAGGCGAAGGCGTGCTGCTGGCATTGATGGAAAGCTATGAACCTGATAAAAATGCTGTTTTCTCCGGGGCAATGCCATTGAAAGAGCTTTATGGAAAGTTCCCGGATATCATTGAAATCATGGCAATCGTCCGAAATATCTATGGCGACGATTTCATGGAAATTTTCGAGAAATCTTTTTCAAATATAGACAACAAGTTTTCCGATCAAGATGGGACTCTAAAAAAGATCAATCCGGCCGAAAAGGAGTATGTTTAATACATTCTTAACTCCTTCACAAGAGGAAGGAACCCCTGTGCCCAGCAAGCTTTTGAAAACTTCCTCTGGCTGCAGTTTTGGCTGGACCAAAACTGAATACGTCTTATAAAGCGGATGAAAATACATACACCATTCCGCTTTTTGTTCTTCCATCATTATGCTCACATTCTCACAAGTTTTCAGGATTGAATCTGCTACCTGCTGTGTAACTCCTTTATCAATCAGCAACTTCTAAATCTGTTCCCCCAGGCATATGCCATTATAAAAAACTATCTTTTTCTTAAAATATTTGTTATTGTATTTAAGATAAAAAGATTGATAAGGAGGGATTCTTCGATGATCTCCATTTTATTTGTGTTTGTTCTTTTTGCAGCTTTCATTCTTTTCTATATAAATAAGCTAACCGATTCCCTCTGCATCCAGAAGGAGATCCCAGAAGACAGACATGCTAAAATTTTCAGGACGATCAATATATTAGTTACAATCTTGCTGATTTCATCCTTCATTGAAATTTTGTATACGTGACTACATAAATTAAGCGGTGAGGCTTCCCTCACCGCTTTTTATTTTAGTTACATGCGAGCCTTGTTATTTCGATTAAGGCATGCTGCAAGCATTGCCACATCATTTGCTTACAGCCATGCTGCACCGATGATGATTAAAAGAATGAACAAGACAACCAGTAATGCAAAGCCGCCGCCCTGTCCAAAGCCTCCTCCAGACATTGAGGTTCCTCCTTCCTGCTTACGAACTTGCCTTAACATTCAATTGTCAGAGTACAGGGGCCGAGCTGTCCCCCATACTCTACTCAAGAATTAAAGCCAAGCTGCACCCACAATGATTAACAGAATGAATAACACGACAATTAATGCAAAGCCGCTGCCGTATCCTGCACCCATATTAACACCTCCTTCCAAGAGTAAGATATCTTATTCAAGTGAGTTCATTTACGCATAGGCAGTTATCCCGCTTTTATGTTATTTATTGATCAGCAGAATGACGCACCGACGATTATCAACAAAATGAACAGGACAACGATTAACGCGAATCCCGAATTGCATTGGCCCATAATTCATTACCTCCTTTTTTATCTTCCCTACATCCTATGCACATTCGCGGAGATGGTATAGATGTATGCCCATCTTCTGGACGCAGGAAAAAAAATCCATAGCTAATTTTTTGTAGATAATTGAAATTATGTTATAGTAGAGTTTGTGGATTGGAAAAGCCCACTAGAATTTTCTGTTTAGGAGATGTTCACCATGAAAAAAATGATAATTTCCCTCACGGTAGCAGCCGGAGTTATCGGAATGAGCGCATGCAGCAACGATAATGGGGATTCTTCAGAAGTAATCGTTGAATCTAAAGCAGGCAATATCACAAAAGAAGAACTTTACCAATCAATGAAAGAAAAATATGGAGAGCAGGCACTTCAGGAATTGCTTTACCAGAAAGTCCTTGCTGAAAATTATAAGGTAACTGACAAAGAAGTGGATGCAAAGGTTGCTGAACTTAAAGAAGAATTAGGGGAAAACTTCGAACTAGTCCTTCAACAGAACCAGCTTAAAGATGAAGAAGAACTTAAAGACGTCCTTCGCGATCAGCTTCTGATGGAAAAAGCAGCACTTAAAGATGTAAAAGTCAGTGAAGAAGAAGTCAAAAAGCGCTATGAAGAGTACAAGCCTGAAATCAAGGCTAGCCATATCCTTGTAAAGGATGAAAAGACTGCGCAGGAAGTCAAAAAGAAACTGGACGGCGGCGCAAAATTTGAAGATTTAGCGAAGGAATATTCAGAAGATCCTGGTTCAGCTGCACAAGGCGGAGATCTTGGATTCTTTGGTCCTGGAAAAATGGTTCCTGAATTCGAAGAAGCTGCATACGCACTTGAAGTGAACAAAATCAGTGAGCCTGTTAAATCACAGCACGGTTTCCACATCATCAAGGTAACTGAAAAGAAAGAAAAAGAATCATACGATAAAATGAAAGACGAATTAGAGTATGAATTGAAACTTGCACAGCTTGACTCCAATAAGATCCAAGAAGTTCTGAAGCGTGAGCTTGATGCTGCAGGCGTTAAGATCAAGGACAAGGATCTTGAGGGTGCTGCCAAATTCCCGGAAGCGGAAGCACCAACACAACCATAAAACGGCAAACGATTAAAACATAAAAAAAACGCACTGGCTTCTTCAGCGAAGCCAGTGCGTTTTTTTTATGCTTCCGCCGAATTTTCCCGGCGTTCTTTTTCTATTTCAAGCCTCTTCATATAAAGCTCTCCCTCACGTTCAATGCTTTCCATTTCCTGTTCCCTTTCTTCCTTCCCTGTTTTCACCGCCATGAAAGCACTGAATACGATTCCTGCTGCGACCGCTATTACCCAGATTGGAATTGACATTTTTTAATACCCTCCATTTAAAAGGTTGTCCAAATTGAACTCTTACAGTATTAATATGAAGTTCTTTTTGTAATATGACTCTCCAGGAAAAATAGTTATACAAAAAACCCCTCCATTGTATGGAAGGGCTGCTTTGGATCCTATTTATGAAAAACTGGCTTGTAAAAAGAACGATTATCAAGCGCAAAAACTCTTTCGGAAAATTCACCTGGCTTGACCCGTGCAAGTGCCCGGTCCAGCATGTTCATTTTTGCATCAAGGTTATCGATGTAGTGCAGGATTTCCGCTTCTTTGATCAGCGGTGGTTTCGGGCTGCCCCATTCAGCTTTTCCATGGTGGGATAGGACCATATGCTGAAGGATGACTACTTCCTCCCCCGAGATTCCAAGTTCTTCAGCTGCTTTGCCAATTTCATTTACCATGATTGATATATGCCCCAGCAAATTCCCCTCTACTGTATAGGTTGTTGAAATCGGGCCGGAAAGTTCAAATACCTTGCCAAGATCGTGCAGGATGACTCCAGCATACAAAAGGTCTTTATCAAGGCTAGGATAGAGTCCTGCGATTGATTTTGCCAGATCAAGCATCGATACAACGTGGAACGCAAGCCCTGAAACAAACTCATGATGATTTTTCGTTGCAGCCGGGTATTCCATGAAGGCCTGATGATGTTTCTTTAATAGATGCCTTGTTATCCTCTGGATATTAGGATTTTTCATGTCAAAAATATATTGCGTCAACTTGCTGTTCATTTCATCCTGGCTGACTGGAGCTGTTTCAAGGAAATCAGATAGTTTCACAGAATCAGCAGGGGTTGCTGGCCGGATCTGTCTGATCTTTAGCTGGTTTCGGCCGCGATAGTTCTGGATATCTCCATGCACTTTCACAATATTTTCTGCGCTGTAGGTGACCTCATCGCCCTCTGATACATCCCAAAGCTTTGCCTCAATCTCCCCGCTTTGGTCCTGAAGGATTAAGGTTAAAAATGGTTTTCCATTGCTTGCAATTCCTTTGGTCGAGTGCTTAATCAGTAAAAACAACTCTGCTTGTTCCCCAGTTTCATGGTTCAAAATTCCTTTATTCATCTTTTACCGACCTCTCCTCTCTGCAACAGTATACCATACAGAGTCTATTGTCTTTGATTCTCTGAAACATCAGATTTTAAACTATGTTCAGGCTTTTTTTTTCTAGTTTAAGAACCTCATTTTCTGTAAAATGGCCGAGCAGATGGCGATGGCATGTGAAAATTAAAATCTGGTTATTGCTCATCTCGCGAAGCAAGCCTATGATGCGCTCCGTCCTTTTATGGTCAAAATTGACAAAACTGTCATCGATAATGATCGGGAACGGATAGCGGTCATAATTGCCTGATGCAAGAGCCAGCCTGATGGATACATATACTTGTTCTGCAGTTGCCTGGCTGAGCTCATTTGCCTCGAACAGCATATGGTCCTTCCTTTCAATCAAGAAACCGCTCCCTGCAGCCTGAGGAATAATTCTGATATAGTCTCCATCAGTCAAAACGGAGAGGAATCTTTCAGCCTGGGTCAGCATCCTCGGCATCCTTTCATCTTTGTAGCTGTCAATTGTCCTTGAAAGGATATCTTTTGCGATGGCATATTTTGCCCATTCCCTGGCATCCTCCGCAAACTCATGCTCCAGCTGTTTATATTGATGGAGCAATTGACTGTAAGTCCCGCCCTCTTCAAGGACAGCCATCTTATGGTTTACATTCGCAGCCCTGTCAAACTGCTCTGACAGTTCTTTTTTGACCTTATCGATAGCAACAGCATTATCTTTGAGTCGTTCTTCTAGTGAAGCGCCGTTTAAAATCTGCTCACAATCTGACTTTGTCATTCCCGAGGCGGTAAGCTGGTGATTTAAATCCGCTATCCGTGCACCCAGGCTTTTCACCATTTCATCTTTTTTGGCTTTATGGCGGAACTCTTCTTCATCAGCAGCTTCAGCCTGCATTAGTAAATGTTCTTTTTCATGATTCAGCACATGCTTTTCCTTTTCAAGTGAAGAATACTCTTCCTCCAGTTCTTCCATTTTGACGATCAGTTCATGATATTTTGCTTTTTGGTCAATTGCTTCCCTGACATTCTTTTTCAATAGAGCGGCCGTTTCCAAAGGAGACAGGTTGCTGTTATGCAGAAAACGTTGTGCCAGATTTTTCAAGCTGGCTTCCATCTCCTCGATGGACAGTGAAATTGTTTTTAGCTTCTCCATCTTTCTTGTTCTTTCTCGAAAAAACTGTTTTTGCTTTTCAATCAACATATAGGCATCTAAAACTTTTATATGGCCATTGATCTCCGAAAGTTTGAACTGTCTCAACAATTCGGATTTTTTCTGTTTATTGGCACCATCATCCATTTCCCATTTTTCAAATTGCTGAACGGCTCTTTCAAACCTTGCATGCTGCTGCTCTATTTTCACAAGCAGTTCACGATGCCGCTGCCTTGTATGATCATCCTTTTCCAATTGGCCTTTAATTGAAACAAGACTGCCAGCAGGCTGCTTGCCAAGCAAAGCTGCCAGTTCCTTTTCACGTTCCAGCAATTCGGCAAGAAAATCATCCATGCCTTCTTTGCCTGCAGTTTTTTCTGCCTTAAAATGAATTGAAAACAGGATTACACATCCTGCTATGCCAACTGTGGCCAGCAGCCACATGCTGTTGGCAATCCCCCATATTAATACGATCAGGAAAATGCCTCCAAGCAAAAGAAGCTGATATAAGTCTTTCTTCTTCTGGTCCGTCCTTATGTTTTCTTCATTTCTCACCCTGTTTTTATGTGCAACGATCTGCTCTTTGGCATGATTCAAATCGGATTGGATTTTCTCCTTATTTTCAAGGACCTCCAAGCTTTTCAGCAAATGGTTACGGTGCTCTTCTGCCAGAAATTCCTGTTGTATGGACGATGCACTGGCTTCCAGCTCAGCTAACATAATTTTCTCATCTTCAAATTCAGATTCAAGTTCCAGCTTTTTTTCCATTAACCTTTGTTCTGCATGCTGAATCATTTCAGCTTGTTCTTTTATAAAAACACTAGTGTTTACATCAAGAATATTATCCTCGTTAAAATCAGTGTACAAATAATCATTAATTTTGCTGATTTCTTCCATCAGTTCTTCCATTTTCAATTCAAGAAGCCTTTTTTCCTGCTTTAGCTGTTCGTATAAAGGAAGCTTCTCCAGCCGCGATTCGATTTCCGCCTCCACACCCAGCAATTCAGCGTTTGGCGTGGATCTTTCGGAGTCCTCTTTTAAGACATCCATTTTTTCTTCGATCCATAACATTCTTGCCTGGACTGGCTTTAACTGCTGATCGAATTTTTCAAAACGCGCAAGTCCATCCTGCGGGAATGCTCCTGACCCGTGCTCATCCAGCCTTAGTTGAAGACCAGCGGCTTCGACGACCAGATGCTCATTCCGCTTAAAATCACGAAGTTTTATTCCTTCTTGCTCTAATTGTGCAACTTCACTATTCAGCTGTGAGATTCTGCCGTTCAAGAATGCCTTCTCTTTCATCAGCTCTGTGTATTGTTCATTTTGCTGTTCAGCATTTTTCAATGAAGTCTGGACTTCCTTCAATTTTTTCAATTTCTCATTCAAGGAAGGTTTTTTTCCGCCAGGCTTGAATCGCTGCTCCATATCTTTTAACAGTCTGCTCTCTGTATTGAAAAGCTTGTCTGTACCAAGTGTTCCCGCTGAAAACAAATACTTTCCAAGCTCCTCTCCCTTCATGCTCTGGATATTTTGCAAACCGTGAACGTTGAAAGAAAAAATAGCCTGATAGATGCTTTTATCCATCCGGTTCAACAAATCCTTCAGCAAGTCCTCTCCGCCAATCGTTCCATCCTCGAGCGATACAGTCACATCTCCAGAAGCCTTGCCCTTGACTCTTTCGATGACAGCTATTCCTGCATCAGGGAAGAAGGCTTTAATTTTGCCCCCATATTTAGAATTGTTCTTTGGCTCATAACGCAATTCGGCACTCTGTCTTGCTGGAAAACCGAACAAGATGCTGTGGATAAACGACATGATCGTTGATTTTCCTGCTTCATTCTCACCATAGAATACCTGCAATTGATTTAAGGAAGTGAGACGATAATCTTCAAGCTTTCCGTAACCGTAAATATGTAATTCGATGAGTTTCATCAAGTCTGCCTCCTTTCTTTAATTTTTCAGCAGCAGCTGGAGCAGGATTTTCTCTGCTTCGGTGACCAGTTGTTCCTTTTCGCTTTCTTCCAGCACAGCCAGATGCCTTCTGGCCTGGCTGTGCTGGAATAACGGAGACAGCGCTGAATGTATATCATCATATTGTTCAATTGTATTAAATAATTCTTCGTAAAAATCGCTTTGCTTGATAAGCTCGCCACGGTCAGCAGTGACAAATTCTGAATACGTCAGCCGGTGTACCCAGACAAAAGAATCTTCGTCTTTTTCAGCGTCCTGAAGAAGCTCAATCAGCTCGCCATTATCGATTTTCTCTTTGACGTCTGTCAAATCCGATCGAAGTTGATCCGTTTGGATGGATAAAAGAATCCCTTTGCCTTCTCTCCTTTTTTCATCAATGGCTTTGAGACAGCTTTCATAGATTTCATTAAAGCTGGCTGCATTCCTTCCGTCGATAACGGTTTCTTCCCAAATAACATCGGCAGTGTCAAAAAATGTGATCTCTGATCCTGTTTGTCTAAGGGAAACGATGTACGCCCCTTTATCCCCAAGTTCTTTTCGATTGCGTCCCTGGGGGTTTCCAGGATATACGACATGAGGCTGCTCAGATAGTAGCGTTCTTTTATGAATATGTCCCAGTGCCCAGTAATCGTATCCCTTTTCCAGCAGTTCGGTCAGGCGAAAAGGCGCGTACTTCCCATGCTCACTGGCGCCCTCAAAATGGCCATGCAGCAAACCGATATGATAGTCTGCACCATCAACCTTTTCATACTTCTCGACCCACCGTTCCATAACATGCCGTTCAGGATAGCTGAAGCCGTATAAATGCACAAGTGTTCCATCCATTTTCCTGAAAATCTTCTGTTCGATCTGGTCTCTGAAAAAGTGAACATTGTCGGGAAAATCTATGTTGACCGACTTGCCTCCCAGATGATCGTGGTTGCCGTGGATCGCGTAAACCTGTATTCCTTTTTCCCTCAGCCTGTCCATTTCATTGCGGAGATAAGCCTGTGCACGAATGCTTCTGTCCTCGCCATCAAAAAGATCTCCGGCAATCACGACAAAATCAACTTCATGTTTTATTGCTGCTTCCGTGATATTTTTCAGCGCTTTAAACGTGCTCTCCTGCAGCCGATGAAAAACAGCTTTCGGCAAATAGCGCAGTCCGACCATCGGGCTGTCAAGATGGAGATCGGCTGTATGTAAAAACTTCACCTGTTTCATATAGATATTCCTTTCCCGTCCTTATTTTCTTTATTTTAACACCTAAAAAATACGAATGCACGTTCTTATCCTTTTGATTGCAAAAAAACTGCAGCCCAAAATGGAACTGCAGTTCAGATTCATCCTAGATATGTTGTTTGCAAAACTTTTTCTACGGCTTTTCCCTCTTCCAGGCTGACTTGGTATGCTTTTGCATCTAATCTTGAACTCACAACTCTGGCTAGTTCTTCATTGATAAAATGCATGGCAGCCCCGTCATCTGCGGCAAACCCTCCCGCAATCTTTCCTGAACCTATAAGCCGCTCATACACCGGCCGCCGCTCCGCTTCGCCATCATAATGCGGGCAGTTGCTTCCTTTTAAAATCCCCAGGCTTTTCAGCGGTTCCAGACCTCCTCCAAAAGAATCGGAGACTCCTTCCTCAAACCAGCAAATCGAACCCGCACTGATGCCAGCCATAAGGACACCCTCCTGATATACCTTCCTAAGGATTTCATCCAGCCCCCACTCCCTCCAGAGAGCGAGCAGATTCTTTGTGTTGCCTCCCCCTACATAAATGATGTCTTTGTCCATCACATATGCTTCTAAATCCCTGGTTGGCGGACTGAAGAGCGAGAGATGTGACGGAATGCATTCATGGGATTCGAAAGCTTTATAAAATCGCAAAATGTAATTTTCGGCATCCCCGCTGGCAGTCGGCACAAAGCATACCTTTGGCTTCTGTTTTTCCGATTGCCCTAGAATATATAAGTCCAATAGCGGGTTATCCGGCTCCATCGAAAAACCCCCGCCCCCCATTGCAATGATCTGGCGCATAGAACACTCTCCTTCTATTATTGTATGGTTTATCTTGTGACCGGCATCTTAGTTTCCTCTTTACATCGGGCACATTTTTGCCTTATTTGTGACCCTCATCCTGGTTTTCCCTTCTCTTCGGGCACATGTTCGCCTTTTATGTGACCGTCATCCTGGTTTCCTTCTCACTTCGGGCACATGTTACTATTCCACTGCAAACCTCAAAATCCCTGTAAAAATACCGCAATCCTATGAAGAATTACGGTGTTTTTACTATTATTCATTCTTCGTTAACTGAAGGGCCTTTTTGATATCCTTGAAGGAATTGGATTTACCGTACATCAAGACTCCTCCGCGGTAGACCCTGGCACCAAATACGGCCAGGAAAGCAATCGTGGCAACCAGGATGCCGATTGACAGGGCAATTTCCCAGAAAGGTATATTCAGCATTCCCACCCTCAGGAACATCAGCATCGGTGAGAAAAATGGAATGAATGATGTGTATCTGATAAACGGTGCTTCAGGCTGGCCCAGCCCAAACATCGCCATCATGAAGCCAGCTACAACAAGCATCGTCATTGGCGTGATCATCTGCTGGACATCTTCAATCCTGCTGACTAGCGAGCCCAGGAATGCAGCCATTGTCGCATATAGGAAATATCCTAAAATGAAGAAAATCACAGCGTAAGCGATGGTGCTGCCAGCTACATTTCCAAAACCGAAAAACTCAAAGAATCCGCCTTCCATTTTTTCAAGGTTCTGTTTGATTGAAATGTATCCGACAATCAAGAGAACTGCGAGCTGAGTCAAGCTTAACAAGCCGATTCCGAGGATCTTCGCAAACATTTGCTTAATAGGAGAAACGCTGGATATCATGATTTCCATCACTCTTGATGATTTTTCAGTGGCCACTTCCATCGCAATCATATTGGCGTACATGATAACGGCAAAATAAATGATGAAAAGCAGCACATAGACAAGGCCTCTCGCCTGATTCAGCTCCTCTTCCGTCTTGGCATCTTCTTCAAGAGCAGCTTTTTCAAATTCAACAGGTGCATACAGTTTCTCCAGTTGTTCTGGAGCGATGTTGATCTGTGTGGAAGCCATCACGGTTTTAATCTGCTGCAATGCGGCCTGCAGTTCTGCAGGTATTGTAGAGTCGGCAATGCTCATCGCTTTGTATGAAGCTGCCGGAAGACCTTCATTGGTCAGATTTAGTTCAAGGAAGCCTTTATAATCCCCTTCCTCGACAGCTCTCCGGGCTTCTTCTTCATCCCCAGCAAACTTATCCAGAACAAGCTCATCGTTAACCATTTTCATCTGCTCATTCAATGGCTCAAAAAGCTGGCCGGTCCCGTCGATGACAGCAATTTTATCTGCGTCATCACCTTTATTGAAGAAGTCGATGATGTTTGTCATATTCGTGAGTGCGAGCATAATCACTACGGTAATGATTGTCGTAACGATAAAAGATTTAGTCTTCAGTTTGCTCATGTATGTATGCATGAGGATGATGAAAAAATTATTCATATGAATCACCCACCTTTTCTATGAAAATATCATTCAGGCTTGGTTCTTCAAGGACAAACTTACGGATGAAACCTTTGCCAACGATCTCTTTCAATATATCTCCGGCAACTTGCTCTCCTGTGATTTGGAGATGGATCCCCTCTGCGGTCAGCTTCGCCTTCGTCACTCCAGGATACTCTTTCAGGAAAGCAGCATCAAAATCAGCATGGATGACCAGATTCTTTTTTCCAAAGGATCTCTTGATTTCCTTAAGGGAACCATGGACGACCGGGCTTCCTTTGTGCATGATGCAAATATACTCACACATTTCTTCAACATGCTCCATGCGGTGACTCGCAAATACGATCGTCGTACCTGCATTTTTCAACTCAAGCACCGCTTCCTTTAATTGCTCAACATTCACAGGATCCAAACCGCTGAACGGCTCATCGAGGATCAGCAATTGCGGTTTATGGATGACCGCGGCTATGAATTGGATTTTTTGCTGATTTCCCTTTGAAAGCTCTTCTACCTTTTTATCTGCATATTCTGGGACCTTGAAGCGCTTAAGCCAATATTCAAGCTCCTTGAGAGCGTCTTGTTTCTGCATTCCTCTTAATCTGGCAAGATAGACAATCTGGTCGCGGACTTTTAGCTTGGGATAAAGGCCTCTTTCCTCCGGCAAATACCCGATGATGCTGCTACTTTCATAATTAATCGGTTTGCCGTCCCAGGAAATCTTTCCTTCTGATGCATCAAGCAGACCAAGGATCATTCGGAATGTCGTCGTTTTTCCGGCACCATTCGCTCCCAGGAAACCGAACATTTCTTTTTCTGGAATATTTAGTGACAGTCGGTCCACGGCTGTGAAACCGCCAAATCGTTTCGTAACATGATCGATCTTCAATACCATTTTTTCTCTCCTCCTTCTCCCATTAAATTACTACGATGACGGACTGGAAATAGTTTCATATCTTCAGAATTTTTATTTTGCATATTCAAAAAAATTATGCAAAAATAATAGTAATCATCTGAATTTTATAACAAAGGGGATTCTATTATGGAAACTTACAAGCTGACAGCCTTTGAACCAAATGGAGAAAAGCTGATCGACGAATCGTTCCAGGCCGGAAATGATGATGAAGCAAAAGAAATCGGCGCAAGAATGCTTGAAGAAAAAAATCTCAGCGAAAAGACCCACCGCTGCACGTCTCCAAGAGGAAAACTGATCCTTTTTCGTCCATAAGAAAAGCAAAGAGTTTTTCCTCTTTGCTTTTTTTGTGCCTATCTTCCTTTGAAGTCTGGTTTTCTTTTCTCGAGGAACGCTTTGATTCCTTCCTGATGGTCCTCAGTTTCACGCATTTTGGACTGGCCATATTTTTCTAATTCAAGGATTTTCAAAAGCGATGGCCTGTTTTTTTCTGCAAGGATTTTCTTCGTTTTAATCATCGCCTGTACCGGTTTTGCCAGCCATTCCTGAACCTTTCCTTCAACGGCATCGGTAAAATCCCCTTCCGGCACTTCATCTACGAGCCCAAGCCTTAATGCCTCAGCTGCAGAAAGCGTCTTGCCTTCCCAAATCAGCTGCTTTGCCTTCGTTTCTCCAAGGCGCTCCTCCATGAAAAAGTGTCCGCCACCATCCGGAATCAGGCCAATCCCAATAAAATTCATCGCAATCTTGCTCGATGGCTCAGCAATTATGTAATCCGTTGCCAGCGCAAGGCTGAATCCAAGGCCCGCAGCCGCTCCAGTAACTGCACTGATTGTTACCTTTGGCATGCTGTATAGAGTCACGATCATATCATGGATATGATCCATCACATGATAGAAATCGCTTTCATTTGTACTTGTAAGCATCGTCTTAATATCTCCTCCGGCTGAAAAAGCACGACCGGCCCCTTTAATCACAACGATGTCTACCTCATCTGTTTTGCAGAGTTCTTTCAGGTTAAATGTAATTCCCTTAATCATTTCAACATCCAGTGCATTCAATGCTTCCGGCCTATTCAATTCCAGCACTGCAACACGGCCATTAACGGCCAGTTTAACAGTCTCTGTTGAAGATTCAATTGTCACCTTGCATCCCCCTCCTAATATGCTTATATGTCCATTATAATGGCTAAAGTTATATTTAAAAACTTTTTTCTTACTATTTTGATTTTTTTAGAAATATTTCAAAACACCCTCACCCAAAATAAAAAAGCTTCCGAAACATTAATTTCGGAAGCTTCTAACACATTATATTTTAGCCTTATTAAACAATGAATCGAGGATGTCAATCTTTTTATCTGCGTATTCCTCGAAGCTGTCGTTGTATGATTTCGGATCCTTAGGATTGGAGAACTGGGTTATGACACCCGTCTCCGGATCGATGAATTTGCTGGATGCGCCGCAGCCTAGGCCGATGATGGTCTGCTGTTCCTCCATGATGATGATATTGTAGAGACTCTCCTGCTTCGGCATTGCATAGCCGACATTTTCCAGGTTGCCAAGGATGTTTTTCTGTCTGTACAGATAGTATGGGACATACTGATGTTCCTTCGTCCAGTCTTCAGCCATATTCATCATCTTTTCAATTTCGTCGCGGTCTGCCACTTTATACTTCTCTTTATTCTTAGTCATTTCCGAAGCTCGCTTGAACGACAAGGTATGGACGGTCAACGATTCCGGCATCAATTTTTCCGTTTCAGCAAGAGTATGGGCGAACTCCTTCGTTCCTTCACCAGGCAGCCCAATGATCAAATCCATATTGATATTGTTCATTCCCATTTCACGTGCCAGATGGAATTTATCAATCGTTTCTTCCACTGTATGGTGGCGGCCGATCGCCTTCAATGTTTCCTGGATATACGATTGCGGATTGATGCTGATCCGGTCGATGTTCCACTTTTTCAGCACTTCCAATTTTTCAGGAGTGATTGTGTCCGGTCTGCCGGCTTCAACGGTCACTTCCCTTATTTTTTCGACATCCGGGAATGATTGATGGACCTCTTCATACAGCATGTCCATCTCTTCTGCAGTGATCGAAGTTGGAGTGCCTCCACCATAATAGACTGTCGTGATTTTGATACCGTTTTTCTTCAGCCAGTCGCCAATTTTGTGGATTTCGTAATGAAGCCCGCCAAGGAAGGAATCCACGGATCCCTGCCTGCCGTTGATCGCGTAGGCCGGGAAGGTACAGTACGCACACTTCGTCGGACAGAAAGGGATGCCAATATAAATGCTGACACCATTTTTCAGATCATATAAATCAGGCAATACAGCCAGCTGGCGGTCAACGATCTGCTGCATAAGCTGGATTTTTTCATCTGATATCAGATATTGTTCCTTCAGCTCCCTGTGGGCAGTCTCCTGCCCTTTACCTTCACGAAGCTTATTATGCAAAAGCTTTGTAGGACGGACTCCAGTGAGAATCCCCCACATCTGGGTGATGCCTGTCCAGTCCTGCAGCACTTTTAAATAAGCCCTTGAAACCACGGTTTTAAGCAGTTTGAATTTTTCCTTATCGCTTAAGCCTGCTGGAATTTTTTTATCCGCATCTGCAATAAGAATTGTTCCATCCTTTGCAGTGAGGACTGCTTTTGCATAAATAGCCGTATCAGTATTAACTTCAAAATCAATGGTAGCATCGAGGTCTGAAGCTGAACCACCCAAAACTGCTTCTGATTCTTCGAAGAATAGATTTGCAATCAATCCCAGGGGCCGTTGGAACCTGTCATCCTCTATCCCTTTTATATGAATTCTCATTAAATATCACCTTTTCAATTAAACATGCTTCAATTAGTGTAATAGATGTTTGTTTCATAGGTCAAGACAGTACAAAAGCTACCAGTTTTTCAGGTTAATTTTATGTAAGATCCAATCAAAAACTTGTTATTTTCCTTAATCATCTGCTCATTTCCCTTAAAAAACTCATATATTCCTGAAACGCACTGATATTTTCTTTAAAAGCTTGATATATTCCTTAACACGCAATAAGGCATGCCTGCAATCATCACAGGCATGCCGAGGTTTTACATTTTGATGATGTTCATTTTCCGCAGGAATTCAATTGGCTGCTGTTTACGGAAATGTTCCTTGACCATATAGTTTACACCGTGCTGGCTGTTGGAACGGGTGACCCAATCCGCAGCTTTTTTTACTTCTACTGGAGCATTGCCCATTGCGACACCGAGACCGACGGCTTCGATCATTTCGATGTCATCCTCGCTATCACCGATTGCGACCATTTCCTTTAATGGAATGCCAAGGTGTTCGCCGAGGTGGATCAGGCCGCTAAGCTTCGAGACTCCTTCAGGCATGATATCAAGCCTGTAGTCATTCAGCTTGGAAAGGGATACTTCCGAGAACATTCCTTCGATTGCCTGCTGTGCATCTGTCAGGTCTTCTTCGTATTCGAAATAGACTTCAATTTTTGGAGGAGAGATGGGCTCGTTCACGAGAGTTTCGCTGATGGAATCGGTGAATTGCTGGGAATAGAAAATCGGATCTCCTGTTGTGAACACCGTTTTTGCCAGTAAATTGTGGTTCAATTTATACTTGTTTGCCAGTGAAAATTTCTCATGGACCAATCGGATCTGGCAAGGGAAGCTTTCGAGGAACCTGACCAGCTGGAAGGTGACATCCTCCGGAATCCTCTTTTCCAGAACAGGATCACTCCGTAGGTCGTTAGAGATATAGGAGCCCAGGTGTGTTACGAGCAGGGAATTTATTTTCAGAGCTTTCGCCACCTTTTTAGCTGATGGAAAGCTTCTGGAAGTTACTAGAGTCACATAAACCCCTTTTTGCTGGACGTATTCGATTGCGTCTTTTGTTGATTTATGAAGCCTGCCATTTGATTGTAGGATTGTGCCATCCACATTAAGCGCAAGAAGACGGTAAATCATTTTTATGCCCCCATTTCTTCGGTGTTTTTGTCCTTATTTAACTTGTATGATAGTAATTGAGAAAAAAGAACAAGGCATAGTTGTATAAAAAAAATCCCGGCATCTGGGCCGGGAGTTCTGTCTATCTATTATTGCTGCTGGTTTGGATTGCCGTAAAGCTCTTCCAGGGGCTTCATGATGATCTGGTTAAGCTCGGCAATGACCATGCTCATTCTTTGCTCTGCTTCCATCAGCTTTGAAATTTTATCATGCTGCTGGACAAGGGCAACTGTCTTTTGGGCATGTTCTACTTCTTCCTGTGTAATTTCCTGCCCCATCATCTGCTTTTCCTGCAGCTGCATTTGGATGTTGCGGAAGCTTTCGAACATCTTCTTAGCTGATTCGTCACTGTTCACAGCATCATAAAGATTTTTCAAATTCGTGTATTCCGAACTGTTCCTGATCGCCTTTTCGAGATCGTAGGCTGCATCGTAAGTATTAACTGCCATTAAAATCACTCCTTCTACGTTAAACGCTCCACTCCACTATAACAAACTATGCCTTCAATTGCCAAAGGTTCGAAACCGTCTGGATTCCACTCCTCTGCTATAAAAATCACCAATATCCGTACATATTCATAAGATGCAATATGTGTGTTTGCCTATTTTACAATCGGCTCCTTTTGCATCTTCCGCATGTATTCGTTCCGGGTAAGATGCTCGTAAGGGAGCATGACAGAAAATGAGGAGAAGTTATGGCGCCAGCAAATCCGCAAGGCCAATCAATCAGCCCTGTCATCGCTTTGCTGACTGAAATAAAAGAAGATAACGGACCAGACTTCGGCAAAGTCCACTCCTTTTGCGAAGAGCTTCATCAGGGGATATCAGAGATTGGAGGCAGCTTTTATGTCTTTTCACTAAAAGATTTTTCCGACGAAGGAGTCGAAGGGTTTTATTACGATGACGATGAATGGAAAAAAGGATTCCTGCCCCTGCCTGCTGTGATTTACAATCGGATTTCATCCCGCCGCACGGAACTGAGCAAGGGATTTAAGGGATTTTTAAATAAATTGGATTCATTGGGAATAAGAATATTTAATCACCGCTTTCTATCAAAGTGGGATATTCATGAATTTTTGTTGAGGGAAGAGCATTTGCATCCATTCATACCCGAAACGCATCTATATTCAGAAAAACTTCTGAAAGATATGCTCGGCAAGCATGATGAGCTTTACATTAAACCCGTACATGGAAGCCAGGGCAGGAACATCATCAAGGTCACGAGGGAAGATGCACTGGTGAGAGCCTCGTTCTCCACCCTGCCGGCAAAAGAATTGCCAGCCTTCAAATCGATTTCGGAGTTAGCCCGGGCCATCTCTCCGTTAGTCGAAAAAAAACTGTGCATCATCCAGCAAGGGCTGCAGCTTTCAGAATTAAACGGCAGGAGGATGGACTTCAGGGTCCTCTGCCATAAAAATGCCCAGCAGTTCTGGAAGGTCACATCAATTGTGGCGAGATTATCAGCCGATCAATTGTTTGTTTCAAATATCGCCCGCGGCGGTGAGATATTGAAACCGATTCAAACACTTTCCTTGATCTTCGGCAGGAACCAGGCGAAGCAGCAATTGGCGCTCATGAAGGAGTTAGCGCTGGAGACAGCAGAAGCCATCAGCCAAAATGCAGAGGGACTTACAGCCGAGCTGGGTATCGATATCGGCATTGACATTAAAGGAAACCTCTGGCTTATTGAAGCAAATTCCAAGCCTTCCAAGAACTTTGAAGAGCGCGGCAAAAAAATCCGGCCATCAACAAAAGCCATCATCGAACACTGCTATGGACTCTGCCAGCCATAAGCCAAAAGGAGAAATGCATATGATTTCATTTGGAATGTTGTCACTATCCTTAAAAAGTGAACTCCCCTATTTTACCGAGATAGCCCGGCGTGCGAATCCGCATATCTTTACCTGTTATCGATTCTCCCCGGCAAAAATCCACCCACAAACCGAAATGGTGCTCGGTGAAAGATATGACCATGAAAAAGATCATTGGGTAAAGGAAGAATTCCCGATTCCAAATATGCTGTACGACCGCTGCTTTTATACCGATGACCTTGCGTCAAAGCAAGCAATGGCAATTGTGAAATGGCTAAAAAGCAGGCGAGACATTATGTTTCTGGGAAACGGGCTGCCAAATAAATGGGCGATTTATGAGGTACTGGCAAATTCCTCCCTGTCCCCATACATCCCAAAGACACTCTTGGCCAAAACCGGAAAAATGGTGACAGCCCAGCTGGAAGATTGGAAAAAAGCGATTCTTAAACCTATCTTTGGTTCGGGCGGCGCCGGTATTTACAGCATTAAAAAATCTGGCAAGGGATATGTAATCTCTTCCGATCAGGGCGGCAGTCTGTCAGACTTGACCTTCCTTTCAGCAAACGAAACAGAGAATTGGCTGGAACAGCTATTCATTAAGAAGGAGTACCTGCTTCAGCCATACCTAGAGCTTACTGATACACAGAATTGTCCCTTTGATATAAGGGTGCTGTTGCAAAAAGATGGGTTGGGCAACTGGAAATTGCGTGGAAAAGGAATCCGCCGCGGCAACAAGGACGGCATCCTGTCGAATTTAAGCGCAGGCGGAGAAATTTTGCACTTTGAAGAGTATATGAACAACTTGAATGGCAGGAACAAAAGATTCATTTTACATGAATTAAATGAAATTCTTTCAAAGCTGCCAGTAATCCTTGAAGCATCCTTTCCAAGGCTTTTTGAGCTAGGTGTGGATATCGGCGTCTCGAAGGATAATGCATTATGGGTATTGGACACAAATTCGAAGCCGGGCAGAAAAGTGATCGCAGCTACCCATCCAGAATTAAAGGAACTACTATATAAAGCCCCGCTTGAATATGCCCAGATGCTTTCTGGAAATCCGTCAGAAAGAGAGGAACAGCACTTATGAGAAAAAGATATCCAATTGAAATTATCCACCACTCGAAGCAGATTGTTTTCATCCCTGATGACCTTCCCAATAGCAAGGAAATCAATAAAATCGCATTCGGGAACAAAGTGATTGATGTTACGTGCGCACCCCATCCAAGAGGCCGGAACGTCATCGTCCTCAGCAATGATGTGCAAAAGGAATTATCAATGCCAGACCTTGCAGCTCCTTTACATGTTTTTATCGATCAGCAAACATTATTTATCGGCCCATTGATTGGCATCCTTACTTCAGGCTTCACATCGTATCCATTCAGGCCGGTTGGTGAAAGGTCGATGTTCTTTGCCAAACTTCTATCAGTCAATAAATCCGTCGGAGCGCTTCCCTTCGTCTTCGGTGAGGAGCATATCGACTGGGATCAAGGGTTGATCGACGGCTACTTTTTTGTGGATGGCGGCTGGAAAACGATTAAGGTTCCCTTCCCGAATGTCGTCTACGACCGGCTCCCGAACAGGCGTACCGAGAGGAAATCAGAGCTCCGCAGCCTGAAGGCAAGAATGCAGACTGATTATTTAATTCCATGGTATAACCCTGGATTTTTCAGCAAACTGGATGTTTTCGAACGGCTGCAGCAGGACGACCGGGCCTCCATTTACCTGCCTGAAACCCATCAATTCTCTTCTTTTTCCGTAATAGAGAGGATGCTGTCCAGCTATGGGAATGTTTATGTAAAACCTGCAAACGGAAGCCTTGGGCTTGGAATACACCAGATATTGTTCGATAAATATAACGGCGACTATTATTGCCGCTACCGAGACCAGGAAGGTGTCAATAAGCTGACGAGGTTTGACAGCCTGGAGAAGCTGGTGAAGAAAATTTTTCATAAACGCAATCTTTCTCAGATGATTGTCCAACAGGGGATCAGCCTGCTGAGATCCGAAAAGAGACTCATCGATTTCCGCGTGCATACAAACAAGGATGAATACGGTGAGTGGCAGGTAGCAGCGATTGCCGCAAAAATAGCCGGTCATGGCAGTGTCACTACGCATGTGAACAATGGAGGGGTCGTAAAATCTCTTGATGAATTATTCGAGGATAGACATGAATGTGAGCTGTATGCAACAAAGCTTTCAGAAGCTTCCCTGCTCCTCAGCTCGATTTTAGAAAAAAACATGGAAGGGATCATTGGGGAAATTGGGTTTGACCTTGGAATCGATAAAGAAGGAAACATATGGCTCTTCGAGGCGAACTCAAAACCAGGCCGTTCTATTTTCAAGCATCCGAAACTAAAGAGCTTCGACTTGCTCACCCGGAAGCTGTCACTTTCATTCGGAATCTTTTTAGCAGAAAAGGCGATTACAGCACCAGAGGATATTTTCAAATGATCCTCCGTTATAATACTGAATCGAAAGAGTGGACACATGAAGCCAAAGCTGATGAAAAGATCAGCTTTGGCTTTAATAAAATCACGATTCCTTCCGCATCAACCAGTTTCCTCCCGGAAAGCAGCTTCCGTTTTAACTTTAACAATAAGAGTGGAAATACTGGTCCCCTGGTTGGAATCATGACAGCGATGAGCAAAAAGCTGAGCCTCTCAGGGAATGGCCTTTTATTTCAGGCACTTCAGTCCGAGGTGCTGAAACGCAATGGATTAGTCGTCATTTTCCCAGCTGAAACTCTTGTAAAAGATGGTCTAACCGGAGTTGCCTTTTTACCTGAAGATAAAAAATGGATTCCTGTGAAAACACCGCTGCCCCACCTTGTTTTCAATCGAGTACCTTTTCGCAATGCAGAACAGCTCCCCGCCTTCAGAGATGCAGTAAACTATTTTTCCGCCCTGGGCATCCCATTTTTCAACCCAGCCTTTATCAATAAAAACAAACTATCCGCTCTTTTTGCAAGGCACAGGCACTTAAGTGAGCTTATGCCTGAAAGCATTGCGGTGAAATCGATGATTCAGTTAGCAGCTTTTCTTGAACGCCATAGCGGAATCTACTTAAAGCCTGCTTCCTCCTCAAAAGGAATTGGCATCTTCCGCCTGCGGGTACAGGATGGCCAGATTGAATATACCAGCCATTCACATCGTCAGCTTTATCGGAGCATGAAGGAATTTTGGCAGGTTAAATCAAAGCAATTGCTTAAGTATGAGTACCTCGCCCAAAAGGAAATCATTCCGGCCGCCATTGATGGGAAGCGTTTCGATTTCCGTGTGCATGCTCATGACGGACCTGAGGGCTACGAAGTAACCGGCATTGGCATCAGGCAGTCACAAAAGCAGGACTTGACCACACACCTTCCAAACGGAGGAATCATGCTCCCCTACATTAAAGCAAAGAATGAAAGACATGATCAATTTTTCACCTGGGCAGTAAAAGAAATCGGGCAATTGCTTACCGAGGAATTAGGCTATTTTGGGGAATTTTCCCTTGATGCCGGGATCACAGAAACAGGAGAATATGTCATCTATGAAGTGAATTCCAAACCAATGAGCTTCGACGAACCCCATATCGAAGCAAAACGGATTTCAGCACTGGTGGATCTCTTCTTCAGAAAAGCAGGCTTCAGTTAGAATGAAGGATTAATGAAAAGCCTGGATGAGGAATTCATTTTTCATGCTTTTTAGTTTGGCTCTGTTATAGGCAAATATCGATTTTTATTACCTGTTGATTTTAGTGGAAGGCGCGAAGACTCCTCGAAAATGCTGCCGCATTTCCTTCGTGCGTGGGTAAATTCAGGAAGACAAATCAATGTCCTGCGGGATCAGCAAGTCATGGGAGAGCCCGCAGGCGCCAAAAGCGCCGAGGAGGCTCGCAGACTGCCCGCGGAAAGCGAAGCGCCTGGAACGAAAATCAACAGACTAATTAAACAGAGCCATCAGTTTAATCTATTATCTAATGTATAATATAATAGATTAAACTGCTTGATATCAGGGGGATTCAGAATGATTACTCATTTCCAGTTCAAACCGTTGTTTGAAAATAAAGAGATGCCTGGCTGGCATTTTTCATTTTACTTTAAAAAGCTTAAATATACAGGGATTTATCATCAAAATGGAGACATTCAATGGACGTCTGATCAACCATCGGAAGAAAATACTGAGCAGCTGAAGAAACAAATCCATGAACTCATGCTTTTCCATGTTTATGACAAATAATGTGTATGTTTCTCTATGCTATCCGGTATTCTAAGCGTAAAAGCTCTGAAGGAGGATACCATGAAAGAGAAACGCGAGAAGCAATTTGCTGAAGACCTTCAATATGAGGGACGAGACAAAATGTATGTCGATGTGGACCGTATGATCAATGAAGGTATGGCTGGCGGAACTGTACATCGGTTTGACAGCACACCGAATATCGAGGAAGCCCGCGACCTTTATCCCGAAGATCCGCCCAATGAATAGGAATGACCAGGCAAAACTCGCTATCTGTACAAAAAAAAAGACACCACATCCAAAAAGGATGCTGGTGTCTTATCTGCTTTTTACGATCATATTTACTGCTTCTTTAATCGCTTCGTCAGCATTTTTCCCTTCTTGTGCTGCCTCAGTGATGCAAGATTCGAGATTCTTTGCTACGATAAAGCCGATTGCACGGTCTACTGCAGAACGGACTGCTGACAATTGTGTAACAACATCCTTACAGTGATTTTCTTCTTCCATCATGCGAATGACGCCGCGAACCTGGCCTTCCAATCGCTTTAGGCGATTTTTCATTTCCGCTGTGTATTCCATATCCCTACACCTCTTCCTTACGGTACCCCGTATTGTATCTATTATACCAACATTTTTTCCTTTTTTCTACCAATTACCCAACTTAACATCAGGAAGCTACAACTGTTATAATAAAGAAAATGTCAGCTTTTATCAAATTAAATCTGAGGATACTTATATGATTAATAAAATATTAGCGTATTTCCCCGATTCTGTCACGCAGGAATTTGCACCAGAAAAGCCATCACCAGATTATTATTGGTTCATGGAAAATGAGGGCGAATCCATATGGATCGGTATACCCAAACACGAGATATCCGAAAGCCAGTTTGAACTATTAAAAGCTATCTGCCATTATGTTGAACCGGCAGTTGATGCTGAACTGCATGGAACTGCCCATGAATGGAACCAATTCCTTTTTTACGATGGAACAGTTCCTTCCGTTTATTCTGATGAGTGCCGTTTCATCCAATTCCATCTGCAAGGAAAAGAAATCGATTCCGATGAAATCACTGGTGCATTGCATGGTTTTTTTCCTGATCACACGATGCTTTGGATGGATGATTCTTACGGGCTCTTAATCGAAGAAAAGAAAGAAGTCACCGAAAGTGCTGAAGAACTCGAGTCCATTTCATCGACATTTGAAAGCGACTTTTATGTAAAAATATCATTTTATATTGGGAAGTTCCAAAGAATTAACACTCAGCTTGCCGATTTTTTCCAAAAAGAAAAAGAGCTGTTCCATCAGGCTATCAAAATCTCCAGTCGTGAAAAGGTATACACTTTCGAAAAGGTTTTCCCTATAATCTTGTCATCTAGCCTTCCTGAACATTTAAGAGATATACTCGAGGTTTCAATCCTCGAAGCATTTTCAGAGGATAAGGATTTGATGACAACGATCAGAGTGTTCCTGGAAAGCAACTCAAATGCCTCCCTCGCGGCTAAAAAGCTATACGTACATCGTAACACGCTTCAATATCGCATGGACAAGTTCATGGAACGGACTGGCGTCCATTTAAAAGATTTTGATACAGCACTGATGGTTTATCTAGCTTGTCTATATGAAGAAAAACGCTAGAAATACAGGTCATACAAACGCTTTCAACAAACTGCATAAAAGGGCTTACATAAATTTTGTGCATCCTGCCGATGATTAAACCCGTGCATGTTCGCTAAACTGTTTTTGTAGACAAACAATCAGGGAGGCTTTAAAAAATGGCCGAGTTAAAATTAGACCACATTTTTAAAATTTATGATAACAAAGTAACAGCTGTTGAAGATTTCAACCTTCATATCCAGGATAAAGAATTCATCGTATTCGTTGGTCCATCTGGCTGCGGTAAATCTACTACACTTCGTATGATTGCAGGCCTTGAAGAAATCTCTAAGGGTGACTTCTACATCGACGGAAAGCGCGTAAACGATGTTCCTCCAAAAGACCGTGACATCGCGATGGTTTTCCAGAACTATGCACTTTATCCGCACATGACTGTTTACGATAACATGGCATTCGGATTGAAGCTTCGCAAATTCCCTAAGGATGAAATCGACCGCCGTGTTAAAGAAGCTGCCAAGATCCTTGGTCTTGAGCCTTACTTAGATCGCAAACCAAAAGCACTTTCTGGTGGTCAGCGCCAGCGTGTTGCATTGGGACGCGCAATCGTCCGTGACGCGAAGGTATTCTTGATGGACGAACCTTTATCAAACCTTGATGCAAAGCTTCGTGTACAGATGCGTGCTGAAATCGCAAAGCTTCACCGCCGCCTGAACACAACAACTATTTACGTAACTCACGACCAGACCGAAGCGATGACAATGGCAACTCGCCTTGTAGTTATGAAGGATGGCGTGATCCAACAGGTTGGAGCTCCAAAAGAAGTTTACGAAAATCCAGAAAACGTCTTTGTTGGCGGCTTCATCGGATCACCTTCCATGAACTTCTTCACTGGCAAGCTTGAAGAAGGCAAATTCACAATCAACAACTCTTCAATTGCAATTCCAGAGGGAAAAATGAAGGTCCTTCGTGCACAAGGTTATGTAGGCAAGGAGATCATCCTTGGCGTAAGACCTGAAGACCTTCACGACGAGCCAGTATTCATCGATGCTTCACAAGGCGCTACTATTAAAGCTACTGTCGAAGTATCTGAATTAACAGGTGCTGAAACGATGATTTACTCACAATTTGAAGGCCAGGATTTTGTAGCACGTGTAGATTCACGCACGGATGTGACACCAGGCCAAGTCATGGAACTGGCATTTGATATGAACAAAGTTCACTTCTTCGATGCTGAAACAGAAGTGAGAATCCGTCCTTAATTATAATGATAAAAAAGCAACCGCCTGCGGTTGCTTTTTTCAATTCCATGAAATGCGAAGTTTCATTCTTTGATTAAGAATACCTGGCTTGCCCCGCAATCAGGACATTTAAAGAGATGCGGACATTCTCCATCTGCATGATCGGCAGGATACCCATCCTCCAGCTTCATTTGGTCAAATGGCATATATGGGCTGTAATCATCATAATAATCTGCTTCCCTGCCGTTATTCTCCATGCTGCCGCTGCAATTCGGACATGTTGGAACGATGTTTCGGAAACCATTGCAAAGAGGGCACATCCCCATTTTCTTCAGTCCTTTCTGGCTTAATTGCTATAAATAGTTTGTGTTGAATAAAGTCCGTTATGTAGCGTGTGATATCTGGTATTAATTACCTTTAATCCATAGCGCATAAACTTTTTCAAACAAAACATACTAGTTATTAATAAAACAGCAACAAACACCGCTCAGCAAAAACAAGCAGCAAAGAACATTGGGTTAAGCCTTAGAAGGCAGCTTATACGCGTGCCGGTGCAATTCCGGCTAGCCCAGCCAGAATCCTCAACATGGGTTACCCTGGCGGCATGGCAAGTGCCATGAATGGTTCGATTCCATACTGACCCAAAATACAACTTTGAAAAACACAAAGGAGGAAATATTAATGGCTAGCAGTAACAACTCTAATCAATTATTAGTTCCTGGTGTTCAACAAGCTCTTGATCAAATGAAGTACGAAATCGCAACAGAATTTGGCGTACAGCTTGGCGGCGAAACTACTTCTCGTGCTAACGGTTCAGTTGGTGGAGAAATCACTAAGCGCCTAGTGCAAATGGCTGAGCAGCAACTTGGCGGCTACCAGCGCTAAATTGTAGTAAACAATAAAATAGAATGGCTTAGGCCCCCTTTCATAAGGGGGCCTTATCTTTTGAAAAAATAATTAAATTATCAAATCATATTTTCTGGTTTTACCCATATGTCATATTGCTCGGATGTTACATAACCTGTTTTGATTGCTGCTTCCTTCAAGGTTGAGTTTTCTTTAAAAGCAAGCTTGGCAATTTGTGCAGCTTTCTCATAGCCAATATGAGGATTCAGGGCGGTCACAAGCATCAATGATCGTTCCACATGTCCCGCAATCACATCTAGATTCGCTTCAATGCCGACAGCACAATTATCATTAAACGATCTCATCCCGTCAGCCAGCAGCTTTGCGCTCTGCAGGAAATTATAGATGATCACAGGCTTAAAGACATTCAGTTCAAAATTCCCCTGGCTTGCTGCAAAGCCGATGGCAGCATCATTCCCGAACACCTGGGTTGCAACCATGGTAAGTGCTTCACTCTGGGTCGGATTGACTTTCCCGGGCATGATGGAACTTCCCGGCTCGTTCGCAGGGATTGCAAGTTCACCAATTCCGCTTCTTGGTCCGCTCGCGAGCCATCTTATATCATTGGCAATCTTCATTAAATCTGCGGCCAGCGCTTTTAATGCGCCATGCAGGAACACGATTTCGTCATGTGATGTCAGTGCCTGAAATTTGTTTGGCGCAGAATGGAATGTTTCACCCGTCTGGTCAGACAGCTGCTTCGCCATATTGACCCCGAAATCTTTAGATGCGTTAATACCTGTGCCGACAGCCGTGCCTCCGATTGCCAAATCCCGAGCATATTTAAGCGCATCATTAATCATACGTTCATCCTTCTCAAGCATTGCTCTCCAGCCGCTGATTTCCTGTCCCAGAGTCAATGGTGTTGCATCCTGAAGGTGCGTACGGCCTATCTTGATGATCTCATTAAATTCCTGTTCTTTTTTCTTCAGCGTATTCTTGAATAGTTCAAGAGCAGGCAATACCTCTCCTGTCACTTTTTTTACTGCGGCGATATGCATCGCAGTCGGGAAAGTATCATTCGAGCTCTGGGACATGTTCACATCATCATTAGGGTGGACTTGTTCCTTTGACCCCTGCTCTTGAAGCAGTTCATTCGCCCTTCTTGCCACTACTTCATTCACATTCATATTCGATTGAGTCCCGCTGCCTGTCTGCCAGACAACTAATGGAAAGTGTCCATCAAATCGCCCATCAAGGATTTCACCGCAGGCAGTCTCGATTGCTTTCGCTTTTGAATCAGGCATTTTCCCGGAATCTGCGTTCACCCTGGCAGCCGCCTTTTTGACCTCGGCAAAAGCATAGATGACTTCAATTGGCATCTTTTCTGTGCCGATTTTGAAGTTTTGCTTGCTCCTTTGTGTCTGTGCCCCCCAGTATTTCTCAGCAGGTACTTTTATTTCGCCTATAGTATCTTTTTCAATCCGGTAATCTGACAAAACCATCCCTCCTCAATCTAATTATTAACTTATCTAAACATTTAAAACATTTCCGCCTCTAGGATAACGTTTTTTAAATCAAGATTACAGTAAAGTGCTTTTATGTAAGGCTTAAAAGCCAAAAAAGCGGAAGCAGTCGAGATACTGCTTCCGCTTTTCATTATGTCTATTTTCACTGCTCATTATGCTTTATAAATTGCATACCCAATATAATAGCCCAGGACCATGATGCTCGCGATGCTTAAAGTGACAGTCAACTCCGCCATCCTATTAACCCCCTGAATTTTTGGTTTGATTAGTTTTAAATTACCACAGCCGACCAGATGCCAGCGTGTTGGTTTCGCAACATTTTGTGACAAATGTGTGAATCGGGGAGAGCTTTCTCATAGAACAGAAAAACCGCACCCAAAATGGTTGGGTGCGGATCCTTTAACCAGCCTTAACCTTGTTGCCAAGCTGCAGCTGATACATTTGAAAATACTTTCCTTTTAACTCCATCAGTTGATCATGGTTGCCTTTTTCGACAATCCGCCCGCGATCCAGTACAAGTATCTGATCGGCATTACGGATTGTTGACAGTCTGTGAGCAATGATGAAGGTCGTTCTTCCTTCTTTCAAGACATCCATTGCTTCCTGGATGATCGTCTCTGTTTCGGTATCGATGCTCGAAGTAGCCTCATCAAGGATCAGGATCGCCGGATCGTAAGCCAGTGCTCTGGCAAAAGATATCAGCTGGCGTTGCCCGCTTGATAACGTACTGCCCTTCTCTATCACCGGTTCATCATAGCCTTTTTCAAGATTTTTCAGGACACGATCTGCACCAACACTTGCGAGCGCTTTTTCAATTTTTTCCCTCGAAATCTCAGGATGATCAAGGCTGACGTTGGAGGCAATCGTCCCCGTGAACAAGAATGGATCCTGGAGGACGATTCCCATATGCTTTCGAAGAGTCTGCCTTGGCATCTCAGAAATGTCCATCCCATCAATCAGGATTTTGCCTTCCTGTGGGTCATAGAATCTGAATAGCAGGTTCATGATCGAGCTTTTGCCTGATCCCGTGTGCCCCACGAGTGCCACGGTTTCACCCTGCTTTGCTTCAAAACAAAGATCTTTCAAAACATATTCACCTTCCTTATAGCAGAAGGAAACATGATCGAAAACGACATTTCCTTTGTAACGGTCTATCTCCTTCTCACTGACGTCAATGCCTTCCTCATCCATCAGATTGAATACCCTTTCACCTGCTACCAGAGCCTGCTCAAGGTTTGCCAGCTGATTGACGATTCCCTGCACGGGATTGAACAGGCGGTTGATGTAATCAACGAACGCATAGAGCATACCAAGTGAAATCGCGGATGACGGCTGAAGGGCCTCGCCGCCAAAATACCAGATGAATGCGACGAAGACGATATTCCTTAACACCTGCACAAGATTGTGTGAGGTCGAGGAATTCAAGCTCAGCAATTTATTTTGATATGTGAAGTGCTCCTTATTAAGAGATTCGAATTCCTGCTGTGTTTCTTTTTCCCGGCTGAATGCCTGGATGATGCTCATGCCCTGAATCGATTCATTGATCATTCCGTTGATGTCACTGACACGCGAGCGAATGACATGGTTGTATTTTGATGCATATTTGCGGTAAAGCTTCGCCCATACAAACAGAATTGGCAATAACAGCAAACAAATCGCCGCAAGCTTCGCATTCAAAATGAACAATGCAATATAAATTCCGGTAATATAGATAAAACTCGTGAAGAACGTTGAAAGGACGGTTACATACAATTCACGAATGGCCTCGGTATCATTCGTGATCCTTGCAACGACCTTTCCTGCCGGAAGATTGTCAAAATACTGGATTGGCAGCCGCTGAATCTGCCTGAATACATCTTCCCTAAGCTTCTGGATGATCCGATTCGCTGATTTTTGCAAATAAAATCTTTGGCCATATTGGAAAATGGACGCAATGACCAGCAAGCCGAAATAGAATGCAAGCAACTTGATGATGTTCGGAATTTCTGGTTTATAAAAGTTCATCAATGCATTGCCGGACAAAATCTCAGCCTCATACTGTGCAGCTTTTGCCCCCTTGGTGATCGTTAAAATCCCATTTTCATAGCTGCGGCTTCCATCAAAATCCACATCTGAATTTACAAACACAAAATTCCTTCCAACCTGTAAAATTCGGGCAGAATCGGTGTTACCAGATTCGCCATCCTTTGTGTAAAAACTGCCATTATATTCAACGGCCCCTTTTCCGTCTTCAGTCTTATGCCAGACCGATTCGATTCCAAGAATATGGTTATCAATCATTCTCTTGGCGATGAATGGTCCTGCCAGATCTGCAACGACAGCGAGAGTCAGCATTGCCAGCGCGACATAAATGATTTTTTTATAATTTAATGCATACTGGAACAGTCTTTTTCCTGTACTCATACGGAGTGCACCTCCTCTTCGACTGCTTCTGCCTGCTGCCTGATATATTGCTCACTGTACCATCCCTTACTTTCCATCAACTGTTCATGGGTGCCTTCCTCAATGATTTTGCCATCCTCAAGGACGACGATATGGTCAGCATGCTCAACCGCAGACATTCTGTGGGTTGTAATGATCGTTGTTTTCGCATTCCGCTCCCTGCGGATATTATCAATGATTTTTTTCTCCGTTTTCGCGTCTACTGCTGAAAGAGAATCATCAAGAATCAAAATTTCCGGATCCTTGATCAAAGCGCGCGCAATTGAAATCCGCTGCTTTTGGCCGCCTGAAAGTGCCACCCCTTTTTCACCGACAAGCGTTTCAAGGCCTTCCGGCAGCATCTCCAGATCCTTGCGGAACGCAGCAAGATCAATGATCTCCTGCAATTCCTTTTCAGAGGCCACTGGGTTTCCGAACATAATATTTTCCTTTACCGAACGGGAGAAAAGGATGTTTTCCTGTGGCACATATCCCATCCAGTTTCTCGTCTGCCTCAGGCTGTGCTCCTGGATTGGCACACCGGATACAAGCAGGTTCCCGCTTCCTTCCGGGTATTCCCTGAGCAGCTGTTTAATCAATGTCGTCTTGCCGCTTCCCGTCTTGCCGACAATCCCGAGCGTTTCGCCGCGGTTCAGGTGCAGCTTGATATTTTCAAGATTGTTGACACTGGAGGAAGGATATTTAAACGTCAGTTCAGACATCTGTATCATTTCCGGTTCATTGCCTTCGACCGGCTTTAGCGGGTCAGCGACATCTTCTTTGTAAGACAGGGTTTCATTCAGACGGTCAAGTGAAGCATTGCCGCGCTGCATGACATTGATCAGTTCCCCAATCGCAAACATCGGCCAGATCAGCATTCCTAAATAAACGTTGAAGCTGACTAGTTCTCCAAGTGTAAGCTTTTGCTGGAACACCAGGTATGCTCCATATCCCAATCCAATCAGATAGCTCAATCCAACAAGGATTTTAATCGTTGGTTCAAATAAAGAATCAATTTTTGCCACTTCGACATTTTTTCGATAGACGTCTTCAGTCAGTTCATGGAACCGCGCTTCATCCGCTTTTTCCTGTACGTAAGCCCTGATAACCCTGACTCCTGAAACGGATTCAAGTACCCTATCATTCAACTCGCCGAACGCATCCTGCGAAGCGGTGAATCTGGAATGTATCTTTTTCCCATAAACATTAATCAAGAACGCCATGATTGGCAGAGGGATGATTGAAACAAGAGTTAACTCCCAGCTGATGAAAAATCCCATCGTGAATATGATCGTCAGCATGAAAAAGCTTGAATCCACAAGTGTCAGCACGCCGAAACCTGCTGTGACAGAGATCGCCTTCAAATCATTCGTCGCTCTTGCCATCAAGTCACCGGTACGGTTCTTCTCAAAAAATGTCGGTGTCATTTTTAACAGATGCTTCATGAAACGGGTCCTAAGTTTCCGTTCAATCAGGAATGCACCACCAAATAACTGGTACATCCAAATATATGTGATGAAATAGGAGACAACCGTGATGAGCACCAGGCTGCCCACATACTTAAGGATCACTTCTTTGGACATCGAACCAACCTGGATCGAATCAATTGCCATCCCGACGATTTTAGGCGGCAGCACGTCAAGGACGCCCGCAATAATCAATAAAGTAATCGCTATACTATATCTCTTCCAGTTTTCCTTAAAAAACCAGCTTAATTTTGAAATTACTGATAACATGTTTTAACACTCCTTTCTGTCAATGCAATGACTAGCCGCTTTCGAGATTATCCTTTTTTACTAATTTCTTCACTTTTGCTAAAAACATTTCCTTTTCCCCCTTTGGATGATTAATGAATGGAGCAATAACGAGTTTATAAAATGAAAAAAGACATACCGCGGCATGCGATATGTCTTGAATCAATCGTAAAGACAGAAAAAGGCACACGTCACGCAAATACGCAACCTATGCCTTTCATCTTTAAGGTTCTCTAAAAAACCTAGTTATGGCAAAAGGACAGGTTACGATTATTCAATTGAGCGTATCTTGCGATTTTAACAATGTTCATATCCGTAACCTCCTTTTTAGATTATTTTTCCATTCTCTTTTGTAAGGTTATCACCTTACGAGCCACAATGTCAATTCTATTTTTTTAAAATATTCATCATTTTCATACATCTTTCGAATATCTCTTCCAGATTTTCCGGATGAACAGCAGGTAAAAGAGCAATGGCATAGGGGCCTGGATCAATCCGAGGATTCCCCAAAGCCAATAATTATGCCCATGCTTCCTTGCATTAATGAAAAGGAAAATGCTTTGCACCAAAAGGATCAAGGCTACCAAAGCAATCATAAGCGGTGACAGTTCCCCATTCATCGGCTATCCACCTGCTTTTGCACACCTTTAAAGCTATAAAAAACAGTCACTGCTACTGCAGCAGCCTGGAGAATTAAGTAAAGCTTGGGCAGTTCCAGCAAAGTGAACATGACCGCACTCAGAATCAATAATGCACTCACAATGAACCATCCTAATTCCTTTCTGTATTTCCTGTTAAGCTGTTCCTGCTGGCTTTGCACCATTTGTTCAAACCATTTTTCATCAGGTGTATAAAGATTGACGGAATCCATTTTCTCCAGTCCATGTTGAATCTGGTTAATTGTATCTATGAATTCCATATCCATTTGCTCATTTGCTGGCGAGGTCCTTTTTTGGTTTGTCATCTACCTTCAGCTCCCTTCTTATGGCTAAAAGCCCATGATGGACTCTGGACTTTGCAGTACCTGCTGCAATATTCAGGATTTCGCCGATTTCATCATAAGAATACCCATAATAATGTTTCAAGATTAATGGAATCCGCATTTCCTCAGTCAGCTTTGCCAGAGCGGCAAGCGCATCAGTCCAATCCTCATTCCTTGATTCCATATGCCATTGCAGCTTGCGTGCCGCAGCTTCTCCTTCATTCCATTCGCGCTCCCGCTTCTTCTTGCGGAGCTGGTCAATATACAAGTTGGTGGCTATACTGATCAGCCATGATGAAAATTTTGATTTCCCATTAAATAAATGAATTTTTTCCACACATTTAGCCATAGTAGCTTGTGCCATTTCTTCAGCAATGTCAGGATTCATCGATATCTTCATCAGGTATTTGACTAGCATGGGATAATGCCCCCGGAAAAGGGCAGCAAACGACCGATGGTCACCATTTTTTGCACTATTGATTAATTCTTTCTCATCCATTAAAGCATGCCTCGCTTTCCCCGCCACCCTGAAAAATCGCTCTCTATCTGATTATTTATTAATAAGACGGTTGAAGTAAAGAATCGTTCAAATCTTTTTTTAAAAAAATCTTCTCCTCACGTAAATCCGCAAAAAAAAGAAAGCCCATTAGGACTTTCCCTCTAAACGCCCTGTTCGATTCCTTGTTCTTTTACGGTATTTTCGTTTTCTTCCGCCAGCTTCGGCAGAACCATCATATAAAATAATCCGACAATCGCCAGGCATCCCCCGACTATCCAATAAAGCATTTCAATGGTCAGCAGTGATGGGAAGCTATAGGCGATGAATGCAAGGGTCAGCGAATGGGATAGCATGTTAAGCGGGCTGATCAGTCCCTGCACCCGGCCCATCATCCTTGGATCAATGATGCTTGGAAGCCAGCCTCCTATTCCTATGTTTATAAGCGGCAGCGCCAATGCGGAAATAAACAGGATTCCTAAAAAGATATAGATATTGTCAGGCAGCGATGCAAGTGCCGTAAAACTGCCAGCTATTAACAATCCGACCGATATCATGTGGTAGAGCTTCATTTTTTGCGCCAGCAATGAAGCGAACAAGCTGCCGATCAACACACCGGAACCAAATACAAAACCGATGACGATTGAGTATTGCTCATATGTTCCAGGAGCCAGCTTATACTTCAGGATGAAAATCGGCATGACAGAAAAGCCCCCATTGACGATGCCAAAGATGAAAAATCCAATGATTAAGGTAAACAACAGCCTGCTGCTGAGAACATATACGAAGCCTTTTTTTAAATCCTTTAATACAACTTTGATATTCAGATCATTCAGCTTATGCGGGCCGTTCGGCAGCCGAGCCTCTTTAGGCACTTCCGTTTTCTGGATCAGGATCGCACTGACTATGAAGGATAATGTATCTACCAATATGGCTCCGTAAATTCCGATTGACCAGTAAGCCAGGACGCCAAGGCCATTCCCGAACAACATGAACAGGCTCATCACAAGCTGGTTCAACCCTGCGGCAGTCGTATAATCCTCTTTCTTTAATATTCCCTGGACCATCCCATGTTCTGCTGGGAAGAAGAATTTTTGGACAGCACTCCTTAAAAACAATACCGCAAAGATGAGCGGCATCCAGCCAACATATATGGAAGCAATCAGGAGCAACGATAGACCAGCACTTATCCAATCACAATATACAGCTATTTTCTGGCGGTCCATCCTGTCTGCAAATACGCCAATCACGAAGAACACCGCAAGCATAGGCAAAGAATACATCAATTCTGTGATGGTCGCGTACACAGGCTGGGAACTGAAACGATCCAGCAAGAAAAACATGAATGCAGTCAGCCCGATCGTGCTTCCCATTTGGGAGGTAAAGTTGGCTAAGAATAATTTCGTGAAACTCCGATTCTGGAAAATCTCCGCTAATTTTTTCATTTGTCTTCTCCTTGGTTTTCTTTTATTAACTTTAGAATAAAGAAATGACACAGAAACAACTAGCTTCTCCTGACTGTTTCCTTCTCCATCTTGAGACGGAGGATGTTTTATCTTCAGCCCTGCCAACTTAGCCCAAATATTATTAATAGGTTTTCATTTCTTGCTTCCGGGGTATTATTCTACTAACTTACTAAAATAAAAAAATGATTCATTAAAGGAGTTATATATAAATGAAAGAGATTATGTCTTCAAACGTTATGGTACAGAAGAGATTCACAATGAAGAAAATGCTTGAGATCTATCAGGCTGCAAAAAAAATGAATGGGACTACCTATTTGTATAGCCGCCAAAAAGCAGTTGAAGCGAATTCATTATCGAAGCTTGTTTCCTTTCTGCTGACGGTTGAACCGAATACAACATTAAAAATTATTTTGGAAGGTACAGATGTAGAACCGCAATTGGAGCAGCTTACTAAGCTCCTAACCAATGAAGCTTCTGTTCTGCGTGTGAACCGCAAGCGACTGCTCGAAACATCTGAGTCATTCCAAATTTAATTGATAATAGAGAATAATAGATATAGAGGTGAATTTTTGTGGTAAGAACGATTTTAATGATCGTCGGCGCAATCGTCGTGATCGGATTCCTATTGCGTATGTTATAATTCAATCCATAAAAGAGGGTGTTCCAAAAGTATAAAAAACTTTTGGGCACCCTCTTTATTTTTAGGACTGCTTGAAAAAATGGTCCGTTGATTTCGTTCCAGTCGCTTCGCTTTCCGCGAGGGCGGCGCTGAGCCCGCAGGACATTGATTTACCTCCTCGAACCCACCCGCGCACGAAGGATATGCGTTAGCATTTTCGAGGAGTCTTCGCGCCTGGAACGTAGATCAACTCAGGTTTTTAAATTCATTTTTAATGCAACGAATTAATTCGACCTTTTGAGTCTGCCTCCTTTTTTACTATTTTACAGCTTACCAGAAGCAAAATAAAAAACAGGGGAGGCGATCCCCTGCTCAGTGTATTTTTAATTAGTTGCTGCCATCATTTGAATCTTGAGTGTCTCCTTCTTCGGAGTCGCCGTCATCTCCACCAGTGTCACCGGTTCCGCCAGTGTCTCCTTCGGAACCGCCAGTGTCTCCTTCACCGTCTCCTCCTTCACCTTCACCTTCACCTTCACCTTCACCGTCTCCACCACTGTCCCCGTCGGTATCTCCAGCATCGCCGGAGTTGCCAGTATCATCTTCACCACCGGTATCTCCTTCGTTGCTTCCGGCATCCTCCTCATTTCCACTGCCACTCTCTCTACCAGTATTTCCAGTTTGTGTAGAAGTGGAGGCTTCAGTTGTTGTTTCTTTTTTATCTTCATCCTTTGGCTTTTCTTCTTTCTTATCCTTCATTTTCTGCTTTGCTTTTTCCCATTGTTTCTTCAGTTTCTCAGTTTCTTTCTTTATTCTTCCTTCTAATTCTTTTACTGATTTTGCACGCTGTGACCTTTTGTGTTCTTCCACATATTTAGATAATGGTGTAACGTTGAATGACTCGGCTTTTGTATTCTTCAATGCCTGTGACATAAAGTCCTTAAAGACCAATGCAGCTCCTTCGCTGCTCGTTGTAGTTAAATAATGGTCTTTATCCGTTTTATCATAACCAACCCATACAGCGCCAACGAGCTGTGGAGTATATCCAACAAACCACTGATCTTTCGTACCTTTGACACCTTCGATCGGTACTTGGGTGGAACCCGTTTTACCTGCTAATTCTCTGCCAGGTATTTGTGCACCCTTACCTGTTCCTTCCTCGACGACACCAAGAAGCATGCTCGTCATTTTTTCAGCAGCTTCTTTCGAAATGGCCTGACTCTTCTTGCCCTCATATTCTACAATCGTGTTTCCTTCTTTATCCACGATTTTCGTGATGGCATGAGCTTCGTGACGCTCACCTTTATTTGCAAACGCTGAATAGGCTTCAGCCATTGTCACTGGAGATACACCTTTGGAAAGCCCGCCAAGCGCGAGACCTAAATTGCGGTCATTCTTCGGATCCAGTTCAATGCCGAAGTTCTTAACAGATTCCATCCCTTTGACTATCCCGATTTCATTTAGCAGCCATACAGCCGGTACATTCAACGAATCTCTTAAAGCCTCATACATTGGCACTTCGCCTTTGTATTTACCATTATAGTTTTCAGGCTTATAATCTTTGAAATCCAATTCCTCATCCTTAAGCAAGTCCGTTACATTCCAGCCTTCCTCAAGCGACGGTGCAAAAACGGCCAGCGGTTTCATTGTTGAACCCGGTTGTGCTGTTAAATGGGTTGCACGGTTGTATCCTCTGAATACATGTTCACCACGGCCTCCAACAAGGGCCCGAATGCCACCTGTTTTCGGATCGACCAGCACGGCACCGCTTTGGACGATTTGTTGATCTGTACCCTTAGGGAAGATCTCGTCTTTTGCATACGTAGCTTCAACTGCGGATTGCATCGTCACATCAAGTTCCGTATAAATTTCCAGGCCGCCAGTCAAAATTTCCTCCTGCGTCAAACCGTATTTCTTGATTGCTTCATCAATGACATGATCTACGTAATATGGATAACGGCCGCGTAAAGGATCTGCCCCATTTTCATTGAGCGCAATCTTCTCCTCCACAGCCTTTTGGTATTCGTCTTCCTTAATGAATTCATGAGTCTTCATCATCTGCAGGACGACATCTCTTCTTTCTTTTGCCTCTTCATAATTCTTGTAAGGATCAAGAGAAGATGGAGCTTTTATCAAACCTGCCAGCAGGGCAGCTTCACTGACGGTAAGGTCCTTAACATCTTTTCCGAAGTAGCCCATTGCTGCCCGCTTGATTCCCCAGGAACCATTTCCGAAATAAATGCGGTTCAAATACATTTGCAGAATTTCATCTTTGGAATATTGCTTTTCAATTTCCCTCGCTAGGAAAAATTCTTCTAGTTTTCGTTTATATGTTTTCTCTGTGGACAACAGGGCATTTTTCGTCAATTGCTGTGTAATTGTACTTCCGCCCTCGACAATGCTTCCCGCCTTGACATTTTGGACAAATGCCCTTGAAATCCCGACAAGATCCACACCGTCGTGCTCATAGAATCGGTGATCCTCGATAGCGATAACAGCATGCTTTACATGGTCCGGGACCTCTTCTATTTTAATGCCTTCATTTTTCAGTGCCGAAATTTTACTGGCAACTTCCCCATTAGCATCGTAAATGACCGTTGACTGAGCCAGGTCATCATTTAATTCGCTGATGTCAGCCCCCTCTGAATAAACATGAAAAAAGCTTAAAAAGGCCAAAACAGCTGTGGATACGGACAAGACCATCACCTGGTTCATATGCAGTCTTTTCCATCCTCTTAGAAATCGTGTAATTATTGAATTTTTGCTCACTGAGCACCCCAACCTTTTAAAAATAGTTTAGAAATATGACACTTTCTTTTACCCATTTTTAATAAGGTTTAACACATATTGCCTAATAACAAGGAAAAAAGACATGAATATATGGAAAAGGGGTATAAAAAGAGAAAGATGTTTTAATCATGGAGGTTGGTCAATATGTCAGGGATTAACAAAATGGTACTCGCATACGATGATTCAAATGGAGCAAAAAAAGCATTGCAATTAGCTAAGGAATTGGCAAAAAACCTTGATGGAGTTCAGTTATTTGTAGGACATGTATTTGAAGAGAAAGTCCGAACTGAGAAAATGGAATCAGCCGGACGTCCTGTTGAACCATTGCCAATCAATAACTTTCCAGCAGATGGAATCCAGGTACCCCCTCTGGCGATGGAGCAAGGTGCCCTTGATAAATCTGAACATGCGATCATTACAAATAGTTCGGAACAAGCCTTCAACAACGCAAAGGCGGAGCTGGAAGCTGTTAATATTGACACCCATTTTTCCATACTTGAGGGAAACCCAGCAGATACCATTTGTGAATACGCAAATGAAGTAAATGCGGATTTGATCATCATTGGCCAATCCGGTAATGAGGGAATCAAGCGTAAACTGCTCGGCGGAGTCAGTCAAAAGGTAGCGAATAAGGCTAACTGCCACGTTTTGATAGCCAAATAAACACATTAAAGCCGGGTCGCTAAAACCCGGCTTTAATAAATGCTCATTCTCTTTTCAGTACATCGATCAAAATAAAAACCTCTGGACCTATTAAACTAACTATTCCTTGCTTCTGCAGCCAGTTCATCAAGGCGCTCCATTGTTTCTTTTTCCTCAAAGCTGCTGAAAATCCGGAAATCATCAACATCTAAAATCCTGTAATGCTGACTGAGTATGTTTTGTTGCAGCACAAAGCCGCCTGAACGAGCAATTTCCCTCCACCATACTTTACCGCCAAGTGTTTTTTCCTTTCGGTAATCCGATCCCTCGTGGGCAATCGTCTCCAATACTTCAAGAGGCTCATTACCGAATAAGAATTGTATCGTTTCTGATTCCCTGAACAATGCGCAGATGGTTACGACAGTTGCCCAGCCTGCCTGCGCGCGGCCTTTCTCAATCTGGACAAGCGTTTTTTTGGAAATACCTATGATATCCGCCATTTTATCCTGTGTATAACCCACTTCTGCCCTGAGCATTCTTACTTTATCCGAAACCCTGACGATGATTTCATCCCTTGTCATCCGCTTCATTCCCTTACGTTCTTTTAGTGTAATTTTACACTCTTTTCTTTAGAATTCAAAATACTTTTTACTTTTTAGCTAAAAGTTCTATTTTACAAGTAAGAATTACTGCAGAAAAAAGGAATGCAGCGGACTGCATTCCTTTTAGCTCTATTTCAGTTTTTTCCTCTGATCCATGCTGCAATTGCTTGAGCAGGTGCTCTGGATGGAGCAGGATGCACATTTTCCTTCCTTTGATTTTTTGATGAACCGGTAGAAGGACCATGCTGCATATCCGAAAATAATTCCGCCGATTAGAATGTTCGCTAACATAACTTCATCCTCCTTCCCAGATCAGCTAAGACCAAAAAGCTTGCCTCCCTGATAAATGGCTAAAGACAAAAGATAAGCGATCACTAGAGCATATCCTATTGAAAAGGCTGTCCAGCGTTTAGAGCCCGTTTCCTTGTAAATGGTAGCTGTTGTCGCAAGGCATGGGATATAAAGCAGGATGAAAACCATGAAACTGTATGCTGACAGCGGAGTGTAATGAGATGCCATCAATCCTTGCAAGCTTGCTTCATCAGGTACAAAATAAATGATATTCATTGTGGAAATAATGGCCTCTTTCGCCAGGAATCCTGTAAAAAGAGAGGCGCTTGCCTGCCAGGTGCCGAAGCCTATAGGTGCTAATAATGGTGCAATAATACCTCCAAGCCCAGCTAGGTAACTGTCATCCATGCTTACATTCAAACCTTCCGGGCCGGCATAGGCGAGCAGCCAGATCAGGACCGAGCCAGCAAATATAAATGTACCCGCTTTTTTTACGAATCCTTTTCCTTTATCCCACGTGCTCCTCCACAGCGCTCTCGCTTGAGGCAACCTGTAAGGTGGCAGCTCAATTACAAAGAGGGATGTTTCTCCCTTTAATAAGGTTTTTGAGAATACCTTTGCTAGAATGAGCGCGACCACGATTCCGAGCACATACAAACTTAAAACGATAAGAGCTTTATGCTGCAAGAAAAAAGCTCCGACAAATAAAGCATAGACCGGCAGACGGGCTGAACATGACATTAAGGGAGTCAGCAGGATTGTCATCAGTCTCTCCTTTGGTGTTTCGATGGTCCTTGCAGCCATGATGCCTGGCACATTGCAGCCAAAACCTATCATCATTGGGATGAATGCCTTTCCATTCAATCCTACTGATTCCATCAGGCGGTCCATTACGAGAGCGACCCTTGCCATATATCCAGAGTCTTCCAGCAGTGATATGAAGAAAAATAAAATGAAGATCTGCGGGACAAAAAAGAGCACTCCGCCAACTCCGGCAATGATTCCATCAAGAACCAAATCTTTTATAAATGGAGATGTGCCTGCAGATGAAAGCGCAGCAGTAATCCCTGAAGTTATCGGACCAGATAAAAACGAATCCAATATGTCAGATAACGGAAAGCCCAGCCAGTCAAAGGTGAGCATGAACATGATGTACATCAGGAATAGAAAGAGCGGGATACCTATGAATTGATTCGTGACGATCCTATCTACCTTTTCGGTCAAAGGCACTTTTTCACCTTCCATCCTGGTGGCAGATACTGCAACAATCCTCTCTGCTACTTCGCTGCGTTTCTGGTGGATTACCCGGTCTAGCATTTGAGTTTCTCCTGTTTGCTGTGCATGGGATGCAGAAACACTCAGAATCAATGCTTCGATTTCTTCTGGAGGCAGATATTTTTCAAGATAGCTTTTTACATAGGGATTCCCCTCGAACAACTGGAGAGCCAGCCAGCGTGCAGGTTGTTCTGTACGTCCATCCAACATGGTGCCTAGCTTCAGGATGCCCTCTTCAATCGCATTTCCGTAGTATACAAGATTGTTCTTTCTCTTTCCGCTAAAATCGCCTGTTACCATCTCCGCAAGCTCTGTGCAGCCTTTACCGGATCTTGCAACCACCGGAGCAACCCCAACTCCCAGCGCTGCGGCAAGCTTTTCAATATCGATTTGAAGTCCCCTGTTTTTTGCTACGTCAATCATATTTAAACCAATTATGACAGGAGCACCATATTCTAATAGTTGCAAGGTAAGATGAAGGTTTCTCCTTAGCTGGGATGCGTCGAGGATGTTTAGTAATTTTTCAAAGTGTTCATTAAGGAAGAAGTTCGTGACGACACCTTCATCCTTTGAGAGTGGATTAAGAGTATAAACACCAGGAAGGTCAATCAGCTGGCCTTTTCCATTCTTGAACTGCCCGATTTTTTTCTCGACTGTGACGCCGCTCCAGTTGCCTACATATTCATAGGATCCTGTTAAATTATTAAACAATGAAGTTTTACCCGTATTGGGATTACCGATGATCGCAATATTCATCATAACCGCTCCACTTCGATTCTTAGTGCTTCTTTGCGGCGGATCCCGATGCACTGTCCGCAGGATTCAACCATCACAGGACCACCGAATGGCAGGATGCATTTCACACATACTTCAGAACCCTCAGCGATACCCAAATCGAGCAATCTCCTCCTGACAAATTTATCAGCACCTGCAATATTCATGATCCGGCCTTTTTCACCAGTCTTTAATTTTCCCAGCATAGCCATCACCTTTTTTATTTCATAATATTTGTGAAAAAGTAGAAACTTTCTAAATGAGAATGATTCTCTTTATTAAAACAATAATTCCTTACTTTTACTGTGATTTAAGTCACAGAACACCCTTGATTTACATCCACTTAGTGCAAAATCCATACAATTGACATATTTTTAAAAATTGCGCAGGTATAGAATGCAAAAAAAAGAAGAGCCAGTGAGCTCTCCTCGTTTTCTTCCTAGATTGTTTTTTTGCTTACAGGAGTGGATTTAACCATTCTGTAAGGGGCGTAACCAATGACAAGAATGATAATAATTGCGCTTAAAATCATACTTGGAAGCATGTAGGTGCCGTTGTAGATGATCGAATAAAGCCATGCTGGCTGTCCTTCTGGCGCCCATACTCCAAAGAAAATCCAGCCAGAAAAGAAGTGAGCGACGAACCGCAGCATGCTGCCGATCAATGTTCCGGCTAAAACCAGCCCCATCCATTTTTTCTTATAGCCATTTTGGATGCTCCCTTTTATTTGTCCAGCAAAAATGCCAGCCAGCCCAAGAACCGAAAAGGCTACGAGGTAATCGATGATTCCCTGTACTGGATGATAAATTTGCGAGAAGCCAAGGATGAACTGCAAAAGTCCAAGCAGAAGGCCCGTCAAGGCTCCTCCCTTTACTCCCCATCGGAATGCCATAATGAATACAGGTACCATCGCAATCGATACTGAACCGCCCTGCGGCCAGATCCTTGAAAATAAAAATCCTGAAAACAAGTCCAACAAATAAGCCAGAGCGGAAAATACCGCAACTTCCACTAAAAACAACGTCTGCTTTTGCTTCATTTCTATTCCTCCTTCTTTTCAGAATGAGGTCCGTTTTCAACACGCCTTTTCTGCTTCAGAAACAAAAAAAGCAATCTGGGATCGATGCAGGATTCCCGAGATTGCTTTCCTATCGCATCCACATTCCTACGCTAGCATTAACTAACAGGTTCAAAGGGTAAGAACTCGTCCGCTCACTCTCAGCTGCACTTGGCAGCTCCCCTTGTGGTTATTATTTAATTTCTACACTATGAATATACTATTTCTTTTTAAGAATAACAAGCACAAATCTTTTCAGCCCCAAAAGTGGCAATAGTGTCGATTCCCGATTGGCACATCTTAAAAAAATGCGACTTTTGTCATATTTTTAGCTATTCGACTGCTTTCACCGCATCTTCTTAATATTCGACAAAGGGATTTCTCCATTTCCCTCGAATCCTTATACGGAATAGAATAACTGGGGGACTTAATAAAATGCTGCCAATTACGGAGAACCGATTGCTTAGCTTCCTGACTAGTGAAAAAGAAAACCTTATTGCCGACTGGAATGAAAATATATTAGTATCCGAAGATGACCCGTATAAAGAAAAAGTAAGCAAGAACGCCGAAGAAATGTACGCTATCATTCTTTCTGTTTTTTCAAAGTCAAATGAAGAACTGGAGGAACATCTGCAAAAGCTTGCATTCATGGTGGGAGACGAACGGGTGAGGGCGGAAATTAATATTGGCGACTTTGTTTATAATGTTAACTCTGGACGCTCTATCGTTTACAGGCACTTGCATAAATTAAACATGGAGTGGAAAGACCTGCAGGATACGATTGACCGGATTAATTACTGCTTTGACACTTTCCTGTACTACGCTGTTTCTTATTATAATGAACAAAAAAATAAGATTATCGAGGAAAAAAATCAGTTCATCGATTCAACCCATAAGGACAGATTGACATTGCTGGGGCAAATGACTTCAAGCTTCATCCATGAATTCCGCAATCCATTGACCTCCATCCAGGGCTTTATCCAGCTCCTGAGATCGGAACATGAGGATATGAAGTATCTTGACATCATTTCAAGTGAATTGGAACAGCTGAATTTCCGAATATCACAGTTTTTGCTCCTGTCCAAAAAGGAACTCATCGGAAAAGAAAAAGACCTATTCTCATTGAATAAAATGATAGATGAAGTCTTGAATTTCCTGTACCCAAGCATCCTCGACACGAATGTGAGGATTATCAAGGATGTAGCGGATGATATGGACCTGTACGGCTACTCAGACGAAATCCGCCAGGTTCTCATCAATATCATCTTTAATGCAATCGATGTCCTAAGCCAGTATCGCGCCGATCCAAAGATTGAAATTAAAGGATTTTTCGTGAATGACACCCATATAAAAATCGAGATTTCAAACAATGGCCCTGTCATACCAGACCATCTGCTAAAGACGATCTTCGAGCCATTCGTCACCACAAAAACGCTCGGAACCGGACTTGGTTTGTTTGTCTGCAGGGAAATCATCGAAAAGCATAAAGGGATTCTTGCCTGTTCATCGGAACCTGAAAAAACGTCTTTTATTATGCTGCTGCCTCTTACGGGAAATGAGAGTTAGTTCATTTTTTGATCTTCAAATTAATATTGGGCTTGACCGGCCACATAACAAAGACCCAGCTTACCAACAGCTGGGTCTTTTTTGTTTTATTCGGAATACTCCAGTGAACGGTTGTTCGCCACACTTTTGACTTTCGTTTTTTCTGTTCTTACAATATGCTTTTTCTCGGACTCAGCAACGATGACAGCACATGCTGCATCGCCGGTAATATTGACCGCTGTTCGGGCCATATCCAGTAGACGATCGATACCGAGGATTAAGCCGATACCTTCAACTGGAAGCCCGACTGATTGAAGCACCATCGCAAGCATGATCAAGCCGACTCCCGGAACACCTGCGGTCCCAATGCTCGCCAGCACGGCCGTTAATACAACCGTTAATAGCTCACTCATCGAAAGGTCCACACCATATACCTGTGCGATAAAAATGGTCGCAACCCCTTGCATGATTGCTGTCCCATCCATATTGATCGTTGCGCCAAGCGGCTGGACAAAGCTGCTCACTGATTCAGGAACGCGCAGATTCTTTTGTGCGGTTTCCATGGATACAGGGAGTGTGGCGTTACTGCTCGATGTACTGAATGCAACCCCCATCGCTGGAGAGAATTGCTTGAAGAACCAGAACGGATTCTTCTTTCCCAGCAAGTATACACTGGATCCATAAGTGACGAGCGCATGTACAACCAGAGCGAGTACAACGACAAGCATATATACCCCCATCGCTTTGATTGCTTGGATTCCCTGGCTTCCAATTGCCGTTGCAATAAGGCCAAAGGTTCCGTATGGAGCAAATTTCATCACTAGTCCCACTAGATACATCATAATATCATTGCCCTGTTCAATTAGGTGCAATACCCCTTTTGTCTTTTCTCCAAGGGCTGTTAACGCGATTCCAATGAATAAAGCAAACACAATAACTTGCAGCATATTGCCAGTTGTCAGTGCTTCAAACGGGTTTACGGGAATAAGATTTAAGAAAGTTTCGCTTACCGGCGGAGCCTTTTCAGCCTTGAATTCTGCACCGCTTGTATCGAACTGTCCCATCAATCCGGGCTTAATCAAATAGGCCAGAGCAAGACCAATGATAATGGCAATGGCTGTCGTTGCTAAAAAGTAACTTACCGTCTTAAAGCCTATCCTGCCGAGCTTCTTTGGATCCCCTAATCCGGCAGTTCCGAGAATGATCGAAAACAAGACAATCGGCACGACCAGCATACTGATTAAATTGATGAAGGTCTTGCCAAGCGGCGTAAATAGAAATTTATCTAAAATAGAAAACAAATCGGGTGAAAAGATGTTTAAAATCAGTCCTGTCAAGGCACCAAGACCAAGACCAATCAAAATCTTTGTAGTTAATTTCATAATTTTCCTCCCAGATTAAAAAAGTGTAAAAAACATCGTAGTGATTTATTCCCTCATTTCTTTTAGATAAACGCTGAAAATTTTAATGGCTGAAAATACCAGAAGAGGATTTCAGGAGGTTACTATGCTGTCTATAAAGGTTGATTCCGAAATTGAACTGCGGAATTTTGAGCTTCAGGAAGCCGGGGAACTATTCTGGCTGGTGGATTCGAACAGGCACTACTTACGTCAATGGCTGCCCTGGGTTGATTCCATGCGTACTCAAGAACAATTTTATTCAGTAATCCAAATATGGCAGAAAAATTTATATGAAAGGAGTGGCTTTCATTTTGCTATCAAGTACAGAGGAATCCTTGCAGGAACGGTCAGTCTCCATGCAATTGACTGGAATAATTCCATTGCATGCATCGGCTACTATTTATCTAAAAAAATGCAAGGGAGGGGTATAACATCGAGGGCTGTAAAGGCAGTAATCAAACATGCTTTTTTTGATCTGCAGCTTAACCGGATCGAAATACGCTGCGGAAAATACAACCATAAAAGCAGGGCCATTCCGGAAAAAATGGGTTTTATTCAAGAGGGAGTCATACGGGATGGTGAATATTTAAACGGAGCCTTCCATGATTTGATTGTTTACGGCCTTCTTGCAAGAGAGTGGGGATGATTGCATCCAGCATGCCCCAATAAGCAGTTGCTGATCATCTTACCTGCAGTGAATTGAGAGTGATACGAACTGCTAACTACGTGATGCACTTTAACGTTGAGCCTACTTCTCACCGGGCAGAAAAATGGTGAATGTTGTTCCTTCAGAACTAGAATCAACCTTTATTTTGCCTCCATGCTCCTGAATGATCTTATAGCAAATCATCAATCCGAGGCCGTTGCCATTTTCTTTCGTGGTGAAAAATGGTTTGCCGATCTTGTCCAAATCTTCTGCGGGAATCCCTTTTCCTGTATCAGCAATGGTGATTACCAGGTCATTCTCCACCCTTTTTAGTCCAACCGTAATTTCACCTGGAAAATCCATCGCGTCGATGGCATTCATCAGCAAATTAACAAAAACCTGCTTGATTTTATTCCCATCACAAAGAAACCTTCCATCCTCCAGACTTGAATGTTTGGAAATGTCGATACATTTCTTCGCTGCCTCTGCCATCAGCAAAGTGATTGCGTGATCAGCCAAATCATTGATGTCGAATGAATCTAAGTCAGACTTATGCGGCTTTGCCATAAGCATCAGTTCCTTTGAGACTGACTCCATCCGTTTGATTTCCTCTTCCATGATCGCTAAATAACCATGGTTCAATTCGTGCCCTGACTTCATAAGCTGGATGAAACCTTTAAGGCTCGTCAAAGGATTTTTAATTTCATGTGCGATACCGGCAGCCAATTGGCCAACTACATTGAGTTTTTCATATTCCAGGATGAAATGTTCAGCTTTGATTTTCGCAGAAACATCGCTAGTTACTGAAATCAATTCGAATGGTTGATTCGTATCTGGATGCCGAATGATTGAGATTTGCGAACTAACCCATATGTAAACTCCATCTTTTCGCTTGAGACGATAAGTAAGGCAGCAAATTTCCTCTCCTGCAGGCATAGCAATATTCGCTATTCGTTTATAGTCCTCTCCGTGAACGAATAATGTGTAAAGTCTGCCTACCAATTCTGCAGGTTCATAACCGAGCATAGAGGTGACAGAAGGCGAAACATACTTAATAAGCCCTTCTGGAGTACGCTTGCAAATAAAATCCATGGAAGGTTCGACCCATATTTTCTCACCAGTCATCTCCAAATTATTCAATTTACCTTGCAAGCTGGACAAAAGTATACTCATAGACAGCCTCCCTTTTTTAAAATTTTACAGAACATTATAATTGTTTTCAATTAATACTGTTAAAAAGAAGATAATAAGGTTGATTTTTCCATTGGGAAATTTTTTCGGCACATGAATTAAGTTATTTGTTAAAATCAGAATTTTCCAATATAATTAGTCATACACTTCATACTTTATGTGAAAGATTCATACATTATCATTAAACCGTATTAATCTCACCTAACCATTTCACAATATGGTATAATTAATTTTAAATTAAAAAAGCTGAGGTGGTATGATGGGGCAATCTATCGTATCAAGAATGTAACAGCACCAGCTGCGGACTCAACAGCATAACAGGAATTTGGACCCTGGCTGCCAAAGCCGCACGGAACGGGTCTGTTATACTTCTTGGAAAAAATATAATTCAGAAAATTAGAGCCTGCGATAGCAAGGCGCAATTCACAGTTTATTGGGAGGTGACTCCTTACCCGTAAATTCACGGGATAAGGGAACTTATTTGGACATATTTAACTTGGTTTGGATAGCCATTTTAATTGCTTTAACGGCATTTTTTGTCGTATCAGAATTTGCGATTGTTAAAGTGAGAAGTTCCAGAATTGATCAATTAATAGAAGAAGGCAGCAAAAAAGCTTTGCTGGCAAAAAAGGTAACGTCAAATCTGGATGAATATCTTTCTGCCTGCCAGCTTGGGATCACGATTACTGCCCTGGGGATAGGCTGGCTGGGAGAGCCAACGATTGCTTCGATGCTAAGGCCGGTCCTTCACAGTATGGAAATCCCGGAATCCTTCGGCCATATTCTGTCTGTAGGTATCGCATTTGCCATCATCACTTTCCTGCATGTGGTAATCGGTGAATTGGCACCGAAGACATTAGCAATCCAGAAAGCAGAATGGGTGTCGCTTAATACTGCAGGTCCACTGATCATGTTCTATAAGATCATGTATCCGTTTATCTGGTTATTGAACGGTTCAGCCCGTATTGCTACAGGACTTGTTGGCCTTAAGCCTGCTTCTGAACATGATCTCGCACATTCTGAAGAAGAACTTCGCATTATCCTGTCTGAGAGCTTAAAAAGTGGTGAAATCAACCAGTCAGAGTTTAAGTATGTAAATAAAATCTTCGAATTTGACAACCGGATCGCCAAAGAAATCATGGTACCCCGTACGGAAATTATTTCACTGTCAAAAGAGGATACTCTGGAAACTTTTCTCCAGGTTGTAAAGGAAGAAAAATTCACACGCTATCCGATCATTGATGGCGACAAGGACCATATCGTCGGCCTGGCCAACATTAAAGAAGTCATGACTGATTTAATAGATGAGCAAGGGCGCAGCAAAAAAACGATAGATTCATATATTCGCCCAATTATTCGGGTAATCGACAGTATTCCAATCCACGATTTGCTTGTGAAAATGCAAAAGGAACGAATCCACATGGCAATCCTTATGGATGAGTATGGCGGAACTTCCGGTTTAGTGACGGTTGAGGATATACTTGAAGAGATTGTCGGTGAGATCCGTGATGAGTTTGATATGGATGAGGTTCCGATGATCCGCAAGATAAAGGAAAGCCACTATATCATCGATGCCAAGGTGCTGGTGAGCGAGGTTAACGACCTCCTTGGAGTTGATATCAATGATGAGGATGTTGATACAATCGGAGGCTGGATGCTTACAGAAAACTACGAAGTGAAGCAGGGCGACATCGTCAGTTTCGGTGCTTACCATTTTAAGATCATCGAAATGGAAGATCACCATATCAAATATATTGAAGTGACGAAACAACCCGAAACAGAAAAACCAGCCGAAAATTTTTTCCTTAATAAAACAGAAGTACTATCATAAGAAAAGCGCAAGCGCCTTGGTCAGCCCCGACAAGCGTTGGAGGGCCGACCGGCAAAGTCGTTGTTTGACTTCATTGGCAGGACCGAAGCGTCTCGAGGAGTTAGGAGCCGCAGCTAGACAATCGACTCGAGGCGCTAGGCGCTGAAGCTGGACAATTCTCGAAGTGAAAATTGTACTTTCTTATCTCATAAAAAAAACCCGGCAGTGATGACTCTGCCGGGTTTTCGTTTATAGCTTCCAGTTTTGGACGTCATCTGCTTCTATGATCCCCATTACTACATCGTCCACATCCGGATCTGTCAGTACCTTATCCCTGACCCTAAACTTTATGTCATCTGCATCAGCCAATGTCAGCCCTTTTCGGAGTTCCAGATAACTTTCCACATGATACTGCCTGCCCTCCTGGACGATCCTTAGCGTATTGATATCAATGACATCCGGATCAGACAGAATGAGCCTGGCGATCCTGTCTTCAACTACCTTTGGTGCAGCGACTCCAATAAGGCCTACGGTATTTTCATAGCCAATCTTCAACGCAATTCCAATCAGCAGTATACCAATCAGCAATGTCCCAATCCCATCAAGCAAGTAAAATCCAGTCACATGCGCCATAACGATTGAGAATAGCGCCAGTAACGCACCGAATGTTGCAATCAAGTCTTCGTAAAAAACGAGTCTCGTTGGTGGTGAAGCGAGACTGACATTTTTGAAAGCGTTGGAAACAATTCCGAATCCCTTTGCTTCGCTTCTTGTCTCATGCGCAATTTCTTTCATCGCTTTCACCAGAATGCCTCCGTCGACAAGTACTGCCAACAACATGATGATGACATTCAGCCATAAATTACTTGATGCTTTAGGATGCTGGATCAATTCCCATCCTTTAAGGACTGTTTCATATGCCATAATCGAGATGATGATGACCGCAACAAGCACAAACAAATTAACAACCCGGCCGAAACCAGTCGGAAACCGCTTTGTCGCTTCTTTCTCCGATATCGCACTGCCGATAAAAACAAAGAATTGGTTTAAGGCATCCGCAACCGAGTGGAGCGTCGTGGCAAGCATCGTCCCGCTTCCACTGATGCCAGCGGCGACCCCTTTCACGATCGCAAGGAATGTATTTCCCAGGGCAGCAATCCCCGAAGACTTATTTCCTCTTTTAAAAAATTCTACCATTGATGACATTCCTTCACCCGCTTTACTTTTTTTCATATTTGATAATGTCCTTTTTACTTTTTCACATAATCGGATAGTTTAAACCTTTAAGTGGGATTAGCCTTCAATAAAAAAAAGAGACTGCATTGAGCAATCCCTGTTCATACCATTATTTATCCTGCTGCACCATCAGGATTTCTTCCTCTACTCTGCCAAGTTTCAGCAAATGAGAATCCAGGCGTTTGTGAATAGTGATGAACTCTGCGTTGTTTTTCAATTCTGCCTTTGTCACTAATTCTTTCAGCATACTTTCAATCTTGGCACTTTGCAATTCTTCCATGCGTTCAAGTGCGTCTTTAATATCGGTTATATCAATCTGGTTAGATGTTACGCGATGTTCAATGCTGTCCACTTTTTCCAAGCGGTCTAGTCTTTTTTCAATACCTTCTACCCTTTTATGCAATGAATCAATCGAATTCCCAATCCCTTTTAATAAAAGAATGATCTCAGATTGATTTCCTTCCATATTCATCATGCTCCCCTTTATCTGGCTTAATGCCATTTTATCATTATTAAACTTATTGATATGTTACAAAACTGGGAACAAATGCGAGAGTTGTTCTCATTTTCGCCATATTAAAAGGGTCAATCAATCTCCAAATCCTTTAGCACTTTTTTAGCGTTCAGTTTCGACATATTCAAGGAATTCCAGTTCTCCTCAGCATACAAAATGTCCTGTTTCCTTTGCTTCAGGAGTTCTGACAAACCTGGATGGCCTGGATTGAGCTTATATAATTCTACCAGTCCCACCACTCCATCATATGAAAGTGAATTCAAATAATAGATGTCAATCTTTCCTGTTTCCTGGTAGCGCTGCAGGTTTTGTTCCACCACAAAACGGTCGAGCTGAACGATATTAATTACCGTATAAAAGATGATTGCCGACATGATGTAGAAACGAATAAGCGATAGTCTTTTCAGCCAGATCCTCATGAAGGAATAGACCAAAATCACAAGGAGGAAAATCATGAAGGAATGTGCAAGAACCCTGTCAAAAGTAAATCCGTATGCCTCTTCATACATCAGCAGCCTTATGAAAGCTGAGTACAGCATCACTCCACTGAAGAAAACGAGAAGTGACAGCAGGCCGCGGACAGCCATAGTGATCATTCTCGAACCCTGTTCAACGAATGAAACGACAGTGGAAATGATCAATAAATTCAACATCGTGACAAACAGTAGTTCAAAGAATCCCCTGCGCGCGAATTCAGCGTATGTATAGCCATCGTGCAATGACTCACTGAAAAAATATTTAAACTGGACAACAACAAAAAGAAGGTAAACGATGTTCAATAAAATCAGTACGGTCAAACTGACTACACTATCCCAGGACACTTTTTCTTTAACATCTTGCGCTATATCAGGTATTGCCTGCTTTTTCCTTAATACTTGCAATACTCCAAAGATGACTAATGTATAAATGACGATTGCAATTGTCCTGAATACTTCCTCTTCAATCCTCAATCCAGATAACCAGCGCGGTAGTGTGCCAAGCATCGCTCCAAATTGCTGATCAGCAGAGACCAGCAGATTGATGATGACGAATAATAGCGGAAATGAAATCGCGACGCCAATCAAAACCTTTCTAACTGTGGCGCTCTTTTTTTCATCGACTCCCCTGAATGCCAGCTTAGGACCTTGCATGATGAATCTTGAAACATAAACAATCGCGGCACCCACAATGCTAAAAAGTTTCTGGACGAACGGCCATCTATGCCACTGGTTGTGCAGCGGATACGTAACAAGCACGAGTTGAACAAAAACCATTGCGGGAATTACAAGAATGTTCAGCATATAAAATATCATATTAGATCTTAACCAAAAACTTGCTGCAAGCAGCCAAACGGAAGCAATCATCAATACGCCCATTCTTTTATTAGTGAAGGGGAACGTGCGAAATCTCCAGAAAAATACAACGTAAAAACTGGTAACAAATACAAGATACGAAACTCCTATGATTCCATGCAGAAAAGATCTTTCAGCCAATAACCCCAGAGCCAGACAAACGATGAAAAATGTCCAGTCTTCCTTTTTTAATTTAAATTCCACAATTGCACTCTCCTTTTATACATCGTATTACTAGGTACATTTTCAAAAAAAGACATAGCAATACCCTGTATCTCTACATACATAGAAAATCTATGTATTATTGCAAAAAAATTAAACTGAAGCTTTCTTTCCCAATCTATATCCAGCCCAGCAAATTGGATATAAAAGAGCTGTGAACAGGATGCAGATAAAGATAAATACAGGACTCAATAATGGCTGGAACCAACCACGCGGAATGATATTGAACAAAGTCAGGTTCATTAAGATGATATTGGGCAAGATGGAAAGAACGAACGTCTTTTTCATCAGGCTCCTTCCTTTGTGGCCAAACCCTTTGCCAATCTCATATCCAAGCAATGCCCAGAATATGAGATAAAGCATGATGATCACAGCAGGAATGGATGTCAGGCTTCTCCATGCAAAATCAATTAAAGGAAAATCAAAAAGGTTATGTACCAATGTCAAGATGGATCCTCCAGCAAAGAAAATCAGATTCACCAAAATGAACAGCCATTGTGTTTTCCCTGGAGTCAGAGATAATTCTTCGCGCCAGCTCGCCGCTATTTCCTCCGGAGTCCCGAGCCTCGTGTACAGCTCCGACATGATATCCTTTTCATCACTGGTGATAAGCTCTTCCAGCATCTCTGCTAGATGGCTGTCGTATTCAGCTATTATTTGTTCTCTTTCAGGGTGTTTCCCCAATTGCCTGCCAAGCTGGCTGAGGAATTCAGTTTTAAATTGGATCATTTTCCGATCTCCTGATCACTTTGTTCATGACATTTACAAATTGCTGCCATTCTTTTGTTTTCTCTACTAGGACAGCTCTTCCTTCATCAGTAATCCGATAATACTTCCTTGCCGGACCCTTTTCCTGCTCCTGCCAGTAAAACTCGATATATTCCTGTTTTTCAAGTTTATGGAGCGCCGGATACAGAGTCCCTTCCTTAACCTGCAAGCTATGGTCGCTTCGTTTATCAAGTTCTTTTACAAGCTCATAGCCATACATATTCCGTTCATTGAGCAATTGGAGCAGTACAAGTGATGTGCTCCCTTTTAGAAGTTCACGATTAAACACTTCATCACCTACCTAGAATAAAAAGGTATCTATTTGAATCATAATTTAAGCAGGTAAATTTTGCAAATGAATTTTTCCAAATAAATGAACCACATTTGTCTTTCGGGCACAGAACTCCTTTTACTGTGCCCGCACTTCAGAGTTATTAGTTGCTTCCAGATGTAGCCTTCAATCCAATGATGCCAATCAAAATGAATGCTACAAACATCAACCTTAGCATGTTTCGCGGCTCTCCAAAGAGAACGATGCCGAGAATGACAGCTCCTGCAGCTCCAATACCAGTCCAAATCGCATATGCAGTGCCGATTGGCAGTGTCTTGACGGCCATCGACAGAAAATAAAAACTTATTGCCATTCCAGCTATGGTAATCAAGGATGGCACTGCTTTGGTAAACCCATCTGTATACTTTAGCCCTATAGCCCATACAATTTCAAAAATCCCTGCTATGACTAAAAAGATCCAAGCCATATAATCATGCTCCTTTCACAAGAAAAGCGCAAGCGCCTTGGTCAGCCCCGACAAGCGCTGGAGGGCTGCCCGGTGAAATCGTTCTTTGACTTCATCGGGCGGACCGAAGCGACTCGAGGGGCTAGGCGCTGGAGCTAGACATTTCTCGAAGTGAATTTTTATTTTCTAATCTAATAAAACCCGGGAGATATCAACAGATATCTCCCGGGTTTTTATCCCTCCGTGTACACAGGTGTTCCTGTGCGTCCTCTCTCGGACCAGGCCAGCGAGCTGCGGAACCCTAGAGGACTTTTTAATAATAGGAATAGTAACATAATCAAAACCTGCAGTCAACGCAGGTTCATTCCATTGCCTGGAGTTCCTTGCTCATCATCATTTCATATTCTTCTGATGGCAAAGGCGGAGAGTAGAAATAGCCCTGGACTTCTACACAGCCGAGCGACTTCAGCAGGTCGATCTGAGATTCTGTTTCTACACCTTCTGCAATGACCTTCAGTTTCAAATTGTTTGCCATAGAAACAATCGTTGAGATAATTTCACGATTTTCCTGCGAATGGGAAATGAAGCTTTGATCGATTTTAAGGCGGTCAACAGAGAGTTTGCTTAGGTAGCTCAATGAGCTATACCCTGTACCGAAATCATCAATGCTGACTTCGATGCCGATTTCTCTCAGTGACTGCAACTGGGCATTTATACTGTCTTCCTTTTTAATCATGATGCTCTCTGTTACTTCAATTTCAATTAATTCTCCATAAAGACTATATTCTTTAAGAGTATGCTCCATGAATTTTACGAAATCTTCCTGATAAAAATGGATGATCGATATATTGATTGAAGTACGCGGAACATCGTACCCATTTTTCCGCCATTCAACAAGCTGCTCAAACACCTGCCTGATAATCAATCTTTCAAGCGGGACAATCAGATTGGCTTCCTCGGCAATAGGAATGAATATTCCTGGAGGAATCATCCCGTGACGAGGATGGTTCCATCTAGCCAGGGCCTCCGCACCGGTAATTTCATTTGTTGCTGCGTTATATTTTGGCTGATAAAAAACAGTAAGCAGTCCATTATTGATGGCGTTCCGCAAATCATTCTCCAGTTCGAACTTATTTAGATCCTGGTCCACCATGCTTACATCAAAAAATTGAAAGTGATTCGCTCCGTTTTCTTTCGCTTTGTACATCGCCATATCTGCATATTTCAATAGCAATTCGAGATCATTTGTATCTTCCGGGAAATTGGAAATACCGATGCTTGCAGTAATCAGGAACTCCATTCCTTCAGCAAAAATCGGAGTCTGGAATGCTCTTACTACAGTGTTGGCGATATCTCCAGGCATGTTTCCGCCAGGAGCGAGTATGGCAAATTCATCTCCGCCAATTCTTGAAACAAGGCATTCTTCCGGAACAACCTCTGAAAGCTTCTTGCCAATTTGGATTAAGATCTTATCGCCAAACGCATGTCCAAACGTATCATTGATTCTTTTAAATCGGTCAAAATCAAGGTAGATTAATGAGAATTTCTGGTCCTCAATGAAAAGGGCAGCCATCTTTTTCTCCAGATTGCGCCTGTTGGGCAAATTGGTCAGTTCGTCATGATAAGCGAGATATTTGATCAGCTTATCCGCCTTTTTCTGCTCTGTTATGTCCCTGACAATGCCAAAAACTCCGACCGTGGAATTTTTGACGATGATTCTTACAGCCGTGATTCTCACGTCTGCGAACGTTTCGTCGGCCCTCTTCAGTGCTGTTTCAATTACTTTCGTTTCTCCCGTCAAGACCTTCATGAAATACGTTCTTAGCTTCTTTTCTTCCTCTGTGCCGCCAATCAGTTCGTTAAAATGGATGCCTGCCAGCTCATTTGCGGTGTATCCTGTTAGTTCAACGGCTTCTTTATTGACGCTTAAAATGAATCCTCTCATATCAACCCTGAATACTGAATCGGGATTATGGCTGAACAGGGATAAGTGGGATTGAACACTTTTCATGATCAATTTTTCACCAAACAGATCGGGCACGAGTATGAATAATAAATTCGCAGCAGCCATGAAAATGAATGGAGCAAGATAAGATCCATTCCCCTCCTCTTGAGGTGCCACTATCATCGAGGTCAGGACGATATAGGGAATACCGGCCATTGCTGTGCCGCCAAAAACACAGCCAGCATATTTATACTTTTTGATGAACTCATATATATCCTCATTCGTAATTTGCATCAAAAATCTCAACAACGAAAAAGATGTAACCGATACCATTAAAAAGGATAAAACAGCAGGCAAAGGTTGAATATCAATTGCTTCCGAAAAGATAATGTAAAATGCCGCGAAATCAGCAGACATGATACTTACAGCGATTAATATGCTGGTGAGTATGTACTGTGAAGTATTGGCAATATCCCTTTGTGCCAAGCTGAGTGATAAGTATGACCCAACCGCACATATGCCAAAAAAGACAAGAAAGTATAGATAATAATTGCTCGTAGAAAATGGTATGCCTGCCGAAATGATGACAAAAAGATGGGTGAGCCAAAATGTGAAGGCTAGCACCACCGAATAGGCAGCCATTTTCCGTCTCTTTCGATCAATTGTTTTCTTTATTTGCCTGCTGAATTCAACCGCCATAATCGATGAGATAATCGAAAAAACAACAGTTAAAGCTATGTTATTAAAGTCAAATATGTACATATGGGGAATATCCATCCTGCCCCTCGCTTCTATGGTTTTTCATGGAAAAATATCCTGGTATTTCTACTATTATACAATAATCTTGTTCGAGATTGATGAATTCTCGGAATATCATACCAATAAGTTAAGGATGAAGTGCTGTCTTTGATTGTTCACTATCATTTATATCGACATAAATTGACGAGAATTTAGTTTCTGCAAAAGCACAGCATTGAATTTACTGGTTCGCCAATGGACTTATAACCAATCCAATGCAAAAGAAAAACAGCACCGAAATGCGATGCTGATTTTTGTAAAGACTTTTTCTGCGTTTATATTTTATTAATAGGCTGTGTAATAACTTATTGTTGTGTTTAAGTCCTGTTGATTGGTGTGGAAGGCGCGCAGACTCCTCCGAAAATGCTAACGCATTTCCATCGTGCGTGGGCGGATTCAAAGAAGCAAAATCAATGTCCTGCGGGATCAGCTGGACAGGTGAGACCCCGCAGGAGCTTGCGACGAGGAGGCTCAGCGCCAGCCCCGCGGAAAGCGAAGCGCCTGGAACGGAAATCAACAGTCTAATTTAACACAGCCTATTAAAAAAGAATACTCATTAAATAGAAGCCCAGGAGCATAAAAATCAGGAAGATGATTGCAGTAGAAATCTTTATAAGCTTATTGGCTGAAGCAAATGTCTGGCTGTTAATATTTTTACGGACCGCAAAATAATGCATAGTGGCAAAAAACAGAATGACCAATCCCACCAGCAATGAAAAAATGCTGACAAAAACAGCAACTGTATCTGCCAACTGACTTACCGATTTTATATTATTAAAATGGAGGCTTGAAGCCAAGAATCCGATTCCAATTATGGCAATTGAGGTCCTGACCCAGGCCAAATACGTCCGCTCGTTCGCAAGATGCTGCTGAATATACTTAGATTCAAGGGTTTTATCCTCTTCCATCCCCATCACTCACTTTCTTAGCTCTTCCGCAACAATAGTTTATCATCCATTTATGGCATTTGCCTTTTGTATTCTCAATATACAGGACATGCCAGCCTTCATTGAATGGCTGGCATGTTCTATTATATGATTTTATCTCAAGTTTTAATTACATGGCCCATGAGCGCACGGACACCCATGGTCTTCCCCTTCAACCTGCAGCGTGCTATGGTCGATGCCGAACCTGTCGTGCAGCAGCTTCTGTGCCTGTTGGAGAACATCGTCATGCGCCCCATCACCCGCAACGGCTATATGCCCGCTCAGCATAAAAACACCAGAAGTAATTGACCACACGTGAACATCATGGACATCCCTTACCTGAGGAATATTCAAAAGTGCGTCCTTCACATCATCCACTTTAATCTGTTCCGGTGTACCTTCCATCAATACATGGAAGGAATCCTTCGTCACTCTCCAGCCGCTGATGATAATTAAAATGGCGACTGCTACACTGGCAATCGGGTCTGCCAGGCCCCAGCCGAAGAAGTAGATCAATAATGCTGCGGTTATCGCTCCGACTGAACCAAGCATATCACCGAGCACATGAAGAAATGCACTTCTCACATTCAGGTTTTCGTCCTTGTCACCACGCATCAGGATCCACGCTGCAATGATGTTGACAATCAGGCCAATCACTGAAATCGTCAGCATTCCGAGGCTTTGGACTTCCGGCGGGTCTGTAAAACGGTGGTAAGCTTCTACGAAAATATAAATCGAAATGATGATCAATGTAAGCCCATTGAGTGCAGCAGCAATGATTTCAAATCTCTTATATCCGAATGTCTTGGACAATGTGGCTTTCCTTTCGCCAAGCTTCATGGCGAACAAACTCAAACCCAGTGCCGCTGCATCACTGAGCATGTGTCCCGCATCTGAAAGGAGTGCGAGGCTGTTTGTAAGAAAACCTCCGATTACCTCGACCACCATAAAAGTAGCGATTAAAAGAAATGATAAAAATAACGCCTTCTTATTGCTTGTATGGCTATGGCTATGACCGTGACCATGGCTGTGGCCATGTCCGTGTGAATGATGGTGCCCCATATGTCTCGCCTCTCTTCTTTTCTTTATATATGAATATATGTTCATATATAATTATGACTTAATGGTGCAAAAGGTTCAATCAATTTTTCAATTAAAGCTTGCCTCTTTTTTTACATACCTTATTATTGTGATTTTTACACATTAAAAACCGCTGAAATTTATCAGCGGTCTCGTTGTTGTCTTATAAATATTTGCGGTGTATTCCTTTTCCGTCATATGTGTAAAGCATGGCCCTGCCTTCGACAATCGTTTCGATATGGCATTTCCGGCCCCACAGCTGATGGATATACGGAAGCACCTTTTCAAGGTATTTTATATCCAGCTCGATGCCCTCATAGCCATGCGAGATGTATAATTCCCCATTTTTCAAGTAATCTCCATCGGTAACACTCAAATACGGGAAGCCTCCGTTCACCCTCATGCTGACAAGCTGGTCACGAACCTGCTCCCATGCTTTGTCGACAACCTTGTATTCACGGCCCTGCTTTTGGAAAAGATACATATCCTCCCGCATGACCAGATCTTTTGTAAGGTAATTTCGTAAAAAGGAAATATCCGATTCGATCTCACGGACTTCGAACATTTTTTCGCGGCCAGACCCTGGTTTGACACCTCGGCGTTTCATTTCTTCTGTAGGATTATTGTAGCGCTCCTCAATATCTTCGAAGATTTTTATTCCCAGATAATATGGATTGATCCCTGTTCTCGAAGGCTGGACAACCCCGGCATTCAGCTTGGCAAATTCAATGGATTCGCCGCTTGTAAGATCCATTTCACGCAAAATCCTCTGGTGCCAGTAGGATGCCCAGCCTTCATTCATGATTTTCGTTTCAAGCTGCGGCCAGAAATAGAGCATTTCTTCCCGCATCATCGTCAGGATATCACGCTGCCAATCAGCCAGGTCCCGGCTGTAGCTTTCGATGAACAATAATAAATCCTTTTCTGGCCGTGGCGGGAATTTCTTTCTCTTTTTATTGTCATTGGGTTCTGGCTTTTTTGAATCAAGTCCCCATAAATCATCATAAGGAGTCGGGGTTGGAGAATCATCATCATCGTCGACTTCATCTTCTAATGACCAGGCCAGCTTCGGCCTCATCAAGGAAGGATCAATATGTTCTTCAATAGCCAATACGGCATCGAGGAAGGACTCTACTGCCTGCTTTCCGTGTTCGATTTCATACCTGCGAATCCGTTCCGCAGTTGCAGCCATACTTTCAACCATATCTCTTTTCGTATTCTGGAAGCGCACATTGTTCTTGAAAAAATCGCAGTGTGCCAGGACGTGGGCAACAATCAGCTTATTCTGGATCAATGAATTAGAGTCAAGTAAAAAGGCATAGCATGGATTCGAGTTGATCACAAGTTCATAAATTTTAGAAAGCCCTAAATCATAATGAAGCTTCATTTTATGAAATTGTTTCCCAAAGCTCCAATGCGAAAATCTCGTCGGCATTCCATAGGCACCAAATGTATAGATGATTTCGGCCGGACATATTTCATACCGCATCGGATAAAAGTCCAGCCCAAACCCCTTAGCGATTTCGGTAATTTCAGAAATGGCATATTCTAGTGACTTCTGATCCTCAGACACCATCTCTCCCCCTTTCATCTCTTACCACAATGTATGAGAAAAAAGGAAGAAAGATGAACGGGTTCTAAACTTTACTGCTGTGGCTGTTCTGTAACTGTCAGACTTAACAGCCTGTTATTTTTCAAATCATGGCTAATTTGCACTGTCGCAAGAACTGGTTTTCCATTAACGCTGACTTTGTACTGGAAGGAATCCATAACCTGACCATCGCTTAGCTGCTTCCTGCCCATATACTGATAATCCTGAACAGCTTCACCTGGATAGTCCTCCTTTATGACAACAGTCGCAATTCGGCCGTATTTTTCATAATCTGGTCTTTGTGCAAGGACGTTGTACCCAAACAATCCGCTAAAAATAAATACTGAAGCAAATAACATTGCTATATTTCTTTTCATCACTTCTTCTCCTTTAAGATTTTTATTAGTTTCTTTCATCAGATTTTGAATATGTATTAATTACCGGAAGGAAAAAATTCCATGTTTATCTAGGAAGCAATAGGGATTAGTTTATACAGGTAAAACTTGAAAAACCCTGTAAACAAGCATGTCCAACATTTTCTGAGGAAGTTCGCCCATCAACTCCATATAATATTATCAACTCCTTACAAGGAGGAACGGAAATGAATAATACGGATTATGATCGTGCTTTATATTACACGCACCGATCGCAATGGGATAACCTGCTCATCCTGATGGTCAGGACTGAAGACCAGTTCCTGGCCAAGAAGATCGAACATTTTCTCCACGCTTACAATTTTGAAAAAGACTATGCCGTCATTGAAAAACGCCTGTATTCCCTATTAAGATACATCGACCACGCAAACGAAGCCGCCGGCGAGGACATCCTGGAACCCGCAGCTAACGGCTTAATTTAAGAAGAGAATTCCACCAAAAAACACGGCCACCTCTATTAAGGTGCCGTGTTTGCTGTTTATTATGCTGTCTGATTGCGGATGGAATAAAGTGGTGGATTTGTTATTTCACGCAGATGGCGGCTGCTCATCCACCAGCCGGTTTCTGACGGCAAACAATGCTGCCTGTGTCCTGTCTGCAAGTTCTAATTTCGCTAGCACATTGGATACATGGGTTTTCACTGTTTTTTCTGTAATGAACAAGGAGGACGCAATTTCTTTATTGCTTTTTCCGCTGGCGATTTCCTTCAAAACTTCCAGCTCACGCTTTGTCAGGTCATCTTGCGGTTTCCGCTCCTGGCGGTTATTGCTTGATAGATGCTTTAAGACAAGGGATGTAGCCTTTGGATGCAGCTGGTTCTCTCCGTCCATGATCCGTTTAATCGATTTAACTAGTTCATCTGGCTGGATATCTTTAAGCTGGTAACCAGAAGCTCCAGCCTCGATTGCAGGAATGACGTGTTCCTGGTCTGAAAAACTTGTCAGCATCATGATTTTGATATCTGGCTGTGCTGCCTTGATGATCCGTGTTGCCTGGATTCCATCCATCTCAGGCATGATCAAATCCATGAGGATCAGGTCCGGATTCATTTTTTCTGCTAATTCAACTGCTTCCTTACCATTGCCTGCTTCTCCAATGATTTCAATCTGATCTTGTGTCTTCAAAAAAAATACTAAACCTCTTCTGACGACATGATGGTCATCTGCAATCAGAATTCTTATTGCCATACTTTTTTCCTCCCCTGTTTTCTATATTGGAATTTGTACCGTTATCACCGTGCCCTGGCCATGAGTGCTTTGGATTTCAAGTTTGCCTCCAAGGGAGAAAGCCCGAGTTTGCATACTTTTTAATCCAAGCGATGGAAGCTCTCTATCCGGGTCAAAGTTAAAACCACAGCCGTCATCTTGAATACTCATCTCAACCTTCTCATTTGTCGTATCAAGCTTTAGCAGAACTTTTTCAGCCTGTGAGTGCTTTTTGCAATTTGCCAGCGCCTCCTGCCCAATCCGCCAGAGCGTTTCCTCTGCTTTTCCTGGTAGACTGGAAACACCAGTTACTTTCGTCTCAAGAGGAACTCCAATCATTTCCGCATAGCCTGCAAGCGCACAAATGATTCCATTTTCCAGTCCTCTTGGGCGCAGCTGCCAGATTAATGCCCTCATCTCTCCCTGTGCTTCCTGGGCGAGATCCTGTATATATGCAAATGTTTCTTTAAGTTCAGATGTTTGGGCTATTTCTGCACCTGCTCGTGCTGTCAGGCTGAGTGAAAACAGTAGCTGGTTGACCGAATCATGCAAATCCCTTGCAAGTCGGTTCCGTTCGGCTGCCAATGCAAGCTCATGCTCCTGCTGTGTCAGCTTGACTCTTTTGATTGCGGTGCCTATTTGAAAAGCAATCGCTTCAAGAAGTTCTAATTCTTCAGTCCTAAAATGAGTTTTATTTGGCGAACCTACATTCAGGACACCAAATTTTTCTTCACCAGCTCGCAATGGCACTGTAGCATGGTGTGTCAATCCATTCGTTTCCCCTGTTTTATTGCTGATTGCGTCCTCTATTCTTTTACATTCAAATATATTTGTCGCTTTATTCAATCTGCCATCATTATACCGGTCAACACACCAGCACCCTCCATGGCACATCGGGGCATTATCTTTAAGTGAAAGCGCTGGCGGCAATTCTGCCTTTGCAGCAAGCTGAAAATCCCCTTGGTCATCAATAAGGAAAATCCAGCCTGTCTCAAGCCCAGTTATATGTAAAAGCCGTGTTAAAACTTCGGTCAGTATTTGTTTAAGTTCAGTTCCTTCGTTCAATAATTCAGCAATTTCCTTTAAAATTCCAACATCTGAATTTTTGTTTTCCCCAGTCATTAAAATCCCCCTTTTTCCTTTATTATATCTTTATTGCAAAAATTCCGCTTTCAGAAAAAGTCTGATAATAACTAAGACAAAAGTCGTAATATTGATAAAAAAATCCGAAGAGAAAGTTTCTCTTCGGATCAGAGTTTAAGCAATCGGATAATTTTGCACAAGTGGATGGATGACGATTTCATCAATCAGCATATGTTTTGGAGCAGATGCCATATAGACGACCGCATTGGCGATATCCTCCACCTTCAGCCAGTCATGCTTTTCAGGGAGGCCCTGCTCTGAATTCGCGAAATAGGTATCAACCATACCAGGGTTTATTGTTCCAACGCGGATGCCATATTCCCTCACTTCTTGCGCAAGAGATCCACTGAAGCCCTGCACCGCATACTTTGTTGCAGTATAAGCACTTCCGTTCGGAATCGTATAACGGCCCACGTCAGAGGAAATGGTGATGATGGTACCCGTTTTGCGCTCCTTCATATGGGGCAGAACTGCTTTTGCACCAAGGAATACACCCTGAACATTCACTTCAAAAAGTTTTTTCCACTCTTCTGCAGTCACTTCTTCTGTCAGTTTGAAAAAACCGATTCCTGCATTGTTAACCAGTACATCAACCTGGCCAAATGCCTCAAGTGTTCTATCAACAAGATTCTTAACCTGCTGCTCGCTGCTGACATCTGTCTGCACAGCAATGACATCAGGAAAGCCTTTCTGTTTCAATTCATCAGCAGTGTTGTTTATCTCTTCAGAGCTGCCAGCTAAAGCCAATTTCATTCCCTGCTCTGCCAACTTCACTGCAATCTCCTTGCCAATGCCTCTTGATGCACCTGTGACGATTGCTACTTGATCTTTTAACATTTTTTTCTTCCTTTCTATCTGCCAAAAACATTGTTGTTTCTTAAAGACTCTTTGCTGCTTCCATTTTCTGATCGACCAGCTCCATGAAATCTTGTTCGATCTTCAGGAGTTTCTGCTTGCTATCAGCAAGGCTTCTGTCGTTCACGCCGAAATAAAATTTGATTTTCGGCTCGGTTCCAGATGGACGAAGGCACATCCATGAACCATCCTCAAGATAGTATTTGATCACATTGGAAGGCGGAAGCTCGATTTTCTCTTCCTCATTATTCTCATTCATTCTTACACCTGTTAAATAATCTTCCACAGCTGTAACTTTCAATTCACCAAGATTCTTGATCGGCTCCTGGCGGAACACTCCAAGCGTCTTCTGGATCAGTTCAGCTCCTTCTTTCCCCTTCAATGTAAGGGAACGCAGGCCTTCCTGGTAATAGCCGTATTCTTCAAAAACACTTTGCAATGCTTCATACAGTGACATGCCCTTCTTTTTATAATAAGCGCACACCTCAACAGCAAGCATCGCCGCCTGGACGGCATCCTTGTCACGGGCGAAATCACCGATTAAATATCCATAGCTTTCTTCATAACCGAACAGGAATTTATATTCTCCCGATTCTTCATAACCCTTGATTTTTTCAGCAATGAATTTGAAGCCGGTTAGCACGTCGATTGTATCGAGTCCAAAAGAAGAAGCGATTTTCCGGCCAAGTTCAGACGTTACGATTGTTTTTAAAACAACTCCGTTGGCTGGCAGTGTGCCTTTTTCTTTCTTTTGGGTAAGAATATAGTGCAGCAGAAGTGCACCAGTCTGGTTACCTGTAAGTACGACATACTCGCCATCAAGATCTTTTACAGCGATACCAAGGCGGTCTGCATCCGGATCAGTGGCAATCAATACATCAGCATCTATTTTCTTGCCATCACGGATTGCCAGTTCAAATGCAGCGTGCTCTTCCGGGTTAGGGCTTTTTACAGTCGAGAACTCAGGATCTGGCAGCTCCTGTTCTTGTACGACTGCCACATGCTGATACTTGAGGTTCGTTAGAATGTTCCGTACTGGCATATTTGCTGTACCATGGAGCGGTGTGAACACCACTTTTACATCCGTTTCATCTGACAATGTTGGATTTTCGGAAATGGTCATCAGCTTCTCAAGATAAGCGCGATCCACTTCAGGGCCAATCATTTTGATCAAGCCTTTATCCTTCAGCTCCTGCTCGTCCATAACTTCGATTGACAGTTCGTTTTCGATTTCGTTTACCTTTGAGATGACCTCATCCGCGCTTTCAGGCGGAAGCTGTCCGCCGTCTGAACCATATACTTTATAGCCGTTGTATTCCGGGGGATTATGGCTCGCTGTGATCACAATTCCTGCATAAGCATGCAGATAGCGTACCGCGAATGACAGTTCTGGTGTTGGTCTTAATTCTTCAAACACATATGTCTGGATTCCGCGCGTCGCCAGAGTCTTAGCGGCTTCCATCGCAAATTCAGGCGATTTATGCCGTGAATCATATGCAATAGCCACTCCTCGCTGCTTCGCTTCATTTCCGTGCTGTTCTATGTATGCTGCAAGTCCAGCTGACGCTTTGCGGACCGTGTACAGATTCATTCGGTTTGTTCCTGCGCCAATTTCCCCGCGCATCCCACCAGTACCGAACTCAAGGTTCTTATAAAAAACTTCCTCTAAATGTTTTTCGTTTTCTTTGAATGACTCAAGCTCAGCCTTCAGCTCCGGATCCAATCCGTCAAAACCCAGCCAAGTCCCGGCTTTCATTTTCCAATCCATTGAATGCCCTCCTGATAATAAGATTTAAATCTTAAAGCTAATTATAAAACAATATTGGCTCTCATTGATAATTTTTATCCAATTCTTCTCGAAGTTTTAGTAAGGACAATCGTTTAGCCAACGACATGCTGTTAATCTCAGTTTAGTTTTTGCAGCAATAATGAAAGCCTGCCAAAACCGGCAGGCCTTTCACTATTTCTTCTTATACTGGATGCGATAAATATCGTGGCGGCGATCTTTCAGCTGGCGGACTGTGCCATCCTGGCGCTGGCGCCTCAAAATTTCAAGATCAACATCGCCAATCATGACCATTTCGATGTTCGGGTTTGTTTCGCCAACAATTCCGTCTCTGGCGAATTCGAAATCGGATGGCGCGAAAATGCCAGATTGCGCGTATTGGATATCCATATTTTCAGTTTGCGGCAAGTTTCCGACTGTTCCTGATATCACAGTGTAGATTTGATTTTCCACTGCCCTGGCCTGTGCACAATAGCGGACTCTTAGGTAGCCCTGGCGATCTTCTGTACAGAAAGGAGTGAAGATGATCTTCGCACCCATGTCTGTCGCCAGCCTCGCAAGCTCCGGGAACTCAATGTCATAACAAATCTGGATGGCGATTTTGCCGCAGTCTGTATCGAACACTTTAAGCTCATCTCCACGGCTGATTCCCCACCATCTTCTTTCATTAGGTGTAATATGGAGCTTATATTGCTTTTCTATCGTGCCATCACGGCGGAACAGATAAGAAATATTATAGATCTCGTCATCATCTTCTTTAACAAAATGCGAACCGCCAATGATGTTGACATTGTAGCGAACGGCCAAATCGGTGAAAAGTTCGATATATTGCTCCGTGTATTCCGTCACCCTGCGGACAGCAAGCGAAGGTGTTTTTTCATTAAGGAAGGACATCAGCTGTGTCGTAAAGATTTCTGGAAAAACAGCGAAATCTGAGCCGGCATCCGATGCGACATCCGTAAAGTATTCGACTTGATGGGCAAAATCGTCAAAAGACTGAATTTGCCTCATCATATATTGGACGACACATATGCGGACAGGATTGCTTGTTTTGAAGAAACGCTTCGTCTTCGGCTGGTAATCGACATTATTCCATTCCATCAATGTTGCGTATTTGTTTGACTGAAGGTCGTCAGGCAGATAATTAGGATTTATTCTCATCAGCGTAAAATCATTCCTCAGCTGGAATGAGAGTACCGGGTCATAAATCTTATGGGACGCAACCTGCCTCACATACTCACGAGCCGACATTTCCTCTGCATGAAGATGATAGTTCGGGATCCTGCCGCCAATGATGATACTCTTCAGGTTCATCTGCCTTGCGAAGTCCTTCCTTGCTTCATACAGACGATATCCAACCTTCATTCTCCGAAATTCAGGGTGGGTCATCACTTCGATTCCATAAAGATTATAGCCATCGGGATTATGGTTTGTGATATAACCGCTATCCGTGACATCATCCCAGCTGTGCCGGTCGTCATATTCATCGAAATTTATGATCAGGCTCGAACATGAACCGATAACTTTGCCGTCATACTCTGCTACGAACTGGCCTTCAGGGAAAATGTCCAGGTGGCTTTCCAGCTGGTCCCGTTTCCAAGGCTCCATACCAGGAAAGCAGCTATTTTGCATATTAATGATTTCAGTAATGTCTTCCTGTTTCGTGTTGCGGATAATCATCTTTTTTTCAAACTTGGATAAGTCGAGCTCCGTCATGCGGTTTTACACACCTTTCATTTCTAAAAAAATCCATACCATATCCCTTTACCCTTAATCGGCTCAATGTATTACTGTGTATTTAGCTTCTCCTTTTGCTAATTTAAAAATTTGCAAAAAATTAATTCACATAATGTTAATTGAAAATTTTTTTTACTTTCCTTAAGATGTAATGAGAGATAAGATTCTTTTATATAGAAAGTTTTAATAGAAATTACATAGCTTAGGGGAGATTAGCTTGGAACAAACAAAAAAAGATTCCAGGGAAACATTCTTATTCGCTGCCTGGGCAACATCGATCATTGCCATGTTTGGCAGCCTGTATTTTTCGGAAATCCGCCAGTATGAACCGTGCCTTCTGTGCTGGTATCAGCGGATATTAATGTATCCCTTCGCCCTGATGCTCGGGATTGCCGTTGTCAAAAAGGATTATAAGATTTCCTTTTACACTATGATTATGTCAGCTGCGGGCGGGTTACTATCGCTTTATCATTATTCCTTGCAAAAGGTACCGTTCATGGCTGATAATGCAGTCACATGCGGAAGAGTGCCTTGTACAGGCCAATACATCAACTGGCTGGGATTTATTACGATCCCGTTTCTGGCATTGACGGCATTTATCATTATTTTTTCTTTGAGCCTGATTATCTGGAAGAAATCCAAGGAGGTAGCATGAGTTGAAAAAAGTAATCATTTTTCTTTTAATTATTGTTGGATTATTCGCGGCCTTATTTATCGTAAATAAAGCGCAAAACGAAGAAAAGGCTGAGGGAAACCCGTTCGGGAAGGATACATTGCATCCGGAGACAGTCAAACAGCTTAAGGATCCGAACTACCAAAATATCATCACACCAGATGAACTTGAAGAGAAAATCGAAAACGGTGAAGATGCAACGGTATACTTTTACAGCCCAACATGTTCGCACTGTGTCCGGACAACACCAGTGGTAGCCCCATTGGCTAAGGAAATGGGCGTCGATCTTGTTCAATATAATCTATTGGAATTCGAAGAGGGCTGGAACAATTTCGGTATTGAATCCACTCCAACCATCGTTCAGTACAAGGATGGAAAAGAAGTCAACCGGATTGTCGGATATCAGGAAGAACCTACTTTCGAAGAATGGTTTAATCAAAACAGCTTAAAATAATTGATCAGAAAAAACGCCTGCGAAGCCGAAGCCGCAGGCGTTCTTTCATACCATCATAACAATAGTCTGTTAGCAGGTTTCGTATAAGTGCTGATATAATCTAAATGTACATGCCTGGAGTCAGAAAACTGACTGTAATTGAAGGGAAAGCAAATACCATAGTCTGTCAATGTCTGTACATTCCTGCGGAACATGGCCTGATATTTTTCAGGAATATGGCCAGACTCCAAAATAGAGATCAGCGTCTGCATGCTGGTGATGACCTGAAAGGCATCTCCCAGAGTACTGAATCTCTCTAATTGCTCGGGTCTGGTATGTAACACTTCAAGCCGCTCGAATTCCTGTATGTCTTCATCGGTAAAATACAAAGGAAAAACATCACTATAAAAATAACTGGCCAGCTCCATGATTTTCTCTTCTTGTCCCGGTGTAGACGCAAAAACTATTTTCAATGATCGACCCACCTTTTTTTACCCTTTTGTAATCTATTCGTAATATATATTCCTAGAATAACATATCCATTCCCTTTATTAGGGTGGTAATTATGCCCATGGTTACGGTAAAAGTTGACAAAATCCCGTAATCGTGGAAACACATTTTAAGCATGCTTTTAAAATAAGGCTCTGTTATTACCCAATGTTGATTTCTATTACCTGTTGATTGTAGTGGAAGGCGCGAAGACTCAAGCGGGATGAGCAAGTCATGGGAGACTCCGCAGGCGCGTAAAGAGCCGAAGAGGCTCCCTGACTGCGCGCGGAAAGCGAAGCGCCTGGAACGAAATTCAACAGCCCAATTTAACAGAGCCTATAATAAACTTTGACTGGAGAAAAACATGATTCAATCTAACAAAAAAGGCAATTGGTTTGAAATGATCATTCCATTGGAGTGGGAAAAGCACACTCTTGAAACACTATTTAGAGATTTTTGGCAGGCACCTAAAAAACTGGTCCATCAGTTCCGTATGGAAAAGAAGGTCCTCATTAATGGAAAACAGCCAGATTGGACAATTGCTTTGAGCAAAGGAGACCGTCTGCAGCTGAACCTCTTCACTGAAGAAGAAATGACTGTCATTCCTGAATATCATGATGTCGGGATTTTGTATGAAGACCACCATCTAATTGTCTTCAATAAGCCTGCTGGAATGGATACCCATCCGAATGAAAGCGGACAAACCGGCACTCTCGCCAATGCGGCAGCATTCCACATGCAGGTGAACGGAGAAACTTCCCGCCCCCGCCATGTGCACAGGCTGGACCGTGATACGACAGGTGCAGTCCTTTTTGCTAAACACGCGCTGATTGGAGCGATCCTAGATAAGATGCTTGAAGAGCGTTCAATCAAAAGAACTTACCTGGCATTGACTGACGGGATCATTCGGCAAAAGAAAGGAACCATCGAAAAGCCAATTGGCCGGGACCGCCATCATCCAACACGGAGAAGAGTATCAGAAACAGGCCAGAATGCAATCACTCACTTTAAAGTACTCGACAGGAACAAGCAAGAGAACCTTACCCTTGTCCAATGTTCCCTTGATACTGGCAGAACTCATCAAATCAGGGTACACTTCAGCGACATCGGCCACCCGCTAGCCGGAGACACCCTTTACGGCGGGAGCAATACATTTCACAGACAAGCTCTGCATGCAATAGAACTTGAATTCACCCATCCATTCACACAGGAAAAAATTCTATGTCACGCCCCTTTTATCGACCAGCTGCCGATTTTTTTAAATGTTGATTTTGAAAATATTTAAAGTAAAAGAGCCGGAGATGATACAATTCCCAGAATCGGGACTGTGCATTTCCAGCTTTTCTTTATCTGTCTATATCGGCTGACTGGAAAAGTGTACAAAAAAAATCCTTCCGGGGTCGGAAGGATTTTTCTTATTAATGACGGTCAGCTTTACGCATGCTGCGCATTACCAGGCTGACAATGAATACCAATGCAATCGCACCGATCAATGCCGGGATAATCGCAAAGTCAGCAACTACAGGTCCCCAATCACCAAGGATTGCCTGTCCGATCCATGCACCAACGAAACCAGCAATGATGTTACCGATAACGCCGCCTGGAATATCTCTTCCAAGGATTAGTCCTGCTAACCATCCGATAATACCACCAATAATTAATGCCCAAAGAAAACTCATCATAATTTTTTTCCTCCTTAAATTTAGATGTAAGATCAAGTAATAGAAGTGCTAAGGGTTTCACCCTTTAAGAGTTAACTGCAGTGATTCTTAAAATTAGGCTTGCTGATGATGTTTGCTTCCCGGGAGCGTATCAGCTTGCTTCTAATCTTAACTTACCTCTAATCCGATGATGTTAAACCATCTTTTTCTGCAGCTGTTCAAGCAGCCATCTCAGAAGCTGGAACGTTTGTCCTTTCTTGCTGAGCCTGCTTGTACACCTACATTACCACCCACAGATAAATTTAAAACCATGAAGGTCCAAATTCTATGTTCAGATCTATTTGCAGTTATTTCTCTTGCTTTTAATGTATCCAATTCGAAAAATAAAAAACCGTTTTAAAAAAATTTCATCAGCAGGGATCATGCAAATTCAAAACGGCTGCCATAAACGGCAGCCGCTGATCTATATTAACGGCTTTTAGGCCGGCGATTTTTTTTTCATCTTTTTTCGTCTAATCCTTAAGTTCCCGGGGAATTTTTGTCCTAAACAGCCGGACAAATCCTCTACAAAAAAATGGGCTTATTTCATTTTCCCGTGGATCGAACAGGACGAGAAATGTTAACCTCGTATGAAGAATGTAAATTGCGAAAGGGTGCTTATATTAAATTAATGTAAATTTTTCTTCAAACATCTTCATATTTCGACATCTTTAGGCTAAAATTAATTTCGCTTTAAAAAATATTTTACATTTGGATAAATGTGGAGGTAACATTATGGTTTTCAGGAAAAAAGACAAGTTTGCAAATCTTCTAACGGATATTTCCGTAAACTTAAAGGAGAGCAGTGAGTATTTCGCTGATTATAAACTTAATAATGCAAGCGATTTGAAAATCTTCACAGAGAAAATGAAAGACATGGAGACAAAGGGAGATTCACTTATCCATGAAGTCATCATGCAATTGAATGACGCATTCATTACTCCAATTGAAAGAGAAGATATTCTTGCCCTTTCAATGACTATGGATGATGTACTTGATGGAATGGAACACTGCGCTAACCTGTTCGATATGTATTCAATCACAAAGGCTGACGACTATATGATGGAATTCGTTGCCGCAATCAAAAGTGCTTCTTTCGAAATTGAACAAGCAGTGCAGTTATTGACAACAAAAAAACTTAAACAGATCAGAGAACATGCAATTCGCATTAAAGATCTTGAATCTAAATGTGATGGCATTCTTCGCCAGTCGATCAAGCATCTGTTCTCAGTTGAAAAAGATCCAATCAGAATCATTCAATACAAAGAAATTTATGAAGGTCTTGAAGAAATCGCAGACAGCTGCCAGGATGTTGCAAACACCCTTGAAAGCATTGTCATGAAAAACGCGTAAGGAGCCTGAAAAATGGATGTAGTATTTATCGTAACAGTATTGATCGTCATTGGTGCCCTTGCGTTTGACTTTATCAATGGGTTCCATGATACAGCAAATGCCATCGCAACGTCTGTGTCAACAAAAGCTTTAAAACCTCGCCAGGCAATTATCTTGGCGGCGGTGATGAACTTTGTTGGTGCCATGACATTTACAGGTGTAGCTAAAACAATTACAAAAGATATTGTCGATCCTTTTACACTTCAAAACGGCTCGCTTGTAATTTTAGCTGCTTTGATTGCAGCTATTTTCTGGAATCTTTTGACCTGGTATTATGGAATCCCAAGCAGCTCTTCTCATGCGATCATTGGTTCTATTGCCGGTGCGGCTTTAGCAGCAGCAGGGTTTAGTGCACTTAACTACAATGGTTTCCTGAAGATTCTTCAGGCACTGATCATTTCACCTTTACTTGCTTTTGGATTAGGATTTATTGTATACAGCATTTTTAAAATATTGTTCAGAAACAACAATCTGACAAAAACAAATCGGAATTTCCGTTACTTCCAGGTTGCGACCGCAGCATTGCAATCTTTCACACACGGAACGAATGATGCGCAAAAAGCAATGGGAATCATTACTATGGCCCTGATTGCAAATAATTATCTTACTACAAATGATATCCCATTTTGGGTTCAGTTCTCCTGTGCCCTTGCGATGGGATTGGGAACTTCTGTAGGCGGCTGGAAAATCATTAAGACTGTTGGCGGAAACATAATGAAAATCCGTCCAGTAAATGGAGTGGCAGCCGATTTGACAGGCGCTATGGTTATTTTCGGAGCAACATTCATCCATCTGCCAGTAAGTACAACTCACGTTATTTCTTCGGGGATTCTTGGAGTTGGTACAGCACATAGGGTAAAAGGTGTAAAATGGACGACTGCTCAGCGCATGATTATCACATGGGTCATTACACTTCCCATTTCAGCAACAGTGGCAGCAATCTCCTACTATATTTTAAACGCCATTTTCTAGAATATAAGAAAGCCCAAGGATAAAATCCTTGGGCTTCATTTTATTTATTTAATGCTGTCGATTGCACCGATCAGCCTGTCTTCGATGTCCGAGGCGATAGCTTGCAGCTCTTCATTTTCTACAAACTTAATGAGCTCAGTCGGTTTTGGCAAACCCACTTTTGTTGCTCCATTCTCTTTGTACACGACAATTTTACAAGGAAGGAAATAGCTAACGAGCGGGCTTTTTTCAAGGACTCTTTTGGCTTCATGAGGATTGCAGACTTCAAGGATGATGTAATCTCCTTCAAGTTCTACTCCCTTTCCGGCCAGGGTTTCCTTCATATTCAGCGACCAGAGGACACCAAACTTCTCGTTTTTCAAGCTTGATTCGAGTGATGCTACTGCTTCATTCAATGACTTGTCTACTTCAACTGTATAATGGAACATTCCGATCTCTCCTTTCGAATGTTAAAATACCTCTTTTGTTTGGTTAATAAACCACTATAGGTATTATGAACATTGTGCCATAGTAAAAAACCGCCGTACACTTATTTGCATCCGGCGGTTAGCGTAATTCTTTTTAAGACCTTTCTTGCAGCTCGGTAATTTCAACGACTGTCCGTTCTTCAAGCGGCCCTCGCAGATGGACAGTGGCAGTGCGGCCATCCTCGTTCAACTGGTCAATCCAGACGGATGCACCATTGTAGAACACATCAATTTCAGCAGAAGACGACAGAATTTGTCTTACTCGTTTTACATCCATTATTTTACCTCCACAGTCAATTTCTCCTCTATTTTTGCTAGAAGTATATCGTTTTATTCGCTATGCCTGTTTGTCCAAAAGCGAAATTGAATATTTGCATCAAAACTTAGACACAAAAACGAATTTTTTTACGTTAGAATAAAGTAAAAGCACAACCATGCTGGAGGTTATTATGCCTGATTGGTCTTATCATCCATTATTCAAACCCTGGCTGTCCCGCTTGCCCGGGAATATCGGACGGGAGTTCATCCACCGCGGGATGGCCTCTATATCCAGCCTGCCTGGGGGCAAAACTTTTATTGAGTTTTTAGGGCATATGTCTCCTTCTGAAAAACTGTCGAGGCATCTGTTTGGCTTTACATTTAGCAGCCCGGTTTGTCTAAGCGGTAAAATCGATCCCCAGCTAACGGGTCTCCCTGCTTTTCCTCACCTGGGATTTGGAGGAATAGAAATTGGGCCGATAAATGCTTTGCCTGGCAATGGAGAAACTACTTTAATAGATGATGCACTGATTTTACCTCATAATCTGGAGTCAATCGGGCTGGATGCCGCGATAAATAAATTATCCAGACTGCGAGCCAAAAATATTCCTCTTATGATCAGACTTGGAGAACCCGCTAAGGTCGCAGGACCGTTAAAAGATTTAGGCGATATTTTTATCATTGAAATCAATAAAGTCAACAATCTTCAAGAGCTGGCAGCAATTGTTGATGCTTTAGAAAATAAGCCAATCCTGTTGGCAGTCAGTCATACAGCTTGTATGGATCATCTCGGTAAGATTAAAGCATTTAGCAATTTTGCAAGTGGAATCGTAATTGATGAAAGCTGTACTCAAGCGGAGGACAAATTGAACTTCCCAATCAGTCAAACAGAAGATATGCTTTCTGCCTTAAAGCATCTCAAACAGGAGATTGCTTTGCCCATAGTTACTTCTGGCGGTGTTGCCGAACCAGCTGATGCACTTGCACTATTTGGGGCAGGAGCTGAACTTGTCCTATTGTCAGGCGGCTATGTCGCAACAGGTCCAGGACTTCCAAAACGAATCAATGAAGCGCTGCTGGACACAATGGAAGATCAAACCGAGGAACTTAGTGGCTGGATATGGTATTGGCTCTTCGGGCTGCTCATTTTGATTGCTGGTGCAATCATCCTGTTCTTCAGTTTAACAAAAGTGATTCTGTTCTATGATGAAGCCTTTCTGCAGATGAGCAGGCTGGAATTGATGGCATACAGTCCCAATCTGTATAAATTCATGTCACATGACCGGATGACTCTTGCTGGAACGATGGTGTCGGGCGGTTTCATCTATATGCAGCTAGCCAGGCATGCAATCCGCTATGGTATCCATTGGGCAAGAAGAGCTTTAAATATCGCTGCGATAGCTGGATTTTTCGGCATTCTTCTCTTCCTTGGATTTGGTTATTTCGATTGGCTCCATGGGTTGTTATGGCTGATCCTGCTGCCATTCTATATCATGGGATACCGGAAAACCCGTTCTGCTCATTCATCGCCATCTTCAAAAAACCGCACCAACCATTCAGCTTGGAAAAAAGCAGTCTTTGGCCAGCTCTTTTTTGTCATCCTTGGCTTCTCCTTTATCCTTGGTGGCATCGTGATTTCAACCATTGGTGCTACAACTGTGTTTGTTGAGAGTGACCTTCAGTTCATTTGCATGACCCCAGATCAGATGGTTGCACTGAACGAAAAACTGATTCCAGTGATAGCTCACGATCGTGCCGGTTTCGGCAGTGCCCTTTTCAGTGTTGGTTCATTGGTTCTCATGCTGGCACTGTGGGGATTCCAGGAAGGAAAAGCATGGTTGTGGAGAACCTTATTGGTCGGAGGAGTCCCGGCGTTTGCAGCCGGAATTTTTACACATTTTTATATCGGTTATATTGATTTTATTCACCTGCTCCCTGCTTATATCGCACTTGCACTGTACATTGGAGGCCTATGGCTGTCTAAGGATTTTTTTATGAATGCACCGTAAAACATCTCAATATATGCTTTCATTTATATTAAAAGACGAATATTGGGCATTACTACAAAGGACTAACTAAAGTCCTTTTTTTGTTTTTAGTATTTTTTTTTCGAATCTCCCTTGTAAAATTACCTAAAAACGAATATTATATTATTTGTGTTTAAAATCGTTCGTATTTTGGAGGAACTCATGTTTAAATTAAAAGAGAACAACACGAATGCAAAAACAGAATTGATGGCCGGTATTACGACATTTTTCACAATGGTTTACATCGTTGTCGTGAATCCGATTATCCTGGCTGATGCAGGTGTCCCTTTTGAACAAGTTTTTACTGCGACAATCATCGCTGCTGTAATTGGTACACTGTGGATGGCCTTGTTCGCTAATTATCCGATTGCTATCGCTCCGGGAATGGGGCTCAATGCATACTTCGCTTATTCCGTTGTCGGAAACCATCAGAACATTACGTATGAAACAGCATTCGCTGCCGTATTCATCGCGGGCTTAATCTTCGTAATCCTTTCTCTGACACCGTTCCGGGAAAAATTGATAGAAGCTATTCCAGTTAATCTTAAGCACGGAATTACTGCCGGAATTGGCCTTTTCATTGCCTTTATCGGTTTACGCCTTACAGGTATCATCACTGACCATCCAACAAACCTTGTTGGGCTTGGCGACCTGCACTCTCCTTCAGCAGTACTTGCGTTAACTGGCCTTGCCATTACTCTTGTACTAATGATGCTAAAAGTAAATGGAGCACTTTTCTTCGGAATGGTGATTACTGCACTCATCGCATTTTTCACAGGACAGCTCGACTTCAAGGAAGGATTCATGTCGATGCCATCACTGCCTGAAGGCATGATCGTTCTTAATCCATGGACTGCAATAATGGATGTTGTTCAAAACAGTTTATATGCAGTTGTCTTTTCTTTCATCCTTGTTACTATTTTCGATACTACTGGTACAATGATTGGGGTTGCCCACCAGGCTGGACTGATGAAGGGCGATTCAATGCCGCGTGCAAGAGAAGCATTGCTTTCTGATTCTATCGCTACTGCGGCTGGTGCAATGTTCGGTACAAGTCCGACAACTGCTTATATTGAATCTTCTGCGGGTGTAGCAGCAGGGGGACGGACAGGTCTTACTTCCTTGACTGTAGCCGGATTATTCATTGTCGCAGCTTTTTTCGGCCCGCTTGTCAGTGCCGTTTCAGGATTGTCGGCAATTACTGCTCCAGCCCTGATCATCGTTGGAAGTTTGATGATGGGCAGCATTTCAAAAATCAGCTGGGATGAGCTTGACGAAGCATTCCCTGCATTCCTGATCATCTTGAGCATGCCGCTGACTTCAAGTATTGCAACTGGAATTGCACTTGGCTTCATCTCCTACCCTTTGCTGAAAATCGTAAAAGGAAAATGGCGCGATGTTCACCCATTGCTTTATGTTTTCGCGGTGCTGTTCTTCTACCAGTTGGCTTATCTGCCACATTAATCCGATTTTTGAAACTGGACCCGCAAAATTGCGGGTTCTTTTTTTAAGGGAATGTTCTAATGGTTGTCTTTTTTCATAGTAATAATGTGAGAAGGACAAGGCTGGTGATGATGAGTGGCAGGAAAAGTTCTTGCTGTATTGATAGGAAGTATGTTGCTGGGGATCGGAGTAAATGGTTTTTTGGTGCCGCATCACCTGCTTGATGGCGGAATGATTGGTCTTGGGTTGATCATACATTATTTTTACGGCTGGCCGACTGGTTTGACGATCATTTTCCTGAGCATTCCACTCTATTTGCTGGCATGGTTTCTGGAACGTAAATATTTCTTCCACAGCCTGCACGGTTTGCTGGTATCCAGTTTCTTCATCGATCTTCTTACCCCGGCTGAAAAGGGTTTGACACTGGGAATTTTGCCGAGCGCAATTTTAGGCGGCTTACTGGTCGGCTGCGGAATCGGCTTGATGCTTCGGTATGAAACAAGCACTGGCGGAACCGATTTGCTTGCCCAACTGATCAATAAATTCTTTACTGTCAATGTTGGCATCCTGATATTTTTCATAGATGGTCTTGTGATTCTGGCGGGTTTGAAAGTAATTGGAATGGAGAAATTCGTGTATTCCCTGCTAACAATCATCTGTGTGGGATTGATGACCTCAATTTGTGTGATCAGGCGGGAGCAAATTGTATAATTTTTATTTTATATGCCAAAAGCCAGCCAAATGATTTTGGCTGGCTTCCTTATTTTATGCTTCTGCCTCGATTTTTTGATTCATATCTGTATAGACATTGCTATCGATTTCTTTCGTGATCCGGCTTGTAAGGATACCGGACGTCATAGCACCGCTGACGTTTACTGCAGTACGGCCCATGTCAATCAATGGTTCAATGGAAATCAGTAACCCGGCAAGGGCAATAGGGAGGTCCAATGCAGATAGCACGAGCAATGCTGCAAATGTTGCTCCGCCCCCGACTCCGGCTACCCCGAAAGAACTGATTGCTACAATCACAATCACCGTGGCAATAAATGAAGGTGTCAATGGATCAATACCAACCGTTGGTGCAATCATGACCGCCAGCATCGCCGGATAAATACCAGCACAGCCGTTTTGGCCGATCGATAACCCGAAGGATCCGGCAAAGTTGGCGATTCCTTCCGGCACTCCAAGTGAACGCTGAGTTTTGATATTCAATGGCAATGCCCCGGCACTCGTTCTTGAAGTAAAGGCGAACGCAAGAACAGGAAATGCCTTTTTAATATATGTGACCGGGTTCAAGCCGGAGATCGTCAGTAACAGCAAATGGATGATGAACATAATGGCAAGTGCTACATATGAAGCAGCTACGAATTTACCTAATTTTAAAATCGCATCAAAATCGCTTAATGCTACTGTTTTTGTCATGATCGCCAGGACACCATATGGAGTCAGGCGCAGGATAAGCGTGACCACTCTCATGATGATTGCATAGAACGCATCAATGATTTTTGCAAAAAGCTCTGCCTGCTCAGGAGACTTTCTCCTTACTCCCAGATAAGCAATTCCTAAAAATGCTGCAAAAATAACCACAGAAATGGTAGATGTCGGGCGCGCTCCCGTGAAATCAAGGAAAGGATTTGCAGGAAGCAGATCAAGAATCTGCTGTGGCATAGTACGCCCTTCTATTCCTCCATAGGTTTGCTCAAGCTGATCAGCTCGTGCCTGTTCAGCTTCTCCCTGAGTAATTTGCACAGCTTCCAGATCAAAACCAACAGCAGTTGCAATTCCCACCGCAGCAGCGACAGCTGTTGTACCCACGAGCAGACCAAGAATCAGGGTGCTGATTTTACCGATGTTATTCGTAAGCTTCAATTTTGTAAAAGCTGTCAGTATCGAAATGAATACAAGTGGCATGACGATCATCTGCAGGAACTTCACATACCCGCTGCCCACAATCGCAAACCAATCCGTACTTTTCGTGATGATTTCAGATCCAGTTCCATAGATTAATTGTAATGCAAAACCGAACACAATCCCGATTCCCAAAGCAATGAATACACGCTTAGAAAAGGACACATGCTTCTTTTGCATGTAGAAAATACCGGCAATTATGCCTAGCATAACTGCAATATTTAAAATAACAAGCCCAGTCGTCACCTGTTTTCCCTCCTAGAATATCTTTCTGACATACTATAATACATGTATTCTGATAAGTCAACTCGGAATTAAAACCCTGTCTCTCCTTTCATTAAATATTGATATATTATAATTTATGAAGAACAATTAAGTTCCATGACAAAAGAAAAGTTTTCCCCTCATGGCCCGGGCTAAGACACGCACCCTCCTTAAGCAATGAATCATACAATAATAACAGGGCATCAAAGACTGTTAAAAACAGTACTGAACAACTAAAAAGGAGGCCTCTACATGGCTGCGGTCTTTATCATGGCCACTTTATTATTCTTGATTGTATTTCTAATGATGGGCTTTGCATCAAAAGCAAAAAAAGCAAGACATACCTTTCTTTACTTCACTTTGGCAGCAGTCAGTTTATTCTTCTTAATCATCGTATGGTTTTTCAGCGCAGGTTTGAGTACACATGCCGTATCTTCTTTTCATTCAGGAAAACAAACCGCTTCCATTGCTAAAGAGGTTCCAACTGAGCCGGTGGAAGAGCCAACCTCACCAGAGGAAGGTGGAGACGGTGAGCCTGATGGTGACGGCGAACCAGCAGAAGAGCATAATCCTCCTTCCGATGAAAATCCGGCAGATTCCCCGACTCCGGCGAAAATCACCGTTCCAGCAGATCAAGTGGTTCAATATCAAGTGGCAAAAGGAGATGGTTTATGGTCCATTTCAACTCGTGCAGGAGTGTCTGTTGCGGAATTGCTAATTTGGAATAACCTTTCTTCAGAAACGATCTATATTGGGCAAATACTGAAAATTTACGGCAAGGACATTGCACCGCCTGTTTCTCCTCCGGATCCTCTGCCTTCCACAACCATACCGTCCATCCTAGTTTACAATGGCAGCTTCGAGAAAAAACAAATCGCTCTTACCTTCGATGCCGGGAGTGATTCAGCCGGTATCTCAATCCTTGATGTGCTCAATAAACACAATGTAAAAGCAACCTTCTTTTTAACCGGAAAATGGGTTGAAATGTTCCCTGATTTCGCAAAGAGAATCGTAAACGATGGCCATAGCCTCGGCAATCACACCTATTCCCACCCTGATGCTTTAAAGGTTAGCAGCCAGGCATTCAAGGATGACGTCGTAAAGTCGGAAAAAGCCATCATTAAAGCTACTGGAACATCCCCACGTCCATATTTCCGATTTCCATATGGTTCTTTCAATGATAAGGCTCTGAGAATAGTAGGCGAAGCTGGCTACAAATATAGTTTTCATTGGACGACCGATACAATTGACTGGAAGCAGCCTTCAGCAGAAATTATTGCCGACAGGATCCTCAATGGTGCAAGCAACGGGGATATCATTCTCATGCATATTGGCGCAATCAATACACCCGCGGCTGTTGATAAAGCCATACCAATCCTGAAAGCAAAAGGTTATCATCTTGTTACATTGGATGTAATGATGAACTAGAACAAAAAAAGCCATCATGCGATGGCTTTTTTCAGTTAGAGCTTTTTCACAAGTGTCTCAATTTCCGCCCTGTTATTCTCAAAACCTATCAGTACTTTTTTCTCTTTTAGAAACAAGTACTTTTTGGTGATAAAAATAAAGGCAGGCACAATGATGGTTCCGGTCAATTCCTTGAGATGCTTTTCTTTTTCAGGTTCTCCGTGGACATTAATTTCTTCATATGGTACATTATTTCGCGAAAGAAACTCCTTCGCTTCCTGGCAGTCCGTTCACATTGGTCTGGTAAAGAGTGTTAAAGAGTTATGAGACATACATGTAACTCCTTCCATGCAATCTATTGTAAAAGTAGTATATATCCAATCACTCCTGACTATCCAATGATAAGCCTGCAGGAAAGGGGATCTCTTAGACTGGCTCTCTACTCCCCTGTACTTTACTGAGGAAGTTTATCGACGGTCCCTAGAAGATTTCTTCAATATGTGTCCGTTAGAACCCCTCTATCGGAAGTTCCGCATCGTCCACTTCAATTTGTGCGATAAGGTCTTCCTGTAATTTTTTGCTGCCAGTTAATCTCTCCAATCACTGAGACATCATACTTACCTAAAAATAATGGCGGCTTCATCAGCCGCCTTCTCAACTATTTACTGGCCAATGCAGGCACTGTTGCGGATACAGGCAGGGAAATCGTAAAGGTACTGCCTTTTCCATAATGTGATTTCACTTTGATTTCTCCATCATGAACATGGATGATTTCTTTGACGATGGCAAGGCCTAAGCCGGTGCCACCTATTGATCGGCGATCGGAATTGTCGACCCGGTAAAACTTATCGAACACTTTATCAATCGCTTCTGTTGGTATTCCGAGACCTTCATCTTGTATTTCAACATTAACAAATCCGTCTTTTTCGAATAATGCAATCCGAACTTCCCCGCCTTCGGGTGAGTATTTTATCGCGTTATGGACAAGGTTGGTAAGGGCCTGTTCCATTTTTTCCGCATCCCCAATGACAGCGTCGCTTCCGCCAAGCACTTCAAGAATTAAGACATGCTTTTCAGAGTGAATTTTCTGAAGCTCGATTACCTTCTTGATGATTGGCAGCAATTCAATTTGCTGCCGTTCATACCCCTGTTTCCCTGATTCCATCCGCTGAATATCAAGGAAATCATTGATCATAGCAGTGAGCCTTCCAGCCTCATTGTAAATAGTGGATAGATACTTTTTCTGTCGGTCAGGCTTCAGCTCTCTCGTCATGACCAGTTCGGTAAAGCCCAGTATGCTGGCAAGCGGAGTCCTCAGTTCGTGGCTGACTGTGCTGACAAATTCGGATTTAATCCTGTCCACTTCGAATTCCTTTGTCATGTTACGGTGTACAAAAATCGTCCCTAACTTTGTGCTGCCATGGAACAGTCCTTCACAATAAACCTTGAATACCTGCCCGCTGTTATTTTTATAAATATAGTGGTTTTCACTGGACGGGAATCTTTCATGACTGGCTACTTCCTTTCTCAGGAACTCAATGAATTCCTCGGGACTGACAATCGATCTGCCGAGCAGAACTGTCCACTCTTCCCATGTACAACCGTCCATTTCCTTCAGCCTGTCCGGACAGCCGAACAACTCACAGAACTGCTTGTTGACCTGAAGAATTTCTCCCTTTGTATTCACCAGCTGTACGCCTTCCTGGATCGTATCCAGAATATCCTGGTTAAGGCGTCGCGCTTCTTCTGATTTATGGAAAAGACTGATTTTATCTAGTGCGATCCCGACATTTTTAGCAAGTGCCTCGTATTCTTCCATCTTCCTTGAATCAAATGGGATATCAGACCGGCTGAATGCCATGACGGCCAAAAGTTTTTTCCCGGATAAAAAGATGGGAAGGAACAGATCATGTGAATACAGTTTCCCTAAGTGAAAACCTTTTTCATCCTCATATGCCTCTCTTTTCAATAAGAAAGGCTTCCGGTCAACCTGCAGTCTTTCGACTATGCCGCTGAACAACAGATTGTTCCTAAATTGCTTCACTCCATCAGGGGAGATTCCAAATGAAGCATATGAGTCTTCATGAATGAAAGCGATGATGCCCCTTTCAGCCCCGATGATCGGGCACATATTCATGACCACACTCTCCAGCACTTCTTGCTTGTCGAGCGAATTTGCAATTTTGTTTATGAGTTCATTCCGGCTGTTGAGCTTCAGCTCATTTGCTTTGACGACTTCAAGAGCCTCCTGGAGCTCGATTTGCTGGGCATGAAGTTCATCCTGCTGGGCAACCAGTTCTTCATTTTGAGCCAATAAATTTTGTTCATTTTCCTGGAGGCTTGCAATCATTCGATTGAAAGCAACCGATAAAACCCCCAGTTCATCGTCGCGGTCTGAATCGAGTTCAATGACAGCCTCGCCTCCACTGGCAATCTCGTTCGCTGCAGATGCAAACCCTGCCAGCGGCCTGGCAATTTCACTGAACATAAGCCTGGTAATTCGAAGCAGCACAATCAAGAAAACTAGAATAAAAGAAACAAAACCAATTTGAACATATGTCTGCATTTTTGTCAGTTCCTGAAAGTTGGCATCGATATGATTATTGATTTCACTGTTATAGCCATTAATTTCTTTTTTGATGCTATTGATTCGGTATGTCGCTCCACCGTTGGCTGTATCTTTTACTTCATTGATTTTGCCATTCTCATAATTTTCAAGAGCCTCAGGCAGTGTAGAGACAAAATAATATTCTGTAAATAGCTCGACATGATTCAGGAATTCCTGATCCTGGTAATCCGATGCCATCTCTCTTAATTGCCTTGTTAAATCCCTGATGACGGATTCTTTTTTAAGAGCGTCTTCCTTCAAATTTTTATTTCCATAGGCGATATATCCCCTGACATCCATGAATACCTGATTGTATGCCTCGCTCAGTTCCTGGACGATTCGTTCCTTCTTTTCCAGCTCTCTGTTCTTGGATGTATAATCCTCATTCAGCTGATAAAAGGAATACAAAAGGATGGCAGCCAGAACCAGGAACGCTGCAATGAAGACGCTCATCAAATAAATATAGCGCCGTACGAGACTATTTTTATTGAACTGTATTTTTTTCATGTAATATGTCTCTCACTTTTCCCAAAAGTTCAAGCGGGCTGAAAGGCTTGGCGATGAAATAATCAGCACCTGCTGCCATCGCTTTTTCTTGTTCTGTAAGCTGGCTTTTAGCAGAAAGCATCAATATTGGAGTATCCATGTTCAAGCCCTCCTGCCTTACCTTACCGATCACTTCAAGCCCTGAATAGGCAGGCATCATGTAGTCAATGATGACCAAATCATATCTCGTGCTGTTGAGAAGATTCAATGCCTCCTCACCATCCACTGCTTCATCCACCTGATAGTCTTCATCCTCAAGTGTATCGACGATCAGCATTCTCAGTATCTCTTCATCCTCTGCCAGCAATAGCCTTTTCACTAATTGTCCCCCTTGTCCCCGGTGTGTTTAAACGTATCTTTCATGATGCTGTACGATTTTTTCAGTCTTTCATGATACTGTGGCATTTCCCATTCCGGCCATTTGTAAAAAATTGCTTTTTGAAGTTTGTCAGCTTGATTGTCAGGCATGATGGATTCAATGCTGATTCCATCTGTCACAGCAGCTGCAAAATGGATTCCTTCTATCTTTTTACTGCCTGAAAGGCCTTGTACATAAAGGTTGCCCATGATTTCTTTCGTACTTGGATCTTTCACATTCAATAGCTGCCACGGAATGCGGATTTCTGCCATTTTTTTATCATTACTTATACTTATATCGGACAACGAATCAAAACTTTCATCACCAGGGTTAGCCGTCCCAAATTTCAGTTTACCTGTTTCATAAGCTTGGAACGGAATTTTCCGTCCATCTGCTGGCAGGATCATTTCCTTATTGAGTGCAAGGCGGATAGGATGGAAGATTCCATTATTCTTCTCCTCTGCATACTTTTCCTCAGGAATCATTTTTAACGTCTTTCCATATTGGTAGTAAAAAGCATCATAATAGCTGTCAACAAGAATCCTTGATTTGTCTGGACCTGCAAGCTCGATGATGAAATCAACACCAAAAGCAGCATTCACTTCTGAGCCACTACTAATCTTGAACCTTTGCTGCCCCTGACCTGGTATTGTATCAATGAAAAGGTAGGTTGCCTGCTTTTCCAAATCGAGCGGTTCAGCAAACTCAAGACGATAATAAAGATACGCTTCATCAGAGGCTGCAAAAACCTGCCTGATGGCCCCGGTTTCTGAAGTCATCAGCGGACTGATTCCCCTCTTCAGCCAGTCTTCGCTTCTGCCGTCCACTACAATTGCCGAGCTCTTCTTGCCTGGCTCAAAACTCAACAGTCCAAAATTCTGTTCATTCGTCTGTCGATTGGCCCAAAATGGACGGCGGTCAGGATTGTCATAATCCAGTGTGTTCCATGTCCGTTTGAACCACTCATCCTGCCAGGAGAACACCAATCCGCCTGCTGAGCCTTCATCAACCATTGAGTTGAACATAATCCTGTTCATTTCCCCCTGCTGCTCCTCGGTCAAAAAGCCCTGGTTCATTCCGGAGTCATTCTTGTGCGTCAGCCCTCTAGAAGCTGGCACTCCGAATTCGGCAATCAGTACAGGCATTTGATGGGCATTGATCAGCTCATTCAAATAGCCGGCATAATGGTTCGTTTCCCCTTGCTTGTCCTTGTATTGCTGATACTTTTTATCATAATTCAGGAAATCAGGATAATATGGGTAAACGTGATAGGAAGCGAACATCCCCGCATTGAATTCTTCCGTTTTTTGAATATGGTTCGGGTTCACTGAAACCATGTCCTCAGTTTCAAGTGGTTCACTTGGATGTTTAAGTAAATCCGTCGTAACCCAGTTCGTAAAACTGATGCTGTGCTGCCATTGATACTGTTCAGTCTCGTACGCTGCAGTGAATTCCATCATCCCAGCAAGCCAGATTTCAAAAGGCACGGCATTATTTGTCTTAAAGTATTTGCCTGAAAACTGATCGATTCCATCATTATCAAGATTCGTGTTCAAGACAGCTCCTGGGTCCCATTCCGTCCCAATAATAAAGCCTAAGACATAAGGCGAAATATCATATTGATATACTCCTGATGCATGACCAGGACTTGGAGGCAAGTTCGCTTTGCCGTGGACAATATCAACCATTTGCTTCAATTCACGCTTGAAATCATCAAGGACATCCTTCGAAAATGAATTTTGGGATTGAACGAACAATTCTTCGTTCATCCAGGCTCCATGGAACAAATATAGAGGCTCCTCTGCGACCTTGTTATATTCATGGAAGGCTTCATAAAATTCTGGAGGATGGAGTGTGTAGATTCGGATGGCATTCGCATTCATGCTGCCAATCATCTGGAACCAGCGATAGTACTCTTCTTTCGTGATCGCTGCCTCACCGGGGAAAGCCCCTGGTTTTCCCATCCCGATATTCACTCCTTTTATCAGGAGGTTTTCCCACTTTCCATTTTTCTGTATCTGGATTGATTGCTTATTTGTGCTGCTGTTATATCGAATCACACCGCTTGATCCAATCTCAGGTTTTATTTTCCCCTTCGAATCATGAAGTCCGTATGCAAGGATTTCCTTGACCATTGGAACATAAGTGGACCAGTAGAAAGAATTTCTTCCGCTTACATTTCTTTTCCACTCTGTTAAACCTGAGGTCTGGTAAATATCGGGAACCTCAGCTTCATCTGCATAGTCACCTGCAAAATAGTAAGATGTGTATTGCCTGTTTTGATGTCTGATGACAGCTGGAAATTCAATCGGAATCCCATAGCCCTTCATTTTAGCCAAAGCCTGTTCCTTGACTGGAAGCTTATAAAAGGCGAGGACCTCATCCTCATTCAAAGGCTCCACAATATCAAACCAATATGTGTAGCTTGAATCCAGGTCAGTTTTGAAGGTTTTTGAACCTTGCCCTGTAAGATTGAATTCAAGTCCCTCGCCATTGATGTCCTTTTTCTCAAGTACAGCAACAAAATCATTCTTCATTTACAAAAACAAAACCTGGCCCGTTAAAATCCCAGACTCCCATTTGAGATTGATATTGATTAATGATCCAGTGTGGAACTTCGTTTCCTTCGAGTTTGGAAAAATAACGGCCAGTCCAGCCACTCCAGGTAACATTCAGCAAATTGGTCATCCGTTTTCTGACTGTTTCCTCAGCAGGGCTGCCAAAAGTATTGAATTCTGATATCAATGTCTTATTTCCACGGAGCAATTCTTTTTCTAAAACATCAACATCCTCTGACTTCAGTCCGCCATATAATTGCTTGGACCTGCTTCCGTCTTCATTTTTCCCATAAAATTCTTCTTCATAGACTCCATATAGATCGGCAAGGTAAATCACCTTATACTGATCTAAATCCTCTGGAAGCATATTCCCCGTAAACGATTCATTCTCTTCATGCTTGAAGCCGATGTAATCATCAGCGGCAGAATACCCCTCACCGCCTGTCTGCCTATACTTCGCGTTGTTCAGCACCCAGGTGAGCCCTTTATGCTCACGATAGCTCTGGTCGGGCACGGTCTTATCAACAATCAGGATATCAAGAGTCTTCTCTGGCTTCAATTGCCAAAGCCAAAAAGGGCTTGTAAGAACGGCCAAAACAATCGAGACAAATAAAAGGACCCAAAGCTGAGGTTTTTTATCAAAATATGATTTCATTGGGATACACCTTTTCGTTTCATTTCTCCCCAGCCTGTTTCCCCCCGCACGATCTGCCAGATTCCCTGACAGCGCCAAAATACAGTGAGCGGCCGATACCAGATTGTCTCTGTCAAAGAATAGAAGAAAAGCTTAAGCAAGTCGGAGATTTTTGGGTATTTCCTGAGGCTCCATTCCTCCAGTAAAATGGCGAATGCTGAAAAAAGCGAGCCGTAAAGGCAAGATAATAAAAATATCAAAATCGCGAACTCAAGATAGATGCCGCCAACAAATAATGAGACTAATACGTATAGGTATCCGGAAAGCTCGACGATCGGTCCAAAAAATTCAACAATCCAAAAATAAGGAAATGAAATAAAGCCAATCTGTCCATATTTTGGATTCAACGTTAATTTCCGATGATTCCACAGGCTTTCGAAGAGACCTCTGTGCCAGCGGCGCCTTTGTCTTTTTAAGTATTTCATATTTTCGGGAACCTCGGTCCAGCACACAGGGTCAGGGACATAGACAATCCGTTTTTTTGCTCCAGTTTCTTTCAGCAGCCGATGGATTCGGACGACGAGTTCCATATCTTCTCCAACCGTTTCTGTCTTGTAGCCTCCTGCCTTCACAACCCAATATTTAGAAAATACACCGAATGCCCCGGAAATAATCAACAGTAAATTATGGCGGCTAAGGCCAATTCTTCCCATTAAAAATGCACGCAAATATTCAATTACCTGCATGATGACGAGAGGATTTTTGGACAAGCCGATTTTCAAGACCTCACCATTCTTGATTTCACAACCATTCGCAATCCGGATGCTCCCTCCAGAAGCAATCACATCCTCGTTTGAATCAATGATTGGCTTCATTACCTTCAGAAAGGCGTCCCTTTCAAGGACTGAATCACCGTCCAATGAACAAATATAAGGATAATGGGAGAAATTCAATCCGGCATTTAGCGCATCAGCTTTGCCGCCGTTATCCTTATCAATTAAAAAAAGGGAAGGCAGCACCTGGGACTGATAGACCTTTCTAATAGGCTTTGAATCCACTTGGCGGCGAATGACCTTCTGGATTTCTTTCATATCATAATGCTGAATCACTTTTTCCAGTGTCATGTCCGAAGAACCATCGTTCACGACAACAATCTCGAATACAGGATAATTGATACTGAGAAGTGAGCGGATGCTGTGGACAATCCCCGCTTCCTCATTAAATGCTGGAACGATAATCGAGACTGGTTTTGTAAAAATGTCTTCCGCATAGTCACTGTAAGATTTTTGTCTATCAAGTTTGTATTCTTTTCTCAGCTCGATAACCGAAATCAGCATGACAATCGAATAGAAGGTGATGACGATCATCATGTATACCATGATGAACCAGGCAAAATAGAGGCTGACGTCTTGCAGATTCATAACTGATTTTCTCCTTTATTGATCCATTCCCAGGCCATATCTCTGGCAAAAGTGTCATTGGTGGTTTCCATCACACTATGAAGGATATTTTTCCCTTGCGGAAATAAAGTGATGGACTTGCCTGCCTGTGAGCGGACCCACCAGGAGGGATCCTGAAGAAGCTGCACAAGTTTCGGCAGTGCTTTTTCAGTTTTTAATTCTCCTGCTAATCGGGCGGCCAGCATACGTTCTTCCCAGTTCGATGATTTCAGCAACGGAAGATAGCGTTCCACATTTCTTGAATATCCAATCGACGCGAGGGCTTTTAGTGCACGTACTCTTTCTTCGCCGGAGCTTACCGAAAAAACAGTCTCGATAAATTGCAGGTAATTCAGGTTTCTTTTCAGGCCCACAAGGTCAAGGATGGCATATTTTAACTGAAGCTGGCAGGAATGGAAGCCGAGGGCGAACTGATCAAAACCTTGATCATTAAGCCTAAATAGGATATTCCGGTAATCCAGATATGAAAGGTCATTGAACTCGCTCGTCACCAAATCGAACATCCCCTTATATTGAAGCTGGGATAAAATCGTCAATACCCTGATTTTTTCTTCTTTTGTCATTCTCTTCCGCTTCAGCATCGCAAGGATGTCCTCCATAAGTCCTTTCATCCTGAATGCTTCGATATGGAAAAGCGCATTCATCCTCGTACTCCATTTATTCCGAACCAACGCTTTCCTGTAATGTCCGCTCAATCTGCTTTCCGCCAGCCTGTTCAGATTGTTGATTTCTTCATTACCTTCCAGAATTTCTGCATAATGGCTCAGCAGTTCTTCCATAGCGATTCTCTTTACATTTGTATCAGCTTGCAAAGAACGCAGGAAATCACCAGTGAGGATGGAATGGAGCAGCTTATCATTCATTAAACGCTTTGAATCCTCTACTTTCTTGCGCAGCTGGATTTCGATTGCTTTTCTGGCAGTTAAATATGTCAGCATGATCAAAAGGATGCCTGTTAACAAAGCGAAGGCTGTTACGAGAAACTGGATGTCATCTTTTATCATCTAGAACATCCTTTGGATCAGCCTTTGGACCCTTGCCTGCAGTTCAGTAATGCTGAACGGCTTTGTCACATAGTCATCTGCCCCCAGCTTCAGGGCACGGGCTATATCGTATTCTGTTTTTCTTCCGGTTAACATCAGTACATGAGCCTGATTACCATTTGCAGTGTTCTTCACCCGCTCCAGTACCTCAATACCATCCATAACTGGCATGACGCCATCAAGAATAAGAAAATGTTTTCCCTTTTCACTAATGCGCCCTGATTCAAAGAATTTTTCGCCATTTTCATAAGCTGTGATATTCAGCATGGATTTGCCATTATCAATATTTTGAAGAACCCTTACAAGAAGTGTCCGGATGATCGCATCATCATCTATGACAGAAATATTGATGATTTTATTCGCTGGCTGAATGGTTGCATTTGCACTTTCGACCCTGGCACGTCCCTTTTCCTTCGCTTCATACAATGCCTGATCTGCCATCTTCAGCACATCAAGTCTGCCCTCTTCCGGATTGTTGGCCATGTAGATTCCTGCGGAGAAGCTGACGCTAAAGCTTTGTTCCTTTTCTCTGAAAGGAATCGTTGAAAATTTATCTAGAAGCCGCTTAACAACTTCCTTTGCATCATCCGCGATCGTCCTCGGGAATAGGACTGCAAATTCCTCTCCTCCATACCTGAAGGCAATGTCAGTACTTCTGAGATTCTCCTTCAAGAAAGAAGCAAAGGATTCTAAAACGCGATCACCAGTCACATGCCCGTATGTATCATTGATTTTTTTAAAAAAATCAAGATCAAGGAGAGCCAGTGTAAAAGGATTGCCTGAACGCTTGAAATCATTTATATAACGCTCCATCAGATCAAACAAAAATCTTCGGTTATAAACCTGGGTCAGTTCATCGATGAGAACGGATTGATCAAAGATCTTCTTTCTTTGCAGCTGACGGTTTATCCGGACGATAAATTCTTCAATATCTATCGGCTTTTCGATGAAATCATCCGCGCCCATTTCATACGCATTCATTCTAGTATTGCGATCATTTTGAGAGCTGATGATTACTTTTGGAATGAACTGCTTATGGTTATGCTGCTGAATATTTTCCAATAAATGAAATCCATTCTTCGCGGGTAAATCAATATCGATTACAAGGCAATCAGGCTGCAAGTCATAATATAGCGCCACAGCTGTTTCAGGGGCAGTATTGGTCATTACCATCCAGCCTTTTTCCTCGAGTGCTTCCTTCAACAGAATCAGCATGGAGACATCATCATCGATAATCTGCACTAAAGGAAGGTCTCCGCAGCATGGCTCATCCTTTTTATAATCCGTTTCCTTAAAGTGTTCGTACTCGTAACTGAGGCTGATCAGCTCATACAGGAATTCTCTTAATTCGTTCTTCTTCCACTCCCGTCCTTCCTCAGCTTCAAGCTGCTCAAGGAGCTTAGACGAAATGATAAGCAATCCTCCAAGATGAACGGTTCCCGAAGTCCCTTTTATAGAATGCAAAAAACGGTAAACCTCATCATAAGTAACGGATTCATCTGAATCTGCTTCAAACCAGCTTGTAATTTGCATCTTAATTTTTTCAAATAATAAATTTTGATATTTTTCTAACGCCACTTTTACACCTCATCATAGGTTAACGGCTTAATGGTTATCCGTATAGGTCCCAGTATGATTCTAGATTTTATCTTGATTATATATCAACTATGAATGGGCTTGTAGACAAATTTCGTCAATATCCGCTTCCTCATTATCCCATCTTTTTCTTGCAGAATTACTGTAATTAAGACAAAAAAATCACAAATCCGCTACAATTTTATGTTAAAGTAAAAGTAATATATCCGAATAATTTGTCTATTATTGAAATGCCTGTCCATCTACTTTGGATGTACAAAGAACCGAAATCGACTGGAGATATAGACTATGGATCTTTTAACAGTTCTTGGATTGGATTTAATTTTCATCCTGATTACTACCTTTGTGTTCCAATTTATTGTTATCCACCGTTTTACGAGAGTCTATCGGAAATATGGAAAAGCAATGATCATCGTTTTATCAGCAATTCAAATCTTATTCTGCATGTTCTTCACTCTCATCGGAAATGACCATTTCATTTTTGATCTAAGACTCATACCTGTTGTGGTCGGGGGTCTTTATGGCGGACCAATTGCAAGTATTTCACTGTTCTTCATAGTTGTTGCAGCACGGATTCCATTCGGAGGCAACGGAGTCTGGATCAACTTCTTCAACATGCTAACCATCACTGTCTTTATTTCTTACATATCACTTAAATTTAAGGAGTTTCCCTTATTAAGAAAACTCTATACAGTTTTGGGAATTGCGATTTCCTATTCATTTCTTATCTTCCTCATGAAAGCGGCGATATTCAATGACCCTTCAAACCCGTTATTCATGATTGTTTATGGATTGACCCTGTCAGGCGGAATTCTGATTGTTACATATTATATCGAAATCATCAGACAGAATCATTACTTGCATAAAGCGATGATCAAATCAGATAAAATCGAAGTTGTATCCCAGCTGGCAGCCAGTGTCAGCCATGAAGTACGCAATCCGCTGACCGTAACCCGCGGATTTTTACAGATGCTCAAGGATCCGGCCATTGAAGAAGATAAGCGGATATTTTATCTGAATACCGCCATTGATGAACTTGACCGGGCTGAAACGATCATTAAAGATTATCTGGCTTTCGCGAAGCCACAATCCCTGATTACATCATCCATCGGTATAAAAGAAGAAATCGAGAAAGCACTTGAACTGATCATTCCATATGCAAACCATTTTTCAGTCAATATTAAAAAGGATTTAATGACAGGACTGTATGTAACCGGAGAAGCATCTAAATTCCATCAATGCATTCTCAATATCATAAAAAATGGAATCGAAGCCATGCCTGATGGCGGGAATCTGCAAATCAGCTCACGGGAAAAAGCTAACGGTTTCGCCTCAATCACGATTGAAGATACCGGCTGCGGCATGTCCCCCCTTCAGCTCGCACAACTGGGGGAACCTTACTTTTCTACAAAGGCTGAAAAAGGAACCGGCCTGGGGATGATGGTTGTATACAAGATTATTCACGAAATGGACGGCACCATTGATGTAAAAAGCAAGTTAAATGAAGGCACACAGTTCAAAATCACATTGCCCCTTCATATGACAGAAAAACGGGAGACATGATCATCTCCCGTTTTTCTATTCCTCTATTAAATTCAAAACCGGTACATCTCTTTCATCATCCGGTTCTGCCTTTGAATAAATCCTCGCCATTTTTGTGTTCTCATCGACATGCTGAATAATAACGGATGTCCCATTATATGTCACATTAATGATATCTGCTGAGTCGACGATTTCTTTCGCACGGCCTACGTTCATTGCTGCTTTCCTCCTTCTTGGTAACAAACATAATTTATGCTTTTATATGATTTACTATCCAAAAAGAAGACCACTAATTTAAATCTTAAAATTCAGTTGAATAACGTTCGCTTTTCTTAAAGTTTCATAAATAATGACCAGGATCGGGCCGATAAAAATCCCGGAAATTCCGAGCAGCTTCAATCCGATATACATACTGATCAAGGAAGCAAGCGGAGAAATCCCAAGGCTTGAAGAATAAATCTTCGGTTCGATCACCCTGCGTACGACGGTAATCACTAAAAATAAAATAATCAGACCGATTCCAAGAAAATTATTATCCTGCAAAATAGCGACTACCGCCCATGGGACAAGCACCGATCCCGTCCCGAGGATCGGCAATATATCGACGATTACAATCAATAATGACAGCAAGCCTGTGTATTTGACCCCCAGGATTGACAAGCCTGCCATAGCCATCACAAAGGTGACCAGACTCAGGATCAGCTGAGCTTTTAGGAAACCCACTCCAGCCTTATTTAACTCTCCGCCTACCAGGAAAACTTTTTGACGTGTCTGCTCTTTCAAATGTGATTCAAGTTTCATTTTCAGCCTCGGCAATTCCAGGCTGACTAAAAACAAAGCAATCAGATACACAAGGAATTCAATCAGGAACCCAGGAATGGCTGTCAAAAGATTAATTGTACTGGCAATCAATTGCTGCAGGAAAGAATCAAGCGAATTGACATTCTTTTCGATCGTATCCTCAATTTGTGTAATCACTTCAATCGGAAAATTTTTAGAATAAAACTCCCATTTGCCCATCAAGGGGAGAATGGCAGTCCGGTAAAAGTCCCTTACGAATGTAGGGGTCCGTTGAGACAGAGAGACTGCCTGATGGGCAATGATCGAAACCAGATTATACCCAATAACACCCAGCATGATCACATATCCGATAAAAACGGCAATAACCGCTTGCAGCCGTTTAAAAGAAAACCTCCTGATGAACCATTGAACTACTCCTTCAAGCATCACTGCCGTCAAAAAAGCAAAAATGAGCGGAAGGCTGTATGGAACAAGCAACAGAATAATCCCAGCAACAGCTGCGATCCATACCCATTTTTTCCACATATCTTTCATTACTCCCCTATGTAAATAATCTTTTTTATGTTGAACTATAAAAATAACTATAAACCATCTTTTTTCTTATCGCTAATTTTTTGTCAGGATTTCCTCTATTTCATGGAGGAATCCATCGTGAGAGGGATGTCTGTTACAAACAGAGGGTATAAAGTATAAAAAGAGATGAGGAGGAACTATGCAGGATTTCAGCAACCTTTTTACCGCATTAGATCATGAGTTTTTCCAGATGCCAACTCTGGAGCTTGCATCCTCGCTGCTTGGGAAGGTACTGATAAAAGAGACCGAGGAAGGCATAGCTGCCGGAATCATCGTTGAAACGGAAGCCTATATCGGACCAATGGACAAAGCGGCACATAGCTATAATAACCGGAGGACCAAGCGGACGGAGGTCATGTTTCATCATTCTGGTCTTGCCTACACCTATGTGATGCATACCCATACCCTTTTTAATGTGGTCAGCGGCGGTGAGGGTAATCCTGAAGCTGTTTTGATCAGAGCAGTCGAACCTGTCGCGGGTATTGAATTAATGGCAGAAAGAAGAGGCATGCCCGAATCAGTGAATCTAACTAACGGACCGGGAAAGTTGACAAAAGCCCTTGGCATAAATATGGGTGATTACGGGCATTCCTTAACAAAGAAACCCTTGTGGATCGCAAAAGGCAATCAGCCGGCTTCCATTTCAGCCGGAAAAAGGATTGGCATTGACAATTCCGGGGAAGCAACAGATTACCCTTGGCGATTTTGGATCACAGGCAACAAGTACGTATCACGCCATCAAATGGCCGAAACCGTAACGACAATCCACACAGAAACCAAGTGAACGGAGGACATAATGAAGAAAGCAATCTTTTTGGACCGGGACGGTGTCCTGAATGAAGTTTTAACAGACCGTGTAAAATTTGTGAACCGCCCTGAAGAATTGTACCTTCTTGAAGGTGCGGCTGAAGCCGTCGCACAGTTGAGCAATGCTGGTTATGAAACCTTTGTTGTCACTAACCAGGGCGGTGTCGGCCTTGGATTTTTGAAAGAAAAGCGCCTCAATGAAATTCATGACCGAATGGTAGAGATGATCAAGGAACATGGCGGCCACATCAAAGAGGTCGCCTACTGCCCGCATAAACCGAAAGAAGGCTGCGAGTGCCGAAAACCGAATGCCGGCATGCTGCTGGACCTCGCCAGCAGGCATGATATCGACCTCTCGGGAAGCGTGATGGTCGGGGACCATGAACGCGACATCGAAGCAGGTAAAAAAGCAGGATGTAAGACTGTTTTCATTGGAACTGATGAAACAGGAGCCGATGAAAAAGCACCAAGCCTGCAGGCTGCAGTTCCACTTATTCTCGGTTTGCTTGATTCATGAAAAACGCTGCCATGGAAATGGCAGCGTTTTTGGGTTTGGCACACAATCTTATAACGCGTAGCTAAGGATTACTTTTTGCGGCATGTCCTGATCCTCGTAAACATCTTTTCTCAATCTCTCGCAAGAAGGCATTTCATAGGAAAAATCTTCTACTGTTTCCGGAATAAGACCCTCGACTTTTAACGCGTTAAAAACCTTTTCCATCGCTTCATCTGTGTCCAGGCATTCTTCTGATCCTTCATATTTAAAACAATCAACGCACGTCTCCACGATATTTGCATCAATCTGTTCCTGAATAAAAACTAATTTCGCGCCAGCCATCTTTTCCACTTCACGATTTTCCAATTCAATAATCGTCGTTACGTTCATTATCGGCACCTCCGTTTGGATTACACTATCATTATAGTAAGTTTGAATCCAACCAAGGGTGTTTTGCGAATTAGTTCATGTATTATTCACATATTCCATTCAAAAAGTTGTCAAAACTCAATAACAAATGGAATCCTGATACCCACACCGGGATTTGAATTCCAACCGGATAAAACTGTTTTTTTAATCCAATGTGTCGATCTCTACCAAATCCCAAGGTGTGATAATCCCAATCGGCCGCTCCGAAGCTTTTCCATTTTCAGTAATCAATACTGCTTCCAGCTTTTTATTTTCCAGATGGTATTTTTCGAAAATGTCCTCCACTGAAAAAATGTCCGAACTTTTCTGGGCAAATTCAACATATCGCTTTGAATGAAGATGCTCAAGGTCACTGATCTTTGCATCCTTAATCGTCCTTCCGCCTTCGAGGAGAGTGTCCGCAAGCTTTTGTGCAATGCAGTTTGATGTCAGCAGCCACTTAAAGCCGTTTCCATCATAAATCGGGAATTGGGAATATGCTCTTTTTTGGATGATTTTCAGGACCTCAATCAAACTTGTGTCTTCTTTAAAATAAATAACTGGCCTTGTTGCAATTTCCAGCGCCATCTTTGGATCAGACACCTGGCTTGCGATCATTTCAATCTTCTCCACCACTTTTTCATGTGGTTCAGCTATGTAAAAATCAAGCGCAATCTTGTCATGCACAAGTGAATTTCTGAGACGCCCATACATTTTTAAATCATGGTAATATTTGCGGATGATCGAATGTCTCGGGTAATTGATCCGCAACAACTCGGAATATTTATCAGTTGGGGCATTATGCGCCGTTCTCTGCATCCACGAATGAATCCGGTTGAAAGCCACTTCAAATCTTTCTGATTTCTTTTCATTTTGAATAACAGCCAATTTCATGACTCCTTTGCCTGCTTTTTATTTTTCCCGCTGGTAATTTTGAATGAAACTGTCTAATTTGCCCCTTTCGATTGCAACTCTATCATCTGGGGTATTTACAGTTGAATTTATGGTTAATTTCTCCTATCATACCAAAAAAATAGTATTTTTTAAGGTATTTCAGCATTAAGAATTTTTATTTCCTCGAAAACGGCTGGTGATTCCGCGAAAGCTTAATGTGATTCCGCGAAAACCAGATGTTATTCCGCGATTTCTCCTCATGATTCCGCGACTTGGAAAACAACAGACAAATATGCCATCCAGCTTCCAGCCTGCCAATAATCAGAAAAAATCAAATAGATAAACTTCAGGAATTACAATTGACCTTGTCAAGAATAGCTGATACTATCTCTAGTATTATTTAAATCTATAATAATTTTTTCCTTGTATATGTTCGAGAATATGGCTCGGACGTTTCTACCATGCTTCCGTAAAAGGCGTGACTACAAGGGACTTTGATATTTGCTATTCTTTTTGGCATTTATTTGTCCTTTGTGGTACTCCGGCAGCATGAACTGCCGGAGTTTTTTATTTTTTCAACAACCAGGAGGACAGCACACATGAAAACCTTTTTCCAATTTGCAGATCGAAACACAAATTATAAACAGGAAACACTTGCCGGGATCACTACATTCCTTGCAATGGCCTATATCCTTGTGGTCAATCCGATGATTTTGAGCCAGGCGGGAATGGACAAGGGAGCTGTTTTTACAGCTACAGCCCTTTCGGCAATCATCGGCTCGCTCCTCATCGGGCTGCTCGCTAATTTCCCGGTCGGGATTGCTCCAAGTATGGGATTGAATTCATTCTTCACCTTCACAGTCTGTATTGGGATGGGAGTGGATTGGGAAGTTGCCCTTACAGGAGTTTTCATTGCGGGTGTGTTATTCGTCATTTTAAGCCTATTGAAAATCCGCGAAAAAATCATCAATGTCATTCCACAGGACCTGAAGCATGCAATCGCAGCAGGGATCGGCTTTTTCGTCGCTTTTATCGGCTTGAAAAATGCAGGCATTATCGTGGGGAGCGACGCAACATTTGTTTCAATCGGCAACCTGACATCCGGTCCCGTCCTGCTGGCATTATTCGGGTTCATTATCAGCATCCTTTTCATGGTGCGCGGAGTCAGCGGCGGTATCTTTTACGGAATGGTGCTCTCTACCATTGTTGGAATACTTACTGGCTTAATTGACAAGCCAGGTTCAATCGTTGGCAAAGTGCCTGATTTGTCCCCAACCTTCGGGGTCGTCTTTCATCACCTGGGAGATATCCTGACACCTGATGTGCTCGCTGTCATTTTCACTTTCTTGTTCGTGGCATTCTTTGACACAGCTGGAGCCTTGATCGCAGTTGCAAGCCAGGCTGGACTGATGAAAAACAACAAAATCCCGAACGCAGGACGTGCGCTCCTTGCTGATGCTGCATCTACTGTGGCAGGTTCCGTCTTGGGAACGTCCACTACAGCAACATTAGTGGAATCGTCTGCAGGGATTGCAGTCGGCGGACGAACGGGCTTCACTTCGGTTATCATTTCCGCGTGTTTTGCCGTCGCGCTGTTCTTCTCGCCGGTTTTATCCGTCATTACGCCTGAAGTGACCGCGCCGGCATTGATTATTGTAGGAGCGTTGATGGCAACTGAAATCAGCAAGATTAACTGGAACAATATTGCTGTCATCATCCCTGCATTCGTGACAATCATCATGATGCCCCTTACTTTCAGTGTCGCAACCGGAATTGCCCTTGGCTTCATCCTCTATCCATTGATGATGCTCGGAATGGGCAAGCTGAGCGATGTCCATCCGATCATGTATGTGCTTGGATTCCTCTTTGTTGGTTATTTTGTCTATGTATAAAATCATGCCCCGTCACTTTTATAAGATGGCGGGGTTTTTCTTTGGATTTGAGAGAGTAAAAAAAAAATCAGCCTTTTACAGCTGATTTCCTCGTGAACTTGATGCATGTGAAAGCATCAGGTTTCCTTATTTATTGACCCAGGCAAGGCCGATTGTTCCTTGTCCAGTGTGGGTTCCTGGGACCGGACTGAAAATGGTCGTTTTAAAATGGATATGCGGGAATCTCTGCTGCAATTCCTCACGCCATTCCTCAGCTAACTGGCCAACATTGCCATGGATGACACTTGCTTCCTTAATATTAGCAGAAGCATCTTCAAGAATCTGGAACAGCCTTTCTTTCACCTTTTTCTCTGTCCTGATTTTATCAAACAGAACGACTTTGCCATCTTCGAAACGGACAATTAGCTTCAACTTGATCAAACTGCCGATGATGACCTGTGTTGTGGAAAGGCGCCCTCCTTTATGAAGCTGCTCGAGACTTCCCGGAGCCATATAAAGATTGCCTTTATCCGGAAGCGTCCTTAAATGGGAAACGATTTCCTCATATGACTTTCCTTCTTTTTGCAGTTCAATGCCCTGCTCGATCATTCTGCCTAACGGATAAGAGCCAATTTTCGAATCGATTACTTCGACCTTATATTCAACCATACTTGAAGCCGCAACGGATGATTGATAAGTTCCCGTCAAAGCACTTGATGCATGAATGGCAATGGCGTGCTTGTATTTTTCTTTTAACGTTTTATACAGCTCGACGAATTCTCCAATCGCGGGCTGGGATGTTTTAGGCAGCACTTTTGAGGCAGCCAGCTTTGGATAAAAATCCTCAGCAGTGATATCCACGCCTTCCAAGTAGGATTCTTCCCCAAAAATAATGCTCAATGGGACAACGTATATATGGTTATTTTTTATAAACTCTTCCGGGAGTGAGGCTGTGCTGTCTGTTATCCATGCAATGTCATTTTGTGTAGTCATGATTTCTCCTGTTCTTCGTCAAAAATATCGATGAATATGCTTACATTTCCCATGATATATGAAGAAGCCTGATAAGACTATTAGTAATTTAAAAGAATACGATTTATTTATTGGTAATATTGAAAATGTTAATTACATTGACAAATGTTTCCGTCAAGAAATAAAGATCCCGATAGACTGAATTGGAGGGACAAGTTTTGTGAGCCCCTATTCTCTATGCTTTATATTCCCTCGTCTCTTTGTTTTTATTCCTACTAGAATTGAAAATGAATAGACTATTTTCTAACCTAGTCCAAGCCTATTTCTTTTTCCTAAATAAAAAATATGAGAAAATAAAACAGCAAATTCAATTAAGAGGAGGCAAGGTTTATGCCAAAAAATCTTCAGGATACAACTACATTACATAACGGTGTCAAGATGCCATGGTTCGGTCTTGGGGTGTTCAAGGTGCAGGAAGGTTCAGAGGTTGTTGAGTCTGTAAAGGCCGCTCTGAAAAATGGTTACAAGAGCATCGACACTGCTGCTGTTTACAAGAATGAGGAGGGCGTGGGCCAGGCTCTTAAGGAAGCCGGCGTTCCCCGCGAGGAATTGTTCATTACTACTAAGGTCTGGAATGCTGACCAGGGCTATGAGACAACACTTCAGGCATTCGAAACAAGTATGGAAAAGCTTGGCCTTGAATATCTTGATCTTTATTTGATCCACTGGCCGGTTGAAGGCAAATACAAGGAAACATGGAAAGCGCTTGAGAAACTCTATAAGGATGGACGTGTCCGCGCGATTGGCGTAAGTAATTTCCATGTTCACCATCTCAAGGACCTGATGGCGGAGGCTGAAATCAAGCCGATGGTCAATCAGGTTGAATACCATCCACATCTTGCCCAGACAGAACTGCTTGAGTTCTGCAAAGCGGAAGGCATCCAAATGGAAGCCTGGTCTCCTTTGAAGCAGGGCGAGCTTCTATCAGAGCCAACGATTGTCGAGATTGCTGAAAAGCACAAGAAATCTCCAGCCCAAGTGATCCTTCGCTGGGATTTGCAAAACGGCGTAGTGACAATTCCGAAGTCCATAAAAGAACACCGTATCATTCAAAATGCGGATATCTTTGATTTCGAGCTTACCTCAGAAGACATGGACCGCCTGAACAGCTTGAACAAAAACGAGCGTGTTGGCCCGGATCCAGATAATTTTGATTTCTAAATGAATGAATTACGGAAACGCAGAATCTTTTTCTGCGTTTCTTTTTTTACAAAAAAATGACCAAATAATTATACCTGAAGTTATTATCTGGTGCTAAAAATCACATCTTTTTAAAATTCTATATGATAAACTGCTTAGGAATAAACATGGAGAGGGGTTTTAGCATGGATTTCCCGCAGCTTAAAATTGGCCATATGGCTCCAGAGGTTCCAATCATGCAAGGTGGAATGGGAGTCGGAATTTCACTCAGCGGATTGGCATCAGCAGTCGCTAATGCAGGCGGTATAGGCATCATATCGGGCACAGGTATTACGGTAGAAGAAATGCGGTTACATATCAGAAAGGCCAGGAAGCTGATAAAAGACAAGGGCTATATTGGTGTAAACGTATTATTTGCGATGAATGATTTTGCTGAAAAAATGAAAGCTGCACTTGAGGAAAAAGTTGACTTCATCATTTCAGGCGCAGGAATCTCAAGGGATATGTACTCCTGGGGAAAGCAAGCCGGAATTCCTGTCATTTCAATCGTATCCTCTGCAAAATTAGCTAAAATCTCTGAGAGGCTCGGCGCTGCAGCCATTGTGGTCGAAGGCTTTGAGGCCGGCGGTCATCTGGGGACGGACAGGCCGCTGTTCGATATCCTCACTGAAGTAGTAGAGGCTGTATCAATTCCGGTTATCGCTGCAGGAGGAATCATGACCGGCGACGATATCGCCAGAGCTTTGTCCATTGGAGCTTCAGGCGTCCAAATGGGAACAAGATTTGTAGCCAGCGAGGAATGCGACGCGCCACAATCCTTCAAGGATAAATATGTTTTGGCAACCAAGGAGGACACCTTGCTCGTAAAAACAACTGTTGGTCTCCACGGACGGGCGATAGCCAACAAATTCACTGAGTTAATAACTACCTCAGATAAGCTAAAAATCAAGCATTGCCGGGATTGCCTAAAAAACTGTTCTTACCGTTTTTGCACATTGGACTCCCTGCTTACTTCTGTAGCTGGCGATGTCGAAAACGGACTTGTTTTCGCCGGAGCAAGGGTGAGTGAAATAAAAGAAATTCTGCCAGTGCACAAAATCATTGAAAATTTAAAAGAAGAATATAAAGCTGCTGTTGCGCTTGAAGCTTAGCTACAAAAACAGACAACCATTCCACCGGTTGTCTGTTTTTTATCAAAGCTTAATGTTAAATTTCTGGTCTCCCCGATCTTCTCCATTAAAGACCCGTTCATAATATTCGATTTCAACATCATTCATCAAGATCACAGTGGAACTTCTTGTCCCATATCCTTCGCTCTTAATGAACATAGGAGACAGCAAACGTTCCCACTCAAGGGAAACACCAGTCGAAGGAAGTAAATGATCAGGGGCAGGATCTGCATTTTCAAGAAGGAGGAACAATCGCTCCACCAGATCAAAGCGTTCTTCAGCGATGATTCTGCCCAGACCCGCCTTACCTGCCTCCACTTTTGGCCAGTTTGTGTTTAGCAAATGGTTGCTGACTCCATGAATACCGGGCTGGATTTGTTGAATGTGTCCTCCTTTATTTGAATAATAGAAGAGTTCATTGACATCACCAGCCAATAAATTATATCCTGGATATTCCAGACGTCTCTCATCCATTCTTTGCAAATATTCCAAAGGGTGTTCAGATCCTTTTAGATAATCCGCAATAAGCTCCCCTCGGGTACGCTTTCCAGCTGTATCTTCGCTTGGATCCCGGTAATTGGTCAAAGCAGAAAATCTACCGGACCTGGTGACTCCCATCCATGTCCCCATTTTCTCAAGATCCCGACCGGCAAGCAGTTCAGGGGCCTCTTCCCAAAAATGTGCAGGGGCAGTCGGACGTCCGTATGTTTCATCTCGATTCGCAGCCACAATCAGCTTATATTTAGGGTGTACTTTATAGGCAAATAAAATCAAACACAATCCAACCACGACTTTCATGTGAATTTTCTCTATTATACCGTAAAATAAACAAAGCAAGGGGCATCCCCATTTCCAGGATGCCCCCAAACTTTACATATTAACGTTCACTGCTTCATCTAGCTTCATTCTTTTGCTGTCGCCAATAAGCGTTATTTCTTCAAAGGATTGGTCGGCTCCAATTTTCACTCCACGTTCAACTATCGTGTCACTGCCAATCACGGACCTGATGACAACAGCATTTTCTTGTATTTCAGTATTCGGGAGGATGACTGAATCTTTGATAATCGCTCCCTTGCCAACCTTCACGCCGTAAAACAATACGGAGTTCTCGACTCGACCTTCGATTCTGCAGCCTTCACTCACAAGAGACTGTTGCAGCTCTCCACCTTCGTCCAGATACATCGGCGGCTGTAGCGAGTCGGATGTATATACCGGCCATTCAGGATTTTTCAGGATTGGATTTGTCTCCGTCGACAGCAAATCCATGTTTGCCTCCCAGTAACTTTGGATTGTGCCGACATCCTTCCAGTATCCATTGAAATGATAGGCGAATAGCTCCCGTTCTTCATCAAGCATCGCAGGAATGATATCTTTTCCAAAATCCTTCGAGGAATTATGATTCTGTTCTTCCTGAAGTAAATATCCTTTTAAAACCTTCCATTTGAAAATATAAATCCCCATCGAGGCCAGGTTGGAATTCGGTAATTTTGGTTTTTCCTCAAACTCGATAATTCTGTCTGTCCCCTCATCGACGGTCATGATTCCAAACCTGTCTGCTTCGCTCCATGGTACATGAATAACAGAAATCGTCGCATCCGCATCTGTGGCGATATGCTGATTCAGCATCTTTTGGTAGTCCATTTTATAGATATGATCACCTGAAATAACCAATACATGCTCAGGGTCGTAGTTTTCAATGTATCTCAGATTTTGATAGAGAGCATGTGCTGTTCCTTCATACCAGCGTTCACCTGATTCACATTGATAAGGCGGCAGTATGGTTACCCCTCCATTTTTCTGGTTCAAATCCCAGTGCTTGCCGTCCCCAATGTAATTCTGCAGCACATGAGGATGGTACTGTGTGAGGATGCCAACTGTATCAATACCCGAATTCCGGCAATTACTTAACGTAAAATCCACAATACGGTACTTCCCCCCATATGGTACTGCTGGTTTGGCTATATATTGTGTAAGCTCGCCCAGGCGCGAGCCCCTTCCTCCTGCTAAAAGCATGGCAATACATTGTTTCTTCGTCATAGCTGCCTCCTCAAACTGTTTTGTAAAGACATCCCATTAAGAGGGAAAACTAGTTGCGATCATCTTCCCAGAGCTTGTAGAACATCTCTTCCTGCTCCTGACCTTCCCTTTCTTCTATGTAAGAAAGTCTTGGTTTATCGATGATTTTCCCATCCGAATTATGCTCCATCCGATCCGCTCCTATGCTGATAATATAGCTGTATCTGATAACGTTTTTTCATTGTAACAAAACAATTTATCCTCTAAAATCAGAACCTTTCGCCTATATTTCACAGTAGTTGACACAATGAGTGCACATTCTATAAAGGCATGGATAAACAAAGCAAGTTTTTTAGTAAACAATTGCGATTGACAGCTAATCTTGTCGAAAAGATTTTCGGTTTTTTTAAAACAAATGTGAATGTTTATTGAAAATAAAAAAAATTAAATTATTTCGAAGCAAAAAAAGAGAAGGACATCTGTCCTCCTCCCAGTAACTCATTTTTTATAAAAGCATACCAGCCATTGCTGCGCTTAAAAGTGATGCCAGCATACCAGCGACTACTGCTCTAACGCCCATTTTCGCAATGTCAGCGCGGCGGTTCGGAGCCAGGCTTCCAAGTCCGCCAAGCAGGATTCCCATTGAAGAAACGTTAGCGAATCCACAAAGTGCAAAACTGATGATTGCAACCGTTTTAGCAGATAATTGATCGATCTGCGGTGCAAATGATGAGTATGCAACAAATTCATTCAGGATTAATTTTTGACCAATAAATCCTCCAGCCTTAACAGCCTCATCCCATGGGACACCAATCGCAAATGCAAGTGGCGCAAACACATAGCCAAGAATTATTTCAAGAGTTAAGTTCTCCATGCCAAACAATCCGCCGAAGGCTCCAAGAATTCCATTGATCAAAGCAATCAAAGCGATGAACGCAAGCAACATTGCACCGATATTCAATGCTAATTGAAGACCTGTACTTGCTCCTTTGGCAGCCGCATCGATCACATTGACAGAGTCAGTGTCCTTCTCCATGTTTAATTCATCAGAGGTCTCAGAAGCTTCAGTTTCTGGAACCATGATCTTCGCAAGCACCAATCCAGCAGGAGCAGCCATGAAGCTGGCCGCTAGCAAGTATTCCAACGGAACACCCAGTAATGAATAACCGATCAAAACAGAACCTGCAACAGAAGCCAAGCCACCAACCATTACAGCAAAAAGCTCTGATTGAGTCATTTTTCCGATGTATGGTTTAATGACAAGCGGTGCTTCAGTTTGTCCAACGAAAATGTTTGCAGCAGCTGATAATGATTCCGCTTTGCTTGTCCCAAGCAGTTTAGCAAGTCCGCCGCCAAGGAACTTAATGACAATCTGCATGATACCCAGATAATATAGAACTGAAATTAAAGATGAAAAGAAAATGACTACGGTCAAGACTTGGAATGCAAATACAAAGCCAATATTTTCAGCCTGGAATAATCCGCCAAATAAGAACTGAACACCTGAATCAGCATAATTGACGATCTCGTTTACACCAAGTGACAGCTGTTTCAAGGCTAGCTTTCCAGTTTCCCATTTCAAAACAGCAAATGCGAAGATGAACTGTATAGCCATTCCGCCAAGGATTGTCCTTAAATTGATGGATTTCTTGTTGTTAGAGAAGATAAATGCGATTCCCAACACAACTGCAATACCCATCAAACCCCATAGAATATTCATTGTTGACCCACCTCTTGTTGTGATATTTGATGAAAAAACTTGTTAACGTTTACAAAGTTGATGAAAAAAAGTTCATTAAAACGTTTACATTTGTTTATATCAATCTTTCTATAGCAAATATATCAGATTCAACAAACTTTTGTAAACGAGTTTTTGAACAAATGTAAAATGAAATTTATCCCTTTTCACCAATTCGACAAAAAAACCCGCAAGGTCATAAACCTATTGGGTATTTGTTTGTGTTTTTGCAAGCCTCTCTATTCCAAACCGACTTTCCATGAAACGCCGCAATTTATTTATCTAATAAAAACTTTGCCGTAAATTGATCCGTTACGAGTACGTTTGTATATTTCCCTTTTAACGCACCATAAATACCATCAATTTTCTGAGCGCCTCCAGCAACCAGAATCGAATATTTCTTTTTCTTTAATTCTTCAAGTTCAATGCCTAAGGTACGTGCATTCAAATTCTCGTTGCACACCTTCCCATCCTTGTCAAAAAACCTTGAACAGATGTCACCGACAGCTTTCGAATAAATTACCTGCAGGTCTTCCTCCGTAAAATAACCAAGTTGGAAAAGCAGAGATTCTGATTTGATTGGTCCGATTGTATAAACCGCGATATTCGCCTGTTTCCCCATTTCAAGGATTTTTTTGATATGGCGGTCCGCCTCCATTGCCTGCTTTACGACAACGTGGTCGACAATTGCTGGCAGCGGCAGATGGTGAGGGGCACTGTTGAATGCTTTTCCGAATAGATACAAGATTTCATTTGCATAAGTATTCGTTTCAGAATGGCTGACCCCGCCCTTCAACTGGACGACCTTTACGTTCTTGCATGCCTTTTGTTTTAATTCCAGGGCTACATGATATAGAGTTGTCCCCCAGGTGACACCGATAATGTCATCATGTTCTACCACCTCATTTAAATAGGCGGCGGCTTTCTCACCAAGGTGCGTTTTAATCAGGCTGTCCTCATACTGAGGTATATGAGTGACGATTGCCTTCTTGAGCCCAAACTTTTGTTCAAGCTGCGTCGACAGATTCTCTACATCCTCTGTCGGATCCATGATTTTAATATCAACGATTCCTTCCTGTTTTGCGAGCTGAAGGAATCTGGATACCGTCGGCCTAGATACGCCAAGCTCCTTGGCGATATCGTTCTGATTATAATCAAGTAAATAATACAGCTTAGCTGCTTCAATAATCTTCAATAATTTTTCTTTTTCCATCCTGATCACCCTTGGGAATAACATATTCAATACATTCATTTTAACAAAAAAAACGAATGAAAACATTTACATTTTAGAAAAGTGCAAAATGTTCATTAATCACCATTTCTTTACATATGTAAAATAAACCATTGAACAATTTTAACAAAAAAAGATTTTTATCACATGGAAAAAGCATCCTCCTTCATGGAAGATGCCCTTAGATTGTTATTTATTGAGGTTTACGTTTGGGAATTTTTCCGATTCCCAGCTCTTTCGCCTCTTTGTTTAACGCTTTGATTAAGCTGTAAGCCATTAAAGCCATAATGATGGAGAAAGGCAATGCGGCTACAATCATCGTATTTTGCAATGCCTGCAGTCCGCCAGAGTACAGCAATACTAATGAGATTGCCGCCAGCATGATCCCCCAGGTGAATTTAATTCTATTGCCTGGCGTCAATGATCCGTTCGTCGTCATCATCCCCAGGACAAACGTGCCAGAATCCGCTGAAGTGATGAAGAAGGTACCTACTAGAATCATTGCCAGGATCGATAATAATGAACTCATCGGATAATTGGCAAATACGCCAAACAATGATTCCTCAGTAGCCAGTTCAGATATCTTGGCTACTCCTTCGTGTTCAAGCATAATCGCTGAGCCGCCAAATGCTGAAAACCATAGGAAACCAATCAGGGAAGGTACGAGCAGTACTCCAAATACAAATTCCCTGATCGTCCGGCCTTTAGAAACTCGAGCTATAAAAATCCCTACAAATGGTGCCCAAGCAATCCACCATGCCCAGTAAAAAATCGTCCAGCCATTAATCCAAGATCGAATTCCTTCATTCAATGGAGAAATTCTGAGGCTCATTGCCGGTAAATTTTGAATATAAGACCCCATGGTGTTAGTGAATAAGTTCAGAATAAACTGCGTTGGGCCCAAAATGAGCATGGCCAATAGCAATAGGGCTGCCAGACTCATGTTTACATTGCTTAAGATTTTGATTCCTTTTCCCAGACCTGACCATGCTGATATCATGAACAAAACTGTAACGATCAAAATGATGAGCAATTGTGTTATGAAACTTGTAGGTATTCCAAACAGGTAAGAAAGCCCCCCGTTAATTTGTACAGCTCCAAATCCTAAAGTTGTTGCCACCCCAATCACAGTTGCGACAACTGAAATCACATCAATGATTTTTCCAGCAGTGCCATTTGCCCTGTCACCAAGGATCGGTTCAAGCGTCGCACTGATCAATCCTGGCTTTCCATGGCGGAAATTGAAATAGGCCAGAACCAATGCAACAATCCCGTAAATCGCCCATGCATGGATTCCCCAGTGGAAAAATGTAAATCTCATTGAGTCCCGGATTGCCTGATTTGTGCCCGGTTCCACTCCGGTCGGGGTTGAGACCATGTAGTGGCTGATTGGCTCCGCAGTACCCCAGAAAACGAGGCCGATCCCCATCCCAGCACTGAACAGCATCGCATACCAGGTCAGAGTAGAGAATTCAGGTCGGTCATCCTGTCTGCCCAGCCTGATCCTTCCAAGTGGACTGATCAAGAAATACAAACAAATAAGAACGATAACAGATACAAGGATTAGATAATACCAGCCAAAGGAATCTGTAATAAATGCCTGTATATCAGCGGTAACCGTTTCAAGTGTTTTTGGGACAAACACTCCGAACAGGACCATCATAAGCAAGATTCCAGTCGATATGTAAAAAACGGATGAATCTTTCTTCATAAAAAAACTCCCTTCTTGTTTATTCATTTCTTTTAGCCCTCTAATACCCTAACATAATTCATCGGCTTTTTTAAAAGATTGCACTCGTAACAGAGCTAGTATTGCCTAATTCTTCATTAAAAATGTTTACAGGGATTTTGACCAATTCTTCTTGTGTTCATGCAATTTTATTGTTTTCAAGTGTATATTTCGGATCATTTTTTACATCGGGCAGATTCTTCTTTTCAGACGCAATAAAAAAGCTAAATCAGCGGATTTATGGATAGATCGACCACATTCTAGAAGGATATCGACCAATTCTTCGATATATCGACCACATTTGGGAGGATATCGACCACATTTCACGATATATCGACCACTTTCCGGAGGATATCAACCACTTTTCACGATATATCGACCAACAGGCAATTCCTCCTCATGTCTATTTTCCAAACCATAAGAATTTTTACCAGCAGATTCCAGTTATAATTCTATTAGTCTATTGAATCGATGTCGATTCTTGTTTAAAATTGATAGTTGATAGGGCCTTATCCAGTTCCTAAACTGCACAGGATTATTGTTAGGAGAAGATACTTTGAATAAAAAAATCCTTATTAGAACATTGTCAATTGGAACCATCTTCTTGGTTACATTTTTAGGCGCAGAAAAAATCCGGTCAATTGAAAATCCCACCGCTGAGGCACGAGCTGCTGAGGCACCAAAAATCACACGGACAGAGGCTCATTTAGTTACGAAACCTATTGAAGATAAGGAAGCTCTTAAGAAATTTACCAGCCCGGACGATAATAAAATGATTGAGGGTGTTCCTCATATCAGCCAGCTTCCTGAATTAGAGCGCGGATGCGAAGTCACCAGTCTGGCAATGCTTCTCAAATCTGAAGGAATCGAATCAGACAAAATGGTTCTGGCTAAGCAGATACATAAAATACCGTTCCGTGACGCAAATTATGTCCGCGGCAATCCATATGATGGTTTCGTTGGAGATATCTATACTTTTAAAAAATCTGGATACGGTGTTTACCATGGACCCGTTGCAAACCTTGCTGAGAGCTATCTTCCCGGTAAAATCAAGGATGTAACTGGACAGACGATTGATGCAGTTTATGAATTGATCAATAGTGGCTCTCCAGTGTGGGTAATAACGAACTCAACCTACGCGCCGCTACCTGAATCTGAATTCACCATTTGGGAAACCAATACCGGCAGCGTCAAGATTACCTACAGAGAGCACAGTGTAGTAGTTGTGGGCTATGACGAAAAATCAATTTATATGAACGATCCGCTTGCTGGTGCCGGTTATAAAGCCGTTCCGCGAAAAGCATTCGAACAGGCTTGGATCCAGATGGGCAGCCAGGCGATTGGAATATCAAAATGATAGATTTGTATATTTATATTTGAAAGGGGGTACCACTCAAGGTGGTGCTCCCTTTATTTGTCCAACAATGTTTCAAGACCTTTGGCTCGGGTAAAAATAAGCGCATATGAATGGAGGATAACCCGTGGATTTACATAATGGCAAGTTATTCTGGCATACGACAAAAGAAGATGATATCCATATAAAAAAAGCAAATATTAAAGCCCATTATGATGTAGTCATTGTTGGCGGCGGGATGTCTGGTTCATTATGTGCCTATACCCTGGCAAAAGAGGGGCTTCAAATAGCTGTTCTGGACAAAGGAAAGATGGGAAGCGGCAGTACATTAGCCAATACAGGCTTATTGCACTATTCGAATGACATCATGCTTCATGAACTGATTGAACTGATTGGAAAGGACAAAGCAGTCCGATTTTATGAAATGTGCAGGGAAGCTGTCGACCACCTTGAAGATATTGCAGAGAACCTTCCTGAATCCTGCGAATTCTTGCGAAGGAAGAGTTTTTATTATGCAAGTGAAATTGCCGATGTCAGCAAATTAAAGAAAGAGTTCGAAACGTTAATTAAGTACGGTTTTGAAGCGGAATATTGGACGAGAAAAGAGATTGAGGAACATTTTCCTTTTTCCAAACCTGCAGCCATCATTACCCATGGTGATGCTGAAGTCAATCCATTTCAATTTAGCCGCAGTCTCATTCAATATATGAATGAACTTGATTGTGTGGACATTTTTGAACATGTAATTGCTGATCGAATCGACGAATACGAAAATGGGATAGAAGTGAACACTTCACTTGGCGTGATCCATACAGATCATATACTCTATGCAACCGGTTATGAAAAACCTCCATTTCTTTCAGAAACCAGGGCTGACCTCAACAGGTCCTATGCTATGGCAACAGAACCAATAGATGATCTGTCAGTATGGAAAGACAAGGCTTTGATATGGGAAACGAAACGGCCCTATCTATACCTTAGGACGACCCAAGACGGGAGAATCGTTGCTGGCGGCCTTGATGAAGACAAACCAGAAACACCGCAGAGTGAAGAATGGATTAATAACAGAGCGATTAGGATCAAGCTGGAAGTTGAAAAGTTATTTCCAATGCTTGATATCAGAGTAGCTTACGCCTGGGGTGCAGTTTTTGGTGAATCCGTCGATCTGCTGCCGTTTATCGGCAAACATCCCTCAAAAGACCGGATATACTACTTATTAGGCTACGGAGGGAACGGAACAATTTACAGCATGCTTGGCTCGATCATTATACGGGATTTAATTCTTGGGAAACCAAATAAAGATGCGGATATCGTGAAGCTGGAAAGATAATCATGTATGGTGGCGGAGATCCTCCCTGCAGCTGGCAATTAATTCTGGCAGATTTACAGCCATTCGAGAAATAAACATGAAGAAGCCAGCCTCCAAGGCTGGCTCTTTTTAAGCATATATCTTGTTTTCTTCTTGCTTGAAAAAGCTCTTCATCGCATGGAATACGTCGGCTTTCTGCTTGAGGATATAGTATCGGAAGTTTTCATCTTTAATGTTCTTATACGCGGACATTAGGGTCGAGTGGCGGTTGTACTGATTGACTTCTCCATATCCAAACATATTGGAGACCTTCATCAGTTCTTCAACTAGCTTCACACAGCGGGCATTGTCGGAGGTCAGGTTATCACCATCGGAAAAATGGAAAGGATAAATATTGAACTTGCTAGGATTATATTTGACTTCAATAAGTTCTAATGCTTTTCGATATGCGGATGAACAGATAGTTCCGCCGCTTTCACCTTTTGAGAAAAAGTCTTCCTCGGAAACTACCTTTGCTTCAGTATGGTGGGCAATGAATTCAATTTCAACCGTTTCGTATTTGGATCGAAGGAAACGGGTCATCCAAAAGAAAAAGCTCCTCGCCATGTATTTCTCCCATAATCCCATCGAGCCGCTCGTATCCATCATTGCCAAAACAACGGCCTTGGACTCAGGCTTTACGACTTCATTCCATGTCTTGAATTTGAGGTCTTCCTTGTAAATCGGATGAAATGCCGGCTTTCCTGTCATCGCATTACGTTTGTAAGCTGACATCATCGTGCGTTTCTTATCAATATTGCCCATTAAACCAGTCTTCCTGATGTCATTGAATTCTATATTCTCCACTAGGTGTTCCTGCTGCTCCTTCTTTTTGAGATTCGGCAGCTCAAGCTGCTTAAACAACGCTTCTTCAATTTCCATCATCGATACTTCTGCTTCATAATAATCTTCTCCGGCCTGGTCACCAGCGCCTTGCCCTTTTCCAGGACCCTGCTGGCCTGAGCCATCACGGGCGACAACATCGCCAATCTTCGTATCCCCGTTGCCCTGGCCTACATGTTTGTTTTTATCATAGTTATAACGGATTTTGTACTCATCCAGTGACCTTATCGGAATCTTTACGACATCCCTGCCGTTGGACATGATAATGTTTTCTTCAGTGATCAAGTCAGGCAGATTGTTTCGGATGGCTTCCTGCACCTTTTCCTGATGGCGCTGTTGATCATCATGTCCTTTGCGGTGGAGGGACCAATCTTCCTGGGAAATCACAAACTGGTGACTACTTTCATCGGTCATTTTCAACCCCTCCTTTTTAATTGTCAAATGGCTGTAACACAACACAACATCGTTTCATACAATATCCCGATGGCCATAGCCTGAAGGAATTGTAATTACTCTATCTTATGCAGGAAGACAAAATAATTTACAAATAATTTTGACAATTAGCCTTTTCTCTAATCGCTGGACAAGCCCATTTTCTGCAAAAACATTATAGATTCAGCTGTCCGGTTACACCCTCAGATTTCTTAGCTTTAATTAGGTCTGCAAGGTGGTCTTGTGTCTATGAATGTGTATTTACTAGCATAAAAATAACCTTTGCTTTTCAGCAAAGGCTACTCTTTATCTTTATTTTTATCGAACTGTACCGGATCGGGTACCTTATCGTACTTTTCTTTCAGCACTTCGCCAGTACGGCGGTTCTCCATTTGCTTACCTAGGTTTTCCATTTCTTCTTCATTGTGGGCCATGGAACTATTTTTAGGGACATAGTTTTTCGGCAATTCTTTATTGTTCATTCTTATCACCTCTTGCCTGTACTATTCCCTCTGCACACATTTTTAAACTATTGGCTGTGTTATATTAGACTGTTGATTTGCGTTCCAGGCGCTTCGCTTTCCTCGGGGCTGGCGCTGAGCCTCCTCGTCGCAAGCTCCTGCGGGGTCTCACCTGTCCAGCTGATCCCGAAGGAGTCTGCGCGCTTTCCACTCCAATCAACAGGACTTAAAAACAAAAATCTGTTCTAACACAGCCAAACTTAAAAGACCTGCACAATTGTACAGGCCCTAGGGTTCTATCTATTTAACAAGCTTCCAACATAGCGCAGCAATTCATTTGCGGAGGTGGAGTTGTATCCGTGCTCGTCAATCAGCCTGGCGACTACATTGTTAATTTTCTTCAACTGCAATTCATCTGGTGTCTTTGTAGAGGTCGTGATTTTGACGACATCCTTAAGGTCTGCAAACAGCTTTTTCTGTATGGCTTCCCGCAGGCGGTCGTGTGAATTGTAATCAAATCTCTTTCCTTTGCGTGCATAAGCGGAGATCCTGATTAATATCTCTTCGCGGAAGGCTTTTTTCGCATTTTCGGAAATGCCGATCTGCTCCTCGATTGATCGCATCAGCTTTTCATCTGGGTTGATTTCCTCACCAGTTAGCTGATCACGCATCTTCGCCTTGTTGCAGTATGCTTCGACGTTATCAAGATAATTATCCATAAGTGTTTTAGCCGACTCTTCGTAAGAATAAACAAATGCCTTCTGAACTTCTTTTTTCGCAATGTCATCATATTCTTTGCGGGCAAGTGAAATATAGTTCAGGTAGCGCTCCCTCGTCTCAGCAGTGATGGATGGATGCTGGTCAAGTCCTTCCTTGAGCGACCTCAGGACATCAAGGGCATTGATCGTTTTAACTTCCTTCCTGATGATTGTAGAGGAAATCCGGTTGATGACATAACGAGGATCAATGCCGCTCATGCCTTCATCCTGATGTTCCTTCTTCAACTCCTCAACATCAGCGCTATTATATCCTTCCACATTCTCGCCGTCATACAGCCTCATTTTCTTGATCAGGTCAATATCGCCTTTCTTCGGATCTTTAAGGCGTGTAAGGATCGTGAACATCGCTGCTACCCTCAATGTATGAGGCGCAATATGCACATCATTCACGTCGCTCTCCCTGATCATCTTGTCATAGATTTTCTCTTCCTCGGACACCTTTAAGTTATAAGGAATCGGCATTACGATAATTCGTGAATGCAAAGCTTCATTCTTTTTATTGGAGATGAATGAACGGTATTCCGTTTCATTCGTATGGGCGACAATCAGTTCATCGGCACTGATCAATGCAAACCTTCCCGCTTTGAAGTTTCCTTCCTGCGTCAAGCTAAGCAAATGCCAGAGGAATTTTTCATCACACTTCAGCATTTCCTGGAACTCCATCATCCCACGGTTCGCTTTATTCAATTCCCCATCAAAACGGTATGCCCGCGGATCAGATTCAGAACCATATTCGGCGATGGTCGAGAAGTCAATACTTCCTGTCAGGTCTGCGATATCCTGTGATTTTGGATCAGACGGGCTGAATGTTCCAATTCCGGTTCTCTTATCCTCGGAGAAGAAAATCCGTTCAACGATCACATCTTCGATTCTGCCTCCATATTCCTGTTCAAGCCGCATCATATTCAGCGGAGATAAATTGCCTTCAATGCGGATGCCATATTCATCATAGAAATCCTTGCGCAGATGGTGGGGAATCATATGAAGCGGGTCTTCATGCATCGGGCACCCTTTAATCGCGAAGATCGCTCCCCTGTCTGTATGGGAATATGCCTCAAGGCCTCTTTTCAGCATTGTTACCAGTGTCGACTTACCGCCGCTTACCGGTCCCATCAGAAGAAGGATCCTCTTCCTGACATCCAATCTTTTTGCTGCCGGATGGAAATATTCCTCGACAAGCCTTTCCAATGGTTCTTCAAGGCCGAATAACTGGGAATTAAAGAAGGAATAGCGCTTCTTGCCTTTTACATTTTCAATCCCCGCATCTTTGATCATATTATACACACGCGAATGTGCAGATTGAGCAACCCAAGGCTGTTCTTTGACAATTTCCAGATACTCCCTGAACGTCCCTTCCCACTTCAGCTTCTCTTCATCCTGGCGATACATTTCAATCTTTTTTAAAATATCCATATGGACCTCCCCATGTAGCGTTATCAAGAGACGATTAATAAATTCTATGCAGCAAACAATTTGAACATGCGTAAACGTTCTACAGTCATGGCTGTCCTTTTTGCTGGTGGCATGAAAAAATCAGCTCATCCTTCACAGTTTGGATATAATAAGCTATAATTAAGTTTATCTGGACAAAATCGATTAAAGGGAGGCTTATATACATGCGACTGCTTCTAATATTAGGCGTTACCGCTGCATTCCTAGCCGCGATCTTTACTTCTGGTTACGATGATAAGCCGGGAATCAATAAAAAGTAAAAAAGCTGCCATTAGGCAGCTTTTTTACTTTTTATTCAAATTTTGCTTTTCCACAAACTCTTTCATATACATCCGCGATTTCCGCCCGAGCATTTTTGCCATTTGTCCGGTCCATGTATCCTTGCGTTTCCCGTCAGTTCTTTCCTGGTAATACTCCGAGATAGTTTGATTATAGTCCTGGAGCTGTGATTCGAACTTATTCCGATCCTGCAGATACTCATTTTCCATATAAACGTGCTCTAGAGGCAGCCTTGGCTTCAGATCCGTTTCCTGATCGGGATAACCTGCTGCAAGCCCAAATAACGGCACAACATATTCAGGTAATTTCAATAATTCTTTTACTGCTTCAAGATCGTTGCGGATTCCGCCAATATAGCATATCCCCAGCCCCATCGATTCGGCAGCGATTGCAGCATTCTGGGCAGCCAGTGAAGCATCAATGAGCGCAACCATATACTTCTCCGTGCTTTCAATCGAATCCAGCAAATCAGCATGTTCCATCTCGCCAATGATTTTATGGCGATGAAGGTCAGCACAGAACACAAAGAAATGTCCATTTGCCGCCACATAAGCCTGGTCGCCAGCCAATTCAGCAAGCTTGTCCTTTTTCTCCTGGTCCGTTACTCCAATAATGGAATAAGCCTGAATGAAGCTTGAAGTGGATGCAGCCTGGGCACTTTTTACGATTGTCTCAATCTGTGTTCGATCGAGAAGCTTATCTTTAAATCGCCTTATAGAACGATGCTGTAAAATTGTTTCTATAACCTGGTTCATTTTGTGCCAACTCCTTTGTGATTCTTAAATAATGTTAAAAAGGAGACCTGGATAAGGTCCCCTAATTTTTCCGTAATTCTCTGTAATCCTGCTGGCGAAGTGCTTCATAGATCAAAATGGCCGCTGTATTTGATAAGTTCAATGAACGAATATTCTCATTCATCGGCAGCCTCAGGCATCGATCAAGATTTTCTTCAATCACTTCTTTTGGCAATCCCGTTGTTTCCCGGCCAAAAATAAAGAAGAACTCTTTTTCAGAAGCACTGTAATCAAAATCCGAGTGAGCCTTTTTGCCAAATTTGGTTACATAGAAAAATTCCCCGCCAGAGTTTTGGTTATAGAAATCTTCGAGCGAATCATAATAATGAATCTTCACATGCTCCCAATAATCCAAACCCGCACGCTTCAGCATCTTATCGTCGGTGGAGAACCCCAACGGCCTTATTAAATGTAGCTCCGTATCCGTACCGGCACATGTGCGCGCAATATTGCCTGTGTTTGCAGGAATCAGCGGCTGGTATAATACAACATGAAATGCCATGAAACTTTCACCTCTGTTAAAAACTCTAACAGCTATTATACCACTTCACGGCAGGACGACAAAAGAAATGCAGTCCGAGTTTGACGCTGCAAGTAAAAAAACAGGACCATCCCAATCCGTCGGTTACTCATCCTGGTCATCAGTAATCGTAAAAAACTTGTATTTAATATTGGGGGTATAGGCTGTTGAATCCTCATATGCCCAGTATCTCATCCGGCTATTGTAAGTGTGCGCGTTAACAAGCGGCATTCCATTCGCATCATGGCCAGTGACAATCGTTGTATGGTCAAATCGGCCATCCCCCTGAAAATCATAGCAGATGACATCCCCTAGCTTGAGCTTCTCAGCACTGTCTACCTCTCTTGCCCTCAAACCCAGCTTTTGAGCAGGGAGATACCAGCGCATCGCATTGGCCACGGTCCAGCTGAAACTCCAATTATCATTCTGCATCCACCAGCCATTGCTGCGGTTCGGGTAGCCCCGCATAGGTGCCCCGCCGACATGAAGACATTGCGAAATATAATTTGTGCAATCGACCTCGAACTTCTTATAAGCGGGATTGAATTCATTCCACCATCTCTCAGCATATTGGACAGCCTTCAGCCTGTCGTACCGGAACCCCTTCCTCCCATGCTCCTCTTGGTCTGAAATAGCTGGGACAGCCTCAGCTCCTGCTCTTGCAGGCTCCACTTCATTCAGTTTACTATCGTTCACCAGTATTCCTTTATAGAATTCCGCATGCCTTTTTTCAACTTCTTCTTCCATGTAAAATATATCTCGTTGCCTGATTAAATATTGAAAATGGACCGAATACATAATCGAGGTATTTTCTTGATTTTCCACCATTCGATCAACCTTGCCCTTTGCCCTTGCCTTTACTATTTCAGCTGACCTCTTCGCACAGCTTTGCTTCTTCTGCTCTATTGCCGGACATTCATGCAATTGATTGCGGGGCATGGAAACACATTGAAGGACACGCTGTTCCAGAAGCTCCTGCAGTTGCTCACGCATGTTCATCACTCCCTTCACCATTCATATGTATGAAGGGAGTCAACGTTTAAGGCATAAAAAAAGAATGGATTCAATAAAATCCATTCTTCTACAACGGTGTATTCGCCTTAGCCCCATCTGCGAAGAATTCCAGTCCCTTGCCGATTTCAACCAGCACTTCCTCATCTTTTTCGACCTCTGCTGAAAAATTCAATGCGTCATATGCATCTGTACCGCCGATTTTCCCCAGGGCCCATGCTGCTGTCCCTCTAAGCACTGGCCTTGGGTCTTCTTTTAAAACGGTAATAAGATCCGGAATGGCTGATTCATCCTTATAATGAGCAAGAGCAATAATCGCATTGCGCTGGATTGGTTTCTTCCCTCTCCAAGACCCGGAAACATGACCGAACTTTTCCTTAAAGTCACGATTGCTCATTGTCAGCAAAGGCTTCAAAAGAGGTTTTGCAATCTCAGGATCCGGTTCCATTTCCGTATGGAAGTGAAAATCTTTCCCTTTATTCTCAGGACAAACGGTCTGGCATGTATCACATCCATATAAGCGGTTGCCCAGCTTTTCCCTGAACTCATCGGCAAGAAAGCCCTTTGTTTGCGTAACGAAGGCAATACACCTCTGCGCATCAAGCTGCCCGCCCTGCACCAAAGCACCCGTAGGGCAGACATCCACACATTTATTGCAGCTGCCGCAGCGATCTTCCATAGGAGCATCAGGTTCAAATGGGATATTCGTAATCATTTCCCCTAAATACACATAGGATCCAAATTCAGGTGTGATGATTGAACAATTCTTTCCGCTCCAGCCAATGCCAGCCCGTTCAGCAACAGCCCTGTCAACCAGTTCCCCGGTATCGACCATTGACTTGAACCTGGCATCAGGAACCTTTTCAGCTATATACGCCTCGAGCTTTTGCAGCCGGTCTCGAAGCACAGTGTGATAATCAGTTCCCCATGATGCACGGCAGAAGATCCCTCTTCTTTCCCCCTTTTTGCTGACCACTGTTGTTCTCATCTTTGAAGGGTAAGCCAAGGCTATAGAGATAATTGACTTAGGACTTTCAAAAATCAGGGCAGGCTCCGTTCTCTTTTCAATGTCTTTTTCCTCAAACCCGGATTGATATTGAAGTTCCTGCTGTCTGTATAATCGGATTTTCATTTCCTCAAAAGCAGACGGGGCAGCAAAGCCAATTTTATCAATCCCAATCGTTTTGCTGTAAGCAATGATATCCCGTTTCAAGCTTAAGGTATCCATGGTAGTTCCTCCTTTCCAATTTGATATCTATATAAATCCTGACATTTAAAAGTAAATTACTTTTATGATAAACTATTTTAAAGCAGTTTTGGAGGTGGAATCAATGGAAATTCAAGTTACAAGCTCAATATGCGATCTCATTCCCGATTTTTCAGTAGGAATCATCGAATACAACGATATCCAGGTAGGCGCTTCTCCGCAAATGTTGAAAGGCAGGCTACAGCTTTTCCAGGAATCAATTTACTTTGACCTTTTGGAAAAGAGTATAACCGACCTCCAAGGCATCAAGGAATGGCGCGCCATATTCAAAACTACCGGAAAGGATCCCAATCGATACAGACACTCAGCCGAAGCTCTTTACCGGCGGGTAACAAAGCAAAACTATCTGCAGCCGATACATAGCGCAATCGACTTAAATAATTTCTTCTCACTAGAATACCAGACACCAATAGGAGTCTATGACAGTGATAAATTGCATGGGAATGTAACAATCAAAATTGGAGATGAAAGCGAAGAATACGCTGGACTGAACGGAAGGACAAATAACTTAGGCAACTTGATCGTCTCTGCTGATGACGAAGGCCCCTTCGGCAGCCCTTTCGTCGATTCGGCAAGAACCTCGGTTACAGAAAGTACGACAAACGCACTTCAAATCGTTTACTTAAGACCATCTTCTACTCACGAAGACAAGAAAAAAATGACGGAATCACTGATGAACATGTTCACCCAAATCCATGGTGGAACAGGCACGTATAAAATTGTGGGATGCTGATGCATCCTTTTTCTGTTCAACGACAATCAGAACCCATTAACAATCAATCTTTTATATAACTTTTTAGTTCAATTACATACTTACAATTGAATTCGTAAAAAGAAAAAACGCAACACTTCGTTTTAGAGAAACGAAATGCTGCGTTAGTCACGTATGTATGGAGCGGGTGATGGGAATCGAACCCACTACATCAGCTTGGAAGGCTGAGGTTTTACCAGTAAACTACACCCGCATACATATCTTTGAAAATAAAGAAAACAGGTTATCCTGTTTATATTAAAAGTGGTACCGGTGGTCGGGGTCGAACCGACACTCCAGAAGGAACACGATTTTGAGTCGTGCGCGTCTGCCAATTCCGCCACACCGGCATATTAAATTGATCTTTCTTACTGCTCACACTAGAAATCTAGTGGAGGCGGCAACCGGATTTGAACCGGTGAATAAAGGTTTTGCAGACCTTTGCCTTACCACTTGGCTATGCCGCCGAACATTTTGGAGCGGAAGACGGGATTCGAACCCGCGACCCCAACCTTGGCAAGGTTGTATTCTACCACTGAACTACTTCCGCAAAATGGCTGGGCTAGCTGGATTCGAACCAACGCATGACGGAGTCAAAGTCCGTTGCCTTACCGCTTGGCTATAGCCCAATATATTGTATGCAACAATATTAATTTTGTGATTATAATGGGGCGACTGATGGGAATCGAACCCACGAATGCCTGAACCACAATCAGGTGCGTTAACCACTTCGCCACAATCGCCATTATAAAATTGGCAGGGGTAGCAGGAATCGAACCCACACCAAAGGTTTTGGAGACCTTCGTTCTACCTTTAAACTATACCCCTGTAAAATGGTGGAGGGGGACGGATTCGAACCGCCGAACCCTGAGGGAGCGGATTTACAGTCCGCCGCGTTTAGCCACTTCGCTACCCCTCCATTATAACATGATTTCAAGTTTTAAAAAAGCCATTTCATCATGTTTCCTGGTACATCAGATTTGCATATATGGTGGCTCAGGACGGAATCGAACCGCCGACACAAGGATTTTCAGTCCTTTGCTCTACCGACTGAGCTACTGAGCCACAAATGGCGGTCCCGACCGGGATCGAACCGGCGATCTCCTGCGTGACAGGCAGGCATGTTAACCGCTACACCACGGGACCAAAGTATTTTCAAGTATATTACTTGAAAATAACTCATTGATTGCGGGGGCAGGATTTGAACCTGCGACCTTCGGGTTATGAGCCCGACGAGCTACCGGGCTGCTCCACCCCGCGACGGTAATAAAGTTTTTATGGTGGAGGATGACGGGATCGAACCGCCGACCCTCTGCTTGTAAGGCAGATGCTCTCCCAGCTGAGCTAATCCTCCATTGTTGTGAAAAAATCAAGTGACCCCTACGGGATTCGAACCCGTGTTACCGCCGTGAAAGGGCGGTGTCTTAACCGCTTGACCAAGGGGCCATGTATAAAGTTTATATGGCGGAGAGCAAGGGATTCGAACCCTTGAGACAGCGGTAACCGTCTACACGATTTCCAATCGTGCTCCTTCGACCTCTCGGACAGCTCTCCAAATGGCTCCGCAGGTAGGATTCGAACCTACGACCGCTCGGTTAACAGCCGAGTGCTCTACCACTGAGCTACTGCGGAATAATCAATATTTCTGCGACTTGGATTCACGATCCGTATCTGAGAAACTGGATGGAAAATGCATCCTGCCCGGCGGCGTCCTACTCTCACAGGGGGAAACCCCCAACTACCATCGGCGCTGAGAAGCTTAACTTCCGTGTTCGGTATGGGAACGGGTGTGACCTTCTCGCCATCGCCACCAGACATTTTTTTTCAAGACAATATCTATTATACTGCTTTTTATGCATTTTGCAAGAGAAATTTTTGAAAGTTATTTTGCTTTCGCAAAAAACTTTATTCCCTCAAAACTAGATAATGTGTAAGAAGAATTCAAGAAGAACGAATGATCTATTTGGTTAAGTCCTCGAACGATTAGTATCAGTCAGCTCCACACGTCACCGCGCTTCCACCTCTGACCTATCAACCTGATCATCTTTCAGGGTTCTTACTAGCTTGCGCTATGGGAAATCTCATCTTGAGGGGGGCTTCATGCTTAGATGCTTTCAGCACTTATCCCGTCCGCACATAGCTACCCAGCGATGCCTTTGGCAAGACAACTGGTACACCAGCGGTGCGTCCATCCCGGTCCTCTCGTACTAAGGACAGCTCCTCTCAAATTTCCTGCGCCCACGACGGATAGGGACCGAACTGTCTCACGACGTTCTGAACCCAGCTCGCGTACCGCTTTAATGGGCGAACAGCCCAACCCTTGGGACCGACTACAGCCCCAGGATGCGATGAGCCGACATCGAGGTGCCAAACCTCCCCGTCGATGTGGACTCTTGGGGGAGATAAGCCTGTTATCCCCGGGGTAGCTTTTATCCGTTGAGCGATGGCCCTTCCATGCGGAACCACCGGATCACTAAGCCCGACTTTCGTCCCTGCTCGACTTGTAGGTCTCGCAGTCAAGCTCCCTTGTGCCTTTACACTCTGCGAATGATTTCCAACCATTCTGAGGGAACCTTTGGGCGCCTCCGTTACTCTTTAGGAGGCGACCGCCCCAGTCAAACTGCCCACCTGACACTGTCTCCCGCCCCGATCAGGGGCGCGGGTTAGAATTTCAATACAGCCAGGGTAGTATCCCACCGACGCCTCCACCGAAGCTGGCGCTCCGGTTTCTCAGGCTCCTACCTATCCTGTACAAGCTGTACCAAAATTCAATATCAGGCTACAGTAAAGCTCCACGGGGTCTTTCCGTCCTGTCGCGGGTAACCTGCATCTTCACAGGTACTATAATTTCACCGAGTCTCTCGTTGAGACAGTGCCCAGATCGTTACGCCTTTCGTGCGGGTCGGAACTTACCCGACAAGGAATTTCGCTACCTTAGGACCGTTATAGTTACGGCCGCCGTTTACTGGGGCTTCGATTCAGAGCTTCGCGTGTGCTAACCCCTCCTCTTAACCTTCCAGCACCGGGCAGGCGTCAGCCCCTATACTTCGCCTTGCGGCTTCGCAGAGACCTGTGTTTTTGCTAAACAGTCGCCTGGGCCTATTCACTGCGGCTCATCCGGGCTATTCACCCAAATGAGCACCCCTTCTCCCGAAGTTACGGGGTCATTTTGCCGAGTTCCTTAACGAGAGTTCTCTCGCTCACCTTAGGATTCTCTCCTCGCCTACCTGTGTCGGTTTGCGGTACGGGCACCATTTATCTCGCTAGAGGCTTTTCTTGGCAGTGTGGAATCAGGAACTTCGGTACTAAATTTCCCTCGCTGTCACAGCTCAGCCTTCACGCAAGCGGGATTTGCCTCACTTGCAGCCTAACTGCTTAGACGCGCATATCCAACAGCGCGCTTACCCTATCCTCCTGCGTCCCCCCGTCGCTCAAACGATAAAGAGGTGGTACAGGAATATCAACCTGTTGTCCATCGCCTACGCCTTTCGGCCTCGGCTTAGGTCCCGACTAACCCTGAGAGGACGAGCCTTCCTCAGGAAACCTTAGGCATTCGGTGGATGGGATTCTCACCCATCTTTCGCTACTCATACCGGCATTCTCACTTCTAAGCGCTCCACCAGTCCTTACGGTCTAGCTTCAACGCCCTTAGAACGCTCTCCTACCACTGACATCTAAGATGTCAATCCACAGCTTCGGTGATACGTTTAGCCCCGGTACATTTTCGGCGCAGAGTCACTCGACCAGTGAGCTATTACGCACTCTTTAAATGGTGGCTGCTTCTAAGCCAACATCCTGGTTGTCTAAGCAACTCCACATCCTTTTCCACTTAACGTATACTTTGGGACCTTAGCTGGTGGTCTGGGCTGTTTCCCTTTTGACTACGGATCTTATCACTCGCAGTCTGACTCCCACGGATAAGTCTTTGGCATTCGGAGTTTGTCTGAATTCGGTAACCCGATGAGGGCCCCTAGTCCAAACAGTGCTCTACCTCCAAGACTCTTACAACGTGAGGCTAGCCCTAAAGCTATTTCGGAGAGAACCAGCTATCTCCAAGTTCGATTGGAATTTCTCCGCTACCCACACCTCATCCCCGCACTTTTCAACGTGCGTGGGTTCGGGCCTCCAGTTGGTGTTACCCAACCTTCACCCTGGACATGGGTAGATCACCTGGTTTCGGGTCTACGACCACATACTCATTCGCCCTATTCAGACTCGCTTTCGCTGCGGCTCCGTCTCTTCAACTTAACCTTGCATGTAATCGTAACTCGCCGGTTCATTCTACAAAAGGCACGCCATCACCCATGAACGGGCTCTGACTACTTGTAGGCACACGGTTTCAGGATCTCTTTCACTCCCCTTCCGGGGTGCTTTTCACCTTTCCCTCACGGTACTGGTTCACTATCGGTCACTAGGGAGTATTTAGCCTTGGGAGATGGTCCTCCCAGCTTCCGACGGGATTTCTCGTGTCCCGCCGTACTCAGGATCCACTCAGGAGGGAACGAAGTTTCAACTACAGGGTTTTTACCTTCTCTGACGGGCCTTTCCAGACCACTTCATCTACCCCGTTCCTTTGTAACTCCATGTAGAGTGTCCTACAACCCCAAGAGGCAAGCCTCTTGGTTTGGGCTATGTCCCGTTTCGCTCGCCGCTACTCAGGGAATCGCGTTTGCTTTCTCTTCCTCCGGGTACTTAGATGTTTCAGTTCCCCGGGTCTGCCTTCAATACCCTATGTATTCAGGTAAAGATACTGTTCCATTACGAACAGTGGGTTTCCCCATTCGGAAATCTCCGGATCAAAGCTTACTTACAGCTCCCCGAAGCATATCGGTGTTAGTCCCGTCCTTCATCGGCTCCTAGTGCCAAGGCATCCACCGTGCGCCCTTTCTAACTTAACCTGAAAGGTCATTTCTCTAATTGAATAGAGAGAAAACTAAAATGGCGATCACTCGGTTTTTTCTTGGTTCTTCTTACTTACGATTATCTAGTTTTCAAGGAACAAAAAAGTCTTGAGGCACTTGCTCCCTCAAAACTAAACAAACAAGCTGGTCAACAGTACGAATCGAAAGATTCGCATTCCGATTGCCCTTAGGCAATATCCTTAGAAAGGAGGTGATCCAGCCGCACCTTCCGATACGGCTACCTTGTTACGACTTCACCCCAATCATCTGTCCCACCTTAGGCGGCTGGCTCCAAAAGGTTACCCCACCGACTTCGGGTGTTACAAACTCTCGTGGTGTGACGGGCGGTGTGTACAAGGCCCGGGAACGTATTCACCGCGGCATGCTGATCCGCGATTACTAGCGATTCCGGCTTCATGCAGGCGAGTTGCAGCCTGCAATCCGAACTGAGAATGGTTTTATGGGATTGGCTCGACCTCGCGGCTTCGCGACCCTTTGTTCCATCCATTGTAGCACGTGTGTAGCCCAGGTCATAAGGGGCATGATGATTTGACGTCATCCCCACCTTCCTCCGGTTTGTCACCGGCAGTCACCTTAGAGTGCCCAACTGAATGCTGGCAACTAAGATCAAGGGTTGCGCTCGTTGCGGGACTTAACCCAACATCTCACGACACGAGCTGACGACAACCATGCACCACCTGTCACTCTGTCCCCCGAAGGGGAACGCCCTATCTCTAGGGTTGTCAGAGGATGTCAAGACCTGGTAAGGTTCTTCGCGTTGCTTCGAATTAAACCACATGCTCCACCGCTTGTGCGGGCCCCCGTCAATTCCTTTGAGTTTCAGCCTTGCGGCCGTACTCCCCAGGCGGAGTGCTTAATGCGTTTGCTGCAGCACTAAAGGGCGGAAACCCTCTAACACTTAGCACTCATCGTTTACGGCGTGGACTACCAGGGTATCTAATCCTGTTCGCTCCCCACGCTTTCGCGCCTCAGCGTCAGTTACAGACCAGAGAGCCGCCTTCGCCACTGGTGTTCCTCCACATCTCTACGCATTTCACCGCTACACGTGGAATTCCGCTCTCCTCTTCTGCACTCAAGTCCCCCAGTTTCCAATGACCCTCCACGGTTGAGCCGTGGGCTTTCACATCAGACTTAAAGGACCGCCTGCGCGCGCTTTACGCCCAATAATTCCGGACAACGCTTGCCACCTACGTATTACCGCGGCTGCTGGCACGTAGTTAGCCGTGGCTTTCTGGTCAGGTACCGTCAAGGTACCGGCAGTTACTCCGATACTTGTTCTTCCCTGACAACAGAGCTTTACGACCCGAAGGCCTTCATCGCTCACGCGGCGTTGCTCCGTCAGACTTTCGTCCATTGCGGAAGATTCCCTACTGCTGCCTCCCGTAGGAGTCTGGGCCGTGTCTCAGTCCCAGTGTGGCCGATCACCCTCTCAGGTCGGCTACGCATCGTCGCCTTGGTGAGCCGTTACCTCACCAACTAGCTAATGCGCCGCGGGCCCATCTGTAAGTGACAGCCGAAACCGTCTTTCAGCTTTCCCTCATGAGAGAGAAAGGATTATCCGGTATTAGCTCCGGTTTCCCGAAGTTATCCCAGTCTTACAGGCAGGTTGCCCACGTGTTACTCACCCGTCCGCCGCTGATCTTCAAAAGCAAGCTAATGAAGATCCGCTCGACTTGCATGTATTAGGCACGCCGCCAGCGTTCGTCCTGAGCCAGGATCAAACTCTCCAAGAAAGAGTTATGAGTTAGCTCATAAAATAAAACGTTGGCTCTTGTCTTCTATAATAGAAGCAAGAATATTATTGTTTGTTGACGCTTGTTTGTTTAGTTTTCAAAGAGCAATTTACTTAGCGCGTCGCCTTGAAGCGACTTTACTAATATATCATCCGGTGTTTTTTCTGTCAACATTTTTTAAAAAATGTTTTCTGTTGAAAAACACTTATGAAGATTTCAACCGTCTGCCGCGAAAATGTTTTTTGCCGTGTTTCGCAGCGACGGTTATTAATATACCAAGGATATTTAAAATGGTCAATAGCTTTTTTTACTTTTTTAAAATAGTTTTTCAGAAGCTTGATAATATCGGTGATAAATACCTTGCCCTTTCGTTTCAACCTTAACTACATCTATGACTTTCTTTTCAATTAAGTATTCTATAAGGATCCCCAGATCTACTGAGTAGGATGCGAGTTCAGGATGAGCCATCATTTCATTGAAGGACCAGTACTCTCTTTCTTCAAGCACTTCATTCAGGTGCTGGGTGCCCACTTTTGTTCTTTTATGAATCAGGAATTCACTGGCCAGGAATAAAAGCTCCAGCCTTTTTTCGATCGTCTCCTCGCTGCAAACCAATTCTTCATATAATTTATAAATTTCGGGTTCGATTTGTTTTACTTGATGCCAAACTGTCACTTCCGGATGGAATCCACTTTCAATCACAGCCAACCTGGCTAAGTGATGCAGAGAATGGACAACATGATTATAGGCATCGAGATAATGGTAGTTGTCAAAGAATGCTTTTCCATCTGTATATCTCCTGATGAGTTTGGCGAATTCGATCCCCATTTTTATTTTCCTTCCAAAGAACGGGAATTCCTTCAATTCATGTTTTAGGTTTGCAATCCGTTCATTTCGGTCAAAAACAATCTTCCCATTATAAAGCCAGTCAAATATTTTTTTATTATTGCCAATCAGCAGCCAGTCGTAGATTTGCTTCTCTGTTACGATGTGCATGGCCGCTTTCTTATCGTTATAAGAATAATGTTTAACAAATACAGGATCATCGTTTTCTTTTACAATGATCAGTAATATAACATCAAATGTATCGGTGGTAGGAAAGGCCTTTTGCCTTTTCTCGACCATTACTACCCCCACTGTATTTGGATGGCTTGCTCGTTCTTGATAAATCGAACGAAGAATATCCTCCATAGTAAACTCCTCCATTTGTTTGTTAGCATATATGTTCGACAATTATATAAAAACTCCTGCATTTTCTCTAGACATTTTTCGACAGCGGGGTAAGACTTTTTTATGATTATCTTGCCGCAAATGATATGATATAGTTAGATTTTAGGGAGGGAAATTGATGGCTAAATATTCAAGTAAAATAAATAAAATCCGTACCTTCGCATTAAGCCTGATTTTTATCGGCTTTATCGTTATGTATGCAGGTATTTTCTTTCGGAATTCACCTTTGATCATGACGATCTTCATGATTCTGGGATTGCTTTTCATCATTGCCAGTACTGTCGTTTATTTCTGGATCGGTCTCTTGTCGACAAAAACCGTGCAGGTTGTCTGTCCAAACTGCGGCAAAACAACTAAAATTCTTGGCAGGGTAGACCTTTGCATGTATTGCAATGAACCGTTGACCCTCGATCCGGCACTCGAAGGCAAGGAATTTGATGAAAGTTATAATAAGAAACAAAAATAGAACTCGGCACTTGCCGAGTTCTTCTTATTTACACAAAAAGAAAAACTGATAGCATCCGCCATCAGCCTTTATATTTAATGCGCTTCTTTTGCCGAGCAATCTGGGCAAGTGCCGTAAATCTCCATCCTGTGGTTTCCTACTTTGAATCCTGTCACATGTGAAGCCAGGTGTTCAACTTCATCCAATCCTGGATAATGGAAATCAACAATCTTCCCGCATTTTTCACAGATCACATGATAATGATGGGAAGTTACAAAATCAAAACGGCTTGAGGCATCTCCATATGTCAGTTCCTTAACCAATCCAACTTCACGGAATACTCTCAAATTGTTATAAACTGTCGCTACGCTCATATTTGGGAATTTCCCTTCAAGCGCCTTATAGATGTCATCTGCTGTCGGGTGCGACATTGAGTTTATCAAATATTCGAGTATCGCATGACGTTGCGGAGTAATACGGACTCCTGTATCCTTTAAGGTATCCAGGGCTTCTTTAAGCTGACTCTGTACCACCGCCATGCACCTCACTTTTCTTTAGATTATAATTCTTATTTTATAATATTTATAATTAGTGTACTAATTTCATTCCACTTTTGTCAATATTAGTACCTCACAAACCAGATAAAATTCAGTTTCCCTTTACTTCCTGGTGCAGGGTTTGCTCCTTCGAGCCAAGTTGCAAATTGACATAACGTGCTGCGACGAACAAAAAGTCTGAGAGTCGGTTCAAATATGACAGAACCAGAGGGTTGATGTCATCACCAAGTCCGACAGCCTGGCGCTCTGCTCTTCTCGCTACTGTACGGGCGACATGGAGAGCAGCGCCGGCCTGATGCCCCCCTGGAAGAATGAAATTCGTTAATTGGGGCAGTGATGCATCCCACGCATCTATTGTTTTCTCCAGCTCTTGGATATCCTTTTCCTCGAGTGTCCATTTCACTTCTTTCCCAGCAGGGGTGGCGAGCTCTGCCCCAACATGGAATAAGACAGTCTGGATTTTATGGAAGATTCCGAGCAGCTCTTCCTTTCCGGTAAAATATTCAGCCTGCAAGTAACTCAGCGAAAGGCCAATCATTGAATTTGTTTCATCACATGTACCATATGCTTCTACCCGGGCATCATTTTTACTCACTCTTGAACCGTAAATGAGCGATGTCGTCCCCTTATCGCCAGTCTTCGTATAAATCTTCATTTTTTAATACCCCCTGTCCAAGTCAATCACATTTTTATAATCGGTGCCGTTTTGTATATATGTATTCAAATTTTGTTTAAAGATTTCAAAAGATCTCGGCATATAGTTTTTAGTCAGGCTGGATATGTGCGGTGTGACTGTGACATTATCCATTTTCCAAAACGGGTGCCCATCTCTCAACGGCTCTCTATAAAACACATCCAAATACGCGTGTGCAATCCGCTTTTCCTGCATAGCCGTCAGTAAAACTTCGTCCTTGACCAAATCACCCCGGCCAATATTAATGAAAACCGCTGTATCCTTCATCAGTTCAAAATGTTCACCCTTAAGAAAATGCTTCGTTTCATTTGTGCTCGGCAATACAGAAACAATGAAGTCCGCTTCAGGCAAGGCCTCTTTAAAGCTATCCATCGTATAAACCTGATCAGCCCACTCCGTTTCAGCTCCACTCCTGTTCACGCCAATCGTTTTCATATTGAAAGCTTTTGCCAGTCTCGCCACTTCGCCGCCAATTGCCCCTATACCTAGAATGAGCAATGTCTTGCCGTACAATTCCCCCATAGGCAATTTGCGTTCCCACGCTTCGTTCTTCTCGTTTTCCCACAGGGTCCTCATTTGCTTAACATGCTGAAGCATCATGCCCAATGTAAATTCAGCCATTGGAATTTTATGAATTCCCCTGACATTGGTCACTAAAATCCCTCGTTGCTTGCATGCCTCGAATGGCATACGGTCCAAACCGGCAGACATGACCATGATCCACTTCAACTTATTTGCTCTGCAGATCAATTCTTCGGTCAAATCCTCTCCATATGTAAGAAAAACCTCAGCCTCCAAAAACAAATCTTCCTTTATACCTTTATGGAATTCAAAATTAATCTGAGGATACATTCTTTTCACATCAGCCTGCAGCGATTCTGCTGGCAGGATAGCAGAATAAATGTTCAACTGTATCAAACCCTTCGCTCATTAGTCGTACTAATAATTGTAATAATTTTCACTCTTTTAAACAACTTACAAGGCTGAAAAATCATAAAAAAAGGCGAGCTGTTTTCAGCCCGCTAAATTGTTTGAGGAGGTATGCCCTAATACAATGATATTCAGTTAAGACGAAAATGAATGGACAGTAGCCTGTATTGAAAAAAATAGGCGAAAAAATTTCAAATAAAAAAGACAGCCTATATGGCTGCCCAAAATTTAAAGAGAATTTTTAATAAAATCAAGTGCCTCTTCGACATGGCCCTTTACTTTCACCTTGCGCCATTCCTTCACCAGGTTTCCTTCTTTATCAATAATGAAGGTGGACCGTTCAATCCCCATGTATTCCTTGCCAAAATTCTTCTTAAGCGTCCAAACTCCATAAGCCTCAGCGACTTTATGATCTTCATCCGCCAGAAGAAGAAAAGGCAATCCATGTTTTTCTATAAATTTTTCATGACGATTGACCGGGTCCGGACTTACCCCAAGAATAACTGCATTCAACCCTTCAAAACTTTCATGATGGTCCCTGAAGTCACATGCTTCCGTTGTACAGCCTGGCGTCATGTCTTTTGGGTAAAAATAAAGCACTACATTCTTCCCTTTGAAGTCAGACAGCTTAACTATTTCCCCGCTGCTTGCTGGCATTTCGAAATATGGCGCTTTTTCACCTATTGCTAAGGTCATTATGTATCCCTCCGAATTTAGAATCTGTATCACTAGACTATCTAAATTCTGGGTGGAATACAAATTAGATGCCATATCAGGCCTTTTTATGGTCAAACACCGCCCTGGTCACAAACGCTGCAGGGATTGTATAGCCGACTAGCGCTTCAAATACGGCAATCACACGCCCAACACCAACCGGCGCAATATCACCATAGCCAACCGAGAAAAGTGTGATTGCGCTAAAGTACATGCTTGTTCCCATTCTTTCATAAGAAGAAGTGCTCGGCCGCATGCTAACATCCGACAGAACCCATATGCCTCTCAGATCCAGAAGATAATAAAGCAATCCAAATCCCGCCATCACAATTGCATAAATGAGCGCAAGGGTGATGAAGTTTTCAAGCGATACTTGTTTCCCTTTTATCTTATGAGGTACAAATAATGTCCTTAAACTCAAAAAAATAGCGCCAATAATCAGGAAGATCGATAGATAGAAAAGCATCTCTTAGCCTCATTTCACGCATCTCTCCCTTCATCTATACGCTCACGGGAATAAGAGTATGCAAGCAAGTCCCAGGGCTAAATTAAATTGATGCGGAGGACTTTCCAGAAAGCTTCCCCTCACAAAATTGATCCTAATGCAATACCCCTCGGCTAATCATCCCAACAAGGCATACCATAAAAAAGCCGCGGTTCAATAAAACCGCGGCCAAAAAAATTTATTCAGTTTCCTGCTCCCCGATACCTTTTCACTCCCTCATTCCAAATGAATACGGACAAGCTGAAAAAGACGAGCCCGATTACTGGTGTCAGAAAAGAGTATCCATACCATTCCTCACGCCCGAGAAAGTAGGCAGCCGGATAGACACCGACAAAGGCGAACGGCAGGATCCATGTCAGCACAAATCGGATTGCCTTGTTATAAATGTCTACAGGATAGCGGCCGTAATTTCCAATATTGTACATCATCGGCATGATCGATGTCCTTGCATCTGCCCAGAAGCTGATGCAGGCGATCATCACAAATATCCCTGCATACACAAGGACACCGCCGAGGACGAGCACAATGAACAGCAGCGGATCGTGCCAGCTGATTCCAAGACCAATTCTGCTTCCGGCATAAAACATTACAGCAAGCCCAGTGATAGCTCCGAACAATGATTCAAGTTCCATCCGTTCGAGGATGATCTGGAACAGGCTGTGGATCGGCCGTGTCAGGATCCGGTCCAGCTCTCCTTTTACAATATAGCGTTCATTGAAGTCCCAAATATTAAAAAAGGACGAAAAAAGAGCGAATGGCACGAGGAAAAATCCATAGATAAAAATGATTTCGTCACGGCTCCATCCGTTCAGGAAATTGGTATGATCAAACACAACCAAAATAAAAATCAGATTAACTGCCTGAAACAACAAATCCGAAAATATCTCAACAAATAAATCTGCCCTGTATTCAAGCCTTGTTTTCATATACTGGGCGACATATTGAAAAAACATGCTAAAGTAAAACATCCAGTCACCCTCCTTGAATAATCAGCTGTTTCTTAGCAATGACCCAAAGAACCTGGACTGGAATCACCAAGATCAATACCCATGCAGCCTGAAGCAGGAGACCTTCGACTGCCTGACTGCCACTGAATCCATTTGTGAAGATCATGCTTGGGATATAGCTGATTCCCTGGAACGGCAAATATTTCATAATTTCCTGGGACCAGCCGGGAAAAAAGCTGATCGGGAGCAGAAGCCCTGAAAACAAATCGATCAGAACGCGCTTGGCCCGAATCAGGCCTGTATTATTATATAAGAAGAAAGTGGTGATTCCCGTCAACAAATTCAATTGCGTGTTGATGAAAAAGCTGAGCATTATCGAAACAGCGAACATTCCCCAGGTAGCCGCATCCGCAGAAAATTCCATTGGAAAAATCAATGCAACGATGACCATTCCCGGCACGGAAAAGAAGAACAATCTGAAGATGCCTTCACCCAAGCCTTGCATTGTTTTCATTCCCAGATAGCTGTATGGCCTGATCAGCTCGACAGCTACCTTCCCTTCCTTGATTTCCGTCGCCATTTCACGGTCGATATTGTTAAAATAAAACGCCCTCGCCATCCAGGCGACCGCTACATATGTCGTCATCTGCAACGCACTCAAGCCTTCGATTTCGCTTTTCCCGCCATAAATGGCGTTCCAAAGAAAATAGTAAGCGCCGATATTGATGCTGTATATCAGAATTCCCGTGTAATAATTCGTCCTGTATGCAAGCATCATCAAAAAGCGGATTCTGATCATTTCAAGATATTTATCCATGCTGCATCATCCCTTTTTCATAGATATTGCGGATGATTTCTTCGGTGGACGGCTCATTGATCTTCACATCCCGCACCTTATAAGCAGCAACAGTACGGGCGATTACCTGTGAAACTGCTTCATCATCATCACCGGTAACAGCAGTAAAAATTTGTTTTTTTTCATCAAGCTCCCATTTTGCCTCGAGGTCCTGCGTTAACACTTCTAAGCGGCTCAGGTCTGCTTTTTCAAGGAACTCAAAGCTTATTTCCTTTCCTTCGCCCCATTTTTCCTTGAGGCTTTTCAAGGCACCATCATAAATGATATTTCCTTCATCAAGCATGATGACCCGCTCGCATAAAGCCTCGATATCTGTGAGGTCATGCGTCGTAAGCAGGATGGTAGTATTGTATTTTTCATTGATTTCCTTCAAAAACTCCCTGATCTTCAGCTTGACGAGAACGTCCAGACCAATGGTCGGCTCATCAAGGAATAGCAGCGGCGGGTTATGGATCAATGCTGCCGCAAGCTCGCAGCGCATCCTCTGACCCAAAGAAAGTTTTCTCACTGGTTTATCAAGCAGAGGCTCGATATCAAGCGTCTTGATGACATGGTCCATGTGCTCGTTATAATGTGCGTCCGAAACTTTGTATACCTTCTTCAACAGGCGGAACGATTCCTGGACAGCAATGTCCCACCAAAGCTGGGAACGCTGTCCGAACACGACGCCGATTGTCTGGACAAATCTTTCCCTTTCCTTATGCGGGTTCATCCCATTGACGATGACACTGCCTGAAGTCGGTGTCAGGATCCCTGTCAGCATTTTGATGGTCGTCGATTTCCCGGCACCATTTTCTCCTATATAACCGACCATCTCACCCTGTTTGACCGTAAAGTTAATGTCATTCACTGCTGGCACTATTTTATAATTGCGTGTAAAAAGGTCGCGGAAAGCTCCCGATAAACCCGATCTGCTTGAATAAGACTTGAATTCCTTCCGCAGCCCGTTCACTTCAATGGCATTCATTATATATTCCTCCTTAGCTCACTCAAACAGTTTAGCCAATCCTTCCGGGTAAAACAAATGCTACGCCTGATTTTTTCAGTTAAAGGCTACAGGCTTCAACGAAGGAGGCAGTATCCGGTAATGCTCAAAAGTGAACGAAAAGTGAAACAATCTATAAAAAAGAGAAATAATGATAAAATAGAGAAGCAATTACATATAGGAGGGTTTACAATGCAAAGAACCAATTCGGAACGCATACATAATGAGGCGCTTGAACATATCGTTGGCGGCGTCAACAGTCCATCCCGTTCCTACAAGGCAGTAGGAGGCGGAGCCCCTGTTGTCATGGAGCGTGCCCAGGGAGCATACTTCTGGGATGTGGACGGCAATCAATATATCGACTATCTGGCGGCATACGGACCAATCATCACAGGGCATGCGCATCCCCATATTACGGAAGCAATCAGACGGGCTGCGGAAACAGGTGTATTGTACGGTACCCCGACACCGCATGAAGTCAAATTTGCTAAAATGCTGAAGGAAGCAATGCCAGCGCTGGATAAAGTCCGTTTCGTCAACTCCGGCACAGAGGCAGTCATGACGACCATCCGGGTTGCCCGCGCATACACAGGACGTGATAAAATCATCAAATTTGCCGGCTGCTACCATGGACATTCGGACCTTGTGCTCGTTGCGGCAGGATCCGGACCTTCCACTCTCGGAACACCTGATTCAGCAGGTGTCCCAAAAAGCATCGCACAGGAAGTCATTACAGTCCCGTTCAATGATATCGAGCCTTTCAAGGAGGCACTTGAAAAACGGGGCAACCAAATCGCTGCGGTCCTGGTCGAGCCGATTGTCGGCAATTTTGGAATCGTTGAACCTAAACCAGGATTTTTAGAGGAAGTAAAGGCGCTTACGCATCAGGCCGGAGCACTCATCGTTTTTGACGAGGTTATCACCGCTTTCCGTTTTATGTACGGAGGAGCCCAGGATATGCTGGGAATCACCCCTGATTTAACTGCACTCGGTAAAATCATCGGCGGTGGATTGCCGATTGGGGCTTATGGCGGACGTGCTGAAATCATGGAAAAAGTGGCACCTCTTGGCCCTGCTTACCAGGCTGGGACAATGGCTGGGAATCCGGCTTCCATTCTATCGGGCATCGCCTGTCTCGAGGTACTTAAACAGGATGGCGTATACGACTATCTCGACAAACTTGGTGCGATGCTTGAGGAAGGGATTACTGCTTCAGCAAGTAAACACGGCATCCCAATCACAATCAACCGATTGAAAGGTGCTCTGACCATCTACTTCACTACCGAAAAAATTGAAAACTACGAGCAGGCAGAAAACACCGATGGAGAAATGTTTGCGCGCTTCTTCAACCTGATGCTGGAACAAGGCATTAATTTGGCCCCGTCAAAATATGAAGCTTGGTTTGTGACCATCGCCCACACTGAGGAAGACATCGACGCAACCCTCCATGCAGTGGATCAGGCATTTTATTCAATGAACGATGAATAATTATACAATATTCTATACAAACAAGGAGCCATTTCGGCTCCTGTTTTTTTGTTCTCTTAAAATGAAAACGTTTACAATAAAGGATGTCTTTTAATTAAATTCATTTACCTTATAATTTTTACCATCCACACTTTTGTATAATTAATTGATTTCTGAAAATTCTTATGATATTATAGTAATTAATATTCTGAAAATTCGCCAATCATATGGCCGCTTAAATCCCTGCTTCAAATTCCCGTCTAAACGCTTTACCCTCATGTACAAAGCTATCAAACAATCTAATCATAGATTATTTTTTCAGGAGGTGAACCGGCTTAAAGGAATCCCTTTTACAAGCCGAATTTTATGACATTACAATGGACCCCTTCCCAATTTAAAGATTTTTCGAGGTTCGAACACGATGCCTGTGGAATTGTTGCAAGCATTGAAAAGAAGAAGATTCCTACCCGCGAGAATATTTTCCACTGCATCGATGGACTCGTCACTATGAATCACCGTGCAGGATTCATCAATGGTGAGGGTGATGGCGTGGGTGTACACATTGACATCCCTCGCACTCTATGGAAAGAAAAGCTTTCAGCAGCTGGAGCAGATGAGAATGCTGTTGATGGTGAAAACTTTGTCGTCGGACATGTTTTTATCTCTAGATCTGAACAGGCGAAAGCTATCCAGGGTGAACTTGAGCAAAAACTAGCAGAACTAAATATGAAACTTTTATTTTCATCTGTTGATGTGACAATTCCGGATGCATTGGGACCAATCGCAATCCAGGAAAATCCGGTGTTCTGGCAGTTTGCATGCCTCGCAGACCAAACAGGGCACGAGCTTTCAAGCAGGCTTTTTACTATGATTGTAGATTTCGAGAAGAATGAAAAGGTGCATGTAGCTTCGCTCAGCCAATATCATGCCGTATATAAAGTTATGGGTGCTGGCGATATCCTGCCAAAATACTACCATGACCTTGCGAGCCCGCTGGTTGCTTCCACAATGACCCTTGGGCACAACCGCTATTCAACTAATACTCTATCAAGCTTTTTCCGCGTCCAGCCTTTCAGCGTCCTGGGCCATAACGGAGAGATCAATACGATTGCAAGACTTCGTGACGAAGCAAGAATGGTCAATGTTCCGCTTGTAAAAGACGGAAGTGATTCACAGGATCTTAGCCGTACGCTTGAAACGTTTATTTGCCGTGATGGTTATTCACTATTCGAGGCGATGGACATGATGTTCCCGCCAATCATCAATGAGATCAAGGCATACCCGGATCATTTGCAAGATTTATATACTTATATCCGCGAAGCCTGGGGCCATTTCGCCCAGGGACCGGCCGGCATCATTTCCCGCTTTGCCGACGAAGCTGTTTTTAGCGTGGATGCGCTTGGACTTCGCCCGGTTTGGATGGTAGAAACGGAAAGTTCTTACCTATTCTCATCAGAACCGGGAATCATCCCGTCGACTGAATATACAGGAGACCCGAAGCCACTGGCACCTGGTGAGAAGGTCGGCTTGAAATGGAATGGCGACACGATTGAAGTATTTGAACATGAACAATTCCAGGGCGAGGTTTATAAACGTTTTTCACAGCGTCTGGCTTTCAAAGATTCACGACATCGTCTAGCAGCTCCAAAGCTTGCCAAAACCGTCACGATGACCTATCCGGATAAAATCCATAACGGACAATATAAAGCATTCGGCTGGGAACGTGACCACGTTCAATTAGTCGAACAGATGGCAGAAAAAGGAGCTGAACCTATCCGTTCGCTTGGGCATGACGCTCCACTTGCTGCACTCAATCCTGAGCGCAAAAACATCGCTGACTTTATCAAAGAAAGTGTCGCCGTCGTAACGAACCCTGCCATTGACCGCGATCGCGAAGCTGAACATTTCTCAACAAGGACTGTTCTGGGTACGCGTCCTTCCCTATTTGCTAAAGCGGAAACAGGAAAGGTAGTCGAATTGCTCACTCCTCTCCTTGTTGAAGGCAAAGCTGGTTACGAGGTTTCATTGCAGACTGGCCAGCCAAGCATGGACCAGGTCATCCAGTGCTATCAGGAAGACAAACTGGCTGCATACCTGGAAACAGTGTTCAGCAATGACGAGACTGTAAAGGATGCCATTGAGAGGCTTGCTGGAGAAGCGCTCGAGGCTGTGAAGGGCGGCAAGACATTGCTTGTTCTGGATGATGCCATGGCACACCAGGAAAATGCCCTCTGGCTTGACCCGCATCTCGTTGTGTCAGCAATCGACCAGGCACTTGTTAAGGAAGGACTGCGCCGTGAATGTTCACTTCTATTGCGTTCCGCTTCCCTAAGATCACTGCATGATATCATCTTAGCACTTGGTCTCGGAGCAGACGCTGTCAGCCCATACTATATGTTCATGACCGTATTGGATGAGTCTGTCAAGCCGCTCGTTAACCTGTACAGTGCCTTGACGAAAGGACTTGAAAAAGTCATCTCAACAATAGGTATTCATGAATTGCGCGGATATGGACGCTTATTCTCAAGCATCGGATTGAACGAGGAAGTTGCAGATTTCCTGATGATCGTGAATTTCTTCGGCTCTAATGAACTGACACACGGCTTTGTAGCAATGAAAGAAGATGCAATTGCCAGAGCAGCTGATTTCCAGAACGAAAAAGAACGGATCGGGAAGACTTTCCACCTGTTCCCTCGTATCTGGAAGGCAATTGGTGAGGTAGCTTCTACCGGGGACTATAGTGTTTACCGTGAAAAAATTACCGAGCAAGAAGAAGCCAATCCAACAACTATACGCCATTTGACTGGATTGAAGAAGGCTTCATCCGCTGTTTCAGTGGATGAAGTAGAAATCGGTGTTGGAGAACACAGCCTACCATTTGTCATTGCTTCGATGTCATTTGGTTCACAGAATGAAATCGCCTTCCGTGCTTATGCAGAAGGTGCCGATCGCCTGAATATGATCAGCATGAACGGCGAGGGCGGAGAAATCAAGGATATGCTCGGCAAGTATCCGCGTACTCGCGGGCAGCAGGTTGCTTCCGGACGTTTCGGAGTGAACGCTGAATTGCTGAACTCCTCCAACCTCCTGGAAATAAAAATCGGGCAGGGAGCGAAGCCTGGCGAGGGCGGTCACCTGCCAGGATCCAAGGTTACGGCTAAAATAGCTGAAGCAAGGAATGCAACGATCGGTTCAGATTTGATTTCACCATCGAACAACCATGACATTTATTCCATTGAAGACCTTGCGCAAATGATTCATGAACTCAAGACAGCGAACGACCAGGCAAGAGTTGCCGTTAAAGTCCCTGTTGTCCCGAATATTGGTACGATAGCAGTCGGCATTGCAAAGGCAGGCGCGGACATCATCACCCTGAGCGGCTTCGATGGCGGTACAGGTGCTGCCCGTATCCACGCATTGCAGTATGTCGGACTTCCGGCTGAAATCGGCATCAAGGCTGCACACAACGCCCTGCTGGAAGCCGGTTTGCGCGACAATGTCGAGCTTTGGGCTGATGGCGGCGTCAAAAGTGCACAGGATGTCATCAAATACATGCTGCTTGGAGCGAACCGCGTCGGCTTTGGTACACTTTCAATGCTTGCCATCGGCTGTACGACTTGCCGCGGCTGCCATCTGGACACTTGCCATGTCGGCATCGCTACACAAATCGATTCTGAGGCACAGGCAAAGGAACATGGATTGCGTCGTTTCGTACCGCGCCAGTTCGACCTTGCTGTCCAGGGCATCATGAATTTATTCACTGCATTCGGAAACGAATTAAAAGCCATCGCTGCATCTGCAGGTATCAAGAATTTGCAGGAAGCAGTCGGTCATTCAGATCTTCTGGAGCAGATCAAAGGAAGAGATCTGCTTGACTTGACCTACTTGCTGAAGCCTCTGGAAATCGGCCAGATTGCCCAGCAAAAAGAAGCCTCAGCAGCCCTGGCATCCGCACAACTTCAGGTTGCTGCCGGTGCAGAATATCTAGATGCTGTTGACGAAGAGCTTCACCTGTCACGCGAATTCCAGTCGGTTACCGCTGAGCAGCGTGTCCTGGCGAGCAGGGTTTCCTGCCACCGCGTCCGCGGAAGACTCGACGGCTCATACAGGAAGCTCCAGCCAGTGTCACTCCGCTACAAAGGGTCAATTCTAGGTAACGGCCTTGGAGCGTATAATTCTGATGGCATCAACATTGAAATCGATGGCGGCAGCCAGGATGGAGTCGGTAAGACTTCATTTGGCGGCACCATTTTAATTGCCAAATCACCTGGCAAGGATGGCGATTTCTATAACGGATCAGTCGGCAAAGGGTTTGGGTACGGAGCCCAAAAAGGCTTGCTCGTAGCCCAGGGCAATGCTGACGCACGTGCCGGTATCCGTTTATCTGGAGCTGACATGATCATCGGCGGACTTGTGAAAAATCCAATTCCGGAAAAAGAATTCGGCAATATCGGTGCAAAGGCCAATATCAAAGGCTTCGCATTTGAATATATGACCAACGGGCGAGGACTTGTTCTTGGGGACCCGGGTCCATGGATTTGCGCAGGCATGACGGGCGGTGTCGTTTATCTGAGGCACCAGCCGGAAATGGGACTGACGAAGGAAGCCATCTCACGCCGTATCGCCAAAGGTGCGAATGTATCAATCAACCACCTCTCTTCAAAAGGTGTTCAGGATGTAAAAGAATTGCTGGCTCAATACGTAGAAATGCTTAAACGCCATGGCCAGAAAAAAGAAGCGGAAGAACTATCCCTTCTACTTGATCATCCAGAAGATCACTTTGTGCAGATCGTCCCTGTTAAGGAACAGGCTGATCCAGCAGTTTCAACAGAATGATTTTATGAAGAAAAGGCCCCGCTTCAGCGGAGCCTTTTGTTTTTCTCTTTATTAACTATGTAAGCGCTTATATGAAAAACAGGCTTGGTTTTCGGAAAATTGTCGCTTGAACTTCTTGGCATTCCGTTGTATAGTACATAATTGTTTAGTTTTTAACAAAATGGTTTAAAGTATAAACTATTGAATGAGATTTACTGTCTCTATACGAAAGGAATTCTCTCTCTATGAAACTTGGTGCCCGCATTTTGAAAACGGGAATTGCCATCGTCCTAGCTTTATTTTTGTCACATATTTTTGATCTTCCATCGCCGGTCTTCGCAGGAATCGCTGCGATCTTTGCCCTGCAGCCAACAGTATACCGCTCTTATCAATCAATCATCGAACATATCCAGGGCAACCTGATTGGTGCCGCAACCGCCGTATTATTCGTAATGGCGTTCGGCAACAGTATTTTCATCATCGGCCTTGCCGCAGTGCTCGTCATAACTTTGAACCTTAAGCTGAATCTGGGAAACACGATTTCGCTTTCGCTTGTGACACTGATTGCCATTATGGAGACCCCTGGAGATGATTTCATTCAGTTTGCGCTGATCCGTTTCTCAACGATCATGCTTGGGGTTGTGTCAGCATTCATTGTCAACCTCGTTTTCCTGCCGCCTAAGTATGAAAATAAACTCTATTACAAGAGCTCTATTTTATCAGAGGAAATTACGAAGTGGATCAGGCTGAGCACACGGCATGCGTCAGAACACCAGCTTCTGAAAGCTGACATCGAAAGGCTTCGTGAAGGCATCATCAAGCTTGACCAGTTTTACATGATGTATAAGGAAGAACGTGATTATTTTAAGAACAATAAACTTGCGAAGTCGCGAAAGCTTGTCATTTACAGGCAAATGATCTCGACCGTAAAAAAATCACTGGAAACGTTAAAAAGACTGCATAGATATGAAAATGAATTCAATCAATTGCCAGTTGATTTCCAGGAGGTCATCCAGCATCAGCTAGATTGCCTGATTAACCACCATGAGCAGGTCATGCTGAAGTTCGTAGGAAAAATAAGGCCGGAAGCAACCTATATGGAAGGTGAGGTCTGCCTCAACAAGAAGCAGTTATTTGAATTGTTTTTAGCTCAGAAAAATGAGCTGGCAGAAACAAACAGCCAGATGTTCTACCACGTCATGCAGCTTGTGTCGATCATCATGGAATACGGCGAGCAGGTTGAACACCTGGACACACTCATCACCAGCTTCCAGTCCTACCATAAGGACGATAATAACGTGACCATAGAACAAAATACGGAAATTTAAAAGCAGCTGGTTTATCAGCTGCTTTTTGTTTGCATATGAGTATCAATTCTTCATTCGAGGATCCAGTGCATCCCTCAGTCCATCGCCCATCAGGTTGAATCCTAATACGGTAAGCATGATCGCGAGACCCGGGAAAATCATTGTCCAAGGTGCCTGGATCATGAACTGCTTCGCGTCTGCAAGCATCTTTCCCCATTCTGGATTTGGCGCTTCTGCACCAAGTCCAAGGAATCCAAGTGCCGCAGCTTCGATGATCGCTGTTGCGATCGCCAGCGTCCCCTGTACGATGATCGGCGCCATGCTGTTAGGCAGGATATGCTGGAATAAAATCCGGCTGTCCTTCATACCGACTGCCTTGGCTGCCATGATATACTCCTCTTCTTTAACACTGAGAACCCGCGATCGGATCAGCCTTCCGAAGTTCGGGATATTGATGATCGCAATCGCAATCAGGGCATTTCTGAGTGAAGGCCCCAGTACCGCAACGATTGCAATCGCGAGCAGGATGCTTGGGAATGCCAGCATGATATCAAAGGTTCTTGAAATGATCGTATCAACCCATCTTCCGTAATAACCCGCAAGGATTCCCAAAAGACAGCCCACGATAATGGAACCCATTACCGCAAACGTTCCTACCCACAAAGAAATTCGTGCACCATAGACAACTCTGGAAAAGATATCACGGCCAAAGTCATCCGTTCCAAACCAATATTCAGCTGATGGTGCCTGAAGGCGTACCTCCATCTTCTGATCATTGATGCCTTCTGGCGCAATGACCGGAGCAAAGATTGCCAGCAGTACAAAAAATAAGACGATCGCCGTTCCAATAAGCGCCAATTTATTCTTTTTAAAGCTATACCATGCTTCAGCCCAGGGAGACGCCACTTTTTCCTCTGCCTGTATGACAGGCGGCTGCATTTGCTTTTGAGTTGAAATCTCCATTTGTATCTCCCCTTCCATCAACGGTATTTGATCCGTGGATCAATTGCTGCGTACAGTAAATCAACTACAAGGTTGATCAGTACAAAGAGCAAGGCAATGATCAGGATTCCTGACTGGATCACGGGATAGTCACGGTAACCAATCGCCTCGTAAATATATCTGCCAATGCCAGGCCAGCTGAAAATGGTCTCCGTCAGGATCGCTCCCCCGAGCAGAAGGCCTGTCTGCAAACCGATCACAGTCAGAACTGGGATGACCGCATTTTTCAGGGAGTGTTTGTACACCACCCAAAACATGCGAAGCCCTTTTGCTCTTGCCGTCCTGATAAAATCAGAACGCATGACTTCCAGCATTGTTGAACGCGTAATCCTGGCAATGATTGCCATAGGAATAGTGGCCAATGCTGCAGCTGGGAGGACGAGATGCTTCAGTACTTCAACAAACTGGTCTGTACGCCCCTGGATCAAGGTGTCAATGATGTAAAAGTTCGTGATCGCATCGACCGGATTACGTACTTCCTCACGACCCGATGTCGGCAGCCAATCAAGATTGATGGCAAACATCCACTGTTCCATCAAACCAAGCCAGAAAATCGGCATTGATACACCGACGAGAGCCAGCACCATGGCCACGTAATCAAACCATGAATTCTGGAACCATGCGCTGACAATACCTGCATTCACGCCGATTACTATTGCGATCAGCATAGCAACAAACGACAACTCCATGGTTGCTGCCAGATATGGCCAGACTTCACTGGTAATATCCGATTTTGTTCTTAAAGATTCCCCTAAATCTCCGGTGAGCAGTCCGCCGAGATAATTGAAATATTGCACATACCATGGCTGGTCCAGGCCAAGCTCTTTCGTTAAGTCAGCAATCGCATCTTTAGTGGCAAGTTGCCCGAGAATGACTTGGGCGGGATCTCCAGGGATTGCTCTGATCATAAAAAATACAATAAGTGAAAGGCCCAAAAGTACAGGAACTAGTGAAAAAATCCTTCTGACAGAATAGGCAAACACCTTCCCACCTCATTTCTTGTTGATTTGAAAAGCGGAAGCGCCTTGCTCAGCTCCTCGAGTCGCTGTAGCTAGACACTTTGGAACATCATATAATTCCTTTTTCAAAAGAAAAGGGAGAATGCATATATTCTCCCTTTTCCTGATGCATTATTTTTTGAATTCAACCGTTGCAAGCAGGTCAGACCCTGTTGGATGTGCCTTGAAACCAGTTACGTCAGCTCTTCCTGCAAGGGCAGGCTCAGAGTGGACAAGTGGAATCCAAGGAGCATCTTCTTTAATTAACAATTGAGCTTCTTTATAAAGTTTTTCACGTTCAGCCTGGTCGTTTGTAGACTGGGCCTTAATGAACAAGTCATGTACTTCCTGGTTCTTGTATCGTGCATAGTTGTTGCTGTCGATGTTGTCCTGATCTAAAAGGACGTATAAGAAGTTATCAGCATCGCCGTTGTCGCCAGTCCATCCAAGCAAGAATGTATCAGCTTCGCCAACACGTGCTTTCTCAAGGTACGTTGCCCACTCATAAGAAACAATCTTAGCTTTTACGCCAATTTTGGCAAAATCAGCTTGAAGGGCTTCAGCAACTTTCTTACCATCAGGCATATACGGTCTTGCAACAGGCATTGCCCATAGTTCCATTTCAAAACCATCTTCGTATCCAGCTTCCTTAAGAAGCTCTTTCGCTTTCTCAGGGTTATATTCATAACCTTCAACTTCATCATTATAACCTGCTACCGATTTTGGCATAGGGTTTTTCGCAGGCTCAGCAGCACCAGCATAGAAAGCATCGATTAGCGCTTGCTTATTTACTGCATAGTTCAATGCCTGGCGAACCTTTTTGTCTTTCATCGGTCCGCGCTCGTTGTTTAATCCTAAGTATGCAACGTTCAAAGATGGTCGGTTAAATACTTGCAGATCTGCATTGCCTTTGATGGCATCAACATCACTGAAATTCACACCGTCGATAATGTCAACTTCACCAGTGTTCAACGCGTTCAAACGTGCAGAGTTTTCAGGGATCACTCGGAAGATAACTTCATCAAGCTTCGGAAGACCTTTTTCCCAGTAATCTTCGTTTTTCACTAAAGTAACTTTATCGTTGCGTTTCCATTCCTTAAATTTGAATGGTCCAGTACCAACTGGGTTTTCAATGAATTTATCGCCGTGCTTTTCGATTGCAGCTGGACTTGCAATACCAAATGGTGACATAGCAAGGTTTTTATAGAATGGAGCAAGGATACGGTTCATTGTGAATTCAACTGTATGCTCGTCAACAGCTTTTACTTCCTTGATAACATCACCGAATTGTGAGTTGTAGTAATAGAACTGTTCTTTGTTTCCAGCTTTCCAGCGCTCAAAGTTGAATACGACAGCTTCAGCGTTGAAATCTGTACCATCGTGGAATTTAACACCTTTGCGCAGCTTTAAAGTGTGCTTCAGTCCATCCGGAGATTCTTCCCAGCTTTCAGCAAGACCTGGATGGATTTCTGTATCCTGCTCACCGAATTCGATGAGAGTTTCATAGATGTTCTTTGTTACTTTGAAAGCTTCACCTTCAGTTGTAACTGCTGGGTCAAGCGAAGTTGAATCACCGCCGCGGCCAAATACAAGAGTTCCGCCAGATGAGGATTCGCCGCCTGAACCGGACTCTCCGCCTGTCTTCTTGCCGCCAGATTCATTATTGCTGCAGCCGGCAAGCCCAAGACTAAGAATGAGGATAAAAGCAAAAAACATTAATCCAAAACGCCTTTTCATATTTTTCCCCCTTATTTTTTCGAACCGGTTTTAAGATCCAGTCCATGATATATATCATCTATGCTGCCTTCCATACACTCATTCCTGATTGTCAGGAATAAAGATGGCAGGCTGCAAAATGACCAGGTTCAATCTCCCTTAACTCGGGTCTATCAGTCTTGCAGATTTCCATGCATTCCTTGCATCTGGTATGGAATGCACATCCCTTCGGCGGGTTTGCCGGACTTGGAATGTCCCCTGTCAGCAGTTCCCTTTCCCTTTTAATATCTGGATCCGGGATCGGAACAGCAGATAGCAGGGCTCTCGTATATGGATGAAGCGGGTTTTCATACAGCTTATCCGCATCCGTAATCTCTACGAGTCTGCCTAAATACATTACTCCGACTCTATCACTGATGTGTTTTACGACACCAAGGTCATGAGCGATGAAAATATAAGTCAACTGAAATTCCTTTTGCAGGTCTTCCAGAAGGTTTAATACTTGTGATTGAATCGAAACATCCAGTGCAGATACTGGTTCATCGGCAATAATCAGCTTCGGTCTTGTCATCAATGCTCTTGCAATGCCAATCCTCTGACGCTGCCCGCCGCTGAACTGGTGAGGATACCTTTTGGCGTGATAGCTGCTAAGGCCTACCACCTCGAGCATTTCCTTCACCATCTGCTTGCGTTCCTTCTTCGTCCCAATACCATGGACAATCAGAGGTTCCTCAAGGATTTTTTCAACTGTATGCCTCGGATTAAGGGAGGCAAAAGGATCCTGGAAGACCATCTGCATATCCTTCCGCGTTTTTCGCATATCATTGTCAGAAAGGGTGACGAGGTCCTTTCCTTCAAAGACTACCTGTCCTTCAGTCGGGTCTGTCAGGCGCATCAGCATTCTTCCTGTAGTCGATTTACCACAGCCGGATTCACCAACCAATCCCAGTGTTTCCCCCTTATTCACCCAGAAGCTGATATCATCAACGGCTTTGACACTTCCAGTCTGTTTCCCCAGAATGCCCCCGTTTATCGGAAAATATTTTTTGAGTCCATCAACTTTTAACAGTACTTCTGCCACTGGCTGCTCCCTCCTTCTCATGCAACAGGCATCGTACGGAATGGCCCGGCCTGTCAGTTTCATAGAGTTCAGGATTCTCGCTTAAGCACCTGTCCATGACAAATTCGCATCTGGCCGCGAACCTGCATCCCGTCTTAATGGAGCCAGGCTTCGGCACATTTCCTGGAATCGAGTAAAGGCGCTCTTTTTTATCGCGGATATCCGGAATTGATTTAAGAAGCCCAAGTGTGTATGGATGCTTCGGATTCTTGAATATATCCTCTACGAGCCCCTCCTCCACGATTTTGCCTGCGTACATAACAACGACTCGCTGGCAGACCTCAGCCACGACTCCAAGATCATGAGTGATCATGAGAATGGCTGTATCCAGCTTTTCATTCAAGTCTTTCATTAATGCAAGAATTTGCGCCTGGATTGTCACATCTAGTGCCGTTGTCGGCTCGTCAGCTATCAGCACCCTTGGATGGCAGCTTAGCGCCATGGCAATCATGACCCTCTGTCTCATCCCCCCGGACAGCTGATGAGGATATTCTCTTATGATTTGTTCTGCCCTTGGGAGGCCAACAAGCTTGAGCATTTCCACCGCCTGCTGATAAGCAGCTTTCTTTCCTAACTTCTTATGTATTTTCAATGCTTCAACCAGCTGTTCGCCAATTGTAAATAACGGATTCAGGGATGTCATCGGCTCCTGGAAAATCATTGCGATTTCATTACCGCGGATTTCACGCATCCTTTTTTCCGAGGCATGGACAAGGTCCTCCCCGTTCAATAGGATCTCCCCTCCGGCGATTTTTCCAGGCGGCTGAGGGATCAGCTTCATGATGGATAATGAAGTTACACTCTTTCCGCAGCCTGATTCGCCAACGATTCCAAGAATCTCTCCCTTGTTTACTGAAAAGCTGACATCATCTACTGCAGGGATTTCACCATCCGATGTCACGAAGTGCGTCCTTAAATTTTTTACATCTAAAACCGGAGCATGTACCACATTCCTACTCCTTTCTATTACCGAAATATTATTTCTGAATAAAATTAATTCTGTCTGTGTAAAACATTTTATATTAAATGCCATGAAATAGTCTACTGATTTTTCTTAATTATTTAAATATAATAATAATTTAGAATAGTAGTAGGCAATTGGTTCCATTTGTATGCCAAAAGATGATAAAATGTGACACTTTCGAAATGCGGAGGAAGTAATGATATATTTAAGAAACACAAAATAAAGTCCTCACAGGCTATAAACTGAGGAACTGTTTTAAAAAACGAAAAAAAACCGAAGCCAAAAATCTTCGGTTTTGTTTCTATTATTTAACTTTCCAGCTGCTGTACTTGGAACAACTTATAGTATCCACCCTGTTTTCTCATCAATTCTTCATGGCTGCCAACTTCCACGATTTCCCCATGCTCGATCAGGACGATCCTGTCTGCATGGGTGATTGTTGAAAGACGATGGGCGACAACAAAGGTAGTCCTGTCCTTCGCCAGTTTTTCGATTGCTTCCTGGATAAGGTGCTCGCTTTCAAGGTCAAGAGCGGATGTTGCTTCATCCAGGATTAAGATAGGCGGATTCTTCAGGAATACGCGCGCGATTGCGACACGCTGCTTCTGTCCTCCCGAAAGCTTGACGCCTCTTTCCCCAACTTTTGTATCATAGTCTTCTGGCAAATTCATAATAAATTCATGGGCATTCGCCGCTTTTGCTGCTTCAAAAACTTCCTCATCGCTTGCTCCCGGCTTCCCGAGCAGGATATTCGATTTCACTGATTCACTGAATAAAATATTATCCTGGGCAACCATGCCGATTTTATCACGAAGGGAACGAACTTTGAACGAACGGATGTCCTTGCCGTCAAGCAGGATCTCGCCTTCTGTTACGTCAAAGAATCTTGGAATCAGGCTGACAAACGATGACTTTCCGCCGCCGCTCATTCCAACCAGCGCAATCGTTTCACCCTTTTCCACCTCTATATTCAGCTTTTTGAGAACCGTTTCCCCATCATCCTCATAAGAGAAGCTTACATTTTTAAAAGAAATATCTCCATGTACTTTTTTTAATTCAACGGCGTCTGCTGAATCCTTGATATCGTATTTTTCATCCATGAATTCAAAAACCCGGTCCATTGAAGCAATCGATTGGGTTAAGGTAGTGGATGAGTTCACCAGCCTTCTCAGCGGATTGTAAAGCCGGTCGATATAGGCAATGAAAGCAGCCATTTCCCCAATCGTCAGATTATCCTGCAGGACCTGATAACCGGAAAAACCGATGACGAGAAGCGGTGCGATATCTGTAATTGTGTTGACAATTGCAAAGGCCTTCGCATTCCAGCTTGTGTGTTCGAGCGCCTTCGTTAAAAAGTTCTTGTTCTGGCGGTCAAACTGTGTCTGTTCATAATCCTCGATTGCGAAACTTTTGATAACAGAGATTCCCGCCACTCTTTCATGCAGATAGCTTTGGACTTCTGCAAGCGCCTGCGAACGCTGCCTCGTAAGGTTCCGAAGGTTTCCGAAGAAGTATTTCACCGAAAAAGCGTAAAAAGGGAACAGGATGAGTGAGACGATGGTTAACTTAACGTCCATCGTGAACATGATAGCAGCCGCTATCATAATAGTAGCAACGTCCAGCCAGAGGTTCATCAGTCCTGTAACAACGAACGTTTTTGTTTGTTCAACGTCATTGATCATTCTGGAGATGACTTCTCCTGCCCTCGTATTGGAATAATACCGGAAGCTGAGCCTCTGCATATGAGTGAAAAGCCTGTCCCTGATGTCATAAAGGATTTTGCTTGCTGTCCACTGGGCAAAATATTGCCGGTAATATTCAATCGGCGGCCTGAACACCACGAACACGACAATCATGACTCCCATCACCCACAGGAGCCTGTCCGTTTTTTCAGCTTTGGTCAATGTGTCATTGCCGATGACATCGTCTAACACAAATTTGATTAATAATGGAATTAATAACGGTATCGCAAATTTAAGAATTCCGATGATGATGGTTCCAATGATTTGCAGCCTATATGGTTTTACGAATTTTAAGTATCTGCGGATGCTGCCCAATTTTGTTCCTCCTTAAGGAGCCTGGCCTTGCTTATGTACGAAACAAAAACCTGTTGAATCGAATCAACAGGCTGCACTTAGTTTATCCTGAAAGATTAACGGCGATAAGTTAAGTACCGTTCATAATAAATGTCGATAAAATCAGGTGCAAACGGGCCCTTTCTCTGCCTGATCCAGCGTTTCAGCTTTTCAACATTGTATTTTAATATCTTGTCAATCACATCAGGATATTGCATTTCTTTGCGATGGCGCTCATATTCATCTTCATCGAGTAAATTAAACGTCATATCCGGAAAAACCTTAATATCGAGATCATAATCAATATATTTCAGCGCTTCCCCGTCAAAAATGAATGGAGAACTGATATTGCAGTAATAATACACGCCATCTTCCCGGATCATGCCTATGACGTTGAACCACAGCTGAGAGTGAAAGTAACAAATCGCAGGTTCTCTAGTAATCCAAGTCCTGCCGTCTGATTCAGTCACGACTGTCCGATCATTTCCGCCAATTATAAGATTCTGTGTTCCCTTTAAGACGGTGGTTTCTTCCCAGACTCGATGGATGTGCCCATTATGTTTATAACTATGGATTTGGACAGATTCACCTTCAATGGGTACGCCCATGTTCTTCTCCCCTACTTTCCTTTCCCGGAAACTTTGCAACCTATCAATGTATATTTATCTAGAAAAATTGAAAAACGACAAAAGGCAACAAAGAACGATTCCTATTTTTTATTATTATAACGGTTAATGGAAGAATTTAAAACAAAAGAGCCATCGATTTCCTCGATGGCCCACCAAAATTGCTTATATTTTTATAAAAATTCATTTTTTTCGGCCTAAAAAGAATCAAGCTGTTAACGGAAGGTTACTGCGAGCTCTTGGTAAGTATGGATTACTTCTTCCGTCTGCTTTTCAAACATCCGGTGGATATCCTGAAGTTCCTGCTTTTTTCGGTCAATTTCAAGGCGGAGATCCTCAAGCTCAGCGCTCTGCTTCAGAGCATCCAGCTGCTTTTCGATCTCCTGGCACCGTTCCAATTCAGACTGCAGATAAAGAAGCTTTTCCATTGTTTGCATTTGTGTAGAAACCAACTCGTTAAATTTATCCATGCTTTTCCACCGCCTGTAAGATTTATCTTCTAAAGGTATTCTAGGGTGGATATGGATTTCCTTTGACTAGTTATGTAGAGGAATTGGATTCTTTGTCGAATGGAGATTAATAATGGTTTGCGTTCCCTTTCAGGGAGTTTACCGCTTCATTCGGGCACAGAAACCTCGTTTGCGTTCCCTTCCAAGGTGATTTCTACTTCGCTCGGGCACTGAAACCTCGTTTGCGTTCCCTTCCAGGGTCATTTCTTCTCCGCTCGGGCACTGAAACCTCGTTTGAGTTCCCTTCCAGGGTGATTTCTGCTTCTCTCGGGTACTGAAACCTCGTTTGCGTTCCCTTCCAAGGTCATTTCTTCTCCGCTCGGGCACTGAAACCTCGTTTGCGTTCCCTTCCAGGGTGATTTCTGCTTCTCTCGGGTACTGAAACCTCGTTTGCGTTCCCTTTCAGGTGATTTCTGCTTCTCTCGGGCACTGAAACCTCGTTTGCGTTCCCTTCCAGGGTGATTTCTGCTTCGCTCGGGCACTGAAACCTGGTTTGCGTTCCCTTCCAGGGAGTTTACCGCTTCATTCGGGCACTGAAACCTGGTTTGCGTTCCCTTCCAGGGAGTTTACCGCTTCATTCGGGCACTGAAACCTGGTTTGCATTTTTTAAGGTGATTACCGCTTCATCTTTCCGCTCAAACGAACTGAATCATAGGAAAAAGGCACTCTCCGAATAAGAGTGCCTTTCGTATAGGTGATCTTAGCCCTGTTGGCCAGAGTTTTGAGCTTTTTTAGCTTCAGCTTGCTGGTTTTGCTTCTTTACTTCTGCAGCGTTTGTTTCGCTAGCGAATTCAGTGCCGTATTGGCCTTGTGCACCAGCTTGTTGAGCGTTTTGCTGCTTCACGTGCTGAATGTTTGTTCCAGCTTGAGTTTGATTAGGTTGTTTTGCCATCGTTATCACCTCCACGAATAATAGATTATCCATCTGTGGAGTGTAATATCCGACTAATTTTTACCAAATTGAACTAGAGCTCTTCAACTTAAACCAATAATGATATCCCGCCGTCCACGATGATTGTCTGTCCGCGAATCATGCTGGATTCATCCTTCAAAAGGAACATGATCGCATTGATCATATCGTCGATTTCAACCATTCTTCCTGCAGGAGTCTTCTCTCTAGCCTCTGCAAGGAGCTCCTCTCTATTTGGGAAGTGCGTCAGTGCCTCTGTATCGACCGCACCGCCTGATACCGCGTTGACAACGATATTTTTGCGTGCAAGCTCCACTGCTAAATAACGCGTCAAAGCTTCTAGTGCAGCTTTGGATACCCCAACAGTTGTGTAGTTTTCCAAATAGCGGATTGAGCCCAGTGAGCTGATGCTGACAATCTTCCCTCCGCCATTCCTTTCCATCAGCTTGGCCGCTTCCTGGGCACAGAACAACAATGCCTTGCTATTAATGTTCATCGTCCAATCCCAATGTGATTCTTCCAGTTCCATCGCCGGGCGCAGCACACCTGATGCTGCATTGTTTACAAATACATCAAGCCTTCCGAATTCCGCATTAATTTGCTCAAACATCGCCTTGATTTTGCTAACATCTCCGACATTTGCTTTTATGACTAGAGCCTTCCTGCCAAGAGCCTCGATCTCCTCTGCCGTTTCCTGTGCTGCCTTCTTGCTGCGGGCATAATTGACAACGATATCGTACCCTTCTTTTGCAAGAGTGATCGCTGCAGCCTTGCCGATGCCCCTGCTGCTTCCTGTAATTAGTGCTACTTTTTGTGTCATATGTAAAATCCCTTTCTTTCAGTCCCTTTAAAAAACAGAACCTTAATACATTTGTTTCATTTTAGCTTTTTCAGGTATATATGACAATGAGGGGAACACTCCAGGCATATTCCTTTGATAAAATTCTCCCGCCATGAAAACACTATCTGAAGATTGATACTAATCGAAAGGATGATTCCTGATGTATGTTGGTCGTGATATGACAGAGTTGTCAATGATGTCCAAATCTGACTGGAAGGACAGTGAGCTTGCCTTTTTTCATCACTCTCTACAGCAAATGGTCCCTTATCTTAACGTGGAAGGCCAGACGATCCACAGGGAAATCGTTGAAGAAATTGAAAGCAGGGGCGGATTGAACCGCAATGAAGCTGATTACACCCATGGCACTAAAGTGAATTATGATTAGAACTATGTAAAAGGCTGCTAACCAAATGGTTAGTCAGCCTTTTTGTATTCCATGTATTGTTTCAGCATTTTTTGATATGGCACTGGGAAGGCATACTTTTGAATCTCTTCCTCATTCACAAGCTTTAGCTGTGGAGTTTCTAAAATATCTCCTGTAAATCGTCCGCTAAAAACTTGTATATTCCAAATTAGATGTGAAAATACATGATCGATTTCTCCCAGTGAATCCTGAATCTTCGGTTTTACCTGGTAGCTTTCTTCAAAGTGTTCAGCCAGCTGGTCCCGCTGTCTCTGAAAATCAAGGGATAATTCGACTGTCGGAAATTCCCACAAGTTTGCCAGCAGCCCTGATTCAGGCCTTTTTCGTATCAGGATCCTTCCTGATTCATCTGTAAAAATCCCTGCTGCAAGCTGGATGTTTTTTTGTTTTTTCTTCTTGGTTTTCACAGGCAGTTCATTCTGTACACCTTCATCGAAAGCCTGGCAGTGATCCCTTACAGGACATAAAAGGCAAGACGGTGATGTAGGTGTGCATATCAGGGCACCAAGTTCCATGAGTGCCTGATTGAAAAAAGATGGATTTTCGTGTGATATCAGCTGCCTTACTGCCTCTTCAAAAACTTTTCGTGAAGATGGTTTTGCAATATCATCCCATATCAATAAAATCCGGGACAAAACCCTCATGACATTTCCATCAACAGCCGGTTCAGGCTTTCCATAGGCAATGCTCAGGATGGCACCTGCCGTGTATGGACCTACCCCTTTTAGAGACGAAATCCCTTCAGGGGAATCCGGCACGATCCCGCTGTATTTTTCATGTACTTCCCTGACGGCGGATTGCAAATTACGGACCCGGGAATAATAACCGAGCCCTTCCCAGGCCTTAAGCACCTTTTCCTCATCGGCGTTTGCAAGCGCCTCAACGGTTGGAAAATATTCTATAAACCGATTAAAATAAGGGATGACCGTATCTACTCTTGTTTGCTGGAGCATGATTTCAGATACCCACACTTTGTATGGATCCTGGTCTTTTCTCCATGGCAATTCGCGCTGCTCACTCGCAAACCATCCGATCAAGTCATCCTGAAATGATTTTATTTCCATTTTTTTTATACTTTTCTTGATTTCAGTTGCCACTTTTGTTCCTCCATGGGTTAAACTTTCCGGTAATTTGGGAATATAATATTAACGTTTCATCTTAATAGCCATGAAACCAATCCGATCAAGCCCTCCCGGCACAAAGTCTTCGAGACGGCCAAACACAGAATGGGTACGGGATAGGCGCATTTTTTTCAACGCATGATAATGTGCTTCAGTTGGGACAAAGAATGATTCAATGAACATATTCTGCTGGTCATCCCGGCTGCAGGAAAACATATTTGCTTCGAAATCCGGAAGCATATCCGAGATCTTTTCGATTGCTTCCCGATATTGTCCAAGCAGATTTTGTTTTACTTCATATTGAATAATCATTTGAATCATATAAGACATCTCCTTTAAGAAAAATACATTCTTAGGAGGGCATACTTTCCGTACAGCCCTTTAAAAGTAAACCATAATCCGATATGTGACAAGAACTTTTCAGCATGTAAAAAATACACTTTTAAAAAGGAGGCGGTTTCCATGGATACAGGAACCCACGTTGTAATGGGATTCGCTCTTGGCGGATTGGCCACTCTTGATCCTGCTGTCAGCGAAAGCACCGCCACTGCCAGCAGCGTCCTGGTTGCGACGCTTATTGGCTCCCAGATCCCAGATATCGATACGGTTCTAAAACTCAGGAATAATGCCGTTTATATACGGAATCACCGTGGCATCACTCACTCAATCCCGGCAGTGCTCCTTTGGCCGCTGCTGATTACTGAAGGGGTTTATTTTTTCAATCCTGATGCAAATTTGCTGCATTTATGGATTTGGACATTTATAGCTGTTTTCCTTCATGTTTTTGTCGACATTTTCAATGCATATGGAACCCAGGCATTAAGGCCTTTTTCGTCGAAATGGGTCGCTTTGGGGGTAATCAATACATTTGACCCGATTATTTTTGCGGTTCATGTTGTCGGATTGTTCCTCTGGGCATTCGGTTTTCATCCAGGATACACTTTCCTGACAATCTATGCTCTCCTTGTCTTCTATTACATCTATCGATTTATAATGAAGTATCGTGTTAGAAGGGCAGTGGAGCATATTGTTCCAGACGCAACAGAAATCATCATTGCTCCTACAATGAAGTTCAACCATTGGCGAGTAGCAGTCATGAACAAGCATCAATTCTTTGTTGGCCGCGGCCACAAGAATCATGTCAGGATCCTGGACCAGTTCAATCGTGTTCCGGTACCTGAAACACCAGTGCTGGAAGCTGCCAAGCAGGATAAGAACCTGTCAGCCTTCTTGTCCTTCTCGCCTGTCTACCGCTGGGAATGCGACGAATATGATAATTATTATGAAGTCAGGTTCATTGATTTGCGTTACCGGAGCAATGGTCATTATCCCTTTGTGGCAGTTGTGAATCTAAATAAAGAACTCGAGATTTTAAGCTCTTATACAGGCTGGATTTACAGTGAGGAAAAACTGAGAAAGAAATTAGAGTTTATTCCTGGAGAAGGCTAAAAAAATCCCCGTCTTTGACGGGGATTTCTGTCTTTTAATTCACATCAGGCTTGTTGGAATCCTGTTCCAACAAATGTTTATACTTTGGGTTCCTGGCCACAAATGCATGCAGCTGCCCTCCGTAATTTTCAATCCACTGGCGGACGACTTTTTCTGTCATTGCACTGCCCATATAATCATGTCCTGCTTTTGCATATGTGGCTTCAAAATCTCCCCATAAAAGCTCGACCCAGGTCAAAGCCTGCTCATAGGTAATTCCACTGTTTTTTTCCTGCAGAAGGGCTGCTAGCACTTCATGATATTCTTTCATGCTGATCATCCTTTGCCAATTTTTAATATTGTTATGCTATGACTGCATTTATCCAATACTATAAATGCGTGCAGCTGTATTGGCATACACGTAATTTCACCCGTCACGGAGGGCAATATGCGAAATAAAGTTACCAACTTCCCGAACCAGAACAACAACAAGCTCGAGGGCGAACCGCGGGCAAAAGCTGAATACGCATCTAAAAGGGCGGACGGTACCACTAATACTCGTCCACAGGAGCGCATGTACGCTTCATCTCACCGTGAAGATGATACAACCGCTGCCATTAAAGACCATTGATTATCAGGGCAAAACCAGAGATCAATTCTGGTTTTGCTCCAGTTTCATTAACAGGGAAATAGGCAGCGCTTCTTCTTTTCCTTCTCCGCTAAGCCGTGCTCCCCAGGCGAATACTCCGTTCATATAATCGATTTTGAAATAGGAGCCTGGATCTCCTTCTATACCATAGATTTCACCTGGCTTGAAATCATCGGGGTTCAACATATAAGATTTTGCCATGGCAATCTTTCGCTCGTAAACGGCAAGTTCACTTGCCATCCCCATTTGTTCGGCCTTTCTTGCTTTATCTCGAAGGCTTGCGATTTCCTGGTTCAATTCATAATCCGACATCTCGCTGTAGCGTTTTTCTCTGCTCATATATTTCACTCCAGATTTGTTCTCGCTTTTATCAGTAAAGCATTTACGTTATAACTTAATTATAGCATTTTATCTTAAGGAGGCTATCATGAAAGCAATCATCGTTACAGGAGCAGGCACCGGGCTTGGCAAAGAGCTTTCCCTGCTGCTTGCCAAACAGGGCTATCATATGATTTTAACAGGGCGGACAGAAGATAAGCTTAACGATGTCCAAAATCTGATTGAACAATCAGGCGGAAGTGCAACGGCTCTGGGCCTTGATCTCCGCAACCTTGAGGATATCAAGGAAAAAGCACTCATGATCAATAAGAATCACGAGATTTACGGACTGGTCAATAACGCCGGAGTAGGCTATTTTGGTCCATTCCTGGAAATATCAGACATGGAAATCGAAGGGATGTTCCAGACAAATGTTTTTGGTACCATCCATATGACAAAAGCGATTCTACCATACCTGGAGATGAATCAAGAGGGCCTAATACTAAATATCGTTTCTACTGCAGGTCTTCGCGGAAAAAAGAATGAAGCTGTCTACTGTTCAAGCAAATTTGCGGTTAGAGGCTTCACTGAAAGCCTGCAAAAAGAATATGAAGGTACAAGAATCCGCTTTGTTGCTGCCTATATGGGCGGCATGGATACTCCTTTTTGGGAAGGAAGCGACCATGTTGCTGACACATCCAGATTCAGGACTCCAGCAGAAGTAGCCGGCATCATCGTAAACAATCTGGATAAGGATGAGATTGTTATTGAATCTAAAAAATCATGACGCATGTCATGATTTTTTATTGTTCCTCAGTCATTTCTGAAATGAATTCCTCAATCAAGTCCATCGGGAAACCTTTTCGGTACAATGCCATTTTCAGCTTCTGTCTGTACTCATGGTCAGGAAACTTGCTGTATTTACTATGCAGCTTTTCTCCCTGATATCTAAGGGCCGCCATTTCCCCATCCTCTTCTTTTTCGACTTCAGTTTCATCCAGAGCTGCACGGATAATCGGAAAAGAATATCCTTTTCGCTGCAGCATCTGTTCAATTTTTTGTTTTAGAATGCGTGAAGAGTCTTTTTTATTCTTCTGAGCATATTTTTCACTTAACTTGATGGCTTTTTCCAGCTGGTCATCGAACGAAACTTTCTCGATGACCTTTAAAATCAAGTCTGGTGCAATGCCTTTTTCTTTAAGTTCCAGTTTAATGACTTCTGCTCCTTTATCCGTTGTATTCAATTGTGTACGTACAAAGGCATTGGCAAATTCTTCGTCATTCAGGAATTTAAATTCATATAGTTTATGGATGGCCTCTTTTATGACTGGTTCAGCGATTTCTTTTTTCTTCAGGTGTTCCCGAACTTCAGCTTCCGACCTCATGCGATGGGATAAATAATTGATCGCAGTATTATAGGCTTTCCGGATGTCATCCTGGAAAAGCATCTCCGTCACGGAAAAGTCGTCCAGCTCCATCCCTTTTTTCAGATTGTATTTTATTAAGACATCTTCATCGACACTGAAGGCATACTCTTCACCACGGCCGCTGTCGCTAAAAATACTGTAACGGTCTTTATTGTGCTTTTGGACCGAAATCTTTGTAATTACTGGCATTTATTTTCACCTCTATTAAAACTTTAACACATCCAGAGGAGGGATATCATTCAAAAAGAAGTACTATATAAACAATAGGTATGTTGAGGAGGAGATTTGATGAAAATCGCGATCACAGGTGGTACGGGATTCGTGGGCAAAGCTCTTAGTGATGAATTGGTGCAGGCCGGTCATGAAGTATTTATTTTAACGAGAGAAAGTAATTCAGGCCAATGCACAAATCCAAAATTTGTACAATGGCTTAATCCAGGTGACAAGCCTGAAAACGAGCTTGAAGGAATTGACGCTATAGTAAATCTGGCTGGTGCCACCATTAACCATAGATGGACAGCTGAATATAAATGCAAAATTCTCGAAAGCCGGCTCAAAGCCACCACTGAAGTGAAAAGGATTATCGGAGCGCTTACAGCAAAGCCCAGTGTTCTTATCAATGCGAGTGCTGTTGGATATTATGGGACCTCTTTAAACAGAGAATTCACCGAGCAATCAGCTGCCGGCCATGATTTTCTTGCTGATACAGTAAAACAATGGGAAACTTCCGCAAGCGAAGCTGCAGAACTTGGCATGCGCGTGGTTCTTTGCCGATTCGGCGTCATCCTGGATAAAAACGCGGGTGCCCTTCCGAGGATGGCACTGCCCTATCAATTATTTGCAGGCGGAAAAGTTGGTACTGGCAAGCAGTGGCTGTCATGGATTCATATTGATGACGTGACCGGTGGAATCATATACGCAATTGAAAATCGACAAATATCCGGTCCAGTGAATTTTTCGGCTCCCTCACCTGTTTCAATGGATCAATTTGGAAAAATCTTATCTGAGGTCAAAAAAAGCCCACATTGGCTTCCTGTTCCCTCCTTCGCGCTAAAAATCGCACTGGGCGAGATGAGCGTGCTTGTTTTAGAAGGACAGCATGTAATACCGGAAAAACTGATCAATGCTGGTTTCACATTCAAGTATCCAGAACTAAAGGAAGCCTTTGAAGAAATTTTCGGCAAATAATTCCGTTTAATCCTCTCCAAGAAGGAGATACTTGTAAAGTAAATCACTTTGAAAGGGTGGGCAACCATGGATAAGAAGAAAAAAGAAAAAACGAAAAGCACTTTATCAAGCATGCAGGAATTTACATACAGCCATGCATTCAAGAGGGCTGACAGGGCTGCCGGCTATACAAATGGAAAGAGATAATAGGCATTAAGAGGCCTCATTTGGAGGACCATAAAAGTACGGAAATAAATATTTCCGTACTTTTTTCAATTAGTAAAGCGGCACAACTCAACTTCGTTTTAATATGAAAGGGGTTTTTTCGAATGGGACGTTCTCATGGACATAAAACACGTGACCGCAACAAAGCTTCACTACCGCAAGTTCCTAAAAATATGAAGTCGGATGGAATTGATGTGGAATTCAATCGTGAGCTTGCAGACCAGGCAGATCTTGAAGCAATGGCAAGATCAAATGCTGCGGATGCACGCGCGAAAAAACGAAGAAAATAACCATATTCACTATCCAAAGAGAAAGCAGAATCCATGCGGATTCTGCTTCTTCTGTTTTAACAACAACCAATACTTATCCACAAGGGTGTGGATACTGTTAACAAATTTTAAATTCCCTTGAATTTACAATAACCTCCCTAACAATCATTATTAAGCACCTAATCTGTGGATAATGTGCATAAACCTGTGGAATACTCATGATTACGACACTTTTGCTGTTGATAATATTGAGGATAAAAATCAGCTATTGTTTACCCTGATATGTTTATTGGTAAACTAAGTTCCTCATCAAAGAGGCATTTAATAATTATCAAAGAAATAACAAATAATAAAGCAAATTCAGGTTTCACCTATTTGGAGGGATTATGATGGCGAAACGGAATAAAATCCTTGTTCCTGAAGCAAGGAAAGCACTGGATGATTTAAAAGCCCAGGTAGCGGGCACGATGAAAGCAGAGGATGCTAAATTTGAAACCGCAAAGGAAGTTGGTGTCCCATTGAATAAAGGATATAATGGGGGCCTTACAACCCGAGAAGCAGGTAAGATCGGTGGCCGGCTTGGGGGAAGCATGGTTCGTGAGCTCGTGAGAATGGCGCAGGAAAACCTACGCAAGCAATAATGATTATTCGAACTGTAAAATGAATTCCAGGAAAATAGTTGACAGTTCACGGAATATGAAATATAATAATTAAGCTTCGCCAAATGAAGTAACTTGAAACACACCGAATTACAATGTAAACACTTAATGGCGTTCTGCTTTTATTTTTAGGTAACAACTTATTCACACTGGATCGGCTTCGGAGCCGTTAGGATGCAAGAGAGGTAGGGCTTGCGTCGTTTAGGTTTAAAAATGGTCAAGTGGAATTTTGTACCGCGGCAAAGTTTATAATTGATGAATACGATACATCTTGTGGAGTAGCAAGTTACTAAGAAAAGCGCAAGCGCCTTAGTCAGCCCCGACAAGCGTTGGAGGGCCGACCGGTGAAGTCGTTCTTTGACTTCATTGGGCGGACCGAAACGTCTCGAGGGGCTAGGCGCTGAAGCTGCACAATCTCGAAGTAAATATTTTATTACTTTACTCAAAAAGCGAACCGGTACCGGTTCGCTTTTTCTAATTTTATATAGCTTTATATCGCATCTTCCACTTTCTGCGTTCCTTGTTTTCCGGATGCTTCACGTCGGTATGATGGCAGGATAATCTCTACCTCCGTTCCGACGTTTGGTTCACTCTTATAGGAAATCGTCCCGCCCATTGCTTCGATAATTTTTATTGAAACAGATGTACCAAGACCAGTCCCTTTGTCTTTTGTTGTATAAAACAGTGTACCAATTCTCGCAATCTGCTCACTGTCCATGCCTTTTCCTGAATCGGTAATGATTATGTATGACTCATTCCCTGCCGAAGACTGGCGGATGAAAACTTCCCCGCCATCATCTGTGGCTTCTACCGCATTTTTTATGATATTGACAAGTGCCTGTTTCAATTGATTCCGATCTGTGTTTACATATACTCCCCATTCGAGCTGGACATTCACCTGTACCCCTTCCTTGACTGCAAAAGCCTCCAAGAGTAAAGTGACTTCCGTAATAATTTCAGCAAGCTGGGCTTCTTCAAGTTTTTCGAATTGAGGCTTTGCAAAATTCAAGTAATCATTAATGATAGATTCTGCCCTGCCAAGCTCGGTCAGCACGAGACTCAAATAATAATGGTTATCGCCTTTTTCTTGTTTGTGCATCATCTGCAGGAATCCTTTGACCACTGTCAGCGGATTGCGGATCTCGTGTGCTATTGATGCAGCTAGTTCTCCCAGCGTATTTAATTTTTCTGCCCGCAGGATTTCTTTTCTCATCAAATCCTTTTCGATCATTGATTCATTGAGAATTGCAGCTACCCAGACGGCAAAAACCTGGATGGCTCCGAAAATGGCAACATTCATCATGACCCCATTCGTGTCACCAGCGTTTGGTTTATTAATTAAAATATTGACCACAAGTATCAATAGCATGGAAAAAGAGGGCCAGAACCCGACAAAGACAGCCGTCTTAATCCTCTTTTGTGCATCAAACTTCCAAAACCTCTTTGTGAATATAATCGGTACAATTGCCGCCAGAATACCACTGGCATAGCCAAGCACAAGGTCCCCTCCCAGGAAGGTCCTTGTTGCAAGATAGGAAAATAAAACCATCGTCCCAGCAATTGGTCCTCCATATAAAAATGCCAGTACCAATGGAACATATCGCAAATCCCAGAATAACCCGCCTTCTTCATATGAAAATGCCAATGACAAAAAAACAGAGAGACTTTGGAGCACACCACACAAATAAGGAGATTGACCAACCCTCTTGTTATCAAAAAGGACACTATGAATAAATATTGGCATCAAGATAATTAAGACGTTTAATAGCAGTTTCTCGGCTAGCATCTTATCTTCTCCATTCGAAGAGGATTGTAAAAAGCAGAAGTCCCTTATTATTGATCGAGGTTGTTTAGATAGATGGCTTTCCTATAAAAATACGACAAACAAATCTCCACTCCTCTATTCCCCGGGAAATTTGTCATATTATAAGAGAAAACAAAAAGGAGAGCCATTTTGGCTCTCCTTCTAAGAGTTCATCAACATTTTCTTTTCAAGCTGACTTGTATAAAGGCTATGATAAAAACCTTTTTCTTCAAGCAGCTCTTCATGATTGCCCTTTTCAATAATATTTCCGCTTTCGATTACAATGATCTGGTCAGCGCTCTTAATCGTATTCAGCCTGTGGGCAATGATGAAGCTGGTCCTGTCCTTCAACAAATGCCGGAGGGCATCCTGTATCTTGAGTTCTGTAATGGTATCAATACTGCTCGTAGCTTCATCCAAGATCAAAATCGACGGATCAGCCAGGATCGCTCTGGCAATGGACAATAGCTGTTTTTGTCCCTGGCTGATACCGGCATCGTCAGGGCTTAATTCTGTTTCATAGCCATCAGGCAATCTATTAATGAAGGTATGGGCGTTAGCTGCCCTGGCAGCTTGCTCAACTTCTTCATCGGTCGCATCCAATCTTCCGTAGCGGATATTATCGCGGATGCTTCCCTGGAAGAGGAATGAATCTTGCAGTACAAACGCCATTTGTGTTCGCAGGCTTTCACGGGTGATTTTTTTGCTGTCAGTACCATCAATCAGAATCATTCCACAGTCAGGTTCATAAAATCGCGATATCAAATTAATGATGGTTGATTTTCCAGCTCCTGTAGGACCAACCAGAGCAATGCTTTCTCCCGCTTCAGCATTAAATGAGAGATTGGTTACAGTGTCACCACCCTTTACATAGGAAAAAGAAACATCCCTGAATTCGACTTTCCCTTTGATGTTTGGAAGTGGTGCTGCTTTTCGCTCATCCACCGCTTCTTCATCTGTGTCAACGATATCAAATACTCTGTCAGCTCCTGCAACGGCAGAGAGCAAGGTATTGAACTGGTTGGACAGGTCGTTCAGCGGTCTTGTGAACTGTCTTGAGTACTCGGTGAAAATGACAATTGTCCCAATCGATACCATACCCTTAAGGGCAAAATAGCCGCCAGCCGCAGCTACAATGGTAAAACTAAGGTTATTGAGCATATTCATCAATTTAGGAATGAATCCAGTAAACGTCTGTGCCCAATACCCTGATTGCTTCAGTTGCTGATTTTTGATTCGGAATTCTTCAATGACTTTTGGCTCCTGTGAAAAGGATTTTATGATTTTCTGGCCAGATATCGTTTCCTCAATATAGCCATTCATTTCCCCAAGCCTTCGCTGCTGCTCTTTGTAAAGCTTACCAGTCCTGCTCGTAATCCATTTCATCCCCAAGAACATCAGTGGCACAATGATCATGGTGACGAGCGTCAACAAAGGACTAAGCCAGATCATGACAGCGAGTGTTCCTATCAAGGTCAGCACACTTGAAAAAATCTGGATTACGGAAGAGTTCAGGGTAGCTGATACATTCTCAATATCATTGGTTACCCTGCTCATCAGCTCGCCATGCTGGCGTTTATTAAAGAAATCGATTGGCAGCTTATGAAAATGGGTGAATAGCTGCTTCCGCATGGTATAAACCGTCTGTTGGGCAATTCCGATCATCCAATAGCTTTGCAGCCACAATGATATAGAATGCAATCCGTAAACAGCTGCCAGACCGGCTAAAAGCCAGGTAAAACCCTCTGATGAATCTTCGGCGAAATACTCATCTATTCCCCAGCCTATTAAAAACGGGCCAAGCAGACCAAGACCGGAGCTGGCAACGACCATTAAAAGGACGAGGATCAACAAACTCCTGTGATCCGCAAGATATGACCATATTCTTTTGACCGTCGCTCCCAGGCCGCGCGATACTCGTTTATCTTTTGGCTTTTTTATCACTCTGCCTTCACCTCCCCAAACTGGGAATCGTAAATAGCCTGATAAAGCGGAGAGTGCTGCAGCAAAGATTCATGGTCTCCAGAACCGATTAAAGCCCCATCTTCCAAAAGCAGGATTTTATCCGCTTCTTTAGCTGTGCTGATTTTTTGAGTGATAATGATAGTTGTGCATTTGTATTTGCTTATCGCATTAAGCAGTTTTGCTTCTGTTTTCAGATCCAGCGCACTGGTACTGTCATCCAAAAGCAGAATTTTAGGATTCTTGATCAGGGCACGAGCAATGGATAACCTCTGCTTCTGTCCCCCTGAAAGATTCACACCCTTTTGCCCTAAAAGCGTATCGTATTGATGAGGGAGCTTTTCGATCGTCTCATGCATTTGAGCATTAGCTGCAGCCTCGATCAACTCCTCATCGGTGGCATTCTCTTTCCCCCACTCAAGATTTTCCTTGATTGAACCAGTGAACAACAGCGCCTCCTGGGGAACATATCCAATGTGCTCCCTAAGACTTTTTAGTTTCAAGTCTTTTATATCGCGCCCATCGATTCGGATTATACCGCTGGTCACATCGTACAATCGCGGGATAAGCTGAAACATCGCTGTCTTTCCCGCACCTGTTGCCCCCATGACAGCCACGGTTTCTCCCGGTTCAACGGAGAATGATACGTCATGAAGTATGGGAATATTGGTGTTAGGAAATTGGAATGATACACGGTCGAATTCAATTTTTCCTTTTTTAATTCCGTATTCCTCACTGCTTTCAGATGTGTCCTGCAAGTCAATTTCTTCATTCAGCACATCCATCACACGTTCAGCCGAAGCTCTGGCCCTGGAATAAACCATGATAATCCAGGAAAACATTGAAAAAGCAGTCGTGATTCTTGCTGCGTAGTTCACGATCGCAACTACTTCCCCAACAGAAACTGCCCCTGTCATGACTTCTATTTTTCCAAACCACAGGACAGCAATGATACTTAAATTCATGAATAGAAGGAGCACAGGAATAGTCGTCTCTGTGACTCTCAACGCAAATACTGTTTTATTCTTTAGTTGATTGTTAGCTGCTTCAAAACGTGCACCTTCATGCTCCCCTCTGGAAAATGCCTTGATCAGCCTCATTCCAACCAGATTTTCTCTCATAACACCGTTCACCTTGTCGAGTCGCTGCTGGACACTTTTAAACAACCCTGCCGCCTTCGTCATGATCCAAATAAGGAAAATCAGTAGCGGCGGAATAATAACAACAAAAGCAAGTGCCAGTTTCACATTGACGAACATTGCCATTGTTATTCCGCCGATGACAAGCAAAGGCGCACGCATTGCAATCCTAAGGCTCATGAACAAGGTGTTCTGAAGCTGCGTCACATCATTCGTGATTCTTGTGATCAAAGATGATGACGGAAAGTTGCTGAAGTTGGTGAATGAAAAAGATTGGACCTTAGCAAAAAGTTTCTCGCGCAAATCATATCCAAAGCTTTGTCCGGCATGGGAAGCAATAAATGAGTTCGTAATACCCGATGCAAAAGCCAGAAATGATAACCCCAGCATGACTGCTCCCCATTTCATGACCGTATCCAAATCTCCGGCTGCAATCCCTTCATCGATGATTTTGGCCATCAGCAAAGGCTGCACAAGCTCGACCGCCAACTCAACAAGCATCAAGCTCAGAGCAGCGGCAATCGGGATGCGGTACGGTTTGACAAATGAAAATATATTCATGAAGATATGACCCCCAGTTGAAAACGAACTGTAATTATTTCGACCTTCGAATTTTATATCTTCTATCATACCTCTTTCAGGGAATATTTTGAATTAAAAGATAAAAAAATGTTTTACTTTAAACGGCGCAATTATATACGATTATTTTCCTCTTCATTATTATGAAACACAAAACAAGCCGGCTGCAATTTACAGCCGGCTTGTTCATATCAGGAATTCTGCACTACATGGTCCTTCAGCTGGTCGCGGAGAGCCCTTTTCAGGAATTTCCCCACAGACGTCTTAGGGATTTCCTCCATAAAGACAATATCATCTGGCAGCCACCACTTGGCGAATTGCGGTGCGATGAATTCGAGCAGTTCCTGCTTATTAACTCTATCTTTATATTGTTCTTTCAGAACAACGCAAGCAATCGGACGTTCCTGCCACTGCTGGTGCGGGACTGCGACGACACTTGCTTCAAAAACTGCTTCATGCGCCATCAGGGCGTTTTCAAGGTCGACAGATGAGATCCATTCCCCGCCGCTTTTGATCAAATCCTTCGTTCGGTCAACAAGCTTGATGACACCTTCCTCGTCAATCGTGGCCACATCGCCTGTGTAAAGCCAGCCATCACGGAAAGCATCGGCAGAACGCTCATCCCTGTAATATTCGTCTGCAATCCATGGTCCCCGCAGCAATAGCTCTCCCATTTCTTCGCCGTCCCACCTAACTTCTCCATTACCGCCGATGACTTTCATTTCCAGGCCTGGAACAAGGAGTCCCTGCTTGGATCGGATATCGAGAATTTCTTCTTCATCCAGACCGACCTGGTAGCTCTTCAGTCGGGAAACCGTTGCCAGAGGTGTGGTTTCTGTCATGCCATAAGCATGCAGGAATGGGATTTTGTATTTCGTTTCGAACGCTTTGATCATGCCGCGAGGAGCAGCTGAACCTCCGCAGACAATGGATCTTAATGAAGAAGTATCGTAATTTCCTTTTTCAAGCTCATTCAGCAAGCCAAGCCAAATCGTTGGAACACCTGCGGTAAAAGTGACTTTTTCCTGCTCAATCAAATCGGCAAGAAGCTTGGGTGTGAAAAGCGGCCCAGGAAGCACTTGCGTTGAGCCGAACCATGTCGCGGCGAATGGCAGACCCCAGGCATTGGCATGGAACATCGGCACAACTGGCAGGACGACATCGGTTTCGGATAGCGCAGCAGTATCGGCCAGACCGAAAGCGAAGCTGTGGAGGACAATCCCTCTATGGGAGTAAACGACGCCCTTTGGATTCCCTGTAGTCGCCGATGTATAGCACATTCCAGCCGGGTCATTTTCATCGAGATCCTTCACGAATTCGAAATCGGGGCTGTATTCACGCAAAAGGGCTTCATAGGAATATACCGGCTCCAATGTTGTCTCCGGCAGTTCGTCTTTGTCGGTCATGATGATGTATGCTTCAACAGTCTTAAACTGATCCTTGCTTCGCTCAATCAGCGGGAGCAAGTCTTCATCGACCAATAAAACCTTGTCTTCTGCATGGTTGATGATATAAGAGATATGTTCAGGAGACAATCGGATGTTGATGGTATGGAGCACCGCCCCCATCCCTGGTGCCGCGAAGTAAACTTCCAGGTGGCGGTGGTGATTCCATGCAAATGTCCCGACCCTGTCGCCTTTTCCGACACCAAGGCCCTCAAGAGCGCTGGCCAGCCTGCGTGTCCGCTCACCAATTTCTTTGTAAGTGAACCGTTGGATACCTGATAGTGTTCGAGATACGACCTGTTTTTTCGGGAAAAACTTTTCTGCTCTTTCCAATAGCGAACCTACTGTCAATGGAACATTCATCATACCGACATTTCCCCTTCCACTTTTAAAGATAGACATCTATTATGTGCTGCTCTTTATGCTAAGCCAGTCTTTCAAAATTTCTTCTGTCTGTTCCCCTTTTTTGGGAGAAACCGCTCCCTCTTTTGCAGGCAAATCGCTGTGCATTTTTATTTGTCCCAATGGTGAAACAAAGTCTTTTTCGCTCCAATAAGGGTAATTGGCCAGTTCACCTGCCTCCAGGACTGGAGTCAGGCAGCAGTCCACCTTCATTCCAAAATCAGCCCAGAATGGCATCGGTTTGCTTTTAAACAGTTCAACAAGCGCAACATACACTGGATTGGACTCGCCCGCCTTGGAATAATGAGCTGAAAGCCAATCCTCCCGGCCGACAGCCTGGCAAAAATTACGCCAGAACTTCGGCTCAAGAGCTCCCAAGCTGACATATCTTCCATCCTTTGTTTCGTATAAGCCATATCCGATCACTTTCCCATTCAGCACAGAAACACCATGTTGATAGCCTGTTTCTTTTTCTATCAGGACATGGTTCGCCATCAATGAAGCCATGCTGTCGGCAATGGCAATGCAATGATAGCTGCCTTCTCCGGTTTTCCCTCGGGCAACTAGGCCTGCAAGGATACGCTCGCTTGCCGCCATGCCGCCTATATAATCTGAAAATGTATGAGTCGGATGAATCGGTCTTCCATTGCTATCCTTCATTTGGGCAAGTGCTCCGCTCAGGCTCATATAATTGAGATCATGGCTGCCCAGGCTGCTCATTTCTCCATTCTGCCCGTAACCAGTCAACGAGCAATAGACGATTCCTGGGTTGATCTTTTTAACCGTCTCATAACCGAGCCCGAGTTTATCCATCACTCCGGGTCTGAAACTCTCCACAGCTGCATCTGCCCTGGCAAGCAAATCGAGGGCAAGCATTGTGCCTTCTTCCCGCTTAAGATCGATGACAATGCTTTTTTTGCCGCGATTATGGGCGCTGAATACATACCCTTCACCAGTGTTCCTTGCCGGGTCTCCCTCCGGCGCTTCGACTTTGATCACTTCCGCACCAAGCTCAGCCAGCCTCAGAGTCATGAATGGACCAGGGATATAATTGGTGAAATCGACAATTTTAATACCATCTAACATGTCAAAAAATCCTTTCCATTACGTCGGCTGCCCTTTTGAAAATAATTCTTCCATTTGCTTTCTGAGCATGAATTTCTGGATCTTTCCGCTCGCATTCCTTGGGAGTGCCTCTACAAATAGATATTTTCGAGGACGCTTGTAATTTGCCAGGCTGTTGCTGTTTTTGCACCATTCATCCAAATCTTCTTCCGTGACCTGCTGGTCTTTTTTTACGACAAAGGCTGTTACGGATTCTCCCCAGCGGTCATCCGGCTGTCCGACGATTGCTACATCGAGCACACCCTCATGAGCATGCAGTACATCTTCAACCTCACGCGGATAAATATTTTCGCCGCCGCTGATGATCATGTCATCCACCCTGTCCTTCACCCACAGGTAACCCTCTTCATCCAGGTATCCAATATCCCCTGAATGGTACCAGCCTTTGTACATCGCTTTTTCAGAAGCTTCTTCACGATTGAAGTAACCTGACATCATGCAAGGGCCCTGTACGATAATCTCACCGCTTTCACCTGGAGGCAAAATATCCTCAGGATCGGATGGGCCCTCCTCGTTCGGGCGGACAATCCTGATTTCATGGTTCAAGCACGCCTGGCCTGCCGCACCTGCTTTTGTCAGCTGGTCTTCCTCGTTAAGGAAGGTGATTGCCGGCCCCATTTCTGTCATTCCATATGCCTGGACGAGCTTTATGCCCAGTTTGTCGTGGCAGGCATGGACAAGCGAAGGCGCCATTGGGGCAGCACCATACAGGCCAAGCTTCAGGCTTTCGATATTATAATCTGCAAGATTTTCCTGCAATAGCATGTTCCACATTGTTGGTGCAGCAAAGAACTTTGTGATTTTTTCAGAATCTATCAACTCAAGCACTTTTTTCGGGGCGAATTGGTGCAGAATGACATTGCTTCCGCCAACATGGATTCTTGGCAGGAAAGCACAATGCAGTTCCGCACAATGGAACATCGGCGCCGTCACGAGACCCACATCATGTGCACCCAGTTTAGTTGAGCCAATAACGATCAGGCTCTGCTCGACCATGTTTCGGTGCTTGTGCATGACTCCTTTTGGCCGGCCGGTCGTACCGCTTGTATACATGATGGCGTAAAGATCGTTTTCGTCTACTTCAATATCAACAGACTTCATTTCTGATGCTTTTACTTTTTCATGGTAGCATTGGGCATACTCAGGAGTATCCTCGTCAATGTACCAGAAAGAGATATGTGGGAATCTGTTTTCAATGGAGGCAATGACTGGTTCCACTGCCTTTTCAAAAAGGACAACCTTTGGCGCTGCGTCCCCGAGGATAAATGCAACTTCCTCTCCCATCAGCCTGAAGTTGACAGGATTGAAGACAGCACCGATTTTCGCACAGGCAAAAAACGCCGTTCCCAATTCCTCGGTATTGAACATGAAGGTCGATACCCGATCACCTTTCTTCACACCTTCAGCCAGAAGTGCATTGGCGAGCCTGTTCACCTCATCATTCCATTCACTGTAAGTAAAGCGGACATTTTTGCGGACATCATAGAGGGCTTCCTTGTTCGGGAACTTCATTACGGTCAAGTCAAAAATCTTGCCGATCGTCGTGCTCATTTGCATTCCTCCTAATATAGTAAAATGTCTATTGGGTGCTTTACTTCTGGATGAGTGTTCAGTTTTTTGATTCTCCTTTATCTGCACATTAGGTCCATTTATGTGACGATAAACTTCCTTAGTCCTCCTTTATCGGCACATTAACTTCATTTATGTGACGATAAACTTCGTTTTTTTCTTTCAGATTATGAATTGTAAATTTACTAGGATTTCAGTTATTGATAGTACATGTTTTTTAGTGTGGAGCCGTCTTTATTGGTTACCCCTTTTCTTGTCCACGCCGGTTTTTGGGCATAAATAAACCTGCATCAATCCAGCCTCTCTATAATGGTTGCGTTCGCCATGCCGTGCCCTTCGCACATTGTCTGCAGCCCATAACGGCCTCCTGTCCGTTCAAGCTCATGCATCATCGAGATCATCAGGCGTGCGCCGCTCGCTCCCAGGGGATGCCCGAGCGCAATTGCTCCTCCATTCGGATTCAGCTTTGCAGGGTCTGCGCCTGTCTCCTTAAGCCATGCCATCGGTACCGGTGCGAATGCTTCATTCACTTCGAATACATCGATGTCTTCAAGCTTCAGTCCGGCTTTTTTGAGCACCTTTTCGGTAGCTGGAATCGGTCCTGTCAGCATCAAGGTTGGATCCGAGCCAACTACCACTCTCGTGTGGACCTTGAAGCGCGGTTTCAATCCAAGTTCTTCAGCTTTATCCCGGCTCATCAAGAGAAGGACACCTGCACCGTCACTGATCTGGCTGGAGTTACCTGCATGGATGACACCGTCCTCTTTAAAAACCGTTTTCAAACCGGCAAGAACTTCAGGTGTAGTACCTTCCCTCGGCCCTGAGTCGTCGGTCAACAAGGTCTTTTCACCATTCTCCAGTGTTACTTCAAGCGGCATAATCTCCTCTTTGAAGTACCCTTCTGCCTGTGCCTTCAAAGCGCGGCGATGGCTTTCGGCTGAGAACTCATCAAGATCCCTGCGTGTAAATCCGTATTTTTCAGCTATACGTTCTGCTGAAAGCCCCTGGTGGATCAACTCATATTTTTCTCTTAGCTTCTGACTAAACGGATGAGCATTCTGATAATTCGAGCCCATTGGCACCCGTGTCATATTTTCGACGCCACCTGCGATGACAACGTCCATGTCACCGGCCAAAATTGCCTGGGCAGCAAAATGGACTGCCTGCTGGCTCGAACCGCATTGCCGGTCGATCGTAGTTCCTGGTACTTCAATCGGGAATCCTGCAGTCAATGCCGCCACCCTGGCTATGTCACCTGATTGTTCACCCGACTGGGTGACACAGCCGAGGATTACATCCTCCACTAGTGAAGCATCGATACCAGCCCTCTTCACAACTTCTTTAAGCACCTCTGCCGCTAGCTCATCCGGCCGGATATCCTTCAATAACCCCTTCCTTCTGCCGACAGGGGTCCTGACAGCTTCAACAATCACAACTTCGCGCATATTCATCTTCCTTTCTGTTTACCGACATCTGTATTAGTATCTTTGACTCTTCGAATCTATAAGCCAAGATTTTTAGCAATGATCGTCTTCATGATTTCATTCGTTCCGGCGTAGATGCTGGCAACCGGGATATCGCGGAATCTTCTTGCAATCTCGTATTCTTCCATGTATCCATAGCCGCCATGGAGCTGCATGCATTCAGCGGCGATCTTCCTTGCGCTGTCAGTCAGCTTCCACTTGGCCATCGATACCTTAGTAACGATATCCTTGCCCTCAATGTGCTCAGCAATCAGCTGGTCAAGGAACGCCCTTCCCATTTCAATTTCTGTTGCCATCTCAACGATCTTGAACTGTGTGTTCTGAAATTTGCTGACCGGTTTGCCGAAGGCTTCACGGCTTTTTACGTAATCGATGGTCTGCTTGAGCATCACTTCCGATGCAGTTTGCGCAGCAATTGCCACAAGCAGGCGCTCCTGCTGAAGCTTTTCCATTAAGTAAAGGAAGCCCTTACCTTCTTCCCCGAGCAGATTTTCCTTTGGTACCCGGCAATCCTCGAAGATCAGTTCAGCTGTATCCTGGCAGTGCAATCCGACCTTGTTCAGCTTTCTTCCCCGCGAAAAACCCGGTGTATCCCGTTCGACGACGAGAAGGCTGACCCCTTTATGCTTCGGGTTTGCCTTTGGATCTGTTTTACAGGCGACGACAATTAAATCCGATTGGATTCCGTTTGTAATGAATGTTTTTTGGCCATTTAAAATGTAGTGGTCTCCATCAAGGATTGCTGTAGACTGGATGTTTGCCAAATCCGAACCGGTCCCTGGTTCAGTCATCGCGATCGCTGTGATGATTTCCCCAGTCGAACACTTTGGCAGCCAGCGTTTTTTCTGTTCTTCAGTGCCATAGGCTGTTATATACGGCACAACAATGTCATTATGCAGCCCTATTCCCACAAGGCCCGAGCCCACCCGTTCGAGCTCTTCGTTGATGACAACAGCAAATCCCCAGTCGACCTCACTGCCGCCGTACTCCTCATCAATATCGGGACAAAGATACCCCTGCTCCCCCATCTTCGTCCAGAAGGAGCGCGGAATCATCCGGTCTTCTTCCCATTGTTCGTAAAAAGGATATGCTTCCTTCTCTAAAAATTTCCTTAATGACCTGCGGAAAATTTCATGGTCATCCGTTAAATAAGGATGTTTCATTTTGCGTCTCCCCTTTCTATCAAGCTGCTAAAGCTTTACTTCATTCAATTTCTGGCGAAGCTGGTATTTTAATATTTTTCCAGAAGCATTCCTTGGCAGCGCCTCTTCAATAAAAATCTTTCTTGGAACTTTATAGCCTGCCAGCTTTTGGCGGCAAAAGCCTTTAAGTTCCTGTTCATCGACAACAGCCCCCTGCTTAGGCACGATGACGGCACAGACAGCTTCTCCCCATACTTCATCCGGCAATCCGATGATCGCCGCCTCAAGAACAGCAGGGTGTTCATAAAGGACTTCTTCTACTTCGATCGAGTACACATTTTCACCGCCGGAAATGATCATATCCTTTTTCCGGTCGACGAGAGTGATATATCCTTCTTCATCAATCGTGGCCAGGTCTCCTGTATACAGCCAGCCATCTTTGATTGTTTTTGCCGTTTCTTCTGGCTTCTTATAGTATTCTTTCATAATGGATTCACCTTTGATGACAAACTCCCCTACAGCACCAGGTTTGGTATCCCTGCCTTCTTCGTCCACCACTCTTGCCTCGGTCAGGAACGATGCCTTTCCACCTTTTCCGAGATGGTTCTTATGTCCATCAGGACCAAGCAGGATTCCTCCAGGCCCGGCTTCAGTCAGGCCGCATAGATTGTAAAACTGATCCGTCCTGAACAACTCCATGCTCTTTCGGACAAGTTCCGGGGCCATCGGTGCAGCACCGTAGCCACATCTTTTAATCGAAGAAAGGTCGTAGTCAGATGCATTTGGCACCTGGAGCATGAAGTTATACATCGCCGGCACCCCGAAGAAGTGCGTGATTTTATGTTCCTGAATCGCTTTCAGCGTTGTCACTGGATGGAAATCGCGATGGATGATGTGGGTAGCGCCAAGTACGACACCTGATATCAGGAATAAGTTGAGCTGTGCTGAATGGAACAGCGGGGCGATATGGAGGAAACGCTCCTCCTGGTTGATTCCCATGCTGATCATCATTGTCAGCCCGACATTGAATACCCGTTTATGGTCAAACAACGCACCCTTTGGTTTTCCGGTCGTTCCTGATGTATATAAAATTTCTAGGTCATCATGATCGCTGACTTCAATAAGCGGGTTTTCAGTACTGTCCGTCAGCAAGCCATTGTACGAATGATGGCCTACAGTTTTAGGAGTTCCAGTTGTAATGACATGTATAACGTTTGTTCCTTCTCGGGCAGAAGTAATGATATCCTCAAATTCATCATCACAAATGACCATTACAGAACCAGAATGATCGAGTATGTAGTGGACCTCAGAAGCTGTCAGGCGAAAATTCACCGGCACGATGACAGCACCGATTTTAGCTGCTGCAAAAAAAGCAAAAACGAATTGATCCGAGTTCTTCATCATCAAAGCAATCTTCTCGCCCTTGAGAACTCCGAGCCCAAGCATGCCATGAGCCAGTTTATTTACTTCCTCATTAAATTGCTTGTATGTGAACCTTCTGCCTTCACATTCAATCGCAAGCTTATCTGGTGTTTTCCTTGCATTTTGAGTCAAATATGATCCAATATCCATCCTCGATTGCCCCCCTGGTTTTATTTGAAAACGCCTTCATTATTTAATATGCAATAATTATGCCAATTTTCAAATAATGATAAATCCAGTTAAACCAAGACCGAAATTTGCCTGTGCACCAAACAAGGTGTCTGAAAATTGGACACCTATTTTGGACAGAATACAATTACTGTTGGTTGACGGCCAGAGACATTGATTTGTCTTGGGTTCCTGTCCGTTATTGCCTTAATGACGGACACTTTTCTTCCTTTCTCTCCTGCTAATCTCCGTCACACCCTTGATGAAGGACACTTTTCTTCCCTTCTCTCCTGTTTCTGTCCATCATAGCCTCGATGACGGACACTTTTCTTCCCTTCTCTCCTGTACCTGTCCGTCATAGCCTTGATGAAGGACACCCCCCTGCTTTTCTTTCGCGTTTCTGTCCGAGAGTAAATCCCCCTAAACGCTTAGCTGGTATTTCTTTATTTTTTCATAAAGGCCGGAGCGGCTGATTCCGAGCAGTCTTGCTGCTTTTGCTTTGTTTCCGTTTGCCTGTGACAATGCTTTTTTGATTGCGCCTAGCTCCGCGTCCTCGGCAAGGCTGATTGTTTCCATGCCAGGGCTGGATATTTGTGATATCAAGTAGTCCGGCAGGTCCTCGACCTGGATTTTCCCGTGCTCGGCAAAAGTCATCGCACGTTCCAGGACATTCCTTAATTCCCGCACATTCCCCGGCCATTCGTATCGGAGCAGAGCTGTTTTAGCTTGCGAAGAGATTCCGGTGATACTCGTTCCAAGCATTGAATTCAATTCCTTCATTAAACCGGTTATCAAATGCTCGACATCATGGACTCGGTCTCTGAGAGGCGGGATATTCAACGAAATGACGTTCAAGCGGTAATAGAGATCCTCCCTGAACTCTCCCAGCTTCACCATTTCTTCCAGGTTGCGGTTCGTCGCCGCAATAATCCTGACATCGACCTTCACCCGTATGTTTCCCCCAACCCTGTAGAATTCTCGCTCCTGCAGGACCCTTAGCAATTTTGCCTGGAGCGACAGGGACATATCACCGATTTCATCAAGGAACAGTGTCCCTCCATTGGCAAGGTCAAACTTCCCGATCTTGCCTCGCTGCTTTGCACCTGTAAAAGCACCTTCCTCATACCCGAAAAATTCGGATTCAAGCAAATCCTCCGGGATGGCCGCGCAGTTCACTACGACAAACTTCCCATCACTCCGGGCGCTGCTGTTGTGGATTGCATGCGCAAACAATTCCTTCCCCGTTCCGCTCTCACCCCTGATTAAAACGGTCGATCTGCCTTTTGCTGCTTTGGCGGCACTTTTCTTCAGTTTTTCCATATAGGGATCTTCGCTGAAAATATGCTCCCAGGTGAATCTCGCTGATTCTGATTTTTTTAGCTGCTGATGGTAAAAGCTGGCCTTATTCTCCGCTTTCTGCAGCCTCTTGAACATTTCACTGACTTCATTCAGCTGTCGGAACATCACCTTGCCGATTGCCCCGATCACCTTGCCTTCCTTCTTGATCGGAATGCGGTGGACGATATATTTAATGCCATTCATCTCATTAAAATCACTGACCTCGGCTGATTCAGAATTGAACACATTCCCTAGCTTCAATTGTGGCAATACTTGATCTACTGGTTTATTTAACACTTCTGCCTTTTCAAGATTGAATAGTTCGAGCAGCGGTGGGCTTACCATCGTGATGATGTTTTTTTCATCCGTCATCAGGATGCCATCATAGGCATTCTCAAGCGTCGTTTCGATTGTCAGCTTCAATTTCTTGACTGTTTCCAGTTCCTCGGCCATTTTTTCTAATTCGGATAAATCCTGGAACAGGAGGATTTTCCCTTCATCATGGCTCACAGTTTCGTAAGAAGAAATATGCAGGATCGATTTGAATTTTTGATAATGGCGAGGTTCATGATCTTCGTTCAGCAGACCTGGGAAAACCTCCTCAATCCTTCTTGAAATGAGCGAATCCACAGGACGGCCGCTGATTTTAGCAAAAGCATCATTTGCGTAGATCACATTCATCCTCCCATCAGTCATCAGCACACCAATATTGGAATGCCTCAGGATCGTTTCCAGCTGTTCTTTTAACGTGTTCGCTGATTTTAGAAGGGCGATCACCATATCGGTCTTGGTCAGCAATCCCATTACTTTATTGTCCTCGTCAAGCACAACACCGGTCCCAACCTGGCTAGTTTTAACAATCTGTTCGATCTTATGAAAGGGAGTGTCAACTCTAATCGACTTTACGTCCTTTTTTATGTACTGATGGATTGGTGTCTCCAGTGGGCAGCCCTCCAGGATCATTTGATATAGACCGCTCCGTGTGAAAACTCCTCGCAAGCTTCTGTCTCCATCCGTCACGGGAAGCAGATTCCATTTCTTTTCCCTGAAGACTTTAATCGCCTCCTGCAAGGTTGCCTTTTCCGTAATTTGTCGGTCAACGGAAGTTACAATATCCCTGAATTCGAACATTCACTTCCCTCCTTCAACAATAAAGATTTCTGAATATTATAACTTCTATTATAAAGCACTGACTGGGAAAGGTACATTTATTGGATATAAAAAAACCTGCTCCAAATAAGGAGCAGGCATAGAATTAGCGCGGTATCGTAATTTTTTGGCCAATATACAAGTATTTGGCCGGGTCAAGATTGTTCGCCTTCACGATTGCATCAATCGTAGTTCCATATTTCACACTGATTTTCCATAGGGTGTCACCGCTGACAACCGTATGGATGACAGGCTGGACAACTGGCGGCTCTGGAGTTGCTGCCTCAGAAGGAATCGTGATTTTTTGTCCGATATACAAGTATTTGGCTGGGTCCAGATTGTTTGCCTTCACGATTGCATCAATCGTTGTGCCAAATTTTTGGGCTATTTTCCAAAGAGTATCGCCTGATTGAACCGTGTAAATAACTGGCTGCTGAGCAGGTTCAGGTGAATCTGCAGCAGGAACTTTTAGCTTTTGGCCGATGTACAAGTATTTATTCGGATCAAGATTATTCAAGGTTACAATTTCAGATATTGTAGTGTTGAACTTGGCTGCAATTTTCCACAGTGTGTCACCACTCACAACCGTGTAATCGGTTGTGTTTGGAACTGTAGGTGCAGGTGGTTCAACTACAAGTTCTACATCACTCACATTGACTACTCCTGAAACTCCCTCTTTGACAAGTACTTGATACTGGCCATTTTCGATTGTTTCAGAGATTAACGGGAATGTATCGCCTTTTACTGCAGTATAGCCCTGCCCCATCGGGTAGACGGATAGTTTCGCTGTATCCGCAATAACCCTGACTCGTTTTTCGGGCTGGAGCGCTTTTACTTCATAGCTGCCGTCCAGCTTCACTGAGTCTGTAAAAGTGATGTAGCCAGCATTTACCCCCTCAATCACCATCATTCGAATGTAATAGCTTCCGTTAACAGCTTTGCCTCCATAAAAGTCGGTACCATCCCATGCAAATGTATGAGTTCCCGCTTGGAAGGACTGCTCGGCAACGACATTTTTCACATGCGCGCCTGCTGCATTAGCTATATAAATGGACACTTTTGCTGGCTCTGCAAGTGTGAATTCACCCGTGACAGAGTCATTCATCCCGTCACCATCCGGGCTGATGCTGTCAGAATTGAAAACAGCATCGGTAACCACTTCTTTTACTCTCCATAACGGGATATTATAATCGCCATCCTTGACTGTAACGGTGCCTGCTTTCTGTGCAGACTGTGTCGTAGCTGGATAGTTGTATGCTGTCTCAATATACTTGAAGTGGATATCATAATTTCCATCGGCAACAATTCTGCCTGTTTTATCAGTTCCATTCCAGCTTACAGTATGGCTGCCAGGAATCAGCTTCATTTTACTGCCTGCGTAAATTTCGGAGCCGTTTTGCCAAATGCTCAGTTGCACTTCGGCCGGTCTATTCAGATTGAAAGGAATCTGGACTGTTGACGCTCCGCCGTATTTTGGAGCGAACACTGCCGGATTAATTGCCACCTGATCAAACAATGGCTTTGGGTTTGCCTCAGAGACAACCGTCAGCTTGCCAAGCGGATAGCCGCTGATCTGGTTGTATCCCTGGTCTGTCATATAAGCCTTCAACTGGTATTCCCCAGCTGGGAGCGGGATTTTCTTTGTATCATCCCAAGGCACCCAATCCATTTTATGAACTGTTTTATAATCCATCGTTGAAAGATAGATTTTTGTCTGGATGCCATTCCCCACTGCTAAAATATATCCGCGGGTTGGTTCGCTTGTTTTCAGTTCGAAAGTAACATACCCTGGTACATTATTTCCCTGAAAAGCAACCGTTGTTGATGACTGGCTGAAGGAGGTCACTTCTGCCATCGCAGAAACGAATTGCGGGTATGCAACCGACACTGCCAGGAATAAAAGTATGAAAATTCTAAAAAATCTTGTTGTCACTCTAGTTGTCCCCTGCTCTCTATAAAAATGTTATATTGCAAAAATATCATATTCGTTTTCCGGATATTCAACAACGCTAAATTTTTTCCATAAAAAATGCCCTTTTCATTAAATGAAAAGAGCCAGAAAAACTAGAATTATAATTCGATTTATTTTGGCTGCATCCTGATGGCTCCGTCCAGGCGAATTGTTTCTCCATTGAGCATTGGATTAGTAATAATACTTTCTGCAAGATGGGCATATTCCTCTGGATAACCGAGCCTTTGCGGGAACGGCACCATTTTCCCAAGCGAGTCTCTTGCTTCAGCTGGCAATGAATCGAACATCGGGGTATGGAACAATCCGGGAGCAACCGTCATCACCCTTATCCCAAAAGCAGCAAGCTCCCGGGCAATTGGCAGCGTCATGCCGACAACACCGCCTTTGGAAGCACTGTAGGCAGCCTGGCCGATCTGACCGTCAAACGCAGCAACGGATGCCGTATTAATGATGACGCCCCGCTCGCCAAGTTCATTCGGCTCGTTTTTTGCCATCTGCTCAGAAGCCAGCCTGATAACATTGAATGTCCCGATCAAGTTGATAGAGATTACCTTTGAAAACATGTCCAGCGAATGGACACCCTTGCGTGAAAGCAGCTTGGCAGCAATCCCGATTCCTGCACAGTTGACCACCGTGTTAATCGCTCCGAAAGTTTCGATCGCTTTGTTGATTGCATTCGATACCTCTTCCTCGCTCGTTACGTCTGTTTTAATATAAATTGCATGTTCCCCAAGTTCTTCAACAAGGGCATTGCCCCGTTCTTCCGACAAATCAAGTAAAGCAGCTTTGCCGCCATGCTTAACGATTCTTCTGACTGTCGCTTCCCCAAGCCCAGATGCCCCACCTGTCACAATCGCTCTTGCTTCACTCATTTTCATTTAACTCGACCTCCAATATGGTAAGTTTGCTAATTATATATGAAGCAAGAATCATGCCAAATGGTTTTACATGAAAAAATGGAGGTCCTGAAAGAAAAGTGTCCAGAATCAGGACAGTTACTTTTGAAAAATGGACACAATCCATAACAAAAAGCAGAGCGCTTAAGCCCTGCCTTCCAATTCAACATTAAGCTACATTCCGCTTGGCCCTATTTCTCAGCATCAATTCCTCAAGCGCTCCTGAGCCGAATACGACCCCAGAGATAATAAAGATTAATCCTAGCAGGTGGGCTGATGTAATGCTTTCCCCAAGGAAGATCGCAGCGAACAGGATCGATAAGAATGTATTCAAGTTCAGGAAAATCGACGCTTCTGCTGGACCTGCCTTGCCTATTGCGTAATTGTAGAGCATGTGTCCTACTGCTGTAGCGAAGATTGCTGATGCAAAAAATATGCTCCATAGTCCTGCCGAACCGCTCCCTATGCTCGCCAATCCATTCGGTTCTTTCCATAGTCCGATAAAAAACAATAAAATCGACCCGAAGACGAGCATGTATCCCGTCAACAGGCGCGGATCCAGAGTTTTAGCTGCTCTGGATATGATAATAAAGCTGATGGCCTGTGAAACAATCGACAGGAACACATAAAAATCACCGAGTGACATACCTGACAATCCCGTATTTCCTGCAAGAACAGTCAATGAAACACCAATTCCTCCGAATATGAAACCGAGTGTCCGTACAATTGTCAGCTTCTTTCCGAGGAACAAAATGGCCATCAATGCAGTCAGCAATGGCCCGAGACCAAGTATCAACCCTCCATTTACAGCAGATGTTTCTTTTAACCCGATTCCCAGGAATAGATGGTGTCCTGTGACATTCAGGATTCCGCCACCTATTATATAGGACCATTCTTTTCGGGATGGAAGCCGTACTTTCTTAAAGAAAAAGAGAATAATAAAAACCGAGATTCCGGCCGTAAAAACCCGAAGCGAGGTAATCGTGATCGGCGGGAAATTTCCGACAATTACCTTCAATGCCGTTACATTCAACCCCCACAAGATCATAGTACCGGTTAAAATCAAATATATTCTAAGGTTCTTCATGCTGCATCCTTCTTTCATTTAAACGATTAAAGCATACCTATCATTCTACTCCTTTTTTATAAAAGGGCAAGAGAAAGCAATTCCATTATTTTTCCATACGAAAGAAGAAGTACCAAAAATCAAGGAGGTTTGTATCAGGTCTTAACACCTTTTCAAATTGCCTAATAGGTTAAAAGAACGGTTTATTATAAAATCCTCCAAAAACCGACAAAAAGAGGTTTATAATCCGGAATGCTATCCTTGAAAGATTAATATTGAAAGGAGGTGAAAGGATGCACTTCCGACAACTGATCATTACTGGCTTCATCGCTGGTGCAGCTATGCTGGTGCCTGACATGGCATTTGCAGAAAAAGGATCGAATGCCGGAAAGCCTCAACAACCTATAGCGGCTGAGCAAGTCAATTTGCCAGAGAAGGCGGAGTTTGCCAGGACTTCTGAAAAAACTCCAGAAAAACCAGCTGTCAATACCAAGCCGTTGCCAAAGCCTGCGGTTCAAAAGCCGGGCAATGCAAAGCCTTTGGAGAAGCCCGCCAAGGTAAAGAAAATAAACGGGAAAGCTTCATCGTTCAATAAAAATGAGAAAGCAATCCCCCATCAAAAGGCTAAAGCGATGATCCAAAAGAAGCCAAATCAGGCGAAAAACGCAACAAAACATAACGCTAAAGGTGCTATAAAATCCATACATAAGGTTGAAGACGCAAAAGAAACAAAGCAAAAATCACCTGGCTTAAAGGATAAGACTGAGCCATCCTTGGACTCTGCAGTTACACCGGTCACCGAAAAAAGGACCCTGAAAGTGGACAGCAGAAAAATTCCTCCAGTAGAAAAAGATGAAAAAGATTCATCCAAAAGTGAGAGGTATCCAAAGGGTGACAACATTCCTAATCCTCCTTCACGCACGAAGGCTTCAGGGGGGCCTTCAAGTGACAGGACAAGTTATGGAAATACTGGCACTTCCTTTAGCGATAAGTGGTTTGTTTGGGATGAAGCTTTCAGCTTAAATCTCCTTCAGCCTTTTACATCGCGAGTTGCTGTTTTTCGAAGCCAGTGGGTCAATGCCCCTCCTTCCCCGCCACCACTCTTAGCTCCTGCTTTTTTACCGTATACCGAAGCAATCAGCCACGGATCACGATAATAAAAAAGGGAGCGAGTTATTAAAATGAATAATTATATGAATGGAACTAAAGTTGTTAAGTCTTTTATGTTAGCTGGAGTATTGTCAATCGGAGTACTGACTGGAGGACACTTTACTCAAGCTGCCGGTCCGGAAAAAGTAAAGGTTGAACAATCTCACGCAGTCAAACCTGCAAAGGTACAGACTGTCAATACTAAAAAGGCTGCTGTAAAAGCAACTCCTGCAGTTCCAGCAAAGCCAGCTATCAAGGCTCAGCCAAAAGCAGCAACTAAGGAAAAAGCAGTGAAATCACAGGCTAGCACTCATGCAAGCGAAACTGCTAAAAAGCAAGCAGCACCAAAAGCAGCGGTACATCCAACTGCTCCTCAAGCACCTGCTGAGGAAGTGCCTACTGAAGAAGTGATCACTCAGGAACCTGTAGTTGAAGAGGTTATTGAGTTAGAACCAGTTGTAGCTGAAGTTCCTGAAAAAGAAGCTGACTCTGAAGAATCTGCTGAGCTTGAAAATGACACAGCAACAAAGCCAGAGGAAGATGAGGGAGCAGACCTTGATGCTGACACTGAAATGAAAAAGGAAGATGAAGAAGAAACAGATGAAGATTCCGAAGACATCGACCTTGATACTGATGTAACTGTAAAAACTGAAGAAGATGAAGAAAATGACTCTGATTCTGAAGAGATCGATCTTGATACAGATGCAACGGTAAAAACTGAAGAAGATGAAGATGAAGAAGAAAATCAAGAAGAAGATGAAGCAGAAGTATCTCCTTCTATTGCTAACAAAATGAAGTCTAAAGCTTACAACGCAAGCGATATCGCTAAAGAAAAAGCTAACGAAAATTCTGCTGTTGCTTTGTTTGTGGAAGTAACTGAAGAAGACGTTACTGAAGAAGATGTGACTGAAGAAGACGTTACTGAAGAAGATGTGACTGAAGAAGATGTGACTGAAGAAGATGTGACTGAAGAAGATGTGACTGAAGAAGATGTTAAAGTATCTCCTTCTATTGCTAACAAAATGAAGTCTAAAGCTTACAACTCAAGCGATGTCGCTAAAGAAAAAGCTAACGAAAAGTCCGCTGTTGCCGCTGTTGCTTTGTCTGTTGAAGTGACTGAAGAGGTTGTTGCTGAAGAAACTGCTTCAGAAGTAGTAGCTGATAAAATTGTTGCTGAAGAAACTGCTGTTGAAGAAGCAACTGAAGAAGTTGTTGCTGAAGAAACTGCTGAAGAAACTGCTGAAGAAACTGCTGAAGAAGTAACTGAAGATGTTGTTGCTGACGAAACTACTGAAGAAGAAGCTGAAGTAAACACTTCTGCTGCTAACAAGGCTGAAGCTAAAGCTAGTGTTCACGCAAATGACGTTGCGAAGGAAGTTGCTGCTTTGATCTCTGCTGTACTTGCTTCTGTTGAAGCTACTGAAGAAACTACTGAAGAAGTTACTGCTGTTGAAGAAGCAACTGAAGAAGTTGTTGCTGAAGAAACTGCTGTTGAAGTAACTGAAGATGTTGTTGCTGACGAAACTACTGAGGAAGCTGAAGTAAACATTTCTGCAGTTAACAAAGCTGAAGCTAAAGCTAGTGTTCATGCAAGTGACGTTGCGAAGGAAGTTGCTGCTTTGATCTCTGCTGTACTTGCTTCTGTTGAAGTTTCTGTTGAGGAACCAGCTGAAGAAGTATCTGAAGAAGTATCTGAAGAAGTATCTGAAGATGTAATTATTGAAGAAGAAACAAAATAATAAATAACCTTTGAAGAAGGGACTTCCATGCACATGGAAGTCCTTTTTTTATTAGTGAACTTCTGTTTCACTTGCAGGAACACGACAATCAATACTCCAAGATTTCACAGTTCTTAAACCATTACCAATATATCTCAAGTGAATGTGAAGGTATCCCCTGTTAAAACGGGGCTAAATTGGGTAAATACACTTTAAGGTGTAAAATCGAAGGAGGCTAAAATCATGTTCATCGTCTATATTAGCATCGCTGTCATCGTGGCATCCCTGGCTTACCTGGGATTTGTTGCTTTCAAAACATTCAAGGAAGCCAAGCCTGCGATTGATGGCCTTCAGGCAACAGCAACCCGGGTGCAGGCAAAAACAAATGCGATTAAAGAAGAAACCGATTTGTTAACATTTAAACAGCAGAAACTGATGACTGATTTTGAAAAGAAGAAAAAAGCAGTCAACACGGTTGTTTTTTCCGTAAAACAAACCCCTGTCGTATTCAAGAATGCGCTGGTAGCAAAACCCGTTGCTGCTCTTGAACGCCGATATAAAGCAAGACAGTGGAAACGCAATCACAGCAATCGCACTATACAGCCACAATAAAACAGGGCCTCCAGCCCTGTTTTTTATTTTTCCTTTTCAGAGTGACTTTTTTCCTATCCCTCCTTTTCGATTAATTTCCCAACATCAAGATATATAAGGATTGACCGTACCTTAGGAATCCACATTGATATTTAGGAAATTCGTACGATTGTCGAAATAATAATTAATATCTATTATGTATAAATATACAAAATAACAATTCGGAGGAATACATAAAATGAAACATAAAAAAATCATTTCTGGCGTTGTAGCGGCAAGTTTGCTGGCTGCTTCTCCATGGACGCCAGCGCTGGCGGAATCTTTAAAGTGGAATTATGTGAATGCATATGAAGAGAAGGATGGAAGTCTCTTCAACAGTGAAAACTATGACTTTATGAAATTCTCGGAAATTGGTTCCAAGCTTGCAGAGATTGAGAAGCAATCCAACCGTGTGAAAGTTGAAGTAAAAGGACAATCAGCAGATGGACAGCCCCTTTATGTCGTGACGATTGCGGCACCTGACACACATGGCAAGTTTGGTAAAATTCAGGCTTTAAGAAAGCAAATGTTCAAGAATCCTGAAAAAGCCCAAGACTGGATTGAAAATAATCCGGATTTTAAGGTGCCGATCATGATCAACGGTTCAATACACGGTACTGAGTTTGTCGGTAGTGACGCGGTCATGCAGCTGATTGAGCGTTTTGCGCTGGATAATGACGAGACAACGAAGGACATTCTCGAGAACAATATTTTAATTTTCAATGTTGTCCAAAACCCTGACGGCCGAATCGATGCTACCCGCTTTAACGGAGAAGGAATCGATTTGAACCGCGACTTTATCACTCAGTCACAGCCTGAGACCCAGGAAACGGTTGCCTTGATCAATGAATGGAATCCAATGGTCTTCCTTGATACCCATGGCTATGTGAAAAATTACGCACCGAACAAGCAGGGTCTTATTGAACCATGTACAGTTCCGCACAACCCTAATTACGAATACGATTTATACGAAAAATGGGCTATGGGCCAGGCAGAAGCAATGGAGACAGAAATAATGTCCAACAAAGGCAACTATACTGGCAGCCTTTATCAATCCATGGTTGGCAGCTATATCCCTCAGCGAGATGACGCGGAGGGCTGGGATGATTATCCGCCAATCTTCACTCCGATGTACGCAATGTACCACGGAGCATATGGCCACACGCTTGAAGCGCCAACGAATGATCTTGATGGCGTTCGCTGGATGTATGACGCAATCATGGGTGCCCTGCAGCATGCAACCAATAACAAACAGGAAATGATCAAGGATCAAATCGAGATGTTCAAACGAGGCATCAATTTTGATCATCCATTCCACGATGAAGGCTTCTTCCCTGCTGCATATGTGCTGCCAGTCGATTCGGAGGATCCTACCGTAACACATAAGGCTGTTGCCCACCTGCAGAAAAATGACATTGAAGTCGTGCAGGCATCCAAGGCGTTTACAGCCGACGGCAAGTCTTATCCTAAAGGCTCTTACATCGTAAAAATGGACCAGGCAAAAGCCGGGCTGGCAAATACAATGCTATGGGATGGCGAGGACATCACCGACGATGTCGATGCTATGTACGATATTTCAGCGTGGAGCCTGCCAGAGCTCTGGGGATTCGATGCAATTGCTGTACAAAATGAATTCGATGTAACAGCAGCAAAAGTGAATCAAGTTCAAAATCAGGGCTCTGTCAGCGGGAAAGGTCCATTCCTGATTCCAAATAGCTCTGTGGAAGCAGTAAATCTTGTGAATACGTTGCTTCAGCAAGGTGCTTCTGTAAAACGCGATGCAGAAGGCAATTTTTACACAGAGTCAGCAGCCAACGTGATTTCTGCAGCTGTAAAACATTCCGGCCTTCATATCCAGTCAGCAAAAGTACCTGCTGACGCGGTTGAAGTCTCTAACCTGAAGGTCGCGATTCTTAAAGACGGAGGCATGAATAAGGCCCAATCACATTCAGGGACAAAATCGGCCCTTAAGCGCCTTGGCTTTGACGTTACAGAAGTAACACCTGTTGAGGTTGCAGAAGTAGGTCTTTCCAGCTTTGACGTATTTGTCTACAGCGGAACGGAAGGATTGATTGCTAAAACCCAGCCGCGTGTAGGCAATAAAGAGTTCGGCTTCCAAAACCCGGACCAGTTTGACAGCTTCAAAGCGAACGTAGAAGGATTTTTAAATAATGGCGGCAAATACATCGCCGTTGGCGCGGGTGCATCCCTTGCAACTAAAACATTAGGCCTTACAGATGACAAAGTAGTTGTTGCAGACTACAACAGCAACGGTATTGCCAAGGTAGATTACACAGGAGAAGGTGTCACTGCTGGTTATGGTGAGGACGATCTTGGATTCGTGTATCGTCCTGTATGGTATGAAAATACTGATAACGACCAGGTTTCCGCATCATTTGATGGCAATGCAGACTTTTTTGTGGCTGGGCACTGGAAAAACAATGCGAATGCACAATCCAAAGCCGTCATCGTCAAAGAACAGGATAAGGATGTTACAATGATTGGTCTGGAAGCTGGTTTCCGTGATCACACCGACTACCTGTTCCGACTTCTTTCCAACAGCATTTTTGACAAATAAGCATGATAAAAGCATCGGGTGCAGAACTTCCCGATGCTTTTTCTATTGATGCGTATAGTATTTTTCCAACAGCAGATAATCCTTCGTCTTATGGATTTCAATATGATTGGCCAAAGCAAATTCTTCAAGCTCAAGAATAAGCTGCTCGCTGTTAAAATAGGCGACACCTATATTGAAACCACCTCTCACCTTGATGACGGCATTCTTCGTCGTCCATCCAATCCGGCCGAACTTGATCTTTTTGATATTGCTTGGTGTCAGCACCTTTCGGTAAATCGTGACTTTATAGATTTTAATTTTATATTCGAGTGTATTTGAGAAAAAAGTTAATTGGAGTTGCAGTAGAAGAATCATGATGGCGGCAAAAGCAATCAGAAATTGGAAGGTCCTGTTGACATTCGGCTGGATGAAAAAGACCGAGAATAAAATTATATACATGATGTATTTTGAAATTTTTCCTGAATATGTCACCTTACTCCCCCTTCACATACAAGTATTTTACCAACAAAATCCAAATAATACCATAGAAAAAGACCACCTTATTACAGGTGATCACTTTTTTCATAGGCTCTTTTAAACGAGGCTGTTGATTTTCGTTCCAGGCGCTTCGCTTTCCGCGGGGCTGGCGCTGAGCAACCTCGTCGCAAGCTCCTGCGGGATCTCATCTGACCAGCTGCGCCCGCAGGAGTCTTCGCGCCTTCCACTACAATCAACTGAGTATAAAAATCAACCTACAGCTTTGACAGAGCCTTTTCATAAATAAAGCCCTGCAAGGAAAATTCCCAAAGCTTCTTCATAGATCTCATCAAATTGTGACAATGGCAACGGATTGATTCCAAAACCCAACTCAACCGTAAAGCCTGGGCGCCGCCAGTCCTGGATGAACCAGTCTTTATAGCCTGCGTAGCTTTCGATTGTTTTTACCGGCTGATATCCGCTTACCCTCGCGAATTCATTGACCATAGCTTCTGATTCTGGCGGTTCAAGATTTTCAAAGCCCCAATAGATTACTTCACCCTGTGTATGGAAGGCAAGCACTCTTGAAAAATCCCGTCTCCTGGTCAGGTCGGCCATGGCAATGGCTTCCGGTTCAGATAATGGCCTTGGGCCTACATAATCCCTTGGCCCCGGCTTGCTTGGATTCCGTTCCTTTTCAAGCTCCCATTTTGCCGGGAATTGATCGTTCAGGTCCACTCCTCTGATATTTGCTTTCCATCCATTGAAGTCCGTGCTTCCATTGTTCATCTCGACAACCTGTTCATTCCAAGGAGCCTCCTCAGGCGGGCCATTGAGAACAAGTTCCACGCCATCTGGATTGACCATTGGTACAATCGACAAGGTTGTTTGGCCGTAGTATTTCAGCATGGACAGACCGCGAATTGAAGACTTATTTGTCAGCGCAAGCAGGTAGTCATTCAGGAATGTCATGATTATAGGGGTGGTGATCCATTCGTTTGCATGGAAAGAGCCATTATAATGAACGCGTTTATTTCCATTGCCTATCAGTGTTTCAGGTATTCTCCTGCCTAAAACTGAGTTTCCAATTGATGGCACCCTCATGAAAGGATATACATTTTCCAGTTTCCTTAAATCACTCATGAGGGCGTCATAATCATAATTCTTTTTCCCCTGGACAATTCTCCAGGTGATTTTTAAAGGAACCTTGATCATTTGCCCAATATATAATCCATTCGGATTTATATTGCGATTCGCTACCAGCAGTGCATCCACCTGAATATTCCTGCTCTGGGCAATCTTCCAAAGAGTGTCCCCTGCCCGTATGCGATAATCCACAGCCGCATAGCCTGGGATTTTCACTGTCTGCCCTGCCTCCAGCTCATTTGGATCCAAATCACGGTTGGAATCTATGATCAACTGGAGAGGGATGTTGAAAAGGTTGCTGAAATACCAAAAGGAATCTCCTCTTCTCACATATATATCCATAGCGTGCCTCCTGTTCTTTCAAAAGTTGCATCTATATATATGTATGTGAGTAAGATTGAAAACTGGCAGGAATATTTCAGAACCTGAAAAATACTCTATTTTTGCAAACCGCTGATGAAGGCTTTTACTGCCAGCTTATAGCTTTCATCCAGTCCAAGCGGCATTCCGAAGCCCCCTTTTTGCTCCAGTGAAGCAAATCCGTGCATAAGGCTTCTTAAGCCGCGGACGGCATGAATTTCTTCCTCTTCTGATAAGTTGAATGGCTGAATCACCGAAATGACGAGGCTGACGATTTTTATACCGGCATTATTAACGGCTTCATCAGCAGGATCTGGCGCAGATAATGCAAACTCATAAAGCCCCGGATTCCTCCTGGCAAATGACAGATATCCTTTTGTTATGGCCATCACTGCATCCAGCCCAGCCTCCTTGCCTGCAGCTTCCTCCGCCAATCCGGTGTACAGTTTTTCTAGAGAAAATATGGCGAGCTCCCTTTTGATTCCTGGCAGGCCATCAAAGTGGTTGTATAATGATGGCGGCTTGATATTAAGTTTCTTTGCAAGCATTGCAAGCGTCACCTGCTCACTTCCCTGCTCATTCGCAAGCTCAGCTGCTGCCAGCACAATGGTGTTTTTATCAAGTGCTACTTTCGGTCGTGGCGACATTTTACTATGCTCCTTTATGCTGTAAAAATGATTCCGCCTTAAGAATGGCTTTTTCAATCTGAGCCCCAGGTTCACGAAGCAATTCCCCATGTCCCACAGCCAGCAAAGCGGGATTAATTTCATGAATCTTTCTTGCGCTTTCCAACGCCAGTTCTTTGTTCCATGTCGCCATTGCAGGAAACGGGAACCACGGGATTGTCACTCCAGATACAGCTGTTCCGCCCCTGGTCTGGAAGGCGTCTCCGACAATTACCATATATGTTCTTCTGTCCAGGAAGGACATTGAACCAGGTGTATGTCCAGGAGTTTCAATTGCAACCAAAGAGCCGATTTCGTCGCCTTCCTGAAGGAGTCCATCCGGCTTCGTTTTGATGCTCTTCGGTATTCCGCCGCGAATCGGCGTCTGTGGTTCGGAAGGATCAAGTGCTGCATCCCCGCAAAGAAGGCGGGAATCGCGGGCTGATATATAAACCGGGACATCCAGCTTCTTTTTTAATTCATCGAGCGCGCCAGTGTGGTCGCTGTGTGCATGGGTCAATACAATCCGTTTGATGGGCTTTCCAATTTTTTCTGCTGCCTGTAAGATTGGTTTTGAACTGTTCGGAAGCGCAGCATCTATTAGAGTCAGCCCATTCTCTTCCTCAATAAAATAACAATTAACCGGAAAAACCTTTGGCATGAACGTCAGCTGATACAAAAAGCCCTCTTTGATTACCCTCATTCGAATAACCTCCCAATAAAACTAATATCGTTAGTTTTAATTATAACTAATACCATTAGTTTTTACAATTACTAATTGGATAAATTATGAAAAATAGGTTTTTAACCCATTTTGGTTTGAAAAAGGGAAGCTACCAGACAGGATAACTTCCCTATCTTACAATTACCATATTTATAAAACCTTGCTCAAAAAGGCTTTTGTCCGCTCATGCTGTGGATTCTCAAAAAGTTCGCGAGGCTGGTTTTCTTCTACAATCAGACCGCCATCCATAAAGATGACACGATCACCGACTTCCCTGGCAAAGCCCATTTCATGAGTGACGACGACCATTGTCATCCCTTCCCTTGCCAGCTGTTTGATTACTTCGAGAACCTCTCCGACCATTTCAGGATCGAGGGCAGAGGTTGGCTCATCGAACAGCATGATTTTTGGTTCCATTGCAAGTGCCCTGGCGATCGCTACCCGCTGCTTTTGGCCCCCGGATAGTGAGTCGGGATATGCTTCCGCTTTATCGGCAAGTCCCACTTTTTTCAACAGTTCGATGCCTTTCGAACGTGCCTCCTCTCCCGATACCCCCCGCACCTTTAGAGGGGCCAGCATGATATTCTCGATTACCGTCTTATGCGGGAACAGGTTGAAGTGCTGGAAGACCATGCCGACCTCCTCGCGCACTTTGTTGATATTGGTATTTTTAGCGGTAATATCGATGCCTTCGATTAAGACATGCCCGGCTGTAATCGTTTCGAGCAAGTTAATGCAACGGAGAAATGTTGATTTCCCGGATCCCGAAGGACCGATTACCACCACGACCTCCTGCGGCTGGACGAAAACATTAATCCCATTCAACACCTTGTGGCTGCCAAATGTCTTTTCTAAATCAGTAACTTTGATCATTCCGTTTTCAGCCTTCTTTCGAGGAGATTTAATAAGAAGCTAAGCGAAAGAGTCAGGATCAGGTAAATGACTGCCGCTGTGAGGTATGGCTCCCAAACGCGGTAATATTGACCGGCCATTGCCCGGCCCCAGTACATGATTTCCGGAGTTGCCACGATGGCTGCGAGTGATGATTCCTTGATCAATACGATGAATTCATTGCCCAGTGGCGGAATCATCCGTTTGAATGCCTGCGGCAGAATGACATACCTCATGGCCTGGACGTGAGTCATCCCAAGCGAGCGTGCTGCTTCCATTTGGCCTCGGTCGATCGATTGGATGCCGGCCCGGAAAATCTCTGCGATATAAGCTGCTGCATTAAGGGACAGGGCGATGATGGTCGCAGCAATCCCGTTTGTTTCCCCAAGAAACATTGGGACAACACCAAAATGGATCAGCAGGATTTGGACAAATAACGGGGTACCGCGAAAGAAAGTAATATACCAGACAAATGGCCATGAGAGCAGCTTCCTGCGCTGCATCTTCCCAAGTCCAATGAACAAACCGAGGATTGTCCCAATTAATATTCCGGCCAATGATAGCCCAATGGTCAGCAGCGTACCTTTTAATAGATAAGGAGAGTATTCGAAAATAATATCAAACCGAAAATCCATAGCTTGCCCTCCAAAGCCCCAAAGTTTGGAGCGAATTTTTTCATAGGCTGAGCATCCTGCCTTACAAAAAAATGCGTAACGCTGTTTTAAGAGTTACGCATCTTTGCAGATTCATTGATTCATGTTTTTATTTTGATGCTTTTTCTTGCTCCGCCTTCAGCATTTCCATGTTTGGCTTTTGTCCGAACCATTCCTGATAGATTTTTTCATAAGTACCATTCTCGACGATTTTCTTAATGGCTTTGTCAAAGTCCGCCTTCAGGTCAGTTCCTTTAGGGAAAAGGATGCCGTAATATTCTGCCTCGAAGCTGCCGCTGTCTTCGATTACCTTCAGTTTTTCTTTCGGATTGTTTTTGGCATAAACTTCAACAACGCCGTTATCCGCGACAACTGCATCTGCCCCGCCAGAGAGCATTTCCATAATGGCCAGGTTGTTGTTATCAAATTTCTTGATATCTTTATTATTCTTGCCGAGCAGTTTATCCATTGCCGCCTGCCCGGTAGTACCATTCTGGACTGCCACTACCTTTCCTTTCAGGTCAGCAGCGCTCTTAATGTCACTGTCTTCACGGACGAGGATTTTATTAGTGGATAAGAAATATGGCAATGAAAAATCGTATGTCTGCTTCCGCTCATCATTGATTGAAATGGAGGACACTGCCATGTCAGCGCGCTTGCTTCCAATTTCTACGAAAATCGGGTCCCAGCCGACATGTTCGAACTTCAGCTCATAACCAGCTTCTTTTGCGGCTGCCTTTAGGAAATCAACGTCGAAACCGACAATCTTGTCGCCTTCCATATATTCAAATGGCGCATAGGCTGCATCCGTAACGACTCTCAGCTCCTTCTTCGTTCCTCCATTGCTGCTTGTACCGCATGCAGATACAACAAGTGCGATTATTGCCATCATGATGATGGCAAAGAATCTTTTTTTCATTCAAATTGCCCCCTCTTTTAGAAACGTACAAATCTTTACTAATTTATATGTAGGCAAACAGGCTTGTATTACTGTAAGAAATGATAAGAAAAACTTATTCCTCCTTATTCAAAACTGCTAATTTCCTTATCTTTCCTCCGGACTTAAAATAGAAATAAATAGGGAGGGATCCAGATGTCGTTTAAATTTAAGGCTATTGACCATATCCAGCTTGCAGCCCCTAAGGGTTCTGAAGAACAGGCAAGGAAATTCTTCGGTGAAATATTAGGTTTTGAGGAAATTGATAAACCTGCTGAATTGAAAAAGAGAGGCGGAGCATGGTTCCAATACGGGAACTGCCAGATTCATGTGGGCATTGAGGAGCCATTTGTACCTGCGCAAAAAGCACATCCTGCCTTTGAAATAGAGAATATCGAAGGATTGAAGGAGCATTTGTCGGCTTCAGGAGTACAATACATAGAAGATGACAAGCTGCCGGGAGCAAACCGTATTTATGTCCATGATCCGTTTGGGAATAGAATTGAATTACTTGAGTGGGTACACTAGAATGTGAAACCCATCTTTGCTTGCTCGGTTGGTTTTCAATCGAGCAAAATTTTGGTATAATATTTAGAAAAGCGAAATATTCGCACTGAGAAAGAAGTGTTGATGGAATGACCCAGCAGCAAAAGGCGAAACGCAACTTGATCATCATGTGGTTTGCGAATTTCTTCATCGCCGGCAGCATGACAATGGTAATGCCTTTTCTCTCTTTGTACATTGAAACCTTTGGTGATTTTTCGGAAAGTTATGTTCAGAACTGGTCCGGCATTACGTTCAGCATTACATTTGTAACAGCCTTTCTTTTCTCACCTGTAATCGGAAGGCTGGGTGACCGTTTTGGACGCAAGAGAATCCTGATCTTCATGGCCTTTGGGATGGGGTTATCCGTCTTCTTACTAGGATTTGCATCTTCTGTATGGGAGTTATTTTTACTGAGAATGTTCATGGGATTATTCTCGGGATTCATCCCGGTTTCCCAGGCGCTTATATCAACCCAGACCCCGAAGGAACATGCAGGCAAAGTGTTGGGAACACTGCAGACAGGCAGTATTACTGGCTCACTGCTCGGTCCGATGATCGGTGGAGTACTCGCTGACACATCCGGCTATGCAACCACCTTCCAATCAACTTCCGCCTTCATTATCCTGTCCGGACTGTTAGTATTCATGGTCATGGAGTACCGGATCGATATCAAGAAGGGAACAAAGACGAACTACAGCCGCAAAGAGGTGCTTCAGCATATCTTCAACAATCCAATCATGGTGAATGTCCTGATCATGTCCATGCTTGTCCAGATCGCCCATTTCAGCATCCAGCCCATCCTTTCCCTATATGTCGGGGAATTGCACGGTCCTGCAAACCTGGCCTTCTTTTCAGGGATTGCCTTTTCGGCTGCAGGGCTTGGAAATCTGTTGATGGCGCGTAGGTGGGGGCAGATTGCCGACAGGGTTGGCTATATAAAAATTCTTGTCATCCTCCTGTTTTTATCAGCTATCGTGTATTTCCCAGGAGGATTCGTCGATAATATCTGGCAGCTCGTCCTGATCCGTTTCATGCTTGGCATCACCATCGGCGGGATCATTCCTGTCAGGATTGCATACATCAGACAGGAAGCACCGGTTGCGATGCAGGGTGAGGTGCTCGGCTACAATACGAGTCTCCGATTCTTCGGAAACATCATCGGTCCCGTGCTCGGCGGATTCCTCGCCGGTTATTTTGGATTTACTTCTGTTTTTGTCCTGACAAGTGCTCTCTTGCTCATAAGCGGCATTGTCCTGTTCGCCTCCATGCAGCGCAATCCTCAATACGTGAAAAATACTTTTTGAATATACGGCTTAAAGACTGGATCATTTCGATTCAGTCTTTTTCGCATATAAAAGCGGGAAATCTGGTTTTTATTTATCAGCCAAGGGAACATTTACATAGGATCAGAAGTTTGTGGCAGAATAGTCTTCATATTAATTGCAGATCGGGTGATCATATTTGGAAGTACAGGCATTGCAGGAGGTCGAAAAACTGGCCTTAAAAAAACATAAAATTTTTAAACAGAGTAAAACTCGGTATCTTGCGAGAGCGGCTCTTGCCTCGATGTTCATCGGTTTTGGAGTGATCGTCGCATTCAAGACCGGGAATTTCTTTTACCTGGAGCATTCTCCCTTCGCCTATCCCATGGCGGCGATTACCTTTGGTGCAGCGATTATCCTGATTGCCTATGGTGGCGGTGATTTGTTTACCGGGAATACCTTTTACTATACCTTTGCTGCACTGAGGAAAAAAATGGAGTGGCTGCAAGTCGTCAGGATGTGGGCATACAGCTACCTGGGCAATATAATCGGTGCCGCTGCTTTCGCTTTTCTGATTTACACAACTGGGCTGTTTGATGACCACTCGGTTAACGGGTTCTTGCTGAGCGTCGCTGAAAAGAAAACCCTCGCTCCCACCTCAGAACTATTCTTCAGGGGAATCCTCTGTAACTGGCTGGTTTGTCTGGCGTTTTTCGTGCCGATGGCGATGAAGGGCGACGGACCAAAAATGTTCGCGATGGTGTTGTTTGTCTTCTGCTTTTTCATTTCCGGATATGAACACAGCATTGCCAATATGTGCACCTTTGCGATCAGCATGGTTCTTGACCAGCCTGAGTCCGTAACCCTTGCTGGTGTGATCCATAACCTTATACCCGTGACAATCGGCAACCTGATCGGAGGGGGAATCATGATGGGTTGGATGTATTACTATGCGAATAAGCCTTATTTTGAAGACTAGAGAAAAAATAAAAGCCGGATTTAGATGATTTCTAAATCCAGCTTTTTTTTAATGAACATATATAAAGTTGCTGAGTGCTTTAATGATTTAGCTTTAATAGGTAATGCCAACCTGGTTGATGATGATAGACATTATCGAAAGCGTCATCACAAAACCGGTATCAACATCAGCCCCTGCCGGCAGCGGTCATCCATTCGTACTGGCGGAGTTTTACTTCGTACAATGTCAATGGATCGCGATACAATTCAGGGTTGATTCTCATTTTCTCAAGTTCATTCTTGCCATACTGGATTTCGGAACGTGCCTCTTCTACTGCTTCTTCAAGAACGATGAATGGCTGCTTGAAGAATAGATTCACATCGCGTTCAATCGATTTTTCAAAAATTTCGAATTGCTGAAGGAATCTCTTTGCGATTGACACGGCGATTTCATAATAATCTTCCGACTCAAGATAAGTCTTGTATCGGTTATACAGCATCGCATTATTTTGCGGCAGCACTCCGAGCAGCTTGCCAGCGCTTTTCAGGAAAAATTGCTGCGGTGTGGAGCGGTGCATGATGTTGACCTTCTCATAATGGACGCCATTCGTCATTCGGTCAGCATCCCGGCGCCAGTCATCAAGCACGCGGAAATCACAATCCAGATGAATTCTTTCCTCTCCATACATCGAGTTGAATCCTTCAGCCATTTCATTCAAATAGTTCTGGCTGTGGTCGAACTCATCTTTTGAAAATTGAATCCACCCTTGTAGATCATCATGGAATTTTGGCAGGATGGTTGCATCAAGATAGTCCTGAATCCTTTTGTTCATTTCCCTGTCCATGTCATCATGGAGCTTGCCAAAATCGCTCTCTTCGGTTACCAAATCGGAGCATCCGCGCAGTATTTCAGGGATTTTCTCAATGATTTCTGCACGGGTATCATCCTTGATTTTGCGGAACGATTTCTGGATTGAACGTGACTTCTCCTCTTCAATGTCTCCCAGCTGGTTGATTGCGCCGTTTAACTTGCCGACCATATCTTCATTCCAGCTGATCGACTCCGTATGGTTATTCTCGATTTCAATACGCTTATCAAGCAAATACGTTATGGCTCTTCTGACAAAGAACTGCAGTTTTGAAGTGCGTTCCTCTTCAATATTGACTGCACTTCTGTTTGTTTTGATAAAATCTGAGAAATCCTTTAACTGCTGCCCTTTTTCATAGTTGGATGAGAAAGCGAACATCTTCGCATCAGGGTAGTATTGGCTGATTTCTGACCATGTTTGATCGAAAATATCGATCGCCTCCTGCTGACTGTAGATAACATCCATTTTATTCAGCAGGAAGTGAATTGGCAGGTTCGGGAAGTACTCAGATATTTTCGAAAGGATTTCCCTTTCTTTTTCAGTAAATGGATCGTTTGCATTAAGCACGAACAATAAGCTGTCAGCAAAACGCAGGTAATTATACAGCGGATGCTTGTCATAGTTATTGCGGTTGACCCCCGGCGTATCGATCAGGGCAAGGGCATGTTCACGCAGGAACGGAAATTGCGCCTTGAAATCAATGATTGTTTCATTCTTATGTGTCTGGCGGCGAACCCCTGCCGCTTCCTTGAAGTCTTCAATATTAGTGATCTGGCGGAAGTCAGTATCCGTGATTTCATAGATTTCCGGATTTTCCTGATCATGAAACCTGATAACAGCAGCAGTCGGAGCCGTGATCAGTTCTTCACCCATAATCGTATTGACGAAGGATGACTTTCCATTGCCTGATACACCAGCAATCAACAGATTATGGACATTGGATCCGTTCAGTTCTTGTACCATCCACTTAATTCTGTTGCCTACCTCAATCTCATGCTCTTCTGCCCATTGAATGATCGACTGGAACAGCCTCATGCTATCCTCGTAGCCATCATGATATTCTCGCGAATTCAAAACCAGGGTTTCGGCATCATGGATGGCTGATGAAGTGATGGATCCAGGAAATACTTCATTCCAGGCAATGATTGAGGATGCAGATACAAGACTGTTAGCCGGTGTCGTGATTTTAAGCCAATTGGTCAGTAATTCTGGTATCAAAGGGGAAATTTCCTTTACCAGACGGTCTCCATTGATCAAGTCGAAATAGGTTTCCTGATAGACTGCTGACAGCTGGTTCCAGCCATCTCTCCTATTCCCATCCATTCCGCTGAATAATTGATTGAAATCCTTTAACCATGTCATGTAAGAGCTCTTGCCCCTATAGCTTTCCCACAGGGATACAGCCAGCTGTTCAAAGCGGCTCCGATCCACCTGGAAAAGCACAGATAAGGCTTCATTGAAATATTCAGGCGCAAATGGACCAGTTTGCCCCTGGTCCACGTACTGATTCAAGACATCGAACCATTTTGGCGAGCCAGTGCGTACAGCTTCATTCACTGCCAGTTCGACAGCATTTCCCCAGTCCTGGTGTTCTTCAAAGAAAGCCCGTGCGATTTCTGTCACACCAGGGTAGTCCGGATCAAGCGCTACGGACTTCTTGATGACAGCAACTGCTTTTTCGAGCTTCCCCTGCTCTATATAAAGAGATAAAAGCTGCAGTCCGCTTTCAATTTTCAGGACATTGCTTTCTGTATCGATCGACAGGTACAGATCCTCTGCAGATGAAAGCAGGCCAAGCTCCAGGAACGCATCCCCCATATTCTTTTTCGCCCATGGCTCCAGTTCATTCGTGATGTTTTCCCATTTAAAAATAGCTGCCTCATAGTCTTTATTATGAAAATAGACCTCTCCCTGAGAAAAGCGAATATAGGATAGATCCGGCATATCATTCTTTTGCTCAGCAAGGTACAGTTCTCCAAGTACCCGGACTGGGTGGTTGTTCCCTGAATCCATATAGGTTTCAAAATACGACTTTTTGATTAATTGCTCTTCAAATGTCATGACTTTCCTCCGACCTGTTGATAATATTAATCCAAAAAAAGAGCCTTCAGATTTCTTCAGGCGTAAAAATTTGTGTTTGATAACTTTTCTTTTTCCCTTATCCGGCTTGCCCTCAAACCTTATCATTGTATTCTATCAAACAATTTTTCATTCAAGATTTCAGGAAGCTTTCAGTTCTGCTACAAGCATTGAAACATATGTAATGTTTTTAATAAAAGAGCCATTTATTTGCCAAATGTTGTCGAATCAGGGAATCAACTATATCTTTCGAACTATAGTTGTAATTTCTGGGGTTGAAATGAAGTTTGTCACACCGCTGATAGGGCAAAATCATTATAATGAAAGGTATCAAACGATCGAAAAGGAGATTGTTATGCTAAGTTTAAAGATTATGGGCACACCCATCGAACATATTGCATCGGAACATATTAAGAACCATTCTGTCATTCTGAACAATAAAACAATTGCCATGATCAAGGGAACAGCAGAAGAAGTCGAATTCCAGATTGATCCATATCTGGACCTGGATGAGTTCCAATTTTTACGGGATATTATCCTGGAGCTGAGCTATGGGAACGAGGCCGCGATCGATGAAAGAAACTGCCAGCTTGGCTATCTGGAGAATGGTGAGAAAGCCTTTTTGATAAAGAACTGGGAAGAGTGGAAGGCGTTCTTGATGAAAGCTAAGCTGCGAACGCTTGAAGGCCAAAACGTGCAGGCAGTGAATCCGGACGGAGAAGAACTTGGCTCCGGAATACTTGCTGAGTATGAAATTGCTCCAATTCCGTTCCGGATCACCAGCTGCACTTTGATCACCCTGTTCGGGGAAAGAAAGTTTGAAGGAAAAAATATAAAAATAGTGCCAACAAATCAGTTTGGCTAAAACGAAGAAGCAGCGAAAAAAATCGCTGCTTCATTTTTTCTTATTCAGTTCGTCAATCAACTGCTTTGTCCGTTTCGCATTTCCTTCGGCGAAGTTTTCAAGACGTTCCTTCAGCTCTGAATCATTATGGATACGTTCGGCAGTTATTAAATAGGTTCGCATCAAATCTTCTTCGATTTCAATTGAGTTCTCTAATACTTCTTCTATTGATTCTTTATTGCGGTCTTGATGAAAAAGGTCCATCGTCTCAATCCCCACTTTTAATTCTTTCGCAAGCTGAAATCACAACAGTAAAAATTGAAAAGAGCTCTCCTTTTATCATCGCCGACAGGCTACTTTTTATACTCTGCCTTCTTCCAGATAAAGAATGCTGTTGTTGCCAAAATGGTTGAAATCAAAGCTGCGATCACTGCGCCATACACACGCTCATCCTCATGCCCATAATACCCTTCAATCGCGTTTGACAGAGCTACGACATTCACAGCAAGGAACAGGAAAATCGAAAGGAATGCTGCTCTTTTTTTATCCATGCCTTACTTCCCTCCCCACTGCAAAAACCTTGCCGTCTTTGATTTCCAGAAGGATCTTTGGAAGCTCGCGCTGTGGCGGTCCTGCCATTGGCTGGCCGCTGTCTACATTGAAATAGCCTTTGTGGCAAGGGCACAGGAGAACATTTTCCTTATGCTCATAAAAGACTGGACATTGCAGGTGAGTACATTTATTGTTGTAGGCGACGAATTTATCCTCGGGAGTCCTGACTAAAATCGCCGGTTCACTTTTCGTCGGATAGTTGAAGTTCCTGGATTCTCCGATTGCCAGGTCATCGATGTCAGTGATTTCTACTCGTTTCACTTCCCCATTTTCATCGCGCAGGAATGTGAAGATTCCAAACGGAGTCGTTGCAAGCCCAATGGCGACCGTTGCTCCAAATGAAGCTTTCAAGAAAGCCCTCCTGTTCAAATGAACATCGTCTTTCCTGTTCAGATTATCGATCAGCTTGATCATATCTTTATCATCTTCATGATGGTTTTTGTTTTTATCATCACTCATGGCTTAATCCTCCTGCACTTAGAGTTAAAACTTAGCATCTATTTTTTCTGCCAGGTTAAGATATTCCTTGAATAGCGGGCTGTTTTCCGCTGCAATTGCCGGTGTTTCACTATTTTCATCTGCTTCCTGGATCGGCAGCTGCCCGAGTAATTCCGATCCAAGCTGTTCCGCCAGTTCTTCGCCGCCGCCTTTACCAAAAATAAAATACTTCTGGTCGCTGTCTTCAGGTTTGAAGTAAGACATATTCTCGACTACACCAATGACTTCATGCTTGCTTTTGATCGCCATCGCTCCTGCACGCTCCGCTACGAATGATGCAGCTTTATGCGGAGTTGTCACGACGATTTCCTTGCTCTGGGGGATCATCAGGTGCATATCAAGTGCCACGTCTCCTGTCCCCGGCGGCATATCAAGAATGAAATAATCCATTTCTCCCCACAGCACATCTTCGGTAAAATGCTGGATCATCTTGCCAAGCATCGGCCCCCGCCAGACAATGGGCTCATTGTCCTTCACAAGAAAACCCATTGACATGACCTTGATGCCATTCGCTTCTACCGGAATGATTTTTCCGTTGAACGTTTTTGGCTTTGAATCTATATTAAGGATTTTCGGTACGCTGAATCCATAAATATCAAGATCAATGATTGCAACTGACTTGCCAAGCTTTAGAAGCGCGAGCGCAAGATTCACAGATAATGATGATTTACCAACTCCGCCCTTTCCGCTTGTCACCGCCAGTACATTTCCTTTTAACATTTTAAAGCACCTCTTTTTGGATGGGTTATTATTCCCTACCTTATTAAAACTCAGTCGAAACAACATGCTGAAAAAAACACTGATAATTTCCAGTTCGCTATAAATTTGATTTTTCGCTATTAAATCGGATTTTCGCTATATTATATTGATTTTCGCTATAAAAATCAGATTTTTACTATATTATTTTGGTTTTCGCTATATTCTTAGCCAATGTAAAGCATATGAGCCGGCCCTAATGAACTTAGCGCTCTCTTCCGGCCGGCTCTTATAAATTTATTACTGAGAATCTGTGTAAACACCGAAGAATTCAGGAACGTAATCCCATTTATTTCCCTCTTGCGGCTTTTTGCCTTCCACAAGGTTCATTTGTGTGCGTCTTCTGCGCAGCTGCTGCATTTCGTCGAAGTCGATGAAGCGGATCGCGTCACTAGGGCAGACAGAATGCGCACATTGGAGCGATATCGTAGCGCGTTCTGTCGTAGCACATATCACATTTGTACATTTTGTTTTTCTCAAAGTCGAATTTAGGGATTCCGAATGGGCAGCCGAATGTACAGTTGCGGCATCCTATGCATTTTTCCTCCATCGCTGAAAGCACGACGCCTTCATCTGTGATCTGGATGGCGTTAGCCGGGCAGACACGCGCACATGCCGGATCTTTACATTGCATGCACAGCATCGGGAAGGTCTGGCGCGATTCGGTAAAATCAACATATTCTACATAGTTCCGTTCTTTTGCGTCATGGTCTCCGCACTCTCGGCAGGCTGCCTGGCAGGCACGGCATCCGATACAGCGTTCGAATTCGAGATACATAATCTTATTCATAATAGCCGTTCCTCCTATTTCGTCAGTTTTTCAAGCTTTACAGCACAGACTTTAAATTCAGGCATCCTTGAGAATGGGTCCAATGCCGGACTGGTCAATTGGTTGACCGCGAGCTTTTTGCCCCAGTGGTATGGGACGAACAACGTATCTTTGCGAATTGCTTTTGTTATTTTTACCGGAACGATCATATCGCCGCGCGGAGTTGAAAGTCTTACTCTTTCGCCGTTTTCAATCTGGTACTGGCTTGCCAGTTCAGGATGCATCTCCACGAACGGCTCAGGGCATTGCTCCATCAGGAAGCCGACGCGTCTTGTCTGGTTTCCTGAAAGGTAATGGAACACTACCCGGCCTGTTGTCAGCCATAATGGATATTCCTTTGATTGGACTTCGGCAGGTCCCCTGAAATCGCAGACTGCCAAATTCGCTCTTCCATCTTCTGTAGCAAAACGCTCCTTGAAAACAGATGGCGTTCCTTTATGATCCTCAGCAGGCGCTGGCCAGAAAACGCCATCCTGCTCGTCAATTTTCTCGTATGTTACACCGAAGTAGTCCGCTTTGCCTCCTTTTGAAGCGAGGCGCAGTTCATCAAAGATTTCCCTCGGCTCGCTGTAATCGAAGAACTTTCCTTTACCAAGGCGGTCAGCGATCAGCTTCATGATTTCCCAGTCAGGCTTGGATTCACCAATCGGCTCAACCACCTTACGGATCCTGATGACGCGGCCTTCGATATTTGTTGTCGTTCCTTCGTCCTCAGCCCATGTTGTTGCTGGCAAAACGACGTCTGCAAGTTCGGCAGTCTCTGACATGAAGAAGTCATTTACTACAAGGAAGTCGAGCTTTTCGAGCGATTCCTGCACATAGTTGATATTCGGTGATGAAACAACGGGATTCGAGCAGATGACATGCAGTGCGCGGATCGTCTTGTCTTGCATCAGATGGAACATTTCGTATGCAGAAACACCTTCTTTTGGCATTTCCTCAGGCTTAATGCCCCAAACGCCGGCTACGTGCTCAACATCTTTAGGGTTGGTGATTTTACGGTAGCCCGGAAGTGCATCTGCTTTTTGTCCGTGCTCGCGTCCGCCCTGTCCGTTGCCCTGTCCTGTGAAAGTTGCAACACCTGAGGCGAATTTTCCGATTTGCCCCCTCAGCAATGCCATTGAAGTATAAAGACTAACGTTATCAACACCGGAAGTCTGCTGTTCAGCACCACGTGCGAACATGACGACTGAGCGTGGTGATTTTCCGAAAATGTGCGCTGCCTTGATGATTTTCTCAACAGCAACTCCAGTAAGCAGCGATGTATATTCTGGCGTGAATTTCGCCGTCATTTCTTTTAATTCAGCAAAATTATTGCAGCGTTCCTGGACATACTCGTGATCAACATAGTCATGCTTGATCAACAAGTGCATGATGCCGTTTGCTAGCGCTGCATCCGTTCCCGGAAGCAAATCAAGGTGGACATCTGCCAAACGTGCGGTTGCCGTTTCACGAGGATCCGCAACAATGAATTTCGCCCCTTTGTCCTTCGCCTTCCAGAACCACTGGATGCTTGTCGGATGGCACTCGGCTGTGTTGGATCCAGCCATGAAGAACGTGTCCGTATGCTCAAGCTCTGTCCAGGGAAGTGTCGAACCGCGGTCCATGCCAAGCGTCTTGTTGAAACCGCCGGCTGCAGAACTCATGCAGTAGCGGCCGTTATAGTCGATATATCGAGTACCGAGGCCGACACGTGCGTACTTCCCGACCAGATAGCACTTCTCATTTGTCATCGATACGCCGCCGTAGACCCCAATTGCATCCTTGCCGTATGTTCCCTGGATTCCTTTATATTTGCTTTCAATCAAGTCGAGCGCTTCATCCCAGGTTGCTTCAACAAACTTGCCATTCTTTTTGATCAAAGGCGTTTTGATCCGGTCCGGATGGTCGACTGTCTGATAGGCAGTAACTCCTTTAGGACACATTTTCCCTTTGGTTAAAACCCAGTCATACCGAGGTTCTACACCTACAACCTTGTTGTTTTTTTCATCGACGCGGATGTGCATACCGCATTGCATTCCACAGTAGCAGCAGTGGGTTGTGACTAGCTTTTCCCCTTTGCGGATCTGGTTCTTAACGCCTTCTTTAACGAGAAACTGGCTCATTGACTTTTTCCTCCTTTGAATCCTGTTCAATTCCGTAAAACTCTTCCGAACGTTTTTTGCTGAATCCTGATATGTGAATACCGTTATTTGTGTTAACCGGTCCGTATGGATTTCCTTTTGGCGCTTCAAGGTTCATTTGTTTCATTGCCCTCATCCGGCGGCGGCAGCCTGTGCAGTAATCTGAAAGGTATGTTCCATCCGCTAGCTGCAGGTCGAAATTCTGGCTTTTTAAAATTGCCTGGACATCCGCTATCTGGTCGTCGTTGCTGTATGGCTGCCCGCAGCTCTTGCATGCTTTCGTATCCACTTTGACCACCTCTTGATAACTCATTGGAACGGCTGTAGCCAGCGGCCTGATTGGCACATGGAACAGTTTTCCGAAAGGGAAGTACATTAGCATGATAATCACTGTTACCTGGTGGATAAGTGACATATAATGATGCATCCAGCCATCCAGGAATGTGTACTGAATTGTCAGGATCAAGCCTGTAACGGTTACTGCCAGAAGAATGATCAATGGCAGAATATCGAACTCGAATCGCTGGGTTACTTTTACATCGTAGTCAGTGATGCGTCGGTATAGGGCCATCCCCGCTCCGATCAAAACCATGATTGCTCCGATGTTAAGGCCGTTATAAACGATCTCAGCGAAAATCCCGTGAGCCGCCATCGTAATGGTCGGCATATCGAACACGATGATCTGGTAGGTTTCCGGGTCGATCAGGTCGAAACGCATCCATCCGAATGTAAGGCCGAATGTGATAGCGAATGATATGATGCAGCCCCATGAAATCATGAAGTGCTGGATGCCGCGGTAAATCCCGCGCTGGAAAATGAATTTTTGCAAAATGATATTATCGATTAAGGTTTTAACTAGGGCTTTTGAATTCCGCTTTAATCTTTCTTTATTTAAAAGGTTATCAACGCTTCGCTTTGCCACTCTGTTCGTCGCTTTACGCCACATCCAGAAGCTCATCCTGATTGTAAGGCCGATGGCAAACACTGCTGATGCGATGGCATATCCCAGAAGCGCCATGTCAATATGGATGAACTTCGATGTTGAATACCACATTGAGAAAAATAATATAGTCACAACGACAAAGGAATACATGCTTGTTTTGGAGTAAAAAGATTTCTCGAATTTGTACAACTTTGCTACCTCCCTGTAAATCGTTTCCGATTTCAAAATCATCTTAGCATGGAATAACAGTCAAAATAGGATGCAATTGTAAACAATTTGTGAATAGTGAAAAATTGATTTGATAGCGTTTCTAGCACACTAATCTCCACCATGAACCTTACTTACCTAAATCTTAAGTTAGGCAGATTAAAAGATATGTGAAGTCCGTCACACTAGAATAACTGGACACAAAATCGTAATAATTTTGTGTCGGAGTTCACAATTTTCACCTTCTTCGCATGTTGACCAAGAGCAAGAAATGTCATATTCAGTTCCATTGAATGGATGCTAAAATGAAAGCCATGAGTAAGTTGAGTTAATAGAAGTCCGGCATGTATTTGCCTATACTTAAACTATCAAGACTAGAAAGGTTGGGGAGTAATGGACAATTTCAAAGCGTTCATGGTGAACAAGACAGAGGAAGATTTTTCTGCAGAAGTTAAAACGATTGGACTAATGGATCTGCCTGCCGGTGAAGTGCTTATCAAGGTTGCCTACTCAAGCGTCAACTATAAGGATGGGCTGGCGAGCATTCCGCAAGGCAGGATTGTCAGATCCTACCCTTTCGTACCTGGCATCGACCTTGCCGGTACGATTGTCCGTTCAGACGACAGCCGGTTCAAGGAAGGCGATAAGGTCATCGCCACAAGCTATGAGATAGGAGTCTCCCACTACGGCGGATTCAGCGAATATGCAAGGATACCCGGTGACTGGATTGTGCCTCTTCCCGATGGTCTTACTTCCAGAGAAGCAATGGTATTCGGGACAGCAGGATTCACGGCAGCATTATCTGTGCACCGACTAGAAGAAAATGGTCTCACTCCTGAAAAAGGAAAAGTCCTAGTGACCGGAGCAACCGGCGGGGTCGGCAGCGTGGCAGTCGCGATGCTCGCTAAGCGGGGATATCATGTAGTCGCAAGTACGGGCAAAGAGTCAGAGCACGAGTACCTGTATAAAATTGGCGCTGCAGAAGTCATCAGCCGCGAAGAATTGGCTGGCGAAAAGGCGAAGCCTCTTGATAAACAGCTCTGGGCAGCAGCAGTAGACCCGGTTGGCGGCAAGACACTAGCAGCGATCCTAAGCAAACTTGAGTACAACGGATCTGCAGCAGTCAGCGGACTCACGGGCGGAACAGATGTAGCAACGACTGTCTTCCCATTCATTCTAAGAGGAATTAATTTACTTGGCATCGACTCTGTATACTGCCCAATGGAAACAAGGAAAATCCTTTGGCAGCGGATGGCCACAGACCTGAAGCCAGCAGGATTATTTGAAGCGATCGAAAATGAAGTGACACTGGAAGAACTACCTGGCGTACTATCCCGTATCTTAAAAGGCGAGAATCGCGGACGGACAGTTGTAAAAATGTAAATCAAAGTGCGTATTAGTCTCGAGGGGCTATGTGCCGGAGTTTGATTAGAACAAATAGCCCGCATCCATTTCAGGATCCGGGCTGTTTTTTAGACCTTAAAAGCTATTTTTCATGTGCTAAATGTCTAGAAACTTTGTACTACGGTATTCTCTGAGTCTACTTTTTCCAGATGTCCGCAGTCGTTCATGAACATCACGACTTTCTGGCTGCCATTGACCCTCAACAAATGGATTCCGGTATCTCCAGTTGGAAAATAGGTATCCGATAACACCGGCAAGTTTAGAAATGCTCTCAGCAAATTAGAAATCATGCCTCCGTGTGAGACAATCGCGATTCTTTTCCGGCCTGCGCTTTCGGCAAGAATCTTTGAAAATATCGTTTGTGCCCGGAATCGGAATTCGAGTTGGGATTCTCCCTCTTCTATGGGTTCATGTGGCTTCCTTCCGCCCTCTGGTTCCGGATAGCGCAATTTGGCCTCAGCGTATGGAAGGCCAGCTAACACTCCATTGTTGAACTCTCTTAAACGGTCATCTTCAATGACCTCAATGCCCGTTTCCCTGCTCAGGATTTCCGCGGTTTCCCTTGCCCGTTTCAACGTGCTGGCCCAGATGACTTCGGGCATATATTTTTCCTTTACGACTTTGGCCATTTCCTCTGCCTGCCTACGTCCGTGATCTGTCAGCAGAAAATCCGCCCTTCCCTCATGAACCTGAAGGATATCCCCTTCCGACTCACCATGCCTGATCAATAAAATCTCCATGTTCTCAACCCTTTTCATATTAAGCTATCTAGATTATTTCTTCATTCCCCTGAAAATACCTCTATTAATTTCATATGATAAAGTTCGGTTTCTTCATAGTGTGGCATATGTCCGGAATTCTCGAACCAGACGATTTCTTTTTCTGGAGCCGATAAAGTTTCCATATATCTTTCAGCAAGCTGTGAAGGTACAGAATAATCATGTCTGCCGAGAAAGAAGCAGACGGGAACTTCTACACTCTTCACCAATTTCCGCAGGTCAGTTGCAAGCAGTTCCTGATGAAGGTGCTTTACACTGAATAAGGAACCCCTAAAAAAATTAATTTTATCTTTTAGGCTGTATTCCGGTGCTGAAAATATATATTTGAAAACATCTCGCCCTGGTTTGCTGTGCATCTTGCCACCAAATTTCTCCAACCAGACTGAATATTTCCACAAGCCCTTCGAGAAGTTATAAAAAGGAGGTTTTCCGATTGATTGCAGTTCACTTAGAGCTTTCTTGTTTCCCGTTTTCTCAGCTTGATCGATTACAAACTGATAGCTGACTTTCAGGTTCTCCAGCAAGCCTGTGGCCTGCGCGACCCCCACATATTTTATAAAATAATGCGGATACCGTTTTACCATCAGCATACCAAGAATGGTCCCAAAGGAATGCCCATGCAAATAAAATTTCTCAAACTGCTTTCCAAATTGTTCTTTTATAAAGAGTATCAGCTCTTCTGCATCAGAGAGCAACTGCTCCAAATTCATGCTATCCACCTTTAAGGAATTAGAGAATGACTTTGCAGCTCCGCGCTGATCCCAATTGACGACTGTAAAAAATCTTTCCAATGGTCCATTAAGGACATGCGATAAATACATTTCACTTTGCCCCGGCCCACCATGAATCATTAACATTACAGGATTTCTTTTATCCTCTCCCCTAATCAATATGCTTTGCTCAACCCCTCCTAAACGCACGTTTACAAGCTCAGAAATACTATTTTCTTTAACCAAGCCCTTTTCATCTAAAATTGGTCTTGTCTTAACAAAAATATTCATAATACTCATCCCTTCCAGCTTATCCAAATTCAAATATCCAATGTTGGATATTTAGGGTTAAAAACAACTTTTCATTTCTGAAAAGTCATTTTGATTCCAAATAATTAATTACTTTTTCAATAAGTGCCATATCTGCCTTAATTATTTCCAGCGTGTTCTCAAACGCATATGCCATAACCGGATTATATGCCTCAGAATTTGCTTTGTTTTCCTTTCCCTTAAGCCAGTTTTTCATCATTTCTTGTAATTCATTAAGGTTCTCGCTGAGGATCACCTGTGCCTCCTGCTTCGGAAGCTTTTCAACCATTGCTAATGAAAGCATGAAATCAGATTTTAAAGAGTGAGGATGAGCCTTTAAATTCTCCTTCAATAACTCGATGTACTCCTCTTCTCCTTTTTTTGTAATCCCATAGATTTTCCGAACCCGGGCACCTGTACGTTCTTCCCTGACTGTTTCGATGCTCCCATCCGTCTCCAATTTATTAAGAGCATAATAAATCGAACCAGATAACACATTTGCCCATTGGTCTACTCTGCTCTCCTGGATTATGGTCTGGATCTCATATCCATGCATATGCTTATTTTTCAATAAGCCAAGAATAATGAGTTTTGACACTTTCACAACTCCATTCTAAAATAACCAACGTTGGATAATTACATCTTAAATATTTTGCTAATAAATGTCAACAGAATCATCTGCTCATTGATTGACAAAAAAAAGACCCAAATTCAATTTGGATCTTCCCCAACTATTTTGCAGGACCGAGGCTTGACCGTCTGATTACCTGGTTGATCACTTCAGAAAAAACAAGTCCAACGGCTATTGCGCCAGAGATCATCGATGCTTTCGCTGCCAAAGAGAGCGCTACATTATAGTCATTCTCCACGAAGTTCCTCATCGCATCATATGCCAGTCCGCCTGGCACCAATGGGATAATCCCTGCGACACTAAAAATGATGATCGGTGTCCGGTATGCTTTTGCAAACACCTGGCTGACGACAGCGATTAAAAATGAGGCCATCAAGGTGGCAAAAATTGTCCCGAACCCATTGATATCAAGGGCAAAATAAACGATCCAGCCAACCATCCCGGAAAATCCACATTTAATCAATGATTCTTTCGGCGCGTTAAAGATGATTCCGAATGCTGCTGAAGCAATAAAGCTTGTAATAAGCTGTTCTATATACATCATCGCTTTTTCTCCTGCCTATAAAAATGATAATATTGCCGCGATTCCCGAACCGATCGCAAATGCCGTCAGCAGTGCTTCAGCTCCTTTTGACAAACCTGAAACCAAATGGCCGGCCATCAAATCCCGGACAGCATTTGTGATCAATAAGCCAGGCACAAGCGGCATTACCGATCCAATAATGATTTTATCAAGCTCCTGCCCCAGGCCCAATTTTACAAAGAAGAACGCTACCATCCCAATAAAGAAAGAAGATAGGAATTCAGCGAAAAATTTTACCGGAACAATCCTGTGTAAATATACGACCAGGAAGAAACCTATTCCTCCCGCCGCCATTGATGGCAGAAAGTCGAGCCAACTGCCAAGGAACATGATGGTAAAACACCCGCTCGCAATCGCTGCCGCTGTGATTTGAATCTTAAAAGAGTAGGTTAAGTTGGCTTTCTCCATTTCCTTAAGGAGATTGATAGCCTCCTCGAGACCTACCTCGCCGCTGCTGATTTTCCGCGAAACACTGTTGACCATCGCCACTTTTCGCAAGTCGGTTGTCCGGTCTGAAATCCGGACGAGCTTCGTTTTTTCGGGTCCTACCCCTTCGACAGAAAAGATGATTCCGGTTGGCGTTACATAACTATGCGTCTGATCAATGCCAAAGGCAGAAGCCATCCTCGACATCGTATCCTCTACCCGGTAAGTTTCTGCACCGCTTTGAAGCATTATCTTGCCCGCAAGCAGGCATGCACGCATCACTTCAAATGTCTGATCCTGTTTCTCCATAATTGTCCTCACTTACCAATACGTACTGTGTAAATTTCTTTATCAGTTTAAATCAAAAGAGAGCTCATGTGCAACCAAGTAAAAAGCCAGCCCATTTTATCGGACTGACTCAGGAAAATATGATCAGGACATAGCTTCTTTAGGCTGGCGGATTTCTTTCGTTTTCCGTCCCTCCATTATGGTAAAAATCACTGCAAAAATCATGAAAGCACTGGATAACTGAAATAGAGCAGCGATTGAAAAATATTGTGCCAGCAATCCAAATACCAACCCGCTTAATCCGATCCCAAGGTCAATAGAAGAAAAGAACATGCCGTTAGCGACACCTCGGCGATTGGATGCCGTTATTGATAGTGTCCATGACTGGAGTGTCGGGATCAATGACCCAAACCCAATGCCGAACAAAACCCCTGCAACGGCGATCATAAGGTTGGAATGAGCAAAGGATAGCACCCACATACCGATAAAGGTGATGATGGTTGTTACAATTACCAATCCCCTTGGACCATTGCGGTCAAACCATTTACCAGCAATCGGACGGGAAAATGAAGCAAGGATTGCATTAAAAAGATAAAACAAGAAGATTTGCTCGATTCCCCGTTCTTCAGCAAAAATCACAATGAAAGTCACAATAGCACCATATCCCAGACAGATCATCAGAGTAATAAATGCCGGGAACCACCCAGATTTTTCAACCAAAGATCCAAGGTAGGAAAATTTCAAATCTTCTTTCTTCGTATTAAGTACTTCTGCAGGAGTTTGATAATGTACTGTCCCAAGAAGCACCAGGGCTATGACACCAAGAAGCCCTGAAATATAGACAAGATTCTCGAAAGATGTCACCTGGAACAAGAAAATCCCAAGACTAGGGGCAATAATCATCCCGATGGTGATGGAAAGGCCATAATAGCCCATTCCCTCTCCTAATCGGGAATTAGGGACAACATCGACTGCAGCCGTTCCATTCACTGTTGTTGACCATCCCCAGGCCAGGCCGTGAAGCAGGCGGAATGCCAGGAAAATAACGACCACCTGAGACAGCGGGTAAAGGAATGTAATCAGTAATAGCATCAGCGCACCAATCAGGACGAGCGGTTTGCGCGCTTTGTATTCAAGCATGAAGCCAATGAACGGCCTGCTCAAAACTGCCCCGATGGAAAAAAGTGCAGTGACCAACCCGATTTCTGTACCGCTGGCGCCGATTGATTTTATATAAGGCGGCAAGGTTGGAATCAGCATCTGGAATGACATGAAAATGAATAGATTCCCTACCATCAGTTTTATAAATGAAGATGTCCATAAAGGCTCTTTTGTATGTGACAATTTGTTTCTCCCCTTTATCTAAACAGCTGTGTAAAAAAAAGAAAAAACCTTCTGTATGAGAAGATTTAACCAGTATATTTCGCATTTCTAAATAATAGCACAGCCAGCTGGATAAATAAAAGGAAAAATATGTGATATTGAATGTATTTTGCTTAGTGCTTGAACGTCTGATTATTTCGATTTAGTTTTTTGAGAAAGAATGGTACACCCTACTGTTTTACTAGCAAAATCATCAAAGGTTCATTTTTCTTTTTTCAAAAAAAAATTTTCCCAACTACATGTAAGTTTCTTTCTTATTTGCTTTGGATAAATGGAAGTGTACGAATTTTCTAATAATAAGGAGGAAATTATGAAGAGGTTTAGTGTCATCGTTTTAGCTATCATGTTATTTGGTTTTATTCTTACACCATCGTTTGTCACACCTAAGGCATCCTTGCTTTCTGTAGAACTTGACCCAAAGCTTCAAAACCTGCTGAACAATCCTTTAAGCAGTGAAGAAGCCGAAATGATCATCACCTATAAGGAAATGCCGCTGGTTTCTGATCTTAAACTATTGGAGACTTTAGGATTTGAAACAAAAGCTTTCGGTTCGCTGCCGATGGTCGCGGTTAAAGGGAAGATCAGCCTTTTGAACGAGCTGCTTTTAACAGCAACAAATATCCTGTCCGTTTACTCTAATGAGGAATTGGACTATTTCCTTCGTGACAGCAGAGCACTGATTGGTGCGGAGGCTGTATGGACCGACCTCGGTTATACAGGAAAAGGTGTTACTGTTGCGGTCATCGACAGCGGAATTGATGCAACTCATCAGGATTTGGAATACGGCGAAAAAGTTATCCAGAACGTTAAATTCGCAGTCGGCGATCTATTCGGCAATGAACCTCTCTATCTCGAAAACCAGCTCAATACAGACACGACCTCAGGACATGGGACACATGTCGCGGGCACCATCGCCGGAAACGGGACTGCCAGTGATGGTCTGTATAAAGGCGTGGCACCAGATGCTAAATTAGTCGGCCTTGGCGTAGGCGAAGGCATCAATATTCTTTGGTCACTTGAAGCGTTCGATTATGCCATCAAAAACCAGGAAAAGTACGGTATCGATGTCATCAGCAACAGCTGGGGATCAACCGGGGAGTATTCACCTGACCATCCAATAAACGTTGCTTCAAAAAAAGCACATGACGCTGGGATGACCGTTGTTTTTGCAGCTGGCAACGAAGGTCCTGACGATAATACTCTTAATCCCTACTCAGCAGCTCCTTGGGTGATAAGCGTTGCAGCAGGTACAAAGGATAAACAATTGGCAGACTTCTCGTCACGTGGTGTAGCCGGAGATGAATTCTTGCATCCGGATATCACCGCACCAGGCGTAGACATCGTTGCAACCCGTTCTTCAACCGGACTTGTCATGAATGCACTTGGAACGGTTACGGATGCAACTTACATTGATCCGCTCCATCTGCCGTTCTATACAACATCCAGCGGAACAAGCATGGCCACGCCGCACATTTCAGGAGTTGTCGCATTAATGCTGGAAGCAAACCCTTCCCTTACTCCAGATATGGCCCTTGATCTGATGGTGCAAACCGCCGATCCAATGGCCGGCTACCAGCTGCACGAAGTTGGAGCAGGCTATGTTAACGCCTATAAAGCAGTCGAAGCAGTCACTTCCGGAAAAATCACCGCACTATCAAGTAAAGGCAAGAAAAAATAAATCCCGAATCCTCCTCAGTCTTTGAGGGGGATTTTTGTATTGTTTTACCAGTAAATCTCCTTCATTTTCTGACCGATATATATTTCAGTAATTGTGTAAATACTTGCACCACCCGGAAAATTCACACGGAAGGGATTGTAACTCATCAATGGCCATCAGAGAGAAAGCTGTCAAAAAAGAAGAAAAGAAGAAAAAATCACTCACGATCAGGAACCGGTTAATCATTTCGTTCTTGATCATCCTTCTCGTCCCAACCTTTATGGTGGGATTAATGTCTTTTAAAAATTCTAAAGAGGAAATTAAAAAGCAGATTTTACTCAGTTCCTCTGAAAATGTGATGCTGTTAAACAAGTTTTTGAATAGCAAAATCGAACCAAAACTTTTTGATAGTGCCTATTTTTCAGAGATATTGGACCGTGATTCTTATGGTGAAAAAGAACTTCAAAATACCCTTAATAGATTTCAGCAGTATAAGTACCTGCATGAAGAATCAAAAAATATTTACTTGGGCACTGAGTCCGGAGAAATGCTGTTATTTCCGAAACAGGAGCTTCCAGCTGATTTTGATCCTCGCCAACGCCCATGGTATAAAGATGCTGTAGAAAACAAAGGCCAGGCTATCATAACAAACCCATATGTTGATGCTGCTACAGGTGATTTACTTGTCACTGTTGCCCAATCAGTGAAGGATGGCTCTGGAGTATTCGGCATCGACATTAGCTTGAATGAATTAAAAGAGTTAACGGATGGCATAAAGATTGGAGAAAGAGGTTATCCAGCCATCCTTGGAACAGACAAGAGTTTTATTGTCCATCCCACTGAACAGCCTGGCGAAATAGCTTCCGGGGATTGGGTAAGCAAGGTTTACGGCAGTGAAAAGGGGCATATATCCTATGAATTTAATGGTGTAGAAAAAGAAATGGATTTTTTCACAAACGAGCTCACTGGATGGAAAATCATCGGATCGATGGATTTGTCTGAAGTGGATGAAGCTGCACAGCCAATTATGTATGCCACTCTATTGGTCATCGGCATTTTCTTTTTGATAGGAGCTATATTGTCCTACTACATCATTCAGTCTATTGCCCGTCCTATCAGAGAACTCGGCACAATCACTGACCGTGTCGCCAATGGTGACCTTACTAATTTTTATAAGATTACAAGAAATGATGAAATTGGCAAGCTAGGCGTAAGTTTCAATAATATGATCATGGCATTAAAGGATTTAATCCATCAGGTTGGCGATAAATCAGATCAGCTTGCTTCTTCCTCTGAGCAGTTGAATGCCAGTTCTGAACAAAACACTCGCGCTACAGAACAGGTTGCCAATGCCATACAGGAAGTAGCCGCCAGCACAGATAATCAGAGGAATATGGTTCATCAAAGTACCGAAGTGGTGACAGAAATGTCGGATAGTATAGAGAAAATCATGCAAAACGCTCAACAAGTAGCTGAAACTGCTGCAGAAGCAAATGAAGTTGTAGCTGCAGGTGAAGACTCCATAAAAAAATCCATCATGCAGATGACAAATATCAATGAAACAGTTGCAGATCTCGGACAGGTTATCCATACACTTGGAACACGTTCGAATGAAATAAGCCAAATCGTTGATGTCATTACCGAAATTGCAAATCAAACGAACTTACTTGCATTGAATGCAGCGATTGAAGCTGCCAGAGCCGGTGAACATGGTAAAGGATTCGCTGTTGTTGCTGACGAAGTCCGAAAGCTTGCAGAGCAATCAGCAAAATCTACCGAGAGTATCCGTCAATTAATCGCCTCTATCCAGGCTGATACGAATCAAGCTGTCGTTTCCATGGAAAAAGGAACAGATGAGGTTGAAAAAGGGATAGAAATTGTCGACCATGCAGGTGCATCTTTCCGCCAGATCCAGCAATTCATGGACAATGTAACACAACAAATCAACGAAGTATCTTCCTCAATGGAAGAAATGGGACATGGTGCAAGGCAAGTAGTGGAATTTGTCAGCAGAATTGAAGAAATAACTGCAGGAGTGAACGCTGAGAGTCAGGATGTTTCCGCAGCAACAGAAGAACAATTGGCATCGATGCAGGAAATCGCCGCTTCTGCCGCTTCGCTTTCCTTCATGGCAGAAGAGCTGCAAGATTCAGTAAGAAAATTTAAGATATAAATGACTGAAGAGACAGTTCACTGTCTCTTTTTTTCCTTAAAAAGGCATTGTAAATCATTATGATTTGCGTTAGGTTGATAGTAAAAACCTGAATATTTTGAAAGGGGATGCTTTGGATGCTTGATTGCCGGGATGAGGTATTGTTTTATACGAAGCAGCTTGTGAACATCGGGAGCATTGTCAATACGAATGGTGAGAAAGAGATTGCCCAGGCGCTCTATACGATGATTTCATCGTTTCCATATTTTATAGAGAATCCAACTTATGTGATCAAACCGCAGACTCAGAACGACGTGCTTGAGCGATACAATGTGCTGGCGTTTGTAAAAGGTACGAAGGGCAAAAGTGATCGAACCGTCATTTTGATGGGGCATCTGGATACAGTTGGGATTGATGATTTTACACAACTTGAAAATTTAGCGTTCGATCCAGATCAACTGCTTGCCGAACTGAAAAAGGAGAACCTCCCTCCTCTTGTAAAAGCTCATGCAGAATCAGGTGATTGGATGTTCGGCCGCGGGGTGCTGGATATGAAAAGCGGAGTCGCTTCCAATCTATATTTACTGAAGTATTATTCTGAGCACCCTGAAGAGCTGGAGGGCAACCTTGTCTTTTTATCAGAGTGTGATGAAGAGGACAGTTCGTACGGCATCCTCTCTGCCGTCAAGGAATTGAATGCCTGGAAGGAAGAGCATGGGTTCGACTATGTTGCGGCTATCAACAGCGATTTCGTTGCTCCACGCCATGAAGGGGACAAGAACCGCTACATTTATAAAGGAACGGTCGGTAAGCTGCTCCCTTCTTTTTTCATAACAGGTGCTGAAACTCATGTCGGTTCCACCTTCGAAGGATTGGATCCCAACCTGATTGCAGCTGAATTGACCAGGCAGATTGATTACAATCCAGAGCTCTGCAATGAAGCGTTCGGCGAAATAACTATGCCTCCCGTCTCATTGAAACAGATGGACCTTAAGCCAAACTATACAGTGCAGACCGCATTAGCAGCCTATGTCTATTATAATTTCTTCATCCATTCATGGACGCCTAAGGACGTTTTGGAAAAATTGAAGGATCAAGCCCAGCTAGCTTTTGAAAACGCATTGAATCTGTATTATGAACGGTACCAGCAATTTTGCAAAATCAGCGGCGAACCTTGCAGAGAACTCAGATGGCAGCCAAGAGTGATGACATACGAGGAAATGGAAGCAGAGCTGGTAAAAGCTCATGGCTCTGAATATACTGCCCATATGGTCGAATTTAAGGAAAACCTTTTGCTTGATGCTACCCTTGATTTAAGGATGTATGCAGCAAGAGTGGTTGAGGAAGCCTGGAAATGGATGCCTGACCAAAGCCCGGCGATTATCGTATTCTATTCCTCGCTCTATTCGCCAAGAATTGAAGTGACAGGGGAAACCGAGGACGAAAAGAACCTGATTAAGGCTTTGGAGGAAGCTGTTGTCACTGTACAGCCTGAATACGAAGACCCGATTGTGATCCGCAGCTTCTTCCCTTACATTTCCGATATGAGCTTTGTCGCCTTAAGCGATGATGATGAGGCATTGGATGCCGCTTCACGGAACAATCCAAGCTGGGGCACGAAATTTTTTGTGGATTACCAGGACATCCGCGAACTGAATGTTCCGGTCATTAATATCGGTCCATATGGTCTTGACGCCCATAAGCGCTACGAACGGATGGAAATGGATTACTCACTTGAGATTGTCCCGAATCTGACAAACGAAGTAATCAAGAATGTATTGGCTAAATAATTTGCAGGCGCCTTTTCCCGAGGCGTCTTTTTCTAAGGTCACAGGCGGAAACCCTCTTGTATTTCCGCTTTTTTCTTATTACTATATAGTTCAGTGGAAATATATTATAGTAATCATTAAAATAGACATAATGAGACTGATCAAGGAAAGGCTGATTTTAATTGGAAGAAAACTCTAATTTTATAAAAACAATCATTAAAGAAGATTTGGAGAGCGGCAAGAGAGATAAAGTCGTGACTCGTTTCCCCCCAGAGCCGAACGGATATTTACATATCGGGCACGCTAAATCAATCATTATCAACTTCGGTCTTGCTGATGAATTCGGCGGAAAGACAAATCTTCGCTTTGACGATACGAACCCATTGAAGGAAGACCAGGAATTCGTTGACGCCATCAAGGAAGATGTCGCATGGCTTGGTTTTGAATGGGACGGCTTGTTCTTCGCATCTGATTATTTCGATGAAATGTACGACCGCGCAGTCCTTTTGATCAAAAAGGGCCTGGCATATGTAGATGACTTATCTGCTGATGAAATTCGCGAGTACCGCGGTACTTTGTCACAACCAGGAAAAGATAGCCCTTATCGCAACCGTTCAATTGAGGAAAACCTTGATTTATTCGAGCGAATGAAGAAGGGTGAATTCGTTAATGGTGAAAAAGTATTGCGTGCGAAGATTGACATGTCTTCCCCTAACATCAACCTGCGGGACCCTGTCATCTACCGAATTGCTCATGCAACACACCATAACACTGGTGACAAATGGTGCATCTACCCGATGTACGCATTTGCACATCCGCTTGAGGATGCAATCGAAGGTGTTACCCACAGTCTATGCACAACCGAGTTTGAGGACCAGCGTCCGCTATACGACTGGGTTGTCCGTGAGTGTGAAATGGCAGCGACACCGCAGCAAATCGAATTCGGCCGCCTGAACCTGACGAATACAGTTATGAGTAAGCGCAAATTGAAGCAGCTTGTGGAAGAAGGATATGTGGATGGCTGGGATGATCCTCGCTTGCCGACGATTTCCGGATTCAGAAGACGAGGCTATACACCTGAAGCAATCAGGGAGTTTGTAAAAGCAACTGGTGTTTCCAAAGGATTTTCTACGGCTGATGTACAAATGCTTGAGCACTTTGTACGTGAAGACCTGAAACTAAAGGCTCCTCGTACTATGGGTGTCGTAAGGCCGTTGAAAGTCGTCATTACGAACTATCCAGAAGGTGAAGTTGAATGGCTGGATGCAGAAATCAACCCTGAAAACCCGGATATGGGCATGCGAAAGATTCCATTCTCTCGTGAGATTTATGTTGAACAGGACGATTTCATGGAAAATCCGCCGGCAAAATACTTCCGCCTCTTCCCCGGCAATGAAGTACGTCTGAAGCATGCTTATTTCATTAAATGTAATGAAGTGATCAAGGATGAGAACGGAGAAGTCGTTGAGCTTCGCTGCACATACGATCCAGAAACTAAGAGCGGGAGTGGCTTTACAGGCCGTAAAGTAAAAGGAACATTGCACTGGGTTGACGCGACTCATGCAATACCTGCTGAGTTCCGCCTGTACGAACCGCTTATTTTGGATGATGAAGAAGAAGTAGACTCGGATGAAGCAGAAAACAAATCATTCCTGGATCAGGTAAATGAAAAATCGCTGCAAATCCTGAACGGATTCATCGAGCCAAACATGAAAGAAGCCAAGGCACAGGGCAAATTCCAGTTCTTCCGCCACGGCTATTTCAATATCGACCCAAAACACACAACAGAAGACAAAAAAGTATTCAACCTTATTGTATCGCTGAAGAGCTCGTTCAAGCTTTAGATTATGATACATTTGGATAACTGGATCCCCGGATTAATTTCCGGGGATTTTTTTTGTAATAGAATCTCGAAAATTCACTAAGTTAAAAAAGGAATTAGGACAAAAATATTGAACTTATGTATTCATTGAATTATTTACAGAGGTGACTTGAATGGAAATAAGGCGATTAAATGGAAAAGACGCTGAAAAATATCGAATCATCCGGCATGAAGGCTTGCGGTTGAACCCTGAAGCATTCGGATCAAGTTATGAAGAGGAAATTCTTTACGATGAGCCTGAATATCGCTACAGGCTAGAAAGTGAGTTTGCCTATACATTCGGTGCAATTGTTGGTGATTCCTTGATTGGCGTTGTCTCCCTTGTTCCCGAAGGCAAGCGAAAAATGAAGCATCGCGCAAATATATACGCCATGTATGTAACGCCAGCACATCGTAGACAAGGAATCGGGAAGTTCCTGATGAAAACGGCAATCAAAAAGGCGACGGAACTTGCAACAATCGAACAAGTATACCTGACTGTAACAGCCAGCAATGAGCCTGCCAAAGTGCTCTATTCTTCCCTTGGCTTTGAGGTTTTTGGTATGGATAAAAGAGCTCTTAGAGTTGGGGACACATATTATGACGAAGAATTAATGGTGTTATTTTTGTAAAAGGCCGATATTGGCCTTTTTTTCATGTTTAAATTTTGCTGAAAAAGGAAGTAGTAAAGGACAAGTGTTCTATGAAAGGAGACTGCTCATGTTTTTAGATGCATATGTGAATCAAAAGATCCAAGTTAAACTCAGAAATTTCCCTGAAAATATGGTTGGGGATATTACGGGAATCTTTCAGCCCGATGAATGGTATCTTGTAAAGTTAGTGCATGCAGAGAGTATGGGGATTTGGGTCGAGAATCCTTGTTATAAGCGGACTCCTGTCCAAAAGGAGGATGGCACGGCAATTCCTGCTGAAAACCAGGTTGAGGAAACATGCACCACTCACCTGTTCCTGCGCTGGGATTATATCGCTTCCGTCATCACCTTCCCGGACGCTGACCCTGCGGCCGATAAAAAAGCGAAGCTGATAGGGTTCCAGCCGGATATTGATTAAGAATGAAAAAACGCTGCCGAAAATCCGGCAGCGTCTTTTCATCTTTTTTTACTTGAAGATTAATACTTTACCAACTGAACTGTCAGCACTTTGTCCTACTACACGGAATTTCAAACCATGATTAGGGACGTTGCGGCCAGCGTCAACCATTCCTGCGTTACTGTAATCAGCGCTATCATCAAATAATGGATTTCGTTTTGTAAAGTTATCTTTCATTGTTGCTGCAACAGTTGGGTATTTTGAATAATCCAAGAACATTTTTTCAGATTTTTCAAGTCCAAATGCAGCATCATGCACCTGATAGCGTGTAGAACCTACTGCTCCATCACTCCAGTAATTTGTATGCTGGTCTGCATCAACAACTCCTAGGAAACCTTCACCTGGGTGAATTCCTGTCCAGTTATTATCGTAGGTTTCATCGACATACCATACTACTAATCCCTTATCGTATGTCATTATGCTATCTCCACGGCGGATGTTTTTCAGTCCTATATCAACGCCATTGTGTGATCTCCACTCTAACAAATAATAGTTTTTAGAATAGAATTTACCTCTGTCCTTTTTAAAACCTTCAAGGGTAAACTTGGAGTCAGCTTCTGCATCATCTTTAAGAACCGCATTACCGTCAACTTCAACAGCAATATCATCTACATAAAAACCTGGATTTGCTACATATGGGTCTGTCCAATAGTTGAATTCAATAGTGACTTCTTCACCAACATATGCTGATAGATCAAATTCAGCATCTACCCACTCTTTATTGGTTGATCCTGTAATTCCGTTTCCAGGGTTTTGCTCATTAGGATCATCCGCTGTTGTAATATTACCAGCAACAGATTCACCATTTACCTTTACAGAAGCATAATCCCAATCTGTTTCAATGTCATACCATGCTTTGAATTTCAGTTTAGCATTCGTAGCATTTGTAAGATCAACTGTTGTAACCATAGAATTGTCTAATAGGTTACCATTTCCACTGAAATACTCATACTCACCACTCGCAGGTGTATTTACTGTATTTTCTTTATCAGGCAAGTCAATTCTTACTGCATCATTGTTGGTACCCTTAGTTGCACCTTCATCAAGTAAAATGGTTGTACCTTCACTTGTAATATCATTAGCGTTTAATGTTGTTCCACTTAACCAGTTACCACCATGCCATTCTTGAAGCTTTTCTTTTGCAAACGGACTAAAGCCACTTGGTTTTGTTCCGCCAACTTCTCCTGCCCAGCTTCCACTTGCCATTACTGACCAATATGCTACTGCTTCTCCTGTACCAGTATACTGAGTATCATACTCATCTGGGAGGCCTAAGTCATGACCGAACTCATGAATGAAGACACCTGCTGCACCATCTTCAGGTTCAATAGTGTAATCCCAAGCGCCCAATACACCACCCCATCGTGGACTATCAGAATGTCCGCCAGGAACTGCAACTGGTCCAGTTGAAAGTTTTGAACGGTGGGACCAAATTGCATCGCCACCTAAGCTTCCTCCGCCTGCTTCTTCACCAACACCCGAATGGATCACCATTAAATGGTCAATAAGACCATCTGGTTCAGCATAATTACCATCTCCATCATAATCATCGCGGTCCCATACATCGTATTCGCTTAAATCAATGTTAGGGTCTTGGGCAGCTTTTGTTAATGCTTCAAAAACTAATGACCTAGGACGGATATCGTTGTCGTCTGGCCCAGGATAATTTGCACCGTAGTATGCCGCATCATGATCAGCTGTATACCATCCTGCCACAGTTCCATCAACCGTATAGCTTCCACCGGATTGCTGTTCATAGTACTGTTTCATGGAAACTAGCTTTTTTTCACCATTTGGTCCTTCATATCCTTCTTCACCAAAAATCATATTTTGGAAGTGCTCATCTGAGTAATTTTCATAGAACATATCAGTCTCGTCTTTTGTAATAGAGTTGTGTTTATAATCTTTAAAGTCGATCTTAAGTACAAGAACCTTGTCCTTTCGAACTTCTCCAGTATATTCTTCTTCTTTTACCGATTCTACAATTCCCTTTTTTGCTTGACCAAGCTTGTTACCATTACCATTTTTCAGACCATTACTACCATTCTCTCCAGAAGCTTCTTTGGAATTTGCAAGTGGTTTTGGCAATTGATCCTTCGTTTTTCCTGTACTCGAAGCCTTTGCTTTAAGATACTTCTGCAGCCCCTTCTCAGCCTCAGCAGGAGTTGCATCCTTTGCAATTTTTCCTTCTTTCTTAAGCATTTCTATTAATCTCTCATCGTTCGCGATTCCTAAATCTATTGGTGCTCCGCCCTTGGCTTGAAAACTTGCTTTTTCAACTGCTTGTACTGATGCTGGTCCAGCAGACGCAAAGGTTAGCGTACTTGCAAGCATTGCAGTCATCGTAATGCTTGATAGGACCTTAAGACCTAGATTTTTCTTCAAATTCCTACCCCTCTCCATTAATAAAGTCTTATAAAATTTAGTGCAATGTTATTTTACCAATTAAACTATTTATTTACAATATTATTAATTATTAAAATATTCTACAAATACCACTCTTTTTTGCCAAATTCCACCTAATTACTAGATAACTTAGACCTATATTTCGACATATTAAATTTTAGACTATCTAAACTATTTAATTTTTACAATAATTTGTATAATGAAAACAAAGAACTATTTCACTAGGAGGTTCCCTATGATAAAAGTTGGAATTATCGGCTTGGGCGCTATTGGCCAACGTTTGATAAAAGGATTTGATGATCACCCTGAAACGGAAATTGCAGCGGTATGCGATACTTTGGAAGAAAGAGCAAATGAGATTGCGGCGGAGTTGGGCGAAATTCCGGCTTTCACGAATCATAAAGAAATGCTGGAAAGTATGGTGCTCGACCTGGTATATGTAGCAGTTCCGCCTAAGTATCACCACGGCGTCGCTTCGGATGTGCTGGCAAAGAGGATACATATTTTATGCGAAAAGCCGCTGGCAAATTCAGTCGAGGAAGCTGAAAGTCTATTAAAACAGGCTAAAGATGCTGGAGTCATCCATGCGATGAACTTTCCGCTGAACTACAGTGCCGGCAGCAAGACTTTCGAAAAATTAATCAAGGAAAACTATGTTGGAAAGCTTAGAAGAGTCCAATTGAAGATGCATTTCCCTCAATGGCCGCGCCCATGGCAGCAGAACGCCTGGGTTGCGAGCAAGGAACAGGGCGGATATGTCCTGGAAGTCGGGGTGCATTTCATCCAGCAGCTTCAGAAGATTTTTGGTGCTGTAAAAGTGAAGCAAGTAAAACTGCAATTTCCTGATGATCCTCAGGCAAGTGAGAATGCAGTTTTAGCTTTTCTTGAGCTTTCAGATGGAACACCGGTACTCATTGATGGCATGAGCCAGATTGCCGGAAAGGAAGAAATTGCGTTCACTGCTTATGGGGATAAAGGGACTCTATCCTTGCTGAATTGGGGACAGCTTGAAGGCGGCAAGCTTGGCGAGGAAATTTTGCCATTGGAAGCTGATGCTTCCCAGGCAGATTCATTGATTGATAATCTTGTAAAAGCTACAAAAGGTGAAGCAGCCACGGTTATTGACTTCGCTGCTGGGTATGAGGCACAGGTCATTTTAGAACAGCTTAGAAGAGATTAATAGGGTGAAAGAGCGCAGTTAATGCGCTCTTTTTTCATGGCTCCCCGTAATCCATTCCTTCAACAGCCCTTGTACAACCTCACGTTTTTCAATCTGAAGCATATGCCCCGCATGATTTAATACAACAAAAGTCGAATTAGGGAATTGTTCCATCAAAATCAGATGGTCCTTATAGCCGCAAATATAATCCTGCTTCCCGAGGAGAATCAATGCTTGTTGCGGTAGTGTTTTCACATCATGAAAAGGGGGTTCTGCCAGGTAATAGCCTTTAGATCTCCAGTCCGAAGTGAGGAATTCACGGTCTGCCAAAATCCTGCCAGGCTGGACTTCTTCCATGAATGCCTTGAGGGATTCTTTGGTTTGGTGAATGAACAGCGTTTCAAATGCTGCCCGGATATCAGGTTCAAGAGATTCAAACAGGAACTCATCTTTTACTAAAACCTTGCGCTCCGGCAAGTTTCGTTCTCTTATATGCATTGCTGGTGCCAGCAGGCAAATCCCTTTCACCCGAGTCCTTCTTTTATGAAGAATGCCCTGTGCTAGATATCCGCCAAATGAAGCACCGATGAGCGAAAACTCTCTTTCTCCAAGCGCATTATCAATAAAATACAGCAGATTTTCGAGCATATCATCCGTAGAGTTTAGACTCTCATCAATATCGCTCCATCCATGTGCCGGTAAATCAACATAAACCCGCTGAAACCCTTCAACTTGGTTGAAAACAGGTTCAATCCAGCCCTTCATTGAGCGGTGATCCGTTCCCATTGCATGCAAGATGACGAGTGGAAAACCTTCCCCGCATATATCATAATGAATGGTTCCCTTACTTACTTTGCAATCCAAACCATAACCTCCTAGCTATTTAACCAAAACTTCCTTAGCCATTCCTCATCCCATTGAAACTAAGTATCCTCAAGATGAGCTGCCTATATCATTTATTCGCCATCTCCCCAATATTTCCCTTCCCTGGGCGTTCGCCTTCACCCTCCGCGTTTACCTACATATTTTATAAGGAATTCCTCCGCCGGGATCAGGCGGATTTATAAAAGGAGAGTGCCCGTATGAATCCTTATCAATATTATTACAGCCCTCAGCAGTATGACCCGTATACTCATTATGATTTCAACTATCACACACAACCGTTTGACCCTCAAGATTTCGAAAGACAGCCTGCTCTTGAACGCAGAGTAAACCAGCTTGAGCGTCAATTCCAGGTGCAGAAAGCCGAATTAGACAGGCAAAATAGAGAGATTGCCCGACAAAACAGGGAAATTTCAAGGCTGAACAAGGAAATTTCCCGCATCAACCAGGAGATTAATCGATTGAACCAGAATGATGAGCGCCATACTCGTCGTTTAAATCGTTTAAACCAGCGGCTTCGTACGGTGGAAAACCGACTGAATATTCCTTTTACCGCAGCAGATGGAGATTTTTAAAGCATATATTGCAGGGCTGGTGAGAATCTGCCACCGGCCTTTTGTATATTTCTTCCATTTATTAGAGATGATAATTTAAATATAACTGCATCTTTAATTGATCAAATTGTGCTACTATATACAAGTAAACTTGCTATTTAAATTATCGTGAGCACCGATTGCTTACATAGGAGTTCGGAAATGAAAAAAAGGAAATACTTATTAATCTTTCTCTTACTCAGTATAGTTTGGATTTTCGGAACAAACTATCTGCTCGACTTATATGCTCCCTCACCTTTAATTGAACGGATCGAGCATTCGAAGGAAATCCTTTATGTTATGCTGGCCGGCTGGTTTTTCTATTTTTTCATTACAAAAATGGAAGAACTCACTGCTGCCAAGGAAGAAGAAAAGCGACTTTCGACCTTGATTAATTCGATGGTCGATTTTGTCAATTTCAAAGACGGTGAAGGCAGATGGATCGAAGCGAATGATTTCGGCCTAAAGCTGTTCGACCTGGAAAACGTTGATTATAAAGGGAAGAAGGACTCGGAATTAGCTGAATACAGCGGCTTTTTTAGTGATGCATTAAGGTACTGTGAAACCTCGGACGAGGAAGCATGGAAAGCAGGCGGGATCATTCGTGTCGAAGAAGTGCTTCCGCAGCCGGATGGAACCACTAAGACCTTTGATACGATAAAAGTCCCTCTCTTCAATGATGACGGCAGCCGGCAAGGTCTGGTCATCATCGGCCGGGATATCACCGAGCGAAAGAATGTGGAAACTTTGCTTGAAGAGAGCCGCCAGCAATATCGTTCCTTGTTTGAATACACCCCGGATATTGTGTCGATGCTCGACTTGAATGGAACCATCACGAATCTTAACCCTCAGTTCCAAAAAATCACAGGGTTAATTCGTGATGAATATATCGGTCAAAACCTGGCTGAAATCATTCCTGAATCCCATAGGCAGCAGGTTTTAGACAAGGTTACAAATGTGGTGGAAAATCAGTGCCCACAAATGTTCGAACTGGAATTACTGCACAAGAACGGTAAGCCGCTCATATTCCAAAACACTACGCTTCCGATTATTGTGAATGATAAAATCGCCGGCATTATCTGTAATTCAAGGGATGTCACAGAAATGCGCGAAACCGAGGAGCGTCTGAGGAGAGCAGACAAGCTTTCCGTAGTTGGTGAACTGTCAGCGAGCGTCGCCCATGAAATCCGCAACCCGCTCACTTCATTGAAGGGGCTGGTGCAGCTACTGCAAATGGAAGATGAGAAGCATCAGCTTTACTATCAAATCATGATTGACGAATTGAACAGGATCAACCATATTGTCAGCGAGCTGCTGCTACTGGCCAAGCCTCAGCGAATTAAATTCACAGAAGCAGACTTGCAAGTAATACTACACGATGTCATTTCGCTGCTAAAAACGGAAGCCAGCCTGCACAATATTCAAATCGAATTTCAGGTTCTAGACCATCCGGTAATGATTGAATGCGAGCCAAACCAGCTCAAGCAGCTGTTCATCAATATCGTGAAAAATGCGATTGAAGCATCTTCAGCGGAGGATGTCGTCCTGATTTCATTGCAGAGCTCCGATCATGACGTCACAGTTAGGGTTAAAGACCAGGGTGTCGGAATCTCTAAAGAACTGCTCGAAAGGATCGGCGAACCATTCTATTCATCAAAGGAAAAAGGCACCGGTCTTGGGATGACAGTCAGCTTCAAAATTGTCCAATCCCACAATGGTACGATCAAGTTCAACAGCGAGCCTGAAAAAGGAACGGAAGTCATCATACAATTGCCGATCAAGCACGAAGGCAAAATGAAAAATAACGAAGAACCAGCACATTAAAAACGCGAGAGGCCAACTGTCCTCTCGCGTTTTTTTAATCTTCATCCTTTATATCAATATCCTCAGGCACAGGTTCACTCAAAATTTCTTCTACTAGCTTTTTATATTTTTCTACCTGTTTAATATGAGTATTGAATTGATCTTTGTAAATTAAGTATTGATTCCCATCATGAATCGCCCTGATTTTCCTCTGAAAAATCATATTCTCGATTTGAGGTTCGGGCAACGATAAGTATTCTGCTGCTTCTTTGACTGTTAGATACACTTATTTCATTCCTTTTTCTTATTTTTATCGGCAAGCTGATCAACGAGCTTCTCTGCTGTCCTTCTGTAAAAATTGCTTATATTAACCAAGGATGCAATCAGCAGTACGGTTTCCAGCTCATCAGGATCATCAGGATCATCTGTCTCCAAACCCTGCACTTCCTCTTTCACCTCTTGTTCCGCTTTCAGGACATCCCCATTAAAAATCTCAATATTTTTCTCATGGAGATTCAAATAACTTTGATAAAACTGGTCAAGTGCTAACTCGCCGGACTCAGTCCTTTGGTTAATACCTGCAAGGGACTGTTTGATGTCCTGAATCGATAGAACGCCCTTGAGCTGATAGATCAGGCTGATCAGGATAATATGTTCTTTCGAATATTTTTTATTTTTAATAGGAAAGAACAGTTTCCCTTTTGCGTAATTATTGATCATCGTTTTCGTCAGGACTTTTTCGTCCTCATTCCTTGTCGAGCTGCCAAAATTCTTTTCGAACAGCTGGATCACCTGATCCATATACAAATCGATTTCTGGTATATCCGCAAGTGCTATATTGTTTTCGAGGCTGAGCTCAGCAAGGAGGTCCGCTAAATTATTCAATATGTATCCCTCTAAGTTTTTTATTTTATTATAATGCAAAAAGACCAATGCGTAAACATTGACTACGTGGTGATATGCATATATCATTATAAGTAGTTATAAAAACTACATTGTGGTATATGGAGGTTTTAAAATGAACAGCTATATTCGGGAACCAATCAATGGGCTGACCCATCTGGCCGGTGCATTCCTTTCCTTTGCAGGGCTGCTTGCCCTTGTTATCAAAGCTTCACTTACAACAGGCTCTGCGCTGGCGATTACTTCTGTCACCATCTTCGGCATAAGCATGATCCTACTTTATACGGCATCCGCCACTTACCATATGGTGATCAGCAGGGACAGCGTGATTGCCTTTCTTAGAAGAATTGACCATTCAATGATTTTCGTGCTGATTGCCGGATCGTATACACCTTTTTGCCTGATCAGCCTTAATGGCGTTACAGGATGGACGTTATTCGGCATCATTTCATTCGCGGCAGTTTGCGGAATCCTTTTTAAGATGATCTGGTTCAGGAGCCCAAGATGGCTGTCTACCTCTATATATATTGTGATGGGCTGGATGGTCATCTTTGTTGTGTCCCCCCTCTCCTCCGTCTTGAGCAGCGGCGGGATTTTTTGGCTGGTAGCCGGAGGAATCATGTACACAATCGGCGGCGTCATTTATGCCGTGAAACCGGATTTCCTCCGTTCAAAGCATTTAGGCTTCCATGAAATTTTCCACATTTTCATCATGCTCGGAAGCCTTGCGCATTTCCTGAGTGTATATCTATATGTTCTATAGAATGGAGAAAAGGTGCCTGCAAACAGGCACCTTTTCTAGTAAAACATCCGTCTTCTTTGTTTGGCAGCAGGCTGGTATTTCCTCATCGGACCATATTCAAGTACTTCTTTTAAATAAAAGTCACCTTCTGGATTTTGCTGTTTCAGCAGTTCGGTCAAATATGTAATGTCATCCATGGCCCTGTGTGTCTGGAATTTCGAGATATTATGAGCCTGCAGCAACGTCAGCAGCTTGCTGTTTGGGAAACCGTGGTTTTTCCATTTTACATTTTTCATTGTGCAATACCATTTCATCTCATTGACCTCAGGATACATCCTGAACAGAAAGCTTCTGTCGAACGAGGCATTATGTGCGAAAATCGCATCGGTACGATTGAAATAATCAAGGATCTTTTCATCGTAAAATGTTTTTCCGCGGACCATTTCATACGATATCCCATGAATTCGGTACGCCCTGTCATAATTGCTCTGGGCCGACTTCGAAAGCGGCTCCCTCAAGTAGGAGTCCTCATCCAGGATATCGATAATCTCCCCTGTTTCTTCACGGAAAGAAAACAGCTTCACTGCCAGTTCTATTATTTCATCTGAATCCGGACCCAATCCGGTTGTCTCCACGTCCACTACCAATCCAAGCTTGTTCTCTATGCTCAAAAATGTCACCCTTTTCAGCTGGTATATATGATTCTATTTATAATCATATAGGAGGACACCTCTTATTTCCAGCTTTAGAGAACAGGATGAAATCATTTCCATGTTACTGCCTGCTGCTGATCTCCAGACTGCCTGCCGAACTCTTCATGAATGCCTTCAAAAGTATGAAACCTATTGCCGCACCTGCAATTGAACTTGCAAGAAATGCCGGCACCAGGCCAAACAAAGCTGCATCCTTGCCTAAAAACAGCACGGCGATTGGATAACAGGCAATTGCTCCTATAATTCCTGTACCAACTACCTCTCCCGCAAATGCAAAACCCATTTTCTCCGTCTTTTTATAAAAGTAAGCTGCCAGCAGTGCACCAATCATGCTGCCCGGAAAAGCGAAGACGGATCCCGTTCCCATTAAATTCCTGAGCAGCGAAATGCCAAAAGCCTGGGCAACTGCGTAATAAGGGCCAAGCAGGACAGCAGAAAGTACATTGATGAAGTGCTGCACCGGAAATACTTTTACAATCCCAAGTGGAATATACAACATATGGCTAGTCAAGGTACCAATAGCCATCATCATGGCAGTAATGGTCAATTTTTGTGTGTTCCTCATTTTAACCTCCATTTAATAAAAGATTTTTTCTCTTAATTTGGCCGCAGCACTTTGAACATTGTCTGAATGGCTGATGGCGGTAATGACTGAAACGCCATCAGCACCTGCTTCCATCACTATAGCAGCATTATCTGCATTAATGCCGCCTATGCCGACAATCGGTATTCCAAAACCTTTCAGCTCCTCGACCAGTGCCGTACCCTGGACATCCCTGGTGTCCATCTTGGTTGTCGTGGGAAAAATCGGACCAACTCCGAAATAGTCTGCTCCCGCTCCCCTGGCTTGTTCTGCTTCCTTTAAATTGTGGACAGATACACCAAGGATTTTATCGCCTATTTTATTGCGCACTTCTGATGCATTCTCATCCTCCTGGCCAATATGGACTCCATCGGCATCGAGCTCAAGTGCCAGGTCAATATCGTCATTCACGATGAACGGAATACCGTCTTCCTTGCAAATCCGCTGAAGCCTCTTTCCAAGCTCGTGCTTTGCCTTTCCCTCAAGGCAGCCAGCCCCCTTCTCACGATACTGAAAAAGAGTGATGCCACCTCTAGCTGCCTCTTCTATCACTGATCCCGGTTCTTTCAAACAATTCGTGCTGCCAGCAATAAAATATACTTTTAGCAAACTCTTCATTTGTTCGGGACTGATTCTCGCCATGATTCTGCCTCACTTTCTCTTTTTCTATTAAAGGCCCAGTGGTTCGTAGGCCCATGGCCATTTCCGATTGTGAGCGGATTAGCGATTGCCGCGTGGATAAATTCCTTTGCTGCAGCTGCTGCATCATGGACCGAAAAACCTTTTGCAAGCTGTGCAGTAATCGCTGCGGAAAAAGTGCAGCCAGTTCCATGAGTGTTCATTGTAGGGATCCTCGGTGATGAGAAAGATGAAAATCCTGTACCGTCAAAAAGGATATCGACGGATTCAACCTCGTCCTCGTCATGACCGCCTTTTATGATGACATTTTTCGCTCCCAGGGCATGGATTTTTCTTGCTGCTTCCTTTTTCCCCTCCAGATTTCTGATTGACATTCCAGTCAATACTTCAGCTTCAGGAATATTCGGGGTAATGACGAGGCAGAGCGGCAGCAACTGACTTTTCATCGTTGAGACAGCAGCCTGCTGTAGCAACGGCGCTCCACCTTTAGCGATCATGACGGGGTCCACCACGACCTTCTCCCAGCTGAATAATTTTATTTTTTCCGCTGCCGCTTCAATGATCTCTGCATTGAAGAGCATCCCTGTCTTCAAAGCGTCCGTCCCCATATCCTCTCCAATTGATTGAATTTGTTTGGCGACAGCTTCTGCTTCCATCGGAAAGACGGCCTGGACTCCAAGAGTATTTTGGGCAGTTACAGCTGTCAAAGCCGACATCCCAAACACATTCAGTTCCTGAAAGGTTTTTAAGTCTGCCTGAATTCCGGCACCGCCCCCGCTATCAGATCCCGCGATTGTCAAAGCCTTTTTCATCTCAATTTACCTCCTGCAGATTGATTGAAATTTTACTATTAAGATCTTCTTTATTAATCAGGTACAGCTGGTTCAGAAACTCAGCCTGGAAGCTCCCTGGGCCTTGTGCGGCACATTTCTCAGCGGCCATTTCCGCTGCTGCGCCGTATATTGCCACTGCGGCAGATGCTGCCTTGAGAAAATTTCTTTCAACAGCAGCAAAAGCACCAATGACAGATGTAAGCAGGCATCCGGTTCCCGTCACTTTCGTGAGCATTGGGTGCCCATTATGGACAACAATGGCTGATTGCCCATCCGTAATGATGTCGTCTTTTCCAGTTAACACGACAACCGTCTTCAACTTTTGTGCGGCGGAAATGGCAAGCTCAAATACATTGCCACTGGATTCACCCGCATCAACACCCCTGATACTCCAGTGTTCACCGGCAACATTAGCAATCTCTGACGCATTCCCCCTGACAATCGAAATCTCTAATTCTTCCATCACCGTTTTTGCTGTTTCGGTCCGATAAGCTGTCGCTCCTGCACCAACTGGGTCAAGAATGATGGGAACTCCCTTCTCATTAGCGGACTTTCCGGCAATCACCATTGCTTCAACCACATCCGGCTTCAACGTCCCGATGTTGAGGACAAGACTTCCAGCCATGCTCGCCATTTCGGCAACTTCTTCATGTGCATAAGCCATCACAGGCGATGCCCCCAGTGCCAGCAAGCCATTGGCCGTGAAATTAGTGACCACGACATTTGTAATGTTGTGAACAAGCGGTTTCTCTCTGCGAACTCTTTCTAAAAAACTGGCAATTTCTTTTTTATCCATTCTCAAAACCTCCTTTGAATATAAAAAAGCCAGATCCACAAAATGGACCTGGCTTAAAAGCAATGTAAGAAAAACATCTCTTACTACTTTCCTACGCTGGTATTACCCAGATCAGGTCCGAAGGGTTAAAAAACATGGCGTTTTTCTCTCAGCCCGCAACAGGGCACCCCTAGTAGTACAACGAATATTCAATTAGTTTAATCGTAGCTTTAAGATTTATATATGTAAAGTGAAAAATAAAAATCCATTTATTTTTCGTCTTTTACTTTTTCGACCTTTCCCTCAGCAAGATCGTCAAATGGAGTGTAGTGGTTTTCCGGTAATCTTCCCGAACGGATTTTTTTAAAAATAGAATAGAAAACTACAAACAGAACAATTGCCGTGAGTAAATATCCCATACCCCTGTCTCCTTTAATCTTATTATACAGCATCCCGGATGCAGAAATTGGAATTTTCATTCTTTTTAAAATGGTCTTCTTAAAATTCTATGCTAATATGAAAATATACATACGAATGGGAGTTGAAGGGAATTGAAAAACGAGATTATTGAGCGATTTACCACATACGTAAAAGTAGACACACAATCAAATGAAAATAGTGAAACATGCCCTTCTACACATGGCCAGATTACTCTTGCCAATATGCTTGTAGAAGAACTGAAAATGATTGGCATGGAAGATGTGACGATTGATGAGAATGGTTATGTGATGGCGACACTTCCTGCCAATACTGAGAAAGAGGTGCCAACGATTGGTTTCCTTGCCCACGTGGATACGGCGACCGATTTTACCGGCAAAAATGTCAATCCACAGGTGGTTGAAAATTTCGATGGCAATCAAATCATCCTGAATAAGGAATTGAATATCATCCTTTCTCCGGCGGATTTCCCAGAGCTTCCTCAATATGAAGGACACACCTTGATTACGACTGATGGGACGACACTCCTTGGTGCGGATAACAAGGCTGGAATTGCAGAAATCATGACGGCGATGGCTTATTTGATCAACCATCCTGAAATCAAACATGGAAAAATCCGTGTTGCTTTTACGCCGGATGAAGAAATTGGCAGAGGACCGCATAAGTTTGATGTTGAGGCTTTCGGTGCGAAATTCGCTTATACCGTGGATGGCGGCCCGCTTGGTGAGCTTGAGTATGAAAGCTTTAACGCAGCGGGTGCAAAGCTGACTTTCAAAGGCAAGAATGTCCACCCTGGCACGGCAAAAGGAAAAATGGTGAACTCAGCTAAAATTGCGATGGAGTTCAACAGCAAGCTCCCTGCCGAAGAAGCACCAGAGCACACCGAAGGATATGAGGGCTTCTTTCACCTCAGTTCCATACATGGTGATGTAGAGGAAACAACGCTGCACTATATCATTCGCGACTTTGACCGTGATAGCTTCCAGGTGCGAAAGGATTTAATGCAGAAAATCACCAATGAACTACGACTTCTATACGGTGAATACCGTGTTGAACTTGAAATGAACGACCAGTACTACAACATGAAGGATAAAATCGTGCCTGTTAAGGAAATCGTCGACATTGCTTACGAGGCAATGGAAAACCTCGGAATCAAACCAATCGTCAAACCGATTCGCGGAGGAACTGATGGATCGCAGCTAAGCTATATGGGACTGCCGACTCCAAATATATTTACAGGCGGTGAGAACTTCCACGGCAGATTCGAATACATCTCTGTGGATAATATGCTCAAATCCGTAGAAACAATCGTGGAAATCGCTAAACTATTTGAAGCGAAAGCTTAATTAACTAACAAGAAGCCAGATTCCGCAACGAACGGAATCTGGCTTTTCTGCGACTAGAATAAAATCAGCCTCAAGTCGTATCCTGAATTAATTCCGTGGTGCATTGGGGAGAGGAATGATTTGCCTTATTCTGTATATAGAAATTGATTGAGAGGAGATTTAACAATGATTAAACGAATTTTAATAATCTTTTTGGTGATTACCGGTGCTTATATCGTGTTGAATTACATGCTCGACGGCAGCGGAATTAACCTTTCGAAAACAGAAGACGCTGAGAAGGTGAGCAAGCAAACTGAAAATATTTCAATTGATATTTCCAGTGTCGAGACGCTGATCGTGCCAGAGGACCGAGATGATATCCGTGCCGAATTAAAAGGCAAAGGGTCGGTTAAAGTTGATCGGCATGGCGATGAAATCGAAGTTGCGGTTAAACGAAAAGGTTTCTTCTGGTTTAACTGGTTTGAGATGGATAAGACTACACTGACTGTCTATATTCCTGAAGACTATGAAAAAGATATGAATATTGAGCTTGGCTCTGGTGAGGTTGTTTTTAAAGGAGCCTCTGCAGATGAACCTATGAAATTAAGGGACCTGGCACTTAATATCGGTTCAGGAAGCATCATATTGGAAAATTTCGATGTTGAAACACTTGAGCACCAAAGTTCATCAGGCGAAGTTGAGATGCATTCAATTGTTGCTGATTCAGGCATTTTCGAAGTCAGCTCCGGAAGCGTCGAAGTAGAAAATTTCTCGGGAAAACTTGATGCCGATGTATCCTCAGGTGAGCTGGAAATCCAGATGGACCGATTGACAGATGACGTTAACCTAAACGTAAGTTCAGGCAAAATCGAACTGGATTTGCCTGATGATGCCGATTTTACGTTGAACGGAAAAATAAGCAGCGGAGACCTATCGAGCGATTTCCCGCTTGAAAATAAAGACGAATCCGATAACCGCCTTCGCGGAAAGCATGGAAGCGGAAAATATGAGATTAACGCTGACGTTTCAAGTGGTAATATTGATATCTATTAAAGAATACAATTCAAATTAGGATTCATAAATGAAACGAAGCCTGGTTGCCATCAACCAGGCTTCGAGTTAACATATACACGTCTTTCGCTTTGCACCAACCTTGTTCAGGCCAGCGACTTTCTTGATATAATCAGCAGCGACCGGTACTTTGCAGGCTGTCTGCCCGACATCGACATGGACCTTTCCAATTTTCCCAGCAACTTCTCTCGCTTCATCGTGCAATGCCTCAAAATAAGCACCTACGGAGATTACAAAGCTGTTCATCACATACCGGACTCGATTCTTCTCATGATGAATGGTGCTTTCAACTTGATGTAAAAAGTTTTTGATTTCCTCAAGATCCAATTCCTCATCTGGTGTAATTGATACATAATTCGAATATGTACTCCATCCACAAGTCGCAATCATTTCTTTATCGGACTGCATCCACTCCACAGCCAGCTCATGAGCAAACGGACTCTCCGCTGCAACGCCAGCAACCGTATATTCAGCAAGCATATACCAGTAGGCCTTTTCCGCCCAATTCTGTAAAGTTTTTTTAGAAATCAGTTTTGGGTTGATGGACAATCCGGCTAAATACATTGCATCACTATTGCCTGTTTCGTACAAAGCATAGGCTAGTTCCTGATCCTTTTTCACCGTTTTGACCAGTTTTTTTAAATCCCCAACCCTGACACCGTAAAATGGTTCACTCGCTCCATGGCGAATCAGTGTTTGCTTTGTTTGCTCCGAACCCATTTCCTCAAGCTTTGCCATTACTTGTTTTAGATTCATCCCAACACCGCCCAGACATTTTTTTATCATTATATACCAAAAATTGAAAGCATATCTTAATATCTTTTTTTTCCCCATACGTTCAATTAAAATGGATACAAACACATCCTGAGGTGTACGGCTATGTTCGAATTACTGATTACGATGCTGGAGCGGCTCGGCATCATTGTGACAATTGCATTCATTTTAACTAGATTCCGCTTTTTCCGGGGTTTGATTTACCATGATTCCCTGAACCGGCGCCAGCAATATTTGGCGATTGTTTTCTTCGGTTTTTTCGGGATTATTGGAACTTATTCGGGCATGAGCTTCAATACCGATACACTCCAGTTCAACCGCTGGGCGGCTGACCTGGCTTCAGATGAGGCGATCGCCAACTCTCGTGTGATTGGCATTGTCATCGCCGGATTGCTTGGCGGGTATAAAGTCGGGATCGGGGCGGGAATCATTGCCGGTTTCCATCGTTTCACTCTTGGCGGTTTTACCGCGCTCGCCTGCGGTCTTGCCGCCATTGTGGCCGGAATTATTGCCGGCAGGTTTCAAAAAAAGAAATACGTCAATCTGACGACTGCCTTCATGGTCGGAGCCATCGCGGAAACCGTCCAAATGTTGATCATCCTATTAATGGCGAAGCCTTATGATAAAGCCATGACGCTTGTCGAGATTATCGGAGTCCCAATGATCGTGGCGAACGGTCTCGGTTCAGCATTATTCTTAATGGTGATAAAAAACGTTGTTTCTGAAGAGGAGAAAGCCGGTGCCATGCTGGCGCAGAAAACACTTCGGATTGCCGACCAGACCCTCGCATACTTGCGTAAAGGGATCAATCCTGACTCTGCACGGGCAGTCTGCCAGATCCTCCACAATGAGGTACAGACAAGCGCCGTGGCGATGACGAACCAGACCGGTATTCTTGCCCATATCGGAATTGGCGACGATCACCACCGCTCAAGCAGTCCGATTCAAACACAGATTACCAGAGATGTGCTGAAAATGGGCAAGCTCGTGATCGCGAACGATGAGACAATCCATTGCCGTCAGCAAAACTGCCCGCTTGGAGCTGCGGTCATCGCGCCGTTAAAGCTGCGCGATGAAACGATTGGAACGCTGAAGTTTTATTTTAAATCGGAAAAAGAAATCACAAATATCGTCATTGAGCTCATATCCGGCCTCAGCAATCTTCTCAGCAATCAGCTTGAAATCGCCGAGGCAGATAAAGCCTACCAGCTCGCCAAGGAAGCTGAGGTAAAAGCATTGCAGGCCCAGATCAGCCCTCATTTCCTTTTCAATACGCTGAATGTCATCACATCACTGATCAGAATCGACCCTGCCAAGGCACGTCAGCTGCTTGTTTCGCTTTCCCATTTCCTGAGGCAAAACCTTAACGCGACAACAGTGACGACTACTTCACTCGAACAGGAATTACGCCATGTGAAGGCCTATCTTTCGATTGAAGAGGCCCGTTTTGTGGAAAAGCTGAGAGTTACTTACGATATTGAAGATAAGGCTCTTCTTGTAAACATTCCTCCGCTGACGCTGCAGCCAATCGTTGAAAATGCGGTTAAGCATGGAATAAAGAATATGGATCAGGACAGCCACATCCATATCGCCATCCATAAAGACGAACAAAGCACAACCGTAACCGTTGAAGATAACGGACAGGGGATGAGCGAGGATCGCATCCATCAATTAGGAAAGCAAATTATCGAATCTGAAACAGGGAGCGGGATCGCACTCTATAACGTCAACAGAAGGCTGAAGATGAAGTATGGAGAAAGAGCTTCTCTCAGAATTGAAAGTGTACCTGGGAAGGGAACGAAAATTTCTTTTTCCATTCCACAAGTGGAGGAATGATCGATGGAAAATATGATACGGACTTTGATTGTTGATGACGAAATGTACAGCCGGGATGAATTGAAGCACTTGTTAAAATCATTTCCTGCCATCCATGTTGTTGGAGAAGCTGAAACTGGTGAAGCTGCAGTAATGAAAGCCTTGCATCTTCATCCCCATGTTGTCTTCCTCGATGTGGAAATGCCAAAAATGAATGGGATGGAAGCAGCCAAATCACTGATGGAATTGAAAAAAGCACCTTTGATCGTCTTCGCTACCGCCTATCCGCAATTCGCGGCAGAGGCGTTCAGATATGAAGCAGTCGACTACCTGCTTAAACCCTATGACGAAACTCAGCTGAGTGAAACGATCCAGAGAATCGAGAAGCACTTTCAAGCTCCAGCAGAGCCTGAAAGCAGCAAGCCCCCAGGGAAACTTGCAGTTGAGGGCGACGGTGAGATTTTTTATCTTGACCCGAAAGAGATCCTTTACATATCCAGGGAAGAAAAATTCTCGAAAATCATGACGAAAACAAGAGAGTACGAAACGAAAACTCCTTTGAAGGATCTTGAAAGCCGGCTTCTGCCCTATTCCTTTTTCCGCATCCATAAAAGCTACCTTGTAAATCTCGATTATGTCATCCGTCTTACTCCATGGTTCAACGGAGCATACCAACTGGAAATCGCAGGGCGTGATGAATTATTATCAGTGAGCCGAAATTATGTAAAAGCACTACGGACACAACTGGAATTATAATAATTAACTTTTTCAAAAAGCATCAATTTGGTGCTTTTTTCGTTTTTTAATGCATGTAAATCGCCCATTCCTGCATTTCATCCCCACTTTTCTGCATCTTGTTCACAATTCAGCCATATTTTCTAGTACTCTATTATACTTATGTAAACGCATACATTTCATAAGGAGGTTTCATATGTATACCTTTCTAGCTGGTATCGCACTATTGATTATTGGTTATTTTACGTATGGCAAGTTTGTAGAAAAGGTTTTCGGGGTGAACGAAACTCGTTCCACACCGGCTTTCACTCATAAGGATGACGTTGATTATGTGCCAATGTCCACAGCAAAGAACTCATTGATTCAATTATTGAATATCGCCGGTGTCGGTCCAATCTTCGGGCCAATCATGGGAGCGCTATACGGTCCAGTTGCTTTCCTTTGGATCGTTCTAGGTGCGATTTTCGCTGGTGCAGTCCATGACTATTTGACAGGGATGATTTCCATCCGCAACCGCGGTGCACACCTTCCTGAACTGGCTGGAAAGTTCCTCGGAAAAGTCATGAAACACGTTGTTAACGCATTTGCGATTCTTCTTTTACTATTAGTTGGAACCGTTTTCGTCACAGCTCCTGCTGGATTGCTTCACAACCTGATGGACGGTAAGGTTGCAATGGGCATCATCGTTGCTGCAATTTTTGTTTACTATATTTTAGCGACACTTCTGCCTGTTGATAAAATCATCGGCCGCTTCTACCCTGTTTTCGGCGCATTGCTGTTGATCAGTGCTGTAGGTGTCGGAGGAATGCTTGTCGTGACTGGAGCGCCAATTCCAGAATTGTCATTAACAAACTTCCATCCTGATAATGCAGCGATTTTCCCGCTCTTGTTCTTAACAATCTCTTGTGGAGCGCTATCAGGTTTCCATGCAACACAAACACCGATCATTTCTCGTACAACACAAAATGAAAAGCAAGGCCGCAAGATTTTTTACGGCATGATGATCGCTGAAGGTATCATCGCAATGATCTGGGCAGCTGCAGCAATGAGCTTGTTCGACGGCTACAATGGCTTGAACGACATGCTTGCTAACGGCGGACCGGCTGCAATCGTAAGTGAAGCTTCAACAGCGATGCTTGGCGCAATCGGCGGGACACTTGCAGTTCTAGGTGTAATCGTATTGCCAATCACTTCTGGTGATACTGCTTTCCGCAGCGCGCGTATGATCATTGCTGACTACTTCAATTTTGCACAAAAGAAATTTACTAGCCGTCTATGGATTGCGCTTCCTTTATTCGTCATTTCTTTCGCTTTGACAAAAGTGGATTTCACGATTCTTTGGAGATACTTCTCATGGGCTAACCAATCTACAGCTGTCATCGCGCTTTGGGTTGGTGCGATGTACCTGTTCATTGCCAAGAAGAATTACTGGATTGCGGTGATTCCAGGTATTTTCATGACAATGGCAACGACTTCTTATATCCTTAATGCTCAAATTGGATTCGGCCAATCACTTACAGTTTCCAATATCGGCGCGGCAATCGTAACTGCAGTCATCACGGTCATCTTCTTCAATGCCGCTAAAAAAGCACGGGCAAACAATGTCCAGCTTGATGAAGATATCTCTAACTACAACAAGGTGGCATAACGATGAGCGGATGCTGCAGCCCAAATTACCGTAAATCGGTCAATGAGAAGGAAGAGCAGGTCAATAACAAAGGGAAAGAACAACTTCCCCTATTCGCAAAAATCATCATTGTCCTAATTTCTGCAGGTGGGTTGCTCTCAGCCTTCCTTGCAAATTAGAAACTGGGTGCACGCTTGGAATCAGGCGTGCACTTTTATATCTTGAGGAGGCTGATTAATATGAAAATCTTAATTGTTGGCGCTGGTGCCATTGGCGGCTACTTCGGCGGCAGGCTGCTTGAAAAAGGAGAAGATGTCACGTTTCTTGTTCGTGACAGACGCCAGCAGGAACTGCGTGAAAAGGGATTGAGTGTCGAGAGTATCCACGGCAATATGCAATTTCCTGATCCAAAAACAATTTTAGCTGGACAGATTGTGGAGCCCTTTGATGTGATTGTGGTTTCTACGAAGTCCTATCATCTGGACGGCGCAATTCAAAGCATCCGTCCTTATGTCGGCACACAAACAATGATCCTGCCGTTATTGAATGGAATTGCCCATCTTGATGTTTTGGCAGAAGCCTTTGGGGCAGAAAAGGTAATCGGTGGACTTTGCTTTATCGAAACGACACTTGATGACAACGGATCAGTCATCCAAACTAGTCCAATCCATGATTTAGTCTTCGGCGAACGCAATGGAGAAAAAACGGAGAGGATTTTGAGACTGCAGAAGGCATTCGAAGGATCAAAGACTAACTTCCGTCTTTCTGAAAAAATCGAGCAGGAAATGTGGCACAAATACTTGTTCATCACCTCATTAAGCGGCATCACTTCACTGTTCAGGTCGCCAATCGGCCCGATCCGCGAGCAAAAGCAAGGTTTGGAGACGATCGAGTGCTTACTCCATGAGACTGTGGCAATCATGACAGGACTAAGCGCCCCTCTTGCTGATGAAGCATTGGCAGGAACACTCAGCAAATTGAACGAGATTGGTCACGGGATGAAATCCTCCCTCCAGCGTGATATGGAAAAATCGCTCATGACTGAAGGTGACCATCTATTTGGCTATTTACTGGAGAAAAGTGCCCAGCTTGGGATGCCTGCACCAACACTATCATCCATTTTTGCTAATGTTAAAATCTACGAGCACAACCTGGATTAATTATCGGTAATTAGCAGGAGTTCCCTGTTTGCGAATAAATTAGCTTTTTGCGAATAAACCTTCGGAATTTGCGAATAACATCTCTTTTTTGAGAAAAAATCGCAGGTATCGATTAATATGCAAAAAATGAATCAAAAAAGAAGTGCCGGATTCCTATGAGTATTTAGTACTTACATAGGTTCAGGCACTTTTTTTAACCAAATTTAGTTTATTCTCTTCAATACTTACTCTTTCCTTACTTGCTTGTCTGATCAATCGCCGCCTTGATTGTTTTTGCCTGCTGTTCCACATTCCCTATCCCCTGGAAATGGACATACATGATTCTCGGTTCTTCATGAAGCATATGGTTGTGCACAGCCGAAACCTCAAGCTTTCCTTTACGCAATTCATCTATGACAGGATTTACTTCCTCTTGAAGAAGAGCCATCTCTCCCATAACCGCTGTTCCGCCATCCACTTTTTCAAATCCGAAATGGAATACGAGTTCCATCGTTTCCGGTGAAAGTTTTTCCCCCATATGAGTCGGTTTAATATTTTTACGTGCGATTTCTACCTTGCACGCTCCATTGTCTACCTCAACATCTGTATAAAAGATTTTCGCAAGCAATCCGCAGTCCGGTTGGCCCTGTGCATGGGCAGCAACAGGCAGCAAGATTGCAAGAATCATAGCCATTGTCATGATTCTCTTTATCATTTCCATCACTTCCTTTTTTACCTTTTAGCATCCCTAAACATGGATCATTTATTCAAAAAAAAGGCATTCTGATCCAGCAGGATGCCTTCATGGCTTCAATTATGGACTAGCAGCTTTTCGATTGATTCCAGCGGCAGCGGCCTGCTGAAATGATAGCCCTGGCCGATCTTGCAGCCATTTTCCAGCAGGAATTCAACCTGTTCCTGCTCTTCGACGCCTTCAGCGATGACATTGAATTGCAGGTTATGGCCCATATCGATGATCGTTTTGACCATCGCTCCCTGATTGGAATGATGGATGATATCATCGACAAATGATTTATCAATCTTTATTTTATCGATTGGAAGATGCTTTAGTAAGCTCAATGATGAATATCCTGTCCCAAAATCATCAATTGCCAGTGAAACACCAAGTTCTTTTAACTGGTCAAGGATCTCGGCCGACTTCTCGCTGTTCTGCATGATACTTTCAGTAATTTCAAGATCCAGGTAGTTAGGAGCAAGTTTTGTTTCATTCAGTATCTGTTGTACCGTATCAAGGAATCTGTCTTCCTGGAGCTGGCGCACGGATATGTTCACCGATATCGGGAATGGGCTATATCCTTTGTCCTGCCAGATTTTGTTTTGCTCTGAAGCCTTTCTCAGCACCCATTTTCCAAGCGGAACAATCAGGCCGGTTTCTTCAGCAAGCGGAATAAATTCCCCCGGTGTAATGATTCCCTTGTCAGGATGCTGCCATCTTACAAGTGCCTCCACCCCGATAATTCTCCCAGTCTCGAGATTGACCTGCGGCTGGTAATGGAGCATGAGCTGATCTTGCTCCAGCGCCTTTCTTAACCCATTTTCCAGTTCCATTTTCCGGGAAGAAAGCCCCTGAAGCTGATTGGTATAAAACTGATAATTGTTTTTCCCTTTATCTTTTGCCAGGTACATCGCAGTATCGGCGTGCTTGATCAATGTTTCCTCATCCTGGCCGTCCACTGGGGCCATACTGATGCCAATGCTTGGAGTGACAAAGAATTCCTGGTTCTCAACGACGATTGCCTCCGAAAACTCCTCCAGAATCCGTTCGGCCACTTCAATGATAAATTCCTTTTTCAGGCCTTTCAGTAAGATGATAAATTCATCTCCGCCCTGCCGCGAGACAAGACCCAGATCCTGGACGGCATTCTTCAGCCTGCTGGCTACGACCTTCAATAGAAGATCGCCCACACGATGGCCCTTTGTATCATTGATGATCTTGAAACGGTCAAGGTCAAGGAAAAGAACAGCAAGCTCCTGGTCCCCATTTTTCAGTGAGGCATTCAAATGCTTCCTGACCATGTTCCTGTTTGGAAGGCCGGTAAGAACATCGTAGTAAGCCATATACTTTATTGTTTTTTCCGCCTTCTTGCGCTGCGTCAAATCACGGCCGACAATCTGTTCTGCCATCCTGCCTTCATATAAAATAGGCATTGCTGACATCTCGACATCGATTTCTTTTCCATCCACCTGGGTTGCTTTAAATTCGAACCATTGTTTTTCTTCAAAATTTTCATCGATGGTCAGTTCGCGATTTTTAATCTGGGCGAGCACCTCGGGTGGAATCAGGCTCGCGATTGGCTTCCCGATCAATTCGGAAGGACCTCCTGCCTTAAAGAGTTTACAGCCTGCTTCATTGATATAATCGAGCTTTCCCCTGCTATATACAGCAATTAAATCGGGAGACATTTCTACTAAACTCCGGTAGCGTCCTTCACTTTCCTGCCGGTCGGTAATATCGAATAGCACACTCGTAAAATCAACAAACTCTCCATTTTCATCCAATACCGGAATTCCCCTATCCTGGATCCAGCGAACCTCTCCGTCAGGGCGGATGATCCGGTACATACTTGTTACTGCTTCACCCCTGGATAATAATGATTCTCTTTCCGCTAAAATTGCATGGTCCTCAGGGTGAATTACCTTTTTCCAGAGTGTATTATCTTTATAAAACTCTTCAGATGAATAGCCATAAAGTTTTTCAATTCCCGAAGTAATCAAGAGCGTATCAGTCTTCAGGTCATGCGACCAGATTGCCACATCCAGTGTATCAAAAATGCTTTTCAGCCTCTTTTTAGTATCACGCAAATCCTCTGCCGTATTTTTCATTCCTCTGAATAAACGGATGACCAGAGCAATAAACACTATGGTTACACTGGCATCTATCAGATAGCCATTCACTTCACTGATTGAAAAGTAAAAAGAAGTGAGCCAATCAATCAATTCTGCAAACAAAAGAAGTAGAATCATATATAGTACATTATATCTATGTAGCTTCCTGTCACTGCCCATTGACCAGTTTCCCCCATGTGCCTCGCTGTAAGTGTATGCGGTTCTGTAAAAATGCTTATTTTAAAACAGATGTATATTATTAACATATCAAACAATACATGGTTGGCACAATGAGATTATTACATATGAACTAGTTTTTTGAATAATTTTGGATAACAACTATTTCTACAGGGCAATGCCAAGAACTGTAGACAGTTCTCTCTTTTTCTCATTCAGGTAGATCTGGTCGAGTTCTTTCAGCTCGTTTGATTTGAATTTTTCCATACAATAAATGTAAAGGTCCCATATGCTTCGCTTCAAAGATTCATCTGCATTTTTCCCGATGAGAATAAATGCATCAATTAGGGCGAACAGAATCGAGATATCCTGACTGCCATAGTGAGCAAGCTGATAGAAGGATAGATAAAGTATATCCATCGTCCGTTTCTGCTTCCTGATGATTCGCGGCTGCATGTCCGAATCATAATAAGCAATGTAGCGTCCATTCGACCTGACCCTGGCCAGATGTGACAGGGCCATGCCAAGATAGGAAATGCAGACTCTGGCCGTGTTCGGATCGTTGATTGCCGGCGAGATTGCTCTTAAGGCAACCTCGACAATTTTCTGGAGCGCAAATTCCGGATCCTGGAAGGATGACCGTTCCTTCCCAAGCTTCAAGTACTGATTCAATGCAGCATCCATCTCATCATCGACCATCTCATTGTGATGGACTCGGAACGCGATGCTTTCTTCTGTGAGAAAATCCCCATTCATGAAATTCGCTTCAATCCCAATCTCTTTCTGCGAAGAATACCTCATCAGTCCTTCATAGTCTGTAAGCTGGACATAGCCATAGCCCCTGCATTTAACGTCCCTGATGAATTCATAGGTGAAACCGGCGTCTTTTCTGTCGTCAATGACATTTGTGTACTCGCTCTCAAGAACATCCTCCTGCCTTTTGATGACTTTAAGGGCACCCTCGGTTATTTCTCTAATCAGGGTACCCACTTGGATGGAGGTAGCGACATTATGGATAAAATAGGCGAAAAATGCCAGACAGATAAACGCGATCAATACACCGACTGTAGCTGAAATTACCTGGCTCTCGTACCATGATTCACTCATGAACAGCAATGAAAGTATGGAGTATACAAAACCGCCCATGAAGATTCCAAGTACCCTCATGGTCACAGGATCCTCAACGAAGTTATTCAATGTCCTCGGAGAAAATTGAGAGGAATAGGTAGTCAGTACAACCATTATTGTAGAAAAAGTAATGGTGGTCATTGTCAGCAAGGCAGCAGAAATCGAACCAAGGATGGTCTGCGCCAGCTCGACGTTTGTCAGCAGGAATGAAGGTACATACCCCTGAGCCAGTTCATAATGGTCGATGTAGATCACAAACAACGCCAGGATAAATGCAAAAATACTATAGATTCCCGGCTGAAGCCAGATACTTTCCCTTATTCGTAAAGCCATCTTCTTAATCACAAATCCCAGCCCCTTAGTTGGCAACTCTTTCCTTACTTATTTAGACCAATAAAGGGACGTTTAATCCACTCTAAGCTCAAAAGATAAAAACCTTGCCGCATTCGGCAAGGCTATAAATTAGGTTGCATAACCTACAAGCTCCATAAACCCTATTCCTTTCAAGGGATTGACTTTACCATCTGCAAGCTTTTCCTTTCCGGTGACTTTGCAAGTTCCTTCCCATATCGCCTGGATAGGTCCGATGATCAGCATTTCCTGATTAGGGAAAATAGCCTCAATATGAAGTTCGATACCAAACTCTGGGATGCGAATCTCCCATTCCACAGGATACCTGGCATTCGTCTTCAGGCTCTTCCAGTACTTTATTTTTTGAAAAGATAGGTCCCTGGTAAATCGGATACTCCCGTCCTTTTCGATGACATTTGCCATCTCGGGGTCCGGCTTCCCTGAAGTCATTTGATTTAACAGCAATTCCCGGCCATCAACAAGCTGAATTCCGAACCAATTCCAGCCAGATCCATTAATCAATGAATAGTCACGGCCCCATTGATGGTCAAACCAGCCCTGGCCACTGACATTCTCCCATCCGGATTCGGTCTTGATTTTTCCATTCACAAAATTCCGGGTAGTAGAATAATAGAACAAATCATCCGGTTTTCCGTCTCCGCCAATCAATGCAACAGGCTTCAACGGGGTAAATCCGAGCTGAACCTCTGAATTTTTCTCTTTTAAATAAACCTCAAATGCCGCTTGGTCTTCTCCGGTAAAGGTAAGCTTGTGGCTCCCATAGGACAATGTTGCAGGATCCCGATCAATTCCTGCATCCTTCATAAGAGTATGCGGAGGAGGAATCTTTCCCTTCAAGAGATTTTTATAGAGTCTCCACATTCTCCTGTCAGTTGGATGGAGCAATAGATAGAATGGGAGATAGATAGCAAGCATCCCGAGTTTCACCTTAGAATCAATACTGGAAAAATTGGAGCGTTTCCTATTGTTAAGATCAATCAATGTATGGATGATGTAATGCCCTTTTCCAAAATCCAGCTCCCCCACCCGAAAAAACGACGCCATAACGGCATACCTGCCGCCCCTGTCTCCATTTAAATGAGCAAAAAAATACCACCATTCAATATTGGAATCACCATGTGGCCCCGCATCCTCCGGAAGTGAAATACCGTCTAATCTTTCGTCATTCATCCCAGCACACACCTTCTGTTTTTTAGTAAGGTATGCAAGGAAAAGGGAAAGAGGGACATTTGAACTTAGAGAAAAGGAACGGCCAACCCTTGAAAATAAACGCGGAGTGGAATATTCTTAAGGATATAATTCAGATGTAAGGATGGGATTAAGCTGCGTATCAATAAATTCATCAGCGAGTCAGGGAAAACGTCAAGACGCGGTGCGGACCGGCTTGTAGAAGAAGGCCGTGTGACAATCAATGGAAAGGTTGCGAAAATCGGCAGCCAGGTCGAACCCGGAGATGTCGTAAAACTCAATGGCGAAGAGATCCGAATGGCGCAAAATTATGTTTATATTGCATTGAATAAACCCGTCGGCATCACAAGCACCACTGAGAAGCAAGTGAAGGGCAATATCGTCGACCTGGTCAATCATCCGCTTAGAATCTTCAACATCGGCCGACTTGATAAGGATTCAGAGGGATTGATCCTTATGACCAATGACGGCGATATCGTAAATGAAATCCTCCGCGCCGAAAATAAGCACGAGAAAGAATATATCGTATCTGTGGACAAGCCGATCACTCCGGAATTCATCAAGGCTATGTCTGAAGGAGTAAGAATACTTGGGACAAAAACACTTCCTGCGAAGGTCGTCCAACTCTCAAAATATGAATTCAACATCATTCTCACGCAGGGATTGAACAGGCAAATCCGCCGCATGTGTGAAACCCTTGGATACGAAGTCCTCAGGCTTCAGCGAATCCGGATCATGAACATCCATCTTGGTAATCTTCAGGTAGGACAATGGCGTGACCTGTCGAAGAAAGAGAAAAGACAGCTTTTCAGTGAATTGAATTATGAGCCGAAAGAATGGTAAAAGGATGAGCATCCAAGCTCATCCTTTTTTACATTTTCTTGATATCCTTAAATGGATGCCGCCCTTGGCTGGTCCTCATCCCTCAGCAGCCTTAGGAACATTTTTTCCCGATAAAGATAGAAGACCATCGCGAACAGACTGAATCCACACACAGCCAGCAGCAGCCATACAGGCATTTTTTCAAGCAAGAATCCAAATAGGATAAATCCTAAAGGTGTCATGGCACTTGCACCAGTTTCCAGTAATGACATGACTCTTCCCCGATACTCGTCAGGTGTATTTTTTTGCAGAAGGACACTCACAGGTGTATTAATGAACATGATGGACGCTGCCAACAATAAAACCATGCTTATTAAATAGATAAAGATGACCACATTGGACAGACCCAGAAATACTGGCAATGCTGGAAGACCAATCAGCATCAAGACGGCTGAAAGCAGCACCATGCCCCCAATGATGGCAAATTCCTTGCGCCTGATTTCTTTCCTCGCTGACAGAATGAGCGCCATGACCATCATTCCGACCGAGAATGCCCCTTCAATGATTCCAAGCTGGACCGCCGTCATTTTCCTGACTGTTAACACCAAATACGGCATCGCGACAGGGAAGACAGCAAACCAGAAGTTCAGCCAGATGCTGAGGATCACCAGATGGAGGAGGAATGGCTGCCTCTTAATATAAGAAACACCTTGTTTCAGGTCTTCTGACAGGCTGGTATCTTTCTTGTTTTCAATTTTACTTGAAAATAGATTGTATTCTATGAAGATGCTCATAATTGCTGAGATAAGGTAAGTTAGGATGTTCAACGCCATGAAGAGGTGAATTTGAAAGAGGCCGAAAAACACTCCGCCAAGCACTGGGCCTAAAATGGCCGACAAAGAAATTGCAGCCTGATTCAGGGACATCGCTTTTTGCAAGTGATCTGGTCCGACCATGTTGTAGATCGATGAGGTAACGGCAATGGAGTAAAAGGTGTTAATGATGCTTAGACCCGCAGTAGCGGCATATAAGATCCAGATTTCCTGTGAGAGGAAGGTGAATGCTCCTAGTATTGTGCTAAGCCAAATTGCACTCGCGAAGTTTGAAGTAATAATCATTTTCTTGCGGCTCAACCGGTCACTTAGTGTTCCGGCAATTGGAGCCAGCAGGATTCGCGGAAGCATACTAAGCACCAGGGTGATGGCAAAATTAAGGCTGGAACCCGTTTCCGCCAGGATATACAATCCAATAGCAAAAGCATAAATCGATGAACCAAGAACAGCAGTAACCTTCCCGAAGAGAAATAATATTAAATTTTTCTTAACAGACCTTTCCAATTAGCTCTCCTCCTCTTTCTGCCTTTTCAGTGTGAAATTCAATTCGTAGGATGTTTTTTTCGCATCACTTTTCTCTGCCGATTTTTTTACGTATTTCAAAAACAAAGCATCAAGGTCGGCGTTCAGTTTCTCCCTGTCTTCATCCGTCAACGATACGAACGTCCCCTGGTTCACGACCTGTTCGGTGGCAGGTTTTCCCTCTTCATTCTTCAAGTTAAAATGAGTCGCCTTTGAACGATAGTATTTCTCAATGATTCCCCGGTTTTCTTTCGTTTCCACCAGTTCCAGGATACCCCCGTTGTAAAGCTGCTGGATATGATAGTGGATGCTGCCAGCTGATTTCCCCAGTTCATCTGCCACCTGCTTTGCAGTCATTGGCTTCGTTACAAGCAAGTAAATGATTTTTACTCGTAAAGGACTCGAAATCAACTTTTGCTGTTCCAGGTTCACTTCCATTGTCTTCTTTACATAATCCACAAGATTCACCTTCCAATATATTCATATGTTCTATTTTTATTTTACGTTCTAATTTTTTAGAATGCAATAAAAAATTAGAATTATATTTCACTGCCCTCATTGTGATTTAAAAGTAATGAATTAGTACTTTATTACAATCTTCTAAAATAGAATTGGAAAATAACTGAATTATTGAAGCGAGGTGTGAAGATTGAAGAAGGTTCTCACCAAGATTGTCTTCTTTTTTATTGTCTGCATCTGTCTGACCTTGATTGCTTTATTCCCAAGGCAGGCAATGGTGACTGGAGAAGGAAGGGCAGCAACCGTTGTCTATTCATACGACTTCTCTTGGAAAGAATATCAAATGAATCTCACGAACTTCATTGAGAATCTTACCCAACATGGCACTTTTGGCGAAACGAGATACAATAAGCCGGTTGAGAAGGAAATTGCCGTCTATTTCCCCCGGAGTCTAAAAATTATCGTCACTGCATTTTTGCTTAGCTTAGCCGCCGGCATTTTAAAAGGAATATTTGACTTCAAGAATTCGAATAAACGGAAAAACATCTTTGGAAATTGGACAACTTGGCTGCTTATGTCCATTCCCGATTTCCTGGTTATTCTCTTTGTCCAGTGGGTCATCATATTTTATTTAAATTGGCTCGACATTTTTGGGCATGAGCAATGGTTCAACTTCATCATCCCCTCCCTGCTTGCATCCATCTATCCAACCATGTATATCAGCAGAATCACTGCCGCTGCCGTTTCCAGCGAGGCTGCAAAGCAATATGTCCAGGTCGCAAAAGCGAAAGGATTCAATAATGACACAATTATTTATCGTCATATCCTAAAAAATTGTGCTGGGAGTATTCTGAATAATGTTCCAACGATGATGATTTACATATTATCGAATTTACTATTTCTGGAGTATCTGCTGGACTATAAAGGAGCAGCTTATCGCTTATGGCTTGCACTTGATTTCGAGCCGAGGATTTTTATCGGCAGAGAATCAAATTACGAACCGAGCGTGATCATTTCTTTCGGGATTTGCTTCATGGCAATTATGCTGTTTGTGCAAATTGGCAGTCAGTTGCTCAGTTCCCGGCTCGATCCTCGATAGGAGGTTGTCCATTTGAGAAACTGGCATTTAATCATTGGGATGGTTTTTTTATCTGCCACTATACTGGTGGCTCTCGCAGGCCCTCATTTTTCATTTGTAAAAAAAGGCCTTCAGGAAGAACGGATGGTGATGGCGGATGGCAAATTCACCAGAGCCCCCTTTCCACCATCATCAAAGCATATTCTGGGGACAGACCATGATGGCCGTGACTTATTTAGCATCATCATTGCTGGAACGAAGGACACGATTCTATTGATTTTTGCAATCAGCATCATAAGGTACCTTTTTTCATTGCTATTGGTTTTATTATCATTTATCTGGAAAAAGCCATTTAGCTGGCTGATCAACTGGTGGAATCAGCTATCATCCGGCCTCCCGATCATTTTTGCTGCAATCTTATTCATCACACTCCCCATTTTCACGTTCAGCACCAATCGATTGGTTTGGGTCATAGTGATCCTGGCACTCATTGAAATTGGACGAGTCAGCTATATTATGAAGCAGAAAATCATTTCTATTTCCAAGTCCCCTTTTGTAGAAGCAGGAGTAACGATTGGAATCGGACCAGCCCATTTTTTCAAAAACTATTATCTTCCCAGTTTATTGCCTGAAATCATCGTTACCTTTTGCATTGATCTAGGGAGGGTCGCATTATTGCTCGGGCAGTTAGGTATATTCGGCATATTTGTTACACAAATATTTGTTCAGACCAACTACGGCTATGGTGAATTGCTGAACACAAGCCTGAACTGGCCAACCTTGTTAGGAGAAGCCAGGGGCGATGTGCTAAGAGCATTCTGGATTCCTTTTTTTACAGCCGGAGCGATCACCTGCATGATTCTTACATTTAATATTCTAGGTGAGGGGTTAAGACGTTTTTTCGATAAGGAATGGAAAGCAAATATTTAATCATCCACCTGCTGAGGTTATTTGCCCGGTGTAAAGCCGGGTTTAATTTATGCCTAAATATACTTTGTATACAAATTATATTTACACTAAATAAATTTCGTAATATAATTAGTTTTATAAAATGAGGAGGATTCACTCATGGGATTGTCTATGGATAAAGCATTCGGTTCTGCTTCTGTTCGTTTAAGCAAGAAACTGACCCGGATCATCAATTTTCACTTAAAGTCTTACAATATAACAACTGAACAGTGGAGTGTCTTGCGGACGTTGAACGAGTCCGATGAGATATCACAAAAAGAATTGTCAATCAGGTCAGATAAGGACCAGGCAACCTTGACGAAAATTTTGGACCTTCTCGTAAAACAAGAAAATGTGGAAAGGCTCGCAAATCCATCAGACCGCCGTTCCTTCCTGATAAAAATCACCCCCAAGGGTGCAAAGATTGTGGAAAAAGTGACTCCTTACCTTGAGGACATCTTCATGCAGATCACGAATGGAATTGATGAGGAAAGGCTAGCGATATATAGAGAAGTTTTACTTTCGTTAGAAGACAATATAGACGGGCTTTTGGAGGAAAACAATTAGAAAGAAGGCAAGATGATGAATAAAACATCCAAGTTGTGGACAGCACAGTTTACGGCCATTGTTGTAATGGCTTTTTTATTTTTCCTTTGTTTGCAGATGTTGACTGCAGGCTTCCCTGCTTTTATAACCGACGTTAAAAATAGCCCCGGACAGGGCGGCTTGATGACGACTGTCTTCATGGTTGCCGCCATTGCATCACGTCCCTTTGTCGCATCTCTGATGCAGAAGGTTGACAACAAAAAATTAAGCCTCATTTCCCTTGGATTTATCGCTGTTTCCGTAGGCTTAAGTTTTGGCCAGGATTCTGTTGCCCTTTTACTCTTGTTGAGAGTTTTCCACGGGATTGGCTTCGGAATCATTACGACGATTTTTTCTACGATGGCAACGAACATCATACCAGCCCATCGTCTTGGCGAAGGAATCGGGTATTACGGAATGGCAACGAGTGTCGGGACCAGCCTGGGGCCGATGCTTGCGCTGGCATTGCTGCAGCTCTTTTCGTTCAACCTTTTAATCGCTATTTCTGCTGGATTGACTCTTCTTACCTTAATCTTGAATATTTTTGTAAAAAGCCCGCGAAAAGCAGCCCCAGTTAAGACAGTTGTACAGAAAGGCAGCTTCCAGGAACACGCCTTTGACTGGCATGCCTTTACACCTGCAATCCTGACAGCATTTTTCTCCATCACGCTTGGCGGAGTTGTCAGCTTCCTCCGTGAATTAGGCAAAGAGGCAAACCTTGGGGCAACCATTTCTTTATTCTTCCTTGTATTGACGATTGTCATGGTTGCCATTCGGCCTTTTTCAGGAAGGCTGTACGACCGGTACAGCCACAAAGTGATCATCTACCCTGCGACCATTTCAGGCATGATTGGATTGACAATTCTAGCAGTTACGCAAAACACCGTGACCCTTTTAATTGCAGCCGTATTCTACGGAATCGCATATGGAACAGTAGCTCCTACCCTTCAGGCACTTGCTGTCAGTTCAGTATCGAAGGAAAAACAGGGAACCGCAAATGCAATGTACTTCTCTTCAATGGACCTGGGAATGGCTCTTGGATCTGCGGGCCTTGGGCTCCTGGCTTCCTACACTAACTACCATTTCATATACGGGTTCTCGGTCATATTCCTGGTTGGGCTGCTGCTTGCTTACACCCTGATTTTCGTTGTGAAAAAGGGATCAAAGGAACAATTCGTTGAAACGTCCAAGGAAGTTGGAATTTAAAAAACACGGTGGACTGGCTTTCACCGTGTTTTTTGTCTTTTCTTCAGGATAACAATACTCAATTTTTCTTACTTCTTGGGTTTATTCTCAAATCCTTTTGTGTATATTCCTGAATCTGGACTCTATTTTCCTAAAAAACTCATTATATTCCTTAACCCCACCTGTTTTTATTCTTTATTCTCCCGCCTGACTTCATGCCTGCTGATATAGATCCACATAGAGATATAGGTTGAAAAGAGCAAAATGAGAAACACAGGCGCGGACAATACATTCTGTATCAACAAATTAAGCCACCTCTTTTACTTTAGGCTGTCCAGCGGAAACGGAAAAAATAAATAGAAAATAGCTGCGAGCGGGATGGAGATGATCCACGCAATAACCGGTTTCTGATAATGAATCCATATAACCACAAACAAAATCAAATTTAGCCAAATGTTGTGCCAGCTGTTCCAGCCATTGTCGTATACATACATTCCCCTGTGAGCGAATAAAGCCTCAATGATCGTATAGAAAGCAACCCAAGTACCTATATAGATCAGCTGATTTCTTCTTGTTGACGGAAAACGCTGCAAATAAATCATCAATCCAACCGGACAGATGAAAAATGTGAACGCGATATTGATAATCGAGTGGTTCAGCCATTCAGCTGTTATACCGCGAAATGCCCATAAGGTGTGATTATAATAAAGCGTATTATAGAGCAAGTTTACCATCATGAAAAATAGGATGGTTGGATATTGTTTTTTCCATTGGGACCAATCGACAAATTTATAGCCGAAATAAATCCAGACTGCTATGACCAATATTAAATACATATTACTCTCTCCCCGTATATATTAACTTTACCAGTTATTACCTACAGAGTAGTTTTTATACTAAAATAAAGAGGACCTGAATCCCATTAGGTCAGGTCTCATACAAGTATAGTTAACTAATAGACAGGAACTTAAATATTGTTTTTTGCCTCTGGTAATGTTTTTGCGCTTCTTCTATAGTGATTTCTTTAAAGCGGATTTTTGTTCCCGTCATCGCCTGGGCTAGCAGGGGAATATCGACAGAAATAACGGTGGCAATCCGGGCGTATCCGCCGGTCGTCTGCCGGTCTGACATCAATATAATCGGCTGGCCGTTTGACGGCACCTGGATTCCTCCAAGCGGGATGGCATCAGAAATGATATCCGCTCCGCCGATGTGGCCGAGCTCGGGACCTTCCAGTCGATATCCCATTCTATTTGACTGGGCTGAAATTGTGTAGTCGCTTGATAAAAATCGCTCGATCGCCCTTTGTGGGAATTTATCCAGGTGAGGACCGAGGATTACTCGTATTTCAAGCTGCTTTTTGTATTCAGGAATGAAGTCTATATGTAAAAAGCGTTTTTTCCGGACAAATGGCTTTCCATATAAAAGATCCCCTGCTTCCAATGCCCGCCCTTTAAATCCGCCAAGCTTCCCATTGATGAAAGTGGACTTGCTGCCTAAAACAAGCGGGACGTCGATTCCTCCGGCAAAGCTGATGTACGCTCTTGCTCCGCTCTTCACTTTGCCGAATGACAGGATGTCTCCTTTTTTTAAGACAATGCTTTTCCACATCCGAACTTCCTTCTTATTCACCATCGGCTGCAGATCACCGCCGCAAATCGCAATTGATACATCATGCAATGCTTCAAGACTGGGGCCGGGCATCGCGGCTTCGAGCACTGCTTCGTTAAGGGGATTGCCCACAAGAATATTTGCAAACTGCATTGAATAGGGATCCATTGCTCCTGATGGACTGATGCCATATTGCTGAAAGCCATTCCTTCCTAAATCCTGGACAGTCGTCTGCAAACCTTGCTTGAGGACTTTGAAAAGAGGAATAGTCATTTGGCATCCCAGCTCTTACCGACAGAAATTCCTTCCTCTGCTAAAGCCTCTTTCAATTTCACTGCGAAATGAACGGCATGCGGTTCGTCGCCGTGGATGCAGATGGTATCCGCCTTGATTTGAAGTTCGGTTCCGTCAGCTGCTAGTACTCTTCCTTCCCGAACCATTTGCATCACTCTCATGATTGCTGACTCTGGATCATGGATCATCGCATTCGCATCGGAGCGCTGTGTCAGCATACCATCTGGCTGATAATTCCGGTCAGCAAAAACTTCATTTGCAACCCGTAAGCCTCTTTCCTCTCCTGCTTTTACGAGGAAGCTGCCTGCCAGTCCGAATAAAACCAGGTTCGCATCAACATCGGCCACTGCCTGGGCAACGGCATCGGCAATTCTTTTATCTTTTGCAGCCATATTGTACAACGCCCCATGAGGTTTCACATGAACGACTCTCGTGCCGCAAGCTTTCGTAACTGCCGCAAGTGCACCAATTTGATACACAGTCAAATTGTAAACCTCTTCGACACTCATTTTGATTTCTCTCCTGCCGAAGCCGTGCAAGTCAGGAAAACCAGGATGGGCACCAATCTTCACTCCATATGCTTTTGCCATTTTCACTGTTTCCATCATGACATTATGGTCACCGGCATGGTAGCCGCATGCAATATTTGCGGAAGTGATGTGCTTTAATACTTCCTGGTCATTGCCAATTTTGTACAAGCCGTAGCTTTCACCTAAATCACAGTTCAGGTCAACCGATAACACTTACCTCACTCCTTTTGGTAGGTCTTTACCTCATAGGCTTCGCCTAATTGTTTTATCCTCACAAATTGCTTCTCATCGATTGGCACAAACTTTGTGTAATGACCTGAATTGAGCAGAAAAGGTTTTTCCTTATTCTGCGAAAACAAGATTACAGGAGTTGTGCCGATAATTCTCCATCCGGAAGGAACATCAGCGGGATAAATTCCTGTCTGGCTTCCGCCAATCCCGACTGCCCCCGGCATCACATTCTGTCTCGGCTTCTCAAGCCTTGGCACAGCCAGATTTTCGGGCAGGCCTCCAAGATAAGGGAATCCAGGCATGAACCCCATCATATAGATGAGGTATTCTTGACTCGCATGAAGATCGATGACTTCCTGCTCACTCAAGCCATGATACTCTGCGACAAACGCTAAATCCTGTCCCAACTCTCCTCCGTAACAGACCGGGATTTCATAGACAATGGACCTGCATTGCTGAAATCGCCCAGGTGTTAACCTGAGCTTATAGAGTTCCTTTTTCAGAGATTCATAGGATAAGATGTCAGGTTCATAATAAATGGTTAAAGATGAATAGGCAGGCACCGATTCAACAATGCCTTTGATTTTTGCTTTCTCCAGCTCGTTCTTAAACAGGCGCAGCTGCTGGTTTGTCTTTTCATCAATCTTATTGCCAAACGACACACGGACAGCCAGATCACCAAGCGGCAAGATTTCAAATTCCATCTATTTCTCCTTTTTAGAAAAACCGCAAAATTATTTATTGTAGACTTCAGCCTCAACACACGTTTCAACGATCACCTTCAATGCCCTGGCCATCATTTCCTGAGGCAAGGATGGCAACCCAGGATTGCGGGCCGACATTTCGGTAGACGCAGGGAAATGGATGAACCCAGCCTTGATTGGCAATTCATTTTTTCTGATATGATTCAAAACAGCATAAAGTGTGTTATTGCAAATGAATGTACCGGCACTATTTGAAATCGCGGAAGGTATGTGCTGCGCTTTCAGATTTCTCTCGATCAGCCTGTTGGGAAGTGTGGAAAATAATCCATCCGGTCCCTTCTCGTCGATTGCTTCATCAACAGGAACATTGCCTTTATTATCAGGATAAGGATCCCCAGAACCTGTATCCTTACTATTTATGCCAATCCGTTCAGGAGTGATGGCCGTCCTGCCAGCCGCCAGTCCGCAGGAAATGACCACATCCGGCTGCACTTCATTCATTTTTGCAATCAGTTCCTCCGCGCATTCGTCATAATGAACAGGCAGCAAAACTGTCGAGATTTCCGCATGCTCAATCTCAAACTTTTCCGCCTCCTTTAATAATTCTTCTGTAGGATTGATGCTCATCTTCCCAAATGGCCCAAAGCCGGAGATTAGGATTTTCATTTACCAGTCCTCGTTTCTATTTTCACGTATTTGATTATAAAAATTTTACTATAGTTAACTATGGATATATACCGTTAAAATTTCATTTAGTTCTAACATTTACACAATAAATTAGATGAATATGTGGAATTAGAATACGGGAAAGCGACTGATGAGGAATTGGGTGAATATAAGGCTGGGAAAATTGACATATCTATAATGTAAATAAAACTGCGAAAATATAACTGCATAATTTTAAAAATCCATTACTCACTCTATACATAAATGAAATAGACGCTAAATATTCCTCCTTTAATCTAGCATTGTTAGATCATTCATGCAGAGGAGATGGAGAAATGAAAAAGACTTTAATCGGAACAGGTTTTGCCCTAACCCTTATGCTTAGTCCATTCCAACAGGCATTTGCAGCTGAGCCAACAACAACTGGAGAACTGAGGCAGTTTGATACTGTAGCGCACCGCGGTGCTGCTGGCTATGCTCCGGAAAACACGATTGCTGCTTTTGACAAAGGACTCGAAATGAAGGCGGATTACATTGAAATCGATGTCCAGCGCAGCAAGGATGGCAAGTTGGTCGTCATCCATGACACCACTGTAGACAGGACAACAGATGGTACTGGCCGAGTGGGTGACCTGACACTGGAGGAGCTGCGAAGCCTTGACGCAGGGAGCTTCAAGGGCGAACAATTCGCTGGCGAAAAGATTCCTACCTTCGAAGAAATTCTTGACCGCTATCATGGAAAAATCGGTGTTCTAATAGAATTGAAGGCGCCCGAGCTGTATCCAGGCATAGAGGAAGCCGTTGCTGCAGAATTGAAGGAGCGTAATCTTGATAAGCCGCAGAATGAAAAAATCATCCTCCAATCTTTTAACTTTGCTTCAATGGAGAAAATGAATACTCTTCTCCCAGATGTTCCGATTGGTGTTTTGACATCTTCAAGACTTCATGTAACCGATGCGGCCCTTCAGCAGTTCGCGACATATGCTGATTATTTTAACCCTAGCTATGGCCTGGTTTCAAAGGAACTGGTCGATAAGGTTCACAATCTCGGCATGGAAATCCAGTCCTGGACGGTACGAAGCCCGGAAGCAGCTCAGTTCCTGATTGATATGAAGGTAGATGGCATTATTACAGACTATCCGGATTATGTAGATCCGCGCAATTAATTCAGACAGACAGCCTGCCTCAAAGTATTGGGGCAGTTTTTTTATTCCTTTTTTTAATTATTAAAACAAAAAATTAACTTTTTTAATTTTTACCATTAAAAATATTTACATTTTTAATTCATTCATTTAATATAAATTTAAATACCAGGAAGGAGGCAGTCATGGCATATCCTGTATTAACAAATTGTCCTGTTTGCAGTCAAACACTGAAAATTACCAAGCTAAAATGCAATCACTGTGAGACGACCATTGAAAATGAATTCGAGCTGTCAAAGCTTGCGTCATTATCAAAAGAACAACTCCAGTTCGTCGAAATCTTCCTTGTTTCCCGAGGGAATATTAAGGAAGTCGAAAAGGAACTTGGAATTTCCTACCCAACCGTCCGCGGGAAGCTTAACGACATCATTACTGCTCTTGGATATGATACTCAAAAGAAAAATGAACTGGATGAAAAGAAAATCGTTTTGATGTTGGAGAAAGGCGAAATTTCTCCTGAAGAAGCAATCAAACTTTTAAAAGGCGAATAGGAGGATTTGTGATGAGTGAAGAAATCTCAAAGATTTTAACAATGGTCCAGGAAGGAAAAATCGATTCGGAGAAAGGTGCCGAGCTGATTGCAGTACTGAAAGAAAAAGATGCACCCACACCAGCTAAAAAGCCATACTTGGATAAGACGTTAAAAATTCGGGTTGTGTCTAGTGAAAATGACAATGTGAACGTCAATGTGCCAATTAAGCTGGTAAAAGCGCTCCTGAAAACTGGACACAGCATCGCGGCTGGTATCCCTCAGTCTCAGCAATACGTTAAGGATATCGATATCAACCTGCTCGTCGATGCAATAGAAAATGAACTCGATGGCAATATCGTTGACATACAATCGGCCAACGGCGATACCGTTAAAGTCACAATCGAGTAAACTCGGATGATGAAATTAAAAGTCAAGACGACCAATAAGATCGGCTTTTCCCTCCCAGTCCCTTACACAATCCTAAGAGCTGCCAGCTCCCTGCTTTCATCCAAAAGATTCCACAACCAGCTGCACAAATGGGTGAATCACGACACTGAACATACTATTCCTGCAGAGCTATTCAATGTTATTTTGAACAAACAACTGATGAATGAAATCATCGGCGAACTTGGCAAGCACAAAGGAACCGTGCTTGTTGATGTTAAATTGCATGATGGCACAGAAGTCATGATAAAACTCTAATATGAAAACCCTGCCTCCTTTTCCATGGAAGACAGGGTTTTTTCATCTTAGAAAAGCTTCTCAAAGCAAACATATAATTCATGTCCCTCAGGCTTGCCGTTCATCATGACTTTACCTGTTATCCTGTAGTCCCTTTTTTCATAAAAGCCTACAGCTGCCTCGTTGCCTGAATATGTATCAAGCCGGATCGCACTATATCCTTGGTCCTCCGCGAAGTCCTCTGCAAACTGGAGCATCTGGCTGCCATATCCGCCTCCCTGGGCAGAAGGGTCCACACAAAATGAATGGAGGATCAGCGGTTTCCCACCAGTATTCGACCAATTCGCGTTCTCCCATTCAGGAGCCTGCCATTCATCGAGCACCATTACCCCCATCGTGCTATCGCCCTTTTTTAAAATAAATAATTCTTCACCCTGCATCGCATTTTCAAAATACTTATGATTTGGGTATTTTTCATCCCATTGCAGAATGCCTCTCGTTTCAAGATACTCTTTACAATCTGCAAACATCTCTCCAATGACAGGCAAATCATCCTCGGTTGCCCGCACAATCTGTTCTTCTCCCATTTTCTTGCTCCTTTAATGTCCTTATTCGCTGTCAGGCGTTATGTTAAAAAAGTTGGCGCTTTTGTCCTTTTTTTTGCCTTCTAGTTGGTTTTTATCCATTTTCCCATCAGATTCATAGCTTAATTTAAAGTCCTTCTTATCTTTTTTCATACAGTTAACCCTCATCTCCTTGTTATGATGATTATGGATAGTTTGTCCTTTTTTCCCTGTAAAATGTAAAAGCACCGATTCAGCTGATGAATCGGTGCTTTCATACTAATAGGCAAAATAATGATTGCCAATTTGCTTCGTTACAGTCCTGGTGAAAATCCATTGGTTAGTCGCAATCTTTGGATTGTAATAATAGACGGAACCGTAGGACGGATCCCAGCCGAGTAACGCATCCTTCACGGCATGGTAAGCGATATAGTTGGGCTGCAGATCATACTGGCCGTCATAGACCGCTGTAAAGGCGTTTCTTTGAAAAATCACATCATTAACCGTATCTGGAAAATCATTTGATTCGACCCGGTTTAAAATAACCGCTGCAACTGCAACCTGTCCTTGGTAACTTTCTCCCCTGGATTCGCCGTAAACAACATGAGCCATGGTTTCGATATCATTAATTAATTTTGCTGTTTTCGGACCGACTTCACCAGTTGTTTCAAGGCCGAATTCCCTTTGGAATTGACGAACCGCATCAGTAGTCATTTGCCCGAAGTAACCTGTTGTCTCTGTGTTGAAATATCCTAGCTTTTTTAAAACAGACTGAACGTATGTAACATCTGAACCAGCAGATCCCATTCCCACCATATTTGCTGCCTGTGCTTCTGGTTGTGATAAAGAGAGTCCAGCAACTAGCACTCCCGCTGCAGCCATGGTTTTTATGTACTTTTTCAAAATCTCCACTCCATTTCTTTTTAACTTAGTATGTATGGATGCTGACAATGATTTACCATTTACACCTCCCTCCCCTCTTTTCCTTAAGCAATTTCCCTAATAATCATCTGAAAAACTCGGCCAAAAGAATGGAAAATGTTTTTTAGAATGGTATAAATTTCATAGACGCATATCTTTTCCTTATCAAGATTCGTTTATAAGAATGCTTTTATAAAAATATTTAGCTTTACGAAAGTTTATAATTATCCGATAATTGAAGATAAGAATAAAAACTAAGAAACCGAGAGGCATATTTATGAGGAGAAATAAAAATATATGGATTCTATTGACCGGTGAGTTCATTGCCGGGCTAGGCCTTTGGCTTGGGATCATTGGGAACCTGGAGTTTTTGCAGGAAAAGATTCCTTCAGACTTTTTAAAATCGCTGCTTCTTGCGGCTGGTTTGCTGGCTGGGATTGCAGTAGGACCGATGGCGGGCAGATTGACTGACCAATACAGCAAGAAAGCAGTTATGCTTATTTCCGGTTTCGTCCGTGCTGTTAGCGTTATTTTTATGCTGATCGCCATCCATACTGGATCCGTTTGGTGGATGCTTGTCTTCCTTGTGCTGCTGCAAATATCTGCAGCGTTCTACTTTCCGGCACTCCAGGCAGCGATTCCGCTTGTTGTCAACGACAAGGATTTATTGCAGCTCAATGGCGTTCATATGAATGTGTCCACGCTGTCCAGGATAATCGGCACGGCAGCAGCTGGAATTCTTCTGGTTTCCATACCACTAGATACCGTGTATATCCTGTCGATGGCTGCTTACTTCATTTTGTTTGGGCTGACGTTCTTTTTACAGATTGACGAGAACAAAAAAGCACCATCAGCCAGGAAAGGTGATCAGAAACAAGGTTTTAAGGACGTTTTCCCTGTTATCACCAAATTGCCGATTGTGATGATGACCTTGATTTTGACTTTGATTCCGCTTATTTTCCTGGGCGGCTTCAACCTTGTAGTCATCAATATCAGTGAGCTTCAGGACAGTTCTGCCATTAAAGGCTGGATTTACACTGCCGAAGGGGTCGCATTCATGAGCGGGGCATTTTTAATCAAAAGAATCAGTTATAAATTTTCACCTTATAAGATCTTGTTTGCAAGCTCAGCGCTGATTGGCTTCTCTCAATTTCTGCTCTATTTTGCAAATCTGGCTGAGCTGACGATTATCGCTTTCCTGTTATTTGGATTTTCAGTCGGCTGCTTCTTCCCAACAGCAGCAACGATTTTCCAAACAAGGGTCCCTAAGGAATTTCATGGCCGCTTCTTCTCTTTCCGGAACATGATGGACCGCGTCTTCTTCCAGGTAGTACTCCTGATGACCGGATTCCTGCTCGACGCAGTCGGTCTTCAGAATATGAGCGTCATGTTCGGAACTTTGTCAATCATCATGACAGCCCTCTTTTTCTTGAGGTCCCGAAATTTGCGGGCCCTCTTGGAAACGGAGCAAAACGCAAGCTGATTGCCAAATAAAAGCTGCCTGCTGGCAGCTTTTATTGTTAGATAAGCTTATGAGGACAATAGTTGATGTTCTATTAATTAAACGTTTGATTAACAGATTGGCTATGGTTCAGTAAAAATAATAGGAGAAAAGGAGCGGAAGTGCGTGGATCCAATCTTCATTTTTGTTGTCTTTATATTTTTTATCTCTTTAGGTTTCTACGCCATCAATATTCATTACCCTCGCCTAAAAAAACTAAAATACTACACGGCGGTGCTCTTCCTTATTTTCGGCTGTTCAGGCTGGTTCGCTATCATGCTCGGCTATGGCGGGCTGATGACCGCTGTGGTAAGTACAGGCATATTGATTTTTAGCGGTATTACCTTCTCAGTTGCAATCATTATGGATATATTTGATAAGAAAAAGAACAAGGCAGCATCTTAAGTCAGGTGCTGCTTTTACCGTTTTGGTCCATCCTCGCTTTTTCGGGCAATGCTGCGTTCTCCTTTTTATAAAAAAACTGAATCTTGTTTACTGGTAAACACGTATATAAGGAACAGACTTATTCTGAGGGGTGATGATGTGTCATTTTTAATCGGTGTTCAGATTTTGATTGTCCTGTTATTCCTTTTCTTTGGGTGGGCAATTGTTAAAAAAGACTGGTACTGGCTGATTTCAAATTTCAACAGAAAATCCAAGATTGAACAGCAGCAATTAATCGAGAATGGCTACCCGCAACGAGTTGGGAAGCTGATGCTATGGACTGCTGCGGGTATGGCGGCCTTGCTTCCATTGAGTTTTACAGATTTCGAATATGCCCTGGAAGTCCAATTTGGGTTCATGATTGTATTTATGCTGGGTGGTCTCATCTATCTTTCAAAATATGAGATTAAAAGAAAGAAAAGCTTGGCCATCAGTTCTGCAATCGCTTTAGGAACTGTAGGATTCATAGTTGGACTCACATATCTGGGATATCAGGATTTCGAACTGAAAGAACACAATGACTCCTTTGAAATAACCGGAATGTATGGAGAGGAGTGGAAATACTCCGAGATTCAAGAAGTACAGCTGCTGCAAGAAATGCCGGAAGTGACGTGGAAACAAAACGGGTTCGGTCTTGCCAAGATGGCTAAGGGACAATTTAAGGTAAAAGATTATGGAAGCAGCTTGCTTTTCATCCACAAAGGCTCCTCACCTTATTTATACATTGAGACAGACAGCAAAAAGATTTTTATCAACAGCAAGAATGCGGATGAAACGAAGGAATGGTTCGTCAATCTTGAAAAGCATACAAAGTAAACAGGGTGCCGGGGAAACCGGGCACCCCTTGTTTATGATTCGATTTTTTTGATAACTCTGGCTGGATTTCCCCCAACAATAACATTGTCAGGTACATCTTTTGTGACGACAGATCCAGATGCAACAACGACATTGTTTCCAATCTTAACCCCTGGATTGATGACGGCCCTTCCGCCTATCCAGCAATTATCACCAATTGTTACCGGCTTGCCGAATTCCGGACCGGCAATCCGCTCCATCGGATGGATTGGATGCCCTGCTGTGTAGATGTGGACGCCTGGTGCCATAAAGCAATTTTTGCCGATTCGCACTTCACCAACATCAAGGATCACACAGTCAAAATTGGCATAGAAGTTCTCACCAATGTGGATGTTGTAACCGTAATCGCACCGGAAGTTGGGTTCGATAAAATACTGCTCACCCGTTGATCCGAAAAGCTCTTTAATAAGACTTGAACGTTCCTCATAGGCCGTTTCTTCCGTTAAATTATACAGCCTTGTCAGTCTGCGTGCCTGCTCTCTTTCCTTTACCAATACAGGGTCGGCCGCGTTATATAGCTCACCAGCCAGCATTTTTTGTTTTTCTGACATCATCTTTTAGACCTCTCTTCAAATTTCTTCTCTTCGATTACTATTCTACAAGATTTCCTAACTGCAATGCTGAAAGCCTGCTCTTTTTCAGACCATAATTTGGAACGCTATGTCCTGAACATCTTGTTTGACTTCAACACTTACTAGGAGTAACCTTATTAGTGCTTACTAAAAGTAACTACATCCTTGGAGGAATAAATCATGAACTCATCTGAGACAAGCCTATCTACGGCCATCCGAGAGCGCCGTTCAGTCAGAAAATATATACATGATTTCAAGATTTCCCGTGAAGAAATCCTTGATATGTTAAAAGAAGCAACCCTGGCTCCTTCTTCAAGCAATTTGCAGCCATGGAAATTCGTCGTCATCCAGGACCAGGAAACGAAGAAAGAATTAAGAACAATCGCCAACAATCAGGAGCAGGCGGAAACCGCATCAGCTGTGATTGCAGTCCTTGCTGACAAGGAAATGTACAAAAATGCCGAAATGGTGTACCGCAGCTCATTTGAAGCAGGTTATATGGATGAAACTACTGCTAACATGATGATTGAGAACACAAACAAACTTTACCCATCGGCACCAGCTGAAGCAAGAGCTAACATTGCAGCTTACGACTCTGGTCTTGTATCCATGCAGCTTATGCTGATTGCGAAAGCCAGAGGCTATGACACTGTACCAATGGGCGGTTTCAACAAGCAGCAATTCATTGAAAAATTCAAGATCAATGACCGCTATATGCCAATCGTGCTGATTGCGCTCGGTAAAGCAGCTGTGCCTGCACACAATACAACTCGCCTTCCCGTTGAGGACCTTGTGGAATTCATTTAATATCGTAAAAAAAGAACTAATCCAAGATGTACCTTCACTGAAAGTTGGAGTGAATTCCAACTTTCAGTGACACATCAAGGCTAGTTCTTTTTTGTATTACTTTTCAGGAATTTCACAGCCATCGTCATCGCATACCATTCCGTTATCGTTATTCAAAACGGTGATTTCATCCTCGGCAATGATTTTTTTCAACGCCTGCACGATCACGTCTGTTGGCTGTGCACCCGAAATGGCATATTTTTTATTTATAAGGAAGAATGGGACACCGGTGATGCCGTACTGCTGGCCAGTGTGCTCATCAGCACGTACTTCATCCGCCATTTGATCGCTTGCGAGCATGTTTTCAGCTGCTTCTCGGTCCAGTCCTGCTTCAACGGCCAGTTCTGTCAATGTTCCGTGGTCACCGATATGCTTCGATTCGGTAAAATAGGCACGAAGGATGCGCTCTGTCATCTCAGCCATTAAACCATGCTTTTTTGCAAGCATTGTCAGACGATGGGCATCGAATGTGTTAGTTAAGATAAGCGAATCCATTTGATAATCCAGCCCGGCATCTTTTGCCATTTCAACCACGTTTTGCGTGCTGGCTTTTGCCTGGGCTATGCTCATTCTATATTTCTTCGCTAATGCTTCATATATGTTTTCTTTAATATCCCGTCCCATGTTCGGGTCCAGCTCAAAGCAGCGATAGGTTACTTCGATTGGGTGTTCGATCTGTTTAACAGCGTCATCCAGACGCCTTTTGCCAATATAGCAGAACGGTCAAGCGAAGTCCGTCCACATTTCAATATGCATATGTAATCCCTCCTGATGGATAATTCCCATATAGTATAGGTGTTAATTTTATAAATTACACGAAATAAGGCTTGGCTGCCCTATGACAATCAAAGGAGTTATTCTATTTCATATACCAGCCAGTCAGATTGTTTGCCGCCCATTTTATCGTACAGACCCTGAGCGATAACATTATCCTTGGCCGTTTCCCACGTCATATATGCAAAACCATGTTCCCTGATATGTGTTAAGCATTTTTCAAACAGCTGCTCACCTGCCTTATGACCTCTTGCCTCAGCAGTAACGAATAAATCATTGAGGATTGCCGCACGCTTCACTTGCAGCGTGCTGAAAGTGAAATACAAGGTAGCAAAGCCAACTAGTTCACCTTCTTTTTCAGCTACAAACTGTAAACCTGACTCAGGACGATCCAGCAGGTGGCGAATCAAATTGTCCAAATCTCTTTTATCAGGCTCGGGTCTTTTATAAAATTCAACGATGTATTGAACCATCAGGTCATGCAATAACGGAATATCCTTTTCTTCAGCAGAACGTATTGTGATTTCAGCCATGATCCAGTCCCCATTCATATATTTTTTTCAGTTCCTTATTATTTTTTACAACGAGCAGCTTTTGCTCGTAGGCTTTAAAAAATGGCCTGAATTTCCTCTTTGCTTCTTTCCTCAAAGTAGCGGTTCCACACGAACATCTTCCGGAACATCGCAAGAGTCGGCTTATAATTAGCCTTTTCAAATCCAAGTTTTTGAAAAATGAACCTTTTATAGATCCTGTATTTCCTCATCCTGAATGGAGGATCTAAAAAGATGATGATATCCGCCTTCGCAAAGCTTTCCGTCACCCATTCATAGTGGACACCTTCAATGATCCAGTTAGTGGCTTCAAGGATTGTTTGCAGACATTCATCCCTTTCTTGTGCACTCCGTCTAATATCTCCTGCAGCAAACCTCTTCCAAACCACATTATCCAGCTCATAATGTGGTAGGTCCAGACTTCGGGAAAGCTGTTTCGCCAGGGTCGTTTTCCCGCTTCCGACCGAACCGATGACATGGATTTTCTTAGGTCTCTTCATTTTTTCCATAAATACCATCACTTTGCCTTTAGGATTCATTTCAATTTCTCTTTTTGAAAGGTGAATTCCTCTTTTCTGACAACAAAAAAAGCTGCCTGGGCAGCTTTATGATAATTTATGCATTTTGCAGGTTCTGGATTTCCTTGAATGCCTGATGAAGGTTTGATTTCACCATAATTCCATCGAGGCTTAGTCCAAGTGTAACCATCGTATGCGCAACTTCTGGGCGGATGCCGGTCATGATGGTCTTCACCCCTACTAGTGATAGCGCGCTGATGACCTTGAACAACTGATCTGCAACCATTGTATCGACGATCATGACACCTGACACATCAAAAATCAGGTGCGTCAGCTTAAGCTTCACTGCCTGTTCCAGTGTTTCTTCCATCAATAGCTGGGCTCTTTCTGTATCAACGTTGCCAACAAGCGGAAGCACCCCTACTCCTGGCAATAACGGTACGACTGGTACAGACAGTTCGAGCAATGCCGTTTTGGCATTTTCAAGACTCTTTTGATGTGCTTCAACAAATGTCAGGCTAAAGCTGTAGATTGCATGGTCCATTAATGGGTCAATTACATTAAGCACATCAAATATAGTAGAGGCGGACATATCTTTTGATTCTTCTTTAATCGCATTCCAGATATGCGCTCGATAATAACTAGTGTCTTTCAATGCTTCATCCAGAGATGCGCCGAGCTTATAGATATATTCTCCAGTTTCTTTTCCCCAATTCCGGATGTTTTCGAATCCCTTTTCCTGATGATCATGCTCGATTAGAGCTTGCCCAAATAAAGAGATGAAGTTTGCGCGGACCTCCAGAATTTGCTGCTCGATTTTGTTAAGCTCATGCTTTTGGGCCTCTGTCAAAACAGCTGCGGAATAGCGATCTTCATGTACTGCTTTGGCAATCTCATGTTTCTTGTTGACTATGGCTTCCCCTAATACTTTTAATTCTTCGGTCATTAATATTCCTCCATACATGTTCAACGACAATTTCATTTATCTATATAGTTCACGAAACTTATTCCTAAATGCACTGTTATTAACCATAATAACGCAGGATCAGAAATCAGGACAAGTTTTTACTCCGCAAAATCGATGTGGTAACTTATGTACATGAGGAGAATGGGAGAGGGTTTGGCTGCTTCCATCAATATAATTTTCCGTTCAATTAATTGATGGAAGCAGGCCTTTCTTGTAAAAGAAAGCGATGATATTCATCGCATACTCAGGCATTCTTTTAGGGAAACGCTTATGTCTGTAAAATTTATGAAATGCCTTTTTCAGATCATCCCATTGAGAACATCTCTTTGTCTGTCTGAACCGAGCCACATCGATGAGGCGTACATTGCCGTCAGGTGTAATAATGATATTCCTCAGGTGGATATCGGATGGGTTCAAGCCTTTCTCTCTGGCTAGCTGAAGCGCATTATCAACTTCTTTTATATGATCAGGCGCAATTGGAATCCCTTTTACCAGACAGTTAAACAGTGTGGTTCCCTTAACATAGTCAATCGCCAGATAATTGCTCCCCGATGCATGCAATACAGGAAAGAAAGGATTGCCCTCAAGCTGCTTATAAATGGCTGCTTCTTCTGCAGCAACTGAGTCAAACTGAGGGAAAAAGACCTTTAATACGAGGTTCGATCCGATAATCCGAAATGCGAAGGCACTTCTTCCCTCTCCGATCAGCTGCAGATTGTTGTCATGATGAATCAGGGTCACTTTTGAGCCTTTGACAGAGTAAACGACACTCCTGGCTAATTGTTCAAATCTATTCATCGGACTCCACTCCTTTCTCGATCAGCTCAAAATAATTCTCCTACTATAAGTTGAAGGATCAACACATCAACTTTTTACTACCTTGATTATGTCTTCGTCCCAGCTTTCAATCCCCTTTTCAAATGTAAGCTTTGTTTTAAAATGATATGAAATATCCTTGTTCGATGGGGGTACATCGGGTGGCAGCTGAAAGGAAAAAGGTACCTGATCATCACCGTCTGACTGGATACGCGTTTTCATCTCAATGGCAGCAGTATCGAGCACCTTTTCTGCTTCAGTCTTCGAATTCACCATTACAAGAGAGCATTCAATCTGTTGAAGGTCCTGATCAACCGTCCCTCCCTTAATCATGAATTTCCCATTAACCGATTCACCTGGCATTAAAACATCCTTTTCTAAGATGAGATCAATCTGAGCCGAACCTACACCTAACAAAGACATATACTTTCTTAATAGCATCTTATTCCTCCATAGATCGTTAATGGTTACTTTTTAGGGTTTGCGTATTTCTCGTCCAACCGCTTCTCAATTTTCTCAAGCAATTGCTGGTCCGCTAGCAGTTCCTCTTTGTTCTTTTTTACCAATTGGTCAAACCTCATTTGTTTTTTCTTCATTTTAACCACACTCCATTACTAAATTTTATGTCGCTGACAAAGTAAAAGTTTACGAAAAGTATCAAATAAAAAAACCTTCACCTGCTCTGGTGAAGGTCTAAAAAACAATAAAGACCTTCACCAGGATTGGCAAAGGTCTTGCTAACAACTGTCGTTGCCAACAAAGCCGGGAGAAAACTCCGTAATGACGACTCTGTTGTAAAAGCTACTCCCCTTTAGGAGAACTATTTAAATGTATAGATTTATCATACATGAAGAATAGAATTCCGTCAATTCTCAGCCACTCTCTACTTCGCTTCCCCGCCGAACTTTCCTTCGTGATAATCCCGGTATGCCTGGCGGATCTCCTCCATTGAATTCATCACGAATGGTCCATAGGCCACCACTTCTTCTTTGATTGGCTTTCCGGAGTATACTAATACTTTTGAGCGCTTGTTTGCTTTTACAAATAGTTCACTGGAGCCCTCACCAGCTTCATTATAGGTCAATGAAGCTGCAGATGATTTCTTCAGGGTTGTTTGGCTCGTGCCGGCTTCGATCTCACCTGATAGTACATATAGGAACGCATTATGTTCTTCAGGAAGTTCGTATGAAAACTCGGCACCCTCTGATAGCCTGATTTCTGACAATGTAAAAGGCACTAATGGTTCCAGCGGCCCTTTTACTCCCGCTGTTTCCCCTGAATACACCTTTAGGGTGCCGCCTTTAAACTGGACTGCCGGTGTTGCTTCAGAAAACACATTCTGATAAGAAGTCTTGGTGCCTTTCAGTTCTCCAGGCAGATTAAGCCACAGCTGAAGTGTATGGGCAATGTCGTGACCCACTGCTTCCTCGGCATGCCTTGCTCCACTTCCCGCGTTCATGTACTGGATGTCCCCAGCCTCGAGGATGCTGTGGCCGCCATGATTGTCGATGTGTTCAAGACTTCCGTCAATAACATATGTGATCGTCTGGAAGCCACGGTGCGGATGATCGGAAAACGTGCCGCGCTTGAACCAGTCCTCTGCCATTAGTATAAAGGGATCCAATTCCCTCCAGTTTTGCGGATTCAATATCATGCCTGCCTGGACATGAGGCATGTCCCTCTCTTCATATTGAACAGTCCAATGACTTTTTATATCCCGTTGAAACATCCTTTAACCCCTCCTGAGATTTACTTATCCAGCAACATTTTACTTAGCCGTTAATGATTACTTTTAGTAAGTATAACTCTCTGTTGCACAATCATACAAAAAGAAAGCGTAACCTAGCAGCTTTCCGAAGAATTGCTAAGGTTACGCTTTTGGTCCCTATATCAAATTTCACTAAGTCGTTCAATTGTTTTAGCAAGGAGGGCTGTCCGTTTCGGAAAGGATTTCAGATCGACATACTCATCTGTTTCACTGTGTGAAAATTCCCCTAGCGGCCCCATCCCATCCACGGTAGGAACCCCTTCAATTGAAGTATAGGCTGCATCCGATCCGCCGCCGGTACTTACTTCTTGAATCGACATCCCGATTTCTTCACCAACAGCCCGGATGACCTCCAACAGTTTTTCCGTACCTTCTACCTTTTCCATAGGCGGTCTTCCAATCCGTCCACTAAGTTCTGTTGTGGTGCCTGTGACTTCTTCATCGTTCGCTATTCCTGTTATTTTGCTAGTTATCTCATTCGCCTGGTCCATGTTTTTTACTCGGACATCAACCTGTGCCTGGGCATCCGGGGCGATCGTGTTTGAAGAAATGCCACCCTTAATAAGTCCAACATTAACCGATAAGCCCTTTTCCAGGTCATTTAGATTTTGCAGTTTGATGACTTTATGGGCAAGTTCCTCGATTGCACTCTTCCCTCTTTCAGGTTCTACCCCGGCATGGGCGCTCTTTCCTTTTACATCAAAAATAAAGCGGCCAATTCCCTTTCTTTCGGTAACGATTGCATCTCCAGGTCGCCCTGATTCAACGACGAGCGAAAAAGCCTTTCCTTCAGCCGCTTCCTTAATGATCGCTTTCGATGTTCGAGAACCTACTTCTTCATCACTGTTAAAAATAAGATGAACATTCTTGTAAGCGTCCGATCCATTATCCATCAAGGCCTTTATCGCATAAAGCACAGACACATGGCTGGCTTTCTCATCACTGACACCAGGTCCGTAGGCTTTATCTCCGATTATCTTATATGGCCGTTTTTCTGCTTCCCCTACCGGAAAGACTGTATCCATATGGGCAATTATGATAATTTCCGGCTCACTGTCTTCCTTGTGCTTTATCTCTAGGTGGTCTCCAAATTCCGTTTCTCGGTGCACCTTTACATACATTCCGAGTTCTTCGAATTTCTCTCTGATGATCTGTCCAACCTTGTCCACACCTTCTTTATGATAGGAGCCGCTGTCGATATTTACGAGTTCCTCCAATAAGCTGTTCATTTCGGGCATCTTTTGTTCAAGATAGCTTTCTATTTTATCCATAAAATAGCCCTCCTCTCCTTTTTTCATTTCCTCAACTTAGGGTCACCTAAACGTGAATGTTTTTTACAGTCCAATAGCTGCTCCTGGCCGGCTTGAGTCTGCTGCTCCATACAATTTGCCATGCTGCTGGTCAATGAGGATCGCCTGGACATTCCCTATCGGTTTTGCCCGGTCAAGAAATTCGAAACCCATTCCCTCAAGTTTCGTTTTTGCCTTTTGGTCCATCCCTTCCTCCCACCAGATGAAAGGACCAGTACTGTTGTAAATCCGAGGTTCTTCAATGGCGTCCTTTACGTCCATATGGTAATCGATAATATTGATTAAAGTCTGCGCAACCGATGCAATGATTGTCGGACCCCCCGGGGAACCAAGTGTCATGAAAGGCTTGCCATCCTTAAAAACGATCGTCGGTGTTTTTGTGCTGACCGGAAACTTATTCGCTTCGATGCTGTTGATGTGTCCTGGTTCCGGGTAAAAATCCGTCAAGTCATTATTCAGAAGGAAACCATAGCCCGGGACCATGATTCCCGACCCCATTACATGCTCGATCGAGGAAGTACACGCTGCTACATTCCCCCACTTGTCCACTGCTGTAAAATGCGTTGTCTCTCCCCCCGTCTTGAATGCTTTTACCTCACCTTTCTCTTTGTTCTCCCCTTGATATCCCCATGGATTGCCGCAGTCAATTTCTGCATTTCTGGCATTCCAATTGATCATCTTTTGCCTTTCCCTTATATACTCAGGATGAAGAAGACCCTTCTCAGGAATTTCTCCAAATGCAGGGTCCGTCATGTAGGCGAGCTTATCGGAAAATGCCAGTCTCATCGTTTCGGCAAGCAGGTAATATTTTTCCCAAGAAGAAATGTTGTATTGTTCCAGTTTGAAGCTTTCGAGAATCTTAAGAATCTGAATCAATGTTATTCCGCCTGCACTTGGAGAGCCCGGTGCTGCCAAATCATAACCCTTAAAGGATCCCCTTACAGGATTTTCGATTTTGACTTCATAATTGCGAAGATCCTCCTTTGACATGATTCCGCCCATATTTTGCAGAGTTTCAATGATAGCATCGCCAATTTCTCCATCATAAATGGCTTCAACGCCTTCCTTCTGAATGATTCGAAGCGTTTTAGCAAGGTTTTCATTTTTAACCCATTCACCTTCTACTCTGGGGATGCCTTCAGGGATAAAAAAGGCTTTTGCTTCTTCACCCATCCGGATCTTAAGGATCTCTATCGCCTGGTCCCACTGCCAATTAACTCGGAATCCTTTTTCTGCTAATTGGACTGCAGGTTCGATCAGCCTGTCCAATGGCATTGTCCCGAACTCCTTCAATGCCGTATCCATCGCCTTCATAATTCCCGGGATGGCTACAGCTGTTGGATGGGTCGATCTTTCGAAATAAGGGATAACAGTTCCATCCTTCTTTAAGAAGAGATCTTTCGTCACTGCATTAGGAGCCTGCGAGTGTCCTTGTATGATTTTCGTTTCTTTTCTTTGATTGTCATAATAGATAATGAAGCCGCTGGCACCTATGCCTGTATTGAAAATTTCGACCACACTTAAAGCAAATTGGACAGCCACAAGCGCATCCATAGCGTTCCCGCCATGCCTTAACACTTCTGCGCCAACCTCGGTTGCTTCGCGGACCGCACTTGCGACCATACCTTGTTCGCCGTAGCCCCTTTGATTTTCTTCATCGTTTTTTGTATTTCTTTGATTTTGAAAAATCCCTGCCATATTTTCAGCTCCTTCATCATGCTTATTTAGGAAAAACTTTTTCAGTATTCTATATATGAATATTGTCTTCAGTTCTTTAAGAATTAACATTAAACCGCCAGTTTTTTCAGGAACTTTTCTAAGTCTATTATTGAGCGGTCTTCTAATTTACCCCGGTCAGACTTAACAAAACAAATAGCTTATTAAGTAAAAAACTTTTACTCTTGGAAGTTTGTTTTAAAAGATTCGTGGGTAGATATTCTTTAAGCTACAAAATTAACCTATCAAGGGAGCTGACAATTATGGCTGATTGGAAAAAGAAATTACTTGCCGGCGGAATGGCATTCAGTATGATATTTGGCGGATTAACAGCATGTGGAGATGGCGTAGACCAGGATAACGGCCCTAGTGATGGGGAAGAGCAAGATGAACTAGATGAAGAAAATGAAGATTAATACATGAAAAGCGGAGGCGACTGCCCAACTCCGACAAGCGCTGGAGGGCCTGACAGTGAAGTCGTTCTTTGACTTCAGTGGCAGGACCGAAGCGTCTCGAGGAGTTAGGAGCGGCAGCTAGACAATTCTCTAAGAAAAAATTTCATTCTATATATGAAAAGCGCAAGGAGCTAAAATTCTTATTTTAGCTCCTTCTTTTTGTGTATTTACGTATTTGAAGATAAAAGTACACTATTATTGTGAATGAATTATAATATACTCAACAGCAAGAATTCTCCATCGAGTTGAAAACCAAGATAACGGAGAGATTCGGATGAAAGATGAAATAACTTTCCTAAGCGGAAAGGAACGATTGCAAGGAACACTTTATCTGCCTGATACTCCAGGTCCCCACCCTGCGATGGCTTTTTTAGTCGGATCTGGTGCAGAGTCAGAAAGGTACGGGGATGCCTGGGGATTCAAAATGTGGGTTAGATTGGCTGAGCACTGTATTGAAAAAGGTTTCGCTGTCCTGCTTTTTGATAAGCCGGGAATCGGAGGTTCATCCGGCAACTGGGAGAACCAGGACTTTCATGACAGAGCGAAGGATGCACTTGCCGCTGTTCACTATCTGCAAAATAGGAACGAGATAGATTCGGAACGCATTGGTTTGATCGGACACAGCCAGGGCGGCTGGATTGCCCAGCTTGCGGCTGCAAATCAAAGTGAGGTAAAGTTCATCATTACCCTGGCAGGACCCTATATATCCGTGTATGACCAAATCATGACAGATATTGACCTGAATCACCGCGTTGAAAACGAACCCTTCCTTAAAAGGCAGCTGGCATTATTGAAGATTAAAACACTTCTTAATCTCGCAAAACTTTTTTCCCAGTTCGGATACAAGCATTATATCAATCTCATCGTTGATTACAATCCAGTGCCAATACTTCCTAAAATCAAATGCCCTGTGCTGGCGTTGTTCGGGGAAAAGGATGTCCTCTGCCCTCCGGAATCCAGTATCCAGAATATCAATACCTATATGAACTCTGCTAATGTCAGCTATAAAGTGATTCCAGATGCCAATCACCTGTTTTGGAATTGCAGAACCGGCAGCACCAGGGAATTCAGCCAGCTTGAAAAGAAATTCGTTCCTGAATTTTTGCCAGCCATCACAAATTGGCTTAAACACATAAAAATAGGAGGACTCGATTGAGTCCTCCTATTTTTTCCTCCCGATATAAAGCAAGTGGGAGGACACACCTAGAAGATAAGGGTCAGCAGCTTTCTCCTTAATTAAATTCACGATTGCCTCTACCTCTTTATCCCCTTTATTTTTCCAATAATCCCAATGTCCATCATTCAAAAATGTGCCGACATTTGAACCAATTAATTCGATTGCTTCAAAGCCATGAGCAGCCATTAATGGGGAGATGTCCTCAATATTAATATAGTAAGCACCTGTGAATCTGCCTTCATCTGAATGGTTGAAACATCCTGTCTTTGAAAATTGTAAAATAGATTCCATATTATCATTAGGCTTCCAATTTCCAGGCGCCATCAGCGATGCAAATATATGCTTGACCCTTGGCATGAAGGCGACAAACACCACACCCTCTTTCTTGGTCACCCTGTATAATTCCTTTAGAGCTTTTGCACGATCTTTCTCTTCCTGTAAGTGATACATAGGTCCAAGCATTAATGATGCATCAAAATGACCATCAGGGAACATATTTAAATCTCTTGCATCAGCCGCATGAAATCCTTTAAATTGACCTATTACATCAAGTTCATTCGCTTTTATTCTTGCCACTTCAACCAGCTTGGGAGTCAGATCTGTAAGAGTCACTTCGTACCCTTCTCTGGCAAGTTCCATTGAGTACTTTCCTGGCCCTGCCCCATTATCAAGTACATGGCCTGTATCAGGCAGGTATTTTTTTATATAATGCCAGTTTACCTGGAATTCGATTGGCTCTCTGTCCAGCCGGCCCCATTCATCGAACCGATTATAATATTCAATCACGTTTTGCACATGCTCACCTACATTTCTATGTAATTTTACAATTTATTCTATATTAAGTTGCTTAATTCCTTTTTCTGATTTCTTTCATCATCTTAAAATTTACAAATTCGCAACTTTCGACTATCTTAATCTGCTTCTCTGTCACCTGATACCCCTTCGACTCGAAAAACGGCCTTGCTGTAATGCTGGCTTCGGTTGTCAGGTCCTCTTTCGCGATACTTTCCAATGCTTTTAGAATTACAGTTGCAACCCCCAGTCTCTGAAAATCCTTATGAACATAAAGAAGATCAATCTCTCCGGAATCAGTAATATTGCCGAAACCGACAATTGTACCGTTTAGTTCAGCAACATAAGCATCACTTTTATGAAGACGCTCTCCCAATATTTCTATATTGGTAAAACTATTTGCCCACACCATGCACTGTTCCTTGGTATAATCTTTCATGTTCACAGAAAGTATGGTTTCTTTAAATAACTTAAATATTTCAAGCAAATCGTCACCTTGGTACCGCCTTACTTCCATATATAATCTCCTCACTATTATTCTCAAATATTGTTATTGTGATAAGGTCTTTTATCCTATATAATATGAAATTGGCTTTTCAAATTAAACGTGGTTCGTAACCATCCCACGATAAAAAACTAGGAGAGATGAAAGATGAATACTAGAACGATTGTCCGGAATGGGATTCTGGCTGCTCTATATATAGCTGTTTCTGCAGTCATCCAGCCATTTGGCTTCACCAATGTACAATTCCGTGTATCAGAAATGTTCAACCATCTGATTGTTTTCAATAAGAAATATTTCTTTGGAATTGTTTTGGGTGTGTTTTTGACAAACCTGCTCTTTTCGCCAATGGTCGCATATGATCTTGTCTTTGGAGTTGGCCAGTCAGTGATTTCATTGCTAATCACGATTTTTACAGCGAAATATATTAAGAATATCGTTGGACGCATGATTGTGAATACACTAGTCTTCACGTTCACGATGTTCCTGATTGCAATTGAACTGAACCTCGCATTCCAATTGCCATTCTGGTTTACATGGCTGACAACAGCTGCTGGAGAATTAACGGTTATGGCAGTAGGCATTCCAGTCATGCTTGCGATCCACAAGCGCCTAAACCTCGAAAAATTAGTTTAAGTATAGAAGAAACGCATGGATTTATTATCCATGCGTTTTGTTATTCATTTAACCTTAAGCCCATTTGAAAAATCCAGAAGAAACTCAATATCTTCCGGGAAAGCAAAATCAGTTTCGCCCATATCCTTCACCTTTTTCCAGGCAATTTCATGGATCAGCCCGTCAGGATCCTGAATCCGTGGCTCTCCTCCAGTTACCTGTATTTCAAAATACCTTACCTTCACATTTATACCAAAAGTAACCCCTGTTTTTTCAAAGAGCGAGCGAACGATTTCAACTTTATATCCGGTTTCTTCAAAAACTTCCCTGATGCAGCATTGTTCAAAAGTTTCGCCTATCTCTTTTCCACCAGCAGGAACGGCCCAAAGTTTCTCTTCGTCTTCCTTCCCCTGCCGGACCATCAGAACTTCACCATGTTCATTGACACATATACCTGCTGATCCTTCCCAAAGCTCCATACATTTCTCCCCTACCTTTCTAAATGAAAAATCCTTTGCATCACATTTACCTTGTAAAGGCTAAAACCCCAAGAAAAACGATCAACAGGCCTGCGATTTTATTGACCACACCCAGATATGGAGTGATTTTGTTTTTGAATAAGCTGACAGCAAAGCTGAGCAGGATCCACCAGGCTGCTGCCCCGATAAATACACCGGCGATGAGCGTGATTGCTGCTAATTTCTGATTCCCTTCCTGGTCAAATCCAAGGCCCGCAAACATGGCAGCAAAATTCAAGATGGTCACAGGGTTGGTGATCATCAGCAGGAACGTAGATAAATACATGCCCATCAGGCTTTCCCCTCGCAAATTTGCAGCGGAATCTGCTGGTTTTTTCAAAAATGTTTTGATTCCTAAATAAAATAAAAACGCGGAGCCGACGATTTTTAATAAAAGCTGCTGCTCAATCAAAAACGCCGAGATCACTGAAAAACCGAATGCCGCTATAATGGCATATATGATATTCGCCGTAGCCGCTCCAAATCCTGTTAAGAACCCTGCAGTCCTGCCACTTGCCAGTACCCTTTGGATGCAAAGCAAGCCGATTGGCCCAACAGGTGCCGAAACCGAGAAACCGAGGATGATGCTTTTTAGCAATAACATAATGAAATTCCCTTTCATGACTTAACAATTATGAATTTATATTCCTAGGATTTTACCATAAAAACTTCTCTCTCAACATATAATCTAATTTTTCTTCATAGCATATTGTAGGACTTTTTCCTAAGGGAGGTTCATTATGATCATTCATGTTGTCCAAAGAGGAGAATCACTGTGGCAAATTGCAAACCGCTATCAAGTGACCATTGAGCAAATCACCGAACTTAACGAACTGGAAAACCCAAATCAGTTGGCCGTTGGCCAGGCTTTGCTGATTCCATCATATGATGCATTCCATACAGTCCGGTACGGGGAAGCATTGTGGTCAATCGCACAGCGGTATGGTACGACTGCGGATGCCATTGTCCGGGCAAATGGCATCACTAACCCTGCCCTCATATATCCTGGCACTGTGCTCCGTATCCCCGCAATCCGGCACACCATCCAGCGCGGCGAAACACTATGGCAGATTTCCCAGCGCTATAGTGTGACAGTCCAATCGATCATCAAGGCTAATCAAATCCAAAATCCTAACCTGTTATATCCCGGAACGATTATCGTTATCCCAAGGCCCAAACCAACAATCGAATCGAATGCATTCACTTACCATTCAGACGAGCAAGCAGTTGAATTGGTCGGTGAAGTCGCCGACCTTATGACCTATATCGCACCTTTCGCTTATGTCATCCAGCCAGACGGGTCACTTGTCCTTTACATGAAGGATGATACCGATGCCATCCAGACAGGTCTTGCAAAGGGGGCATTGCCAATGATGTCGATCACCAATTTTACAACGACTGAAACAGGTGAAAACATTGCCCACGAAGTACTTGCAAGCGAGGAACACCGGAGCAATCTGCTGAACAACATCCTTTCTGTCATGAGGGAAAAAGCTTACCGCGGCTTGAACATTGACTTTGAAAATGTCCTCCCGGCAGACCGGGAGCTATACAATACGTTTCTTCAGGAAGCCGTGGATGCACTCCATAAGGAAGGATATTTTGTTTCGACCTCCCTTGCTCCGAAAATAAGCGCAGACCAGAAAGGATTATTGTATGAAGCCCATGATTATCCCGCCCATGGCAGGATTGCGGATTTTGTTGTATTGATGACATACGAATGGGGATACCGCTTCGGGCCGCCACGTGCTGTTTCGCCATTGAATGAAATCAAACGGGTGCTTGATTATGCGATCACGGCCATCCCAAGAAATAAAATCCTCATGGGGTTCCAGCTATATGCGAGAGACTGGGTCATTCCCCATGTCGAAGGCCAGGAAGCAGAGACTTACAGCCCGCAGGAGGCTGTCAAGCGAGCCATCAAATATGGTGCAGCCATCCAGTATGATAATGTGGCCGCATCTCCTTATTTCCGCTACACCGATGAACAGGGCCGCGGACATGAAGTATGGTTCGAGGACGCCCGCAGCGCACAGGCCAAATTTGACCTGATCAAACAATACAACTTGCGGGGCGTCAGCTACTGGGTCCTGGGCTACCCATTCCCGCAAAACTGGGCATTGCTTGAAGATAATTTCAATATAAGAAAATTAACCTAAGTCCCCACGTACGATAAAAAGTGCCCGGCTTCATGTGAGCTGACCCCTTAAAGTTAGAGTTTTAAATTAAGCAGCTAATTGGCTGGTATGGATTCGGTATTTAACCGGGCTCATGCCTGCCAATTTTTGCTTTATACGCTTGTTATTATAATAATTGATATAATCTTCAATCCTCTTTTTTAGTTCATCAAAGGAGCACAGTGGTTCCCCATAATACATTTCCTGTTTCAGTAACCCGAAAAAGTTCTCCATCGGGGAATTATCTATACAGTTTCCTTTTCGTGACATACTCTGAAACACCTTGTTTTTCTTGAGTGTTTTTACCCATTGATTATGTTGATAATGCCAGCCTTGATCTGAATGAACAGTAGTCCTGTACTTTGAATCTTTTACAATCTCGAGAGCTTCTTCTAAAGGTTTAAGTGCTAATTCTAAGGTTGGACGCATACTGATCCCATACGAAAGAATTTCCCCATTGAACATGTCCATAATTGGATTCAGATATAGTTTTACATGGTTTGAACACTTGAATTCTGTAATATCTGTGGTTAATTTTTGATGACAAACATTTGTGTAAAAACGACGATTGATTCGGTTTTTGGCAATGGTGCCAATTTTTCCTTTATAGGAACTATACTTTCGTGATTTTCGACTGTACTTCTCACATTTGAGCCCAAGCTTATCCATGATGCGTTTGACCTTTTTATGATTCACTTTGCGCCCACTATTTTTCAAGTTTAATGTGATGCGTCGATAACCGTAATTTCGGTCATTTTCTTCGAAAATGGATTGAATAACTTCCTCCAACTGATGGTCCGGATTGGTCCTCTTCATCATTTTTATATGATAGTGGTACGAGGATTCAGGAATGCCAACTACCTGTAAAACATCTTTTAGTTTGAAGGTTTCTTTGAGTTCGAATGATAACGCTGCTTGTGCTTTTCGAGATAGTCTTCCGGATCCATCTGAAAAGCTCGCAACTTTTTTAAGTACTCTACCTCCAAACGAAGAAGCTCGTTTTCCCGTTCCAATTTTTGTTCATATGTCATTTCTTTTTCTTCAATCTTTTTACCTTTATTGTTATTAGCTTTATCAGACATGGATGGCCTTCCTTTCGGTCTATCCAGGGCTTCAGCGCCACCCTCAAGAAAAGCCTTCTTCCATGAACCTAACAAAGAGGGATTGTTTAAACCAAATTCAAGGGCTGTTTCAGTAACTGAAGAACCTGTTCTTTTCATAAAGCTTAATACTTCCAGCTTGAATTGAACAGAATAAGTTACTTTCCTCATCTTTCTTCTTAATCCTTTCTCTCCGAATTTCTCATACGATTTTACCCATCTTTTAATTGGTGTACTGCTCTTCATACTATACTTTTTAGCCAAAAGGTCATAACCCAATTTCCCAGCTTGATATTCTTTAACTAACTTTAACTTAAAGCCTTCACTATATTTGACCATAAAAATGCACCCCAAAGGTTAGATTTCACTCTAACTTTTGGGGTGCAGTACAATGCCAGGCACTTTCTATTTAAATTGAATAAACCTTCCTTCTTTCATGATTGGCACAATGTCAGTCACATTGAGCTGGCTGCAAAAAAGAACATCCTCCTCATAGCCCCGTTCCCTCAGCTCGCGGCCGCTTCCGCATTCCCAAATCAGGTCTTTCAGTCTTTTTGCTGAATGATTAAATGCTCCGGTGCAAACTTCTGCTTCCGGTGACTTTTCACCATTAAGCCCTGCAAGAATCGAACCTGCTCCTAAATAATCCTCAACCGAGGGCCGCAGCTTGTCTTCATTTTCACGTGTGCCATTCCACATTTCACCGCTTGGCACCACTGTGATTCCGGCTCCTGTTTCCTGCTGGATCCTGTCAGCGGTCTCCGCAACAGCAGAAGCATTGAGCAATGATCCAATCAGCAGTGCAGGCACCTTAGAAGCAATCCACGAACAATAAGCGCCATTGAGTGAAGTTAATACGTACTTTTTACATCGGTGCTCCTCATTAAAGGTAACGGGCGATAATGTCGGCCGCCCAGCCCTGGCTGCTTCTGCTCTGCCAAGAATATATTCAGCTCCAATGCTGTCCGCATATTTTTTCCCGTCCAGGTCAGGTGGATATGGAAAAATGACTGCTCCCGCGCTCAAAGCTGAAACAACTGTTGACGAAAAGCTGAGCACATCGACAACAATGACAATATCTCCGCGATCCGCTGCATCTCGCGCCCCGCGCCTTCCCCATTCCATCCTGCATTTAAAGGGGATTTGACTAAACATCCTCTCACCTCACTGTTCTCTACTAAAAGTATTCTACTTTTATTTGCCTACTCCTCCTCAGCCTTCAGCCCTATATAAAAATCTGTCTCTGGCTCATTATGAATCTCCAATTATAGGGATAAAATGGTAACAGTTAAAGGGATTAAAAATTTTTATTCACATCCGCATTACCTCATTAGGTATTTATATGAAAAATTAATTATAAATTCTCGAATTTATAGTTATATTTTCCTATAAATGAGTGTATAATCTGTTTTTGGGTGAATAAAATAGAAATTTTTTACATTCCTATTTTACGATAATAATGGGGAGGATCTAATGAAATTATTGAAATTTATTGTTCAACGAAAAATCCTGGTCAGTCTAATGGTTGTATTAGTTTTATTGATTGGCAGTTTTTCTGTTCTAAAGCTGGATAAAGAACTGCTGCCATCGATCCAGATGGATGGAGCTTATGTTGAAATCAACGCCGGGGAGATGCCGGCAATTGAAGTAGAAAGAAACATCACAACCCCTCTAGAAAAGAAAATTCTTAGTATCGAGGGTGTAGAGGAAGTCATGTCAACAAGCAATATTGGCAGAAGCTCCCTGCAGTTATCAATCGAACGTGGACGCGGGGATGAAGTTTTCAAGGAAGTTGAATCAGTTGTTAACTCCACCACCTCTAACATTTCCGGTGTGAAAGAAGTGGTAGCCGCCCAGTCCGGCACAAGCCAGAGCTATGAATTCTTCATGGATGTTTCTGGTACCGATATGGAAAAAATGTCGAGTTTCGCAAAAAATGTCCTGGAACCAAGGCTTGAAGATCTTCCGGAAGTACGTGACGTATCGATTTCCGGCATTTTGGAAAAAGAAGTCAGTGTTGAGCTAAAGCGAGATGAAATCACTAAGAGAGGTCTTGATGCCACACAGGTGATCGGGGCAATCCAGCAGGCGAACTCGGAGGCAACACTAGGTCAACTGAACGATGAGGAAAATTCCCCATCATTAAGATGGAATACGAAGCTCGATTCTGTAGAAAATGTCAAGAATCTGCACATTCCTGCTCAAACTGGATTCATCAAGCTGTCTGATATCGCTGATGTTTCCTTTCAGCCAGTAGAAAGTTCGTCTTTAGTATGGAAAAACGGGTCGAAGGATTTCATTTTTGTCCAGGTAGGCCGCGTTTCTGATGCGACCCAAATTGAGATGGCTGAAGCTGTCCGCGAGGAAGTCAAAAAGATTCGCGAGGAAGGCCTTGTCAGCGGCGTTGAACTGAATGAAATGGTCGCTCAGGCAGATTACGTACAGGAATCCATTGACGGTGTCACTAGCAACATCCTGATTGGTGCTTTGATCGCTGTTGTTATACTCCTGTTGTTCCTTAGAAATATCCGTGCTACGCTGATTGTCGGATTATCCATCCCGACTTCTGTGCTGCTTACATTCGCATCAATGTGGCTGTTCGGCTACAGCTTTAACATCCTGACCCTTATCGGATTGGGTCTGGGAATCGGGATGATGGTCGATTCGTCCATTGTCATCCTGGAATCCATTTACCGTAAAAAAGAACTTGGTTTAAATAATCTGGATGCAGTCATTGAAGGCACAAAGGAAGTTGCCACTGCAGTCATAGCTTCGATGCTTACGACGATCGTCGTATTCTTGCCAATCGGCCTTCTCGGCGGCGAAATGGGATCGTTCATGATCATGCTTTCAGTCGTTGTCGCGATCACCCTAATCAGCTCTGTCATCGTGTCCTTCACCTTGATTCCTTCACTGTCAGAGAAATTTTTAAAGCTGAAAAAGAAAGAAAAAGTTCAAAAGGATGGTCGTTTGCTCCGCGCATACAGCAGCATGGTTTCATGGACCATCAAGAAAAAACGCCACAGTTTCGCGGTAATCGGCCTTTTCTTCCTTATGCTGGCCGGTTCAATGATGCTCGTAACGAAAATTCCGATGACCATAATGCCAGATATGCTTAATCGTTATTCTGAAATCATGGTAACCGTAGAGCCAGGGCTGAGCCTGGAGGAAAAACAAGAAGTCGTTTCAGAAATGAATACCGCCCTTGAAGGTGTCACAGACGTTGAAACGAATTATGTTATGGACATGGGCGGAATGTTGTATACGATCATAAACATGACAAAAGGCGATGGTATTACTAGAGAGCAAAAGGAAGTAAATGAAGAAATCCTGAAGGTATTAAGAAATCTAGAGGATAAAGTTCCAGTTAAAAACGCTCAGGCTGCAATGTCAGCTGGCGGCGGATCTCCTGTCCAGGTAACCATTTCCGGTGAAAGCTTTGATGAGCTTCAGAACATTGCTGATGGTTTTACTAAAGAGCTTGGAGAGATCGACGGAATTGTAGGGGTTGAAAACTCAATCGAAAGGACTTCTGTTGAACAGGTTGTCCAGCTGAATGAAGCTGAAATCGAAAAATCCGGATTATCCCTGCCACAAATCAAACAATTTATCGAGCAGGCGTTTTTACAGATGCCTTTAGGCGAGCTGAATATCAATGAAGAGAATGTCCCTCTAATGGTGAAATGGGATGAAAAAACGGCAACAAAATCTGATTTACTGGATCTGAAAGTACCAACACCTTCGGGTGAGAAGAAGCTTTCTGCGTTCATCTCACTCGAGAGTGTTAAAAACCCGAATGAGATCACACACAAGGGTGGTGAGCGATTTGTCACCATTTCAGCAGATATCGAAGGGAAAGACCTTGGCGCCATTAACCGAGAAGTCCAGAAACTGATGGATGCATATGATGTACCGGCTGGCTATAGCATTGCACCAGCTGGCGACCTGGAGAAACAGCAGGAATTGGTTCAGGATATGATTCTGATCCTTGGGATTTCCATCTTCCTTGTCTATCTGGTCATGGCTGTTCAATTCAACCACCTTGGCCACCCGCTAATCGTTATGTCTGTCATCCCAATGACAATCGTCGGTGTCATTCTGGGATTGTTCCTGACGCAGCGTGAACTTAGTGTCATGTCAGGCATGGGAATCATCATGCTGATTGGTATTGTCCTGAACAACGCGATTCTATTGATTGACCGCACAAATCAGCTGCGGAATGAAGGCTACACCGTAGAGGAAGCCCTTGTGGAAGCAGGCAAAAACCGCATCCGCCCAATTTTGATGACAACATTGACAACAGTAGGCGGCATGCTTCCGTTAGCATTGGCTACCGGAGGATCAGGCAACTACCAGGCACCAATGGCCACCGCCATCATCGCTGGGCTAAGCTTCGCCACCCTGATCACCCTGCTTCTGATTCCAGCCGTTTACCGCATCTTTACAAGAAGCGCTGTAAAACGAAGCTGGTTCAGCAGGAAAGCGAAAAAAAGCAAAGGAACTGCAAACCCGGTACCAGAGGTTTTAGGCTAGGGTTTCATATAAAATAGAGAAAAGTGCCTGGTCAGTTGCCAGGCACTTTTTTTGTTACTGCAATGTACCCCCAGCCTGTACGTAGCGGGCATTAAATTCCTGCACGAACTGGTTGGTGATTGCTTTATCATGGATGATCAGCATGTTTTCGTCATTGACATTGTTGCCGTTGTTGCTCCAGTTTGTCGAGCCGACGATGACGGTAGGGTCGCTGTCTGTATCTGCATCGATCAGCATCGTCTTGCTGTGAAGCTTGCGGACCTCTGCGTCTGCATAGACAGGAGCAGGGTTGTTCCAGCGAGTATTAGGGTTGTTGACGCTTGTTTGTGAAGCAGTCCTGCCTGTCATATCGACACTTGCAGACCACCACTGGTTCCAGAAATCTGAATCGAACAAGCCTTTTACATCAAATCCCGTAAGAGTTCCTTCCATGTCATTGTAGGACCCTTCCCATTTATTTTTCAGTTCATCGGCAATCGTCTGGTCGCTCCAAGCGAATATCGAGAAGTATGTATTGAAATGAGCTTCGTTACGAATCAAATCAGCCATTTTCCCTACTGCATTGTCCCCTGCTGAAAAATAGATCTCCACCTTTTTTCCATTGATATCAATGATGTGTGTCGTATTGTCAGTTTTCCGGCTGCTGAAATTTGATACCGCAGGATCAGGGTTGAAGGCAGTGGTTCCCCACATTTCATTGAATTCAGTTTCATAGATTCCAGCAAGCTGCGGCCAGTTAATTTCAACAATCTGATTCTGGTTGCCGTCAAGTATGCCCTGCTGCATATTTTCATCTGAACCGTAAAGACCTGTCACAGTAAAATTCCAGGTGCCGGTAAAAACCCAGCGATCATCTACTATCGCGAATTTATTGTGCATCTGGTTTCCAGGACCATAATAGCTTCCAGCTGCTTTTGCCTCTGCATCAACAAATAAGCGGCCTGTTTCGGCAGTAGTTCCAACAGTAACAGTGACCTGTGCGATATCATTCGCGTTAGCCGGGAGGCCCAAATTAGTTCTCTTTGTACTGTCTTCCACTGCGAACATCGGCGAGTCGGAAAAAATCAAAATGTCATCCGCGGTTCCAATTTTCAAATCCTGGCCACGTACCATTTTTTCAAGGTGAAGTCGCATCGTTTCAAAGCGCTCTGCATAATGCGGATCAGCTGCGTCCTTGGAATCGGCAATGACTCGTACATCCACACCCTGAGCTGCTTTCTGGATCAATGTATCCACCACACGCGGAAGGTTGATTTCATAAGTAGCAAAATCAATGCTCTTTGTTGCTGTATTGAGCCGCTTGATTAAAATATCTTCAAAGTTCACATTGTAGTTCGCTGCATTTCCTGATGATGCATATTGGGGGAATGCACATTTGTTAAAATAAACATTCATTGCTCCCTCAGCTTCTGAAACATTATTCAGGCGCTGTGTCCTGTCGTCACATACACTTGGAGCATCCGGAGGAGTCGTGTCGCCGCCTGCATCTCCACCTGAACCACTGCCATCTGATCCAGTAGAGTTGAAGGCCTTTGGAGTTCCAAGGCCATCAGCGTAGCTTGAGTTCGCTGTTGCCCAGTTAGTTGAATCCATCCCGGACACAGCAGGATCGATGCGTTCCATCGTTGACTTTGCCGTATTATCGCCTGCATACCATGTGTCAACTTCGTCGATGACAGCACCTGTGGCATCAGTTAATCTAAGGTGTTCGGCTGTATTGCCAAGCGAACCGCTATAGATAAGGTCGGCTTGAATCTCTGTCACTGATTGGTCGTCTGTTTTTTCAAGTAAAAAATAGCCGTTTGCCGGTATCGTTCCGCTTAGCGAAATTGCCGGAGCACCATCTGCTGCATTCAACTGCCAGCCGTCAAGAACAATAGCTGTCCTCGAATTATTATAGAGTTCAATCCATTCATCACTGTAACTTTTGGATGTTCCCATCCAGGCAATTTCGCTGATGACCACATTTGCAGACTCAGCGGCATTCACGGTTGGAGCACTTGTCATGAAAGACGGGTAAAGAGTTGAAAACAATAGGATAAATGCGGGTAAAACAGAACTCAATTTCTTCAACTTTGACTCCCCCTCAAATATAAATACAAAATCATCATAATGTAAAAATGTTGTCGAAATATGAGGAATTTGTAAATTTTGCGAAAAATGATTCTATTTTAGGAGTTTAAAAATGTATAGTAAATCACAAAGAAACCGAAGGACCTAGTTATTTTCCAACCTCCTTCCAAACACTCAAACTAAAAGAGACTGCCCTATTTTGGACAGTCTGATTTTAGGTCAAATCTTATTTTTTTCAATAGCCATGCTCCACATCGTCAAGAACACAGCCCCCATTACCATGAATCCCCCGATCCAGGGAGTATGAATCAATCCGATTGTGTCAACGACGATTCCGCCTACAAATGCACCGATCGCAATACCCAGGTTGAATGCTGCGATATTCAATGCTGACGCTACATTGACAGCTGCCGGAACATAACGTTCTGCCAATTTCACAACCAGGACCTGCAATCCGGGTACATTCATGAACGCAAACATTCCGAGCAAGAAAATCGTAAGGACTCCGATAATTTTAAAAGGCGCAGTGAAAGTGAGAACTGCCAGAATGATCGCTTGGACGATGAACATCCACATCAAAGCCTTTAAGGGGTTCTTATCTGCCACCTTGCCGCCAATTGTGTTTCCCACAGCTACTGCAATTCCATAAACCAACAGGATGACACTGACTGCGCCTGGTGTAAAGCCAGTGATTTCCTCAAGGATTGGCGTCAGATATGTGAAGGCTACAAAGGTGCCGCCATAACCAAGTGCCGTAATCGCAAATGCCAATAATAACGGACCGTTTTTTAAGATTTTCAATTGATCACTAAACTTGGATGGCGGTGCATCTTTTATATTTTTTGGAATCAGGATGGCGCTTGCGATAATTCCAACAATACCTAATAGCGCAACTCCCCAAAATGTCGCCCTCCAGCCAAACATTTGCCCAACGAACGTCCCAAGAGGTACACCAGTGACAGTCGCGACAGTCAAGCCAGTGAACATGAACGCTATAGCGCTTGCCCTCTTATGCTCAGGCACTAAGTCAGCGGCGATGGTAGAACCGATCGAGAAAAAGACACCATGCGAGAAAGCCGTAATGATACGGGCTACTATTAAAAGTCCAAAATTAGTTGAGATCGCGGCAATTGAATTTCCCACGATAAATATGACCATTAGTACCATGAGCAATGTTTTTCGGCTCATTTTATTGGTTAATGCTGTTAAGATTGGCGCTCCAAAGGCCACTCCCATCGCATAACCTGAAATCAGCAAACCTGCTAAAGTAATGGAGATATTCAAGTCATTTGAGATTGTCGATAATAATCCCACCGGGACAAATTCGGTCGTACCTATGCCAAATGCACTGATTGCCAGTGCCAATAGAGGCAGCGTCCCATTTTTTGATTGTTGTATATTTGAACTCATAATGAGCAAACCTCCTAATAAGAAATGTGAATTCATTTTTTGCAAAGCGGCAGGTGAAGGCGCCTTTCACCGTTTGTCGCATGAAAGCCATTATGAAGCATACCGAAAAAGATGAGAAGTACGCACTTTTAAGTACCGCAGGCACCCTCAGGTTATATAGGCACTTAAAAGTACCCTATACACCTTTTTATAATGCAGCTGTATAATGGGACGGAACCTTGATTGACAGTTAGCAATTGGATGACTTTCACATGGGAAATAGATACTTTCAATATGGGAAGAGGAGGATCGTCATGAAGAAATACAATATTCCAGTCGAGGCTGCTCTTGAGGTAATTGGCGGCAAGTGGAAGGTCGTCATCCTTTGCCACTTGATTGAAGGAAAAAAACGGACGAGCGAATTGAAAAGACTAATGCCGGGTATCACGCAAAAAATGCTCACGCAGCAATTGCGTGAGCTAGAAGAGGATAATGTTATTTTACGTGAAGTGTACAACCAGGTACCACCAAAGGTTGAGTACTCCTTGACAGATTACGGCTGGTCACTAAAAGAGATTCTGGACTCCCTTTGCTCATGGGGTGAACAGCACATCGAAAAAAATTTCCCTAATAAAGAAGATGTGCTCATTAAACCAAAAGTGATTGAGTAAAAGAGCATAATATTTTCAGCAAATATGATGCTCTTGTCTTAATCTGAAGGCTATTACTCCATCAGTCTGCACGTTCCCACCAAACCGAATTGGGATATTCGTCATTTCCTACAGTGACTGTCTCCCCGATCCTCGGCGTGGCGATCTCGACTCCTGATTTCTTCGCTGCCTTGACTGCCCGCTCAACTGGATCATACCAGGAATGAAGCGACAGTGTAAAAGCGCCCCAGTGGACTGGCATTAGCACTTTTCCCTTCACATCGAGATGGGCCTGGACCGTTTCTTCCGGAAGCATATGAATCGCCGCCCAGCGTGCGTCATATTGCCCGCATTCCATTAAAGTTAAATCAAACGGGCCATATTTTTCGCCGATTTCCTTGAAATGTGGTCCATAGCCTCCATCGCCGCTGAAAAAGATTTTTGCATTCTGTCCAATGATTACCCATGAACACCAAAGCGTGGAATTCCGGTCTGTAAGACCTCTTCCTGAAAAATGGCGAGCAGGAGTGCAGGCAAAGTTGAGATCCTCTAAAGTGAATTCATCCCACCAATCATACTCTTGGATTTTCTCAGAAGAAATTCCCCATCGTTCCAGATGTGCGCCGACTCCAAGGGGAGTTATATATTGCTTTACTTTCCCCTTTATTTTCATAATCGACCCATAATCAAGATGATCATAATGGTCATGCGACAACACAACAGCATCGATTACTGGCAAATCCTCTATCTTGAAGGGCAGTTTCCCGCTGTAACGCTGATTCCTGAAAGGAAATGGAGTAGGCGCTTTCCCAAACATCGGATCGAACAGGATGGTTTTTCCTTCTGCTTCCAGAAGGAATGCAGAATGTCCAAACCAGGTGATTTTCGCCCCTGAACCTTGTCTTGATCCAGGTGAAAAAGCCGCCATTGGAATCATTATTTGAGGCTTTCTCTCCGGAGAGCTTTTTAGAAAGTCCCTTAACATCGAAACCATCGAGCTGAAACTTGTATCCCATGTTGTTGGAATCTTGTTGACAAATTTGCCGTTCATATATTGCGGCGATTGCGCGTATATCTTTTTTTTCACCTTGGATGTCTTTCCTCCAAACGCCGGATAGTAGTTGAGAACGGCATAACCTAGAACAACCATTCCCGCTAAAATAATTAATACAACTAGCATATTCTTTACCTCTCAAATGCACCGATTTCCTTAATTTTTTCTGACGGATAGACGGTTAGCCCCGGCTTGTTCACCTGGGCAATGCGATACATCGCCGATGCCACTGTCTTACCTTCAATCGCTTTATATTTCTTGAATGGTCCCGAAAAAAGGAACGGAACTTTGGTGACAATAGCCGCAGCGGCTCTTTCGCCCAGCCTGAATTCTTCGCGCTCTCCCAGCAGGAGAGACGGACGGAAGATGGCTGTTGCCTCAAATGGAATCTGCTTAATCTCCTCCTCGAGCTTTCCCTTCATCATCGAGTAAAAAATCGAGGAAGCTGGATTTGCATCCATCGAGCTGACGAGCAAAAATTTCTTTGCCCCCTTTGAACTTGCTAACCTTCCGATTGATACTGGATAGTCGACGTCAATTTTCCACATTGCTTCCTTCGTTTTCGCTTTCTTGATCGTCGTTCCCAGGCAGCAGAACACATCATCCGCTGCAAAAATCTCATTGTACTGATTCAATTGATCAAAATCGACGATTCGTTGATCAAGCTTGGGATGGGTCACATTCAGAGGCCTGCGAACAATCGCAACTACTTTTTCATATTCATCTGCCATCAAAAGAAATTGAAGCAGTTCTTTTCCAATCAATCCGGTCGCTCCGGCAATCAAAGCTGTTTTGCCCGCCAAGTAAGTAACCCCCTAATTAATAGCATGTAACTTTATTATTTCACAAATTAGCTGATAAGACATTTTTAAAAGCCTGCCCAAAATTGGACAGGCTTTTGCAATTCTAATCGATTTTTCGTTCCTTTTGCAGTTGTGTCCTTCTCGCTGCGATGATCAGGTCTTCCACAGGTGATACTCGGCCCAATTCGTCTTTATGGACAATATGCTTCCGTTCGAATTGCGTCGGACTGTCGATTCCGGCTGCAGCTGCCAGATTGTACAGTCCTTCTCGAAGGGAAATGATATAGTTGCATACTCTGTACATTTTTTCATCCACGACCAAACCATCCTGAAGCTTCTTATCTGTCGTTGCTACACCTGCCGGGCATGTATTCGTGTGGCATACCTGGGCCATGATACAGCCAACGCTTATCATCATGCCGCGGGCGATGTTCACAAGGTCAGCTCCCATGGCCAGGGCGATGGCGATTTTATCAGGAGTGATCAGTTTTCCTGATGCAATCAGCTTCACCCGATCCCTGATTCCATATTGGCGAAGCATTTCATCCACAACCGGAAGTGCTGAGTTGATCGGAAGTCCAACCGTGTCAGCAAGCTCCTGATACGTAGCTCCCGTACCGCCTTCACCGCCGTCTACCGTAATGAAATCGGGTCCTTTCCCGCTTTCCTTCATGTATGAAATCATATTTTCAAGGGCGTCCATATCACCAACGACAATTTTAATGCCCACAGGCTTGCCGCCAACCGAACGCAATTCTTCAATCCATTCAAACATGCCAGGAACATCGCCGAATTCATAAAATCTGTTAGGACTGTTGATTGTCTTTCCGACTTCAACCAAACGAATTCTCGCGATTTCTTCGGTGACCTTTTCACCTTCTACGTGGCCACCTCGCGTCTTCGCTCCCTGTGCCAGCTTGATTTCAAATGCTTTTACCTGGGCCATTTCACTTTTCTTCTTGAATTCTTCCCAGGAAAATTCACCGTTCGGTTTGCGGACACCAAATAAATCTGGCCCAATTTGCATGATGATATCGGGATTGCCGGCGAGGTGGTGGTCGGACAACCCGCCTTCACCAGAATTCATCCACGTTCCGCCCGCAAGCCCCAAGCCTTTGGACAGTGCCTGGATCGCTTTTTCACCAAGCGCACCATAACTCATTGCCGACTGTCCAACCTGTCCCTTTACACGGAAAGGATATCGGCAGGAATGCCCTCCAAGCACGACAGCGTCTTCGTCTTGCAAATAATACGGTTCTGCAAGCTTTTCCTCGCTGTGTTCTTTTCGTGTAAAAAGCCCTTCACCATCAATCTTGTAAACTCTTGTTTTTATTTTATTGGCGTTATCGACCTTCATTTCATCTGTCAGTTTCGGGAAAAGAGTATTCCTGATGTAAAAACCTTGCGCATCGAAATCGCGCAGCGACCCGAAGCCTATCAATCTCTCCTTATACTTCCCCGCCTTTACGACATCCTGGTATTCCTTCCTGGAAAAAGGCTTACCTTCATTGTCACCATTGAATAAATACTGCCTCATCTCAGGGCCAATATGTTCGGTGAAGTAACGGACCTTCCCGATCACAGGGAAGTTCCTCAGGATCGAGTGCTGTTTCTGCCGGTCATCTTTAAAATATAAATAGATAAATAGCAGGATCGGTACAAGTAGAATCATAGCGATGAAGATAAATAGGGCGATAACCAGATAATCAGTCAAACCCATGGAAATCCTCCTTTCCTATAGTGAAGCCAAGGCTTTTGGTATTTGTTCAGTACCTTCCGCCACCTCAAACGTCTTGTTGAATGTATTTTCCGTCTCAAGAGAAATGACCAGTACTTCCGCAATATCTTCACGTGAAATTTCAAGCTCCTTTGAATCCAAGGTAACTGCGGCAGAGATGGTTCCCTCACCCGGCTTATCAGTCAAAGCACCTGGCTGCACAACAGTATATGTCAGATTTGACTGCCTTAGTAATTCATCCGGCATTTCCTTTGCGGCGATCTCCCGGCTTTCATCGCCTACCGCTTCATTGGCTGTTATTGCGCTCATCATGACGAATCGCTTCACACCTTGTTTCTCAGCTTCTTTGACCGTCTCGATGACAGACTGATGGTCCACCATGACCGTTTTTCCTGTGTGTCCCTTTGGGTTGATGCCGGTAAGATAAATCGCGGCATCATAGCCATGGAATAAGCTCTGCAGCATGCTTTCTTCATATAAAACCACTTCCGACGCGCCGCGTTTTTTCAGCAGCTCAATTTGGTTTTCATTGCCTACGACCGCGCAGGATGTATACCCATTTTCGAAAAGCTTGCTGACCACATGTTCACCGACACTGCTGTGAGCACCGAACACGATTACTTTCATTGCTTTCCCTCCCCTTGTAAAAAAAGAGAAACAGATCCTGTCCGTTTCTCTTTTTCTATCATTCTAAATCATCCGGTTCCAGTGGCGATGCTCGGCAATTGCTTTGATAAAGTTCTGGCTTTCGCCTGCTGTTTCTTTGCTGTTTTCAAAAACGATGACACCAGGTGCATGATCAAAGCCGATGCCAGCTGCAGCCAGCATCTCGACTGCTTCTTTACCAGCTCCTACTGTTTTTAAATGGCTGAATGCCTCATCAACAAAGTAAACAGCTTCCTTCTTCTGCTTCAGGCTGTCCACACTCTGCTGACCGCCAGCGACAAATAAAGCATCATAAAGAACTGAACTGCTTGTCAGCAATGTCTGGTTGACCTCCAGCTCGGTTCCGTCATCACCCTTGATCATGCCAAGCTTCGTGCTGATGATTTCTGAGGTGATGCCGCTCTTTTTCAGCATCTTCATCAAGCCGGATACTTCAGAGCCGTTAAAGCCATTGGCAGCGAGGATTCCAACCTTCCTCGTATTCGGGAGCTTGGTTGTGTTCATCTGGCTGAGTGCAGGAGATGTGAGAGTCACTTCCTTCGGTTTGCTGTTTACCGGCTTATTCACGCCCAGGTTTTCAGCAACCTGTTCAGCAAGGAATGTATTGATATTGCCAAGCATCTCCACAGTTTGCTGCTGGATATCCTTGCTTTTGACTTTTCCAAGCTCGAAGCTGAAAGCGTCAATCATATGCTGTTTTTCCACATCGGACATGCTGTTCCAGAACAAAGTTGCCTGGGAATAATGGTCTTTGAAGCTGTCGCTCCGTGCCTGAACCTTTCGCCCCTCGACTTTTTCCTGATAGTGCTCATAACCGCCTTCGCTTGCTGGTACAGGTTTCGGATAATTGTTCTGCATTGAATTTTTGTGATAAGCAACCTGCCCACGATCAATCGTCATCCGGTGCATTCCATCGCGCTGATTGTTATGGAACGGGCACACTGGCCTGTTAATCGGGATCTCATGGAAGTTCGGGCCGCCAAGACGGGAAAGTTGCGTATCTGTATAAGAGAACAAACGCCCCTGGAGCAGCGGGTCATTTGAAAAATCGATTCCAGGAACGACATGACCTGGATGGAATGCCACCTGCTCTGTCTCAGCAAAGTAATTGGTCACATTCTGGTTGAGCGTCATTTTTCCGATGATTTTGACCGGGACCAATTCCTCCGGCCAGATTTTTGTTGGGTCCAAGACATCGAAATCAAATTTGAACTCATCTTCTTCGTCGATCATTTGTACGCCAAGTTCATACTCTGGATAATTTCCCATCTCAATCGCTTCAAAAAGGTCGCGGCGGTGGAAATCCGGATCCTTACCGGCAAGCTTTTGTGCTTCATCCCATACTAGCGAATGGACACCAAGCACCGGTTTCCAGTGGAATTTTATAAAACGGGCTCTGCCCTGCTCATTGATAAACCTGAATGTATGCACGCCAAAGCCTTCCATCATACGGAAGCTGCGTGGAATTGACCGGTCGGACATATGCCACATCACCATGTGGGCAGATTCTGTGTTATTCGCAACAAAATCCCAAAATGTATCATGCGCTGATTGTGCCTGGGGGATTTCATTATGCGGCTCAGGCTTGACTGCATGAACCAAGTCAGGAAACTTGATTGCATCCTGAATGAAGAAGACTGGAATGTTATTTCCAACAAGATCATAATTGCCTTCTTCCGTATAAAATTTCGTAGAGAAACCACGAACATCACGAACGGTGTCACCTGATCCGCGTGATCCTGCAACCGTTGAAAAACGTACAAAGACTGGAGTCTTTTTACCTGGATCCTGCAGGAATCCCGCTTTGGTATATTCAGCCATTGGCTCGTATACCTCAAAATAACCGTGAGCCGCAAAGCCCCTTGCATGGACAATACGCTCAGGAATACGCTCATGGTCGAAATGAGTCATTTTTTCGCGGAAATGAAAATCCTCCATCAACGTCGGACCGCGGACGCCTGCCTTCAAGGAATGTTCATCTTCTGAAACACGCAGCCCCTGGTTCGTCGTCAACGCTTCTCCATCATGCCCAGACCTGAACTGCTCGAGCTGCTGGTCCTTTGAATTCTCGTGCACAGTTTGATTCTTTTCGTCTTTCATCACTGATTCATTCCTCCCGTTCATGGTGTCGGAGCATGAGAATATGTATGTAATCGGCCACAAGATGTTTTCCAATCAGTCTCAACAGACACACCTACGTCCATGCCCCTCTATGGACGTATACCACAAGGCAAAGCCCGCTAAACGGATATTTAGCGGGCTCGATTCTACAGATTTTCATTCAGGTATTCTTTTGCTTCTTCTGGCGAAGCAAATGGTTTAACAAAGGTAATTTTTTTGCTGTCATTCACAACCGCCAAGAATCCATCCGCTACCTGGATGATGTCCGCAGATACATTCTTCTGACCGTCAATTTGGACAGTATCAGCAATCGACGCCTGTCCCTTGTCGGCCCATGTCTGCACCTCAACTGCGTATGCATCATAATTCATGCCTACCGTGAACCTTTCCTGAAGGTATTCCGTTGTCACCGGATTCTCCTCCGTTTTCACTTCTGTTTCCGGAGGACCCTCCTGCCCATCCGAACCGCATCCAGCCAGCATCCCAATCGCAGCTAGTGATAGTAGTAGTTTTTTCATGAGAACCTCCTTGATGAAAAAATCTCTTACAGAACTAATACCCTAGTTGGGAGGATAAAAAAGGCTTTTAACAATTTGGATGGAATTGGCATGAAGGAAACTGGAATTATTTTAAGAGATACAGGGATTATTTCTTGCGAAACAGGGATTATTTTTGACTGGAATCATATTTCGCAAAACCAGGATTAAAGTCAGATAAAGAAGGATGGTCTCCCAATCTCACATAAAAATGAACCCTGTACTCGAGAAAAAAATCGGCCAGAGAACAAAAAATAAAATCATTTCTCTCTAACAGGCAAAAAAACAGGATTCCGGCCTGGAATCCTGCTGAAAAATCTATTTTTACTCTGGTGCTGTGAATGTGCGCTGTGCGAGTTCGTTTTCGAGCATGAAGAATGCGTTGCTGTCCTTATCGATCCTGCGGAGCTTCTGGATCAGGCCGTCGAACATCGCTTCTTCTTCGACCTGTTCTTCGATGAACCATTTTAAAAAGGTCATGGTTGCGTGCTCGCGTTCATCCAGTGCAATATCTGCAAGCTGATAGATGCGGCGAGTGACTTCTTTCTCGTGCTCGAGTCCTTTTTCAAAAACATCAAGCGCAGAAGCAAATTCGTTGGATGGTGCATGAAACCCTTCAAATGTCACACGCTCACCCATATCATTTATGAAATTATAGAATTTCATCGCATGGAAGCGTTCCTCTTCAGCCTGGACTAAAAAGAAGTTCGCAAAACCGTCCAGATTTTCAGCTGAGCAGTATGCAGCCATTGCCATATATGCATGCGCTGAATAAAATTCATAATTCATTTGTTCAATTAAGCCTTTTCCCAATTTCTCACTGATCATTAGAGTTCCTCCTCTGTCTACTTTAAAACCAGTCTTGTCACACTTTCAATCTGGCTGGTGTGCGGGAACATGTCCACTGGCTGGATAAAGTCTACTTTATAATGTGATCCCAATGTCTCGATATCTTTTGCAAGTGTTGATGGGTTGCAGGAAACATAGACGAATGTTTTTGGCTTGATCTTCAGCACGGTCTTTAAAAATTCCTGGTCGCAGCCTGTGCGCGGCGGATCGACGACGATTACATCCGGGCGCCACCCTTCCTTCAGCCATTTCGGAAGCAGTTCCTCTGCTTTGCCAACATAAAACTTCGCATGCTTAACGTTATGTTTATCGGCATTTTTCTTCGCATCTTCAATCGATTCCGGGATTACGTCCATCCCGCGGACCTCGCCTGCCTGGTCAGCCATCCACAAGCCGATGGTACCAACGCCACAATAGGCATCAACCAGTTTCTCCTTGCCTGTCAGCTTTGCAGCTGCTTTTGCCTCATTGTAAAGCTTCACTGTCTGTTCAGGATTCAGCTGGAAGAATGTCCTTGCCGATAGCTCGAACTGCAGGTCACCAAGTGTCTCCTGAATAAAATCGCTCCCCTCAAGAGTAGCCGTTTCGTTTCCGAAAATAACCGATGTCCTTTCGCCGTTGACGTTTTGCACAATCGAATTGACCTCAGGCAGACGCTTTTTGATTTCCTGGATGATGATGTCCTTTTTCGGAAGCTCTTTTTTCGTCGTGATCAAGACGATTTGAAGCTCTCCCGTCTTGACACCCGTTCTCGCCACAATTGTTCGGACAAGTCCCTTATGCTTTTTCTCATTGTAGATTGGGATTTTCAAATCCTGCAGTATTCCTTTTACCACTTCAGTTGCCTTCGTTGTAGCAGGATGCTGGACAGCGCATTGTTCAATATTAATAAGGTTATGGGAGTTCAGGCCATAAAGTCCGGCAAGCACCTTCCCTTCCTTTTCCCCAACCTGGAACTGGCTTTTGTTTCGGTAGCCCCAGGGATTGTCCATCCCGATCGTCGGCCTGATTTCGAGCTCGTCGATCTTCAGCTTTGTATGCCGCTCCAATGACTGAATCACGATGTCGCGTTTCTCGTTGAGCTGCTGTCCATAATGCAGATGCTGCAGCTGGCAGCCTCCGCACTGGTCATACACCGGACAAAGCGGTTTGACACGATGCTCGGACCGCTTGCGGATTTTCTTGATTTTCGCCTCAGCGAACTTCGGGTGAACTTTTGTCGCCTCGACGACAACTTCCTCCCCAGGCAGCGCACCGGGCACGAATACGACCTGGCGCTTGAAATAACCGACCCCCTCGCCATTGATTCCAAGGCGCCTGATTGTCAGCGGGAATGTCTGTTTCAGCTGTAACTTAGCTGTTTGCTGTTCTTTTTTTACTTGCTGCACTTTTTTCACTTGCTGTTCTTTTTTCATAAAACTTCACTCCAGTTATTCAATGCTTCTCCATAAATAGAGCGAAGCATAGCTCAAATAAGGATTCCATGGTTCTTTATATTTTTCCATTTCTGCAATCGATGGCTTTTGGTCCAGATTGAAATATTTCTTCAGTGCATTTTGGATGCCGATGTCCCCCATTGGGAACAGATTCGGCCTCCCGAGTGCAAACATGAGAAAGTTTTCAACTGTCCATGGGCCTACACCGCGAATCTTAATCAATTCCTGTGCGACTTCCGCATCAGGCTTGGATTTCATTTTATCAAAATCAAGCTCGCCGGATGCAGTCATTTTTGCAATTCCGATCACATACTCCGACTTCCGCCCGCTGAACTGCATTTCACGCAACTCTTCCACTGTAATTTGCGCGACTCTTTCAGGAGATGGATAAAACCATACTCCATCTATTTCTTCGCCGTATGCCTTTACAAATCTCTCCGTTAAGGTAAAAGCAAACTTTAAATTCACTTGCTGATGGATGATGCTTTTGATTAAACTCGAGAATGGGTCAAACTCGAGCACAAGTGGTGTGCCGAAATGGTCGATGAACAACTCTTTTAACTCTGTCGTTTGGAAATGCTCATGAACATGGAGCAATTCCACATCCCACCGGAAAATTTCCGTCAGACGCTTCAACATTTTTTCTTTTTCCTGATCGCCACGGATAAGGAATTCCGGATTTTCCAATGTGCCTGTCCCGGTCACCTCAGCCACGATTTTTTTATCTTCAATATGAAGCGGCACCTTCACTGACCGCCCTTCAACATTTACAACATTCAATGGATCCAGCGCCATCCTGCTCAATGCTAAATCAAAATCATATGGCCCCGAAATGGCCACCTTTTCTTCCCACATACACAAACCGCCCTTATGTATTTTCCCCGTATTATAGCATTTCTGCAGTATTTTTACGAAAAATTGGGGAATTCAAAGTCCCGGCACTATATAAAGATGCCGGGACTTTGAAATTAATACAACATCGGATCTTTCATGCCACCTTTTCTGAGCATCAAATCATCAATGCTTTTAAAAGTGTAGCCTTGTTCTTTCAAGTCTCTGATCACTTTCCCAAGGGCATCAGCATTGTCTTTTGAAACAGTGTGAAGCAGCAGGACTGCTCCTGGATGGATTTGCGTCATGATTTTATCGTAGGCATATTGTGCGCCTTTTTGCTGATCAGTGTTCCAGTCAACAAATGCAAGCGACCAGAACACATGGGTGTAGCCTGCCTCTTTGGCTATTGCCATTGATCTTTCAGAAAACACTCCACGCGGGGGGCGAAGATAGGCCATATGCTTTTTGCCGGTAATTCTCTCTGTTTCCGCTCTGACCATTTCCAATTCCTTTTTGATTTTCTCATCGCTGATTTTCGTCATATCCGGGTGATGCCAGGAGTGGTTGCCGATGATATGGCCTTCCCGTGCCATCCTGTCGACAAGCTCAGGAGCGCTGTCAAGATAATGGCCGGTCACGAAAAATGCAGCCGGGACTTTTTCTTCTTTTAAAATATCGAGGATTTTCTCGGTATAGCCATTTTCATAGCCATTATCGAATGTCAGATAAATGTCCTTTGAACTCTTGTCACCTTTATAAACTGCGCCATGATCTTCAAGAATGACCTCGAACATCCTTCCGGCATCAGCCTGCCTGCCATTGCGACCCTTCTTGAATCCCCAGTGCAATGGTGAATTTGAATATTCCTCCGAGTCGGCAGCAGCTGGGATTGACATCATCAGCAGCATGCTTAACGCAAGGAAAACTTTAAAAATCGGTTTCATGATGTTCCTCCATTGATGTTTTCCTTTATTGTTTGTCAACAGGCAAAAAAAATTCCCAAAAGCTTATAGGCAGAAAAATCTATTGGCTGACAGAAGGCAAATGCAAAACAGAAGACAAATTAAAGGAGGCCTGCTGTCAAAAGCAAGCCTCCATTCGTAATTTTTACTTATATACACGGTCAGCGAACTGTGCCAATTTTTCAAGCGATGATTTCTCAACATCCTCATGCAGGCTGTTGCCATGTGAGTCCATTGTGACTACCGCTGTGAAGCCTTCGACATTCAAATGCCACATTGCTTCAGGAATCCCGAAGTTCATCAGGTCAACGCCTTCGACAGACTTGATGCAATCCGCATAGTACTGGGCAGCCCCGCCAATTGCATTCAAGTAGACACCGCCATGCTCATTTAAAGCAGCAAGCGTCCTCGCGCCCATGCCGCCTTTACCGATGACTGCACGGATTCCGAACTTCTTCATGATATCGCCCTGATAAGGTTCCTCACGGATACTTGTTGTCGGGCCGGCAGCCTTAACATGCCATTTTCCCTCTTCGTCCTTCAGCATAACCGGACCGCAGTGATAAATGATCTGGCCGTTCAAGTCGACTGGTGAATCATGGTCGGACAGATATTTATGGATCGCGTCGCGTCCGGTGTACATCATACCGTTGATTCGAACGACATCTCCCACCTTAAGCTCGCGGATTTGTTCTTCTGTAATAGGAGCAGTCAATGTTACGACATTCTGTTCAGCAGGTGCTTCAACCGTAGCTGCAATTTCCTGTGCAACAGGCTGTGCGAAGTCAATTTTCTCCCCCTCCTGATACATCCAATCCTGGATTTCTCCCGTTTCAGGATTCACGGCAACGCCAAGTCGGCGGTATGCCCAGCAGTTATAAGCTACGGAAACGTAGAAGCTTGCAGGAATGCGGTTCATGACACCGACTTTGCATCCAAGAAGAGTCGTCTCGCCGCCAAAGCCCATCGTTCCGATTCCAAGCTTATTGGCATTTTCCATTACATATTCTTCGAGGTCACGGAGATCCTCATGCGGATTGACGTCGTCCACAGTACGGAATAACTGCTCCTTCGCCAGGTCATAGCCCGAGGAACGGTCTCCACCGATTCCAACCCCAATGAAGCCGGCACTGCAGCCTTGTCCCTGTGCCTGGTAGACTGAATGCATGATGCACTTGCGGATTCCATCAAGGTCACGGCCAGCGCGTCCCAATCCTTCCAGCTCAGTTGGAAGGCTGTATTGGATATTTTTATTTTCACAGCCGCCGCCTTTTAAAATCAGGCGTGCGTCGATATATTCTTTTTCCCATTGCTCGAATTTAATGACAGGAGTTCCTCCGCCAAGATTGTCTCCGCTGTTTTCCCCAGTCAGCGAATCAACTGAGTTCGGACGCAACTTCCCGTCCTTCGTTGCCTGTGCAATCGCGTTGTAAATTGCATTTTTCATCGCGATCTGGTTTGCGCCAACCGGAGTCTTGATTTTAAAGGTTGGAAGTCCAGTATCCTGGCAAATAGGCGATACATTGTCATCCGCCATCTTGATATTATTTGTAATCGTGGCAAGGCTCATTGCCGAACGGGTCCCGGCGTTCTCACGCTCTGCCGCCGTCTTGATCGCCCTGCGCACATCCTTTGGCAGGTTCGTGGATGTTTCAACAATCAGCTTGTACATGCTCTCCTGAAACTTTTCGATCTTCATCTTTCTGCCCCTCTCTCTGCTCCCATGTTCGTATCTATTTTCTATATGTGAAAATTTTATAATAATTTCTACGGTATCATTATACTCCTATCATCTATCGATTTAAAGATAGAAAGTGGAATCGTTTACAAGGAACGGCTGTAAAATTGAAAAAGAGACCTTGCATAAAGGTCTCCTTACATATCGCGATTCTTGAATTCGCGGCATTTTGCATCCATTTCTTCGACAATCTGGATCATGCGGTCGATATCCTCAAGATCCGCTTCTTCCGGATCGATTGCTTCAAGCAAATCAGCAAACATATCCAGGCGCTGCTTTAGGAACACAACCTGTGTGTTTTTTTCATTAATCGGACTACCCAAACTTCTCGCTCCTTTCACTATCGTTAACATCCTACCTAAAAATGGACAATTCTGCAATATTATTTCTTTTGCCTTTAGTATTCCCCTTCATTAAAAACTATCAACCCGAGTTTTTGCCAAATCTTATTGATGCTTGAAAACAAGTAGGAGAAATAACTGAGGCAGGCTGAATCATGCTCCAGCCTGCCTGCCTCTCATTAATCATCCAGTCCTGTTGCTTTACCTTCGCGGCTTGAATCAGCTGCTCCATGCAATACTCCATTCTCACGGTCGATCTGAATGGCCTGCACATTGCCGAGTGGGAAAGGCGCGTCTGCAAATTCAAAGCCTCTTGCTTCCATTTCCCCTTTCGCCTCCATGCCGATTCCTCCTTCCCAGCCGATGAGAGGACCAGTACTATTGAAGATGCGTGGTTCTTCGATTGCTTCTTTCAAGTCCATGCCAAAGTCAATGACATTCACAATCGTTTGGAAAACGGAGCCCACAATGGTCGGTCCGCCTGGAGAACCCAGGGTCAATACAGGTTCCTCATCCTTAAACACAATTGTTGGCGTCTTGCAGCTCACTGGACGCTTGCCAGGCTGGATTTCATTCAATCCGCCAGGTACGGCATCAAAATCCGTCAGCTCATTGTTCAATACGAATCCATAATCCTTTACCATAATACCTGAACCAAATGGATGCTCAACCGTTGAGGTACAAGCAACAATATTTCCCCATCGATCCATGACAGTAAAGTGAGTTGTCTCACTCTTCTCCCTCTCCGGCTCAATAGGCTGCCTTACGACACTGAATTCCTTGCCATCCGTATAGGCCCACGGGTTGCCAAAATCGATGGAGTCATTTCGGTGTTCGAAGTTCATCAATTTTCTGCGGTCGTCCAGATACTGCTCATTCAACAAACCTTCCAATGGAATATCACTGAATTCAGGGTCACCGGCAAAGGCGATTTTATCAGAAAAAGCAATCCTCATTGCTTCTGTAAATAAGTAATACTTCTCCCAGGACTTTGGATTATATTTGCTAAGGTCAAAGCCTTCAAGCAGCTTCAGGATTTGCAGCATTGTGCTTCCGCCGGCGCTTGGCATATTTGAAGAGGCTATATTGTAACCTCTGTAAGTTCCCCAGACTGGTTCGTCAATAGAAATCCTGTAGCTCTTAAGGTCTGATAGCTCCATTATTCCGCCAAGTTCCTTTAGTGTAGAAACAATGGCTTCCGCTATTTCTCCCTCATAAAAGGATTCGATACCCTCTTTTTGTAGGATGCGGAACGTCTTGGCAAGATGTTCTTTCGCGTAAATGTCTCCCTCGCATAGTGATTTCCCCTCGGGTATAAAGAGCTGGCGGGCATGGTCACCGAGCCTGTATTCAAAGGTCTTAAGCGACTGATCCATCACCCAGTTAACCTCGACTCCTTTTTCGGCAGCCTGGGCCGCAGGTTCGATCAATTCGGCCAGCGGCTTTGTTCCATATTCCTTTCTTGCTTCTTCCATTGCTTTTAAGATTCCTGGCACACCAACAGCTGATGCATGCGTCGACCTCTCACGAAAAGGAATGACATCACCATTTTCATCAAGGAATAATTCCGGATGTGCAGCTGCAGGGGCCCTTGTATGACCATCAAAGATTTTCGTTGTCTTGCTCTCTGCATGGTACACCATGAAAAAACCGCTGCCACCTATGCCTGTCATCATCGGTTCCCCGACGTTCAAGCCAAATTGTATGGCAATCGCTGCATCGATCGCGTTGCCCCCTTCCCGGAGAATCTTCTCTCCCGCGTCTGTAGCAATCGGGTGTGCCGAAGCTGCCATGGCAATTTTCCCTGTAGCCGTTTCTCTATCATAATCACACTTGTTTGAGCGTGGTTTAAATTCCTTATCCATTGACTTTTACCTCCCAAATTAACTGACGATTAGCTTGTACTAAATAGATACCCAATATACCGGCTAGAAAACAGGCAAAATTATGGGAGGGATGTCAATTTTATTTGTGAAAACTAAATTTCAACAGATTTCTCCATAAAAAAACCAGCCCTGGCATCAGGACTGGTTTGGGGTTTCATTAGCGATTGTTGTCGTTGTTCTGTTCTTCAGGAGAAACAGTGAAAGCGTTGGACGTGTTGCCAAGTCCTGTTGTATCAGACGGCTTGCTGTCCATGCCCGTAGCATAAGCGCCAGCAGGATTGCTTGAGCCAGAACCGTAATTTGATGATCCGGATTCAGATGCCGAGTTAACAACAGGATTATCCATTGCAGTCGTTCCTGCTTCCTTTACTTTTGCGCCGACTTCCTTTAAGTCATCAGTCGCTTTTGATACAGTATTCACCGCTTCATTGGACAATGATTTTACATCGCCCATTTTGCTGAAAACATCCTCATTCAGGCGCTGGTAAAGGTTTTGAGCATCGCTGATTGCTTCCTTCAGAATGCTGGAAGCTTCCTTGAAGCTGCTCATCATTTGCTCCTTCACATCTGTAGGGTTGTTTTTAACCTCGCTGAATACATTCATGGATGTGTCTTTGACATTCATGGCTGTATCCTTCACTTTTGAACGAGTGTTGGAATCAAGCATCGCCAAAACACCGCCAATTGTAGCGCCGATTAATAAGCCCTTCATCAGCTTGCCGTTTGAGCTGTCAGTTGTGTAGTTGCTGGAGTAGCCGCCCATTGAAGTGTTGTTCGAATAAGAATCATTTGAATTTGTGCTTGCATATGTTGTTGTACCTGTCGTCGGATCATAAGAAGCATTTTCAGTTGATGAGGTGTATGCGTTATTGTTCATGCTGTATGAGTTTGAGTTGTGGTTCATTGAATTTTGGTCATTTGAAAGAATATTGTTAGACATAATGTTTTCCTCCTTAAAGGTATGTTGATTTATTTGTTATGCCTATCTAATTCCCGGGTTGGACAAGAGTTAAACAGGATATATCTACCTTCTGTCAAGAGGGAAAAATTACCACGATATATAAAAAACCTGATTCGTATTAATAGAATCAGGTTTTCTCGTTTCTTATCTAGGTCTTTCGCTGGAAACAAATCCGAAGCTCACATGGTCCTGCATCGGAATCCATGCGCCAATTCCCTGTGAAACGACATTTTTGACGACGATGAACTTTTTACTTCCTTTTAACATCAGATAAACTTCGCCGTATGTCACCTTGCCCTTTTCATTAATGGCTGGTGCGTAGGCGTATAGATATCCTAAACGCTTTGGCTGAATGTTATAAATATGATCCTTTTTTGTCCCTGCGCCTACAATCGTTTCGAACGCCAGCGGCAGCCCTGTTTTCTGGGCTGCTTTTAGCAGCATCATCTTTTGCACATCTTCAGCATTTTTGATTTTTGCAGTCAAACCGCCCTTTACAACCTTTTGCTGCTCCTGGACGTAATGGATTTGATAGATCGTATTCCCGCCACGATTATCAAAATAGTTCGTATTGATTTTCTGGAATTCCCAGTTAGGAGACGTTTCTGTCGACTCATAGTTCAACGGCCATTCACCAAGATAAACAATCGCGCGATAGCCAATCGCAAATGGTGTGCTGTTGATTGATGTTTCATTCAACATACGGATGAGGTCCGGGTTCTCAATCTTTACTTTTGACGTCTGGATCAAGTTCTTGGTCAGTTCACTCGGCTGCAAGAACGGTAAATCCTCAGTCGGATTTGGATACGTATTATCCTTCGTGATATTCATGACTGAACTGGGAATCGTATACTTTGCCTTTTCCGCCTGTTTAGGCTGCGGAGCTTTTTCCGCTTTACCTTCCTCAGCAAAGACAGGGGCCAGAATAGACATCATGAAAACCAACGTCATAACAAGGATAGCTGCTGCTTTTTTCATGGTGTTGAACTCCTTTCACTACATGAAACTTATAAGTTTGCTTATAGTGTTTTCGGAGTCGCAGCACTTTATCCAAAGTTTTTATCGATCTGACATAACCAGCTTGTTTAAAAGCTTTTCACAGTAAGGATAGAAAAATTGAATCAGCGGTCCAATTGAGAATGTGACGATCAATGTCCCGATGCCGATTGGTCCTTTGAAGATGAAAGCCGCTGACAGGGCGATCACTTCACCTAATGTTTTCGCGACCATCAGGTTAAGTCCAAACCTTTCCCGTAAAGCCATCATGAAATTGTCAATCGGAATAAGCGGGAATTTTGGCTGCAGGTAAATCGCAAGCCCGAGGCTCAAAGCAACCATCCCAAGTAAAAATACTGCAAATTGCTTCACATAGCCTGTAACCACCAGCTCATCGAATACTCGCAAAATCCAGAAGTCAATCAACACACCAGTTATGAGAAGAGTAATGATTGCTGCAACATCCGGGCGTCTTTTTACCAAAGCCGCATTGACGAAGATCAGGATGATTCCGACCAAAACAACCCAACTTCCAGGTGTCAGGCCAACCGTTTGTGATAGGCCAACGTTGAGAGCATCCCAGGCACCCGTCCCCAAACCAGCTTTAATGGTCATCGATACCCCGAAAGATAGAATCGTTAACCCAATGATGAAAAATAAAGTGCGATACACAAATGCCATTCTGTAAATTCTCCTTCTTTAATAACCATGCTATGGACAGGTTTGATAACTTTACTTTTTCGAAATGCACAATTTATTGGGCATTTTCGTGACTCTTCCATCTCGAAATGTCCATTAAAGTCCTCTTATTGAACATTTTCATGACTTCCCCCACCTCAAAATGTTCATTAAACACCTTTTATTGGACATTTTCGCGACTCTTCCACCTCAAAATGTCCATTTAAGACCTCTTTTTGGACATTTTCGTGACTCTTCCACCTCAAAATGTTCATTAAATACCTTTTATTGGACATTTTCGTGACTCTTCCACCTCAAAATGTTCATTAAACACCTTTTATTGGACATTTTCGCGACTCTTCCACTTCGAAATGTCCATTAAACACCTCTTTTTGGACATTTTCGCGCCTCTTCCACCTCAAAATGTCCATTAAACACCTCTTATTGGACATTTTCGTGACTCTCCCACCTCAAAATGGCCATTAAACACCTCTTATTGGACATTTTCGTGACTCTCCCACCTCGAAATGTCCATTAAACACCTCTTTTTGGACATTTTCGTGACTTTCTCACCTCGAAATGTCCATTAAAGACCTACTCACCAGGTTTTTCCACCAACTTTATCTATATAGAACATGCTTTACAGCGAAAAAAGAACCCTGTCCTCTCGGAACAGAGTTCATTGTTTCTATTATATTAAAGCAGGTAAAATCCAATTCCCATTATAACATACGCGCCTAAAAGTGTAAGTCCCTCAAACCAGTTTGTTTCTCCGTCGTTTGCAATGCTGATGGCCAGGAACACGGCAACTGCCATTGAAATCATCTCCGGGAGGGAGAACACGAGCGGCATTTTTGTTTCAAACAACAGGGAGATCAAGACAAGCACTGGTGCTACGAACATGGCAACCTGCAGGGTTGAGCCGACAGCGATTTCGACTGCGATGTCCATTTTGTTTTTGTAAGCCATGATGATGGCTGATGCGTGTTCTGCAGCATTACCAACGATGGCTACGATGATAACCCCGATAAACAATTCGGACCATCCGAATGATTCGCCGACAGCCTCGAAAGTATGGACGAGGTTCTCAGCAACATAGGCTACCGCAATCGTCGCTGCCAATAGGATCAACAGCGCCTTGCCTTTGCCCCATTCCGGTTCTTCCTCATGATGCTCAGCGCCGCCCCCTTCAACATTATGCTGGTAAACCCCACGGTGTGTGACGAGCTTGAAGAATAATGCAGCCAGATATAAGGAAATCAGAATAACTGAAATGCCTACACTGAGGCTTAGCGTCTTTGTTTCATTCATATCCATCGCAAAAACTTCCGGGATTACGAAGGCTACAATTACCGCAAATATCAACAGCGCTGAATTGTGCCGGGCATCATACACATTGAAATGTTGGCGCTTGTATTTTAATCCGCCAACGAAAAAAGATAATCCGGCGACCAAGAGCAGGTTACCTAGCACTGAACCTGTCAGTGAGGCAAGAACGACTCCAATCAAACCAGCTTTTAGTGCAAAAATTGAAATGATCAGTTCAACCGCATTACCAAACGTAGCATTGAGCAGTCCGCCAATCCTCGGTCCAGTCACGATTGCGAGGCTTTCAGTTGCCCTGCCCATATAGCTTGCAAGCGCAATGATCGTCAAGCAGTAGATGATAAATAATGAAATGCTAGGCCAATGCATCAACGTTCCAATGACCGATAACGGAACACCGGCAAAGGTTAATATCATAAAAATCTTATTTGCCATAATTCAATCCTCACTATTCTTTTTTATTGTTATTTGACGACTTCAAAGGTTTCTTCAACCTCGATGCTGCCAATCACTGATTGCACCATGGAGCAATTTTTTCTCGTCAGCACCATCGCCTTCTCGATTTTCTTTTCATCCAAATTGTTTCCCTCAATACGGAAATGCACGATAATTTTGCTTACCCTGTTCGCTTCCTCTTCAACCCGCTCTGCATCGGCTGTAATATGTATATCCTTTATTTCCATTCTCATCTTTTCCAAAACCTTGCGAAGTACTCCCCCGCTGCAAACCGCAACTGAAGATACGAGCAGCTGGTAAGGCCTGAAACCATACTCCTCATCACCTGCGATATCCAACCTTCCAAATCCAGCCTCCGTATAAAAGCCAACGTCTGGTTTCATTTTAAATTCCATTTAATCCACCCCTTATTCATACTGCTCTCCGGAAAAAACCAATTAGAAAATTTTTCCGCATTTCGCTATAAAGAGATTACACTATTTTTTCCCTTATATAAACTAAAAAAACATTGCACAAAAAATTTTCTATCGTTAACATCAGAAGAGTACTAAATTGGTCAGGGAGAATTATTTTATGAATATAAGCATTAAACTTCGTTTCTGGATTTTGGTCAGCATAGTCGCCATCTCTGGTTTTTCACAGGGGATGCTGCTGCCGTTGATCGCCATTATCTTTGAACAGGATGGCGTATCATCGTCGATGAATGGTTTCCATGCCACTGGATTGTATATTGGGATACTGCTTGCATCGCCGCTGATGGAAGCACCGCTCCGCCGGTTCGGCTACAAACCCATCATTCTCATCGGCGGATTCGCCGTTGCAATATCTCTTGCCCTGTTTCCTTTATGGAAGTCCTTCTGGTTCTGGTTTATTTTAAGGCTGGCAATCGGAATCGGCGACCATATGCTGCATTTTGCGACTCAGACTTGGATTACGTCTTTTTCGCCAAAAGAAAGGATCGGCCGGAACATTTCAATCTATGGATTGTTTTTCGGCCTTGGCTTTGCAGCGGGGCCTTTAATGATTGGTCTTGTAAAAATAAATACCTCACTTCCATTTATTGTTTCATCTGTAATAAGCCTTGCTGCCTGGCTCACTGTCTGGCTCCTGAAAAATGAGCGCCCTGAGCATGACCTGGACAGCACCTCATTTTTCGGTACGATGAAACGGTTTGGAAAAGTCTTTAAATATGCATGGGTGGCATTCTTGCCGCCATTCGGCTATGGATTTTTGGAGGCAAGTCTTAACGGGAATTTCCCGGTGTATGCAATGAGATCGGGAATTGGCGTCGATGCAGTAGCGTTGTTGCTTCCAGCGTTTGCGGTCGGTGGAATCCTCTCACAAGTGCCGCTTGGCATCATGAGTGACAAACTCGGCAGAAGAAATGTCCTTATTACAATCACGTTATCCGGCTTTATTTGCTTTACAGCCGCAGGATTGCTCGAAAACTCAACTACTGGCCTGTTAATCTGCTTCTTCTTAGCAGGTACGCTTGTCGGATCTACTTTTTCTCTCGGAATCAGCTATATGGCTGACCTGCTGCCAAAGCAGCTTCTGCCGGCAGGAAACCTGATGTGCGGCATCTTTTTCAGCTTCGGGAGCATCAGTGGACCGTTCATTGGCGGGCTGGCCATCGAATGGTTGACTGGAATCAGCTTTTTCTATGTCATCAGTTCAATGCTGCTGTTGATTTTCATCGCCATTGTAGCCGTCCGGCCTGGAGGCTCCTCCCAGCATGCGGAATCCTTATAATGTAAAACAGCCTCCCTATTTTGCAGGGAGGCTGTTTTTTGCTCGTACGGGCCGGTTCACCAAAACAATGCCGGCTACCACTAATATTAATCCAGCTATGACAAAGTAATGGAGCGCTTCATCAAGCAGAACGGAGGATAGGATCACACCAAAAACCGGAACCAGGAAAAGGTAGAGCGACACCTTGCCGACCTGGTTGTACTTCATGACATTATTCCATAAGATGAAGCCTGCAGCAGACAGGAACGCAAGATATACGAGCATCAACCCGGATTTCAAATCAAAGTCAAACGGCACGATCCCCACAGAAAAAGCGCCAATCGCAATCAATCCGAGCGAACCCAAAACCATCTGATAGGCTGTTAGATAAATGACCTCCATCTTTGCGCTGCCTTGTTTGGCAAGGATATTGCCGTAGGCACCGGCAAGCATCGCCAGCATCAGAAGGATTTCTCCGATTCCAAAATGAATTTCATAATCTCCATTCGGCCAATTCGCAAAAATAACACCGGTAAAACCAATCATCAATCCAGCGATCTTCAATCGGTTCATCCTGTCATCAGGATACAGGAAATGCGCAAGCAGGATTTGAAAAAACGAAGTCGTTCCCGCAATAATTGAACCCTGGATTCCTGTCGAATAACTCAACCCGATGTAAAACAGGACATATTGCATGAATGTCTGAAAAAAACCAATTTTCAGCAGGGACTTGGTTGTATCGGGCTTGAACTTCATATTCCTTTTCATGAGCAGGAACATAACGAGAATCAGGATTCCGGCCAGCAGGAAGCGGTAACCGGCAAACAGCATCTGTTCCCCCATCTCCTCCGGCTTGATATCAAGGCTTTTATAGCTTAATTTTATAAACGGAAACGCACTTCCCCACAACAGGGTCGCACCAACGGCCGAGGCAGCGATTCCTAGCGGATGGGTAAAAAAGTCTTTAGCTGTCATTAAATTGTCTCCTTAGGCAATAGCATAATTCTTTTAAAAAGCATATATTGTATGGTAACATAATAGTGAAAACAATATGTATCTTTTGTCTTGGCATATCGCTGTCACCATCCTGGTGGCAGCTTTCGTGTTTTTTAAGGGTATTGATTGTGATTATTAATATCAGTTAGAGAGAAGTTTTTATAAAAGGAGGAGAAATAGATGGCTCAGGGAGCAGACGCTTTAATGAAACAAAAATCAGTTCCTGAAGTAAGTTTTTTGGAAAAAATAAAACCACATGCTGAATTGATCGCCGCAATCCTAAGCGGCATCCTGATTGCAGCCGGATGGATCCTCAGCAAAGCAGATTCACAGACGGCATCTGTTGCTGCTTTTATCCTTGCCTATGTAATCGGCGGTTTCGCCAAGGCTAAGGAAGGCATTGAAGCAACAATCGAGGATAAAGAACTGAATGTGGAAATGCTGATGATTTTTGCCGCCATCGGCTCTGCCATCATCGGATACTGGACAGAAGGCGCGATTTTGATTTTTATTTTTGCCATGAGCGGTGCGCTTGAAACGTATACGATGAACAAAAGCCATAAAGAGATTTCCTCATTGATGGAATTGCAGCCTGAAGAAGCATTAAGAATTACTGATGGAATCGAAGAGAGAGTCCATGTTTCAGAGCTGGAGATTGGCGATTTGATTTTGGTCAAACCTGGCGAAAGGATCCCTTCTGACGGCAGAATTTCCAAAGGGCAGACGACGGTTGACCAGGCAGCCATTACTGGGGAATCGATTCCTGTGTCAAAGGATGCCGGCGACGATGTTTTTGCCGGAACTGTCAACCTTACAGGATCGCTAACAGTTGAAATTACAAAACCAAACAATGAAACACTTTTTCAAAAAATCATCCAGCTCGTCCAAAACGCCCAGAGTGAAAAATCACCTTCACAGCTATTCATTGAGAAGTTTGAAGGAACATATGTAAAAGTTGTCCTGGCCGTGGTTGTGCTGATGATGGTTGTTCCGCACTTCCATTTAGGGTGGAGCTGGACTGAAACCTTTTACCGGGCAATGATCCTGCTGGTTGTCGCATCCCCCTGTGCCCTTGTTGCATCCATCATGCCGGCTACCTTATCGGCTATATCGAATGGTGCCAAACATGGGATTTTATTTAAGGGCGGAGTCCATTTGGAAAATCTTAGCCATCTTAAAGCGATCGCGTTTGATAAAACCGGCACTCTGACCAAGGGTAAACCTGAAGTGACAGATATGATAATCGCTGACGGACTGGATCGCGATGAAGTCCTCCTAAAGGCGGCGTCGATTGAAAGCCACTCCAATCACCCGCTTGCCAACGCGATTGTAAAATATGCAAAGAAAACTCTCGGCAAGGATCTGCTGCATCCAGAAAGCATCGAGGATGTCTCCGGCTGGGGAGTTAAGGCTCACTATGAAAATGAAGACTGGAAAATTGGAAAAGCGGATTTCGTCGGCAGGCAAGCTGCAGAAGCATTCGCTGGCGGTGCTGCATTGAAACTAGCTGCTGAAGGCAAGACAATTGTCTTCATCGAACGGAATGGCCAGTTAGCCGGTTTAATATCATTGAAGGATGTGGTCCGTGAAGAAACGAAGCAGGCAATCGACTTGCTGAAATCTGAAGGAATCCATACCATCATGCTAACTGGCGACAGCAGGAACACGGCAAAAGCAATCGCAGCTGAAAGCCATGTTGATGGACATATTGCTGAATGCCTTCCAGAGACAAAAGTCGATGAATTGAAGAAACTAAAAGTTCAATATGGCCAAGTCGGCATGGTCGGTGACGGTATCAACGACGCGCCTGCACTGGCAACAGCGAATGTCGGCATCGCAATGGGTGAAGGATCCGACGTCGCCCTTGAGACAGCAGACGTAGTCCTGATGAAAAACGATCTCCCGAAGATTGCCGAAGCCATTAATCTTTCACGGCGTATGAACCGCATCGTCAAGCAGAACATTGTATTCTCGATTTTGGTCATCATGGTGCTTATTGCCTCGAACTTCCTGCAGCTCCTCGACCTGCCATACGGCGTCATCGGACACGAAGGAAGCACGATATTGGTCATTTTGAATAGCTTGAGATTATTGAAGTAAATTTCACCTCCCGCTGGATTCCGATTCCGGCGGGAGGATTTGTTTTGTATGGACGCGCCAGCTTACGGTTGATGACGGACTCTTTCCCTATCGTTTCACTGATTTCTGTCCGTTATCACCTTCATGACGGACATTTTTCTTTTCCTTTCACCCATATCTGTCCGTCATCACCTTCATGACGGACATTTTTCCTTTTGTTTCACCGAATTATGTCCGTCATCGCCTTCATGACGGACACTTTCCCTTTCGTTTCACCGATTTTTGTCCGTCATCGCCTTCATGACGGACATTTTCCCTCTCGTCTCATCAATATTTGTCCGTCATCACCTATATGCATTCATCTAGAGTTTTCCCCAACATAAAAGCGCCCTCCGATATGAGGGCGCCTGGTGTTAGTGATAGCCGTTTGATCCGTTTGCTGAGCCGGATGTTTTTTGCTTAGGGTTGCTTTTATTGCCTTTTTGTTTTGTGCCGCCGTCTTTTTTCGTCTGCTTTGTCATTCGCGAATCCCCCTTGATAAAAGTGAGGTACATGCCTCCATCTTATCTTCCGCAAAATCCTGTTCAACTATCGAGGAAATTTCAGGATAGGGGATTAATTCTTGCCAGCTTTCATACTTTAGCATCCAGCCTTCTTTTCGCTAAAATAAGCGTTGATTTCCCCGCCAATGATAATGATATACGCGGACAGATAAAGCCAGATCATCAGCACGATGATCGCCCCGATGCTTCCATACGTAGCTGTGTAGGATGCAAAGTTGCTGACATAGTAGGAGAAACCGAGAGATACAAGCACCCAGCCTCCTGTTGCGAATATCGAACCTGGAATACCGCTGATGCAAGTCAGTTTTTTATTCGGAGCAATCCAGTACAATCCCAGGAATACGATGAATAAAATCAGGATGCTGATCAGCCAGCGCAACATATTCCATACGGTAATGAATTCTTCCCTCAGACCAAAATTGGCGAACAGCCAGATCCCTATTTCTTTTCCGAATACAGGAAGAATCAAAGCGACCAGAAAAACAAAAATCATCCCAAACGTCAAAAGGATTGCCATTAATCTGTTGACTATAAAAGAGCGAGTCTCTTCAACCCGGTATGCTCTGTTAAAGGCCCTGACAATCGCGTTGATTCCATTCGACGCCGACCAAATTGTCGCAATCAAGCCAAAGGACAGCAATTTTCCGTCCTTCTTCATAATATCCTCCATGCTGTTTTTGATTAGATCCATCGACTCACCGGGAGCATAGTCATCAAAAAAACCGAGGATATCGACTTCGGTAATTGGAAGATATGGAACAAGCGTGACCAGGAAGATCAGGAGCGGAAATAAGGAAAGCAAAAAGAAGTACGCAAGCTGGGCTGCAAGTGCCGGAACATCGTCCTCCTCTATCCTGTGCCACATTTGCCTGAAAAATGATAAATCAATCATCGCTCCACCTCATTTATGCTTTCCTGGCTTGTTCAATTATTGTTCATCTATATGCTTTGCCGGCTGGCCGGATGCTGCAATTTTTCTTAGTGTCTCTTTTGTTCCCTTGACCAATTCGGTAACCTGTGGGGGCACATCCTTTATTTCTTCGACTTTTTCCGTGATAAAAGCAACGTCCTCTGTTACTTGTTCCACTGTAGTCCGAACTTTATACGCGGCATCCTTTAGATCCTCAATGAATTCATTTGGATTTTTCACAACATATGCCACTCCGCTGGATACTTTGTTAAAATCCTCTTTGACCGACTGGCGTGTTGTTTTATCCAAAAGACTGACTGCTCCCCCCGCCAATGCTCCAAAAATCATGCCCATCCAAAACTTTTTTGAACTGCCCATTGCTTCTCCTCCTAAATTCAAACCATATCAGTTTACAGGTATCTTTTCTTCTCTGCCTGTTTCCTACCTAACATTTTCCACGATTGCCATCACTTCATGCAAGTTTGAAACAATTTTTACTGATGTCAGTTTTTTTCAGAACAGAATTTTGAAAAAAGAATAATATTTTTTCGCAGCCAAAAACGCTTTATCCTAACGGCTCAACGTCATTTTCTATGATTTACCTTAAGGTTTTCGCTTGACTAATCACCAATTATCAGAATATTCTTGTTAGAGAACATTTTTGGGCAATAATATTTCAAGGGGGAACATCATGACTTTTGTAGATTGGATTGGGAAAATCAGCGGCTGGGTGTGGGGACCTCCTTTGCTTGTCCTGCTTGTCGGAACAGGAATCTATTTAACAGTGAGAATCGGCTTCCTGCAAATGAGGCTGCTTCCTTATTCACTTAAGCTTGCTTTTACAAAAAAACAGGACAAACATTCAGAAGGAGATATATCTCATTTCCAGGCTCTGATGACAGCACTTGCGGCTACTGTGGGAACAGGAAATATAGCTGGTGTTGCTACTGCCGTTTTCACGGGCGGCCCTGGAGCCGTGTTCTGGATGTGGGTCACCGCTTTCTTCGGGATGGCCACAAAATATGCCGAAGCTGTTTTAGCAGTAAAATACCGTGTTGAAGACAAGGACGGAGAAATGTCCGGGGGCCCGATGTATTATCTCGAGCGAGGCCTTGGGCAAAAGTGGCTTGGAGTCCTTTTTGCCTTATTTGGGGCGGTTGCCGCTTTTGGAATTGGTAACCTTGTTCAATCCAATTCGGTTGCCAGTGTGGTTCATTCCACCTTCTCGGTTCCGGCCTGGATTACCGGAGTTGTGCTGACAATTTTTACGGCTTTTGCCCTGATTGGCGGCATAAAGAGCATCGGAAAAGTAACGGCCTTATTCGTGCCGGTCATGGCATTTTTCTATCTTGCAGCTGGCCTTGCGGTCATGATTATGAATTTCGACCTTGTCCCATCAGCCTTAGCATTGATTTTTACTGATGCTTTCACCGGAGAAGCGGTTGCCGGCGGCGCACTTGGAACTGTTATCCGAATGGGTGTTGCCCGCGGAGTATTCTCCAATGAAGCCGGCCTTGGTTCTGCTCCGATCGCTGCGGCTGCGGCCAAGACGGATCTTCCAGGACGGCAGGCACTTGTGTCAATGACCCAGGTATTCATCGATACACTCATCATCTGTTCAATCACAGGAATCACGATTGTCATGGGAGGCTTGTATACAGGAGATGTAACTGCAGCAGAACTGACTTCTGCAACCTTTGCCAAATTCCTTGGCAATTCCGGTTCCATCATCGTTGCTGTTGGACTGCTGTTCTTCGCCTCATCGACGATCATTGGCTGGTCCTATTACGGAGAGAAATGCTTCTCCTATCTTTTCAGCAAGAAAGTCGTGATTTATTACCGGATCGCTTATGTCATTGCCGTATTCATCGGGGCGATTTCCCAGCTGGAGATTGTATGGGGCATTTCTGATGTCATGAACGGATTGATGGCATTCCCTAACCTGATCGGCCTGCTTGGCTTATCCGGTGTGGTTGTGGTTGAAACAAGAAAGATCCTGAATGCAATCAAGGAAGAGAAAATCGAGGCGAAAAGATTAAGTGCGTAAGATACCTCCGGCGTCTGTCAGGCGCCGGATTTCTAATTGACTTTTTTTTGTGAACGTGGAAAGATGTTGGTACAACCATTGAGAGGATGAACGGATTGGACTTAACTAAAAACAGCCCCGAAAATGTTGAATTCATGATTGAAAAAATCAAAGAGAAATTGAATGTCATGAACTTTGGCGCCATTAAATCGACTCATTTTGACGGCGAAATGTATGAAGAGCTGAAGGAAATCTATGAAATGATCATGCGAAAAAACAACTTCAGCCCAAATGAAATGCAGGCAATTGCTGAAGAACTTGGCAACTTGCGCAAACAATAATTGGCTGCAGGCACTGGACAAGTGCCTGTTTTTTTTGTGCTGAGAAAAATGTCAAAACTTTTTAGTTTCCACTGTGCATATATTGTTATACGATAGTGTTACTACTTTTTAAGGGAGTGAGGGACCGTGAGAAAGCTGACATTTTCTGTGCTTAGCCTGTTACTCCTGATTTCAATCAGCCACGGAACTCTTCCTTCGGAGAAAACTAAGGACATCAAGACGAAAGCTTTCATTTCTATGGATCAAGTGCACGAAGATCTCCCCGGTCCCGGTAAAGAAGATAAAAAACTTCATTTTATCATGCCCGTGCTTATCCTTCTTGTTTTATCCAGATTTTTTCTTATTAAAGAGTACAAGAATAACTGGGTCACTGCATTAATTGCCTTTCTTACAGCAGTCTTTTTCCAGTCGAATTATGTGATCAAACCTCTTTGATTTAAAGCAATAAAAATCAAGGAGGAGTGTATATGTGGTTTCGATTCCTGATGATTGGATTCTTTTCCCTGACAGCTGTAAGCTTTATTTTTTATCAGGGTGTGGAATTTTACAACGCGTTCATGGATTTCTTTAAGCAAAATAAATAAGAAAACGAAACGGTCCTCAAGCTATGAGAACCGTTTTTTGTTCTAAAAAAAGCTCTCCTCATGTTGAGGAGAGCCTGAACCTTACTATTCTTTTCTTTCAACAGCATGGCCGCCGAATTCGTTTCTTAACGCAGCTACGACTTTTCCTGTAAAAGTATCGTCCTCAAGTGAACGATAGCGCATCATCAATGACAGCGCGATGACTGGTGCTGCTGTCTGCAAGTCAAGTGCGGTTTCTACTGTCCATTTTCCTTCGCCTGATGAATGCATTACACCTTTGATGCTTTCAAGCTTTGGCTCTTTGGAGAATGCATTTTCCATCAGTTCCATCAGCCAGCTGCGGATGACAGAGCCGTGGTTCCAGACGCGTGATACTTCTTTGTAATCGTAATCGAACGGGCTCTTCTCAAGGATTTCAAAGCCCTCAGCAATTGCCTGCATCATTCCGTATTCGATTCCATTGTGGACCATCTTCAGGAAGTGGCCGCTTCCAACTTTTCCTGTGTACAGGTAGCCATTTTCGATAGAGATGTCTTTGAAAATTGGTTCAACATGCGCGAACATTTCAGCATCGCCGCCGATCATTGTGCAAGCACCGTTGCGAGCGCCTTCCATTCCGCCGCTTGTTCCAACGTCCATGAAGTGGATGCCTGCAGCGGAAAGTTTTTCAGCACGTCTAAGCGTATCCTTATAGTTGGAGTTGCCGCCATCGATCAAGAGGTCGCCTTCTTCCAGGTATGGCGTGAACTTCTCGATCACCTGGTCGATCAATTCGCCGGCAGGAATCATCAGCCAGATTACGCGAGGTTTCGGCAGCATGTCCACCATCGTTTTGTAATCAGCAGCGATCTCAGCACCTTCTGCTTTAATTTTTTCCATTGCTTCTGTATTGATATCATTAGCCACCACTTCATGGCCATTTTCCATTAAATTCAGTACTAAATTATAGCCCATTTTACCAAGGCCAACCATTCCTAGTTTCACTTTGATGCACTCCTTTTTCGTCATGGCTTTGCCGGTTCGTTCTCATTTCCCGCAGAGCCTTCATTTTAATTTGATAGTATCAAATAATTTTTCATTTGTATATGTAAAACAAGAAAATAATTTTCACACCTAATATCTTTTTATCGAAATTGCTTCCCTGATTTTTTGCAAATTCTCTAAAGTCTGTTCCTGCCTCCGCACTGATACCGCAACATGCAGCACATCAATCAGGCTCAGCTGCACCAGTCTTGAAGCAAGTGCCTCCGAACGGAAAAGGGTTTCTCGTGAAGTCGTATATAATACGTAGTCCGCTTCCCTTGATAGAGGGGATTTATAATGGCTTGTGATCGCGATTGTCGCTGCCCCGTTAGCTTTTGCAATCCGAAGCGCTTCTATGACATCTTTATTGCTGCCGCTGTGTGAAATCCCGATTGCTGCCTGTCCGGGACCGAGCAGCGCAGCTGAAATGATTTGCTGGTGGCCGTCGCTATGAGCATTGCTGTTGATGCCTGTCCGCAAAAATTTATGATAGGCGTCGAGCGCGATTGCCGATGAGCCCCCAGATCCGTAAAAATCAATCCTGGTCGCCTTGCTGAGGACATCCACTATGTCTCCAAGCACTTTTTTATCCAGGAGGTTGAGTGTACCCTTCATCGCTTCGATATGTCCTGAGAATACTTTTTCCGCCAGTGTGAATACTTCATCTTCTTCCCGGATTTCTTCATGGATATTCTTGATCGGTTCTACCACTTCGCTCGCAAGCGCAATTTTGAATGCTTGATAGCCGCGGAATCCGAGTCGTTTGCAGAAACGGAAAATCGTCGCTTCTGCGACAGAACTTTGTTCCGAAAACTCGGTGATGGAAAGATGAATGATTTCCTGTGGATTATTCAGAATGTAGTCCGCCACTGACTTCTCTTTCAATGACAGTGAGGAGTAGATTGCTTTTATTTTTACGATCACGTTTTGTCCATTCAGTTCGCCCGCCATTTTGCTGCCCCCTTCTTTTGACTCGTTTATTTTATCAAAAGTTTTCATGATTATTTTCCTATGATGAAAATTATTTTCACATACCGTAAAAAAATCGAGCCAAACTGAGTTCAGCCCGATAAATTTTTAATTCTGTTCCGTTAAAATAACAGGACCATCCTTTGTGATCGCAATCGTGTGCTCATACTGGGCAGACAACTTTCCGTCCACGGTCCTTGCTGTCCAGCCATTTTGATCCATCTTCGTTTTCCATTCGCCGACATTGACCATCGGTTCGATCGTGAAGACCATGCCTTCCTTGATCCTTGGCCCTCTTCCTGGCAGGCCATAATGAGGTACATCCGGTTTCTCATGAATCACCGAGCCAATACCATGACCGATGAATTCACGTACAACCGAAAATCCTTCAGCTTCAACATAAGACTGGATTGCATGACCGATGTCACCGATCCGGTTGCCCGGTACAGAAGCAGCAATCCCGCGGTATAATGCCTCTTTTGTCACATTGAGCAGCTTTTGAGTCTCGCCGTTGACCTTGCCAACAGCATAGCTCCATGCTGAATCTGCAAGTGCACCGTTAAGGTTTACGACCATATCTATTGTGACAATATCTCCTTCATTAAGTGTTTCTTTCCGCGGAAAGCCATGGCAAACCTCATCATTGATGCTTGCGCACGTCGCATACTGATATTTTCGGTAGCCTTTTTGTTCAGGAGTTGCGCCATACTTTTTCAAATACGCCTCGACAAACTGGTCAATTTCCCAGGTCGTCACCCCTGGCTTGATCATCTTGCGGAGCTCTCTATGGACAGAAGCAAGCAATTTTCCGGCTTCCTTCATATTTTCAATTTCCCGTGCCGATTTTAAAACGATCATTCCTTCATCTCCCCGGTTCAAACATCTTCTTCTATATTATCTTATACAATGTTTTTAGCAAAATGAACAGGAATGCATGAAAGTGTAGGAGTAAAATCTGTTCCCAATAAAAAACCCCTTTGCATTTGCAAAAGGGTCTATCATTCACTATTTATTCAACAAATTCAGCGCTTCGCGATTGAACGCCGGGATATCCTTCGGTTCCCTGCTTGTTACGAGCTGGTTGCTGCAGACGATGACTTCTTTGTCCTGATACTTCGCTCCGGCGTATTCCATATCAACGCGAATCGACTTATAGCCTGTTGCGTCCCTGCCTTCGAGCGTTTTGGCAGTCAGCAGCAGCTGCGGTCCGTGGCAGATTGCGAAGACCGGTTTTTTCTCGTCCATAAACGCTTTTGTAAATTGGACGAACCGCTCATCTTCGCGAAGCTGGTCAGGCGAGAAGCCTCCTGGAATGAATAATGCATCGAAGTCTTCAGGCTTCACATTATCGATGCTTTCATCGATTTTTACCTCGGCTTTTTCCTGCTTTCCTTTAACTGTTTTTCCTTTTTCTTTTTCAATCGTCATCACTTCATGACCGGCTTCAGTAAAAGCACGTGATGGTTCAAGATACTCGGCATCTTCAAACAGATTTGTAATTAAACAAGCAACTTTTTTACTCATAGATACAACATCTCCTTTGAAAAATTCTCCACTATTAAGATTCCCTGTCCTATACTTGTAAAACATTTATAGGCAGTTCCATTTTTTAGTATAATTACACACCAAAAGACCTATCTTAAAACGAATGTAAAAAAAACATTTTATATTTCAGACATTCAACTATAATTTAAGATAGGACATCAATAGGGAGAGAAGGGGCACCATGAACTTTAGCTATGTCAATGTAATGGAAGAAGTGGTTTCCACTCTTGTTAATGTGTTGATGATGAGCCCGGATTATCAGACGTTCTGCAATTGCCAGAAGTGCAGGAATGATATCATTGCCATCAGCCTGAACACACTTCCAAGCCACTATGTCACTACTGAAGATGGACGCAAAATGGTGTTTGAGCAGCTAAACACCCAGGAGAACAGGACGTGGATCAATAAAAGGATCATCAGTTCCATCCATCTTGTCGGTAAGTATCCGAAGCATTAATCCATAATAAAAGCTGCCAATTTGAAATGTTCTTTCAAACTTGGCAGCTTATTTTTTTATTAGAGTGACTGCGTATCCATCCGCCTTGCAAAGTCGACAAACCGGAACTTATCTGGCCGGTGCCTTGACTCTGTATATTGGAAAAGTGTTGCATCATCATAATAAATATGATTTTTCACAATGACAATCGCGTGAAAGCCCTCCATATCGAGAAGTTCCCTATCTTCTGCACTTGGCTCCTCCACCGTGAATTCCTTCTTTGCGAAGCTGATCTTCTTTCCTAGCTTCTTTTCAATATACTCAAATATGGAGTTTTCACAGTTCCTCCTGGACAGCCCTGGCACATGAGTCTCAACGAGAAAATCTTTATCCAATATGACTCTTTCACCGTCAATCTGACGGACTCTTTTAACTTTCCAAACCTTTTCAGTTTCCGCAATATTCAGCTCCCTGGAAATGTCACCACCAGCAAGCTGGAGAGTGAATTCCTCGACCGTCGTTTCAGCCTTCCCACCAATATTCTCAGCGAGCTCCTTGAAGCTGACCAGACCAGAAATCGGAAACTGATGTCTTTTCAAATCCAGGACCAATGAACCCTTGCCGCGAATTTTTTGAATAAAGCCATTCTGTGCCAGCAAGTTCAGCGCTTTCCGAATGGTTTCCCTTGAGGTCTGGTAGCGTTCTGCGAACTCATTCTCCGAAGGCAAAATCGTCTTAGGCGGAAAATGGCCCTCCTGAATCTGTTTTGCGATTTCTTCATAAATCACCAAATACTTCTTCTGCATTTCAATCACCCGTACCTTGTTTGATTGCTACCATTTTACCTTTTTTTCAGCGGTTTGGATACTCACACAGGTTTTTTAAAACTAAAGAAAACTTTCCCAAATGCTTTTTTCTAAAAAAACAGACGTATACTAAACTATTTCTCCGTTATATAAGGTATAATGTGTTCGATTAGTTGTTCTTTATATGGAACTGCAAAGTTTATTTTGATATAATGAAAATAATAAAAAATAAGGTGTGTGAATGTCTGTGATTGGTGAACGCGTAAAGAAGCTGCGACAGGAAAAGAGAATGTCGCTGTCTGAACTGGCAGAACAAGCGGGAGTCGCGAAATCTTATTTAAGTTCTTTGGAGCGTAATCTTCAAACGAATCCATCAATCCAATTTTTGGAGAAAATAGCTGCAGTACTGAATATACCAGTGGATCACTTAATCAATGAACAGCCAGATAAAGAAAATATGGATTCTGATTGGGTTAACCTAGTAAAGGAAGCAATGGACTCAGGTATTACAAAAGATCAGTTCCGCGAGTTTTTAGAATTCAATAAATGGAGACTCCACAATAAGTAAATGATTAATGGACAGCTAGCTGTCCTTTTTCATTTTTATAAACAAAATAAAAAGCACCTCCTGAAGAGCTGCTCGATCAAAAAATTGTATTCTATGTAGAGTTTATCGTATCTTACAGACTTACTGTGCGCCAGACTTAGTTAAAAAATCTCGGATTTCTTCCTTGTTTATTCCCATTTCCAATGCTTGTAAAATTAGCTGCATCCATTCTGTGTCAAGTTCTTCGAAAACTACCTGTTCTTTAATCAAGTTCTTCCCCCCAAAATACTATGGTATTCCAGGCAGTCCGGCCATCATAGTACATTGCACCTTAGATCCGTGACTTTGCGTCCTAGTTTTTCAACAAGTTTGCCTTTTACTGTATCTTTTTTCTTATTCCCTGACTCCCAATCTCATTGTATCTGGTTCTTTATCATTATGATGTAACTATTTGTCGGCTAGATAGTAAGGATTTTTTCTTTTTTCTTCCAAACACTTACAAAATTTCAATGAAAAGGCTTATTTTTCTGAAAATTAAAACCATTTATTCATAGATTTTTGTCAGAATATATACCTAATTGTTGAACTCTTTTTAAACCCTTTACCCCCATAAATTTGATGAGGGTTCATTTGATACAGAATTTTTTTTATAAGCATCGTTTTTCCAGCGGGGAAATTTGGCTACTTTCTCAAGACTAATGGCGTTAAAGAACGGATATCTTGTAAGATCATGACCGCAAACAGGGCAAAGCCATTCACCAATATCACTGCTGCTAAACGAGGGACGATTGCATCGATCACAATTTTTTCTGAACACGGTCATTCATCCTCCTTAAAATCCTTTCAAATTCCACCTGTTTCCATTCGAGTATAGTCCATTGGATTCATTTGTGAAAAAGTCCAAAAACAGCTATTTTTTCTTAAAAAAGAACAAAAATCGTTCGTTTTTAAGAATTATCTCCAATTCTCTTACTTTTTCGTTTTTTTTAATGAACGATATCGTTCTTTTTATAGACTGAGTAAATCTCCCATTTACAGATAGTATTAACTTCTTCCAGTATTTAGACCTAAAAAAAGAACCAGCCTCAAAGGCTGATTCTCTGTTTGGCAAGAGCTGTTGCGATCTTTGCTCCGACCTTGGCATTATTTTTGACAAGCGCGATATTCGCGACAAGACTTTTTCCTTCGGTCAATTCTTTTACTTTTCCTAGCAGAAATGGGGTGACCTGCTTCCCTCCAATTTGTTGTGCTTTGGCTTCGTCCAGTGCTTTTTCAATTACTTCAGCTATTAAACTCTCATCCAGAGCATCTTCTTCAGGAATCGGATTCGCCACGACAATTCCTCCATCTAGACCCAACTGCCATTTCGTTCTGATCATTTCTGCTACAGACTCTGCTGTATCAAGGCGGAAGTTTACATTATATGGGCTCGTCCGGGTATAAAAAGCTGGGAGCGAATCTGTGCCAAAGCCTACAACGGGAACTCCATGAGTTTCCAGGTATTCAAGGGTCAAGCCTAAATCGAGAATTGATTTTGCACCAGCACATACAACGGCTACATTCGTCCTGGCAAGCTCCTGCAGGTCTGCCGAAATGTCCATCGTCGTTTCAGCTTCGCGATGGACCCCGCCAATTCCTCCGGTGACAAATACCTCGATGCCTGCCAAATCTGCGCAAATCATCGTTGCTGCCACCGTTGTCGCTCCATTTTTACTTGTGGATAACAAATACGGGAGATCGCGCCTGCTCGCCTTCTCCACATTCTTGCTTTGGCCAAGGTATTCCAGTTCTTCATCTGAGAGGCCAATCTTTATTTTCCCATCCAGGATGGCAATGGTTGCGGGCGCTGCTCCATGGTCCCGGATCATCCTTTCCACTTCCCTTGCTGTGTGGACGTTCTGTGGATAAGGCATTCCATGTGATATAATCGTAGATTCGAGGGCAACGATCGGTTTGCCAGCTGCCCTTGCTTCTATAACTTCCTGTGAGTATTCAAGCCATTTTTCCAGCATGCAGTACCTCGCTTATTTAAAATTTTGTTTATACGTTTCCAGCAATTGCTTATTGTTCAGGATTGGATTCACTGTTTCAATTGTTTGCAATGTCAGAATCGAACATGCCATTCCGATTTTGCAGGCATCCTCTGTCTGGATTCCATTCAAGTGGGCATAGATGATTCCTGCCACAAGGGAATCCCCTGCCCCGGTCACATCGATGACGGATATGGCTGGCGGAATCAGGACTCCAGCTTCACCTTTTGCCGTGAAATATACAAGGCCTTTATCTCCCCGGCTGATGACCACCCTTTCTGCACCTTTATGGATGATTATTTCGGCAGCTTTAAAAAAGTCCCCTTCATTTTCAATCGTGATGCCAGAAATGGCTTCAGCTTCATCCTTGTTGGCAATCAGCCACGTCACCCCCAATAAGTCGTGCGGCAATTTCTTCGCTTTTGGTGAAGAAACTGGAGTGATGCAGAGCTGGATATTTTCTTTCCGGCAGCGTACTATTATTCTTTCTAGAACTTCAGCTGGAAAATTAGAATCAAGCATAATAAGTTCAGAAGATGCGAAATAGCCCCATTTGCGGTCGATGAAATCCGGAGTGATAGAATCATAGATTGACATCTCTGCCAATGCTACGCTCATTTCCCCTTGGTAGTCCAAAACTGCCGTATACACTCCTGTCGACTGGCCCTGAAGCGTTTCTGAGGGAGTCACATCCGCAAAAGCTTTGGTATATTCCATCAACCAGTGGCCCTCATGGTCATCGCCAACAATGGTCAGAACACTTACATCGCTTCCGAGCCTGCCCAGATTTTCACCGATATTCCTTGCGACACCGCCGCATGACTTGGAGCTTTCTGCCGGGTTGGACGTGCCTGGCTTCAGCTCGTCCTTCGACCAGATTTTCCGGTCGATATTGGCTCCCCCCACGCACAGTACCTGTCTTTTTTTTGGTAAAATGTAGGCCTGTCCAAGGACCTTCCCTTGCTTTATTAGTGATGAAATATAGCCGGCAACTGCTGAACTTGACACATCTGTCTTCGCAGCCAGTTCAATCTGTGAAATGAACGGATTTTTCTTTATTTGTTTAAGGATTAAAGCCTCTTTTTCGTTCATTTTGCGCACCTCGCTATTTCCAAAATCTTGCTTATATCCAAATTTTATACCTTTGTCTGAATATACACAATAATATTAAAAATCCTTTACATTCCTGTGTAGTTTTAAATCATTGTATTTACTGAAGGAATCCATTTCGCCTGTCATTTTGTCACAAAATCGTCAAAAAAATCTTTTGCTTCTCACGCTTTCACCACGATTTTTTCGTAATTTAATCACAACTGCCTGTTAGGATTAAATCGATAAAAGGAGGAGAATTAAGTGAAAAAACGATCAATGATTTTAATGGCATTTTTTTTATTGATAATCCTGTCAGCTTGCGGCGATGAAACTGCTGAAAACAAGAAGGAAACAGATGGCCAGACATCTGCAGCAACAGAAGAAAAACATGACCATGCAGATGGTCCCCATGAACCTGGTGCAGACGATGTTTGTGCCTTCTGCAATATGAAGGTTTATACGGAAACGGACCCAATGGGCGTTTTCACAGCACAAGCGAAATCAAAGGACGGGGATTATGTATTCTTTGACGACTCTGGCTGCCTATTGAATTCCCCAAGACGTGATGAAGTAGAGTATGAAGAAAAGTGGGTCCGTGACTATGTCACGGCTGAATGGATCGATGCAGATTCAGCCGTTCCGGTAAAAGCCGACCTTAAAACACCAATGAAATACGGTTACGCTTTCTTTAAAGATAACGAAAGCGCAGAAAAATTCATTTCCGAAAATGGCGACAAAAATCCGGCAATGGCATCATGGGAGGAAATTGACCAGATGGCCAATGAACGGTATATGAAAAAAATGAAAATGAGCAGCGGCAGCATGGATAAAAAAGATCATAGTGACATGATGGGCAAGAATGAAAACAATGGTATCGATAGTCAAAAAAGCGATGATCATGCACAATAAAAAACCCGGTGCGGAATTAACCCGCACCGGGCTTTTTAGCTTATTAATTGAAGAATACCTTTTCAAGAGGTGTATAAACACCATTTTTATGCACAAGCGAACTTACAGGTTCGCAATAGTGCAGTTTCCCTTCCTGCATGAACGCAGCTCGATCTGCCAGTTCCTCCACCAGGCTCAGGATGTGGGTCGTTAAGAAAATTGTCCTTCCCTGGCGTTTCTCTTCCTGGATGATTTCCTTGAAACGGAACACCCAGAATGGATCCAGTCCATTCGTCGGCTCATCGAGAATCCTTAGCGGCACGTTGGGCAGCAATGCCTGGGCAAGCGACAGCCGCTGCTGCATCCCTTTGGAATATTGCTTGATTGGTGTATTCCTCACATCGTACAATCCGACCTGCTTGAGGGCTTCGTTCACCTTTTGCTTGTTAATCCCTCTTAATCCCGCGAAAAATGTCAGGACCTCCAGACCCGTCAATTGGCGCGGGAACAGCATTTCGTCCGGCATATAGGAGAACATTTTCTTAAATTCGAAATCTCTCGGGCCCAATTCTTTTCCGTCAAGGAAAACCTTGCCGGCTGTCGGCTTCATGATCCCTGTCAGCATCTTGATCAGCGTGCTTTTACCGGCACCATTCCCGCCGCAGAGTGCGAAGATTTCAGGCTTTTCAATCGTAAGGCTGATGTCCGTTATTTTTTTCGATTCGCTATAATGTTTTGCCAATCCTTCAATCCTGATCCATTCCCTGCTACTCATCTATTGCCCCCCTTTCAACCCTTCGGACTGTATACAATACAGGTAGCGCTGTCCACAAAAGAACTCCTGCAGCAAACAGCACTTTGCCCGACATGCCGTCTGCCCAGATCGTTAAATCGTATAAACGCGGGCCAAACACAGACGCTCCATCCAAAGACAGGATCGACTGAACCCGGATCAATTCAACAGGATTAAGAAAAATCGAAGCTGTCAGCATCGGCAGAATCCACTGCTTCACCATGAACATGCTTGCTCCCATAATGATGAACTCATAAAAAAGGACAAGGAATGCCCAGACAATCAAGCTGATTCCAAGCGCTTGGAAACGCGTCTTTGAGACAATGCCAATCATCATTGCCAAGGACAGGAAAATTGCTGCCAGCAAGATTGAATACAAGTAAAACAAAAGCAGTGAAGAAACAGCAACTCCGCCCCCTGTAAAGAAAATCACCATCAAGGCAGCACCATAGCCAAATGTTAAAACAGACCAGACAGCGACAAATAATCCTGCGTACTTACCGAGTATCACGCTCCATGTAGAGACAGGGTATGTCAGCAGCAGCATCAATCCCCTGTCCTCTTTCTCACCTGACAGGAACAGGCTGCCGATCAAAAGTGACAGCAGCGGGATCAATAGCAGATTCACATTAAGCAAACTGGCCGTCATCCTGTTAAATCCATCGAAACCTGCTTCCCCTGTGTTTCCTAGGAAGGCGACCATGATGGCGAGGGATGAAAACAGGAGGCCAAAGCCGGCAAGCCAGTGGCTCCTCATCATCAATGTCATTTGCTGTCTTGCGATCTGCATCATTGGTTCCAGCTCCACTCATGTTTTTGTAAAGATTGATAGTCCAGTACTTCTCCCATGCCTTGTTCCTTCACATACATCTCTGCACTTGCTTTTTCCTTGAAGCTGACGACGCCATTGGCCATCGGCGTCCAGAATTCAGGATGATAGGCATGGTAGGCCTTCTCCAACTCAACCCACTCACCAGTATCCATATCCCGCACAAAACTTTTTGCTTCCCCTTCATCTTCCACATTCGGCTCTTTCTGCATGAATTCTTCCATACATCCGATATCATCAAATTTATAGACTTCGCCTTCTTCCGTTACGACCTCTGACGCAAAATGCTCATGGGCAATTCCCATATTGCAAACCTCGCACACATCTATTTCAGGATTGATTTCTTCTGGCTCCATCGTGCTGTTCTGACAGCTGGCCAGTGCCGTGGATAGAAACATTAATATTCCAATTTTTTTGATCATAGCAGTTTCCTTCCTTTCATGATGACAAGTAAAGACATTAAAATAAAAACGACACCTGCTGCTCCTGGAAGAATCGTCCTTTTTCCGCTTTGCTCTGCTTCTCGATGCTTGACAACTTGCTCCACGAGCGGCCTGGCATCATATACATTTGCTGACCCTAAGGTAGGAAACATCGATTCAGCTTTCGTCCACAATTTGATTGACGGGCTTTCGAAGAAAAATTGCCAGTAAGGCTGCTTTTGCAAAAAGCGGTCATATAGCGATCCCGCCTTATAAGCTTCCTCCCCGATTCCGTCACCGTTGAGATCGAAGCTGCCGTAGTCATCCCAGTAGTTCCCTTTCTCACCATCATCCAGCCTCATATCATTGCCTGAAATCTTTGACTGGACAACATTGCCGATAAAATTGTTCTCAGTGAACGTGTTCCTTTTATTGTCGCCTTTGAATTCAAGGCCGACTTGATTGGCACCGATAAGATTCCTGCTCGTCAGTGTGTCCACCCCGTATTCCAGTGACAGTCCAGTACTGTTCCGCAGGATTTCATTACCTTTAACCAGGACATTCTTCGTTTCATAAATCAGGATTCCGAATCCGCGGAAATGAAAATGATCGATTACTTTGTTTTCAATGAATTCTATATGATTGGAATTCATCACCATGAAGCCTGTGACATTTTTCTCAACATGATTTTTCTCGGCTAAAACTTTCTCGCTGAACATGAAGTGCATTCCGTAGCGAGATTGAAGGATATGATTTTCACTCACCTTGATTTCTTTTGTAAAATCAAAGTAGACCCCATCCTGGACATCCGAAATTTCATTTCCCACTATCTTGTGGCCTCCACCCTTAAATAGATGGATGCCATTTCCCCTTCTCGAAAAATGAGATTCATAGCTAGAAATCGTATTTTCCAGTACCTTACTTCCGTTGCTGTTCGCTATAAAAATTCCATATAGGACGTCTTTCATTTTGTTGTTTCTAACCATCGTATTACGGGCTTTTTTGATGTAGATTCCGCTATCCTCCTGGTTGGTACCGCTATTTGTGATTGTCAGCCCTTCGACAACGGTGTTTGAAGCTGTGATCATGATGACATTCCCTTTTCTTCCCCCATCAATGATCGCACCATCTTCGGCTTTAACGGTAATTCCTTTGTTAATCATTAAATTCTCTTTATAAAATCCAGGGGAGACTAAAATTCTATCCCCATTATGGGCACGTTTTATAGCAGCTTGAATAGATTGCCCTTCTTCAACCTTCAAATCTTCCGCGAAGGCATGGGTTTGGCTAAGCACAAATAATAAGAGAAAAGTAAGAATGATCTTGCCACTGCCTGGTAGTGCCATTTGTTTCTCCTCTCCCAAAAATAATCTCTTTTAAAATTAACAAATAAATGTGTTGAAATTTTGAGGATAATATGGGGAAAAGTTGAAGTTATCCACAGTACATTCAGTAAAATCTGGCAGCAATACAGTTTTCGAAATAAGTTTTCAGAATTATCCGAAATGAATTTGTCTATTTTGTGACAAATGCAATATAATGTAAATAATATGCTTAGCTTAGAAAATACGAAGGAGGACTTGGACATGACCATTGTTCATATACTAAACTTCTCCATTCCAATTGCCATGATGCTTGTGATCGGTTTTACTGTGGATAAAATGTGCAAACCTGATACACACAAACAGGAAACCGAGTAATTTTATCGAAAATGGAAACTTCAAATACGCAAAGAAGGGCAAGATTCTCACGGAATCTTGCCCTTCTTTGCATTAATTTTCAACTGCTGCTGGTGCTGCTTTTACAAAAATCCTGTTACCCCGGATGAAGAACAGGATACTTAAGAGCACGGCAATGGCTATGACGGGGAATAAAACAGTTCCTCCAGCTTCCTTTAAAAGGAACCCGCCAGTAATTGGACCGAGGAAGTGCCCGATTTTCCTGAACTGCGCTGCTCCAAAATAGGTTCCTCGCAATTCATCGGTTGCCAGCTGGTCGACAAGATAACTGCTCGAGGGAAAAATCAGGATCTCCCCTATTGTCACGAATACGATTGCTAAAATACTCAAGTACCAGCCGGTTACAAAACCAAATGTCAGCATGCCCGCTGACAGGAAGACCGCTCCAGCCATCATCACCTGCATCGGCTTGAAACGTTCCGCAAAATGGCTGATTGGCATTTGCAGCAGGACGACCATAACCGCATTGATTGAAAGCATAATAGAGTAAACGAAAACCCCATTTGCAATCGTGGACTCAAGATATTGCGGCACATTAGATTCTATTTGCGAGTAGCCAAAGTTAATGATGATTGTACCAAGCACCAGAAATCTTAATGCCTTGTCCTGGCCGATGATTTTCAGTGAGCTGGCAATCGTCACTTTCGAAGCACCTTCACTCACCGGATTGCCAAGATTGTATTTCTTCATCATTAGCGCAAGTATCAGCACATAAATAAAGTACATGCCCCCCGTTACCATGAATGCTGATTTTGCAGAGACTACTGCAAGATAAGCACCCAGCAGCGGTCCAACTGAAGCACCAATATTGATTGCCGTATATCTAAGCGAGAAAGCCCTCATCCGTTTGCTTTTTTCTGTTAAATCGGCAATCAGCGCCTGGCCGGTCGGCTCAAAGAACGAACCGCTCAAGCCATTCAGTGCATTCAGGACAATGAACCAACCTGGTGTCTCAGCAATCAAGAATCCGAAATAGACCAGTGACATCGAAAACAATGAACCAATCATGACCGGCTTACGGCCGTATTTGTCGGACAAATGCCCACCAAGGAAGCCTCCGATTACACCTGACAATGGACTGATTCCAATCGTGAGACCGATCATTACCGGGTGCAAATCGAGATTCCTTGAAAGGTAGATGGCCAGGAATGGCAGAGTCGCGAAAGCTGAACCTCTTGCAAGTACCGTCCCGCTCAACAGCACCCAGACAATCGGGTGGAACTGCCTGTAATAGTTTTTTAGATTATTCATCTCTTTTTACCTCATAAAGTTGGATTCCTCAATCATAACAAATATCCAAAATTATGAAAATGCTATTTTTTCAAAATAAAACCGCCGCCAGATATGAATGGCAGCGGTTATCTATCATTGCCCGGGATTATTGCTTGTCCGGGGGAGGATTAAAATTTCTACACGGCGGTTCCTGGCTTTGCCTTCCGCGGTGTCATTCGTCGCAACCGGCTGGAACTCGCCAAAGCCTTTTGCACTGAACCAGCGCGGGTCTAGCTGTTCATTTTTCAGGATGATCTTCATGAATTCAACTGCGCGCATGACGCTCAATTCCCAGTTCGATTCATATCTCGCTGTGCTGATCGGCACATTGTCTGTGTGCCCGCTGATGATGATGTTCCGAGGCGGTTCCATGATCAGCAAATCCGCGATTTCATTCGCGATAGTAAGATCAGATGCTCGAACCTCCGCCCTCCCCGATTCAAACAGGACATTATCCCTGATTGTCAGCAGCAGCCCTTCATCTGTCAGCTTAGTATTAAGCTTGTCTGTAAGCTTCTTTTCTTCAATATATGCATTGACCTTCTGCTGCAGCGCCTGAAGCTCCATTTGGTCCTTCGCGGCAGCATCCTGGTCATTCTTTTCAACATCTTCCTTCCGTTCATCAGGCGATTCCATTTGGCCTTCAGGCATTGGGCTCTGGAATTCAAATACGCCTGTCCCTCCGGCAAAAACATCATTGAAGGCCTTCGAAAGCTGCTGGAATTTTACCGCATCAACCGAGCTCATCGCGAAAAGTACGATGAACAGCGCCAGCAGGAGGGTGAGCAGATCCGCATACGGGATCAGCCATGATTCATCCATATGCTCCTCGTGATGGTGCTTCTTCTTTTTCCTACTCATCCTTCGTCACGCTGCTTTCTTCAAGAATCAGCTTGCGCTCGCCAGCAGGCAGATAGGAAGCAAGCTTTTGTTCAATCACTCGTGGCGCTTCCCCTTCAAGAATGGATAGAATCCCTTCAATCATCATGTATTTCACTTTTGCTTCTTGTTTCGATTTACGCTTTAATTTATTGGCAAATGGGTGCCATAAGACATATCCGGTGAAAATCCCCAGCAAGGTCGCTACGAAAGCGGCACTGATTGCCTTGCCAAGCTCGTCGGTATTATCCATATGGCTGAGGGCCGCAATCAAACCGACAACCGCTCCTAGAACTCCGAGCGTCGGGGCATATGTTCCAGCCTGGGTGAAAATAGCCGCACCTGAAAGGTGGCGTTCCTCCATCGCTTCCACTTCTTCAGTTAGAACGTCCCTGATGTAATCCGCGCTCTGCCCGTCAACCGCAAGCGAAAGGCCATTCTTTAAAAACTCATCATCGATTTCACTTGTTTTCGCTTCTAGTGCAAGCAAGCCTTCCTTACGGGCAAGCTGCGCCCATTCCGAGAATAAGCGGATCAATGCTGGCAAATCAGTACTTTCCTGTTCCTTGAACAAAATTTTGAACAGCTTAGGCACTTTTTTCAGTTCATTTGCAGGAAATGCAATTGTCACCGCTGCAACAGTTCCCACCATTATGATTAAAATCGCGGCCGGATTGACAAGAGCGCTCGGGCTAACACCTTTGAAAACCATCCCCACTCCTACCGCAATGATCGCTAAAATGACCCCAATGATCGACGACTTATCCATTTACGACTCCCCTGTCTGCTTTACTTCTATTTCTATTTCATGTTGATCGATTGTCATAATATCTCTCTTTATTTCGACATATTTTTATAAATCTTAAGTAAAAGCAGCGTAAAAATTATTTTTATCAACAGATAAAAACTTGGAATTTCTATGCCGATATAACATATGTAAAGACATTTATCATCTAAGGAGGATTTAACGTGGAGGCGATTGAAAATCTCCGCAGGCAGGATACGAAAAAGAAGAACATACTGATGCTCAGTACTTATTCTGTATCGCTGGCCGCAACAACTGCGTATACCATCATCGAAAAGGAACCAATGTTGAAAACAATGGTTTATGCAAGTGAATTATCGTTTTTTATTTTATTTTTCCTGATTTTCCAGCTGTGGCTTAAAAGAGAATCTTTCTTCCCTTATGCCGCCATTGCAGCTATATTTATTCATCACTTTTTCTATATAAGTAAGTTTGGAGGCAATGGCGCATTTTTGCTCGTCCTGCTCTTCCTCGCAGTCTTTTCAGCCATCCATTTTGATACAAAAATCTTTGTCACAGGTTACACACTGGGTCTGGCGGCCGTGGTGATGAACGCCCAGATGGCATCGGCTGACCAAGAATTTCTCAGCAATAACTTCGCAGCGATTTTGCTTTGTTATATCTTGCTTGGTGCAGTCCTTTTCGTCCTGATTCGTTTGAACCGCAACACATATAAATCACTTGAAGCATTTCTCGCAGAATCAGAAAAAGAAACAGCTCGGAAAGAAAATCACAGCGCTTTGCTTCACAGTGAGCTGCTAGTCGTGACTGATAGCCTCGGAAAGATTAATGAGCAAATCCAGACGCACTTAACATCACAAACGGAGATGAAGATCGCCGTCAACGAAATTTCTGCAGGCAGCCAGGTACAGACTGAACAGATCAATCAGATTTCTGAAAACGCCGAGATGACGAGACATAGAATGGATGAAATGTCCGAAATGTCCATCCTCCTATCCGACAATACTTTGCAGGCTGCAAAAGCCTCTGAAAACGGCTCAGTAAAAATCGGGGAACTCCAGGGCGACATGAAGGAACTTGCCGGATCCATCGCAGAGCTTAGCCAGACGTTCTCGATGCTCACTAGGAAAATTGAAGAAACGAACGGTTTCATCGTCAACATCCGTAATATCACTGAGCAAACAAATTTGCTTGCATTGAACGCTTCCATCGAAGCAGCTCGTGCAGGTGAGGCTGGAAAAGGCTTCTCCGTTGTAGCCAACGAAATCCGCAAGCTTGCTGAAATCACGAAGGAAACAGCCATGCAAATCACAGATAACCTTGCCGCTGTTAACGAAACAAACTCGGCAGCACTTGAAAAAATGAATGACAGCAGTGAAAAGCTTGCTGAAAGCCACTCTGCCGTCAATGAAGTTTCCGGTTTCTTCTCAGAAGTGAGCAGCACCCTCCGTGAGCTGACTAACCAATTCGGCCAATTCGAATTGACTGTGAGCGATGTAAAAAATCAGACAGTCGATGTGGAGGCATCTACTCGTGAACTTGCGGCCATCATCGAACAGGCGACTGCAGGCCTCGAGGAAATGAACGCAACAATCGAAACATTGAACGATGATAACCAGACCATCGCAGCATACGTCGGCCAAACCGCTGCCGCTGCTGAAAAAATCAAGACACTAGGTGCATAATAAATAGGTAAGGGCCAGGCTGGATCTCTCCGCCTGGCCCTGATTGTTTATAATAACTTTTTTTCAATCTTACGCTCGTAATTTTTAAAAAGCGAAGAATTCGTTTTAACTCCCCGGCTTGACATGATTTTATTGTACCTTAATAACTTGGAGCTAAGTTCCTGGTTGAGCCGTTCTTTTTCTTCAGGATTTTCACAGGTGCGAATCAGGTTCTCGATTGTCATCACTTCTTGCCTCAGTTTACCCTCCTCAGGTGAAAAACCAGCATTCTGCAGCATTTTGTAGGCCATCCTCAAGTCCTCAGGTATAGCAGATAAATCCTCCAGGTTCAAAGGCTTCCCATAGCCTGGCAGATTTTCAAACTCGCCATCTTTATAGGCCTTCTTGATCCGATCCTCCGAAACCACCATTGAAAAATCCATTAGAACCACTCCAGTCCATAATTTCGACTTTGTCACTATTAGTATATTACTTTCAACCATTATTTTCTAATTATATCGTTTATGGAATGGATGTTCTGTCCCCTATCCTTTGCTGAAATGCCCCTTAAATCTCTTTTTAGACCTTTCGCCCTGCTCCTTGACTGAAATGCCAAGAAACTCTACTTAATAGACATTTTGCTTCTGCTCCTCGGCTGAAAGGTCCAGGAAACTCCTTTTATTAGACATTTCGCCCTGCTCCTAAGCTGAAATGTCCAGGAAACTCCTTTTATTAGACATTTTGCTCCTGCTCCTTAGCTGAGATGTCCAGGAACATACTTTTATTAGACATTTCACTCCTGCTTCATTGCTGAAATGTCCAGAAAACTCCTTTTATTGGACATTTCGCTCCTGCTCCTTGGCTGAAATGTCCAAGAAACTCCTTTTATTAGACATTTTGCTCCTGCTCCTTCTCTGAAATGTCCAAGAAACTCCTTTTATTAGTCATTTTGCTTCTGCTCCTTGGCTGAAATGTCCAGGAACATACTTTTATTAGACATTTCACTCCTGCTTCATTGCTGAAATGTCCAAGAAACTCCTTTTATTAGACACTTCGCTCCTCCCCCTTCTCTGAAATGTCCAAGAAACTCCTTTTATTAGACACTTCGCTCCTCCCCCTTATCTGAAATGTCCAAGAAACTCCTTTTATTAGACACTTCGCTACTGCCCCTTGTCTGAAATGTCCAAGAAACTCCTTTTATTAGACATTTCGCTACTGCCCCTTGCCTGAAATGTCCAAGAAACTCCTTGAAGAGTTCCATAGCCCTTTTTGTGACAGATCTCATCAAAAGATATTTGGTTGGGTTTGCCAAACTCTTTTACCCAAAAGAAAAACAGGCCGTTTATCAAGGCCTGTTCCATACACACTTATGTTTCCCCAATATTGGATGGATCTGTACTAATCCCCTGCTGGCCCGGCACCCAGTTTGCCGGCACGCCTTTTCCTGTTTGTTTTGCATAGTCAAATGCCTGGAGAAGCCTGACATGCTCAGGGAGGTTCCGGCCGACATTTCCCGGATAAATCAGCTTTGCTTTAATGATGCCTTCTGGATTAATGAACACTGATGCCCGGAATGCCGCACCAGTTGTTTCATCGAGCACCCTGTACGCGCGGCTGATCACCTGCGTACGGTCGCTGACCATCGGGTAGGTGACATTTTTTAATGAAGGTGAAGTTTCTTTGAAGACCTTGTGTGAGAATACACTGTCTGTGCTGATTGAAAGCAGTTCAGCATTCAATGCCTTTATATAAGGGTAAACAGCGGCGACCGCCGCCAATTCTGTCGGTCAGACAAAGGTAAAGTCACTTGGATAGAAAAATAGAATGACCCACTTTCCCCGATAATCCTCCAGGTTGATTTTTTTGATGTCACCATTTATCAATGCTTCAGCAGTGAAAAGCGGAGCCTGATCGTCTCTGGTCGCACAAAAAACTGTTGGGCACTCAGATAAGTCCTTTGCGTACAATTTATCATCCATTGCCGCCGCCCTCCTTTCGTAAAATTGCTCTCTATAAAATCATATGCAGCAGCCCATTAACTGATTTTTTATATTTCGCGCTTTAACAGGAAAAACTACTTTGGACAAGAAAGGAGGGTTCATAAATGGCTAGAGGCAAAGAGTTCAACCATAAGAAAAAGGGCCACCCTGGCGACCTGCCTGCGGGTGCTTTGAAAGCAAAACGGCCAGAGACCGAAGCACAGGAAGATGAGGAATTCCTCGTCGTCCAGGAAGCTTTCAAAAATCGCGTAGAGGAAGATGAAGTTTAATACCTAAGGACCTGGTGTGCTTCGCCAGGTTCTTTTTATGTATTTGAAACTTTTTCCCATAGGTATCGTATATGTTGTTATACACAATTTTCTCGCAGCTCGTTCATAAAATCGGAGGAGGAAATAACAATGATTGTTACAACAACACCAACTTTGCAAGGAAAAGAAGTGGAAAAGTATTTGGGGATTGTGTCAGGGGAAGCGATCATGGGAGCGAATGTCGTGCGTGACTTTTTGGCAAGTGTGACCGACGTGATTGGCGGCAGGAGCTCCGCATATGAAAACAAACTGGCGGAAGGCCGTGAAATCGCGATCCGTGAGATGGAGGACAAGGCCCGCAGGATGGGCGCGAATGCCGTAATCGGCGTCGACCTCGATTTCGAAACGCTGCGAGAAGGCATGATGATGTGCATTGCGACAGGCACAGCAGTTTATATTAGAGAATAATCATGAAAGGACCTGGCGTCATACCAGGTCCTTTTTTCAGACAATAGATGAATACACGTCGTTTAATTCGAAGTCATCGATGATTTCTTTCGGCAGCAGCATCTTCAAATGATCAATCGCAGCCCATTGGTAATCTGAATGCTCTTTCGAAAGCCGGACTTCATTGCTTTCGCTTCTGCATAAGTATGTAAGCAGGACAACCTGCCTGTTTGGGTTTGTTTTAAACGTTGTCGCGTAAAGAATCCTTTCAACATCAACGGTCAAGCCTGTTTCCTCGTGAATCTCACGACTTAATGCCGCCTCAATCCTTTCCCCGAACTCGATTTTGCCGCCAACAGTTTCCCACGTGCCAGCTCCTGTCACATCATCAGCTCCGCGCTTTAGTAACAGTACTTTTCCCTCATATAAAATAAGCCCTTTTACGACAACCACGATTTTATTTTCCTCACCCATTGTGTTTCACCTCTCAATGGAGATTAATTTTACGAACCGGAACTCCAGCTCATGGTCACTTCTTGAAATTAGCAATGACGAGGCCATCGCCAACTACTGTATCTGTTTGCCTTTCAAATCCTAATTTTTCGTAAAGTTTCACAGCTGGAGTATTGGCTGCTCCAGTTGATACGATTATTCCGGTGTATTTCCGCTGTTCCAGGTGATCCATTAATCTGCCAGCAATCCCTCTGCGAAAAAAATCCGGGTGGACCATCACACGATGGATATCCAGTACTTCCCCTTCCTTTTTAAAAGAAACCGCAACTGCCAGCCTGTCACCAATATAGCAGCCGATAAATGTTTCTCCCGAGTTCTGCAGCTGTTCGAGTGTTTCTTTTAACGGTGGTATTTCTTCTGTGCCGATCAGTTCTGCTTCGATTCTGTAGGCCTTCCTCTGGAGGTCATGCACTTCGGCAGCACTCGTACTATCGCTCAAATTGATTTCCTTAATATAATCGTTCATACTCTCCTCCATTACAAAAAATCGTTCTTATCTATTATACTAAGTAAAGCATACGTAAAACTGTTGTCTTTTGAAAGGAGCAATCATGAAATCATTAGTACTTGCAGAAAAACCAAGTGTTGCCCGCGAGCTCGCTCGTGTGCTTGGATGCAATAAAACCAATAAGAGTTATTTCGAAGGAAATCAATATATCGTCACCTGGGCACTCGGCCATTTGATCGAACTGAAGATGCCTGAAAATTATGATCCAAAATATAAGGTATGGAAACTTGAAGAGCTTCCGATCATCCCGGAAAAAATGGGGCTGAAGGTGATCAAGCAGACAAGCCATCAGTTCAAAGCGATTGAGCATCTCGCTGAGCGCAAGGATGTCGGGGAATTCATCATTGCAACAGATGCCGGTCGTGAGGGTGAGCTTGTCGCAAGATGGATCCTTCAGCGCATAAATTGGCGCAAACCAATCAAGCGTCTGTGGATTTCTTCCCAGACGGACCGCGCCATCAAGGATGGGTTCAAAAACCTTAAGCCTGGCAAGCAATATGAAGACCTGTACGAATCTGCCGTCTGCCGCGCCGAAGCGGACTGGCTGATCGGCTTGAATGTTTCTAGGGCATTAACTACGAAGTATAAGGATCCTTTATCTGCAGGTCGTGTCCAAACACCAACGCTAGCGATGATTCTTGAACGCGAGGACGAGATCAACAAGTTCGTGCCGAAGGATTACTGGACGATCCAGGCGAAGGTCGGATCGTTGAATGCAGAATGGGAGCACAATGGAGAAAGACGGATTTTTTCAAAAGAAAAAGCAGAGCAGATTCAAAAGAAGCTTTCCAATAAGAAAGCTGTGTTGAAATCACTGGACCGCAAGCAAAAGTCAGAGCCACAGCCGCTTCCATATGACCTGACAGAACTTCAGCGTGACGCCAATAAACGATATGGATTCTCTGCGAAGAAAACATCCAATGTGCTGCAGGGATTATACGAACAGCATAAGCTCGTCACCTATCCTCGTACGGATTCACGCTATTTGACGACCGATATGGAAGCGACGATGGCAGACCGCCTGCAAGGAATCATGTCCGGCTACAAGGATGAAGCGAAGCCTGCTCTTGCGCAAAAAGGAAAAGTGCAGGCGCGCCGTGTGTTCAATAATGAAAAAGTCACTGACCACCATGCGATCATTCCTACGGAAGAGAGGCTTCACCTCGCCGATTTATCACCGGATGAACGGAAGCTGTACGATTTGATCGTGCGCCGGTTCCTGGCTTTATTTTACCCGGCCTATCAATATGAAGTGGTCCATGCAAGCTTCGAGGTCGAGGGTGAATCATTGTCCGCTCGGGAAACGAACATCCTCGAGCTTGGCTATAAAAAAGTTCTTGGAAAAGATGAAGACGATGCAGGTACGCAATCGCTCGGCCATCTGGAAAAAGGCAAAAGCTATGCAGTCGGCCAAGTGACGTTGAACAAAAAAATGACCGAACCGCCACTGCGCCTGTCTGAATCGGACATACTCGCTAAAATGGAGAAGTTCGGTCTTGGCACTCCGGCAACCCGGGCGGAAATTATCGAGCGCCTGATTTCTTCCGAGGTTGTGGAACGACAGAACGGCCGTCTGTACTCGACGCGGAAAGGAAAACAGCTCCTCGACCTTGTGAACGATGAACTGACTTCCCCGGAACTGACGGCAAAATGGGAAAAAGAACTTGAAGAGATTGCACGCGGCAAAGGTGATCCTAAGGCTTTCAAGAAGCGAATCCGTGAGCAGACTTCCCGCCTTGTTTCCGAAATCAAGACAAGTGACAAAACATACCGAGCCCATAACCTTACGGGATCTAAATGTCCTGAATGCGGTGAGTTCATGAAGGAACGCAAGACGAAGGAAGGCCGAATCCTTGTCTGCTCCAGCCCTGAATGCAGCTTCCGCAAGCATAAGGATCCAAAGCTGTCACAGCGCCGCTGCCCTCAATGCCACAAAAGGATGGAAATCCACAACGGCAAGGCCGGAGCATACTTCCAGTGCCGCTCGTGCAATGTCGTCGAAAAGGCCGAGGACAAGAAGAAAAAAGGCGTTTCCAAGCGCGAGGAGCGCAAACTGAAGGAAAAATACGCACCATCCGAATCCAATTTCGGCACAAGCCTCGGCGATTTGCTGAAAGCAGCGCTTGAGGATAAGGAATAAGCAGTTCTATTAAAAGCGGCCACGTGCCGCTTTTTTTGTTGAATGATTTGCCTTGTAATCTATTCCTTCTAAATAGTATGATATTCGTTGGTTGTCATTCAAAGATACAGAAGGAGCAACATCATGAGGATTAGGGATTGGGATCGAAACCTGAAGATTCGTCTGTTTGGCGAGGCTTTGATGAATATTACATTTTGGATGTTCTTTCCGTTTTTGACGATTTATTTTGCCGAGAGCTTTGGAAAGGATAAGGCCGGATTTCTGCTGATTTTTTCACAGGTCTTCTCGGTTTTTGCTAATTTGCTTGGCGGCTATACCGCTGACCGGTTCGGGCGCAAAAGGATGATGGTCATCTCCGCTTTCGGCCAGGGCATCGCCTTCCTTGTATTTGCCTATGCCGTTTCACCATGGTATACCTCTCCGATGCTCGGATTCATCTGCTTCGCGCTAGTCGGAGTGTTCGGCTCCATCTACTGGCCAGCGAGCCAGGCAATGGTAGCTGACGTTGTACCGGAAAAAGACCGAAGCAGCGTGTTTGCGATTTTTTATACGTCGATCAATATCGCTGTCGTCGTCGGTCCGATTCTCGGTGCGATTTTTTATGTGAAATACAGGTTTGAATTGATGATTGCCGTCGCCATCATTTCAATCCTGCTTGCGCTCGTCCTTGCAAAATGGACACGCGAAACGGTCCCTGCTTCAGCCAAACAAGAACGTGCTGAAAATGGAAAATGGTATGACTTCCTTAGAGAACAGATTGCCGATTACAAAGTCATTGTCCAGGATAAAGTTTTTCTCCTGTTCATCATTGCGGGAATTTTAGCAGCGCAAACGTTCATGCAGCTTGATCTGTTATTCCCTGTTTATACAAAGGATACGGTGCATAATCAGACTGTTCTTGAGCTCGGCAGCAAGATTTTTACCGTGAATGGCGAGCAGGCTTTCGGATTGATTCTTTCCGAGAACGGATTGCTCGTTGCCCTCTTCACTGTAGCGGTGACAAAATGGGTGACCCGCTTCCGCGAACGCAATGTGTTTGTATTGTCATCGTTGGTCTATGCCGTCGCAATCCTGATGTTCGGTGCGACAAACTGGATCTGGGGCCTGATTGCCGCAATGGCTGTGTTCACACTTGCTGAACTGATGACAGCCGGCCTGCAGCAAACCTTTATCTCCAATCTGGCACCTGAGCATATGCGAGGGCAATACTTCGCCGCGGCTTCATTGCGCTACACAATCGGCAGGACAATCGCACCGATCAGCATCCCGCTCACCGTCTGGATCGGCTATGGCTGGACCTTTACGATCTTGAGCATACTCGCGATTTTAAGCGCAGTGCTGTTCTGGATGATGTTTCGGATGTATGACAGCAGGAAGTCTGCAGGGGTTTAGGTTTTGCCAGAAGTGGTCGATAGTTAGTCTATAATCGCATAAAAAATCCATGCAGATTCGGAGTCTGCATGGATTTTTGCGTTTATTTCATCTTTGCATCGCTGTATTTGAATGTCATGAAGACAAATAACAGGAAGCTGAGCAGCAAAGTGGAGCCGCCGACGATATAGAATACCATTGTGAAAGTTTCCGGCAGCGGAAATGGCTTTACATTATATAGCCACATGCCAACTGTCAGCCCAAAGCTTCCGAGGATCGCAGTCCAGACATGGAATAATGCTAGTTTTGAAGTGTTCGGAACCTTGTATGAACGATAGTAGCTTGAAAAAGCAAATAAACTTAACCAGCCGACAACCAGGATATGCGCATGGACGGGACGTACGGCATAGTCTCCTGCACCAGCCATGTGCGAACCAAGGAATGCCCCGATGAATGCGTAAATTGCTGATAACCTCAGCAAGACAACGTCGAATCTCATATGAAAAATCCTCCTAGACCCTTTTATATACCGCTCTATTTTACCGTACAGTGCTTCTCAAATGCCAGTTTGATAGGCTAGCAATTTTAGACATATAGATTCCTTCTGTCTGGTAAAGTCGAATGTATTCAGTTTCTTTTTTACAATAAAATCGTTACAATATAAAAGAAGATTCAGAAAAGGGGCGAAATAGATGAGTGATTTCCAAACGAATTTAGAAAAATATGCTGATCTTGCTGTCAAGGTTGGCGTTAACATCCAGAAAGACCAGACGCTAGTCATCAACACAACGCTTGACTCTGCTGAGTTAGTCCGTGTTGTTGTAAAAAAGGCATACGAAGCTGGCGCTAAAAATGTGGTTGTGAACTGGAATGACGACACTGTCAACAGAACAAAATACGACCTTGCACCAGATGAGGCTTTCACCGAGTATCCTGAATGGCGTGCACGCGAAGTTGAAGACCTGGCTGAGAACGGTGCAGCATTCATGTCAATCGTGTCTTCAAGCCCTGACCTGCTTAAAGGCGTAAAGTCTGAGCGCATCGGTAACTTCCAGAAAGCAGCAGGAACAGCACTTTCAAAATACCGCAAATACATACAATCCGATAAAGTAAGCTGGACAGTCATTGCTGCACCATCTGAAGGCTGGGCAAAAATGGTCTTCCCTGATGAGCCTGCTGAAACAGCAGTAGAGAAGCTTTGGGATGCGATTTTCAAGGCTGTACGTGTTAATACTGCAGACCCGGTTGCGGCATGGAAAGAGCATGACGCTTCCCTGCATGAAAAAGTTGACTACCTAAACGGCAAGCGCTACAAGAAGCTGCACTACAAAGCTCCAGGTACAGACCTGACTGTAGAGCTTCCTGAAAAACATATCTGGGTTGGCGCTGGCAGCGTGAACGAGAACGGCAATGAGTTCATGGCGAACATGCCGACAGAAGAAGTCTTCTCTGTACCTTTGAAAACTGGCGTAAACGGATATGTTTCAAGCACAAAGCCACTAAGCTACGGCGGAAATATCATCGACAACTTCAAGCTTACTTTCGAGAATGGAAAAATCGTCAAAGTGGAAGCTGAGGAAGGCGAAGAAATCCTTAAACAGCTGGTTGCGACTGATGAAGGTTCACACTATCTTGGTGAAGTTGCCCTTGTACCATTCAACTCACCGATCTCTCAATCAAATGTCCTGTTCTTCAACACACTGTTTGACGAAAATGCATCGAACCACTTCGCAATCGGCAGCGCATATGCCTTCTGCGTAGAAGGCGGCAAGCAGATGTCATCAGAGGAACTCGCAGAAAACGGATTGAACGAAAGCATCACGCACGTCGACTTCATGATCGGTTCCGATCAAATGGATATTGACGGCATCACCGCAGATGGAGCTTCTGAACCAGTGTTCCGCAACGGTGACTGGGCGTTTTAATCATCATAGTGAACAGCCGGACATTTAGTTCGGCTGTTTTTTTATATTTGATGCCTGGCGGAGAGCACCCTTTTACTGTTTCTCCTCTTCCGCACACTTTTCGGGCAAAGCAGCGCCCTTCCTTTTACCATTTGCTCTTCCTCGCACTTTTCCGGCAAAGAAGCAGCCTTCCTTTTACCGATTTCCCTCTCCTCACTCTTTTCAGGCAATGGACAATCTAATGTACTTTATATATAAATACCGCCCCCTAATCTTTTCCTTATCCGCTTCAACCCCATATGCTATAATGAAGTTATCAAGTAATCATTACATATAATATTAGATATATTGTTAACCTAATTGTTTATTTGGGGGCGACGTCTTGATTCAATTACAAATTATTGTTTCAGGAGAGGTTCAGGGTGTAGGGTACCGGTACTATACGCAAATGAAAGCTGTTCAATTTGGAATCACTGGCTGGGTAAGGAATCTGTATGAGGGTGGCGTTGAAATTCTTGCTTCCGGCCCCAGGGCTGACCTTGAAAAATTCATTGATGAGATACGAAGAGGCAATCCGTTCTCCACAGTGGACCATATTGAAGTGAATGAAACTGCAAAAACCGAAACGTTTAAATCATTTGCAATAAAATACTGAAAGGCAGCGGAATCCGCTGTCTTTTGCTTTTCTATCAAATTTAACAAACCTCCTTCTGGCCAGCAGACCCTATTGCTTTTTGCCCGCTAATCTCTCAGAATAGAAGAGATATCATTTATGGGAGGTATTTTTTTCATGTGGAATGAATTCAAGAAATTCGCTTTCAAAGGCAATGTCCTGGATTTGGCTGTCGGTGTGATCATCGGTGCAGCTTTCGGAAAAATTGTTTCATCGCTCGTCGATGACATCATCATGCCGATTGTGGGACTTTTATCATTTGGCGAAGATTTCTCAACGCTTACATACAAAACGATAAAATATGGGGCATTCATCCAATCGATTGTCGACTTTTTCATCACCGCCTTCGCGATCTTCCTTTTCATTCGCATCATCACCCGCTACCGGAAAAAGGAAGAAGCAAAGCCGGCAGCTCCTGTCCTTGATGCGAAAGTAGAGCTTTTGGCAGAAATCCGCGATCTTTTGAAGGAAAAAAATCATATTTAAGAACTTTTCTTCGTAAAATGAAACCAGTGGTGCCTGTCACCCGTATACATAAGCAAATAAATTATTGAGGTGACATTTACATGTACGCTTATACTGAAAAATCACTTATGCCATCCGTAATGCGCACGTTCGCGATTTCACTGGCAATCGCTTTTATTGGCACCATGGCAGGTGTCTTCGTTCCGCCAGCGCTCTTCTTGCCGCTTGTAATCATTGAATTTGCCATGCTGATCGGGGTCTTCTTCTTACGTAAAAAGAAAGCCATCTCCTATGCGTTCTTATATGCCTTTACGTTCATCTCAGGAATGACGATGTATCCAGTCATTGCCCACTATATCGCAACAACTGGTGCCAATGTCGTCATCAATGCACTGGGTGCCACAACAGTCGTGTTTACTGGTTTGGCCATATACGCTACAAAAACAAAGCGTGACCTGAGCTTCCTTGGCGGCATGCTGATGGCAGCCCTGCTGGCGCTGATTGCAATCAGCATCTTCAATATTTTCTGGCCGCTAAGCTCTACAGGAATGTTGGCTTATTCCTTTATCGGAATTCTCGTTTTCAGCGGTTATGTTCTATTTGATTTTAATAGAATGAAGCATTATGGAGTGAGCCCAGAAGAAGTGCCTTTAATGGCGCTTAACCTGTATCTGGACTTTATCAATCTATTCCTGTATATCCTTCGCTTCTTTGGAGTTTTATCAAGCAGAGATTAATCTTCGTAAAAGGCAGTCGATCATGGCTGCCTTTTATTCATGCCATTTTTTGGTCAAAATGCCAACTTTTAATTAAGTTTATTAAGTTTTCAGTAAGTTCTCACGGGTATATAAATAGTGCAAGGCCAATACAAAACATAGAAGGGACTGGTTAAAGTGGAGAACTTTACGGCGACTTCAGAATATGTCATTGGCTTAGCAACCGGAGGAAGATTCGCGATGCTGTCTCAAGGCACGCTGGTCTTAAATCGATGGACTTAAAATCGATAGATCACAGTGCTATATTGAAGAGCTTAGCAGAACACTCCTCTAAAATTGTCCGCAGGATCCGAGCAATGCCAATACTAACATAGAAGGGGCTGGTTAAAGTGGAGAACTTTACGTCAACTTCAGAATACGTCATTGGCTATGCAAGCGGAGGAAGATTTGCGCTGCTGTCTCAAGGCACGCTGGTCTTAAATCGATACATTTAAGATCGATTTGCCCCAGCTGAGCAATTGAATAGCAAAACTGAATACTCCTCCCATCGTCCGTATGTCGGACTTAAAAAAGGTGCTGGCCCAGTGGCCTGCACCTTTTTTAATGTGCTCCCCCAGGTTTACAAGCTCCCCGCAACGGATATTTAATAACTATCTTTTACAAGGAGGTTTTCAACATGGAAAAAGATCATATGATCCATAAAGATGGCGAAGTCGATACCAGCAAGGTCGAGGAGACTCTGGACCGGTTGAATACCCAGCAGGCGGATGATATCCTTGGTGATTTCAATGAGTTCAGAACCTACCTGAGCAAACGCATCCAGCTTGCCAAAACAGCCGGATTGAATGAAGAACAGCTCGCAGTAACTGCGCAAAAGGTTGCTGACTACCTTGCCGAAAAAGTAACCCCTCGAAACAAAGAGGAACAGTTATTGCAGGAGCTTTGGAAGGTCGGCACAAAAGAAGAACAGCATGCACTCGCACACATGCTAGTGAAGCTGGCAGAATAGGAAAGCGCAAGCGCCTTGGTCAGCCCCGACAAGAGCTGGAGGGCCTGACGGTGAAGTCGTTCTTTGACTTCATTGGCAGGACCGAAGCGTCTCGAGGGGCTAGGCGCTGGAGCTGGACAATTCTCGAAATGGATATATGCTTTCTTATCCGTTAAAGAAAATCGCCCATTGATGGGCGATTTTTTATGTCTGGCAACTATTAAAAGAACCTGTTCTTCCCTTTGACTTTCAGAATATCTCCCATCCAGCCTTTCATCTTCAGGTAATAATACAGCCAGGCTGTGGAGACCAAAATCAATGCTCCAGCGATTGCGTACCCAAACTTCCATTCCAGTTCGGGCATCACTTTGAAGTTCATGCCCCATAGCGCTCCCCATGACATTACCGGTGTAAAAAGAATCGTAATGACGGTCAATGTTTTCATGATTTCATTCCCTCGATGGGTGGAGACTACTTCTTCGAGATTGATCATCGTATCGATCGCTTGCTGGTATTCATCCAGAATTGTCCGCACCCGTTCAACACGGGTTTCTACCCGGCTGAACTCTGTCATTTCACGGATTTCCTTGCCGTAAGCTTCCTCTGCGATGAATTTCAATTCGGTAATTGGTACGACTAGATTCTTCCAAATCAATAGCTCATGCCTATTTTCATAAATTTTTTCGAGGATTTCAAGATTATTTTCTTTTTTCATTTCCCATAACAAATCATGCAGCTGCTCTTCATAGCTATCTATTTTCTGTAAATAATTCGATAGAATTTCTCCCAGCAGGATGAAAAAGCCTTCAACCGCATTCTCCGCCTGTTCCATATGCTTGTGAACCCCAATCGGGTTCGATTCCAGAATGGAGAAATCAAAATCAATTGAAATGAAAAACTCTTTGCAAATATAGAAGTGAAAAATATTTTTCTCGCTTTTTTCTTCTATATCCTGCCTGTAAATGAGTGAGCCCCAAATGTATTCTTCTCCCCTTGTCTCCGTGTTGACTTTCAGGAAGTTGGCCCCGCTCTCTTTTACATGGTTATACCAGCTTTCACATGTTGAATATTTTGAGATGACATCTTTGATTTCAGGCTGGTCCTCCTTCTGATAATCAAACCAAACCCATTTTTCCTGGTTAAATGTGTGCTGCACGGCACTCAGACCTTTCTCGTTCAATTCATATCAAGTATTACTCTTCCCTTATAAATATGGTTTGAAACTGCTGTTAGTCTAATACTTGGCAGTCCTTCCAATTTTAAAAAAGGTTTTTGTTTTTCATAGAGCGGGTAAACAGTACATATATGAGGCATATAAAAAAGCTTCAAGCCTCTGAACACTGAAACAAAGTGTTATTAATAGGAGGGAATTAGATATGCAAATGCAAAAAACTGGATCAATGAAATCAGCAGTTATGTTAGGTGTTGGCGCCGCAGCATTATGGATGGCTATGAAACCTGAAAATAAAGCAAAACTTACAGATATGGCAACACAGGTTAAGGAAAAAATCATGCCATCGAAGCCAGATGTGATTCCTGTACAAAAAGCAGGGAATCCTGACCCGATGGACCTCGAAGACAACAAAATGGTCAGCGAAGGCTCCATGTACGGTGTTAACTACTACAACGAGAACTTGCAGCATCAATAAAATGTCCGGGGAATACAGTTCCCCGGTCTATTTTTGTTTAATATATTCCTCTGATACCAATACTATCGAGTGTTGAGGAGGCTTTTAGGATATGGGGATTTTATTCATTTTCATTTATCTGTTCATTGTCTTTACCGTAATCGAAATCAATACTTCGATTTTTGCCGCCACTGGGCTTGACCGGAAAGTTGCCAGATTCCAGGTCATCTCTATGCTTACTGGTACTGGTTTTACAACCGGAGAATCAGAATTGATCATCGATCACCCTGTCAGGCGGAAATTGGGTGCTTTTTTAATTTTGTTTGGTGCTTTCTCTCTTGCAGTCATCATATCCGCGATCAGCAATATTCTGACCGACAACTTCTATACAATTGAAATTGGTTATATTGCAGGCGGACTGGTTGTTTTGCTGCTCGTCTTAAGGGCTCCAGCTGTACAGAAGTTCATGTCGAAAAAAATGAAGAGTGAATTGAAGGAGAATTACGAGCTCGCTGATTTGCCGATAAGGGATGTCCTGGTGATGGGCGAAGAGGATGAAGTACGGGAAATCTCCATTAAAGAGGACTCTCCTTTTTCCGGGAAGACCTTCGATGAAATTATTAAGTCCGAAGACGATCTCATCCTACTTTTCATAAAAAGAGGCGATATCCATATCCGGCAAAAATCTCATCATACCAAACTGGAACCAGGTGACCGACTTATCTTATATGGAAACAACCCATTGATTGACGAAAAATTTAAAAATGCCTGACCCGGTGGCTGTTTTGTCAACCACCCTGGGTCAGGCATTTATTATTCCTTTTTAGCTCTGCGATTCCTTCTTTGCACACTCCATATTGAAGCCATGAACAATTCTTGCAAAGGAAATCAAGATCGTCGGGTTCCACCTTTTCTGCGGTCCATTTTACAAGATCGGACTTTAAATAGCGTTCACCAGGGACCAGGCCAAGATGGCGGATTGTCTTCCCGTCCATCGAGAGAACATGTTCATTCGACCCCTCGCTTGCTTCACAGATTTCCCGGCCCCGATGCGGACATGACATGCACGCATCATCAAAGTCTGCGACCACCTTTATGTAAAAATCCTGCTCAGGGTCCCGGATACCATTGACGATGCTTTCCATCTTCTTGACGAATTCCGGACTGTAGCCCATCCCTCTGAAGCCATGGACGCATAGCAGATGGTGTCCACGCAATACCTTTTCCACTCCATCACTCCTGACTTAAACTCTATTATATAGAATTCTCTGTACGTCTGGAATTTCCTTTTTCAATATCGCGAGTCACTGATCCTGTTTTTGGACAGCCAGGTGATGCCGATTTTTTTGCAGATCGTCAGATAGTGCAAAAACAAGATGACGAGACTGCCAGTATTCATGCCAACAATGACTCCCTCCATTCCCCACTCCGGGCGAGAACCGACAAGATAGATCAGTGAAAATGTCACTACGGTTGCATATACTGAGTGAATGAACGCATCCTTTATGAGTCCAAGGCCAATTAAATAAGCCTGCATCGGAATCGTAAAGTAGTGGAACAGAAAATATGGTGCAAGCAGCTGCAGGAACACTGCCGCGTCTCGCGAATGGAAAAACGTATTGGTCAACGGCTCAGCCAATAAGTAAAACGCAGTGACAGCTGGAAGTCCATATAAAAGCGTCAGAAGCATCACATGCTGGAGCAATTTTTGCAGTTTATGAAACTCTTTTTCCGCATATGCCTTCGAAACTGTCGGAATTAGGATGATTAAGAATGAATGGGCGATGAATGCCGGGAAAAATCCAATCGTCATTGCGATTCCTGCCATCATCCCGAATTGTTCAGTCGCAAGTTCAGGAGATAGGCCTGCAGCAACAACAGCCGCTTTGATTAAAAATGGCTGGACCGCATGTGTCAGTGAGTGGAAAATACGCAGTCCAGTTGTTGGAACAGAGACCTCCACAAGACTCTTTCGGACTTCCCTCCCGCTGATTTGCTTGCCCGGGAGCCTTTTGACCCGCTGGTAGGATAGGATAAAATGGTGCAATAAATATAGGAAAACGACGAGTTCGCTCCCCGCCAGTGTGCAAAAAGCCACGAGCAGGGCTGTTTCACTGCCGAACTCGAAAAACTGAAAAACGGCGGTCAGCAAAGCAAGCTGGACTGCTCTTCTAATAAAGTGGGAGATCGCGATCTTGCCCATCTCCTGTTTGCCCATGAAAAGTCCCCTGGCAATCGCAGAGATCGTCATTACCGGTATGAGCGCCAGCACAACCCACTTCAGTAATGGATGATAGTCATTGAACACCGGAATAATTGGCAGCACCACCGCAGCGGCAATCAGAATGATGGTTGTGAACATTACTGCCATCCTGACTGCATGCCGGATCATGCTTCGGTGGTAGAGCTCATCCTTCTCCGCAATCATCTTTGATATCGAAACTGGCAATTCGAAGCTCGCCAGCATCATAATCAAAAAAATCGTCGGCAATACCGTCATGTAATGCCCCATCCCGCTTTCCCCCAGCTCCCTTGCAAGAATCATATTGACGAGGAACTCCAGCACTTCCCCTAGAAAGTTCGCAATGACGAGGATCGCCATCCCCTTAAAAAATGTATTCATAGCTTCTCTCCCAATTCTGTCTCATTTACTCCTATAAACATATGAGACAAGTCCGGACATTATTAAGGAAAGTGTGCAAATAGTCTTCAATGTAAAAGAAGAACTGCGATGATCCGCAGTTCTTCGTCCGTTCTCTATGATATCTCCTCAAGTTTTGAATAGAGCTGATTGCATCTAAACTCTAATTCTTCTTTCTCTTTATAAAGTTCCTGCAAAATGGCCAGCTCAGAATTCACAGCCATTTTTTGTTCAAGCAAAGCAATCGCGTTTTCCTGGGCTTCAATTTGCTCTAGCAACTCTTCTTCATCCCCTGTTTCAGCTGCCTTTTGTGCATTTGTCTGCTTTTCAGGTCGACTGGCTGCTTTTATTGCAGTTGTCTGTTTTTCCGGCCGAACGGCGGCCGTTAAGGTCTCCTGCCGTTTTCTTTTCTCCGCCATCTTCACTCTTGCCCGGTCATAGTTACCCTCTATTTCTGTCAGTTCCCCGTTCTCGAGCCAGCAGATTTTTTCAAAAAGTTTATTCAGGAAATAACGGTCATGTGAAACGGCGAGAAGTGTTCCTTCGAAACCGTCGAGTGCTTCCTCCAGCACCTCGCGTGAATCAATATCAAGGTGATTGGTCGGTTCATCAAGAATCAGGAAGTTGAGATCCTGATGCATCAGCTGGGCAAGGCGCAGCCTCATGCGCTCACCGCCGCTCAGCTGAGTTACCTTCTTGAAAACCGCAGGTCCATAAAACAGGAACCCGGCCAACACATTCCTGGCCTCACCCTCGTTCATGACGACTTCGCTCCTGAAAGCATCAAGCACGGTGCCATCCTTGCTGGACAGCTCCATATGCTGTGAAAGGTAGCCGATTTTCACACTGCTCCCCAGCTTCACTTCTCCCTGATCAGGTGCAAGCTCTCCCTGGATGAATTTCAGCAGAGTTGTTTTCCCAGAACCATTTTCGCCGACAATCGCTGCACGATCCTGATACTGCACCAGAAGGCTGACATCCTCGAAAAGCTCTCTGTGCCCGAACTTTTTCTTGAGATCCTTCAAAACGAGTACGTCTTTTCCGCTGCGGGCTCCCGTTTCCAATTCAAAATTCATTTTCTTTCGATTTAAAATCGGGCGGTCGAGCATCTCCATCCTCGCCAGAGCTCTCTCCATATTGGTCGCGCGTTTATGCAGCGCGGAACTAGGAGGATTCGACCGGTTAGCCCAATCGCGCAGCCTCTTGATCGCTTCCTTCATCTTCTTGATCTTTCGCTGCTGCTCTTCGTACGCCTGGAATTCACGGAGGAGTTTCTCTTCTTTTTCCTTCATGAATCCCGAGTAATTGGCATGATAGAGCTCAATCTCCCCGTCTTCCATATCGAGGATTTTCGTCGCTGTCTCGTCAAGAAAATAACGGTCATGAGAGATGATGACTACGGTTCCTTCATACTCTTTCAAAAACTCCGCGAGCCATTCAGCCGCCATGATATCCAGATGGTTCGTCGGCTCATCAAGAAGCAGCAGATCTGGATTACGCAGCAAGCTGAGCGCAAGACCAATCTTCGTTTTCTCCCCGCCGCTCAGGCTGTTAAAATTGGAATCCAGCAACGTGGCAATCTTTAGGCCATTTGCGATTCGGTCGATATTGGCGTCCATCTCATAGCCCCCGCCCATTGCAAACTTTTCTTGAAGGACACCGTATTTCGCCAGCAATTTTTCAAGCTTTGCCGAATCCTCCCCGGCCGCTGCCATTTCTGTTTCAAGCTTATTCATGTCCTCCTGTACAGCCATCAACTCGTCGTAAGCCGAAGCCAGAACATCCCTTGCCGTCAGTGCCTCCTGATAATCAGGAATCTGAGCCAGGTAGCCGATCTTCAAACCCTTTTTCCAATGAATCTGCCCCTGGTCTGCTTCTTCCATGCCCGCAATCAGCCGCAATAGCGTCGTCTTCCCGCACCCATTTCTTCCTACAAAGCCAATCCGGTCTTTCTCGCTTATTTCGAACGACAAATCTTCAAAAATTAAATTGCCGCCGTACATTTTGCTTATATGGTTAACACTGCATGCTATCATTATTTTTTCCTCCTATTTCATCCCCCTTTTCAGCTAAATGCAGCCTGGATTGCCAAAATGAATGCAAAAAAGCCAGGGGCAGATAACTCTGCTCCTGGCTCCAGCAATCCAATGAATACAAAAGGAGGGCATAGAGCCCTCCCCATTCACCAAAGCTTGCTTTTAAGCGTGAAAAGAGATGATCCTACCGTTTGTTTTTGATATTGAGCTGTTAAAAAAGGGCATACGTATCCCGTTGGCAACTGCAACAGCAAATTTTGCACGGCAAAAATAAAGGAATTCATTCCAGAATCCGTGCACTAAAACAGTCTTGATCATCTCTCTTCACCTCCGTTCATTTAATATTCACTCTTATTTTAATATTCCACTAACATTATAGCAAGTTTTTCCTGAAATGTTCTTTCCATTCCTGCCTATTTCTTGCTTTTTATATCTACATTTTATGCTTCCCGTGCAAATAATTCTTAATCAAACATTTGATTAAATCCCCTTGATCCTTGCAACAACAGAGCTTTTCTCAATTTTTCCCAAACTGAATAATCTTGTGGAGAAAGCGTTTAAGTAAGCAGATAAGGCGGGTATTTATAACTAATGAAGGAGTGGGTTCAATGCTGCGACATGTGGAACTTTCGGATTACCAGCTCTGGATGTGTAAAAAAATTAAAGAAAAGTTAGCTGAAAAGCATGACTATATAAATAGTGCTTCCCATTATCCAAATGAGTTTGAAGAACGGGAAGTCATATCCATAGCCTTAAGCGAAATGCTTATGAAATTAGATGTAATCGACGAAAAAGCCAATTAGATGAACAGGGGCCATTGGCCTCTTTTTTGTTTTATTGATCCAGATCACTTTTACCTGAATTATTCTTTCTCAACTCTTCAAGAATTTCCTTCATTAAGGATTCCTGTCTTTTTGTGCTCGTTACAAGCATGATGAACAAGATAATCATCGCAAGTGGCAGTACAAGGGAAATCAGGATTCCCATTAATCCAAATAGTCCTGCAAATGGTTCCATTTCCTATTCTCCCTTCTGCTATTTTACAAGTGAATGCCTGAATGCATAGATGACTGCCTGTGTGCGGTCCTGGACCTGCAGCTTGCTTAGGATATTGCTGACATGTGTCTTCACTGTCTTCAAGGCGATGAACAGTTCATCGGCGATTTCCTGGTTCGTCTTTCCCTCTGCAATCAGTTTCAGAACTTCCATTTCGCGCTCTGTCAGTTCTTCATGCAGCTCGACGCTGTTCTTCTGGCGCATTTTCATCATCATCTTGCCGGTCACTTCCGGTTCCAGAACCGGCTGGCCGGAGTATGTAACCCTTACCGCGTTTGCGATTTCGCTGGCTTTTGAGGTTTTCAGCATATAGCTGGTCGCACCTGCTTCCAGTGCGGGATATACTTTTTCATCATCGAGGAAGCTCGTCACGATAATGATTTTTGCCTCGGGCCATTTTTCGATGATTTGCCTCGTCGCTTCGATTCCGTCCATTTCCTTCATGACCAGATCCATGAGGACGATATCCGGCCGCAGTTCAAGCGCCATCTCGACTCCTGTCTTGCCATTATCTGCTTCGCCGATTACCTCGATATCAGGTTGTGCAGACAAATAGGATGAAACGCCGATCCTCACCATCTCATGGTCATCTACAAATACAACTTTAATCATTATTCTCACCCGCCACCACTAATATTGGAACCTTGACCTCGAGCCTGGTCCCTTTGTGTTCAACACTGACGATCTTCAGTGTTCCGCCGATTTCGCCGGCACGTTCATGCATATTCTGGAGGCCATATGATCCTGCTTTTGTTTCTTCCACATTAAAACCCAATCCATCATCTACTACCCTCATGATGACTTTATCGTCACGCTTGATCAGCAATACTTCAAGCTGCTCGGCTTTAGCATGGCGAAGCGTGTTCGAGACGGATTCCTGGAGGATGCGGAAAAGATGGTCCTCTACACCCTTATCCAGCGGGAATGGCTCCACCTTCCACTTAATATTCATGGTGACTTTCTGTCTTAATTCGATTAACAGCTCTTCGATTCCTTCCTGAAGGCTTTTTCCCTTCAACGCAACTGGACGAAGATGCAACAGCAATGCTCTCATTTCAAGTTGGGATTGATGGATCATTTCCTCGACCATCTTCAGCTGCTTCGCTTCCCGTTCCTCGGAAGGTGACTTTGTTTCATTGATGGCAGACATCAGCATCGATGCCGCAAATAATTGCTGGCTGACCGAATCATGCAATTCACGGGCAAGCCGGTTGCGCTCCTGCGAAATGATTTCCTGGATGCGCGACTCCTGCTCCTCTGCTTTTTCCGTTGCGAGCCTTTGTGACAGCATCGCTTTTTCAGAAATTTGCTTGTGCAGCTTCCCGACCCTATTCGAGATTGCTGAAATTTCTGCGTAGGCCTGGTTTGATTCAATTTCCGGCTGCTGCCCTTCCTCGAGCTGAAACAGCCAGCTGTCCACTGTCTTGAACTGTCTTCTCCAATAGATTCCGGAGGCCATCCCAAAGGCAACGCCTAATACGGTACTGATACTAAACGTAAAGACAATAAAAGGAATATCCATCAGCTCGCGATTCCATAAATCTGATAGCCTTGCAACCGGAAAAACAAGCACAAACGATAGCGTGAGCGCGATGAACAAGATCATTCCGAGTGTCAATCCCCATAAAATCTGGCGTACGGCCGTTGTCATATCCGCTTCACCTCGATATTCCCAACCATCATCGAAGTAAAGATTTTCACCTTTTGCTCCGCTCCGTCATAGCCGGGCGTCTGCAGGTATAGGCTTTGATTCAGGATTCTGCCTTCTTCATGCTCAAACACTTCTGCCGACCCGATCACTGCTGAGTGCCGAAGGGTAACTTCTAAATCATATGGCACCAAAACTTGGACATTGCCAATGATATTCCGGATGAAGATGACCGTTTCACCTTTAGGCAGCACCGTCAGGCTTAAATCGATCACACTGTCGCCAACACCGGTCTGGATGTTAACATCATTCCAGTCGTACACATGCGGCGGTGTTTCCTGATGCCCAAACAGGCGATTCTTGAATAAAGGCGGTTTTTCAATCACGATTTCCTTCCTGAATTCTTTCTCAGGCTCCTGTAAAACAGGCGTTATGAGTTCCGGCTTCTTTTTCGACTGGGCAAACTGATAGGCAAGATAAATCAGTACCGCCAGCAGGAAAAACCTGAAGGTCATCATGCTGAAAACGCTGCTCATGAAAAAGAACAGACCTGCCCAGAAAAGAGCCTTCCCCGTTTTTTTCGGCATGAGAGAGCGTCCGAAATAAATCATCGCTCCACTTGCCAGAAGGGAGAAAATAAGGCCTTCGTTAAAAAACGAAACCTCAAGCAAAAGCAGTATAAGTCCAGTAATGACAATCCAGCTGACAAAATCATTCTTCAAGTTGTTCAACATGCTGTTTTCCTCCCTTCCTCTAATTATCTATTAAACATGGGTAGATTTTTTTGAGGTGATGTTGTGAAGTAATTTCGGGGTGATACCCAAAAGGCGCAGCTTCCTGCGCCTCTTTAGAATACCATGTTTTGCCTATTAAATAGAATGTGTTTCTTTATTTTTGAATTCTTTTTCCAGCTGGGCGATCCTGCCGTCAATTGTGTCACGGTTGTAGGAGCTTTTCACCTTCTGTTCAAGGTTTTCCAGGTATGTTTCCATTTCTGCAAATCGTGAATAGGCTTTATCAGAGTAAGCATTGTTATCAAGCACCTGGTCCATCCTGTAATGTGCACGCGTCACGTTCTCGCGTCCCATCAATTCAAGGCGGCGGATATGCATATCTTTTAATTTGTGCTTCATGTCTTCGTATTTTCGCTCAAGCTCCATTTGCTGCTTACCCGCGTTTTCCACCGCTTCCTTCAGCCTTGCAGCTCTTTCCACATACTGTGCTTGTTCCTGGCTGGCAAACTCCTGAAGTTCTGACTCACCCGCTCTCATCGCGATCTCCGACTGATACTTGCGCTTTTCCGCCATTTCAAGTGCCTGATGATGCTCACGGGTAAACTGTTCTTTCAATTGCCCTTGGCGCTCAAGAAGCTTCCTTACTTTTTCTGTCTCCACTTCACATTCACGAAGGTACTGGTTCAGCAAGGAGATTGGATTTTTCCTTTCCTTCTGATCCAATGCCTCGTGCAGGTCAGCCATTACTGTGTTTTTGATTCTTGTAAATAGATTTGCCATTGTAAATCTCTCCTTTTGGTTGTTTGATTTTGATTTTTTCAGATTAGTTGTTTTTCAATTGTGCCCATTGCTTCTCGAAGTTCACGAAAGGATCGTTTTCTTCTTGGACCGCTTCTGCTTTTTTGTCCCAGTTTTTATATACAAGGTACAGGACATAAGCAGCAGCGATTCCCAGGATAGCAGGCACGTTGGACGCGGTAGCCATTAGGACAATGAAGCCTGCGATTCCCCAGCCGATTTTAGCGGCTGTCGATTTCGTCTTTAAAAATTGCTTCACGACGAAGTAGAGCACCAGCAAGCTGACCCCGAGGCCGACGAGCGGACCAAGGTTGGAGATCAGCACCATGGCAGCAACGAAACCAGCAACAAGTAAACCAAATTTTTTCATGTTCATTTCCTCCTTATCTCTTATGGTTACATCTTACCTTGATTGAAAAAACCCTATAACGTGCCTGAGCTTGATTTTCAAATAGGACCTGAGGCTGAGGAGTTGGCAGGACCGCGGGATTCTATATGGTTTTTGAGGAATAAATTAGCTGTTACTGCGGGTTTTAAACGGGTATCAGGTAAGAGTCAGCATGAGGAGGTATTACATGTTTGGTTTACAAGATATCATCAAATTCCTTTGGGCATTTTTCTTAATATTACCGGTCGTCATCATCATCCATATAATCGGACATATCACATTCGCGGCGATTTTTGGCGCAAAAGGCATTAGAGTAACGCTCGGCAGCGGAAAAAGGCTCTTCTCCTTCTGGAAAATTGACGTCCATCAATTCTATTTCTGGTCAGGAGATTGCCGATTTGAATATGTAGCATTCAATAATCGTTTTTCTAAATCCGTTATTCTGCTTGGCGGTTCTATCTTTAATCTATTAAGCATGCTTTTACTCAATCTTTTGATCTGGTTTGACTTATTTGAAGTATCGATTTTTTCATACCAATTTATCTACTTCTCGTTTTATTATGTATTCTTCGCTCTCCTTCCCATGGATTATCCTGGCGGAGGGCATAGTGATGGAAAAGCCCTTTATCGTTTGTGGAGAAAAGGCGAACGCGGAGTCTCATCCGTGGATTGTCAGTATAAATGCTAAAAAATTCCCCTGAAGGATTCTTCAGGGGAATTTTCATGGTGTTTATTTCGTGATAAACATTTGTGTCCAATAATGTCCGTAAGCTCCGCCAGATGCATAGCCGGAGCCGATATGGGTGTAGGAAGCATTCAGGATGTTCTTACGATGGCCTGGGCTGTTCATCCACGATTGGACTACTTCGTTTGCCGTCCTCTGTCCTGCGGCAATGTTTTCTGCCGCGCTTCGGTAGTTGATGCCGAAGCTCCTCATCATCGTGAACGGACTTCCGTATGTAGGACTTGTATGGGAGAAATAGTTTTTATCTCTCATGTCAGCAGATTTGTATCTGGCTACCCTTGACAGCTCCCAGTCAGCTGCGAGCGGTTTGAGTCCATGCTTCGCCCGTTCTGCATTTGTCAGCCTGATGACCTCACTGTCGATGCTTTTTGCAGCCTGCATGCTTGGTATATTGATTTTTTGCCCTGGATAAATCAGATTAGGATTCTTGATTTGCGGATTTGTAGCGATGATTTCAGAAAGGCCTATCTGATAACGAACAGAAATTTTCCACATAGAATCACCCGGCTGAACGGTATACACCTGCTGTGCAAAAGAAATTGCCGGAACAAGCCAGAACAGCAGTGCTATTGCCAGTATTACTTTTTTTCCCATCATTCATTCCTCCTCGAATGTTAGGATGAGAATTTTCCTGGAAAATATACTTTTTTATTTTTATTACGGACGAAAACAACATATTGGTGCTGCATATAGTTTTATCAAAGGGAGGAATGCGAATTATGGGATATCTATGGGTGATGACCATTGGTTTTGTCATTTGTCTCGGCTTAGCTGGCGGCGTTCTGTTGTTTTATATATCATCGGCTTTTAATATGGATGATGCCAGCCGGATTGATTTACTTGATACAAGAAAAGAAAAATAATTGAAAGCAGGCGGCCTTTATTATTTGGCAGCCTGCTTTATTTTTCTGGCACGAACTATTCTTCTATTACTTCGTTCCCACATGGAGGAGTAACGAATGTATATTCAATTGTGACGCCGATGATTTTTCCGTATCGATCCTCGATTGGCGCTAAGCCTGTCACTACAATCTCAGTATTTTCACAATCAGCAGCTTCACAAGGCGGAGCACAATCCTGATCGTCAATACATGTGAAGCAATTATTGATCGCCGTTCTGTCATCTATGCAGCAGGCATAAAGCGGTTCATCAATACAGGCATTTGCCCCTGACGAAGATTTTATCGGAACGTTGAAGATGACCTGGAAATCAATTTCCTGCCTCCACCTTTGAACAGGGACACAGCATTGCAAATCAGTACCGCATACATTGATGGTAGTAAGTGATTTACATGTGCCATCCTTTACACATTCACTGGCGCATTTAATGCAATAACCGACTCTAACGTCATCTGCTGTTCCATCAAGGGTGAAACAGTCTGGGAACATTACATCGCAAGTGAAGTCATTATCTTCTTCACACATATTACAAGGGTTTTTGCAAATACATCCTGGTGCGTATATTTCGCCGCTTCTTGACCTGTTTCCAAATTGCAGCTGGAAACATACTGGTTCAGCCGGCAAGTTCTCACGGATGATAAAAGAAAATCGCTGCGTTTTTCCCGGACCTAATTCCCCTTCTTCCGGAGAATTCAGATGATCATACTTTAAACCTGTGACATTAGAGCATGGATCTGTATATGGGCACATGAAGTTTGGATTAGACGAAGGGAATGAGCAGTCGACAGGGGTCTCTGGAACAGGGATATTCTTTGCATCAGCAGAATAGATGTCTCCTTTGAAACATCTCAAACGGCTAAAGCCTCCCTCCATTCCCAGCACCCAGTTGTTCAATGGATAATAGGAACCTATATTTGTAATCTGGTAATCCCAGCGGTATCCATCAGTTAGAGGGACTACTCCAAGAAACGTGACCACATATAATGTTGAACCATGATAATCTAAAACACTGTATGAATAGGGAGAAGTACGGCCGGTTGGTTTGGATACATGCATGGAATAATTAGAGTCGGATCCCGAGTTTCTCCTATTGCTGTCATAATTCATTTGACTCACATCCTTTATATAAACTAAAGACGGATAGTCGTCCTCATTATTAAAGTATGCAAGCCTTCATATCTTGTATAGGTGATTAGCTTTTCTCATTAAAAAAGGCTTACTAAGACAAGCGGAAGCGCCTTGGGCAGCCCCGACAAGCGCTGGAGCTGGACAATTCTCGAAGTGAACTGTACGCTATTTTACTTTTACAACAATGCCAAAAGGCTGCCAAATGAATGGCAGCCCTTTTTATGACAATATCTTATTAAAAATCTCTAGGGTTGTTCAATCGAGTATTCGCAGGGTTGTCCGAAGTCAGGGGTGCGTCAACCGGATTTTCCAAACCAGTTGTCCTTGTTGTATCATTTAACCCAACACGGTTCTCATCGCGTTCGACGACGACAAGAATCTTCCCTTCTTTTACATAGCCTTCGTAACGCTCAGCTTCATCTTCCGGAATACCCATACCAATCAATGCTCCAGCCAATCCGCCAGCACCAGCGCCAACTGCCGCGCCTGTCAGTGTCGCAGCGATAGGACCAGCAGCAACGATTGGCCCGATACCAGGAATCGCAAGCGCTCCGATACCAGCCAGTAATCCCGTAAGGCCGCCTAAAATGCCGCCTGTTGCTGCACCAGCAGCAAGACCTTCCTCAGTCTTCGTTCCGGTTGCTTCGTTGATGTGATCAACCTCATCATCGTTTTTACCGATAACCGAGATGTCTTCCGTTGAATAGCCCTGTCTTTTCAGATCCTCAACTGCCTGGATTGCATCACGTTCGTTATCGTATACTCCAACTAGGTGTTTTTCATGTTCATAGTTCATAAATAAAAGCCTCCTTTAGACGAGTAGTCCTTTTTAAAGATACCCGCATACAGGAGGCGTAAACATGATGTCGAACGATAATCAGTTATTGCGATAACCAGAAACAGCTTCCCTAAGTACAGTAGAGATTTTCTTCAGGTTTTCCGCGGTAGCAGTGATTTCCCTGACCGTTTCTCCTTGGTTAATAAGCCCTGCAGCCATCTCGGTGATTCCTTCTGAATTTGTGTGCAGAATGGCCGTTGTTTCTCTGTTCATCGATGTCAACTCAAAGGTTTGCTTCTTTAAGTCGTCAGCATAGTTTGCAACCCTGCCGATTTCTCGCTGAATAGAGAGGATGCCTTCCCTCATTTCACCATACTCAGTTTGTACATTGGAAAATAACCTGCTCCCTTTTTGAACTTCTGCGCTCCCGCTAGCCATGACATCTACCATGTTTTTTATTTCCCCTCGAACACTTTCAATGACTTCTTGAATTTGTTTTGAAGCCAATAGCGACTGTTCAGCTAATGCCCGGACTTCACCTGCAACCACAGCAAATCCTTTACCTTGTTCCCCGGCACGAGCCGCTTCAATTGCAGCATTCAATGCCAGCAGATTCGTCTGATTCGCAATACCAGAAATAATGTTGACGATTTGATCAATTTTATTTGTCTTCTCTGCCAATTGTTCTGCATCAATCGCAGCCTGGCTTGTGATCTGGTCCATATGTCCAATTTGCGTGCTTGTTCCGTCGATCAGCTCCATACCCTTCTTGCTTTTAGATACGTTTTCCGAGGACATTTCATCAATCAGATTAGCAAGTTCTGCTATTTCCCTGATTCGTTTTTCCATTCTATCGACAACTTTACTCAAATAAACTGATTGCTTATGTTGCAGTTCTGCCCCAGCAGAGACTTGCAAAATGGAAGAATTGATCCTTTCACTCTCTATTTCATGGCCTTGGGAATTATCATAAAGCTTGATAGATGAATCATGCAGCAATTCTGTATTGCTTTGGCATTCAGCAACAAGAACCTTTAACTGATCGACCATTTCATTGAAATGAGAGGTCAGCTTCCCGATTTCATCCATTGACCGGTTCTCGAGATGGACCGATAAATCACCAGTGGCCATTTTCCGAGTGGCTTCCGTCAGAAGATCGATTGGCCTGAAAACATTCTTGAACAATATGATGATAAAAACAAGACAGCCTATCGAAATGAGTGTACCGGCGATTGCAGTTGAATAAAAGCTCTTTGACACAAGTTCCGCCGGGTCTGGGCTTCCTTTATATTTATTGAGCAAGTAAAAATTATAAGTTGTTGATATGGCATATACGAAAAATAACATGCCAAAAAAAGCGAATACCTTGGTTTTTAACGAAAGATTAATGAACCTCCGCATGTTCTCCACTCCTGTTAAACCCTTCAAACCTATTAGGGTATGAAAAGTATGATATCAATATAATATCAAAATTGTTGGAGTTTTTTTCTATTTATACCAATTTATTTTTCAGATTTCGCAAGTGCTGACTCAAATTGTTCAATAATATCGGCAGCATTCTCAATTCCAACTGATATCCGGACTAATCCATAGGTAATCCCCAGTTCTTTCTGTGCCTCTGGCGGAAGGGCACGGTGGGATGTTTTCAGCGGGTGGGATACGGTTGTTTCAACACCGGCAAGTGTCGGAACAATTTTTACCCAGCCTAGCGATTTAAAAAATTGATTTGTGTCCACATGCTCGGCAAGCTCGATCGTGACAATGGCCCCGAACCCTTTTTCACCTTCAGCGAAAGGATAATATACCTTTGCGACTTTCTCGTTTTCACGCAGTTTTTCAGCAAGCATCCTCGCATTTTCCGACTGAGCCTTCATTCTTAATGCCAGTGTCTTCAATCCTCTGCAAGTAAGCCAGGCTTCGAATGGACTCAGGTTCGCACCGAGATTCACGATTCTAGCACGTGCTTCAGTGATTAAATCCTTGCGGCCTACTACGACTCCTGAAGTGACATCGCTATGGCCGCCAATATATTTCGTGGCACTATGGACGACAAGGTCCGCACCGAGCAAATACGGACGCACATGGAGCGGCGTGGCAAAAGTATTATCCACCAGAACGGTGAGATTATGTTTCTTGGCCAGCTCAATGACCTCTTCCAGGTTTTCGACCCGAAGTAGCGGATTGGTAATGGATTCCGTGTATACTAGCTTTGTATTTTCCCTGATTGCCGCTTCAACATTGCTCAGGTCGGAAAACGGGATAAATGTCGTCTCGATGCCAAATCGTTCAAGCTCTGATTTTAGCATATGGAAGCTGCCTCCATAGACATCATCTGCCGCGACAATGTGGTCGCCGCTCTTCACCACAGCCAGGACGCCAGCAAGAATCGCCGACAGCCCAGAAGATGCCGCCACTCCATCCTCCGCATGCTCAAGTGCTGCAACGGATTGTCCCAATTCATCCGTGTTCGGGTTCCCTACCCTCGAGTACAAATAATCTCCTTCACCCTGGTAAAAGCCCTCCAGCTCATCCAGATCGTTAAATGTAAAAGCCGATGTCTGATAAATCGGCGTTGCCTTACTTTTAATCCCCTTCGGTTTGTTATGTATCGAATGAAGCACTTCTGTTTCGAAATTTCCTGCCATCTCGCCCACCTGCTTTTTCTGTAATGTAAAAAAACCTCTCCAATAAGAAGAGGTTTCGCGCGCAGCATCCCCTCTTATCTTCAGACGTGAATCTTCAGGAATTAGCACCTTTCACCGAAATGAAGGTTGCCGGGCTTCACAGGGCCTGTCCCTCTGCCGCTCTGGATAAGAGTTATTTCAATTTTTAAATATCATTTGTAATAGGCAGTATATCAGCAAGGCAGGCGCCTCGTCAATGTGGAACCGCCTTGATTAATTGACCACCGAAAAGAGTGTATATGAGGTTAATCCTCCGCAGGGTCACTGTCAAGCAAGTCCCAGGGAGTAATTACGCCGACCGGCTTCCCGTGGCGGTCTCCCGTTTCAGTGATGATGACTGCCTGGAGCTTCTTTCCTCTCGTGTGATAGCGTTCAAATAGTTCTTCGATATGATAAAGTGAAGCATCTTTATCGACAAAAGTAACGAAATAATTTTTGTCTTTCTTCAATAATTCTTTCACTCGCACATCTTCAATCGTCACGACATTATCCGAAAAATGCTTCGCCATCCACTGGATGATCTCTGTCGAAGTCAACAAGGCAACATATTTATCATCTTTGTCATAGACAGGGAATCTTGTAAAATCAAACTTGTTGATCACTTTTAGAACATCTTTAAGATAAGCATCTTCATAATAGTAGAATACCGGGCTGGTCGCGATTGAAAGTGCGGTCTGTGGCTTTTCGAATTCCCTGCATATCTCCTCGATTCGTTCAACAACTTCAATATGAGGCTCGGCGATATAATAATCCGCGTTCACCCGCTCATGGACAATCGCATTCCTCAGCTTGGCGAACTGGTGCAGCTCACTCTTATACTTCCTGATCAAAGATTGATTCTTATAGCCAGAGTAAAGCAGCTCGACGAACGCATCACTGTCCGTCCCCTTCACCATTTCCTTCAAAGCCTTATGAATCCTGTTGAAAGCCGTCTCGAATTTCCCAGACTGCTCTTTATGCTTTACTTCATGGTCCTTATTCTGTGCTTTATTTTGGGACTTGCTTCTGTTATCTTTGTTTGACGTTTCACTTACATTATTATTTGAGGATGTTTTCGCATTTTCTTTCCGCTTAAGTTTGTGTTCATCCATTTCCTTTTCTTTAGGTTTCGGGCTTGTGCGAATATATGGTTTATTGTTGTGTTTTTTATGCGTTTTTTCAGCCTTTCGGTTTGAAGATGGCTGTTGTTTCTTTTGTCTATTTTTAACTTGAGTATCGTTAGCCAACATGGTCCCTCCAAAAATCAAATATCTTACGCTTCTTCAATACCCATAAATGCAGATCTTCTAATCCTGGTTATATAATCTAAAAATACCAGAAACACATGATGAATTGCCTTTTATTTTTGAAGTTTATCAAAGTTTGCTACAATTAATACATTGATTATCTATATGAAAAGGGTTTGATTCATTATGGCAGCAACGAAGAAAAAAAGAGTTATAAAAGAAATTACACAGCTTGTAACGATTACATTGGGTGCTGTTATAGCGGCATTTGGTCTGGATATGTTCCTCGTGCCAAACGCAATCCTTGATGGCGGGGTCATCGGGCTCTCGATAATTGCAGCAGAGTTAACCAATGTGTCGATGAGTATCTTCCTGATTATTCTAAACCTGCCGTTCCTGTATATCGGTTACCGCAGAATGGGATGGAAGTTCACATTGCGCACGCTTTATGGTGTCATCGTTCTATCCGGTGCGACAGCTTATTTACATCATTTTGACCCAGTCACAGATGATTTATTTTTAGCGACCATCATTGGCGCGGTCATCCTCGGAACCGGCGTCGGCCTAGTCATCCGTGCAGGCGGAGCGTTGGACGGAACGGAAATCATCGCCATCCTCGTCAGCAAAAAGCGCACCGTGTCCGTCGGCCAGATCGTCATGATCATGAATTTGTTCATCTTTATTCTGGCAGCATTGCTCGTATTCAGCTGGGAGACAGCGATGTACTCGATTATCACTTATTTTATTGCGTTTAAAATGATTGATGTCGTCGTGGAAGGTATGGAAGAACTGAAATCGGTCACGATCATTTCCGATGTTCCAGAGGAAATTGCAGAAGAATTGCTGAAGCAGCTGGGACGAGGCATGACCTATATCCAGGGACAGGGCGTTTTTTCAAACGAACCGAAAAAAATCATCTATACGATCGTCAGCCGGATTGAATTATCGACGTTGCGCTCCGTCGTGAATGATATCGACCCAAATGCATTAGTTGCCATCGAAAACGTGGCCGATGTTTCGGGGAGTAATTTTGATAAGGGGACAGGTCATTAATCCGGTTTGGCAAAAATAACTACAACATTCGGCTTATCACTCCGGGTCAGGTCTGAATCTCTACGATTTCGAGCAAAATCTCTATGAAATTTGATTTATTCTCTACAATTTTGAACAAATCACTACGAATCCGTTTTTACCACTACGGTTTTATTTGAATCACTACGAAATACAGCATAATCACTACATTTCCGCAATCTAAAAAAAAAAACAGTGCCCTGGCGACTCGCCTGGGCACTTTGCAATTAATCGATCGGGTTGTTTAGCTTCTTTTCTTTTTGGCCGGTTGTGAACTCGACTAGTTCTTCCGGTGTGTTATTTCCTTTTTTCTTGTTGTTGTTGCGCTGGGCGTTAGCGTTGCCGAGCTTTGTTTTACCCATGCTTCCTCGCTCCTTTTGATGGATTCAAGAAGTAGTATGGATTTTTTTATCGGCGTTTATTCCAAGTTCGGGTGCACGGCGCACCCTGGTTGCCTGCTCGTATGCATAGGCAAGCTTAATCAATAACGGTTCGCTGAAGGCAGTTCCGGTAAAAGTAATGCCGACTGGCTCTCCTTCAGAAGTAAAGGCAGTCGGAACCGTTACAGACGGGTATCCAGCCTTAGACCCGATCGTCGATCCGTCCATCGGGAACAATACGGCGTCGACACTGTATTCCTTCAATACATAGTCGATCCCCTGCTCCCTGGACATATAGAGATTGTATTCGAGTTGCTCCAGGTATTCAGCTTCTGTCAAAGTTCCGCTTGTTGCTTCGGATTTCAGCAGGACTTCCTGTCCGTATTTCAGCGTTTTCTCAGCATGCTGGTTGTTAAAATCTATAACATCAGCCAGCGTCCTGATTGTTACATTTGGAGCCAACCCATTCAGATAGGCATTCAAGTCTGCTTTGAACTCATGGCTTAAAACCTTATTGCCCCACTTCGCTTTGGCTGCTGGAACCTCAGCTTCCACTACCTCGGCTCCAAGCTCTTTAAGCTTATCAACAGCATTTTGGAAAATCTGCTCCTGCTCCTCGGTTAATTGACCAATATACTCTTCCCTGGCAACAGCTATTTTTGCTCCTTTTAAACCTTGATCATCCAATAGGTCATTGAACTCCGGCAAAGTAACCATGGTTGCAGGGTCCTGATCATCCCGCCCGGCAATCGCTTCTAATAGATAAACCGCATCCTTCACTGTCCTCGCCATTGGTCCAGCCGTGTCTTGGGTGTGGGCGATCGGGATGATCCCGCTGCGGCTGACAAGGCCGACTGTCGGCTTGATGCCGACCAGGGAATTTTGTGAGGCAGGATTCAAAATGGAGCCGTCGGTTTCTGTCCCGACAGCAACTGCAGCCAAATTGGCAGCAATAGAGGCACCAGAGCCAGCACTTGAACCACCGACCTCGAATTTGCCAGGTCCATACGGGTTCATCACCTGGCCTCCGCGGGAACTATAGCCGCCCTTCATATCGTTTGCCATGAAGTTGGCCCATTCCGTCATATTCGTTTTCCCAAGGATTACTGCACCAGCTTCCCTCAGCTTTGCCGAAACAAATGAATCCTTGAGTGCAATAGAGTCCTTCAGCGCCAGCGAACCAGCGCTTGTGTGCATTTTATCATGTGTATCGATATTGTCTTTCACAAGGACCGGGATACCGTGCAGGGGTCCTCTGGGTCCCTTCAACCTTCTCTCGGAATCCAGTGCTGCCGCGATATGCAGCGCGTCAGGATTTACTTCCAGCACAGAATTTATTTTCCCATCATATACTGCGATCCTTGCCTGATACATCAGAACAAGTTCATGTGACGTCAGTTCCCCGCTCTCCATTTTGCCCTGCATATCATCAATCTTCGCTTCTGGAAGCCACTCTTCCATCAATGTATGTAAACGTGGATTTATCACCTTCAACAATTCCTTTCAAAATAAATCTTCGGAATATATATTCTTATCTTTTTGGAAAAACCCTTTTTTTACATTAAAAAAGCTATAGGATATGGACCTATAGCTTTTAGAAGCTTATTTTTTTACATCGACAATTTTACCATGGTAAAACTCTTTAAGTGCTGGCTCGCTATTAAGCGCTTTTGAGAACTTTTTCAAATCGCGCTCTTCACGCTCGTTGACGATGGAGATGACGGTTCCCTCTGCGCCAAACCGGCCAGTCCTTCCTGAACGGTGAATATACTGGTCCTGCTCCCTCGGGAAGTCGAAGTGGACGACATGGGTTACCCCTTTGATATCGAGCCCTCGTGCTGCGATATCTGTGACGAGAAGCATCTCGCTGTCGCCTTCACGGAACTTTTTCAAATATCTCTGGCGGTCCTGCTTCGTCAGGTCACTGTGCAGCTGGCCGACATGGATATCCTTAAATTTAAGCTTATCAGCAGCGATGGTCAGGTTGGCGATATCCTTGATGAAAACAAGGGTCTTCAGCCCTTTCAGGCGTGCGATTTTCTCAAGGATTTTGATCTTGTCACGCTGCTCGCTGACAAAGTAGATATGCTCCACTTTTGCAGCATCGATCGTTTCATCTTTTTTCACCCGGATGATTTCAGGCTCTTTAGCCATGCTTTTCACGGATTGCTCGACCGCTGGCGGGAGTGTCGCGGAAAATAGCAGCAATTGCCTTTGGTCTGCCAGTGTTGATTTTACAATGTTTTTCACTGTCTCACTGTGCTCAGGAGTCAGCAGCTGGTCGCCTTCATCAAGTACGACCGTGGTGACTTTATGCATCTTCAGCTTTTTCTGCTTGATCAACTCATAAGTCCTGCCCGGTGTTCCGACGATGATGTGCGGGCTCTTTTTAAGCTTATCGATTTGCCTTTTCAGGTTGGCTCCACCGATCAGGGTTGCAGAAGTAATGCCGCTGCCCTCACCCCACTTCTGGATTTCGGATAGGATCTGCATGACAAGTTCCTGGGAAGAAGCGAGGATGACTGCCTGCGTATTCTGCATTTTCGGGTCAATTTTATTTAAAACCGGAAGCAGGTAGGCAAGCGTTTTGCCAGTGCCAGTTGGCGACTCGGCAATCACATCTTTTCCTTCTAAAATAAGAGGGATCGTGGTAGCTTGCACGGACGTCATCGTCTGGAATTCGGCTTTTTCCCAGGCCTGCTGCAGGAACGGTTTCAGTTGCGTGATAATTGGTTGAGTTTCTGACATGATTTTCTCCTTCAACTTAAGCATTCTAGTAATGATACTAGCTAAAACGGGGTTATAAGTCCAGTATTCCCCCGGGGTTTTGTGTTTTTGCAGTGAAGCTTTTAAATTTCCGCATGTGTACAAGCTGTGGATATTCGTATTTAGAGTATGCAAAAGAATATTTTGACGAAGAGCCCAATTATATTGTCGGAGTTCACAACTTTATTGGCTTCATAACAAACAACTTATTGGCGACCTGGAAATTCACGATATGACTTTAAATGGAAAAGACACCGGGCAGCAATTGCCCGATGTCTTCGAGGTTAAATCTTATTTGTGGATCCAAACTGCACCAGCAGAGTTATCCTTCGCTTCGCCGATGACCTGGAACTTCAATCCTAGTTCAGGAAGCTTTTTGCCTGCATCCGGAATCAGTTCGTTGATGTATTTATTAGAGTCATCAAACGTTGTCACACCAGATAGTCCGTCGTAGTCATAAATTCCGCGTGATGGAGAATCGATGTACCATTCAGGAGCCTTATCTAGCGAGAATGCAGCATCAGCGACCTGGTAGCGTGTGCTGCCCAGCACTGAATCTTGTCCCTTCAGCTTGCCGACAATCGCTTCTGGATGGGAGTCAACTACACCAATAAATCCTTCACCAGGGTGGACGCCAACCCAGTTGTCTGTGAAGCTGTCATCTCCATACCATACCACTAAACCAGTGTTATACTTCACGCCGCGGCCTTGAATCAAGCCTTTGTCAGCGCCAGAGTAGTTTCTCCACTCAAGGTAGTAGTAGTGTTTTTTGTCAAATAGACCGTTTGTAGAAATGAAACCATCAAGAGTTACTTTTTCAGTTCCTTCTGCATCATCCGCAAAAACTTCTGTGCCGTCAACAGTCAGGCTCAGGTTATCCATTGCGAATCCATCAAGCGCAAGTCCGCCGTCTGTTACGTATTCAAAAACAAGCTTCACTTTCTGTCCTGCAAACTGGCTCAGGTCATATGACTTGTCAACCCATTCACCTTTTGTAGATTCTGCACGAGCGTCGCCGTCCGTGTCATTATCGCCGTAAACATCTAGAGTAGTTGTTTTTCCGCCAGCTACCGCTTTTACATACAGATAATCGTAGTCAAATTCGATATCAAACAGTGTCTTGAAGCTGAATGTTGCGTTTGTTGCGCCTGTCAAATCAAATTCTGGTGTTTCCAAAGCAGTGTGAAGATCGTCGCCTTTTGTACTGTAGTAATACTTCTCGCCAAATGCCGGCTCGATGCCTTTAACCTTTTTAGCTGGAAGGTTTACTTTTACAATACCGTTGTTCTTGGACTTTGTAACGCTCTGGTCAAGAACTGCAGTTACACCATTTTTATCAATGTCTTCATAATTTACTTCTGTGATGTTTGCCCAGTTGCCACCCATCACTTTTTGGAAGTATTCCTTGTTTTGTGGAGAGAAGCTTGTAGGCTCTGTACCAGCCACCGCGCCATTCCAGCTGCCGCCGCTCATGATTGACCATGAAGCTACAGGTTCACCTTGTCCAGTGTACTGTGTATCATACTCATCAGGAAGGCCTAGGTCATGTCCAAATTCGTGGGCGAACACCCCAACCGCACCGTCTTCAGGCTCGATCGTGTAATCGAAAGCTGCCATTTTTCCGCCCCAGTAACCAACCTTTGCCGTTGTATTAGGGACAGCAAATACTCCATTCAATACCCAGCGGTGTGACCAGATTGCGTCATCGCCAAGTGCTCCGCCGCCAGCTTCCTGGCCGACACCTGCATGAAGGACCATCAAGTGGTCAACAAGACCGTCTGGCTCGTTCTGGTCTCCGTCACCATCAAGGTCATAAAGGTCGAATTGGTCGAATTCAGAAAGGTCTGTACCATCCGCAACAGCTGCTTTCAAAGCATCCTTTACGAAATCACGCGGCCCACTTGGATTGTTGTTATCATGGCCGCCTGCAGGATTGTCATCGCCATATTCCTTCGCATTCCCCGGAACCGTTACCCAATTGGTAACATGGCCGTCGACTGTATAGCTGCCGCCAGATTGCTCCTCATAATACTGTTTGAAAGTCTGGACTTTTTCACCGTTGAATAATGTGAATTCTTCATCACCGAAAAGCATTTTTTCATAATGCTCGCGGCTGAAGTCGTCCGAGTACATATAACCTTCTTCTTGCTCAATGCTATTGTGCTTGAAGTCAGCGAACTCAGCCAGGATGACAAGAACCTTGTCTTCCCTTACCTCTCCGTTATATGGAGCCTGTTTTGCCGGATCCACTTTTGCGAAGCCTGTTGGCTTGCCTTTTTTATAATTGTCATGCCCTTTTTCAAGCTGCTTTGTAAGCTTGTCCTTTTGCTTTGTTAAAAAGTCCTTAGACTTCTGTGATAATTCATCTTCAGCAGTATGCTTGTCTGTCTTGCCTGCCTTTGAACCCTGCTTCTTCTTGATATAATCCGTTACCGCCTTGTTGACTTCTTCCTGTGTAGCATCTTTAGAAACCAGCCCGCGCTGTTGCAATGCTTTAGCCAAGCGATCCTGATCGATAATATTGAGATCGATCGGCGCTGATTCTGGTGCTGTCGCAGCTGCAACTTGCTTCGGTCCGGCTGCCGGTCCCGCAAATGAGCCCGCAAACAAAGTAGAAGCAAATACTGCGCTTGCCGCTACGCTGGAAAGAACCTTTAACGTACTTTTCTTCTTCAAAAAGATAACCCCCTGCTATTTTCCAAGTTTCGATTTTTCATATTTTCTGAAGAATCTGATTGAATTCTAGCAAGATTTTAAAATATTGTAAATTTTTAAAATATAATAAAAAATACCTATAAATTGGCAAGTGTTCCAGTTAAAAATGAGCTTTTTTAAAAGTAAACCCGACTTACTGCCTGTTTTTCATTTGTAAATAAGTGTAAATGAAACCATTTTCAAAAAGTTAATTATTGGGAAAATTTCTTCGGGTTGCTAAATTTGATTCCAAAGAACTACATGGAAATTTGTGGGACAACAAAAAAAGAACGCTAGATTTGCGCTCTTCCATACTAAACTATTAATTTAATTTTGTTACACGACCTTCAATTTGTGGATTGACTTCTTCATGAGCCTTTAGATAGTTGACTAGTGCATCAAGGTCAACCACATCAATTGTGCGATCTGTGATGGTTGCGAGGATCGCATAACCGTCTCCGCCGCCAGCCATGTAGTTGTTGACTGTGATTGAGTATGTTTGATCCATTTGAACAGGAGTTCCGTCATTCTTCGTAATGGATACAATACGGTCTCCAGCAGCTCTTGAATCATCATACGTAACCTTTAAACCAGAAACTGGCATGATGCGGACCTTGCTGCCCCATTGCTGTTCCAGCAGGGTCTTAATCTGTGCACCCGTTACGTTCATTCTAACAAGGTCGTTGCCGAAAGGCTGGACTGTGAAAGCTTCTTTCCATGTAATCGAACCTTGGTCAATATCCCCACGGACTCCGCCTGAGTTCATGAAGGCAAAATCAGTGCCTGTCTGCCAGCGCATTGCATCGGCAATCAGGTTGCCCATTGGTGATTCGCCTGCAGCATTTGCTTCACGCTTGATATAATTTGGAGTCGATCCAATCACTTCGTTTAAAATTGGTGCAACATCCGCTACATAACCATCAAGGATTGCTTTGATTCCTGCATCAGGCGTGATCTTGTCACGGTAAGTCGTCACGATTTCCGATTTGCCAACCATGACATCCTTTGTTTTAGGGTTGATCAATAGATCTACATCTGAAAAAGCTGTTCCTGATGAATAAGATTGAACAACAATCTTGCCGTCTACTTTCGTGTTTGTGAAAGCGTGGTTGTGGCCGCCCAGCAGCACATCGACCTCATCGTCAACACTTTGCGCAATATCCACAAGCTCTTCACCAGCGTCTGAACCATCTGGGTTAGAGAAAGATGGATTATGGGCTAAAACAACAATTGTTTCAACACCCTTTGCTTTCAACTCTTCTGTATAGCGGTTGATTGCTTCTGTTTCGTCAGTAAACTCTACATCCTGGACTGCACTTGGAATGACGATGCTAGGCGTATCGGATAGAGCTACGCCAATGATTCCAACCGGGATTCCATTCACTTCTTTAATTGTATATGGCTCTAAAACATTTTCGCCTGTAGCTTTATAAACAAGGTTTGCTGCAACATAAGGGAAGTCAGACCCTTCGAATTCACCATACTTTTCAACAGTCGCCGGATGGCTGCCGCCATTGATCAGACGCAGCATTTCGACTACACCTTCATCAAACTCGTGGTTCCCTACAGTAGCTGCATCAAAGCCAAGCTCATTAAGAATCTTGATTGTCGGCTCATCCTGCAATAAAGCAGATACCGGCGCACTTGCACCAACTGCATCACCTGCGTGAAGCATTAATGTATTAGGATTTGTCGCTTCACGCTCTTTTAAATATGCAGCAAGGTATTCAACACCGCCTGCATTGATCTTTGAATTGTATGTGTCCAGCTGGCCATGGAAGTCATTGATTCCTAAAAGCTGTAGGCCGATTGGCAAATGAAGCTGGTATTTTGCGAATCCATTAGTTGCTTCTCCAGCAAAGTCGATGAGACCATTCTCTGGAAGAGCTGTTTTTGCAGCTGGCGTTGAGTTAAAAGTGACGTTCAGCTCTTTACTTACACCTGCAAAGCTCCAGTTGTTATCAGCAGATGGATCAATTGTTCCAGCTTCACTAATATAATCGATGATTGCCTGACGGTTCTCATCAGGATACATTTCAATTGCTGTCTTATTTCTTACACCTGGGAAGTTTCCATTCGCACGATAGTTATTCGTGACAACAAGAAATTCCTGATCAAGGTCGATTGGCTGGCCATTGTACTGCAAGTTTTTGATACGGTTGGCATCAGCGTTAACTTCCTTGCCATCCTTATCATATTTCGCTGGCTCAGTTACATCAATTTCGTATGTTACTCCATCGATAACATCGTAGTTATACGTTGGGAAGCTTGAATTGACTAATTCTTGTTCTCCAGCATTATTCTCGTTAATCTGGTTGAACTGCCCGGCGGACATTTCCAGCCATTCTTTAACATCCGCACCTGTTACCTTGATTGTTGCAACAGTGTTAGGATACAAATAAAGGTCGGATACGTTTTTAATCGCAATAGTCCCTTTAGGGATGTATGTGTAATATTCTGCGCCATTGCGTCCACCTGCTTTAAAAGGGGCCCCAGCAGAAAGGATTGGCAGATTTTCGTCGGCTGTGCCTTTGACTTTCTTTTCAACATACCATTTCTGTGCATTTGTAACGATCTGGATAGATGGGTCGTCCTGTACTAACGCGAAATAGCTGTGGATGTCTGCAGTAGTCTCTCCAACAGGCTGGCGCACATACTCAATTGTTCCTTCATGGTCTTCTTTGATCGCTTCCAAAATCTTTCCGTCAGTTTCTACAAGACTCTCTTTCGTAGTCTTATTATAAACTGCTCTTGTTTCAGACTTTGAATCCTTAACGATCCATTTGCCTCTTTCCTTAGCGATGGTTAAGTCCATAACGCCAAGCTGGTTACCCCAGTTTCCTGCCATGACAACAGGAACGCCATTGATTGTTCCCTTTTCTTGATTTACGCCAGGAAGTCCTTTGAAATCACCAGGGAATGTCAGGTGATTGTGGCCTGTGATGATTGCATCAATACCCTCAACTGTTGAAAGGTCGTATGCTGCATTTTCTTCCATCTCAACAACTTGTTCATCGCCGATTCCTGAGTGAGAAAGGGCAATAATGATGTCAGCACCCTCTTCTTTCATTTTAGGAATCTGTGCTTCTACTGATTTTACAATATCTTTCGTAATAACCTTGCCATCAAGGTTCGCTTTGTCCCATTGAACGATCTGAGGTGTAACAGCTCCAACGACGCCAACTTTAAGAACCTGCGTTTTGCCGCTCGCATCTGTTACTTTTTTATTAAAAATGGTATATGGCTTGAAGTAGTTTACATCATTATCCGGATTATCATCACCGTCATACTTATACACGTTCGCGTTTACATATGGCATAGGCGCATCGTCCAATACTTCATCCAGGTATTCTAAACCATAGTTGAACTCATGGTTGCCAACTGTGGCACCATCATAATCCAGCAGTTCCATAGCTTCGAAGACAGGATGCTTTTCGCCATCTTCCAACTTGTCCACCTTTGCCTTATAATCGCCAAGCGGATTTCCCTGGATCAGGTCTCCGTTGTCAAAAAGAAGATTGTTCTTGCCAGCTTTTTCAGCTCTTGCCTGCTTGATTAAAGTAGCCGTTTTAGCCAGGCCGAATTCATTGGTCTCGGTATCTTTATAATAATCATAGTTAGCAATATGTGTATGAATATCTGTCGTTCCCATGATACGCAGCTGCACTTCAGTTTTAGATTTTGCAGGCTTTTCAGCTGCAAAGGTTTTATATGAAACAGGTCCTGCTAATACCGATAATGCCATTGTGGTAGCAACAACGGATTTCCCCAACTTGCGCAAAGGCTTTTTCAAGAGATCCATCTCCTTAATAATTGAATTGGTAGCATACGTGTATAATTATAGTAGGATTGGAGAAGAAGGAAATGGACTGGAAGACCTGAATTTTCTTAACTTTTTGTAAAGTTCGAGTAAATAAACGGGTATATTTTCCTAATATTTGTCAGATCCCCTCAAAAAAAGTCAGCTTTTTCGAATAATATAATTATCTTTTTCCCTCAAAAAGTACTACCATCGATTTATAAGATTGAAATGATAATAGAGTGGTATTGTATTGTAGAACCTTTTTCGAGGAGTGTTGGTACTAATGAAGGAATTGTTAAAAGAATTGATTTTGATTGACAGCTCCACTAAGGAAGGTGCCAATCAGGCTGTGGAGTTTTGCAAACAGTGGCTTCTGGAGCATGACTTACAACCACAATTAATCGAAAACAATGGATATAAAATGCTCGTCTGCGAGATTGGCGAAGGAGATAAAACGATCGTATTCAACGGCCATGTGGACGTCGTCAGCGGGAAAAGAGACCAGTTCATCCCCGTTGAAAAAGATGGCAGGATCTATGCCCGTGGCGCAGCTGATATGAAGGCAGGCGTTGCGGCGATGCTGGTTGCCGTGAAAGAACTGAGCACGCAGAAACCAGGTGTGAAAATCCAGCTGCAGATTGTCTCGGACGAAGAAATCGGCGGCTATAATTGCTCAGGATATCTCGTGAAAAATGGTTATCTCGGGGATTTCGTGATTTGCTCAGAGCCTACACAGCTGGGAATCGCCTTGCAAGCAAAAGGCGTATTGAGGCTAGAGGTAGAAGTTAGCGGGAAATCAGCGCATGGCAGCCGCCCATGGGAAGGCAAAAATGCGATCGTGAAAGCCTATAAAATATATGAAAAACTGCTGGACCTGCCTTTTACCCAGGATAGCTCAGAGTTTTACCAGTCACCATCCATCAACCTGGCCATCATCTCTGGAGGCGAGGTATTTAACAAAGTTCCAGACAAATGCCTCATGTCCCTTGATATCAGGTATCTTCCCGGACAAAATCCGGATATAATCGTCCAGCAAATAAAGAACATTTCCGGTGGAGAAGTGCGCGTGGGCCTGAACGGAATACCTGTTGCAACCGAGAAAGACAACCCCTTCATCACTCAGCTCAAACCTGTGGTGGAAAAGCATATCGGAGGCGTAGCAGTCATGTTCGGACAGCATGGAGCAGCAGATACACAGTATTTCTCCGCCCTCGGAATCCCTGCGATTGAATTTGGCCCTAGTGGCGGGAATTGGCATGGGGATGATGAATTTGTGGAGTTAGAGTCTATTGAAACATATAAAGATATATTGATAGATTTTATAAAGTCGTATTGAAAAAGACAGCCCCTTCGGCTGTCTTTTTAACTGCTGTAACGATATTTCTTTGTCCATGAGTAAAGCAATAAACCTGAAACTAATACGATTTGCAGCAAAAAGACAACCGAATCCCAAAAACGTATGCTGTTGATTGGTTCCGTAAACCCAGGAAGCATCATATGGTTAACTGCAAAAATCATTTGCGGAATGTAGTAGTAGGCGGCGATGGCGATTGTGATCAGGATGCCTGCCAAGTAAAATCCTGCGTAGCTTCGGACGAACTTTTCTTCCCCGGCAAATGTTTCTGTCTGTGGCACGCTGAGGAAAGGCATCCACTTCGATAAATAATTCCGCCCGTTTTCCATTAGGTTGTAGCAGCCTGTTTTATTTTCAACTACATAGTATAAATCCGTCTTCATGAACACTGCGGTCTGGTAAATCAAACGAATGAATGTATCAAGCACGACTAATTTTAATAAACCAGTGATGATTGTGTTTTCGATTGTAAAAAGCTGTGCCAATAATGCCAGGAACAAAATAGCACCGTCAAAATACATTCCAGCAAGGTATAGTTTATTACGTTTTTCAGCCGGCAATTTCCATACCTGTGACATATCCGTTTCTAACACTACAAAAAAGAGGCGGTGCCCCAATTCAATTTTTGCTGGCAACCCTTCAGACCTCACTGCAAGGACATGGCCGAGTTCGTGCAGTAATACAAGCAGGAATGTAATTATTAGCCAAGCTACAACATTTAGGATCATCAAGTCGAATACAAATAGATCTTTGTAATTTGGAAATAAACCCGGTTTGAACATAACTATCATTAAGCTTGTAATTAATAACCCTATATATACCTTTGAGCTGATTGGATTAAAGAGGAAGCGACCGAGTCCTGCTGGAATCCAAGTGTAGCCAGAGTGTAAATTTGTTTCAGCACTCCTATGCATTGCTTTCCCGTTCAATTCGCTTACTAAATCAAGGTCTAGAAGCTGGCAAACAAATTCAATGATGTTTACATCCTCTTCGGGATACTGAGATTTCAAAGCGTTCTCAATCTCATCTAGTGATCTATTCTGATTAATTAACTCTATTGCATCTACACAAACGCAAGGCATTTCAAAAAATTCACTAGCACCGATATCTTCAACAATATAATGCTTCGAATCTTTACGAATAGTTAAAGGACGCAGCGATATTTCAGTATTATAAGAAAGGTTCATAAATATCACCTATTAAGAAAAGATAGGGATGCGGCCAATGCCAACACCCCCTCCCAAAATTAAGGTAAATATGCACACCACCAGCAAGTCAATTTAACTTTTTTTAGCTTCCGGATTTTCATGTCTTCACCTCCCCTCAACTAATTTGATCTTGAACAGGGAGAGTTTTAGGCCAATCATATCTAACATGAAAAGCAATCCATTCAGGGAAAACTTCTTTAAAAAGTTCGACTAAATCTGGATCAAACTGAGTACCTTTACCTTCAATAATTCTTTTATAAGCTTCTTCTACAGACATAGCAGCACGGTAGGATCTAGACGAGGTCATTGCATCAAAAGCATCTGCAATCGATACTATCCGTGCTAAGTATGGTATTTTTTCATCTTTTAGCTGTTCTGGATATCCTTTACCATCCCATCTTTCATGGTGGGACCTTATTATATCTATACTATCTCCTAATCCATTAACCTTAATAATTGCTTCAGCTCCAACATCTGGATGAGTTTTAATAACCTCATACTCTTCCTTAGTTAGTTTTCCAGGCTTCATAAGTATGGAATCAGGAATATTTACTTTCCCAATATCATGAAGTAAACAAGCATATGTAAAAGACCTAAGCTCTTCTATTGTGTATTTCCCGGTCGCTTCTGCCAGGGAATTGGCATAATATGCAACCCTTTCGCTATGACCTCTTGTGTATGGGTCTTTAAGCTCTATTGTTGCAATGACACCCTTTACTATGCCTGATAATTGGTTATCATACGAAGTCTTAATGGCCTCGACATACCCTTGAAATCTTTTAAGTATTATCCAACCCAGAAGTGACAAAATTATGATTAATGCAACAGGAAATAGTACAGCGGTTGTCTGAAGTAAAACACCCATAAAAGCGTATTTTAATAATGTACCTGAAGCAACCGTCCAAAAGAAAACATTATTAACGAAAATTGGAGCGAAAAGAATTAGGAATACCTCTACAATATTACCACTCTTATATTCGAGTGATGTCCCAAAATATGTTAATGAATCATACAAAATTGTTAATAAAGTATAACTTAGAAAGAAAAAATGCTTAACCCAAAAATGATGACCCTTCTTTAACATCAAAACCATAATTGGTAATAACATTGCAATTAAAGAGTAATAGTAAAATCTTGAATCATTTAAAGGCTCAATATTCTGATTCAAAATAAATTTTGGATACACATAAAAGTAAAAACCTTCAAAGGAAATGAAAATAACATAAAACAAAGCCAAGAACCACTTGAGAGCTCTTTTTTCCTCATGGTGCAAAGATGGATCATTAAGTGAATTTTGCATAAAAGTACCCCGCATTTTCTATCAAATACCTTAAACATTAGTTTACTTTGATATCGCCATTATTCTTTTTAGTTTAATAGTTTTATTAAAATAAGAACAAAATAAAACTTTATACCCATTTCAAGAAGGCGATATTCGACTATTTTCTACATTATAAACCAAAAGGACTATTACAAGAATAGTCCTTTTGGTTTATTTGATAGCTGGTTTTTCATTTTTCCACCATAATTTTATTCAGTTATCGGTAGGGTAACGGTAACTGTTGTCCCATTACTCAGCTCACTTTGAATAGTCAATCGGCCACCATGTTCTTCAATGATTTTATTCGTAACCATCAGCCCTAAACCATTACCGTTTTGCTTAGTTGTATAGAAAGGTTCGCCTAGCTTAGCCAGTTTCTCTGGATGAATTCCACAACCTTCATCTATGACAGAAATATATACTTGGTCATCTTTTGTTTTAGAGCGGATTGTTACTGTTCCGCCTTCAGGCATTGCTTCCATTGCATTTTTGATTAAATTTATAAAAACCTGTTTTAATTGATTCGCATCACACAAAAGTATTAGAGATTCTTCTATTTTAAGTTCTATATTAATATCTTTTCTTTGCGCATGTGGATCAATTACCGAAATTACATATTGAACAATATCTAAAAGATTCATAGGAATCTTTACCGCGGTATTAGGTTTTCCTAAGATTAATAGATCATTAACAATTCCATTGATTCTATCAATTTCATTTAGCATGATAGGATAGTATTGTTCATCGTTTTTGTCTTTTTCTTGCTGTAATTGTGTAAACCCCTTTAATGAAGATAAAGGATTTTTAATTTCATGCGCTATTGCAGTTGCCATTTGACCAATGACTGCAAGTTTTTCCTTCTGCCTCATATCTTCATGGATTAAATTAATTGCCTTAATATAAGATTGAAAACGGTTAAGCAAGATCCAGGCAATTGCAGCAATGAATATAATCAATCCCATTGCGACTAGTACTTCAGGGCTTTGAAATATCAATCCAGTTATAAGATATTTAACAAAAAAACCTATAGTCATTGTCCAAAAGAAACGGCTGCTTACAAAAATCGGAGAGAACAGTATAAAGTAAATTTCCAATACATGCCCACTGCCAAACTGCTGTTTCGTTCCCCAATAAATCATAAAGTTGTTAACTACATCTAAAAGCGCAAATGCTACGAAGTAAATATATTTTATTTTTTCTGGCTGGCCACGTTTTACTAGGTAAATTGCAAGCGGAATCAGCGCGAATAGAAAAATATGAAAGAAAAAACCTAGTCCGCCTAGAGGTAACCCTACCTCTGCCTTATTAAAATAGGGAACTAAATAATAATAGATGAAATCATAGGGTACAAGGATTATATAAAAAGTCCATAAAAAGAACTTTACTGCTTTTACTTCCTCATATATTAAAGCTGTGTTTCTTTTTAATTGTTCCATAAGGAATCTCCTTAATTCTCAAACATAGTTAGCTTTATTATATCAGGATATGTCACATCTTGTTACTTTTTGTCATACTTTGCAATCTTTTCACTTATAATTTTTTTTATGATGATAAAGGAAATTTTTATAGAATGAAAAATGGATCCGGTATTTCCACCTGATCCTGAGTAATTTTTCCACTTCAATCTTATAACATCAACCTTTAGCTTCCTGTACTCGCAAAAGCTTTCAGTCCCCGGTTCCAGAACGCATAAGCGATAACACAGCAAACAATCGCTGCTACCGGGGTCCAGAGAGCAAAATCCTTGTAGCCGGACTTATCAATAAAATATGCCGCTGGATAGAATGCCGTGAACCCATAAGGGATGATCCACGTCAGGAACATGCGGATTCCTTTGTGGTAAATGGTCAGCGGGTATCTCGCAAAGTCGCTCAGGTTAAAGACGGCCCATACAATAGGCAGACTGTCGATCATCCAGAAGCTGAATGTCGCGAAAAATAAGTTTATCGCCACGAATATTAATCCGGATGAAATAATCATGATGACCAGCATCGCGATTTCTGCTGCTCCCCAGACAAGGTCAAGCTGTGGAATCGCCGTGCCTAAAATAATCAATCCGATAATCAGCTGTCCAAAACCATCCTGATGAAGGCGGTCTGCCACGACATGGAACAATGGATTCACCGGCCTGATCAGTAAGCGGTCCAGCTTCCCCGGCCTAATATACTGCCAGCCGAGGGTCCATAAATTATCGAAGAAAATCTGGTGAATCGAACGGCCTGTCGCCGCGATTCCATAAACAAATAATATCTCATAAAACGACCAGCCATTAATCTGCTCAATATGGTCGAAAACCACTTTTACAAAAAAGATGGAAGCGAACTGCTCGAGCATGACCGAAGCGACCCCAATCAAAAAGTCGATCCGGTACTCCATCATCACCTTCATATGGCTCTTTGCAAACTCCCAATATAATCTCGAATAACGACGCATAGAATCGCCTCCTAACCTCCAAAAATCGTAATCTGTTTAATTGCCTGCGACCAGATTACCCTTACCAAAACATACAAAGATACCAGCCAGAATAGCTGCACACCCAGCGCCATATATGCCTCCGTCCCGGTAATCAGCCCGGAATAAATCGAAACCGGCAGATATACCATCGCCTGGAAAGGCAGGAACTCGGTGATTGTTCTGAGCCAATCTGGAAAAAGCGTGATTGGTACGAGTGCCCCTGAGAAAAATGTGATCAACGATTCCTTCAGCACCCTAACACCCCAGACATTGACCGTCCAGAATGCCAGTACGCCAACCAGGAAATCGAAGAATGTGCCAATCCAAATACCTGCCATTGCACTCACGATGAACAGCAGTATCGTTTCTGGTGATTTTGGAAAGGACAAATCCATGAAAAAGTACGCAATCAGCACCATCGGAATCGTTCCCTGGATTAAGTACATAATCTTCCCGCCAATATCAACGGCGAACATTTTAAAGATCATATCGTAAGGACGCATCAGCTCAATCGCTACGTTCCCATCCTTAATATTTTCTGCGAGTTCATTGCCGACGCCACCTACAAATCCCTGCAGCAGCATCGCAATCACGATGTATGTCAGCATCGTTTCCAAATTAATATTTTCAATTGTCGTCTGGTTTGCATAGACTGCCTGCCAGAAGAAGTATATAATCAACAGCCTCATTACAGCTGAAACAGTCCCTGCCCAGTACCACGCTGAATAGGCCGTGTTCTCCTGCATCCGCCCCTTAGCTATCTGCCAATACTTTCTCATGCTCTCCCCCCTGTTCCTGCTTGTTGTACAGCTCCTCTACGATCGTTTCGATCTTAGGATCCGCAATATTCAAATCGCCAATTTCATACATGCTCATCATTTCCGAAATGACGAACGAGCTCTTCACCGCATCATGGTCAAAAGACAGGCTCACCTTTGTTTCTTCTTCATTCGGTAAAATCTCTACCTGACCCTCGAGCGACTCTGGCAGTGTGAATTTTTCTTTATCTGCCAGTTCAAAATGAATCACACGCTTTTGGCCGAATTGCTTTTTAATTTCATCAAGTCCACCGTCATACAGGATCGTACCACCATCGATTATAATGATTCTGTCGCAGATTTCCTCAATGTCCTGCATGTCATGTGTAGTCAGCAGCACTGTTGTGCCCCAGCGCTGGTTCATTTCTTTAATAAACTTGCGAATCTTTACTTTTACGGCAATATCGAGACCGATCGTCGGCTCGTCAAGGTAGACAACCTTAGGCCTGTGCAAGAAAGCCGCAGCCAGTTCACAACGCATTTTTTGACCGAGGGAAAGCTGCCTTACCGGGATGCCGAGCAATGGTTCCAGGTTCAGCACCTCTGTGAACATCGCAATCGTTTCCTGATACTCATGCTCCGGAATCTCGTAAATATGTTTTAACAGATTATAAGATTCTCGGACAGGAATGTCCCAGAATAGCTGCGTTCGCTGCCCGAAGACTGCCCCGATGTTCACCGCATTTTTCTGGCGATTTTCATAAGGAACAAGTCCATTCACCGTCACCTTTCCGCTCGTAGGCGTAAGAATCCCCGTCAGCATCTTGATCGTCGTCGACTTGCCGGCACCATTTGCACCAATATAACCAACCGTCTCTCCCTGCGCGATCGAAAAATCAATCCCCTTCACCGCATGCTTCGTCTCATACTTCCGGTTAAAAAGCGACTTGATTGCCCCTTTAAGACCAGGATCGCGCTTCACCAATTTATATTCCTTTTTCAAATTTTCAACTGTAATCATCAAAATCATCCTTTCATTAAGAAAAGTGCTCACTCCCTGTTCAATACTGACAAACGGTTGCATTAAACAGCACTTAAAATCCAAAGAACATACATTCGTATTCCATGCACAAAAAAACCACAGACATCCCAGTCCGTGGTTTAAGCAGTTATTTTACATGACAAAAATAAACGCTACTACACACTATACAGGCAGGCCGAAGGTATAACATATGAAATTGTTGTTGCTGTTCCATTAGTTGTTGTGTTCAACATTCCGACTGCCTCCTTAAGTTTTTTGAATACTTTAACATTGTATCTGTAAAAGAAAATTTTGGCAACTGTATTTCAAAAAAATTTGGCACCTGAGTTTACTCAAGCACCGTGTACTAGATTATTTTTAAACTTTATATAGGTAATTAATTCTTCCAAAGTATCAAAGTGACCTGTAGAACCAAACTTCTGGAATATATTCATCTTGCGCAGTATTCCGCCAAGGTCTAAATCATTGCCGACGAGATATAGATTCTGTCCACGTTCTTTCAACTGATCCTTCAACTGCAGAAGAAGCAGTGCGCCTGAAGCATCAACAATTGTGACTTTTTCTAAGTCAATCACTATGTGCTGGCTGTCATCAGAACTTACTGTTTTGGTAATTAACTCTGTCGCTCCAAAATACAACGGTCCTTCGAGCGTGTATATTTTCAAACCATTTTCGGTTACAGTCGTAATCTTGAAGCATTCATCACTCATCCGTTTCATGAAAATCAGCGCACTCATAACAATGCCGACGCCAACCGCTACCATCAGATCGATAGCTACTGTCAAAATCATCGTCACCAGCATGACCGCCGCATCCGTACGAGGCTCATCCTTGAGGATTTTCAAACTGTCATAATCAAACATCGTGATTCCAGTCATAATCAAGATTCCTGCCAGGACTGCGAGTGGAATTTCTTCTGCTAACGGTCCGAACACAAGCATGAATAACAGCAAGGCAACACTGTGGACCATTGCCGAAATCGCGGTCTGTCCACCACTGCGCAGATTAACAACGGAGCGCACAGTAGCACCAGCACCAGGCATAGCGCCGAATAATCCAGCAAGAGTGTTACCGATTCCCTGACCAATTAATTCCTTATTGCTCTTGTGCTTTGTGCCCGTCATATTATCCATGACAACCGAAGTCAGCAGTGAATCGATGGATCCTAGGACTGCAATACTTAAAGCAGCTGGTATCAGCTGAATCAAGGTACCTAAATCAGCTGCAGGCAGATGGAATTGAGGCAAACCTTTTGGAATCTCTCCAATTCTTGCAACGTTGTCAAAGAAGACAAAATCATTGATAAACGGCAGTGTAAAATGAACATCCGGAACCAATTTTTCCAAAAGAATTACCGTAACTGTTCCTAAAATGAGCGCCATTAAACTTGGTGGAATGATTTTAATCCATTTTATTGACAGAAGCATGAAAACGATTGTCAGCAACACGACCAAAAAGCTGCCTGTCACATATTGCAGTTGCCCCATAATGATAATGATGGCAATCCCATTCATGAACCCGCTGACTACAGGCAACGGAATGAATTTCAAATAATTTCCCGCCTTCAATACCCCGAAGACAATTTGAAAAAGCCCGCCCATGAATGCGGCAATAAAAGCATACTCCAATCCTTTTGAAGCCACAATCCCTGTAAAAATGATTGTAATCGGCCCAGTCGGACCTGTAACCTGGCTCTTCGTCCCGCCAAATAAAGCGGCAAAAAAGCCAGTAATAATGGCACCATACAACCCAATAATGGCCCCATCAGAATTTCCCGTCGCCTGCACCCCAAAAGCCAATGCCAGCGGCAGCGCAACAACCGAAACCGTAATCCCGGCCAATACTTCACGCTTCAGGGTTCCAAACATCAACGATACGCCTTCTTTCTTATACATGATAAGAAAATTATACTCCTGGAAAAATGGATAATGAATATGAAAATAGTAAAAAGAAGTGAACTTTTTAGAGGATCTTTTGAGGAGGAAAATAGTTTCCGGCTGAGTCAAATCAATTGAAACAGCCAGAAGCTGTGTACGGCAATAACAGCGGTATAGCATGCGGCAGCAAAAAGGGTTAAACTCTTAGTCAACCTGGATTCAGGAACTTTTTTACTGAAAACAAACAGCAATAAAATCATAGAAAGCAAAATTTTCACCGCAATGAATAATTCAATATCCAAAGAGTACAACTTCTCCATTAGCGGGTTTCCTTCGGTTATGAGCGAGTTTTCGATTCCGGCAACTGTCAGGGCTGCGTCAGCGAGGTTGAGGAGAGAAAGATAATAGAATAACAGGACCAAGTGCATCACCTTGCTTTTTTCATATTATTATTCCCACGCCCCCATCCTCATAACACTATTTTTTCCTTGGAAGAATTGTTTCCATCACTTCTTTCATTACATGGCTGGACGTATCGTAACTAAAATATTGAAAATCGATATAATCCGTATATTTCTTATAGATTTTGCATCCTTCCTTTTTATCCCTTAACGTCAGATACCGCTTGCCAGACTTATAAGGAAAATGCTTGATTCGATCCAAAAAAGGGTACTCTTGATAAACAGCAGTAAGGGTTCTGATTACTCTTTTTCTCGTTTTATGCTTTTCGGCAATTTCAATTAATAAATCGAAATCCAACTCATTCTTTAAACAGTAAATCAGATGGATAATGTCCAGAAAATATTTTAGTGAATCCAAGTTGTGACGCCATCCATGCAGGACAATCATATAAAATACATGCAAGTGTGTTAGTTCTTTAATATAATCAGATTCTATTTGAGAATTGGCTGCCAACCAGAATTCTTTTATATTGAAATTCGCTGTCGACTCCTTCAGCAAATCCCAATGGAGCTCAACGACCAAAGGAATTTCTGACCCTGGCAATTGCTTGCTGTAACTGCAATGAAAATGGCCTTCAATTCTCTCCTCTTCGTTTGTAAAACCTAATTCCTTTACTAATTTCATAGCTGCATCAAGATCCTGTCCCTCAATCAGCAAATCTATATCAGATGTCTTCCTGGCCCCCAGGCTTCCAAAATAGGATTCAGCAAAGCAGACACCTTTTAACGGAATAACTTTCATATATCTTTCCTCAAAAGCACGAAGAAGTTGAGTTGTTTCGTGTTTTACAAATAAATTAAGCTGCAACGTTTGTAAAAAATGGTTTTTCAAATATTGATAGAAGAAGTCTGGTACTTCATTGAGCCTTTCTTGCTCTTTTAACAAATGGTAGATTTGAGGAGCTATAGTATCGAAATCTCGATCATCTATTAGCTGTTGATAATAAGATTCATCGTTTGGTAAACGACTTTTTTCCATATATAATGCATCCAGCAATTGAGTTATCATAATCCAAAACCCCGCTCACTTTGATACCAAGGATAAATGGTCAGCCTTCTTAGGCTTTAGTACAGTTGCATTCAGTTTTTGGTAGAGGCCACCCTGTTCAATTAACTCTTCATGCGTGCCAGTCTGCACTACTTCCCCTTCGTCCAAAACAACGATTTGGTCCGCATTCTGAATTGTTGAAAGCCTATGGGCAATGACAATTGTTGTTTTATCTTTCATTAAATGCTCGAGCGCTTGTTTTACCATGGATTCAGTATTGCTATCCAGAGCTGATGTCGCTTCATCCAGCAGCAATATTGGCGCATCCTTTAAAATCGCTCTCGCAATCGCAATTCGTTGCTTCTGTCCGCCAGATAGTTTAATTCCTCTTTCCCCAATCTCGGAATCATATCCTTCAGGAAGCCCCATGATAAATTCATGGATACATGCCTGCTTTGACGCCTCAATCATTTCAATTTCAGAAATTCCTGGTCGAGCCATTAATAAGTTGTCTCGGATACTTCCAGCAAATAAGAACGTCTCTTGAGGAACATGGGCAATTGCGCTCCTTAACTCTGACAGCGTCATTTCTTCTGTCGAAATCGTATCTATTAGAATCTGTCCCAATTGTGGCTGGTAAAAACCTTGCAGCAGATTGAACAACGTCGTTTTACCTGCCCCGCTCGGCCCAACAAGAGCGACCATTTTCCCCGCTGGAATTTGCAGATTCAAGTTAGAGAAGATTGTATTATTTTCATCATAACTGAATGTGACTTTCTTAAATTCTATGGATCTAATGTTAGTTTTTACAGGCGAGTATGACGTTAGTTCTGACGAAGCCACAGGCTTTTCGACCAAATCAATGATTCTCTCGATCGCAGCAATCGACCTCTGAAATCCTGCCCACTGTCCTGCCAGCCCTGTTAAAGGATAAACAAGATAGCCTACGAGATTTGTGAATGTCAATAAAGAACCGATGGTCATTTCTTTTTGATAGACAAAGTAAGCCCCGAGCGAGAGACAGGTAAGAAATACAACAGAACTGATCAAGTAACCGCCGGAATAATACCAGCCCTGCAGCTTGGCGTTCTCTAGCTCCAATTTAAAATAATCATCGTTTTCGCGTGTGAATTTTTCAAATATCTTCTTTTCCAATGTAAAAGAACGTATGACCTGGAATCCCTGGAATGTTTCATTCAAAGTGTTGTTGATTTCAGCAATCAAACTATGAAGCTTGCGGCCATTTCGTTTCAGCAGCAACCCAAAACCGGCACCAGCCGCAATGGCAACAGGGGCAATTAGGACGCTGATCAGACATAGCACCCAGTTTATTTGGAATAGATAAATGAGGACGGCAATATAGGTGATCGGCAGTCGAATTAAATTAATCAAACTGCTCCCTGTCACACCATCAATGCTGTGTATATCATTGGTAAAATACGAAAGAAGATCGCCGGAACGGAGGTTGGAGGCAGTTCCTGCAGGCAGGCTGAGAATATGCTTGAATAAATGTTCTTTCAAATCCTTTTTCAAGCCATTTGAGGCAATCGTTTCAAAATAAATATCACAGAAATTCGAAATGATATTCAGAACAGTAAGCCCAATGCCAATTGGAATCAGCCTTTTCATATCCTCAAAATCACCCCGGATTGCTGCATCCGTAATATTCCCGAAAAACCAGGCGAAAGCAATGGTAAAGAAAATATCAAACCCTAATAAAAAAAGGAGTGCCGAATAAGCCTTCCAATGTTTAAGAAAAAATGGCTTCAACATCGAAAAGGTCTTACGAATATCCTTCATTGAAAAATATTGATTCGCAATCGTTACAAGCTGTTCCATTTTCGCCATAGCGTACTCCACAAATAGGTATAGTGAGATTTCCAGTTCAGATATTTTCGAAGGCCCCCTGATAGGATGGGGAAGGCCAGAAGAAGTTTCCCCCACAGTTGAAGAGTGGAATCATGAGTGGATATCTCTTGATGTTTCTTTTTGATAACTGTAAGCCTGCCAATCAGCTGATCTGCTGTAACTGGCTGATCATACCCCAGGTTCGTATCACCTTTGAAAAGATAATGGCTGACACCGTTATTCGCTTCCATGCGGATAAACCGGTGGGCAATCAGCTGTCCCTGATCGTTGTGGAATAAAAAGATATCTCCCTTCATCAAAGAGCCAGGGCTGCATGGCACAAATCTGCATACATCCCCTCTCTTGATCAACGGAAACATGCTGTTCCCATGAGCAGGCAATTCAAGAAATCCATCCTTCTCAATCGCAACCTTCAAAAAAAGAATCGTTTCCTGGTCAAATAGCATGACTAATCAGCCCACATTTCATTAAATCGGATAAAAAATTATCAATTGAAGCTTTTTCACACACTGCACCATATTCCTGATCAATTGCCTCATGGAGAGTTTCTACCGACTGCGCCTCTCGGAGCTTCTGCCAGCAGAAGCCCCCAAGCTCATTCAGCCTCGTGACCGTAAATTGTTCAGTATCCAGAATGATCCACTCATCCTCAATATGGGTCGCATCAAAGCTATTCTTTTGAATAAATTGGACCATTATGAAATCAGCTCCCAAAATGTAGGATCTTTACGGAAATACAGCTCATAAACGGGTACCTTCTCTACCAAAGTTCGCAATAACCCCATAATCCGTTGAGTCTCCACCGAATCATGACTCCAATAAAACACCTTATCCATAAGAGATAGTAGCGCATCTGGTTTGCGCATCTTCTCCAGTCTATTCGTTTCTGACTGATGAAGAAGCTGGATTCCAGCTAATGTGCTTGGCTGTTGATAACCTGTGGATTGCAACTCACTGCGGAAAGGCGAATCGAATACAGTAATCTCATCCTCCGTAATTTTAACAATCGTGGCTTCATCTGATAAAAGTTCACGAGGTTTGGACAGCCTTGCAGCCGTCGACTTCCCTGCTCCCGAATGACCGGCAAAGATATGCGCATTGCCATTCTGGATTGCACAGGATGAATGAATCAATAGGCCCCAGTTGTGGTAGACGATGTAGGAGCTGTAGAGATTCATTAGAGCATGTTTCAGCGCTAGTTCGTCGTGGACGTGGATTGTTGCTGATGTGTAGTCTTGGGTGGATTCTATTAGGTAGTCGGTTCTTTGGAAGAAGACATTGGTACCATCTTTCTTTATAGCAACATTGTAATCTTGAAACGATAGTCCATAATTAGCAATAATCTCCACATTCAGGTTTGTAAAGCTACTACTAATAAAGCTTAAAGAGAAAGTCTTATTTAATATTTCAAACTCTTCGAATGATTTATAAATAAATCCAACTGTGAGGTCCGCTATACTTATTACCATCTTTTTCAAATAAATCACCTTTTTCAATACCTCAGAATGCGCAATTCTTATTTCCCCTTACCTTTCCCGTTCCCCTTTCCTTTTCCACCACCATTATCATGTCGTGGTCCGGTATAAGGGTCGTTTGGATAGTGAATGCCATCGTTACCTGTCCCAGGGTGATCTAAATTGCCCTTCCCTTTATTCCAGCTCTGCGCAGTTTCAAATTTAATAGGTTGATGGCTTAATACTTTGGGCAGAAAATAATCTTTTCCTTCTTGGTCTTTATTCATGTAATAACCTCCTAAGAATGTTTAATGTTTAAATTTCAAGCACACCAAACAACATTTAGTTACTGTTCATTAGTATAAATCACAAGTCGTTCTTTAAAAAGAACATTCTATCGACAAACAATTCGATAATATTCGACCCTAATCATGAAGGTATTATTCTCCTTTGTAGTAAAATAGAAAACAATAAAGTTAATTTGCTTTCATCGTAAAAAAGTTGAAAAAATGTAAATTTCACGATCATTAGAGTCTAGTTGTTATTTTTGTTTTTCTTTCAGCCAGATGGTTGGTAACTTTTCTAATAACATTTCGAAAAAGACCTTTGTGAATCATAAACCAAATAATCAGAATGCCTATTGTATCTTTTATCAAGTCTGCAATAGACATTGATCGATGTGGTACAAAATGCTGATGGATTTCATCAATTATTCCATACAGGAAAGCAATCACGAGACAAAATAATTCTTTGCTGTTATTAATCGGACCAAAGGTTGCTAATGCTAATAGAAGTAAAAAATATAATATCCCAAATTCAATTAAATGTGCTAGTTCAAGAGTTGCACCAAATGCAAATATTAAAGACATGCTGAATTTAGGAGAAAGATGGTACATTGCATGTTCAGGATTAAAATAGCTTGATTGAAGCCAAATCAAGATCATATAAAGGACTGGTAAAGTCCAAATGAACAACCGAATTATGTGAACTTTCATTCCTTTCCTCCTTCTTGCTATCTATTTTCGACCTCTTCAAGCGGATTGACACTAAGCAAAAGAAAAACATTTTATAGAAACAGAAAAGGGGCAATCCGCCCCTTTTCTGCAAATTCATTCTACTTTTCACTCTTAATCATACTTTTTTACCCTTATCTATCTCGAAAACTTTAATTTCCTTTTGGAGCTGTTTTCCTGATACCTACAATATTAATGTCACTAGAGCCCACAAAGGTGGAACCCTCATTTGTCTCTCCACTTAGGTAGCCAATGGTATCTGCAGTATCTAATCCTGTTTCTTGGAAGGAGAAGTGATAAACTTTATCTATGAACCCGTCACTATTTTTATCTTCCAGACTCCAATGAGATGCAATTGCACCACTATTTTCTCTATCGCCAAAACGAACAGTGCTATCAACTATTTTTGTGACATCAAAATTTTCCGATCCAAATATAGCTACCGGTATTTTCCCTTTAGAAATCGCACCAAAACTGCTTGGGTCACTGCCAGGTTTAATATCGATGGGTACAATTGTTGTGCAGTTGTATTCGATATCTAACTGGGCATAATCGATAGCAAACTTGTCAAAACGATATCCCTCGTTCCGTATTTCGATAACAGCAGTACCATCTTCCAGCAAATCATAGAAAGAAGAATCTAAAATAAATTCTGCCATAATTACGAGAGTTGATGGTGCATCATCAAATGCATTAGGGACTTCACGTCCATCAACATATAATTTCAAGTCTATTGAATCATCAAAACCATCATTTATGTTATACGTGTTAATTGACAACTTTGCATTTAATATAGCATCACTTTCGACAGGGGAAAAAGTATGTGTCCATGATTTATCTCTAGTATCCCATATATCGAAAATCCCATCTTCCGGTTCATGGACAATATCATAACAACAAACTCTACCTAAATTATCATCATCACCAACAACACTTGAACACTGGCAAACTTCTCCTATTCCAGCATTAGCTGAAGACAACGGCAATGCAAGGATTATTGTCACAAATAAAATCATCTTTTTTATCATTTTAAAAGCACCTCTTCATTTTTATTTTGTAACTGCAAACCTGTTCAAATGTTATTATCCAGAAAAAAATTCTTTATTAAGAACACTCAACTAACTGTTAACCTTAACATTCGAAATTTTATAATATTAAATTTATAATTTGTCAGTGCATCTTTACTATAACAAACTGTAAATTACCAATATTAGTTATAATTGTTTATTTTATCTCCCGGGTTGTTTTTAAATATTTTTATTTTTGCTATTTTTGTAGTTGAAAGTACCTTACTTTTTAAAAAGTTAGAAACAGGTTTTTCTATAAATGAATAAACCACACAACCTGTAAGAATCGTAAATACAATAACTAATATCATTGAGTTGAAATATCCAAATATATTTACTAAGTTAAACTTTCTAAGCACCAAAACATAAAAATGGATGACCGGTAATTGTGACACAAATATGGAGTAAGATGCATCACCAAGATAGCGCATACTTTTATTGAGCTTTGTTTCTTTCTTCATGTCTACTAGTGATACACCAAGCATGATCAAGGAAGCAGAAATAAAATAAAAATATATCTCATTTATATTAATAAATCCATAGACATTATTAATCCATACAAACAAGTAGCCCATAACCCCTAAAATTATGAAAGCTTTATCGTAAATAATCTTATAATTCATTACCAAATGAGCTATAACAGATCCGAATACAATTTCAAGATTACTGAAGCTAAATACAAAAGGAATCAAATTGGGAACGACCCCAAATTCTACAAGAATTGAGGTGGTTATCCAACTTAAAAGAATAACCTTTAATATCTTAGGTTTATAAATTAGCAAACCAAACAGCAAATAAAAAAATACAACATGTGTAAGTGACCATGTTGTATCTAATATTTGGATGGTTGGAAAAAGCAAAATATTCTTTATTATTACTTCAAGTTCCTTCTCATGCCCATCACCAAATTGTGGATTAATAAATATTAAAACTAATGTCGCTAATGTAAATAACCAGTAAACTGGATATATTTTTATGATACGTTTAAGAAAAAACTCTTTCGCCTTTCCATTAACACCTACATTCTTATAATAAAGATAGTATATCATGAACCCCGTTACTATAAAAAAGAAATCCAGCCCACCAGTTCTGGTCCAGTCACCTGTATTGAACCAGTCATAATCAAAATAAATGTTGAATACTTTATTTGCATGACCAATCAAAATCATAACTACTCCAATTGTTCTGCAGGAATGTACTAACGAAAGCCTTTTATTTTGATGTATATTCATGAATAATACCCTCCCCCCCGTTCTTTTTTATTAATACTCATTTTGAACTCTCATGATTGTTTTTATTAATATCACCAACTTTCAAATTGAGCTTCGCATTTATTAAAATGTTGTCCTGTATGTTGGCTGCCGTTCCTAAATCAACAGTGGAAATTCCAATAGAAGCATTTTTTGACCTTATTATATTATTTTTAATATTAATACTAGCTGCTGCCTTGACAACTATACCTTCTCCACCACCCCTTAGGTCTAAAGTTGAATTTTCAAAAGTAAAATCTATCTTTTTTCCATCAACAATTAATCCTTTTTCATTAGTCTTAAATGAACAATTCTTAAAGGTGTACTTTCCAGGATTATTTAAAACAATAACTCCACTCCCACCACTTGCCGCTTCAAAAACACAATTTTTGTAGTTCCCAGGGGGTAAGTCTATCCCATACTCGGAGTTATACTCAGTTACTTTTAAATTGTCAATGATACTACCATCTGCTACATCTCCTGTGATATTACGCAATGTTGACTCTCCCATTATTGTAATATTGGACATATTCACTGGTTGTTTATTAATAACTAGTCCGGATGTACTTTTTTTGTTATTTTTCATAGTTATATTTGATATTTCTATTCCAAAAGGTTCTTGGCTGCCTATTCTTAATTGTGAATCAACAAATTCTGTTCCATTAATGGAAACATTCGGCCCACCAATACTGGCAACAGAATCCTTCATGTGATTGCCTTCAAATACAACGTGATCTGCAACGGCGATTTTTGATCCATCAAATTTGTTGTTTATTATTACTGCCCCTGAGCGAAATGGTTTGGAAACTGCAAGTCCTATAGATGATCTATTTTCATTTGGGCCTAAATAGTTTTCTTGGACAACAACATTTTGACCGTCATATAAAATCACATTATAAGAGGCATTATTAAAGATTTTATTTTTTTTAATAACAATATCACTATTTGGAAAGAATCCTGCTTCTATATCGATGCCCGATTGAGGGGCGGTACCTTTTATATCATGAATGATATTATTAATAATTTGCATATTTTTCACACCAGCAACTGTGATTCCTTGTCGGCGATTAAAAGAAGACTCAGAGTTCTTAATTTTTATTCCCTCAGAAATTCCCTTATTCCAATACTCAAGTTTTACCCCTGAGTACGTGGGAGTATCAAATACTACATGAAAGTAATTCGCATTTTGAGGAACCTCTACTAAGCTCCAATCAATTTCTTGATCTTTCAATCCAGAAATAAATACACCATCAGGTCCATAAAAGTAAATGTCAAAGCGAATTTTCTTTGACATGTTTACTGGACGGGAGAACTGTATTGTCCTAATTTTATTAAAAATAAAGTGATTAAAATTTGTTTTTTCTATATTTTTTGTTCGTATTTTTGAAGGATCATCAATGAGTTTTCCTTTGTTATCAATTGCCCCTGGTTCAAAATCTTCTTCTGAGAGTATCTTAATTTGTTGAGATTTCCCCCCAATGAAAATTCCATCACCTGTGAACTTTTCAACTTTCACATTATCTATTATTAAATTCTTGGCTGATTGAGCATAAATTCCATAGCCAAATTCATGAGTCCCGCCGCTATAAGATGCATCTTTTCCTGTATAGTCGTGTGTATCAAGATCCCCTCTATATGTCCCACCTTTTATTGTTACATTGTTTATCCCTGGACCAACGTAAAGTAACTCGTATCTTTCTTTTCCATTAGTTTCTTTTTGAATAACCGCTCCTTTTTCTAACAAAAATGTAATATTACTAACCATATTGATTCGTGAAGAAGGATCGTAGGGATCACCTTTTTTAATAAGATAGGACCCAGGAGGAACTTTAAATATTTTGATTTTATTTTTGTTAGCCCACTGTAGTGCATCGTTAAAACCTTTAGTTGTTTCCTGTGGATGTGACCCATCGTTATAAATATTCCAACGATCAATATCCAACTCATAAGAATTAGGTTCGCTACTGACTTTTGTAACTTTTTTCATATCGCCTTTTTTGTTAATACTTACTGACCCATTATTTAGGCCTCCTAGATACACTGCAATTACACTTAGTAATATAATTAACATAATAAATATTCCAAATTTTCGTTTCATTTCTTACCACCTCCTTTTCTTGCCCATGATATCTCTATTTTTTTACTAAGTTTTTTTTCTATGTATTTAATGTGAAGGACAACCTAAAATCTAAAACCTCTAAATGAAAAAAATAAAGTATACTAATGTATTTGCAAATAAAAAAAACACTCTTTAAAAGTGCTTTCTTCAAGTGCAACTTAGTGTTATTTTTCCTATCTTTAAATCAAACTAGCTTTTTCTTCGTTTTTTCGATTAACCTTAAAAAAAATGAATTCCTTAGAGTCAATTCTTCTAACAATTGGATTATAAATCAAATTAATTATATATGACGAAACTATACAAAGTGTTATTAACCATACAAAGATTAAGAGTGGGAATCTGGGTGAAAATGTAAATTCAGGAAAAATGGTCATGTAAAAGAACATATGTGTTAACCATATATTAGTTGAGTGATTAGCAAAAAAACTTAGTGTGTTTTTTATAATATGACTTTTGTCCATAAGTACAAAAAAGCAAATAAAAGAAATTGCATTAAATGGTGCAATGATGGCTGATTCATATAGAGCATGAATTAAAATTAATATAGAAATCCCAGTAATACATAACAAATTTTTTATTCTTTTATTATGAATTTTATTATGGAGTTTTGAGATAATTTTTTCCTTTGCAAAAATTGCACCAACAATAAACGAAAGTTGAGATGTACCTAATAGAACAATTACCTTTATAAACATTAATATAATTGAATTGTCTCCAAAATCTAAAATATGCTTAAAACGTTGTATGTAACTCAATAAATATATGAGAATCGAGATAGATAATAATATTAACGAACTATTTTTTCGGGTTATTTTTACAATTATAGGTGCTAATAAAACAAAGATAATATATATCTGAAGGAACCACCAAGCACCATTATAAGAATTTGATAAAGCAAAAAAATTAAGCAGGAACTCGTTAATACTACCAGGGTATAAATCACTTTTCCCACTTAGGTACCCTATAGGAATAAAGATTAATAAAACAATCCAAAAGTTAACCATTAATTTAATTAGTCGTTTTAGGTTTTTACTCTTACTCAATACCGGTTCCTTGGTTATCATAATAAAGAACGCATATCCACTTACAAATAAATAAATCGGTCTGCAAGCATCGCCGAATAGGGATATATAATAAACAAGAGGAACACTTCCTACTGTCAGATATGTCTCATAAAGACCATTAACATCTTTCCTACAAAAGAGATGAAGCATTACCATCATCAATATAGCAATTCCTTTAATATTCTTAGTATCACTTCTGGAAAGTTCCATGGTTACCTCCTGTTTATTAAAGCTTTCTAACTATTAAATGCTCTATTTGTATATTGTTTTGAATGTGTTTTATTAAAGACTGTTCTCATTACCCTCGACAAATATTGAAATTCATCTGTTTTTCTAACAAATAACCAGAAAATAGTGTTTGGAATAATTATGGACAAGCCTCCCATTAATATTAATGTCATCACTGTTCCACTATTAAAGATGGTCCCAATATAATGAATTATGCTTGCACAAGCGGTAACTAAGGCTAAAAAACCTAAATATCTTATAAAGTAGAACTTTACAGATCTTTTGAAGATATATTTAAATATCACATATGGATCATACCAAAAATAGGTGCAAATTCTGCTGATAATAGTTCCCCAAAAAACGCCTGCAATTCCTATCGTTTTTGCAAGAACAACGGAAACTATAATGTTTATTAGTGCTGCTATCACCGGTCGATATTTTCCTTTTTTAAAAAGGCCAGTTGTTTCCCTAAAGGTTGTGGAAGCGTTCTGCATACCGGCAGTAAAGAAATTAAATATTATTGCGAATACAATAAACTTATCGAAAATATATTCTTCTCCTAGCCACAAAGTAATAAAAGGATTTACAGTATTCCAAAGACCTATAGCACAAATCCCGTATATCCAAAAGTTGGCTAAACTTTGAACACGAAAAATCAAAAACATCTTTTCTTTAGTTTCTTTCACAACTAAGTTTCCTACACTTGCTGTTATAGAGTAAAAAATATAACTTAGAAAAGCAGTCAATGTAGTTATAATTAAAACATAATTAGAGTAAATCCCTACGCTTGCTACACCTATAAATAAAGAAATTACGATACTATCAGTCCCATTTATTACAACGCCACTGATTTTATATAACATTTGGGAATAAAGATTCTCAAAGAATTCTTTCCTTTCAATAGCAGATAGTTTCGCATTATTTTTCACTTTTAAAAAGGGATATAACTCGTTTGCTTTTCGGGAAATGTAAATATTTTCAAAAATTCTGAATGCTATTTGGACAGAAAGCATACCTATATAGTTTCCCGTAAAAAAAAGAATAAATATCTGTATTATGTTAGAGCACACAATAAAAATACTGTGAATTTTTGATATTATATGTTGGCGTTGATCTGCAATAATAATTGATTGCTTATACACAAAATAATATGAGATCACGGAATTGGATAAGAAAAGTAAATAAATTATATTAAAATGATTTACACTAGTTTCTCCATTCATAATAAAAGGAAGAAATGGTAATAAAGTTAAACCAATAACCAAAACTATAACACCAATTATTTTATAAGCCTTTTGATATAGATTTAGTAACGCTTTAATTTTTTTGATATCATTTTCAGCTAATGGTTTATACAAGCTATAAATTATAGCTGTATCGAACCCCAGGTTTGCTAGAGACAGCATGATAAGAATGCTTGTGAAAAGCCCGTTTACACCCAGATATTCAACTCCAAGCGTATAAACAAAAACAGTCCTTACAATAAAACCCATTAAAGCACTTATTACTTGCCCTGCTATCCCAAAGACCATGTTTTTTATTGAGTTTTGTATTCTCATATGGTAAATCCTTCTAATTATTTTTTTGAGAAAAGTTATTAAGTTTAATAGTTATTCTCCTTTTTATTATTGGTATGAATTTTGTGGCCCTATATTTAAATAATGATTTTTTCTGTTCTAATGCAAAATCATATTCTGTAAACCATTCAAGTAGTTCTTTTTCAATCAATTTTCCTGAGTTATTCCTCATCCTCTTCTTAATCAAATCCCATGCATCTATTTTTGAAGGAGTAAAATACTTCACATTTTCAAAAAGAAATTCCCTTACGTGCAATGAAAGATCATTTGGGATGTTGAAACCGAAATCACGTGGATTTGCACCTTCCGCAACGATACCTAAAATGGTTCTAAGGCATTTTTCACAATTACAACAGTTTTCGTTATTTTTAAAACAAACCCGTATGGTAACTGGTTCTTTATTAGAGGCGTAATATTCAGTAACAATTTTCACCTTCTCTTGCCTTGTCAACTCGTATGCATCATGAAATACTGAGCCGGCAGCAAATTTGATTTCATTATCAACAGTTGGATCTGATGCACAAGTTGCTTGATAACCTTGATAAAAAGAACTTGCAATATAAATAGTTTTAACCTTTAGCTTATAGGCCAATGGAATTGCAGCAGATATAATTGCTAAACTATGATGAAGACCGTGCCACCAATTGTCTCCAAGTTTTTTTTTATAATATTTATCAATCATTTCCGCCTTAATAAAGGTTCCATAGTTAGATTGGATAAGAATGTTTTCCAAACCATTAGACATTGAAAATTTAATTGCATTATTCTTATCGGCCTCCCAAACATCACTCATTTTTATATCATTCTCATGCCACCCATACTCTGTAATTAAAATGGGCTGTCTACTTTTAATCCTTATAAAAGTAGCAAGGGCATCCAGACCTCCGCTAAATAACTGAGCCGCCTCGTGTTCTGGTTCAAAATAATTCTCAATAATTTGCTCAACTTCTATATTTCCTCCAAAGCTTACTCGAGGATACATTTTCTGATAAGCAGCTTTAATTTTATCCAGACACTCGTAGAACGATTTATCAAGCTCTTGTAATTTAATAGTTGAATCACTGATCCAAATGAGAGGTGCAATATTAGCTAAAAAAGGAATTACTAACATACTTTTAGGAATCTCTGATAAATCATAATTATATTCGTAGAATAAATGATTTGTACTTTTAAAATATTTTTGTACATTTCCTTTGCTTGTAAAATAAAAATCGACTTTATTTTTATTAACAATGATTCTCTCCAAAGATATATGGTTCATTTTTTTCCTCACTTATCAATTTTTTATTTAAACTGATTTAGCCATTCATTCACCATCTTAAAATTCACATTAACTTCTGTCTTAATGTTGGAATTAATCATTGCTTCAAGTTTATTAAAGTTTTTTCTATGAATGGTATTGAGATTATATGTCTCACTCATTCCCTGTGCTCTTTCATCTATTGATACAATAATAGAGCGCTTTTTGTGGCGCATGGCATAAATACCACCATGTAGCCTCGTACCTATATAGTCTACATCAGTCATTAAGACCTTTTCATATTCCTCTACATAAGGTGGAACGATGTTAATTTTCTCTGTATTCTTTAATTCTCTTAAATAATTTAAATCCTCTGCATCTTGAACCCAAAAGTAGACTTTCTTGTAATTCCGGCATAATATATCTATTAGAAATTGGTCATTTTTATAATCCCTATCGTGATGGGTTAATGTAAAAATAACCGATTCCGACTTTTGCTCAGGAATCATTTTGCAAAAATCTGATGTTAGTGTCCATAATGTTGGACAGCCTGTATTCAGTGCTTTAAAGCCCATCTCCTGTAGCAATTTTTTAGTCCTTTCATCTCTAACACTATGAATGAATTCGTGTGATAAAACTTTTTTATATAACATTCTTGTATAGGCCGTTATCTTGTTGCCTTTACCTGCCCCAACCCCCACAAGGATACTTCCTTTTAGTGGAGCATAGTTAAAAATATTAATATTCCACTGTGGAAAGTGTGTTAGCATATCCATAGTAAGTAAATTTGATCCCCCTACAAATTTATACTTAGCATCACTATAGATCCTTACTCTGTTAGAGCCACGAACAACCTGGTACCAATGAAAAGGGGAAACATGAGTAGGAAGGGTTAAAGTAAATCTGTCTCTTGTTATTTCAGATAATTGGTATCGTATGCATTTCATTATGATGTCGTCCCCTTTGTTTAAAGATCCTACAGAAGTATCCAGCAATAGTACATTTTCCATAATATATACCTCACAATTCCTATTCTTTAATTCATTTGATAAATATTTTTTTGAGAATGTTACTCTATTAGCAAATTTTTAAGACATTTAATTACTCTTGATTGGTCATCTTCTGTTAAGTTAGAACCCGAGGGTAAACAAACTCCTGATTTGAACAATTGCTCTGACACATTTTCATTATCGTTATGAGAATAGTACTCACAACCTTTAAATAGGGGTTGCATATGAAGCGGCTTCCATACAGGACGAGTTTCAATATTATCTTCAGCCATTTTTCTTAATATGGAATCTACAGAGATACCATTGGAGTTATTAACTAGTTTAATAGCGGTTAGCCAACGGTTTGAACAGGTATTTTCTAATTCAGGCATAAACTCAAAATATGGTATGTTTGCTAATTCCTGATAATATCTATCAAAAATTAAACGTCTGGCTATTACTCTATCTTGCAAAACCTCTAATTGGGCTCTTCCCACTCCAGCCAATATATTGCTCATTCGATAATTAAACCCTAATTTACTGTGCTGATAATGAGGCGCACTGTCCCTTGCTTGAGTCGCTAAGAATCGAGCCTTTTTTAAAGCTTCTCTATCATTTGATACAAGCATTCCTCCTCCTGAGGTTGTAATAATCTTGTTTCCATTAAATGAGAAGATTCCAAACTTACCAAAGGTGCCACTAGCTTTATTATGGTAGGTGGATCCCAGAGATTCAGCAGCATCCTCAATTATCGGAACATTATAAAGGTTGCAAAGGGCAATTATTTCATTCATTTTTGCAATTTGACCATATAAATTAACTACTATCACCGCTTTGGGTAATTTCCCTTTAGTAGCGGCATTTTTCAAAGCAACTTCCAGGGCTTTAGGAGACATATTCCATGTTTCAGGTTCTGAATCAATAAAAACAGGTTCTGCTCCCAGATAAAGAATAGGATTTGCACTTGCTACAAAAGTAAGACTTGAACAAAATACTCTGTCACCTTTTTGTACTTCTAATAAAGAAAGAGCCAAATGAATTGCTGCAGTACCTGAACTAACTGCAACAGCTTCATTGACTCCTATAAATTTTGCTATTTCTTCCTCAAAGGCATCAACATTCGGACCTAAAGGTGCTATCCAGTTTGTTTCGAATGCATTTTGAATATATAACATTTCTTTGCCACTCATATGCGGCGCAGATAGAAAAATTTGCTCTTTATTTTTTGTTAACATTTAACCTATCCTTTCCACCACTCTTTTTGTTGAAATTAACGACTATTAGACTCCATTGCGTTAATTATTTGTTTTTTAATTTGCTCTATTAGATTATTGGTATTAATATCTTCGTTCTGGTGTCCAAGTACAAAAGTGTTAATAACTATCTCTCTAAATTGTTGAAGAGTAAGCTCCTTAGAAATGTTTTTCATAAAAACCTCTTTTATTTTCACTAAATTAATTTATATAACTTATTCATCTCATTTTGATTTCCATAATTTTTATGTTTTGTATTTTTGATTAATTCATCTCTAAATTTTTTATTCGTTATTAAATCGATGACACCCTTGACAACTCCATCTATTCCTTGTTCTGTTATATGTCCATCTATACCATCATCGACCTGACTTTTAGCAGTTGGAAAATTGGTTATCAATACTGGTTTTTCAAGAATCTGAGCTTCCCGCACTGTTACTGCTTTTCCTTCGTACCTAGATGGCTGAACATATATATCACCTGCTTTTATATAAGGATAGGGATTTGTTTTCATTCCAAGGAGCTTAAATCGATCCTGCATTCGTAATTTTGAGATTAACTTTTTAATTTCTTCCTCTTGAGGTCCATACCCAACTACATACCATTCGATATCAAAACCTTTATCCGTTAAGAGCTTGCAAGCATGAACTGCTATATCTATGCCCTTTGCGTATGAGAGTCTACCCACTGTGACAAGTGTGGTTCTTCCGGCAATTTTGGTAATTTCATTTGATATGTCTTCTTTTGCCTGATTAATTATAAATTCTGGAGAAATTAAATTTTCAATGACACTAACCTTATTATTTAAGTCAGGAAAATCCCTAATAAAAGATTCTTTGCAGCCATCAGACACTGTTACAATTCTATCGATTTTTGACCACATTTTCTTTTCAAAAAATTTATTAATTGCGATATTTGTATAATCTGTGTGTATCCACCCAATCTTCTTTGCCGCGTTAACCTTTTCGCAAATAAAATAATGTGGCCATAGAAAACTTATAGCCACATCATATTTTTTTTCTATTTTTGGAAGATAAGGTAGTGATAAAATCCAACCATATTGGATTTTCAAATAGTCAGTCTCTTTACTATTAATTATTTTCCCATGAGCATTACCAATATATTTCGCAGTAATCCTTGTCATGGTAATAGGGTAATTTCTCTCCTGTAGGATTTGGTTTATTGATTTTCTAAAAGTAGAATACTCAGGTACTTCTCGCAATAAGCTAGGTCCTTTCGGTAACAAGGGCAAAAACCCACCTTGATGTCTGTATAGCATCAGATCCACATCATACTTACTATAATCTATATTCTCAAGTAACCCAATAAGACTTCTTTCGACCCCTCCTACTTCCAGGTCAAAAGAAGTTATCAAAATTTTCTTTTTCATGCCTTTACCTCTATCTCTTTTTAATAAGTTATAACCAGATAGATATTTAATATAAGTCTTCCCATTTAGAGATGCTAGTAATTATGTTGTATCCAGAGTCCGTAATATATTTTACTCTTTCTTCTTTATCTGGCTTTGGTATCTTCAATGCATGTTTTATCTCATTTGCCCAATCTGAACTAGTTTTGTTTAGGCTTACATAAGTAACCAGACCCAGTTTCATGTCTGTTGTAATAGGAATAGTGTCTGATAAAACACATGGTATACCGCTGCATTGGGCTTCCAATGTTACAATACCAAAACCTTCATAAATTGAGGGAAACACGAACACATCAAAGGCGTTCATTAAAAGTGGAATGTCTGCCCTAATACCTGTAAACCTTAAGTTTTGCAAAATCCCCATTTTTTTAGCAATATGTTCAATTTTATTTTTCAAATGACCATCACCAACAAATATTCCGTAATAGTGCCTATCTTGGGTAATTAAATCTTTTAAAATCTCTAATAAAAATATATGATTTTTTGATTCAGAAAAACGACCAACATGACCTATTACTTTTGCTGAAGAGGGAATATCAAGGTTGCGTAGAATCTCCACTTTATTTTCTGTTGAAAAATCTATAAATTTGTTTACCTCTATTCCATTTTTTAATATAACGGTCTTCTTCAACATATTTTTATCAAACAAAAAGCTTGCAGCCTCATTGCTACAAGCACAATAATTTGTTGCAGTATATTTCATTAGTTTTTTTAGTATATAGAGTGTAAAGGTATAGCGAATAGATTTTTTATAGTCCCAGTCAGTACTATGCGAGTGAATAATTCTATTTTTAATTCCTGCCATTTTGGCAGCTAATGTGACAAACCCACCTTGATAGTCTGTGTGTGAATGGACAGCAGTGTAAGGTTGTCTATACATAATTTTAATTAGTTGATTTAAATATCTTTTTACCCCAACTTGCCCAATACTTTTAATTCTGTAAACATTTCCTCCGAGCTGTTCGATCTCTTTATCAAAATCTCCAATTTCATTACTATGTGTGACAAAATCAAACTGGACTTTTTCTCTATTAATTTTCCTGTATATGTCCATAACCAATGTCTCGGCTCCACCACGCTTCGTAGCACTGACTACTTGTAAAACGCGTTTTGTATAAGTTTTATTCATTTATTCCACCTAACAGTCCCTGATTACTAAAAAATTCGAAGTAATCGCTTTTATATTCTGTTCCAAGAATAATTATATTTTCATAATAAAAGAAAGAGAAATATAAAATTATTATCGAAAAATAAATAAATTTTTGACTTTTTTGATTGAACACTTTAACTATCCATGAAATTAATATTAGACTATAAAGTCCAAAGTAAATTGAAAACCGTGCGAAAATCCAGTTTTGAGTTGATATTAACATGAAGATACTTCCAATTAGCGCCATATTAACAATGAAGTCACTGGCAGAGTTTAATTCTCTTAGTTTTTCTCTGCCCATGTAAGCTAATATTAATGGTGCCGCACTAATTGCGACTCTAATAACATTTGCACCTCCCTCATTAAAATTTTTATAGTCCCCATATTGAGAATCTTCGATTGCTGTAAATAGCAAATTACTAAACTCATTAAAACTGATAACCACGATTACAGAAAGACCAATATATAGAAATGTTATTTTTGTCCAAGCTTCACTTCGGGCAAAAAAATAAATGGGGATCATGATAAGAGCACTTAAGTGTATAGTAGAAACTAATAATATAATTAATAAATATTTAAGGAACTTACCTTCGAATAAATATTTTGATGCTGCAAAAATTATTGCTGCAGCCATGTATTGACGGATTCCATTCATAGAGGTTAAAAACATACCAGAGGTAATATATACAAATAAACTTAAATCCAACAATCTGGAATATTTATATAATACTGTTACAATTAATAAGTTTGTAATTAAGGCTGTAGTGAATATTAGTATCTGTGGATCATGGGATATTTTTTGAAGAAACATTTGAAAAAGACCAAAACCAATATCTTTTTGTGACCGGACATATTCCCAGTCAATATTGTTCTGAGAATAGGCAAACATATAGAAAAAAGTATCTCCTATGTTTTTTCGTAAACCAGCCACTAAAATTAAGCTAATAATACTCAAAAGAACCAATATCCTATTTGGCTTAATTAAGTTGGAATTAGATATATCTGGTAGTGCGAAATATCTTGATAGGAGGGAAAAAGTAAATACAGTTCCGATGGCGAACCAAAATATTGTCATTCTATTTCCAACCTTTCAAGTTATTATAAATATTAATTGATATTTTTCTATATCTAATTGATATTCAGCCTTTTATATTGCTTTAAAGCCAGATACTTATGGTATCTTTGTAGTATGAATTTTGGGGTTAATCCAGATATTAATGGTTTTAAGACATATAAATAATATCTAATAGGAAGTTTTAACTGTTTACAAGCCTGAAAAACTAGATATGCAACATCAATGTAATATTTGAGCTCTTTTCTAGAATAGGCTGAGCGGTCTTCTCTAACACTGTATAGCGCTTCCTGTAAATTATACCCTTTGTATCCAGCTGCAAAAAATCTAATCCATAAATCATAATCTTCTGCTCTTCTGGTCTGTTTAATTACTTGATAACCTTTTAGAGCATCATATCCTTCTTTTCTCATCATAATTGTAGCGTGCATAAAAGTTATATTTAATGGGACATCTTCTTTTTGTGGAATTAATTTACCGATCCGAACACCAGATTCCCCATTTTCATCAAAAGGTATCATACCAGTACCTACTAACATATAATCATTATGAGCATCTAGAAATTCCACTTGCTTTTCCAGCCTATTTAAATTAGAAATATCGTCTCCGTCTTGTCTTGCAATAAATTCTCCTGATGCAATCTCGAGACATTTATTTAATGTTCCTGCAAGTTTTAAATTGGTATCATTTCTAATTACTTTTATCTTGTTAGGATAAACAGCAGAATACATAGATGCTATTTCATAAGAATTATCTGTGGAGGCATCGTCACATATAATAAATTCCCAATCCTTAAATGTCTGATCAATAATAGATTCAATACTTTCAGGCAATGTTTTTGCACAGTTATATATTCCCATGATTACCGATACTTTAGGCCTATCCTTGTACATTTCCCTTATCCACTCCAGTGGGTATTAATTTTGATTTCATCAATAGTTTATTTCTATCGGATAAAACATGCCTCCATAGCTTCTTCTGATCATATTTAGTGCGTGAAAAGTTTATAGCATTTTTTCCCATTACATTACATAATTGAGCATCATTTAACAAAGTTTCCATTGATAAGAATAGACTTTCTATATCTCCTTTTGGAACTACAATTCCCGTAACTCCATTTAACATTGCATTTGTTGGACCTGGAATGTCTGTAACAATAACAGGCACTTCCATTGCCTCAGCCTCAATTACAACACTGCCAAAGCCTTCTCGGTAGCTAGGTAAAACAAAAATATCCATGGCTGCATAATATTTTTCAACATCATCAATAAAACCACAGTATATGACTGATTCACATTCTTTAGACCATTTAAAAATATCCTGTTCAATCCCTTTGTCTGCTTCCTCTGGACCTGCAATTAACAATTTTACTTGTGGAGAATAAATTGTATGTAGTTTCTTGAAGGCCGTGAGCAATTCATTTATACCTTTGTCCCTATTAATCCTCCCAATAAATCCAAATACACATTGATCTTCCTTAATATTATATTTACCTCTTATTTTTGATCGCCATTCCGCCTTCTTATTAATATTAAATTTATCTAAATCCACTCCATTCGCACTACCATTCCAAACAACCCTGCTTTTAAATGCTGGGTATAGGCCCTCAGCTCTGCTAAAATCTAAGTTCCCCTGGCTGTCCGGCTCTATATCTGTTGAAAGATTACAAATGATCTTTTCCATCCCTTTGAACAATTTTCTTTTTATGCCATAGTATCCAACATAAAGAATACCCCACTGACAATATAACCTTACTGGAACTTTTGCCAACCAAGAAGCGATAGATGAATAAAAAGCAGCATTTGGGGTGGAATATTGCACTATATCATATTGTTCAGATTTAAATAAACGATACAAAAGCCAAATACTTTTTAACATCCCTAACCCATCAATTCCTCGCTTCATTTTTACAGGCTTATACTGTAAAGACTTTGGTAATTGATTATAAAAATCATCATCTTTATCGCATACTACAGTAACTTCATAACCGTTTTGGTGTAAGAACTCCAGTTGTTTTATTAAAAATCCCTTTAGCGTTATTGATTTTGTTGTAACAACACAAATTTTTTTATTATACATTATTCCACCCATGCTTTTTTATTTATTCCCTTGACATTGTTAGTAAATAGGAAGATCAACATGCATTGGGCTAGACAGAAATAGACATTAACTTATCCTGTCTTACCTCTTTATTAGCAACTTCCAATAATCTTTCCTTTAATGTTTCCTTGTCAAGAGTACTGTATGTTGAAATGATTTCTTCCACCTCTTCGATAAAAAGAGAAGAAGTTTTTCCTACATAAATTTTAGGATATACCTGCTGTTCATAAACCTCATCTTCCTTTAATAACTCCTCAAACAATTTTTCACCTGGACGAATTCCCGTAAATTCAATTCCAATTTCCTCCACTGAGTATCCAGATAATCTAATAAGATTTTTTGCAATGTCTACAATTTTTACTGGATCTCCCATATCTAAAACAAATATTTCTCCACCTTTAGCAAGTGCACCAGCTTGAATTACTAACCTTGATGCTTCTGGTATTGTCATAAAGTAGCGGACCATATCCGGATGAGTGACAGTAACAGGACCACCTTTTTGAATTTGCCTTTTAAAAAGCGGAATAACACTGCCGCGACTGCCTAATACGTTGCCAAATCTAACTGCAACAAATTTTGTATTACTTCTTTTATCTAAATCTTGTATTAACATTTCAGCGAGTCTTTTGGAAGCACCCATTATACTTGTGGGATTTACTGCCTTATCTGTTGATATCATTACAAAAGAATCTACCATATTTATGCTTGCTGCATTTGCAACATTAAGGGTACCGATAATATTGTTTTTTATGGCCTCCTCTGGATTTCGTTCCATAAGAGGGACGTGTTTATGTGCAGCGGCATGATATACAACATTTGGTTGATAGGTGCTCATTACTGACAACATTTTCTCGAAGTCTTGCAAATCACCAATTTCGGTTATAATTTCTATACCAGAGTTCACGTACTTTTCTTTAAGCTCCATTTCAATGGAATAAATGCTATTTTCTCCATGCCCTAGTAAAATTATTTTTATAGGATTAAACTTAGCGATTTGCCTACAAATTTCCGAACCGATAGAGCCGCCAGCTCCAGTAACTAGTACGACTTTGTTATAAATAGTCTCTGAAATGCCCTCGATATTCAAAGGAACAGGCTCTCTCCCCAGCAGATCTTCTACCGAAACATCACGAAACTGGTTTACGGATACCCTTCCTGTTATCAAATCCTCCAGCATAGGAAGAATTTGTGTTTTTGCATTGGTTTTGGCGCACTCCCTAAAAATCTTATTTAATTGTTTTTTATTTAAGGAAGGAATAGCAATTATTATATTATCAATATTCATTTCTCTAACGTTTTTTTCAAGTGAAGCTGTTCCTCCTACTACAGGTACTCCTAAAATATGAAGCTTTTGCTTTTTCACATTATCATCTATAAATGCAACGGGAATTAACTCAGAATTAATATTGTCTAAAAGCTGTCTAACAACCATTGTTCCTGCCGCTCCTGCTCCAATAACTAGGGTTCTTTTTTTACTCTCAATTTTATAATCAAATGAATTTTTATAAAGCCGCCAGCAAAAACGGGATCCACCAATCAAAAAAATATGGATTAGCCAAGTTACAAGAAGTAAGCGTAAAAACGACTCTTGAAGAATTAGTTGTTGGACGAATGATACTAATAAAACTGAAAAGGTGGATGATTTAAAAATAATTATCAGTTCTCGTATACCTGCATATTCCCACGCTTTTTTATAAAGTTTGTATTTGAATGCTAATAGGTGGTGACTAACCAACAATAAGATAGCACTCAAAACCACGGGAAAAGTAATAACATTAAAATCTGCACTAACCAAAAACCTACTAAAAAATACAGTTGTTAACACAATAACTGAATCAATAAAAATAAAAAATGAAACCCTTTGCTTATAGGTCATCTGGTTTACTCCTTTTATTATTTTAACTACTGGCCTTAATTTCCTCTCAATTCTCTAACATTGATTAAAACCCTGACCTTTCTTAAGTTTTTAACTATATGGCCTTAATAAAAAACCACATAGTAAAAAACTTAAAAACTGGGCATTTAACCCATCCTCACATCACACTCTTGACGACTTGCGTCTAAGGTATTTCTCAACCCACAGCATGACCGAGTGCCTCCATCGATAACGGGAAAGGAGACATTTCCGGAATAAATTCTTACTAATTCGGCAATATAACTCTATAAAAAACAAATTCGTTCTAAATAAAGAACGTGGATACAAATTAAAATCATTAATTATTTATTTATAATTACTCCTAAAATATTAGCTTTTGCCTTCTCTAATATCCGTTTTGCTTCCAATGAACTTTCAGTATCCGTTTTGCCATATTTCACAACCATTAATACCCCATCACATTTATTGGCTAAGATCTTAGCATATGACGACTCGAGAATTGGCGGGGAGTCTATAAAGATATAATCATATTCTTTTAATGAAGCTTCAATGAGATCCATCATTGAACTCCCTTCTATTAACTCTGAAGAAAAGACATTCAATTGTCCACTAGTTAGGACTTCTAATCTGCCAATCTCTGTTTGAAAGACAGCTTCATTTAACAAAGACTTGCCAGACAAGATATCTGTAAGTCCAATTAAGTTCTCTAGTCTAAAGTATAAGTGTAAAGCTGGGTTTTTAAAATTTGCATCAATTAATAAAACCCTTCGTTTTTGTAGCGCAACTGAAATAGCCAGATTTACTGCAATTGTTGTTTTGCCTTCTCCAATTCCCTGTGAGGTAATTAGAAATGTTTTTTCTTTTCTTTTATCAATCTCTAAAAACTTTATATTTGCTCTAATAGTTCTAAACTGTTCTGATATTAATGATTCAGGGTATTTATAAGTAATTAGTCTATTAAAACTTCTTGTGGAAATTTGCCCATTAAACTTACGAACCAATTGACTCACCCCTTAAAGGTATACTCTTTTGCTTAGTTTTATTTTTTAATATTGTATTTCTTTTTGTTATTCTAGATACTGTTCCTAATACTGGTAAACCAAGCAAATTTTCTACATCCCGCTCTTCCTTTAATGTATCATCCAGTGAATCTAATAATAATATTAATCCGATACTCATGATAATTCCGATAAATAATGAAATTACTATTATTTTTGTGGAATTTTGATTAATAGGCCAAGGATTTTCCTTTGCTTCTGATAAAATTGTGGTCACATCTCCAATGTTAAAAAGATTTATTATTTCTTTTTTGTAGACCTTGACAGTACTATTAGCTATTAAGGCTGCCAACTGTGAGTCATGATCTACTACACTAATAGTTACTACTTGGGAACCTTCTACATTATTTACAGATATTTGTCCTCTTAGGGTTTCCGGTGATTTGTTTATGTTCAATTGATCAATGACTTTCTCAAGTATGACAGGCTCTTTTATAATTACTTTAAGAGTGGACATTGTTTGGGCATCTGCCTTTAAGATAATTCTTGTTGATGACTGATAAAGTGGGGGATTAAAATATTTCGCATAAAAAATTCCACAAATTGCTGCTAGGAAAGAAATGGTTGCAAGAATCCAAATACGCTTCTTAATTACTCTGTACATGCTTTTTATGTCTAGCTCTTTTTGCCTATTAACCATTTTTCCGTTCATAATGTCACCTTCTAATAATTTTAGAATTTTCTTTATACAGAACAAAATAATTACAAAACATTTACAAATGTTTTGTTCATTTTGACAAATCTAAAGGATATTTTTATCATAGTTCTTTATTAAGAACAAGTCAATAGTATTTATTTTTTTATTACGGATCTCAATCTTATTAATTAGACGAACATTTATTCTTAATTTTTGCTACAGTATCCGCTAATACTTTTAGCTCCTCTACACTAACATCAATATTTTTCATTTCTGTTGAAAGTTTTAACCAATCATCCTCTGCCCAACTAGTTTTTTCATTAAAAAAATATGCTATATCTTTGTTAAAGTAACCGGAGATTTTTAGTAATAAGCTTATATTAGGCTTTCGAACTCCTCGTTCAATTTTAGAGAGATTGCTGTAATTAAAATCAATTTCATTTCCTAATTGTTCTAAAGTTAGCTTTCTATTAAGACGCAACTCTTTAATCCTTGCACCAATATCTTTCAAAGTCTCCACCTCATAACCAACAATTTATTAGTAAATTTGCTATTTTGAACAATTGACGAAATAAAAAAACACTGATAGCCAACTATCAAATGGTTTCAATAAATACGTCATTGAGAAAATATTGTTACCTTGTTACACGGAAGCTATTACTAGAAACCGTTATAAGGCGGTGCCTGGATTTGAACCAGGGATAAGGGTCTTGCGGGACCCACGCCTTGCCGCTTGGCTACACCGCCATAATAATAAATAAAAATTCCTTTATATTGTCATTTAGGTTTTTTAAAAGGAACCGATTATTTATCTCTAAATAATCAGTACCTTTTCCTTACTCGATACCAACTTTAAATTTCACATTTGGGTCCCGATAAAGAGGAAAATAATTCGCCTCTGTTTCAATATTCTTGGTGAGTAATTGATAAAGCTCACAACAGTGTACTTTTTTTCCAATAAAAAAGTTCAACGGGTCCTTCTTGGAAAATGTTTTTTTAAAACGGAATAACTCATCTTCATTACCAAAATATCCTCCTCCTAGATGAAGATGCTTATAACCCTGTTTGCCATACCAGCACGCAGCATAGTAAATCAACAGATTGTAAGGTGCAAATTTTAAATATTCTTTGTCCGAGCCAGTTAAATGATAAGAGACATAGCCGTTATAATGAAGAAAAAAAGTAGAAGCTATGACCTTATCTTTATACTTAACTGAGAAGAAGTCTATATGGTTGTTAAGCAACTTAAGTGAGTCCCTAAAATAATCTTCTGAAAAGAAATAATAGGAATTAGCATTGTTTTTCTCCATTGTTGCATAGTACTGATCCATAAAAACTTTTATATTTTCATGGTCTTCACGCTCGACTTTTAAATCATGTTTCAGGGCATGTCTTACTCTATTTCTGCACTTATTGGTAAAGCTGGATAGTATCTCTTCTTCATTATCGGATAGTTCTATACTTATGGTGCTTCGAATATTCTCTGGGTTGACTAAATCGTAATAAAGATTATTTTCAGCAATTGGATGAAATCTCACAAATTCTGTTACAATGGCATTTTCACGACAAAATATTCCAAATATCTTGGAAAACCTTCCGAATAATTCCTTTCTTTTTATTGGGTCCTTTTCATTTGTTAGTGGACCACCGTAACCATAAGGAGTAGAAATATCAAATATATCTTTGCCTATTTTAGAGTTGGCAGGCAATTTTAATTGGTCAAGGTTCTTCATGAGGAATGGATAACAAATGAGTTTATCATCTTCTTGGTAAACAAAAAGTTTAGCTTTTCCTTCACCGTTCTGTTCACATAGCTTGCAATATTCTGCTGTATAATAAATATCTGTTTCTTCAATTTTATTTAAGTAAAAATGCCATTCTTCCGGGCGGGAAGAGTCCAGTAAAAAGAAATGGGACATATAAATCTGCACCTCAGTTCATGTAGTGAATATATGGTGTTATTTATTTGATGAGCTTTTTACACTGTTTTTTTCTAACATCCATTCATTTATTAAAATGCTTAATAATATACCATTAATATATTTTCCTTCTCGATACTGAAAATCTCTAATTAATCCATCCTTTCGAAAGCCCAGTTTCTCGAAAACTCTTAAACTGGGTAAATTATTTTCCAGAACCTTGGCCTGGATACTGTGCAAATTGAGTTGATTAAAAGCATAGTCAACTACTGCGTCCGTTATCCCAAACCCAATTCCCTGACCCCAAAAACTTTTTTCACCTATAAGCATTCCGACTTCCGCTTTACGAGATATATGATCTATATCATACAAACCAATATGTCCAATACATATATTCGTTTCTATAGAAGCAACTGCCCATATTATTGAGTTTTGTTGCTGCTCCCACTGCTCAATTTTCTTCTCAATTGCCTCTAGGGAAAATCCCGCAGTAAAACCTCCCAATAAACTTGTAACCTCATGATCGTTTCGGAATTTATGTAATTGATTCCTATCTTCTTTTTCTATTGGCCGTAATATAACTTTTGAAAGTATTAGGTTTGCCATTCCCCTTGCCTCCTTGTGAAAAATTTAACCTGACAAATTTTTATTACTCCCGTGTGACTCGGTACCTATAAAATCTTGCATTGCCGATCTACCTTCTGGAACTACCCCCCGACGAAATATCACCATTTTTATAGTTAGTATAATAATTTTCAAATCAACGCCAACATTCCAATTATCAACATACCAAATATCAAGTTTGAAGCGTTCATTCCAGGAAATCAGATTTCTTCCGTTAACTTGAGCCCAGCCAGTTATACCGGGCTTTACTTCATGTCTTCTTGCCTGTTCCGGGTTGTATCTTTCTAGATATTCCATCGCCAAAGGTCTTGGACCAACTAAGCTCATCTCGCCTCTTAAAACATTAAGAAGTTCCGGTAATTCATCAAGACTAGTGGACCTCAGGAACAATCCAAGCTTTGTCAATCGCTCGATGTCAGGCAAAAGCTCTCCGTTATCTGTTTTCGCATTTGTCATAGTTCTAAACTTGAACATTTTAAATGGCTTACCATTCATTCCAGGTCGCTCCTGTCTAAAAAAAACCGGTTTTCCCATTGTAAAAAAAATTATTATTGCAATTAACAAAATTAATGGTAAAGACAACAACCCGACTATTAACGAAATTGTTATGTCCATTGCCCTTTTTATTTTTTTTTTCATGATCTACCGCCTGTCTGTTGCAATGAATTGTATTTATTAGCTAAAAGAAAATATTCTTTAACTGTTTCAGCAATGAATATAATATCCTTTCTCCCATATCTCTGATCGCAAGGAATTGTCAGCATATTTTGTGAAATTCCGGCTGACCTTGTGAAGTTATTTTGAATTTCTTCGGGAAGTACCCAGTGAACAGAAGCATATATCTGTTTTTTTATAAGATGCTCCCTTAAACCGTTCTTATGATCTAACAATATATGAAAGCCAAGCGGTGTTATTCTGTTCTCTATGTCTCCTAAAACTATTTTAATATCTTCAATATCCTTCAGTTCCTGAAATAGAAGGGCATAGTTTTCTCGTCTCTTTTTAACAATAAAATTAAAATCCAATCTTTTTAAGATTTCCAATGAAAACTCATCCATTGGAGCTATTTCTATTTCTGAATATAGCTCTTTGTCAGCAGCTTGCATTAGATGTAAGTATAAGTTTTTTACCTCTTCTTCTCGCAATCCATTTAAATAAAAATATTTCAACTGCTGAGCAAAACTTCTAAGTTGACTGATTCTCAATGCTTTATTAGATTGTTGATTCCAAGTCCGATAATCCTTTTGTCCGGAATTTAAAATTACAATACCTCCATGGGGTAACGGTCCCCACTTCCTCAAACTCCCTATTAAGAAGTCCCCTAAATCTTGCCTATTGCTGAAAAAATTATGGGTAATATCCTCCAGTACACATATGCCACTCTCCTTAAAATTTCGAATGACGTTCAAAACATTGTCAGGCTGCAGCATACCAAAATAGTTTATATAGTATATTACCCTTGTGTTCTCAGTTACTTTCGATAATAAATCTTCGGTATCAATCGAGAGATCCTCCAACACTTCATAAAAGATTACATTTAAACCCAGCTCTTTAAACGGCTGGAGGATGCTAGGACAAAGGTAAGCAGGAAGGAGAAATTCATCTTGAACGGCTTGCTTTTGAATTAATAGATTTAATAATACCTGCTTGATTCCGCATCTTCCTGAACTAACTAATCTATAATCCCTTGAATCATATATAACTCCTTTAAGTTCATTGATTTTACAAGACATAACTGTATCCAAGTTAAAATCAAATTCACTGCCAATTTCATTAGTCATCTATATTCACTCCATTTTCAAAGGCACTGCTCACGCTCGTTCTATATATAGAACAATATACATGTTTTAATTTAAGATATCAACATATTTTTATACAATATTCTTTTTTAAGAACGATGAACTACTATTCAAGAACCTGAAATGACTTAAAAAGAGAGAACTCTTATGAGATCTCTCCTCATCCCCCTAATAAACTTCATTAAAATGATCATTTCAAATGCTCTTTTCAAATATTTACAACTACTATTGTAATTGTCTCATCTAAAATTGTTTTATGATTGGCATTTATTGTATATATTTGAATATCTCAACTATCTGTAGTTTCCCATCCGAAATTTTTATCAGGATAACCGTTCGTATACGACCTTATTAATTACAAATTTCCTGGATAAGGTTTTAGTTTATAGCTACTTATCACTGAATGTTAAGTCCAATCCTGGGCCAAATATTTTTAAAAAATGACTGATTTTTAAGTTTGCTGTCTTAAAAGTGACAGTTATTTCAGAGCCCAACGGAAAATTTTTCATTGATTACGTTTGTAACATCCCCCTAAAATTCATGAGAGATTTCCTAATATATTCCCCAAACTTTTAAAGTTAAGATAATCCCACTTTTTCTGAAAGGTGGACAATCTGGTCAAAATAAACTAGGGATTTCATACTTTGATTAAAGTTATAGGTTGATTTCCATGTCTCTTCAATAAACACTTCCATCAACTTCCGAGCCCGTTCATCTCCACCTGGAGCATACTCCAACGCACTCACACTCTCAAAAATCTTCACCATCAATTCAGCCACACGCTTTGAGTGAAAGGTTTTATGATCTTGGGTTGCATCCTCCAGAGCCACCAGCAGTTTCTCCAGCTGCTCTATTCCCGTATGAACCTGCTCGGCAAACTCTCCTTCCATCCCAGAAACTCGCTGCTTCATCTCCTGCAAAAACAACTCTCCTGCATTAAACTTCTCCATCAATCGCAATACCTCAAGCCCGAGGATATTCGCTGTTCCTTCCCACACGGTCAGCACTTGTGCATCCCTCAACAACCGCGGAGTGACAAAATCTTCAATATAACCATTCCCGCCATGCATTTCAATCGCTTCATGTGCGAAGTGCACGGCTTGTTCTGCGGTTTCTTTTTTCAGCAGGGCGATGTAGAGTCTGTTAAGGACGACTTCTTTTTCCGTGACTCCTGGTTCGTTCCTCATGACTTTCTCAAACAGCGGCAGGTAATTGAAGACGGTTCGAGTTTCGACTTCGAGTTTGACCGCCATTTTTACTAATGAGTCTTTGATCATTGGAAAGTCGGCTAGCTTCTTGCCGAAGGCGTCGCGCTTAAATGCATACTCTCGTGCTTCGCGATAGGCGCGGCGCATGATTCCGAGTGATGCGACTGTGTTGCAGACACGTGAAAGATTCAACGCTTCCATCATGTAATAAAAGCCTTTTGCTGGGTCGCCGACGACGAATGCTTCGGCTTCGTCGAACTCGACTTCGGCAGATGGGACTGCCCTGACTCCCAGTTTATCCTTAAGCCTGCGAATCTTGATGCCATTTAGCTTCCCGTTTTCTTTGAGCCATGGGACAGCGAACAATGTCAGTCCTTTTGTGCCGGACGGAGCTCCTTCTTTCCTTGCTAAAACCATGGCGACTCCGCACATTCCTGCGTTTGAGGCGAAGTATTTTTCACCGTAGAGTTTGTAGCCGTCCTTTGTCTGGACTGCCTTTGTTTCGTTTGCTCCCACATCGGATCCGCCCTGCCTCTCTGTTAGGAAGGTCGCTCCTTCGTACAGAGTTGTATCTCCTGTGGATAAAACATGCGGGAGGAATTTCCCCTTTATCTCTGGTGAGGCGTATTGGTCGAGCAGGTAGGCTGTCGCCATTGTCAGTGTGACGGGGCAGTAAAAGCCTGGCTCTGTTTGGGATAACAGATATCCCTGGGCATATGAATAGATGTAGTTCCCGCGCCTGCCAAGCTCCGGGATTTTTTTATGGACGTAGCCGACAATCCCGGTGTTGTAGGAGTCTTCGACTGTTTTGCGGTAGCCGTCATTCACCCATACTTCTGAGATGTCCTCGCCATAGGCATCGAATTTGATCAGCTTCGGTTGGCCTTCGCGGTCGGTGAACCTGGCACGCTGGTCGATTTCGTTTGCGCATTTTTCTCCGAACGCAAGTAACTCCTTATCAGCATACGCAAAAAAGTCCTCATCCAATAATTCCTTCAGCAAAGCTCGAAACTGTGGTTCTTCCTGATAAAAATTCATTCACTTAGCCTCCCTTTAAATTCGGTCATCAGCCTTTCAATTTCTTCTTTGATTTCAACCAGCTCGGCTATTCTTTCATTCACTTCCGTAAGCTTTTCATGCCCGTACTCGATTGTCCGCTTTAGCTGCTTTTCTCCAGTACGGTCCTCATCGAATAGCAAAACCATTTCCTTGATTTCCTCGAGTGAAAATCCAAATCGCTTACCCCGAAGAACAAGCTTCAGTCTTGCTAAGTCACTGCTGGAGTATGTGCGCCGGCCGCCTTCTGTACGGGATGGTTTCAACAAACCAAGCTCTTCATAATATCGGATGGTCCTTGTCGTAACCTCAAACTCCTCGGCCAAATCAGAAATCGAATACATTTTCAAAACCTCTTTTTAACAGAATAATCAGTTAACTAATTATAACATTGACGTTAACGTAAAGAGCAACTGGAAAAGAAGCCAGATTCGCGATGGGAACCTGACTCATTTTTTTACATATAACAGCGGATCCACGCTGTTTGATTTTTCATAATTCCATTCGCCTTCGTGGATTTCGAAGTGGAGATGCTTGCCCCTGCTGTCGCCGGTGTTGCCCATGTACCCGAGCATCTCGCCTTTGCTGATGGACTGCCCGGTTGTGACTGTGCTTTTTTCCAAATGGGCATAAAGGGTGGTGAATGTCTTGCCATTAATCTTGTGGGTAATTAAAACGCAATTTCCATATGTAGCAGAATAATAGGAGCGGATGACGGTTCCTGAAGCAGCCGCGACAACGATGGCATCCGGGGATTCGTCGGCAATATCAATCCCGGCATGCAATCGGCCCCATCTAGGTCCGTAACCTGAAGTCAGTTCGCCCGCTGCTGGCATGATAAATACGTCTTCAAGATTTGCATCCATATACTCCACTCTTTGTGTCTGCTTTTCTTTTAAAATCGCAATCTCCTGGGATGCCAGGTTGACATAGATTTCATACATATCCATAAGTGCGGATTCGCTTTCCTGCTTCTTTCTCTGGATTGAGTCAAGCAACTGCTGTTTTTCATCTGCCTTTTTTTGCAGCTCGGCTTTTAACGACTGCTTTTCCTTGTGAGCACTTTCTAATGAAACAATTTTTTGCTGCAACTCTTTTTCTTGGTCCTTCAATGTTTGCTGATCAACTTGTTGTTTCGCCAGCAAATCCTTGTCAGCTTTCATGATCGTGCTTATGACAGTAGCTGTATCGAATAATTGTGACAGGCTTTTTGAGTCGAAAATTAAATCCATATACATGCCCAAACCGTCCTGGGTCTGCATGGTCCGCAGCCTTTCGCTAATTAGCTGTTCTCGAAGTAGAATTTTGTCGCTTAGATCGGCGATTTCATTTTTCATTTCTGCAACAGTTTTTTCAGAAGAATTAAGGACGGTGTGAAGGTTACGTATTTTCTCGTTAACCTCAGCCATTTCATCATCCAATGCCTTAAGCTCTTCAAGGTATTTCTTTTCGTCCTTGCCCATTGTTTCAATTTGGCTTTCTTTTTCTAAAACTTCTTGTTTGAGTTCCAATCGCTTATCTCTTATATCTAAAAGATCAGTCGCTTCAGCAGGCTGTCCCACTGTCATCACTAAACCGATTGCCAGCATTAAACTGCCTGATTTTCTCATGCTTCAGCCCCTTTCCAATCTCTTCCTGCATTTTGTCTATTAACAAGTATATCTTCCTCTATCTATTAAACATGTCGACTCTTGTATTCTCCGTAAGTTTTTTTAGGCTTCGAATGTATCATTAGTTTGAGATAACGTAATTTTTAGTTTTCGTACACATCCCCTTCATTTTTTGGTCAATTTTTATACATATTGATAGCGTTTCCAATGGTTGCAAGGTGATAATATTCGTTTTACAATAATAATGTGAAATGAATCACAAACAAAATTATTTTTCAAAGGTTGATCTTATTTTTTTAATGAAACATGTGAAATACTTCACAATAAAAAGATCAACCAACTAACCTCAAGGAGATGACCCTCATGCAACAGCATATTAGAAAAGTAGCGATTATCGGAACAGGATTGGTTGGATCTAGTGCAGCTTACTCCATCCTAAACCAGGGAATCTGCGACGAGCTGATCATGGTTGATATAAATAAGGAAAGAGCAATTGGTGAATCATTGGACTTATCCCATTGCATTGACTTCACTAATTCAAGAACGAAAGTCCATGCAGGTACTTATCAGGACTTGGGTGATGTGGACATCGTGGTCATCACAGCAGGCCCGCCGCCAAAGCCAGGACAGACTCGTCTGGACACATTGGGAATCGGTGCGAAAATCATGGAGGATATGATTCCGCAAATCATGGCGAGCGGTTTCAATGGCATCTTCCTTATCGCTTCAAATCCTGTGGACATCATCACTTATCATGTTTGGAAGCTGTCAGGTTTGCCAAGGAATCGCGTCATCGGAACAGGAACTTCCCTTGATTCTTCAAGACTGAAAACCTATTTATCTGAAATTCTCGATGTGGATCCGCGCAGCATTTACGGGTACACAATGGGTGAGCATGGGGATTCCCAGTTCGCTGCATGGTCTCATGTCTCAGTCGGCGGCAAGCCTCTTGTGCAAATTTTAGATGAGCGAAAAAAACAGCTTGGTGACATTGATTTAGACCAAATCGTTGAGGATGTCAAAAAAGTAGGATTTGAAATACTGAAAAGAAAAGGAACAACTTATTATGGCATCGGAAATGCGATTGCCTTCATCACTAAATCAATTTTCAACGATGACCATCGCATCATTGCCCTCTCTTGCGTGTTAGATGGAGAGTACGGTGAAACAGAACTTTGCACTGGGGTTCCGGCAATTATCACAAGAGAAGGAATTAAAGAGGTCGTCGAGCTTCGCTTAACAGAAGAGGAACAAAGGAAATTCAGGAATTCAAATGCTGTACTGCGGAACTACATGGCGAGCATCGGCTATCAAGAAAAAGCTTTAGCAACTGTTCAAGCATAATCCTACTACTAAGAAAGAAGGCGCATCCTTATGAAAGATTATGTAATGCCAAGAATATTTAAAGCTTCTACAGGAATCGCACAAGGGATCTTCGTAACACTAGGTATCGGACTTTTAATTAAGAATATCGGCGCTAACTTTGGAATTGACGCTCTGGTTCAGATTGGTACTATTGCCACAAGCCTGATGGCTCCCGCTGTTGGTGCTGGTGTTGCTCTAATGCTTGGGGCTAATGCTCTCGTCATCTTCTCAGCGATGATCGCTGCTGCAGTTGGGGCTGGTGCATTGACCATCACCGAAGCTGGCGTACTGATTAAAGCCGGTGAACCGATTGGAGCATTATTAACAGCAACGATTGCTACCTTTGTAGGCAAGAGAATCAGTGGAAAAACACCGCTTGATATGATGGTGATCCCGCTTGGAACGATTTTAGTAGCAGGTTTTGCCGGACTTTGGCTATCAACTGTTATCGCACCAATTTTAACGACTGTCGGTGGTGTTATTAAAGCTTCTACAGCAGGGAATCCACTGCTTTCTTCTATCATCTTAGCAATGGTATGGGGTCTGTTCCTCATCTCACCTGCTTCTTCTGTCGCACTGGCTATGGCGCTTGACTTGAGCGGTATTGCTGGTGGAGCAGCGCTTGCAGGGTGTGCAGCACACTTTATCGGATTTTCGATCATCTCTTGGAAAGAAAACCAGCTTGGTGGGATCCTTGCACAGGGTATGTGCACACCTAAAGTCCAATTGCCGAACATCACAAAAAACCCGTATATCCTAGTACCTACCCTGATAGCAAGCGCGATTGTCGGACCTTTATCTGCACTGGTCTTTAAAATCGAAGCCGGTAAAGAAATCGCGGGTATGGGATTAAGTTCTTTCGTCGCACCATTGCAGCTGTTAACATCATATGACCTGGGCTTCATTCTTCCTGCGATGTTGATCACTTACATCGTTGTACCGGCAGCAATCTCTTATGGGATTTACTACATGCTTAAAAAGTTCGGTAAAATTAAGGAGAACGACTTAAGGTTGCCGAATTAATACGAAAATTGCAAGCTCCTTGGTCAGCTCTAACAACGCAGGAGCTGGCCTTGAAGAAACCGGACAGCTCCTCCCGCCGTCCGGTTTCTTTTTTGCACAAAAAAAGTGCCAGATTCCCGTCTGGCACTTTCAATGTTATTTTATCAAATAATCGACCAGCTTCGCCTTTGGCTTCCCGAAGATTTCTTCTTCAAGACGTTTGCCTGTTGGCGTAGCTGCGAGGCCGCCTTCTGCTGTTTCTCTTAACGCGGATGGCATCGATTGGCCGATGGCGTACATCGCGCTAATGACTTCGTCGCATGGGATACGGCTTGTTATGCCAGCCAGTGCCATGTCGGCTGCAGTGATCGCGTTCGAAGCACCCATCGCATTTCTTTTTACACACGGAACTTCAACCAGCCCTGCAACAGGGTCACAGACTAGTCCGAGCATATTCTTCAACGTGATTGCAAAGGCTTCGGAAGACTGCTGAGGTGTTCCGCCGGCCATTTCAACGATGGCGGCTGCAGCCATTCCCGCAGCTGATCCGACTTCTGCCTGGCATCCGCCTGCTGCTCCGGAAATCGATGCATTGTTCGCTACGACAAAACCGAACGCTGCTGTCGTGAATAGAAACTCGATCATTTCCATGCGTGTCGGGTTCAGTTTTTCTTTTACCGCAAAAAGCGTACCTGGTACAACACCTGCGGATCCCGCAGTCGGCGTTGCGCAGATGATGCCCATTGCCGCGTTCACTTCATTTGTCGCGACAGCTTTGCTGACAGCATCCAATAGTAGATTGCCTGCCAGTGATTTTCCGCTGGCAATATAGTTTTGCATCAATACGGCATCCCCGCCGGTAAGACCGGTCTGGGACTTCACGCCATTCAAGCCTCTTTCCACGGCCCGTTCCATGACCTTCAGATTATTATCCATCTGGGCAATAATATCTTCCCTGGAACGGCCGGAAACTTCTATCTCCTGCCGAATCATGATTTCGGCGATTTTCACCTTATTCTGTTCCGCTAACTTAACAAGCTCCGCAACATTACGAAACATGGCTTGCCCTCCTGAATTTTACTTATGCACTATGACTAAAGTGCGACCAATCGCTATTACTATATATTTATGGTACAGTACGGGCATTTGCTATTACTTTATAACCAAGCATACTGCCCCATCAAACCTGGAAATTTCCTTAATCAACCAGCCTGATGACCTGAGTGACACCCTCAAGCGCATTCAATTCGGCAAACACGCTCTCGTCGATTTTGTGGTCCATTTCGATGACCATGACAGCCAGGTCCCCTTTTTCTTTGCGGGAAACCTCCATGTGGCCGATGTTAATTTGATATTTTGATAAAACGGTCGTTACCGCTGAAATCAGTCCGAAGCGGTCCTGATGGACGACGAGGATCGCCGGGTTTGCGCCGGAAAGCTTTAGTTTGAACGAATTGATCTCGGTAATCTCAATCGTTCCGCCGCCGATGGAAATCCCAACGATTTCAAGCTCCTTGCCTAATCCATCGTAAAGGTTGATTCTTACCGTGTTCGGATGCTCAGTTACAGCATCTTCAGTAATGAATTCAACTTCAAGGCCAACGTCCTCAGCAATTTTCAAAGCATCAGGAATCCTCTCATCGAATGTATCAAAGTCCATGATGCCGGCAACTAGCGCCAGGTCGGTGCCGTGCCCTTTATATGTTTTTGCGAAAGAGCCGTACAGGGAAATGACTGCCTTAGTCGGCTGTTTTTCAAAAAGGGTGCGGGCTACGCGGCCAATCCTGGCAGCACCCGCTGTATGTGAACTCGACGGCCCGATCATCACCGGGCCAATAATATCAAAAGCAGACCTATATTTCATGGTACATTGCTCCTTTTATCAATCTATTGAAAGCGATTTCATATATAAACATTTTAAAAGAGTTTTAGCCATAATAATCTTACCACAATATCTATACACTTTAATCATAAATTTATTGGAAGAAAAGAACCGTCCTCAAAATACGAGGACGGTTCTTTTCACGCTGACTTTATTCCTGCCGCTGTTTTTCGATTGATACAAGCCTTCGTCCGCACGGTTCAGCAAGGAATCAATATTGTCCCCAGGCTGATAGTGAGTGACCCCGAAGCTTGCAGTCAGGCTGCCGGCTCCCTTGAAGCAGTGGTTCTCGATCATCCTGCGGAATTTCTCTGCTTTTTCATAGGCTTGTCCATCGGTACAATTGGAAATTAGGATGAATTCCTCTCCGCCCCAGCGGCCGAACAAGTCGCACTCCGCAAGATTGCCCGAAACGATGGCAGACAGCTCCTTCAGGACGCAGTCGCCAATTTTATGGCCATATACATCGTTCACTTTTTTAAAATGATCGATATCAAAAAAGATGATTGAAAATGGTTTTCCTTCCTCTTCCGCAGCCTCAAGCTTTTTTTCTAGCCAGACATCAATCTGGTGCCGGTTAGCTACGCGGGTCAAGGAGTCGATATAAGCGTGCTTTTTAAAGAAATCTCTTTCAGTATAAGCACGGAACATATTTTGCGCATAAAAGAGTATGAGAATATAGACGATATTCGCTGCATGAAACTGCGTGAGCGAATCAATCGATTCTGAGGACATCTCACCACTGTAGATCACTCCGATTGAAAGGGTGATGAGAAAAATAAATATCGAGTAATACAATCCTTTTTTTGTCCCAAGCACTAAAAAGAAAAACATGATGATCAATGGCATCCAGACGATGAAATCCCCTAATGAGCCACCTGTTTTAGCAAGATCATTATGGACGACTTCGAACAGAGTGAACACGTGATAAATGCTCACCAGTAACAGAGTCATATATTCACCGAAAAGGATAGCCCGATTTAAATAGACCAGGACTATGCTGACAGAGAACCAGAATATGAGCATCGAATTTATGATGGTGTCAAAAGTGCTCTCATTATTCAGGAAGCTGTTTATGATCAGCGCCACTGTGATAATCGGCAACAGCCACATATACACACTTCTTTTCAGCGCATCGATTGTATCCAATTTATTAAACATCTTACTTCATCTCCTCAGCTGCTGCTCTCGGCAGATACTGCACACCTCATTGTGAGCTGGCAAGCCTCGCCATGATCAGCAACCCATTGGCTTATGATTCGAAACTAATCATTTTGAATTACAGATAATTGGGTATAGAATCGGACATCCACTGGCAAAAAACAGATGTAGTCCCTATACTTCCATTGTACTAGAAAAGTCTATTTTAGTATATTTCCGAATGTAAAAGAAGAAGCGAAAGTCCCAGAAAAACACAGCTCTATGAAAATGAAAAAACACCATCCCATGAGGAATGGCGTTCCAGCTTTCACTACTGGCTCAGTCTGCCTGCTTCTGACCTGAGTTTCCTTACTTTATTGAATACCATCAAAATAGCAACGGCCGCGACTCCAGATATCCCGGTGAAGAATCCTTTTGTAAAACTGGATAAAGCAATTTCAGGATTAAGAAAATACATGATGATCATCGCTACCAATGCGAAATAAGCAATGGTTAGATATTTTAACAGACCCATATATTTTTGTACTCTGGACTCTGTATCGGAATAGATATCAGGAACGACTCCATTTTCTGCAGCTGTCCTGAAATAGTGCCAGCCACCGAATTGAGTAACATGCTCCCAGCCAGCATGGTTGAAGATTGCCTTATATTCATCCAGGTCGGAATTCTTCGTTCCTTTAAAATCAATTTTATAGATATGGTTGGCTGGTTCGATTTTTTCGAAGTGGTAAAGCATACGGTATTTTTTCAGGCCCCATCCTTCCTTTGCCATCTGGGTCAGCCATTCTTCTTCCTTATTGTCCTGCCATACAGGAAACATTTTAAAAACCTTTTTTGTAGATGCCATCTAAATCTCCTCCATATTTTTCACTAGATTTTCCGTAGCTGCAACCAGGTCAGTCAGTCTTTGCAGCTCGAGTGTGACCACTTTTTTACCTAAATCAGTCAGGACATATGATTTTCTTCGTTCTTCGTCCAATTCTTCCGTTTTCTCAATGACCCCTTGCTTCTCCAGCTTGCTTAATGCGCCATACAGCGTCCCGGGGCCAAGCTTTACTTCTCCCTTGCTCATCTCTTCAACCTTCTGCATGATGCCGTATCCGTGAAGCGGTGTGATCAGTGATACAAGGATAAAATATGTTGTATGTGTCAGCGGCAGGAATTTCTCCGGTGTGTTGTTTTTCATGATCTGGTCCTCCATTTTTTATATCGTCATGCGTTATTACGCCGGTTGATGTATCGCCTATCGATATAATAAAATATTCCAATTCTAATGTCAACTACGATTTCGTTTCTTTTTTCAAAATATGGTACATTATATAGGAACATAAGGAAGGGAGCTTTTTTAATGACAGAACAGAACAATGCTTTACCGCCAAAAACTTGTGAGATCGAGCGTCTCGTGACGATGGAAGACGACATTAATAAAGTGCTTGAAGGAAAAAAAACGGCAACACGCCGCAACGGCAGATATGCTGATGTTGGTGAAGTGATGGTATTGAAAGGAAAGAAATTCGTCGTGGATAAGGTGTATTCCCAGTCACTTGGCGAATTGACAGATGACGATGCACGCCGTGAAGGCTTTGAAACGGTCGAGGAGTACAAGCAGTCGATTTTATCCTACCACCCGGGAATGCCGTGGCTTCCGCAGATGAGAGTCTGGGTGCATGAGTTCAGCCCTGTCGAAGAATAAAAAATGGATTTAGTGTACCGAATCATCATTTATTTGCACGTTTCAAGCGTGATTGCGTCAATTGGACCTTTTTTCATTTTGATGCCAATCGTAAAAAAACTGCCTGAAGCTGTGGGGAAAGAGTTGGATGCCTATCTGGCAACGTTGAAGTCAGTCGTCCGCCTGTCGATGCACTCCGGCCATGTACTGGTTGGAACCGGGGTGCTGCTAGTCGTCCTCGGTTCTTGGACATGGAAAACGCCGTGGATTGTCGCCACGCTAGCGCTGCTGTTTTCCTCGTTATTTTTCCTGGCGAGGGCATTCTCGCCGACGCTTCGGAAGTTTGTCGAAGAAGGCGCGAACAAGCTGGAACTCGCCGCAAAGCTGAAGCGCACCATCTGGACCTACATCATCTTATTGATGTCGATGCTCTGGTTCATGGTCGTGAAACCGAATATGTGGTAAAAGTGAGAGCCCGGGCAGTTGTGCCTGGGCTTTTGTATTTGGCGGGATTAGCGACTTGGTCGATATAATTCGATATGTGGTCGATATATTCGGAAATGTGGTCGATATATTCGGAAATGTGGTCGATATATTTCATTATCCGCTGATAAAATAAAAATTGTGGTCGATATATTTTTATCTTCACTGACAAAAGCAAAAATGCTTCCGTTTATGGCAGCTTTCTGATTATTTCTTCACTTCTTTCAATGCTTCTTTCTCTACCAGATCCATAAAATCCGCGACTACTTTATTATTGTTCTTTTCGCCTCCCAATTTCAGAAGGACTTTCCCGAGGAAGTTGATGCCTGTGTTTTGTCCTTGATAAATGAACCTGGTTTCCTGCTCCCCTACTTTGATCAAAGTGAATTCGACTTCTATTTCGAAGGCTTTGGCAAGGGTAAAGCCACTTTTATTGTGCTTTTTTTCAGGCGTGTTTTCGTACTCGAGATCTTCGACGATATAGGTTTCGACGCGCTTGCCTTCTTTATATTTCTGCTGGTATTTGGAGCCGACGACTCCTTCTTTTCTTTCAATCACTTTGTTCTCAATCACATTTGGCATTATCCTCTGGATGTTTTCCAGCTCGAATAATGTCCAGATCGTTTCGATATTGACTGGTATGATTCTCTCCTCGTACCATTTAATCATCTTTTGCATCCTCCAATCCAAATTCAAAGAAATCATCCATTTCTTCGATCAACGTATTCAATTGCTGTACTTGCTCAACGAGACCCTGTCTTTTTTTCAATAATATTTGTTCCAGGTTTTCAAATGATTCATCGTTCACCACTGTCAACATTTCCTGGATGGTAAAATTAAACCGTCTAAGATGCACCAACAACCGCGCGAGGAGATAGGATCCGTTGTCATAATAGCGGTATTTATTATTCGGGTCGATAAATACTGGCTCGAGCAATTTGATTTCCGCATAGTATCGCAGTGTTTCCTTGCTGAGCCCTGTCATTTTGGAAAATTCGCTTACCTTATACATCCCGTCCTCCTTACACACCATCTTAAACCGTGTGGTGCACCACAGAGTCAATCATTTTTCTAATCTTATCACTTATTGTTACCATTTTCCTTCGGTCCCGAGGAATAAAAAAAGCCGCTGCACTCCCTTCTTCAAAAAGAGAATACAACGACTATAGGTCCTTAACAGCAATCTCTCTCATTTCCTGATAAAACAAAGCCATTGGCCTGTTCGTTAAAATCGAGCGTTGATTCTTTCGCTTCGATTTCGATCGATGGGTCGATTGCTACTCTGATTCCGTTTGATTCCACTACTACATCATCTGATTCCGGCTCATCCAGAGCCAGTCCTAACTTAGGGCTTCCTCAACTGATTCCGGCAAAAAATACACGGATGCCGGTTGCATTTTGCTCTTGCAGCAATTGCTTTAAGCTGTCTCGAGCTTGATCGGTAATTTTCACAATAATTCCTCCTATCTTAAGCGTTTGGGAACAATCTTCCCAGCGCTGTCTTCATTTCTGGATTCACATTGATGACTTCGCGAATTCCTTTAGCCTTTGCTTCAGCTTCTTCAATGCTAGCAGCTTCTCCAAGCTTCAGCAATGTCCCAATCGCAACAGTACCTGTCCTGTTTTTTCCGCCAGAGCAGTGGAAATAAACGTTCTTGCCAGATTCGTATGCGTTGATGACCTCGTCAATCGCCTGCTTCACAGATTCATCCTGGTGCTCGGCATTATCCACGATCGGCTGATGCATGCGATTATAATCATACTCGCCATCCGTGTTTTCTGCACGCAAATCATAGACTACATCAATTTTTTCATTTTTCAGCAAATCTGGGATCGCATCAGCTCCGCCAATGTAAATCCGCTTCGAAATCAATTCCTGGTATCCGCTCATCTAATATCCACCCTTCCATTTGTAATCAAGTCTTTCATTTTATCGTATCCGAGTTTTTCCTCTGGCTGCCATGGCACAATGCTGGTATTCTCGGCAATCTCTTCACTGACTTTCTTGATCCAGCCTTTTTCTGCTTCAGCTTTGCTCTGTAAAATCGGATCAGTCGTTTGCTGCGCATAAAGACTCTGGTTGATCACCCACCATTCAGGAGCAATCGACGCTCTTTTTAAATCATTTGATAACCGTTCCGCTTCCAGAACAGGGGTCGCTTCTGGCAGGGTAACGATGACCACGCTTGTCTCATCTGGGTTCCGCAATTTCGGCAATAGATTCTTCACACTGTCCGAAACCGTGCCAGTCGAACGCGAGATTTCTTTATGATAGGATTCAGCAGAGTTCAGCAACAGCAAAGTATGGCCTGTTGGTGCTGTATCAATTACGACCACTTCTTCCCTTGACTTCTCCACGATATCGGCAAATGCCTGGAAAACAGCAATCTCTTCAGTGCAAGGCGAATTCAGATCTTCCTCGAGATAAGCAAGGGCATCCTCGTCTAACTGGTCCTTATTTTGTGACAATACCGCTTCCTTGTATGCCTCCACTTCCTTCTTCGGATCAAGGCGGCTGATCATCAGATTTTCATGGGCATTCTTTTGCTTGAATGTATAATCCAGATGTGCAGCGGGATCGGTCGTCGTCAAATGAACCTTTTTGCCTTTTTCAGCAAGCCCCACTGCGATTGCGGACGCGATCGTCGTCTTGCCAACCCCGCCCTTCCCCATCGTAAAAATGATTCGAAGATCTTTTACGGCAAAGTCTTCCACAAGATCCTGAAGGGAATGCAGACGTTCATCAGATAGATCCACATCATGTTTTTCAACGCTAAAAGTCACCGTCTTGAACATCTGGCGAAGATTTTTCACTCCTGTTAATGAATAAGGCACAAAAGGAATCGAGAACATCCCAACCTGCTTCAGCTTTGCTGGCATTTCTTCCAACGCGGTTTGCTGGCGGACAAAGAATGCTTTCGAGATTGGATCATCATGTACCTGTTTTTGCATGAGCCCATTTACGATGACGACCTGGTTTTCCATTCCAATATCTTTCAGCTCACTGGATGCCCGCTCCGCTTCAAGCATCGATGAACGTTCAGGTCTTGTAACAAGGATCAGTGTAGTCATTTTAGGATCTGACAGGGCTTTTACCGTCGAACTGTACAGCTTCTTTTTCTCTCCAAGACCGGACAGCGGTCCAAGGCATGATGCGCCATGAGTACTTTCCTCTAGAAAGCTGCTCCAGGCGGTCGGCAGCTGCAGCAGCCTGAGCGTATGGCCAGTCGGTGCCGTATCGAACAAAATATGATCGTATTGGCTGATCAAATCCTGATTCGTCAGCAAATTGGAGAACTCATCAAAAGCGGCAATTTCAACCGTACAAGCACCTGAAAGCTGCTCTTCCATCGTCGCGACCACGCTCTCTGGCAGGGCGTTACGATAAGGTGAGATCACTTTTTCCCGGTATTGCCTCGCAGATTCTTCTGGATCTATATTGCATGCTGACAAATTCGGAACCGATGGCACTTCAACTGGCTGGTTGCCGATTTCGAAATCAAACACGTCCTGCAGGTTTGAAGCGGGATCCGTGCTGACGATTAATACTTTTTTTCCCGTATCCGCCAGCGCAACAGCTGTGGCACAGGCAGTGGATGTTTTCCCCACCCCGCCTTTTCCGGTAAAAAAGAGGTAAGGGGTGTTGACTACAAATTTCGGATGGAAAGTTTGGAACATGTCTTTTCTCCTTCCTTACAGCAGGTTATTGCGCGGTTTCTCAGGAGTCAGTTCCTTCAGGTCAACCCCGAGCCAGCTTGCAAACTCTTCATTAGAAGGGTAACTTCCAATTTTCTCGACTTTTCCGTCTACCAAAACAAGCGGCAAGGCATCCGGACCTTGTTCATGTAAAACCTGATTCACTTCTTTATGTTCAACAAATGCGCCAGGGTCATTGGCAAGATTATAGCGGCTGATTGTATAGCCCTTTTTTCCCAATAAAAAAATCGCAGAGGCAACCCTCGTTAACTCCGGATCGACACTTGGTCCGCACACACCTGTAGGGCAGCACAATGCCGGGTCAAAGATTTTGATTGTCTTCATCGCATTTTCTCCTCTCCGTAAGTATGTATTTAAAACAACAGCCAAGAGTCATTCCCTTGGCTGTTTGCTTTTTTTTATTTTCCAGTCTCAGCAAATGTTTTAATGCGGTCGCTGATTTCATCGCGCACACGCTGGAAGAAAGCCCATTTTTCTTCTTCTGTTCCTTCCGCTTTTGCCGGATCGTCGAAGCCCCAGTGTTCTCGTTTCACATGAGGAGGTGTCATTGGACAATGCTCATCTGCATGGCCGCATAGAGTGACTACTAAATCTGCATTGTTCAAGATTTCCGGATCGATCGTATCTGAAGTGTGGCCAGAAATATCGATTCCAACCTCATTCATTGCCTTGACAGCATTAGGATTCAAGCCGTGCGCTTCAAGACCCGCACTCTTCACTTCCCACTCGTCACCAAGATATTTTTTTCCCCATCCTTCAGCCATTTGGCTTCTGCAAGAGTTTCCAGTACATAAGAAGTAGATTGTTTTTTTGTTTGACATTTAGAATCGCTCCTCTTGTTTAGATTATTAGTAACCAAATATATAGACCTACCAGAGTAATGAACAGTGTAGGAATGGTTAAAATGATTCCGGTTTTAAAATATGTGCCCCATGAAATCTTGACGCCTTTCAATGAAAGAACGTGCAGCCAGAGCAGTGTTGCCAGTGAGCCAATCGGCGTGATTTTCGGCCCAAGATCGGATCCGATGACATTTGCGTAGATCAGCGCTTCACGGACTACACCGGTTGTGTTAGTATCCGCAATCGCAAGCGCATCAATCATGACGGTCGGCATATTGTTCATGATCGATGAAAGAATCGCCGCGATGAAGCCCATGCCGATTGTTGCCACAAATAATCCCTGATCAGCAGTTGCCTGGATGACATCAGCAAGCAGGTTCGTCAGGCCGGCGTTTCGTAGTCCATATACGACTACGTACATGCCGATTGAGAAGAAAACAATCGCCCATGGCGCACCTTTAATGACTTTAGAAGTGTGAACAGCCGGGCTTCTCCTCGCCATCATCAAGAAGAAAATCGACACGATACCAGCGATGAATGATACCGGGATATTCAGGAATTCACTTAGGAAGTAGCCGACAAGCAGAATGCTCAATACACCCCAGGATAAGCGGAACATCTTCATATCCTTGATCGCTTCTGCAGGCTTCTTCAGATCAGACATATCGTAATTCTTTGGGATGCTTTTCCGGAAAAATAAATACAGGACCAGCATACTTGCGCCCAATGAGAAGAAATTCGGTACGATCATTCGTGAAGCATATTCGACGAATCCAATATTAAAGTAGTCGGCAGAGACGATATTGACCAGATTGCTGACTACAAGCGGCAATGAAGTCGTATCGGCAATGAATCCACTCGCCATAATAAAAGGAAACACCATTTTTTCCTCGAATTTCAGGTTCCGCACCATTGCGAGAACAATCGGTGTCAAAATCAATGCTGCCCCATCATTTGCAAACAGCGCTGCAACACCTGCACCAAGAAGGGTTACATAGACAAACATCTTGACTCCATTTCCCTTTGCTGCCCGTGCCATATGCAGGGCGGACCATTCGAAGAATCCAATTTCGTCTAAAATAAGTGAAATAATAATGAGTGCGATAAAAGTAAGGGTTGCATTCCAGACGATTCCTGTTACATCAATCACGTCCTGGAAAGTAACAACACCGAATACTAAAGCTATTAGCGCTCCACCCATGGCAGACCAGCCGATGCTCAAACCTTTTGGCTGCCAGATGACCAAAGTCAGGGTCGCCAGAAAGATCAGTGAAGCTATGATCGCTAATGACAAACTGAAACACCTCCGTTATTCACAAGAAATCCGTTTTCCTTGCTTTTCAAGTTCCGTTAATTTTTCTTCCTGGCTTGGCAGTGCATCCATGAGCAATTGCACAAATTCAAAATGCTCATACTGTCGGTTCAATGAATAAAATATCCATTGCCCTCTTCTGCTCTCTTTTACCATGCCTGCGTCTTTCAACTTCCGGATATGCTGGCTGATCGCCGGCTGGCTCGTATCGAACATCGCCACAAACTCACAGACACAGCAATCATGGTCCGCAAGAATCCTCATCATTGTCAAACGCGTTTTGTCCCCAAGCAGCTTCAAAATAGCAGCAGCCTGATCCATTTCAATACTTTGCTTAATCAATTGCTCTCCACCTCCAGTTACCGTATCATCATATAATGATTTGCTTATATGTTCAATAGTTATATAGGAAATTTACGGATTCTTAATATTCCTTAAAAATAAGAAATTATAAATTAAATCAACTTTTTTTGATTTAACAGTTGCAAAATGGATCCACAGGAAATATAATACAATATATCAAGAGATTTTGATTAAGGAGAGCTGAGAGTGGAAAAATTCATTCCTTTAACAGAACTGACCAATAACGCTAAAGCCCCAAAGGAACCGCCGCTTCAAAGCACCTTTGAAAAGTACGAGAAGAAATTCAAAGCCCTTGCCGACCAAAAACGCCTGCACATCCTGAATCTGCTTTGCCAGCAAGACTCCAGCTGCGTCTGTGATCTCAGTGAGATCATCGACATGCCTCAATCGAAGCTGTCTTATCATTTAAAAATTCTGCTCGATGCGGAATTGATCACAAAGGAAACAAGAGGAACCTGGAGCTATTACAAAGTAAACACCATAGAAATCAACCACCTACTATCTCCAGAGCTTTGCTGCTTGTTTAGACCTAGCTGTTGTTAGTTAGGTTTCATTTTCAAGGTATTAATCAATTTTTTTTGATAAATAAATCAACATATTTTGATTAAGGAGAGGATATATATGTTTTATCAAGATTATCAAGCACTGGCACAGTTGAAACAGCAGGAAGTTGAACGAAAAGCAAAACATGCATGGAAGTTCTTTGAGCAGCCCGAAACGAAGCCATTCCCATGGCCAGCCCGAGTTCAAAAACCGCAGCCTCAATGCTGCACAGTTCCAGCTAACGCGTAAGCAAATAATAGGAAGAAGGTAGAGGAAAATGATGATTGAATTTCTGAAAAGTTTTTTTTGGATCGCCCTTGAATTGACCGTGCTTTTTATCGGAATTTCCTTTGTAATCAGCCTGCTGCAGGGATACATTCCATATGAAAAAATTGAAAGGAAACTGACAGGACGCAATAAAGTGTTCGCAAGCTTTGCCGCCATCCTGTTCGCCTTTATCACACCATTCTGCTCCTGCTCCACAATCCCAGTCGTCGTCAACATGCTGAAAAAGAAAATCCCGTTTTCAATCGTCATGGTTTTCCTCTTCGCTTCTCCGGTGCTTGACCCTACGATTTTAACAATAATGGGTGTGGTGATGGGCTGGAAGGTGACGATCATTTACACAGTCATCACGAGTGTATTCTCTGTAATCATTGGTTTTACCCTTGATAAGCTTGGCTTCCAGCGGTATGTCAAAAATGTCATGATGTCCGGTTATGAAGAAAAGAATCAAAAGTTCAATTGGAAGTTCGCAGTGAATGAAACATGGTCACTGATGAAGAGCGTCTACCCTTATCTGCTCATCGGTGCCGCCATCGGTGCAGTGATCCACGGACTTGTTCCAACTGAATTCATTTCAAAATGGTTCGGTCACGATGCTTGGTGGTTAATACCTGTCGCTGCCATTGCCGGTATCCCATTGTACATCCGTCTTTCCAGCATGATCCCGATTTCGCAAATGCTGATTTTAAAAGGAATGGCCCTTGGCCCGGTAATGGCGATGATGATTAGCTCAGCCGGCGCCAGCCTGCCTGAAGTCATCCTGTTGAAATCCATCTTCAAGAAACAGCTTGTGATTGCCTTCATTGCATCCGTCATCACGATGTCTACCATCTCTGGTTTTGTGTTCTACTTTGTATAATAAATCAAATAAAATTGATGAAAGGAGGTGAAATCAATGGCTAATATTATCAAAATCCTGATGGGCAGCAACTCCAAGTCTGATTGCTGCAATGTTGAGATCAAAGAGGTCCAGGAAACAGAAGAGAAAAAAGACGCTTGCTGCGGCGGTGACACTTCTTGCTGCTAGTTTTTCATAAAAAAAGGTGGAGCCAGGCACTAAAACGCCTGACTCCACCTTCTTTTTATTCTTCCGTTTCAACAACTGGCATGATTTCTGTTTTAATTTTACGGATTCGGTGATTTTCAACTTCCTGGACGATGATCCGCAGGTTTTGGTAGTCAAAGGTATCGCCGTTTTCCGGAATGCTCTCCAATGTTTCGAAAATCCATCCGCCCAGATTGTGGTACGAAGTTTCCGGCATTGGCACATTGAATAGTTCTGCAAAGTCATCAAGGTCATATTGGGCATCAAACTCATAAGTGTTCTCATCGATTTTTGTCATGATGTTGACTTTTTCATCATGCTCATCCCAGATCTCGCCGACCAGCTCTTCAAGGATGTCCTCAAGTGTGATCAAACCAGACGTTCCGCCGAATTCATCGACGACGATGGCCATATGGCTCTTCGTCCTTTGCAGTTCAGGGAGCAGAGTCGCGATTTTCATCGACTTCACCACGAACATCGGCTGTCGCAGAAGCTCTCTGACATTGACATGATTATGCTGAATCAGCTCAGCAAAAAATTCACGTTCGGATAAGAATCCGATAACATTATCTATATTTTCTTCATAAACCGGAATCCGCGAGAATCTTTCTTCAAGGAAGATCTGTTTGATTTCCTCAAGCGGCTGGTTTACGTCGATTGTAATCATATCCATGCGGTGCGTCAGAATTTCTCCGACAAGGATTTCATTAAATTCCAGGGACCGGTGCACGAGCTCCCTTTCATCCTTGTTTATGACGCCCTCTTCTTCACTGATATCGACCATCACTTTAATTTCTTCTTCCGTCACAGACGGCTGAGCTTCTCCATCCTTCGAGAATACCCTCGAAACAAAAGCCTTTAATTTGCTGAACAGGAAATTGATTGGCGTCAGGATCTTGATCAACAGCAGCAGGATGCCGGAAATTTTCAGTGAATAGGCCTCTGCATGTTCCTTTGCAATTGACTTCGGTAAAATTTCACCAAAAATCAGGATCAGGATGGTCATACCAAATGTACTGATAATAAGACCGGTGCTTGCTCCAAAAATATCAACTGCCACAGATGATGAAATACTCGCTGCAGCGATATTAACAATATTGTTACCTACTAGAATTGTAGATAAAGCATTATCGAAGTTTTCCGAAATATATAATGCGTTTTTGCTTCCAGCGCGGCCTTCAGCCACATAGTTTCTCAGCCTGATTCTATTTACCGAGGAAAAAGCAGTTTCTGCCGATGAGAAAAAGGCAGATAAAAGAATTAAAACACCTAATAAAACAATTAAACCTATGGGAACTTCCAAAAAAATTCACTCTCCGAAAAAAATTTTGTCAAAAATAATTTTACTGTTCTGACGGATATAAATCAATCCACAAGCTCAGCATCCATTATATACGGATTACCTGCGGGAAGGTTTCATGCTATGCGATTTTCCATTGACTAGCCTGCCAAATCCTTATTGTCGATCTTTTTCATCAATTTCACATTCAGGATTAAACGGTATCCCAAATACGCTGCAGCAGCACCCAAAATAGCGCCTGCCGCGACATCCGCAGGATAGTGCACGCCAGCCCAGATGCGTGAAAAACCGACTGTCAATGCAAGCAAAACCCACAAATACGTATGTTTCCTTTTATAGAGCCAGAAGGTAACCGCCATTGTGAAGAAGATAATCGTATGGTCACTCGGAAAAGAGTTGTTGACCCCCATATCGATCAGCTTATTCACATCGGCCAGTTCGGCAAATGGCTGGCTATTGGAATGGAACATCCCCGCAACCTTCCCAGCCACCTCGGCAACAACCAACGCAATTAACCCACTAACCACCATCAGCCTGTTTCCGGGCTTGCCACTGATTAAATAAAACAGTACTGCTGCCGCCAAAAGATAGATCGCATTCTCCGCAATAAAGACCATGACAGGATTGAGACTCTCGTATTGCTTTCCGAGGTCGTTGATCATCCTGAAAACTTGTTGATTCAATTCGGTTAAACCCATGTAACTTCCACTCCCCCAGCCAGGTTAAAAGTAATTAGATTATACAACATTGGAAAAATTTTCTCTCTATAAAAATAAAAGCCAGATACCGTTATTGGCAGCTGGCCTAGCTCATTATTTTGAATTCCCGCCATGCTTTTTTTCTAAATTCAAAAGATATTGCTTCATCTCTGTTCCGCCTCTGTACCCGGTGATCGCGCCATTTTTGCCGATGACCCGGTGGCAGGGTACTGTAATCAATACCGGATTTGCGCCGATTGCCGTACCAACTGCCCTGACTGCTGCAGGCTTGCCGATCTTTTGGGCAATATCGGAATAAGAGTAAGTCTTACCATAAGGAATTTCCTTCAGCGCATTCCAAATCGCCTCCTGGAAGGGAGTCCCCTTTACATGGACTGACAATGAAAATGATTTACGTTCGCCCTTGAAGTACTCGACCATTTCATTTATATACGGCTTTAGCACTTCAACATTTTTTTCGAGCTGAGCTGCTGGAAAAAGTTTATGTATAACGCTTAAAAATCCATCATTAGTCTGTCCAGGTGTTCCTACATAGCATAAGCCTTTGCTTGTAGCAGCGATATATATATTCCCATTAATATAGTCAAGGATATCCCAATAAATTTTCTCGCCCATTTTCCCCACTCCTTTTCCTGATTACTATCCCTTGTTTTCATTATATCTCTATCTATTTATTTTATTGTAAAAATAAGAAAAGCCCCGTTATGACGCTATGGAGCATTCATAACAAGGCTTGGATCTCTCTTACTCTTCTTCCGGACAGCTGAATACTACCGTACCAGAGATGACAATCTGATTAGGAGCCGTTTGGGTTGCTCCAATTGTATCCAAGGTGAGCAAATTACAAATGGATTCTGCACAAACTCCTTCGCCTAAGCAGCTAAAGCATGTCTGATCGATTTCAATGTCAGCAGCACAATTTAGTTCTACAGCCTGAGGTTCTGGACATTCAATTTCGAATGTAGCGGGTACAGTCAATAATAAGCGAGCTGTGCCGGTATAGTTTACGGTATCAACCTCGATGCAGCAGTTGATCGTTGTTCCATCCGGAAGCGGAATATCCACTGGCAATAAACAAGAACCGATGGTACATTCGACATCTTCGTTAAAACCAGCTAACACTGGAACACCAAAGGCAATTACATCAAATTCCGTATCAATGGTGCAGGAGAATGGGATGATCCGATCGACCGGAAAATCCTCACAGAATGGGCTTTCGATTGCGTAGCGCAATTGGGCAATCGCGAATCCTGAAGAAGGATCACCTGTGATGACTACGCTTGTAATTGGTTCAGTTGAGGCAGCATATAAGCGGGCCCCTGCATTGCCATTCACGTTCTGTGTAATAGTTCCCAATGATACCGCACCGGCGAAAAATTCTGCAGTATAGTCGAACGCACCAAAAGCGTTCGGCTCCAATTCGAAACCAAACACCTCTGAAGGCTGGAACAATGTGATCGTCAAAGTAGAATCAGTATTGTAGAGAACTGCAGGTGTAGGTGATTCAGAGAACGGAGGTGAAGACCAGGTTCGCCAGGTTGTTGGCACTTGGAATTTTTCCAATGGCTGATCAAATGATACGGTTTGGACTCCATCTGTTACAGATGTCACCACAGAAAAATCTGCCAGTCCTGAAAAGTCAACTTTGTCTGTACCAGCCAGATAACATTGAGTCGGATTCGGGATGACCGTAAAGCCCTCCTGGAAAACCACCACATCCTGTGCCTGTTTTGAAACGGATGCCTTTGCTTGCCTACCCAATGGCAAGTGAGCATCTGTGTTCATTCTTGCAAATTTCATACATTCCATCCTTTCTATTATTTTTTTTACAAAGAGAACACTTGAAATCTATCTCTTTGCCTTAGCATCATATGTACAAGCCACTCTCGCGGTATGGTCATTTGAATCATTTTTAATAGAAATGATATTTTCGCCTGCAGGTTATGCTGAAAAAGAAACTAGGTTTGCTTAATACCTGAACAGGTTATTTTCTCTTATCTGAATCCACCATTATAAAAAAACGATAAATTCTAAATTTTCTTTACACTATTAAAATTTCCCTATACGATAAGTGTGGGAGTGGAAAAACATTCCTAATAAAAAAAAGGAGGTTCAGTAACATGGACAATTCAAAAATGCAGCTGATTTTATCTAAAAAGGAAGATGGCCCATAGTTAAGGGAGGAAAATGAACGTGACACAATTGAACAAGGTAATCCAAATCGTTAAGTATCATGAAGGTTTGGCGGCAGGGGTCGCCAAGATGTGGAACCTGAGTCGTGATGGCTGGGGCGGAGATACGCGCGTCATGACGGAGGAACAGGTTAAAAAGAAAGAGGATAACTCTGACAACATCGAGCTTTATCTTGCGCTGGACGGTGAGGAAGTCGTCGGATACTGCGGTTTGTCTGAGTATAAGGAGGATACTGGCTCGCTGTATATCCCCCTTCTCAATGTCCGCACGGATTATCACGGGCATAAGATTGGCAAGAAGCTCTTGCTTCAGGCGCTGAAAAAAACGGTAGAGCTTGGCTGGCCTCGTCTTGATCTTTACACCTGGGCCGGGAATACGAAGGCCGTTCCGCTTTATAAAAAGTGTGGCTTTTTCTGGGAAGACAGGGATGACTCGACCCACCTGATGAATTTCATTCCACAGGTCCTGAACACCCCGCTGTTAAAGCCTGTCTTTGAAAAACTGGATTGGTATGAGAACAGCACTAGATTAATAGAAGTAAAGCCGGACGGACTCAAAGAGAAGGGCTTCACATTCTATGAATATAGCTGGCAGAACGAGACCACTTCTGCGCGGGTCCAATTTGAACGAACGAGCCGGGGCATCAGCTTGATTGAAACGGACGACTTCCTCCTGCAGATAAAGATGGCGGACCATGAAGTCATCCAGGAGGAAAATCGGGAAATCGAGATCATCGTCGTGAACAAGAGCACATCTCCACTCTCCTTCAAGGCAAGCGGTACTGACAACGGACGTGTTAAATATGACTTCGCTACGGAACAAATGGTAGATGATGAGCTTACTCTATCAGCATCATTCATCGTTGAAAAAGGAGAAGAACCGAGCCACTGGCGGACACATCCAAGCATCAAGGCAACAGTGTGGATCAACGGCCTTGAATGCGAATTGAAGCTGGGGATCTTCCCGATCAACCCGGCAAAATTAGAAGCCAGCTACTCTGGGAATCTATCTTTCTTGGAAAAAGAAACTTCTATTGAAGTGGAAATTAGCAATAACTTGAGAGAGAGCGCTGAATTTCTATTAACTTTCCCTGAAGATGAGCAGGTAGTTTTAGAAAAGCAAAAATTCACCGTGAACGTTCCTGCTCGCGGCCGGGAGACGGTCACTGTTCCATTAACGGTAAAACAGCATGGATTTTACAAGCCTGAGCTGACAATTACAGCAGCCAAAGCGGATGGCCAGAAGCTGGCGTTCGAGCAGAACATCTCGGTTGCTTTCAAAGGGCCTGGTGAAAAGTTCGGCGGTGAGTCAAAGGATTTTTGGCATATTTTCAATGGTCTCGGACAAATCAACGTCCGCAAACGTGATCTCCTGACAACTGCCGCTAAAAACAACAAGAAGAATCAGCCTGTTGCTTTCATGACACCGAAGCTCGGGAAACCGTATTCGCTCGAGTTCACAAAGAAAAAACCTTCCTCGGTTACCTGGGTTGCGAAAGATAGCTCGATGGATTTAAAAATCTGTCTGGAATCATCTGAGATGGAGGGACTGCACTTAACTCAGACATACCGTTTGTTCGGTGATGGAATGATCCATACATGGGCAGAAGTTGAGAATAAGGGAGCGAATATCCACATTGATGTAGCCTTCAGCCAGCCGATTTATCATGAGATCGAGCGTGTCTACTTCCCGCTCGACGGCGAGGTTGTTTATTTTTCCGAAAATCGAATCATGGAAATTGGCGAACTGGAATCAGAAAGAATGACAGGGAACTGGTATTTTACCGAAGGACATTCCGGCCCGATCGGATTGGCCTGGTCTAAAGAAAGCAACGCAGGTCCTGAGGGATGGCAATTCATCATTGAGGACCAATTCGGAAAGCTTGAACCCGGGTGCAAAGCAGTGTCAGGAACCATTACCCTGTCACTCGGAGCCTTCCAGAATGTCGACGAGCTCATCTCTTATGCACAGCAAATGCCGGTCCGCAAGAAGCCTGAAACGACCAGTGACTTAAGTCTGAAGGTTAGCAAACTGGTGGTCCAGCCTGATACTGACTTAGAGATCACTTTAAAAACGTACCGGAATAGCTACCTGGATGGAACTTTATTGATTGGGAATGAAGTTTATGAAATTACCGCCGATATGGAGAAAATCTCGCATTCTTTTACAATGCCAACAGCAACTCTGAAACCACTGTCCATCCATGAAGCCACATACATTGGCAACGGGACGGAAGCGAGATTCAGTGAACTTCTTCTTTCTCCATCGGGAACGGTTTCTGCTGAAACGGAAGATGGAATTTTCATCATTGATAACGGTGTCATCACCTTGAAGGCGGATCCGGATTTCTATCCTGGTGTCTATTCGATGACAGTCAATGGCCATGAGTGGCTCGACCACTGCTATCCAGAGTTAACAGCGAAAAGCTGGTGGAATCCGTGGGCCGGCGGGATGAAAACCGCGCCAAACGGAATCAACACTTTCTCATTGCTAAAAGAAACTAGCCATGCTGCAGTGATTGAACGTGCGGACAGTGAAGGCAACAAATGGACCGGTCTGGCGATCACCACTGAGTTCAAGGAGCATAAGCAGTGGAAAGGCGTACAGTATGCACAATATTATTTGATGCTACCAGGAGTGCCGGTTGTCGCCTCTTTTTCAGAAGTGAAGGACGCGTGCGGGAAAAACCTCGTTGATGAAGTCTGGGTCACAGACCTGTTTGTCGGCGGAAACCAGCTGAAAGATTTCCGGATTTCAAGCAATGGCAGCAAGCAGGCACATACGTATCATGCAGGCAGTCAGGAGATTCCGATGCTTCTGGATGGAGGTTCGTTTATTACCTCGAATTTCTCAGAGGATAAGTTCTACATTATCCCTAATAACGATGCCGGACCAACTGAAGCGTATACAAATAAAGAAGTTTTCCAGATAGCCTCAAGACATCAAGGGGAATTCAAGAAAAGCTCTCCTTTGTTCCTGCTGTTTGATGAGCGCACGCTGGCCGAAGATCTGTTGAAAAAAATAAGAAGAGTTCAATTTTAAAAGGAGAAACTATGAAAATCATCGATGTCCATATGCACCTGTCCAACATTAAATCCTTTTATGAAACAGCAGAGACACTGTCATTTGTCAACTACTCAAGCGCTGGCATCCTCAAGGAATACAAGGATGCCAATGTCGTCCTCGGAATCGGCATGGGCCTGACCGAAACTGACAAGATGGGCTTTCCCGATTATGAATCCCGGACGCCGATGGGACTGGACATGGAGGCAGAGATTCCGGCCAACATTGTTTGCTGTGCCGGGGTTAATCCTTATGACCTTGATGAAGCAGCCCTCGCCCGTCTTGAAGCAGAGCTGCAAAAGCCGAAAATAGTTGGAATCAAAATTTATCTTGGTTACTATCCTTTTTATGCCTATGATGAAGTGTACGAACCGGTCTACAAGCTGGCTGCAAAATATCAGCTTCCGGTCGTGTTCCATACCGGCGATACCTATTCGGAACGCGGGTACCTGAAATATTCCCATCCTATGGCGATTGATGAAGTGGCGGTCAAGCACCGTGACGTGAATTTCATGATGGCCCATTTCGGGGATCCGTGGACGCTGACAGGAGCAGAAATCATTTATAAAAACCCGAATGTATTTGCCGATTTGTCAGGTTTGATCGTTGGCACGAAGGCAGACCTGGATAAACGCAGCCAGGGTCGTTTCCTTGACCACCTGCGCCATGCCCTTGAATTTGCCGACTCCTACGACAAGCTCCTGTTCGGCACGGACTGGCCGCTGATCCCGATTGGTCCGTACATCGATTTTATCAAGGACCTGATTCCGCAGGAGCATTACGAAGATGTATTTTACAATACTGCTTTAAAGTTATTCCCGAAGATTAAGCTATTTGTTGAATGAAAAAGAAAAAGTCCCGTTATCACTATGATAATGGGACTTTTAACGTTTAAAGGTATCTCTGTAGCCAGTTAGTCAGATACTTAACCGCTTCGGGGTGGATAGGCTTTCCGATTGTTTTCAAATAATCTTTCTTGAAGGTTGAAGGGGTCATTGGCGTAACCTGTTCCTTCAAGCCATGATCCATGTTTTCAACGACATGGATTTCGTATTCTCCCTGGACAAATTGCTCAATGCGCTTCAGCTTTTCAGGGTTGGCCTGGAAATCCTTTGTGCCATTGATGGCGAGCACCGGACAAGTCACTTTCGCTAACGCTTCTACTATATCAAGCGCAAAATGCTCCCTGAAATATTTGGCTGGCATTTTGATGAAGCCCAATGTTTTCATCACGTCTTTATCCGAATCGACCATTTTCTTGTAGGTACCCTGAGCTTGTTTTTCGGCTTTATCGAGGGTGTTGAACTTTTTGATGATGAAGCCCTGGATTCCCTTCTTTTCTCTCATCTCTTTATAAAGCAACTGTCTTTGATGATCCAGCGCTTCCTTAAGTGTTTCACCACCACCAGAAAGGAGGACCAATCCGGCTGCCGGCCTTCTAGCATTGAGGGCAGTGCCGACCATACAGCCTTCGCTATGTCCGATGATGATGACCTTGCTCTCGTCGACCTTCGGATGGGCTGCCAGCATATCCAATGCCGCCTCTCCATCCTTCAAGGCATCGGAAAGCCCGGCAGAATGATAATCTCCTTCACTTTCGCCAACGCCTCTTTTATCGTAACGGAACGCAGCAAAACCAAGGGAAGTGCACAGCTCAGCCAGGTCCTTGTATAGGTCGAATTTGAATTTCCCCTTAGGTGTGCTGCCATCACGGTTCAACTGTCCAGACCCGGGCAGGAACATAATTGTCGGGTAAGATTCCTTCCCTAAATCCGGCACTAATAATGTACCTTTTAAATTGACATCGCTTTTAAATGAGATCTCCTCATTAACCATCTGGGCGTTCATCATCCTTATTCCCCTCTTCAAAATTATTATGGGTTGTTAAAATATTGGTAAGTGTCCGTTTCTTCCTGTCCGGTGCTTCCTCATTGCGAAGCAGCGGCGTAATCAATTCCACGTACTTCGTGATAAATTCACTGTATTCCTCATCGCTGGCATATAATGTTGCCGTCCTGAAGCTCGCCATGTCTTTTTGGAAATCATAGTTGGGCTGGCGGATATAGGATTCAAAGTCCATCAGTACATTCGCCAGAAACTTAATAAAATAATCAAGATGCTCATCCGGTCCGGCTTTGAGCACCTCTTCTCTTGAAAGGACTTCATTATTTTTCGGCAATGCATAGACCTTCTCAATCGTACCTCGTACCTGATTTTCCTCAACTACTTCAATGATACTTCCATCAAGCAGTTTTTTCAGATGGCGATATAAGGTCGCCTGTGGCACTTCCGGCAGCTTTTCAGCAATTTGCTGTACCGTTTTCCTCCTCCCGCTGGCTAACGTTTGAAGAACCTTCATCCGTACTGGGTGTATAATTAAATCTGCTTTCGTTTCCTTCATCGTGATCACCTGCTGTGTTTAGTTTCCGAATATTATCATTATCAATAATGATAATATTATCTCATTCAAAATAAGTCAAGAAATTTTTTCCAAAAGAGAACCCATCCTCCATGGATGGGTTCTTAAAACTATAGGAATATACCGCCATAAGCCAAGGAAGCTGTAATGACATAGGCCGGATGCACCTTCCATTTTTCCAACAGCAAGTAACTGGCAACAATCAGGAATAATGTTTGCACTAAACCTGTGTCCACATAAGAACTAAAGAAAAAGTTGTAAGTCATTACGCCCAGCAGTACCGCTATGATTGGCCTAATGTAATTGGTCATTCTTTTAACTTTGGGTGAATCTTTGAATCGGTATAATACTCCGAGGAGGACGATCATCAACAATAGTGATGGGGCAACTGTAGCGAAAATGCCTACGGCAGCGCCAAGGATTCCTCCCTGTTCATACCCAATATAACCTGCCATTTTTGTCGCGATTGGGCCTGGCAAGGCATTTCCGATTGCCAGCACTTCGCTGAATTCCGGAACCGTCAGCCAGCCATAGCGGTCGACCACTTCATTTTCAACCAGAGGGATGGATGCGGGACCGCCGCCATAACCTACTATACCCGGGATGAAGAAGGCGAGGAATATATGCCAATAAATCATCAGCCAACCCCTCTTTCTATGTTTTTCTCAGCCTCAGGAACCTTATCCTTCTTAGCCAGCGCAAGAACTAACAATACAAGAATCAGGATTGCAGGATGGACATTCAACACTTCCATCAGTACAAGGCCTCCAACAACCATTAAGACAGAGATCACCTTGCCGAGGGTTTCATTCGATTTCTTGAAGAAATCCCAGGTCAATGTTGCCAGCATGACACCAACGACTGGAACAACGGCTTTTGTCATCCCTGCCACCCAGGGTAGATCTTTAAATGAAGAAATCGAGGTTAGTAATACAATCATCAATAATATGGTCGGTACGATTGTAGCTGCTACGGCATTCACCATTCCGGTTAAGCCCGCAACCCGGTAACCGATATACCCAGCCATTTTGGTGGCGATTGGCCCTGGAAGTGTATTTCCTAAAGCTAGGACATCAGCAAACTCATCATCATTCATCCATTTATACTTCTCGACTACTTCTTTGTGAACGAGCGGAATCGATGACGGACCGCCGCCGTACCCAAGCATTCCGACTCGGAAAAATGCCAGGAATAAATCAAGCTGTTTCATTTTCATTCAACACCTTTATTGAAATTACCAAGCTGCAATCGCGCCATCAGTCCTTGACTCTGTTCCCCCTGAAAGCACGCCTGTTTCAGGATCCCTCCAGATAATCTGGCCTCTTCCGAATCCGCCTCCATCCAATGTGAATTGGATATCATGGCCTTTTCTCGCAAGCGCCTGGGCGATATGGGCTGGGAAAGTATTCTCTACGACTACCTTATTGCCCTCCATCCATTGCCACCTCGGCGAATCCAAAGCTGCCTGTGGATTCAGCTTGAAATCGATTGTGTTCATGATCACCTGCGCATGGCCCTGCGGCTGCATGTAGCCGCCCATGACTCCGAAAGGACCAACCGCTTCATTATCCTTTGTCAAAAATCCTGGGATGATTGTATGATACGTCTTCTTGCCAGGCTCAAGTCGATTATCATGGGACGGGTCCAATGAAAAATCAGCTCCGCGGTTCTGCAGCCCAATACCTGTTCCAGGGATGACGATCCCCGAACCGAAACCCATATAATTACTCTGGATGAAGGAAATCATATTCCCTTCTCCGTCCGCTGCAGCCAGATAAACGGTTCCGCCTTTAGGAGGTGTTCCAGGCTCCGGCAATCGAGCGGTGTCACCGATCAAGTTTCTTCTTGCTTCAGCATATTCCTCAGACAATAGCTGTTCAGATGTGACCGTCATTTTCTCAGGGTCAGTGACATATTTTTTCGCATCGGCAAATGAAAGCTTCATAGCTTCAATTTGCTTGTGGTATGTATCCACCGATTCTTTTTCATTTAATTCATAGCCCTTCAGCATATTAAGCGCCATTAAGGCAACAATGCCCTGGCCATTCGGAGGAATTTCCCATACATCGTAGCCTCTGTAATTAACCTTAATTGGCTTTACCCACTCTGGTTTGTATGCAGCTAAATCTTCTTTTGAGATGAAACCGCCATGCTGCTTTGAAAATTCATCAATTTTATCCGCCAGCTCCCCGCGGTAAAAGCTTTCGGCGTTTGTTTCAGCAATCTGGCGCAATGTACTGGCATGGCCTTCAGATTTCCAGACCTCCCCTATTTGTGGTGCCTTTCCATTTGGAGCGAATGTTTCAAACCAGCCTTTGTATTCGTCACCTTTAAAGATTTCCTTGAACTTCTCGAACGCAACATTCCAGTACTTGCCGAGAACCGGTGACAGCGGATAACCCTTTTCGGCATATTCAATGGCCGGCTGTAACACCTCTGTTAACGGCAGCTTGCCAAATCGTCTTGAAAGCTCCGCCCAGGCAGCAGGCACGCCAGGAACAGTTACAGGAATCAAGCCGAATGTCGGCATTTTTTCATGGCCCTTCTCTTTGACTGCATCAATGGAGATGCTTTTCGGCGCAGGTCCGCTGGCGTTCAGGCCATGAAGTTCACCCTTTACCCAAACTAACGCAAACGCATCTCCGCCAATGCCATTGGAAGTAGGCTCAACAACGGTTAAGCATGCAGCCGTGGCGATTGCTGCATCAATGGCATTACCGCCCTTTTTTAAAATATCGAGCCCTGCCTGTGCTGCCAGAGGCTGAGAGGTTGCAACCATGCCATTCCTGGCAAAGGTAACGGTTCTTTGGGATTGATATGGATAATTAAGATAATCTAAATTCATGGATTGTTCTCTCCCTTTCGGATGATAACTTTCATTTGTAAGTCAATTTAACTTATTTGCTTTACAAATGAAATATGCTTTTTTTGCAAAAATACGATAAAATAACATTTCGAAGAAAACGTCCTTACCAACCTGGTAAGGACCTCTCCAAGTTATGCATAATGGCAAGCAGCGAAGTGGTGCTCTCTTACCTCCCGGAAAGCCGGCTCTTCTGCCCTGCATCGGTCGGTAGCAAGTGGGCACCTTGTATGGAAACGGCAGCCGCTCGGAACATTGATTGGGCTTGGAACATCCCCTTTTAAGATCATTCTTTCCCTCTTCTTCTCTTCATTGGTGGAAGGAATGGCAGAAAGCAATGCCTTTGTATAAGGGTGCAGCGGATTTTCATAAAGATCTTTTTTATCAGCAAGTTCCACCATTTTCCCTAAATACATGACGGCAACACGGTCACTTACATGCTTCACGACACTAAGGTCATGGGAAATAAATAAGTATGTAAGTTGGTGCTCCTTTTTTAAGCGCTGCAACAGGTTGAGGATCTGTGATTGAACAGATACATCCAATGCGGATACGGCTTCATCACATACAATCAGCTTTGGATTGGTGCATAGCGCACGGGCGATACTTACCCTCTGGCGCTGGCCTCCGGAAAACTCATGCGGGAAGCGATAATAATGCTGTTCTGAAAGCCCGACCTCTACCAGCAGATTGCATACATAATCATACAGCTCTTTTTTCGGTACAATCTTATGAGTTTCAACAATTTCTGAAAGCATGGCTCCCACAGTCATTCGCGGATTCAGGGAACCATACGGGTCCTGGAATATGATTTGCATATCCTTCCGGTTATCCCTCATTTGCCGTTTGGAAACGTTGGTAATGTCCTTTCCGTCATAAATGATCGTTCCTGAGCTAGGTTCATGAAGCCTGAGGATGGCTCGTCCCATCGTAGATTTGCCACATCCTGATTCACCAACAATCCCTAATGTCTCCCCTCTTTTCAGAGAAAAAGTAATGCCATCCAATGCCTTTACAACCTGTTTTTCTCCAAAGAACCCTTGATCCCCAACAGGAAAGTGTTTCTTCAAGTCCTGGACATCAAGAAGATTGGCTGACGGCAATTTCGCTAATGGCTGACCCATTTACTCCACCTTCCTTCCATAAATCAGTGTATTTCCAGCAGCTGACGGTTTGTTGAGTATCGGCTTGCACAAGATCCGGTGATTGTTCCCTGCAAATCTCCTGTACATATGGACAGCGATCAGCAAATCTGCAGCCTGCAGGCATTGCATCCGGAGATGGTACTGACCCTTTGATAACAAAAAGCTCCTCTACATCCTCATCAGCATCTACATCTGGAATACACTTCATCAATCCCTGTGTATATGGATGCAGCGGATTGTTGAAAATGGATTTTCTGTCGCCATATTCAACAGCTTTCCCTGCATACATGACCAGCACGGTATCAGCCATTTCAGATACAACCGCCAAATCATGGGTAATCATGATGATTCCCATATCCAGGTCTTTTTGAAGGTTCTTCATTAAATCGAGGATTTGTGCCTGGATGGTTACATCAAGAGCTGTGGTCGGCTCATCCGCAATCAGCAGTTCGGGGTTGCAGCTAAGAGCAATCGCAATCATGACCCTCTGCCTCATTCCGCCGCTCAACTCATGAGGATAAGCATCGATTCGTTTTTCCGGCGAAGGAATCCCTACCAGCTGAAGCATCTCGATCGCTTTCTGGCGTGCTTCCTTTTTGCTTACGTTCTGGTGGAGGATGATTGTTTCGGCAATCTGTTTTCCAACCGTCTGGACGGGATTTAAAGAAGTCATTGGCTCCTGGAAAATCATCGAAATCTGGTTTCCCCTGATCTTGCTCATCTGTTTCATCGACTTATCTGTAAGGTTTTCGCCTTTTAATAGAATTTCTCCTTCAACTGTACCTGTCTTAGGAAGCAGACCCATGACTGAAAGGGAGGTCATACTTTTTCCACAGCCTGATTCCCCAACAATACATAGAGTTTTCCCTTTTTCCACATTAAAGGATAGTCCGGCTACTATATTGGTAGCCTTCTTTTTCCCGGCAAAGCTGACCTTCAGATTCTTCACTTCCAATAATGGCTGTGTCATTTGATTGCCTCCTCCTTTCGTTTTACTAGATTAGCAGTGTAAGGAAATAAATCTTCCTGACACTTATTAAAGATTCTGATCAATTCCTGAACAGGATCATGATGTTCATCCACTCGAACATCAACAAGCGGATATTCCTCCTGGTCTACAATATATAGAGCAGCAGATTGCCTTCCACGTTTGTCGCCGCCTGCTTCCTGTCCGCTGGCAAGAGCCGCTAAAAGTCTTTCTGGCAAGCTTTCATTTCCCAATGCCTGATACGTTTCAAACATTGCATCGATCGTTTCCGGTCCTGTCAGCATATTGCCAGCGACAACGAACTGCGGTCCGACTTTATGCCCTTGCCATGGAACTGTCTCTTTACCAGTAAAACCTGCGGCATTCCCATCCTTGTCAACGACTGCGCATTGCCTTCTCTCTCGTTCGGGGTCTGAAGCCAGTAAATATTCCAACACTTCAGCTGGCGTTTTCCCCTCAGCTAATAGCTTGATTCCATCAATGCCGTAAAACGGATTAACAAGAGCTTGAGTCGCAATGGCTCCAATCCATGATCTTACATACGGGACTAGTGAACCGACTGCTGGCCTTGCAGTTGATACTGCTACGCCCAACATTCCAGTTTTCTCACATCTGGCAGTTATCGAAAATGTCATTCTGCTAACCTCACTTCAGTTTTGGATCTAATGCATCACGCAGTCCATCTCCAAATAAGTTGATTGATAGAACAGTCATAAAGATAAATAGGCCCGGGAATAGCGAAATCCAAGGAGCGTCTCCAAGATAGCCCTGTCCCATCGATAACATTGCTCCCCAGCTCGGCGTTGGAGGCTGCGTTCCCAATCCTAAATAACTTAATGAAGCCTCAGAAATGATCGCCGCCGCAATGGAAAGGGTTGCTTGAACTAAAATAGGCGGCATGCAGTTCGGCAGGATATGCCGGAAGATAATTTTGAGATCACTGATTCCTGAAGCTTTTGCCGCTGTCACATATTCCCGCTCCCTCTGGCTCAGCACCTCTCCTCTGACCAGACGGATAAAGTTAGGCGTGAAGATAATGCCGATTGCAATCATTGCATTCTGTAATCCTGCTCCAAGTACTGCTGCCAGGGAAAGCGCAAGTACTAGCGGCGGAAATGAAAGCAATGCATCTGTAAACCTCATGACAACAAATTCATCTAAAACACCGCGATAATATCCTGAAAAAAGACCAATCGGAATCCCAATCAATAATGCAATACCTACAGATATAATCCCTGCCTGGATCGATACTCTTGCTCCATAGATGATCCTGCTGAAAATATCCCGGCCGAGTTCATCTGTACCCAAAAGATTTTCCTCATTTGGACTTTGGAGAAATTTTGCATAATCCTGTTCCGCAGGATTAAATGGTGCTACGACCGGTGCAAATACGGCCATAAGAATCAGCATCAATGTAAAGATCCCGCCAACTACAGCTAATTTATTTTGGAAAAAGCGAGAGCTCATTTCTTTCATTCTGCGTTTTCTCGGGCTCTCAACGACTGCGATTTTTTGTTCTAACTGTGCTTCCATGGTCACTGGCCCCCTGTTAGCTTAATTCTTGGATCGAGAATTGAGTAAAGAACATCTATAAAGAAGTTAACAACAACAACGGCAATTGCCATGAACAAGACGGCACCCTGCACAACCGGGAAGTCTCTTGTCAGTATGGCGTCAATGACAAGCCTCCCAATCCCTGGAATCGCAAAAATCGTTTCTGTGATAACAGCACCGCCGAGGAAAGTCGCTAACTGCAAACCGCTCACTGTAACCACTGGAATCAATGCATTTTTCAAGGCATGGCCGATAACGACTCCTCTTTCTAAAACACCTTTTGCATATGCAGTCCGGATGTAATCGGCTTCTAGCACTTCAAGCATGCTCGAACGCAGCATCCTTGTGATCTCAGCACTTAATCGGACTCCTACAGCAAGCGCGGGCAATATCATTAAAAGCATGCTCTGTTTTAAATCCTTCCATGGTTCAACATACCCTGAAGGTGCCAGCCAGCCTAACGAAATAGAGAAAATAAAAATGAGTAAAATCCCTAAGAAAAATGGAGGAACTGAAACACCTGACAATGCAAAAGTCGTTCCAAAATAATCCCATAGCGTCCCTTTTCTTGTTGCTGAAATAATTCCAGCAGGAATGGCAATCAGCATGGCAATGAAGAACGACATGATTGACAGCTGGATGGTGACTGGCAGCTTTTGAAGCAGTACGGTAAGAACGGGTGTATTATCTTTTAATGAGTTCCCAAGGTCACCCTGGAGGACGTTTGTGACCCAGGAAAAATATTGAACATATAAAGGATCATTCAATCCCATTTGTTCACGCAATGCCTGCAGCGATTCCTCTGTAGCCTCTTGTCCTAGAATCATCCTTGCTGGGTCGCCCGGAGTAAGATGCACTAATGAAAAAACAATAATACTTACTAAAAATAAGATAACGACCATAAGGCCCAATCTGCGAAGCAAAAACTTTACCACGCTGCTCCCTCCCTTTCTCCAGCTTTTAAAGTACTTCGGCTTGGAGATGGATCTCCAAGCCGAATCAAGTAGACTGCTTATTTAAATGAAACGTCGTGGAAGCGCATCATTTGATCCGAGATATGTTTAAAACCTTGAAGGCTTTTCTTATATGCTTTATAGTCCTTTTCGTGATAGATAAAGATGAATGGAACCTCATCTCGTCCAAGCTCTGCAGCTTCTGAGTAAATTTCCTTGCGTTCCTTTTGATCTGTTTCAACGCGAGCCTGTTCTAACAGTTCGTCCATTTTTGGATTGGAATATCCATAGTTGATAGATCCGTCAGTGTGGAATAATGCGTAGATGTTTCCATCTGGATCGGTTCTTCCGCTCCATCCCAAACGGACTGCATCAAATTTAAAGTTATCCATGTTATCGAGCATTGTTCCAAATTCGACGATTTCAAGTTTCACCTTGATTCCAGCTTCTGCAGCCATTGATTGAATCATTTGTGAAATTTGTTCCTCTACCGGTTTTGGAGATAGCTGCAGCGTGAACTCGAATCCATTCGGGAAACCTGCTTCAGCCATAATTTTCTTTGCTTCTTCAACATTCTTCTTTGTTGGTTTAATATTCTCGTCATATGCCCATGTTCCAGGAGGGATTGCTCCTGCTGAAGGTACTCCTGTATCTCTAAGAGCAACTTTAATGATTGCCTCACGGTCGATTACCAGATCCAAAGCCTGGCGAAGAGCTTTATTATTGAATGGCTCGCTCTTATGATTCAAATATAATCCCTGGAAACCAAGTGCTCCTGTTTCAGATAATGTAAGATTTGGATCGTTTTTCAGCTTTTCGACATCCTTTGGCGGAACCTTGCTGATGATATCTACATCGCCTGATGTCAGGTTTGTCAGTCTTACATTCTCATCTGAATATGGACGATAAACGATTTTTTCGAACTTCGGTGTTCCGCCCCAATACTCAGCATTTTTTTCTACTTCGATCTTGTCTTGCTTAACTCGGGATACAAACTTGAATGGGCCTGTCCCTACAGGAGAGTTGGCAAAATCTTTGCCTTTTTCTTTTACTGCTTTAGGAGAAACCATCATTCCAGCACGGTCAGACAATGCTGCAAGGAATGGGCTGTATGGTTCAGAAAGTACAACCTTCAGAGTCGTTTCGTCCACTACTTCAATCTTCTCGATTGAAGATAATTCGGAAGCACGAGGTGAACCTGCATTTGGATCCATCATGCGTTCAAAGTTGAATTTCACTGCTTCTGCATTAAACGGAGTTCCATCATGGAATTTAACTCCCTTTTGTAAAGTGAAGGTATATGTTTTGCCATCATCTGAGATTTCCCACTTTTCAGCGAGCATTGGAACAAAGTTTAGTTCTTCATCCACGTCAACCAGTTTGTCATAGATGCTGTGAAATACTTGTCGGTCAACGGCCGCGGTAGAGAAATGCGGATCCAATTGTGGTGGATCATCATCTAGTCCGACTACCAATTCTGTTTTGTCCGCTTTTGCAGGAGCACTCGCAGTCGTTGCTTTCCCCCCTTCAGAACTGGAAGAATTACTATTGTTACATCCAGTCAGAAGCAATACTAAACTCATAAATACTGCAGCAAATACTTTTACTTTCTTACTCACTTTTGCTTATCCCCCTTTTCGGCAAAACAACTCCCTTAACATAAGTAGGCTAAAAGTAATATCTGACTACTTTATGAAAGCGTTTCACTCTTTTTTATTTCATTTCGAATTTCGTATTATTATAATACAGGAATTTTGAAAAATCTATATAATATTCAGAAAATATTAAAATTTTTTTCTAGTATAATTATTTGCATTTCTCTTCCAATTTGCGATTGCTAAATTTACTGGATGTAAGTAAGATAAATTTACGAATGCTTTTTGAAAAGTGGTGTTAATATGATAATCGATGAAACCGATCGCATGATTCTGCAGCTGTTATCGGAAAATGGCAGAATGTCTTATGTCGATATAGGAAAACAATTAAATTTATCAAGGGTATCAATCCGGGAAAGAGTCAATCAATTAATTGAGGATGGCGTGATTGAGAAGTTTTCAGTAGTGATCAACTCTGAAAAAGTCGGAAAATCAGTTTCAGCATTCTTCGAGGTTGATTGTGAACCGTCTTCACTTGTAAAGGTTGCGGAAACACTTGCGAATAATCCAAGCGTGGCAAGCTGCTATCAAATGACAGGGCCAAGTACATTACATATGCATGTACTTGTAGAGGACTTTATTCGCTTGGAAAATTTTATAAATGAGGAATTGTACAGTTTAGAAGGAATAACACGAGTGGAGAGCCATATATTGCTGAGGAGATTCAAGAGCCGAACTGGATTGAAATTGTAAAAAAGACACGGACATTTCGTCTGTGTCTTTTCTTGTATTTTTATAAAAAGAAGATAAGCACCTGGGAAGCTATCGCAACAGAGATTAGCGCAAATGGGTATGCTGCTGCATAAGCGACCGATGCATCGTCGGAGTCCATCAGCTGATTTGTTGCCCCAAGCCCTGGTGTGCTCGTCATTCCGCCGCACAATGCGCCTAGAGAATGTATGAAGCTGAGTTTGAAGAATTTCCTTGCGATGAAAAAGCCGGCAATGACTGGCATTATGGTAATAATGGCTCCTCCAATTACGAGATTAAAGCCTTCCTGCTGGATCACCTGGACAATTCCCTTGCCTGCGGTCGTACCAGCACCGGCTAGGAATAGCACCAGTCCAATATCACGAATGACCTGGTTCGAAGGCTGGTAATACCGTGCGTGGATTGGGCCGAGCTTCCCAAAGTGGCCGATGATCAAGGCGATGAACAGTGGCCCGCCGGCGACGCCAAATGTGATCGTGCCCAGTTTTGGAAAGTGAATCGGCACCATGCCGGCGAGGATACCAAGCAGCAATACTAAGCTCAAGGACAGGATATGGATATTGGTCACCGTCAGCTTTTTCCTGCTGAATAGCTTCTCAACATCATCGAGGCGGTCCTTACTGCTGACAAGCGTAAGGACATCGCCTCGCTCCAGACGCCATTTCGGGCTCTGGTTGAATTCGAACCCTCCTCGTTCAATCCTCGTAACTGTCACCCCATATGTGCGCCGGAGTTCAAGCTCCCTGATGGTCTTTCCGATCAATTCCAGTGCGTCCACAGTGACCTTGCGGAGTTCTACATTGTCATGGTTTTCAGTATTGGTTTCCACTTCCCTGCCGATCTCCTCGCAAAGCTTTTTCAAGTCAACCCTCATTCCGACCGCCACTAGCCGGTCACCTGTCAGGATAACAGTGTCATTCAAGGCAATGATATTCCTGTCGCCACGGATGACCCGGCTGATGACAACAGAATGATATTGATTGAACTGCAGCTCCTTCAAAGTCCTTTTATTAATCGACGGTTCGGTTACCTCAATCGTGATCACCTCAGGCGACTCATCGTTGCGGACCGGTCCGGATTTCTTTTTCAAGTCCTCAGCTAAATCAGCTTTGAGCACCCTCGGGGAAAGCTGCACGAACAGCACAACTGCCAGGACGCCGAATGGGTAGGCTATCCCGTAGCCGACAGAAGCAAGCGGGTCGCCAGTTGCCTGAAGTGCAGCAGCCAGACCCGGTGTACTCGTCAATGCTCCCGTCATGATGCCGATGCTCAGGGCCGGTGACAGGTGGAAAAACTTGGACACTGCGATGGTCGTGATGGATGCAACAAACACAATCAGCAAGCTGATGATTCCGAACACGATTCCACTCGTTTTCATCATCCTGAAAAAGCGCGGCCCTGCCGACAACCCTACCGCCACAATGAATAAGCCAAGCCCGAGCTGCTGGATGACCGGCGATACCTGATAGCCAAAATGGCCGAACACCATTGCGGCAAGCAAAACTCCCGAAGTACCAAGGCTAAGTCCGCGAATCTTGATTTCGCCAAGCGCTGAGCCGACGAACAATATGACAAATAATAAGATCAACGGTTCCTCAAGCAAACCAATTATGCCTTCCACAGATGATTCCTCCAAAATAAGTGCATTTGTGATTGTGAAAATCCACACAACTTAGAATATCACGCTGGTTGTCCATTTCATAATGCAGACAGTGACGAATTTATTACAAAAACAACACCTTTCTGATGGAAACGGAAAAACTTAGAATCATAAATTTCCATCTCAGATCTACGAATGCCAAAAACCCCTCTATTCAAGAGGGGCTTTCATTCTAGTTTATGACATAGCCGTCTCCGCTTACCTTAGTGTCAGCCGGGACACGGATATAGATGAAATCCATTCCTTGCATCATGCCATATCCGTTCCCCAATTGCTCGCCGTATTCGGAGAACTGAGTGAATGGAAATGCATTCGTGTACTTCACAAGCTTGATCGTGAGATGATCCGGCGGAAAGATTTTCAGGGTAGTGTCGTCCAGCTGAATGTCAGGTGATGGGAATCGGTCGGTTACATTAATATTGTCAATATAGGAATACGTAGAGTAATGAGTCACTTCCACTTCCCCCTCAAGGGAGTCAACCTTTTCGATAAAAACCTGTGCAAACTGATCCATAATCTTTATGTCTAAAAGCTTCCCCTTGAGCGGAAATTCCCAGGATTCTTTTTTTATGAGCCCTTCCACTTCATCGATTTTTCCTGATTCAATCGTAGGATAAATATCGCTATTCAATCGATCGTTTTCCTCTATTTCCTGATCAGTCAGATAATCGCCTTTGAAGGTGCCCTCCACTGTCACCATGAGAGATAGTAAGCCAGCCCCCAGCAGGATAATGAAGTATCCAGCGAGGATTTTCATAATCCTGCTTCCGCTCATAAATCTGGCACTTAAAAACTTATTGTTAAAGCTTCCGAAGCTAAGCATCAGCAAGATGATAATGAATAACAGAAAGATTAAGCTCATCTTCTCACCTCCAGGCTGTTCGAGATCCAGGCAGATATTCCAAAGGCAAGTGAGGAAGCTGCCAGTACTTTTAACGTAAACAATAAAAAGGATGCTTCTCTCACAAAAAATTGTCCAATATCAATTAAAAAGGTAGATTCGCTGTTTACTAATACATTTAAAAACAAGCTGCCGAAAAGAAGCGCAGGGAGGATAAGCATGAAAATCCTGTTTCTTTGGACCAGCATGCCAACCAGGTAGCCGATTGCGGTGAACAGAAACAGATACAGAATCGTGGCAGCAAGACCTTCTGACATTTGCAGAAACGTCAACGGCTGACTTTCGATAAATTCCCGGTCCTTAAGAAAAAAGACCGACAGCTTCAATGATTGACTTGCAAGCACAAAGGTGACCCCGCCGATGACACTTGCCCATCCGAGGAACAGGATATTCGCTAAATGGCTGCTCAGCCTGTTGGCGACAAAAGTGTAATCATCAAAACGATAGGCCTGGGTGGTGACCACGATGGCTGAAATGAACGCCCAGATGAGCATGAAAGCAAGAATGATATTTCCAGAATAGAATTTCATATCGTAGCTGAATGTATCAGAGCCGCCGCCCCCTCCTCCTTCTCCAGCAAGAGAAAACAGGATGCCAACTACCTGCAGTATCATCAGCGATGTGAACATGCCCCGAAAAGATTTCAGCTTGAAGCGGAACTGCTTTATCACAACATCCCACAGATTAACCTTTGTTAAATACATCATCAATCCCACCCTTCTCCTGGCTCGTCAGGTACAGACAGAGATCCTCGTTTGAAATCGTTGAGAACTCGAGGCTGTTTTTCATTGCCGCAGCGATCTGATCATCTGAAAGATCATTTCGGATCACCGCATAATTCCGTCCGAATCCTGCACTGCTCTGATGGAAAATCTCCTGGCCGTGCAGCCAATCTTCCAACGCATCCTCTTTTCCGCTGACAACAACCGCATACTCCCGAAGTTCCTCTATAGGCATATGCAAAAATTGCTTTCCGTCCTTTAGCAGCAAAATATCCTCGAGGATATCTTCAATCTCGCTCAGGTGATGGCTTGAGATGATGATTGTCCGCGGATGAGCGAGGTAATCCTTCAGCAGCGCCCGGTAAAAATCCTTCCTGACTCCAGCATCCATTCCGTTTGTAGGCTCATCGAAAATCGTCAGCGGACAGCGTGCCGCCAAACCTAAAATCGCATTGAACGTGTTCTTCATCCCCTTTGACAGCCCGGCATGAGTCTGCCCTGGGTGCAGCGAGAAATAATCAAACAGTTTCTTTGCCAGCTCCATATCCCAGTTCGGGTAAAATTCGGCCGCGCCAGCCAGAATTTCTTCCAAATCCAGTGCCGTTGGCATATTCATATCGTTATCAATCATGATCATATTTGCAGACACCATTAAATTATTGAAAGGATGCTCACCAAACACTCTGACATCTCCTGAAGTCTCCTTCATAAAGCCAGCGGCGATTTTCAACATCGTCGTCTTGCCGGCACCGTTCCTTCCGATCAGGCCGGTAATTTTGTTTTCCCCAAGTGAAAAGCTGAGGCTATCCAAAGCTTTTTTTCCACCATATGCTTTCGTTACCGATTCAAATTCGAGCACACTCATCATGTATCCCCCTTCAAGTCCCGTTTGGCTTCCTGGATCATCGCGATCAATTCCTCTTCCGTCACCTGGAGGTGCTCAGCTTCCCGCACCAACTCTGCCACCAATGACTTCAACGTCTGGTTCCTCCGTTTCGCTGTGATAATCTTCTTCGCATCCGTTGATACGAACATCCCAAGCCCTCGCTTTTTATAAAGAATGTTTTCATCCGCCAAAATATTCAATCCTTTTGCCGCTGTCGCCGGATTGATATTCAACATCTCCGCAAGCTGGTATTGGGAATACACCTTCTCATCCATCTTGATACTCTCGCTGAGAATTTCCGTTTCCAGCCACTCAGCAATTTGGATGTAAATCGGTTTCATGCTATCTGAATTAAGGATCAACCCCGTACCTCCTCTAACAGGTCACATAGTGCATTACTGTTGTAATGTACTATATAACATATTATAAAATTTAACAAGGGATATTTAACCAATTTTTTCAAGAAACATTCAAAAGTAAAAAAACCCCTCGCATTACACGAGAGGGCAAATACTATAAGACTTTTGTCTTCTCTAACAGACTTACCAGCTTCATCTGGGTGAGGTTGAGCTCTGGTGATCTGTAATGAACTGCTGCAAAAATCCATTTTTTTAAAAATAGAACTGGATAGAAATTTGTCATAATAAATTTTTAGTAGAAACCAATACATCCAGCTCTCTCAAACGCTGGTCACAATACGATGAATTCTCTCTTAAATAGGAGTCTATGTATGCAGGATGACACATGATTTCCATCGTCTCTCCCTCTTTCCTGCTTTCTATTAGTCTCTGCAGCAACTCTTCCGAAACCTTTTCTCCGTAAAATTCCACGGAAAATCGATCCGTCAACAACTCCACCCCATCGATTTTTCTGTTAAAGACATTCCTAATCTTCACATTATATCGATGGCCGAGCGTTTGAACGACAGGCAACAGAGGATCCCAGCTGTGGGCATGATGATGACTGTCCAAGTGGGAGAGCGGAATGCCAAATGAGAGAAAGCGCTGGATTTGGGCGTCCCATTCCTTTTCTATATCTTGTAATACAACGGTGTCCCATTCTTGAAAAGTACGGGTAAGCCTGAACGTCCCATCTTCTTTCACCAGCGACGGGATATTCTCCAATACCGGTTTACCACAGGTAAGTGTGAGATGGACACCGACACGAAGATCAGGATTCTGCTGCGTGAGCTCCACTGCATGGCCCGTTCCCGGCATATTGACCAGCATGGTGGTGGAATTGACCACACCATATCGATAACTGTCGATGATTCCGTGATTGACACCGCGGCATAAGCCAAAATCATCTGCGTTCACGATTACCTTCGTCATCCTTCCCCACTCCCTCTAATAGGTTCTTTCAACAAGAAAACTAGCTTTGTCTCCCCTGAAGATCGCCCTGGAATACTCGATGATGGACCCGTCTTCTATATAAGCCTTTGTTTCCATCTTAAAACACGGTGTCCCTTCCGCTACTTCTAGCTTTTCCGAAATAGTCTCATCCGCGAGCACCAGCTCAATGGTTTCGACTGTTTTCTTTATTTTCAGATCGAACTGTGCTTTCAGCAGCTTGTAGAGAGATTTTGCACATTCTTCTTTATTCAATCCTGGTGTTTTAAACCAGGGCAGATAAGCCACTTCATATTGTAAAGGGGTTTGACCGGAATATCGAACTCTTACCAGACGATTGACGGGATCTCCATGATTTAGATGCAGTGATTTTTCAACGACCGATTCTGCCGGAATCACATCCAGGCTGATGACACGGATGCTCGGCTTTTTCCCTTGTGTTTCCAGCTGTTTCATGTACGTATCCACTGTTGCCGTGAGGGTCTGGCTTACCTTTTGTTCAGCAACAAACGTCCCTCGTCCCTGCTCTCTGTATACATAGCCTTCAATCGTCAGCTGCTGAAGGGCAGTACGGACCGTCGTCCGACTCACATTGAATCGGTCGCAGAATTCCGCTTCTGTCGGCAGCTTCATATTTGGTTCGTACTCTCCGCTATTAATCATTTCAATAATTTGATCTTTTATATGAGAATGCAGGGACTTGGCATCTTGTGTCTCTTTCATGGAGGTACTCCTTTCCATTTTCTTCCTTACGTTTGTTATAACACATTATTGATTATTAATCTATTCACTACTATTCTAGAACAATTCAATATTTGTTATTACAAATAACATTCAATTGTCATAAAAATTATATTTGTCACTACAATATATCACCGGGATAAAATTTTTTTAATCCAAAAAGAAATCGCTTTCAATGAGGAAGGAGATTAACGAATGTCTCTGAAAGTTGTCATTATCGGGGGAGGATCAAGTTATACTCCCGAGATTATTGAAGGATTCATCAAAAGGCATGAAGGATTTCCGGTGACGAAGATTACGCTGGTGGATATTGAAGCAGGAGAGGAAAAGCTTGAGATTGTCGGAGAGCTGGCTCGCAGAATGATTAAAAAAGCTGATGTACCGATTCAGCTAGACTGGACACTAAACCGCCGGGAGGCTTTAAAAGATGCTGATTTTGTGACGACACAAATCCGCGTCGGCGGGCTTGAGGCCCGGGAAAAGGATGAGCGAATTCCTTTGAGACATGGCGTCATCGGCCAGGAAACAAACGGTCCTGGCGGTATTTTTAAAGCATTCCGCACCATTCCCGTCCTCCTCGAGATCTGTGAAGAGATCATGGAGATTTGTCCCGATGCATGGCTCATCAATTTTACCAATCCGGCCGGGATCGTCACCGAAGCCTTGCTAAAGCACAGCGGGCATCCCAAAGTCATTGGCGTCTGCAATATTCCGTATAACATGAAAAACAGTGTGGCAGAGTTGATGGATTGCGACCAGGATGACGTTCTCATTGAATTTCTGGGACTGAACCATTTCGTGTTCGGAAAAAAAGTCACCATCCAGGGTGAGGATGCCACTTCGGAGGTCCTCAACAGATTAATAAGCGGCGATGTCGATTATTCACCGGCAAATATCGTTTCTCTCGGGTGGTCAAAAGAATTTCTGCAAGCCTTGAATATGCTCCCGAACCCCTATCATCAATATTACTTTCAAGAGGATGAAGTGCTGAAGAAAGACCTTCAATCGTATCGGGAAAACCGTACACGGGCACAGGTTGTTCGAGAAGTTGAAAAAGAACTTTTCTTACAATATAAGAATTCCGAATTACACGAAAAACCAAAAGAACTTGAAAAGCGGGGAGGTGCATATTACAGTGATGCTGCCTGCAGTCTGATGGCAAGCATCTTCAATAATACTGGGGATATTCAAACCGTCAACACATACAACAAAGGGGCCATTTCCGATCTTCCTGAAGATGCCGTCATTGAAGTCAATTCCTACATCACGAGGGACGGACCCATTCCAATCATGATTGGGACCATACCAAACTCCGTTAAAGGTATCATTCAACAAATGAAGAGTTTCGAAGAGTTAGTGATCGAAGCCGCTATGTCTGGCAGCTACTTGGATGCTTACCGGGCGATGATCATGAATCCGCTCGTAAAAAATGAAAAAGTAGCCGTGGTGCTGCTCGATGAATTATTGGAAGCTCATAGAGAATTCTTACCGCAATTCAATGAATCTATTTGATGGGGGAAAAGAACATGAGTAGAATAATGGGGTTTATGGAAAGAAAATTCTTGCCGATTGCCGGCAGAATTGGATCTCAGCGTCATCTCGTCGCCATCCGCGATGGCTTTGTCTCGATTATGCCGCTGATCATTGTCGGGTCATTGGCTGTGTTGGTGAACAACCTTCCAATAGATGGATTCCAGAACTTTATGGTCAATCTATTTGGTGAAGGGTGGAAATCAGTCGGCGGAAACATGTGGAGTGGATCCTTTGCGATCCTGAGTTTGCTCGTCGCCGCTTCCATCTCGTATCATCTTGCCAAATCGTATGAAGTGGATGGGTTATCCGCTGCCCTTGTCTCCATCGCATCGTTGATCATTTTAACGCCGGTAACAGAAGATTGGGGAATATCCTTTGCGTGGACAGGTGCCCAGGGGATATTTGTTGCCCTCATTACCTCTCTTATTGTTACGGAGCTGTTCCGCCTGTTGATTAAATCGAAATGGACGATCACGATGCCGGAAGGTGTTCCAGAAGGTGTTGTCAAATCGTTCAAAGCGCTGGTTCCAGCGACGATCATCCTGATTTTAGTTGGTCTTATTCAAGCCTTATTAGCATCCTTTGCAGAATCAAGCTTGCACGAAATGGTGTTCAAAGTCATCCAGGAACCGCTTCAATCGATTTCAAACTCACTGCCTTCCGCCATTGTGGTCGCCTTTTTAAATCATCTTCTCTGGTTCTTCGGACTCCATGGCTCGAACATCCTTGGTGCCATCATCGAACCGATTTACTTGCCTCTTATTGAACAGAATCAGCAATTATTCAATGCCGGCACGAGCGCCTTTGACGTCCCTTACGTGGTGACAAAACCTTTCTTTGATGCCTATGTGTACATGGGTGGTTCCGGAACGACGATTGCCTTGATCATCGCCATCTTCCTGGTGGTCAAATCGAAGCATTATCGCACCGTTGGAAAACTGTCCGCTGCCCCGGGTATTTTCAATATTAACGAACCGGTCATCTTCGGGCTGCCGATTGTATTAAATCCGATTATGTTCATCCCATTTATTCTTACGCCAGTCGTGCTGACGATCACCTCCTACTTCGCCCTCAGCTTAGGACTGGTGCCGAAGACGGTTGCAATCGTTCCATGGACGACACCTCCACTTATCAGCGGTTATCTGGTGACAGGCGGATCGTGGCTGGGTGTTCTCCTTCAACTGGTGAACCTGGCGATTGCCACATTCCTTTACATTCCATTCCTGCTTGCATCAGAGCGGGCACAGAACAAGAAAAAGTGAGAAAGTAGTGATTTGATCGTATGAGCACAGAATCGTTAACATTAGAAGAAATTTCGTTCCATATTATTTTACATGCCGGAAATGCCCGGTCGTCCGCCATGGAAGCTCTCCAGGCGGCAAAGAAAAAACAATTCGATCAGGCTGAACTGAAGATGAAGGAAGCTGAAAGCGAAGTTCATCAAGCCCATCGTTATCAAACAAAATTACTTCAAAAAGAAGCTTCCGGTGAAGGCCAGAGTCCGACCATTCTGCTCGTCCATGCCCAGGATCACCTTATGAATGCCATGACGGTCAAAGAACTGGCGCAGGAAATTATCGAGCTTCATCAGTCTCGGTAAAGGGGGAATCATCTTGAAAATCATGTTAGTATGCTCGGCAGGGATGTCCACGAGCATGTTGGTCCAGAAAATGCGGAAAGCCGCCGAAGAAAAAGGATTGGATGCTGTCATCAACGCCACATCAGCAGCAGATTTAAATCATTATTTGGAAGAACTCGATGTGATCCTGATCGGACCTCAAGTCCGCTACCTGTCCGATAATATCATCGAAAAAACAAAACCCTACAACATCAAAGTCGACATTATCAACCCCATGCACTACGGAATGATGAACGGGCAGAAAGTATTAGAACAAGCTGAGGAACTGCTTAAATAAAAGACGGAGGGACAGGTTTACTGTCCCTCCGTTTTGTTGCATGCTGGAAATAGGGCTAATACTATAACACTTTTGTCTTCTCAAACGGACTTTCCAGTTTCATCTGGGTGAGTTCAAGCTTCATTTTTTCTGTTTCGAGCAAGTAGTTTTCATGTTTGAGTTTTTCAAGTTCGATTTCGTCTTTAATCATGTTGTGTTTGATTTTGGCTATCTTTTGATAATGACTTGTTACGATTGCGACGAGCGGAATCGAAAAGATCATTATGTACATAACCATATCTGTCATTTACATCACCTCAGCATGATCATTTTGGACTATCTACTTCCATAATAGCAAAACCCAAGGAAAAATAAACCAGTTTTATATTGAAGTTTCAAACTGCACTTTATGCAGGTTGGCGAAAATGCCTCCCTGTTCGATCAGTTCATCATGGCTGCCTTCTTCGGCGATGCCATCTTCGGTGACAACGACGATTCTGTCTGCGCTTCTGATTGTTGCCAGCCTGTGCGCGATGACAAGTGTTGTCCGGTTCTTCGATAATTCCGCGAGTGCTTTTTGAATGATTCTTTCCGTCTCGGTATCAAGTGCCGATGTTGCTTCATCGAGAATCAGGATCGGCGGGTTCTTCAGGAACATCCTGGCGATGGCAATTCGCTGCTTCTGGCCTCCAGACAATTTCAGGCCACGCTCACCGATTTGAGTCTCATATCCGTCAGGCAGAGCAGCAATGAAGTCTTCCAGGTGTGCCTGTTTGGCAGCTTTTACAATATCTTCATGGGTTGCCCCAAGCGAGCCGTAAGCAATATTTTCACGCAGCGTCCCTGTAAACAGGAACACATCCTGCTGGACAATCCCGATCTGTGAGCGGAGCGATTTTTTCGTCATCTCGCGGATATCGATTCCATCAATCGTAATAGTCCCGCTATTCACATCATAAAAGCGCGGAATCAACGAGCAAATCGTTGTCTTTCCAGCCCCTGATGGACCGACGAACGCGACCGTCTCGCCATGGTTGATTTTCAAATCGATTTCCTCAAGAACCGGTTTGTTCTGGTCATAGCTAAAAGTAACATCCCGGAATTCAATATTTCCTTTTAGATAGGCTGCTTCAATCGCATCCACACGGTCGACGACATCAGGATCCTGATCCATCAGCTCAATAAATCTCTTAAAACCAGCCATTCCCTTTGGATACAATTCCAGAATCGCACTGATTTTATCAATCGGCTTAAAGAGCACATTCACATAGAGAACAAACCCGACCAGCTCCCCATAGCTCAAACTTCCGCTAAAGCTTAGCCATGCCCCGTATACGAGTACGACGAGGACAATGAGCCTTGTCAGCATATAAATGCCCGAAGAACTGTAGGACATCACCTTATAGGCAGTCAATTTCGCACGACGGAATTTGCGATTATTCATTGTGAATCTCTCAATCTCAAAATTTTCATTTGTAAAAGACTGCACCACCCTGATACCTGCGACACTGTCTTCTACTCTCGCATTCACATCCGCGATATCACTGTACATATTCTTCCACGCCGCGTTCATTTTCAGGTTGGAATAGGTAATCAGCCAGATCAGGAACGGTACGATGATCATCGTGATCAGCGCCAGCTTCACATTGATCGTCAGCATGATCCAGAACGCCCCGACAAAGGTCATCACCGCTATGAACAAATCCTCTGGTCCGTGGTGCGCCAGCTCTCCCAAGTCAAAAAGGTCATTCGTGATCCGGCTCATGATGTGGCCGGTTTTCGTATTATCGAAAAAGCGGAATGATTGCCTCTGGACATGCTGGAACAGCTGCTGTCTCATATCTGTCTCAATATTGATTCCGAGTTTGTGCCCCCAATAATTCACGATGAACTGAAGGAAGGTGCTGAGAACATACAACAGCAATAAACCGATGCTGACACTGACAATCATGTTCCAGTCCCCGCCAGGAAGCAGGGTATCAATGAACCATTGGACAGCCAGCGGGAATGCCAGCTCAAGCAGGGCGACAATGACGGCACTGCTGAAATCGATGATAAATAATCGCCGATGAGGGCGGTAATATGTAAAAAATCTCTTGATCATAGTAGGCTCTCCTTTACTATCTTCAAGTGATTATATGCCAAGGAGTGCCACTTTTTCAATAATTCTGTAAAAAATAAAAACAACGGTGCGGAGATATCTGTATCCTAAAATATTCTTGATTACGTTTATTTTGCCAGTAATTGGACATTTTAGATAGAGAATTCAAAAGGCAGGGTGGTAAATACAGATGATTTCAAAGAGGCATTTTTTATTTAACATTACACTTATCACTGTTCCCTGGTTGTCTTTACTTTTCATAGGAAAACGAAGCTGGAAGCGTTTTTCATTATCGGGGATCTTTATCATCGTTTTCGAAATCATGAATCATTTGTATGGTCATAAGAAGAATTGGTGGAAGTTTTATAATAAAAGAAAGTCATTTCTGCGCGATGAACTCCCTTTCAGCATAGGTCCATATATGCCGCTATCCATGTGGCTGCTTAAAATTTCGTATGGGAATTTCACAAAGTTCATCACTCTAAATGCGATTGCGGATGGGCTGTTCGCATTCTTCTTTATTGATGTCCTGAAGAAATTAAAAATCATCCGGCTCAATAAATTAAACCATCTTCAGTTCTTTTTTTACTTACACTATAAAGCGTATTTATTATATGGTGTACAATACTTGTTCGAGAGAGCAAATCGATATCGGATTTATTGACCAAAAAAAGCTCCGGACATCATCGTCCGGAGCTTTTTTGTATCAGGATGGAACTAGAATTCCTTCCAGCTCTCTATTGATTTCCCTTGAACGGTTCGCTGCATGATGGACTGCCTGGGAAATCGCTGTTCCCCCGTTATATTTCCTTAACGCATTCAGTCCAGATGCGGTAGTCCCGTTTGGAGAAGTGACGTTTTTCCTAAGGACTGCCGGTGTTTCGTCCTTTTCAATAATCATCTTAGCCGCGCCAAGGATCGTCTGGGCAATAATTTCACGAGCCATTTTTTCGTCCATACCATTTTCCCTGCCTGCGCGTTCCATATGCTCCATCAAGTAGTAAAAATAAGCAGGACCGCTTCCGGCAAGACCTGTGAAGATATCCATCTGCTCCTCTTCGATCAGGAATACCTTGCCCATGCTGCTTAATAATTCTTTAATATCCTCGATGTTCTCTGATGTTGTGTGTTTTCCCGGTGAAATAGCGGTAGCAGATTCCTGGACCATGCTCGACGTATTCGGCATGACTCGGACAACCTGCTGGCCAGTTTCCAGGTTTTCTTCCATAAAACCTGTAGAAATGCCAGCCAGAACCGAGACAACCACTTGACCCGGCAATAGGTGATTCTTCAAATCCGCAAGGGCTCCTGCTGCTCCAATTGGCTTCATTGCCAGAATAAAGATATTTATAGATTCGTACGACATTTCCGCCTGTGCCAATGCATTGACTCCATATCTTTCTTCCAATCGCTTAAGCCTTGCAGCATTGCTTTTGTTCGTCACAAAGATATCTTCCGGCTTCATTTTTCCCGATTTCACCACTCCGGAAATCATCGATTCCGCCATCGACCCTGCACCTAAAAAAGCCACTTTCTTATTTCTCAACAACAGCATTCACCTCAAAGTCATTTATTTCCGTTCGCATTTTATCAACGGTACCTATGGTAACATGCTCAGGTTGAGATTCAAGCGATACGGCGCAATTCCCAAGCATAGTGCCGAGATAGTGAAAGAAAGCGGAAACATCTGGACGATTCACACCTTTATATGCTGATAAAGAGGAATAATCACCTATTATGCTAAAATATGAAGATATATAAGGATTGAAAAAATGGCGATGGAAGGAGCAAATATGAATGTAAAAGAAAAGGTCAAAAACCTTCCTTTGACTCCTGGTGTTTATCTAATGAAAGATTCATTGGGTACCGTGATTTATGTCGGGAAAGCGAAAAGCCTCAAGAAACGGGTCCAATCCTATTTTCAAAACTCCGCAGCCCATCCTCAAAAGATCAAAAAGATGGTGGCGAACATAAATGATTTTCTCGTCTTGCATACGGATACGGAATTCGAGGCATTTCTGCTTGAATGCAAGCTGATCAAAGAATTAAAGCCTCTTTTCAATAAAAAGATGAAGAGCCATCTTCCGTATTCTTATATAGCAATTAAGATGGGCGGGCCTTACCGGAAAATCTCCATTGTTTCTGAAAAATCAGAAAGTGAAGGCACGGTTTATTTCGGACCCTATACAAGCATGATTTATATAAAAAAAGCAATCGAGAACTTGAAGGAGTATTTTAAGATAAACTGCCTTCAGCCCCTCAAAGGTTCTCCGTGCCTGAACTATACTCTAGGAAAGTGCAACGGTTTATGTTTAGGGGGAAAAGCGGTTGAACAATACAATGGGGTTGTGGAAAAGTTCATTTCTTTTCTCCGAGGATCTGATTCAGAGATTCTGGAAGAATTACAGCGGAAAATGGAGTATGCTTCCGCGGAATATCAATTTGAAGAAGCAGCAAAATACAGGAATTATATTAAATCCTTCTCCATCCTTTTGTATAAGGAGAATATGATTCAATTCACGGAAGGAAATAAAAATATTGTCGTGGTTGAACTGATCAATGATAGCATCTTGAAGCTTTTTCTGATCAAAGGGCATAAGGTCATTTTCAGTAAGAAATACCACTTGGAGAAGAATAAGGATCTTTCAGTGGAAATTAGGACAAGGATTGTTACTTCTTTTCAACAAACTAAGGAACACAATTCTCCCGTAATTGGCAAGAAAGAGCTCGACCAAGCACAAATCATTTACAGTTATTTGAATGGGAGCAATGCAAGATTTATTGTCATTCCAGAAGAATGGCTGGATGGCAGTGGTCATGATGAACTGGATGCTTCTATTGATCAGCTGCTTAACATATGAACGGGCTGCTTCTTTTGAACAACTGCCATCACATGAACGAACTGCTTCTATGTGAACAACCGCTATTACATGAACGGGCTGCAAAGATAAATGCAGCCCGTTTCTTATGTCTCCTTTTCCCACACAATTGAAAATGTCGTGCCGCGGGAATCGCTCTCCTTTAAAACCAAATCTGCCCCCAGAGCCCGGGCAAGCATTTTGCTGAATGGCAGGCCAAGGCCAAGGCCTCTGACCTTAAGTTTTTTCTTTTCGCCACGGAAGAATCGTTCAAACACCAGCGCCTGCTCTTCCTCAGGAATCCCGGTGCCTGTATCTTTCACATCAATCCTGTCCTCTGAAAGAATGATTGAAATAGTGCCAACAGAGCCTAAAGCCTGATATGAATTATTTAATAGATTGATGAGGATTTGCTGCAAGCGCAGCGGATCGGTCATGGCATGAATCTGAGCCGGCGTTATGATCTGGAAATCAACAGGCTCGTGTGTCACCTGCCATTGTCTTCCGATATCCTGGATCAGCCTATTCATATCGCAATGTTCAATCCGGATCGTGAATGCACCGGCAGCTAATGAATTGAAATCAAGCAGATCGGAAATCATCGTCTGCAATCTCTGGATTTCTTTTAGCGTAATATCCAGAAACTCCTGCCGTTCCTCTCCAGTAACGATCCCATCCCTTACTGCTTGAACGAGTCCGCTGATTGAAGTGACAGGCGTTTTCAAATCGTGCGTCACCCCTGCCAGCAGCTCTGCACGCAACTGTTCAAGCTGGGTCAAACGAGTCGTCATTTCTTTGAAAGAAGTGACGAGATCATAAATCTCAAGCTCTTTCGGATTCGAATCCAGCTTGATATCATAATTCCCTTCTCTCACTTGGGCTGCCGCACGGGCTACGTCCTGGATTGGCTTGAGGATTTTCTTTGTCAGCAAATAAATAACGACCCAGCCAAGCAACCCGAGTCCCACCAGCAGAATGAACAACAAACGGTATTCCTGGTCGACGTCAGTCAGCTCATTGGCATTTTGCATCACAATAACCCAGCCGGATTGTAGATCATTGATGATAATCGGTGACTTCACTGTGTAAATATCTTCACCATTTTCCGTCAGCATCTTAATACTAGCTTCATTTGCTAAGATCTCTGAAGGAATCTCTCCTGAAAAATGGTGAGGACCTCCGCCCCCGCCTCTCATCGGGCCAGAATTTAAAATCTTTCCTTCTAAATCAGTAATGAAAATCCTTGGCTGTGTTTTCATTTGAAGAATTTTAGACTGCTCTTCAAGTCTTCGGTCAAAGCGGTCAAAATCCTGCTTATCATCTGATTGGCCGATCCGGTCAGCCGTTTCCACCGCAAGATATTGCATTAAGTTCAACCGGTTTTCCAGTGTGGTTTGTTTGATCCACCATATTGAACCTGCACCGAGCAAAAGCAGCCCGACAATCAATGTAAGGAGATATCTGGTCGTCCAATACCTCAGCAATGTAATTGGTTTCTTATCTCTCATAGACACTGAACTGATACCCCAATCCTCTTAGCGTCCGGATTTCGCCTTGTGCAGCCGGCCATGCCGCTAATGATTGGCGAATCCTTTTAATCGAAAGGTCTACAGCACGGTCACTACCGTCATAGTCCATTCCCCAGACATTTTCGATTAAATCTTCCCTTGTAAAAGTCCGGTTTGGCCTCCCTGACAAAAAAATCAGCAGACTCAGGTCTTTCGGCGTCAAAATCACTTTCTCACCATTTACTGTGACAACATGAGAATCCATATTGATTTTCAGGCTGCCAAATTGCTTTGTGTTTTCTGTATCTAGGACATGGGAAGATCGGCGCAGCACCGCATTGACTCTGGCCACCACCTCTTCGCCGACGAAAGGCTTGGAAATATAATCATCAGCCCCTTGATTAAGGCCTTTTAAACGATAGTCAATATCCCCAAGGGCAGTGAGCATGATGACAGGGCACGAACTGATTTCACGAATCTTCTTCAACACTTCCCAACCGTCCATTCCCGGCATCATGATATCCAGCAAAACAAGATCGGGCTGCTGCTGAGTGACGGAATGCAAGCCCTCGTATCCATCAAAGGCCTGGATGATCTCATAGCCTTCATGTTTTAAATAAACAGACAATACCCGGGAAATCGTTTGTTCATCTTCAATAATTAACACTGTCTTCATTGCGGTCCCTCCTTCCCTCCTATCGAGACAGAAAAGCTCAAACGCCTTACTGGATATTTCTCTATACTAAATTCTATACTCTCACATCATAAAGGAAAAATCCCCAGCTTTGTACCGGGGGATCATGAAGAATTTATTACGTTACGTTTGCATATTAAAAAGCTGCTCCTCCGCCATTGTGGTGCATACCGCCACGGCCGCCTTCAGCTCCGAAACCGCCCTTGGAGCCCATTCCGCCTTTTCCAAATCCGCCGCCATGGCCATGACCGCCGCCGAATCCAAAACCGCCTTTTCCGCCAAAGTCATCAGCAAATAGTTCTTCCAGCTTGTCAGCATCTTTGTCCTGGATTTCTTCCATTAGCTCACGTGTGTCTTTATCCGTTGTTGAAATTCCCAGTTCTTTGGCCAGATTGATTACTTTCTTTTCACGTACCTCAAAGGCAATTTCGCTGATTGTTTTTCCATCAATCGTAATCTTCAGCTCTTTAGCATCTGCTTTTACTTTAGCAGACTGGACTTCTTGCGCAATATCGCGGATATCTTTACCGTCTACTGTGATTCCAAGCTTCTTGGCCTCTTTATTGACATACGCTGTATAGACTTCCTGTTGCAGTGTCTGCAGGTTTTTTCCTTCAGTGGAAACGCCAAGCTCCTTCGCCTTTGCATTCAATTTCGCAGTTTGGATCTCTTCCATTAAAGATTGTGCATCCTTGCTGTCTGTTGAGACGCCAAGTTCTTTGGCTTCATCTTTAAGCTTGGCTAAGCGAATGGCGTCATGAAGCGCAGCTGCATCCTTTCCATCCGTTGATACCCCCAGTTCATTGGCCTCTTCCTTAAGCCTGGCCAATTGCACTTCCTCTGCAAGCGTTTCAAGATCCTTGCCGTCAGTCTTGATTCCAAGTTCCTTTGCCTCATTCTTGATCGTGGCATTACGAATTTCTGACATCAATGTTTCTGCATCTTTACCGGATGTGCTGATCCCCAGGTCCTTCGCCTTTTCGATCAACTCTTCCGAATTGCCTCCAAAGAATCCTTTGTGCCCAAAGCCTTTTCCGATGAACCTTTTTACAGTAGCAGCAGCGGTACTTGTAGTACTGTCGTCATTCGCTAATGAAGTCGTAGCATATCCTCCAAGCAATAATGCCCCTGCAATGGTGAATCCAATAACTGATTTCTTTTTCATATCTGACATCCTCCTAGAATCTTTCTTATTTTAGGGTTCAAGGACATGAACCTTATAGTCATAATTTAACGAGTCAATATGTCAGTAAAATGTCAGAATGAAAAAAAATAAAAAATATTAGACAAGCTGAAAATTGATAGGGATGCTGAATTCCTGGACATTTACGCTTATTTTTGGTGTTTCTTTCATGTCCGAAAGATGTCAAAGTGAAAAAAGAAACAAAAAACCCGGGGAGTCCCGGGTTCCAAATTTACTTCAATTGCACTTTCTCATCGCCAATCTTGATGAACCATTTCCCTGCTGCAAAGCTTTCCTTTGAAACTTCGAACACTTTTGTATCTGTAACGGTGATTCCAGGATTTAAGTCGCTGGCAATTTTGGCATTGTCTACATTCGTTTCAACTGCATAGTTAGAAGATGCATCAATATCCGCTTCATATTCCGTTCCTTCTTCATCCACAAGGCTAACACCAGGGTAGTCAAACATACCGATCGGCTTCTTGGAAGTGTTCTTGATTTTATATTGGATTGCTATGAATGTCCCGCCTTCAGAGACTGCTTTGCTGAGGAATTCATTGCCAACCTTATCTTTTTCCTCAAACTTTGTGACTGTAACTTCAACATTGTCCGCTTGTACAGCTTCTCCCACTTTAAATACTTTTTCTTCTTTCACCGGTGCTGATGCCGGTACCGAAGAGCTGCCTTCATTGCTGTTTTCTTCTTCGCCGCCGCCAAGAGCTGATCCGATGATGCCAAACAGGATCAATACACCAATGAAGCTTAAAATCTTATGCCGTCCAAAAAAGCTGCGCTGGTCTTTTCCGCAGTGAGGGCATTTCTTCACTCCTTTGGCGATCTCTTTGCCGCAAGTCTTGCAGTTACCTAATTTATTGTTAGTCATGATCATTCCTCCTGAATTTTACTTCATTCTTTTTTCAATGATCGATTCTGAAACCATCTCATACATATTTTCAATGCCTTTTTCAGAGGCCTCAAATTTAAACGAGTTCTCAACATCGATCCCCAGACTGTCCGCTTCCCTGGCGACATCGATGTTTGCGCCCATAAAGATGAACTCCCAGCTGTATTTTTCCTGCTGGTGGCGGATCAGTTCTTTCACCTTTCCGTATGTGAACTCGCGGCTGGCATTCTCCATGCCATCGGTTGTAATAACGAAGATAACCTTGCCTGGCCTGCGGTCTTCATCTGTTTTTGCCAGACGATAGCCAACTTCAAGGATCGTCTTTCCCACCGCATCCAGGAGAGCGGTCGTCCCGCGAACGAAATACTCATCCTCCGTCAGCTTCGCATCCCGGGCATCAACTCCATTCCAAAGCACTTCATATTCATCATCAAAAAGCACTGTCGTCAGAATGGTTTCGCCTTCGAGTTCAGACTGTTTTTTTACAAAAGCGTTGAAGCCTCCTACGGTGTCTCTTTCAAGCCCCGCCATAGAGCCGCTCCGGTCGAGCAAAAAAATGATTTCCGTTAAATTCTTGTTCATCACTATCATCCTCCTAAGCTGAATCTGATATAATCATATCTAGATTCATCCATATTTTGGTCGCCTGTTAAGCGACATTTTAAGGAGGCTGGCCACATGCTGGATAAAAGAATAATAGAGGAATTGAAGGAGTATCTTGATCGGAATTTAGTCTATATCCTTTATCAAAAATCCGCCGGTCCAATCGAGGATTATGTCCTAGAAAGCATTTCACCGATGGAGATTGAAAGTTTCATTGCAGAGAAACGGAAACCGACTCTGCAGAAGGTACTGTTCGGTTTCATCGATAAAAAGGGCAGCAAGGATGCAGATATATATAAGAAAGTCGGAATTGACCGCAGGCATTTTTCAAAAATCCGTTCGAATCCTGAATACAGGCCAAGCAAGAATACGGTCGTAGCCCTCGCGTTGGCCCTGGAACTGAATAAAAAAGAAACCGACAAGCTGTTAAGCTCTGCCGGCTACTCTTTGTCAGACAGTGAAACATCCGACCTTGTGATTCAGTTTTGCATCGAGAGAAAAATATATGAAATCCAGCAGGTCAATTACGCATTGGATCATTTCAGCCAGAAGCCACTGGGCGGGATTTTATAAGATATCGAACACGATTTTAGGGAAGGAATACTTTTGAGGTCTATCGCAGGTTCGGACATTTTGGGAATCGTTTTCTCTGAATTTGTCCGAAGTCGCAATGGGTTCGGACATTCTCGGAATTGTTTTCTCTGAATTTCTGCCCAAAACAATAGCCTGGAGAAAGTCCTCCAGGCTTCGATTATTAGTGGATTACTGCTCCCCGCTCAAAATGGTTCATGCATGTCAATTCGATTATATAATCATAGTTGGCAATCGCCTTTTGCAGTTCTATTTTTTCATCCATAGACAGGCTTGGATTCTGCATTTTCTCCGCCAGCTGCATCTGCAAAGCTTCTAATCGGGATTTTACTTCTTGATAGTCCATTTCCAACACCCTTCCCTAAAAAATGAAATCGCTTTCTTCACTATTATTTTACTCATCAAACCCTAATGGGTATCACTGTAATTATTGTGAATTTGTGAAATTTAGGGATAGAGGTTGGGTGATCATATAATCGGGAGCACAGGAAAGGCGCTCAGATTTTGAGCGCCTTCTTGCAAACAATCACTTCCCGAGTGAAGTTTCCTTTCCTTACAACACAACGGTCTGCGATATGAAAGCCTGCATCGTAGATGATTGGATCGATTGGTTCAATTGTGACGATAACTACTTTGTCTGCGAAGTTCCATGTGCTTTGAAGCATTTCGAGCTGTTGCTGTGGTGTGATGACAGAGCAAAGGTTATAGGGCATGTCGATGATTGCGACATCAAAATGGCCCTCCACTGCCCGGATATCCCTGAATTTCACTTCGGTTGAATAGCCGAAATGGGCGATGTTTTCCCTTGTGCCCGGGAGGATGATCGGATTGATATCGCTGGCAATGATGTCAATCCCCATCGACAGGGCTTCGACGACAACCGTCCCAATGCCGCAGCAAGGATCGATTGCTTTTACTCCGGCAGGATCGGGTACAGCAATATTAGCGACAGCCCTTGCAACCCGGGTACTGAGAGCTGTTGAGTAGCTGTGCGGTTTATGCTGATGATGCAGCCAAACCGCTACACTGCTGTGATATTCTCCAAAGACCCATCGCTCATCGACGTTTGCCAGGGCGAATACGATTTGCGGATTCTCGAGGTCCGGTTCCCCTGGAACTTGCAGGCCGACCTCACGTTCAATCCTTCGCCTTTCATTAAAGGCGACTTCGCAGGCCGGATTTTTCAAGAACATCACTTTAAAAGTAATGCCACCCATCTCAAGTCCCTTTACTTGCTCAATAAGTTTCTCCAGTTGGTCACTCTCAATTAGGACATCGATTCGTCCTCTCATGAAAGGACTTCTGCTCGGTTCTATTTTTACCGGACTCTGAAGAAAATGGCTTTCGGTATCCACACCGAAAAACGAACGCATTTCAAGTCTGCATAATTCGCTTTCTTCTGCAGGAAAAGCATATTCATATAGATAAGAGCCAGGCTCAAAGCGATTGAAATTCAATAGTTCCATTCCTTCCTTGTTTCCATTCCATAACTATACCAGTTTGCAGGATAAAAGTATTTGGATACGTCTGGAATGAAAAAATAAATCCCCTTACAAGACGAAAAATGGGACTCATGTGAATCCCATTCAGGCTACGGAAAAAAGAAGGATAAAGTGCCTGATTCATTCAGGCACCTTGTTAGATAAAAATTTTAAATTCATGAAAGTACTATTCTTTTACTCTTCTTTCTTATGCCCCATCCTTACTGCTGCGGCAATGATCCACTTGTTTTCATCAAATTTAAAAGTAATGTTCATGCCATCTCTAGATTCTAATGGATAGCTGCTGCTGAAAATCTCGCTGGTTACGTTGTATATTTTATCTCCATTTTGTACGAGTGTCGATTTTACCGCAGTGTCCTGTGGAAGGTGATCCTGTATTGCTTTCATCGCCTCTCCCTCACTTTTTAATGGAGAATGAAAATAGAAAACTGGTTCTCGGCATTTGGTATCACTATTCATGCAAACGAGCTTTATTTTACCTGACTCAAATACAGGGGAAGGTGTGTATTTTTTTAGCGGCATGGTGGTTTTGATGAAATTGATATCATCGTATAAACCGCCCATTTTTGTCGTTGATTTTCTGATTGGAACAAGTATTTCACCTTTCTTTTCATAGGTTTTACTTATATCTACTGGCTTTTCCGCAATGATAACAGGCTCATCCTTTGGAGCTTCCTTCACTGTCTCCGGTTCCAAAAAATGGCTCAATATAATGATTCCTCCTGCAAATAAAAAAATACAGGCAAGGCCCCAGCTAGCCCCCTTATATTTCCTTATAGGCGACAGGCCAATGATGATAAGCTCAATCATTCTATCTTTAAGGGTACTATCAGAAGAAATTTTATCAGCACTAAACCTTTTCCTAAGCCCTTCTCCCAATAGATTAAAAGTAAAGATCGTGTACGTGATTGCAACTGCCGGGACAAGCGGAATCCATATGGCCTTGATGACATCGCTTCGGGATTTTTCAAGAAGGGCCTGCCAATCATATGTGGCAGACGAAATGTCGACCACCCCTCCCTCGAGAATGAGAATCTTGGAAGCGATGAATATGCTGAATAAAGCCAGCTGGCCAATCAAAAGAGTAATTCTACCCAAATCATTGCAGAAATTAATGATCAAATTCTGCATGATGTTTGGAAGGTAATAGTGGGTATACATTTTAAAAGGATTGTTGCCGATGATGATTCCAGCCTTTACATACTCCTTTTCGGAAATCTCATGAATATCATGAGAAACAAGCGTACTCACCCTGCCGACCTCCATAAGAGCAAGAAGAAGAATGGCCCAATACATAGAATAGGGTGTGTCCACATCAAATTTCCAAACCGGTTCTGGCAGCATCAATAAAAGAATTGCTGCGAACACAGTCGGCACGCTGCTGAATAAAGAATTCCAGCCATTCGCCAGGTTATAGGCCAGCCCCTTTTTAGAAGCTGCCAGGAAGGCCAAAGGAATGGCTATGAGATAGCGGATGCCAGCAATTAAAAAGATATACCTCAAAGTATCCTTTGTCCCAATAATCAATAAACTCAACAAATCCCGGCCGTCATTGTCGGTCCCCAGCGGATCTTCAAGCGAAGGAGGAAAAGGGGCTCTCGCCATAGACCCATCTTCATAAAATCGCATACGGCTGTCAGCAGGATCTGGATCGACAAAGCTCAGTTGATCACCAAAAAAAGCGAAAAATAATAGGACGCTAAACATACTAATTCCCAACCACAAAGACCAATTTTTTCTCAAGGTCATCCCCCCTCAGTAATTCTTTCAATGCAATCACCTTAACTTCCCATTTAAAGTTGGGATGGTTACTCTGGAGGGGCTATGCTGACAAATAACAAAATTAACAAAATACACACCGATATGAATAGGTACCTAATGAAAATTCCGAGTATAGATAAAAATGGATTTCCCTTTACTACCTGATATTTGTGCTGGCAGACTGTACTGATTACCTGCGATACAAAAAGGATCACCATGAAGCACAACGAAAATTCGATCGCCAATCCCAATTCATTATCTTTCGGAACTTGGATACGCTGAATCGAATACAGGAAACGCCAGGCTGCCCCTTTATAGTCTAGCAGCCATTCAACCATCAACAGATTCGATAGAACGTAGGTCATGACAACTGGGATATGTTGAAAGATGGACACAAGGCATTTTTTCAATATATGCTTTTTAACAACGAGTTTTTCCGTAAGCCCCATGGCCCTTGCAGTCTGGATGTACATTTCTCCTTCTTCATTAGAAAGGGCAGCTGAGGTGATCCTGGCAAAATACATTAATGGATATAAGGCGACCAAAATGGCTGGTATGATAAAGTTGTACCATTGATCATTACCAAACCAGTCGATAAAGCGGAAGTTATAAAGGATCAGCCACTGCAGGGCAATAATTACGAAAAAATCAGGCAGTGATGTAATGAAAGATGTTAGACCAGTGCCAATTGGTGCAAGTGCTCCCTGTTTATTGCGAAAATCAAAAATTCCTTTTGCTATTCCCAAAGGAATAGCAACAATAAAGGCAGAAGAAATGATCGGCAGACTTTTTATAAAAAATTCCTTCACGACACTTTCATAGCTCTCAAAATTACGAGTTGTCCCAAGGCTTCCCTCAGAAATGACTAACAAGGTCAATTCCTTTATTTTTGCCAGGACATCACCCAACGGATATAACTCCTGAAGCGTTCGCACAAAATATGTAAGACTCCCATTTCCAAAGAACAAGCCAATTCCCGCAAAAAGTAAGACAAAATACAAAATCGTTAATAGATCTCTGCGGACATCCATCCTTTTCATCATCAGCATCCCTCCAGACCTTCACCGTACTTGGGAAAATTTAATCTTTGTAACAATAAAGTTATGAATATAGCTGATAATTATTCCATTAAATTACAAACGGAACTAGGGTGAGGGGGAAAAAGAACGCTTTGCTTCTCAAGAACAAAAAGCGCAAGCGCCTCGTTCAGCCCCGACAAGCGCTGGAGGGCCGACCGGTGAAGTCGTTCTTTGACTTCATCGGGCGGACCGAAGCGTCTCGAGGGGCTAGGCGCTGGAGCTAGATTAAGATTACTACATGCAGTTATACACATCTGAACAATTCTATAATTTCCTATACAATGAAAAAAATCTAGTCGAGGACTAGATTCAGTCTGTATTTTCCCTTTTCTCCAAAAGCTGAATGGGACTCCTGAGAGTCCCATTCTTTGTCTATTTGGAGTTTAATTGTTATCTGGATCTGTATCATCGTGGTAGGTTGAATTCCCGGTTTTTCCGTCAAATGTCCAGTCTACTTTTAAAGTATCACCCTGGAATTGGTTTTGGTCTTCACCATTATCGACGAACTCGAATAAGACGAAGATTTTTTCTTGTTGTCCTACAGGAATTCCATCTGGCTGAAGATTAGGATTGCCATCAGAACTTCCAATAAAGGTAGGGATTGCTGTAACATCTGGAGTTTGTTCTTTTAACTCAGCCAGTGTCGTTTCAACAACTGTGTTAGCTGCACTGCTAGTATTGTACATGATTGTTACTTTAATATGTTCTGCTAAATCCCCGGTATTATCACCTTTTACATCTTCTACCTGATAGTCTGTGCCTAACAGTACCTGGTGAATGTCCAATGTACCCTTATTTTCCAGAGTGAATTCGCGGTAAATTTCGTCACCTGGCTTAATGTTAGAGATATTAACAACTGTATTCGGGTTCATGGCTAAATCCAGTGTACCTGCAGCAAAGGCGTTCTGCGTGACAACAGCATCGCTGAAGTATGCAAATGTACCTCCGCCAACTAATGATAAACCTAATGCTGCACTCATAATCCCTTTACTTACATTCTTCGTGAAACTCATCCTGATAATCCCCCTTTAATATTAAAAAAATTTATTAAACTCATATGTATTTTTGTAGATACATAGGAGATGAAACCACCATCATGCTTTGCTTCCTTCCAGTTCTTTCTTCGCAGTGGCAATGGAACGGAATGCTGAAATCATCAATAAGATCCCAGGTACAATCAACAAAAGAGCTGAACCGGCTTTTGAATGGACATAATTCAGCGCATATCCTACATATGGAACCGTAAAGTTTGTGTACTTTCCTACTACATTTTGTGCAGGAACTTTCCATAGATCAGGGCCATTGTTATGATCCCCTTTTGTTTGATACACTGCATGTCCATTCTCTTTTTTGACATCAATAATTCTATGGGTAATCAACTTCTCATCCATACGAAAGGCAATGACATCGCCTGTTTTATAAGAAGTTTGCTGATTTCCTAGCTTGATAGAAATAATCGAACCTGTTCGGAATGTTGGTTCCATGGATCCTGATAATACAGCTTTTATCTGGTAACCTAAAAAGGTTGGTTCTCCTCCTGATAGTCTGGAAGAAAGAACCACAAATGCCGCCAAACATATCACGATAAAGAAAATCGTTCTTGCCACACTACTCACTATTTTCCAAAGTTTCTTCTTCATCCATTGTCACCTGCTTATCGGTAGTTGCATTCGTTGATGCCGCATCCTGTAATTCGGCGTTTTCTTCTAGATTGGTTCGTGTTTGATCGTTGGTTGGCTTTTGATTATTGGCTGGCACTTGTTCGATGGAAGATTCCTCTTTTCCTTCTGCATCTTCGATTTGCAATTGGACAGAAGAACGAATGCCCTCTATGTATGAAAAATCAATCGTTGCTTGTACATCTTTCAATATCCTGTCGACATATTGGAAACCCTCACGTATGTAATCAAATGTCTGTGCATCCGTCACACCCTGGTTTTGAATTTCAATGTTATAAGCGGACAGTTCATCATGCATACCACGTAAAGCACGTAATTGCAGAGTCAGTTCTTTCTCTATAGCTGTAACTTCAGCAAGTTTCTCATGTAATTCTTCAGTTGATGCACCTGGCGAAGCAGTATTGACCTTTTTATAATTGTGCTTCATGCTCTTTGCCGCTATCTGTGCGCGATCCTTTAACTGTTGAATGGCTGATGGAAAAACAAATGCTGTTGACATCGTGATTGAATCTGGTGAAACCTGGCTTGAAAAGGCCGCTTCTGTTTCCCCAACCAGCTGAGCACCTCCATAAAAAGCAAGGCAACATATGGATGGCAGCAGGATGGCTTTATGGATCTGTCCCCTCATTTCTCACTCTCCTTTCCAGCAGGACATCTATTTGACCTTCAGTATACAGAATTATCGGAAGATTGAAATTGTGTTATTTTTACGGCAAAACCAAAAGGAATTTTGTCGTATTTAGTCATGATTCCTACAATTCTCATAAAAATCACTGAAAATATAACACAATTGATTTTAGTGTGAATATTCCCAATAATTTTAATTGTTAGGTGTCACAATCATAACGAAGGGGTGAAGATTTTGAAAAAGAAACAAAAGAAAATCAGGGGTAAAAAAGCGGCTATTCCCGCTGTACTAGCTCTATCCGTTGCATTGGGAGGACTGGTGCCATCTGTTCCTTCTTTTGCAGGACCAGCAAGCGTAAATTCTGTACAAGCTGAGGGTTTAAGTAAGGAAGAGATTGTGAAGGCTTTTCTTCAATCAAAAGTACTGGACCAAACAAAATCCGTATCTACGTGGGATCAATTCAAAATCATCAGTGAGCAAAGTGATAGTACAACAGGTACATACCATGTACGTACTGTCGAGCAATACAAAGGGATTCCTATTTACGGTTCTGGCCAAACTGTTGCATTGGATGCAAACAATAATGTATTTGCTTCATTTGGTAAAGTCACGCAAAAGCTGGCTCGTGGAACCATTCCGACTGAACCAGCTCTATCAAAGGAAGAGGCTGAGACAATCGTTAAACAAGGGGTTGCAGCCGAAATCGGTGTCGATGAGTTGAAGACCTACGATGGAATCGATTCAGAATTAACGATTTACTCTCATGAAGGAAAATATCACTTAACCTATCTAGTAAAAGTGTCCACTTCCACCCCGGCTCCCGGCTACTTCCATTACTTTGTCGATGCCATAAGTGGAGAAGTAGTGAACAGTTTCAATGCGCTGCATGAAGCGGATCCAGCAAATCTTTCAATCGCAACCGGAAGAGGATTGGATGTATTCGGCAAGATGCAGTCATTCCCGGTTGGAAAGGATCTTTCAACAGGTACAAGCTACTTATATGGTGGTTCGATCGCCGGCGGTTCTTTCGGAAGCCCTAATATTGTCCCTCTTGCGACGTTTGAGGCGCGCCGCATGGCTGAAACTCCATTCATCCTGCTTTCAGCACTCTTGGGATTCACTGGATTTGAAGTAAAAACAAATAGCTCGACCAATTTCTTCTATGACCCTGCTGCTGTTTCTGCGCATGTAAATGCTGATAAAATCAACAAGTACTTTCAGGGTGCTCACAAGCGTAACAGCATAGACGGCAAGGGTATGCCGTTAATCAGCACGGTTCATATTGGTTCAAAATGGAATAACGCAGCCTGGAACGGCAAGCAAATGCTATACGGAGATGGTGATGGAAACGTACTTGGTTCATTATCAGGTGCTCTGGATGTGACAGGTCACGAAATGACACACGGTGTAATCGAACATACTGCAGACCTGACGTATCAGGATGAATCAGGTGCAATAAATGAGTCACTGGCGGATATCTTTGGGGCATTGGCAGAAATGTATGCTACCGGTTCTTCTACAAGTCCGGCAGATTGGGAAATGGGCGAGGACATCTACACTCCAACAAAAGCCGGAGATGGCGGACTTCGATCATTGAGCGATCCAAAAACAAAGACGCTTCCTGCTGCATATGGAATGAAGGATAATCGTTACCCGGATCATTACGACGATCGCTATATCGGTACATTGGATAAAGGCGGCGTGCATATCAACAGCAGTATCAACAATAAAGCTGCATACTTAATTTCCGAGGGCGGTACGCACAACGGCATTACCGTTACCGGAATCGGCCGCAATGCAACTGGGCAAATCTACTATCGTGCTCTAACGATGTATTTAACACCTTCATCTGGATTTAAAGAAATGCGCCAGGCTTTAATCCAAGCTACTCGCGATAAGTATCCAGATCGAAATGGACAGCCATCGGCACAAACACAAGCAGTAATCGCTGCATACGATGCAGTAGGTGTCCCAGCTGAGTAAGTTATGAGCTCATAGACGTCGGCCTAACGGGTTCGGTGCAGGTTCAAAAATTCATTGGAAGTTTATACGGCATTAAATTATTCCCGATAGAGCAGACAAGAAATAGCTGTCTGCCCTATCGGGTACTTTTATGTCTTATGAAGAAATCCATTCTAAATACCATATTTGATACCTGTTTTTCTTTCTCCTGGCAATACATAAAATATGATACTTAATGCCGTAGTGCAGACATTTGCAACAAGCTATACTAAAAAAAATAAGGATTTATAGATAGAAGATTCATCGATATGCTCTTTTGCTTTTCTTTTACAAAAACTTGATATTTGTCAACTTAGATTGGGAAAGGGGAATCTGCATGCTCGAGGGAGAAATCATTAAATTTTATCGCAAAAAAGCCGGGCTGACTCAAGAGCAATTAGGAAAAGACATTTGTACGGCGACACATGTGAGCAGGATTGAAAGGGGAGAAACATCGTATTCTGCCGAGATTATCGAACTGTTTTCTGAGCGGCTTCACATTGACATCGAGAAAGAAATAACTGCCGTCCAGAATATAGAAAAGAAACTGCAAAAATGGCATACATCCATCATTCTGGAGAGAGTAAAGGAAGTTGAAAAGATAAAAAAAGAATTAGACAGCATTCCGTATATCAGTGCTTCTAATTATGCTGCACTATATCAATTGCTTTTGGCCCGATATTATATTTTACATAATGATCCAGAAAAGGCATGCCGTATATTATTGAATATACAAAAAGAATCATCTCCCCTATCAACATATGATCGTAATTTGTTCCACCATGTGACAGGTTTGTACTATTTATCTCAATATACACGTCTGGAGAATGTGAACAGGCAACGAGCCTTGCATGAACTGAAGAAGGTCAATCCGGAGCAATATGGGAATCCAGAATATTACTATCATCTAGCGGTGGCTTATCATTGGACCCAATCTAAGGTGATGGCATATTTCTATGCAGAAAAAGCGTTCAGATATTTTAAGGAAACGAATAATTATGCCAGAGCAATCCTGGCAGAAGGCTTAATGTTAGTGCAACTGGAAGGAAGCACTCAGCTCGATTTTGAGGAGATTGTCAAAAAGTATGAGAATTTAATTGAGGACAGTGAAGCATTAGGTCTTTTAGACAAAAAAGGTTTGATCCTGCATAACTTAGGCTTTCTTTATTTTAAAAGGCAGGACTATCAAAGTGCTCACACCTTTTATGAAAAAGCGGTTAAAGCGGGGAATAAAAAGTCTTCTCCCTATTTAAACCGGTTATATAATTATCTCGATAATGCTCAGGAGGGGCAACTGTTGTCTGCCAGAGTACTTCTCAAGAATGCGAATGAAGGACTTGCACTTTCCAAAAATGCAATGAATGCTTTATATAAGATCCTGTTCACCCTTCTGATCTTACGCATCAGCAATGACGTTGACGAATATTATCAATACATAGAAGAAACCGCAATGCCATTCTTTCGTTCTCATCATCATACAACACATGCCAATAAGTACGGAAAGCTGCTGTACAACTACTATGTGCAGATCAAACAATATGAAAAAGCAGTCCAGACGGCTGATCTGTTTATTAACCAGGACCCTCGCTAAAAACAGTTGAGGCTTGTTCCCTGCTGAAATTCAGGCAGCAAGGGACAGGCCTCTTTTTGGCTGAAAGACGTCTACACTAATCAGTCAATCATTCCGGCTCGACATGTACATGCACATCATAAATTTCGTATTCTTCCATCAGGTTTTGCTCGACTCTTGTGGAGATATCATGTGCGGTGCTGATGTCGAGGGTCGGATTCACGGTGATGACACAGTCTACGACGATATTGTTGCCATAGCTCCGCGCCTTTAAATCTTTAATTCCTTTCACACCAGGAATATTACAGATGGTTTGTTTATATTCTTTAATTAGGTCTACATCAAAGCCGTCTGTCAGCTGATGGGATGCTTCGCGGAAGATATCCCAGCCTGTTTTTATAATAAGTCCGCCAACGATCAATGCTGTGACCGGGTCGAGCCAAGGCAAACCGAATTGGGAGCCGATGATGCCGACGGCGGTCCCGATACTCACCCACGAATCGGACAGGTTATCCTTTGCCGCGGCCATGACCGAATGGCTTTTTATTTTTTGTGCGAGATTGCGATTATAGCGATAGACCAAATACATGACCAATGCCGAGAATAAGCCGGTCCAGGCAGAAATAAGGTCCGGCGCTTCGGCTGCTCCTTCAAAAATGGAGGTGATGGCGCTGATCAACACCTGGAACCCAACAATGATCATGATAAAGGATGCGACCATCGAGGCGACCATTTCCGATTTCCAGTGTCCGTAGAGATGGTCCTCATCTGCAGGCTTTTGGGATAGCCTTAGTCCGATCAGGACAGAAACTGAGGCTAATATATCGGTTGTATTATTCAATCCATCCGCCATCAAGGCTTCCGAACCGCTGATATATCCAACAAATAATTTTAAGGCAGACAGGATTATGTAAGCGGCAATGCTGATGATTGCGCCTCGCTCGCCTAATTTCAAATTCAAATAACGTTCTTCATTCATGGGCCATCCTCCAATCAACTGCTAGAACATTTTAACAATCCTTATGCGAGTGGGTCTACAGCAACCTTTTTACCCGTGCCCATGTTAATGACAGGCAGGCAAGAAAGTTTCCCAAGGGAAAATTAGTACATTTTACCATACACTTGAAATGCGGCCTTATAATACAATAACTATCGGAAAATTATGCGTATATGGCCAATGCTACAAATCTACTTGAGAATATGTTAAAATGTAAACTTCAATAGAATCCTAGGAGGGATTGCATGGGGACAAAAAAGAACATGTCCATTCATTTCGTTTTTATTGCCATTATCTTATTATGGCTTAAAACCTACACTGTTTATAAATTAAATTTTGATATAGATATTGAGAATAAAATGCAGGAATTCATCCTGTTTATCAATCCATTGAGCTTCCTTATGTTCATCCTGGGGCTGGGAATCCTGATGGCTGGCAGGAAACAGAAGATCTTTGTGGTGGCAACGAGCTTCATCACTTCCTTTGTTCTTTATGCCAATGTTGTTTACTACCGCGAATTCAGCGATTTCATCACGATTCCGCTGTTAACACAGACGAGCAATATGGGTGATTTGAAGGGCAGTGTCGGGGAATTGATCAGCTTGGCAGATGTCCTTTATTTTGCCGATGCACTGATCATCCTTGGCCTTGCTTTTGTAAAGACACCTAAGATCTCATTCAGAAAATATAAAAGTGTTGGAGCTGCTGCCTTCTATTTCAGCGCGATCGGGCTTGCTTTTTTTAACCTTGGTCTTTCTGAATCAGAGCGTCCGGAATTATTGACTCGTACGTTTGACAGAGAAATCCTCGTGAAAAATATCGGGACATACAATCACCATATTTACGATGCTTACCTGCAAACAAAGACAACCGCACAAAGAGCTTTAGCGGATGGAAATCAGTTAACAGATATCGAAAACTATACAAGAGCTCACTATGCAGCTCCTTCAAAAGAAATGTTTGGCGCAGCCAAGGGTAAAAACCTCATTGTCATCTCCATGGAGTCTACCCAGAATTTCGTCATCGGACAAAAAGTGAATGGCCAGGAAGTCACGCCATTCCTGAATGAGTTCATTAAAGACAGCTATTACTTTGATAATTTCTATCATCAGACTGCACAGGGTAAAACGTCTGATTCCGAGTTCCTTTTAGAGAATTCTTTATACCCACTTGGCCGCGGTGCTGTATTCTTCACCCACTCCGGGAATGAATACATGTCACTGGCTGAAAAACTGAAGGAAAACTCTTATTACACAGCAAAGCTACATGCTAATAACAAAAGTTTCTGGAACCGTGATGTTATGTACAATAATTTCGGCTATGACCGATTCTACTCATTGCCGGATTATCAGGTAGACGACGCGAATTCTGTTGGCTGGGGCATGAAGGACATGGATTTCTTTGATCAGTCCGTTGAACACTTGAAAGAAATGCCTAAGCCGTTCTTCGCGAAGTTCATCACACTGACGAACCACTTCCCGTTCGAGCTTGATGAGGAAGACAAGTTCATCGATGAGTTTGATTCAAATAGTGGAACTTTGAACCGCTACTTCCCAACCGTCCGCTATACGGATGAAGCATTGAAGCTATTCATCGAGGATCTGAAGGCTGAGGGTCTATACGAAAATTCGGTTATTGTGATTTACGGTGACCACTATGGAATTTCAGAAAATCATAACAAGGCAATGGCGCAGTATCTTGGCAAAGAAATCACGCCATTTGTTTCAACACAGTTGCAGCGTGTACCAATGATCATCCACATCCCAGGCCATGAAGGAAAGACGATTTCAACCGTTTCCGGCCAGATCGATCTTCGTCCAACATTGCTAAGCCTTGCGGGAATCGATACGAAGCAGGATATCCAATTCGGAAGAGACCTATTCTCCGAAAAACAGGATAACTTCGTTGTCCTGAGAGACGGCAGTTTCATCACAGACAAAGTCGTCTACACGAAAGGCACTTGCTATGACAAGGCAACTGAAGAGCCGATTGAACAGGCAAGCTGCGAACCATATATGGAGCAGGCCAAGAATGAACTGAGCTACTCAGACCAGATTATTTACGGCGATTTGCTTCGTTTTTATGGAAAAGATGAACAATAATACCACAACCCCCGCTGATGTTCAGTGGGGTTTTTTTTACGCCCTGTATGAAGGATCGTTTTTGTGTACAAAAAAAACGACCCTGTGAAAGGATCGTTTTGCAGATTTAAATTTCCATGATAATCGGCAGGATCATTGGCCTTCTGCCTGTTTTGCTGTACAGGAATGGATTCACGACGTCAATGACCACCTTTTTGATAGTGGACCAGTCCTTCGTCCCGCCTGCCAGTTCTGTGACGATTTTATCCGTAATCAGTTCTTCTACATTTTTCATCAGGTCGCCTGACTCCCTTACATAGACGAACCCTCTTGTCACGACGGTTGGCTTGTTGACTAGCTGCTTCTTCTCGCGGTCGATCATCATCGTGACAATCACGAGCCCGTCCTGTGACAGCACTCTTCTATCCTTCAACACGATGTGTCCGATGTCGCCGATTCCGCTGCCATCAACATACACTGGCTGTGCTGGTACCTTGCCGGCAATCTGGCCGCCTTCAGCAGACAGTTCAAGAACATCACCATTATCTAAAATAAAGCAGTTTTCCCTTGGGATTCCGCATTGTTCCGCTAATTTCACATGCTGGTCAAGCATGCGGAATTCGCCGTGAATCGGAATGAAATACTTCGGGTTCAACAGGCGGATCATCAGCTTCTGCTCCTCCTGCTTTCCATGTCCTGAAGTATGGACTTCACTGATTTTATGGTGAATGACATCTGCGCCAATGCGGTGCAGCTTGTCAATCACACGATTCACGCTGACCGTGTTCCCCGGGATTGGCGAAGATGAGAACACAATCGTATCCCCAGGGATGATTGAGATTTGCCTGTGAGTGCCATTGGCAATTCGCGCTAATGCTGCCATCGGCTCTCCCTGGCTTCCCGTACAGATGATGGTCAGCTGTTCGCTTGGAATTTGCCCGATTTCATTGATGCTCACGAAGGCCTCATCCGGTGCAGTAATATATCCTAACCTGCGGCCGATTTCGAATGCTTTTTCCATACTGCGGCCCACAATGGCCATTTTGCGGTTATGCTTGAGCGATGACTTCACGACTTGCTGCACGCGGTCGATATTCGATGCGAATGTCGCAAAAATAACGCGGCCGTCTACTGTTTGGAAAATATCCTCGATTGCTTCTCCGACTCTTTTTTCAGATACGGAGAAACCAGGCACCTCGCTGTTCGTGCTGTCTGATAACAGGCACAGCACTCCCTCACTGCTGATTTCGGCAATTTTCTGGAAATCCGTTCCCGCTCCAACCGGTGTCAAATCAAATTTAAAATCGCCTGTGTGGACGATATTCCCCTCCGGAGTCGTAACAACGACACCAAATGAGTCTGCGATACTGTGTGTCGTGCGGAAAAAGCGCACCTTGATATTCTGGAATTCGACGACCGTATCATTGTTGATCTGGTGGAACTTGACGCCCTTGATTTTGTGCTCCTGCAATTTCGACTTGATCAGCTCAACTGCAAAATCACCGCCATAAATCGGCGCTTTTACATCCTGAAGCAAAAATGGCAAGCCGCCGATGTGGTCCTCATGTCCATGAGTGACGAAAATCCCAACCAGCTTGTCCTGGTTTTGCTTTAGATAAGTGTAATCCGCTAGGACATAGTCAATTCCAAGCAGCTCGTTATCCGGAAACTTGATTCCGCAATCCACCAGCACCATTTCATTTTTGTATTCGATTACATATGTGTTTTTCCCGATCTCACCAAGACCGCCCAAAGCGAAAATCTTAAGATCCTTTTTCAATTTCGTTTCCATAGTTCAGCTCCTGTTTCTTTGTGCAAATGTATAATCAATTCCCACGGGAATCATTTAAAAATAAAGATTAGTGAAGAAATTGGCTGGAGAAAATAGGGGGTATGAATTCTTAAAATATATCACAAAATAAGAAATTCAACAAATAATGCTTTCCTATTTAATAATGAGACGAACATTATAGGAGAAAAGTTGCTTGGTTAATGGTGAATTTTTGGGCGTTGAATTTTTGTTGCGGGAGTGCTTTTACCAGTTTTGTTGTTCTGGCTTTTTTTCGGGTAAAGCAGCGTATCTGTTTTTACCGTTTTACCTCTTCTGGCTCCATTCAGGGCAATCAAAACAATTTCAATTTCCCTTTACCACTTCTGACATAAAAAAAACACCTTGATCAAATAGCTGATTTGATTAAGGTGTCCTATTTTTACAATATATCCTTAAATGTTTTTGCCTGCTGGTCTAATTCGCGGGCGGCGCTGCCTATCTCCTTGAAGGCTGCTACTGCCTGTTCATTGAGTGTCTTGTTGTTGGTAATGCCGCTTTGCGAGCGTTGGGTTGCTTCGCTGATTTTATTGATTTCGCCCGAAATTCCGTCGATATGAGAATTGACTTCCTGGATGGAATCCTGGACTCGTGTTGCTAGTTTCCTTACTTCGCCGGCAACGACGTTAAAGCCTCTTCCATGTTCTCCGGCTCTTGCTGCTTCGATGGCCGCGTTCAGCGCGAGCAGGTTTGTTTGCGCGGCAATTTCCCGAATGGTCTGTACGATGCTTCCGATGGATTTCGCCTGTGATTTCAGGGAGTCCAGGATCTCGAGATTGTCTTTCGATTCGGCGACAAGCTTGCTGGCTGCAAGTGCTGCTTCTTCACTCCTCATAATTCCTGTTTCCGCTCGGCCGCTTAGGTCTTCAGACATCTGCTGAAGCTGCTGGGCTACTTTTGAGGTGTTCATCTCCCGCTCGGAAATATCCGTTGCCACTTTCAATACGCCAACAACCTTCCCAGCAGAATCATACACTGGGGTATAAGTCGCCTCAAGCCAGATCAGCATCCCTCGTTTTGTGACGCGCTGGATTTTTTCCTGAAAGCTTTTGCCGCCTCGCAGATTTCTCCATAATTCCATGTATTCTCTGCTGCCTGCAAATTCGGGTGTGCAAAATTGTTTGTGCATCAAGCCAGGCATTTCTTCCACTCTATATCCGACTGTCCTGGCAAAGTTCTCATTCGCCCAGAGCACTTTTCCATTTGGATCGAACTCGATCATTGCTAATGATTTTTCAATGGCTGCCAAGACCGCATCTTCCTGAAAAACCTGTGTACTTTTTACTGGGGTACTTGTGAACATATATGTCATCCTCTTTGTCTTTAGTCTGCCAATCTCTATTACTATCGTACTAGCCGTGTGTTTACTTAACAAATTTAAGTGTGTTTATTTCTTAAATCAATACAACCTTTGAACACATTCATATGTTTATCTCCTAACGTAAAGGCTATAAGTGGTTATGGACTTCTTTCAAGTGGAATAGAATAGACAAAGTTCTGGAGAAGAAAGTGGTGAATTGAATGGGACGTATCATAATAAATTTGATCGCCACGCTGCTGGTTGTGCTGGTCAATGCGCTTGCTAATATCCTCCCGATCAACGGGCAAACAACCGGGGAAATCTCAAATAAATTGGATGTGTTGTTTACCCCGGCTGGATATGTATTTGGAATCTGGGGACTGATTTATTTCTTACTGTTTATTTGGACAATCAGGCAGTTTCCTTCTTCGAGAAGGGATTTGCCGGTCTACAAAAAAGCTGCTCCTCTTTATTTGCTTAGCTCTGCCCTAAACATTGCCTGGATTCTATTATGGCATTTCGAGTTTTTCCTGTTCACAGTGTTCGTGATGATCGGCCTGCTGCTTACTTTGATCAAACTTTACCATGTCATAAGGATTGAAAAGACGTCTTTATGGGATCTCCTCCCTTTTTCTGTCTACCTCGGCTGGATCAGTGTTGCGACCATCGCAAATATCAGCTATTACCTGAAATACACCGGCTGGAACGGATTTGGGCTATCAGATGGTACATGGACACTCATCATGCTTTTAATTGCCACACTCCTAGCTGTTTATTTTACCTATAAAAATGAAGACTGTTTCTATCCCCTTGTATTCATCTGGGCTTTTATCGGAATAGGCGTTAAAAATGCTTCATCCCACCCTTTCGTTAGCACTACTTCATATGTGTTGTCGGTCATAATCCTGATCGGGATATTTTTATGCCTGAATAGAAAGCGATGAACAGCTTATGGTAAGATAATTGATAAACGATTTTAAGGAAGGGATTTTGTTGGATCAAAAAATTTTGCCTGCTTCCTCTAACATGAAGGAATTTGAACAGTTCCTGGAAAGCCCTTTTGAGATTGGGGTGTTTTTAGAAATGCATATCTCTCAATTAAAACACGTCAATTCAATGGCAAAACAGTATGGCAAAAAAATGATTTACCACGTTGATATGATTCAAGGCCTGAAAAGCGATGATTATTCAACAGAATATATTTGCCAGGAATACAAACCGTATGGACTGATTTCGACCAAGTCCAGCGTTATTTTAAAAGCGAAGCAAAAAGGGGTCATTGCTGTACAGAGGATCTTCCTCATCGATACCCATGCGCTTGAAAAAAGCTACAGGCTGATTGAAAAAACTCGACCTGATTATATCGAGGTCTTGCCTGGAGCTATGCCCTGGATGATCAAGGAGGTTAAGGAACGCGTCAAGACCCCTATTTTTGCAGGAGGATTAATCCGCACACCCGAAGATGTCAAAAATGCATTGAATGCCGGTGCAGATGCGATTACAACTTCCAAAAGAGATTTATGGGAAATGTAAGTTGTAAAACGCTAATCACTGTTATGAATTTGACATATTAATGCCATGAAAAATATAGGTTATTGTGGTATGATGATGATAAGTTAATAATTTGGCAGGAGAAACGGAGAGACCACGATAACATTACGCATTCGCGATGATGTTGTTTGTGGTCTCTTTTTCTTTACCAAGAGGAGGCGCGTCATATGAAGTTTTCAAATCTCGAACGTGAACATACCGTTAGTAAACTCAAAAACAAAGCATTCGATGTCCTTGTTATTGGCGGCGGTATTACCGGAGCTGGAATAGCATTGGATGCTTCTACAAGAGGAATCAGTACCGCACTTTTGGAAATGCAGGATTTCGCAGCTGGGACTTCAAGCCGCTCAACGAAACTCGTCCATGGCGGACTGCGCTATTTAAAACAATTCGAGGTGAAAATGGTCGCGGAAGTCGGAAAGGAAAGGGCCATTGTCTATGAAAATGGCCCGCACGTCACGACACCAGAATGGATGCTGCTTCCCTTCCATAAAGGCGGTACTTTCGGCAGTTTCAGCACTTCAATCGGCCTTCGTGTATATGACTTTCTTGCGGGCGTTAAAAGATCAGAGCGCCGGAAAATGTTCAGCGCAACAGAAACACTTTCAAGGGAACCGCTTGTAAAAAAAGACGGATTAAAAGGCGGCGGTTATTATGTGGAGTACCGCACAGACGATGCCCGCCTCACCATCGAAGTCATGAAGCAGGCTGTCAAAAAAGGTGCAACAGCATTGAACTATTCCAAAGTGAAGAACCTGATTTATAACAATGGAATCGTTTCAGGCGTGCTCGTCGAGGATCTTTTAACAGGAGAGGAATACGAGGTCCATGCCAAAAAAATCGTCAATGCAACCGGTCCATGGGTTGATGGCATCCGTGAGATGGATGACTCGAAAAAAGGCAAAACGCTGAAGCTTTCAAAAGGTGTTCATATCGTCATTGACCAATCGCGCTTCCCGCTAAAGCAAGCTATTTATTTCGATACACCGGACGGGCGGATGATATTTGCGATTCCACGCGATGGCAAGACATATGTTGGCACCACTGATACTTTTTACAACCAGGATCCAATCAATCCGGGCATGACGGAAGAAGACAGGGGCTATCTTTTAAAAGCGATTAAATATATGTTCCCTGACGTCAACATCACTGAGCAGGATGTAGAATCCAGCTGGGCAGGCGTAAGGCCGCTGATCCATGAGGAAGGCAAAGCCCCTTCTGAAATCTCAAGGAAAGATGAGATTTGGGAATCAGATTCAGGGCTGATAACGATTGCCGGAGGAAAACTGACTGGATACCGCAAAATGGCGGAAACAATCGTTGATCTGCTTGCTGATAAATTCTCCAAAGAAGATGGCCGCAGCTTCGCGGCATGCCAGACCAAGCATTTGCCGATTTCAGGCGGTGAGGTTGGGGGTTCCGCAAATTTCGGCCGTTTTGTTGAAAAGCAACTTGATGAAGGGATGAAGGCAGGCTTCACAGCCGAAGAAGCTCGCCGTTTGGCATACCAGTACGGTTCGAACGCACCGATCGTGTACCAGCTTGCTTCATCACACAAGGAAGATGCTGAAAAATACGGCCTTCCTTTGGAGTTTTTCGCAAAGCTGATGTATGCGATCCATTATGAAGCGGCAGCTACCCCAATCGATTTCTTTAACAGACGTACAGGCGCCATCTTGTTCAACATCAATCAGGTGCGAAACTTCAAAGAAAATGCAATCAAGTATATGAGCGGGCAATTCGCCTGGAGCGAGCAGCAAACGAAAGATTTCGCATTACAATTGGAAGAAGCTTTGACTGATGCAGTTGTCCCTGAAAAATAAAGCACAGACCCCTGATTCATCTCGTAATCAGGGGTCTTTTTTATCCATATTTCCTCTGGTGTTCCTTCTTCATCTCAAGATACTCTTCATCCGTTCTTGCCTGCTTCCATTTCTCCATAAAAATGGCCGCGGATTCTGCTTTCACCGGATCGTTCTGGCGCTCTTTCACTTTGCCATCTTCATCATATTTCCTTCCGCCTTTATAATTCGTATAGCGGCGGGCACGAGTATAGCCCATCTGCAAGAATTTTCTTGCCATGTCCATCCCGACAAAATCGTTTTTCTTTTTGTATTCAAGAAACATCTCAAAGATTTTTTCTGATGATTCCGCAGCGATATCTGGCGTTTTGAACCGCCAGTGAGGAAGGATTTCACTTTTATAGGGTTCAACAAGCAAAACACCCTGTTCCCCCCTGCCCACCCGGTACAGTTCAGGCTTCTCACGGAAATCAATATTGTCAAAATCAAGGTCGTAGTTGAAAGGCATATCACCATTCCTTTTTATCTTGTTTTACCCCCTCAGGCGAATTATTAACAAGCACCTATCTGCCCAGGAAGAATAGAATATAGGCAGGAATCCAATGAGTGGAGGGAAAAGAGTGGTCAAATATCAACCTTTCAGTGGAACAGTAACGACGATAAACGACTTTTCCATCACGCCATCCGGCGAAAATCAAGGCTGCTATAGATTGATGTCGGTCATCGACGGAACGGGAAGGCAAGTGAATTTTGTGGTAGAACCGAGGACTTACTTTGTGGACCAGGCGATGGTCGGAGTTGGCGATCGGGTGACTGGCTACTATGACGCTGACGCCCCTGTCCCGATGATCTATCCGCCACAATACCGGGCACTTGTCATGGTAAAAGAAACCCGGGGCCAAAATGTGAAAGTGGATTTCTTCAACAGCCAGCTCGTCAGCAGTGATGGCATGCTCATGCTTAACCTCTCACCCCTAACCCAGATTTTATTGGAAAATGGGCAGAGGTTTACAAACAGTCCTGCGAACAGAAATCTGATTGTAGTTTATGGACCATCTACTTTCAGCATTCCTGCTCAAACGACGCCATACAGAATCATCGTGTTATGTTGAAAAAGGGGGCAGCCGCGGCTGCCCTTTTTCAGTATTACCATGGAATTGATCCACTTTAATCAAACGTTTGATTAATAGTCTATAGTGAAGCAGCAAGCGGATTTATTGGTGACCATTTTTGCACTCGGTAGAGTTTTCATGGCACCAATTGGTTATATTGCTGACCTTTGTTGACTCAGGGCAAATTTCAGGGTTCCAACCAGCTCCATTGGTTACCTTTTTTGCCCTCTATCGAATTTTCAGGTCACCAATAAGCTGTATTGGCGACCTTTATCTTTCCTGACGAGGGTCTTCCAGCTTCAATCATACAGCCATAATCACATCTCCCCCAGAATTGAATAGCCTATTAGAAGTAAATTATGCAATAGAATGGAGCGATCGCATGACGTTTAATCCTTTTACTTCTGGTCCAGCTGGCGGAACAGGGCAATGGGTTGGACCTGGCGGCCTGGGTCCCGGAATTCCTGGACCACTTGGACCTGGCGGACTTAGCCCCGGATTTGGCCCCATTGGACCTGGCCCTTCAGGACAGCCATGGTTTGGACCACAACCACATGGAGGACCACCTCCTTTAGGACCCTTCCCTGGACCACAACCTCATGGAGGACCGATACCATCTGGTTATCCTTGGACAGGGCCATCGGGACAATTTGACACCCATGGTTCTTATCAGCAGTGCCTCAGAAATTGTTATGCAAACTACAGCAATAATGATGCCCTGTACACCCAATGTGTTTATCGCTGCATGCAAATGTATGGATTAAGATAGAAAACAAAGAGCCTAATCCAATAAAAAGGATTAGGCTCTTCATTTCTTTACGGCTGCTGCCAGCCGTCCTGCAGGTTGATGTCCAATGAACTTGCTTCCTGGCCATCTACATATAGTTTTCCATCTGTTATCGTGAATTTTTTATCAAAATAGTAGGAGCCGCCGTTCTGATGATCTTCTACCATCGCAATTTCGTATTCCCCATCAGGCAGCCTCATTTGATAAAATCCATCTCTGATCCAAGAAGGATATCCGGCTGTCCAATTTCCATCTAAAGAATGTATAGCTACGTATCCCTCAGCTACTGTGGCTTCTCCGTTAAAAACATAGCCCGACACCGTTACTGGCGGAATGTCGATCTTAAGTTCTTCGGTAAATTCACCATTCACATATAATTGGCCAGAAATAATACTAAACTCTATTTCTGGACTGAAGGCCGTTCCATCGTGAAGATATACGTCATAAATCTTATAGTCACCATCTGGCATCCGTAATTGGAAGCTGCCTTCTTCTGCCCAGCCCCAAAATTGCAGCGGATTTTCAGCATCGTTCATTTCCATGATATTGAGGCTTCCTGAGATTGGATTCCCAGACTCAAGCAGCGTTCCTGCCATTGTGACAGGCGGAACCTCAATATCCAATTTTCCTTCCTGCTGGCCGTTCACATATAATTGGCCATCCACAATACTGAATTCTGTTCCTGGATTAAACGCTGTATCGTCGTAAAGCTCGACTAGGTCCACTTTATAATCTCCATCAGGAAGGCGTGAATGGAATTGACCTTCTTCATTCGCCCATGCCCATGATTGTATCGGATTTTCCGCATTGTTCATTTCCATAATGAGAACATTGCCCATAATCGGGTTTCCTGATTCCGTTAGTGTACCAGATAAAGTAACGGGCGGAACGGAAACCTCCAGCGTATCTTGCAATTCGCCATTGAGATAGGTTTTCCCATCCTGGATGGAGAAGGCAAGGTCAATAGGCGCACTTGTTCCATCCTCGAGATCTACATTCATTACCTTATAATTCCCATCAGCCAGGCGCATGCTGAACGTTCCATCTGAGTTCAGGCTCTTCCAAAGATAAATCCCTTGATCCTCGGAAACAATTGAAATCCAGCCATTCGCAACAGGCTGGTCTCCGTCCTTCACCAAACCATTCAGACTTACAGGTGGTACCATCAATTCCAGAATGGACTTTACCTCACCTGCCACAACGAGCTTGCCATCAATGATTTCAAAAGGAACTGACAGAGCTAATTCTTCATTCTCATCAAATAGGTGTCCGCCGGTAACCTGGTAGCTTCCATCCTTCAAGCGGAGCGAGTAAACTCCATTCTCATCTGTTGTAGCATTATACCAGGCGTAGTTATCTTCCTCTGAAAGGGATTCAACATATACTGCACCCTGAAGAGCAATTCCTTCGTCCATCCATTTCCCATTAAACGTAACAGGAGGCAAATCAATCGTTAATAAAGATGTTTCTACCCCATTTTGCACTAGCTTCCCGTCACGGATTTCAAATGGGATATTCACCATGGTGCTTCTGTTTTGTTCTTCAATGGCGGTAACTGTATAATGACCATCCTTTAATCGATATTGGAAGTTCCCTTTGGAATCTACCTGAGTACCAAAACCGACATACTCTCCGTCTGCAGCTTCCCCTTCAAAGCTCACATACGCATTTACGATTGGCATATTCCCTTCCGTCAATTTGCCCGTTACATTCACATCCGGCACCGTGATCTCAAAAACAGACGTCTCTTGACCATCAACATAAATTGTTCCATTCACTACTTCGAATCGTACCGCAAAATGTTCATAGTAAGTTGGGTGGTCAACACTGATCGAATAGCTTCCATCTGTTAACTCTCTTAAAGAGAATTCTCCCTTTTTATTTGCGATAGCATACTGTACAAATTGAGTATCATATTCCTCTTCTGAAAGGTGTTTCTCCAATAACACTCCAGCCCCTGACAAGGAGGATGCGGAATCTTGAATTTTACCAGTATAAGCATTAACAGGAATCGCTATAGATAGTTTTGATTGCGGTTCACCATCAACTAAAACCTTGCCATCGACAACTGAGAATAGAAGTTCATATCGATAATGGCCGCCGTCCACTTCTATTCCATAGAGGATATATTCTCCATCAGACAATGATGCCGAAAAGCTTCCATTGCCTTTAGAAGTAACGCGATAAATCCCTTCTTCGTTTTCATCGAATTTCGAGATGACTAAATCTGCTTTCAATCCTTTGTTTCCTTCCTTTAGTACACCAGTCAGGTTAGCAGATTCGCTCTTTGCTTTCTTCTCTTTCTTTTTTTCGGACAGCTGAATATGGCCGCCATCCAACCCCTTGATCTTTCCTTCTTTTACAACAAAGTTTGTATGAGTACTATACCAATCACCGTTTTTTGCCTTCATAGCTTTAACCGTGTAGGTACCATCTGTTAAGTCAGCTTTGAAGTTCCCGCTGGAATCCGTCTCTGTAAAAATCGGGTTCACCTTGCCCTGTTTCTGCAAAACAACCAAGCCGTTGTTAAGCAGCCTTTCCTGATCTTTAATTGACCCTTTTACTGCTGTACTTTCTTCCTTCTTCGGTGCTGCATGGACATTCCCGATGGCTGTACCAAGGACAAAAACCATTAACAACAAATAGACGAGCTTTTTTGCCATTCATCTTCCCCCATTTTCATTGTAGAAAATCAGGACAAACCTGCATTTCCCAGATAATTGTATTCGATTTATCTCTACCTTTTCCTCGTCCATTTTACCTATTAAAATTATTTTTATTTCGACAGGATTCCCCTTGATTCTTATGTAAAAAAAAGCCAAATCCTTATAGTGATTTGGCTTAGCTGTTTTGTGCAGTTTTTATTATTCTCTTAAGCTTCTCCTTATGCTTTTCCTGCTCAAATCGGGAGTTATCAACGCAGACCGTTGGTACGTCCAATTGTCCAATCAGACTGAGCTCTAATTCCTGCCTTGCCCTCAGCACTTCAATGGTACCCTCCAGTCCGCTCATTCCTTTTGCAGCACCATATCCCTGGGAAGTATAGTAATGAACAAACCCATTGAACCAGTCTGCCGGCCTTTCGCTTACAGTCTTGCGGAATGATTTCTCAATGTCTTCCTGCCTTACATAAACGAGGAGAGGATTGAGTTTTTTAACAGATTGAGCAAGCTGGTTTACATAGTCAAAAGACACTTCCTCTGAGGCACCGTACTTGATCATTGCCACGGTAACAGGATTTTGAATAAAGCAACATTCAAACACATAGACCTTCTCTTCTGCTTCTGCCTTTTGGGCAAATCTCTCCCAGCTTTCAGTGATCACCGCAATGTTCTCTTCTAGCGGGAGTTCATAGATATCCTTTTTAGAAATGCTTGCCAGCAGTTCTTCTGGGAATTCTTCACCCAGCTCTGATTTTATTTTTAGATAAGGCAGCAAATAGCGGTCCCTTCTCACCATCACACGCTCCTGAAATACCTTCCTGAGGCTGACGCTCTCCTTAAGAAGAACTTTAAATTCCTCTTCTGTAAAACAGGCCACTCCCTCATAATCGGCGGGATGATCAAGGTTTCCCTCCATATATAGTTCTGCATTCACATTGTTCTCCACAAGGATTTCATGAATCATTGTGGCTGTGGTCGATTTGCCAGAGCCAGGCAGCCCTTCTACTAAAATCAATTTCGCTGTCATTTGCTACACTCCTATCCTTCTTCCCCTCGTAAATTCGCCACCTTTATCAAAATTCCTTTTTCAGGCTAAAAAAGCTTAATCCTCGGCGGGATTAAGCTTTTGGAAAAACTTCTCATCAATCTTCCTTCCCTTCAAGATCCTTTATCAGCATCTTCATTTCGCTGATTTCCCTGCGCTGTGCTTTGATGATTTCGTCTGAAAGCTTTTGAACACGCGGGTCCTCGATATTGGCTCGTTCACTCGTTAAAATCGCAATCGAATGATGCGGGATCATTGCTTTCATCCAGGATGTATCATCAACCGTTGCCTGGCTGCGGACTAGGAACAGCGATACCGCAATCAATAAAGCACTGCCAGCATAAATCCCGAGATTAGCTTTCTTGTTTGTATACATTTTTTTCATGAACATAAGCATGACAATTGCCATCACACCGCCCATTATAAGTGCCATATATAGTCTTGTTTCACTGAAAAATACATGATCAATACTGTACGCATTAAAATACATCAAAATTAACATGATAATAGTGGAAGTCAAAACCATCATGCCAAATCTGCCATAATTATTTTTCAAATGCTTTCCTCCTTACATCAATGTCTATACTCTATGCATACCCTGACAGCTATAGTTTATTCGTCCAGCTTGGCAGTTTGCTTTTTAAAAATTAGGGTAAAAAGTAGTTGGCTGGAATGGGATATTTTTACTAAAATGTCTGATAATTCTTCAAATTCTTATTAGTTGAATAATTTTTAAAAAACTTTCTTTTTGAGAAAAATCAGCCAAAATCCTTATTTATCAAGGGGTGTGATGTTTATTTCCTAATATTGTTTTTGACAATTCACACAACAAAAAGTATTCTAGTATACGAAAATAGGGAGGGGTAATTATGTCAAACCTAAATAGGCAGAAAATTGTGGACAGTGTACCTCAAACAGGATTCTTTGGACATCCAAAAGGTCTGTTTACACTTTTCTTCACTGAGTTTTGGGAGCGCTTTTCTTACTATGGAATGAGAGCGACCCTTGTATTCTACATGTACTACGAAGTATCAAAAGGCGGTTTGGGAATTGATGAAACTTTAGCACTTTCCATCATGTCCATTTACGGCTCACTCGTTTACATGTCAGGTATCATCGGCGGCTGGATGGCTGACCGAATTTTCGGTACTTCCCAGGCTGTATTCTACGGTGGTATTTTGATCATGCTTGGACACATCGCGCTTGCTATTCCTGGCAGCGTAGCAATGTTCTTCGTTTCCATGGTATTGATCGTAATCGGTACTGGTTTACTTAAGCCAAACGTTTCGACTGTAGTCGGTGAAATGTACAGTGAAAAAGACGCTCGTCGTGACGCTGGTTTCACAATCTTCTACATGGGTATCAACGCAGGTGCATTCCTTGCGCCACTAATCGTTGGAGCAGTTTCTGACGCTTATAACTTCCATTTCGGTTTCGGTATTGCCGCAATCGGTATGTTCTTGGGACTAGTTGTTTTCGTTCTTACAAAGAAAAAGAACCTAGGCCTTGCTGGTACAGCTGTACCAAACCCGCTTTCACCATCTGAAAAGAAGAAAACTTTCACGATCATTGGTGTAGCGATCGTTGCAATCGGTATTTTAAGTGCAATTTTAATTCCTGCTGGACTTTTAACATTCGAAAGCTTTATTAACCTTGTAACAATCCTTGGTATCTTAATTCCGACTGCGTACTTCATCATCATGTACCGCAGCCCTAAAACAACAGAAGTTGAACGTTCACGCGTTCTTGCTTACATTCCGTTATTCCTGGCAGCTGTTATGTTCTGGGCAATCCAGGAACAAGGTTCAACAATCCTTGCCAACTATGCGGACAAGCGTACACAATTAGAATTCGCTGGAATCACTATTTCTCCAGCATGGTTCCAGTCATTGAACCCATTATTCATCATCATCTTTGCACCAATTTTCGCTGGATTCTGGGTGAAGTTGGGAGATCGCCAGCCATCAATCCCTAAGAAGTTCTCATTCTCATTGATTTTTGCTGGTCTATCATTCCTTGTGATCCTGATTCCAGGATACTTCACAGGAACAGATGCATTGGTTAGCCCATTATGGCTAGTTCTAAGCTATCTGATCGTTGTATTCGGTGAGTTGCTAATTTCCCCAGTTGGTCTTTCAGCAACAACTAAATTGGCGCCAGCTGCTTTCTCTGCACAAACAATGAGCCTTTGGTTCCTTGCAAGTGCTGCAGCACAAGCAATCAACGCACAAATCGTTAAGTTCTACTCACCTGAAACTGAAATGACTTACTTCGGAACAATCGGTGGAGCATCGATCGTTCTAGGTATCATCCTGTTCGTCATGTCTCCGAAGATCCAGAGCTTCATGAAGGGTGTAAAATAATCTTGATTACAAAAAGGACGGCCACTCCATTTGGAGGGCCGTCCTTTATTTTGATTCATTCATCTTTCGGAAATGTCCATTAAACCTTGTTTCTTAGCCACTGCCTCTTCATCCTGAAATGTCCATAAAACTCTCTTTCTTAGACATTTTGGCTGCCTTTTCGTTCTGAAATGTCTATTAAGCCTTGTTTCTAAGACATTTTGGCTGTCTCTTCATCCTGAAATGTCCATAAAACTCTCTTTCTTAGACATTTTGGCTGCCTCTTCGTTCTGAAATGTCTATTAAACCTTGTTTCTTAGACATTTTGGCTGTCTCTTCATCCTGAAATGTCCATTAAACCCTGTTTCTTAGACATCTTGGCTGTCTCTTCATTCTGAAATGTCCATTAAAACCTGTTTCTTAGACATTTTGACTTTCTCCTCATCCTGAAATGTCCATAAAACTTTCTTTCTTAGACCTTTTGGCTGCCTCTTCATCCTGAAATGTCCATAAAACTTTCTTTCTTAACATTTTGGCTGCCTCTTCTTTCTGAATTGTCCATTAAACAATCGCAATCTCATTTTCCTTCTTTGTCCAGCCAAATAAATGAGTTTTATATCACTTCAATCTTTTTCAGGCCCGTCTCTTTCCGGTACCCAACGATTGTCATCTGATCATTGATGATTTTTAATTCACCGCATTGTTTATATCCCATTTTTTCATACAGATAGCAGTTCCGCTCCTCGGACTGGATAGTGTCCAGTTCCCACGCATCAGCTTCTGGATACATGAGTTCCAACCGCTCCATGACCTCCTGGGCAATCCCCTTGTTGTGGAATCTTTCTAAAACATTGATGATATTCAGCCTCATCAATCCTGGTGATTTTTCAGAGACGCAGACGCTGCCGGCCATCTTGCCTTCGTAAAAAATCTTGAAGTACTCACCGCGCTCGAATCTTGTTAAAAAGCGCTCCATTGTTTGGGTTGCCGGGCTTGTTTCGTGGTCATTGTATTTTTGATATAAAGGCTGGAACACTTCCTTTTGCAACGCCAGTAGTTCCTCTGCATCCTCCACTGAAGCCTTTTTCAGCGCAATATTGGAATTTGCCATGTCAAACAAGAGGTCGAAATAGTTAAATGGAATGAATTCACCCTTCTCCGCCATCTCTCTTATTTCAGCTTCACTTGCCCATCTTGCATCAGCAACTTCTTCTTCCTGTATGTGTAGGCCTTCGATCGCTACATTTTGCCGCACCAGCCAAATATCATCGAATCCGCGTGAAAATTTCACCGTAAACAATCGTTCCCCATTTTCGATATCTAAATCGATTCCAAGCTCTTCTTTTGCCTCGCGGATTGCCGCTTTTTCACTATTATCACCTTGAATAGCAGAACCTGCAGCAGAGCAATCCCACATATTTGCCCAGCCCTTCTTCCATGGCTGGCGCTTCTGGATCAGGAATTGGCCGCCATCATTCACGATCCAGACATGGACGACAAGATGATAGTCCCCATCCTTCATCTCCTGGCCTCTTTCATGGATCCTGTCTGTCATATGCCTGTATTGATCATAAATATTCCATAGCTCCATAGCGTTCTGCTCCCTATCGTTTTTTTGTATTATACTACCTTAATGGGAATTTTTGATAAAAAAGAGCAACAAAAATCTGCACTGCTAAAAAAGTTCCAGCTAGAGCTACCATCCTCTTTTAATATAGGCTAGGCATTTTTCTCTTTCTTCTGCGTGGTTCAGTATTCTATTTACGATTCCGTCCTCGGTAAGGTATGTTTTGAATTCATCATTTTGATAGATACTGTCATAATACATTCCGTTATCGCTCAATTTCTTAAACCATTTTTCCTTTTTCAGCTTCCTCATATTTCTTTGGAATTTCAGATCGTCGAGGTCGATGCCTCCGGAAAAGAGGTAACCCAGAATACTGGCTGCGATCACCTTAAAAAAAGTCTTCATTCATTCTCGCCTTCCTTACATAGGGTACTTCTACTAACGATTTCAGGTAGAGAAAGGTTTCATTAATTCTTTCATAAAAAAAAGAAGCATGTTCACCATGCTCTTCCATGTCGCCGCTATCTCACACTTTTCCTTCTCATCCACTGCGTTGCGGCCCATTTGTCGCCGATGACTACTGGTGCTCCGCCGTGCAGGGTTAAGTCGTTCAAGTCTTGATTGTCATAAAAATATTCAAAATACACGGCCATGCCCTTTTGCGGGGATACTGAGAAATTTAGTTTAGGGAAGTAGGTTTCTCCGCCCTGCTCGACATCATTCAAGTACATGACGAGTGTGCTGATCCTTGGATTGCTTACAGTTGACGAGAAGAAGTCAAAATGCGCCTTATACTCCTGGCCAATTTTATAGTTCAGTATTTGCAGTCCTTCACCATGTTCATTGGGAATGTCCATGATTTGGGAGATTCTTTTTTCAACTCTGGCGACCACGTCATTTTCAGTTTCATCAATAAACGTACTGCTGCTCGTCCTGAGTTCATCTACTTCACGGGAGTTGCCGATTTTCGAACGCTCCAGTTTGTCTTTTGACAGCTTGATCAATTCATCGCATTCTTCGTCACTCAGGACATTCCCTAAGACGACGATTAACGGTTCTTCCATCCTGGCTATAATGTTGATTTCACGATCCTCTGTTTTGATTTTGTTCCCGATGTGATTAAAAATCGTAGGTTCTTTTGTCGTTACATCCATTTTCAACCTTCATCAACCTCTTATAGTCGTATTTTTCAAAAAATTAGATTGATATATTAGCGAAAGCAATAATTGTCTTAATGTCCCTTGTTTCCTCCTGTAATTCAAAATGGACGGCAAAACGAGAATCTAAAAATCTATTTAATTTTCAATTAATTTTACATGGGGAATGGTTTATTAGCTATCTTTTTTTGAATCGCTTCCCTTTTTTTCTGCCAGCCGCTTTGCTTCTGCCAGGAATTCATCATCGGTGATTTCACCTTTTAGAACTTTCCTGACGAGCTCTGTGTGACCTTCTCCTACTTTAAAACCTGACAATTCCAAAGAGGCCTTTGCATTCTCCATTGCTTTTTCTATCGAGTCAGCCAATTAACTTCCTCCCCTCCGCCATTACCAGGAACCAACTAGGTCATGGCAAAAATTTTCACAGCAGCCAGCAGGCACCCACTGCACAAATTTGTACTGCTTCATTATATCCCTGGCTTGGTCCAAAGCTTCGTTAAATCCACATAGCCAAAATGCTTGATTTCCACATTCATCAGATTAATAGAAAATGGGATTTGCCGTTTTGTAAAATACAAGGGCACAAACAGGGATTCATTTTTTAAATATTGTTCAATTTGCAGATGGCGGTCATTCCATTGCTCGAACGGTGTTGTGGTATACGCCTCGACTTCCCGCAGCAGGTACTCATCTTTTTTTACGAGAAAGTGCAGTGGCGAGAAGCTATTCTTTAAAAAGAAGAAATAGGAAAAGCTTTGGTTCATCTCGAAGATTTCTCCATGGATAAAGAGATCGGCATCCATTTTAAGTTCTCTATTATAAAGAGCCTCATGGAATGAGATTTCCTCCATCTCAACTTCCATCCCCGCGATTTCAAGTTTTTCTTTTAGCCAGATTGATGTGTTCGTAGTGTAATTGACATATTTCATCTTAAGCGGCCCGGTCATTGATGGCAGTGGCACTTCTGGCATGGTATAGGATTTTGACAGTCCGATCAGGCAGCCCTCTTTGTTCCCAGTGATTCTTGCGTCCACCTCAGATAGTTCATGGCGGTGCCGGTCGATGACCATATGGACGTAGTCACGCACTTCCTTTCTGGCCATATCGGAATTCCTGTATGGATTCATGACGACAATCCCGAAGCCTGAATCGCTTTCCACCTTGAAGGTATCCACCATCTCCGATTCATGTCCAGTATGATAGACAACCTTGAATTCTTTCGGTACCTGGACAAATTCAACACGGTCGAGCAGCGGCCGGTGTCCAAAGTGCTGAGAGAACGCACTAAGAGTTGTTTTTTCTTCTGAATCTTCAGCCAGATAAAAACCGCCCGTCCCGACCAGCTTGCCGTTCACTTCTTTAAAAACACTTGCCGTCAAAAGGCCCAGCAGCTGGAGGACGTAAGAACAGCCCTCTGGAAACTCAAGCTTCACGACAAGCGGTGCCGGTGTCGTAATCGAAGTTATAGGCGCCCAAATTGTTTCAAAGTTTTCATCCTGCTTCATTTGCAGGAGGGAATGCACCACATCCTCCGCCTTTAAAATCGAGCCATCATGAAAGGCTACATCCTTTCGTAAATACAGCAGCAGCTCTTGGTCTGTATACTCCCAGCTATGCGCGAGTTCTGGATTGATCGTGTTGTCGGCATCCAGACTGATGAGCCTGTTATACAGATTGGCAATGATGTTCGCGCTGTGGACGTCAGCCAGTTTCAGCGGATGATACGTTAAAAAAGGATAGAACCTGGGGATGATCAGGCTGTCTTCCCCCTCCTGATGGAAACCCAGCTTCCCCTGGAAAGCAGCCATTAGCCGCTGCTTCGTTTCCACCGTCCAGTCCAGCAGCAACAGCTTGCTTACAGACTCAATCGGCTCTTTTTCAAGGGCATTGTAAAAGCTCTGTTCATATACCTGTTCCACTTCCCGACACCAGTTAAAAGATGACACATTTCCTCTTCCCCGGCCCGGCTGAAAAGTCAGCCACCCGTCTTCTTGCCATTGCTGCAGCTTCCGCCGTGTTTGCTTCGTACTGAGCATTAATTGCTGTGCGATCTCTTCTACTTTTACCTGTCCAGAATCAGCCTGATTCCAGAGCGTCAATAAATAGCGATCCATCGTTCCTCTCCTTAAAAGTGGACATATTTTATATAAAAGGGCATTTTTAACTTGTTCCGTCTCCTTTAATATACAAATTATAGAAAGGGGCTGGCAATATGAAGTGGAAAGAATATCCACAAAATCTTAAAGTCCGTTTGATCACATCTTTTTTTAATCGAGCCATTTCCAGTGCGGTGCTGCCGTTCATGGCACTTTTTTTTGCTCAGCATAAAGGAGCTGTCTGGGCGGGGACATTCCTTGGCGTTAATGTCTTCATCGCATTTGTGGGCAATTTTATTGGAGGATATATATCAGACCGTTTTCACCGCAAAAGAATCCTGCTGACGACATCTACTGTCAGCTCCATTTTGATGGGGCTGATGACGATCAGCTTAGTACCAGAGCAAAAATGGATTACCCTTTTTGCAGCTGCTTATACACTGTTCATGTTTTCCGGAAGCCTTGGCCGCCCTGCGATGCAGGCGATCATCATCGATTCAACCACAGCTGAAAACCGGAAAGCCATCTATGCCCTGGATTATTGGTTCACCAACCTGTCCATGGCTATCGGTGCCGCGCTTGGCGGATTGTTTTATGCCCACCATCAATTAGGCCTGTTCATCACACTAACGATTGCTTTTGCTACATTGCCGATTGCCTATGCCATCTGGCTCCAGGATACGGCTGTTCCACAATTGGCGAAACAGCACCAAAACGTCGTCAAAGACCTGCTGGCAAACTACAAGGTCGCCCTTCAGGACAAACCGTTCGTGATGGCCGTCATTGGCGGCATGTGCATTTATGCTGCGGAATTCTCGCTGAACAGCTATATCGGTGTCCGCCTTGCCGCTGAATTCCGTCCGCTGTTTCTGGGAGAGTTCGAGCTGTCCGGCGTCAGGATGCTGAGTATTTTGAACATCGAAAATATGATGCTTGTCGTCCTGTTCACTTTTATCGTCACAAAGTTCACCGACAGATTCAATAAGAAAAAGGTGTTGCTCGCAGGCCTGGTCGCGTACAGCATTGGCTATACGGTCATAACATCGGCAAACGTCTGGTACATGCTGCTTTTATTCAATCTGATCGCAACAATCGGCGAGCTGATGTACTCCCCGATTGCCAATGCCGAAAAAGCCAATATGATGCCCGATGATAAACGGGGCTCCTATTCCGCTTTTTCAGGAATCAGCTTCAGCGGCGCCGATCTGATTGCCCGTTCCACCATCATCATGGGTGCTTTCCTGGTGCCAAGCATGATGAGTGTGTATATAGGAATCATCTTAATGGCGGGAATCTTGATGCTATATGGCGGGTTGTTTTTGTTTCAGGGGAAAGGCCGGAAAGAGGCATTGATCCTGCGTAAGACTGTATAAAAAAAAGGAGGAAGGACCCGTTATGGTTTTTCCTCCTTTTTTATTTGGGGAATCACCATTACATAATGGGGAATGAACAGGGGAAAATATCAGGACTTACTACGGAATCGAGGCACGAACATGGAACGGAATTACGCAATCGACTTTATCAAATTCTTCGCGATCCTCGCAGTCGTGGTCATCCACACCTTCCCAAGCAATGACCAGGTTGGATATTTCATTCTTGATAATATCTCCCGCTTTGCAGTCCCTTTTTTCTTCGCTGCTTCAGGATACTTGTTCAGCCTGAAAGTGAACAGCCATCCTCAGTCCTTTTCTTACTTCAGAAGATATATAACAAAAATCCTGAAAATCTATTTTAGCTGGCTGATTTTTTATTTCGTGTATGATGTGTTAAAAATCTATATTAGCCAAGGGAACAACGAGGCGGAACTTTCAAAGTATATCGATGGCCTGACTCCGCTTAATCTCCTTTATTACGGTCAGGGAACAAGCGGCTATCAGCTGTGGTTTGTGATTTCGCTTGTCTGGAGCATTGGTATTCTATACTTCTTCTATAGATTCAATAAAGTCCCGCTGCTGCTGATCATAAGCCTGTGCTTCAACCTTCTAGGCCTGTTCGGGCAATCCTATTCTATTTTTGACGAATTGCCGGTAAGCACGACCCGTGCCGCCCTGTATGTCAGCTTGGTTTATACTGCTGCGGGATTCTGGCTTGCTTCCATTAAACCGCCGGGCAGAATAAATTCAAAACTATACACTTATTTATTTTGCATCTTTACCCTGCTGCAGATTTTAGAAGGACATTGGCTTGAGAAGGGCCTGGATGCCAAACACGGAGAATACTTCCTTTCGACCATCTTCCTCACTGTGTTTCTGTTTTTATTCGCATTAAGCAAACCGGAACTTGGTAAGGGCCGATTCATGACGAAGATCGGCGCGAATTCCCTCGGGATTTATGCGATTCATGTTTTCTTTATTGATGTAATAGACCTGTTTTTTGAAAAAATCGGACTGGAACAGGGCAGTCAGAACTTACTGCTTAATCTGGTAGATGCATTTCTTGTTTTTACTTTATCGTATATCAGTTATCAACTGCTCCAGAAACTGAAGACATTAGTGTTAAAAAATTTGTTTTAAAAAAGCATCTGCGAAATCCGTTCGCAGATGCTTCTTAATTAGTTCACTACTAACGCACGTTTGCCCATCGCATTATAGATGTTGATGAATTTAGCCTTTGACATTCGCACGTCTTTTTTCACTGCTTCACTGTCGTTGAAATAGACGTAGTTCGCGTCTGTTCCTGTGATGACAATATTATGCAGAGGCCTTGCTGCATTAATCGTTTTGCCGGCAGGTGTTTTCCATGTCCTTGCAATTGGCATTTCATAGTTGATGGTAAACCAGACCAGAACGGGTTTGCCTTTTTTTACATAACTTTCGATTTCTGTAAAATTCTTTCCGGTAAGCGCGAGTCCTCCCGGGCGATACTTATCGAGTACTTTTTTAAGCGGGCCCGGGTTGATGGTGTAGCCGTTGCCAAATGGTGTTCCGACAAATCCGACATTTGGGTCTCCCCATATTTTAATCGAACCATCTGAGTTTCGGACGAGTTTCGTTGAGTCGTATGGCATTTGCTTGGCAAGGACGGTTTTATCCGCATTGATCCCGTAATAACGGAGCGCCATGGCCAGTGAGGTTACCTCGCAGCCGCTCGGCAATTCCGGACGCTGTGCAATGACAGGGATGTCCATTCTTTTTGTGACTCCCCCATTACTTGTTGAAACATAATCGCCGCTGACATAGCCGAGTTTCCCTTTATAGGAGATTTTATACCAGCCATTGCTTTCCTGGCGGATCACATCAAGCACTGTACCATTGTTAATCAAACCCATGCTTTGATATTGGGTGCCCGGGCCAGTCCTGTAATGCAATCTTGTCGCCGTCACTTTGTATATCGCAGAACTGTGCACATAATCACCGCTGACATAGCCTGTTTTTCCATTGAAAGATATTTTGTACCAGCCATTGCTCATTCTTTGAAACACGTTAAGCTTGGTGCCCTGGATCCGCCTGCCGATTTTTGCATAATTCGTCCCCGGACCGGACCTGACATTCAGGACATCTGCCGTAACGGTAAAAGTTGGCCCGGCAGCATGAACAACAGATTCCTTCGCTGGCATGAAAGGAAATTCCGGCATCAACAGGCTGCTGCTGACCAGGATTGATGAAGCAATCATCCCTTTCGTCATTCTTTTCCTAAAAGAAGAGCGGTTGTCACTTTTCATTCTGAATTCCATTCTTTCTCCCCCAGTTTTGTAGAATTTCCGCAAGCTGTGTCGAAAACTATTAAACTACTACAAAACTATCGGGAATCGCTCTCCAAGTCCAATGAAAACCGGGAAAAAGGAGATAATTGAATACATTGGTTTATAAGCAAATAAATTAACAGGAAATTCGCTTTACAAGCATTTCGATGAAACAGGATAAAATGCATAACCAATAGGAGCGATAAGAAAGGACCCTTTCCCTATTGATTTTTCACATAAAAAACCCTCGGGAGCACCGAGGGTTTCGTCTTATTCTATAATGGCTGGTCTTCAGATTCTGACAGCCTCTCCAATATCCGTCTCTTCTGATAAAGCATGGTTCCGGTTTCCGCCAGATCACTAACCATCGATCTGTTGGCGAAAGCGCCGAACACAATCCCGGCTACGGGGACCATCTGGAGGAGCTTTTTCCAGCCGAATGATTCCGTATAGGTCAGGGTGACTTCCCGCCAGCCCTGGAGCTGTGAAATGACTTCGCGTGATTTGTTATCATTGTTGAAATCGGTCAGTTCATTCAGGATTGCCTGTTTTCCGACGACATCAGCGGACGAGAACTGCAGGCATTTTATGATAAATACGCGTTCCTTCTTATCTTTCGGATCATAGCCATGGATGATCGCGATATCCTGAAGTGTTTTTAGCGAGAGGGCCAGCACCGCCGGAATATCAATCGCCAGGGTGAAAATCCCGCCGATTCCAGTGCTTGCTCCCTGAATCGTCGCTGCTTTTTTGCGCTGCTCCCCAAGTGCCAAAGACGCCTTCTTCATATCTTCAACCGAGACGCCCTCAAGGTCCGATAACTGGCTGATTGCTCTGCCAGTCTTTTTCTCCATATAATTAAATACAGATTTCTCGCTGGATAAATATTGTCCGCCGGTATGTATATAGCTGCCCAGCTCATCAAGCAGGGTTCCGACTTTCTCCTGGATGAACTTTGGCGTGAACCGGTCGAGCATTTTGAACGGCAGACGGGTGAGCTTCTCCCAAAACCAAAGCCCCTTCTGATCCTTCTCCCATTTTTCAATTTCCTTCAATTCGTTCAGTAAGTAGTCCTTCGAATCCATATGCATTCATCCACCTGTCATTTTTAATACTTATATTAACGGTTAGCACGTATGGAAAGTTTCATTTTACATCAAGATTATAGAATTCCTTCGCCAGCTGCCTGAATCGCTTTGAGTCAATTTCTTCTTTCGTCACGCCGCTATCCTTCCACTGGGTAAAGCTTGTTTCTGTTAAAACCATGGATCCGTTCGCTGTCACTCGTGTCAGCAAAGGCTTTTTATTGAAGGGTGACTGTGGATGTTCTGTGATGATTCTCTTCATTTCTGTTAAACCGCTGACATCCTCCAGCGCCTCGCTGGTATCAAAAGCATATCCCACCCTCCAGCCAGAATCCTTATATTTTTGTTTCATCTCTAAAAAGTAATCCCCGAATTCACTGTCTTCTTTTTTTACCCGAAACTCCCCAGTGGGTGTGCTGATTTCGCTCCCATCAAGCGGCACTGGGCGTAACGGCAGATTCCCGCCGAAGCCGGTATCTACCAAATACCTTCTGCCACCTTCACTCAATAAAATGGCTGCGTGAGTCCTCCCTGTAGGGCTGAAGCCGCCAATTTCCTGGACATAAACTGATCCGCAAATCAGCTGGACATCAAGATCATTCTCCTTTAAAAACAAATACAAGAGACTATTCAGATCATAACAGAGGCCGCCCTCATTCTTTTTTAAAACCTTTTCTGCAATGGCTGTTTCATCAATGACAGTAAGATCACCAGATAATGTACGCAGGTTCTCAAATGGAATGGCTGAAGCTGTCAATTCTAAAATGGTGTTGATATTCTCAAATTTGACGGGTGTTTCCAAAGTATATCCAATCCTAGTACGAAATTGATGATCTAAATTTTTCATATCAATCCCTCTTTTCGATTTGTATTCTATTTTATAAGATATCCTTCATCACTTTCCAATTAGACTAAAGCTAAAAGTGAAATTTCATCATAGTTCAAATGGCTCATTTTTATATGATAATAGGTTTCTTTTTCCGACATAATTCTACTATTAACATTACTCCTGGTATTAAACTATTCATGAAAGTCATCTCCATCGATACTTTGTGACTATAATCGCAAGGTTTTATGCAGTATTTTGGCACTATTTGTCTACCAATAAACTGTTTTGCCTTCATTGCTGGAAGGCTGATTCTATTGTAAAATTGAAAGGAAAGCTGATTGCAAGCGCTTGCATTTTTTTGGGGAGGCTTTAAAATTTTTTAACCCTTTGTGCAAACGGTTTCACAAAATGATTCCTCAATATGTGAAAGGAGGATTTCTTCTGCAACTCTAGCAACATCAAACTATTTAGGGGGGAAAATATTCGAATGAGAAGGAACACGAAACGCAGTTTCTCAATTTTCATGACAGCGGTCATGCTAATGAGCTTATGGCTTCCTTTTATACCTGCTCATAAGGCAGTGGCTGAAGGAACGAATGCCACTTCCGAATCTACTGAACGCAAAGTCCGTTTTACTTACATTCGCGAAGATCAAAATTTTGGGGATTGGAATATTTGGGTCTGGAACACAGGCGTGCAAAATGACCAGATCGATTTTCAAAAATATGAAGGCAGCAAAGCGGTAGCTGACATTGCTGTTGCGCAAAATACAGCAGAAATCGGCTTTGTCCTCCGCAGTACAGAGGATTGGGCTACAGCCCAAAAGGAATTCGGAGATCGTTTCATTCCAGTGAATAAGAATGACTCCATTACTAAAGCCTTCATTACAAGTGGTGTAGAAGAAATCCGAATCGTACCTGATGGATCTGCTCCGGTAATTGATAATGGCAATGCCACCTTCTTTTACCGTGATAAAGAGCTTTTTGCAAATGATGCGATGGATACGATTGAAAAAGTAGAATTGAAGTTTAATGGTGAAACCATCGAAATGACATATGAGCCAGAGAATGAGAGATTCGTAGCACCATACGAAAACATTCCAAATGGCACACATGAATATACATTCCTTGTGACAAAAAATGGACAGACTGTTGAAGTAACAGATCCTTATAACACAGTTGACGGCGTATCCAAAATCACCTATGCCAACGCTGAATTAACGGTTTCAGGTACAGTCAATCCTGCTGAAATTGATTACAACCAGAACGCTGTGTTGTCTGTTGACGTACAGGGACTGACTGATGGAGTTGAAATCAGCAAAATCACTGCAGATGTTTCCGAGCTTGGAGGATCAAAGTCTCTAGAAATCGACCCTTCATTGAAAGAAGTAACGATTGCAGTCGATGACAATGTAACAGCAGGCACTAAAACCATTCCGTTAACGGTCACCGATTCATTCGGCAACCCACATAACGGTACAGCAAGCGTAACAGTGAAAACGAGACAATCTGTCGGAGAGAACGATTTTGACTGGGACGAGTCCATCATCTACTTCATGCTGACAGACCGTTTCTTTGATGGAGATTCCAGTAATAATGACCCTTATAATCAGGACTACGAAGCAAAGAATGACCGTGGTACTTACCAGGGCGGCGATTTTAAGGGAATTACTGAAAAATTGGATTACCTGGATGAACTAGGTGTAAACACGATCTGGATCAGTCCAATCGTGGAGAATATCAAGCATGATGTCCGCTACACCGATGAGCACTCTTATTATGCTTATCACGGTTATTGGGCCAGCAATTTCGGAAAGTTAAACCCTCACTTCGGGACAATGGAAGACTTCCATCAATTGATTGACGCTGCGCATGATCGCGGCATTAAAATTATGGTGGATGTTGTATTGAATCATACTGGTTATGGTTTAAAGGACCTTGATGGTTCTTTGGAGAACCCGCCAGCAGGATACCCAACTAATGAAGAACGCAGCACTTACAGCAATCTGCTCCGCCAGGGTTCCGATGTAGGTGATGATGAAATCGTTGGTGAGCTGGCAGATCTTCCTGATTTTAAAACAGAAGATCCAGCAGTCCGACAGACAATCATTGATTGGCAGACAAAATGGATTGAGGAAGCAACCACAGATAAGGGCAACACAATTGATTACTTCCGCGTTGACACAGTGAAACATGTGGAAGACACTACATGGATGGCGTTCAAGAACGCGATCACAGAAAAAATGCCTGAACACAAGATGATCGGCGAAACCTGGGGAGCTGAAGTCAACAACGACTATGGATACCTTGAATCAGGTATGATGGATTCCCTGCTTGATTTCGGATTCAAAGGCATTGCCCATGATTTTGTGAACGGCAAGCTAAAGGCTGCAAATGATGCCCTGATTGCCCGTAACGGTAAAATTGATAACACAGCTACACTAGGTCAGTTCCTGGGAAGCCACGATGAAGATGGATTCTTATACAAAGAAGGAAATGACAAAGGAAAGCTGAAACTTGCTGCTTCCCTGCAGGCAACAGCGAAAGGACAGCCAGTCATCTACTACGGTGAAGAATTGGGACAAAGCGGAGCAAACAACTATCCGCAATACGATAACCGTTATGACTTGGCATGGGATCAAGTAGAAAACAATGATGTCCTTGATCACTATAAAAAAGTTTTGAACTTTAGAAGTGATTATTCTGATGTGTTCGCTAAAGGTGATCGTCAAACAATTGCCGGTTCTGACAGCGATCAATTCCTTCTTTTTGCGCGAAAGCATGGAGATGGAGCTGCTTATGTAGGATTGAACGTTGCTGACAGTGCAAAAGAAGTCACATTGACAGTGGATTCTGCCAACGCCGTTGTTACTGACCACTATTCAGGTGAGACATATACTGCGGCAGATGGAAAAGTAACACTGACCATTCCTGCGAAAGCAGATGGCGGAACTGTTTTACTTACCGTTGAAGGCGGGTCGATTACACCAGCTGACGGTGGCGATGATGATGGCGATGGAAATGGCGACGGCACGGTTGAACCTGTCCCAGCCAACCACATCCGAATCCACTACAAGCGTAATGACAATAATTATGAAAACTTTGGTGCGTGGCTGTGGAATGATGTGAAGTCCCCTTCTGCCAACTGGCCGACAGGAGCTACAATGTTCGAAAAAACGGACAGCTACGGTGCATACATTGACGTAGAACTTAAAGAAGGCGCGAAAAACATCGGCTTCCTCGTTATGGATGTAACAAAAGGTGATGCTGGCAAAGACGGCGGAGACAAAGGCTTTACCATCACTTCATCAGAAATCAATGAAATCTTTATCAAGCAAGGCGATGACAAGGTGTACACATATGAACCAGTCGACCTGCCTGCCAATACAGTCCGCGTCCACTATGTTCGTGACAATGCTGACTATGAAAACTTCGGTCTCTGGAACTGGAAAGATGTCGCAGCACCTTCTGATGGATGGCCTACAGGGGCTGCCTCCTTCTCGGGTAAAGACCGTTATGGTGCGTATGTAGACATTCCATTAATAGACAACGCTAAGTCAATTGGCATGATTGCCCTTAACAAGACAAACGGAGAAAAAGATGGCGGAGACAAAACCTTCAACCTTCTGGATAAGTACAATCATGTATGGATCCGTCAGGGTGATGACAATGTCTACGTATCTCCTTACTGGGAGCAGGCTACAGGCATTACGTCTGCTGAAGTAATCTCTGAAGATACGATTCTATTAAGCTTTACGATGACTGATGGCTTAACAGCTGAAGACTTAAAGTCGAAACTGGATATTAAAGATGCAACAGGTGAAACCGTTCCTGTTGAAAGTGTGAAATTCACAGAAAATAACAAAGTGGAAGTAACAGCCCAATTCGATTTAGAAAAACTTCCATTGTCCATCACATATTCAGGCAGAACGGTTTCTGCTTCATCTGGCTGGAGAATGCTTGATGAAATGTTCTCTTACGACGGTGATGACCTGGGCGCTTCCTACAAGGACGGCTCAGTAACTTTGAAGCTATGGGCTCCAAAGGCAAGCAAGGTAGTTGCAAACTTCTTTAACAAGGACAATGCAGCTGAACAAATCGGCAGCATCGAGTTGACGAAGGGTGAAAAAGGAGTCTGGTCTGCAGACGTTGCTCCTGGCGACCTGGATGTGTCTGATTTGAAGGGTTATTTTTACCAGTATGAAGTGACAAATGACGGAGTGACAAACAAGGTTCTTGATCCTTATGCGAAGTCTATGGCAGCCTTCACCGTGAATACAGAAGGCAATGCTGGCCCTGACGGCGACACTGTCGGCAAGGCAGCCATTGTTGACCTAAGCAGCACAAATCCTGAGGACTTCGGCCATGCTAAAATCAAAGGCTATGAAAAACGTGAGGATGCTGTGATTTACGAGGTTCATGTCCGTGACTTTACATCCGATCCTTCTATAAAAGGTGACCTGGACGCAAGATGGGGTTCTTATAAAGCGTTCATCGACAAGCTTGATTATATTAAAAAGCTTGGTGTCACTCATGTTCAATTACTTCCTGTAATGGCCTGGTATTACGGCGACGAGACGAACATGGGCCAAAGAGAGCTTGAATACTCTGCTGGCGGCAACGAATACAACTGGGGCTATGACCCGCACAGTTACTTCTCGCCTGACGGAGCTTACTCACAAGATGCTGCTAATCCGGAATTACGTGTTAAGGAACTGAAGCAGATGATCGATGCGATCCATGATGCCGGAATGGGTGTCGTCCTTGACGTTGTTTACACCCATATGGCGAAAGCCAGTCAGCTGAATGACATCGTTCCTAACTACTATGCCTTCCAGGATGCACAAGGAAACTTCCTTGGCGGCTTCGGAAACAATCTGGCAACAAGCCACAAAATGGCTGAAAAGCTGATGGTAGATTCGGTGAAATACTGGTTCGAAGAATACAAGATTGATGGAATGCGTTTCGATATGATGGGTGACGCAACCTACCCTTCTGTGCAAAACGCTTATAATGCTGCAGCAGCTGTGAACCCTGATGCATTGTTCATCGGTGAAGGCTGGAGAACATTCGCCGGCCACATCGCTGAACCAGAGCTTAAGGGCATGGGCGCTGACCAGGATTGGATGGACAAAACGGATGATGTTGGCGTATTCTCCGATGAAATCCGTAATGAGCTAAAATCAGGCTTCGGCTCTGAAGGTGAACCTCGCTTCATCACAGGCGGAGCGAGAGACATCAACACGATCTTCAACAACATTAAAGGCCAGCCGGGCAATACAGCTGACGATGATCCAGGCGATATGGTCCAGTACATCGCAGCGCATGACAACCTGCCGCTTCACGATGTTATTGCCCAATCGATCAAGAAAGACCCTTCTGTACCTGAAAATGAGTTGGAAATTCATAAGCGCATCCGCATTGGAAACTCGATCATTTTAACGTCTCAGGGAACTGCATTCCTTCACGCAGGCCAGGAATACGGCAGAACGAAACAGTGGAAAGCTGAAGGCGTCCCTGAACAGAAGTATCATGAATTAACAGATGAGCAAGGCAACCCATTCGGATACTTCATTCACGATTCTTATGATTCATCCGATGCCATCAACATGTTTGACTGGCAAAAAGCAACGAACAAAAAGGAATACTCAGTCAACACGACAACTCAAGCCTATACAAAAGGTTTGATCGAGCTGAGAAAGTCAACGAACGCTTTCCGCCTCGGCGAAAAAGAACTAGTTGATCAGAATGTTCGATTGCTTGATTTACCTGAAATCAAGGATACAGACCTTGTGATCGCCTACGAAAACGTATCTACCGATAACACTGGAACATACTACGTATTCGTAAACGCAGATACTAAGAAACGGGAGCTGACGATTGACGGACTCGACTTCTCCAAAGGAAAGGTCCTTGTCGACAATGACGAAGCAGGTAAAACCCCTGTATCCAAGCCATCTGGCTTCAAACTAACGAAAGACAAATTAACACTTGATCCATTGACGACTGTTGTCATCAAGGTGGACAAAAAAGGTAAAAAGTAATAATAGAAGACTACGGCAGGCATCATCATTCTCGTGATGGTGCCTGCCGTTATTTTTACCATCTCCTTTTAGTTTACTAGTCAAAGCATCAAGGGTATCATTAAGTATCACCTCATGAACGCCTAAGGAGAATCGGATGCTAGATTACAAGTTATATAAGGGCCGCGGCTCGGAGTACATTGTGTTGCTGCACGGAATTGGCGGGAGCTCCAATATCTTTTACAAGCAACTAAAACCGTTTCTTAAAAAATACAACATCCTGGCGATCAACATGCCTGGGCATGGGAATTCGCCTGATATTGATTCATATAAAGGAAGTTTCTCGTTTGATATGATTGTCTCGGAGATTGTGAAAACATTGGATCATCTCTCGATCAGGAAAGCCCATTTCGTAGGCATTTCACTCGGAACAATCATCGTCCACCACCTGCTGCAGACGGAACCCGAGCGTGTGAGATCCGCTGTGCTTGGCGGCGCTATTACGAGGCTGAATCTTTTCGCTAAATCGCTGATCAAATTGGCCTGGTGGGTAAAAGATTTCATCCCGTTTATGTGGCTTTATCGCATTTTGGCATTGATCCTGATGCCAAAGGACAACCATAAAGACTCAAGGCGATTTTTCATCCAGGAAGCCTATAAAATGAAAAGGAAAAATTTCCTTGCATGGTATCACCTGGCCGGAGATGTCGAAGCCACATACAGCAATGTCCAGGAAATCAGTGAAGATGTCCCAAAGTTCTATATCTCAGGAGCTGAGGACCATATGTTTGTGAAAGAACTTGCAGATGACCTGAGAGGGGATACAAGCTCAGAGTTAGTCATCCTGGAGCACTGCGGCCACGTTTGCAATATAGAAAAAGCGGATGAATTCAACCAGCTTTCTCTCGATTTCATGAGTAAGCATCAGATCAAAAAAATGAATATCAGTTAAAAAAATGGGGAGTGAGCCGTCTGGCTTACTCCCCCTTTGTTTAGCTTTTTAATAGTAATACGGATACGGTCTTGGCGGGCAGCAAGGATATGGCGGGTATGGTGGGTACCCATAATAAGGACGCGGATAAAATAAAGCACTTCCTAATAATCCCCCGGCCAATCCACCTAAAAACGGAAGCCCAAACCCAAAACCGAAAAACCTCTGATCCCGTGAACGATAAGGATGTCTGTATGCATGCATACGGCTTACCTCCCTCTTCTCTTTTTTGTATTCACTAATTTTATATGCGTTTATCACGGGTTTGGCTTGGGCTAATGTGCCTTGATTGAGCATTTATGGGTGTGCGAAAGTCAGGCATAAAAAAAGAAGCACGATATGAAACCGTGCTTCCTCGCAATTTAAATCTTGAACTTCGCTACCATTTCTCTCAGGTTTTCTGCCAGTCTCGCGAGTGATGCTGATGAAGAGGCTACTTCTTCCATCGAAGCTAATTGCTCTTCCGTTGCAGAGGCAATTTCTGATGTGCTTGCCACAGAATCCCGGGCGATTTTGGTCACTTCTTCAATGGAGGCGTTCACCTGCTGGACGCTTGCCGACATTTCTTCAGAGATAGCGGAAACCTCCTGGATTTCCGAGCTTACATTCTCAATCGATTTTAAAATTTCGTCAAAGGTCCGTCCTGTGTCTTCTACCAATAAGGTGCCCTCAGAAATTTCAGCTGTGCCTTTGTTCATCATTTCCACGACCTGGTGGGTTTCTTTTTGAATGACTTCTATCAGGCCAGAGATCTGGCTGGCTGATTGCCTTGAAAGCTCGGCCAGCTTCCGTACTTCATCCGCGACCACCGCGAATCCTTTTCCATGCTCCCCTGCTCTTGCAGCTTCAATCGCTGCGTTCAAGGCAAGCAAATTCGTCTGGTCAGCGATCCCTGTGATGACTTCAATAATTTTTCCGATTTCCGCCGATTTACGATCCAAATCCTTGATGACGGCATTCGTTTCACCTGTCGTTTGATTGATCGCCTTCATCTTCTCAATGACTTTTTCCAGAGATTCATGTCCGAGCATTGCCTGTTTCGTCGTATCAGCTGCAGACTCTGCGACAGTGGATGTCGTGACTGCAACCCGCTGGATTCCCCCCGCCATCTCTCCTACTGCCTTCGCGCTTTCTTCCGTGTTCTTGCTTTGGAGCTCTGCACCGCCTGCGACTTCCTGGATTGCTGTCGCTACCTGGTTCGTAGCAGAATTCGTCTGGTCGGCACTTGCCATCATTTCTTCAGCTGATGCCGCAACCTGCTCCGAGGTACTGCTAACCTGAAAAATCAAATTCCTCAAGTTGGTCGTCATTTCATTGAAATCCGTTGCTAACTGGCCAATCTCATCGTTATTCTTCACATTGATTTTTTCAATAGCCAGGTTCCCGCCAGCCAATTGCTTTGCCGCCTGCGATACAAGCTGGACAGGCTTTGAAATCATCCTGCTGATATAAGTAGCAATCACGATTCCAATGACAAAAGCAGCTACACTGAGCGCAATGATGAGCAAGGCTACTTTCTGTACATTGCCAGAAAGCGTCTCACTCGTAGAATTCAGCGCATCTTGCTGATACTCAATAGCATCTTCCGCTGCGGAATTCAAGTCAAAGATCAGCTGATTCCCTTCTTTCTGCATCAATAGCCGAACCTTGACCGTTTCTTCATCCCGAATTAAAGTAAACGCCTCTGAAGCGACCTTATAATACTCTGCCTCAGCAGCCACAAGGTTCTCTCCTACCTTTTTCCCCTCAGCGGATTTCGTTGTGCTCAAATACTCCTTTGAGCTTTTGGCAAAAGCTTCTACCGCACCCTCAAATTCAATCAGGCTTTCACCATCACCATTTGCCATATACTTTTGAAGCGCCAGCTGCTCCTTCATGATGGCATCCTTCATCTCCACAATCAGATTCAGCTTTTCCATCCGGTCATTAATAGACGATGAATACTGGCTATTCATGTTGTTAAACTGAAAATTCGTGATGATTGCCACAACTGCCAACAAAGCCAAAACCGAAAAAAAGCCCGCCAATAATTTGGCTCGAACACTGAACTTCATCTGTGATTTTCTTGCGAATCTCTTCTTGAATTTCATTTTTCCGCTCTCCTGTCCAGCAATAGAGTAAATTACCGTTTCTTCTCTTACTATCTATTTCGGTTTAATTTCAGAAAATTTTAGGACTTTAGCCATAAAAATAAAAAGGACGGGTCTCGCGCTACCAAATTGAAGCAGAAGAAGATTCCCTGTGTCTCAGGGAAATAAAAAGGACGGTGTCGCGCTTCCGAAAGGAAACAGAAGAACCGTCCCTGTGTTTCAGTGCTTTCAAACGGAAACAGAAGAACCGTCCCTGTGTTTCCGATATTTGATTTCGCCGCCTATGATGGTCATTTCGATGTTCATGGATAGGAGTTCATCTGGATTTGACATCTGGAATGGATTTGCTGAGTAAACGGTCATGTCGGCTAATTTACCTCTAGCAATCGTGCCTTTTAGTGTCTCTTCATTCGTTGGGTATGCTCCGAGTTCGGTGAACAGGCGGAATACATCTACCATCGGCAGCTTTTGTTCTGGCACATAGCCTTCGTGCATTTCTCCTGGCTTTTTGCGCGTTACTGCGGCATGGATCCCGAGAATCGGGTCGACTGGTTCGACCGGTGCATCGGAGCCACCAGCACAAATGACGCCGGCTTCCATCATTGTCTTCCAGGCGTAGGAAAGCTTGATCCGCTGTTCGCCAAGGCGCTCCTGAACCCACGGGAAGTCACTCGCGATAAAACGAGGCTGGATATCAGCAATCCTGTTCGGCCCTTTTAGCCGCGGAATCAATTCCTCCCGTAAAACCTGCGCATGAATCAGCCTGTCACGGTAAGATGCAGCCGGAAACTGGTCCAGCACGTCGAGAACATTTTCAAGTGCCTTGTCGCCAATCGTGTGAACTGCAATCGGCATATCAAGCTCCCTTGCTCCTTTAACAATCTCAAATAGCTGCTCCTGGTCATACATGGCATCGCCGTAATGACCGGGTGCATCGCTGTATTCTTCAGATAAAAGCGCAGTCCTCCGCCCAAACGCCCCATCGGCAAAAATCTTGACTGCGCCAATTTGCAGCGTGTCATTGCCATAGCCTGTATACATTCCGGCTGCTTTTAAATCCGCTAAAAACTCATGGTTGATCAAGAGATTGCTGCGCAGACCCAGCTGTTCCCCGTTTAACAGTTCATTAAAAAGATTCCAGGTTTTATCGAGACCACCGAGATAAAGCGGATCATTCGTATGCACACTCGTTAACCCCTTGCTCATCGCGTAGTACATCGTCTGGCGCATCGCTTTCTTCCAATCGTCATAAGACCTCTCAGGAATATGCTGCCTGATCAGGTTCGATGCTGATTCAAGGAACAGTCCAGTGGGCTGCTTCGTGATTTCATCCAATACAATCGTGCCGCCCTCCGGAACAGAGATTCCCGGATGATAGCGACTCGCTTCCAATGCCTTGCTATTGACGATCGCCGCGTGCAGGCATGTCCTTGATAAAAACAACGGGTTGGCAGGTGCCACATAATCCAGCTCCGCAATCGTCGGAATTCCCCCGTCTGTAAAAAGATTCTCATCCCAGCTGCTGCCGACGATCCATTCCCCTGGCTCAAGCTGCCTTGCTTTTTCCTGGATTTTTGCCAGCATCTCATGCTTTGAAGTAATGGCAGCAAAATCGAGATTGATAAAACTATCCGCCATGATGGATAAGTGCAGGTGACTATCTATTAAACCTGGAGTAGCTGTCTTTCCTTCCAAATCAATGACCTGCGCCTGGCTGCCCCATTGCAGCACCATATCAGCAGACGTTCCCATATCGATGAATCGTCCATGCTCGATGACGACCGCCTGTACCATTGGCTTGAGCGGATTGAATGTATAGATGGTTCCATTTTTATAGATGGTTCTCAAGAAGATTCTCCCCTTTTAAAAAAAATGAAAAGCTAGGAGAGGCCCATGCGCGGATGTTGGAGTTTGATAGAAGGGGATAGTGGAGTAGCTCTAGCATGCAAAAAAGCAATGATAGAAAATAACCTATCATTGCTTTTTACAATATACGTTATCCTCGTTTCGATCAGTAGTTCTCCATGCACAAATTCAAGCATGACAGTCTGCTCCTTTTCAGAAAGCATCCCAGCAATATTAAGTCTGACCTTTAATACGCTTCGGCAAACAACCCTTTCATCCGTCATCAACGATGTCATACTCCGATGGATTACTCATGTCATTCGCGCCTCTACCTCACCGATCTGATAAGATCCTATGAAATTAGCTTAATACTATCATAAAATGTCCAAGAATGTTCACTGATTTTTATGCGTTACTTTTTTAAAATGAAAGAAGAAAGGAAGTGGAATATGATTTTAAAAGAACGAACCAAACCAGAAGAATTAGTAATCCTGCAAGCCCTCAAGCCTCGAATGGAACTGCAAGATAAAGATGCGCAAAACCTCTACACGCTCGAAAAAGGCTATGAAGGAGAAGTGCAATTCGACCATTGGTTTACCAATCATAGAGTTGAAAGCCTCATTATCAACGACCTGCTCCTTGAAGTGAATGGCACTCTTTTTCAAATCGACTCCTTCGTGATCACGCAAGACCGGCTGCACCTTTTTGAAGTAAAAAATCTAGAAGGAGACTATTATCTGGATGGAGACAAATTCAAGACCGCTGCAGGTGCTGAAATCAAAAACCCTCTTCATCAGCTAAATCGGGCAGAGTTACTGCTAAAACAACTGCTGAAGAATCTGGGCATTTACATCCCTCTCGAACCCCACCTCGTGTTCATCAACCCTGAATTCGCCCTACTGCAAGCACCATTAAAATCACCCATAATTTTGCCGAATCAGCTGAACCGCTTCATGGATAAGATGAACCGGACCTCTTCAAAATTAACAAACAAGCACACCAAACTGGCCGAGGCTCTATTGGCCTTGCATATTAAGAAATCGCCGTTTAGCAGAGTGCCGGGGTATGATTTTGATAGGTTGAGGAAGGGGGTTATTTGTGATGGATGCGGGGAGTTTATGAGTAATTTAGGTAGAAATAAATCTTTTTGCAGTCATTGTGGAAATACAGAGAATATTGAATCCACAGTATTACGAATGGTTAAGGACTATCAAATACTCTTTCCAGATACTAAGGTGACAACAAAAGAAATCTATAATTGGATAGGGGGTATCTCGTCCCAGAAAGCACTTAGGAGAATCTTAAAAGAAAACCTTTCCTATCAAGGTGACTTTAATAGGCGTTATTACGAATAGTAAAACGGATCCAAACCAAGTAACTCTCATTTAGCGTCCGCAATCTTTGCGGATGTTTTTTAACGAGAACAACCTTTCACGTTCTGCGACCGAATTCCTGGCGAGTTCTCTTTTTCGGGCGCAGCTCCTTACGTTCTGCGACCGAATTCCTGGCGAGTTCTCTTTTTCGGGCGCAGCTCCTCAAGTTCTGTGACCGAATGCCTGACGAGTTCTCTTTTTCGGGCGCAGCTCCTCACGTTCTGCGACCGAATTCCTGACGAGTTCTCTTTTTCGGGCGCAGCTCCTCACGTTCTGCGACCGAATTCCTGGCGAGTTCTCTTACTCGGGCGCAGCTCCTTACGTTCTGCGACCGAATTCCTGGCGAGTTCTCTTTTTCGGGCGCAGCTCCTTACGTTCTGCGACCGAATTCCTCGTGTGTTTCCTATTTCGGGTGCAGCTCCTTACGTTCTGCGACAGAAATCCTTTCAAATTCCCCTTCCCGAATGAAACCAATTCAATTTGGCAAAATAATCAAAGTAGAAAACGCTTGCAATTTTCTCAGTACGTTTTATAATACTTGTATACAAGTATACTTGATTAACGAAGAAGGTGTAGCAATGACGGAAAAAAGGGAATTTCTTTATCCGCAAAAATGGCTTTCGAAGGCTTCGACTGGTGACCGTGTGGCGAGTGAGCTGCGGATGCAGATTATTTCGGGGTTGATTGAAAGCGGTGCCATCCTTTCGGAAAATAAACTGGCTGCGGATTTCAACGTAAGTCGCTCACCCATCCGTGAAGCGCTTAAAATCCTCTCAGCAGAAAACCTGATTCGCTTGGAAAGAATGGGCGCTGTTGTAATCGGCCTTACAGAAAAGGATATCGAAGAGATTTATGATGTCCGTTTATTGATTGAATCATTCGTTTTTGAACGACTTATCAAAATAGATACAACCAACTTGGTGCTCGAGTTGAGCAAAATCCTCGAAATGATGAAAATCGCCATCAAGTACAAGGATGCCGACGAGTTCAGCTTGCAGGATGTGCTTTTCCACGAAACGATCATCCGGGCCATCAACCATTCCTACATCAAGATGATCTGGGATAACACGAAACCCGTGATGGAAGCTTTCATTCTTTTATCGATGAGAGTAAGGATCGAGGAGAAGTACGAGGATTTCGAGCGCATTATCGAAAACCATGAGCTTTATATTGAAGCCATCAAAACGAAGAATCGCGACCTGATGATTAAATCCTTACACCAAAATTTTGATGATGTTCAAGGTAAAGTTGAAGACCTTTGGATATCGCAGCAAACGCTTTCCAAGGGAGTGGAGAAAAGTGACTGAATATATGTTAGGGGTCGACATCGGTACGACTAGTACGAAGGCTGTTCTTTTCAGTGAAAAAGGCGAGGTCATCCAGCAGGAAAACATTGGCTACCCTCTTTTCACTCCGGATATTTCAACAGCTGAGCAAGACCCTGAAGAAATTTACATGGCGGTCCTGACGGCCATCACAAAAATCATGAAGCACCACCAGCAAAAAAAGCTGGCATTCATCTCATTCAGCAGTGCGATGCACAGTGTCATCGCGATTGATGAAAATGACGAGCCGCTTACACCATGCATCACATGGGCAGATAACCGCAGTGAAGCATGGGCGCATAAAATCAAAACTGAACTGAATGGACACGAAATTTATAAGCGCACAGGAACGCCGATCCATCCGATGTCACCGTTGAGCAAGATCGCCTGGATCGTGAACGAGCGTCCCGAAATCGCCACAAAAGCGAAAAAATACATCGGCATCAAGGAATTCATTTTTAAAAAGTTCTTTGACCAGTATGTGGTTGACCACTCGCTTGCGTCAGCGATGGGGATGATGAATCTCAAGAATCTGGATTGGGATGAAGAAGCCCTGCAAATTGCGGGAATCACGAAAAATCACTTATCCGAACTTGTACCAACAACAACGACCTTCACGAACTGCAATCAAGAAATCGCGAAGCAAATTGGGATTGATCCAGAAACTCCTTTCGTCATCGGCGCAAGTGACGGTGTCCTTTCCAACCTCGGCGTCAATGCGATTGGCAAAGGCGAAATCGCGGTCACCATCGGAACAAGCGGTGCAATCCGTACGATCATCGACCAGCCGCAAACCGATGAAAAAGGACGGATATTCTGCTACGCCCTGACTGAAAATCACTGGGTGATTGGCGGGCCTGTCAATAATGGCGGGATGGTCCTTCGCTGGATCCGCGATGAAATTGCATCATCGGAAGTCGAGACTGCAAAGCGTTTAGGAATTGACCCATACAATGTCTTAACGAAAATCGCTGAGCGCGTCAGACCAGGTTCGGAAGGGCTGTTGTTCCATCCATACCTCGCAGGCGAACGGGCTCCATTATGGAATCCTGATGTCCGCGGCTCCTTCTTCGGATTGACGATGTCCCATAAAAAAGAGCACATGATCCGCGCTGCACTCGAAGGTGTCATTTTCAACTTATATACCGTCTTTTTAGCATTAACCGAAGCAATGGAAAGCCCGGTTGCAAGAATCCAGGCTACCGGCGGTTTTGCAAGATCAGATGTGTGGCGTCAAATGATGTCAGATATTTTCGATCTCGAGGTGGTCGTGCCTGAAAGCTATGAAAGCTCTTGCCTTGGCGCTTGCATCCTCGGACTCTATGCAACAGGAAGAATCGATTCTTTCGAAGTGGCTTCCGAGATGATCGGCAGCACACACAAGCACACGCCGAATGAAGAAGCGGCAAAGGAATACAGGCAGCTCGTGCCAATCTTTATCAGCTTATCGCGTGCTCTTGAAAAAGATTATTCAAGAATCGCAAACTATCAAAGAAGCTTGATTAAGTAAGGGGATGTTCTTCTTCCCTTTGCAAAAATGGTAATTCAATAAGGGTTGCACTTTATCCCTTTGCTAAAATTGTAATTCATTTAAGGGATGCACTTTATCCCTTTGCAAAATTGTAATTCAATTAAGGGATGCACTTCATCCCTTCATCAAAAATGTTAGCGCTTTATTTTAAAAAAGAAACACCCTGCTCTATGCGGGCACAATATAATACACATCTTAGGGGGAAATTACAATGCCATTGGTTATTGTAGCAATTGGTATCTTAGCCTTACTTTTATTGATCATGGGCTTAAAATTGAACACATTCATTTCATTAATCATCGTTTCATTTGGTGTTGCTTTAGCGCTTGGGATTCCGTTACCTGAAATCGTTAAAACGATTGAAGCGGGATTAGGCGGAACTCTTGGACACTTGGCACTTATTTTTGGACTTGGCGCGATGCTGGGCAAATTGATCGCGGATTCGGGCGGCGCGCAGCGTATTGCGATGACGCTTGTGAACAAATTTGGTGAAAAGAACATCCAGTGGGCGGTCGTTGTGGCTTCGTTCATTATCGGTGTGGCTCTATTCTTCGAAGTAGGATTAGTTCTATTAATTCCAATCGTATTTGCGATTTCAAGAGAATTGAAGATTTCGATTTTGTATCTTGGTATTCCGATGACAGCTGCTTTATCTGTAACTCACGGCTTCCTGCCTCCTCACCCGGGACCGACTGTTATCGCTGGTGAATTCGGCGCAAATATTGGTGAAGTTTTACTATATGGTTTTATCATTGCAATTCCAACCGTTATCCTTGCAGGACCTGTATTTACGAAGATTGCTAAAAAACTTGTACCTGAATCATTCAATAAAATGGGCAGCATTGCCTCACTAGGTGAGCAAAAAACGTTCAAACTTGAGGACACTCCTGGCTTCGGCGTCAGTGTTTTCACAGCATTGCTTCCGGTTATTTTGATGTCAATCGCAACAATCATCACGTTATTGCAAAAAACATTAGGATTCGAAGATAATAGTTTCCTAGAAGCCATCCGATTCATCGGTGATGCTGGTACATCCATGCTTCTATCTCTATTATTCGCAGTTTATTCAATGGGATTGGCACGTAATATTCCAATCAAGACAGTTATGGACTCTTGTGTAACAGCTATCTCACATATTGGTATGATGCTATTGATCGTGGGTGGAGGCGGCGCCTTCAAACAGGTATTGATCACGGGCGGCGTTGGTGACTATGTAGCTGAACTGTTCAAGGACACTGCTCTGTCTCCAATTCTGCTTGCATGGATCATCGCAGCCATCCTGCGTATCGCTCTTGGTTCTGCAACGGTTGCGGCATTAACAACGGCTGGTTTGGTCATCCCAATGCTTGGCCAGACTGACGTGAACCTTGCACTTGTTGTACTTGCAACAGGCGCAGGAAGCTTGATCGCTTCACACGTAAACGACGCAGGCTTCTGGATGTTCAAGGAATACTTCGGCCTGAGCATGAAAGAAACATTCGCAACATGGACGTTGCTCGAAACAATCATTTCCGTTGCTGGATTAGGTTTTGTGCTATTGCTTAGCCTGTTCGTTTAATAATTGAATCAAAAATTTGAACTAGCATTTACAAAAAGAGAGGTCAGCCCTTCGATTGATGGGCTGACCTTTTTCATATTTACAACTAAAGTCGTAGAAATAATCCATCTTTTCTCTGAATATACTTATTTTCTTCCTATGTAAAATAAATTCAAGAGGTGGTTTTTATGAAAAAAATCTGGTCAGATAAAATGCCTGCCGTTCAATTCAGGATTGCGAGGCCAACGGATCAATTAGAAAAAGTCGTTGAATTTTACCGCGACGGTCTTGGACTTGAAGTCGTTGGTTCATTTGAAAAGCATGATGGATATGACGGGGTAATGCTCGGTCTCCCTGATGTGGGCTATCATCTGGAATTCACACAGCATGAAAACGGCAGCCCCTGCCCCGCTCCAACCGAAGACAATCTATTAGTCTTTTATATTCCTGACAAAGAACGTCGCGACTCCATTGCCCGGCAGCTGCATGAAATGGGCTATCCCGAGGCAGAGCCTGAAAATCCCTATTGGAAAAATGCCGGCGTGACGATTGCAGACCCGGATGGCTGGAGAATTGTGCTGCAGAATTCTTCAGGGTTAGGAGGCATTTAACACCAAAAGGCCCTCCAGCATTGGAAGGGCCTTTTATTATTACTTTCTCTCTATTTCACCAAACTTCAATTCCCCAACCTTCTCATAACTGCCCATTTTATGGCTGGTTACTTTGGCTGGTGAAATGGCGTACATGGTGTCGCCGATGTAGAGCAGTCGCTGGATTTGTTTTTCCCATTCTTCGTAATAAGGCATGTCACCGTCAATATGGGTGATTTTTGACTTCAGTTTGAAACCGCTCGCTGGGTCTACGCCATAGATGTAAGCACCCTGGTATTCAAAAATCTGCTCGTATTCGTTCTCCTCGCTGTTCTGATAAACCGAAATCGGGAAGGCGAAAATGTCTTTATTTTTATTAAAAAGAAGTGCCTTATGATCGTGATTCAGTTGTGAGTACGTTCCTCTGCCGCCAATGATTTCAGTGAATTTCTCTTTTGGATTGGACATGTCGCTGACATCGAACAAGGAAATTTTCACTCCATCGGTGAGAATGCGCGGTTGTGTGGATCCTTTTTCCGCGACGATCTTAGTATCCTGGCCGAATCCGATGATATGGTTTTCATCATAAGGATGCAGGTAATTGCTGAAGCCAGGGATTTTCAGCTCGCCGAGCACCTTAGGGTTTGCTGGGTCGCTAGCATCAAATACAAACAGCGGATCTGTTTCTTTAAAAGTAACCATGTAAATACGGTCTCCCATGAACCTTGCTGAGTAAATCCTTTCGCCTCTCGCCAATCCCTCTATCTTCCCGGTTTCTTTCAAATTTTTATCGAGAATGTAGAGGTGGTTGGAAGATGGCCTCTTCTCATCCCATGCGTACCCTTTTGTCGTTACGAGACGGAAATAGCCATTGTGCTCATCCATCGAAAACTGGTTCAGCACTGTTCCTGGTACGGTTGCGGAGCTATGGTACTTTACATCCATCCCGCTGATCGCGAATTTATGGACATCGGTATCCGGAGCGATCACGCCGCGGTCTTCCATTTCCATCTGACCATAGTTTTCAACAGCCAGGTAGAGATTTTCCTTGGACATATAAAGCTGGCGGCCGCTTCCTAAATATGTGGTAATCTTGGCTTCCTTTTTCGGCTGGTCAAGATCGAGCGCAGCGATCATCGTATAGTTCGGCTCGCGTGACTCAGGAAAATAATGAATATCGTCATAACCAATCGTTTTTTCCTTAGAATCGAAAGCCGTGTCGGAATATTTCGGCCTGATATCAATGTCCCGATTTTCCTTCAGCAGCCAAAAATCTGGGTAATGCTGGGTGATCAGATACACGTTATTCTCAACCTTCCGAGATGATACATAGCCGCCTTCAAGCTCGACTTCACGAATCATCTTAGGCTCGGCAGGATTTTTAACATTGTAGACAATTACTTTCGTTGACTGGGTCATCGGTGCAATTTTCGCATCTTTGGCGACCTCGTCATATGGGCGTGCAAAATCATGATACTGATAGCCGATGACGACGAGTTTTTCATCCTCAAGGAACAGCTGATATGGGGAGAAATTCTCCTTGAAACGAATCGTCGCCAGCAGTTTCATCTGTGCGCCAGGCACCGCCTCAATGATCCGCACACGATCCTGCTCAGCCTGGAAAATACTTTGACCATCGGTTTTGACGATATCTGCCTCATCAACACCCTGGACTTGGACATTCGTCTGCGAGACATCGCCGCCACCTGCAGACTTATCGGCAGAAGATTTTGATTCCTCCATCGCGCCATCCCGTACGGAGATTGACTCCTTCAACCCCCTAAACCAGCCGCGGGACTTTTCCTCATCCTTGATGATTTGTTCAAAATAACCCGCAAGCTTTTCCTGCGAGCCCACGACCGGAAGTGTTTCTTTCACAAGAAACTTCCAGCTGTGCGCTGAGTTCAGCTCCCTGCCCAGGGCAGATTGAATGCCTTTTTTAAATTGAACCGTATACTCTTTTGATTTGAGGCCATATCCGTTTTCTGGAGGATGGATGTAAATGGTTTTATGGTCATCACCCAGCTCCAGCTTCGTGTCCAGCTTCTGTCCCTTGTCATCGGTCACATAAATCAAATCGGCGTCGAGACTTTCTTTAGAAATTTTTTCGGAAAACTGTAGCTTCCACACTTTGTTTGGCAGGACCACCTGCTCTCCCTCCCAGGCATTCACCACTTTGAACTGGGAAAAAGAATACACAGCCGCACTTACTAATGCAATGAGCAACAAACCACTTAAAATCCACCATTTTTTCATCCATTTTCAGCCCCTTTGAAAAATTAGACGGGGTTTTTCATTCCACGTTTCATTATTTAAAAGAAAAAATTTACATTTATTGTTCTTTAGGATTTTTCATAGCAAAAATTTATTTTTATAGCAAAAAAATAGGCTTTATAGCGAAAATCCTATTTTTATAGCGAAAAAATAATTATTATAGCGAACTGGAAATCCACTGTGATTTTCTCCATTTTTCCAATTAAGTTTTCCTCCAATCAACGCTTCTCCTTTCCGGAATGTTTAAAGCTCATGTTATGATGGGTATAAAGATATGTTGTGAAATGAGTCTTTGAGCGAGGGAATATAAATGGCAATCCTGATTGTGGATGATAATGAAGCAAATTTATTTGTGATTGAAAAGTTATTGAGCAGGGAGGGCTATACCGACCTTCTTTCTTTTACATCGGCGAACGACATGTTTGCCTACCTGGAATCGGATAATTCTTATATCGTCGCAGAGCAGGTGGATGTCATTTTGATGGATATCATGATGCCCGAGGTGGATGGGATCGAGGCTTGCCGGATTCTCCAGGAAATGCCCCACATAAAAGATATTCCTGTCATCTTTGTGACTGCTTTGGAGGATACCTCCAAGGTCGTTGAGGCACTGGATGCCGGCGGGATGGACTATTTAATGAAGCCAATCAAGAAAACGGAGCTGCTTGCCAGAATCCGCGTCGCGTTAAGGCTAAAATATGAAAAAGACTGGCACAAAAAGCAGGAAGAGAAAATTGTCAATGAGCTTGAGCTTTCCATGCAGGTGCAAACAAGCTTATTAAGCCAGCCGGTCCAAACAGAAAATTTGATGATCAAAGCTTCCTATCTTCCAGCCTTCAAGCTTGCTGGAGATTTGTATTACTGGCATAAAATCGATGAACACCGTTATGCAGCCATCCAGCTCGACATGATGGGGCATGGCATTTCTTCTTCGCTTGTATGCATGTTCATTTCCTCCGTCCTGCGTGACTCGATCAGGTCAAATCCTGATCCGGAATACGTGATTGGAGAGCTGAATCGCTGGATGAACTCGCTTAATCTGTATAATCAAAAAATCCCATATTACTTTACTGCGCTTTATTTGACGCTTGATACGGCTGAGCGAAAAATCGAATACATCAATGCCGGCCATCCTACGGCACACGCATTGATTGACGGAAACCACGTCGCTGAGCTGAAAAGCAATACATGCGCTGTAGGATTTTTTCCCGATATACATACGAATAAGAAAACGATCACTTATTCTGAATCACTACAAATCCTGATTTGTACCGATGGTGTCCATGAAGCCATCGATAAGTACGAGCAGGCCGGTACTGAATTTTTAAAAGAAAAAGCAATGACCTTACTCGATTGTGCAGAAAATCATGCACCGCTTGATTTGATCCTGACCCCTGAACAAAAGGAATCCGGAACAGATGATATGTGCATCGTGCTGATCCAGGCAACTTAAAAAAGACATTCAGCCTAAATCAAAAAGCTCCAGTGCCTTGGACAAGGGCTGGAGCAAGATCATCTTTTCATCCTCAAAAAAAAAGCAGAAATCCTATACCCATGGATTTCTGCTTTTTTTGCGGTAAATTTTCTCTTTTGAATTGAATGCTTCCAGGAATCCCTGGTCTGTTCGCGCGGTTTCCTTCGTTCCGAGCCCGAGGAAGCCTCCGTGGCTCAGGCTTTCGTCGAACAAACGGAAGACTTGCTGCTGCAATTGCAGATTGAAGTATATCAGCACGTTCCGGCAAATGATGAGATGGAATTCATTTAAGGAGCCATCTGTCACGAGATTATGCTGGGCAAATACCATGTTTCTTTTTAAAGAAGGATTGAGATGTGCCGCTTCACTGTCAGCAATGTAATACTCCGAGAACGACTTCGTCCCTCCAGCCTGAATATAGTTCTTCGTATAGGCTTGCATTTTATGCAGTGGCATGACACCGTATTCCGCTTTCTTCAGCACGGTTTCATTCATGTCGGTCGCATAAATCTTAGTTCGGTCTGCAAGGCCTTCCTCCTCGATTAAAATCGCCATCGAGTAGGCCTCTTCCCCAGTCGAACAACCGGCATGCCAGATTCGGATTTCCGGAAGGTCCTTCAACAGAGGGATCACTTCCTCGCGCAGCGCTTTGAAGAAGCTCGGATCCCTGAACATTTCTGTCACATTGATTGAAAAATCTTTGAGGATGTCGGTTAACACCCTCTCATCATGGATCAATTTTTCAGTAAGACTCGTAATGCTTATCAATTTTTCAGCATTCATCCTTGAAGTGACTCTTCTCTTGATGGAGGAACGCATATAATTCCTGAAATCATAGCCAGAAAGGCGATAGACGGCCAGCAAAAGCAACTCAAGTTCTAAATCTTCTTTGTTCACTTTCAACCCTCTGCTTTCCTTTTCATCCGCCCGCTCTTAGGAGAGCCAGACTCGCATAGCTGATAACAGCTGATCGAGCTTCATCGGTTTGCTGATATAATCATTCGCACCTGCATCGAGGCATTTTTCACGATCGCCCTTCATCGCTTTTGCAGTCAGTGCGATGATCGGGGTCTCTCTATTCCTTTCGGTCTGACGGAGATTCCTCATCGTTTCATATCCATCCATAACCGGCATCATGATATCCATCAAAACTATATCAACCTTGTCCAGCTCTTCCATCTTCTCCAGGCAATCCATGCCGTTTTCTGCGGTAACAACTGTCATGCCCTCTTTTTGCAGCAGGTTTTTCAAGGTGAAAATATTTCGGTGGTCATCATCTGTTATCACAACGGTTTTACCACTCAGGACAGAGTCTCCCTGCTGGACTTCCTGTTCTGCTGCCGGCAATTCCTCCGCCGGCATTTCAGGTGCAACAAGTGCAGGCACCTCTTGTTCGATCGCAGCTGCCACTTGGTCATTCATTTCCATATTCATTAACGCAGGGTATCCGTTCGGCAAGTTCGGAATGATCACGGTAAAAGTGCTTCCCTTGCCTTCCTGGCTTCTTACCTTACATAATCCCCCAAGCAACTGGGAGAATTCCCTGGAGATGGAGAGGCCAAGGCCTGTTCCGCCATATTTTCTCATGATTGCTCCATCCACTTGCTGGAAGGCTTCAAAAATCATCCGCTGCTTGTCCTTCGGTATGCCGATGCCAGAATCCGTTACCGAGAACTTCACCCATGTATCAGAATGGCCGGCAAACGGGCAGCCGAGTGTTTCCCTTTCAGAGGCTTTCTCAATCTTTATGGAAACAGAACCATGGTCCGTAAATTTAAACGCGTTTGAAAGCAGGTTTTTCAAGATCTGCTGCAGACGCTGTTCATCTGTATAGATAATTGGCGATACTTCGTCAGACAGGCTGACGGTAAAATCAATATTCTTATTCTTTGCTACCTGGGCGAACTGTCTTTCTAATCGATCGGAAAATTCATCGAGGAAGACTTCTTCAAAGCTCACTTCAAGCTTTCCAGCTTCAACCTTCGAAAGATCAAGGATATCATTGATCAAATTCAATAGATCCTGGCCGGATGAATGAATGACCTTGGAAAATTCCTTCTGCTCTTCCGACAGTCCATGTTCCTGGTCATCGAGCATCATCTCAGAAAGGAGCAGGATGCTGTTCAGCGGCGTCCGCAGTTCATGCGACATATTCGCAAGGAATTCCGATTTATAAGTCGAGCTCTGTTCGAGTTCTCTCGCCTTCTGCTCCAAATCTTCCTTGGCTGCCTGAAGCTCTTCCGATTTCAGCTCAGCATCATGCGAACGTTCCTCCAGCTGCTCATTCGTCATCCTCAGCTCTTCGGTCTGCATCTGCAATTCCTCTGATTGAGCCTGCAATTCCTCAGACTGAGATTGGAGCTCCTCAGATTGTGCCTGAAGTTCTTCCGTCTGCGCCTGGGATTCTAGCAGGAGACGCTCCACTTCCATGCGTCCGATGATATTCGTGATTCCAATTCCAAGTGTTTCAAGGACATTTTCAAGGAGCTTTTGGCTGCCCGGATTGAACATCGACAAACTTGCGATTTCGACAACGGCGATGACTTCATCCTTCAGCATGACAGGCGCCATAATGATGCTTTTCGGTGCGGCCTCTCCAAGTCCTGTTGATATCACTCGGTAATCTGCAGGAACTTGATCCAGAAGAAGAGTCCTCTTTTCAACGGCACACTGTCCGACCAACCCTTCATTCTCGACGAATCCTTCCCTGCCCTGGCCATCGGCATAGGTGCCTACCTTTCTAAAACGAGCTTTTCCTTCCGTCTCATCTTTCAGGTAAAAGGCTCCAAGACTGCCGCCCATAAGCGGGGTCAGCTTCTTGATAAAATTCTCTGCAAGGGCAGAAACATCGACATGCCTGCTGTAAATCTTGACGATCTCAGCAGAATTGGTCTGAATCCAGTTTTGCTCCAGCATTTCTTCATTGTATTTCTTTTCCTTCTGTGTAAGGGTCTCAATGGAAGCAGCCATCGAATTGTACACTCTGGCAATCTCCCCGAACTCACCCTTCACTTCTTCATTCATCCTCGGAATCGAAGATAAATCATCATAATCAACATTCTTGATCGTATCCGTAAAAGATTGGACAGTACCAACCGTATCCCTGATGACCCAAAGCATGACACCTGCAATCAGGAGGATGGCAAATAAGACTAATCCGATCAATCCTATGACAAGATTGTCATAAGTACCCGTCGCTTCCTTTAAAGCAGTATCCATCAAAGATTCCTGATAACTCTTAAATTCTTCAATTTTACTGAATAGTTGATCCCTCTCGGCAATTTCGTTTTGATAGATTGCCTGCAATTCACTCAGACTTGCGCCAGCTTGCTGCTTCGTGCGGATTTGGTTCTCCATTTCAGCGTAAGCATTAAACAGATTCTGAACTTGAGCAATCAAAACAGTGGATTTCTCTTGATTTAACTTCGTTTCCAGTTCAAGAAGTCTTTGGCTTATGTCCATAGAATCGGCTGATGTTTTTGTAACGTCTATATTTAAATCATTTCCGTTATTTTCTGTGATTAACTGAACAAGGTTTCTGTCTTTTTGGTAAAGCTGCTGACGGATTTCGGTCACTTCGCTCACCTTAACATAACGGTCCTCAACTATTTCAAGCAGGTTTTCCCTGATTGAATTCATCATCACAAGAATGGTAAACAATAAGAGGAACAACAAGAATACCGTCAGTCCCAAACCGACATATTGCTTCCTTTTAAAGCCCATCTGATCGCCTGCTTTCCTATTAACTTTTCTCATAAGATTAAATATAGCAAAATTCCCTTTGGTTTACTATTTTTAACTGCTGGAAATACTGGCTGGGGAATATGCTTCGTAAGCAAGAAAAAAAGCCCTCACATTAAGGGCTTCTACTGCTCATCCTTCTTTTGTTCCTGTTCTTTCTCAACTTCCGCTGATTTTACCTTTTCTGCCGGCTCTTCCGGTACATCCTCAACGAAAATCAAAACCAATACAAATGTAATGATGAAACCCAGTGTGAACCCCATCCATGGTTTTTCCCTGTATTGCTTCCCCTTTTGCTCCTGTGCATATAGCCACATTCCCGCTATGTAAACGGCCACTCCGATTAAACCGATTGGCGCAGCCAGGCAAAAGAATAGCAAAACGAGCAAACCAACAATCAAGATTCCCCATTTAACTGCCTTCATTCGCAGATCCCCCTTAGGATTATATTACCAATTATAACAATTTAAGAGAATGAAAGGCTATGGAAATTTTCACAAGAGCATCAGTATTTCACAAAGCCAGGAACCTTTCTATTCCTTCACAACTTGTATTCTACTAATAGCTGGATTAAACACCCGTCATCCCTGAAAACAAAGTCCCGATGTATGCAAAGATCAGGCCAAGAATGAAGAATCCGATGGAAATGCTCCATGCCCATGCTTTTGATAAGCCGGCCAGGCGATTCAAGCCAATTGCAGTTACGATGACCTGCCAGATGGCGAATACCTCGAATGACCCAAGAACTCCCGGGCTGCTGCTATTTACCAATCCAGCAAGGCTGGTGACCATAACGTCCGGATTTCCGCCAATGGCTGCCCTCAATGCCATGTTGACGACCAATCCTACAGCGCCAATAATCAGAATATGAGTATTCATTGAAAAAAGCTGCCTGAATGTAGCTCTAGATTTTGCTATTTTTATAAAAATCATATAAATGGCACTGGAAACCAATGCAACGACTGCCGGCGTCAGAATTCCTGTAATCACGACGGTAACTTTTGAAAAAGCCAATGCAATCTCCAACTCTTCTTCACTCATTCCATCTATACCAAGGTAGGAAGCATCCATGGATAATGACATTAAGTACGTTCCCATAGCGTATACGATTGTGATCAAAATTAACGGAATCCAGATCCTCGGGTTTTCCCGCATCTTATCAAGTTGCTCCCCCGGTCTTATAAACATTCCAATCAAACTGGGCTTTCTTTTAACTTCGTTCTCCATTTAAAACACTCCATTCTAATCTCTTTGTCTCTCTTTTTACGGAATAATATGTAAAAAGTTTCAAAAAATATAAAAAAATAACAGCCCCTCCTGGAAGAGAGACTGTCATTTTGAAGATTAGCAATCTACATTTACATAATTAGCAGCGGCCACCGAAACAACAACGCCAGATCCTCCGGAAAATGCAATAAGCAAACAGGATGATTGCCAGCAAACCGATAACCCCGATAGCGCCACTAATAAAATAGGCGAGTCCACCAAGGCCGATAGAATAAAGGAATGCTGCAATAACACCGAACTTAGCTAACAGCAACAACCCTATACCGACCAGGACCGCAAGAAACACTTCAAACACACTGCAAGTAGAAAGACTCATCATCTTCACCTCCAATAATTCTGATCACCATATCATATGCATAAAGATTACAGCTTGTTTGTGTGTTGTAAAAAAGGGGCGGATGCAGTGGTGGTGTTCAAACTCAGCGTCCTCGGTCATCTTTTAAATTGAAACATTTTCCGTTCTCATTCGTATTAAATCCTGCAAGCTTAACAATCGCCTTTGAATTCAGTACACTATTTAGCAACACCATCATAAATAGGGAGCTTTCTTTAAAATGGATAAACAACAAACAAGCTTAAAACCTTTTATTTCCCTGATTCTGTCGACGAATATTCCGAAGGCTGTCCTGTTTGCCGGTCTCGCGGCGAGTATCTTCACTACCATCGCCGGGCTGGCAGTGCCAATCCTGACGAAGAATCTGGTTGATGGTTTTTCAGTCGAAGCGATCAGCATCCCTCTTGTCATCGCGATTGTGGCCGCCTTTGTGATTCAGGCTTTGATCAGCGGAATCTCCATTTACCTGCTCAGCTATGTCGGGCAAAAAGTCGTGGCGAGGCTGCGAGAACGGATGTGGTCGAAGCTGATCCGTCTGCCGGTCCGCTACTTTGATAAGCAGGCCAGCGGTGAAACGGTCAGCAGGATTGTGAATGACACGAGCATTGTCAGGGAGCTGATCACAAGCCATTTCCCGAATTTCGCGACAGGCATCATTTCGATCATCGGCGCTGTCGTGATTTTGCTCGTAATGGATTGGAAAATGACGCTGCTCATGCTCATTTCCGTTCCGCTCACACTGGCGATCATGATGCCGCTTGGCAGGAAAATGGCGAAGATTTCGCGCAGCCTCCAGGATGAGACCGCTGTTTTTACCGGTCAGATCACCCAGACTCTCGGAGAGATTCGATTGATGAAAGCTTCCACCGCGGAAAAAATCGAAGAGGACAATGGCTATAGCGGAATTAATAAACTGTTCAGCTTCGGCCTGAAAGAAGCCCGGATCTTCGCATTGATTGGTCCGATTATGCAGCTGATGATCATGGTCGTTATCGTCATCATTATCGGATACGGCGGCATGCGCGTCGTCAACGGAACAATGTCGACCGGCTCGCTCATCGCCTTCCTGCTCTATCTGTTCCAGATCATCATGCCGATCACCTCGTTCGCGATGTTCTTCACCCAGCTGCAAAAAGCGAAGGGCGCGACAGAACGGATCATAGAAATCCTCGACCAGCCCCTGGAAGGAGGGCAAAAAGGCATGGAGATGGACATCAGCAACATGCCCGTCACCATCGAAAATGTGTCTTTTGCCTACAGCGAAGAGGAACCGGTCATTGAAGGAGTATCTCTGGATGCGCAGCCAGGCCAGATGGTCGCTTTCGTCGGTCCAAGCGGCGGCGGGAAAACGACGATGTTCGGCTTGCTGGAACGATTTTACGAACCGACCTCAGGAGAAATCAGGATTGGCGCAACACCGATCCAGCAACTATCTCTCCATTCCTGGCGCTGTCAAATCGGCTATGTTTCGCAGGAAAGCGCGATGATGGCCGGAACCATCCGTGAGAATCTCTATTACGGATTGGAAGACGGTGAAAAAACTCCAGATGCTCGCTTGTGGGAAGTCGCGAAAATGGCTTATGCCGATCAGTTCATCGAGGAATTCCCCAAAGGGCTTGATACCGAAGTCGGCGAGCGGGGCGTCAAGCTCTCCGGCGGCCAAAGACAGCGGATCGCGATTGCACGTGCCTTCCTCCGCGATCCGAAGATCCTGATGATGGATGAAGCAACCGCCAGCCTCGACAGCCAATCAGAAGCCATCGTCCAAAAAGCATTAACCCGCCTGATGGAAGGGCGGACGACATTCGTCATCGCGCACAGACTATCAACGATCGTGAACGCTGACAAAATCGTTTTCATCGAAAAAGGAAGAGTCACCGGTATGGGCACACACCAGGAGCTCATCCAGACACATGATTTATACAGGGAGTTTGCACAGCAGCAGCTGGCTCAGTCCATGTAAAAAGGAGGATCCGCTTGTGGCGGAACCTCCTTTCTCTTATTGAAACACCAGAACCGTCCCTTTGTTTTCTGAAACACCAGAACCGTCCCCATGTTTCAAACAAATATAATCTCCTCTGTCGCCCTATAATCCCGCGGAGAAAGTCCGACGTATTTTTTGAAGGTGCCGCTGAAGTAGTTTGGGGTGTTGTATCCGAGTTCTTCGGCGATGGCTTCGACTGTATGGTCGGTGTGGCGGAGCATCCAAACGGCGCGCTGCATGCGGACGAAGGTGACGTACTCGACGAAGTTCCGCCCTGTTTCCTGCTTGAAGATCCGGCTGAAGTACGGGACGCTGAGATTGATTTGATCTGCCACCTGTTTGATGGACATATCCTCGGTACAGTACTGGGCTATATAGTCTGTGCACTTTTGAATCTGGACATCCTTCGTGATTTCTTCATAATAACGAAGCGAAAGCCTTTCATATGGCGAAGTCCGCCTTGCTTTGCATGCTTCCTTGTACGAATGGTGAAGGAGCAGCGGTTCGCGGTAGACTGATCCGGCTCCTACATATAGCTGGATTCCATATTCTTTTTCCAAAGCTTCTATTGTTTGAAGAATCCGTTCCTCGCCTTCTTTCCAGTGCTTTAACGAACCATGCTCAGAAGGAACCTGGAAAAGCATGAGCAAATGCTTCCTATAAGACAGGAAGGTGACCTGATGCCCTTCGAATTGTTTTTTGAAAAAATCCTGGATGACCGTCGGTGCCTGCCAGCCTTCTTCCATCCTGCAGGCAGGGCAGCGGACAAAGCCCTGGATGAAACAAACCACATTCGGGACTGCCTCTCCCGGCATGAAAAAGCGCGACTGAAGTAGCTCTTCCTCGGTCTTCACCTCGCCAGCCAAAAGCTTGCGTAAAAATGCTTCTTTAAAAGGCAGGCTGTTCCGGTTCAGCGCGGCCTGCTCCATATCAAAAGGATTGTATAAATCCTCATTATCTATGAATCTTTCACTATCAAGTTCTTCAATCGCCCTCTTCAATGTCCGCAGGAAAATACGCTTTTTTACCGACTTTACCAGCAAGTATGTAAGTTTGAACTCGATCGCGAGCGGAGAGGTGTGCAATAGTGATGGGTCAAGCAGCGGAATGACCCTGCATTCTTTGTTGCGCTTGCGGAACCGGTGTATTTTTACCCAATCGTGCCATTTGTTCACTTCAATGATCGCTATATTCAAATCATTCTCGTCAGCTGCGAGCTTACAACTCTCCCGGCATTCCGCTAGAATCCAGTCCGCCAGCTTCCCGTATTCGCGTTCATCTTCGACCGCAAGCAATAATGTATACAACCCTCTCGCCTCCTTTCGTCCTATGCAAGGAATTGAATAAAAATCGAAAATATATTAAATATTTGTATATTTCTGATAATTTATTGTAAGGTATTGGACATTCCTCTGTCGTACAATCAATTTAATCATACCATGGACTGCCAGAAGGAGGGAAATGTTTGGAAAAGGCAGCAGGCAAATTTTAAAGGGGGATGACAAAATGGCAGGAGATTATCGGGAGTATAATTATGTAGCGGCTGATACAATCGACGTCAGCAAACTCGAACCGCTCGATCCGGAAACGAAAAAAATCATGAAAAGTGAATTCAGTACTGGCATTAAACTTACGCTCTTTTACTATGTTTTTATCCTATCGATTCCTATTTTGAACTGGTACGCAGGAGAGTTCATGTTCTCGCGCATGTGGGGCGGCATGACCTATAGCTGGTTCTTTACCAGTATTGTCGCGATGGCCATGGCGTTTGTCATTGCCTTCATCCATACGACCTTATACGAAAAACGCCTGAAGGAAGGCCAGGACACTGGCAAATCAAATGCGCCATCTGATGGAAGGAGGATCGGCTGATGTCCATGATTCTCGAGCCAAAATTCCTGTTAACACTGATCCTGATGGGAACGATTGTGTATATTACTTATCTTACAAAACGAAATGCAACCGCTTCCGATTATTTCGTCGGCGGCCGCAGCTTCGGCTGGTTTACGAACGGTTCTGCCATTGGCGGAGACTACTTGAGCGCTGCGACTTTCCTCGGAATCGCGGGCCTTACCTATCAACTCGGTTATGACGGCGCGTACTATGCATTCTGCTTCTCGATCGGCTTGACTTTACTCGCGATTTTCGTCGCTGGACCGCTTCGCCGTTTCGGTGCCTATACAGTCGCTGACTTTTTAGCTTATCGTTTCCACAGCCGCCGTGCACGTCTTGCTGCCGTGGCTGTCGTTCTGGCGATTTCCGGTTTCTATGCAGCACCACAGCTGCTTGGTGCCGCACAAATCCTAAGTATGTTTTTTGGTACTAGCTATGAATTCGGAATTATTTTTACATGCTCGGTTATGATTTTTTATGTAGGAGTCGGCGGCATGAAGGGGACCACCCTCAACCAGGCGCTTGAACTTTGGATCCGCCTCGGCGCATTCCTGCTCATGGTCGGCGCAGCCATTTATGGCGGTCTTCATTATCAGGATATCCTTGCATCGATCAATGAATTTAAAGGTTCCATCACGGGTACGGCTGGTTTTACAACAGATGGAAAAGATATTCCGTTCGACGGATCTGTCTGGACTGGCACCGGCAACTACTTCCCGTCCTTCTGGCAGACAATTTCAATGACAATCGGGCTTTCACTTGGTACGATCGGGCTTCCGCACATCCTGCTGCGCTTCTACACAAACCCGAGCGCAAAGGCAGCACGCCGATCCGCTTTGATGGCCATCGGAATCGCCAGCGCATTCTTCTTGTTCGCTGTTTACCTTGGAGTTGTTGGCCGCTCCATCTTCTTGACTGGAGAGGCTGATGCAGGAGTTGTAAAGGATTTGATCGCAGGCGGAAACAACATGGTTGTTCCATCAACTGCCCAGGCTCTTGGCGGAGAATGGCTGCTTGGCCTAGTCATCGCCGGCGCATTCGCAGCTGTTTTCTCGAACCTGTCCGGTTTGTTCATTGCAAGCTCCGGCGCACTGGCTCATGATTTGTACGCAACCTTCTTCCGTAAAAACATTACTGAAAAAGAGCGCGTCGTCGCTGGAAAAGTATCGATCATCGTACTCGGTGTTCTATATGGAGCCCTTGGATTGATGGTAAAAGAAGCTTCCATCGGCCATCTTGTCGCACTCGCATTCACAGTAGCGGCAAGTACGTTCACGCCAATCTTTATCCTTGGCATCTGGTGGAGAGGCATGACAGAAAAAGGCGCGATTGCCGGACTTGTACTCGGTCTCGCCGCTTCCATGTACATGATTTTCTTCAAAACCACACTGCCAGAGTTCCTGCAGTTCAATGTACCAGGTATCATCACCGTTCCAATCGGATTCCTGTCCGTTTACATCGTGTCAAAGCTCGACCGCAAAGTACCATCCGATGTAAACGACTTTATGAAGCAGGTCCACTCAAAAGAATCAGAAGCAGCTTAAAGCTTCGGCCACTCATTCGCTTGATGAGTGGCCGTTTTTTTATCTTCGATTATTTCACTGACACGCTGCTGTTTTTCACCAATGCGACAGATGGTTTGTTCTGCGGTACAGATTTTTTATTGTAGGAGTACCAGTAGGCCATGGCGACGAACAGCGTGCCTCCTGTTGCGTTTCCGAGGAACACTGGGACAAAGTTTTCGATGTATTCTAGCCAGGTAAAATGTCCGGCGAAAATCGCGGCTGGGATGACGAACATGTTGGCGACGACGTGCTGGAATCCAATCGCGACAAATGCCATCGTCGGGAACCAGATTCCAAGGATTTTCCCTCCCATGTCCTCCGATCCGTACGATAGCCAGACCGCCAGTGCGACCAGCCAGTTGCAGCCGATTCCTGATAGGAACGCTTGCAAGAATGTCGCCTCAATTTTATGCTCCGCGATGCTGATCGTTTTCTCGAGGAAAACCCCTGATTCCGTCAAGCCTGTTATATGCCCGAACACATACGCGACGAAAATCGCGCCAAGAAAATTGCTGATCGTAATCAGGCTCCAATTTTTTATTACCTGCCATACCGTGAGTTTTCGCGCAATCCCGGCAAGCGGCACGGCCATCATATTCCCTGTCAGCAGCTCCCCTCCCGCAAGCAGCGTCAGGATCAGCCCGATCGGAAATACCGCTGCGCCGATCAAGCTGCTCAAGCCTTCAAGCGGACCGGCAAGCGGAGCCGTCACCCTTATATAAAGCAAAAAGCCTAGTGAAATGAATGCCCCAGCCTGAAAACCGAGAATCAACGTTTGCAGCAGCGGGTAGCCCGCCTTCTTTTGCCCGTTCCCAATGGTAATCTCCATAATTTGTTCAGGTTTGTAATAAGCCATGACTTCAGGACTCCTTTTTTTCAGAGAATGTGAAATTAATCACATATAACTTTACTTAAATTGTACCTCAAGTCTGCTCATCCGCTTGTGAACATTTATTGGCTTTTTTTAAAACGGTTACAAAATTTAGTGCTTCTAGTTTCCAGCTGCATTGCCGCCAAATCAAAACAATAGCCCAATCCTTAAGGACTAGGCTAGTTCCCTTGATTATATTTATTAAATCAGCACACCATGCAATATACCCAACAAGGTGAACACTACCAGATGATCCCCAATCGCAATGAACAATGACCTCCTGCTCATGAGTCCAAACAAGGCATTTTTCACATAAACTAATGTGATAACCAGTCCTAGAAGGAATCCGATAACCAGTCCTTCCAGCAGGTTTTCAGCTCCAGCTGTCTGGATCAGAATTGCGACAATAAATGAATTTACAAAAGCAATGAGTACAGAATATATATACTTGAATGGTCCGTTTGATTGATGCTGTAAAACTTCCTGGTGCTTATTTGACAATAATACAGAATAATAAATTCCTCCGTAAATCATATACAGTACGCCGCCCAAAATGATTGGCAGGAGGTTCAGCTGCTCCAATTCCATTGACATACATACCCTCATTTCCTATTTTGGCTCAATCGCCAATGCGATCGCCTTGATTTTGCTTGTGACATTCAACGAGTTTTCTTCTTTTTCAAAATGAACAAGTTCTATCGGATTCCCCAAATATTTGTATCCGCTGCGCGGCAGCCAGTAGCTGTAAAGCTCTGAATAACACTCAATCAGCAGGCCCCTGTCGCTGTAATCAACAAAGTCATCAAATTCATAAACGACATGCTTGCCGCCTTTAAAATGTGTTAGATTATCTTGCAGTTGGTCCGCTTCCCCTGCTTGCATGTGGAATTCATAACGGCTGTTTTCAGGAGGAGTAATATATGGATTGCTCGTGGGAATCCCGAAAATGAAAGTGGACGAATTAAGCAGACCTCTTGAATTGGACCAGTGGTAAAAATCTTCCCACATCTCGGGAATTCCTTCATGATAAGGTCCAAACCTCTGCCTTTTCACAGTTGTGCACACTGGAAACTCGATGGTTCGTACTTTGGCCAAGTCCAACCACTTAAACTCATTATAGGTGTACAATCCATCACCTTCTTGCTTATTCTTGCTAAAAAGTTTAGATTTCTTGCTATCTTGGTACACCCTAGGAAAGCGCTCCAGGTAGGCACCTTCCCTCCACTTCTTAGGATTCGTTTTGAAGTACTCATTGAATGATTGAGTAAAATAAGACAATGATGTAAAACCGCATACCATCGCGATTTCCGTAATAGCCATCCGTGGTTCATAAATCAAAAAGTGGGCAGCATTCTCCAAGCGAAGCCTTTTCACATAGCTGGCCGGAGTCTCCCCTACGATCCTTTTAAATGTCCGTTGAAAATGATAAGGAGAATAGGTGGAGATGGCAGCTAATTTTTCCAGCGGAAGTGGCTCATTGAGATTTTTTTCGATGAATTCCAGAACTTTATTGATTTGTTTTTCCTGTTCGTTATCATAAAAATTCACCTTTTACCTCCAAGGCATTTTCGTCTATCGTATCCAATCGGTATTTTTTGCACAAGAGCTTTCACATAATAAATGAAAGGCGTACAGAACTGATTCCGTACGCCTTTTCCTTATACTTCGCCTTTTAATTCAGCATTCTCCGGCACTTTTTTCATCAATGGTAAAAGAACCATGATCCCGATAAAGAGCAGAACTGCTGACATTTCGTAAATATACACAATCGAGAGATGCGTTTTCAGCCATCCGGCAGCTGTCATCGTGATGACCATTGCTCCCATGAAGAGCGGGTTCAGGATGCCGTTTACCCTGCCAATGAACGATTCTTCCGTGTTCTGCAGAATCATCGTATTGATTCCAATGTGGATGCATGGCATGAACAATCCGGAGAAGAACTGAGCTGTCAGCGTCAGCCAGAATGCGGTTGATAACCCCATCCCGATGAATCCGATGGCGCTTGCAGCCAAACCCATTGCCAAAAGAACCTGCGGCTGCACTTTTCTTGCGATCGCAACCGTAATGCCTCCGCCCAGGATCATTCCCACACCGAACGCGGCCATCAGCCACTGCAGTTCTTCCTTAGGAAGTCCGAGCCTTTCTGTAATTAAAAATACCCCAAGCGGCTGAGTCAATCCAATCGCCAGACCAGCAGCAGCGAAGCATCCGCCAAGCAATGACAGCGGCTTGCTGTTCAACACATAACGGAAGCCTGCCTTCATTTCCTCCATCAAAGTCGTTTTTGGCTTTTCAGCTGATGGATCCGGATCTGCAGGCAGCATCAGCAGGGCTGCGGCGGAGCAAAGGAAAGCGACGCCCATAACCGCAACGGCTGCAAGAATGCCAAAGCGCTGATAAACGAAGGTTCCAAGTACCGGCCCTAAAATCATGAACAGTGCAAACACAGTCTGGTACATTGACATACCCATCTGGATGAGCTCAGCTGGAACATGCAGCTTGAACAGCTTCATCCCCGCAGGCTGCGAAAATTGTGACAGAATCGATGATACAAGTGTCGCGAAGAAAATCATTTTCCAGCTTCCAAAAAACAGCGTAAGAAGCACGGCAAATACGGAGACCGCACTTAACACATCACACCAGATCATCGTTTTCTTCGGCCGCCATCTGTCCGCGAACGTCCCTCCGATAAAAGAAAACAAAAAGATCGGTGCAAATTCGGCAACAGAAATCAATGAAACCGCAATCGGATTCTCATTCGTCATTTCAATTACATATAAAAGAATGGAGTAATTCCGGACCCAAATCCCAATCTGCAGGAACAATACCGACAGCAGGATCGTCCGGATCACCTGATTTTTAAACAAGGCACCCATGCCCATTTTTTGCTCATTCGTCATTTCAGACATAAAAAAACCCCCTATTCCTTAGCTGGACAGGGAGCCGCACTTCGAGCACAAAAGAAGACAGAACACGCCAAAAGCATGTTCATGTATTAACAATTGGTTCTCAGAAGGCAAAACTAATCCCATCCAGAAAAATTCCTGAATTCAATTCACTCACAAGCAGGATTAGTAGTCCATCGCCCCTGGTCACCCTTCCATAAAATAGTATTACCATACTACCCCAAAACAAAACCCAAATCAATACCGGCGGGGGGAACATGAAACAGGGGGACGGTTCTTGTGTTTGAAACAGAGGGAGGGTTCTCCTGTTTCCTCATTAAACATCACGAGAACTTTTTTCATGCTTCACGAGTGTAAATATATATGGGATATTAAAAGAAAAAAGGAGTCAGCCATGAAAAACGATGAGCGATTATTTGCAGAAAAGGTATTAAAGCACCTTTTTATTGGAGCGACCTTAGAGAGAGTACAATCCGGCCCATCGTCAAAGATCTATTTTACAGGTGAATTGGGTGAGCTGTACCTGAACATCGAATCAAAATGGTGTCTCTACGATTCTACGCCTGAAAAATATCCATTTAACGAGGTCGACATGCAGAATTGTGATAACCATATCAACGAGACCTTAGGACAAGAAGTAGCAGAAATCCAGTTGGCACAAGGCACTCCTCACCTCATTATCATGTTCAAAAACGGCCGAATACTATTTGTTAATGGCCGGCACAGTCAATATGAGTGCTGGCAGGCCGGTGTCCACCCCCATGATAACTGGCTAGTCACAGCGATTCCTGGTGATGAAATAGCTGTTTGGACACCTGATGATTAACAATTAACAGAGTTTCTTGTTATCCCCCTCACATAAACCAGCAGGGATTCCCACATATATACAGAATACAAATAGAGAATGATTTTACACAGGAGGTAATGATGATGGTAGCAACACAAGCAATTTTAGCATGGACATTCATCTCTGAATGCCCGATTCCGCATGACGTGAATGAGCTTTTGGTGGAGGGCGAGACAGCTGTTGCAGCTTATAAGACAATCCGCGACAGCGCGATTTTTACCAATAAGCGGCTGATTGTCAGGGACGCACAGGGACTCACCGGCAAAAAGGTGGAGATTTACTCCCTCCCTTACTCATCCATCAATATGTGGTCTACCGAAAATGCCGGCAGCTTTTTTGACGTCAACGCCGAAGTCGAGTTATGGACGAGAGCAGGCCATATTAAAGTCAACCTAAAAAAAGGCATCGACATCCGCAAGTTTGATAAACTCATAGCTGACGCAATTCTATAATACAAACCTATTGAAGCAATTCCTTGGTATCCACAGGGATTGCTTTTTATTTTTGAAAACACAAGAACCGTCCCCGTGTTTCAAAAAAATTTCCTCCCACCCTGTCCTTTTCTCCTCCCTGCCTGTATATAGAGGGTGAAAGGAGGTGAGTGACATGGCAATGGCAATGTTGAAGGGTTCGAATATCAGGATGATGTTCGAGACGGGGATCAATGAAAAAGGTGAACCGATCTTGAAGGCGAAGACTTACAGCAATGTGAGAAAGGAAGCGACTGCTGACCAGGTTCAGCAGGCGGCGCTCGCTTTAGGCGGACTTAGCGCAAACTTGCTTACTTCCGTTGAACGTAACGACAGCTTCGATATCATCTAATCTCGCATTCTACTAATTCAATAGGAGGTGAAAAACATGGCTAAAACACTTGAGTTGCAATTCACTACTGACCTTGGCAAATTTGCCAAGCTGTCGATTGATAACCCGAAGGAGCCAATCGATCCGGCTGCAGTCAAGCTTGCAATGGAGCAAATCATCGCTTCCAATGCATTCCTGCCGACAAACGGCACCCTTGTTGCCGTTGACAGCGCCCGCGTTGTTGAACGCAACGTATCTGAATATGAACTAGTCTAATGAACGTGAGCCGGTCTTCTTCTAGAGACCGGCTCTTACTATAAAACGATCGATAAGGAGGAAACGCAAATGGAACAGCTGATTCCATTCATCAGCGAGGTCGGGTTCCCGATTGTCGTGACGCTGTACTTGCTTCATCGAATTGAAGCCAAGCTCGACACAGTCGTCCACTCGATCCAGGGCCTGCCAGCAAGATTGCAGGAAAGGCCAGAACCATCGCCGGTTTATTCCGCCACTGGTACCCAGAACACGATTCGTGAAATCAATTAGCTGAAGACCATCTCTCTTTTAATAATAAACCGTTCCGTTTTGAGGTGCATATTATATAATTGACAACAAAAATGGCGTGTGAACTGACAGCAGTTTTGGCACGCCATTTTTACGTTAATTAAGTCATAGTTAACATTGAAACTTTATTAACAATTAGATGGTTTACTTAATTAATTTGTTGTCTATTTTTATTGAGTGTCTTTGTCGCTTTTGTACTCCAAAATATCACCTGGCTGACATTCCAAAGTCTTGCATATCGCTTCTAATGTTGAAAAACGAACTGCTTTTGCTTTCCCATTTTTCAGAATGGAAAGATTCGCCATAGTAATTCCGACCTTCTCTGAAAGTTCTGTTACGCTCATTTTTCTTTTTGCTAACATCACATCAATATTAATAATAATTGCCATATTCTCCACCTCAGACCGTCAAATCATTTTCTGATTTTATGTTAATCATTTCTTGCAAAAGCCTTTGGAGAACAGCAGCAAAAACTGCGATAACAAACGAAGCAAAAGGAATGACCATTCCAACAAATATGAGACCTGGGGCATCGTCTTTATCTGCCACGAGATAATAAAGCGGCAAACCTATGACATGCAAACTACAGATGGAAATGGCGCAGTATTTGATTCTCATTAAAGCTTGAACAGACAATTCAGAGAAAGCATTGTTCTTGTCTATATAACTTAACAGTTTAAAAGCTTGATAAAGGGCGAAGTAAAAAGGTAATGTTCCTCCATATAAAAGGATGAAAATGATATATTTTATGGAATGAATCCCTAAGAAATTCGATACCGCATTTGCCAGTTCGGGAACCAGAAATATGCACAAAGCGAGAACCGGAATTCCAATGAGAATAACAGCTATCTTTAAAAATATTGTGGTTGCTATCTTCATAAAAAACACCTCTAGTATATTTCAAAATGTTAATTGTTTTTTGGCTGCGAATCCAAGACATTCTTTATAGGTTTTTGAAGCACGTCCACAACGGCTGCGAAGATACTTGTTGCTAAGATGCCCATTAGACCTAGAGATATTGGACCTGCTGCATCATCAGCTGTGAATTGAGCACGCACCCTTAAATAAATTATTGCTAAGAAAATGAAGAAAATGACAGTAAAAGTGCATTTTTTTAGTACCTTCAAAGATTGAAGAGATAACTCAGAGAAAGCATTGTTCTTTTCGATATGGGTTAAAAGTTTAAATCCTTGATACAATGCCACAGAAAACGTAATACATATTCCATATGCACATACCAAAAGTGGATATAGCGAATAATCACCTGGGCGCTCTATCGCATCTCTTCTGGCTGCTTCAGGCAAAAAATACACACACACGGCAAGCATTGCAATTCCAACCAGAAAAATAATGACCTTTAAGAAAGTGGTAGAACCTCGTTTAACATTCATTTAAAACACCTCACTTATTTAATGACAATACGAATGTATCATAGTATTTATCGTTTTACAATAAATTAGTATTGTTTTTTATTATATTATTATTGTTATTGAATTATCCTTTTAATTTTAAACAAAAAGAAAAGCATTTCTCATTACAAAGAAATGCTCTTACTTTAAAATGTTAAATTTACAACTTGTTCACCAAAAACTGAACTTTTTACAAATGCCTCTTTTATTACTATTAATGGAAACGACGTTCAAACTGACACCCCAAATGACAGGTTAATTGTCAATATTTTTTAAATAGACAACAACCATTGTCATATAATCTTATCGTGTCATTTTAGATGCCAATTCTCAATGAAAAGTTTAAAATACCTAAGTTAATAAGAAATTGGCATAGGTTCAATTCCTATGCCAATTAATGTGTCATTTAACCAAATGCACCTCTAAACGGAACGGTTTATTTTAATAAGAGGGTGGTTTTATCGAGGATTAAGGAAATGTAATTTAATCAAACGTTTGATTAATTACACCTCAGCCCTTGTCCTATATGGGTTTTAATTCTGGTAAAAATGTGTTTGAGAATGCATGTCCGTTTTCCACTCCTCCCCCCTCCCCTTTTCTCGCTCAGCACACGTGCTCTCATTTTAACGTTTCAAAATCTCATAAAAAAAGACGCTAAGCAGCAAGCTTAGCACCTTTCTCTTCTTTTTTAAAAATCCCGAATGGCTTACCCACGGGCAGGACAACTCTTCCAAAGTGGGTATTCAGCACATTGGCTGCTGATCCGTAGAATGAAAGAATCGCAATGCACAGTTCCGCCACGGCCGCGAGCATATGGGATGCTCCATGTGCGATATCAAATGCACTTAGTGAAAGGCCAATGAACAAGAAATCGATCAATACGAAAATAAAGAATAAAACTTTATTTGTTTCCAAAGCTCCAACCGTCATGAAGACACTGAAAATCAAATAACCAATGAACGCCATGCCCAATTGCTTCGCATCAGCGTCGGCTGCGAGGCTTTCACCGAAAAATCCTAACTGAATCAGCCAGGTCGTTCCGACACCGAACCAGAAAAGGCCGAACGCGCCGAAAGCGGTCATTCCAAATATATTATTATGTTTGCCATCAAGGATCGCCGCATAAAGCTGTGCCAGACCACCAAGGAAAATAGCCCATGGAATGATGAGAGATACGCCATCTGTCATTCCCAGTTTCTGAGACGAAGCCACTAATGTAACCATCGCCAATCCAAACAAACCAAGCGCTGATGGATCTGCTGTTGTAATTTTAATCTGTGTTTGATTCTTAGTATCCATGATATCCTCCTATAAAAAACATACTTTTGTACTTTACCGGATTCAAGTACAGGAGTCAATATGATTTATTTGTCAGTTGCTGGGTTTCTTCATCACTCAACATACCAATGAAAAAGGAGCGTGACAGATTTTTGTCACGCTCCTTTAAAAATCGCAAGGATAAATTACCAACTCATGTTCATCATCCCCATAACTACATTACCGGAATCCAAACCTCAGAGTAGTAATCTGGATCGGCAGGATTCCCAGCTGTATAAACCTCCAGTTCAGGTGTCCCTGCATGTTTATATCCGCTTGCCGGGAACCATTCAGTATAAATTTGCTTCCACACATTCTGGATGGCTTCCGGCATCGGGCCGTTGACTTCAAAGATCGCCCACTTGGATGCTGGAATCTCCATTTTCAGATATCCATCAGGCTTTTCACCAGTATAAGCAGCAGCAATCCAATATTCCATCTTTTTATCATCGCTGTTGCTATTTTGCGCGCACACTCCAAGAATGCCTTTTACCAGTCCATTGTTTTGGCTTAACAGCAGATCGCTCGTTCCATCCTGATTCGCTTTGTCCCACATTTTTGGAATGCCAGAAAGATTCTCTCCATTAGAATAAGAAAAGACCTGTTTAACACCCATCACTTCAAAACTCTCATGCTCAACAACTTTGTATTGCATCGGTTCTGCTCCTTTCAAACTCACCTGTATTCCCAGGCGGCTATAAGATTTCAGCTTTCCAGCATACTTTCGTGCTTCACTTGGCGAAATGCCATGCTGCCGGCGAAAAGCTTTTGTGAACGCTTCAGGAGTGTCATAACCATACTTCAACGCAAGATCTATAATCTTCGTATTGGTACTGCAAAGCTCATGTGCTGCCACCGTCAAACGTCTCCGCCTAAGGTACTCACCAACGGAAATATCTGTCAAAACCGAAAAAGTCCGCTGAAAATGGAAAGGCGACGCATTGGCCTGACTCGCAATATCCTCCATCGTGATCTCATCCAGCAAATGCTCTTCCATGTAATCAATCGCCTTCTGCAAAGATTCAATCCACGCCATACCAATCACTCCCTTAATACCATCCTACCAAGGATCCAATCCATACACTTGTCAATTTATGCTCACTTTTGTCAGTATCATTCATAATTAACATTATACAAATGGGAAAGATTCCCCTCTTTTTAAAGAAAAAAACTAATGTCACAAATCAGCCACAATTATCCCATGTCCACCCTGTCCTTTTCGCCTGCCCATCTATATATAAGCAGTGAAAGGGTGGTGCATTAATATGCCAATTAAATCAGCTAATATTGAGAGTTTTGAAGAGTATTCACAGTTTTCGAATCTTGGGGAGTTCAACCGTCATTTCGAGATGTGGATGGCGGATAAGAAGCATGAATTCACAAAAGCGGAGCTCATCGGTTTGAAGAGGCTTGCTCGTTTTGCTGCCAAAATCCCTGGAGTGGCCACCGCGAAAATTGGGACCGTGCTGAAGGCAATTCATGAAGAATTAGGTGATATGGGAATCTCCCGTTCCACTTTTAAAAGAATGATTATCAAAGCAAGCAAAATGGGTATTTTCACCGTCCATGAAACCGAACGAAAAAACGGTTCACAGTCTAGCAATCTCTATGTGTTCAATCGTTTTCCACAGATTGAACTACCAAAGAAGGAAAAATTGAACCGCCATAATAAAACCATTAATCCTTCTGAAACAAACATTAACAAGAATACTAAACGTGAAGAAAACCATTTATTTGTAAGTGACCGAGTTCCAGCACCTTTTGTGGACCTGGTGAAGTATTTTTATCCCGATGTAAAAGCGATCGAGGAATTCTGGAGGATGAGTGCGGTTTCCGCCTACCGCAATAACTATGAAAAAGAGACGGATACTGTTTTATCCGTCTCGCTCGACTCGTTCAAGCAGTTCGTTCGCAAGTTAAAAACCAGGGTTGCCGTTAAAAATCCGATTGCCTATTACACCGGCATCCTAAACAAAAAGTTCCAGGAGGTTTATTTTACCGAATTGGCATCAATGGAATTGGAGCTTTGATTTTTATTGTATTTCTTCACCTTGTACATTTCATGGTCTGCCTCAATGAACAACTCTTCCATTTTTCCGAGCGAAGAGTGAGCAAAGGCATACCCTTTGGAGAGCTGGATTTTGAATGGTCTGCTTTTATCAAGGTTCAGTAGATCGATTTCCTGTTGGATTTCGTCCATGAATGCTTTCACCATCACAAGATGGCTATTTACCATCAGGACGGCAAATTCATCGCCACCAATTCTTGAGGCAATCACATCTTCATTCGTCATGCTCTTTAAAATACCAGCCGTTTCTTTGATCAATTGATCGCCCATCTTATGGCCGTAATGGTCGTTGATCACTTTCAGGTCATCCAAATCAAAGATTAAAATCGCAATAGATACATCCTTATTTTTATCATACTCATCAATCAAGGATTCGAAGTAGCCGCGGTTATATAAATGGGTCAGTGAATCATGGGAAACCTTGTATTCCAGCTGTTTTTGCAGCTCAATTTTCTCATTGATATTCCGGATTATTCCCTGGAGCGCAACGATTTCGCCATTTTTATAAACCGGGGTTGTATATTCTTCAAACCATATGTACTCCCCAGCATCATTTTTCCACCGCTGGAGAATCGGTTTACTATAGTCCAGCCCGCCTGATGTCTTTTTTAGTAAAAGCGGAAGATCATCAGGATGAATCCTTTCGAATGCTGTATATGGATTTTTCATGCTTTCTTCCACCAGAGTTGGGCTCAAGATGCAATTGATTGCCGGACTTAAATAACGATATTTAATGGCTGGCTTCAGCTCGCAGTAATATATAATGTCCTTTGAATGCTCAACCAGATTTGAAATTGTCGTTAAATAATTCATTCGCTGCTGCAATTTTAACGATAACTGATAAACACCAAACACAAAGGCAATCCCTAAGATGAATAATAATCCGCTCATGTGCACCCTTCTTCTCTTATGCTGGTTTTTGGATAGTCCTATTTTACTATATTATACAACGATTCTTACATTTTTTTGTTAAAAAAAAATTCACCTTACTAAAGCAAAGTGAATCAAATCTGATTCCTCAGGAATCTCTTATTTTCCCTTTTGATCAGCTGCCACATCGGGACATACGTAATGCAGAAGACAACCAGTGCGGCAATCTCGAGGTTAATATAATACATGATGCCACTTCCGAAAAAAGATAGAATCGTTTTGGACTCGGTCGGACTCGCCAGATAGAAGAAATTCGTATCAAGCAGGAGATTCAGGATAAAAATTGGGACGGCGAGAATGTTCACTACCAGGAAAGTGAATAGGACGGCTTTACGGGGGACGCGGTACCCTTCGAAAAGGATCAGATAAAGGACGGCAATCGGGATGGCTGAATGGTGAAGGAAATATTCAATAAAGTGGAAATGAGGAAAGACGTAAGCCATTTCAGGTGTAACCATGGCCAGGATAGCAGGCAGTGTGCCAGTGAAATACAAAATATAGAAACCTTTGACGTTCTTCTTAAGCAGTAAATACATCGCCAGGAAGGAACTCATCGAGCACATATGCAGCGGAAGCGAGTTGACATCCCATTGGTCCGTCAAGATTTGCCACAGCTGCGCCGAAATCTCACAAGCCGGCAAAATCCAAAAAATCGTCCATTTGATCACCTTCTGGTGAGGCTTAAGCCTATGCCGAAACACTACCATACCAAGACAGACAGCAAAGAAAAGCCCCAGCGTAACCAAATGCTGCCCAGAAAACAACTCAAACCCCTGCATCCCCGTTACAGAAAACATGATAACATCACCTCTCACTGTAGCATTGAAATGCTGTTACCTATATATTTATGCAGGGAATTCGAGGTTAGACACAGAAACATGGGGAAACAGGGGGACGGTTCTTGGAAACAGGGGGACGGTTCTTGTGTTTGCGTGAAACATGGGGACGGTTCTCCTGTTTCAATGGCGTCGATGAGCTCCCCTTTTCCACTGCGCTGACGACTTTCGCTCACTCATAACGGGATGAGTTACGGTTCCTGGCCCTGCTTGCGCTTTTCGCGCTCCCATAAAAAAAGGACGCTCCACATGTTCCATAAAAACACGTGAAACGCCCCACTTGGCTATGTTATCTTAACCTTTTCCACAATACCCAGTTAACCATTGCTAGCAGCAGTGCGTACCCAATCACACCGAAGGCGATTTTTAAAGCCAGGAAATGAACGCCCACCAACACAGGAATGACAATGAAGAGAACAAACAGCTTAAGATCGCCACTCTGATTGACCGCGTCGAATGGCTGGGAAAAGGCTAGCTCTCTTTTTCCGTACAGGAAGCTGACGGCTGTATAGAAAAATGCCCCTATCAGCACCGCAACCAGGTCGTCTGCGATCCTCAGTCCGAACAAGATGCAAAACACAACCGAGATCAACACGAAAATCGGCAGGAATAACTTGAACAGGAATGCTTTTAATGCCGCTTTATTGATGATGCCTGGATCATTCACAGGAGCGACCTGATAAATCCAGCCGCCTTTAGAGGATCCTGAATGTCCGAGCATCATGACCGAAGCCGGAATGACCAGCATGACCGAATATATCGTCAAATAGGATCGGCTTGCGGCAAATTCTTCGAAACTCATCACTGAAAAACTATTGAACATAAACACAAACGGAACCACCATTGCAAAGCCAAGCGATGGATAAACCTTCAGCTTGAAGTCACGTTCATTTTTCATCATAATGCTAGCGAAGCGGAAAAATGGCAGCTCGTCTTTTGACACTAGAAACGGCACGGAACGCAGTATCTTCCACCTGCTGCTGCTTTTTTTGACACCGGTTTGACCGGAAAGCTTCTGGAGATTGCGTTCAAAATCAGGAATCATTTTCAGATAGACCATGATCGATGCAAGTGGTCCTGCTACAGCCAAAATGGCCAGCACAATATTCCCCGCACCAGTCCTTCCTCCAAGCACCAGATCAAACAATCCGCCAAACCACATCGGCGGCAGGAGCAGCTGCCACCAGGCAAAATCCATTGCGTAATCCAGGTTCACCAGTTCAAACGAACGCGCAACAACCTGGTAGCCGATCATCATCGCAATCGATAGAGCGATCTGCACATAATTGATGATATCCTTAAGTTTTTCCCCATCAAAAAATCGCAATACCGTCACATAAAGCAGGGCCGTGAACGCAATGATGAAGACGTCCGCAATCACGAATGCAGCGAGCAGCAGCAGGAAGAACATGATTCCCCTGAAGTACAGACCAACGAGCAATGGTATCAAGGTAATGGCAAGCGTGATATACAGCATATAGATGATCACATGCAGCAGCTTCGCCATGCTCATTGTCCTGGAGTTCACCGGTTTGGTGGAAAGAATGCTTTTGTCCCTCAAGTCGAGCAGGACCGATGAAAAATCGGAAATCAGCGTCGTCATAACGATGAACATAAAGATACTGAACAGAATCGACATCTGGAACAAATAATTCTCTTTGAAAAATAAAAACGGAATCAGCATCAGCCCGAAAAAGCCATATAACCACAGCGATTTGAAGAATTCATTTTTCTCCGCTTTATCCTTGTCTTTCTTTTTCCTGTTCTGCTGGAAAACCGTCGGCTTCCTGCGCTGATCCATTGTCAGCTTGATCTGCAGGATTCGGCGCATCGTCCTATATTCCACACCAAATTTTGAAAACAAAGGGGCGAAAACATCAAGCACCCTTAAGATGAAAAAATTGTCCATCGTCAACCCTCCCTGACGATGGATACGAATTCAGCGGCGCGATCCTGATGCTCATGGAACCCGGTCATCTGATTGAAGATACTTTCAAGCGTCCCCTCCTGGCTCTGGCTCTTCAATTCTTCAAAACTGCCATTTGCGACAATATGGCCGCCGTGCAGCAAAACAATCCGGTTGCTGATTTTCTCAACGACATCCATGATATGGGAGGAATAGAAAATCGTTTTTCCTTCAGCCGAGAACCTGGCGAGAATCTCCTTGAAAATCATCACACTATTCGCGTCAAGTCCGGTCAGCGGCTCATCCAGGAACAGCAAGTCGGGGTCATGGAGGAAGCTCGAAACGATCAGCGTCTTTTGCTTCATTCCTTTTGAAAAAGATGAAATACGAGAATGATAGACATCAGCCAGCCCGAACACATCGAACATCTTCTTCGCCTTCCGGTCGGCATCGTCGTAATCCATGCCATAGAGCTCCGCCACAAACGTCAAATACTCCTGAGCTGTAAGCGAATCATACATTTCAGCGGTCTCGGGAATATAGCCGATCCTCTTTTTATAGCCTTCCCCCTGCTTCGAGATGTCCTCGCCAAAAATCTCGATCTTTCCAGCGTACCCTTCCTCAAGGCCAAGCATCAGCTTCACCGTCGTACTCTTCCCAGCACCATTAGGCCCTATGTAGCCAATAATCTCACCTTTATGAACCTTCAAATCTATGCCCTTAAGAACCTCTTTACTCCCATACGACTTCCACAAGTTGCTGATCGATAGCATTTCAGAAGACATACCTCTCCCCCTTCAACCGAACTGGTTTAAAATACCATATCCTGATTTTAACATAGAAAAAGAAGCAGAGGGGCATCCCCTTTGCTTCTTTCCTCCTCCATACTATTCACCAACAGAAACACAAGAACCGTCCCCCTGTTTTTGTTCACCAACAGAAACACGAGAACCGTCCCCCCGTTCTAAACATCAGCTGTTCGTTCTTTTTTCCATTTTAAAAGAAAGATCGTCCCGCTCACCACCAGCAGTATGCCTAATGATACTGGCAGGAATGCTTTTGGCAGGTGAAAGGTGGTCAGGTCTTTGATCACATAATCAATCCCTACGGCAATGAAGATGGCGGCCACTGGAATTTGCATGCCGATGTTGGTCATGTAATTAGGGGCTGCGCTTGAGATGAAGGCAACCAGCAATAAAACGGCAATTCCCAATACGTACATGCTTAAAACTGTAAGTATGATGTATTGCAAAAAGGTCAAATCCCACCAGGAAACAAAAAAGTTGAAGATCGAGCTGATTTTCTTATCAAAGAACTGCCAGGTATCATTTCCCCTATACAAATAGAAAAAGAACGCCAACTGCACGGTAATGACTGAAACTACAGCTATGAAAGCCGCCATTAGCTTTTTGTAAAAAAGCGACCGTCCGACCTTCGTTGTATACTGCAGCTGATTCATTTTATTCCTGCGGTCTGCCATATACATCGGCGTCACGACAATCATCACACTGATGAGAATAAGAATGGCCAGATTACCTGATAGATTTGTATAATTCTCAAATACGATATGCAGGAAATTCGCCTGGGCATCGCCGGTCGCCAGCAACTCCTCCACACGCTTTGACTGTTCTTCCGTCAAATCTCGGCCATGCGAACCGAAATGCTCAGTTCGTTCATACAGATTGATCAAATACTCCCTCGCCTGCAGCTCCCACATGACATCCACATTATCCTCGAACATCACCTTGGAATGCAGCTCATTTTTCTTCTCATCCTGATCCAAATTAACATTTTTATAATCCTCATAGCTGCCCATACCCGCAGCTACCAATTCCGGCTGGGACTGAAGATACACCGTCGCATCTTCCACCCTTTGATCATAAACCTTTTTAAAATCCTCAAATTCCTTGGCATCCATGTATTGCCCATATTTCGCCATCATTTCTTTACCGACCTTGAACTCATCCCCCGCAGGCCTTCCATTCGGGAAAAACTCAAAGTCAAACATGATAAAGAGCTGATAGAAGATGATGCTGACAAGCACGAGCAACAGCATGATTTTCAACGTCAAGATCTTCTTCAGTTCATTCCAGATAATCCTCATGTATTCGCTCCTAACTACAAATTCCGAGTGTGAAATTTCTTCATGCTAAACCATCCCGCTAAAATAAACCCTGACATCCAAACGCAAACCGTGATCATTTCATAGTATTTGAAAGTCGTGAATGCACCGCTTTCCATCCACCATTTCTTTGACCCCAGCACCAGTGACGAAGGATTAAAAGTCGTGTAAAGAGACAGCACCGAATCCTTCGGCATTTCCCCAGGCACAAGCAAGCCCATTCCAAACAGGATCGCGAAGACAATAAACACGACATAGCTGTTTTTCATCCATAGCGAAAGAACAAACGTAATCACTGTAAAAAGAATCTGCAGTACGAAAATCATCAGTATTCCCAGCCAAAAATACTGAATGAAGCTGAAATCCCACCAGCTGATGAAGGGATTGCCATCCGGTTCAATCATGAATCCTGTGCTGATCGGCAGGTGCCACAGCCGCGAATAATCAACCGCTAGAAAATAGGTGCCAAATGTGGCAAGCAGCAGGAATGCCGTCACCATCCCCGTTGCACCCAGGGCGGCAAATAGCTTATCCCACATTAGTCTCCTCCCCCGCTTTGTTGAAAAAGCAACAAGATGGGACCCCTGATCGAATTCATAATTCGTCAAAAATGCTGTGAACAGCACCACAAGCAGCATGATCTGGAAAAGGACAACTCCGAATAAAGTTTTAAATAACAGCGAATGGGTCCTGAAGATTTTTCCCGGGAGGAAAACATTTAAATGCTCCTGATTCTCCTTGATTTCTTCAAGTCTTGGCATTAAAGCCTTGTACTGTTCCCTGACTGTTTCCGCCGCTTCCCCTTCAAGCCCGTACATTTTGATCTGGACATTGGCACTATTTAAAAGATCAAATCTTTGATACTGCTCCTCAATTCCCTCTGCTGTAAAAAGAATCGATTCTTTCACATTCAGGTCAACGATTCTCTCAAGCTCTTTGTCCGAAATCTCACCTGAATCAATGGCCGGATAATAGTTTTCAGATTTAAAGAATTCAGAAGCCGATTCAAACTCCTTGCCATTCCTTGCATTCCAGCCTTTAAGTCCAAGCTCATATGAATCTTTTAAAAGATAGCGGCCATCCTTGTCCATCAAAGCTCCATACTCATCGATGACCTCATTAATCCTCGCTACATCCTCGCTCTTAGGCGCATCCACATAAATCAGATATAAATTGAAAGCTGTAAAAAGGAGCAGCAAGGCAATCACGATTGGCGAGGTCAGAATCTTCTTTAATTCCAGTCTCATCACCATAGACTATTCCTGCTTCAACGATTCATCTTGATAGGTATGGAGAAAAACATCCTCGAGATTCGGCCGGGCAGTCCTCCATTCCGGCTTGGCCGGCTCCTCAGACAAAAAGCGGATATACATCTTCCCGCCCTCCTGTTTTTCCGATAACGAAAAATACTTTTTCCGGAAAGCAGCCGCTGCCTCGTACTCTACTTCCGTTTCATAGACATGCCCATCAAGCCTTTTGCAAATATTCGAAACCGTGTCCTGATAGAGTATCTGCTGGTCTTTTATCATAATGATTTCATTCGCAATCGACTCAACATCGGAGACGATATGCGTCGACAGAATGACAATCCGGTCGCGCGCAAGGTCCGTCAGCAGATTGCGGAAACGGACGCGTTCCTTTGGATCAAGCCCTGCCGTCGGCTCATCCAGGATCAGGATCTTCGGATCATTCAGCATCGCCTGGGCAATCCCGACGCGCTGAATCATCCCCCCAGAAAACTTTTTCATCTTTTTACCAGCGACATCTTCGAGCGCAACCAGCTTCAGCAGCTCCTGCACCCTTGCTTTTGCAGCCTGACGCTCGATCCCTTTTAAGGCAGCCAGGTAAAGCAAATAATCTGTCGGACTATAATTCTTGTAATAGCCAAATTCCTGAGGCAGAAAGCCGAGAATCTCCCTGTACCCCTCGTCGAGCTTGATAATGTCCTTGCCGTTATATAAAATCGAGCCGCTTGTCGGGAACAGCAGCGTGGTAAGCATCTTGATCAGCGTCGTCTTTCCGGCACCATTCGGCGCAAGCAGCCCATAGACGCCATTATGGAATTCAAGATTAATATCCTTCAGCGCATTGAACTTGCCAAAGTTCTTCGTCACATTTTGAACGATCAACATTTACATGACCCCTTCAACATTACGAAATGTAATGAAATAATTTAACCGGCGAACATAGAGATACAGACAGCACACAATAACAGTGATATACACATAAATCGGAATCTGGCTTAATACAGATGCATACAATTCAGTGCTAAAATAGGCGAGCGCGGCATTTACGACTAGCCAGCCAGCCATCACCGCATACGATGTTACCCTCAATTTCACCTTTTGAATGATGTATAAATAGCCCGTGGAAAAAACACTCAGAGAGCTGACCGAAATCAGCATCGCTTCCACAATATTGAACGTCTGATAAAACAGGAACAAAATCACGATATACGCGATGTTCAGCAAAACCGCCATGATGCTGAACGCTAGCATCCGGAACGCCGCCAGCTGGTAAACATGGTACTTGCACGTCATCTCGATGGCAAATGTATCGCTACTCCGGAGATTAACGAGGAAAAGCGCGGCAACCAGCATATATAGAATCGGTGACATCGTGAAAAGGTAGGAATACAGCAAGCTAACATCCTTCCCGCTATCAACAACTTGGAAGAGACCGAACACCATCGCTAAAGAAACCAGCACCAAGGTGAAGAGGATTTCGGTTGCATCACGGAACAAATACCTGAACCCAAGCTGGTTATACATCTCGAATAAATACACGTGAAAAGGCTTCGGTTTTACAAGACCTTTAGAAACAATGAATTGAATCTCGCCTTTCATCTCAGACTCATCGGGGTAGTCCACAGTCCATCTGTCATCCTTCAACACGCTCAGCCTCCATCCGCTCTTTCAATTTTTTGATGACCGTATAATATCTTGTTTTAACTGATGATTCCGGCCTTTCAAGCAAACTCGCAATCTCCTGAAAGGTATATTCCGCAAAAAGCTTCAGGCGCATGACCTGCTGCGAAAAGGAGTCCAGTTCATTCACGAACGCACCCGCCTTCTCGATCGTATCCCTGAACTCAAGCTCCAACGTGAAATCATGATTATCCAGCACTTCCACTTCCTCCATCGAATCTACAATCCTCTCATACCTGTAGCTCCGCGACCGGAAATAATCCACCACATGATTCGTCGCAATCCTGTACAGCCACGACTTGAACGAACCCTTGTCCGAATCAAACCCCTGTATCGACTGCAGCATCCCTATGAAAATTTCCTGCGTCAAATCCAGAGACAGCTCCTTATTCAACGTCTGCCTGAACACAAACGAATAAATCGGCCGATAATAAAACGCCACAAGCTCATTCGCAGCCCCCTCATCCGCCTTCCCCTGAACCTTCCTAATCCACACATTTTCCATCATCAAGTCTATCCTCATCCTGTAAAATGATTCCCTCACTCCTATATTCGTAAAAAAGAAAAAAATAGTTTTAAATATTTGAAAAAACATGGGAAAACATGGGGACGGTTCTTGTGTTTTCAAAAACATGGGGACGGTTCTCCTGTTTCATGAAACATGTCCTGTCCCGTGTCCCATAACCCCCCAACTGGAAAACCAACCGAAATTTCCAGTTTTCCTACATCTTCCATTATCGCTAATAAGCTGGGATATTTCGCTATTAAATTGATTTTTTTTACGTCAAATAAAAAAAAGACAAGCTTGATCACTTGTCTCAGAAACACAGTGCTTCTTTTTTATGATACACCGGAACCACGTGCACATCACCGTCACTGTGTTGCAGGATTATGTTAAAATCATGAATATAACTAAGTTAAGACATAGCAATTCTTACCGGGGGTTAATCATGCAGACCGAACCTAAAGCTAAAAAACCTATATTATATAAAATCGGAATGGTTCTTATTTTTTCATCAGCTCTTTTCTGGATCATTCCTTTTGCTATTCCATTCCTTGAGCTTTCAGGCAAAATGAAAGTCTTCAGTATAACGAGCAGTTTAGTTCTTGCTGAGGTTGTTTTCTGGCTGGGGGCGATTATGGTTGGGAAAGAAGTTGCAAGTAAATTGAGAAGGTATGCGAACCCTAAAAACTGGCGAAAGAAACCTTTGGAAAAAGAAGAGGAATAAATCATGGAGCATAGGGAAGCACCCTATGCTCCATTTATATTTACATGCCCGTTACTTCCGCCTGACCGGAATCCATATCTCACTCCGGAACTTCGGCGACGTTACATCTTTATGTTCATTCCACAGAATTTCCGCTCCCTCTACCTGTTCATAGCTTGAGGACGGGAACCATTCAGAATAAATTCGGCCCCAGACATTTTGGAGAGTCTCCGGGAATGGGCCGACCGCTTCAAACACCGCCCAAGTGGATGGCGCAACTTCAAGAGAAGCCAGGTGCGCCGGGCACTCTTTTGTCGTCGCAGCGCCAATATAATGGTCCAAATCCCCCTTCCCATCCATTCGGCCTTCAGAGAAGTTCGTGGACGCACTGATTAATCCAATCGGCTCCGTATCCGACAGCCCCTTCAGCTCCTCGATTTTTTCCATATTCAAGCTTTGCCACATCTCCGCGATCTCCGGATTCACTCCATGGTAAATCAACGGAACTCTTTTCATGATGCCAACAATCCGAAACGCGTCTTTCTCAACGATTCGATAATTCATTTCAGATCCTCCCTTTATGGATAACTGGAAGGTCATCGGCGGATAAGCTTTTAGCGAATGGCCAGGAACCCTCGCTTCCGATGGAGTAATGCCATGAAGACTTTGAAACGCCCTGGTAAAAGAATCAGGGGAACGGTAGCCATACTTCATCGCCACATCAATCACTTTAACATTGCTGTCCTCCAGATCAAATGCCGCCAACGTAAGCCGCCGCCTTCTGATATATTCAGAGAGCGAAACACCAGCAAGGAAGGAGAACATTCTTTTAAAATGATATTCCGAACAATATGCCCTTCTTGCCACTTCCCTGAAATCAATCTCCTCCGTCAGATTCTCTTCGATAAATTTCATAGCCTGATTCATACTCTGCAGCAAATCCATGCGATAACCTCCTTGTACGTTAACAATAACAGGACCTGAACCCTTTCACCCGACAATCCATGACTGGGTTTTGCAGGGGTTAGAGTAGAAAGTATTCATAATGACTATATATTAAAGCACTTCGATTATACAAAATGAAAACGCCGATGCCTGAATAGACAGGGTCTCCCTTTCTTGAGATCTCTTCTGTCCCCCTTGACCTTAATGACAGACACTTTCCCACCTTTTCCTTCCATTTCTGTCCGTCACGACCCTGATGACGGACACTTTATCTGCTTCTCCTTCCATTTCTGTCCGTCATGACCTTGATGACGGACAGTTTTTCCGCCTTTCCTTCCATTTCTGTCCGTCACGACCTTGATGACGGACATTTTTTCTGCTTTTCCACCCATTTCTGTCCGTCACGACCTTGATGACGGACATTTTTTTTGCTTTTCCACCCAATTCTGTCCGTCATAACCTTGATGAAGGACAGTTATTCGTTCATTTCTCCGATTTCTGTCCGTCATATCCTAAGGACAAATACCACTTACGCTTTTTCCAGCAAATAAACGCCTAAACATCCCCATGTATTCTTTATGAAAATGGTATACTATTCCAAAACGAAACTGCTCTTTTTTACATAAAAATTAAAACAATCTATTGCATTCGAGGTGTTGGTATGTGGAATATATCAAAGGAAGTAAAGGATGAATTTCTGAAACACACTCTTCTGCCGATCCTTGAAACGGATGAGGAGTGGGAAATGACATTAAGAGATGCAGAAGATGAAGGGGAAGATCTCGCTGCTCGATTGACCGAGGAACTGGCGGAAGCGAAAGAACAGTTGTTGCATATATTGCCGGATCGCTTCCTGCCTTATTTACAAGATGGGACTTTGAATCAGCCTACTCTTCCATTGGCTGTTCGCATGGATTATCTAAAATGGGTGAACGACGGATGCTTGGAATTCGAGAAAGCAATGAGTGCTGCTTATGAAAACACCAAGAATGTCCTGGTTTCCTTGCCAGCAGCAGTTCAGGATGTATTTGAGGAAAGCCTGCATGATTCCACGATTGCTCGAATTGAGCGGGATAAGAACACGCTTCACCTCTTTGTAAACACCGATGGCGGGTTTTCAACAAAAGCATATATTCACTTCACTTTTAGCGGAATCAGCTCAGAAGAAACAGATTTCCCTGTTCAGGTGGGACAATGGTTTATTTATGATGAGCTGCAGAAAACAGATGATGGATTTGCCTTCCGTGTGTTATTTGATGTCCCGGAAAGCCAGTGGACAATTACGATGAAGGAACTGGACGCCGAGTATTTTTATCGTCCAATGGACTATACGAGGTTGAGAGACGAAGAGAAGCTTCAAGATGCTTCCCTTGAAAAATATCTAGAGGGATTGAATCCGGACCACCGTTATTGGTTTATTACACCGGATGCCGTTTACCCCATCCACTCTTTTACGGAAAAAATTCATATAGAAAATGGGTCAATTTCTTTTACCGAGCATGAAACGGTCGTAATCACTGAAAAAGAACGATACGTCTATCCATTTAACGAATACAATCCAATTTCTTTTATCTACACGGACATATATGAGGACCCCTATGCCCAGCTCAGCGAACCATTGCCAAATGAGGAAATTGAAGCAGCTGTTTTATCAGATGATCTGGATTTGCAAGTCCGAGCTTGGAATACCATGTATACCAACCTCTATGACCTTACCGAAACGATAAATCATATACTGAAGAAATTAACGATTACAGAACAAAATGAAATGATCGTAAGCATGTATGTAAACCATTTTTATCAAGAGGGAATTTTGAGCGAAGATGTGATTGATCAATATCAGGCGGTTATTAGTGAATCTTAGGGGCAGAAACAGAGGCAGAAACAGAGGGACGGTTCTGCTGTTTCACAATATAACAAATTCAACAATCCATAGAATAAGAGATCCGTTCCTTTGTCCCTTAATTATAGTAATTTTGAGACACCGATTACGCTTATTGGTGACCTCTTCACCTATTCCACGATATAAGTAGCCTATCACACACATCGATGAATTCTTTATAACAAACCACCATATTTATGAACCACATATCCATGGAATAACAGGAGCACAGGGTAACCCCTGTGCTCCCACTCTAAAGAGATTCCCGGATGACTTTCTTCGAATGAATCACCGAAAGGATCGCAAATATTGAATACAAAGCTGTATAGAGCGCCATGACGATCAGCATTGGCGACCATAGTTCTGTTCCGAAGAGGAACCAGCCGGATTGGACGGCGAAATAGCTGTGCAGCAGTCCGATGACCAATGGGATTCCGAAGTTGTACGCTTGTTTTGCCTGGATTCCTTTCAATAAATCGCCCTGAGTGAAACCGAGCTTTCTTAAAATGGTATAATTCGGCTTTTCGTCTTCTGTCTGATCCATTTGTTTGAAATAGAGGATGCAGCCTGATGTGACGAGGAAGGTCAGCCCGAGAAAACCGACAATGAACATGGCGAGGCCCATCTGTCTTTTTTGGATATTTTCGCTGTCCAGGCGGGATTCATTCATGCCAGTTTCAACATATTTGTTCTTATTGAACAGGTCGTTCGCAATCTCCAATTCGCTCTCGTCCTGAAGATCAATTCCGATATACAATGAGGAGCCCTTTTGGATGGAAGGGTCTAAATCATTCTTTAATTGCTCGAATACCGATTCATCCACGACCGCTACTGGAGAGCCGCCAAAATACCTGGAAACTGGATAATCCTTTTCCATCCCGAGATACGTTAACGGAATGGCGTTATTTTTCCCGATGATTTCAATCGGACCTGAATCCTTCATTGAAATAAACTTCATCATGACATCATTGTAGCCTGTCAAATAGGCTTCACCCTTACTCACTTCCGATTGACCTTCAGACTTCTCACTAATAACAGATACACTCATGGCCCCAGGATCCTGTGTGTATTCCTCCATTTTCAAGCCAATGATTTTTTCCGCGTTCATGATAGCCTGCAGAACTTCAATCTTTTTTTCCGTAAAAGCGATTCCATTCGACTCCAATTCCTTCATAAAATCAGCAGCCGATTTAGCGTCCACAAAAGCGAAGTTGGCCGGGACATTGTTTTTTGCCATCTGCTCTGCTGAGTAATAGGAGATATAACTTAAACACAATAGACCAATCGCAAGTGCCGAAACCGTCGTGATAATCGTCAACAACAATGCATTTGACTTCATCCTGAACATGATCGAGGATAACGATAGCACTTCATTTATATTTAAATATCCATCCTTTCTTTTACGGATGAGATTGGCGATGAAACTCACAGACCCTTTATAAAACAGGTAAGTCCCGAAGATAACCGCAGCTAAAATAAACACCATGGCGAAAAAAAGTTGATTTACTGTGGTAAAGTCCCCATCGAACAATTTGGATGACACATAATAGCCTAATCCGATCAGTGTAATGCCAAGAATTCCAAATAACATCTCCCAAAATGAGATCTTTTTTACCCGGCCTTCAGCTTTTGATACAACTCTGAACAAGGATAAAATGCTTTGTCTCTTAATGAAAATATAGTTTAACAGCAGCAGCAGTACATAGATTACTGAAAAAACAATCAGTGTCTGAACCAGGGCTGTTCCCGAAAAATGAAGCCTGGCGATCCCGTCAGCCTGAGTGATTTTGAACAGAATCATAATGATCAGCTTGGATGCGGAGAATCCAAGGAACACTCCCGCCGCTAATGAGCCATAGTAAAGAAGAAAATTTTCAACACTTAGGATTCGAAAAATCTTGCCCTTCGTCATCCCAACCAGCTGGAATAACCCGATCTCCTTACTTCTCCGTTTGATAAAAATGTTATTGGCGTAGGTCAGGAAAATAGCCACGATGCCTATGAGCAGAACCGATGCTGCTTTAATAGCGGCACCACCTTTTATCGAACCCTTCGTTTCATCCATTGCCGGATCATACTGGAGGGTCACAAAGGCGAAATAAAGCGCGACACTGAAAATCAGCGCAAAAACATACAAGTAATAGTTTTTAAGATTCTTTTTCAAATTCCGAAGAATGAGTTGATTAACGCTCATGATGCACACCGCCCAATACACTCTGGGTTTTCATGATATCCTTGAAAAATTCCTGTCTCGTTTGGTCACCCTTATTCAGTTCTGTGTAAATCAGCCCATCCTTTATAAAAATGACCCGGCCGCAATAGCTTGCCGCAACAGGATCATGCGTGACCATCAGAATCGTCGCCTGCCGTTTTCGATTCAAATCACTCAGTTTATTCAAAAGGTCTGAAGCCGATTTCGAATCCAGTGCGCCCGTCGGTTCATCCGCAAAGATGATACTCGGCTCATGGATGAAAGCCCGCGCTGCAGACGTGCGCTGCTTTTGCCCTCCGGAAATTTCATTTGGATATTTATCTTTTAAATCAAAGATTCCCAGCTCATTGGCGATCATTTCGAACCTTTTATCCGCTTCCTTCTTGGGAGTCTTGCTGACCGAGAGTGGCAAAAGGATGTTTTCCTTCACAGTCAGGGTATCGAGCAGATTGTAATCCTGGAACAAAAAGCCTAAATGCTGCTTGCGGAATTCCGCCAGCTGCTTTTCCTTCATCCCGGTAATGTCATTCCCTTCAATCTTAATCGTGCCTTTGCTGACATGGTCGATGGAAGAGAGAACATTCAGCAGCGTCGTCTTGCCTGACCCCGAGGCACCCATGATGCTCACAAATTCCCCCTTGTGAATTTTTAGGTCAAGACCTTTCAGCACTTCCTGTTTATTAAACTTATTGCCATATGTTTTATGGAGTTTAGCCGCTTCCAGTAAAATCATTTTACGCACATCCTTTCATTAATAATTTCATTATAAATTCGGTTCCGTTGGCCTTCCTTCGATTCACCGAACAATTAAACAAAAGCATGTGACATTTTTGTCACATGCCTGTTATCATGTTAAATTCATTGTTTGCAGGGAAGATGAGTGTGAACGTACTGCCCGTCCCCGATGCTGACTTTACATAAATTTTGATTTTCAGGGGTTGGGAAGCCCTTTTCGCCAGATACAATCCCATTCCGGTTGCCGCATGATCCCCGTGATGGGCTGTTGATGTAAAACCCTTCTCAAAAATGCGCGGCAAATCCCTGGAATCAATGCCCCTGCCAGCGTCGACGATTTCGAGAATCGTCTGCCCGTTCCGCCAATCGCTTCGAATCCTAATATCAGATGCTTCACTGTATTTAACGGCATTCGTCAAAAGCTGGCGAATGATAAAAGCCAGCCATTTTGCATCCGTCAGTACTTCTGTGGATTTCAGGTCAATCTCAAAACCGATGCCTTTTTGGATACACCAGGACTGCAGCGTTTTGACCTCCCCGAAAATCACACTTTCCAAATCGGTTTGTTCAATATATAAATCATTTTCCATGAAGGGAATCCGTTTCTGGTGGAGCTGCTGGTCAAGTAACAGATGGATCCGCAGCCACTCATAGGTCATTTCTTTTTTTAGCGACTGATCCTCCAGCCGGTCAATCATCAAGCTTAAAGCCGTCAGCGGTGTTTTCACCTCATGGATCCAGGCAAGCAGTTCATCCTTTTCCTGATCTAATCTATGCTCATTCTCAGAAGCAGTTTTTTTCAATCCTTCCGTATGACGTGTCATGCTTTCAGCTACGATTTTTTCAAAAGGGCTCAGCGTTTCATGGATTCTGGAAAGATCCAGAACTTCATCCGTTTCTTCCAGGATCTGATAAAACTTTATCTCTTTTTGATAACGAATGATTAAAAAAAGCACAAAAATAATGAGTGATAGAAAAACGTAATAAAAGATTGACAGAATCGAGACAGCCGAATCTATGTATGCAATGAAAACGACGAGAAACTGGAGCAACAGGAATAACAGGATCCAGCTGCGACGTTCCTTAAGATATGTTAGAAACATCAGGCATGCCCCTCTTCAACAGCCATGTATCCCTGCCCAACTTTCGTTTCAATTCGTTGTCCGAGTCCTAGTTCATCCAGCTTTTTCCGGAGGCGGTTGACGTTCACCGTCAGCGTATTGTCGCTAATGAACCGCTTATCATCCCACAAGCTGTTCATCACCTCATCGCGGCTGACAATCTTGTTCTTCTTATCAATCAGTAGCTTCAAGATGAAGATTTCATTCTTGGTCAATTCAATCCGGCCAGTTTCGTTTTCAACCGTATTTTTATCATAATCAATCGTCGCCCCGCACCAGGTTTTAAGCTGGTTCTGCGTCGTATTGTAATTGTAGGCACGCCGAAGGATCGCCTGAATTTTTGCAATCAGCACATCAAAATGAAACGGCTTTTGGACAAAATCATCCGCTCCCAGCTGCATGGACATGACCATGTCGGTAGGGTGATCCCGTGAAGAAAGGAAGATGATCGGGACATTCGAATGAGACCGAATCATCCGGCACCAATGAAACCCATCAAACCTCGGCAACTGGATATCAATAATCACCAAATCCGGTTTAATCGCCGTAAAATCCTGCATCACTTCCCCAAAATCCGTAACCCCATACACCTCATACGACCACTGAGTCAAACGCTCCCTGATCTCATGGAACAAAGAAGAATCATCCTCAATCAACAAAATCCTCAACAATCAAATCACCCACATTTTCAAACTACTATACTCACTATTGTAAAGGAATAATTTTCTATATACCAGAAACAGAGAAACGGTTTTGCTGTTTGAAACAGAGGTGAAACAGAGGGACGGTTCTGTTGTTTCGAAAATATATCTCATGAGGCACTGTCCGTGATGAGCCTGATGACGGACATTTCTTCTGCTTTCCCTTCAAATTCCGTTATAATGAGCCTACTCTCGAACGCTTTGTCCCTTTTGGCGGCTTCTATTTCTGTCTGCCTTGATCGGAATCGGAACAGAAACATAAGAACCGTCCCCGTGTGTTTCCCCGTGTGTTTCGAGGAAAAATGAAGGGAATGAATACGATGTACTAGAATACTTAAGTAAAGCAAGGTGATTGGTGGTGCAGTTTTTAGAAACGAGGAGACGTTCTCGCGTTTCACCGTTTTATTTAAATAAGGGTTAGGAGAATAATATGAATTTAAAACAAGCCATTAAAGAGATTCAGTCAAAGGTTGATTTTTCAGGAGCGGTTATGGTTCAAGATGGGAACGGTCAATCCATGGATGCTAGCTTTGGGTATGCGAATCGGGCTGAGCAATTGAAAAATAACTTAGAAACCCGGTTCGGCATCGCATCTGGGTGTAAGCTTTTCACGGCAATCGCTATCTGCCAGCTTGAGGAGGAAGGCAAGCTCACCTTTCATTCGAGATTGAGTGATTGCCTGGGTCTAGAGTTTCCCCATTTTAGTGAAGAGATTACGGTCCATCATTTGCTGACGCATACTTCCGGTATTCCGGATTATTTTGATGAAGAGGTCATGGAAGATTTTGAGGAACTATGGGTGAAGAGGCCGATGTATCATATCAGAAGCCTGAGGGATTTCCTGCCTATGTTCCAGAATGAGCCGATGAAATCCGTTCCAGGCGAAACCTTTCACTACAATAATGCCGGTTACATTTTATTAGGCCTGATCGTGGAACAAGCCTCCAAGATGGAATTCACCCAATATGTTCAGGAACATATTTTTAATAGAGCAGGCATGAGTCAATCAGGTTATTTTTCCTTTGACGCCCTCCCTTCGAATACGGCACAAGGCTATATCGACCTTCCTGATGGGACGTGGAAGACGAATATCTATTCACTTCCGGTAAAAGGCGGCTCTGACGGAGGCGCATACGTTACTGTAAAAGACATGAACAAACTGTGGCAGGCGCTGTTCAATCAAATTTTACTAACAGAGGATTCATTGAACAAACTACTGACTCCCCACGTGGAAGTCAATGAATCCGGCTATTACGGATATGGTGTTTGGATCAAGATGGAGGCCGATCAGGTGCAAAAATACCATGTCATGGGCTATGACCCTGGTGTCAGTTTCCATTCAGCCTATTATCCAGCGGCTCAAACCATTGCTGTCATATGCTCCAACAAATCCAGCGGAGCTTTTGATGTGATGAAGGCAATCGAAGCAACAACTGAAACATAGGGACGTGAAACAGAGAGACGGTTTGCATGAAACACAAGAACCGTCCCTTTGTTTTCCCTTTGTTTTCCACTCACTCACACCCAGGCTCATTCCCCATCCTCCTGTCTCCCCAGGCGCACATCAAATTCAGGATTTCTTTCAGGGTTTCTCCTTCTTCACTGAGCGAGTATTCCACTTTTGGCGGTACTTCATCGTACACTTTCCGATGGATGATTCCGTCTTTCTCCAGCTCCCTCAGCTGCTGGGATAGCATTTTTTTCGTAATGGCGGGCATGGCTCGCTGCAGTTCGCTGAAGCGTTTTTCTCCTTCTTTTAGCAAACAGAGAATAACCACTTTCCATTTCCCGCCGATCACTTCAAGAGTGGCTTCAACAGGTACATTGTATTTCGTCATGGTCAACCTCCAAATTTATGATACTTACACCATCTGGGCATATATAAAATATGGTTACTATTAAGTTACCTGGTTACATAAAAGTGCCGTCTTACAATGACAGTATCTACTCATTATACTTAAAAAGGACTTTTACTAAAAAGGAGAAGATTCTATTGAACAAACCATATCCGCGTTCTTTTTCACATATTGGATTATCTGTACCAAATGTTAAGGAAGCTGTCGAGTTTTATACGGAGGTATTGGGATGGTATGTGATCATGGAACCATCTGAAGTAATCGAAGATGACAGCCCGATAGGCCAGATGTGCACAGATGTTTTCGGGAAGGGCTGGGGAACCTTCAAGATTGCTCACCTGGCTACTTCTGATAAAATCGGCATCGAGCTATTTGAATTTCCGAACAATGAATCGCCGGAAAACAATTTCGAATACTGGAAAACGGGAATCTTCCATTTTTGCGTCCAGGATCCTGATATTGAAGGACTTGTTGAAAAAATTATCGCCCACGGCGGCAAGCAGCGCATGCCAATCCGTGAATATTACCCAAATGAAAAGCCTTATAAAATGGTGTACTGCGAAGACCCATTCGGCAATTTAATCGAAATTTATACACATAGCTATGAGTTGACCTATTCACAAGGTGCTTATTAAAAAGGAGAGTCGATCATGAAAGCTTTGTTGCTAGAGGATAAAGGTAAAGTATTTGAAATGAAGGTAGGCACAGCGGAAAAACCGGTTCCAGCCAAAGGAGAAATTCTAGTTAAAATTTATGCCACTGGCTTGAATCCAGTCGACTATAAAACCGGCAATGGCGGGAATCCGAATTGGACATACCCACATATCCTTGGCCTGGACTCAGCCGGGATCGTCGAGGAAGTAGGCCCAGATGTCATGAACGTCAAAGTTGGCGACAGGGTCGTCTATCATGGTGACTTAACGAAAAAAGGCGGTTTCGCGGAATACGGCGTGACTACCGCTCATACCGTCTCCCTTATTCCAGAGGGCATCTCGTTTGAGGATGCAGCCGCTCTGCCAACTGCAGGCTATACAGCGTACCAGGCCTTATTTTATAAAATGCATGCATCTGAGGGACAAACAATTTTAGTTCATGCCGGAGCCGGCGGTGTCGGGGGTTTCGCAATCCAATTAGCCAAAAATGCCGGACTGACGGTTATCACAACCGCATCCTCTGCCAATCACGACTATGTAAAAAGCCTGGGAGCCGATTATGTGATTGACTACCGCGAAGACGATTTTGTTGAAAAAACTTTGGAAATCACAAATGGGCTAGGAGCCGACTTAGTCCTCGATACAGTTGGTCGCGACAACGCGGACAAATCACTGAAGGCTCTTGCCTTCAACGGACAAATCGCATTCATCGCCGGACCACCCAATGTAAATGATGCCATTTCATTTGCCCATCCCCTGTCATTTCACCAGGTAGCTTTGGGAAGCGTGCACCAATCCAACAATTTAAGGGAACAAAGAACACTAGCTGAAATGGGCGACCAGATGCTCTCACTTCTTCAAAAAGGAAAAATCAATCCAATGGTCGAGAAAGTGATTTCATTGGAAGAAGTGCCTGAAGCTTTGGCAGAACTTTCAACCCGCAGAGTCAGGGGAAAAATCGTTGCTAGAATAACTGGTTCATAAGCAAATTAGGTTTGTAGCCGTAATCGCAGAATTGATCCGATTACGGCTACATTAATTTTTTTATGTGACCCGTTTCTCCTTCTCGTCACCAAACCGCGCACATATCCTTTCTTTATGTGACCATAATCCTTGCCTGCTCTCCATTATGGGCACATTAATCTCTTTTATGTGCCCATAATCCTTGCCTGCTCTCCATTATGGGCACATTAATCTCTTTTATGTGACCATAATCCTTGCCTGCTATTCTTTATGGGCACATTAATCTCTTTTATGTGACCGCAATCCCCACCTTCTCCCCTTTTCGGGCACATTAAACTTTATTAGAAAATCAGGGGGACGATCCCTTTGCTTCTGAACCTTATGAGAGGGGGCCGCACTTAAAGCTTCACCCGCTTCTTCCTAACAACCACATGCAAAACCGGCAAATAGATGGCTTTTGCCGGAATGACGATAAATTGCAGCATGAAGTAAATGACATATAGCCAGCCGAACCCCTGTCCAGATTGGTCTGATACGAGGTCGAACTGGGCCAAAATGAAAAGGGATAGCGCCACCACTGCAATAGGTCCGAGCACCAGCAATATTACATTGCCGAATGTTTTCCACCCCGCATTGGAAGTTGAATGACTCGATATTCTGAATTGAAGCATACTGCATCCGTACCATATGCCTCCGATTGCTGTCACTACAGCTGCGAACAAGAAGAATCCCATCTCACTGCCTCCGTAAAAATAAATTCCGATTCTGCCTCAAGTAATACGTATTTCCTGTAAAATAAGTTCCTGGGTCTTTCGTACCTTTTCATTATTTTTCCAAATAATGAACTAGTGAAACCTGTTTTAATGAACTCACCATATCACTTTACATATTCTTCCTTTCGTTTTATCATGAAAAAGTTCATTGTCAACAAAGGAAACTTTTACCCTTTTAAACTATCGTTTTTTAAATGATCAATGGAGGATTGAGAAAATGAATTTAAAGTTATTAGCCATTTCCTTCCTAGCAATGGTGGGTATGGCGGGCTGCAGCTCCATGCCACAAGCAGAAAAGAAAGTTGAACCAAAAATTGAACAGGTGGAAGTTTCGGAAGAAGAGTATCCCGATAAAATCCAAGAGCTGAACCACAGCATGGACGAGGGCTTCAAAAATTTAAACACAGTAGCAAATGAGAATCCAGATTCCAAAGACCGAACGGAGAGAATGAATGAACAGGTTGACACAATCCAGAATGCGGTAAATGGTTATAAAGCTATCATAGCTCCTGAGAAATACAAAGACGTTCATGAACAATACCTTGCTGCCATGAAATTTTATGACGAAGGTCTGGGCACGATTCGCAAAGCGATTGAAGAACGCGACTCAGAATTATGGCAAAAAGGAAATGAACCCATAAAAGAAGGCTATACCCTATGGGCAGAGGCACACACCAAACTGAATGATCTGCTTCCAGTTGGCGATGGCACCATCACAAACAAAGACTTGAAAGAGCTGGACGCCTTAGCTGGTATCGATCGTGATTCCGTAAAAAATAATATCTCGCCAGATGGCAAGGAACTAGTCGGTAAATGGGGCGCCCCTGATTCAACACCTTCCATCGTGTTAAATGCCGATGGCAGTTATGAAGGCTATGCGAATGGTACCTATCCAACGAAGGAGAATATGTTCAAAGGAACATGGAAATACGATTCCGAAAAAAGCGGTTTGTTCTTCACGAACGAAGAATCTTTTACCGATGGAAAAGCAGCAGCCCAATTCCGAAAGTCGATGACAATGGAAGTTCAGTCCTTCAAAGATGGAAGCATTCAATTGATGGATATCGAAACGCTTAATACATTTAAATATGTGAAAATGGATTAAAATGCTGATTCAACCGTGAATCACTTCAAATCAGCTATCCTTTTACCCCTGCAGCAGAACAGTGCTGCAGGGTTTTACATTTTGTCCTGTAGTCTAAAGGTATAAAAAATTAGGAGTTTTTTACCATAATTAGAGTTTAAATACAGAAACACATGGGTACTTATCCTTAAATTGTAAAATGTTCCAGTTTTATATTTGTAAACCAAGTTTCGGGTTTGATACCATTTGTAAGTATTTTGAAATTTTCATATGTTTATAGAGAGGATGGAGACCGAATGAAATCGAAAAGGTTTTATATGCTTACGGTTTTAATGATATTGCTTGTGCTTGCTCTTGCGGCCTGCGGAAGCAACGACAAGGCTTCAAGCGAAGAGAAGAAATCCGGACAGGAAGACAAGAAGAATGACGGGAAAAAGGGAGAAGAGAGCGAGCAGTCTGAAGAGGATGATGACCTGGGAATTGCCGTCAGCATCGAGGAAATCATTGAAGAGAAACCTGGCAAATACACAGGGACTAAATACAATGAGGCCATTATACATAAAACGTTAAATGATAAAAACTTCCTCGAAAAAGACAGTTTTCAAATTTACGGTGAATTACTTAGCCTTATGGGAGAGGGCCAAAATTATAAGGAATACCATGAGTACTTCGAAACATTCGTGCCCGATATGGAAACGGAAATCAGCCAGATGCCAGGCGGGATGAATATAAGTGAAGATGGAGAACTTGGTATGGATGCCAATGTCTCGATCCTTTTGGATGCAAGCGGCAGCATGGCTCAAAAAGTGGGTGGCAAGACCAAGATGGAGCTTGCCAAAGAAGCCATCAATGAATTCCTATCCTCCATGCCAGAGGGAGCAAATGTTTCCCTGCGCGTATACGGACATGAAGGAAGCAACGCGGATAGTGACAAGGAAATTTCTTGTGACAGCACGAAGGTTGTCTATGACCTGCAGGCCTATGATCAGGCAGCTTTTTCAAAGGCTCTTGGTTCCTTCAAGCCTACCGGCTGGACTCCGATAGCCAAAGCCATTACAGAAGCAAAAAGCGATTTTGAACAAGCAGGAAACAAAGGGCAGAATATTATTTATATCGTAAGTGATGGCGTGGAAACGTGCGACGGTGACCCTGTAAAAGCGGCAAAGGAACTGCATGATTCTAATATTGCAGCCGTCGTGAATGTGATCGGATTCAACGTAGATTCTGCTGGGCAGAAGCAGCTGGTCTCTGTTGCAGAAGCAGGTGGCGGAGAATACGAAACGGTCAATTCAGCAGCAGACTTCAACAAACTCTGGGAAGAAGAGCGCCGCCGCCTGTGGAATGAATGGTGGGACTGGAGCAATAAGAACTGGAACCTGGTTTGGGATGAACAAAGCAAGAAATTCAACGCACTATGGGATCAGAATTCTGCCTTTCAAAATAAACACTATGATGAAAAATCACGCTTGAAAGAAGCTTCCTATTATCTTCAGAATAAAGAACAAATCAGCTACGAAACTCGCCAGGAAGTCGACAGCCTAATTGACCAGCGACAAGATATCATCAAGGAATATCAGGAAAACAAGTACAAAGAGTTAAAAGAAACCCTGCAAACAAATGGGGATAACCTCAAAACCAAAATTAAGGAAAAAGGCGAGGAAATGAAAAAGAAATATAGCAATAATTAGTTGTCAAGAGGTCAGTCCGTACGGGGCTGACCTGTTTTTTATTGAAAGACATATTTCCTCGCAATCCTATTTGCATGAAGTACAAACGGAGCTCATGTCTCGCGAAACACGAGAACCGTCCCTTCGTTTTAAAAAACCCTCTCCAATAAAATCTGTATAATCAACGCGACTGTCATCACCCGTAAAATCGGTTTGACATAGCTTGGCTTCAGCTTACTGGCTATCCGGACTCCGATTTGCGCTCCTGTTACCGAGCCCAGCATCAGTGCCAGGGTCACCGGCCAGATTACGTTTCCGGTCGAGATATAGGTAATCGCTGCTCCTAAGCAGCTAGAAAACGTCGCAAGCCGGACATACCCAACCGCCCTTATGTAGGCAATGTGCAAATGGCCAAACAAATAGAACATCAACGTGCCCTGTCCCGGCCCAAACAGCCCATCATAAATGCCGATCCCATACAAGCCAGCAACACTTTTTCCAGAGACCTTCAATTGCCCATCCCCTGAAAAATTCCCCTTCCCTAGAAAAGAGGCAAAGAACGCGAACACCAGAAGGCAAAGAGCCACGACATACAAGCCTTCATTTGAAATTTTTGAAGCGATAAACCCTCCGCTGACACCGCCAATCAGGCTGATGGGAATAACCCAGAATGATTCCTTGAAGGTTATTTTCTTTTCTCTATATAAATGATAAAAACTTGAGAAAGAGCTGAACGTATTCGAAACTTTATTCGCCGCAATCGCAGAATGCACCGGGATGCCCAATACAAGCATTGCAGGCAAGCTAATCAAGCCCCCGCCACCTGCCAGTGTTCCAATCGTTGTGGCAGTAATTCCAATAACAAACAAGATGATATAATCCATTTTTATCCACCTCCTGCTATTATTATATTCCTCTTCTTTTAATAAGAAAATTTAATGTTTTGAATGAAAGTCGATAAGAATTAGTTATATACTAACCAAAAAACAAAGGTAAAAACAAAGGGACGGTTCTGCTGTGCACAAATGCAAACACAAACAAAGGGACGGTTCTGCTGTGCACAAATGCAAAGAGACGGTTCTGTTGTGCAAACACAAGAACCGTCCCTCTGTTCCATCCTCGACTTTAGCAGGTTAGTCTTCTAACTCGATAAAATCGTCATGTTTGAATACCATTGAAGCTACTGTTTGTCCATCCGTTCTGGCACCATACAGCGCTACGACCACTCCATCACCATCTTCATCCACATCTCCTTCTAATGTAACTCTCAGCATGTTGTTACCCTGGAATGTTCCTGTGCCAGCATTTACTTTTACAACTGTACAGCTTCCTGCTGGTAAGGTTACCGGCAGTTTCCTAAATGTTCCAGTAGAAATCGTAATCGGAACTGGAACTTCTGGAGAAGTACCCGGATACAAGAAAGGATCTCGGCAAACTCGGATAGATAACTTTACAGTCGACTCCTCGTCTGCCAGATTCTTAAAACCTACCAATAGAAAATCTACTTCTGAGCCATCATTAAATAATGGTACAAAAAATGGTCCTGATGTGATCTTTTTACAAAATCTCTTATTTATTCCCAATCTTTTTCCCTCCTTCCTTTGTTGATACTATAATTTATTCCGTTTCTACTAAATTGCATGGACAAACAGTACCTGTAAAATATCTATTTTTTCTATTAAAAGGCACACAAACAAAGGGACGGTTCTGCTGTTCTAAAAAATAAAGAGACGGTTCTCCTGTGCAAACACAAGAACCGTCCCTCTGTTTCACTCATTCCCCTAGCGCCAGCAAAACTGAATCTGCCACCCATTCATATCCAATTTCCTGATAGATTTTATTGGAGGTAGGATTGCTGAGGTCGGTATACAGGCTCGTTGTTTGATAGCCCTGATCCAGCATCTTTTGCGAGAGTGCTGCGACACAATCAGAAGCGAAGCCTTTCTTTCTATGCTTAATAGGTGTGTAGACAAAATTGACGGTGATGTTTCTTTTCATTGGCCTTGTTGTATTGGCCATGGAAACAATTTCCCCATCTATTTCCCACCCCATCAAGCTTCCTCTACGAATCAGTTCATCCGCTTTGGCATCCGCTTCCTCCATCGTAATCGGCAGGTTCACGTCTTTGCAAAATTGATACACCCATTCTTTTACCAAACCTTGTTCCTGTTCTTTAAAGGCCCGAAGCTTTCCTTCCGATCCGATTTCAATCTTCACTTTTTCCAATTTGTATAATCCCTGATTCATTTCCACGGTTGCTGCCACACCTCTTAGCTTGGAAAGGTAGCCGGAGAGTTCAACAATCAACTTCGTGTCACCGATAAGACCTGGAATACTCGGAAAAGCATCATGCATCTGTTGTGCAATCAGTTGAATCTCTTCAGGCGAAACCGAAGTCGCTTTCGATACAATGATCTTAGTCGGCTGCGTTTGAAGCATGGTCAAGGCGATTTCTTCACCCTTCCACACGACAGCCATTAATAGCGGGGTTTTATCTGCCGATTGAAGCACTCCCAATGGTAAATTATTCACCACCTCATCCTGTTCCAAATAGCCCGTTACATCTTTTTTAAACAGCAAAAGATCTTCATATTTTTGCAGCCTGATCATACCCATTTCTCCTTTTCCCCTCAATTAAAAACCCCTTTTTCTAACATCATATCGATAACACACAACACCTTCTGCCTCCTGAAACCCTTCCTGAAGGTACAGCGCTTTAGCTTGTTCATTATCTGCATTCACACACAGCACGCATCTTTTGTATCCTTTTTCCTTTGAAAAATTGATCGCCGATCTTAAGAGAACCCTTCCTAACCCTTTCCCCTGGTATTCCGGTAAAATGGCCAGCGGTCCTATGTTCATGATTGGCGAACCTTCGTATTCATCGTCCGCACCTCTCACGACTCCAACAGGTTTCTCGTTCTCATAAAGGATCATCATTCCTCCGTCCAGGTAGTCAGACTCTAACGGCATCTTCGCGACCATTTCAGCTGTAATCGCCGTCTCGCTTCCCTTCAGGTTCGAGAATGCCGCATTCCTTACCAAGCACCAGGCATCCTCATCCATGCCAGGCCGGAATCTCCTAATCTCAAAACCTTCTGGAATAGAGGGTTCCTTAACTTCCAGGTCATCCCTGACGAGCAGAAAAGTATACCTCTCCACGTCAAACTGCAGCTTCTCCATGACTTCCTTCAGTTTCTCATTGAGCAATGGGACAAATAAAAAGACATGATCCAATGACTTAGTATGTTTCAGTACCTCTTCGAACAGCCTTTCATAGGAATGCTCGTTGTGAGATTCACAATGGAAAATCCGGAACCTTGCCCTTTTTCCTCTTCGATGATAGTCATCCAGAATAAGAGAGGCAGCTCCTTTAATTCCCCCACTTGAGTCAATCAATATATAAGCAGGATTATCCTCATCAATGTTAAAAGTTTGCAAGTCTTCATCATACAAAAAGGAATCATCCAGTTCCTTCCGATGTTTTTTACAGTATTCGATAAAGCCTCCAAGCTGCTCCGTTGTCAATGCTTCGACCTTCATGATGATCCCTTCCTTTTAAGGACGATTTTTTCTTTTATTTTTACAAATCTATATTCTTTATTCCGAAAAATTATCCTGCTTTTACACATGATTACCTCCAGCAAAAAATAAGTGCTTCCCTTTCTAAAAATCTTTAAAATAAAGATAATAACTTTAATGATGAGATGGTGAAGATAAATGGGAAACTATGTAGAAGCGCTATATGAAGAGGCATTAAAACACCGGAATAACGAGGAAGCAGTAAGGCTATCCAATTACATGCGGGGACAATTTCAATACATTGGGCTGAGATCCCCACAATTGAAAGAAGTATTTAAACAGCATGTGAAAAACCACGGCCTGCCGCCAAAGGAAGAGTTACATGAGGTCATCACTTCCCTCTGGGAGCTGGAAGAACGAGAAATGCAGATTGCCGGGCTCTACCTGCTGGATTTAATGAAGAAACAATTCACAGAGGACGATCTCGATCTGCTGGAACACATCATCACGACCAAGCCTTGGTGGGACACCATCGACCACATCGCGAAAAAACATTTCGGGTTCTACCTCGAAAAATTCCCGCAGCACCGCCAGCAAATTATTGACAGATGGATCGCGTCCGGCCACCTTTGGCTGATCCGCTCCTGCATCCTATTCCAATTAGGCTATAAGCAAAAAACCGACGTGGCCATGCTCGAAGATATCATTTCAAGAACCTGCCACACAAAAGAATTCTTCATCAATAAAGCAATCGGCTGGGCATTAAGAGAATACGCCAAGCAAGACCCAGAGACCGTAATCGAGATAACAAAAAAATATCCCCTTTCAAACTTAAGCAGAAGAGAAGCATTGAAGCATATTGGGGACATGTAAACGAAACACAGGGACGGTTCTACTGTTTTCACAAGAATCTAACACCAGAACCGTCCCTATGTTCTGTATGTTCTGTAATGACTTCTTTTACCGGACTGGGTATAATAAGATCAAAGAAAAGGAGGTGAAATGAGATGGGGGAATTATTCAATAAGATTTTGGATCGCTTAGATTCCATGGACAAGCATTTAAGCAATCTGGAGAACGGTCAGCATTCTTTGCAATCCGAACAGAGTGAGATGAGGAAAGAAGTTGCTTTCTATTATGGCAGCCTCATGAAGAAACTTGATGAAACGAAATCAGAACTTTCAAGTGAGATCAAGCATGTTTCCAATGTTCAAAAACAACATCAGGATGTTTTAGAGATTCTGAATGAAAAACAACAATAACAATTTATTGAAGAACTCTCCTAAGTATCCTCACAAATCTGTACTTCTTAGATCCCCAATCGAAACACAGGGACGGTTCTGCTGTTTCATAAAAAAGTATTTTACATCAATAAGAACGATTAAATTATTCCTAATTCCCAATCGTTCTTTATTACTGACCTCTTTTTCTTACATCCATGATTTTTGGGCACGAATGAAACCTATTGTTCACCTCTTTCACTCATCCCCACTCCAATCCGGCCTATTGGCAACCTCAACAAAATCGCCCTTTCCATAAAAACCCCAATTGAATGATTTACATCACTACTTATTTATTTAAACCGTGTTACTTTTATCTCGAGAAGCATTATCAATCCAATTACAACTTTTATATACTCTGGAAGGAGCATGGTTATGAGCGAAATGATTAATAATCGTGAACTGAAAGCAATAGATTCTACAAAACGTAAGATGATTTTAAAACAGCTGTTCAAAGATTTGCATGATGGGAAAAATCCAAAGGAAGTCAAAGCTCATTTTGACGCCCTTATTGGAAAAATAACGATTGAGGAGATATCTCAGCTTCAGCACGAGGAGGGCGACCTTTCTGTGGATGAAATGAAGCGATTGTATGCAGCGCACTCCTCCATTTTTAAAGGAGCAATCGAAGTAGACTATTCCATTAAAAGACCTGAAGACCAGCCTGGACACCCGATCCATACATTCGAATTGGAAAACCGTGAAATCGAAAAGCTTCTACAAAACAGGCTTCAGGTTCACCTTGAGCAGTTTTTAAAAGACGACAGTGCTGAAAATATCAATGTTTTGCTGGAGGATTGCAACCTGCTCTATGACCTGGATAAGCACTACAGCCGTAAGGAGAACTTGATCTTCCCTTACCTGGAAAAGTACGGGATTTATGGCCCAACGACAAATATGTGGCGGATTGATGATTTCATCCGGGACGGGATCAAGTTGGCAAAGCAGAAGCTGGCCACCTATGACGGGGACAAAAATGGCGTCGCCGAAGAGGTCCAGTTTGTCCTCAGAGAAGTAAGTGAAATGATTTACAGAGAAGAAAACATCCTCTTCCCGATGGCCATGCAAAACTTTACGGAAGATGAATGGGTAAAAATCGCCCATGAAAGTGACGAGATCGGCTACTGTCTGACCGAACCTGCACAGGAATGGAAGCCTGCCCGTAAAGCGATTGACGCTGACGCCATTTCTGAGGGCTATATCAAAATGGAGACAGGAATCCTTTCATTGAAGCAGCTCGAGTTGCTCATGAATCACCTGCCTGTAGACATCACCTTCATTGACCAGGATGATGTCGTCCGCTATTTTTCTCATGGAAAAGAGAGAATCTTCGCAAGGACAAAAGCGGTCATCGGCCGCACCGTCCAAAACTGCCACCCGCCACGCAGCGTCCATGTGGTTGAAGAGTTGCTCTCCGACTTCAAATCAGGCAAAAAGGATACCGAAGATTTCTGGATCAAATTCGGCGATAAATACGTGTACATTCGCTATTTTGCAATTCGCGATGAAGACGGGGAATACATGGGTACACTCGAATTCACTCAGAACATCAACCCAATCCAGGCAATCGAAGGGGAAAAACGGATTTTGTCCTGAAACACAGGGACGGTTCTGCTGTTTCATAGACACAGGGACGGTTCTTACTAGAAAAATAAGAACCGTCCCTTTTTTGCGATAAAAAAGGAAATGGGAGTCTCTGTCTAGAAATCAACATGATAGCTGGTGATATTTTTTTACATAGTCGGAGGTTATTATATGCAAAACAAATCAAAGCCTGTCAGGCTGCTTACTGGCGACAGGGTTTTTTTAAGGCCGCTAAGCCAGGAGGATGCAGAAACCTATTTTCAGCAATTGTTCGACCCAGAGGTAAGAAGGCTGACTGGAACGACCCGCGCGTTTACAAAAGAAGGCATCCAGCGCTACATCGACGCAAAATCCCAGGATTCCTCCACGGTCCTGTTGCTCATTTGCCTGAAGGACACGGATGAGGTCATCGGTGACATTGCCTTACAAGATCTTGATCCCATCAACAGGAATTGCAACATCCGAATCGCGATTGAAAGCGAATATCAAGGAAAAGGATACGGAAGCGAAGCCATGCCGCTCATGCTTGATTACGGGTTTGGCATTTTGAACATGCACCGGATCGAACTAGAAGTCTTTTCTTACAATACCCGTGCTCTTAAAATGTACGAAAAACTAGGATTCAAGCAGGAAGGAATCCAGCGTGATTATCTCTACTATAATCATAAATACCATGACTGCATTAAGATGAGTATTTTGGAAGATGAATTTAGAGAGATTTATATCAGGTAGAAACACAGGGACGGTTCTGCTGTTTCACAAGTATACAGATTTGAACTATTTTAGAAACACAAGAACCGTCCCCCTGTTCAAAAAGCCAGACCCCCGGCGCGATGCATTGCAACGCCGTTGGTCTGGCTCCTCTTTTCTTTATTCCAATCCCCGAATCACCAATTCCTTCACCGGCAGGAAGGTTTCGCCAGTGTCCATGTACTTGAGATCGACTTGATCGCCTTCTTTTAGATATATCGCCAATGGGTTGGTTTCGGATGAGATGATGTAGTTCTTCTTGTTGTCCAACAGGATGGAGACAATCGTGAAATCGCCTGTTTTTTCTTTGTAGACGCGCACGACTGTTCCGCTCGCCTGCTTTTCTTCAGCCTTCGAACTGCCATCCACCGTTCCACCGCCATGCTGCAGCGCTGTTTTATATTTTCTCAGAGCTTCATTCGGAGTGTTTCCATATACCGAAATCTCCGGGTTGGCTGCCGATACGATGAAGTAATTTTGCAGGAAGCCGTTCGAATCCAAAACAGGCGTCAACCAGCTGGCTTCTCCATAAAAGTTGTAGAGAATCGGCATTTCGCCATGCCACTTTTTCTCGATGAATTTCTTTTCGATAATCTGCAGCGCGCCTTCGGAATCCATATAGGACTCCTCAAGATTCCCCGTATAGAAAGTCGCTTTACCCGTCCGTGAATTCGTCAGGGAATAACCGAGCATGGAGTCGACTCCTTCTTTGGGGCTGGTAAAATCGGTGAAATAATACATATCGCCATTTTCATCAAAAATCGGGCTAACCTGGGCTTCGGTTCCTTCATCGGAAGGCAGCTTCACATCCGTTTTGCCAAACACGCTGTTCCAATAGCCATGAATATAATTCCCGTAATAGCTGTTTTGCAGACTGACTGCTTCCGGAGAAACGGCGCCGTCGATGAATTCAGGTGCATCTTTCAAAGCATACGCCTTCGTATTCCCCGATTCCGGATCAACGACCACAACCCCTGTCACTTTAAAACCGTTGCGGGCTGAGATGAACTCACCGAAAGTCCTGATATAATAAGGCTTTCCTTCGTTATCGATCTCAAGCTGCATCCCTCCGTAAAAAATTGCCTCAGGATACTGCATGCGGATATGCCGTTCGATATTTTTATTGAAGTAGGAAGAAGGTGTATAAACCATCTTCGACTTCTTGAATTTCGGGTTGGCTGATGAATCGGTCGCACTGATGGTAAAATAACCCGGTGTCGACTCGCCGTTCCACCATTTGAAAAAGCCCGAGAACTCGACAGGAGCGATATACACATACTCCCCATTCACCTTCTGGATCTGCAAACTCCCAAGCTCATAATAACTCGTATTCGGAACCTGTCCGAATGCTTTTTTCATTTTATTACGCGCAAAATGTGGAGGGACACTCGCCGGTGTTTCCTTCTCATCAAACGTCGAGATCTCCATCTTTTCCGCCATCTTCGAAGTTTCATATTTCTCCTCGGCGTTAAAAAGAAAAGCAATCATGAAATACACACCAACAAGCAAGCTCAGCAAAAACAAGCTCCCTTTAACCATCTGCTCCTTTCCAGCCGAAAAAACCGTTCCGCCAAACGCAACCAGAATCGCAAACGGCCATAAAGAAGAAAGATTCCTGTCCAAATTAAACAAATAATAAAACACAAAAATCACAATCGTAATAAGCAGAACAGCCGCAATCAGCAATGGTGACTTCACTTTCCTGCCCTCATGCTCTCTGCTTGAAAAAGGAACAAGAACCAGAGCAGCAGCCAACCCAACCAATAACGCAAAAAGAACCATATTTCCCATCATAAAATCCCCTTATCAGTTTGTACTTATCATATACGAATCAGGACATATAAAGTTTCAAAACAGAGGGACGGTTCTGCTGTTTTGGTGGTCGAAACAGAGGGACGGTTCTTCTGTTTTCAAATAGATACTGAAACACCAGAACCGTCCCCATGTCCATCAGCCTCTGGTCCTATCAAAAGTTCAACCCCAGGAGCGTCGAATCCAATCTCCTTCTTCATTAAAATGTAATTACAAGCAAAAATGATCATGAAGGAGAAACCAACTTGTTCACATGTAAAAGAAACCTCAATGAAGCATCGGAATTAATCCTCCATATAACCATTAGTGCACTATCCATCTATCTTTTCTTTGCTTTAATGCCTACTGTACATTCCATATATAAATGGCTTTTCTTGAGCATAGTGCTTTTAGTTTTGTTAATGGATGGATATTTTTTGATAAAAGCTAATCGAAACTTACTGAAGATCAATAGGCTGATCCTTTTATATTTGGGAGGGATCTTGCTTCTAACACTGGCAATCTTTTATATAACAACAATAGTTGTCCTTACTGATACGTATGGATTTGAAGGCTTGTTAAAAGAAAATCTTAAGACAGCCAAATATATTTTCTTTTTCATCAGCTTTGCCCAGCCCATTCTGCTTCCAATCCCAGAGGCAGTGACCATTCCAGGTGCCAGCGCGGTATTCGGTCCCGCTGCAGCATCTGCAATTGCTCTTCCTGGAACACTCCTTGGCATCGCATCCATGTATTTTGCCGCCAGATACGGTGGAAGGAAATACATTTCCAAGCTCATTAAGGAAGAACAGTTACAAAAATACCAAAAACATGTCTCTAAAAATGAAACATTGATTATGTTCATATTATTCATTATTCCAATCCTCCCAGATGAAATCATCTGTGCAGGAGCAGGCATCGGGCAAGTATCTCCCAAAAAGTTCTTGCTGATAGCCACCGTCTCAAAGTTGATCACTGCATCAATACTCGCTTACTCCGTACAACTGGCAGAAAGATTCTCCATAACAGGTTCACAAATGATCATCGGCTTCTCAGCTGCAGTATTAATTCTCTTTGGTGTAACATTCATAACAAAACGACTTCATAAAAAAGAGCGGGGGCAATCATGACTGGAACAGAGGGACGGTTCTGCTGTCCCACAAATTTATGTATTTTCACTTTTCACGGGACACAGGAACCGTCCACATCTCTCAAAGTAATAATTATTTTGATTTAAAGTAGATGATTTCAGGGTCGCCTTCATCCAGGTTTTCGACTATACCACTCTCAACAAATCCATTCGCTTCAAATACTTTCTGCATACTCTGGTTAGAACGATTGGTAGACGAGAATATTTTATCAGTAGGAGAAGTACGAACCAGATGATTCATCATTTGGCTTGCGTACCCCTTTCGTCTTTTTGCTGGAGACACAATAATCAATGCAATAAAAGTACATTCAAAAAAGTTTGCATCATAAATCGAAAATCCGGCAACATCATTATTTTCTTTTACAAGAATACAACGTCGTTGCTTAATAGCATCCTCAATAAAATCTTGTCTGCTCGTATTACCTATAACCTCTCGATCTACTTGCACAATCGCATTTAAATCCGTTAGTTGTGCCTCAGCTATATTCACAATGATTCCCCTCTTAAAATATCCTTCTTCAAATAGAAATGCTTAAATTCTCTTCCCACATTGTCCAATGTACCGTAAACTTCATAACCATTATTTTGATAAAATTCTAACGCCTGAAAGCTCAAAGTATCCACCTTGATAAAATCACATTCGCTCTCTATGGCAGCTCGTTCAATTTCTAATAATAATTTCGTTCCATAACCTGATCCTCGTAATTCTTCATCAACCATAAGTGTATGTATTTCCAACCAATTCCAACACACTTCTCCTAAAATACCTCCACGAACTTGATCGTTCTCATCTAAAAGAAATAGATTCACTTCTTTGTATCTTCCTCTTAAATCCTCAGGAAAATGTCTTAAATTATATTCGTAAAGTTTATTATTAACATGGCTTTTATAACTTTCGTTTAATTCTTTGGCTATCCGGAATTTCATTTTGCTCGTCTCCCCCAAAACTTTGTCCCACTTACTTGAAAATAGATTGTTATTCTCCAAATCTAGAAGGTAATGAAACAAAGTATTTACTGTATTAAAATCTTAACATAAATTGCCTATCCGTTTTGTTCGTTTTCTAAAACTTCAAATAACCAACTTAACCGGATCCGAAATAAGTATCGGGAGTTCACAATGATTATAATGGGCCATTAAAAAAAGAGATAAGCTTGATCACTTATCTCGAAGGTTCCGACGTGGAACAGAGTGATCATTCTGCTGTCCCGCAGATTTACATGTTCTCATTTTCCATGGGAAACAGGATCCGTCCCGTTGTCCTTTTTATGCGCGTATCATGCTCATCCCTAATACTGTAGCTGGAAAAAGTGCTAGTACAGACCCCATAAAGAACTGATAAGAAGACTTTACAGTATCAGGATGGATGAAGATTGCCTCTCTAATGATAATTAAAGCTGCAAATATTAGAGCAATATTTCCCACAGCCAAAATAGACCCTGTCACATATGCTTTGCGTCTTTTAACTCTTCTTAGTCTTGGAGAAGAGATGAAAAAAGACAACACAAGCAGAATGACAGCACCTGCAAGATAGAGCAGGAAGGTTAACTGAGAATAGTTTACTTCCTCACTAATTTGTCCTTCCCTGACTCCGATCATATACATCCCATTTGATGTGAGGAGGAGTTGGATGCTTATTACTAGAAGGTAAAAAAATAAAAAGCGACCTGACTCTACCCAGGTTTTGTACCTTTTGGAAAGTGATAATCCATAGCCAAAGAGTGCAATCGAACAGATTAGTAGTATGATAAAACTTATATTAAACCAACTTGGCAGGATTGAGAATGACTGTAAATTTATTAGTGAAATAAACAGACTGATCACGAAGAACGCTATCGTCACAAATCTAATATTTTTTTGCATCACTTCATGGTTTGGATATATAGACCGAGTTTTAACCGTTTTCATCGTGTTCCCCTCTCTATCTATCAGACCTGGAACCGCCCCTTGTTAGAACTAATCTGGCGTAAAACCAATCTTCATCTTATGTTTCTCCCCTTCACACTTGGTCCTGGTTTCTTTTTACTTGGGATGTTCGTATCGATAAAAGAAGAGAACTTCCACTTGCCGTACGCAAGGAAGTAAAATTCCGGATAGGCGTAACTTAGGCCGAGAACCATCGGCATGACAATCGCCAAAAACCAGCCGTTTCCGATACCCCCGAAGAAAAACAATGTAAGCACTGCGAGAAGGATGACATACACCAGCACCGGGAGCCAAGCCCATAACTTCAAGTGGCCGGAATAAAGGATGCCCTTTCCATCAGTAGTCCCTTCTCCTTTTTGTATATTTATTTTCGCTCTTTGGATGGACCAGAGAAGATAGGAAATTGTGAAACCAACGAAAACGAATCCGAGTGCAATCAGATAAGGGTGCTCTCCTTTTACGCTGAGAAAATATAGACCATACACTTCCAAAGTTAATTTCACATACCAAATGTTGACCACCATCACTAGCCACTTCTGATAGCGGTATGCCCTTTCTTCTGAAAGAAAGAAAACAGAGGTGATTCCTTGCAGCACCCATAAGATAAATAACATCGTTAAAAAAGCAGTAATCCACGGCACTTGAAAACTGTTCGTCCGATCTGCAAAAAAGGGAATCAGCGTAAAACATGAACTCAGAATAAAAGATGCAAACAGGAAGGCCCGCAAGCCGTCCGGATTCAAACGGTTTAATCCGACATCTTTTACTTTTTGCAATTGTTGTTCAGTAATCGTACTCACATTCTTCTTCCCCTAACAAAGTCTAATTTTTTCAAATAATCATCATGAGTTTTTTCTGCCATAATACCTTATCAAGCTTACGAAAACCGTCTGCCACTTGATCCACCACATTGATCGGAGCATCATTTGTAACATCTACCGCAATCTTCTTGTTCGGGTGATCTCCAAAAACCTTGAGATTGGTTCCAGCATAGAAAGCGACCATTATCCGCACTATTCAGGATAGAGAATGCCTTTTCTATATCCTTCTTCACTTTCGAGAAGGATCATTATCCGCCTTTTGGTCAGTAATACTTAGTAGTCTTCAAGCTCTCATTCCTTTATTTCCCCGGTCATCTGCCCGGTTACCATCAAAAGGATGAAACAAAAAAAGATAAAAGCACTTAATCCATATAATAACTTGCTATCTTTCTTGAATAACCGGGTTAATTCTAGAATAAAAATAACCAACCTGAAAGCCGAGAACATGGCAAACATGAATAAAAACGGACCTGCAAATACATAAGATAAACCATCGACCCACCCATTGAATGTAAATTGATTATTGAGGATGAATCCAATGATTTCCCCAAACACAAACAGCAGCAGCATCTGTAAATACAGCGCCCACATGTATAATCCCCATCCATACGCTTTCATATAGGAAGGCGTAGACATCATATAGAAATTAGGAAAGATATACTTTATCCCCATAAAGCACGTTAAGATGGGATGTTTCCAGGCAAAAGAAAAGTTTACCTTCTTTTCGTTAAAATAATACTCATCACCAAAAGCCATTTTTATATATTCACTTCCGTGTTTCTTAACGGTTGGCTTCTGCCTTCTCTTTATTTTCCCCACAAGAACCCCTCTTTTAATAAAATTATCCATTTCCATATTATAGGAATATCTGGATGATTGACAAGAATTCACTCTTTTAAAAGAGAGAATAAAACCGGTCTAGCTATCTCGTTAATATAGGCGGCAGAAAAAAGGACAGTCCTATCATAAAAGATAAGAACCGTCCTGTTTTTGCATAAAGAATCAGTCTTCATGACTTTTTAATAGATCTTGTTTATATCTGATCCTCTTATTCGGAATCATTTTCAATTCAGCCAACACCGGGCCTATGTCCCTCTTGTCTGCAAAAAGTATGGATATTATATATTTTTGAACCTACTCAAACGGATATTTCAATCCCCACTGCCCACGAATTTCATCCATCAGTTTCATGATTTCTAATGATTCATCCAATGGAATGACAGAGCTTTCTAAACGCCCTAGACTCAGGCATTTTCCTACCTCTTCTATTTCAAATGCATAACCCGCTGATTGTCTGTCATCATTAAATGTCTCTGCTTCCTCACCATCCTTATATAAGGTTGCTGATTTTGCACTGTGGAAGGATGGAATCCGAATAGATCCTTCTGTCCCATGTATGTAAGCTTCGTTCGTTAAACCAACTCGAAGTGCGCCGTTAAGGGTGGCTGTCTTCCCAGAAGGAAAGGACATGATGATGGAAAACTGTTCATCAACACCTGTTTCTCCAATATGAGCAGTACTCAGAATCTTCTCTGGTTTTGTTCCAAAAATCATTGATGCTAATGATACGGGGTAAATCCCTAGATCAAGCAATGCTCCTCCTCCAAGGGCCGGATTAAGCAATCTCCACTCGGGATCCCACGGTGCACGGTAACCAAATTCCGCTTTTACTAAAAGGACTTCACCGATTTTCCCACTGTCAATCCATTCTCTAACCTTAACAATCGGAGGCAGGAAACGTGTCCACATCGCCTCCATCAAGAAAAGCTTTTGATCTCTGGCAAACTGAATGATTTCTTCTAATTCTCCGCTATTTATAGTGAATGGCTTCTCACAAAGGACAGCCTTCCCAGCACGAAGACACGCCAATACATTTTCCTTGTGAGAAGGGTGTGGCGTCGCAACATAAATCGCATCGACATCCGAATCTTGCACTAGTTCTTCATAGCTTCCATAAGCACGGGAAACGCCATGCTCCTCAGCAAACTTTGCAGCACTCTCTTTTGTACGTGAACCAACAGCAGCCTTCTCCGTATTTTTAGCAAAGTTTAAATCCCTCGCGAAAGCACTAGCTATTAAACCTGTTCCTAATATTCCCCATTTGATTACTTTATCGCCCATCGTCTAATCCTCTCCTTAAGCATTTAGTAGTCCGATTTAGAACAAACCTTGTTATTCCTATTATACTATTATTTTTTTTGCTAGAAGGTCGGTCTTTCAAGAAGGATAGGAACGTACCACGAGATCCAAAAGGAAGTGTAAATCGTGACACGATGGCCGTTTTCTAACCTCATTTTAATTTGTTCCTTTGGGATGACCTGAATAGGGGCGTAATCTTCATTACACCAAAAACGACTTCACGGTCAGGTCCACCATCTCTTGTCGAGGCTGACTATGGCGCTGGCGCTTTTCTTACGAAGTTAACCGTACTTAAAATCGGTAAAGGAATATAAAATAGCAAAAACTCGCCACAGTAATGAACTGAAATTGTTAGTTTTGGTCTGACAATTCCAGTTCAACATGGCGAGTTTTCTTTGTTCGGAACCTTATCACCCATCCGATCATTTAAGTAAAAAGGCAAGAGAATCTAATTCCCCTGCCAATGAGTTCATTTAAGCTCTTTTTCTTAGAGAAATAACCAATGCTAACAATCCTGCAATTAAAGCACCGATAGAAAGGTAAAGCGGTACGTTGCTGGCTGCTGTTTTTGCTTCCGTGTCATTTGTGAGGTCTCCAACAGCACTGTGATCTTTGGAAGAATCAGCTGAAGTACCTCCATGTCCGTGATCAGATCCATCAGCTGGATTTACTAGTGTAACAGAAGCTGGCTTATCTGCATCAGGTGCACCAACCCATTCAACTACACTTCCATCGCTGTAGGTTTGATAGGCTTTCCAAACAATCTCTTCAGCATCATCGGCAACTTTACCTTGCACATTGAATTGAACGAATTCAGTTGCTGTTAAACCTTTTCCTTCGGTTGTCCACGTAGCACTCGTGATTTTTCCCGTGTCATCCTTTTGAACTTCGTATGTCCAGCCTGGCTTTGCTTCAAAGCGGGTGATATTCACTTCTTCAGGGAATTTCACTTCCACTTTCATTGTTTGAACATCTTCACTTTCAGAAGGAACCCGGACAGTGAACACTTCATATTTTCCTTGTGAAGTTTCCTGTGGCTGCACGGTTACATGCGCACTTGCCGCACCTACAAAAAGAGTGATCGCACCAATCATCGCGATCGTTAATGTTAAAAGTTTTTTCATGTTGAAATCTCCTATATTTTTGGCTCAGTTAAACTGGTCTGTTGACTTCCGCTCCATGCGATTCGCTTTCCGCTTCAATCAATATGTGCTTAAAATCAACTTGTCCTTTAACAAATCCAATATTTTTTAATAAACAATAAAATCCTTATGGAAAACCTTCTCATTGTCCTCTGAATCTACGATTCGAAGCTCTGCGGTCCAGTTCCCTTCAATTGGAAGATACCAACCATTGATCTTAAATTGAACGTTCTTGGACTGTTCGATTTCGGAAAAAGGAACTTGGATCGGCTCGATTTCAAGGTTGTCTTGATAGATTAAAAACAGCTCAATCCGTTTAATCTCTAAGTCTTCCTTATGCGAATTTGCTGTAACCTTGAAATGATTATACCCAGGTGTCTTTGGTGAGATCGTTGCTGTGAATTCAAGGTACTGATCTTGCTTTTTCCATTCCAAAGGTTCGTTTTCCGGGAGTGGATTTAAGTAAGTGATGACACCAACAATCCCTAAAATGATGATCATCATGCTGAAATCGATTTTTACCAAGCTGCTGATTAAATCTTCATTTTTCTTTTTCATCGTATTCCGTAAAATTGCACCAATTGTGATTACAAGCAGGACCAAGGCAATTTTAACCAGAAGCATTTTTCCCCATAGTGTTTGGAGCAGATAATCGAGTTGCGGCACAAAGATTAACGTGTAAGCTGATCCCGTTCCAATCAGTATCAGCATGCTGATTAGTGCCACTTGCGAAAAGAAGGGAAGGAATTGTATAATATGTTCCCTCTGCTTTTTCCAGTAGGTCAGAATATACAACAGGCCACCTGCCCAAATGGCGGCTGCAAGTAAATGGACGACATCCAGGTCAAGTGACATCGAGCGGATTTCCGATTCAAAGGCTGCAGCATGTCCATTAAAACTCTTTGCTATAATCACCATTACTACCCAACTTAAATCGATCCATTTGAATCGATTTAAGAGTGGAAAACCTACTAGAGATAAAAGCACAGAAAATACCAAAGATAGACCTACTGTTGTGCCGGTTAAAATCGACAGGATCTCAGTCAATGTCCAGCGTTCCAGTATATCTGATAATTGTACGGTTACCAATCCCAAAGTGGTCAGGAACAGCGCAATTTGTAATAGAAAAGCCCTCTGTCTAAAAGTTGGCTTCATTTCTGGTTTTAAAGTATAGATGGATCCCCAGACAATCCAGCCAGTCGTCAGGATCAATGCCATATAAAAAAGAACCCTCACCACCGACCTGAAAACAGTAAAACCAGCTGAACTTTTTTGTTTTTCTAAAACTTCCTGGTTAATATCCCTTTTGAGAACCGTTTCTTCCCCTATGGAGATGACATAGGAACTCCTAATCGGATGGCCATCCGCTGAAATGACATTATAGGAAATGACATAATTTCCGTCAGGCAAGTCAGGCAAAAATTGCTTTATCGATTTTTGATCCTTACTCATCTCCGGCTTGGCATTGACGACCCTTTCCCCAATTTCATTAAAAACCTTAATCGAATAAAGTTCGTCTTCAAGTCTTTCATCAAATAACAGAACAATTTCATCCGGAGAATCCTTTAATTCACTATCAGGAGCAGGCTCAGCCATCTTAAGCGTCGCATGCGCAAAGACTTCCTGCGGAATCATAAAACTAAATAAAAGGGCAAATAGAATAAAAAAATGACTAATGGCAGTCCCCTTGCTAAGTATAAATATCACCTACCTTCCCAAAACTCACATACCCACTAGTGTATCATTGGATGCTATAAAAAAACAGAGGGACGGTTCTCCTGTTTTTGGCAAAACAGCAAAACAGAGGGACGGTTCTTGTGATTTTCGAATCAGAGGGACGGTTCTCGCGTTTTCGCCAATTAAGAAGGTAATTCATTCCATTCCCTAGAATACATATGCAAAGCGAATATGCGGCTTTTGAAAAAGACAAAGTGGGGGTTAGCTATGGAAAGTAATCACAAGATTGCACTTATTGTTTCATTAGTAGTATTTGTAGGTTTTCCAATCCTTTTTCTCTGCATATCATTGTATACAGGGCAATGGGGTTATCTGGCGTGGAGTCTTCCACCTTCCTTAGCTGCAGGATTGACCGGATTAATAATCACTCGTAACCAACTAAAAAAGGCGGGGAAAAATGCGTAAAAACAGAGGTAAAAACAGAGGGACGGTTCTTATGATTTCAGATTGCAATAGCCACTGAATCACTAGAACCGTCCCCGTGTTTTCCTATCTATTCTTGATGTTGTGCAACAATAACTCGTGTAATGATCCCTGGTTCTGCGTCGCTGGCAAACAATACATCGTATTTCTTTCCTAAGCTAGGTGATTCATATACAAATTCTGTATCACTTTTCGTTTGAATTAACGTAGCATCTTCGGCCATGTAGTCAAAGGCATGTTCCAGTAAAAATGACTTATCTTGATTCATATTGATTCCAAGTTCCTTATCCAATTTGACTTCCACCTGGAAGACATCACCATCCCCTACAAGGTAATCCACACCTCTCTCCTCATCGGTGTACATCATATCATGCTGCTTTTTCAGCCCTTCATCATTTAGCGGACCATAAACAGTATTTTCTTCTATCCCCGATTCAGCAGACTCATCCTTTTCTTCGTCAGTCGCTTTCTCATCAGTTTCTTCTACCGTAGGTTCATTCTCTTTCGCATTCTCCTCAACCGGTTCCTCACCACATGCAGTAAGGAAAAATGCAACAAATAACAAAGACAAAAGTTTTCTCATTTTATAAAACCTCCCGATGATCTTCACTTCAGGCAATCCCATCACTGAGAATAATTCTTTCCTATATCGCTTTTTTTATGTAACAGAGTGAAACAGAGGGACGGTTCTTGTGATTCAATAGCCACTGAAACACTAGAACCGTCCCCGTGATTTTCTTAGTATGTGTTACAATGCTGAAAAGGGGATTTTCTAGGGAGGATACAGGTAAAATGGTGACCATATCTTATTTTGTTTCCCTTATTTTCATTGTGATTTCGATTTTTATTTCACTCATGTTTAAAAATGAGCTGGAGCAGATGTTCCTGAAAGGAAAAGAAGTGTTTGCGTTTCACATATGCAATGTGTTGATTACGCTAATGGTCGCTTTTGCAGCTCAGGCGGTGCTGACCATTTATATTTTTGAGCAGCGGTTCCATGTCATTCGGGAGATACTCATTCTTATGGCCATCATCTCACCCATTTATCTAATCGCGCACCTCGCATTCGAAAAATATAAAAAAGTCTACCGCAAATACGCACCAACAGAACAAGGCAAAGTCCTCGTCCTAAACGAAAAATACCTCAAAAAGAAAAAACGCTTCAAAAACCTTAAAAACTATAATGCCATGTCCAAGGAATAACAGAGGGAATAACAGAGGGACGGTTCTACTGTTTCAAATAGCACTAGCTACTGAAACAGTAGAACCGTCCCCGTGTTTCACCGCCCCCATGTCCATCACCCTATACTCATATAAACTCGTTCGGGCCGGCCGACGGTTCCGTATGTTAAATCTGCTTCTATTTTTTCTATGGATACAAGGTGTTCAAGGTATCGTCTTGCGGTTGTCCTGCTGACTCCGATTTCTTTTGCGACACTTTCTGCCGTAAGTCCCGTCCCACCCTTTCCAATGACTTCCATTACTTTTTCAAGTGTCAACGGGTCGATCCCTTTTGGAAGGTAGGATTTCTCACTGATCACATCATTCGTTTCTTTTCGCAGCAGTTTGTCGACCTGTTGTTGTGTGACGACATGATTTCCTGTGCCTAATTGTAATAACTTCTCATGGTAATCCTGATATCTCAGTAAGGATTGCTTGAATCGTTCAAACACTAAAGGCTTGATAATATAATCGAAGACTCCAATACTGATGGCTTCCTGGACTTTTTCGATTTCCTTCGTTGCTGTGATCATGATGACATCGGTTTGTTTCGACTGCAGCTTGAGTTCCCTTAACAATTCGAGGCCGTTCATATCGGGAAAATAAACATCGAGCAACAGCAAATCCGGCTTTAAAATTTCGATTAAGGTTTTAGCCTCGACATAGCCGGCTGCGATCCCGACGGCCTGGAATCCTTCAATTTGTTCAATAAACCGTTTTTGGATTTCGGCGATCCTTAAATCATCCTCCACGATTAAAACTTCAATGTCCCTTTTCCCCATCGTTCATTTCCCCCTGCTTTTTGGTATCGCCACAGTAAAAATTGTGCCTTCACCCGGATTAGATGAAAAGGTGACCGATCCCCCTAATTGATGAATCGCATTTTGAACAAGACTAAGACCTATACCTGAATTATTGTTCTTGTTCTTCGTTGTAAAACCTTCTTGAAAAATCTGTTCGCTATTTTCACTTTCGATCCCTCGGCCATTATCTTCTACTTCAATAATCAGCTCTTTGCCAAGGTCGGTCAGGAACAACATAACATTTTTTTCAGCTTTCCCGTTCTCCCTAACCGCTTCAAAAGCATTATTGACCAGGTTTCCAATAATCGTCACTAAATGGTCCCTGTCAATTTCATTTGGCACATCTTTAAAGCTGCTCTCCCTGTCTATTGTAAAATCAACCTTCAATTCGCTTGCCAGGCTAACTTTTCCAAGGACGAATGCAGCAATGATTGGGTCGGGCACTTCCTTCATTAAAAATTGAATGAATCCCTGGGCAACATCGACTTCCTTAGAGATAAAGTCGATGGCTTCCTTGTAAGATCCAAGCTGAATCAGGCCGAGAAGGGTATAAAGCCGGTTGGAATATTCATGGGTTTGGGCGCGCAATCCTTCTGCATAGGCTTTTATATGGGATAGTTCCTGCAGCAATTTCGCCAGTTCTGACTTGCTCCGGAAGCTTGCGACTGCCCCGATCACATCACCTTTCTTATTAAAAATCGGGATTCGATTGGCTAAATATACTTCTCCTAATATCATAATCTCCTGATCGTATTCTGCTTGTCCTGTAGCAACGACTGCAAGAAGATGCGTATTTTCCAACACCTCATCGATTCTTTTTCCACGAAGGAGGATCTCATTCGGCACCATCAATATTTTGTGGGCGTTTTCATTGACGACCGTGATGCGGCCATCGGTATCAATGGCAATGATTCCTTCATGGATGGATTCTAATATGGCGTGCTTTTCCTGATACATCCAGGCAATTTCTTTTGGTTCAAGACCAAACAGCGCTTTTTTTATATTCATAGTAATCAGGAATGCCACCAGTAAGCCTCCTATTAAAATAAGAAACGTAGCAGTGAACATTTTTTTCTGTATAGCTGAGATTTCTTTTTCGATATCGGTCTGAAGATAACCTACAGACACCACACCAACTACTTCTCCCTTGCTGAAGATGGGCGCTTTCCCCCTTAATGAAGGCCCCAATGTCCCAACAGATTCGGATATAACAGCTTCTCCGTTAAAAACACGGCCATTATCTCCCCCGACCATTTTTTGTCCTAATCGAACAGGATTGGGGTGAGAATAACGCACCTCATTTCTGTTTCCAATAACAATGAATTCTGCTCCTACCTGTTTCCGGATCCTTTCGGCGATCGGCTGTATAATAGAAGCTGGGTTATCGTCATAAAAAGCTTCTTCTATTTCTGGCATACTGGCGATTGATTCAGCCACAGCCAGCGCTTTAGAGCCAATTTCCTTCTTCATATTAGTCTCCAGGATATTCTTGAAGGTTATTTCAAAAATACCCCCAATCAAGACAATAAGGATAACAATTAGCAGCATTAATTTTGCATGTAATTTCACACCAACACCTCTATCCTCATTATAGTAAAAAAACTCCTTATAGAAAGGAGTTTTTTTACTATTTTAACTATTCAACCTTCTACATTAATAATGACTTCTTTCCCCCGCCTTTTCATCAATAGCGGAATCACAAGCCACAGGACGGTGATCAGGAGAAACGCGAGAGAAATGGGACGGGATATAAATACACTGAAATCCCCATTGGAAATCGTCAACGCTCGGCGCAGGTTATTCTCCACCATCGGCCCCAGCACTAACCCGAGTACAAGGGGAGCGATTGGATAATCATTTTTACTTAGGAAATAACCTAAAATCCCGCAGCCTAATAAAAGCAAGAGATCATTTGTTGATACCTGGACGGCATAGACACCAAAAATCGAGATCGCAATAATAATCGGGATCAGGAATTGTTTAGGTGTTTGAATAATTTTTGCAAACACTTTTACCAGCGGAAGATTCAAGATCAAGAGCATGACATTGCCGATAAACATACTTGCGATCAGTCCCCATGCTACCTGCGGGTGGTCTTCAAATAATAAGGGGCCGGGCTGCACGTTATACATCATTAATGCTCCCATTAAAATAGCGGTCGTCCCTGACCCTGGAATCCCCAATGTTAATAATGGAATCAACGCACCGCCGGATGCAGCATTATTCGCCGATTCTGGTGCTGCCACACCTGCAATGGTCCCTGTCCCGAATTTCGAAGGATTTTTCGAGATCTTTTTTTCTAAAATATAAGAAAAGAAGGATGCTAGAGTCGCTCCTGCCCCTGGCAAAATCCCGACAAAAAAGCCTAATATGGAACCGCGCGCAATCGGGGCAGCCGATTCTTTCAACTCAGCCTTTGAAGGCAGCAAATTATTAATCTTAGCGATTTCTCCCTCTTCTTCATCTTTTTCCAAAATCGTCTTAAAAACCTCACCAAGCGCGAACAATCCAACGGCAATCGTCAAGAACTCAATTCCCTGATACAGCCAAGGGACATTAAAAGTAAATCTGGCAATACCTGACACACTATCAATTCCGATTGTTCCGAGCAATAATCCAGTAACGGTCATGATCAAAGCCTTTGTCACGGATTTTCCTGCCAGGCCGCTGACAGCCCCAAGTCCTAAAAGCATCAGTGAAAAATATTCTGCCGGACCAAATTTTAGCGCAACGGCTGATAAAGGCTTAGCTAATGCAATAAGGGCGAAAAGCGTAACGATCCCGGCGACAAATGAACCAATGGCCGAAATCGATAAGGCACTGCCTGCTCTCCCATTCTTGGCCATCTGGTAACCATCCAGAGTTGTGACGACAGAAGATGATTCTCCTGGTGTGTTCAAAAGAATGGAGGTGGTTGAACCCCCATACATGGCTCCATAATAAACACCTGCAAGTAAAATGATGGCACTTGTTGCAGCCGATTCCGGCGGCAGCCAGCCAGTAACTGATGCGGTTACCGGAATAAGCAGCGCAACTCCGCTCATCGGCCCAATCCCCGGGAGCACGCCTACGGCGGTCCCAATCAAAACTCCAATGAAGGCAAAAATGATGTTATACCAAATGAAGGCTGTTCCAAAGCCTTGAAATAAATAATCGAGTGTATCCATTTTGTACGACCTCCTTCGAAAAGGCTACACCAAAACTATGAAAGCCAAATTGGCCATCCTGGCAGTGTGCCTTTTAATACTTCGACATACAAAAAATAAACCAGCCCTGAAAAACAAGAAGATATGAAAAGGGAAGAAATCACCTTTGAGCGTTCCATCGTTTGAAAACAAACAAATAAAAATAAAAACGTTGTGATGACGTACCCCATTGTTTCCAAAGTCAAAATATAAACCAATGTAGCGGAAAAAATGATCAAGAAAGGTCTATACAGTAATTTTTCTTTCGACCCATACTGTGTTTTAGTGACCATCGTTTCATAAAACAAACGAATGCTTAACAGAACAAGAATGCTACCTAGTAATAAAGGAAAGATATCAGGACCGACGGAGCTGCCATATGATGAACTCGCAAGCTGTTTGCTCCCAACAATAAAAAGTACACCTGTAGCCAAAAATAGTACCGAGGCAATCCGATCGAATTGAATACTCATTGCTTACTCCTTTCAAGAACGGGGGAAGGGAGAACACCCTCCCCCTCCTTTCTTACTTTTGCATACCCAGGGCTTTTAATAATTGCTGAACCTGGCTTTCCTGCTCGTCCAGGAACTTTTTGAAATCTTCGCCGTTCTTATAATCAAGATCCCATCCCTGTGTCTCTACTTCTTTCTTCCATTCAGGGGAGTTTGCGAGCTTTTCAAGTGATTTATCCCAATAAGCCTTTGCTTCATCAGACATTTTTTCAGGGCCAAAAACACCGCGCCAAATCGTGAATTCAGCATCCACTCCCTGTTCTTTTGCAGTTGGGATATCTTTGAAATCACCTGTTAAACGTTCAGCAGAAGTTACCGCCAAAACTCTTACCTTACCAGCCTTTAAAAACTCTTTAACACTGGATGCGTCAGTACCAATGACATCAGCGTTCCCGCCAAGCAGAGCCGTAATCGCTTCTCCACCGCCATCATAAGACACATATTTCACTTTCGTCGGATCAACACCATATTCATAAGCTGGAAGGATAGAGATTAGATGGTCCATGGAACCAGGTGCAGATCCGCCGGCAAATGTAAGTTTACTAGGATCTTTCTTTACCTCTTCCAGAACAGATTTTAAGTCTTTAAATTTCGAGTCCTCTTTTACAACAATCGCACCATAATCCTTTGTCAACTGGGCCAATGGCGTTGTATTTTTAACCCCATATGGGCTGTTTCCTTCTTTTTTCAGATTGTTGATGATAATCGGAGGTGAATTGACAAAAAGCATTTCATTATTTTCAGCTTGCGCAGTAGCGTATTCAGCCATAAACACCGCACCGCCGCCACCCGGCTTGTTCTCAACAGTCAAAGGCTGGTCAACAATCTTTGTCTCACTCAGAACCTTTGTAAATGAACGTGCTGTTAAATCCCATCCGCCGCCTGCTCCAGATGGCGCCACCACCGTAATAGCTTTGCTAGGATAACCCGAACCATCCTTTTTAGCAGACGATGCAGGCGCATCACTGCTGCAAGCACCAAGGCTTACCGCCAGTGCACCCGCACATAAAACAGCTGAAATCTTTTTCATAGAAAACATGAGTAACTCCTCCTTGTAAGCGTTTTCTTAATTTTACAAAGTTTTAGAAAATTGAACAGATTATCCATTTAAACAGCATTAAAAACTTAGTAAACATTTTGTTCATTTTGTTCACGGGACTTAATTACAATAGAAAAAGCTAGAGTCATAACACTCTAGCTTCCGTTTGTTATTCATCTTCCGTATCTATTTCGATATGATCCAACTCCGGATCATCGAAAGGATGCCATTTTTCTGCTTCCTCATAAAGTGTGAGGAACCTGGTGACAGGTGTTTCTGGTACCTGTTTTATTATCAAATCAAAAGAAGCATAGTGTGACCTATGCTTCCTATACTTTCTATAACGTTGTTAAAAACATTGAAATCGCTGGAATGTAAGTGATGATGATTAAGTCAAATACCATAATTAAAATGAATGGCACAATTGATTTTACAAGTTTATCGTATTTAACATTAGCGATTCCTTGTACGATAAATAAATCAAGACCAACTGGAGGAGTAATTAAACCGATAGAAAGGTTAACTACCATAATTAGACCAAAGAATACTGGATCGATTCCAACTCCCAATGCGACTGGAAGGAGTAATGGAGTTAAAATGGTGATGGCAGCAGATGCATTAAGGAAACATCCAGCAATGAAGAAAATAATGTTAAAGATTAGTAAGATAATATATTTGTTTTCTGAAATACCCATGACAGCCTTTGCGATCAACTGTGGTATTTGTTCCGCTGTCAATAACCATCCAAATAGATTCGCTGCTGCAATGATGAAAACAATCATAGCTGTCATTTTAGCCGCATTCAGAAAAGTAGTTGGCACGTCTTCCCACTTTAAATCTTTGTATACAAATTTGCTTATAACGAATGCATAGGCAGCAGCTACTGCACCAGCTTCCGTAGGAGTAAAGATTCCTCCACGAATACCGAAAATAATAATTAGTGGAAGGATTAATGCTAAGATCCCTTCAAAAAATGCCTTCTTGAAAGACACAAACTCAAAGGTCCCTTTCTCTTCAGCATAATTGTTCTTCTTAGTAATCCAGTAATTCACCATCATTATTGACAAGCCGATCAGTATTCCAGGGATAATGCCAGCAGTAAATAAATCGCCTATAGATACTCCCGCTGTTACACCGTAAACAATCATAGGAATTGACGGCGGTATAACAACAGCTATTGTTCCGGCACTCGCCACCGTTGCAGCAGCAAATCCTGTGTCATAGCCTTTTTTCTCCATCATCGGAATCATCATTTTACCGACAGCAGCCGTATCTGCAGCACCCGAACCTGAAATTCCGGCGAAAAACATGCTAGTTAAAGTTGAGACTTGAGCCAAACCCGATCTTATCCACCCGACAGAAGCAAACGCAAACCCCGCTATTCGCTGGCCCATACTGCCTGCCATCATGAATTCACCAGCCAGCATGAAAAAAGGAATCGCCAGCAACGGGAATGAATCGGTAGAGGTAATCAGCCTTTGAGGAATCACTTCTAATGGAATGTAATAGACACTGGCAATAAAACCACCTATACTGGCCCAGATAAGGGATATAGCTATTGGAACTCCTATGACCATCAGCAAAAATAATATCGCAACAACCACAAGTGCTACTGTCATCTTAGTTTCACTTCCTTAGCCCATATTTGTGTTTTCTGGAATCACTTCAACGTTCTGCAATGGTATTCGTGTTTCTTCCTTAGAAAGAAGTACAAATAAGCGAGCACATGAATGTACAATACAGATCATCGAGCATAATAGGACAGCGCCGTATATGAATGTCATATTAAGTCCTAATGAAGGGGATATTTGCAGAGTTGTAAATTTAAGGATTCTTAAACCAAAAATGGCCATAAATATGAACAACCCAACATTGATGGACTCAATAACAATTAATAATCTGTTTTTCCACTTCTCGGATAAAGCATTTATCAATATTTCTACCTTTGCATGACCATTGTTTTTATAAACTGTTCCGATCCCCAGGAAGACGATCCAAACAAATAAATAACGAATCAACTCCTCTATCCAGGTAAAATTGAAAATAGAAAAATCGATGAATGGTAAAAGCTCCTTCGTTACTGAGCTTTGTAATACAAACCGTGAAAACACCTGATATACTGTGCAAATGAATGCAAGTGCAAATAAGAAAATGATAATCGAACGGGTAATTCCATCAATTTTAGAACTTAACTTCTGAAAATTATTTTTCATTTCCTCATCTCCTTATTTCATGTCTTTCACTTTCTGTATTAAATCCTTGCCAAGGCTTTTTTCAAATTCCTTATAGACAGGTTCTACTGCTTTCCTGAATGATTCCAAATCCGGATTTTCTTCAATTTCTATATCAGTAGCTTTAAGCTGCTCTAAAAGTTTATTTTCTTCTTCCATTGCGACTTTTCTTTCATGCTGAATTGCTTCTTTGGAAGCATCGAGAATCACTTTTTGGAGATCTTCAGGTAAGGTATCGAAGGTAGTCTTGCTCATTAAAAGAATCGCTGCATCATAATTGTGTGCGGTCAATGTGAGATGGCCTTGAACTTCCTGAAATTTATTTAAGTAAATTTGAGCTAATGGATTTTCTTGACCGTCTACAACTTTCTGTTCTAGTGCTGTATATAATTCTCCGAAAGGAATAGGAACAGGGGTGGAACCAAGGGCTTTAATAAAAGAAATGTAGGGAGGTGATTCTTGTACACGCAGCTTTAAATTTGCGGCATCTTGTGCTGTTTTTATCGCTTTTTTATTATTCGTCATATGTCTCCAGCCATTTTCCATATAGCCAAGATTGATAAGACCTTTATTATCTAATCCACTTGATATTTCTTTACCAATTTCTCCATCAAGCACTTTGAATGCATGTTCACGGCTTTCAAATAGATAAGGTAAATTTAATAGGTTAAATTTGGGAGCAAAATTGGTTACAGGAGCTACCGAACCGATGTGAAAATGAATGGAACCTATTTGTGCTCCTTCAATTTGATCTCGTCCATTCCCTAATTGGCTGCTTGGAAAAATATCGATCCGTACTCTCCCATCTGACTTTTTTTCAACTAACTCTTTAAACTTTAGTGCACCCTGCTGATATGGATGCGTTTCAGTCTGTAAGTGTCCTAACCGAAGAACATATTCTGCTTTTGTTTCTTCGCCCGAAACAGCATTTGAGCATCCACTTAAAGTTATCAAGATAAGCACTATCACTATAGTTAAATAATTTTTCAAGTCGGTCCTCTCCTTTATAAATGTAAGCCCTTACATATTAAGGATAAAAAAATCAGATGCAATATTTTATTTAAATTATCATATAGGGCTGCAGATAACAATACTATTCTAACTATTCAGTTAATTCAACCTATAGGAGAGTTTAATGGCGGCAGTGGAATTTGATACTTATTCCACTGCCGAACGATTAAACAATTATTCATTAAGCACTACGATATAATTTCGTCATAACAAATTCCCTGTGTCCCAATGCTTCAGCACATGTCAATCTTCCATTTACTGTGCGTGTGATGACTTCCATGAGCTGGTCCCCAGCTTCCTCCAGGGTAATGCTGCGTGAAAGAAGTCCTTGCACATCCAAGTCGATATGCTCACTCATCGTACCAGCGGTGATTGGATTCGCTGTAATCTTTACGACTGGTTCGATTGGGTTGCCAATGATGTTGCCTTGCCCCGTCGGGAACAGATGAAGTACTGCTCCTCCTGCTGCCATCAAGGTGATACATTCTGCTGCCGCAGATGAAGTGTCCATAAAATATAGTCCGCTGCCATTCTCCGGGCTTTCTGCAGGATCCAATACTCCAATGACCTCTTTTGTACCTGTTTTAGCTATATTGCCCAATGCCTTTTCTTCTATCGTTGATAATCCTCCGGCAATGTTGCCCTGTGTTGGCTGAGAGCCAAGCAGGTCTACTCCTTTAGATTCAATCTCACCCACATAGTTGTCATAAATCCTCATGAACTTTTCTTTTAGCTCATCCGTTGCCATCCTGTTATAAATAAGGTGTTCTCCGCCAGTCAATTCTGAGGTTTCTCCAAAGAATACAGTTGCACCTGCTTCTACAAGCCTGTCAACAGCCTGGGAAACTGTAGGACACGAACCTAGACCTGTTGTCGTATCAGACTCACCGCATTTTATACTAATCGTCAGATCCTTCAATTCGATTGGTTCTTTTTGCAATTCCGAAGCCCACTGTACATATTCCTTCGCTTTCCATGATGCTCTCCTGATTGTTTCAAGATCCCCATTTCCTTCGATGGAAAAATATGAGACCGGCTTTCCAGTTTTAGCGATACCATCTGCAATTAGCTTGGACCAATTCTCTTCAATACCGATGACTACAACTGCAGCGACATTAGGGTTGGATCCGATTCCAATCATCGTCCTGAAATGCAGATCAAGATCCGGTCCATATTGGAGCCTGCCATATGCATGCGGCAGGGCCATAGTTCCCTGGATTTGTCTTGCCACTGCCTCACATGCTGCGTTTGAAATATCATCAACCGGTAAGATGATAACATGGTTTCTTACTCCGACTTTTCCATTTTCTCTGCGATATCCATACAATCTTTGTTCCATCCTTACCACCTCGCTGTTTTAATATTGTGAGTGTGTACATAATCCCCAGGCTTCCATAATTGGGTAGTCAGCCCAATCTGAATTCCATATTTAAGCACCGGTTGATTTATGCCTAAGTCCACTAGAGCAATCTTATGGCCGAGCGGGATGTCACCATGTGCCGCTAGCTCAACTTCCGTATTGTCATTCATGTAAATCCCGGTTACTGTTTCGCCTTCCTTAATCGGCGAAGTTGCTACACCTACATGATCCCCCTTCTCATGAATCAGAAATTTGTGAGTACTTGTTTGCCTCTCATCAGCTGCTGAAACTTTTTGTGCCGAAGTGCTCATTAAGAAACCTCCATCCTTCTGGTCGAGTGACCCAACCAATATATTTATAGTAAAGCATGCATTTTTTTCACTTGCAACTGTTTTTTGAATATTTTTTATCTTTTTAATTTTCAATGTTAAATCTTTAAAAAATCTTGCTGTTCTGCAAAAAAAATGTTTTAATATGAATAAATTGGTTGGGTCACTAAACCAATTTGTTGTTTTCAAATTATGGCGTGAAAGACCGGAAATCTGGGATCACATACTACATAGTCTTTTAATAAGGGGGAAATTCTTTGAGCATGACAGGAGCCAGGAAGCAAAAAAGTGAAATAGAACAGTTAACTCCAACAAAAGTTTTTATCTTAAGAACTAAAAAAGCTTTGGGAAATCGTACGGGGTGGGTGAAAGGAGTTATTTTAACGGCTGTTTTGGCTGTGTTAGCAGGATCGTTTGCCAAACTGTCTTTTTTTTCAGTTATGGGTGTAATGATCATATCAATAATCCTGGGAATGGCCTGGAAAGGATTGATGGGCATCCCGGAAAATAGCCAGGCTGGCATTACCTTCAGCAGTAAAATCCTCCTTCGTGCAGGGATCATTTTAATGGGCCTTCGGCTTAACTTTGAACAGATTATATCAGCTGGGTATTCAATAATAATAATTGATATTGCTGTTATCATTTTCACTCTCTCGGTAATGCTCTATATTGGAAAGCTCCTTTCTATCGATAAACACCTTTCTGCCCTTATTGCAGTTGGAACAGCCGTTTGTGGTGCAGCCGCTATCGTTGCTGTAGCGCCTTTAATAGGCGCAAGAAAAGAATTAACTGCCATCTCAGTAGCATTCATTGCCATTGCAGGTACTGTTGTCACTATAATCTACTCATTTCTGCACCCCTACCTGGGCATGAATTCATATGATTTCGGCCTATTAACCGGCTCGACATTACATGAGCTGGCACACGTCATTGCAGCTGCAGCACCAGGGGGGGCTGAAAGCAGCGATACTGCCATTCTAGTAAAGTTAGGGCGTGTTGCCCTGTTGATACCAGTTGCACTGATATTAGCCTACTTTTATAAAAAAGATTCCGTTTCTGACAAAAAAATGACGTTAAAAAACCTTCCTGTTCCATGGTTTATATTTGGATTTTTAGCTATGTGCCTGGTAAACACAATTGGTTTACTTCCACCTCAACTTACAAGTGGACTAATTGCATCCAGTGTATTCCTTCTTTCCATGGCGATGGCAGGTTTGGGGTTAGGCGTGAATTTTGCAGAATTTAAAAACCTGAACAGTAAGGTTATATTCACTGGTATAGCAGGTTCTGTGTCCTTAATCTTCCTTGGAATATTGATTACTAAAATTTTTTAATAAATCATATACCTTCTACTATATTGATATATAAATATATAAAAGATTAGCATTTGCCTGCTGCATTTTATCGTGCTTTAATAAAACTAGATATTCAGCAAATTACGACATAAAACATCATATCCCGCGGAATGATTTGATCAATAAAAATCGCGTTTTGAGAGGATTGTGCGCAATGCAATTTAACCGGAAAGGTGTTTCAGAACAAGTTGCAGACAGTATTAAGAAAAAAATCCATGATGGAGTCTTTACAGCCGGCCAAAGAATTCCGGGAGAAAGAGATATGGCCATAGAGCTCTCTGTAAGCAGAAACACAGTAAGAGAAGCCTATAAAATTCTTGAGGCTTATGGCTATTTGACTGCCAAGCATGGAACAGGTGTATTTGTTGCTTCGCCTGAACAGCAAATGCAAAAAATGGCCGAAGCGTTTTTTGTTTCTACAGACCAGATTAAAGACTTCTTTGCGGTACGTAAAATCCTGGAGGAATCAACCGTAAAATGGGCAATAGAAAATTCGGATACTGATGATTTCAGTGAACTGGAAGAGATCGTTAAAGAAGCAAAAGAAGCTGCCAAAAACAACGATCATGACAGACTATCTGACTTAGATTATAAATTTCATTTAACGATCACCAATTATTCTAAAAATATGGTATTGATAAGAATCATGTATTATTTAATTGATCTATTGTCTGAATCCAGAACAAAGTCTGTTCAAATCCCAGGCAGGTCGATTCAATCTGTCAAAGAACACAGTAAGATCTTAGAAGCAATTAAAAATAAGGATGTCATTCAGGCACAAAGATATATGAGAGAGCATTTAGAAAGTGTTGAACGCTCGATAACAAATAATAATATCGCCAATTAACAAAAAGGCTGTGTGAGAAAGGAGCAATCCTTAACCACACAGCCTTTTCGTTATTTATAAAGCGGCACTCTTTTCTATACAACTCGGAAAAAAGACATTATAGGCCTCTCCAAGCATGCTTAATTCCTTTTCTACATTCCCTGATAACTCAATCCCGTTTATTCTTCCTTGATCTGCTGCACTTTTCCTTCTCTCTCCGGGATACCTGATGTCTTCAATCTCCGGCCTGGATGGGACCAGCTTCATTTCCGTAATCAAATCATTAATGGAATGAAAGAATAAGTTCAAGTCCATGAATTTTTCGATATCGATAATCATAAAAAAGTGCCCAACATTCGCACTGCCCTCTTCTTTTTCATTATATATATTTTTGACGTTAGGTCCAAAAGCGGCTCCGGATAACACACCCGTTAATATCTCCACAGCCATGGCCAGAGCAGCTCCCTTTGCTCCTCCCATGGGAAGAACAGAACCTCTAAGCGCTTCTCCTGGATCTGTTGTTGGATAACCGTTTTCATCGATGGCCCAGCCTTCCGGAATCCTGGTACCTTGTTTTTCTGCAAAGATGATTTTCCCTCTTGCTACAATACTAGTTGATAAATCAATAATGACTGGTACATCATTTCCAGTAGGGAATCCAAACGCGATCGGATTCGTTCCGAAAAATGCGTTCTTACCTCCCCAGGGGGCAATGCCCGGCGGTGAATTGGTAAAAGCGACACAGGCTAAATTTTCATTGCAAGCTAATTGGCAGAAATAGGAGGCGGTACCGAAATGATTGCTATTTTTAACCGCAATCGCAGATATGCCTGAGGTCTTTGCCATATCGAATCCTTTCTTTAAAGCTTTATAGCTGACAACATGGCCAAGTCCGTTATCCCCGTCAACAACTAGTACAGAAGGACTTTTTTGATCAAAGTCTATCTGTGGTTCCAGATTGATTCTTTTATCCAAAAACCTTTTAATATAAATCGGCAGCCTGCTTATCCCATGGCTGTCTACTCCTTCTAGGTTGGCCTTAATTAAAGAATCTGCCACGATGGCTGAATTTTCACTGCTCATTCCTATTTTCGTCAAGAGATCAGAACAAAAGGTTACCAATTCTTCTGCTTTGTATCTAGGCATTAAAGTACCCCCTACTATTTTCGATTAAAAAAGTTCTCCCTGCACAACAGGCCGGGAGAACGGACACATTAAGCGCTTCTATATAATTTTGTCATGACAAATTCCCGATGTCCCAGGGCTTCCGCACAAGTTAAACGGCCATTGACTGTCCTGGCGATGACCTCCATTAACTGATCACCTGCTTCTTCTAAAGTAATTGTCCTTGAAAGCAGACCTTGCACGTTTACATCGATATGCTCACTCATCGTTGCAGCGGTAACTGGATTTGCTGTAATCTTCACGACAGGCTCAATTGGATTACCGATAATGTTGCCCTGTCCTGTCGGGAATAGGTGGAGTACGGCTCCGCCCGCAGCCATTAATGTGATGCATTCTGCTGCTGCAGAGGAAGTATCCATGAAATATAGTCCATTCCCGTTTAGAGGTTTCTCGGCTGGATCAAGAACACCAATTACCTCTTTTGTTCCTGTTTTAGCAATGTTCCCTAACGCTTTTTCCTCAATAGTGGAAAGCCCTCCAGCAATATTGCCCTGTGTCGGCTGGGAACCAAGCAGGTCCACACCTTTTGATTCTATTTCCCCAACATAATTTTTATAGATTCCCATGAACTTTTCCTTTAATTCATCTGTTGCCATGCGGTTATAGATAAGGTGCTCACCGCCTGTCAGTTCTGATGTTTCACCAAAGAACACTGTTGCTCCTGCATCCACCAGACGATCGACTGCCTGCGAAACGGTTGGACATGAACCCAGTCCTGTTGTTGTATCAGACTCGCCACATTTAATGCTCACAGTCAAATCGCTCAGTTCGATCGGTTCCTTTTGAAGCTCTGATGCCCATTGTACGTATTCCTTCGCTTTCCATGAAGCCTGGCGGATGATCTCCAAATCTCCATTCCCCTCGATAGAGAAATACGAGACTGGCTTTCCTGTCTCTGCTATCCCATCAGCGATCAGCTTGGACCAGTTTTCCTCGATACCGATTACCACAACTGCGGCTACGTTAGGATTGGATCCAATCCCAATCATCGTCCTGAAGTGAAGGTCTAAATCGGGACCATATTGAAGACGGCCATAGGCATGTGGCAGTGCCATTGTCCCCTGAATTTGCCTTGCAACTGCTTCACAAGCTGCATTTGAAATATCATCCACTGGTAAAATGATGACATGATTGCGAATACCTACTTTGCCATTTTCTCTGCGATAACCGAATAATTGATTTCCCATCCTTACCACCTCGCCGTTTTGATATTATGAGTGTGTACATAGTCCCCTGCAACCCAGTTCTTTGTTGTCAGCCCGATTTGTATGCCATATTTAAGCACTGGCTGATTTTCCTCTAAGTCAACCAGAGCAATCTTATGCCCTAGAGGAATGTCCCCCAAAGCAAGGAATTCCACTTCCGTATTGTCACTCATGTATATGCCCTTCACTCGTTCACCAGCCTGGATGGGTGAGGTTGCCACACCTACATGGTCCCCCTGTTCATGAATCAAGAACTTGTGAGTGCTAGTCTTTCTTTCTTCATTAACCACTGCTTCTGTCTGGACAGATTTAGTCATAAAACTTCCTCCTATCATTTAATTATTTTAAAATCTATAAATCTGCTAAATAGCACATAACGAAGGTTCACCGTTTAAGGATTTGCTGACTTCCTTTGCCACGAGTAAAGAAGTTCTTAGCTGCGATTCTTCTGTTAACCCAGCAATATGAGGTGTTAAAACGACATTGCTGCAGTTTAACAATTTATTTGTTGAGGTAACAGGCTCTACTTCCAGCACATCCAAAAAAGCACCTGCTATAAGGTTATTGTCTAAAGCTTCAGCAAGATGATTTTCTTCGATAATGCCGCCTCTGGAGGTATTGATGATAAAAGCATCATCCCTCATCATTTTAAATTCATTGCTTGAAATCAAATGTTTGGTTTCCATTGTCAAAGGTACATGCAGGGAAACGAAGTGTGCTTCACTGAGTAATTCCTCCAATGAACTTTTTAAGCTCACGCCGGTTTCAGAGATAATATGATCATAAGAGGTGATGAATGGGTCATAGCCAATAACAGACATACCAAAAGCATTTGCTCGTTTCGCAACTCGGTGTGAAATCTCACCCAATCCGATAAGACCAAGTTTTTTATTGCTAAGCTCGCTGCCAGTAAAAGTCTTGCGATCCCAGTTACCGCTCCTGATATCAAGATCCGCCAGCTGAAGCGGCCTTACTGCACTTAATAGCGCAGCCATTACATACTCAGCTACAGATGTTGCATTTGCATGCCGGGCAAAAACTACTTTAATTCCCTTTTCTTTTGCTGCTTTTAATTCAATATTGTCCAAACCTACGCCAAGCCTTCCGACAATTTTCAGGTTACCCCCTGCTTCTAACAGTTCTTTGTCGACTCTTGTTTGATTCCGTACAATAAGCCCATCATACTCTCCTATGACTGCCAAAAGCTCATCTCTATTTCTCCATAAAGATTCGTCATAAACTACTTGGAACCCATTTTGCTCTAACTCTGCAATCCCTTCAGGCCATATCATTTCAGTAATCAAGACTTTCATAGAATATCTTTCACACCTCCAATGGTTCAGTGACCCAACCAATTTATATTTTTATTTAATCACCTTCTTTTATTAAAGTCAACAAATATTTAGAATATTTTAAATTTAACTTTCTGGTATTGTTTTCTGTATTGCTATCTCAATAAAAAAAAAGGAAGGCCTCTTAAATAAAGAAGCCTTCCTTTCTAATTTTCATCATTCTCCTTATTCTCCGACACCCTCGGCATCTCCCTAGAAACACAATCTTCTCTGCTAAGCCCCTCAATAACCTTACTGCCCTTACTCCATTATGGGGTCACTTCATTGGCGGCTGCCTTTTTAACTCAAATTTTTGTAAAAATAATACCAAGCAAAGCTGAAAAAATCCCAACTATCTGGTACATCTTGATTTTCTCCTTAAAAAGCCAGATGCCAGCAAGTATGACGACCAGGCAATTCAGGCTGACAATCGGGAAGATGATGCTGGCTGTACCCACTTGCAACGCATAAAAGTAACAGCTGTACCCGATAACACTGATTAAGCCAACAAGGGAACCGATATTGGCTTCTGTCCGCTGCCAATGCTCTTTTTCCCGAATGCTGTTAATCCCCAAATATATACTTCCGCCTCCATACATACAAATTAATGTATTAAGGGAACTGATTTGCAAATAAGAAGTAGTCTTCATCAAGATTCCAAGAATCCCGAACGAAAGAATGGCCAAAAGCACCCGGAAAAGCCATGGACCATACTCGGTTCCGCGGTTCGAACCTGGCGAATATTGAATCACTAAGGCCGAGCCCAGAATGAAAACAATGCCCAGCCACTGGAGCAGGCTGATCTGTTCGTGAAAAATAATCGCTGCACCGAGAATGGGAAATATCGCGTTTGCGCCTACCAGAGGCGATGTCAGGCTGGCCGGTCCCTTCTCAAATGCCCTCGACATTTGGATATTCCCATTTGCATTCAATATTCCAATCAGGCCGCCAAGGACCATTGCCAGGAAGTTAAACTCCAGCGCCCCAGCCATCACTCCATAACCAAGGGTGACCAGAAAGGCTACCAAGTAAAAGAAAAATTGAATATGTACCTTTGATAGATGTCGAGCTGTACTCCATTTAAAAATTGTATTATTGATCCCAAAGCTTAACGTCGTTACAAATGCCGCGACTATCCACATGCTGATCCTTCTTTCTCTATCACTTTCTCTCCCCCATTTTAAAACTCTACAAGAATTATCACAATCTATTTTTTCGGGTTTCTAAATAAAAAAAAGAACCCAATAAAGGTTCTCCTTCCAGCCATTTTCAGAGCAGGTTTCAACCTCAGGTCCTAACAGAGGGACGGTTCTACTGATTCAAAAACAGAGGCAAAAACAGGGGGACGGTTCTACTGATTCAAGTAGCCCGAGCTACTAAATCACGAGAACCGCCCCTCTGATTCCTGTAACACAAGAACCGTCCCTCTGATTTTTTTGCCAATGAAACACGAGAACCGTCCCTCTGTGTCATACCCCGCCACAGTTTGGGGAGTTCTTCTGATCTCCCTCCATATAGTCAGTTCCTTCTGCAACGGATTCCAAGCCACATTCTGTTTGGCTGATCTCAAGTTGCTCTTCGTTTTGGAAATTGTTTATCACTTGGCTACCCTTGCGTTTTTGTTTATTGTCTCTCATCGTTTTCCTCCAAAGTTTATTCTGTATTTTTCTCCTGGAGGCATAATCTTATTCCCAATTAGGGAAACAATCGGCTAAGACCATTCCAACTATTAAAGGCAAACCCACTCGTCAAGTTAGCTGCGCTATCACGTATAGCTCATCGATGAGACACTAGAACCGTCCCTGTGTCCCAACGTAATCCTTAACTGCCATCCCAGCCTGTCCTGGAAGCTGCATCCAAACATAGGCATGCATTGAACCTTCAATTCTGATGATCTCAAAAGAATCCACGAACTTTGAAAAAGCATCCATGCTTCTCCTGATTTTTTCATTGGCCCAGTCCTCTTCACTTGGCATAAAGAGGACTGGACATTTAACTCTCTTGTAATACTCTTGGAATTGAACGTCCCAATATTTTTGAATGTACTCGTTCCTGACGTGATTGCGGTAATGGCTTGTTATTGTGCCGTCTGCCTGCTCTTCTGCTGTGCTCTCAAGGAAGTTCAGGAAATGTTCATTCAAAATCCCCAACCGTTCCAAAGGTTCCTTTGCATCAGCCAAGAAATTGGTGAGGGAAGGATATTCAGGCATTCTTCTCTCCAATAACTTCTTTCTTTGCTTTTCTTTTTCAGCGTTAATCTCCTCAGTTGTCCCATTGAAGAGTCCATATTCTCCAAACTCATTGAATAGAGCACCTTCACAAACAATCGACTTAACCATGTCAGGATGAGACGCAGCCAGACTCAACCCAACCTCTGCTCCCATCGAACTGCCAACAATATGACAGCTTTGGACCTCAAGAGCTTTTAGCAGCAAATATAAGTCTTTGGCAAAATCATCAATGTGATAGCCAGTCATTGGTTTGTCCGATTTCCCATGTCCCCTGAGATCAGGGGCAATAATCCGATAATCATCACTAAACATCGGCAAAATGCCATCCCACATATTCAAAGTCCCGCCACTAAAATGAAGAAACAAGATCACAGGTTTATTTGAAGTCGAATACTTTACATTCAATTCTATTGAATTAGATAACTGAACTTTTCTTTCTGTTAGCATTTACTAGACTCCCTCCTTAAAACAGAGGGACGGTTCTGCTGTTTCAAGTAGCACTGTCTACTGTAACGCAAGAACCGTCCCTGTGTTCACTCCCTGTGTTCACTCATGCCTTTTTAATAGATCTTTTTTATATTGAATAACACTGAGCAGCTTTGATCCCCTCAGATTTGGAATCATATGATCCAATTCTGCGAGCACCTTTTCCTTCTTCCCATCATGGACCATTTCTTCCAGCTCCAAAAGCCTTCGATAAAAAGGATTCCTGACTTTCTCTTTGTACACTTTATAAGATTCACGATCCCCATGCTCGAGTGCAATCCCAGCAAGGGAATACCATTTATACATATTATTCTTTAAACCCCTTGCCACCTCCTCAGCCTCACCAAACTGCTTCCTTTTCACAAGCAAGTTCACATGATTCAGCCTTTTATAAAAAGGAGATTTGACTTGATGCATTTTGTTCTCCGCCTCTTCCAACTGATCATTGAAAAAATAATAAAAAAACTGGAAATGCGGATGCTTCGAATTCTTCAAGAAGTTCAACACTTTTTCCGAATCCTTTTCAAAAAGAACCGGATAAAAACTCTTGAACATGAAGATTAAGAGAAAAATAAGATTAACCAAAATAAATGCCCATACGGGTGCTTGCATCAAGCCTAAAACTAAATCCGCAAGAAATATTGAGATAAAGAACCATACCATGTTTTTCCCCCCCTCTTTTACAAATATATAGAATATGGTCAATTCTTACAATGATAAAACAGAGGTAAAACAGAGGGACGGTTCTGCTGTTTCAAGTAGCAAATGCTAATGAAACGCGAGAACCGTCCCTAAGTCTCTTCTTCATTACTCTTTTACCTATACAAATCGTTAAATTTCTTTTGTGCTCTTAGACGTTTAATGAAATTTTCCAGTGCCTCATTGAGATTATCAAATTCTTTCTTCGAGACCTCATTTGACCTCTCATCTGTTGTAACGACCAGCCATTTATTTTTATATTCACTAATGACAATTTCATTAGGTTTATGATCATGATCATTGAACCAGTTATAATTTTCCAATTTCTCTAACTTAATAATTTCCAACGCTTGTTCACGGTTCAATAATTTCACACCGCCCCTATTTAGTTAGTGATTTGCAAATAATTTATGAAGACTATCTTTAATATAATCTAAGTCCTTATTCGCCTTATTTCGTTCTTCATAATCATCTTTCCAAATAAAATAATCAGATAATCCAACATGTGGCTGGTTGATATTTATATAAACTCTTTCTAGATCCTTATATAAGCTAATCAAGTCATCCTCATTTATATTACTGTCTTCAAATTCGTTTATAATCCTTAATCCTGCTTCAATTTGATCTATAATATTTTGGGCTTCTCTATCATTTTCTTTTATTAAGATAGATTTTAATTGTAGATACAATTCTTTTGTCTGGTGAACAATTTGAATCATTGTTAAACCTCTTCCTGTGTTACTTATATATAAGTGCCCACTATCCATGCAATATTGTTCAGGCTCAGTCCTAAGCTACACTATAAAAAACAAACCTTGAAGAATTCAAGGTTTTTAAGGGTATTTAGCGTTTAATATAAATTCAGGATAGAACTCCAAGATAGGTTGATTTTTTATTTAAGCAATTCTAGATATTTTTCTACAAACTGTCGTCCTGAGTTACTTTTAGGCATAAGACCAAGATGTCTATACTTCCAAATGGTTTTTCTTTCGTGTGAATCTGCATTAGATAAGTAATCATAATTATAGTCGATTTTAAAATTGCCTTCATTGTCCAAAAATAAAGTGAGATTCGTCCAAGGCTCTTGATCGTCATCCTTAAATTCATTCCACAGACTTTGAATGTGGTTAACTAGCATATTCCAGAGTACTCGACTTCACTCATTGTGAATAACTCTGGGATGTCATGGCTGTATATTGGTTGTTCACTATTTTCTGGATAATAATAAAAGTAAGCAGTTTGAGAACCCTCAACAATTTCGCCGTAAAGGTAAACCTTGGACCATATCTCTGGAATAGTTTCTACTATTACCTCTGCTATTCTTTGATAATATTTCCCTAACTTTTCTTCATTCATTTAACTTTCCTCCTCGCGCAAAAAAAATAGAGGGAATGTACTGCTGTTTCAAGTAGCAATTGATAATGATCTGATGGCCGACCTTGGGATAACAATATATGATTGCCTTCACCTTCTAGTAATACACCGTTATTTGTGTATTGCTTTTCAACTCTACCAATACTTAAAATTTGCCCTTTTGGTCTTCAATTAGCATCTATTGTCTAGAATTTTTCCAATCCGGCACTAATGCAAAAAAGCATAAGGTCAATCCCCTATGCTTTTCACAACACTAATGTATAAATGAACTGCGAGAAACAAAATCTTTATATACCTAAAACTTCTAAGATTGTTTGATAGAAATAATTACATGCTACTTCTTCAGAGTGAAATTGCTTTAATTGAGATTTAACACCACGTTCACTATAGTAAACTTCCCAAATTTCACCTTCTTTATTTAAACAAAAGCTTCGTTAGGTAGTCCGATATTCAAGTTGTATAAATCATTGGGTACATTCGCATTGATTAAGGATTGCTGTAATTCTTCTTTTTTCATTTCACTTTACTATCCTTCCAATGGGTCAGATGGAGGTTCTGCTTTCCACCAATTAACATTTCACATTTGCGGGACATAAGAACTGTCCCCTCGCTCGCCACCAGGCCTTTACTTAGAGAAAAAAAGTAGGTTCATATGGTCTCTATTATCTTAGATTGTCCAACCTAAAGATTGATTTCTTGAATTTCTTCAAAAACCTCTACACTCTCTTTTGGAACCCATTTTTCGTAATAGTATTTATCTGTTCGTTCTGCACCCAAATCTTTCGCAATTTCTGCATTTGGGGTACCAACGTAATATTCATCACCATTTTCGCTCGATATATTAACGTCTTTTCCATCCACCTTCCCCTTAGTGATAATCCTATAACATTTTGTTAACTCACTCGGCTTAACAACTTTACTATAAACGCCGCTATTAAATCGGTCGATAAACCCCTTTTCTTTTAGTGAAGCAGGATCCTCAGATAATATTATTAAGTTTTCATCCATATCTTCTGAGAGTTCAAATTCTCTACCATTGTAAATGCAATAGTTACCGTTCCTGATCATTTTATTCACCTTTTCAATTTTGATTTATATCTACGAAAAACAGAGGGACGGTTCCGCTGTTTCAAGTAGCAATTGCTCATGAAACGCGAGAACCCTCCCTTTTTCACACCCTTATTGCCTTTTACAGTATCAAAAACGTTACAATGACTTGTCTTTTTTATTCGACTGGTCCCATTTAATTTAGTTACCTATCTTAAAAATCTTCTTCCCATGCTTCTTTTGCATCCAACAATCTTTGTGACAAAAACTCATAAAAATCCTTTGCTGTGTTGTAGTTATCCAGCCCATCTGGCCTATTCCACGCTATCACTGGGCACTCCTTATTATCCATGTTGCTTGTATATAAGCAATAAACATATTCTCCAGCATCTTCGATAACTACTAAATCCTTATCGAGTCCTAAATCTCTATATCTCCTTGTATTATCGACGACAGGAGCTCTATTTGACTTACCCACTCCTAAAATATCTACTCCGTATAACCCGCCAGATCCATAGCTAGCTAAAAACCATTTATAACTATCTGGCAGTTCCACACCTAGCTCTTTTTGAACAAGTTCTATTTGACCTTCATCTACTCCTCCTGTAAAGTCGTCTGATTCCTTATTTTCATTAATAAAAATTATTAATTCCTCTTTACCCATCCAAGAACCCTCCTTTTACAATTCACTTGTCTCTATTTGCTTTGCTCTCCATCTCCAATATTTACTCCTAAAGTTATCGTATTGTTTTTTTAAAACAGGATCATTTCTAAAACTTCCACCATTCTCCACCAAACCATGCAAAATTCTATTATATTCATCATGCATGCTCGCCGGAATTTCCACCATTGATCCCGGCTCTCTTTGAATTAAATGATGAAGTTCAATAGTTGTTCCATCCTTCCAAATGGGTGCTCTGCCCTTTTTCATTAATTCAAAATTTGTCAGACCACTATTAGAATCAATTCTTTTATAATCAATGTCCACCCTTTGGAAAACCCTTCTACTAATATCTCTTATTTCTCCATTCACCTTTGTCGTTCCTGTATATTCTACAGCCCTATAGTTTTTATAGTCTTTTCCTATATTCCTAACACCATTATCCCCAATTCCCCCTTTCCCGTCTATCTTCTGAGGAACCTCTTGTTTTTCAACTCCCGCTCCGCTGTGTTTCTTCTCAGGTGTTACGCGTTTTTCAACTATTGCTCCACCGTCCTTTTTCTCCACAGTCTCAGGCTTTACTAACCTAACTCCCCCACCCTCCTTCACAACCCTAGCCCCTTTGGCCATCTTAACAGCCTTGTCGACACCTTTGGTTCCGATGATCGCCAGGGCGACTTCTCCTATAGCACGGCCAAACAACTGCGACCGGCTTTTGGCATCGCCGTTTATGACGTCGTTCTTCCAGGAATCCGAGATCGACTTCCAGATGCTTTTGGCTGTTTCCACTGGATGGCTGATGGCATACACGATTCCCTTGGCGGTCTCAATCGGATGGGTGACGGCGTTCCAAATTCCTTCAACAGTAGAAAAAACTGACTCAGCTAATCCTTTGCGAAATCCTGATACGACATCATTAGCCGTTCCAAACACATCTTTCATCTTGTCCCAGACCGACTTCTTCTCGGGTTCCTTTAATCGGTCCGCTTTCTTATCGGCCTTCACATACAAATCCATGGATACATCAACGAATTGATGAATTTTATTCAGTTTCTTTTCAGCCTCTCTTACCTTTGCAGCCGCTTCATTTAAATTCCTCCCTATGCTCCTTCGGGAGGCAATCCTGCCATCAACCTGATGCCTGACGGACGAGATCTGGTTTCCAACCACATCGACCCGGAACGATAGGTTGACTAAATCCTTATTGGCAGCCTTCACCTGCTTCACATTTATATTAATCTTGGACACTCGGTTACCCCCTACTCAAACATCGTCCGAAATCCTTCTAACGATTCACGAAAATAAAATGGCCTAGTGTCTTCGACAATGGAGTTTGACAGTGGGATGGCATCATCGAGAATCATTACTTCGACCTGCTGTTCTACCTGTTGATTTATAGCGTCAAAAACTGCTCGAGTCAGACTTTCTTCAACGGCATCCACATCCAATGCCATTAGAGGAAAAGGACGTTCAGCAGCCGATGGGTTATATATATATACCATGTAGGCCTTTTTTACAGATGGAAACTTCTTAAGGCATGAGCGCAACCTTTCCGTTACACCTTCCGGAAGCTCCACTATTTGTTCAGTCAGAATCCTTTCCTTCTCTTCGTCACTTAACTGTTCGAAAAAATAGTGCAGAATTCTGCCGTCCTTCATTGTTTCCAGTTCTTCACAGATGACCTTCTTACTCAAACCGGTAAAAGGATTCAACACCCACGGAATGTCCGTCTCCACCATTTCCAAAAGCAACTCTGCCGGGATTTTCACATATGGATACTCTGATTGGATTACCGAATCGAACTTCACCCAGCTTGTAAAAACTGGAAGTGCAAGTTCGCCATCCTCTTCGATGTACTTTAAATTCAAAGTCTCATCATTCGCAACCGACCCAATCACGACCAGTTCAAGTTCAACCAATGCTTTATAAAAATGAAATCGCCTAGAAGGCTCCTCAATAGCCGCAGACAGCAAATCATCAAAAGACTCGCTCATATGATTACTCTTCATAACCACTCCTGAAAATTAGACATAACCAATATATAATTCCACAAATATCCAAATATCCCTTTTTTTAAAAAAACAGAGGGACGGTTCTACTGTTTCAAGTAGCAATAACTACCAAAACACAAGAACCGTCCCTCTGTTTCTACTCCACTCTCCTAGCTGCTTGCTGAATAGGATCCCACACCCCATTATACGGCGGAGCATATGCCAGGTCTAAATCAAGCAGCTCTTCGGTTGTCATGGAATGATATATGGCCGTCGCTAGTACATCGATTCGTTTATCGACGCCATTCTCCCCAATAATTTGCCCGCCTAGAACCTTATGTGTCTCTTTATGATAGACAAGTTTCAATTTCATTTTTTTATCATCCGGATAATAACCAGCGATATCAGTTGCTGTAATGGTTACAAAGCCACAGGGGATGTTCATTATTTTTGCCTCTTTTTCTGATAGACCTGTTCTCCCCAGGGTTAACCTGAAAAACTTAATAATGGAAGTGCCGACAATTCCTTTAAAGGTTTTATGTACATCAACCATGTTCAATCCGGCGATTTGTCCTTGCTTATTGGCATGTGTTCCCAATGGGACATGATCATCCTTTTCTTTTACCCGGTGATATTGTGTAGCACAATCTCCTGCAGCGTAGATATCCTCAATACTCGTTTGCATATAGGCATTTACCTGGATCGCACCATTTCCAATTGTTTTGATTCCTGTTCCTTCTAAAAAGGAAGTATTGGGCTTCACACCTACAGCGACCAGCACCAAATCTGTTTCATACTCTCCCTTATCGGTTTTCACAGATTCCACATGGTCACTTCCACCGAATGCTTCCACGGATTCACCCATTTTTAACACAATGTTTTGCTTTACTGCTTCCTCATGAATCAGTTCGGCCATATCTGTATCAAATATTTTGGCTAATTGCTCATTTCTTTCAATGATGGTTACCTTCTTGCCGAGCTCCGCAAAACTTTCGGCCATTTCAAGCCCAATGTATCCGCCGCCAATCACCGTCACATTATGTATATCTCTTTCCAGATAATCCATGATTGCCTTTGCATCGGGGATAGTCTTTAATGAGAAAATACCAGGAAGTGTCACGCCCTCCCACTTTGGAATGACCGAGCTTACACCAGTTGCAATCAGAAGACGGTCATATGGAAGGCTGAACGTTTCACCATTACTATGGTTTATTCCACTTACCATTTTATTTTCTATGTCCACCTTTTGGACTTCATGAAATACACGTGCATCAATGCCATACTTCTCTTTAAAAGTAGACTGAGTGCGAGCAATTAACTGATCGGTGGACTCAATCTTCCCACTGATCACATAAGGCAGGCCACATTGTCCGTATGAATACACGCCTCCCTTTTCCAATACAGTGATCTCATGTCCAGAGCTGTTTCGTACCATTTGCATCGCAGCACTCATACCTGCCGCATCTCCACCAATAATAAGTATTTTCATCATCATCCCTCCATTCCTTGTGTATCCATTTATTATTAAGTTTTAAACATTTATATCTATATATAGGTAACTTTAGAAAAATGCTTTTGAACACCCTATTTATCTTTTGGCGAAAATTACTCTCCCGTCATCGCCATCAATGTAACGGATTGGAGTTCTAGTACCCCTGACACCTAGAGACGGTTCCACTGTCTAAAGGAATTATACGAGACATTGAAAACCGCCCCCATGTCCCTTAAAAAAAAATTATCTTAATTCAACAAACCGGAATCATACCATAAAGCTCTTCAAAATAACGCTCCTGGAACTTCTTATTCAGGATCCCGGTAAAATAAGCAATCGGATTCTTAACTTCCACCTTCGTTTTCAACTTTCGGACGAGCTGTTTGAAGGAGTCAAGGGACAGTGATAACAGGAGATCCGTTTCTTTTTCATAGTTGTTACGGTAGGCAGCGACCTTGCTCATCCGCCAGAATTCTTCGATCGATTTTGCGGTTGGATAAAAGTATTTTACAAGATTGACGAAATCACTTGGAACTCGGTCACTGACAAAAAGATGGTCTTCCGGTGCTTTTTCAGCAACGCGTTTTACCTCTGTGATTTCAGAAGATTGTTCTTCAGCAGCCTTTTCTTCACGTTTATTATTCTTTTTTATGTTAGTTTCAGAAGGAATGATAGTTTTATATTGGTGGCTCAATTGCTCGCCTTCCGGTAGTTCATTTATCGGGAAACGATTGAACACATACAGGTTGCTAGACTGCGAGCCGTTCTTGCGCGCAGTTTCATATACAGTGAAAATACCAATTTCACTAGCCTTCTGGATCATCCTTTTAAAAGTAGAACGGGAAATCCCCATCTCCCCATACTCCTCATAAATCGCCTTAAGGACAGTCCCGATCTTGGCATTCGCCACCCCAGGAACCTTCGCAGCAAAACGAGCCAGCCGCTTCAAACCAATCAACTCACCCTTACTGAAAAAACGCTTCTTATCCGCCATCCACATCTCAAAATGATTGTTAAACTCCTTCAACGAACCAAACTGTGAATACTCCGCAAAACTCTCAACAACCGCTGATTTAATTGTCATGCTAATGCACCACCCTTTCACCCTTTATATATGGATGAAAGGGTGGAAAGGACAGGGTGAGATAGGGAAGATTGTGGCGGTTTTGTGAACAAGTTAGATAGGAGCTTTTAAATAGTTTGCTGGTTCATGCCAAAAAATACGATAAGCAATGTTAATGCTTATCGTATTTATTGATTGCTGAGCATTTAATCAAACTCTGCAAGTATCACTATAAATAGCCATAAATAAACACCCCAATGTTAAATTTCACTCTAACTTTTCGGGTGCAATACAGTACTCCAAGTACTTTTTTAATCAATTTCTTTTTTATTAATTCTCATAATTTCATCATAATCTAATATATCAACACTATTATCCTGATTTAATTCATTCATTCTAATATTTTTTTCAAATAGGAACCTTTTATGATAAATCAAGTTTGCTCCTTTTATTATGTTATTCATTGTGTGAGTATCTGATAAAGCTCCCACAACAGCACCTAATACAGGGACAGCTTTTTTTCCAGTTTCTTTCCCCATCCTTTTTCCAATCTGTTCGAGGAGATTTTTAAATATTCCTGCCTCTACTCCTTCTTTTCCCGCCTTTTCAAGTGCTTTTTTTGCTTGAGCATTTGCTAATGCTCGTATTTGAACATACAATAACTCAGCTCCACCTTTTTGAGCCATTTGTTGATAAGTTAATTTTGACAAGGAATCTTTTAAGGCTGTTATATTGGCAGCAAACATCATCCTAGAAATTATAGAGCCTAGATTTTCAACATTTGATTCTAACTGAGGGGATAAGCATGTAATTGTAACACTGGATGCAAATTCTAATTCTCTAGGATCATCTATCACATCATAACCGTAATATAAAGCAACTGCTTGTACAGATCTATAATACATAAAAAAAGTGTATGCTAAGTTAAAGGGAACTCCCCATATCCCAAAAAAACCGGTAATTCCCCCACCTAAGAAAGTAGTTGGTAAATCTAATAATTTTCTTCTATTAATAACATTACTTTCTATATAGTAACTTCTTAATTGACATATTTGCTCAAACTTATAAAGTTGATTGGTATCATCCCTCAGAGATTTCAGTATACTGTCCTTATTAAAAGTATATCTTGCTGAATTTTCATTAACTACACTGAATCCTTTACCTGCACTTTCTATAACTTTTTTTATAACCGTCCAATCACTCGCTTTATTTATTGCGTCAGATGTCATCTCCTTAAACTTTTCTGGCAATATGTCTGAAACCTTTTCCTTTGTTTTTATTAATTGTTTTTGTATTGGTCCAGGCTCAATAAATTTTTCATATTCCCTTGTGAGGCTTTCTAACAAAGCCAACTCTTTTCGATCCAAGTAAGAATTTAATCCATCGTTCATTATCTCACTCTTTTCTTAGTTATTATTAGTAAGACAGAGGACCTTTCCTACCATATCTAACCTCTTATTGTTAGACATGTGTCCCTTGTTTATGCTCAATTATATTGTTTTTCAAAAGCGTTTCGAAAATCATCCAGTAAATGAGGTTTATTTTTCAATTCATCTGACACCCAGGGTTGCAATAAATATGGGAAAACTGCATTATTCAGGTCACTTACCATATATTGTGAAGTTGCTTTCCCAATCATGAATTTCTGTTCAAGTTCTAATACAGCACCATCATGTAAAGGAAGAGGTAATGTTCGGTTATCCTGTTGATATAGAGCAAATAATATAGCCTTTTGGTAATGATTCAAGTTGTCTAGCCTTTTTTCTGCTGATGCATAAAATTTCTTTTTCGCTTTTACACTAGTAATAGATTTAGTTAATGTATATAAAAGGTTGACAATGAGTATAGAAATAGAAACTATGAAAACTATTCCAATTGTAAAACCGTATTTGTCTCGAAACTCAATCATGAACATTTTTTCTACAAATGTTGAAGGAGAAAAAAGAAGAACCCCACTAGCCAATGACAATGCAGCCATTATCGAAATAGGTAAAGTCAGTATTTCTTTAATATTGAAATCAATCTTCATGGTTTTCAACACACCTTTAAGTCATCCAATTTAAATGGTACCTAACCTTTAAACGATTAAGTTTCTCGAAAACTATTAAAAACTTTTATCGTTCCCAATTTCATTGCAGCATATATTTGAAAGATCGCTCGTTCATTTTCATCAGGTATTTTAATCATTTGTACAGAGTAGTGTTTATACATGAATTCTCTAGCATCTATAATTGTTTTCAAATTAGGATATTCAGCTAATGTGGTTAATTTATAAGATATGGTTGCCTGCTCTCTTGTTGTTGCTCTAAGGTCTACACCTATTCTTGTAGCTAAATTTCTTGAACGACCAACGTAGACCATTTGACCTTTGACATGGTCACTAATAAGGAATACTCCCTCTATCGGCAAACTCTCTTCACCTAACAACTTCTTTATCGTTCCTTGAGTTAAATTTTTTATTTCATACCTAGGAGCACTGGTTAATTCATTGAGTCTTTGTGGTAGCCCATTATAAATATTTTCGAAAGTTAAGTCTTTTCGTTTTAAATCCATATTACTCCCCCTATGTTTAAACCTACCTTAAGAACTCAACTTTTTCTAAATAGAATAGCTCTAATTTTGAAAGTAATTTGAGAACTCTTCCACTATTATACTATACCACTTAACAAAATTATCCAAAAACTTGATACTCTATAGTACTCATCCTACATTTCTAGTTTGTATAAAATATAGTTTCCTATTTTATAAATATTCTCATACATGATAACAAAAAAATACCCTTATCCTTTAAGGACAAGGGGCAGTAATGTATTTAATTAATTTAAAATATCAAGATCCTTTCTGATCTTCCTCCAAGAAATCAAACAAATTCTCTTGTTTATGAAGCCCCTCTAACTCTAAAGTAAACAAATCCTTCTGTTCTACATTAAAAATAGCGTTTTTTCCCGACTTTGATTTTGTTTCAACTTGTCGAGTAGATGACGGTTTTAGGACTATCTCTTGCGTCCTAATAGGTCTAGAAATATTTTCATCAGGAATATCTTCTGCTGTTATCACGTTGGGTTCTATCCCCATCTCATCTAACTTAGTCCATAAAGATTCCATTGCTTTAGCTGGGTTTGCATAAAAAGCACTTCCTCGCACACGCCAGAATGTCCAGCCCACTCTTTCAAGTACACGTTGACGTTCCATGTCTTCTTCCCATTTATCTAGTCCATGCCACCTGTCGCCATCGCACTCAACAGCTAATCGCGTGCGCACACCTTCAATTACTAAGTCAATTCGCTTACCTAGGGTACCTACTTTAACTTGTGGTATCACTCGATAACCTCTCGAAGAAATCAATGAATAAACATCTCTTTCGAAATTGGAGTCAAACTCATCTTTAAAATTCTCCAATTCTTCCTGGACACGATGTGGATTCTTACAATGTTGAAGCAATCTGAATCGAACATCGTTTGGATTCAAATCGTTAGCATCTACTGAGTGGAATAGTATCATTTGGTCTCTTGCCCTACTAGCTGCAACGTTGAATCGTTGATTGTCTGATGTCTTTGCAAGAGCTGCATAACGAACATTCGGTGCGATCACCATGGATAGGAAAATGATATCCCTCTCATCACCTTGAAAAGCATATGCATCTCCAGTAATGAGCTTTCGATTTATCATTTCTTCTTCACCAATTTTTTCTCGTAATAAGTTCTCAATAATTCTTGCTTGATCAGGACCCTGTAAAGAGATGACACCAAAAGTTTTATCTTTATACTTTGGATCTTCTACACATTTTGATATATAATCAACAATTGCTTCCGCTTCAGGTTCATTAATGGCTTTAGAAGTACCCTCAATACGATATCCATCTTTAACTCTGACAGCTTTCACTGGTGGATCAAACATATCCTTGGCCAGAGGTAAACGAAGAGGGTCAATCATACCGCCATACATCAAATCATTACTAAATTGAATGATTTCTGGCACGCAGCGGTAATGCTCCTTCAATACGATTTTACTATCGAAAACCCTGTTAGCTGTGTCATATAAGCTAGTGCGAATATCGAACTGCATGCTATTTGGAATATCAAACAGATATCGTTCGATTAAGTCATGAACTTCACTAATCTCAGTACCTACACTTTCAGGACTTATCTGATTTTCATCCCCAACTATGATTGCTTTCTTTGCTCTCATTAAGGTACTGAGTGCAAATAAATTACTTTGGCTGCTTTCATCGATTATAATCACATCGAACATATCCTCTGCCAGCTCAAAGTTTTCAATCACTTTCTGTACTGGCATGATCCAAACAGGTATTGCTCCCTTTGCATTCATCATTTCATTGCTTGCATCTTTACGATATACGTTTGTATATTTGCCTGTGCCTTTTCCTATACGCTTAATTGCCTTTAACCATGCAAACAAACTTCTTTTTTGACTATTTGTAGTTCTAAGAATTTGTTCCTTCCAAGTGGATTCAGCAACTAATTCTTTTATAACTTTTTGCTCTTTTAATTGTTCTAATTTTCTTTGTTCCTCTAGCTGTTCAACTTTTGGCTTTGATTGCAAATCCTTTAACCAAAAGTCGACTTGTTTCCACAACCAGGCTTCCTTAAAGTCAGCAGGTGGAAGGAGTGGAGTTCCCTGACCGCCTTTTTCCATCAACTCCATTGTCCACTTAGGGACAACTCCAAATAATGCTTCTTTTAACTCTACAAAATTTCTATAATCCTCTTCTAAATCTTCTAACCTGGAGACTTCTATATAACTATTTTTCCAAACTACTTTATCCAAGTTCTTCAATGCATTATAAAACGCATTCCAGATTGAATGGGAAGATGATTCGTTCTTACCATTGGTTAGTAAAGCTTCAATCTTTTCAAAGAACTCCTTCGCCTTTTTCCAGTCTTCCTGAACTTTCAACGCAAGTAAGCCATTAACAAGTTCATTGAACCATTGAGAATCGGCGTATCTCGATACTCCTTGCTTCCCTATGGCTTCAATCAATTCAGAGAATTCTTTATCCGAAGATAATACCCACGTTGAAGCAACCTCAATAGAAGAACACATTTCCTTTAAATAAACCACAAACCTTCGCTGATCCACCTCAATCACTGGTCCATCGATTTCAGCTAACATTCTGTTCCATTTAGTCGTCAACTTTTGTTTAAGTGTGTTAAGTTCGATGTTCTTTATCAGTAGTTCTACTTCTTCTAAGCCACGTATAGGAACATCATTGACTTTTATTTCTTCGAATAAATACTTCAGCTTCCTTCCTGTAAGATTCTTATATACCCAACCAATTTTCGGTTTTACAGTTAATCTTTCTTTTAGGATTGATAAGTCTTCTTTTATCTGCGGCATACTCTTACTTGATGGTAGATGGAATTTGTGTTCAATTAACTCTTTTTCTAGAGCTTGGATTTCATTTACTGATGCACGGACTTCTTCAACCAACTGTTTCCAATAATTTGATTGTTCCGGGCTCTTTATACAATCATCAATTATAGTCGCCAGCCATGATTGACTTTGTAGCTCCTCTAATTTATTGAGCGCAGCTTTGGTTTTACTGATCCATTCATCAAAGTTTATCGTGTTAATGTTTTTTGGTGTCCAACCTTCAATATATTTCTTTGTTTTGTTCCTTTCACTTTCCATTCCAAGGAACTCATCTACTCTTTGAGAAAATGTGTCCGGGTTGGGCAATATCTCTTTTCTTGGTCTAGTCAATTCAAGTGAATGAATATCATCTTTTGAAAGAGTGCCTAAGAACTCAAAGAATTGAGACAGTTGTTTATGTGATAACGGAAATTCAGTAGCCGGTTTAACTTGATCAGGGATCCACGAATGGGTTGTATTGTTTTGTAACCACTTCGTACCCTCAAGTGGATTTAAGTTCAAGCCACTAAAGGTTTCTGTTTCATTTTCTCTAGCCGCTGCCTCATTAATCAGTGTATTGAATTTAGCGATATTTCTTTTTACGGTTTTCAATTCTATCTTTAACCGATTGATATTTTTATCAAGTATTTCCGGTTGCTTCGTATCTAGATTCTCAGCAATTATCCGAATCGAATCCTCTATTTCCTTAACTGACTTAGAATCTCCGCCTAAAACACTAACACATAGTGAACGAATTTCTTTTGGAATTTTGTCTTTTAATACTTTAAGTGCCCTTTCCTTCTCACTTGTAACAAGTACCCTCTTACCGTGAGCAAGTAGATGGCTAATCAGGTTTGCAATCGTATGACTTTTCCCGGTCCCAGGTGGTCCCTGTATAACAACACCAGTATTAGAGGCAAGTTTTTGAGCAATCAATTGTTGTTCTTTGTTAGTTGGCAGAGGAAATAGTAACTCTTCTCCAACTGAATTCCAAGCGTGATTAGCATTATCTTGATGAGTTGTATCACTTGAACCTTCGATTTCTGTAGTTGTCAATACCTCAATTGTTTTTGGAACAGGAAAACCCTCTTTAACTTTTTCAATAACCTTAGTTAATTCCTGTTGCCATAACCTACCGCCTATATTTCTCAAAAATAAACCAGGGCTATATGAGATAGTTGGAGTATTTAAACCCCTTACAATTTCTTTTTTATCTTCACCATACATCCCATCAGGACTAATTGTATGAACAATTTCTTGGAGAAATGGCTTAATGTGTTTTATTTCTAAAGGAGAAAAATCAAACTCCCTCACCTGATTTTCCATTTGTATTAGCCTTGTTGCATTTGGAAAATCAACATTAAGTAACATATCGGTCTCCATGACTGTACCTTTACTTGTTGGGATTAAATAAAAGATCCCTTTCTTTGGATCAAAAATTAGTTCCAACTTTGTAACTAATACATGTCGTGAAATTTGATGGCCCTCGATGTCCCATTGTAGAAGTCCATGCCCGCAGCCGAGCTCCAAATCTTCTCCCTCACGTTGAAAACGTTGGAACAAGGTAAAGAGCTCCATATAAATTTTTTGAATCTTATTTTTAGGTGCAGCTTCTTCAGCCCATGATTCCCAGCTCTTTAACCAGATATGATATACATCGACTCTATCGGAATCATCTTCAAACGACTCTATAATGTCATTCCCTTCTTCATCTGTACCATTTACCAAGCTAGTATGTAATTCAGGCTTTTTTTCTGGACTATCATATTTTTGGACCCACTTTTTAAGCTCAGTAGGCAGTTTAGGTACCGGAGGGATTTCTTGTTTATGAACCTCATACCAGGCCTCTTCGTTCGTTCCGTTCCCCCCAATATACAAACCATCGAATTTAGGGAAGTCCTTTTCCCACCATAATTTTTCATATTCATTTACGCTTCGAATAACCTTTTCCTTTAAATTCTTCACCGCAAGTAAATATTCGAATATCCTAGCTACTTTTGAAGGATCAGCAGACATAACCCCACTCCCTATTTCACCCATTTATAATTAAATATTAACATAATATGGATTTGTATAGAGAGTTATTACCGAGGAAAAAAGAGGAAATTGGAGGGTTTAGTCGAATTTTAGCAAGTTGGTTGGTAATTACGATGTTATTGACAATTTTGAGAGTAACATTAAATTGAATCCTCCCTGTAAGTCGTTTCGTATTACCTTTAGGAGGAGATAAAATGTGGAAAAAAATAAAGAAATTTATTAATTTTATTTCTAGAGTGTCATTAGCACTATTCATTGTTGGATTTATGTTTTTGCTTTATCTACTATTAATAGATAAGAATTCTTTGAAAGATGCAGAGTTAATAAATACAGTAGCAATAGTAACAGCGATACTTTCTTTACCAGGAATTGCAGAACAACTTGCTCAGATTGTTAATCCTCAGAAAAAAACATTTAAAGTACGAGCACAATGCCCTAAGTGTAGACATTCTATCCAGATGGATATGAAGGAAGACTAACCAATCAAGCCCTAGTTCTCAGTGCGAAAACAGAGGGAAAGTTCCTGCGGTTAATAAATTGTAAAAATATGAAATTTACTGAAACAAAAGAACCGTCGCCACGTTTCCTAAAAAAAAAACGATAAGCAGATTGAAATGCTTATCGTTTTTTCGATTCAATGCCTTTAAGATCTTTAAAGCAGAACCAATGACCAATCCAATATCGAATATTAAATTTCATCCAAATCGTATATGCCAATACTTTCTCCTTCTTGCTTATATAACATTGATCTTAAACATAGAGCGAATTTATTATCCGCGAACCTATACTTCCTTGTATCTTCATCTTTATAAAGTATTACAGGGTCTGTTTTACAGAGATTATTCATTATTTGTGTAACATTCGGTTTTTTGTCCCCTATTGAATTAGGAAATTCATCGCTCATGTCTTGAGCAATTTCACCTGAAGTAAACTGATCTTTCTCTTTTAACCCTAAACAAAATAAAACTTGATTCTTCCTAGATATTTTCTGTGAATCGTATATAAAAATTTTAGATATTGCTGCGTAATTCTTGCCTAAAGAAGTGGTTAACCAAGTTTTAGTTGCTTCCAGCAAATATTCTTTCTTTGCGGTCCAGTCATTTTCTTTACACATTAAACTTAATTCCAGGCAGAATTCATGTAATCTTTGAGGTACACCACCTGTGACCCACGCAATTTTTTCTTTATATAATTGCTTATCCGCAATAGACTGAAAAGTTATATCTAATTTAGAGAAACCTCTCTCAACCAATTCAAATGATTGCTGTGTTGAAAGTGTTCTTATTTCCGGAAGCTCCATGACTCTATTATCAATAGTATTAATATTAGAGACCTTTTTAAAATAACTCTGTATATCACTCGTTGCAGCTACCACAATAATTTTAGTGTTATATTTAAGGACCTCATCATCATCAATTAGAATGATAAGGTTGGTAAGTTCCTTTAACAGTTCTTCATTATTAGCGATTGCTTCAAAATTCTCAAATACTATGTATCTCTTTTTATCTTTATTTTTTGCTCGATATTTCATAAATTTTAAGAACTCTAAAAAATAATCAATATCATTAATATATTCCGATGTATGACTTATTCCACCATCCGCTACAGCTACTTTTACATTTGCCTTCTTTGTCTCAGTATATTTAGTCCTTATTTGCCAATTTTCTCTAGCCATTATGTTTTTAAAACATATAGATATACTTTGTGCTGATGATGCACTAGCTAAGTTAATCGGTTTAAAATAATATTCTTCTTCAATTAAAACCCTTCTCGTAAGCCAAGTCTTTCCTGTACCACTCTGACCATGAACCAAGATACATAAATCATTTCTAAGAGCGTTTTTAAATTGTCGTTCATGTACTGGGCGAGATACATACATTTCTGGATCATATTCTTTACGAGGACTAAAAACATCTTCTGGTTCCAGTCTGGACATTCTTAATATTCTACTCATTTTCTATCAGCCTTCCAACTTTACTTTGATTAATTAATTTTTTCTTTAGATTTTTAGAATTGAGTTTTGTATTACATTTGTTATCCAAATTGTACCATTTCATCTGACTGAATAATACCCTATTCATTCCAATTATTTGCATTATAATTCCCTATAGCCACTTTAAAGGGTGGGCTTATCCATACTTTCTTTATTAGATCTTTAAGGCTGGGGAAGATATAATCAGATAAAAACAATATATGGAAATTTGTATAATAAATGAAACCATGTCCCCAATTTTTAAGTATAATAAAATCAAGACCATGTAAAGGAGGTTATAAGCATGGCATACCAATCCGAAGCAGCGCTTGAAAAGAACTTACATATTCAACTTGTTAATCTAGGTTATCAAGCAGTAAAAATTGCTGACTATGAGGCGTTATTAGCTAATTTCAAACAGCAGCTAAATACGTTCAACCATCATAAATTAAACGGGCAGCCGTTAACTGATAAAGAATTTATTAGAATCCTTACACTCATTGAAGGTAAAAGCATATACGATTCTGCGAAAATCTTGCGTGACAAATTGCTGATTGAGCGTGAAGACGGCACGCAGCTATATGTTGAACTTATGAATACAAAAGATTGGTGCAAGAACTTGTTCCAGGTGACGACGCAAACTACGGTAAAAGGCACCTATGTTAATCGTTATGATGTGACAATCCTGATCAATGGCCTGCCCCTTGTTCAAATCGAACTGAAGCGACGTGGACTGGACTTCAAAGAAGCTTTCAATCAAATCCAGCGTTACCGCCGTCATACTTTCAATGGCCTGTATCGTTTCTTGCAAATCTTTGTGGTGAGTAATGGAGTGGATACAAAGTACTTCTCTAACTCCGACTATGACATCCAGTTTGGCTTTACGTTCTTCTGGACGGACGAAAACAATGAACTGACCACAAACCTACAAGATTTTGCAAGAGCGTTCATGCAGCCACGCCATCTGGCAAAAATGATCAGTCGCTATATGGTCATTAATGATACGGACAAGGCCTTGATGGTTATGCGTCCTTATCAGGTTTATGCAGTAGAAGCCTTGGTAAAACGAGCAACGGAAACAAATAATAACGGCTACATTTGGCACACGACTGGTTCTGGTAAAACCTTGACTTCTTTTAAAGCCGGGCAAATTCTAGCTGATGAGGAAAGCATCACTAAGGTGTTCTTCCTAGTGGACCGGCAAGACCTGGACAGCCAGACGACCGCAGAGTTCAACAAGTTCCAAAAAGGCGCTGTTGACCGGACTGATAAAACAGAGGTTCTAATCGAACAGATTCAGAATCCAATGAAGCGATTCATTGTGACCACCATCCAGAAAATGAACAATGCGATTAAGAATCCTAAGTACGCTCATATCATGGAACCATATAAACAGGAACGTGTTGTTTTCATCATTGATGAATGCCATCGCAGTCAATTCGGAGACATGCGCAAGGAAATTGATCATCACTTTAAAAATGCCCAGTACTTTGGTTTTACAGGAACGCCTCGCTTCAAAGAGAACAAGAGCCAGGACGGACGTACCACTGCTGACCTTTTTGAAAAGTGTCTGCATTATTACCTCATTAAGGATGCAATCAGAGATGGAAATGTATTAGGTTTCTCAGTTGAATATATTCGTACGTTCAACGCCAAGATTAATGAAAATGATAAAACAAAAGTACCAGGAATTGATACCGATGAAGTTTGGCATGATGAACGCCGCTTGAATCTCGTTGCTGACCACATCATTGAAAATCATCAACGGCGTTCGAAGAGCAAAGGATATTGCGCCATGTTCGCAGTCGATTCTATTCCTACATTAATTAAGTATTACGATATTTCTAAGTCGAAAGATCACAACTTAAAAATCGCAGGTATCTATTCATATGGACAAAATGAGGAAAGCGATGGAACAGGCGAACATTCTCGTGAAGCGCTTGACCGCATGATTGACGATTATAACGAAATGTACGACACAGACTACTCGACAGAAACTTGGGATCGTTATTTTTCTGACGTATCGAAAAAAGTGAAAAATGCTCAGATTGATATTCTGCTAGTCGTAAAAATGTTCTTGACCGGATTCGATAGTAAGCCGCTCAATACTCTCTATGTAGATAAGAACATGGTGTATCATGACCTGCTGCAGGCATACAGCCGTACGAACCGTGTTGAGAAGGCAACGAAACCGTACGGAAATATCGTTTGCTACCGCAACTTAAAAGAAAATACAGATGATGCTATCAAGTTATTCTCTCGAACTGACAATGTTGATACCGTTTTAATGGGCAGCTACGAGGAATATTTAAACGCATTCAAAGAAGCGGTGAAAAATTTACGGGAGATTGCAGTCATTCCAGAAGAAGTTGACGAACTAGAACGAGAAGAAGATAAACGAAGCTTTATCGTTGCATTCAAGAATATAACGAAGTTCCTTCAGCGCTTGCAATCATTTTCTGATTTTGAATTTAACGAGACAGAGTTGACAATTTCGCAGCAATCATATGAGGATTACAAGAGCAAATACTTCAAAGTATACGAAGATTTCAAGCGTAGCGAAGTGCCGAAAGAATCGATTTTGCATGACATCGATTTCGAGTTGGAACTCATGCACACAGACAAAATTAATGTCAGCTACATCTTGAATCTTATCGCCAACCTCAACACTGAAAATTATGAAGAACGTGACAGAGAGATTCGTTTCATCAAACAGGAACTGGATCATGCATCAGATCCAAAGCTTCGTCTTAAGATTGAACTGATTAAAGGATTTTTGGATAAGGTAGCACCAAAACTTGCTCCTAATGAATCAGTTATAGATGCTTACAATCGTTACGAAGAAGAAATGAGCGAGCATGAACTCGCCATGTTTGCGAAAACAGTAGATATTGAAGACAGCGTATTACGCGAACAAGTCTCCACGTACGAGTATTCCAATCTGATTGAAAAGAATGCAATCATGGATTCTTTATCAGGCTCCTTCCTCAAAAAGAACAAAGCCATCAAAGCGATAACCACATTTATTCGAGACTTTACTGAAAAGTATGGAGCATAATTCTGAAGAGCGCTAGCAAAGCGCTCTTCTCGTTTTGTGATATTTTTAAAAATATCATTTTCAATCACCATCTATGTTATGATATATTTAAAAATATCAAGAAGGTGTATGATGAAACTCGGCGAAATCGCAGAAGTTACCCAGGGTGCTTTTACAAACCGTTTAGAAACCTTTTCTTCTGATGAGATGACATTTAAAGTTAAACCTCTTTCTTTAAAGGAATTTAACCAGACACTCGGCTTTACTTACCGTATTTCAAAAGAAAAAAATGGGGTAATTACTGTACCAAAGGATAAAATGACACCTCAGCTTTTAACCGATTCGAATAGTCTTATTCTACATACGCAAACACAGAAAATCGCTTTGTTACCAGAGAAATACAGTGGGTTATTGTTAACAAATAACTTTATTAAAATTCAATTAACCAGTAATGTAGATAGAGCCTTCTTTGAATGGTACTTTAATGAACACCCATTTATACAGAAGCAATTGGCGGTATTATGTGAAGGCACAGTGACTCCTTCATTAAAATTATCAAATGTTAAAGATATAGAAATAGATTTACCACCTGTCCATCAACAGGTCATCATTGGCAAAATCGCGCAGCTCAAAAAACGAAAAGCTGCATTGATGGCTGAAAGAACAGATTTACAACAGGTGTATATACAGCAAAAGCTCATTCAAAGTTTAGTTTGAAAAATTATTTTAGGAGGAATTTTTAATGACTTCAAGCGAAAAACAACGCCTTCAACAGGCGGAGCTGCATAAAAAATTATGGGCAATGGCAAATGATCTTCGAGGCCAGATGGATGCCAGCGAATTTAAGGATTATATTTTAGGATTAATCTTCTACCGCTACCTTTCTGAAAAAGTAGAAGCACGCTCAAATGTCTTGTTACAAGAAGACAATATTTCATATGCTGAAGCATGGAAAAATGAAGAATATCGAGATGATTTAGCTGAGTACCTAATCGATGAATTAGGCTATGTTGTCGAGCCACAATTCCTATTCTCTCACTTCCTGGAAGAAATCAAAAAAGGTGCCAATGGCAGCTTCGATATCGAAATGCTTCAAAACGGTGTTAAAGCAATTGAATCTTCTACTCTAGGAGCAGACAGCCAGGACGATTTCCAACATCTATTTGATGATATGGACTTAACATCATCACGTTTGGGACGTACAGTAAAGGATCGTACGACCCTAATAAGTAAAGTCATTGTGAACATTGCTGACATCCCGTTTTTACAGGACGATGTTGAAATTGATGTACTAGGCGATGCCTATGAATATATGATTTCTCAATTCGCAGCAAATGCTGGTAAAAAGGCCGGCGAATTCTATACACCACAACAGGTTTCAAAGATCTTAGCAAAAATCGTTACTGCCGGAAAAACAGAAATTCGTGATGTCTATGACGGGGCTTGCGGTTCAGGTTCATTGCTGCTTCGTGTAGGGAAAGAAGCAAGGGTTCACAAATACTACGGGCAAGAAAAAGTATCAACAACATACAACCTAGCTCGAATGAACATGCTACTGCATGACGTACCATACCAGCGTTTTGATATTCGTAACGCCGATACATTAGAAGAACCTCAACATATCGACCAACGATTTGAAGCAATTGTCGCTAATCCTCCATACTCAGCTAAATGGAGCGCAGATGACAAATTCAAGGATGATGAACGCTTTAGTGCCTATGCAAAACTAGCGCCAAAATCCAAGGCAGACTTCGCCTTTATCCAGCACTTTATCCATCATTTAGATGATAACGGTACGATGGCAGTTGTATTGCCACACGGCGTCCTATTCCGCGGGGCCGCAGAGGAAGTAATTCGAAAGTATTTAATTGAAGAGAAAAATTACTTAGATGCTGTGATTGGTTTACCCCCAAACATTTTCTACGGTACAAGTATTACCACATGTATACTTGTATTTAAAAAATGGCGTAAGCATGACGATAATGTATTATTTATTGATGCCTCGAATGAATTCGAAAAAGGCAAAAACCAAAACCATCTAACAGACGAACATGTTGAAAAAATAATTACAAGTTTCCAAAGCCGCTTAACAATTGACAAATATTCCTATGCAGCAACATTGGATGATATTAAGGCGAATCACTTCAATCTAAATATACCTCGCTATGTCGATACATTTGAAGAAGAAGAGCCAATTGATTTACAAGCAGTGGTACAACGTCTGAAGGAAATCGATGAAGAAATTGCAGAAGTGGATAGAGAGTTAGAGAAGTTCTTTAAAGAGTTAGGGGTGTAGTTTATGTTACCGTCTAAAACTTTTACTAATCCCACTAAATTTAAAGAGTATAAAATCGGTGACCTGTTAGATTTTTATCAAAGACCATGTAAATTAGTATCAGAAGAAAAATACCAACTTGTAACTGTTAAAAGACGTAATGAGGGTATTGTAAGTCGAGGTATATATAAGGGATCAAATATTAAAACCCCAACTCAATTTTATATAAAAAGTGGGGATTTTCTTATTTCAAAACGTCAAATAGTACATGGTGCTTGTGAAATAGTTCCTGAAGAATTTGATGGCGCTATTGTTTCAAATGAATACACCATTGCTAGAGGGAAAGAAGATTTAACTTTAACAGAGTATTTTAATTTGCTTTCTAAAACCACTTTTATGAAGAAACTTTATTTTTTATGTAGTTACGGAATAGATATCGAAAAAATGGTTTTTAATATTGAAGATTGGAAAAAACGATTTGTTTATATACCTACTATAGAAGAACAAGAAAAAGTTGTATCTTTATTTAAAAAGTTAACTCAAAAAGTAGCCCTTCAACAAGAGAAAATTGACTTACTTAAACAGCAGAAGAAAGGCTATATGGATAAGATTTTTAATCAGGAATTGCGATTTCATGATGAGAACGGACAAAATTATTCTGAATGGAAAGATTTTAAACTAGGAGAAATATCAAATACGTTTTCAGGAGGTACCCCATCTGTATCAAATCGGAAATATTACAATGGTTCTATTCCGTTTATTAGATCCGGTGAACTTCATTCTAATAAAACAGAGTTATTTATAACTGAAGAAGCCTTGACTAAATCCTCAGCTAAAATGGTAAATGAAGGTGATCTTTTATATGCTTTATATGGAGCAACTAGTGGTGAAGTCGCTATTTCTAAGATAACTGGGGCTATTAATCAAGCTATTCTTTGTATTAGAACTGATGAAAATAAATTCTTTATTAAATATTGGTTAGAATACATGAAAGAAAATATCTTAAATATATATTTACAAGGTGGACAAGGGAATTTATCTGCAAATATCTTAAAGTCCTTAAAGATATTTCTCCCCCAAAGAGAAGAACAATTGGCAATAGCTAATTTCTTTATAGCATTCGAAAATAAAATTCAACATGAAGAAATAAAATTGAGCTTTCTTAAACACCAAAAACAGGCTTTCATGCAACAATTATTCATTTAAAAACAGCAGCAATCCACTAAAATGGATTGCTGCTGTGTTGTTTTCAGGTAAAAATGCTCTCAGTTATAGAGAAATAGAGAGATGGTTCTATCTCAGTAAAACACAGGGACGGTTCTAGCGTTTCACAAATTGTTAAATTATGTAATGTGATGAAGCAGAAGAACCGTCCCCACGTCCAGGATCTATTGGAGAAATTGCAATTTATAAAAAATTTATGGATAAAGAAATTGTCTTTCTAAGAAGTGTAGCTATAATGCGTGCTTCGTCACATTATGAACCGAATTATTTAAAATATTTGATGCAGCGTTCTGATTTAAAAAAATCACTTAAATTTTTCCAAGTGGTTTCTGCACAACCTGGGATTAATTTAGGTAATTTATCAAAGATAAACCTAAAAGCGTGAAACACAGAGACGGTTCTGGCGTTTCATAAATTGTTAAAATATACAATTTGCTGATACGGAAGAACCCTCCACACGTTTCATCCAACAGAAATTCTTGCCTACTGCCTTTCCACGTCTTTAGAGATGGATATTGTCTGTAAGACGTTAAAAAAGTTAAAGGCAGTTGTTGGCAACCATTTTCATTCAGAGGCCATGTTGCACTCTGACCAAGGAATGCACTACCCACATCCTCTATTCCAAAGCAAAGCGAAAAAGCTTAGCATAACTCAATCAATGTCCCGAAAGGGAAACTGTTGGAACATCGGGACCAATGGAAAGTTTCTTTGGCCATTTTAAAGACTAGCAGAGTATAAATCACTTGATAATATAAAGGATGTAAAGAAAGAAGTAGATCGTGTAATCGAAGAATATAATCATCAATGAGGCTTAAATAAAATGACCCCGGTAGAATACCGGGGCCACTTATTGGCTGCATAGGCACTTTTTTAAAATTGTCCGTAATCGGGGCACAGTTCATTAAACAACCCCTTTTTCATTAATTATCATTGTAATGGTGTAAGTAATATTCCCTTCGATACATCTCTATTTCATTCTCTGTAAATAATATTTTAAGTATGTCATCGGCTAATTTGTTTTGTGTTGATTTACTTCCTCCTGAATACTCCTGAGATGTAAAAGAAAATCCAACCTCTTTTAAGTTCTCTAAAAGACTTAAGAGGAAACTCCGCTTAAAATTCTTATGATATTCACAGTATGCGAAGATTGTCGGGTATGCAAATAATATTCCACTTATTCCTGTGGTTTTATTAAGTATATATTTTATTTCATCTCCACGCTTCATTTCATAATTCCACTCAAGTGGAAATAACTCTGCAAAGCAATGGAAGTAATTAAAAAGATTTTGCATTATAGTTTTATTATCATTTTTTAAATAATATTTCCTAAATACAGGAAAAACTCTAGTATTACTTTTTAAAACCCTCTTTTCCTCAATTAAGGGTAATAGAGCATCTATAAACGCCGACTGTGAAATAGTACCTTCCCCATAACCAAGCATCTTAATTTTTCCAGCCAAGGGAGATGACTTATCTACATTGAACCATTTAGCAATTAGATGCGCTGTCACTGTTTCAGTATATTCTTCCTCTGAAAGTTCCGATAAGTCATATAAGATAGATTTACTTACTGGTTTTTGCTTACCATTTATCGTACCAAACAACTCAGCTTGCAGGGCTACTTCTAAATCAATCATAACAGTAATAATTAATTCAAAGTTATCTAAATAATAATCCTTGTTATCAGTATAATTAAATCCACCTAAGCGATGTTGTCCATCGATTATTGTTGCTATAAGTTTTGATTCATCAAAGTATAACTCATTCTCACCAATTGAGATGGTGTTTGAATCTAATTCGTCATCCTCATTCTTTTTGTTAAGTGAAATGATAATTGCATTTGGAAAAATAGAATTTACTTTAGAAATATACTTTCCTATTTCCCTTAATCTTTCTTCACTTTTTTTCCTTTGTATATTTGTATTTTCTTTGGTGTCTTTTAAATACCATATCTCACCTTGACTAATTTCCTTTTCAATACGGTCTTCTACCTCATCCAAATAATTCTTATGATCATTTTTTGTATAATTCTTTCTAACTTTTGTAGTCGATATGCCTATCAAGTCTCTTGCTTTTATTTTACTAATATAAAAAACATTACCATCTTGGTTTATTTCTATAATAGGTAATCTCATGCCTAATCCTCCTCAGATGGGGTAAATTCATTGATTTCATCCGCTTTAGATTCTAGAATTTTCCCACTCTTACCTGGTAACTGATCCATTGAGTCTTCAAGCAGTTGATTTTTTCTCTTCTTAACTCTTGCGCTATGAAAATTTTTACTGTCTATAAAATCATAATAAACCTTTACCCCATGTTTATTAAGATATTTTCCAATTCCAACAATAAGAAATAGGTAAAATATAATAGTGGAAAATGCGGTCTCACCACTATTGATGTGCATTATAATATCACTGTTCTTTCCCATAATCCAAACAGCCAATAAACTCAAATAGAAAATAACCATTTTGACTATAAACCCACTAATACTATTTATTACTAAATCATCAATTTCATCCCAAACTCGTTTAAATAAATTTAAGAACCACATTTTACCATTCCTTATTCGCTAAATTTTGACTAATTATTCTATAATTCTACCAAAATATACAAATAAGTGTAAATTATATTTTTATTCGAAGTTCCACGTATAAAAACCCCCATTTATTATCTAAATGAGGTTTATGGGCATAGTCCTCTAAAATCCTCCCTCTTCCCTAAATACAGATTGGCTTTTTTTCTAATAGTAAAAAAGCCATTTATATTAAGGAATTCTTTTGACTAAAGGTTAATTGCAATCACTACACAATTACCTTTTTCAAGACGCAGGGACGGTTCTCGCGCCGCATTCGGGAACCTAAATAGTTAAGAAAAACCCCAATAAATCTTGGTTGAATCCGTTCTTTACAAGGAGAAAAATGAGAGGAAGCAGAGGGACGTACCTTTTGCTTCAAAAAACAATTACGAAAAAAGGAGCAAAAGTTCCGTCACCCTTGCTCCCTGTTTGCTGCCTTTTTTTGTACACGCTCTATCTTTCTGTACTAGATTAGCTCAAGTTGTCTCTTATGATTTCACCCATGCATCGGTATCATATCCCTTCACTTGCCAGTAGCCTTCATGTACATGATCAATAGCTTAGATTCCGACAAGCCATCTCACGGATTTATAGGCATAAATTTTGGGTACAATCAGCCGGACTGGGCCTCCATAATCTGACGGGATCAGCTCTCCATCCATGAGCACAGCGACCATGACATCATCCATGGCTGCCTGTTCAAGGGATAATGAGTCAGTATAGACACCGTCGCCCTAATAAAATTTCAGATGGGTTGCGTTCTCTTTCAGCTATACTTTCTTCATAAGATCTTTCAGCAGAATGCCTTCATACGTGACATGAAGCACGGACCATCCAGTAACGCAGTGAAAATCACTGACCTGGACTGTCCTCTTCAATTTGACGAATTCTTCACATGACAACGACACGATAGACACAGGGACGGTTCTCGTGTCTATTCAGGAATCCAAATAAATGAACCATGGTGTGTCTTTGTAAGTATATTTTTAAAGATTAGTGTGGATCAGGTGTTAATAAAACCCTTTAAAAAATTTTAGGACACAGGTTCACTCCCTTGTCCCACAAATCCTACAAAAAAATCTCCTCCCCCTCATCCATCTCCTCCGCCTTCTCAAAAACCCCCTTCGCCACAGCCAAATCAAAATGAGCCGCTCCAACTGATTTAAATATAGTAACATCCTCAACCCCACGTTCCACATGACTCACATGAAGTTCAGCTAACGTCCCAGAAAGCTGCTCAAATGACCATTTCCCTCGTTGCACGGCATCAATGAATTCTCCTGCTTCCGCTTTCATCCCCTCATAATCATCCGCATAAATCAATGTTGCTTTTTCAATCGCACCTAATGGAATCTCACGCATTTCAGGTAAATAACTCCCTACACCGATGATATGTGTCCCTGCTTTTACATAATTGGCATCAAAGACTTCTTCGGTTGATCGGGTCGCACAGCAAATGACATCTGACTGGGCGACGGCTTCGTTTCGGTCGACACCAGTATGTATCTTAGCGGTAATCCCTGCCTCTTTGAGCTTTTCGCTGAATGTGTATGTCTTATCAATGGAACGATTGATTAAATAGATGTCTTGAATCGGCAGGACATTCACTATTCCTAGTACTTGTTCAAACGCCATTCCGCCTGTGCCAATGACGGTCAGCACTTGACTGTCGGGCCTGGCGAGGTGCCGAGCTGATATGGCACTTAATGCGCCGGTTCTCAATCGTGTCAGGTAAGAAGCGGACAGTAAGCTTATATGTTTTCCTGTTTCGAGTTCTGTGAGTAAAATGGCTCCTTGTGTGGTCGGAAGATCAGCTGAGCTGTTTTCAGGAAAAATCGAGACAATTTTGGTCGCTGCCATTGGCATGTAGAGAACGGATCCGTTGCGTTCGGGGACATTCAGTACTGTCCGATGAGGATTTTCAACACGTCCTTCATGAATGGCTACCAACATGGCTTCGACATCTCGAATGGCATCTTCAATTTTATATATAGATTGGATTAGTTGTTCGTTCAGTATAAGCATATAGAATCTCTCCTTTTATGAAAAAACTCGGCCAAATTATTTGGCCGAGCTCATTTTACCATTGATCACAGTTGGTTCAACGCGGCTCTTCACTGCAAAGATTGCAATCAGTGACACGACCGCAGTAAACATGATGTAGAGTGCAACTGGGACGTAGGAATTATCGAATGATGCGAGCAGCGCTGTGGCAACGAGCGGCGCTGTACCGACAGCGACTGCGGCGCCGATTTGATAACCTAGTGAGACACCAGTGTAGCGAACCTTGGCATCAAAGATTTCAGAGAACATCGTTCCAAGTACTGCCGTAATCGGAGCCCAAATGATTCCCAGGCCGATAATCGTCGCCAACACCAGCATTAGTACACTGCCTTGATGAATCATCCAGAAGTATGGGAAAGCGAAAGCCATCATCGCTAATGTACCTGCGATATACATTTTCTTTCGGCCAACGCGGTCTGACAGACTTCCCATGATTGGGATAAGGATGGTCGTAATAACGGTTGATACCATGACGGAACCTAACACAGCAGAGCGACTGAATCCCAGAGTACTTGTCGCATACGAAACTATGAATGTACTGAAAATATAGAATGGAGCTGTCTCCACCACTTTCGCACCGATTGTGATCAGCACTTCTTTCCAGTGATAGCAAAGCGACAGCGGGACGGTTCTACAGTCTCTTCAGGAGCACAGGGACGTACCCTGTGCTCCTTCTCTAGTGGTTAACGGAAAAGAAGCATTAGATACGTCCCCGTGCTTTGGGGCAGCCAAGCGCGTCCTCCACCGTAAATCGCTTGTAATAAATAAAAGTAAAAAGGACGGTTCTTCTGCATCTTTCTGCAAAAGAACCGTCCTTTTGTTTAAAGGAACGCCTCAGCCAATAATGTGTAGGTTGTAATTTTGTCCTGAAAGTTATATACATTGTTGATAATCATGAATTCCTCAGTCTTGTACATTTCACTCAATTTAAGAATTTCATCCTTAACCATTTGGGGTGTACCAATAATCATGCGTTTTCGATTTTCCTGTATCTTCTTTCGTTCATCCCTTGTTAAGGGTATGTTTTTGGCCTCTTCGACGGCAGGGATCCTAGTGTCTCCACCCTTTTCAACTGATAACAGCCACATATCCTGGCTTAGGGCGATTTCTTCAGCTTTTTCCTGTGTTGGGGCACAAACAACAAACACACATACATTTACTTTAGGCTTTGCAAGCATTGGCGAGGGCTGAAAGTTTTTATAGTAATAGTCCAGGGCCTGTTCTCCATTAACCGGAGTGATAAAATGTCCATAAGTAAAAGCTGTACCACTTTCTGCGGCCAGCCTTGCCCCCCGATGTGTAATCCCTAAAAGCCACACTTCCGGTATGCTGCCTGTCACAGGAAAGGCATTGACGTCATGGTAAGGGTGGTCTATGGGTAAATGGTTCACTAAAAAGCCTTGCAGATCCTTAACCTGCCGGGGGAATTCATTCAGGCTTTTCCTTAATCCATCTGTGAGTGCCAATCGGGTTATAGCGGAACCGCCTGGTGAACGCCCAATTCCTGCATCAATACGGTTCGGAAACAAGGCTTCTAATAGCTTGAAGTTTTCAGCAATCTTATAGGGGCTGTACTGTGGAAGCAAAACACCGCCCGAACCTACACGGATTTTCCTAGTATTTGAAGCTATATGAGAAATCAGGACCTCTGGAGAGGACCCTGCTATTCCATTCGTATTATGATGTTCCGCTACCCAAAAACGAGTGTAGCCCAGGTCTTCAGTCAGTTGAGCCAGTTTTACTGTTTTTTGTAAAGCGGTGCTTGCCGAGTCCCCTTTACTTATGACTGATTGATCAAGAACGCTTAATTTCAATAGGTAAACCTCCACCGTTAAACAGGTATGCATAATTGTATTAATACCCTCTGCCAACACTTCCTACTCAAAGCCAGTATCTTTTGCCAAACTGCTTTAATGCAAGGTGGAACATTCCTTAGAATGTATCTGATTTTGCTCCGGGAATACTTTGTTGGAAGCAAGCTCTTTCCAAATGCCAGTATGAATATAACCATGAGGAAGGGGATGATGTAACTTACCGATTCCAACAGAAAAGAGTCCTCATCTATCCCTTTTTAGGATAAGGATAATATTTTTGAAGTTTTTTGCTCCGCTGAGAGGATCTGTCACCCCCGCTTCACTAAACCTCCATCCTCCACCCCGACACAGCGAGCCAGCGCTCATACCGTTCATATTCAGGCATGATTTTTCCGACAAGCCGCCAAAATGAACGGTCGTGATTCATATGGACCATATGGCACATTTCATGGACGACAACATAATCAATCACTTCCATTGGTGCCATGGACAGCTTCCAATTGAATGTCAAATTCCTCATGGAATCACACGTTCCCCAGTTCGTCTTACTGTCCGTGATTCGAATCGAGCGCGGCTTTATTTTGAATTCGCTTTGATAAAATTTAACCCGTTTTTCGACCAATGCCTTGCACTGCTGATAGTAAAATCGCTTTAAAGCCTGTTTGATACTCTCTTCATTTTGCTCTTTCACGTATACGTGGAGCTTGTCTGCCTCGAACACGGCATTGTCTTTTTCAATATCTGCGTCCTGGGAAATCAGAATGTGATAGAGCCTGCCCAAATATAGAAATTGTCCGCCTGGTCCGTACTCTTTTTCCCTGCCGGCTGAGGCCCGCTCTTTCATTTCCTTTGCCCTTTGCAGGATCAAGTCCCATTGGCCTTCTATGATTTGAAGCACACTTGCATCTGAGGTCCCCTTAGGAGCGTGGACTTCGACATGGCCGTACAAATCCATATATATGCCGATTGTTTTCCGATTTTTATAAATCACATCATACCCGATTGTTTCACCCAAAAAAGAATGAAGCATGTCATCACCTGCATTTTATTCTATAAATACTCCCCAGCCATCAGAATGGCAGCCGTAAGGCTTGCTTATTTTATCCAGCTTTTCCTGCACTTTTTTTAATTCGCTATGGTTAAGGAGCATCCTTTTCGAGCAACTGCAAACCCACTCATCTGTCTCATCATCCTGCTCGAGTAAGCCATGAAAGCCTTCTTCCTTCAATACGGGCAGAAGCTTCTCGCCCGTTGCCTTATCCGGCACAGCGATAAAAAACTCGATTGGCTGCGGCTTTTTAAAACTGACACCTTCATTAAACAAACTGCGCAATGCTTCTCCATCTGCGTCGTTTGGAAATTTCATCATCCATTCCTCCATTTGTGTGCCTTCTATGTTGTCATTATCATTCACTTGCTAAATTTCTGCTAATCATTTGATTATGAGATTGTTGTGTTATAATGTAAATAACCTTTTGCTTTAAATTTTTTACTTTACCGGTTCCATGCCCCTACTCGTTCGTTGAGTAGGGTTTTTTATTGCTGTTATTTTTGAAAATAAAAAAACAGACCCTTTTGGAGTCTGTTTCGGTATGCTATATCAAAATTAAGCTTTTTGAACGTTAGCAGCTTGAGGTCCACGTGCACCTTGCTCAACGTCGAAAGTAACTTTTTGACCTTCGTCTAATGATTTGAAGCCTTCAGATTGGATTGCAGAGAAATGAACGAATACATCTTCTCCACCTTCGCGCTCGATGAATCCGAAACCTTTTTCTGCGTTAAACCATTTAACTGTACCTTGTTCCATGTTTGTTGCCTCCTAGTGCTAAAGCACATTGTATTACTATCCTTGCCCAAAGTGATCATTAGAACGAAGAGTCGAACTTTACACCGAACAAAAATAATTCTACCTAAGAATAACAAGATTTAGGAAAAACTGCAAGGGACTTTAGTAGGGTGACTTCCTCATAATGAGTTTGAGTTGAATGGAGAAAGTTGTAGTTCAAGAGAAAATCGTTTTTTACTTTTGCACCAGGAAAAGGATAGATGAGCCGCAAAAAAATTGCTCAATCTATCCTTTTTTATACCTTCGCCTATACCTGGGTTTTGCCTTATCCATCCTACAAAAAAATCTCCTCACCTACATTCAGTTCTTTCGCCTTTTCGAAGACACCCTTCGCCACAGCCAAATCAAAATGAGCCGCTCCAACTGATTTAAAAATAGTAAGATCCTCAACTCCACGTTCAACCGGATTCACATGAAGTTCAGCCAATGTCCCAGAAAGCCGATCAAACGACCATTTCCCACGTTCCACTGCATCAATAAATTCTCCAGCTTCGGCTTTCACCCCATCATAATCGTCCGCATAAATCAACGTCGCCTTTTCAATCGCACCTAACGGGATTTCACGCATTTCGGGTAAGTAACTGCCTACGCCGATGATATGGGTTCCTGCTTTTACATAATTGGCATCAAAGACTTCTTCGGTTGATCGGGTCGCACAGCAAATGACATCGGACTGGGCGACGGCTTCGTTTCGGTCGACACCAGTATGTATCTTAGCGGTAATCCCTGCCTCTTTGAGCTTTTCGCTAAATGTGTATGTCTTATCAATGGAACGATTGATTAAATAGATGTCTTGAATCGGAAGGACGTTCACTATTCCTAATACTTGCTCGAACGCCATTCCGCCTGTGCCAATGACGGTCAACACTTGGCTGTCTGGCCTGGCGAGGTGGCGGGCTGAGATGGCACTTAATGCGCCGGTTCTTAATCGCGTCAGATAGGAAGCGGACAGTAAGCTTATATGTCTTCCTGTTTGTAGTTCCGTGAGCAGAATGGCTCCTTGTGTGGTTGGAAGATCAGCTGAACTGTTATCTGGAAAAATCGAGACAATTTTGGTCGCTGCCACTGATGTTCCATCCGAGCTTGGCATATAGAGAACCGATCCGTTTCGTTCAGGGACATTCAGTACCGTACGATGAGGATTTTCAACACGTCCTTCATGAATGGCCACCAACATGGCTTCAACATCTCGAATGGCATCTTCGATTTTATAGATGGATTGGATTAGTTGTTCGTTCAGTATAAGCATATAGAATCTCTCCTTTTATGAAAAAACTCGGCCAAATTATTTGGCCGAGCTCATTTTACCAGTGATCACAGTTGGTTCAACGCGGCTTTTCACTGCCCAGATGGCAATCAGTGACACCACAGCAGTGAACATGATGTAGAGTGCAACTGGCACGTAGGAATTATCGAATGATGCGAGCAGCGCAGTGGCAACTAGAGGAGCTGTACCACCGGCAACTGCGGCCCCAATTTGATAGCCTAGTGAGACACCAGTATAGCGAACCTTGGCATCAAAGATTTCGGAGAACATCGTTCCAAGTACTGCCGTAATTGGAGCCCAAATAATCCCCAAGCCGATAATCGTCGCCAAAACCAACATTAGTACACTGCCTTGATGAATCATCCAGAAATACGGGAAGGCGAAAGCCATCATCGCTAATGTACCAACGATATACATTTTCTTACGGCCAACGCGGTCTGATAAACTTCCCATGATCGGAATAAGGATGGTCGTAATGACAGTTGAAACCATGACGGAACCTAACACAGCGGAACGGCTGAATCCTAGAGTGCTTGTCGCATATGAAACAATGAACGTACTGAAAATATAGAATGGAGCTGTCTCAACCACTTTCGCACCGATTGTGATCAGCACTTCTTTCCAGTGGTAACGAAGTGTATCGACGATTGGCAGCTTTGGAATCTCACCTTTTTCCTTAACTTTCTTGAATTCAGGTGTCTCATCGATTCCTTTTCGGATCCATAAACCAAAGACCACGAGTAATGCACTAAAGATGAATGGCACGCGCCAGCCCCATGTCATGAATTGTTGCTCCGGTAATAAGCTCATGATCCAAAGAGCGAGTGTACCCATCACCATACCGATCGTCACACCCATTTGTGGAATAGAACCGAAGAATCCTCTGCGTTCTGGCGGAGCATACTCAGTTGCAAGCAACAGCGCTCCTCCCCATTCCCCGCCGATTCCTAGTCCCTGGATGAGACGAAGTGTAATCAAAATGATCGGTGCAGCTACACCGATAGCTTGATATGTAGGCAGAATCCCCATTGCGAATGTCGCAGCACCCATTAAGCTCAATGTTAAAACGAGGGTTTTCTTCCGGCCGATTCGATCCCCGATATGACTAAAAATAATTCCTCCAAATGGCCGGATGAAAAACGAAAGTGCGAACGATGCATACGCTAAAAGCAAGCCTACTGTTGGATCCTCGTTGACAAAGAATAATTGGTTAAATACAAGTGCGGCCATCGTTCCATATAAGAAATAGTCAAACCACTCAATGGAACTGCCAACAAGGCTGGCAATCAAAACACGGTATGTCGTTTTTTTATCCAAATGTTGCATTTACTCTTCCTCCTCTTTTAAAATTGAAGTGGTACTTCAATTAGATATTAGATAATAGTTAATTTTCTGTCAACTTTGTTCAAATTGACACAATCTTTATTTATGGTTAATAGGAAGGCGGGCTTTTATGATAGGTGTACGACTTAAAGAAATTCGTAAAGAGAAAAAAATGACCTTGAAAGAACTGGCAGAAGGCGCCGGTGTATCTATAAGTTTTCTATCCCAAGTCGAACGCGGAAAGTCCAGTGTGACACTAGAGTCACTGCGGAAAATTTCAGAAGTCCTTGGCGTCAATCCAAGTATCTTTTTCCCAAATAATACTGAACGCATGAGTGAACCTTCATTCCACTATCAAGATCTGACACAACAAGTCCCAAATCCAGACTTTCATCCCATACTCGTCACACTCCCAGCAAACCAAAGCGACGGACAACCCTTTGCCCATAGCGGACATGAATTTATATATGTAATAGAAGGAACCCTGACACTCCAAATAGGTACAAAGATAATTGAACTCCAACAAGGAGACTCCTGGTTCTTTTCAGCTAGTGAAACGCATTACTGGTACAACCATACAGATCAGACGATTCGGTTCTTGGTTGTCTCTTCCAGGTAAAGTCACCTTCATGCATCTCAATCTTAAGATCGTTTTCCTTGAACTATCGATTGATGTATGTCGGATATTCTAGCGTACCTGCACATCTCCTTTGTACATATGTTCAAAGAAATAATGGAATCGAGGAGTCTCTTGTCTCTTGTATCGCTAATGCACAAGAAACAAGAAAAAAAAAGGCTGCCGAGAACCGACAGCCTTTTGGAGCAAGCTCCACTTTATTTTTATTGAATAGTGATGTGATTCTAATTACTATACATTAACTTTTTTCAAGTATTCAATTACCTTCTAGAATTAGTATGTACTGTAAATGCAATTTTCTTGTTTACCATCAATTGTGATCCGTTTCACCGTAACGAGTATAAATGAGGTATTTGGTTACCTATATAAAATCACCAAAAACCCCCTTCATTATAAATGGGCTTGATACTATTTGTTCTTCATTAGTTCTAATTCAACTGCAATTATTGGCCATATCTGTTTAAAGAGCATCCTTAGAATGGCTGGCATTACTAATATAGTGGCAAAGGTAGCAGCTCCTCCCATAGTAATGAGCGCCAATAGAAATCCTATACCCGCTGATATCCAAACTGGCTTATCTCCGAAAAAATTCAGTACAATTACATATATAGCTCCAATGAAAATCATAGGTTTTTAACATCCTCTATATTTATTTTATTAAGCAAATACCTTTTTCGCTGTCTTTCCAATAGTATTAGTCCCTATTCCATCAACAGCTCCTCCAATTATGCCACCAACTAAAGGAACAGCTTTTCCTAAATTAACAATTCCTTTTTCACCAAACTTTGTTACCAATCTAATTCCAACAGCTTTATTTATTGCTTTAATTACCTCACCAGGAATCTTTTTAATTGCTTCTTTGGCTAGAGCTGTTCCTAGTTTTACTCCAGCCTGTTTTAATATGTCTGTCGCAGCTTGTCCAGTTAAGCACACAAATACAAAAGTCTTAACTTGGTCATCTTTTAAGTCGTACCCCCTCATATAGGCAATTGTTGCAATCATTCTAATTTGAACATACATAACAGATGCTACATTAGCAGGTATAGCAACGGGTAATGTAATTATTCCACCTAATCCTGTTAGGAATCCACTTGTAACTCCCTTAGCATTTTGCCATCGTATTAAGCTATCAATTGCATTATCAACAGAGGTATGCTTTCTTAAATAGTTCTCTGCTAACTCAGCAGCCGTGTCAGTTCCTGGTAGTCCATTAACAGCTTTTTCATATGCCCAATCTAATGCTTGAGCTACTTTACTTTCTGTTAAACTATTTTTCGACAAGATAATCTCTCCTATGATAAATTAAGTAGTTTTTTAGGAAAATAAGTAATATTATAGTATCACTTTACCATAGATGAAATATATTCCCAATAATTATACTATCCTAGTTCTGTTTATTCTTTACCTGACTATGGCTTTTTTTGTGGTACGGTTCACCCTAACCTATCTAACTACGAAAAAAAATAGAGGGCTATCCCCTCTTCACTCACTACTGATCATTTCTGCCATCTTTATAATCTGCAGCTCTTTTTGAACAGTGCTTATTGACGTAATACTATTCTTGGATCGTTGAGCTAATTCATTAGGCAGCTTTTGAATCTTCTTTTTAGAAGCTACTAAATCCTTTTCCAAACTTTCTTTTATATTTGTCCCAATTTCAGAACTTCCTTCATTATCCTTCCAAAACTGAATTGTCTCTAGTGTATTTGCCCCCATTTCCTGCATTGAGTTATAAAGGGATTTAGTTTTATCTACTGTAATTAAAACACTTGAAGATAGTTCAAGAACTTTATGAACTTCTAGAGTAGTATTTCTTAAATCTTCAATCTGATAAATTAAGTTTGAGTTTAACTCTTGTTCAATTTGAAGTAACTGTTCAATGCTTTTTTCCTTTTGATATTCTTCGTATAATACTTTTAAATTTTGATGAGAATCACTTATCTCTTGTTTAATAACTTTCAAGTTCTCCAAACGAGATAATACGCTATCAATCTCATTAAGTTGAAACTGTGCTAGATCTAATTTATCACTTATGTTACCTACAAGAGGAAAATCAACAAAAGCGTTGACTCCTTTAACGACGTTAATGGCTGTGTCGAATTTGTCTATTGCATCCCTTATAGGAGCTAAATTTTCATTTAGCCCCTCAACATTTTTAACTAATAAATCTATATCCTGATTGTATTGTTCTAGATCGCTAATTATTTTAGGCAGTTCAGTTTCTATTACTTTTAACGAATGATTCCTAGCTTCATTTACTTGTTTCTTCATAGTATTTATCTCTGTTGAGTCACCAACATTATTGTTGATAGCTATTTGACTAGCTATATATCCGGTTGATCCTGAAATTAACATTGAGGAAATAATTGTAATAGGAAACAAACACCTTTGAAGCACCGGTTTTTGGTTAGAAACAGCCCTACTCTTCTCTAATTCCATGTGCGGATCTTCCTCTCCTTAATTACGGTATTTTTTGTAATGATAATCAATGTTGACCTGTAGCCCAAACCATATTCTAAATGTCCAATTATCAGCCTTATCTATGTATTATACGACGTATTCTTCAAATATTTAGGTTATATATTGAATAAACGACGTTTTTCTTAAAAATTTTCTTCATACTTGCGTGGAACACTGGGACAGTTCTCGTGATCCATTGTGGAGCCGGAAAATAGCAATATCTTTTAATTTGGATTGAAAGTCAAGAGAGCCCCGCGGTTTTTTATTTTTCATTATAAATATGGTAAAATTAAGAAAAACCTTAGGATGTGGAGGATGCTAGCTAATGGCTTCAAACGAAGACAAACTGTATTTGTTCCTGTCACAACAAGCCTATAGTACAGATCTCAAGAGGTTGCCCAGATATATTGAATACAGTAATAATCAGAAAATACAAGAATGGGAAGTTATTAATAATAAAGATTATGTTACTACCGATACCTCAACTGGATTCAATGCGCTGGTTGTTAAAAACAAAGAAAACATAATCGTTTCATTCAGGGGCACTCAAGGAGATGACATGCTTGGAGCCGGTATGGCTGATTTAGAAACGGACATCCAATACATTGTAATGAAGGATAAAGTCCATGAGAAACAATCAAACCCAAGGGGCGAAAGGCTCGATGTTTATTATGATCCTGTAAAGGAGTCATGGTACAAAAAGAATCAATTCCAACAAGCCGAACACTTAATCAGAGATCTTAAATCTGATAATCCAAATGCGAAAATATCCGTCACTGGACATTCTTTAGGAGGGGCCCTTGCACAATATACAGCTGCAAAATATGATTTGGGAGCAGTCACATACAGTGCTCCTAGCGTGGTGGATCTCTTAGACGATAAAACAAGAGAGAGGGTCTTTGCGGGCGAATTTGATTCTTCCATCGTCAATTATGTCCACCCAAAAGATTCGATCGGCGCAGGAGGACTTTCCCCTTACGAACGTCACATTGGTTCAACCTATTATATTGGTTCAAGATTCAAATACGAAAATATGGATAACGAAGGTCGTCCAATCCGCAGGTTGATTGAATCCATATCTGGCGATAATTATCACAGCATGGATCATTATCAGTTCGATAAGTATGGGAATATCAGCAATGGGATTCTTTATAATGTCCTGGCGGGAGTGGAAATATCACGATCTCCGCGATATGTGAGTGCTGACGTAGGCATCATCAAGGTCACTCCTGTACATTTAAAGGAAGCTGCTGATTCTTTTGATAAAATCACAAAATCCATATTGCGCGAACAGCCACATGTTAAGGGGAAAATCCAGAGTAAACTTGTACATGGTGCAGAGCGTCCTGAAACAAAACAGGTCGGATACATTACAATGAATGAACTTGTTAAGATGGCATCGTGGCTTAGTGAAGAATCTTCAGCTTTTACGCATTTCTTAAGGAACGCAGCGAGCGAATTCGAAAGGGCGGATAAGTTGACATGATGGACAGGAAATTGACTGCTGCATTTATGAATGACATTAAAAACCTTACCGCTGCGGAAAGAGAACTCGATGACTTCATCGGAACACTTCGTTCAGCTCAAATGAGGTATAGAAATAGCTTGGATCAATTGTCGAGTTGGCGAGCTGGTGAAGCTACCAGGAGAGCACAACAATGGTATGATGACTTCTTCTCCGAGCTTTCAAAAAGGATACATCGACTGGAAGACAATAAATATGAAATCGTCGAGACAAAAAAGAGATTGAACGCATTAATGCAAGCTGAAATCAACTCCGGTCCGAAGTGGTAGGTGGATGTTACAATGAAAAAAATAATGATATTTATAATAATGACATTACTTTTGCAAGGGTGTGGCGGCATGACTCAAGAAGAAGAAAATGAGGTTGTCCAAAAATCAACTGAATCAGCAATAGAATATTTCAAAGAACAAAAAGGCTGGGATGTCGTCATCGATAGCCACGAATTCACTTCCAGAAATAATGGGACAGAAATTTTCCTTTATGGCTATCAAAAGGGGAATGAGGATAACAAGATCCATGCTATGGTGAACTTTGCCGAAGAGAAATATGAAGTATCTTTAATAGGATATGACGAAAAGTAACCCGGGGAAACCCGGTTTTTTTGTTTAGGAAACACAGGGACGGTTCTTGCGTTCCATTCAGGAGTAGAACAAAACTATGTATTTTCATTTTTAAAATAACAAGAGAACTTAACTAGCTCATAAATAGAAGGTTTACTTCTTTACTTAACATGGAAATCATGCTGAAAAGGATGTCTTTCTAGGAAATGGGAAAAGCGAGTGATCCAAACACTTTGGGTGTGGATGAGTAAACGGTTAGAGAAATCACGAAACTATCGCTATATAATTCCTGACGTTAAATTAGGTTCAAGACTAATTTTTAAGAAAACAAGACATGAGGATCTACCCCCATGTCTCTAACTTCCTCTCTTCCGCCAACCCAGAAAACGAAGCCAATAGATAATAACAATTCTTTCTCATCCATTTAAATAGAGGTAAACAATTAGGAAGATAATCAGTCCAATCATGAAGACTGAACCAAGACTTGCACTAAACACTACATAAATCTTTGTATGGATAATAACATGAACAATTAGAAATATAAGCAAACATAAAAGCAAAAAGAGGACTAATTGCAAATTCTTATTCCTATTCAAAAGATCAGCACCTTATAGCTCCAAATTTTTGAAAAGCAGGTGTTGTCCACATACTTTTATCCTTTATATATTTTATCTTTCCAAATTTTATTCATGATTTCCTTCAAACAGAGGGACGGTTCTTGTGTTTCAGCCGGGACCTGGAGAAACAGGGGCAATTCCTTGATTCTATCTGAGAGGATTAAAATAGCATAGAGTGCTTTTTACTTTACACCGGTCTGGCCTGGTGCCAAGGGAGAATTAGCCTCTACCTCATAAAACTATAACTTAACCTCTTGCAATTTTAGGGACATGAGAGTCGTCCCCCATGTTCCAATGTTCCTTGTCCTCACACCGTTATTTATGGTGCTGTGCTCCGTAACCTATCTAACTGCAAAAAAAAGAGGGCTATCCCCCCTTCACTCACTACTGATTTTCCTCTTTTTCGCTCTGCCTTATTGAACCGCCCCATGTTTCACCGGATATGAGAAAGTACTGCCGTAATCCCTTCGCTTTCTATGTCCTTATTCTCCTCCATTTGAAGAAGCCGCGACTGCTGCACCCGAAATAGCTGCAATCGATGCTGCTTGCTGGGCCTGGATCAATGTTTCGATTGTCGTAGAAAGATTGGTTTGAAGCAGGGATGAATGATCGATTTTGTCACTGATCACGAAATTAACGGCCATCATAAAATTGATGTCTTTCTTCCATTTAAATAGCTTCTCTTCGTTCAATTGCTCCCATATTGCTTTTATCTTCGAAAGATTATCGTTCCCTTTTTCAATTAAGGTGAGCAGTGCAATCTGAGGGTAGAACATGGATTTGGGTTTGATTCCTTCTTTTTTCATTCTGTCATAGATTTCAGTGGACAGAGCAACCATGTCATCTGCATGGCTATTTTCATTCAGAGAAAGTATATGGCTCATGCTTTGCAGATCATTTCCTTTTCGGAAACCGTTTTGCGAAAGCTTGCTGTACAAGTCCTCAATATGAAAAATCATCTCATCTGTCTGTCGGTCGTGTTGAGCCAGCATGACAGCAAGCGGATAATCGCTGTGCCCAGTCAGAAACAAATGCTCCTCCCTCATCTTCTTATAAACTACTCTTGCCCGTTCAGAAAGAGACTTAAGGTCTTCTGTATTTGCTGTGACCAGCGGCATGGCCGCAATGTAGGTGAAAGTATTTCTGCTGAATCCGGCTGAGACCAATGCATTGTATGCATCGATAAATGCCGGAAAATGATCTTTGGGACTTTCAAACTTTGTGTCAAGCAAAGCGGCAAAGGTAAAGCGAGACTCAGAGCGCAAAGGCGAAAACAACCCGGATTCACTTTTTATATAATCCGCAAGCTCAGTATATCTATTGATATCAAAGGTTCGGTTGCTGGAAATATACAAAGAAGCAACCATCATCAAAACCGATTGATCAGTAACTTTCCAGCGATATCTTTCTCTTAGCTGGGAATAAATTTGGATATAATCCTGAATACTCCTGTTTGCTTTTTCCATATAAACCTCCATTTGTCAGTCATACTCTACATACGATTCAGAATGGAAAAAGTTTTGTATTTTTATAGCTGAGGGGCGGTTCTGTTGCCTCATGATTTTACAGAATCCAACTTATAATCACCTACCACTTGTTTTAATCCATGCCGTACAAGACAGAGAAGAGACTGGATGAAAAACACTATAAGTTCTTCTATGGGATTTCTACAAGTCTGAAATTTCCTAATAATTACAAATATTGTCTAATTCTGTGATAAAATGTATTGGAAAATATTAACTCAATGAGGAGAGTTGGACAATGTACAATGCAGGCATACTAGGGATCGGAGCAAACATTCCGGAAATAGTTATTACAAACGACGTGATTGCCAAACGATTTGGTATTACGGAAGAAGAGATTTACAGGAAGACAGGCATTTTGGAAAGACGCTATGAATCTACCGATGCTTCGCTTGCGGACATGTGTGAAGTTGCTGGCATACAGGCTATCCAAGATGCCGGACTTGATCCAACGGAAATCGACATGGTCATTATTGGAACGAACACTCATGACACCCATATCACGGCTGCACTGGTACAAGACAGAATTGGGGCTGAGCAATGCGCAGGCCTGGACCTCCACTCTGGATGTTCCAGTTTTATTACGGCTTTGGCAACAGGGGCCCAGTTTGTCCAGACCGGGTTATACAAAAACGTGCTGGTCATTGCCGTGGATAAATGCTCTTCCCTCTTGAATCCCCTGGATAAGAAGACTGCGCTTCTGTTTTCTGACGGTGCTGCAGCTGTTGTTGTTGGCCAAGTTGGAGAAAACAATGGAATTCTGGGAATCAATATGCAGATGGACGGGAGCGGAGGAAAATACCTTCACCTCGATGAAAATAAGAATATCAAGATGGACGGAAGGGCCGTTTTCGAATTCGCTGTCAACAAGTTTCCGGAGGCAGTTCATAAAGTATTGGAAGTTTCGGGGCTGAATCTGGCGGATGTCGATTTCATCGTCCCGCACCAATCAAACCTGCGTATTATCGAAAAAGGAATTGAGACTCTTGGATATCCAATGGAAAAAGTTCATACCAAAACCATCCAATATTACGGGAATTCATCAGCACCAACAGTAGCAATCGGTCTTCACGAGGAAGTGAAGCAAGGGAAGATCAAGGATGGAGATTTAGTTGTTCTAGTCGGGTATGGCGCAGGTCTCGGCTGGGGAGCTATCACCCTTCGCTGGGGGAAGTGATTGCTTAAACTAAAGTCTTGGATGACAGGGACTGGGGAGTCAGCGTGCATTCGCTAATTTTAATCAAACGATTGATTATAAGAAACAAAAGTTACCTTTTCTACTTCATGAATAAGTTGTGAGATTTTGAGGTTGGCAGGTTAATTGCAAAATACCCTTATCTCTACATAAAACAAGGGACAGGGTTCCTGTCCCCTGTCCCTCTTACAGCTTCTCCCCATTACTACTGATAACATCTTTATACCAATAGAACGATTTCTTTCTGCTTCTTTCCAATGTTCCGTTACCATCATTATCGCGGTCCACATAAATGTATCCGTAACGTTTCTTCATTTCGCCAGTTGACGCACTGACGATATCAATCGGACCCCAGCTTGTGTAACCAATGATCTCAACACCATCTTCTATCGCTTCTTTCATTTCTTCAAAATGGGCTTTTAGATAGTCTATACGATAATCATCATTTATTGATCCGTCTTCTTCAGGTACATCGACTGCTCCAAGACCGTTTTCGACAATGAACAATGGTTTTTGATATCGATCCCAAAGTTGGTTTGCAGTAATTCTCAATCCTTTAGGGTCAATAGTCCAGCCCCATTCTGAAGCTTTTGTATAAGGATTTTTGATGGAACCAAATATATTACCAGAGATAGCAGTTTTCAGTACTTCCGGGTCTGTGCTTGTGCAGCGGCTGGAATAATAACTGAATCCAATATAATCAACGGTGCCTTCTTTTAAGATTTCTAAGTCCCCTTCTTCCATCACGATATCTAAATTGTGGTCTCGGAAGAATCTCTTCGCATACCCAGGATATTCTCCTCTTGATTGAACATCAATGAAGAAAAATGATTCTCTGTCCTTATCCATCGCTTTCCATATATCCTCTGGATTTGGAGTGTAAGGATATGTCATACCAGCTGCCAGCTTCAGTAAGTTATCATTACCGGTGCTGAATATCCATATATATAGTGTAAAAGCCAACGGGAGTAGAAATCATTGGACCAACAAAATAGCAAGTTTCGGTGGGTTGTATTTGTTTCCGTATTGTTAACTTACTTATTAATGTCGAGCCAGCGAACAGCTCCGGGATTGATTACAGAGCAGGTGATGAAGGATTTTCATGTAACAGCAACAACGATTGGGTTACTAACGAGTATGCAATTCTTTGTTTATACTAGTTTGCAAATTCCAATGGGGGTTTTGGCTGATCGGTTTGGGCCCAATTTTTTTCTCATTATAGGTGCAATTGTTACTGGGTTAGGCACGATCATTTATAGTCTTGGGACACATGAGTTTGTCTTGTTTTTTGCCAGAATACTTACGGGAATTGGAGATGCTACTATTTGGGTCAATTTGGTATTGATTTTAAGCCATTGGTTTAAAGTAAAGGAATTTGTTCGATTAATTGGGATCGCGGGAATGACGGGAAGTCTTGGATTCCTTCTAGCGACAGTTCCTTTCTCCTTATTGATTGACTTACTTGGCTGGAGAGCAGCCTTTTTTTCAGCGGGCATAGCGTTATGCTTATCCGGAATTCTTCTATATATTGTACTGGTAAAGAAACCAAGACAGCTCTTTCGTAATGAATCGGTAACTGTTAAAGATGAAATTCAACGCCAAAACATTTCGATGTTACTGAGAAGAATCGTTTTGAATCGGCAGGCATGGGCTTTATTCTTCTGTCATTTTGGGGTTGTTGGCGGCTATGTGGGCTTTATTAGTTCATGGGCAGTGCCCTATGGGATGAATATGTATGATCTGACTCGATCAGATGCCAGTCAACTAATCATGGTTGGTCTTATAGGGGCACTTATAGGGGCTCCACTAACCAGTTGGATATCAAGTCGGCTTGAAACAATCAAGCGTCCTTATGTCATTGTTCATTTTATTATTTTAACAAGCTGGTCTGCTTTCCTCTTATTTAAAGGGAATCCTCCACTCTTCATGCTCATTTTGCTTTTCTTTATCATCGGCTTTGGATTTGGAGCAAGTGCCTTAACTTTTGCTGTCGTTCGCCAATCCTTTCCTATTAGGGAATCTGGCTTTGTATCTGGTTTTGCAAATACTGGTGGATTTCTAAGTGCTGTTTTACTGCCAGGATTTTTCGGAAAAGTATTGGATCATTTTCAGTCTGTTTCAGGCAGTATGAGTGGAGGCTATTTTTATGGATTCATCATTCCAGTCATTTTTTCTTTAATTGGCTTGTTTGGAGTGATGTCTATTAAGGAAATGCGACAGCCTGAATCGGTAGAACTAGAATCCTCCCGTCTAAAATAAGGTGAGGCATACTTTTTTTCCGAATTTCAAGAACATGACCACCTGGACATGTCCCTGCTTATTCACTTCAAAATAGCTAATATAGTCTCTTTGAAACTATCATAAACATTTGACCAAAGAGCTGGTTCCTCTGTATACCTTTTTCTTAAAGAACCGAAGGCCGCTTTTTGTTTCTCCGCAAAGGAGGGATCCTCTTTTGGTGGCAATGCAGCACGAACTTCATCAACGATTTGCTGAGCTTTGGGTGCACGAGGTCCCCACTTTCCAAGCAGATGTCCTTGATTATTAAAGATTAAAATCATGGGAATGGCACGTCCACCGTTTGTTAAGTGACGATCAATCAAATCTGTATCTGCATCTCGTAATGCGACGCGCATTTCAATATCTGCAGCTTCAGCTAATTTGCGAATAACTGGATTAATCATCATGGCATCTCCACACCAATCTTCGGTAATCGTTAGAAAATGAAGTTGATATTGTTTTAACTCTTCAGCAAATCCATCTGCCGGGAGATGAAATTGTTCATAAACAGCAAAACTTTCCTCTTTTAACGTGCCCATTTCCTTCATATAAGTTTGAATTGATTTTCCCTCTTCAAAATACTGATGCTCTGTTTTCATCTAAATGCCTCCCTGATTTCTATGTAAAATGCGTATGGAAATGTAAACCTGGCATCCGGTAACTCGTGCTTTCAACTTAATCCGGATTATATAATGATAAACGTCTGTTGGGGAGAGTGTTGTCCATCTTGGATCAACGCACCAGTATAATTATAATAAAGTCTTAAATGGAATTATCTTACTACATTTAATACTGTCTGTTCAATATTGCTGCTAACCTCCAACTTTGTAACTGAGGAATAACAAATTCGGGTACTATTCTGTACTTATCTAGATCATTGATTTCAATCCATATGTGAAAATATCCGTCTTCCATTCTTTTAAACTCATCAATATTATATTGTCACAATTGTTGAGACGCCGGAACCGCCCCTCCGGAAGCTGATTGTCGAGAGCTGCTTCCAAATCCTGAATATCTTTCATGTTTTGTATTTCGTTCCAGTAAATATTTTATTAATTTTTATTTTTTTAAAAATATATTGAATAATATTAAACTTTCATTTAACATTATTAAATATAAGGAGGGATGAAAAAGTGAAACGCGATGAGGTACCTGAATGGATTCTTGCATTAGATCAAGAATCACTCGAATTTATCAGGAAGTTCGTTTTAAATTCCGGCTCGTTAAAGGAAATCTCATCTATTTATGGAGTTTCCTATCCAACAGTCCGGACAAAGCTGGATCTGCTTATTAAGAAAATTGAGCTGAATAGTAAAAAAGAGGATCTTGAGTTTGTCAGTATGATAAAAAATCTGGTGCTGGATGAACAAATCAGTTTAGACGTAGCAAAGTTAATTATCGAAAAATATAAATCAGAAAGGGTTGACCCTTAATGCCTACTATTTATGGATGGTTGATTGCGATTGCAGTGATTGGAGTTCAATTTTATTTATCAAGGAGAAGTCATGTTCTTTGGGGAGCCATCTTACCTGTTCTGTACATAGCCTTTATATCGGTGTGGTTTTTTAATAGATTTGGTAATGAAGATACGCTTTCCCTTATTTTAGCTGGTGTTGGCGGATTGGCCTTTTTGTTAAGTATCTGGATCAAAGGCAGAGATTATCTGAAGAAGCAACGCCAAAAGGAGTTGGAAAAAATACAAATACATGATATGTAACCCTGAAAGGAATAGATCATGACCATTGTCGATTATGTAAAAACAACATGCATTAAAACTTGGAAACATGTATGGCTTCATCTAGAAAGATCTTTTTGGAAGTATTGGTTCTTTTATTTCATCATCTTTGTCATGGCTTACCTGATTACATCATATATAAACCCGGATATGAAAGAGCTCCTTTCAGGCTTAGATGAAAATTTCAAAGAAGATGCCCCCAGAAAGGGATATTGGGAAGCCACCCTTTTTCTCTTCAAGAATAACTGGCTGGTTTGCCTGCAGATCTTGATCCTTGCTTTCATCCCCATTAGGCACCTATACATACTGCCGCTCATTACAACATGCGCGATGATCGGTATGACTTTGTATCTTGTTCAGCAGGTTGATTTAAATGTCCTCCACACATTCGGATTGGGTTTTCTGCCGCATGCGATTCTGGAAATGACTACCTTTATGCTTGCCGCCATTTATGCAAATACGTTGAATAAAACGATTGTAAATAGACTGACCAATACCTTTCGTAAAGGTAAAAAGAGCACAACACCTTTCCGTCACCACCTCAAAGAAGCTTTTTCCGCCTTCATTTTCGTCATCACACCTTGCATTTTCATCGCTGCTTTTATCGAAGGATTTCTTTCGAAATTTTTATTAACTGCTTTTTAGTAAGAGACACTCGGACCGTTCTCGCGTCTCATCCGGGAACCGAAGTTAAAGAAGACTTGATGGAGTGTAGGCTTCCCAATAAGGAATTTCACTCCCACACACTCCAAAACCGCAAATTTGGAAAAGAAATCGTCTTCCTCCCTCTCTATAATCTGGTTAGGGGGGATGAAATTGACATTTATAAAAAAGATGGATTCATATCGAGTCTATATCTATACACGTTTTTGGTCTCAGTTCTTTTTTACATTTATCTTTACGGTTAACTTGCTTTATCATGTGAAAGTTGTGGGTCTTGATCCGCTGCAGCTTGTTCTGGTCGGCACTGTTCTGGAGGCAGTTGTTTTCCTGTTTGAGATTCCGACCGGGTTTGTAGCGGATTTAAAAAGTCGCAGGCTTTCAGTGATTATCGGGTATTTTTTGATTGGGGCCGGATTCCTCATCGAGGGCTCGTTTCCGTATTTCGCAGCCGTGTTAGTTTCTCAATTTCTTTGGGGAATTGGCTACACGTTTACAAGCGGTGCGCATCAAGCGTGGATTGCCGATGAGATCGGAGAAGAGCTTGCTTCCGAGGCGTTTGTTAATGGCGCTAAGGCTGGCACACTCGGACAAGTGATCGCGATTCCTTTAAGTATGTTGATTGGTTATTTTTTCATGATTAACCTGCCCATCATCATTGGCGGAATATCTATGCTGGGGTTAGCTGTTTTTCTGCTCCTTTTTATGAAAGAAGAGAATTTCAAACCTGTTCAACCTGAAAATACATCCACTTGGAAAACGCTGAAAAGTAATATGAACCAGATGGTCCATTATACAAAGGCCAGTTATCTGATGCGGATTCTCTTCCTTATCGCCTTGTTTTTCGGGCTATATAGTGAAGGCTTTGACCGGCTATGGATTTCTCACTTCCTTGAAGAAACCCGTCTCGCCTATCTTACGGAAGGCTATTTGGTCATCCTGATCGGAAGCATTAATTTTGTCGTTATGCTCCTATCATTTGTCGGCCTTCATATTATCAGCCGGAGTTCTCTCCATCACCAGTTGAACACCATCTATGTATCCTTGCTGGTTGGATGTGTTCTGATTATCACTTCGCTGACCGGTTTTGCTCTTTCAACTGATATCATCAGTTTGCTGTGCTTTTATCTGATCATACAAGGAACAAGGTCTGTCATGGCACCGCTTGAGGATACATGGCTGAATAAAATCATTCCCGATTCATCGACACGCGCGACGTTCTTTTCGGTAAAAGGCCAGGTTGATGCGATCGGCCAAATTAGCGGCGGGCCGGCTATTGGATTTATTGCCGCCAATTTTTCTATAAAAATAGCAATGATTGCAAGTGCCATTCTACTAACGCCTGTGATTTACTTATATCAATTGGCCATCAAAAAATCTCGAGGGTGATCGAGTCACTCTCGAGATTTTTCTTTTATCGGAATATGAATTTCCATATAGATTTTTTTGAAATCCCAATAGTGGCAATGCTCGTCATAAAATTCAAAGTCGAAGCCCTCTTCAACCACCTCATAGGATGATTGGGGAAACCAATCCTCCAGAATGTATCTCCACGTCCCTTTAATCGCCGTAGCGAATTGACCAACTTCAACCAAAGGTGTACGGAATATGGCATAGGAAGCCTCAGGGACTTGTGTAGCAGTTATTCCATCCGGTAAGGTTATTTCATCGTCATAGTTTACAGCAAACATATACCGGCAGCTGTCTTCATCAAGGCTGCGGCTCAAATTGATACAATACTCTCCATGCTTTTTCGGAGACAATACTTCATATAAGTACCTTTCAATCGAACCATCTGTCAAACCTTCCTGCTCCCAAAACGCAGGCACATTTCTGTCTGCAGGGAAATTCTCTATACTGAATATTTTCCCAGCGACAAAAAAATCACTCCGGCGGACAATCTGGGGCTGCAAGACAATACCGCCAGTGTTCTTTTGGTGAAGGCTCATCAGATCCAGTTTTTGAGGCAATGATGTCGGACAATGCTCCTTATACAGACTCGGAGGACTTCCAAAACACTTCTTGAACGCCTTGGTGAAGCCAGCATGTGTTTCAAACCCATAATCCATGGCAATCTCGATGATCTTTTTCCCATTCACTAATTCGTACAGTGCAAACTGGAGTTTCCTTTTTCCAACATAATCCATCAATGTATAACCCGTCTGCTTATAAAAAATCCGCGAAAAATGATAAGGAGAATACCCCACCATTCTCGCCAGCTCTTCAGCACTAAGCTCCTCTTTAATATGGTCCTCTATATAATCAATCACACGCTGAAGTAAAAGTAACTGTTGAATCATCCTCACCACTTTACGGTTAGTCTTTGTCTTCTCCATTACAATTTTACACGAAACAGAGGAAACAGAGGGACGGTTCTTGTGTTTGAAACAGAGGGACGGTTCTTGTGTTTCACTCGGGACCCGTCGAAACAGAGGGGGACGGTTCTCTTGTTCCAATCGCGAGGCAAAATAAAAAGCACCCCGAAGGATACTCAATTATAAACTCTAAGTGGTTCAATGTTGACTTTTAATACAATGGTTGCTGGATCATGAACCATATTGATTTTGTCTACCATATATTCTTTCTTGTTGATCGTCACTGTATTACTCGCCCTCAAAGCGGCAATGTATTGCTCCCAATGCTTGACATGCGCACTCAATAGGCATTTGTCTTTTAGATAATAATCTACTCTGTTAGAGACGTGATTCAACTCTACACCCCCTTTTGGTAGAGTTTATGAACCAGGTTGTCTAATCATGACAAGCTGTTGATCGTTTTCTCAGCAACAAATAAGGAGCCTGCCTGAAATCAAATTTAGTCTATGGTTATATGCGGCTTACTGAAGTGGCTTGTTCCCCCGCTGCCTACTAACACGTAACCGTTTTTTGGGAACAACACGACTCTAGTTGAGCCATCAGAAAGTATGAATTCTACTTTTGCCTTGTTTTCAAGTGCAATATATTTTACATATCCCGTTTGGGTAATGGTAGTCCTCCAGTTATCATCAAACTCTGCTCTTAATACTCGATTAGAATAAGTTTGGTTTGTTGCCCATTTTTTCATTTCCCTCTACCCTCCTTTGTTGTAGTGAGAATAAAAATGCCCTCAATATTTTATTCACCACCGAAAAAATTGGAGTAGACAAGAATCATACATTTTTAAGAATTAGACAAAATCTTTTTCAGAAACAGAGGGACGGTTCTCGTGTTTCATAAAATGAAACGCCGGAATCGCCCCTCTCATCCTAAATTATTTTTCCATTTCAAATGTTACTTCGCCCACTCCGATATCAGCATCTAGATCAATCTTCACTTTTGCATCTTCGTAGGCTTCATTTACATAAATTCCATTTCCTTTTGAAATCAAATTATCAAAAGACGCTGAGCCGATTCCTTTTTCTGCGTGTATTCTTACACCTGTATCTTTTGGAAGAATAACCATCATCTGTCCGACTCCTGAGGAAATACGGGCATCAAAGCTTTCTTTCCAATCTCCGCCAAGGTCGACGGTTATTTGACCAACTCCTGCGTTCACTTCAAGGTTTGAAAGCTCGATCCCTTTCAAATCAAGATCGGTGTCTGATGCTCCGGCATTTACGACAAGGTCTACTGGAACATCTTCGCTTATTTTCAGATCCCATTCATTCTTCATCTTGCCAATTTTAAACTCATTTGGCTGAGAGATCTCCACCTTGCCGACTTTCCCGTCTAGATCATAGGAAACTTCAGGTTTCATCTTCTCCGGTTCATAGATTGCGTTGCCATTTACCCATTCATCAGCACCGCCTGCAACATCCATTTCCCCCGCGCCAAAATTCAAAACAACCTCAAGCTCCTTGGCTTTATCCTTCTTAACCACGATCTCATCATCACTTTTATCACTAGCAAAAATCGTATTATTGCATCCTGACAGTAATAAAACAGCAGATACCGCCACCAACCCAAATCCCATCACTTTTTTCACTTTATATCGCCTCCAGCTGATTATAGGTTAATCATAAGCCATTCCCCACAATCACTTAACAGGCTAAGGCTTTAACTTATTATCAGACCTGAGACCGAAACAGAGGGACGGTTCTCGTGTTTCACGATTTTGGTTTTGCACCAATCATGAAACAAAAGAACCGTCCCCATGTTTTCAATCATTATTCATAAAGTTTTGTCTCTCTAGGTACTTCAGCACTGTTTGTGAAAAGTGGAGGTGTGATTCCTTCGTATACTTGGCTTTGGTATATATTTGGGCAAGGTTTTTTAATCCTAATTGTTCTGTCATTTCTTTGAGTTTTGGGACGGCCATATAGCGGTTCCATCCTTTTTCATTTCGATCTTTGTAAATTTCCAAAATGTCTTCATCCGAATAATCCCGATACTGATCGTAGTGAACAAGTCCATGCATCGGCAATCGATCACGCGGGGCAGGGTTTTCTGCTGGATACCCTAATGAATAACCTACAACGGGTACGACATTTGGCGGTAAGTTTAGCAGTTCACCAATTTGGTCACAATTTGCGAGCGTCGAGCCCATATAGCAAATGCCGAGGCCTGCATTTTCAGCTGCCAATGCACAGTTTTGCGCTGCCAAAGTGGCATCAATGGCACCGATCATAAAGCTCATGTAATTATCAAAATGTACAGGTGCCTCGTTGAGTGCAAGCCATTTCCTCATTCTATTAAAATCAGCACAAAATGTTAAGAGTATCGGTGCATCAACCACCATCGATTGCTCCATATGAGCATTGTATAATTTTTTCTTGAGTTCTTTGTCTTTCGTGACGATGATCGAATACGTTTGCATATTGCCGCTTGAAGAGGCACGAATACCCGCCTCTAAAATCTGGTCCAGCAGCTCTTGACTTACTTCCCTATCTTCATATTCCCGAATGGACCTGTGCCCGTGTATAACATCACTCAATTCCAAAACAATCACTCCTAAAATCTGTTATAGACAGAGGGACGGTTCTCGTGTTTCTCGAAAATACAATTTCTCACAATCATTGAAACAGTAGAACCGTCCCCATGTTTCTACTCCACCCTCATCTTCACAACCTCATCCAAATACTTTGTCGTGTTATATCCAGAAATCAAAAGTACTTTAGGGGTCTCATCATTGCCTTCGAACTTCATCGTTTGTTCTGTGGTTAAATAGCGGGGCTGTTCGATTTTTTCGTATTCGATAGGACCTGTGTACTCGTCGTATTCAACGCCGTTTTTGTCAATGAGGACCCCTTTTGAATCGATATACATTGAATTCAGTTCGGTGTGGTTTTCATCGACAATATTGATGTGGAGGGCTTCATATTCCCGATTTCTCAATTCATGATTGCTTATGACAATATTTGTGGACTGACCTTCTTCAATCCGATCGATGCTGAGCGTGCTGCCTGCATATTCCACAGTCATGGGATATTGCAGATTCCCATCCAACGTGATGCTTTTTTTATCTTCAACGGTTAAAAAGGCAGCAGATATTCTAGCACTAACCTCTTTTGGTTTTTCGCCATAAAGCGGATCAAAGTATGTTTGAAAGGCATTCCACTTATTGTCTTGTTGTGTGTCCATGTAAAGACTTCCATACCGGTCTGCTTTCGCCTTTTTACCGTTTACGACTAGTTCGTCAAAATTAATCATGTCGATGCGTCTCTCTTGCTGTTCTGCATGAATTCCATATTGCAGAATCGTGGCAGTTGGAGCTATGGTTATCTTGTCAAACCGGATGGGAATCCTCTCGACTTCTATTAGTTCGTTCAATGCGTATTCGGTGGACGGTTCTTTCGTTGCTGGGAATTCGAAGCTCCAAGCACCTGGTTTATTCTCATCAGCCCTAAAATTGAACGACGTCCTAGGATCGCGCTCCACTTTTCGAAGCTGTGTGATCTTGAGTTTAATGATCCCTTCCTCTTCTTTAAGCGGCCGCAATCCAACCACACCGTAAAACACATTCTTTTCCTTATTATTCATCTCCGCTTCCAGGTCAGGAATCGAATACCGGGGATACCCTTCGAATTTCATCACTTCACTTTCGTTCTCAACCATGAGTCCATCTTCATAATTCATGATATATTGATTGTCTTCATTGGTATCGTGAATTTCATAAAAAACAAGCGTCTGGACATCATCCGCAACCACGCCCTTAATCTTCACCTTCACTCCGCCACTCTCCGCTTCCAGGTTCAGCCTTTGGCCTAGGCCCTTCTGGAGAAAGGCACGCAATTGCTCATCCTCTTCAGTCCATGCATAATAGAGCTTTGGAAAAGCACCGGTAATAAAGCCGATCGCCATAATGAATGGGAAAACACCTACGAAAACAAGAGCCACTTTTTTACGCTTTTTGTTCTTCTGTTTTTGGTTCTCCTTCTTCTCTATCAGCCTCTTTTTGACGTTATCCATGAAATGAGGCGGCACACTCAGGTCATTAACATCCTCACTATGATTCAACCCGGTTGCCGCGACTTCCTGAAAGCTGGCCAAATCATCCTGGCATAATTGGCATTTGTAAAGATGCACCTCAAACTCGATCTTCTCCGACCGGTCCATGGATTTTTCCAAGTAATCGATGTAATGTTGATGGTACTCCTTACAGCCATGATAGATGGAACCGTACAATTGATTTCTGACAGACTGTATTCCGGAGAACAAAAGCTCTTTGATTTCATCCAAAGAAAACCCGAAGAACTCCGCAGTCTCCTCCTGGGTAAGTCCGATTACATATGTAAGAATCAGCGCTTCCTTTTCGTGGCCCTCAAGCTGATCAAGAGCGACCAATACATCCTGACGAGGTTCCACGACCTCTGAATCTTGGAAACTGCTATCACGAGAAAGCTCACGGCAGTTTTGAATGAAAAGGTTGATCACCCACATCTTGAATGAAGAATCCCCTTTATATCGAGGCAATTCCTTATGAACCTTCAGAATCGACCGGTAAAAAAGCTCTTCCACCTGCTGCTCATTCCGAAGATAACACCAGCCAAGTGTATAGAAAGAATCCTTATGCCGATCAAACCAATCGACAACCGATTCAATCCCCTTCTCCTGGACAGCCGCCGTCGAAATCGGAGCCATCTTTTCTAGAATCATAGTTTGTATTCTCCCCCTTGAAACAGAGGGACGGTTCTGCTGTTTCATGAAATAAAACTTTTTCACAATATTTGAAACGTGCAACCATCCCCTTGCTCCACCTTATTTATTACTCCTCTTATAATCCCGGACAATTGGATTCAACTTATTCGCTAAATTAACTTCTGTTAGATCTTCTGGATAGAGGGGAATTAAATTTAAGGAATGTTTTTTAGCAAGCTTTAGTTTCACATCAATTTTATTTAGGTACGACTTACTATAAAGTCCAAAAAATTCAATCCAGACATCTCCTACCTTAAAGTCCGCTCTCATCCCATTAGGGTTAAGAAATTCATCAATTGGATATGCCGGTTCACATTCATGTTGAAGACCGTTTTTATAAAGCCAATCATCAATGAATTTCTCGGACAGTGACCTACAAAGATGTCCATCTTCTGCAATACATTGAAACCCAAAACCCGTATTCTTTTCGGTTTCAACCAAATTTGCCTCTGCTAAAACTTGTGACCAGCCTCTCGGAAATATCTTTTTTCGTAATTGTCTATCTGGGAGTTTGTTTAAGAAATCAAGTACATCCATATGGTGTTTTACATCAACCCGGGATAAATACTTAATAGGTTCACTCGGGGGAACCACACCGGTTTGAATGGAAATTCCCCTAACCAATTCCAATAACTCGTGTTTTTTATCTTCTACACTGATTTTGATGTTTCCAGCTCTTTTTTTCAGTAAAAGATCCGGATGCAGGTCAAAAATAGTGTCCTTACAAAAATCACACAATTGGGGAATCTCACCTTTAAAAGCAGTAATAATTGACCAGGGAATACGATTTGTTGCTTTTTCTACCTTACATATCCTACAAGTTAAACTCGATAGTTTGCTTAACTTTTCCTGTCTAACGTTTTTAAATATTATCGAAACTATTTCTTCCAAACTAAGATAGATGTCATCTAAAAACATCATTAACTGGTTAAGTTCTTGCTCAGGAAGCCGTTCTTGTATTTTGTCCATCAGGTCATTCAGTGAACGGAACCATAACTCATCTAAATTACATTTAGATCTCCATTCAAATTGAATTTTTTCTAAGATTATCAAGTACTCTTCATCTATCAAAAACCTTTTTCTTGCTATCGCATAAATTTCTTCCCAACTGGTAGAGATTATGATCTTTTTCTTATATTTTGGTAATGTGTACCCATCGTTTTGTATAACTCTATGAATAATATCTAACCGGCCTGTGAAACTCTTTATCGGTAAGTTAATTTCAAATCTTTCTAATAAAATTTCTTGTTTTGCAAAGCAGTAAATGGCATTGAATATTGATTTATAATCATCTGATCTAGCTTCACTATTTTTAAAATCATTGTAATTCAATGCGAAATACATAAGTTTGAATAAATTGTTAGGACCACCAGGAAAAATATAAAAATTATTGGCATAAATAAGTTTCATAGTTTCCTTATCTTCTTTGGTAAAATTCATATTTAGGATTGAATGAACAGATTCATGATCTAACATTCTATAATAAAAAGGACTAATTATATTTGGAGAAAGTTGCAAATCCCACTCTTTAGAAAATTGATCTTGATTTAAAGTATTAAAAAAGTTAGAAAGGTTCCCATTCCATGGTGCTAATAATGTAACTTCCGCTTTCCTTATTGTTAATTGTGCCGTCTGTAAATTGTCCTGTATGTAATAGGTTTCATAGTTAGTAACCTTCTCGTAAGAAAAAGACTTTATATAAGATAAAATTTCTATTTTTACACCAGCATCTACTTTCCACTTTAAATATCTAAATAAATCCTTATTGAATTCGGGTTCCATATATCTACCTCCCAACTTAATTAATTCAGGAAACATGGGGACGGTTCTGCTGTTTCACATGAAATTCATGAAAAGTCCGAGCCGTCCCTTTGCCATGGCAATGGATTACCGCCAATACCCGGTTTATTTTTTCAAACTCCCTATCAAAACATAACCAAACACAATGCCAGCTGTTGTCGTTAAGGTAGAGCCTCTTAACAGGAACAATTCTTTTGCGAATAATAAATTTCCCCCGTAAATCATCGTTAGGATGGGGACCATGCTATATAAAGTGACGGGATTCCAATCGCTACAACCTTAACCCAATCAATTCCCATTGCTTCTTTTCTTTCATCTCCAGAAACAATTCTGGCAATCGTAACAGTATCCCAATTAAAATAGGAAAAACAGTTGAAACTATTAGATAAGGCTTCAAATTATAGTCAGCAGCCGCTTCTTCATGTAACAATGTTTGATACTCCGCCCCCATATATAAAATAAAACCAATTACTACGGTAGATCGGAAATAGAACAGTAATTTTTTCATACAAACTGCCCCTTACTCTTCTTCACTTTCTTAATTATACGAAATGTCAACGAAACGGTTTCAATTTTCTGTAAATTATATTCACTGAAAGATTGTCATGCTAATACCCGAATTGAATCTCTTCGTAGTGTAAACAATCAATACTTTAGAAATCATAAAAAAGAGGATAGACTAATGTCTATCCCCTGGTCCAGCAGTAGTGCGATTAGGAATTTTTTCAGTGGGCTTGGGTCTTACGCTTTTAAATTATCCGAAGTAAAACCTATCCTATGCCTCAATGATTTTAATCTTATCTTCATTTTCTTTTCGGAGCTCTTCAACCAGCTTGCTGATTTTTTCATCCTCTTTTTGCGAGAGAACTTGCTGCTCGAGCTGTGGTTTAATTTTTTCAAGTTCTTCCGGCTTTTGCTTTTGGCTTTCGGCCTGCTTTTTATACTGATCATACAAGGCTACTATTTCTTGTTCGCTTGCTTCTACCTTGCCAACCTTGCTGTCCAAATATTTCGAGACCGTCATTTGCTTTTTCAGCTGGCCCTTAAGCTCATTCTCGGTCAATTTATTCTTTTTCAGTGCTTCTTCAAACTTTTTTTCATTTTCGAAGTTGGACTTGATCTTTTCAAGCTCGGCATCCACTTCTTTTTGTTCAATGGAGATGCCGTCCTTCTCAGCTGTCTGGAGAAGAAGCTCCGCATTGATCATTTGATCCAGAACGGACTTTTCTAGTTCCTTTTTCATTTTGCTATCCATCTGATCTGCCGGCATACCCTGCTGTTCGTAAGATGCTTTCATGGCATCCAGCTCTTTCTTATATTTCTGCTTCGAAATGCCTTCCCCATTGACGGTTGCAACCAAATCTTCTTTATTTTCTTTCTCAGTATTTCCTTTCGAGCTATCTTTACTGCATGCGCCAAGCACAAGAACGGCTATGCTCAATAAGAAAATACCTGTTAAAATGCGTTTCATCATAATAAACTCCCCTTTCACTCAACATGTCCGTCATACTAACACATTCCTGCTATAAAAAGGGAAGTTGTAAGGGAAATGTTATGTGATTTTAATATATTTAGTGATAAATCAACAGAAATTGTTCTGCTGCCCAAAAAATGTCATCTTTATGGGCTTGGATGAAAACATATTACTGCCATTCATTTCACTGTGTTTATTGTACCAAAAATTCTAATATGTATGAATGTTAAATTGCCAAAGACTCTTTCATACTATTCTTCTGGAATCTGGTCGTTGAGAATGGTTTCGAGTGCGTTTATTTCTTTAATGTTGTGTATGTCCTTTAAAAAGAAACAGAGGGACGGTTCTGCTGTTTCACAAAAACCTCCCCGCTATTCTGAAACACTAGAACCGTCCCTTTGTGCCATTTTCACGACTCTGGCATAATCCAAACGATTTCTCGTATCCTTACAAAAAATGTGGAATCATGCTCCTGTATCACCACATGATCAGGCTTGGCATCCTTGACCACTCCGCTGACTGAACCTCGTGTAGTATCAAGGACTACTCTTTTTCCAATAAGACTATAAAGAGCTGAATACACAAACGGCTCAACGACCACTACGTTCATTGGGCCACTTTGTGCTCCCTGTGGATACATCCCATTGCGCATCATATTGTTTTCCCCCTCCAGGCAGGCCGCCATTTTTCATGTTTATACTATGGCCGCCCGGCTCGGCTCGTTCCCCGTGCACCTGATATGGAATCCTGATGGCGCGACCTTCGTATACTTGGCTTTGGGAAAGAATTGAACAATATTTTTCAAAAACTATTGGGTAGCAAATTTAGTAGTTCACCAATAATAAAAAGGCTTGCAGATTAATAAAGAAAAGATTATTATATGTTTAAATGTTTAAACACTTAAACTTATAAACCTAAAAATCAGGAGGATTGAAAATGAATAAAACTGCTTTAATCACTGGAGCATCTAGCGGTTTAGGATATGAATTTGCAGGAATGTTTGCAGAAGATGGATATGATTTGGTGCTGGTTGCACGAAATAAGACTAAAATGGAGGAGATCAGAGATCGATACCCTCACTTAAAGGTTATCGTGATCACTAAGGATCTAAGCCAGCCTGGGTCAGCTCAGGAAGTATACGAGGACGTAAAAGCAGCGGGAATCAAGATTGATACTCTTGTGAATAATGCCGGATTTGGACTGTTGGGCCAATTTGAAGACCTCGACATTGAGAAGCAGTCTGAAATGATTGGATTGAACATTATCGCTCTTACTGAATTGACTTATCATTTTCTGCCTGAGCTGAAGGGAAATTCTACTAGATCAAGAATCCTCAATGTGGCCAGTACCGCTGCATTCCAGCCAGGGCCGATGATGGCCGTATACTATGCGACAAAAGCCTATGTGTTATCCTTTTCTGAAGCTTTGGCAGAAGAGTTGGCAGGTACCAATGTGACAGTCACGACTCTATGCCCTGGCGCTACAAAGACCAATTTTGCTTCTGTAGCGAATGTAGAAAAAACAAAGATGTTCAGCGGGGCAATGTCTTCTCAACAAGTTGCAAAACAAGGCTATAAGGCTTTAATGGAAGGAAAACGAGTCGTCATTACCGGAAGTGCAAATAAAGTTGGAGCGTATGCTGCAAAATTCCTTCCTAGAAGCCTTGCAGCAAAAATTGCCAAATATGTTGCGAAAGATGCTTAACTGCGATTTAATTAAGAATAATAAATCAACAAAGGAGCACATTCAATGGGGGAAAAAGCAATTGATGTTTTCCGTTCATGCATACCGCTTTTCACGGCATTAAGTGACCCTGCAAGACAAGATATCATCTTATTATTAGCTGAACATGAACGCTTGAGCGTCAACGAAATAACTGAGCATTCTACCTTATCAAGGCCAGCTATCTCCCATCACTTAAAAATTCTACGTGAACACAAATTGGTGGGAATCGAACAAAAGGGCACGCAGCGGTATTATTCCCTCACCCTGGACCACTCGGTTGAATTATTAAAAAAACTGATTCATACCGTGGATACTGAATGTTTATAGCTAAAATCGAAGCTGGGGCTTATCCCCAGCTTTTTCTTTTTGAAAACACAGGGACGGTTCTTGCGTTTCATTCATGAAACAGAAGAACCGTCCCTATGTTTCATGAATGCCATTCTCCACCAGGTACATAATAAACCTATCCTTTTTATGAGTAGGTGAAAACACATGAATTTAATGTCTGGTACATATTATTGGCCTGCGACTTTTCCTTCTCCTCCCTCTTATCCAAAGTTAGAGGGGAATCTTGAGTGTGATGTCCTGATTGTTGGAGGGGGCAGTTCGGCTTCGCAATGTGCCTATTATCTTGCGGACTCTGGATTAAAAGTGGCGGTCATTGAGAAGGGGAAGATTGGCAGCGGCAGCACTAGTTCGAATACTGCGCTCATTCAGTATTCCGGGGAAAAGATGTTCACGAACCTGGTCAACACGTTTGGAAAAGAGTATATTTCAAGGCATTTACAACTGCTGAAGGAAGCCATCAATGAAATCGAAGCAGCATCCATGGCGGTGGATCTCAACTGTGAATTTTGCCGGAGGGATTCGCTTTATTCAGCAAGCTGCAGTGAGGACGTCGAAGCTCTGAAAAAAGAATACGAATTTTTAAAGCAGCAGGGCATGAAAGTCAATTTTCTTCAGAAAGAAGAGATTGAGGAGAAATATCCTTTCAGCAGGGATGCGGCCATCTATTCCTACGGTGATGGCGAGCTGAACCCTTTCAAGTTTACACATGCTTTAATGGACTACGCGGCAAGCAAAGGACTCCAGATATTCGAAGATACCGAGATGAATGGCCATCATTATGATCCACAAACGAAACGGATGATCATTTCCACTAAAGGCGGCCACTCCATCTCAGCAGGCCGTGTTATTTTTGCTGCCGGCTATGAGGGAATCGACTTGAAAAAGGAGAAGCTTGTTTCTTTCGTCAGTACCTATACCGTCACTTCAAAGCCTGTTAACGACCTATCCTCCTGGTACAACCGCACGCTTCTATGGGAAACCGCCAGACCATATTTATATTTGAGGACAACAGCCGATCACCGTATCATCATCGGCGGTCTCGATGACAATACTCCGTATCCTGAAGACCGGGACAGCAAACTAATTCATAAGCGAGATAAGCTGGTCGATGAGTTTCACAAGATGTTCCCGAAGATCAAGATTGAATCGGAGTATTCCTTAACCGCTTTTTACGGAGGAACAGCAGACGGCCTTCCAATCATCGGCATGTATGACGAATATCCGAACAGCTATTTCCTCCTGGCATTCGGCGACAACGGCACCGTATACAGCCATATGCTGGCGAAAATCATTGCAGAAGATATTGTAAAAGGAAACAGTCAGGACCTGGAGCTCTATTTACAGGACAGACCGCTTGTTGGATAACAGAGGGATAACAGAGGGACGGTTCTTGTGTTTCATACACACAGAGGCACACACAGGGACGGTTCTTCCGTTTCATGAATAGCCTTTTGCACCATCCACGAAACAGAAGAACCGTCCCCATGTTTTTTAAAGCCAAGATTTCCTGATTAGACTAATAGGAACACCGAGGATTCTTGCTGCTTGTCGGAGGGAAAGTGCGTCTATTATTTTTATCTTCCTCAGGATGTCATCTCTTTCCGACTTCGGCAAGCTTTTAACATGAGCAATATCTACCCTTCCTAGCACACTGCGAATCTCCTCTCTTGCCTCGTCGTCGGTCAGTCTCCTTCTTTTCGCTCCTTCGTCCATGCATTCATCATTATTCACTTGCTCATTGAATTCCTTAAACTTGTCTCTGGCTTCGTCCGGGTCCACAGCCATAATCTGAAGAACCTTCTTTTGATCGAGTAGGCCACCAGGGTAATCATTTTGCCCATAATACGCGGCACAACTGCTCCACCTCCACCCAGAAACACGCCCGACTATTCCCGCCTTCACCGGATTCTGATGGATATACCTGATCACAGTCAGAAAATAACTTCTGGTCTCCACATTTTCACTTCGAAAACGATCCTGGAACAGGTGGCCAGTCGTCTTATATTTCAGATTATAGTAGGAAGCATAGCTCACACCGATTCGCTTCATGGTGACCGATAATTCCTCATCAACCTCCCTCACCAGAAGATGGACATGGTTGTTCATCAAACACCAAGCATACACATTCATGCCCGATTTCTCTTTGTATCTCTTAAAAATTTCAAGAAACTTCAAATTGTCTGTATCATCGTGAAAAATTCCCTGCCGGTTCGCACCTCTCAACATAACATGATAAATCCCGTTCTTGCTTTTCATTCGGGGTTTTCGCGGCATTTAGATGACCGCCTTTCTAGTGTTTTGGATAAAAATAATGTTTGGGAGTAATAAAATTGGATGAATTAATAGGAGACAAGCAGCATTAATCATAACGATGGATTTGGTGGTAAGGCTTATACCTGACCGATAGAGGCAGGATAGAGAGAGAAGAAGAAATGAAGAAGAAGATAGAAGACTATGACAAATTAAGTATAACTCACCTTAAGAGGAAACAATATTAAACTGCTTGTATCAGAGGTATCAGAGGGACGGTTCTTGTGTTTCACGTTTTGGCTTTTGCATCATTCTTTAAACAGTAGAACCGTCCCCCTGTTTTCTTTGAAACAGTAGAACCGTCCCTCTGTTTTCTGTTTTTTCCAATAAAAAACATCTTTTAGCAAGAACTTCCTGCTTGGTATAATACTATCGACAACTTATTAAAGGGGAATGAGAATGACAGTTCAAGAGTTTGAAACGCTGGTGAACAGGCTGGAGAAGCAGGCATCTGCCAACCCGAAGCTGTACAGATTCAAGGTCATCATGCTTACTGGACTTGGTTTTGGTTATGTTGCATTATTTTTGTCTTTGTTTTTATTTTTAATGGCGATTTCGATAGCCATGATTGCTGATGGGAATTTCACCTTTGGAAATGTGAAAGTTCTGCTCTTGACGGGAACCTTGTCATTCTTCATTATCAAAGCCCTAATCGTGAAGATGGAAATGCCTGAAGGATATTATCTGCAAAGGGAGGATGCTCCCAAGTTATTCGAGATGATTGAAACATTGCGCCTTAAATTGAACACACCACAAATAGATGCGATTGTTCTTGATAGTGAATTCAATGCCTCGGTCGCTCAAATTTCAGCATATGGAATGTTCGGAAAAAAGCGGAATGTCCTTGTGATTGGGATCCCGCTTTTGACGGCACTTTCACAGCAGCAATTCACGGCTGTTCTTGCCCATGAACTTGCTCATATCTCTAATTCTGACACTGCCCTTGGTGCGAAGATCTATCGTCTGAGAATGAGCTGGGGCCGTTTATTGCATTCATTGGAGGAAAATGAACAATTCGGCACCTTCATCTTCAGGAAATTCTTCCAATGGTTTTATCCAAGGTTTGACGCCTATACATTCGCCATGGCGAGGCAGGAAGAATACGATGCCGACCGTTCGGCAGCCACAGTAACATCTCCGCAGGCAATGGGTGAAGCATTAGCTGTTACCTCTGTGGCCGCACCATATTTTTACCGTGATTTTTACAGCGAGTTGTTTGAAGAATGTGCCAAGACCAACAGCGTTCCTCAGCCTTATTCGAACTTTGCCGAGAAGTTACGGTCACTTAATGATCAAAAAGCAAGCCAATATTTCCGTGAACAGCTGGAAGAGGAAAGCTATATGACGGATACCCATCCTTGTTTAAAGGACAGACTTTCTGCTCTGGGGGCAGAAGCCGAATTACCGGAAAGACAACAAGAATCTGCGCTTGACTATTACTTCGCATACCCAGGTCGAATCATAAGTGATTTCAATAATATGTGGGTGGACTACAATCAGGATAGCTGGAAAGAAGAAATAGAAGAATTCAATGATTCAAAGCAACGGTTCGAAGAATTATCAAACAAACAAGTTAGCAGCCTTGAAGAATTGCTTGAAAAAGCATTTTTGACAGCGGAATTCAATAGTTTAGAAGCAGCGATTCCGATGTATGAGGAAATTGCAGAAAAGTATCATCACGACCAAAGAACCGCAGGGGCATTAATGACTTTGGGTGAGCATTATATGGAATCCAAGGACACTGCGGACAAAGGAATTCAATTGATCAACCTTGCGATGTCCTATGAATGGGAACTGCGTTTGCCAGGACTTGATCTATTATGCGGATACTACTATGAGACGGAACAAAGCGAGTTATTTGAAAAAACCAGAGAGGAACTGGAAAAGTGGGAAGAAATCGTAGAAGCTTCCAATGAAGAGTGCGATTTCATCCAGCCGACGGACCACTTTACGACTCATGACAAAGGAAGCGAAGAAATCCTGGCCGGGAAGAATCAACTTGCACAGTACAGAGAAATTACAAAAGCTTATCTTGTACGAAAACAACTCACATCGATTCCTGAGCGGAAACAGTATGTACTTGGTCTTGACCTGACACTTCCGAAAAGTACCGACCTCGACGAAGCCGAAGAAGCCTTATATGAAAAATATATGAATGGACTCGGAGAATTCGAGGATACTTGTGTCATTATCCTCAATGACAAGAAAGATCTGCGAAAAAGCATGCTAAGCGTAGAAAATTCTCTTATATATTCTCTAGAGGACAAAGAACAAGCCTCTTGATCACGGATGCAGCGAAGCCTTAGAGACTTCGCTGCTTTTTTATAAAACAAACACAAAACATGGGCAAAACATGGGGACGGTTCTTGTGTTTCACGATATGGCTTTTGCACCATTCTTGAAACAGTAGAACCGTCCCCCTGTTTTCACAACTAGACGGTTCCTGCTTCCTTCACCTCAGGTTCTCCCGCTTCTAATAAAACGTTGTCCCGGCCTAATAATACGGCAAGCACTAGTATCAAAACGCCAGTTCCGATTAGCATCCATTCGATTTTGATGAAATCTGCGACTGGGCCGAAGATCAGCATCCCCAGAGGCATCATCGAGGTTGAAATCATCCCCATTACTCCAAAGACTCTGCCTAAATAATTCTCTTCGATTTTCTCCTGCAATAAAACCGTGGTCGGTGTGTTAAAAATCGGCATGGCAACTCCGAACAACGCCATGAAACCTAAGTAGACCCAAAAGTTCGGAACGATTCCGAGCGCAAGCGTACAGATTCCCATTATCAGACTTGCTAGTGTCATAGTGGTGATTTTATTTCTGAATCCACCCCATGAAGCGATGATCCCTCCACCTGCCATCATGCCGATCGAAAAGGCAATCTCGATAGCGGTCAGTTCCCACACATCCCCGGCAAAGCTGCGAGTCACCTGCAATGGCGTCAAGAACGCTGCTGGTGCCATCAGCACTAAGAACACAGCAAAGAATAGAAAGAATCGTTTCAGAAACCCTTGGCTATTGACGTATTGTATGCCTTGTTTAAAATCGCTGAAGTAGCTCGTTGTTTGGTTTTCTGCTGCCTTCTCATGTACAGAGATTTTTAGAAAGGCTAACAATGTAATAATCGCAATCGCTGCCGTAATGACATCGATAAAAAAGATGATTTCAATCGATGCCATTGCCAGTAATGCTGCACTGACCATCGGGGATACAAACATTATGACGGCTTGAATACTTCCATTTGCCCCATTCACCTTCGTCAGCTTATCCTTAGGAACAATTTGTGGCAAGATAGCTCCGACTGCTGGCGTTTGTATCCCTGTTCCAAGTGCACGAATCGCCGCCATTACAAAGAGCAGCCAAATCGGGTCATATCCCATGAAAAAGAGGATCGCCAAAATTAAAGTCGCAAAGGCAATGAGAGCATCCGCTAAAATGATCAGCATTTTACGATTGTAGCGATCCGCCCAAACACCTGCCACAGGTGACAATAGGAATGTTGGAATAAAACCGCAGATGATATACAGGGTCATCATCAAACCAGATTCCGTCTTTAAGGTGATATACCACATAATCGCGTATTGAACCAGGGACGACCCAAACAGAGAGATCGTCTGGCTGCTTAAAAACAGGATAATGTTCTTTAACCAATTCTCCTTGAGATTTTCATTTACAGTAGTCATGGACTAACAACTCATTTCTTTTAGTTTTTTATATGCTTCACCTGCGTTCATATGCATGATGCTGTTGCTATTTTTAAAGACACAAAAAAGAGGGTAGACTCTCCCCTCTTTTGAATAACCGTTTTCCTTAAAAATAGACAGACCAATCCCGTTACTCTGAACATAGGCAGAATTTTTCATGCGTATTAAATTAACGAATGAAAATCGAGTGGCGCAGTCTCATTGACGCTGTCAAAAGGAAAACCTCCGTTTCATATATGATTGATACCATCATATCAAAAATACAATTGCTTTAAAAGTGGCTCACGTAACAGAGGGACGGTTCCACTAACAGAGGGACGGTTCTTGTGTTTCACGATTCGGCTTTTGCACCTTTCTTGAAACAGTAGAACCGTCCCCCTGTTTTCCCCCCTGTTTTTTCCCATACTTCCCAAACACCGAAAAAAGCTGTTAAACTATTCGTAAAATAGGTATGATAACGTATCTGCACTGAAAGGAGCCAAATCTTGAAAAAGCAAGGAATCACTTCACTAGGCGAAGCAATCGTTGATTTTATTGCAACAGATTCATCCAATACAAGGTATCAGCGATTATTAGGTGGTGTACGGTTAATGTAGCGGTTGGAGTCAGGAGGCACGGCATTCCCTCCTATTATTTATGCAAATTGGGAACGGACGAAACAAGTAATTTTGTAGGGAAAAAATTACTGAACGAACAGATTGATCTATCCTTTTCCTCTTATCATCAAAATAAAAAAATCTGTTCGGTTTATATCCACTTAAATCAGTCTGGGGAACGCTATTTCCATTCTTACATAAACAAAACTCCTGATGAGTGGATCACCGCGGAGGAACTGGATAAACAGCCGTTTTTGAATAGCAAGATATTTTACTTTGGCTCAGGTACGCTTTTTCACCCCACCGCCAGAAAAACAACCGAACAGGCTCTCCAGTACGCCAAAGAAGAGCAGATGCAAATAGCGTTTGATACAAATATCAGGCAGAAACGATGGGAAAGCGAAAGCCAGTGCAGGGAAACGATTTTATCCTATGTAAAAAAGGCCGATATCGTAAAAATGGCTGAAGATGAATTGCTGTTTTTAACAGAAGCAGCAACCCTCGAAAAAGGATTGGAGCAAATCGCGAAAATGGAAATTCCCTTCCTTTTTATCACAAAAGGAAAAGACGGAGCATGTGCCATTCACAAAAATAGCATCGTGCATGTTCCAGGAATTACAGTTGAGGCGGTCGATACAACAGGCGCCGGCGACGCGTTTATGGCAGCCCTGCTATCCTGTTTTCATGACAAAGGGATTCCTGAAACTGAAGCTCAACTAATTGATTATACGAAGTTTGCAAACGAAGCAGGGGCATTATCTGCGACAAAATTTGGCTCGTTATAACTTTTCAGAGGGACGGTTCTTGTGTTTCAAGATTTGGTTTTTGCACCATTATTGAAACAGAAGAACCGTCCCCGCGTTTTGCTGGCTTTTGCACCATCATTGAAACAGTAGAACCGTCCCCGTGTTTTCCCCGTGTTTTCCCCCTGTTTTTCTTTATCCTTCCAGTATGCTCTTGATCTTCTTCAGATCCTTCATGTTTGCTTTTCTCATCATCGTTGCCATAAACGGAGAGAATACCCTGGAGAATCCTGTTGGGTTGCCTGCGTTTCGTAGGGTCATGCGTGTGAGGTTCTCGCCTAATGATTGAAATGTATAGGTCGTCTCCATTGGAAATGGACCTTGAGCCGTTCTCATAACGAGCTTCTTTCTTGGTTCAAATTCCTTGATTTCATATATATAAGCAAGTTCTCGCCCGAGGAACTTCGCTTTAAAAGCAATTTGTGAACCGATCGTGATTGGTTTGGCCGTCTTCCACTCTGCGGAATGAATATTCACATACCATTCAGGAGCATGATCAGGGTTCATCGCATAATTAGAAACTTCCGCAACCGGCCGCTTTATTTCTATTTCTGTTAAAACATCTACCATTGATGCTTCCTCCTTGAATACACGGGGACGGTTCTGTTATTTTTACAAAAACACGAGAACCGTCCCTCTGTTTCAAACACGAGAACCGTCCCTGCGTTTACCCCACAATCAATCTCTCTTTAGGGTAATGGCATTTCGGCTCTAATTTTCCTCTGTTGAACAAGAAGATAAAGGACAGGATTCCAATCCTTCCTATAAACATCAGTGCAATGATGACATACTTCCCTGCGGTGCTTAGTTCAGGGGTGATTCCCATGGATAAACCCGTCGTCCCGAATGCGGAGCTTACTTCGAATAAGATTTCCATCATCGTGAAGGTTTCTGTTGCATTCATGATCACGACCGCTATAAAACAGAGTATCATCGCTAGAAAGCTAACCACAACGGATTTTCGGACATCTTCCTCATGCAACTCACGTCCGAAAATCTTGATGGCATTATGGCCTTTTGCAAAATTGACGATCAGCAGGATAATCACGGCAAATGTGGTTGTCCTGATTCCGCCGCCCACAGAACTGGGTGAAGCTCCAATAAACATCAAAAAGCAGAGAGCCAACAAGGTTGGGTCAGAAAAATCACTGACATTCATTGTTGCCAGTCCCCCGTTTCTTGTTGAGGAGGATTGAAACAAGGCATAAAAAAAGGATTCATGCCAGCTCAAGCCTTTAAAAAAGTGATTGTATTCAAATAGCAGGATGATGACTGTACCGAATAACATAAGCGAGAAGAAGGTTACGGTAGTCAGCTTTGTATATAATGAAAAATGAGTTCGATTCTTTTTTTTACGATTCAATATGAAATCCTTCGTTTCCACCAACACCGGAAATCCAATCGCTCCTAATGTTAATAAAACGATATTCACGGTTTGAACAAAGTAATCATTCGCAAAAGGAATCATGGAACTTCCTGTGATATCAAACCCTGCATTCGTCGTCGCACTAACAGCAGCAAACATCCCTTGCAAATAGGCTTCCTGCCATGTTGGAAAATAGCCAAGAAAATAAGTACCTAAAATAAGTGCCCCAACTGCCTCGATCAACACAATGATGACCAATATTTGCCTCATAAGTTTGACCAGACCCGACATTTGAGATTGGTTCTGATCGGTCATAATCAACTGTCGGTCTTTGAGTCCAATTCTTCTTCTCAATAACAACCAAAAAAACGTACCAAGCGTCATGATCCCAATGCCGCCAAACTGAAGGATGAACATCAAGATAAAAATGCCCTCCGTACTAAACGTATCCGGCGTCGAAACAACGCCTAGACCTGTTACACTCACTGCGCTCACAGCCGTAAACAAAACATCCACAAACGTCCAGCTCACGCCAGGCTTCAGAGCAATAGGCAGACTAAGGAGACCGGCTGAAATCAATACAGCAACTATATAGAATAAAACCAGAATTTGCGAAGGCTTTAAGCGGTTCCTTTTTAAAATTTTCGCCAAGAAATATCCCTTCTTTACTACTTCGGATTTTTTGAAGATGCCCGATCCTCAAACTGCATACAAAAAGACCATCAATTTATCAATAATGGTTCCAACACTCATATAATTCAGCAAATAAGGCCTAATTATGAATCTAAGTTACCCCTATAATAGTATGATGTCAATTCCATTTACACAAAATGCCACCAGCATAAACTAGGAGCACAGGGATCATACCCGTGCTCCTTTCGTCGTCATTTTAACTTAGCAAGCTTATTGGTGATTTCCGATATTTCCTTCTCGACCTCGTAAAGATTCTTTTGCATCCGTTCCCTGCGAGCCGTCAGTACACTCAGCTGCTGTTTAAGCTCCTCTTTCGTCTCACCCATTACATTAAGCCCCCCGAAACAGAGGGACGGTTCTCCCGTTTCATGAATAGCAATCGGTGAAACACAAGAACCGTCCCCGTGTGTTAAAAAAGACCCCCATTCAGGGAAATCCTTTCTTATTATGTACAGATATTCAGCAGTAATGAAAACTAAGTGTTGCTACTTTTTTCAGCTCAGCTAAAAGAAAAAATGGAAGCATAAGATTCGTTCCCATGCTTCCTGCTACCTACATATTTTTGCTTGCCTGCAGAAGTTTCGATTCTCCTGTTCGCTCCCATTCTTCAACAGTCTCATATGCTTTTTCAGGGGTATAACCTTTGCCTACAAGAACGCCCATTAGTATAAACTCTTGAAGGATGTGTGTAGCGTTTATGCCTCTTTTCACATCCTCCAGTCCTTCCTCCACCAGGAATTCGGTGTATTTTACCCATTCGTCCGGTGTCCTTCCAAAATCAACTGTGCCCTGCTCTCTGCCTTCTTCCGCAGCCTCTGCATCTGCTTTTGTCACATGAACAGTACCAAATGGATGGTTAGGCGGGGCATAGATAGAGTAAAGCTTCAACGGCGTTTGGCCTGTATTGGTAACGTTATGCCATGTCCCTGCAGGAATCATGATGGCAAAATCATCAAAGACACTGCTTTGAAAGGTCAGGTTATCTTGACTCTTGCCCATTTGGACAATTCCCTGGCCTTGTTCAACCCGTAAAAATTGATCAACCTCAGGATGCATTTCTAAGCCGATACTATCGCCAACATCGATACTCATCAACGTTACCTGTAAATGAGTTCCTGTCCATAAAGCAGTGCGGAACGTGTTGTTTTGCTGTGTTGCTTCATTGATATTAACGACATACGGGTTTGGACCATAATCCTTTAAAGCAATAGCCCCATTACTGTTAGGATAGCGGTAAGAATGAAAACCATTCGCTTGCTGCAAGGCATTAGGATAAGTCCACTGAACATACTGTCTTCCATTGTTATAATACATCGGTCCATTGACATAATAAGGGTATGGATTTGAATACCCATACGGTACATAATACATTTTTGCTCAACCCCTTCACAGTTCCTAAAAATATCCTATGCACTTTTTTATGGAATGTACTTAGTAAACAGAGGGACGGTTCTACTGTTTCATAAAATTACAATTTCTAGCAATTCAAAAACACAAGAACCGTCCCCATGTTTCTGTTTGCAAAAAGAAGCCCCAACACAACGTCAGGGCTCCTTCATTACTTCCTATGCATCTTAAACTCCAAAAAGAGTTCATTATAATAAGCCAAATTTGCCTGCCCCAGATTCTCATAAACCTCGAGTTTCTCTGTCAGCTCTGCTGATGGATAGAATCTTTCATCTGTTACCATCTCTTCTGGCATGAATTCCAGAGCTGCTTTGTTTGGCGTGGAGTAGCTGACCCATTCTGTATTGAGTGCGGCCACTTCTGCATCAAGCATGAAGTTGATGAACTGGTGTGCTCCCTCGATATTCTTGGCTGTCTTTGGGATGACCATGTTGTCAAACCAAAGATTCGAGCCTTCTTCCGGGACGACATAGTCAAGGTTTTCGTTCTCTGACATGATGTCAGCAGCATCCCCGGACCAGACAAGCCCGATTGGTGCTTCTTCATTGGCGAGGAGGATTTTGATCTCATCGCCGACGATCGCTTTGATGTTCGGTGTCAGGGTATCGAGCTTCTCCTTTGCCTGGCGCAGGTGAGCTTTGTTTGTATCATTCAGGGAATAGCCGAGGCTGTTCAGGCCCATTCCCATGACTTCACGGGCACCGTCGACTAACAGGATTTCATTTTTCAGCTCAGGATCCCAGAGATCATTCCAGCTGCTGAATTCCTTCCCGTCCAATAATTCAGGGTTATAAACAATCCCAACCGTTCCCCAGAAATAAGGGATCGAATACTTATTTTCCGGATCGAATGGTAAATCCATGAAGCGTTCGTCAATGTTTTTCAAATTCGACAGTTTCGAATGATCAATCGGGATCAGCAGGTCCTCTTCCCTCATTTTTTCAATCATATATTCAGAAGGAACGGCGATATCATACGATGTTCCGCCCTGCTTCACCTTCGTCATCATCGCTTCGTTCGAATCGAATGTTTCGTACACGACGCTGATTCCTGTTTCTTTCTCAAACCGTTTGACGAGATCGGGATCGATGTAATCGCCCCAGTTATAGATCGTCAAAGTATTGTCGCCTGAGTATCCCTGGGTATCATTCAACTTCGAAATCGCCACCAGCAGCATCGCTGAAACAAGGGAAATGACGATGAACACGCGCACTAATTGCTTCATTTCTTCACCCCCACTGCGGTTAGCTTTTGGCGCTGCGTGATGAAGTAGTAGACCACGACAAGGATGATCGTGAATAAGAATAACAATGCCGATAACGCGTTAATATTCAATGAAACGCCACGACGTGCCAGTGAGTAAATCTCGACTGACAGCGTGCTGAATCCATTTCCCGTCACAAAGAATGTCACCGCAAAATCATCCAATGAGTAAGTCAGGGCCATGAAAAAGCCCGCCATGATGCCTGGTGAGATGAACGGCAGGATGACCTTCGTCAATACATCCCAGCTGCTTGCTCCCAGGTCTCTCGCCGCATCGACTAGCGATGAGCTCATTTCCGACAGCTTCGGCAGCACCATCAGGACGACGATCGGTACGCTAAAAGCAATATGAGAGAGCAAAACGGAATAGAATCCGAGCTTGTAGCCGGAAATCGTGAACAGAATCAGGAACGATGCCCCGATAATGACGTCTGGACTGACAATCAGCACATTGTTCAAAGACAACAGCGAATTCCGTACTGACCGTTTTTTTACCGCATGGATTGCCAGCGCCCCCATCACTCCGATCATAGTTGCAATCAGCGCGGACAACAACGCGACAACCAGCGTATTCAGCACGATGATCAGCAGGCGCACATCTGAAAATAACTCCTTATACCAATCAAGCGTGAAGCTCTCGAAATTGTACATCGTTCCACCGCTATTGAACGAATAAAAAATCAGGAAAAAGATCGGCGCATATAAAATGAAGAAAACAATCATTAAGAATACATTCGCTAGCTTAGACGTTTTTCTCTCCATCCTACACACCTCTCTTTCTAGTACCTGTGATTGCCATGATGGCAAACATGATGATGATCAAGAAAACCGCGATGGTCGAACCCATTCCCCAGTCCTGCGTCACGAGGAAATGCTGCTCGATTGCCGTGCCGAGCGTGATGACCCGGTTTCCTGCAATCAGCCGCGTCAGCATGAACAGAGACAATGCCGGAATGAACGTGACCTGAATCCCTGACTTCACCCCTTCAATCGTCAGCGGAAAAATAACCCTTGTGAAGGTGGTCCACTTTGATGCACCCAAATCATTTGCCGCATCAATCAAGGTCGGGTTCAATTCATTCAGCGAATTGAAAATCGGCAAAATCATGAATGGGATAAAAATATAGACCGATACGAAAATAAAGCTGAAATCGGTGAACAGGATTTGCTGTGTGCCAATCCCGATTGCTTCCAATAATTGATTGCTGACGCCATATGTCCCAAAAATTCCAAGGAAGGCGTATGCTTTTAACAAAAGATTGATCCACGAAGGGACGATGATCAAGAGCAGCCAGAGCTGTTTATGTCTCGTCTTCGTTAAAAGATAGGCGGTTGGGTAAGCAACCAGGAATGAAAAAAAGGTAATCAAAAATGCATACCAGAACGAGCTTAAGGTCATCGTCAAATAGACCGGAGTGAAGAACTTCTGGTAGTTTGCCAGCGAAAATTGGCCGTTGATGTCCAGGAATGAATAGTAGACAACGAGCACAATCGGCGCGATGACGAAGAAAACCATCCAGAGCGTATAAGGCAGTGTGTACCATGAACGTGTCAGTCTCGTGTTCATTTCACTTCTCCATCCTCATATGCTTCCAGGCGCGCATCGAACTCCTCTTCCGTTTCACCAAGACGCATGACGTGGATCGCCTCCGGATCAAAATAAAGCCCGATCTGGTCGCCAACTGCCGCCTTTTTCGTGGAATGGACTAGCCATTCATTGCCTTCAGTGTCATAGCAGCTCAGCTCATAATGCACGCCGCGGAACAGCTGGGAATCCACTTTTACCTGAAGCTTGCCGTTCTGGGTCGTCGTGATTTCAAGGTCCTCAGGACGGATGACGATTTCAACCGGCTCATTCGGATTGAAGCCCCTGTCGACACACTCAAAGCGCTTGCCAGTGAACTCAACAAGATTGTCTTCAATCATCGTGCCTTTGACGATGTTTGATTCGCCGATGAAATCAGCGACAAATCGGTTGATCGGCTCATCGTAAATATCCGTCGGACTGCCGCTCTGCATGATTTTCCCCTGGTTGATGACGAAAATCTCATCCGACATCGCGAGGGCTTCCTCCTGGTCATGCGTGACAAAAATGAACGTGATGCCAAGACGCTGCTGCAGCTCGCGAAGCTCATACTGCATCTCCGTACGCAGCTTCAGGTCAAGCGCCGACAAAGGCTCATCCAGTAAGATGACCTCCGGCTCGTTGACAATCGCCCGTGCAATCGCGACACGTTGGCGCTGGCCGCCTGACATCTCACGGATTTCACGAGTTTCATAGCCTGAAAGATTCACAAACTGCAAAGCCTCTTTAACCTTCGCCTCAATGTCAGCATTCTTCATCTTCTTGATGCGCAGGCCGAACGCCACATTCTCGAACACATTTAAATGAGGAAACAGTGCGTAATCCTGGAAAACCGTATTAACCTGGCGTTTGTTCGCAGGCAGGTCATTGATTCTTTTTCCATTGAAAAAAATATCCCCAGACGTCGCCTCCGTAAAACCGGCAATCAAACGAAGAATCGTCGTCTTCCCACAACCAGAAGGGCCCAAGAGTGTATAGAACTTCCCGCGCTCAATCTCAAAACTCACATTGTCCAAAACAGGCGGGTCATTGTCATATTGCTTCGTTACATTATTGAATTGAATAATCGTAGAGTTATTCATTTCGAACCTCCTTTATATCCAGTCTTTATCCTGATAAATAGGTAAATAAATACAATGTCATACGGAATTCATTATACAGTAGGGGGCAAAAAATACAATGTTCACAGACTAGAAAAAGAGGGCTCTACGTACGACCGAAAAGAAAAAAGAGCTGCAATAAACAGCTCTTTTGTCAGGTTCGTTTTTTACATTCCCATTTCTTATTTTCTTCGTTACCAAACTATGCTTCAACAAACAAAGGTCCTCGATAGAGGACCTTTGTTTGAATCCAATAAATATCAATTGTTATCATGCAAAACTGTTACTGTTTTCGCACTTGTTGTGACTCTGAATCCTTGCTTGTTTACAACATCGGCATGGATTGTGTAAGTGCCGTTTGGATGATGATCCTCTGGTGTCCACTTTAGGTGGATTTCATACTCGTTTTCTACATCAAACGTGTCAACTATCTTACCAGCTTCATCTTTCACGTAGATTTTCCAGTCCACGCGGTTGTTGGCAAATGCATTAATTCCGGCAGGGGTGTTTGCATTCACATTTTTATTTGGGTATACGCTAAAATAGCTGACAAGCATTCCTTCTTTAATATAGGAACGGTCTCCCCAAACTGTATAGCCTTGATTAAATGCATAGTCAACACCGAGCACGACCACGCTCTTTGGTTCTTCTTTTACCAATGTTGTTGTTTCACCTGGCTTTAAAGACTTGTATGTTCCGTTATACCAGATGATCGCACCATTATAGCCGCTGCCTCCTTCGTTATCTTCAGCTTTGAAGGAGATTTCATATTGGCCATCCTTTGGCTGCACCTGGATGTCGGTGACGACCGGGGCAACCGAATCGACGTGAACCGGCAGTGTAACTTCCTGCGGCTCGGCATTTTCGTAATCCATTGTTGTCTTGATGACATAATTATAGGTGCCATCCTCAACAAATTGTCCGTTTTGATCCTTAACATCCCATAAATATCCGCCATTCATATAGTCACGGAATGCCATCACATTTTTGCGAAATTTCCACGGCTTTCCTGTGTATTCACTGAAGTCTCCCAAATACTGAATCATGTCTCCTTGCTGATTCTCCACGAACATTTCTGTTTTCTTCAAGTTGCGGAGTGCCGTAAAGGTAGGATACACGCCAGGCAAAATCGCATTTGGCGAAATGACAATGCGGTCCATATTGAACGTACCTGTGTACGGATCATATCCCATCGGGAATCGTGCTCCTTCATCATTCCAAAGCACCGTATACCCTAAGAACGCATCCTTTTCCCATGCAGCTGGGTCAAGGTTTTGCGGCTTATCCCATTCTCCATGATAGCCCATGTAAGGGACAGTCAATGGAACGGCAGATTCACTGTTTTGACCCACTGGCTCAAGACGGACATACCCCTCGACAAATGTTCCTTCCTTGAAGCTGTCCGGCAATGAAATCTCGACGTCCAGACTCTTATTTTGACCTGGCTTAATTTTGAGTGTCTTTCCTTTTGCATGAGTTACGTTATCACCGTTCACCGATGCAACAGCACCATCAATACGTGTACTTGTCAGGGTTAAATATTCTTTCGTATCAACTGTGCCATCGTTGTCGAGGTCAAATTCCTTTTTCTCTGTAGCATCCGTTAAAACATCGACGTAAACTTTATATTCCAAATCTTTTACATCGAGGTTTTGTAATGCTTCGACATTCAGCTTGAAGTGCGCTTTATGATGATTGATCTCTTTTAGCGCAACAGCACCTGCCTGCTCTAGTGGAGCGTTCTTGTTCGTCACAATCACTGGTGTTTTAACGGCATGATTGATTTGCATCAAACCGGATCCCTGAACACGAGGTGAGTACGGTACTTCATCGTTGGTACGTGGATCCCGTATGATCTTTGAGGTATTCATCAAGGCAAGCTTAGCTTTTAAGGCGGTCTCCTTTGACTGAGATAATCCTTTTTCATATAAAGCTTGCATCAGCAGAGCTGAACCGCCCGCAACATGCGGTGTCGCCATCGATGTACCACTCATGACTTCGTAATCATTACCGGGAACAGTTGAGTAAATGTTGCCGCCAGGCGCAGACAGCTCCGGTTTAAAGTCTAATGTATGAGGCGTTCCATAGGAAGAAAAATCCGATATCGTTTGCTTGTCCGGGTTCTCAACCCAAGTTCCTTTTGACATGGACATTTTCACAGTCTGCCCGCTTGTTAGCTTTTCGATTAATGCATCACCTGCTGCTTTGCTTGTTGTTGCCGCTGGAGTCAGCAAGTAACTGAATAACAGGTACGGGAAATCCCCCATCGTGGCAGGTGGTACCAAAATGACAGCTTTAGCACCATTCCTTTTTGCTTCACTTTGAATATAGGAGTATGTTGCATAGGGCTGATGCGGCTTTGCAACCACAATTTTCCCCGCCACATCTTTCCCTTTAAAATCAGCTGTTCTTCCCTCTCCCACAAAGACCATTTCATAGCTTTCTTCCTTTGATAATACGCTTGAAAGCTTTAGATTCACTTGTACTTGATCCTGGTATGGGAGCTCTAAACCATCCTCAGAAGCCAGCCTGTTCATATGGATATTCGTATTTTCATAGGATGCGACAGATAGGGCAAATGGACTTACCGACGGTTCGCCGACAGTGCCGATATCCGGATTCTCCGCATACGGCTGGGCTGATGCTTCTAAAATGTTATTCTTTGTGCTGTATGCTGAGTTTCCTCCCGCTACAACCACAAGTGTCCCTTGCTCTGTTGCCTCGCGGATCGATTTTTGAATCGGGTCATTTTCTTCCCCAACAAAACCTGCATCCGATCCAAGGCTCATGTTGATGACGTCAGCCCCCATTGTGACTGCGTGCTCAATTCCGGCAATAATGTCATCTTCGTAAGCGCCCCCTCCATTATCAGAGAAGACTTTTTCCGCTAAAAGCTGGACACCTGGTGCCACACCTTTTACTCCGTCGTTTTCCTCATCACCGTTGGCACCGACAGTTCCCGCTACGTGCATGCCGTGCGGACTTCCATATTTACCGCGGGGAATGACATCACTATCTTCATCGGCCCAGTCATAGCCAGTCGGTACCTTGTCGCTGTACCACCCTTCATTAACAGCCGTTTCAGCGAGCTTCCCTTGAATCCCGGGTTCCGTCCACTTCTGCTTTTCTTTTCCTTTTTCAGTCAAAGTCATATCCTGATGTGTATAGTCCAATCCAGAGTCAACAATGGCGACAAGCAGCCCTTCTCCTTCATAACCATGCTGCTCCCAGACCTTTTGCGCCTGGACTAATTCCTTGCTCGTTCCCATGGACGGCTGGAACGTTCTGGCTATATGTACGTTTGTAACGCCAGGAGTTTCCTGTATTTCTTTCACATTCTTAAACTCTGTTTCCATACTGAAGCCGTTAAAACTTTCATAGAAACGGTGCTTGACCTTTTTAACAGATTTCTTCTTTGAAAGCTGTGAAATCACTTCGTCCTGCTTTTGTTTCATTTTGGCTTTTTTAGTCTTCATCGATTTTTCGATTGTTTCCGGCTCTTCCACCTCAACGATGAGGCGCACCTTTTCATTTGGCTCATAAGGTTTTGCCAAGCCATTTTCTTTCATATTTTTATAGCCAAACTTGTCCACGGCTCCATCAGCCATCTGGTTTTGCATGTCCATAAAAATTTTCTGTCCCTGGTTTACAATGTCCTCAACACTTGGAGCCGGAATCGAATTCTCCTCTAATCCTTCTGCCGATCCAGTTGAGCCGAACAACATAGCAGCCGCCAAGGCAGTCGTTAATACCTTATAAGGCACTCCCTTTCTATGCATCACCTTTACTCCCCTTCTATGTTTTAGTGTAATATTCAAACTATTCATAAAAATAGTAAGGGAAATATTCTTCGAAGTAAATTGGGGTTATTCGCAAGTTTTTTGGTGGTTTTTTAGTGGTTTTTCAGGGGTTTTTTGTTCGTCTTTTTGTCGAGATTTGTTTTTCATTTATTTTTTATAGTTTTAAAGTCATGAATCTAGTGTCTAATAACCTATTTTTCTCATACTTTTATTTCCCCAACTCCGTTTTTTTCTTAGTCTCGTTTTCTGTTTGTTTTTTCTAAGTCTTTCTATCCCATTAGAGAAAAAAGGCGATCCTTCATAACAGAAGAATCGCCAAAGCTGAATCCTATCAGCCTAAAATTTTCATTTACTTTCATCATATTCCTGAAGTTCATCCACAGTCACAAATTGATATCCTTTGTTCGTAAGCTCTCGTAAAATATCTTCGATCACCTGGAATGTCTCGCTTGTCTGATCGTACATTGGATGCAGCAAGATAATCGATCCTGGTTGAATGTTTTCCACCACATCATTCACTTTGTCTTCAGCACTTGTATAATACGTTTCCGGTTCCAAATTCCACATTATAGTTTCTCTGTCGTGCTTATCTAAATAATAAGGCAAGCCCACAAGTTTTTTTCCATAAGGAGGCCGAAAGTCGATTTCGCCCTTATATCCAGATTTGCGGATCAACTCATCCGTTTTTTCTATTTCCTCTTTAATAAAAGAAGGAGATTTCAAGACCATTCTTTTGTGTGAAAAGGTATGATTGCCAATTTGGTGGCCTGCTTTCACTAATTTTTCAGCTTCTTCAGGGTGTTTTTCAATATCATTCCCGATGAGGAAAAAAGTTGCTTTTGCCTTGTATTGATCCAATAAAGGCAGAATCTGATCCACGTTCTTCGTTGGACCGTCATCAAATGTTAAAGCAATGACCTTTTTTTCCGTTTCAACCTGGTATGTTAAGCCTCCGAAAAATTGAAAGCTTCTTAGTTTCGTAACTTTAAACATCCCTGCGGATAAAAGAGCTATTACAACAACAACCATGCCAATAAGGATTAATTTCTTCTTCATACATGTTACCTATCTTTCTGAAGGATGTTTTATACCAGTTGTATTATAGCATGATGCAATTACTTTAGAAGAAGCTATTCTATGGTCTACGTTTAAGCTGTACCCAGAACAACTCCAAGCTCTTTCAAATACTGCCTGTATGCAATACTCATCCGGTCACAGACAAGCGAAAGCTCGACTTGCAGATCGAGAGGCAGCTCTTCTGGCTTTTGGTTTTCCACCACTGGTTTGTCCTGTGCAAAAATCTCATTTTGGAATTCGATGATTTCGTCATCGGAAAGACCCGTTTCATAGTTAAAAGAAAGAATTCCATAGGCTACGGATGTGCTTTCATTTTCAGGACGGACTGTTAAAAGGATGGTCATTTCCGTGTTGTTTTCACGATCCCTTTTTGTGAACTTAACCGTCAAAGGACGAACAATTTCATAGGTGTAATATACATATTTCGGTTTTCCTGACCCATCAGGATCTGGCTGATAAATGGGTATTTCGTCTGAAAAAATTCGGTTATCGGTACGATTGACTGCATAGTCTTCTATGATTCGGTGACTATCGGTTCCTAAAAAGCCCTCATGGACGACCGCCAGATGACCAACATCCAGGAAGTTTTCAATGATTCGCGGCGGCTTTGCCTGCACGGCCTGCGGACCCCAGATGACATTATGCCAGCTTTCCCCCTCCATTTCATCATATAAGAAAAACTCTGGCTGATTATTGGCTAGATTCACCCAAATGAATCCGTACTTTTCAATGCATGAGTAAGAAATGGCTTTCGCTTTCTTGGGGATCGCACGTCCCTCAGGAAGCTGCGGAATGTTTACACATTCTCCTTCCTGATTATATTCCCAGGCATGATAAGGGCACACAAGGCAGTCATTTTTCACTTCACCCAATGACAGGGCTGCACCTCTGTGAATACATAAATCCTTGAATGCATGTACACCTTCACTATTTCTGAAAATCGCTAAACGTTCTCCCATAATGATGACCTGAACAGGTTTTTCCTTAAGGTCTTCAGCTTTGCATGCCACAATCCAGTCTTGCTGCAATACATAGTCTTGCTGCATTTCCTTCTCCCCCACATCCATTTTTATGACTTAATTGTAAATGCACTCATATAATCGGTCAACAAAAATACGAACATTAAAATATATTTATATAAAATTATTCGTTTTTTATGTACATCAAATATTTATTTTTGTATAATCCAGTTGAAAAGGACGCAAAACACGAATTCATCAAGGGAGGAAGACTGGATTGGATAGGAAAAAGGAGAATAACATCATCATCGGAGTCGATGATAAAATCAGCTATGGTAAAGCGTTTGTATTAGGCTTACAGCATGTGTTGGCAATGGATTTATACATAGCGCCGATTATTATTGCCGGGCTTTTAGCATTGAGCACCGAAAACACCTCATTTTTCATTCAGATGTGCTTTTTAGCCACTGGGATTGCAACACTGATTCAAACAGGCGCCGGGATTAAATTGCCTGTCGTACAAGGGCCTTCTTATGTACCGATCGGGGCCATCGCGGCTATTGGTGGAAAGCTGGGGCTAGGCGCTATTGCCGGGAGTCTAATACCGGGTGCCATTATCATTGCCCTTCTCGGTTACCCATTGAAGTGGTTCGCAAAAGCAGTCCGCAAGATCATTCCTCCGCTTGTAGGCGGAACAGTGATCATCATTGTCGGGATCGCATTGATGCCAATCGGTCTAAATAACATATACCACTCTCCAGGCAATATTGGGGAAAACATTCTTGTTGCTTCTGTCTCTGCAGGAGTCCTGGTCATTTGCATGCTGCTGGGACGCAAAAGACATGGGCTCAGTACATTTTTCCGACTCGTTTCAGTCATTATTGCAATCATTGCCGGAACAGTTACCGCAAGCTTCTTTGGAGGCGTCGACTTTTCACCGGTTAAAAGTGCAAGCTGGTTCTCCTTGCCAACATTATTTCCTTTTGGAAAACCCGTTTTTGATGTAAATGCCATTATCACAATTGTGTTCGTATACTTAATTATCTTGATTGAAACAACAGGAACATGGTTCGTCGTTTCCACGGTTACAGGAAAAGAGCTTGATGAAAAACGTCTAAACCGCGCTTCTGTCGGTGAAGGACTTGGATGCTTTGTGGGTGCACTGTTCGGAAGCACGCCTATGACAGGATACTCTTCCAACGCAGGATTGCTTGCGATCACTGGCGTAGCAAGCAGACTGGCGATCATGGCGAGCGGCTTAATCCTTGTATGTTTAGGGCTTATCCCTAAGCTTTCCACTGCGATTACTTGCATACCAGAGCCTGTTATCAATGGAATTTTTGGCATTGTCTGTGTGGCGATCGTGACAAACGGCATGAAAGTAATCCAGCCGCTCCACATCGACGACAGAAACATGATGGTCATCGGCCTTCCAATTCTCTTGACCATTGCAGCAACCCTTTTACCAAAAGAAGTGTTGTACAGCATGCCAGACTGGGCGAACTATATCCTTTCCTCCGGCATTACCGTCGGTGCACTGGCAGCCGTGCTGTTAAATTTGGTTATACCAGCAGAAAAAACAACCAAACAAACCTCGGACGCGAGCAGAGGGAAGAATACAGCTTACCAAGCCTAGATGCATAGGAGTGGTTCTGGACTTTTAAATATTGAAACCTGAACACCATTCCCTATTGAAAGAAGAGCTGCTTTTGGCAGCTCTTCTTTCTTGTTATTAATAACGGCTAATCCCAGCCTGAAGAAATGAGATTGGCCTTATTCATTCTTTCTCTTCACTTCATCGCCCTTTTCTTCCTAATGACCGTGATGAAAAGAAGCAAAATCGGCACCAGGATGGCTAACGGCAAATGGATAAAAACCGGTACGTATTTCAGTCCGACCTCCAGGTGCTGTGAAATATTTTCCGCATAGGTGTAGGACAGCAGAAAGATGACTACCAGAATAGAAAAGGTCAGCACTTTTGGTTTAACCTTTGTCATGGTGGATTTAGCAAGATTTACGCTTGCGAAGGTGAAGATGGCAATTTTAAAGTATCCACCAAAGATGATGACAATCACCGCAAAGACATCCAGGCGTTCAATGAAATTGAAAAGTGTGACCCTTTCAATCGCGCTGATGATTGGAAACGTGTAGTTGGCAGCCAATTCCGGATGTAACACGCCAATGGCTAAAAATGAAAACAGGGATAGCAATATCGTAAAGAAGATAATAATGTAGCTTCCTTTTTTGGATAGAAGTGTTCTGTGTTCATGATTTAAGTGAGGAAAAATCATTAAAAAAGCAATCAGCTCACCAAAAGGAAACGCAATCATCGTGGGCAGGATTTTGATGATTTTTTTCACATCCATAGCAAAGATGGGATCGATGTATTCCCAATGAAACGTCCCGCTAACGACAATCCAGAATGGAATCAATAAAAGAAACAGAACAGTTATGCTGCCGATAATGACGGCTGAGCGAATAAAGGCTTCCAGCCCTTTGACATAGGTATAGACAACCACAAGAAAGATGGAGAATTTTATTAAGAATGGGTTCATGGAATAGAGCAAAGTACTGGTGATGAACATGCTAAAGTCCGTTAATACGCGGGAGGCCAGATAAGTAAAGTACAGCACATAGACAAGAGATGCAATCCATCCAAGGAACCTTCCCAGATTCTTTTTCAAAATCTGATGAAGGTTCCCGAAATCATTGTTTCTCCAGGTATAGACATACATATAGAATAAAACCAGCCCTAAGCACCCTGCTGCGAGACTGACGACCCAGGAAGCTTTTTCTGCTGATAAATTCAGCCCAAAAATAACGGAGCTTCCAATTAGGAAAAGCAGCATCGTAAACAGCGTCTCGATTATCCCTATAGTTGGTTTATTCTCCACCTGATCCATCTCCCGCTTTGTAATTACCAATATTTTGCACAGAAATTTTCGTAGAAAGTTGGATTTCAGCATTTTTCATTCGTGATGGCCACTCCGATTTTACCTTCTTCCAGTTTTCCGGACTTTCTTCTCGCATGATGAGTCCTAGCCCCAAAGGGTCTATCTCCTGTTCCTGTGCAACAGTAAGTAGGTGATCTACATTCTTCTGAATCACTTTTTCCAGTTGTTTTTCTATTAGCTCGATTTCTTTCGGGTTATCAAGATTTACATCACATTCGAACTGGCTGATATCACCCTTAAGCTTCAAGTCAAAATGGTAGATATACTTGTCTTCACGGGTTTCAACTTTCCCCTCCCTGGCCCGATTCCCAAGGACACGAAAGGTAAAAACGTCATTCTCTTCTTTAGGGCAGCTGGCTTCGATTGAATAACCAGATTCAACTCCCTGCAACATTGAAACGTAGGCAGCATCCCGGTAATCGAGAAAGGTGACTAGCTGATCTTCCTTGAAGAGAGCCAACCCTCCATAGGCGATATGCGCAGGACTCGTTGTTTCTAAGTTCCCTTTCGATTGCCCGCTTTTAAGGTCTCCTGCCAATCTTATGTAAGGCAAGGTTATGTCTTTTCCTTCCTTGATCTCGTCCACCTTGATTTCAGAAGAAGTCTTGGGAATATCTCTTCCCAATTTTTTCAGGATGTTGGCAATTTCAAATGCGGAAAAGCCTTCAATCGGTGAATAGACCTTTAACAACTCACTCGCGTCCACATCCTTAATGATCACCATGTTGGCATCGGTCGGGATCTGCGCAGAATGCATGACATATTCCGCAATGTCTTTGATTTTTCCCTCACGAGCTAATTTTTCACTTAAAATGATCACTTCCACCTGCTTTAAATGCACAAAGCGGGACAAGTTGACGGAAATTCTCTCCAATGCCGTATCGATGGTTTTTCCCGTGGCTTTGTACACAACATAGGGTGAATTGGGAACCGGTGTCTTTCCGGCAATGGCCGCTGGATTAATCAATTGCAGGGATAGCTCATACCCGTCCTCTGCATAATCGACACCCATTGCAAAGGTAAAAGAAAGTTCATTTAACTCATGTTTATCCATTGGAGCGAGAAAAACCGCCGCCACCGATAAAAGTATAAATAGAGCATAAAGATATTTCATGGGCAATCACTCATTTACGGCTATTTTTAAGGAGATCGTCCTTATCATACTTTTTGGGTGAATTGATTATCTTCTTTAACGAGAACCGAATAAAGGTGTCTTTTAAGTCAGCAGTTTTTACAGGTGTGATTGGTGATAAATATGGAACGCCAAAGCTGTTTAATGAAGAAAGGTGGTTAGTTAAGACAATCGTTCCCAGGATGACTCCATATAAACCAAATGAACTGGACAAAAATACCATGATATAGCGGATCGCTTTGATCGCGTTACCGAAGGGTTGCACGGGAATCGCGAAATTCAGTACATATGTAGCTGAAATGATCACCAGTGTTGAAAGCTGGACGATTCCAGCCTCGGCAGCAGATTGCCCTAAAATGATGGTTCCGATGATGGAAAATGCCAGCATGATGCCTGTCGGTAATCGAATGGAACTTTCCAATAATACTTCGAAAATCACCATCAAGAGGAGGACTTCAATGACTAAAGGCAGCGGAACAATTTGCCTCTGTGCGGCCAGGCTGACAAGCAGTTCACTCGGAATAAGCTCCTGATGGAATAAAACAAATGCGATATAAAAAGGAATCAGAAAGATTGAAGCAACAAAAGAGAAGATTCGAATCAATCTCGTAAAATTGAACATCGAGCTTTCATAATAGTCTTCAGGTGAATGGAAAAACTGGATGAACAATGAAGGCACAATCAAAGCATCTGGGGATCCATCACAAATAATCGCTATTTTCCCCTCCAATAAATGGCCTGCCACAACATCCGGACGTTCCGTTGCCAGCACCAACGGGAAAGGAGTAATCTGGTCCCTTGAGATGCTTTCCTGGATATAGGATGAATCCAGGATGGACTTCAGGTTAATGGATTTCACCTTGCTTCTAACATGATTCACTATGTCACGATCCGCTTTGTCAGCTAAATATAAAAGATAGACCCCTGTGCTGGTTTCCTCCCCGATGGTCTGGTCCTCAATCGTCAATTGATCATTTTTAATGATTCGTTTTATGAGTGAGATATTATTATTGGCCAGCTCTGTAAAACCAATCTGCGGCCCCTTTAATACTCGCTGGATCTGCGGAGGTGAAAGCGAGCGGTCCTTCCAATCGGCCGTATCAGCTGAAATACCTGAATCAGCGCCATCGATAAAAATAAGTGTATTTCCATTAGACAGCTCGTTTACTGCTTCACCCAATTCGGAAACGAGCTTGATTTTGGAAATCTCGATTGTGTTTTCAATTAGTTGAATGGGCTTACCTGACAATTTTTCAAGCTTTAATATCGGTCCCAGTATATGCTCTTGGATCACCTTTTTATCCGCGATCGTATCCAAATACACCAGGCAGCCAGATGAATCCGACGAGAAAAAAAACGAACGAATAATTAGCTCTTTATTATGATGAAATGTACTTTGTATGTAAGATAAGTTCTCTTTTAAAACCTTCGAGATTCTCGCTGTATCCTCACTCATATAAACACCCAAATTACTTTTTGCCTTAATATTCCCAGAGGAGGGATTACTATACTGTGAGTCATGAGCTAAAAAGAAAAGGAGTCAATTCATGTGCGAATTGGACTCCTTTGACCTTTATGCTGCTGGATTCACTTCTAGTTCAACTTTGATTTTTACCTCTTTTCCTACTAGAACGCCGCCTGTTTCTAGTGCTGCATTCCATGTAAGCCCGAATTCTTCGCGGTTGATCTTTGCTTCTGCTTCGAAGCCGTAAACTTCAACACCCCATGGGTTTGTTCCTTTGCCGCCGAATTCAACGTCGAATGTTACTGGCTTTGTTACACCCTTGATCGTTAAGTCACCTGCTACTTTATAGTCATCGCCGTCTCTTGTGATAACAGTAGATTTGAAATCGATTGTTGGATTGCTTTCCGCATCGAAGAAATCCGCTGATTTCAAGTGGTTGTCGCGATCGTCATTGCGTGTGTTGATGCTTGCTACGTCAATTTTGAATGAGATTGAAGCTGTTGTTAGATCTGTTAAGTCTGCTGCTTCAACCTCTGCTGTATAAGAATCAAACTGTCCTTTTACCTTTGATACCATCATGTGTTTCACTTCAAATCCTACTGCTGAGTGCGCCTGGTCTACTGCAAATTTAGCCATTCTAAAATCCCTCCAAATTGTTTTTGTTTTTTTATCTCGAATTCGAGATAAACATCTAAAAAATTTTAAAAATCTAATATTTACCTCGAATTAATTTATCTTTAATTCAAGATAAATTTATCATGGAAACAAACTGACTGTCAACTGTGTTTTTGATTTTTTTTACAAAAACATACAACTGCTTATATTATTTATATATGCCGCCTATGTTGATATGCATCCTGCCAATTTATATACTTTATAATAAAGATACCCAAACCATAAAGGAGTATATGATGACAATCATAAATAAATTGAATCTGACTAAGTACAAGAATCTGGCTGTCCTCAACCAGCCAAGCGATTATGATTTGTTCAATGGTTATAAAACGGAAATTTCCGGCGACCATGATGCCATTTTCATCTTTATCGAAACGATTGATGAAATGGCAGAACATGTTCAGAGCATCATTAAAAAGCAACCATTACAGGAAAAAGGTTATTTATTTTTTGCCTATCCGAAAAAAGGCAACAAGCGGTATGAAACTTATGTTCATAGAGATGAGATCTTCCCGGCGATGAAGGTGGGCGAAGATGGATATGTAGAAAATAGCGATATCAAATTTTCGAGAATGGTCAGTATGGATGACGTTTTTACTGTCGTGGGATTAAAGCGGGAAAAGAAGCCAGCACAAAAGTCATCAGCGGCAAGCCAGTGTGTGGCTGATTACGAGGACAACGTCCAGGATGTTGAGAAATTACTAACTGATCATCCAAATGAGCAACAATTTTATAAAGAACTGACCCCAGGCTACCAAAAAGATTGGGCTCGTTACATATTCTCTGCCAAGCAGCAAAAAACGCGCGAAAAACGCCAGGAACAAATGGTCGAGATTTTATCACAAGGGTATAAATCAATCGATTTATTCCGCCAGAAAAAGAAATAGTTTCAATCTCCGGGGGGTTTTTTTATGAAAATTAAAGTCGATGATCTAACAGGTTCTGAAGTGGTTTCATTAATCGGGGAACATTTGCACGGGATGACGCTTCACTCCCCTCCCGAAAGCATTCATGCGCTGGGGCTTGATAAGTTAAAGAAACCGGAGATTTCCTTCTGGACAGCCTGGGAAGGTGAGCAGCTCATGGGCTGCGGTGCAATGAAGGAGCTTGATTCCCAGCATGGTGAGCTCAAATCGATGAGGACGGCCTCTGCCCATCTCCGAAAAGGAGTTGCACAGGCCATGCTCGAGCACATCATCAAGGAAGCCAGGGAGCGCGGCTATTCAAGACTAAGCCTGGAAACCGGTTCAATGGAGGCATTCGTCCCTGCAAGGAAGCTTTATGAAAAATACGGCTTTGAATACTGCCCGCCATTTGGGGATTATGTGGAAGACGATAATAGTGTGTTTATGACGATGAAATTATAAGAATAGGACGGCTTAGGAAGCCGTCCTATATTGTATTAACTATTTCAATTCAAAATAATCCATCGTGGATGTTTCCACAAATCCGCATGACTTATAAAGGTTGAGCGCGTTGGAATTTTCGGCCGCTACCTGCAGCATGATTTCCTTTGCGTTTGCTTCTTTCAGCTTCTCGACCGCCATGAGGAGTAGTGCTCTTCCATATCCCTTGCGCCGGTACTCCGGCAGGACTCCAAGACCGAAGATGGCACCAAGCTTGGAAGTCAGCTGGAGATTCACTTTTCCAATGATCTGTCCGTCTTTTTCAACAAGGTAAGAGGTCATCCCCCGCTTTTCCTCTTCTTCAGGGAGAATCATCTCCTCGGTTTCTGCCTCAATGTCTTCAAAGTCATTTTCATTGTATTCGTCGTTAAAATAAATCGCATTCTGACGGGCGATTTCCCTGGCATCCCCATTGGTTGCTTTTCTGAAGGTGATTCCAGACGATAGATCTTGAGTTAGGACTTGATCATCCTTTTTCAAGAACATCTCATACTCTGAATGCTTGTACCCTGCACCAATTCCAGCGATGAATTTCTGGCCAGATTCCGAGCTGCGGTCACTTAACAGCAGCATGCTGCCAGAATTCCTACGCTTCCATTCCTGCTGAACCAGCTCAAATAATTTAGTGAACACACCCTGACGCCTGTAATCCGGATCCACCACGCCATTGATTTCCCACGGGCCGCCAAAACTGCAAACACCAATATAGCCAATCAACTTCTCCCCATCGAAATACAAAAACTCATTTATGTCTTGAACACCCTTGCTGCCGTCATTGTTAACCCCAAGCTTGTAATCAAGCTCCAGTTTAAGAGCCGTGCCATCGTGTTGAATGCAGCGCTCCTGAAGTTGGCTGATCATTTCATAGTCATCAGCATCAATATTCCCCTTAAGCTTAATCCATGGATTCTGAATGGTTTTCACTGAATCCACCCCCCATTTTTAAAAATTCACACTAATTCGATTATAATTCAACCTGTTCATGTTGAATATGAAATAATTATCCGTTTACCAATCACAATTTTTCTTAATCAAACGTTTGATTAAGAAACATGGGGACGGTTCTCGCGTTCTGGTATTAGGCTAATTCTAGACCTTAAATTAGATGGATACACATATATCCCCAAAAGAAAGACTCTATATGCCCGAAACCAGGTGGCAAACCCAATAAAGGGAACATAGAAAGACTCTATATGCCCGAAACCAGTTGGCAAACTCAATAATGGGAACATAGAAAGACTCTATAAGCCAAAAACCAGTCGGCAAACCCAATAAAGGGAACATAGAAAGACTCTATATGCCCGAAACCAGTTGGCAAACCTAATAAAGATAACATAGAAAGACTTTAGGGTAGCAAACCCCAATAAGGTAATATAAGAAGACTCTATACCCGAAACAAAAATAGCCGCCGAGAAATTTCCCGGCAGCCAATTTATTTTAAAGGGGGATGTAACTAAGGTTAAGCTGCGCTGCGGACGCCTTCTTCACCGCGTTTCAAAACAGTTTTGCGGATGAATGGCACTACCCAGCGGTCTAAGCCGTACTTGCCTGCGTTGAAGCCAGCAGCCAGGATGATGAAGCCGAAGAAGATGTCAGTTGGGTTGTGAGATACTGTTCCGGCAAGGAAGAAACTGAAGTTCATCACAAGGCCGAAGAACATTGCAGCAGTTGTCAGTGTACCAAGGATCAAACCAAGTCCGACAAGGAATTCACCAAGCGGAACGATGAAGTTGAACAGTTCGACGTTCGGTAGTGCAAAGCTTTCCAGGAAGCTCACGTACCAGCCGTATACCATGTTTCCATCTGGACCCTTAACTGGATTCGCTACAGCATTTTTCAAATAGCCGGAAGCATCGAATCCTTCCCCAGTCAATTTGCCCCATCCGGCAGTCATCCAGTTATATCCTAGCCAAACCCTAATGACAGTCAACAGGCCAGCAGCAATGTTATTTTCTCTTAACCACTTTGCAAACATTTTCCTCACTCCATTAAGTTATTTAGTATTATTACACTTATAAGATATCAAATATATCTCGAAAATAGGGGTTTTTGTGAATCAATTCACAATTCTGTTGAAATGTTTTGAACGAATTATGACAAGGGTTTTTTTATGTGCTTCATTGTAAATTTTAGAATGCTTGTCTATACTAAATTTAGATTAATATCAGAATTTTCATTCTATAAAAGGTGGTAGAAAACATGAAACTTGGTGCATTTTCTGTAAGCTTAACGGTAAAAGACCTTGCAGCTTCAAAAGCTTTTTACGAAAATCTTGGATTTAAAGACCTGGGTGGGGACATTACACAAAATTGGCTGATCATGAAGAATGAGAATTGCATTATCGGACTGTTCCAGGGGATGTTTGAAAAGAATATCCTTACCTTCAATCCAGGCTGGAACCAAAATGCCGAAAATCTGGAAAGTTTTACGGATGTTCGCGAACTTCAAAAGCAACTGAAAGAACACGGTGTAAAGTTCCTGGCTGAGGCAAATGAATCAGGAGAAGGGCCAGCCCATTTCATGATTGAAGATCCTGACGGCAATCAGATTCTTGTAGACCAACATAGATAAAAAAAGAATAGGAGAATCCTTGAGATGTACGAACTGAAAACAAAGGAAAATGACAATAGTGTCATTGAGTTCATTGAAGCTGTCGACAATCCGAAAAAGCGTGAGGATGCGTACAGGCTATTGGACATTTTTACAGAAACGACTGGATATCCAGCGAAGATGTGGGGACCGAGCATCATCGGATTTGGATCCTACCATTATAAGTACGAAACCGGCCACGAAGGCGATGCGCCGCTCGTTGGCTTCTCACCCCGGAAAGCGAAAATCAGCTTGTATTTTGCCACCGGCGACACCGAAAGAGAAGCGCTATTAAAGGATTTTGGCAAGCATACTTCTGGAAAAGCTTGTGTGTACATTAATAAAATCGCAGATATTGATGTAGATGTTTTAAAAGCATTAATCAATCAGTCTGTGGCCTTTTTACAAGATAGATATCCCGCTAAGTAAGGAGAATATAAATTGGAACCTATCACAATACCAGACTTATCAGCAAGGCCGCTCGGCTTTACGGTTGAACGCTTAATGGAGTCCCCGCCTCACGTCCTTTACCAAGCGTGGACCGAAAAGTTCGATGAATGGTTTGCGGCACCTGGAACACTGATTATGAAGGCAGAGGTCAATTCCGTCTTTTTCTTCGAGACCGTTTTTAAAGCTGCGGAAGATACCGTGGAGCAGCGTCACCCCCATTACGGAAGATTCCTTCGTTTAATGCCGGATCGCCTGATTGAATTCACCTGGCTGACTGGTGCAAGCGGAACAAAAGGTGCGGAAACAGTGGTGACAATCGAACTTGAACCCAAACAGAGCGGGACCCTTTTGAGCCTGACACACAATGGATTCCCGGATGAAGAATCCAAGAGCCGGCACGATTCAGCCTGGGAAATGATTCTCAAGTATCTTGATGAAAAAATGACGAGTAAATAATCTGCGGGATTGGCTGCCATTTATTTTGGCAGCTTTTGTTTTTTCAGAGGGAAAGTGGACTCTGTTCACGAATTTACTTATATTCCCAAACGAATGCGAGGCTTAACCTATGGTAAAACTTAAAAATTCGATAAAAGAATTCACACGGATGCACGACACTTTTCTCGACGACTGGAATAACGCAATGACCTCAGGCGACACTTCAGCTTTGGACCGAATGACGGATGACTATTATGTTGCCTTTTTCAAAGGTACCCATAACCAGCCGATGATTTTCTCCAAACAAGACGCCATTGATGGCATGAAGCAGTCTGTCATGCACTTCCTCGGGTGCCAGAAAAGATTTGAAAACAGAGTGATCCGCTTCGGGAATAATGAAAATGCCGTAGTCTTTTATGAACAGCTCATCGTGAAAAATGAAGAGATTTTAGCGAGCCTGTTCACGATTGAAAACTGGAAGCTTATTGATGGAAAGTGGAAGATTGTCAGGGAGACGGAAGAGGCGATTCATTAAGAAACACGGGGACGGTTCTCGTGTTCCAGAATGGAATAGGAGAACCGCCCCTATGTTACAAGTGCTATAAAAAAGGGAATAGGTTAAAAGAAAAGGATAGTTGAAATTGGAGGGAGATCATGGATAAGACTAGAAAAAAACTGCTCATGGCCTCATTGCTTTCAGCCGGAGCGGCTTTGCTGACAGCATCCTATCGTAAGCTTCAGAGGGAAACAATTCGATATATTGAGATTTCCGATAAAAGAACAGCAAGAAATCAGATTAAAGACGTATAAATAGCTCGCCATCATAGGCGAGCTATTTTGGTTATTGTGAAACGTGAGAACCGTCCCCATGATAATAATCTCCCTTTAGATGGGAAATTATATTACCAATGAAATTTCACCGAAAGGAGAGTACATATGTGGATTGCGGCCATGTGGGGCGCGATTTCTGGTTCGGCGGTTTTGCTCGGTTCTCTGGCTGCTATGATGTTTACGATCCCGAAAAAGGTAATTGGCTTTATCATGGCTTTCGGGACAGGCGTCCTCATTGGCGCCGCTTCCTATGAGCTTGTTGGCGAAGCGGTCCATAAAGGCGGGATTCTTGCGACCAGCATCGGTTTTTTGTCAGGTGCCTCCCTTTTCACGCTGTTGGATTTAATGGTTTCCAAAAAAGGCGCTTCCGACCGGAAACGTTCTGGCAAGCCGGTTGAGTCGAATGCCGGGATTGCGATTTTCATAGGGACGATCATCGATGCGATTCCAGAATCCATCATGATTGGCGCCAGCCTTCTGGAGCAAAAAACGGTCAGCTTTCTTTTAGTAGTCGCCATTTTTGTCAGCAACATCCCGGAAGGTCTCTCCAGCACGGCTGGATTGCGGAAAAATGGCTATTCCAGGCTGAAGATTTTCATCATGTGGTTTTCCGTTCTAGCTATTGCCACCGTATCCTCCTGGGCGGGTTACTTTTTCCTGAAAGACGCCTCAGGTGCATTAATGGCAGGAATCTCAGCCTTCGCTGGCGGCGGGATCATTGCCATGATCGCATCCACAATGATGCCAGAAGCCTTCGAAGACAGCGGCCCCGTCACCGGCCTGATCACCGCGCTTGGATTGTTGGCTTCATTGATTTTGAATCATTTTGCTTAGGGCTTTTTTATAAGCCGAGTATCCTCGAAAAAACCAAAAAAATGACGGTTCCCGCTTTTAAAGCAGGAACCGTCGTATTTTATTTCGGCAGCAATACTTGGTCAATCACATGGATGACACCATTTGAGGCTGCAACATCCGGAGTAACCACATTTGCTTCATTTACCTGGACTGGGTCAAGAGAAATGGTCACATCCTTCTTCGCCAGTGTTTGCGCCTTCATTCCTTCCTTCAGGTCGCTTGATAATACCTTACCTGGAAGAACATGATACAGAAGGATATCCTTTAAATCTTGTCTTGCCAGTAGTTGATCTGCTGTAATCCCTAAGTCCTTCAGCAATTTGTTGAACGCTTCATCCGTCGGTGCGAAAACGGTGAATGGTCCCTCCCCCTTCAAAGTCTCCACCAAACCGGCTTTTTCCAGAGCAGCAGCAAGAATCTTAAAGTTCCCTGCCGCGACCGCAGTGTCCACAATGTCCTTTTTATTTCATGAATTATTCGCAGCTAAACCTGGAGTTGCCAATGACATGACCATCATGATCATGATTAACACCAAAGTCATTCTTTTCTTCATTGAAATCTCTCCTTTTATCATTTTACAAAAGGTAGTATTCTTCACTTATACATTTTCATCCAAGATTCTTATGATGAAATGCACATCTTACTTTTGGAATATGAATCTTTTTATGTGACCCGTTTTCGGGTTTCCTCTCCAGTCCGGGCACATATCTCACTTTTATGTGACCCGTTTACGGTTTCCCTCCCCAGTCCGGGCACATATCTCACTTTTATGTGACCGGTTTTCGGGTTTCCTCTCCAGACCGGGCATATCTCGCTTTTATGTGACCGGTTTTCGGGTTTCCTCTCCAGTCCGGACACATATCTCGTTTTTATGTGACCGGTTTTCGGGTTTCCTCTCCGGACCGGGCACATATCCCGCTTTTATGTGACCGGCTTCTGATTACTTCTTCACTTCTGGAACACCCCCCCTTTTCTGCGCCGTTAATCGTTATCCCTTCTCTACCTCGGGCACAGAATCCAATTGAAACAAAAAAAGCCGCTGAAAATTCATTCAGCAGCCTCACCATTTTTACTCAGACATAATGTTTTCCATTTCCTTAAACTCCTCTTTTACAGCTTTGCCTGGTCCTGCTGTGATTTTACTTACCACAAGAACCGCGATCAAGCTGAAAAAGAATCCAGGGATCATTTCATACATGAACTCTGAAAGTCCATCGATGCTGATCCAGATGATGACGGTCAGCGCACCGACAATGATGCCGGCAAGTGCGCCCCATCGGTTCATTTGCTTCCAGTACAGGCTCAGGAGCATGACTGGTCCGAATGCGGCACCGAATCCAGCCCAGGCGTTACCGACCAATGAAAGGATTGTGTCGCTCGGTGTGTAAGAAAGCGCGATGCCGACTAATGCGACAAGCAGGACAGCGGAACGTCCGACGAATACCAATTCTTTGTCACTTGCTTCGCGGCGGAAGAACGCTTTGTAAAAGTCCTCTGTCAACGCACTTGATGTGACAAGCAGCTGGGAAGAAATCGTACTCATGATTGCTGCTAAAATCGCGGCAAGCAGGAATCCCGTGATATAAGGGTTGAACAGGATGTTCGCGAACATGATGAACACCGTTTCTGGATTTTCAAGCGCCACATTGTTCACATCTACATAAGCAATCCCAACCAAACCGACTGCCAAAGCACCGATAATGGAAATGATCATCCAGCCCATCGCAATTCTGCGAGCAGGTTTTAACTCTTCAACAGAATTGATCGCCATAAAGCGGACGATGATATGCGGCTGGCCAAAATAACCAAGCCCCCATGCCAAAAGTGACATGATGCCGATAAAAGTAGTCCCTTTAAACAGATCCATCATGGTAGGATCGATTTTACTTACCGTATCCATTACGTTTGCAGTGCCTCCAAGATCTGTGAAGGCAACAACCGGCACCAGAATCAGCGCAATGAACATGATGACCCCCTGTGCAAAGTCCGTCAAACTTACGGCAAGGAAGCCGCCGAATAGCGTATAGACAACAACTACACCGGCAGTAAGGAACAAGCCCCAGCGATAATCAAGCCCAAATGCAGACTCGAACAAAGTTCCGCCTGAAACGAGACCCGCTGACGTGTACAGCGTAAAGAACACGATAATGACGATTGCTGATACGGAACGAAGAATTTTTGTTCCGTCCGAAAAGCGGTTTTCAAGGAAATCGGGGATTGTGATTGAATCATTTGCTAGCTCCGTATACGTTCTGAGTCTTGGAGCCAGGATGAGGTAGTTCAAATAAGCACCGATGGATAATCCAATTGCCAGCCATGCACTCGAGATACCCGTTGTGTACATCGCGCCAGGCAATCCCATCAGCATCCAGCCGCTCATATCAGACGCACCGGCAGACAGCGCCGTCACCGACGGTCCAAGCCCGCGCCCGCCTAGCATGTAATCTGATAGATCAGATGTTTTGCGGTATGCATACAATCCGATGAGGATCATTGCGATAAAATAAACTGCTAAAGATATAAATACTTCAAAAGTCACCAAATCTCTCCTTTTCGTTTTCCCTAAACGAAATAAGTAACATAGTGGTATTGAAAACAGGCTTCAAAAATCCAGCCGGACCACAAAGAAAAATTCATATGTTAATTATGCCGTCCAAGTTTTTCCTGCCCTCATGAGGCTTACGGTTATCTAACCTAACAAACATCCTGCATTGTTTCAAGGATGTTACACGATATGACGAGCAGGCAAAACCCGCGTCCTGACCAGCATGTCAGGAATGAAATCGATTTCAAAATTATTCAAAGTAATTATATTAGCAATTTTCAGTTATTAATATTTCCGCTTTTAAAACACAAAAAGGAGCGGTCACATCCCCACTCCTCCAAATCCATTTCCCTATTCCCTTTTCGTTTCCAAATAACTTTTCCACGCCGTAATCCCGCCGTCCAAAACGACCACATCATATTGCTTTTCTGCCAGGATGTTTGCGCACTTTGTCGCAGAGTTCCCTGTCGTGCAGGTAACAATCAATTCCTTCCCTTCAGGCAAAGCGTCGATTGAGGCGTCCTTGTCCTCCGCCAAATCAAAGATGTTATTCTTCGGGATGTTCAGGCTATGTACATTCGTTCCTTCTATATGAAAACCCTGGTACTTCTCTTCCGCTCTAACATCTAAAAGCACCACTTCCTCCTGCTTCAACTTCTCATATAGCTCTTTCGGAGAAATTTTCTTTACTGTCAATTCAACCTGCCCCTTTCAGATACTGTTTTGATTACCTTTTCCACTCTCTTCATCTGTGCTGCAGACAAAGACTGTTTCCTTTCCTCTAAAACCTTGATGAACTCCTCTGAATTCGTTTCATCGATGCAAACCATCGCTCGTTCGGAGTGCTGCGGGACTTCTTTTGGCCGGCAATGCTTCAAATGGTTGATGATGATCGGAAAGATCTCATGTTCATAATCCGTGTTGGCTTTGCACATTTTTGCAAAAACACTGATGCTATTGTCCACGGTAATCACACTGCCAATTTCATATGCTTTTTTTACAAGAGCCAACTTTGGAAAAATCACATCCGCACTCAATTCAGCCACCGTTCCAAGTGCAATCATGCTTCCCCAGGCTAGCCGATTATTTTTCGATAAAAGATTTGACACGAATACATCTGCATATTCCGAAATCAGTTCAGGTTTTCTATATCCTATTTCATACAGAACCTTGATGCAGTCATTGGCGACCGTCTTATCTTTTCCATTCAGACCCTCAACAATTTCTGCGATTCCCTTGCGATCCTCTTTCTCGCAAAGTTCAATGGCCAGCTCTATATTCGGTTCTTCATCCCTGCGCCCTAGCTTGCAAGCTAATTTCTCAAGCATCCCCAAAAACCCTCCCGCTAAAATTTATCACAAAAGAAACTTGCTAACCGTTTGAAAACTCAACTATAATTCTATCAAACAAAATATCGGAAGGAGTGAAAAAGTGAGCATTCATTACGAAATAATCCAAGAAGAAAATATCACTTCCATTAAGGATTTGGTCAATGAACTGATGGCCTATCAAAAGTCTTTGGCCACGATTGCTCCTGAGCGTTTTGACAGCATGAGCTTTGAAACGAGGATGGTTCCTTCTGTTGAAAAAGCAAAAGCGAATTTTATCCTGTCCGCAATGGATGGAGAAGAAATGGTCGGTTATGTCTACAGCAACATCTCTCCAAAAGAAGTCTATTCCAATGAATTCGCCACCTTTTTCGATCTAGATTCAGTCAAAGGCGATGATGTCGGCTGCCTGTCGCAGTTTTACATCAAAGAAGGTTACCGCAGTCTCGGATTCGGCTCTGTTTTGTTCGAAAAATCAATGGAATGGCTGGATGCATTCCCTGAAATCGAGGACCGTTTTATCTATGTATCAAACGGCAACGATGCTGCACTGAAATTTTACGAGAGCAAGGGCTTTAAAGTTAGTCACAAGATTCTGGATGGGTTTATTACGGTACTTAGGAATACATAATACAAAACGCTCAAGGCATAGTGATGCTTTGGGTGTTTTGTATTTTGGGGGCATTTTTAAAGAGAGAATGAATGTCCAACAACAGTCCATACTAACATTGGCAGACTTGCCTTTCTTCGATAGCCAATTACAGCAATACGATAAGTATTTAGCTTTTGGAGGGTTTTATCTGAAAGTCATTACATTTTTCATTGTCTTAATTCTATCCATCTTTCTTCTTGTCACATTGCCATTATTGAAAAAATGGTTCGTAAAGATCGAAATATTTTTGTTATTCCTATTCACTTCCTACTTTAGTCAAAATATGTTTTATACGATTTCTTCACCATATGTCCGTATTTCTGTCGTGACAGAACATTTTCCTTTTTGGACTGTACGCCTTCAATACGGTGCGGTTTTTGCCATTACACTAATGTGGGTCATGGCTCTTTATCGTTCGAACACAGCACTCATCGTAAAATTAATCGGGACTTTTTCATGGATTCTATTCGGCATATGTGTTGAAAAGGCATTTTTACAGATTGGTGTCCTTCGTTCCGACAGTATTAGCTGGTATCCTTCATTGGATATGTTCTTTGAAATGCTGGTTATTTTACTCACTTTATATTTTATGAATGTTCTTTCTGGAATTCTAAGAAAGGAAAGGATTATATGAATTATTATTTTATTAAGGCCTATGAAATTTTAAAGCCCATTTCACCAAAAAAAATTGATGAAAATGAATGGTTTACAATTGGCATTACGTTATTGGTGCTTATTGTTTACTTTTACTTGCATAAAAAGGATTCAGTTTTTCTAGTTACAGAATTCATCGGGATTCTTTTGTTTAATCTCCTTTACACAACCGTTGGTGATTATTTTCTGGCCATGCCGCCTTATGACTTTTATGATACGGTTGACCATAACAGTGGTGAGCTCATGGATTTGCTGCTTCAAAATATTGTTTATCCCTTTTCCTTATTAATCATCATGTATTTTTACGCGAAACATAAACCGAATTCTTTGATTTATATATTTATCGGAACAGCCATTCTGTCCGTTCTAGAGTGGGTCTCAGTTGAATTTTTCCATCTATTCACTTATAAAAATTGGAATCTGTGGTACTCTTCTTTCTTCTATTTACTTGTAATGATCATGAATATAGCCTACTATCATTTGTTTCATAACTATGTTCAAAAACAAATCGCCCATAATATCAATAAAGATTTTTAGAAAGACACATGAAGCAGTCCAATTCAATGGAGAATCGGGCTGCTTCTTTGCTTGTCTATTGTTTTTAATTAAGATTTTTCAGTTCAACAGGACATGCACCCTTACCGATACTTTCTTCCTACATACCTTATAGAGAATGCGATTTTATTAAAGGAGGAGATTCAATGAAACTTTATTTAGATGCCGGCCACGGCGGCTTGGATCCTGGAGCCCAGGGCAATGGCCTGATGGAGAAGGATTTGACTTTGGATATCGCGCTGAAAATACGCAATATTCTTCTGGACAATTATGTAAATATTGAGGTGAAAATGAGCCGGACGAGTGATACCACGAAAAGCTTGAAACAGCGGACCGATGAAGCAAATGCATGGGGCGCGGATTTTTACATGGCGATCCACATCAATGCTTTCAATGGCACCGCAAAAGGCTATGAAGACTACATCCACAGCAGCCTCTCTGAAAACTCCACAACCGCAAAATACCGCGACATCATCCACGCAGAAGTAGTGAAACTGAACCAGCTTACGAACCGGGGCAAGAAAAAAGCAGACTTCCACGTACTCCGCGAATCGGCCATGGACGCCATGCTTTCTGAAAATGGCTTTATCGACAATGCCCAGGATGCTGCCCTGATGAAGCAGGCCTCCTGGCGGCAAAACGTTGCACAGGGCCATGCGAATGGGATTGCAAAAGCCTTCAGCCTCACGCCAAAACCAAAGGTTGAAGAACGCGGGTCGCTGTACAAAGTCATTGCCGGTTCGTTCAGACAAAAGGCAAATGCGGACCAGCGAGTGGCTTTCCTGCGTTCTAAAGGAATTGAAAGCTTTATTGTGACCACAGCCATCTCAGGCGGAACATGGTACCGAATCCAGGCCGGAGCCTTCACAAGCCGCGAAAACGCCGAGACAAGAGTAGCCCGGATCAAACGCCTTGGCATTGACGCTTTTATTGATGTGGACTGAATAGCCAAAAATAAAAACGCTCAACCCGAGCGTTTTTTACTTACCCAAAACTATTTTTTCACTTGGTTCCTAAAGGCATCAATCAATGTCATTGCAGCTGGTGATAGATTCTTTTCCGAATCCAAACTTACCAAAGCTATTTCCCGAAATAAAGGCGGAAGATCATGTGGCTGCAGTTTCACTAGCCTTTTGGATTCTAATAATTCTGCCACCATTGTTTCTGTCAAAAGTGTGATCCCATTTTTGGAAAGGACTAAATCCATCGCTGTAGCTGGAGGCAGCTCTAAATAGTCTATACCAGGGTGAATCAATGATTTTTGCCATTGCTTGCTTTCTTCACTCCAGTCGACAACTATATATGGATTGCTTTTCTTTATGACCTCAACAAAGCTAAGTGTTCCTTCAGATAATGAAGCAGCTGGATGAGAAGGGTGAGCAACTAAAATAAGCGGCTCTTTTATAGTGAAAATACTTTTTATGTCTATATTAAAAAAAGGCATGGTCAATAATCCAATTTTCACAAATCCGTCGTATAGCATTTCAATAATCTGCTGGTTATGTCCTGTATGTATTTCTAGATTGATTTCTGGATAGGTCCTGTTTAGATAAGCAATGACTGAACTGAATGTACCAGAGGTGAATGTTGGGAGCGTTCCAATGGTAACATGACCTAATTCCCCCCCCTGTATGAGATGTGCCCTTTCAATCCCCTTCGTTAAGATTTCAAGAGCCTGTCTTGCATATGGCAAGAAGCCCTTCCCCACCTCTGTAAGTTCTACCCTTTTACCAACCCGGTGAAATAGGCTTCCCCCAACCTCCTTTTCCAGCCCCTGGATCCTAATACTGATGGTTGGCTGAGATAGGTTCAGGTTCCTGGCAGCTTTACTGAAACTGCCCAATCTTACAACATGATCAAATGCCTCTAATTGATTAATATCCAAGAAAATATCCTCTCTTCTTCTATAAAAAATCTTAATACTAACTATAATCAATATTACCTTGTTTAATAATTTGGCTGAACTATAATTTTATTATCAGGGGAGGAATGAACGTGATTCTTAGAAAAATCAAAGATTTTGTTGACTCTCAGTATCAGTCACCGAAGGGATTACTAGGATTATATTTTGGAGAAAAGATGGTTTTGCAGCATCGGCCAGAAACAATATGGACAATCAGTTTAATGGAATTAAAAACAGAGGAAAGAGTTTTAGAGCTCGGATGCGGAGCAGGATTTGCCATGAAACTTCTCCTTGCACAACCCAATGTTCAACAAGTCGTTGGATTGGACCGCTCCAAATCAATTCTCCGTTCAGCAAAAATAAGGAATAGACGTGCCATTCGCAATGGTGAGGCTCAATTATTACAGGGAGACGTAAGGAATATCCCCTTGGACGACGAAATGTTCACTAAGATATTCAGCATCCATTCTGTTTACTTTTGGGACATGTCTTCTGAAACCATTTCTGAGATTTATAGAGTATTGAAGCCAAAAGGTTCCGTAACCATCACCCTTTGCAATGGCAAGGATGGAGAAACATGGAGTGGAGTACAAAGCATGCTGGAACACCAGCTGCTCCCGCTCATGACCCAGATTGGTTTTAAAGACGTAAAAATAGTAAAAGGACCAAATTCAAGAGAATACCATACTGTTGCGGTGATTGGCGAAAAGTAATTTCATTTAAAAAGGTATACATAAACATTTAGCACGGAAACGTTTATGTATACCTTTTTCATTGTGTTGCAGGAATTCGCTTAAAAACCAAAATAATGGTTAAGCAAATAGGACAGCCACTTAGAATAAGGATGATTCCGGATGTTTTCCAGCAGCCCTTTCACAATCGCACGGCTGAGTGTTGGTTCGATCAACTGCTGTTTTATCAAAATCAATGATTCCTTTTCGATGGACTCTTCCATCTCTTCTATTTTTTCTTCGATCATCACAAGAAGCTGTTCCTTCGTCACTTCTTCATTGATTGGCTTTTTTAACATTTGGGCAATATCCGGTGAAATGAACGGCACTGTTGCGTGTTTTGCAATCAGGTTCGTTTTTTCGACTAGCGACTGTGACAGTAATTTTAAATCAAAAGGAAGATCATAGAATAAGAACAAGTGTGAATAGGTGTTCATAAAGGCCTTGATACTGTATATCAAATCATATTTTATGTGATTGACCTCGTCACTGTACAACCGTTCCAGCATCGCTAAAATCAAATCCTCTAATAACATGTCATAATATCTCATTTTCAACATGAGTTCTTCATTCAAGGTATGGGCCTGTTCTTTTATTAAAATTTTTGCGAAATCAGAGTGTTTTTGGAAAGAATCATAGATCGCATAATAGAAATCATATAAAAGCTGATCATCTGCTGAATTTTTGACTATGCGGTCAATATCCGTAATCAACTGCATCATGAAATGATCAATCAAGGCGATAATCAGTTCGTCCTTTGACTTGAACGACAAGTAGAAAGCACCCTTTGAAATTCCGCAATGCTCTGTGATCTGCTGGATCGAAGTTGCTTCAAAACCCTTCTCCGCAAACAATTCCAATGCACTTTCCATGATTAATTGTTTTTTCATCATTTACTTTTATCGCTCCTATATTATTTCATTGACAATTGACCACTCGGTCATTAGTATAAATACTTGAGTCTGATAAGTCAATTTAGGGTAGGTGTAAAAGTGAAAGGTTTAGTCAATTTTGTCGTAAGAAATAAACTTGCAGTTTGGCTCCTCACAATTATCATCACGGTGTCTGGTATTTATTCAGGTACGCGGATGAATATGGAGACAATCCCGAACATTTCCATACCATACTTGATGGTAATGGATGTATACCCTGGGGCAACACCTGAACAGGTCATGGAAGATGTGTCCATGCCTTTGGAAAAAGCAATCGAAAATCTTGAGGACGTGAAATTCGTCTATTCCAATTCTTATTCTAACATGTCGAATATCCAAGTTGAATACGAATACGGAATCGATATGGACGAGGCGAAACGTGCATTGGAAGCTGCGCTAGATACAGTAAAGCTGCCAGAAGATGCACAGGAACCTGTCATTACTGCAATCAGCATGAATATGATGCCGGTTGCCGCATTGAGTGTCAGCAGTGAAAAAGAAGATATCGTCGAGATCACCTCGACTGTGGAAGACATCTTGCTTCCTAAAATCGAAAAAATCGAAGGCGTTGCCTCTGCAACCATTACTGGTCAGCATGTTGAAGAAGTCGAGCTGACTTATAACCAGGCCAAGATGGCGGAACTCGGTTTAAAAGAGGACGACGTCAAACAAATGATCCAGGCAAGCGACCTGGCAGTGTCATTGGGCCTTTATGAATTTGAAGAAGGTGAACAGGCTGTTGCCATCGACGGCAAGTTCATGACAGCTGATGAGCTGAAGAATATGCTGATTCCCGTTAAACCTTCTGCAACAAATCCATTGCCATTCGTGAAGCTTGGCGACATCGCAAAAATTGAAGTGGTCGGGAAAGTCCAATCGGTATCACGCACAAACGGCAAAGACGCCATTGCCATTCAAATCGTTAAAGGGCAACAGGCAAACACCGTCAGCGTCGTGAACGCTGTTAAGGACCTGATTAAGGAAGAAGAGAAGAAAATCGACGGTCTTGTCATTGATGTCACGCTTGACCAGGGCGAGCCAATTGAAGAATCGGTTTCAACAATGGTCGAAAAAGCATTATTCGGCGGATTGATTGCTGTACTGATCATCCTGCTGTTCCTGCGTGATTTTAAATCGACGATCATCTCGATCGTATCCATCCCAGTCTCGATTTTCATGGCTTTGCTGATTTTGAACTGGATGGACATCACACTGAATATCATGACCCTTGGTGCGATCACCGTCGCAATTGGCCGGGTAATCGATGACTCGATCGTAGTTGTTGAAAATATTTACCGCCGCCTTCATTTAAAAGAAGAGAAATTAACAGGCCGTGCACTGATCCGGGAAGCAACGATTGAAATGTTCAAACCAATCCTTTCTTCAACATTGGTGACAGTCGCAGTATTTGCGCCGCTGATCTTTGTTGGCGGCATGGTTGGCGAACTATTCATGCCATTCGCATTGACGATGACGTTCGCACTAGGCGCTTCGCTAATCGTCGCCATAACAGTAGTACCTGCTTTATCCCATTTTCTATTCAGGAAAAAGTTATATGGCGAAAAGACTGAAAGCAGCCATAAAGAAACTGGCAAACTATCAAACTGGTACAAAGGCATCCTTCAATGGACGCTCAACCATAAAGTCATCTCCTCCATCCTTTCCGTTGTTTTACTCGCAGGAAGTCTGGCGTTGACGCCGCTGATTGGTTTCAGCTTCATGGGCAGCGAGGAAGATAAGGTGATGTACTTAACCTACACACCTGGAGCAGGCGATCTGAAAGAAGATACATTGGCGAATGTTGAAGCAGTGGAAGAAAAAATGCTCAAGCACAAGGATATCGACATCGTCCAGATCTCAGTGACTGAGAGCGGCGACCCGATGGCCGCGATGATGGGCGGAGGCAGTGACGGTGCATTAATGTACCTGATCTTCGACCCAGAGATGGAAAACTTCCCGGAAGTCCGTGAAGAAATCGAAGAATATGTGTTCAACATCGACCAATCCGGCGAATGGAAGAGCCAGAACTTTGCAGCTGCTTCCATGTCCTCGAACGAAGTCAGTTACAATTTTTACAGTGAAGATCTTGATAAGCTAAATGAAGCTGTAAAAATGGTCGAAGACGTCATGAAGGATAACGATGGCCTGAAGGATGTTTCTTCAAGTGCAGAAGAAGCTTTCGTTGAATACACCTTCAAGGTAGAGCAGGAAGAATTGCTCCAATATGGGCTTACGACAGGGCAAATCGTTATGATGTTACGCCCTGATCAATCACAGGAAGTCTTGACAACAATTGAAAAAGACGGCAATACACTGGAAGTCATCGTCCAGCAGGAACAGGCGGCACAGCCAAAATCCATTGACGACATTCTGGACACACCAGTACCGACAGCCCTTGGTACGACAATGCCTCTTTCCGATCTGGTAAAAGTCGAGCAAGGGACAACATTGAACACACTTGCGCGTAATAAAGGCGAATACTACGCAACCGTTTCAGGAACGATTCTTGGCGAAGACATTTCAAAAGCAACATCTGAAATCGATAAAGAAATCGAGAAATTAGATCTGCCAAAAGGTGTGACATTGGACGTTGCCGGTGTGGCTGCAGATATGACCGAAACCTTTACTCAACTTGGAATCGCCATGCTTGCAGCAATCGCAATCGTGTATTTCATCCTTGTTGTCACATTCGGTGAGGGACTTGCACCATTCGCAATCCTGTTCTCCTTGCCATTTGCGGTAATCGGATCATTTGTCGGCCTGTGGATCGCAGGCGAGACCATCTCGGTATCCGTCATGATGGGTCTATTGATGTTGATTGGGATCGTCGTTACAAACGCGATTGTCCTCGTTGACCGAATCATTCATATGGAACGTGACGGTCTGGGAATGCGTGATGCGATCCTCGAAGCCGGAGCAACGCGATTGCGCCCAATCCTGATGACAGCAATCGCTACCATCGGCGCACTGATCCCGCTCGCAATCGGATCAGGCGGCGGCGGTCTCATTTCGAAGGGACTTGGAATCACTGTAATTGGAGGTTTAGCAAGTTCCACATTATTGACATTGATCATCGTGCCAATCGTGTATGAAGTATTATCGAAGCTTTTCAAGAAAAACCGTAGAGAAATAGAAGAGAATTAATGTTGAAGCCCTGCGAGGATATACTCTCGCAGGGCTTGTTTTATTCCATTCATTAATATGACTTAACCTTCACCAAATGTGTATTTTCACTAACTTCGAATCCCAATCTCCTATAATAATGACAAGCCCTTTCGTTTGATGGAGTCGTTTCTAATTGAATAGCAGCACAGTCTCCACTTTCTTCTAACTGTTTTATAAAATAACTGCCGATCCCTGCGTTTCTGTATTTCTCTTTGATATACAATTCATCTACGACCAGGATATTCCCACCATATTCATTGCTCCAAAAGTGAACAAGGATGGAGTAACCAATGACTTCATTCTTTTTCAGCAAAAGGACAATCCTGATTTTTTCAGGATGATTTTTATACTCATTAACTGTAGCTGCCACTTTTGACAGTTCCATTGGCTTGCCCTCGGGGTCTTCTCGGTAGAGCGCGTTCACCATCCCCACGAATTCACTATAATCATGGTCCTCATAGTCTCTTATAACAATATCCATTCGAAATCCTCCTTTTGGTTAGGAGTTCACCGATTGATTACGTTCGTTAATGACGGAACGGACAATATGGAGTGAGTCCCATTCTCCCGCAGATAAAAATACAATTGGATATTTTTTCGGAAACAGTGCGGCATTTATTTCTTCAGGAGCATTTCCTTCATCATACATTTTTAAAATAGTTCCTTGCAGCTCCAATAAATAATCCCGCTTTCTTTTTAAAGCTGCGCGCCCTTCACTCAAATGGCCTGCGTGACTGCAAAACACCTCTTCAAAATCATAGGTCAAGAGTTTCGTTAATGAGTCAATCATGACCGGCACACTTTCACCCCGAAGAGCAACCTTCGTCTTTTCCTGGCAGTACAGATCTCCAGTAAAAAGCTGTCCAGTTTCTTCATTTAAAAACGCCACATGGTCTTCAGCATGCCCGGGAGTATGAATTACTTTCCATGATGCATTTGGCGAATGAAAGCTATCCCCGATGGGTTCCGCCCGAAATGGCTTGCGCTTCCCCCAAAACAGCTGCCGATACATTGGGTAATCCGCCTTCCCCTTGCAGTACTCAATCATCAAGTCATTCATGAAAAGCGGCCGCTGTAACTCTTCCTGCAAAAACGCCGCGCACCCCGAATGATCCTCATGGTAATGAGTCATTACCACCTGGTCAATAGTAAGCTCCTTAAAAAACGGTTTGAAGTAATCGCCTAGCGACCTTGCCCCCGTATCAATCAAAACCCCATCAATATAATAACTATGGACATTCAATCGGACATTTTGGAAAGACACCTTCCCATTGCCCATGATTACCCCATTTACTGTCTCCTGGGCAAAACTCTTTTTTATTGACATGGACTCTTCTCCCCCAGACAATTTTATGGATCCTTCCCCTGCCTACTTATTGTTTGGAAGGAGATCTATGTACAGAAATCGGTCCTTTTTAGTGAAAAAGTCAGGTGTTACTTTTTGTTCGCCTAACTCAAATTTGATTGGGAATTTAAAATTGGGCCCGTCAAACACAAAGGAATGAAACTCCCCATTCTCTCCGCAAATATCATGAGTTTCCTTCGGATAATCTATGATGAACTCCCTGTCATATACTCTGCCTGCGAAAGTTTTATCCAGTTGATCCATATCAACGCATGTAAGGATTGTTTTAAATCCAAGGCTTATGAATTCTTCGCTGATCTCCTCTACAGGGATTTTCCATAGAGGAAATATTGGCTTGATCCCTGTTCCCGATAGCATTTTTTCTCTGTACTCCCGGACATCCTCCAGATGAAGATCCCCAAATGCCATATGTGTAACCCCGTCTTCTTTCATTTTAGAAACGGCGTTCCCCATAAGCTCCTGATACTTCTCATTCGGGCAATCCTGCGGAATCCACACTTCCCTTAAAGGAATCCCTAAAGACTCGGACTGCAGCTTAAGCAGCTCATAACGGACTCCATGAATCGAAACACGGTCAAATCCTTCCGTCAGCGTCACCAGCAATGAATCAATCTCGTATTCAGCTTGATTTTGAAGTCTATATAATGCCAGCGTGGAATCCTTGCCCCCGCTAAAACCAACTACTACCTTCATTCTCTGCCTCCCAAAATCGCAGGATTAACTGCTACTTGTACGATTTGTTTTTCCCCATTCTTCTCAAAAACCTTATATGGACCCATCCCGATTTTCTCAGCGACCTTTTGTGAAGCAAGATTTCTTATCGTCGTATATGAAAATACCTTCGGGTAATTCATCTTTTCAAATGCATATTGCTTACAGGCAAACGCAGCTTCTGTCGCATATCCTTTATTCCAAAAGCTCTTAATGATATGGAAACCAATCTCCGGGACCGTCTCATCTTCAATTCTTTGCATCGTGATGCCACAATCCCCAATGAATTCTTCCCCATCTTTTAAAATGACCGCCCACAATCCATGGTTATGAATTCTGTAATTTTTCATATTCCAGCGAATCCATTGTTCCACCTTCTCCAGACTAAACGGCTCAGAATAAAATTGCATGGACTCCGGATCAGAAAGAACCTTCGATAACTCTTCTGTATCCTCCAAAAGCAATTCCCTTAAATACAGTCTCTCAGTTTCAATTATTTTCATGGATTGAATCACCTGCTTTAGTGAAATAACGATTCGACAATACCTTTATTCAATAACTTCAACAACATCCAGCACGATTCCTTCCCGTTCCTTCGATTCAAAAGAAAAAGCCTTATTCTTTAAAAGAATAGGCTTCTGGTTTTACATTTCCCGCAGCATCTGGTTAAGCGAACTTAACTCCTCTTCAATAGCCGCTAGCCGTTTTTCCAGCGGATGAAGATTACCCTTTATCGACTCCAGCTTTTCAAGATTATGCTGAAGCTGTAAGTATTCGTCCTTTAATTCAACGATTTTATATTCAATCTCACTCTTATTCATTTCCTGGTCCACTCCCTCCTTTCTTTAGGATAGACATATTGATGTTTTTATTTTATCAAAAAAGGCGTACAGATTGAGTTCTGTACGCCTTCCGTAATTATTTATTTACTTTTGATAAAAGTGTGATGCTGTAGATTGCAGCCAGGCCAACAAGGATATAGACCACTTTCGCAATTGGACTGTCCATCCCTCCGAAAAGCCCTCCAACCAAATCCCATTCAAACAAACCGACCAGAAGCCAATTTAATCCGCCGACAATAAGCAATACTAATGATAACAAATTTAAATTTTTCATAATCGCACCACCGTTGTATAATTTTTGTATAACCTTACAATTACATTATACAAAACCTATACAAAAATGGCAATTATTTTTACTTTATTATTTTAAACACCTGAAAATGGCGTATTTTAGGCTTTTAAAATTGTGTAAGTTTTGTATAACTTGTATACAATAATGAGTGGTGGTGATAATTTTGTATAGTATCAAGCAAGTTTCGGAATTACTGGATATCCCGGCCGTAACAATCAGGGCCTGGGAAAACCGCTACAATGTGGTGAAGCCTTCCCGTACCGAAGGCGGTCACCGTCTTTATAGCGAGAAGGACTTAGAAATGCTGAAGTGGATTAAGACACAGATTCACGATCACAACATGAAAATCAGTGACGCCGTCAGGCTTTTACAAGAAATCGATCATACTCCTGACACACCTCCAACCGAAAAAAATAAGTTCGATGGAGTCCAGGAAGAGTTATATCATGCCCTGATCAACCTTGACACACAAGAAGCGAATCGAATTGTCGACCTTACATTTTCCTTGTATGACTATGAAGAGGTATTTCAATATATTTTGGTGGACGTTTTGTATAAGGTTGGGGATGAGTGGGAGAATGGCGCCATCACAGTCGCCCAGGAGCATTTTTCATCGCAGTTCATCATCAACCGCTGCACCCAGTTCCTGAGGATCCTGCCTGTGAATCAGCACCTTCCGAAAGTGCTGGCATTCTGTCCCGAAGGTGAGCACCACCAAATCGGGCTGATGATCTTCAGCATTTTTTTAAAGAAAAAAGGGCACGACGTCATCTATTTGGGACCGAATACACCACTTGAAGGATTAGCGGAATTGATCAGGATGAAGGGCATTTCCTTTGTAGCGATTTCGATGACCAATCCCGGTCCTATTAAGAAGGTGGATGACTGGATCGTATCCATTCTGAATACAAATCCAGGACTGAAATTCATCATCGGCGGCAAATGCATCAACGATTGTGCAAAACTTGAATCTAAATCAGTCTCCTACTCACTCGGACTCGATTGGGATAAATGGTATCGCTCTTTTATGCGTTGAAAACGGCCTGGGTGGGAGTTCCAGGCCTTCTTTTTGGATGCAGTATCACATTGATGACCTTAATTGCCAGCTCGCACAGTTCTGACTGGGTTTCGTGAGCAAAGCCTCTCTTTATGTTACTGTGATTACGATTTTCCTCGCATTACGGGCACATATTTCTCTTTTATATGACCGTAATTTCGATTTCTCCCACTTCACGGGCACATAATCCGCTTTTATGTTACCGTAATCTTCATTTCCCCCGCTGCACGGGCACATAATCCGCTTTTATGTGACCGTAAACTCTCATTCCCTCGCTTCACGGTCACATATTTCTCTTTTATGTGACCGTCATCTTGATTTTCCTCGCATCACGGGCACATATTTCTCTTTTATGTGACAGTCACCTTGTTTTCCCTCGCTTCACGGGCACATATTTCTCTTTTATGTGACCGTCATCTTGATTTTCCTCGCTTCACGGTCACATAATCCTTTTTTATGTGACCGTACTCAAGCATTTCCTCGCACTTCGGGTACATAACCTCTCATTAATAAAAAATTACTTCAACCGAAATCGGCTCTTTCACCGTATAGCAGACCGTATTTCATGTTTATACTTATTCTGTACAGCAAATGCGGGGTGGGCAGCGGTCATTCCTCACTTTCTTCACGAAAGGGGGTGACGCTGATGGTGACTTACGAAGCAATGAACATGATGATTAGTTTTGCAACATTGATCATTGCCGTAGTTGCATTGGGTATTTCTGCAAACAAAAAGAAATGACCTACCCTGCATCGCCACAATGTTTGAGTAGACCATTTCTTATTCATTCTATGGGCCGCTGCACGTCTGCAGCATGCTGTACATCTGAGTTTCCGGTTGCCGCCGGAGGCTCTTTTTTAATATATGGACTATTTACCTAAATTATAAACATCGTAAGGTTAAAAAGCAAAAAAGGCAATCAATCTTTGCCCCTGAGATTATGTCCCGCAGAAAGTGCGGTAAGGCTTCGCTGACGGCGCAGGCGGTGCACAGAATTCCGTTTGCTCTTGCGAATAGGCATATGGGTCAGCCAGAACCCTTAGCAATTTTTCCATCACACTCATATCACCATTCAAAGCAGCCGCGAGGGCCTCTTCTACCTTGTAGTTTCGCGGAATGACAGCCGGATTGCTGTCACGCATGAGCTGCCGGGAAGCTTCCTTCGATTGTTCCTGGCGGCCAAGCCGATCCTGCCATTTTTCCTGCCACTGAATGAAGTCCTCAGCCACAAAAAGTTCCGTGCCCTCAAGCTTGCCGGCGGTCAATGCCCTGAATGTGTTGGTAAAATCCGCTTTATGCTTCTGCATCAAATTAAGCAGTCCAGAGATAAGGGCTTTATCTTCTTTTTCCTCATTAAAAATCCCCAGTTTCGCACGCATTCCCGCTAAAAATGCCCCTTCGAATAACCCTGGAAATTCTGAGAGTGCTCCTTCGGCCAGTTGAACAGCCTGGTCTTCGTCCTCATGCAACAAAGGCAGCAACGCTTCCGCTAATCTCGAAAGGTTCCAGCCGCCGATATATGGCTGGTTCCCGTACGCATATCGGCCTTCGCGGTCAATCGAACTGAACACGGTCGCTGGGTCGTACGTGTCCATGAACGCGCAAGGACCATAATCTATCGTCTCGCCGCTGATCGTCATATTGTCAGTATTCATGACACCGTGGATAAATCCAACCATCTGCCACTTCGAAATCAATTCAGCCTGGCGCTTGATGACCGCTTTTAACAGGGAAAGGTAACAGTCTTCCTCACCTTCGAGCTCGGGATAATGCCGCTTAATAGCATAGTCAGCCAGTTCCTGCAAATCCTCTTTCTTTCCCCAATTGGCTGCGAATTGAAAGGTACCGACACGCAAATGGCTTGCTGCCACACGCGTCAAAATCGCGCCGGGCTGCATTGTATCACGGATGATCTGCTCGCCGGTTGTGACGACAGCAAGGCTGCGGGTCGTCGGAATGCCAAGTGCATGCATCGCTTCGCTGATGATATACTCCCGCAGCATCGGGCCAAGACCGGCACGGCCGTCACCGCCACGGGAATAAGGAGTCCGCCCCGGCCCTTTGAGCTGGATATCGAATCGCTCACCCTCAGGAGTCATCTGCTCACCCAGCAGGATGGCACGTCCGTCACCAAGCATGTTAAAGTGCCCGAACTGATGGCCAGCATACGCCTGCGCCAGAGGCGTTCCTCCTTCAGGAATCTCATTTCCGGCAAAAATACCCGCCTGCTCTTTTAATTCATCCCCATTCAAGCCAAGTTCCCCGGCCAATGCATGATTAAAAATGACCATATCCGGTTCCCGGACAGGTTTCGGATTTTGCAGGGTAAAAAAGATTCCCGGCAACCGGGAATAGCTATTGTCAAAATTCCAGCCCGCCTGATTGTTCGTCATTGGATTCTCCTCCTTTTCTATCTCTTCATACTTTAAGTATACCCTTTTAACACTTCTGTGACGCGCCAGAGTTTTATTGAAGGAGTTATTCTAAACGTGGATTCAGCTTCATTTAAAAACAGCCAACCTCCAACTGAATCAATAATTCAACAGAACGAAAAAAGCGAACAGTTCTGCACTGTTCGCTTTTTCATAAGACGGAAACACAAGAACCGTCCCCATGTTTTACCCATGTTTTACGCTTTTTACGCCGGAAGCACAAGAACCGCCCCGTGCTTCTTTGCCTGAAACAGTAGAACCGTCCCCGTGTTTCTATTGATTCCCGTTCTTAACCCATCCTGCGACGGTAACGGTCCGCTTTGCCTGGTATTTCACTGCTGCTTGGACGTCTTCGACCATATTGCCGTCCTGGTCGACAGTTACGCTTGTGCCGTATGGGTTTCCGCCTGCTGCGAATGTCACCTGGTCGGTATAACCCGGCGCGGCGACGATCGCACCCCAGTGGTACATCGTTGTATACAATGACAGAATCGTTGCTTCTTGTCCGCCGTGCGGGTTCTGAGCGGAGGACATCGCGCTGACGACCTTGTTCGCCAGTTTGCCTTTAGCCCACAGGCCGCCGGTTGTATCAAGGAATTGCTTCATTTGTGAAGGCATGTTCCCGAATCGTGTTGGGACACTGAAAATGATGGCATCAGCCCATTCAAGGTCATCCGGTGTGACTTCAGGGACATCCTTTGTCGCCTCGACTGTCGCTTTCCAGGCATCATTGCCTTCGATCGCAGATTCAGGAGCCAATTCTTTCACTTTAAACACTTTCACTTCAGCGCCTGCTTCCTTTGCGCCTTCCGCTGCCCATTTTGAAAGCTGATAATTCGTTCCGCCCATGCTGTAAAAAATCACTGCTAATTTAACCATTTTAGTTCCCTCCTTATTAAAATCATTCAATTGGAGTTTTCCACAAAAATGACCTGTACAAACAGTGGTTTACAAATACTCTTTTTCAATATCCCTTGTGCTGCGTACGGTATCGATCGGGCGGACAAAATCCTCGATCTGCTCACGCTTCGATTCAAGGAACGGAGGCAGGGATAATTTTTCCCCGAGGGTTTCATATGGTTCGTCCCCCATGAAGCCAGGTCCGTCTGTCGCCCATTCGAACAGAATACCAGGTGCCACTCGCGCGTATAATGATTCAAAGAAGAAGCGGTCAACATACCCTGAGGTGCCAAATCCGGATGCTTTCATGTGATCGATCCACTCATGCAAAACTGAAGTGTCGGCAACCCGGAATGCCGCATGATGCACGGTGCCAAATCCCTGGCGGCCAGCCGGCAGCACTTTATTGTCCTCGACGATAACCTGAGCACCGTTCCCTCCTTCTCCCATTTCGAATAAATGCAGAGTACTCTCTTGCCCGATTTCGCGCATATGCATCACTTTTTCCAACACTTCTTTAAAATAATCGAAGCGTGAGATGCGGATATGAATTGGTCCAAGGCCAGTAATCGCGAACTCCAACGGAACCGGACCGTTCTGCCATGGAGTCCCGGATGTAATGCCTTTATTGAACTCATCCGAAATCAGCATGTATTGCTGTTCATCAAAATCGGCAAACGAAATCGTTTTCTTTCCGAACAACTCCTTGATGCCTGTATGCTTGACGTCGTATTTATCGAATCGTTTGACCCAGTAGTCCAGCGCCGCATCTGTCGGCACGCGGAACCCTGTTTTGTAAATCTCGTCTGTTCCGTGCGTTCCCTTAGGAATGCCAGGAAAATCGAAGAAAGTCATATCCGTACCCGCAGACCCTTTATCATCCGCAAAAAATAAGTGGTACGTGCGAATGTCATCCTGGTTGACCGTCTTTTTCACAAGACGCATTCCCAGTACATATGTGAAAAACTCGTAGTTTTTTTCCGCGCTGCTTGTAATTGCCGTTACATGGTGTATTCCTCTTAATTCATTCATCTGTATCTCTCCTTTTATCTTGAAATCGAGATATTACCTCAAAAAAATATCTATCATTACTATATCCTTTTTCCCATCGAAAAAACAAATTATCTTGAATTCGAGATAATTTTATCATGCTGGTATTTTCATGTCAATGGGTTCGTTTATCCCCGGTTAATCACCAATAGCATAAAGATGCTTCTTTTGCTCGATCGCTTCCTGGCATAATTCTTTCAAATCTTGTGCAAAGTCACGTATTGCATGGTTTATTTCTGTTTCCACATAAAATCTCTTTAATAACTCTTCACATATGACGATTAACTCATTGATTTCTTTAGCATTTAAGACTGTTCGTTTATACCGGTCTAATTGAATCAGTAATGTCAAAGGATCCTTCTTTTTTGTTTCTCTTATTAAATAATCGTGTATTTTTTCTTCAAACCTTACATATTCTTCAGCCATTGACGCTTCTTTATCGGTCACAGCAATAACAAAATCAATCCCACACATTAGTTGATGACCATCCCTATTCGTTTTCTGACTTTCTTATTATACCGGACATTGCCATTCGAACCCAATTAGATAGCATACCGATAGATGCAACGATCATCAAAGTGTGAACTGCATCAGCAAAAAAGCCTATGAGTAAAAACTCAAGGCCTAAGTCTTCAAAACCTCTCTGTATTCCGGCTTCTTCTCAAGTTCTTTTTTAGCATAGGAGCACACCGGCTCGATCTTCAAACCCTCATTCTTCGCTTTCTCCGCAACATGACGGATCAGTTCTTCGGCCACACCCTGGCCACGATTCGCTGGATCCACACCTGTATGGTCGATCACCAGAACCTCATCTCCATCCCGAGTAAAAGTCACTTCCCCGACTTCGAGCCCGTCTGCATCCTTGGCGACAAAACGGCCATCTTCTTCCGCATATTGAAATGACATAAACAGCACCTCCTGTTTTGAATTTTCCAGTTCAAATTATGAATTAGGTTATGTTCCTTTAATACCCCTATACACAAAAACTTATTCCCTTGATTTTGAACAAGCCATTTCAGTACTATTTTTTTGTTTTCAGGTCAAATGAATCGTTACCTGCGATTTATTCGCAACTTCTAAGGGTTTATTCGCAAAAAACGCATTTTATTCGCAAACTGTAAATATCTTCTAAGTTTACAGGAACTGATCCAAGATGGTCGTGTAGATTTTTACATTATCAAAAATAGAAGAAAGTTTTTTGGATTAAAAAAGTTATTTTTACCATATTACGTATTTATCTTGAACCGTACTATATAATGAGGAGAATACTGGAAAAAGGGGTGAATGAATTGAAAAGCAATATGAATCAGTTGTTTAATGATCAAAGATGTGTGCATGTCCTATATTCCTATCATGGAATGGAAAGGTACATCGAACAGGCAGTTAATTTTATTCAAGATGGCATCGCCGCGGGAGATTACGTGATTCTCATTGAAAGTGAACGTGTATACCCTTTAATCGATAAAGAACTAAAAAAACGGTTAACGACAGAGCAATGGGAGTTCGTTCACCATATAAACAACTTCGATTTCTATTATTCTAGTGGCAGCTATCACCCTCCTGCCATCACACAATACTTTGAAAAAACCGTACAGCCTTATGTGGAAAATCAAATTACCTTTCGATCATGGGCTCATGTGGAATGGGCTACCATGGAAGATCCGCTGCATCTAATCGAGGATTTTGAAAAAGTGGTGGACGAAGCGGTAAATCAGCTGTCGTTTCCATTAATCTGCGCCTATGAAGGGGATAAGATGCCCGACCACCTTAAAACGATTCTGATGGAAACACACCCTTACGTTTTAGTGGAAGATGATCTTATCGTCTCTGAACAATATGTGCCCTTGATTGATGCAAAAAAATAGATGAAAGATTTTTTACACTTTAGGATTCGCTAAGTGATGGCTCTAATATAAAATAACTTTACAAGATTCTTCGTAAAAAACGATTAGCCACCCCTTTTAATCCTTCAAAGATTCCTAATTTCCCCTCCAATACCCAATCATTTTTTTAGACATTATCCCCCTCCACCTGACCCTTACAATATCTTAACATCCAATTTACAATGCCTCTGTATAATTTATCCTATAGGACAATAGTATGATAAATTGGAGGTCTTTGTTTTGAAGCTTGCAACCAAGTTTTCACATTTCACCCTGGGCACCCGCCTGCTGTTCTTATTCCTCTCGCTGCTTTTGATATCGGTCGTCACCGTGGGTGTCAGCTCTTATATGAAAGCGAGAAGCATGGCGGTTGACACAATCGAGGATCGCCTCGAAAGAGAAGCTCAATTAATGGGATACATAGCCGAAAATTTAAAATTTGTATATGTCAGTGACGAAGATTATTTCAGGCAGCAGCTTGAAAGCAATGTCCGCTCACAGCAAAAAAAGCTGCAAGAGGACGGCATTGCCTCTGATTTCTACTATATTAGCGAAGGAAAAGCGACTCCCTTCAATGTTAGCAAAAAGGCAGAGGTTCCTTTTTCCAGCCAACAGCTTAAGTCGATTCAGGAATCCAAGAACGGGGTTGTTCACTCCGTATTCAATAGACAAGACTACACCGTTGCTTTTCAGGAAATGAAGGAAATCAACGGTATTTACGTCATCCTGATTCCAACCAGTACATATATGGGACCCGTCAATGAAATGGCTTATTTTACAATCGCTGTTATCTTCATCAGCTTACTGGCTGCCACGATTTTGATCAGCCTGTTTGTAAAAAAAGTGACGAAACCTTTGAACGCGCTGAGAAACACCATGAAAAAGGTCCGCGAAGGCCGCCTGCAAAGCGCGCCTGACATCCGAACCTCGATTCCTGAAATCAATTCATTGCAAAAAAGCTACAACAGCATGATCGAACAGATGATGAAGATGGTTACAGAACTGACCGCTACGACAAAAGAGTTGGGCAATACAGGCAATGAGCTGAAGGATTCATCGCAGAGCACCCTGGCAAGCAGCCAGCAGCTAGTCGCCGCCATCCACCTCGTCAAAGGAGGAGCCGAGCAAACCGCAGCCAGCTCAGAGACAAGCGTCAGAAGCTTTAAAGATATGAAAGACATGATTGAAGCCCTGGTAACGAATATGGACAGTGTCTTCAGCAGTTCTGCGAGGATGAATGAATCAGCTGTGAATGGCGAAAAGAGCATCGGCCAGCTAATCTCGACGATTCATTCTTACGAAACAGACTTCAAGCAATTAACCAATACGGTCCATCAGGTAAAAGAATACTCACATTCGATCACGAATTTAGTTGGCATGGTAAAAGCAATTGCAGACCAGACGAAATTACTGGCGCTCAATGCCTCAATCGAAGCCGCACGCGCCGGGGATGCTGGCAAGGGCTTTGCCGTTGTCGCCAATGAAGTAGGCTCACTTGCAGAACAATCTGCAAAAACTGCAGAGGACATCACTCGTGCGATCAACAATATGGAGAAAATTACGATGGGGGCAACTGCTGAATTTGATGAGATGCACTCAAAAATCAACTCAAATTTAACCATGGCAAGCAGTTCACAAATTTCCTTCGACGAACTGATGAACGAGATTTCCTCCGTCAGCGACAAGCTCCACTCCATGCAAGGCGAACTGGAAAACCTCGAAAACACGCTCCCACAATTAGCTGATGGAGCCGAGAGCTTCCTGTCCGTTTCGCAGGAAACACTGATCAGTGCAGAAGAAATGCTTACAGCAAGCGTGGTCCAGGTTCAGCAGATGGAATCCACCGATGAAATTGGCTTGAAGTTGAACAGCCTGGCCAAATCATTATCCAAAATCACCAGCCAGTTCATTCTGCAGGGCAAAGCCTGATCGATTTTCAGATCAGGCTTTTTATTTACAGCTTCTTAAACCATTGCGCTGAACATTTATCAAACCGTGATGACTACTTTTCCCTGGGAATGCCCTTCTCCAAAATACCGGAAAGCTTCCCGGACTTCACTCAGCTTATAGGAACGGTCGATAACGGGCTTAACTTTGCCGGCTTCGATAAGCTCCTTCATAAATTCCAGATCCTTCTGTTTTGGCCTCTGCAGAAAGCTGCCGATTTTCTTCCTTGAAGTCATTGAAATCCAGGGCCCATGAAGCATAGCCTGGTACATTTGAGATTCAGAGCCGCCGACGTGAACAAAGCTCCCCTCGGGATTTAATACTCGTTTATATGCTGAAATCGAATGATGGCCGTTCACACCCAGAATTAGGTCATAACTCTTGGGTTTCTGAGTAAAGTCATCTTTTGAATAATCGATTGAATGGTCTGCTCCTATTGACCGCAGAATGTCCAGATTTCTTGTGCTGCAGACCCCCGTTACCTCAGCTCCGAACGATTTAGCAATCTGCACAGCGAACGTCCCTACACCCCCAGAAGCCCCATTGATCAGTACCTGCTGTCCAGACTGGATCTTGCCTTTGTCCCTTAGACTCTGAAGAGCTGTCACCGCAGCCATCGGAACAGCGGCAGCTTCCTCGAACGATAGATTCACCGGCTTCAAAACCAGGGCATTTTCAGGAACAGCCGCATATTCAGCAAACCCGCCCCATCCACAGCCAGAAAGATCACCGAATACCTCATCACCAGGCTTAAACTGTTTAACATCCTTCCCTATCGCTTCAACCCTTCCAGCTATGTCCCCTCCAGGAACAGAGTATTTTGGTTTTAACAGACCAAACGCGAATCGGGCCAGAAAAGGCTCTCCTTTTAAAAGGACCAGGTTCCCGTAATTCACCGATGACGCATGGATTCTTACCAATACTTGATGATCCCCGAGAATAGGTTTTTCCACTTCCTTTACTTCAAGAACATCAGGCGGTCCATATTTATTGCAAACAACAGCTCTCATAAAAGCCTCCTAATCTATTTAGTGAAACAGCTAAAAAAGACCCATATATATAAGCTATTCCAGTTTGATGTGAGTCAAGACTGCCGCAATAAATAAATTATTTTACCGAGTATTAAGATGTACCGTTCCTCGAAGTTGAAACATATAAATTCTCCTTAATAAAAACAAGACCTGATCCAAGTAAAGGATCAGGCCATTTTTATGTCTAGCATTATCTAAAAACCCTGGAAGGCACATCAAATTGGTTCCATAAAAACAAAATAAAAATAGCGGAAGCAATCCAGGCAATCAAAGGCCTGTGAAAATGAATTTTCAAAATCAGGAACATGACGGCATTAAATAGCGCGGACCACCAGATGCTCCAGCCATTGAAGTATTTGATCAGGTTAAATTGAAGATCCACCAGTTCATTGGCAAAATAAAGGATCAGCCACCCTGTATAATAGATAAATTTCGTTATAATACCTTCTTTCGGAAAGTTGGCTAGATAAGCTAAGCATGTTGCTGGATATTTTATTGCCATGATGGAGAAAGAGATGTGCGTATTCGTAATTCCTACTTCCTCATCTCCCGGCGCGGGGATATATTTCCACATGGGATAATGATCTGACAGTAAATAAAGGTAGATAAAATCTCCAAGGGTAAGGAAAAGGATTGTTGGATAGTACACTTTCCAATTTTTCCAATCTCCCCATTTCAATAAGATCCCGATCCAAACTATCGCATAAATCGCATTGATCATAATCTGATCACCTAACTCCCTTAAAATTCCCCTTTTACGTTATCATTTCCAACATTTCGGAATATTACTTTTTAAATCACCTATAATGACGGGAGAATAATCTCATTTATAGAAGGAATGATAAAAACAATCATCTGCAGACAGGAGGTCAAACTATTGAGGAGGAGAAAACTTGAAAAGAAGACACTAAATTACCTATTCGTTTTTGGCTTACTGTCTTTTTTTCATCTTTTAAGAAAGCCGCCTGTGAAAGATTGGCTCATGATTTTCTTATTGAAAGGTTACATAGCCTCCATTTTAGATAATGTACTGGTCAAGAGAGGATATTTGAAATATCCTGTTTCTTTATTTAAAACCTTCGATATCAGTGTTTTATTCAGCTATCTTATCTTTCCGGTAACCTGCATCTATTTCAACCAGATTACCAGGCAATCCAGCTGGATCTCGATTCTATTAAAATCACTATTATTCAGTGCACCATCAGCCGCTATGGAGGACTGGCTTGAAAAAAACACAGATTTGATTCGATATAAAAAGAGTTGGACCTCCCTCCACAGCTTCGCCTCAATCGCCGGTACATTCCTGTTAGTCAGGTTTTTTATGGGCGGTATCCGGAAGATCGAACAAAAACAACAAAAAATGAGTCCGGACTGATTCCAAGCACCTTCATTATCCTTTTTTCACCATAACGAAGGGCCTATCCAATATTGATAGGCCCTCTGTTTTTTCTTTTGTGCTAAGGCAGACTCAACCCTTCCCAGCCTGGAACCCAGGATATTGGGTCATCCCGCCATCAGCGAACAGCGTCAGGCCGGTGACATAGCTGGCTTCACTCGAAGCAAGCCACACCGCACATGCCGCAATCTCTTCCGGCTTGCCAATATACCCCATCGGAATTAGCTCAACAACCCCTTTTTCCAGCTCCGGATCAGCGAACTTTTCAGCATTGATTGGTGTATCAATTGCACCAGGGGCAATGCAGTTCACACGGATGCCATGCGGGGCAAATTCAAGTGCGAGCGTTTCGGTCATCAATTTTACACCGCCCTTGCTTGCTGCGTAATGGACAAAGTGAGGCCACGGAATTTCCTGATGGACGGACGACATATTAATGATCGAGCCTTTGATTTTATGCTCAAGCATATAATCAATCGCTTCTCTGCAGCCCAGGAACTGCCCCGTCAAATTGGTCGAGATGACCTTGTTCCAATCGTCGAGTGTGAGGTCCTCTGAAGGGACTTCGTTTTCGATTCCGGCATTATTGACCATGATGTCCAGGGATCCATACGTTTTGACGGCATGCGAAATCATCCGTTTTATATCCTCTTCTTTTGTTACATCCCCCTGGATCGCACTTGCGCTTCCTCCAGCTTTTTCAATGGTCTCAATGATGCTCTGGACATCTTCATCTTCTTTAAAATAATTGATGACAACCTTCGCCTTTTCCGCACCGAATCTTTCAGCCATTGCTCTCCCAAGACCGGTTCCAGCCCCTGTAATGACCACAACTTTCCCTTCAAGATTTGGATACATTCCAATCGCCCCTTTATCTTTTTGTAACGCCCAGTAATACACCGCCTGCAATGATGAGCAGGCATCCCAGCAGTACCATCCAAACCTGTTTTTTACTGCGCTTTTCATTTAAGAAGAAAAGTCCGCCAATGGTCGAGATCACGATTCCTGTTTGTGATAAAGAAAAGCTTGTCGCCACTCCGATTTTTGGGAGTGCAAGCAAAAGCCCAAGATTCCCTGTACTCCATAGCAGGCCGGTCACAATATTGCGGATGGCATACTTGTTGTACGGTTTACCGCGCATCGTCAGCAGCATGGCGCCGACAATCATCCCGATCGCCTGGGGAAGAATCGCGGCCCAGCCATCGATGTTGAACCAGCGTATTAATACGACATAACCAACAAACCCTAACGTCGAAAGAAGCAGGACGAGGAAGCCTTTTTTCAAACTCTTTGACTTCCCTTTGTCATCCCCCTGTCTCAGCGAGGTGAGCACTGCCCCGGCAATGATCAACGCCAGCGCTGCAATCCCGATTACGACACTCATCTTCGTATCCCATTCTTTAAAAATAAACACTCCGAAAAAAGTCGTGCCAATCAGCTGTAAGCCCGTCGACATCGGTGCCGTTTTGGCTACGCCCAAATAACGGACAGCCCCAAATTGATTTTTTTGGCCAAGTGACCAAAACAAGCCCGAAATAAAACCCACTGTCCAGACAAGAGTCGATAAATCCGGCCTTTTATAAATGAAAACTCCAATTGCAAAAATCAAGGCCCCTATTGTCGTACCAAGGGTCTGGCTGTCTTCATCACCGCCGAGCTTATTGCTGACAAACACGATGCTGCCCCATGAAACGGCTGCAAGCAAGGCTAATAAAATTCCGGTCATATGCGAGTACCCCAATCTATTTTTACTATTCTTATTAGGTTGCAGTAAAACCCCTCATCCTATTCAAGCAAAATCTCATCCAAAATAGGGGGGACGGAATACACGAAAGCATGGCCACTCAGCTATAATGAAGAGGTTTTCCTAAATAACTAATTAAGGAGTCAATCATGTCATACATAAAACCAATCACCCCTCAACACGACCCCTGGGAAGCTTACCTTGATGTCGAACAATACGGCAAGCCTCAACTCACCAATATCGAATTCACGACAACGACCCTTTGCAATATGCGCTGTGAGCATTGCGCCGTCGGTTACACGCTGCAGACAAAGGACCCGGATGCACTTCCATTGGAACTGCTTTTGCACCGGCTGGACGAAATCCCGAAGCTTCGCTCATTGAGCATTACCGGCGGCGAACCGATGCTTTCCCTTTCCTCCGTAAAAAATTATGTCATGCCGATCTTAAAGTACGCTTCTGAACGCGGTGTCCGTACGCAGATCAACTCCAATTTGACGATGGATCTATCGCGGTATGAGATGATCATCCCATATTTGGATGTGCTGCATATCTCACACAACTGGGGCACCGTTGATGACTTCGTCGAAGGCGGATTCGCGATGATGGAAAAGAAACCTGACTACCAGCAGCGCGAAAAATATTTTACAAGAATGATAGAAAATAGCAGAGAGCTCGTGAAAGCAGGCGTCATGGTATCGGCCGAAACGATGCTGAACAAGCGTACCCTGCCATATCTCGAGAAAATTCACAAGCAAATCGTCGATGAAATGCACTGCCAGAGGCATGAGGTGCACCCGATGTACCCTAGCGATTTCGCAAGCAGCCTTGAATCCCTGACACTTGAAGAAATTCGCGGAGCGATCCACCATCTGCTCGACGTCCGCGACGAAAACGTGTGGATGCTGTTCGGAACGCTGCCATTCTATGCATGCAGCACTAAGCAGGAGGATCTGGACCTTCTCAAACGTCTTTATAACAGCAAAAATGTAACTGTAAGGAACGACCCGGATGGCCGTTCGCGACTCAATGTGAATATTTTCAACGGCGACATCATCGTCACCGATTTCGGCGACACTCCGCCGCTTGGCAACATCCAGACAACAAAGCTCGAAGACGCCTATCAAACATGGCAGGACTCCGCAATTGCCCGTGAGTTGAGCTGCCACTGCCCGGCTGTATCCTGCCTCGGCCCGAATATCCTGGTGAAAAACAGCTACTATCAAGAAGCCGATTTTAGCAAACTCCGCCATAATATCAGTAAATAACACGCTGCCGGTTTTTGAACCGGCAGTTTTTTTGCGATGGAAAAATCTTAATAAAACTCCTGTATTGCCTTAATATTCCCCATTTACACTATGGTTAACATCAACTTTCATCCTAATCGACAGGAGGATTCACAAATGAAAAGCAATCTTTCTACAGAAGAAATGATGAAATTAACAGAACTAAAGACGCATCTACTCAATGCCCAGAACCAAAACGAGCGCCACTCAACACTAAAAGAGATCGAGCAATTGCTCAACAAAGCGAAATACCGGCATAAGTTCATGTCGGCATTAAATGAAATGTGATAACAGTGGACTCCACTGTTATTTTTTTTTGCTAATCAGCCCGAGACCATAAAAAAAGAAGCATGGGATCCCATGCTTCCTTTTTGTTCATTTCAATTCTTCGATTTCTGCAATCGCTTATTTCAAACCTTCAAGTTCTGCAATTGTTGCCTGAATGTCTTCGTCTGTCAGTGGTGCGAAGCCTGTTTCTGTGGCAACATCTTGTGCGTTATTCATTGTGTAGATCGCATAATCTAGTACTTGTGCTTTTTCTTTTGCATTGTTTACGTTCAAGTATGTGAACACTGGGCGTGTGAATGGACCGTATTCGCCGTCTTCCTTGATTGTTTCAAGGGAAGGTTCAACTGGTCCGTTGCCGAAATCAACATTTACTGCAGCCAGTTTATCTTTGTTATTTGCATAATAACCATAGCCGAAGAAACCGATTGCGTTCTTGTCTTTTGAAACTAGGTCAACCAGTGTAGAGTAGTCTTGCTGCAGGTTGATGCCTTCGACCAGGTCTTTTTCTTCTAGAATGTTTTCAAACATGAATTCGTATGTTCCGTGGTTTTCGTTAGGGCCATATGTTTTAATCTCTTCAGCCGGGAAGTCAGGGCGGACATCAGACCATTTCTTCTTTCCACCTTCAGCCAGGAAAATAGAGACAACTTCTTCTTTTGTCAGTTCCTTTGCCCATTCGTTATCTTTATTAATGACAATCGTCAATCCATCCAAAGCAACTTTCATTTCTTTCACTTCGATGCCAAGCTCTTCAGCTTTTGCCTTTTCTTCGTCTTTGATCTGGCGGGAAGCATCGTTGTAGTCTGTTCCTTCTTCAACTAGGAATTTCTTGAAACCAGCAGAAGTCCCAGAGCGGCTAACTTCTACAGATACATCTTCTTGGTTGGACATATATTTCTCAGCCATTTTTGCCATGAACGGGTAGACAGTACCTGAACCGTCGATCACGACGCTGCCTTCAAGTTGAGTTTCAGTTTCCTTTGATCCATTTGTTGTTTCCGCGCTTTTCTCTCCATCAGAGCAAGCAGTTCCGAAAGCCATCACGGAAGCAAGCATTGTGAACATCGCTAACTTTTTAAAACTCTTCATTCCTTAATTCCCCCTAATATTATGTCCCTTGCTACAAGTACAAATTTACTAGAGAGATATTAATTGGGTTTTAAGGAGTTGTAAATTAATTGAAAAGGATTGTTAAGAAATATTAAGTTCCTTCACCATCCACACTTGTTCTTCCCATTGGCTGAATCCTGAATCCGTCAATAACTGAAGAAACTCTAACTTCTCCTCTGGCGTGTTGACCGTTGTCCGTTGGAAAGCACCATCCAGCGGCGCGAAAGAATGCTTAAGGAGCGTTTTCATGATATTAAGCCTGTCAGTCCGGCCCTCCGCGACTTCCAGCTGCAGAAGTCCAATGCTTGCCACCACTCCGTCTTTATACATTTTTTTAAAAAGGGAAAAACCTGCGATTTCGTTCTGCTCATCTCTCAGGATCATCGCATTGCCATCATGGATATTGTCTTTATGATTTTGCCAAGACGTTTTATGCTGGTAAAAATCAATCTTGGATAATTCACTCGGTGACACGTATTCAACTTGATCGTTTTTGGAATCAAAAACACCTTCCGAAAAAGGTTCATTGTACTGGAGAAATTTCAACTTCCTCTTCACCTTAAAACCAAGAGATTGATAGAGCTGGATGGCGGCTTCATTTCTTGAGATTGCTTCAAGGGTTGCATATTTCACCTGGTTTTCCCGGTAGATCTCCAGAGCCGCGTACATCAACTTTTTTCCTACACCCTTCCCCCTTAGCTCCTTCGCTACCCCGGTGCCGCCATTCCAGGCAATCTTCTCACCATTGATGGTTTTGATTCCGCTTAGCACAATTCCCGCCGGCTTCCCTTCATGGTAAGCGATGACAGAGTACTCCGGCGAAATTTCATCCAGGCCAAAGCGCCTCGAGAACGACTCAATCGTTTTGCTCTGATCGTAAAAATACCCCTCAAACCCTCGATTGTAAGCCTCTACCCCATCCTTCAACGGACAATCACTTAATCTCTTAATTTCAATGTTCACAATTATTCCTCCCCTTATTGTAAAAATAAACCGACTGTTTAGTTTATTTTATTCTTATTTTTTAAAAAATTCCAAAAAACCTTTCGACAACGTTCAAACTTTTCATTATGGAAGAAGTTCTATATGATTTTTTATAAGATGAAATCATAGTAAGGAGGAAACGATCGCATGAACTTTGTATTGGAAACAACCGATCCAGAAAAAACAATCACGCTGGACGCGGCCATTCAGGGCGCGCCAACAATGGTCGTATTTGTCCGTCAGCTTGGCTGACCGGTTTGCCGGGCATATCTTGCGCAGTTGCGTGAGCGAATCAATGAAGTAGAGGCAACAGGCCACCAGGTCATTGCCATCGCCCCATCCAAAGGGTCGTTCATCAAGCAATTTCTTGATCAGTTTGGACCATTCCCTTTCCCAATACTCGGGGATCCTTCCCGTGAAGCGTATCGCGGCATGGGGCATAAAACGATGCCAAAATGGAAGCTGCTGGCGAAAGCAGGCTTTGGATTCATCACCGGGAAAGTTAAAAATTTCATCCCAAAAAATGAAAAGCAGAAAGAATTCGTCATTAAGTCGATGAAAACGCAGGACGTCTACATTCAGGGGGGAACATGGCTCTATTCGGTCGAGGGAAAACTCTTGTGGAAGCATATCGATGAATCACCAGAAGACCACGCAAAAATCGATGAAGTATTGCAGCACATGAAAAAACGCTGATCAGCCTGTCCCGCGATCAGCGTTTCTTCTTTTCTTCTTTATCAGAAGCTTGTTCAAAAAGTTGTGAAAGATATCCCTTAAGCTCAAAACCTTCTTCATTCATGAATTCCGTAATTTGTTTCATTGTAATCTACCTCCGATTTAATATGTTGTTAGATATAGTATTCCCAATCTAGCAAAATCTTAATCACCCAATGATTGGCAGTCTATTCATTTAGACGGAGGTTTGGTAGTAAAAGTTGCATAATTCAGTTATTTTTTTCATAGAAAGCTTAGTCATACTATTTCTTGTTTATATTCCACATGCTGTAATTGAGCTGGAGCGCTTAGGACACCCAGGTGATTTTATCTAGTTGATAGTATTTATGTTTTGGTAAAGTAATCATGCTCAACCCGTTTCACTGAATTCCCGTCCGAACACACCGCTCAATAAGACATTTTTCAAACAAAACAAAAAAGAGCACCAGCCCCAAAGGGCAGCACTCTCTCTTCAACCTATTCTATTTTACAAACACATAAGGGTTTCCACTGAGGGACTTCCTCATCTCAGCTGTGATGACCACGTTGTTCGGCTTCTGCCCAGCACCTGCTGATTGTTGTTTTTCTCCGCTTCCATCATAATACACTGTCTTACCTTCCATTTCCGCTTCCCCCTAAAATGGTTTAGTCGACATCAGAATGATCAGCACGATAGCTGCAACGTGCGCGATGCCATTCAGCTTTGCGACTTTCTTATCCAGCTGATGATATTCAGATGGCAATTCTCCTTCTCCGCTGTTCATCACCATTTCAACCTGCTTTTCAATCGTTTTCGGAATCATTGCTGCTACCACTGGCTGGATCAGTATGTAGATAATCAAGGAACCAATGAACCATCCCTGTGACCACAATGCCGGATTAATAATGGCCATCAGGATTCCGCTGGCCAACAAAGTAAGCGATCCGACCTTGGCGAATTTCTCTATGTTTTTATTAATCTCAAAACAAACTTTTGCATTCGTTACTGATTTAGCACCAAACTTGGCAACAACCGGCATTCCAAAGCTCGCTCCTAAACCAACAACGGCCGCGATGACATGAACTAAAACCAATAATCCATATAATGTCATACTACCCCTCCTAGAACTTTATACCTATTCATTTATAACATAAATATTCCTTTTTTAGGGCATTAATTCTAAATTTTCCAACTTATTTATAGTGCTATCCTCCTAAAAAGAAAAAAGGAAGCATAAAAACTCATGCTTCCAACCCCTTACTCTCCATAACCCAGCCACATTTCCATTGCAGACTCAAGCTCATGATTCAAACTCTGCTTCCTGCTATACAGCTCATTTAGCTCCTCATAATCCTTGTTAATCCCCATCACCAAATCGAGCTCTGTGATTTCTTTTTCCAGGCTTTCGATTTTCTTTAAGAGCTTCGCGGCAGCTGCATTTACCGAATCAGGCTGCACCTTCTCCTTCAAAACCGGTACCGACACGGACTCAGTTGCAGCTTTCTCCCTTTTATAATCATCATAATTCCCCGGATAGCTCTTCAAGCCAAAGTCTTCAACCGCAATCACGCGCTCGCCGATTTTATTGATAAAATAGCGATCGTGCGAAATGAAGAAGATGGTTCCTTTAAAATCCTCGAGTGCCACTTCAAGGGTTTCGATGGAATCGATATCAAGATGGTTCGTCGGCTCGTCGAGAATCAGCAAGTTGATATCCTGGAACATCAGCATCGCCAGCTTCAATCGAATCCGCTCGCCGCCAGACAGGAACTTCACCTTTTTAAAGACACTCTTTTTATAGAACATGAACTTCGCCAAATACTCACGCGCTTTTCCTTCCACAATCGAGATATCCTCCCGAAAGCACTCAAGCACCGTAAGTTCTTCATTTTCGAAAACAATCTTCTGAGGCAGATAGGCGGCCATCACATTCGCACCTAATTCCACCACTCCTGCATCCGGCTGCTCCTCGCCTAAAAGCATCTTCAGGAACGTCGTCTTGCCGCTCCCATTCGGTCCGACCATCCCGACCCGTTCACCGTACTGAATCATCAGATCAGCATCCTCAAAAATCACCTTATCTTCATAACGCTTCGAGAGCCCCATCGCCTTGATCGTCTCATTCCCAGAGCGCACTGCGTCATTGAAATTCAGCCTCATATTCCTCCGCTCAAAAATCGGCTTATCAATGCGGTCCAGTTTATCGAGCTTTTTCTGGATGCTGGCCGCGCGCTTGAAGAACTTATTATTGTCCGCTCGCATCGCCCAGTCACGAAGGCTCATCACCTGCTTCTCCATGTTATTGATCTTTTTTTGCTGCTCGCGGAAATGCTCATACTGCACCCTCATATTTTCTTCTTTCTGGCTGATAAAAGCGGAATAGTTCCCCTTGTAGCTGATCGTTTCCATGTCCTCGATCTCGACGATCTTATTCACGACATGATCGAGGAAATAGCGGTCATGCGAGACAATCAGCACAATCCCCTTATAATTTTTCAAAAAGCCTTCGAGCCATTCAATCGAATCCATATCAAGGTGGTTCGTCGGTTCATCAAGAAGCAGGATATCGGGCTGGTGAATCAGGATCTTCCCAAGCCCAACCGTCGTTTTCTCCCCGCCGCTAAGCAAATCGAAGTCTTTTTGCAGAAAGCTCTCCGAAAACTTAAGCCCGGTGCGAACCTTGCTTAACTTCTCTTCCTGTTCGTACCCGCCCTTGGTTTCATATAGATTCACCAAATCACTATATTTATTCAGCGCTCTTTCCAAAGCCGCATCCTCTAGAACCTGCATCTGCTCCTCGATTTCACGCATCTGTTTCTCAATCGCATGAACCTCTTCAAAAGCCAGGTTCAGCACATCGATTACTTTCAAGCCTTCCGGATACGTCGGCATTTGCTCAAGATAAGCCATCGTCGCTCCTCGGGGCCTGTGAATCAAGCCTTCATCATACCCTGGGCTCGAAGTTTGCGGGTAGCCAGGGTAGTAATGCATCGGCTCTATGCCTGCAATCAGCTTAAGAACCGTACTCTTGCCGCTGCCATTCGCGCCGACAATCCCAATCCGGTCCCCTTCAAATGCCTCCAATGTAAAACTGTTCACGACCAGCGTCGCTTCCATATATTTTTTTATACCATGCACTTTTAATTCAAACATGCAAATTCCTTCTTTCATCCATAATGAAGCTACGCTTTTTATGGACAGCACAAGAAGAACTCATTTACTATTCAATTTTCGCCATAAAAAAAGACCATAAGAAGAAAGCTCTTCTCACAGTCTTGAATCCACCGATTTCCAGCACAAAAAAACAGTGCCAAAACATACGTATCCCGATTCAGTAAAGTAAGTTTCCTTCTAATTGCCGCGATTCCACAAAGAGCATAACAAATAAACCTACGTAAAATAGGCACTTTACACTCGATACAAAATCCTTATTAATTTTCAAAAATTAATAAATCAGCAATTAGTTGGTTCCATAAACTTACTTTCCCTCCTCCATCATTTGCTTCATTATCTCATCTTTGCATAAATTTGTAAATCCAAATTTATCCTCTAAATTTCAAGGCCAGGCCTTTCAGGAAATTACGGGCGAATTTATCGCCGCATTCCCGATAGTTCTTATGCCCTTCCTTTCGTAAAATGGCACCGAGCTCCCCTTTGCTGACGCGGACGCCGGCAAGATCAAAAATCTCCAGCATATCCTCGCTCGTGAGCGACAGAGCGATTTTCACCTTCTTCAAAAGCTGATTATTCACACTCTCCCCAGTCAGGGCCGGAGTTCCAGTCTCTCCTGGACGCTTCCCTCTTTTAAACGTAATCAGCCCATTCAAAAACTGTTCCATCATCGCATGATTCACTCTTATATAGTCCTCGGGTACAATCTCATCTCCATATTCATCTACATCAACCCTCTGCAGCATCATCCGCACATCATCTTTCGTCACTTTCACGCCGCCAAGATTTAAAATCTCCACCATATCGTTATCTTTAATATCCAGAGCATAACGCAATCGGATCATGATATCGTTATTCAGCATTTGCTAACCTCCATTTACTACTCGATAAGAAAAGCGCAAGCGCCTTGGTCAGCCCCGACAAGCGTTGGAGGGCCGACCGGTGAAGTCGTTCTTTGACTTCATTGGGCGGACCGAAACGACTCGAGGGGCTTGGCGCTGGAGCTGGACAATTCTCGAAGTAAAATTTTTCTTTCTTATTTATGTACAAACCCATTTTAGCAATGTGTACCCCTAACCTCAAGCAACGGCAGCACTTATGACGGACAGTTTTGGCGAGGTTTTTCCCAATTTCGTCCGTCATCACCCCTTTGACGGACAATTTTGCCTGGTTTCATCCCATTTCGTCCGTCATCACTCTTATGACGGACATTATTGCCAAGCTTCATCCCATTTTCGTCCGTCATCACCCCTATGACGGACATTATTACCTAGTTTCATCCCATTTTCGTCCGTCATCACCCCTATGACGGACAATTTTGCCTGGTTTCATCCCATTTTCGTCCGTCATCACCTCTATGACGGACAATTTTGCCTGGTTTCATCCCATTTTCGTCCGTCATCACCTCTTTGCCGGACGGTTTTGCCCGGTTTTTTCAATTTCGTCCGTCATCAACCCTTTGACGGGCAGTTGACAGGCCTTCTGTCAAAAAATGTTCAAGACTTTTTGACAGAATTGTGTGCACAGATAAAAATGTGAAGTTCGTCACACCTGGGCAGTGATATAAATGGTTTATTAATGATATAAACATTCGTATTACATTGGAGGAATTAACATGGCTCGTATAAATACATGGAATCCGGAAGACGATCGTTTCTGGCAGTCAGAGGGCAAACGGCATGCTAAGCGGAATTTGTGGATTTCAGTCCCATCCTTGATGCTTGCTTTCATCGTCTGGCAGATCTGGTCAGTGGTTGCAATTCGCCTGAATGACATTGGTTTCAGTTTTACCGATCAACAGCTTTTCACATTAGCGGCAATGCCTGGTCTTGTTGGTGCGACATTGCGATTTGTATACACATTTGGTGTCGGTATGCTAGGGGGCCGAAACTGGACCGTACTGACAACGGCCGTTCTTGCAATACCCGCAGTCGGCATCGGCTTCGCTGTCCAGAATCCTGACACACCTTACTCTATCATGCTTTTACTGGCAGCACTTTGCGGCCTTGGCGGCGGCAACTTTTCAAGTTCATCATCCAACATCAGCTTCTTTTTCCCGAAAAAAGCACGTGGAACAGCTCTTGGCCTTAATGGCGGCTTAGGCAATATGGGGGTTTCAGTCGTTCAATTCGTCACTCCGCTGATCATCACAACTGGCACGTTCGCATTTGTCGCTGGCGATGGACAGCAATTATCAAACGGCCAGGAAGTATGGCTGCAAAACGCCGCATTCATCTGGCTTGTCCCGATTGCAATCGTGACAATCGCAGCATGGTTCGGCATGGATAATCTTCCTGGAACAAAGCAATCTTTCTCTGATCAATTCGTTATTGTAAAACGCAAGCACACGTGGATCATGACATGGCTTTACGTAGCAACATTCGGATCCTTCATCGGATATTCAGCGGCATTTCCGCTTCTGTTGAAGTCTCAATTCCCGGAACATATCTCACTGGCATTCCTTGGCGCGTTCCTTGCTGCAGCATCCCGCCCTGTTGGCGGCTGGCTTGCCGATAAAATGGGCGGAGCCAAACTTACTTCAATCGTCCTGTTCGTGATGATGGCAGGCGCCGGTAGCGTCATCTTCTTCCTTGGCAACAAACAGTTCGGCGGCTTCCTGATTTCATTCCTGATCCTGTTCATCGCAGCAGGAATCGGGTCCGGTTCAACATTCCAGATGATCCCTGGAATCTTCGTACCGAAAGAAGCAGCACCTGTCCTTGGTTTCACCGCAGCCTTCGCAGCATACGGATCCTTCCTGATTCCAAAACTGTTCGGCTGGTCCGTCAATATCTCAGGAGGCTATGTCCCTGCCTTCTTCATCTTCATCGCATTCTATGTCGTCTCAATCGTCCTGAACTGGTATTACTACCAGAGGAAAAGCGCAGGAAGTTCGATTCCTGAAAAGAAGACAGCATAGAGGTCTCCTACAAAAAGATCCTTACCCAAAAACGGGTAAGGATCTTTTTTATAAAATCCCTAACTTCATGCAAATGAATGAATATATCAAAATTTTCTTCTGGATTCGCGAATTCCTCATGTTAGCACCTCATTTTCTATCATGTAAATTCTGTATTCACAAAAAATTTTTCTTCAACAAAAAATATTCACTTGTAAAACTTTTTTGTTGAAGAATAAAAAAAAGAGCAATCCTTATGATCAAGATGAAGGATTGCTCTTACTCTATAATTGAAAATCAAAATAAATCCGTGCTAAATTTATCGGTAGTTCACCTTTAATGTAATTCTTGTATGCATTATGATTTAAGTCTGCTAACTAATTTTTGCAATTGTTTAGCTCTGTGGGAGAGGAATTCAGCTGATGATGCTATTTCCTGAATTGAAGATAACTGTTCCTCCGATGAAGCAGCCACGTTTTGTGAAGCCGCTGAAGCCTCTTTTGATATGGCTGCTAAATGGTGAATGGATTCTGCTACTTCTTCTGTCCCACCAGCTAATTGAATCGAAGCATTTGAAACTTCTTGAATTTGATGGGTGACTCGCTGAACAGAATCATAGATTCTCTTAAACGATTGACCAGCCTCATTGACCAAACAGATCCCTGATTGTACCTCATTCTCTCCTTTATCCATATAGTTCACTGTTTCTGAAACATTAGCCTGTATACGTGTGATTAAATGAGTAATTTCCGAAACAGATTGTTTCGATTCCTCCGCTAATTTTCTTACCTCGTCTGCTACGACAGCAAAACCTTTTCCCACTGATCCAGCACGAGCTGCTTCAATTGCCGCATTCAGAGCAAGTAAGTTTGTTTGTTCGGCAATATTCGTAATGACTGCCAGGAATTGACCGATGTTTTTTGAAAGGGAATGAAGGTCTTTCACTTTTGTTCCCGCTTCATTTACTATATCCTGGATTGAGTGCATTTGCTCAATGGCGTTAATGACTGCTTTATTTCCATCTTCAGCAACTTGGGATGCTGCAATAGAAGAATCATACACCATCGATGAGGATTCTGCTATACATTGAATGCTGTTCTTCATGACATTTGTCGCAATTGTGCTGGTTTCTGCCTGCCTCACCTGCTGCTCTGACCCAGACGCGATTTCTTGGATCGAGAGCGTAATCAGATTGGTTGCATTTGCGCTTTGTTCTGCACTCTCAGATAATACTTCAGCAGAAGAAACGACCTCTACTGTCGTTGATTTCACGTTTTCTACAAGATGCTGGATTGATTCAATCATTTTATTGAAGGCTGCTGCTAATTGTCCGACTTCATCTTTACTAGTTATCGAAAGACGAGCCGTCAAATCCCCTTCATTACTTGAAAGTTCTTCTAATTTACCGACCACTTCATTAATTGGTTTCGTTGTTTTTCTTGCAATTGTTATCGCAATGAAAATCCCTATAATCAGAGTAGTCAAAATCGCAATTAACCCAACTATTAAACGATTTTTAATAAGTTTACTATCTTGATCAGTCTTTGACTCAATGATTTCCAATTGAATTTGTTTAAATTCTTCGAGATTGCCAGCAAAAATATTTCTTACTTCAGCATAATGTTGATGATAAATTTTCATTGTTTTTTCCTGGTCAGTTTTTGCCAGGTTGATCATGATGGATTCCAGGTCCGTTAGCTGTTGACTATAACTGTCTAACTCATTAAAAATTTGGATGGTGCGCTCATCATTTAAGAGAGGCTTTACCTCATTGATTCTCTCTTTTATTTCCACCACAATTTCTTCATGTCTTTGTTTTTCTTCTAAGTTGTCAGGATCGATGATGAGTCCTTTAATGGAATCTGTTGAAGCCAAGTCAAGAAACTGGATCTCATTGGCCAGATTCAGCTTGCGAACATCCTTTTCCACTAGATTCTGATATGAATTCCCTGCTGTTTTTAAAGAATAATAGAGATTGCCAAATGCAAGTAAACAAATAAATAAAACTAAGCCAAACCCGATCAGTAATTTACTTTTTATACTCATCATTGTCTATTCCTTTACTAATTTTTCTCGGTCCCCAAAATAGAGCAGCTGTTGAAATTATTGGAAAATTGCTAGACATGCAGCATGGTCAAAGCACATCCATTGTTTTTATTTTACCTTTACAAATCTAGCGAGAAAGCGATTACAACAAGTATTTTTTCAATTTAATCTATACTTTATTATCTTTTCAGAAAATTATCAGCAAAAGAAAAAAGAAGCTGTTCAAACGGTCCTCATTTCAAGGCCTTATGAGACAGCTTCTTCATTCTTCTTTCTGCCAGTTTGTGTGTGTTTGCTTTGGGAAAATTCAGGTTAACCCTTCTTATACTATTCTATGATGATCGATTTTTGTAAAAGTAGTACCAAATAGCGCATTCCGTACCGGGTCAGATGATAGAAAATCATGCGGGAACCCAAGTTCAATCTTGCTTACTTGATCTATGCGTTCTAGATGTTCAGGTGTCAGAGTGAACTCGACCGCAGCCAGATTGTCGGCAATTTGTGATTCTTTTCTTGCTCCGATGAGCGGAATCATAACGCCGGATTGTTGGCGTACCCAATTGAGCGCGACTTGTGCAGGCGATCTGCCAATTTCATTCGCTACTTTTACCACTTCCAGCGCGATCTTCCTGTTCCCCTCATTTAACCGTTTGCTTTCTGGAGCAAGGCGCTTCACTTCATCTTTAGATTCATTTAGATATTTTCCAGTTAAAGCCCCACCAGCAATCGGTGCCCATGCCGTCACACCAATATCCAGGGATCTTGCCATTGGCAATAAATCACGTTCCGGGGCCCGCTGCAGCAAATTATATTCCACCTGCAGCCCGATGAAAGGCGTCCATCCACGCAGTGTGGCTAATGTATTCGCCTGGGAAACAATCCATGCAGGCGTGTCCGAAATTCCTATATATAAGACTTTGCCTGCACGAACCAAATCATCTAAAGCCCGCATGACTTCTTCAACTGGAGTCGTAAAGTCCCAGGCATGCAGCCATAATAAATCGATGTAGTCCGTCTTTAATCTCTTAAGACTTCCTTCCACAGTCTGTACAAGGTTTTTCCGATGATTCCCTCCGCCATTCGGATCATCCCGCCGTGTCGTCAGTGAATATTTTGTAGCAATGACGTATTGCTCTCGATTTCCTTGAATGAATTCACCAATCAACCTCTCACTTGTTCCATTCGTATAATTGCAGGCTGTATCAATGAAATTTCCGCCAGCTTCTGTAAATCGGGTAAATATTTTTTGACTTTCTTCCTTCGAAGCCCCAAATCCCCAATCTTCTCCAAATGTCATCGTTCCTAGAGCAAGTTCTGAAACTCTTAAACCACTTTTACCAAGTAATTTATATTTCATTGTAATCTCCTTCTTATTGATTGTTTGTACATTCAAGTATTAAATGCCACTAATCTAAAATTCCAGGCTTCAAAAGGCTCATGCTTATATCCCATAGTTTTTTTGCCGAATCCAAATCATTTGCTTCTTTTGTAGTTTTTTCCGGCTTGCAGTTATTGAAAAATTGACCGTTTACCCCTTTCATCTCTGGGGAAGACGCAAGATACACAGGCGTTTTCGCTCCCTTTTCAGTCTTTGCTGACATGAGGCCGAAAACAGTGCGAAGAATCCAGGGCAGCTGATGCATAATGTTCGATTTAATGATTCCAGGGTGCAAGCTATTTACTGTGATTGGTCTGCCTTCCAATTTCTTAGCAAGCTCCTTCGTGAATAAAATTAACGCAAGCTTTGTAGGTCCTACTGCTTTATAGAACGCATAATTATTTTTCACCATCAAATCATCAAAATTCATCTTAATTCCATTATGCTTTGAAGCTACATTAATAATACGGCCTTCCCCACTTGCTTCCAATGAATCAAGCAAAAGATGAGTAAGTAAAAAATGAGAAAGATAGTTTGTGGCAAATGTAGTTTCAATCCCATCTTCCGTTTCAGATCTTTCAGCTAAGAATACAGCCGCATTGTTGATCAAGACATCTAACTTATTAAATTTTTGTTTAAACTCTTCTGCTGCCTGACGCACCATTTGCTGCGAAGAAAGATCCGCAACTATTAAATGAACTTTAGGATTACCCGATTGCTGGATTATGTCTTTTACTGCATCGTTTCCTCTTTCCTGGCTGCGGCACAGTATAACGACTGTTTCTCCCTTTTTAGCTAATTGTAGCGCCGTGGCTTTCCCGATACCTGAATTACCGCCCGTGATTAAACAAATTTTATTTTCCATGTTCCTTCCCTCTTTCAAGTAAAAATTTTTATTACTCTAGCCATAACAAGACAGACTAAGTTATCTTTAAAACTCGCCTAACATCTTGTCATATCTATAACCAATTTCCCCATAACCTTTCTATTAGAGAGGAGTTCATGTGCATACTGAATGCCATCTAGAGATATTTGTTCGGCAATGATCGGTTGGATTTCTTTGGATGCTAATAATTCAACAAGCTCCTTTAAATCTTCCTTGAACCAATTGGGATGTTTCTTCTTGTAAAAGTCGATTCCATAGAACGAAACGATTCGCTTATTCCCGGGAATGAAATTTTTCATTAATGTAAACCCAATGCCCATATTGGTCCGTATAGTCTGTAACAATGTTCCTGATTTCCCGTTCGTCATTTTTCCTAAATCACCAAATAATACAAGCCTTCCATTCTCTTTGAGCAATGAGTAAGAGCGGGTCGTAATAGCTCCTCCGAAACAATCAAAAACGATATCAAGTTCCTTGCTTAAGACTTCTGCAAAATCTTCCTTTACATAATCAATCGGAGTTGCCCCATAGCCTTTTATGAAGCCCTGCTTATGAGTACTTGCCGTAGCGTACATTTCGAGACCCGCATACCCTCCCAAATCCAGGAGGGCAGAGCCCACTCCACCAGCCCCTCCATGTACGAGAATTCTCTCACCTTTTTTCGCACGCGCAACTCTCTTTAGCATTTGGTAAGCAGTGACATAGTTCAGGACAAGCGTAACTGTCTCGGCAGGATCTAAAGCCACTTCTTCCGGGATCATCGTTAGGGAGTCTAAAGGAAGATTGATATATTGGGAATATCCTCCTGTTCCAGTAAGTGCTATGACTCTTTTGCCCTTACATTTTTCATCAACATCTGAACCTGTCTCTTCAATGACCCCGTAGATATCATAGCCAGGTGTATAGGGCAGCTTCGGTATAGGTAAAGCCGGGTTTTTGAATACACCTTCCTGCTGCATGACCTCATTATAGGAGACCCCTGCAGTCATTACTTTCACTCTTACTTCCCCAGCTTGTGGAGGACGGAGTTCATCTTCAATGATTTGTAATCCTTCCACACCACCGTATTGCTGAATGACGATCCGTTTATTTTTCATCTAATTCGTCCTCTGGTTCACAAAATAGGTTACTTATATCAAGTTAGCAAATTCATTCAGCCTCTTTGACATCTGATGGATTTCATCCACCGAATCATGAATTTGTTTAATGTTTTCCTTCTGGATTTCACCTACATTAGAGATTTTTTGCACCATATTGTTCATGCTTTCCATCGATTCTCTAATATTCTCAAGAATGTCTTGAATGGTTTCGGTAGAGGAACGTGTATGCTGAGATAATTTCCGTATTTCATTTGCAACGACGGTAAACCCTCTTCCATGTTCATTTGCCCTTGCTGCTTCAATCGCTGCATTGAGTCCGAGGAGATTTGTCTGGTCTGCCACTTGTTTGATAAACGTCAGGACCTCTTTTGTTTTCTCCACCTGTCTGCTAGCTTCCTCGGAGACTTGTAAAAGGTCACGAGTATGCGAGAAGAGAGACACGGCACCATCTGACACATTCCCTACATTCTCATTCACCAGGTCCAAAGAAGAGATCATTTCATTCGAAATGTTTAATAATTCTTCTTCGTTTTGGTGCATAATTCCAAGTGACATGATCCCAATCACCTGTCCGTTCTCATCTTTTATAGGGAGCAGATTTGCTGTGAATTCAATGCCATGCAAATTTGCAGGGACAATCGTACGGATCAATTCCCCTTTTTTTAAAACCATATCTGCTGGAGTACCAGATTTTATTTCCATACCTGGCTTAAGTCTAAGATTTATTTTTGCACCCGGAAAATAGGCAATGATTTTTCCTTGATCTCCGATGGCGATTGAGGTGTCCATCGGTATGGCGGTCTGAAATAATTGCGCCGCCTTCATTAAGGATTCAAGAATAGGATGATACTGTGACAACGATACCCCTCGTTTCGTAATTCGATGTATGAAGAAAACTTACCAGTTAATTTTATGTCCGTCTCTAAAGAACCCACCATTTGGCCCGTCCTGATCAATTTCTGCAAGCCACACTATCGATTTCGCTGCCTCCTCCACACTTCGAGGAGCATGCGGCCCGCCCATATCAGTCCTTACCCAGCCAGGACATACTGCATTGATTTTGATATCTCCAGAAATTTCTGCTGCCAAAAGCCGGGTTAGGCCATTTAATGCCAGCTTCGATAATTTATATGAGCCTGGCCCTGTTTGACCCATTCCATCCATCTGTCCATATCCAGAGGAAATATTGATGATCCTTCCATAGTTATGTTCCTTCATTAATGGAAGTACAGCTCGAACTAGATGATAAGGTCCTAACAGATTCGTTTTTAATGTTTTATCTAAAATAGATGGATCATCTTCTGTCATCTTAAGATCCTCATCTAAATAGACACCTGCATTATTTATGAGAACATCTAAGCGTCCATTTGTTTGCTGAATGTACTCAACCGCATTCTGAATGCTTGTTGTATCATCAACATTCAGTTCAACAACTGAAATGTCATTTCCAAGATTTATTAACGCTGAAGCAGCCTTCTGTCCTTTATCAGCGTTTCTGCTGCCCAGAATAACCCGAAAATTTTTCTCGGCTAATTGCTTGCCTAATTCATAACCAATCCCTCTGTTTCCTCCAGTAATGAGCGCAACTTTCTTATTATGTAACACTAGAATCAACTCCTTTTCAGTTGTTTGTACATACAATTATATTATTAAAAAATTTTATTCCTATGCTTCTATGAGACTTTATAAATGTTTCTAGATCAGTAACAAAATCCAGTTATGCTATTATTCCTCAACACACCCTTTCATTAAGGAAGAATTATTGGTGAAATTATATTTGTACATACAAATATAATAATAGGTTGTTTTGGAATAATCAATTTTTTTTGCTTTTAAAAATTCTTTTGCCATTTGACAATAAATTTTGCTTGATGTAATTTGTATGTACAAGCAAAGTAGAAGGAGTTTCTATTATGATCAACGATTACTTTAACAACTGCCTGTATTTCACAGTGAGTAAGTTATCACGTGCTATTACCAAGATGGCAGAAGAATCTTTTCAAAAAACAGGCTTATCTCCAACTCATGCCTTTTTAATGATGCTGGTTATTGAAAAGCCAGGAATTTCCCAATCTGAGTTAGCTGAAGCCCTTCACTTAAAGCCTTCAACGATCACCCGATTTGTTGATAAGCTAGTCGATAAAGGTTTGATTGAACGAAAAACGGAAGGAAAGAGATCTTTTAATTTCCCTACTGAAAATGGGGAAGCGATCCTAAAAGATATTAACGATGGCTGGAAAATTCTATTCCGTTCTTACTCTGAGATTTTAGGTGAAGAAGAAGGGAAAGAATTAAACAAACTAATTAACGAAGCAGGCAATAAATTAGAGAAAAAATAATCCTTGGGTAGTGAATGCTATCTTGTGTGATAGCCTTATTTTCTCGAAGGTTTACAAGTTTTCAATTTAATCAAACGTTTGATTAATTTAATTAACCACTCGAGTTTGTCTACTTAAATCTGGATGGATGATAGTATCTTCTCAATTTCGAAAAAATGATAGAATCACCTTTGTGAAGTACTTAAGACGAAAATAGCCTCATTCCATTGGAGTGAGGCTATTTCTACTTTTCCAGCATCTTTGCTGTTGTCATAAAACTATTTTTCCATCATTAATTTTAAAATTAACTCGTCCGTATGGCGTGTTCCTTCATTCCCTAGTTTACAAAAGTTCTCGATACTTTTTTCTACGTCATCATGAATAAATCCATCCGTAGATTTAATTTCTTGATTGTTCATTGCCAACAAAGCTGATTGAACTGCGACATTCGAACACGTCGACACTTTCATGGCACAACCAGCCTTTGCCCCATCACAAATCATTCCAGAAACATTACCAATAGTGTTTTGAATTGATGCTTTAATTCGCTGCAGATTGCCATCAAGTAAATAAACAATTGCGCCACTGGCACCCATGCCTGCTGCTGTTACACCACATAATGCAGAAAGACGCCCAAATTTTGATTTTATATGAATTGTAATGAGATGGCTAAGTGCAACTGCTCGAATCATCTTCTCCTCTGATACCTGCAATTTCTCGGCGACTGCCACAACCGGAAGTGTAACAGCAATTCCCTGATTTCCGCTTCCAGTGTTCGCCATTACCGGCAGTGTGGATCCTGACATTCTTGCATCTGATCCAGCAGCGGCTAAAGACATCGCTGCTGTGGCGATATCATCGGATAAAATCCCCTTTTTCACATTTTCCTTAATTGTTTTTCCAACCTTTAATCCAAAATCTTCCGAAAGGCCTTCCTGTCCAATAACTCTATTTAGCTCAATGCTCTTTTTTACGAGAGATAGGTCGCTGATATCGACATTTTGAACCCATTCATAAATTTCATCAATGGTAAGTGTCAACAATTCCTCTTCCTCTGATTGGATGCCTATACTTTCGCATCCACCTTGGTGCACAACCCTGCCATTGACCTCAATCAAGGTAATGTTAGTATGATTATCCAAAATAACAACTCTAGCAGCATGCTTATCCGTTTTTAAAGTCACTTCAATAGAAAGCTTTTGCTTGGTGTCTGCCTGAGCAGACACTACTTTACCTTCTGCAATAAGTTTTAAAGCCGTTTGCTCGTCTTCAATAGTCAGCCCATTCAATACTTCAAGCTGCTTATTCGGATCTCCGGCAACTGCTCCAAGCGCTGCTGCGAAATCAAGGCCCTTGGAAGTCATTCCAGGAATGCCAACGGATTTAGCATTTTTAATAATATTTCCACTAGCCTTTACACAAATTTCTTGTATTTGACCATTTGCATAGCTTTTTGCCGTTGCAGCGGCCAAGGCAATCGCAACAGGTTCCGTACAGCCAAGTGCAACCACTAATTCTTTTTCTATTATTTCTAATATTTTGTGCCTACCCATTTTGCTTCACACCTACTTAATTAGAATAAGTTTATAGAATCAATGAAGTCTGAGTTGCTATCATTTTTTTATTCTTAAAGATAACACATGATAAAGAAGGTTCGTATATTTTTTTATCATTAAAAAATATTTTAGGTGTTTAGAGCCAATATCTGTAATGTTGAAAAAAGCACAAAAAAATAAAGAAAGGCAACCGCCTTTCTTTATTTTTTATGCAATTCAATCCAGTTCTAGAGCAAACGCTTTGGTGCCGCTCCTACAAAGTAGTCGGTGAAGCAAAGGGAAGTACCCTTTGCTTCTTTTGATGCTTATATTCAGTATAAATTGAAATCCGGTTAAAGTACCTCTAAAAAAAGGAGGCAAATACGTCCCCATGCTTCCTTAAATTGATTTCTCTAAAATCCCTTTAGCACAATACTCAATGATTTCTCTTCTTCTAATAATGCCAATAAAGATTCCAGCATCATCGATAACAGGAACGAAATTTTGCTCCATCGCTCTTTCAATAATGTTTTCCATATCCGCATCAATATGAATTTGTTCATTGCGTCGATTCAATGGTATTTCCTGCAGCCTCGTTTTTTCGGTACTCTCAAACGTTAATCCCGGTGTATTCTTTATTTTCCAAAGCAAATCGCCCTCTGTTAAAGTACCGATGTATTTCCCTTCATGATCGATAATCGGAACTGCCGTATATTTGTGAAACTCCATTTTTTCAAGCGCTTGTCTCATGGTAGATTCATAATGAATGTAGGCTACCTCTCTTTTGGGGATTAGGAAAAAAGCTATATTCACGATATCCTCCTATGATGTTCTTAAATTAGTTTTGTTCACCATACATAATGTCTTACTATTTGATAAATTCCAGTCCATTCATCTGCCATCGGCTACGATATGAATGTCGATATTCGATGTTTCCCTCATGATCATATTCACAATGGAACCTTTCCGGATCTCATCCCATCTTGTTCTGGCAGATTGGCCTAGAAGTATTTGCGTGATGCCATACTTCTTTGCTGCTTCAATGATGAGCTGCGCCGGTTTTCTTTTCCCGCTTTCTTCTATTATAAACATAGCGTTGAATTGTTCGGCCAGCATTCCCCATTCCTTGAGCTTCTTTTTTATCGAAGCATTATTGGCCATATCGTCATTTATCACAGTCAAAATATAAAGCTCCGCTTTCAGCCGATTCGCCATTCGCCAGCCTCTTCTGATCAGCTTCTCGGCAGTTGGCCCATAGTGGATACATACCATGATTTTTTCATGGACGCCAATTGGACCATTGACCATATCACCACTGATTTGTCCGATCCGCTCATCTACATCATCAGCAACTTCGCGAAGGGCCAATTCCCTAAGAGCGGATAAATTGGTTAACGTGAAAAAATGGCTGAGGCTTTGTTCGATTTTATCGTGGGCGTATATTTTCCCTTCGGACAGCCTTTTTCTTAAGGTCTCCGGAGTTGCGTCAATCAATTGAATTTCACTGGCTTTTGAAACAAAGGTATCCGGAACCCTTTCTCTTACCTTTATTCCCGTGATTTGCTGGACAATATCGTTTACACTTTCGAGATGCTGGATATTGACAGCAGACAGGACATGGATCCCTGCTTTCAGTACTTCTTCGACATCCATAAATCTTTTAAGGTTCTTCGATCCTGGAATATTGGTATGTGCCAGTTCATCGATCACCACAAAATCAGGTTTCCTGTTCAGTATGCCTTGTACATTCACTTCATAGAATGTTTTCCCTTTGTAAGATAAGGACAGCAACGGGACTGCTTCCAGATCTTTTATTTGGTCCTCGGTCTCTTTTCTGCCGTGGGTCTCAATCAACCCGATGACAACATCTTTTCCCTCTTTCCTTAAATCCAAAGCATCCTGAAGCATTTTATACGATTTGCCTACTCCCGGGGCTGCCCCAACATAGAGCTTCAGCTTTCCCCTTTTGGAAGCAGTAATCTCATCTAAAATTTCTTCAGGAGTCTTCCTTCTAAAATAAGGATGGTTTTCTTCCATATTCTCTCTCCTCAAAAAATCACCAAGAGGCACCCGCCATGTTAAAAACAAGTCGAGTGCCTGCTGATGCTATCGTTCTTTCTTCAGTTCAAGGTTAAGCTTTAAAACATTCACTCGTTTTTCTCCAAACAAACCCAGTTCTTTTCCTTCGGTATGCTTTTCCACCAGTTCAGCCAGTTTTTCGCGGCTCACTCCTGTAGCTTCTGAAACCCTGTCAATCTGGGTAATCGCTGCTTCCGGACTGATGTGAGGATCAAGTCCAGAACCAGAGTTTGTAATCAGGTCGACGGGAACTTCACTGATGGGCACAGCTGGATTTTCCTTTTTCCAGTCTGCCAAAGACTGTTTCGTCCGATCGATCATATCCTTATTCGATGGTGCATAGTTATTTGAACCAGAACCGGCACCATTATTTTCAATGCTTGATACACGTCCATGGAAATAGCCTGGTTCTTTGAACGTCTGGCCAATCAGCTCAGAACCTATTACTTTATTATCCTTATTATATAGTAAGCTTCCATCTGCCTTATCGTTCATGATTGCCTGTGCAACCCCAGTTGAAGCCAGTGGATAGAGCAGTCCGCAAAATACCATGATGACTAGACTCGTTCTAATAATGGGAGCAAACAGACGTTGTTGTTCTGCCATTTTGTATACCTGCTTTCTAAATATTATTTGTCATTAAATGAATAGTGCAACCACAATATCAATTAATTTGATTCCGATGAATGGCACCAGGATACCGCCTAGTCCATAGATGGTTAAGTTCCTTTTCAGCAAGGCATCCGAACTCATTGGCTTATAGGAAACCCCCTTCATCGCTAATGGAATTAACAATGGAATGATGATCGCATTAAAGATCAAAGCCGATAAGATCGCAGACACAGGTGAGTCCAGCCTCATAATATTCAGTACATCCATTTCAGGAATCGCAATCATGAACATGGCCGGAATAATCGCAAAGTATTTGGCAACATCATTGGCAATACTGAAAGTCGTCAGTGCGCCGCGAGTCATAAGCAGCTGTTTCCCGATTGATACAACTTCAATAATCTTTGTCGGATCTGAATCCAAGTCAACCATATTCGCTGCTTCCTTTGCAGCTGTTGTACCCGTGTTCATCGCCAATCCTACATCGGCCTGTGCAAGCGCCGGGGCATCGTTCGTTCCATCTCCTGTCATCGCAACGAGTTTTCCCTGGCTTTGTTCATATTTAATAACTTCTATTTTATCTTCCGGTTTGCATTCTGCGATAAATTCATCCACACCAGCTTCCTTTGCGATCGTTGCAGCGGTCAATGGGTTATCACCCGTACACATTACAGTTTTTATGCCCATTTTCCGAAGCTGGTCAAATCGTTCCTTCATTCCTGGTTTGACCGTATCTTTTAGATAGATCAGTCCATAAATGTGATTGTCGACTGCAACGGCCAATGGTGTTCCGCCAGCTTTTGAGATAGCCATTGTTTCCTCGTCCAGATCATGAGGGATTGTTCCCCCTTGCGCCTTCACCCAGCTTTTCACTGCATCAACGGCCCCTTTGCGTACTCGGCGGTCGTCTGCTAAATCCATCCCGCTCATCCTCGTTTCAGCTTTGAACTCGATAAAAGCTGCCCCTGCTGCAAGTTGATCATCAATCTTTGAGCCTCTTTGCTTTAATAGTTCAATGATTGACCTGCCCTCAGGCGTTTCGTCCTTAAGGGAGCTAACTCCCGTCCAATAACTTAACTCTTCCTGCCCTGCATCTCCCACTGGAATAAAGTCACTTGCCATCCTGTTTCCAAAGGTAATCGTACCTGTTTTATCCAAAATGATCGTATTGATGTCACCAGCAGCTTCTACTGCTTTCCCTGACATCGCCAAAACATTGAATTGAGTCACTCGGTCCATACCGGCAATCCCGATTGCTGATAATAATCCTCCAATCGTCGTCGGAATCAAACAGACGAGCAATGAAATCAGGACAGGGATTTCTAATTGAAAGCCTAAATATTTCGTGAAAAATGGCAATGTCACAACCACAATCATGAAAATCAGGGTTAAGCTCGTTAACACTGTATTCAAAGCAATTTCATTCGGCGTTTTTTGCCGCTCTGCGCCTTCTACGAGCGAAATCATTCGATCAAGGAAGGACTCACCTGGATCGCTCGTGATTCTTACTTTAATTTGATCACTTACGACCTTTGTTCCCCCTGTAACAGAGTTAAAGTCTCCGCCTGCTTCCTTAATGACCGGAGCTGATTCCCCCGTGATCGCGGATTCATCAACTGAAGCCAAGCCTTCAATCACTTCGCCATCCCCAGGGATCATCTCTCCTCTAGAGACGATGACAATGTCGCCTTTTTTAAGATTGGCAGATGATACTTTTTCGGTTTTTCCGTTTTGTTTTACTAGATTCGCCGTAATGTCTTTTTTCGATTTCTTCAGAGAGTCTGCCTGCGCCTTCCCGCGTCCTTCTGCCAGTGCTTCGGCGAAGTTTGCAAACAGGACTGTGAATAGCAGAATCATCGTAACAGTGATATTGAACCATGGCTCTACCCCACTGTTACCGAAGATGCCAGGAGAAAAGGACATGATCAATGTAATGAAAAAACCTATTTCCACAACAAACATGATTGGGTTTTTGACCATGATCCTTGGATCGAGTTTTATGAAAGATTCTTTTAAAGCCTGAGTTAAAATCGCTCTATCCATTGTTTTCTTACTTCCATCCTTATTATTTTCGTTATGATCTTGAGGCAAATTGGTTCGTTTATCTGATAATTTTTCAAGCTTACTATTTTCATTTTCATCACGAACATTTGTTTTTTTCTTAAGTGCATGACTGCCCATCATGAGCCCTCCCATCTACAATGTTAAATATTCTGCAACCGGCCCCAATACTAGTGTTGGAAAGAAGGTAAGTGCGCCTATGATAAAAATCGTTCCAAGCAATATGGTTCCAAATAATGCTGTGTCGGTACGGAAGGTTCCCGCAGTTTCTGGGACTAGCTTTTTGGAAGCAAGCGAGCCAGCTACAGCCAACATTGTCACTAGACCAAAGAAGCGCCCAAGATACATGACGATTCCTGTAGACACGTTCCAAAATGGCGTTGCATCGCCTAATCCTTCAAAACCTGATCCATTATTAGCCGCTGAGGACGTATATTCATACACTACCTGACTGATGCCATGGAACCCCTGATTGGAAATCGCTTCATATCCTAATGGCGTGAAAAAGGCAATGGCGGAAGCACCCAGGATCAACAATGGCTGCATCAGCAGCGTAACAGCAATTAGCTTCATTTCTTTCCCTTCAATTTTCTTGCCTAAAAACTCAGGAGTACGGCCGACCATCAAACCAGATAGAAAGACAGCGATGATTGCGTACATAATCACGTTAATGAACCCTGCTCCTACTCCACCGAAGACTGTATTCAGCATCATCGTTGCAAGAGGCATCATTCCGCCAATCGGGGTCATTGTGTCATGCATTGTGTTAACCGCACCTGTCTCAGAGGCTGTCGTAACAACAGCATACAAAGCAGATTGCCCTGTCCCAAAGCGGACTTCTTTTCCCTCCATGCTGCCCTGCTCATGCTGGATTCCCATCGAATTGATAACCGGGTTTCCCTGGAATTCAGAAGTTAAGGTTACTCCGAGAATGACGATGAACATCATGGACATCGAAGCAAACAACACTCTTCCCTGCTTGGCATTTCCAACCATTCTTCCGTAGGCAAATGGCGTAGCTGTTGGCAGTAATAGCATCAAGAGGATTTGCAGGAAATTGCTGAGAGCCGTCGGGTTTTCAAATGGGTGTGCAGAGTTAACTCCCATAAACCCTCCCCCGTTGTTCCCCAGTTCTTTTATAGACAGGAATGATCCTACTGGGCCACGTGCTATTTGCTGTTCACCACCCTCGATTGTCTCGGCAGTAATCGTTGGCTCCAGTGTCTGTGGTACTCCCATCGCAACAAAAAGCAATCCCGTGATAAATGCGATCGGCAAAAGCACTCTCGTAATCGCCCTGATTAAATCCACAAAGAAATTTCCGAATTCTTTACCTGAAAGACCTCGGATAAAAGCCATTAGTACAGCCAGTGCCGTTCCTGGAGCAGCGAACATCATGAACAGAATTCCGATCATTTGCGCTAAATAGGAAAGTCCGCTTTCACCGCTATAGTGCTGAAGGTTCGTATTTGTCATGAAGCTTACTGCCGTATTGAAAGCGAGCGTAGGGTCCATTCCAGCTATTTCACTTGGATTGAGCGGCAGATGACCTTGCAGCCTGAAAACCAGGTAAACCAGCAAAATCATGAACGCATTCGCAAACACCAATGACAGCGCATATTGTTTCCAGGACTGGCTTACCTTCTTAATTCCTCCTAGCTTAAATAACAGATTTTCAAAAGGGCCGAATACTTTATCCAGGCCGCTTTCGTTATAATCAAAAGCTTTTGCCAAATAGATTCCGGCTGGCTTCGCCAAAAGAGCGACAGCCAGCAGCGTGATGATGATTGAAAGAATGGTCGTGAACACTATTTTTACCTCCGAAAGTTAAAATTTCTCTGGATTCACTAATACATAAAGCAGATAAATCACAACGAGGGATACAACCCCCAATAATAAGGTCATCATTCCATTTCATCTCCTTGGTGAACTATACGGGAAGACCAGCTCGTCAGACCAGCCATCATAAGAGTAAGTACAAGGGATAACCCTACAATCAAAACATCCAACATCCTAAACCCTCCTGATTTCCTTAATGGATTAAAAAAGCGATATTATTGCAGTTTGTATAAATGACATGTTTCACACCAAGGCATTCATATAATTTCTGAGGGTACATCTTGTTTTTCGTAACAACAATGATCGGAGCAAGGGTACTCGTCTGGATTACTTTTGATAGGCTGCATGTATCAGCCAGGCGATCCTCCAGCAGAATGACTTTCATAAACCTTTGTTTTAAGTCCACGAATATGTCTTCCTCTTTTAAATGAATAATGTTATTGATGCCTTTGCTCGTCAGCTCCTGGTTAACCTTTTCATCCGCTGATAAATACACAATAGAATCATTTGCATCAAACTGGTCACAAACACTCAGAAATACTTCATAATTTGGAATGCATACAAGCAGTCCATTATTAAAATCCGCATCCCCGCTCACTTCCTGTTCCTCCTTTTCAAAATTAGCACTTAATAAAATCCACAAATTAATCAGGTCCACTTCCGTATCTAATGCGCTTAATCCCATGCCTTCTTAAAAAAAGGTACAAAAAAAGACCAATGCATCCTTCTTCCCCAAAATTGATGCCACCCAGCTGAATCTAGCTATCTCTCAAAAAATGAGACAGATAAATAACACTGAATGAAACATTCAATTTCCATTGGAGAAAAAGTACACATTGGTCTACCTAACGCCCAGCAAACAACTGAATAGCTGCTTCCTTTGCATTCTGTCATCCATGCAACCTTTTCAAAAATAGGCACAATAAAAAGACCTACATTACACAGTCAAGCTGCTTTTTTCATATTGCTATGAAAAAAGCCCCCTGAATAAGGCGGTCTTATGACCTCCTTCGCTTTAGCCGACGAAGTTAGCTGACGGGTAGGATGGCGAAAGAGTGATCTCATCCCTTCTACATACGTAGAATTAACCCCAAGAAAATGGGTCCTCCGTTCTCACAAGTGAGATTAGGCCGAACTATTTAATTTGTGATTTCGAGGTAATTTTACTCCTGGATGAAAAGTTTGTAAATGGGCAAATAACCTGTTTTTTCGTAAAATTTGACGAAATTATTAGATTTACCTTAAGTTATCTTTAATTTGCTCACTTTCTTTTTGATTTGCTCCCTTTTTCAAACTCTTATTGACAGGTTTTACAGGGATTCATTAATATTACTCTGTAAATATCATGCTTAGGAGGAGTTCTTAATGAGCTCAAAAAAACGCAGGCTTGAAGCAGATTTGAGTGAAGCTTTCATTAAATTGCAAAGAGACCTGATTGGCAGAGGACCACAGGAAACAAAAACGTATATTGTCAATGATATGGTGATCGCCCGTTTCAAAGGTGTATTAACCGTTGAAGAAAAACATTTAGTCAGCCATGATGATGGGAAGAAGCTCGTAAAGAAAATGCGCCAGCTCCTCCGTGAAATGTACAGCAAGAACTTTGAAGAAATTGTGGAACAACATACAAAATGCAAGGTTCTTTCCAGCCATAGTGATATCAGTACAAAACTGGGGGAAAGAATTGAAGTGTTCATAGTGGATAAAGATCTCGAAAAACTGCTGGGCAATGAATAGGATTTTCATAGTTTAGTTGATTAACAGAGCTCGGTCTGTCTCGTTTACTTCTGACCTTTTCAGGCGTAACAGCCTAAGAAATAAATCCTGATATTATCGTTTTTTCTAAATAGCAAATAAATTTAATCAAACGTTTGATTAAATTATTTGTCCTGTTTACAGACATATAAGAAGCACTCTTGTGAACAAAAAAACCCACAAAAGAAAATTTTTTGTGGGTTTTTCACCTTGTTAAATTTACGATATTAATTCGCCTAATATTTTCTGCCTAATATTTTCTGCCTAATATTTTCTGCCTAATATTTTCTGCCTATCATTTCCGGAGCTCGATAAAGTTCTTAACCAAACGCTTCGGTGCTGCTCGTAAATAGGCTTCTTGGATTAAATCCGTCAATTCATCCCAGACTTCGCTTTCAGGATTTTGAATAGATACCCAACCATGATGTCCTATGTATGGGGCTTTATAAAAATGCTCTTTTTGCAGCAATAATTGTTGTGTTTCGCGATCAGACTTGAACGACAAGCTGAATCCTTTGTCATCTTCTCCTGATATCACGAAAGATTTCCCATTGATTTTAAACGTATTGTGCCCAAAGCCGTCAATATGCTCAACTGCCTCGGGCAGTGCAAGACAGATAGTGCGCACATTTTCAAGCGTACTTGACGTCCCTTTAGATTTCACGCTTTTCTACACCTATCATAGTTTCTATTTTGCATTCTCATCAGGCTGATGAATCCCGAATACATTACCTTCAGTATCGAGATAATACCCTTGCCACGCCATTCCAGGAAGGGCATATTTCGGCACTGCGACCTTGCCATCATTCTCGAGGATTTTCGCTTCTGTTGCGTCGTAATCTTCTACTCCCATGGTGCAGGAGAATCCATTCAATGCCTGGTTTGGTTCTGGTGGAGCACTTTTCCGCTGCATCAATGCGCCATTGATCCCAGGTTCTTTCTCATCGCCAGTCACAGCCCCGAAGTAAGGCATTCCGGCATACTCACTCCAATCCTGAAATGACCATCCAAATACCTCTCCATAAAACTTCTTTGCCCTCTCCATATCACTTACATGGATTTCAAAATGAACTAATCTTCCCATGATTACCTCCAGATTTTATATTTAGATGCTATTATGTATATCTTGAGGATACTTCTTTATTATAGGACAGTTGTGGGAATATATTCAATTTTTACAAAAATCTAAATTCTGTCGCGTTATTCATCCTCGCGAATCGGCAGCACCGTCGAATCCTTTATCCCTCTCAAGGCAAGACTTGTCTGGATCTTGGTTATCCCCAGTTCATTCAGCTTTCTGATAAACATCTCAAGTTCCTTGCGATCCTTGCACGCCACCTTTAACAGATAATCGTATTCGCCTGTTAAGCAATGACACTCCAAAACTTCCTTCATCGATTCCAATGTCGCCTCCAGTGCTTCCAGCTTTTCGGCCTGATGCATATTGGTGCTCATGAAAACAAAGCACAGCAAGTCAAAGCCCAGCTTCTCATGGTTCAAGATAGCCACTTGCTTTTTGATATACCCTTCAGCTTCCAGCCGCTTGATTCTGGCGTGGACAGCCGGCGCAGATAGATTCACTCGTTTTGAGAGTTCCAGATTGCTTAGCTGCGCGTCCTTTTGAAGCAAATCGAGGATTTTTATATCCACATTGTCCAATACCTTGCTAACGATTGATTCCACGACCTGATCCCCTTTTTCAATTATTCAAAAAAGCCGCTTAATAACAATACGAAAATGAATTTTTCAAACTAATAATCTATAACACTTTCGTTTATTTCGAATTAATCCAATTATACAAAATATCCTTTCGTTACAGAATGTAAATGTTAAAATAATTCATATAAGCAATGTCATTGTGCACAATGGCTCTTTGAGAAAAGGAGCTAAATGACGTGAAATATTATTGGTTATTACTTCTGACCAGCTTTCTTTGGGGCGGTAATTTTATCGTGGGAAAAACGCTTGTGGAGCATGCTTCCCCTGCCACCTTGACCATTCTAAGATGGGCCATTGCGATTATCTGTCTGGTTCCGCTTGTCTGGTGGAAAGAAAAAAAGCTGATACCTCCAAAAGAATCGATCCTGCCATTATTTTTAATGGGAATCACCGGAGTCGCCATGTTTCAGGCCTTTCAGTTTATGGCCCTTGAACAAACCTCGGCTACGAACGTCGGCTTAATCTCGACATTAAACATGTTTTCAATCGCTGCATTCTCGTTCATTTTTCTAAAAGAGAGAATAAATTCTCTTCAGTTCTTCTCAATGATCATCTCACTATTCGGCGTTTTGCTCGTTCTGTCAAAAGGAAATTTCGATTTATTGTTTTCATTGCAGTTCAACACCGGGGATCTATACATGATGGTCGCTGTGGGCATGTGGGGAATTTATTCCGTTTGCAGCAAATGGGCGATGGCAACCGTCACGCCGATGATGTCCATCCTCTACTCAGGCATTTTCGGACTTCTCGTCCTTCTTCCATTTACAATCTCAGATTTCACTATAACAAACGTAAATGCATCGTTCATTCAATCCATTTTATATACAGGCCTGATTTCAACAGTCCTTTGTATGGTTCTCTGGAATATCGGAGTGAACAAACTCGGACCAAGCACATCCGGGCTGTTCCTGAATTTCAACCCAATCTTCACAGCCATTTTAGCTTTTGCTTTTCTAGGCGAGCAAATGACCTGGATTCAAGCTGCTGGCAGCATCATCGTCATTGCAGGCTGCTTCTTGTTCACCATTTTGAAGAATCACAGGGACGGTTCTTCTGTTTTCAATCTACTTAAACGAAATCGACCCCAGAGTATGAGAAATGCGCATCTCAATTGAGTGCGCATTTTTAAGCTTATCTTCCAATTGAAACATAGGGACGGTTCTCTTGTTTCAAAATGAAACAAGAGAACCGTCCCTGTGTTTTTAAACCCCTATCCTTGCATCTTCTGCCCTTTCAGACTGGCTTCGAATAAATCGATGATTTCCAGGAACCGTTCTGCTTCCCGGAAAGTATGATCAGCTAAAAGTGGATGGATATTGCTCTTTATACGGCAGGCTTCAATTAATTCTCTGGCTGTTTTCTTGAAATCCCTTAGTGAAGCAACGGATACTCTGTTTTGGTCCAGGAAATGATCCAGGATTGGTACTGTTTCTGATTGCGGACGCATTGAATCTAGATCAACCGCCTGAAACACCAATTGATCGAAATCATGGCTGAATTCCTTCGCCTGTTCGACGAGCTTTCGTTCCGAAGGATCTAACAGGTGTCCGATAAATTTAGCATGGTCAGCCATGATCCTTAGGAAAAAGACATTCTCTGCGATAATTGCCTCAGGCTCAGGTGCCAGTTTCCCTTCATTCAGCTCTTTTAACCGATTCGCGAAATAAGCCGCTTCCCTGCTTATATGATCGATCAACAATGGGAAGTTATTCGACCGAATTTCACAACGTAAAGTCAATCCCAGCACTTTTCTTTTGTAAGCCCAAATGGCAGCAGCTGCTTGATAAACCTCATTGTTAAACGCTTGAACCAGACGTATATCTGAGTTTACGGAAAATCTGGCCAGCTTCTCCTCGATTCTTTCAAAAAGAGTAATAAACTGCTGCGCTTCTGCGATCAATTGTTTCTGTTCATAGGTAAACCCTAAGCTAAGAAATAATGCATGTTCCTTCATGATCCTCGACCAAAACGCAATTTCATCCAATGACCTCGCAACAATTGGATTTGCCATCCAATCACCCCTTCTCCATAATTCCACCACCATTTATATGTTATATTTTTCTCGCTTATTCTTCTGTTCCCTAAACATTATCTATGCTAAATTTCAGAAACTGAAATATCTGTGCTTGTATCAATGAACCGATCATCAATTAGCAAGATATAAAGCACTCTCTAAATATCCTTCTATTGAAATAATAGTTTGAGTTAGTAGTAACACCGTAACGGTTCCGGAGTTTCGTATGAGACTAGGGAACCGACATTTAATTTCCCCTTAAAGCAGCAAAAAATATTTTCCCTGCTTTAATCTAATTAGAAAAGGATTTTCCAATGATCCGGTTGTATTCCTCCTCACTTAAAATCCCTATCTTCCGGCAAATTGTTGAATAGAGCAAAATTTTCTTCTGAATACGTGAATTCCTCATTCGAATCACTCCATTTTCTATATATATACTCTAAATTCGACAAAAGGTTTCCATTAAGCAAAAAAAATTCTTTAGTAAAACTTTCTGTCTCCACACCAAATCAAAATGGGCGAGATGTACCCAGTGCTACTCAAATTCCACCCGATTCCCGAGGAAGGAAATCTCATCAAGTGCTGAACTCTGGACAAATGACCCACAATGATCTACCTAAAATCAATGAACAGCTTTGAAAATACCTTGTAAAAAATACAAAAAGGCAACCCCGTAAAAAGGAGTTGCCTTCTTTTAACATGAGCTGAGAAACACACTCAACCTTTGGTAATTATATTTTGCAATCCTGGCTAGATGTCCGTCCATTTTGGCAGCTATATTAAGCTGCTTTTTTAACTTCAATCGTTTTTCCTGCTTTACGCCAATCTTTAAATTCCGCTGCAGCTGTGAAAAGAACGTCAGTCGATGAATTAAGAGCTGTTTCAAAAGAGTCCTGTAAAACACCAATGATGAAACCTACAGCAACCACCTGCATGGCGACATCATTCGGGATGCCGAACAAGCTGGATGCGAGAGGGATCAGCAACAGGGATCCGCCGGCAACTCCTGAAGCACCCGCAGCACTGATGGCAGCCATAACACTTAGAATGATGGCAGTAGGAATATCCACCTGAATGCCAAGTGTATGGACAGCAGCCAGTGTCATAACAGAGATCGTAACGGCTGCTCCAGCCATATTGATGGTTGCGCCTAATGGAATGGAAACAGAATATGAATCTTTGTCCAGGCCTAAATCCTCACAAATTTTAATATTAACCGGGATATTTGAAGCTGAACTGCGTGTAAAGAACGCTGTAATACCACTTTCTTTCAAACATTTAAAGACAAGCGGATATGGATTTTGCCTGATCATCGTGAAAACGATGATTGGATTGACGACAAGGGCCACAACAAGCATACATCCAATCAGGACCGCAAGCAATTTGCCATAGCTAAGCAAAGAACTAAGTCCGTTTGTTGTAATTGATTCAAATACAAGACCCATGATCCCCAGCGGAGCGAATTTAATCACCCAAGTGACGATTTTGGACATGGCATCGGATAAATTGCCTATCACTGTTTTCGTTGAATCAGCTGCATTTTTCAGAGCAAGACCAATCAGGACTGCCCAGGCTAAAATACCGATATAATTAGCATTCATAATAGCGTTAACCGGGTTATCAACAATGTTGAGCAATACAGTTTTAAGAACCTCAACTACACTTCCTGGAGGCGTCATTCCCTCAGCACCGGCTGTAAGCTTCAAGCTAACCGGGAACATGAAACTAGCAATAACCGCAATAAGTCCGGCTGAGAATGTTCCTAATAGATATAGAGATATAATCGTTTTCATATTTGTTTTCTGTCCGCGTTTATGCTGGGCAATCGCCGACATTACCAGGAATAATACTAGTACAGGGGCAACTGCTTTCAGGGCACCTACAAATAAAGACCCAAAAATAGCAACCGGCTTTGCAAGGCCCGGGATTGTTAATGCTAGGATAACACCAATTAACATACCCAAAATGATCTGTTTCACCAGGCTTACTTGATTCCACTTCTTCAGTAAATCTTTCATCGTCATCTCCCCCAGTAGTATGTTCATTTACCTGTTTAGTTGTTTTTTAGTAGAATCCAACATTGTCCACTATAAAAACACAACTGTCCTCTTCCTGTGTATTATAGACGTTAAAAAGGTATATCACAATATAAAAATTATAATATACAAAAAGTTTTAACTATCTAAATACTCAGTTAATCATACCTCAAATTGAATACAACTGTTAATAGATAAATCTTCCCAAGAAACACAAAAACAGAGGGACGGTTCTACTGTTTCAAAAATTGCAAAATGAATAGCATTTGAAAACAGTAGAACCGTCCCCGTGTTTCCCCGTGTTTCCAGCAAAAAATAAATAGCAGACCAATTATTGATCTGCTATCTACAAAACTATTGATTTATTAATGCCGCAGCGCCATTTCTGAGGTCTCGCGGGTCTGTTCATTCAGGTCAAAACGGTCGGCGTTCATGACCTTGACCCAGGCAGAAATAAAGTCTCGCACAAACTTCTCTTTGTTATCGTCTTGAGCATACACTTCGGCAATCGCACGCAGCTGTGAGTTTGAACCGAATACCAGGTCAACTCTGGTGGCTGTACGAACAACTTCACCTGACTTGCGGTCACGTCCTTCATATACTCCGCCATCAGCCGGCTTCCATTCCACTCCCATATCGAGTAAGTTCACAAAGAAATCATTCGTCAGTGTGCCGACGGAATCAGTGAATACGCCGTGTTTTGTGCCGCCATGGTTCGTGCCGAGGACACGCATCCCGCCAATTAGCACCGTCATTTCTGGTGCACTAAGGTTTAACAGCTGCGCCTTGTCCAGGAAAAGCTCTTCCGGACTCACACCATACTGCTTTTTCTGGAAATTGCGGAATCCGTCGGCATAGGGCTCCAGCACCGCAAAGCCTTCTACATCTGTTTGCTCTTCCGTCGCATCCCCACGTCCAGGAGCAAATGGAACTGTTACATCAAAGCCTGCATTTCGAGCGGCTTTCTCGATCGCAGCGCATCCGCCTAGGACAATCAAGTCAGCAAGACTGACTTCCTGATCCAGTTGACTTCGGATGTCTTCGAGTACACCAATCACCTTTGAAAGCTGTTCTGGCTGATTCACTTCCCAATCCTTTTGCGGTGCCAGACGGATACGGGCACCATTCGCTCCTCCGCGGAAATCCGAGCCTCGGAACGTACTTGCTGAAGCCCAGGCAGTCGTAACTAACTCGCCGATTGAAAGACTAGAGTCAAGGATTATTTCTTTGATCTTTTCTGCATCTTCATCCGTTAATTCATAATCAACAGCTGGAACAGGATCCTGCCAGACAAAGTCTTCTTCTGGAACTTCCGGACCTTTATACCTTGATTTAGGGCCCATATCACGATGTAATAATTTGAACCACGCATGCGCAAATGCATCAGCAAACTCTTCTGGATTCTGATGGAATCGGCGGGCGATTTTTTCGTAATCCGGATCATGGCGCAAAGCAATATCGGTCGTAAGCATCATGGTTGGAACTTTTACAGATGGATCTTCCGCATCCGGTGCAAGATCCTTCTCAGCAGGATCCACAGCCAGCCATTGATAGGCACCTGCCGGACTCTTTGTCAGCCACCATTCGTATCCGAACAATAAATCAAAGTAACCATTATCCCACTGTGTTGGATTTGCCGTCCAGGCTCCTTCCAAACCGCTCGTAATCGTATCACGTCCCTTGCCGCTGCCGTATGCGTTTTTCCAGCCTAGGCCAAGCTCTTCGATTGAAGCAGCTTCAGGCTCCGGACCAACATTGGCCGCGTCTCCTGCACCGTGGGCTTTGCCAAAAGTATGGCCTCCAGCGATCAGTGCTACCGTTTCTTCATCGTTCATTCCCATTCGCGCAAAAGTTTCGCGTATGTCCCTAGCCGCTGCGATTGGATCCGGCTTACCATTCGGGCCTTCCGGGTTCACATAAATAAGACCCATTTGCACGGCAGCAAGCGGATTCTCAAGCTCGCGATCACCGGCATAACGTTTATCGCCAAGCCATTCTGATTCAACACCCCAGTAAGTGTCTTCCTCCGGATGCCAAATATCCGGCCTTCCTGCACCAAAGCCGGCTGTCTTGCCGCCCATGGACTCAATAGCCACATTGCCTGCCAGCAACATCAAGTCAGCCCAGGAAATCTTGCTGCCATACTTTTGCTTGATCGGCCATAGAAGTCGGCGGGCTTTATCAAGGTTCCCGTTGTCAGGCCAGCTGTTAAGCGGTGCAAAGCGCTGTGAACCAGTTCCGCCTCCGCCGCGTCCGTCACCTATACGATACGTTCCCGCGGAATGCCAGGCCATCCTGATGAATAATGGCCCATAATGTCCGTAGTCAGCCGGCCACCAGTCCTGACTGGTTGTCATGAGGTCGTTAAGATCCTTCTTCAGAGCATCATAGTCCAGCTTTTTAAATTCTTCCGTATAGTTAAAATCTTCTCCCATAGGGTTGGATTTTCGATCATGCTGATGGAGAATATTCAATTGCAGCTGGTTCGGCCACCAGTCCCGATTCGTCGTCCCACTGGTTTTATGACTAGTAGCACCCCCGTGCGTAAACGGGCATTTCCCAACCTTTGCAGTATCCTTGTCCATTTTCTTTCCCCTTTCGTTAAAGTAAAAATGAATTAAACTTTGAACATTAATAAATATGAACGGGACAAGGGATTTATTATCTATAATTGGAATCTTTTATGATTAGAAGCGAATGAGGGTGTATTGGGGGTTAACATAAGGCTGGATATAGATGAAAGATATAGTGACTTTTATTAAATGCTAGCCAAAATACACTTCAACACTTTTTTCTTTCTGTGCAGTTTCCAAACAGTTTTTTATAAAATTCAGGATTTGTTTCTGATCCCAAGATACGCAATCACTTTCTGACAGGGAATCACCCGTTTTAAATAATTTCTTATATTCATTCAAAGCCTTTTCAAATTGTTGGATCGAGAAGACCGAACTCTTACCTGATCCACTAACTCCTGCATAGAACTGATAGGCATCAAGTAAACTGTACAGCAGGATTGCATTGCGATTCCCCATGCTAAAACGGGCATAAGCGATTTCTTTCCTCGCTTTATTTATGCCGTATATATCATGACCCATATATAATCCTCCTTTAAATTGAAAATGTAATGTTATATAAATCTCAGAAGTGTTGGTTAGTAGCTTACATGGATCACCACTCCTTTCGCATTTGTATAAAAATAAAAACTATGGTTCAAACATTATGAAAGGATACGAGATGGCTTTGACAGAAGATACGATAATTTAATAAAGGCATTATTGTTTTAATGGAGTAAATTACGAGAGCGAGATGGGAGAAGATTTCAGGAGTCATTATTTTTTTGCTGTTCTTCCTACTAAATCAAATCATACCATACTGAGTATTAATTAAATTTAGATTTTTTTAATGTTATCAACAATTATGTGAACGCTCTCTTCACTTACGTTAAAAAGGCAGCACCCATAAGGGCTTGTTGCCTGATAATTCATTCCAATCTGGATCAAAAAAACAAACTGGCAGCTGGCATCCAAGTTAATAAAACACGTTCTTTCCCTTCATGGCCAAGAGTAGAAATAGATTCAATGCCCCTGGCTGTTTTTCTACAACTTTAGCTGTCCTTTCTTTCTACAACAATAAGTACTTCAATTTCAATCACCAGCAGTTTAACAAATACATATGGTGAAATGATTAGACTTTTTATTGAGGAGGAGATTTTCAAATGTATGGAAATTTTTATTATGGACAGCCGGCACCAATGTATAGGCAAAAAATCACAAAGCAACAAGCCCAAGAAATTGCCGTAAAACGTGTACCTGGGGAAATTGTGCACGTAGATATGGATTTAGAAAATGGTGTTTTAGTTTATGAAGTCTTCATATTAACTCCAGAAAACAGAATATTTGAAGTGGAGATTCTTGCAAAGTCAGGCAAAATCATAAAAATTGATGAAGAAAATGATTTTGATTAACGCACTGGCTTCTCGGACTATCTGATGATGAAAGAGGTCTAAAATCCGATTACAAGACTGGATGGAATTCTTAATGCTTAATTGAAGCAACCCAGTAAACCAGGGAGGGAAACTTATAAGATGAGTTTTGTGGAAATGATTCCAAATAGACTCTATATAGGTGGACGGATTTCAGCAACTGACTGGGACTTTATCTACAACAATATAACTGCTATTGTAAATCTCCGAACTAAACCGGATCGACCTCCTTTTACTCTTGAAATAATGATGATTTGGGCTCCACTTAATGTACGGGTTGCTCCATCTATAGAGTGGGTTGTTAATTTAATGCAGTATTTAAATCGGTTAATGGATTCGGGACATACGATCTTAATACATGATACTATTGGTAAAGAGCGTTTAGGTTTTGTTATTACAGCTTTTTATATGCAAAAGTATCGTTTACGGCGAGATCAAGCCCTTCTTACGGTTAGACAGAAGAAGGCTGATATTAAACCGCCAGCTGATTACATGAGACTATTGCTTCATTTTGAAAACTATTTGTACGGCTAGCAACTCTTAATTAAAGTTTAGTTGTATAGTTGAATCGATAAAGCCCCCTTGGCTTAAAGGGGGCTTTATCAATTGATCTTTCCTTACGAGCAGTGAACATCACTCTACAAGCGTGGGCTGTAATTCTAAAACAAGTTAAGTTGATGATTTCTCTAAATAAACGAACGGAACCAGTATTACCTGATTCCGTCAGCAACTTCATGCTTCCACTTTCAATCAAGATTCTTTGTCGCAAATTGATCAAGCAATTCACGCACTTCATCTGTTGACTTTGTGTTCATTAATTGATTTCTTAATCCACTCGCCCCATGGAATCCTTTGACATAGATTTTGAAAAAGCGATGAAGAGCCGTAAACGGCCGCAGCTCTAAATGTGAATACTTATCATGGAGATCCATATGCAATCGTAAAAGATCAAGCAGTTCCTCACTGCTATGATCTTTCTTCTCCATTTCAAAGGCAAACGGATTATGGAATATGCCGCGCCCAATCATAACCCCATCAACGCCATATTGCTCAACCAACTTCAAGCCAGTTTGTCGGTCAGGGATATCCCCATTGATTGTCAAAAGGGTATCTGGTGCAACTTCATCGCGAAGTTTTTTAATCTCCGGGATCAGCTCCCAATGCGCAGGCACTTTGCTCATTTCTTCCCTTGTACGCAGGTGGATGGAAAGATTCGCAATGTCCTGCTCCAGAATGTGTTTCAGCCAGGTCTTCCATTCGTCTACTTCCGTGAAACCAAGTCTTGTTTTTACACTTACAGGCAATCCGCCTGCCTTTGCCGCTTGTATTAGTTCAGCCGCAACTTCCGGGCGACGGATCAGGCCGCTTCCTTTCCCATTCTGTGTCACATTGGGTACCGGGCAGCCCATATTGATATCCAGACCCTTAAAACCCATTTCCGCCATGCCAATACTCATTTGACGAAAATATTCAGGCTTGTCCCCCCAGATATGGGCGACAATTGGCTGTTCATCCTCAGTAAAAGTCAAACGGCCTCGCACACTCTTGATTCCCTCTGGATGACAATAACTATCACTGTTTGTAAACTCTGTGAAAAACACATCCGGTCTTGCTGCCTCACTCACCACATGGCGAAAAACAACATCCGTCACTTCTTCCATTGGTGCCAGTATAAAAAATGGCCGTGGTAAATCACGCCAAAAATTTTCTTTCATGAATTTGTTCAAATCCTCTCATCATGGGATCACAAACCTTCCCCAAAATTAAAAAGCAGAATGCTCCTGCTCCATTTACACTTATACCATGCTTATGCACTTTTTATCAAACTAATGGAAATGGTAATTTAAACTTCACGACTCTGTACATCATATAGCATTCCACTGACCGAGTTAAAATAATATTTTGCTAATTAGAAAAATGGGGTTGAGCACTGGATCAACAATCGTTTAACAGCAAAAAGACCCTGAATGAGTTCAGGGTCGGCCTTGCAGAAGTTTATTTTTGGGATAACACATATAGCTCTTGATTTATGCTGTAGCTATTTATTTTCACCTGGAAATAACATAGCAATAATGACAATATCATTTTTATTTTGTCTAAAATAAATTTGGAACTTCTTTATAACAATTCTTGAAATCCCTTTGTATTTTCCAAATTCCTCAGTATAGGTTTTTCAAGTATAGGATTTTTTAATAAATCCTCTATTTCTAATACAAGTTGTGAAATAAAATCGAGAGTTTCTTCTGGTGTAAATTTTGAACTTCTAAATCCAATTAGTTTCCCTCTCACAGTGGGAGTCCAAACCACATTACGGGTTCCCATTACTTAAAATCCTTTACTGATAAAGATTTTATAAGGTCTGAGGTAGTCAATACATTTCCATTCTTGTATTGTTCTGCACTTTCATTAAACATTATTTCAAGCTGCGGATTTTTCATAGCATCTGCTTCTATTGTTTGATTGTCTTCCTCTTGAAGAACAAGAGTAAACCGACCTTTTCCCGGTACTGAAAATTGTAATACAGAGTTTTCACTATCCATATTATCAATGTATTTCATGAGTTCCTCTGAAGACAGAACCTTATTCATTTTATCGCCGCCGATTGAGGGATATTTATTTCATATAATACCACATACCAATGATTCAAGAAATAACACCGACATATCAAAATAAAAACGTAAAAAAGGCAACTCCCAGAGGATTAGTTACCTTTCTTGGAAATAAGTTGTGCTACAGACTCAAAATGTCCCGAGTGAATGTGGCAACACATGAGGTGGAGTTAGAGTTTACTTATTCATATTTATTAGCGGAGAATATAATCAATTTGAACAATTGCCTATACTGTTTCATATTGTATAATCATGAGAATGCACAGTTAGGAGCAATGGTATGCCAAATGAAATGGATAAACAGCCAATTGAAGTGGTGAATATAACCAGTCCAGCCTTAAATTCAAAACGAGGAAAATACTTTATAGGCAAAACCGGATTACTGAATTTCGGCGGTGGATATTACGCCTGGGGCGGCATCGTAAATCCGGTTGATTCTGGAGTCAATTTATATATCGATATTTTTACGATTACAAACTTCTCAAATCAAAATTTCATCAGCGAAATCTGGTTAAACGCCGATCCGCCCAAGAAAGCAGCAGTCTCCACCAATATAACTCCAACAAACCAGGCTATTTCACCTTCCCCACTACCAAAGGCGGTAATGAAATATGCTGGTTATTCTTCCGAGCCCATGGCAAAAGGTGTAAATATTTTTGATAGAATTGTTACTCAAAATTCCACCCTTGTAAGCGATTCACACAATGGCTCTATTATTATTGGTCCTGGAGACTCCTTCTCAATACTTCTAAGACCGCCTGGATATCAATACATCACAGGGACAATCGTTTTGACCTGGTGGGAGGAAGCGGCCAATGCATGATTATGAGAAAGCAGATATGGACTTTGAGCAAAAACAACCCCATGAGGTCACGGTATTGCCCGAAAATGTATATCATTCCTATCTTGGCGAGTACTTTTTGGGTCAAACTAATCTCATATCCTTTGGAGGTGGGTACAATGGATGGGGCAGTCTAATCAATCCGGCGGACTCAAAAGTAAATATGTTTTTGAACGCTTATACCATTACCAACTATTCCAATGAACCATTGACAACTGAAGCTTGGCTAAGCAGCATTCTTCCAGGAAGAGGAAGAACATCGCCATATTTTGCAGCCGGGAACCAGGCCATTATTCCTCCGCCAATGCCCAAGATTGAAATCAAAAGCGCCAGCTTCGTATCAGGAAAACCAAGCGGCGGTACTTACGCTTTTGTGAGAAGGGTTGAACCGATGGTTACCCTTACAAAACATGATTTTCAAGGTATGTTTATCATCCCTCCAGGAAGTTCCTTTTCCTTGCTCTTTCCGTCCCCTGGAAAAAGCCAGGTACATGCAAGAGTTGCCTTTGGCTGGTGGGAGGAAGAAGCATAATCAATATCCAAAGGACGTAACACCTTTTGTTTTCTTTGGCGAAAGCATGGAACTAGAAGGATAACAGGATTACTTCATACCAACGAAGACGGCTTTTCATACGATAAAAAGCCGTCTTTACTATGCTATCTCTCATTCCATGGCGGTGATTTAAAGCCCCATCAAAAATACCCATAAGCAATAATTTTTTAAATATTCTGTACACTAATTAAATACTTAGTCTATAATTTTCATATCAACGTTTAAGGAGGAATTTCAATGAGAAATATCATGAACCAAACCGTACAAACATATAAGGGGGAAACACTTCTTTAAATGTAACGGTGTGCTCCCTTATATGTGTTTATTTAAATAACACATAAAGGGGTAACTCATGGATTTTCCAGTCAAAAAATTTTTCTCGTATTATAAGCCGTATCTTAAATTGTTTTTATCCATATTGGCATGTGCATTTCTGGTATCCGCATTGTCTTTGTTGTTTCCATTGCTTGTCCGGTATATTACAAAGGATGTGCTGGAGGGAGACCTGTCAATTGCATTAAATAAGGTGTATTGGATTGGCGGGCTGATGCTTGTGCTCACCGCAATCCAGAATATCGGAAACTACATTGTGGACTATAAGGGCCATGAATTGGGAGCCAGAATGGAAAGCAACCTTCGCACCGAACTGTTTGAACATATGCAAAAGCTTTCGTTTAGCTTTTATGATAAGGAAAAGACCGGTCAGCTTATGTCCAGGATTACGAACGACCTCCTTTGGCTTTCCGAGCTGTACCATCACGGCCCTGAAGATTACCTAAAATATTTCGTCCGCTTTATCGGTGCGTTTGCCATCCTGTTCTCTATTAACGCGCCATTGACAATTGTTATATTCAGCTTTTTGCCGATTCTGGGGTTCTTTACTTTATATTTCAACAAGATGGAAAACAAGGCATTAATCAGAAACAAAGAAAGAATCGGAGACGTAAATGCCCAGGTCGAGGATAGTCTGGCTGGCATCCGGGTTGTTCAATCTTTTGCCAACGAGCAGGTAGAAATAGGGAAGTTCAACCGCGAAAACAGCCGTTTCCTTGATAGCAGGATCAGTTTCTATAGGACAGAGGCTAACTTTTACAATGGATTACAAACGCTTATCCAGCTGATCACGATTGCAGTCATCATCTTCGGAAGTTCAAGCATCGTGAATAATACTTTGGATTTGGCAGATTTGATCACTTTTATGCTGTATATAAACTTCATGCTAGAACCAATTCAAAAAATGGCTCAAATGAGCACACTTTTCCAGGAAGGAATCACCGGCTTCCAGCGCTTTACGGAAATCATGAATTTACAGCCCTCAATCGAAAACAAACCGAATGCGGTTACACTGCGGGAAGTCCGTGGCGAAATTGAGTTTAAGCACGTTCAATTCCGGTACGAGAACCATTTAAACCATATCCTTGATCATATGTCACTGAATATACAGCCGGGAGAATATGTTGCCCTGGTAGGCCCGTCGGGTGCAGGCAAGACCACTTTCTGCTCGCTCATTCCCCGCTTCTACGATGTGACAGACGGCAAGGTAATGCTCGACGGAATCGATGTCCGCGAGATCGATCTCTATTCATTAAGGAAGAACATAGGGATCGTTCAGCAGGATGTATACCTGTTTGCAGGAACGGTTATGGAAAATATCCGCTACGGAAATCCTGAAGCGAGTGATGAGGACATTATCGCTGCAGCCAAGTGTGCTAATGCTCATGACTTTATCATGAAATTGCCAGACGGTTACCAATCCGAAATTGGCCAGCGGGGAGTCAGGCTGTCAGGCGGACAAAAGCAGCGTCTTAGCATCGCCCGCGTTTTCCTTAAGAATCCGCCAGTGCTTATTTTGGATGAAGCAACGAGTGCACTGGATAACGAGAGCGAAAGCATCATCAAGGAATCACTGGAATTACTCGCAAAAGGGCGTACAACCATCGTCATAGCCCATCGCCTTTCAACCATCCGGAACGCACAGCGGATCATCGTTTTGACGGAGGAGGGAATTGTGGAGGAAGGAACACATGATGCGCTGCTTTCAAACGATGGAGCCTATTCTCACCTCTACTCCAAGCAGTTTGAATCCATAATGTAATATTCTTTTTTAAAATCGGCTCTCTTAAAATGGGGCCGATTTTTTACTGGCTTTCAAAACATGAGTTCTAAAATAGTGAATCCGTGAGCCGGAATTCCATTCAAAAAACAAAGAAGGCAACTCCCTTTTGGGTCAGTTGCCTTCTCTTATAATTAGCTTTGCTACAGCTTCTACATGTACAAAGTGTATGTGTCAACACGTCAGATGCTGGTGAGATTACATTTCCATTAAGATAAGCACAATATAGATTATGTACAATACTTCACAAGGATTATCAATTAAGGATTAGGACTATTTAAAGGATTTCAATATACTCTCCATCTAATTGATTGGGAGAATGAACCCCTCCAGTCAGCTTTATAAGAAAAAAATACCAAAAATGGAATTGACACTTACAGTGTACTAACCATATAATACACCTATAGCGTATGAACCACTTAATACACACACTTAAAATGACCTGATTTTTTTATAGGTCGTATAGGAGTTGTTTCAATGAATGTAAATTTTAATAATCGGGATCCGGTCTATTTACAGATTGTTCGTTATTTTAAGGAAAAAATCGTAAATGGAGAATTAGAACCTGGAGAAGAGATTCCATCAAGGCGGGATTTAGCAAATAGGATGAAAGTGAATCCTAACACTGCGCAGCGAGCGTATAAGGAAATGGAGGAACAGGGTTTGATTTATACGGAAAAGAATCATCCAAGCAAAATCACTACAGATAAACAGGTTTTAGGGAATGTGAGAAATGAGCTTCTTGTTGAGGCAGTTGATATGTTTGTAACATCTGTTCGTTCAATTAATGTACCAGTCGAGGAGCTCCTTGACTTGGTTAAGGAAAAATACAAAGCTAACGGGGATAAGGAGGCTTAAATATGATTGAAGTAAAAGCGGTTGAAAAGAACTATGGACGTAAGAAAATTTTAAAGGGTGTTTCATTCACAGCTAATAAAGGTGAAATCACTTGTTTAATTGGAATAAACGGAGTTGGCAAGACGACCATCCTAAATGCAATTATGGCTCTTACACCTATTAATAAAGGACAAATTCTAATAGACGGAAAACAGTTAGATAAACATACATTCGAAAAAATCACCTTTATCCCTGATGCCATTACGATGCTTCCAAACATGACGATCGCAGAGGCGATGGAGTTCATGAACGACTTTTATACTTGTTGGAATAATGACCGTGCAACAGAATTACTAGGGTTTTTCAGATTAAATCAAAGCGATCGAATTTCTTCCCTCTCTAAGGGAAATACAGCAAAGGTGAATCTGCTTCTTGGTTTAGCACTAGATGTGGATTATGTTTTAATGGATGAGCCGTTCTCGGGAATTGACATGTTCAGTCGAGAGGATATCGCCAATGTATTTACAAGTCATTTAATTGAAAATCGCGGTGTCATTATTACAACACATGAGGTAGGAGATATTGAGCATTTAATAGATAAGGTTGTCCTTCTAGATAACGGAATGGTTTCCAAGGAATTCAGTGCTGAAGAAGCACGCGAAATCGAAGGAAAGTCAGTCATTGATGTCATGAGAGAGGTGTATCAGAGATGAGGAATTATTTAAAACTCGTGAATTTTGAATTTAACCGTGTTGCTAAACTATTTGCCGTTTTACTAGGTTTGACATTTATTGTGCAAATAATAGGAGTAATTGTGGAATCAAAGAGCTACTTAAACATGGCTGATGAAAAAATTTTTGAAGAGTTAGTGCCAAAAGCACAGTTTCTGGAATCTTTCGGTCAAATGAGTTTTTTACAAATCATAAGCAGTATATGGTTTTTAGGTCCAATCGCAATTTGTATCGCTGGTGTAGGTTTTTACATCTTTCTCATTTGGTATCGTGACTGGTTAGGAAAAAATACATTTATTTACCGATTATTAATGCTTCCCACCACAAGATTGAATGTCTTTTATGCAAAAGCGACAACTATTTTAATCATGACATTAGGCTTAGTCGCCTTTCAACTCATTTTACTGCCGATCGAGATATTCGTAATGAAAACCATGGTTCCAGAAGAATTCAGAATGGATATGAGTGTAAGCGAAACTTTGGCCAGTATGCCTGAGTTATCAATTATTATTCCAAGTAGCGTAGTCGAACTGATCTTTTATTATGGAGCAGGTTTGTTGGTTGTTTCTGTTCTATTCACCGCGATCTTAATGGAAAGAAGTTTCAGGTGGAAAGGGATTATTGCGGGACTTATGTATATTGCAATTGCTGCAATGATATTTATTTCACCATTACTTTTACAAGGATTTGTTCTTAATGGGTTTTTCTATCCTATTGAATTATTGGCGCTTGAAATCATTACGGGTTTGATTGTACTTGCAGCATCTATTTGGATGAGCAAATACCTATTAACGAAAAAGATCACCGTATAAGGAGTGTTTTTACATGAAAAAATACTGGAAGATTATAATGATCACTGCTGTTATAGTGCTTAGCCTTGGAACTTTCTATGTTAGTTCTACTATGTCAGCGGAATCAAACCCAGAGTTCGTTATCAAAACAATAAGCGGCAATGCAGAAGAAATAAAGCCCTTGGTCTTAGAAGGATCGTATACAGATACTTCTTCTATGAGTTATGTTAGTACAAACTTATCAATTACACCAAAGGGATCTACATACAATGGTCGTTCCTTTCTAGATCAGATAATCGGACAGCCTCCAACTGTAATCAAGAATTTACAAGAAAAATATCGTACCTTTATGCGTAGTAAAGATCCATTCGTTAACAATTTCTTTGAGAACGAGCAGTTTCTGTCTTATGCAACTGTAGATTATAACTCAGGTTCATTTCAATCCAGAGACTTTAAGTTTGATATCTCTGTGTTAAACAAAGAGGAAGGCAACATAGACTCCTTCACGGCGGAAGTTCCTGATGTTGGAGAACTTGAGTATATATTTGTGGAGGATGTACAGAAGGTAGAGGATGAGTTATACATTATAACCCGAAATATTATGGGACATAATGAAGAAGAACATATCTATACGATTGATATTGCTAATCAAAATGTAAGTAACCATGAAGCCATAATTCAAACCACTAATGGTCAGAGTGATACTCGTATCAACGTACAACTAGTTCCAACCAGACCTACAAATGTGAATGAGCATCTGATTCTTGTAAAAACGGAACTAAAAGTGATTGAAGATACGGAATCTACTATAAGTGAAGAAGTTATAAATCAAGAAATCATTTCCTACAATTTAGTAACAAAAGAAAAAGAAAACATTGATGTACCAGAATTGAGATTAGATGAGAATCAACTCAGCTTCTTTGATGGCTCTCACATTTATTTCACAAGATTAGATGGACAAGAGCTCGTAGTAACTCCCTATAGCTTAGTAGACAAACATGTTGGAAAGGCATATAGTATTCAACTATCAGGTGAAAATGGTATTAAAGGTGGTCAAATGACAACCATAAACGATGGTAAACTCTATATTGCTTCCTCGCAAATGAGTCCGAACTTAAATATAAATGCGGATGTGGTTGTTGCGGATGCACATACAGGTGAAATGCTTTTTAGAGGTCAAGTAACTTTAGAAGATTCATTTAAAGAAACAAAGCATTTTGAGTTATATCTACACGAAATGTATGTGAAATAATACACGGGGACGGTTCTTGCGTTTCATTTAAAATTCTAAATGCCTTTATCAAATAGTATAATTTCCTGACACTACAAGAGCCTTATCCGCCAAAGGATAAGGCTCTCCATATTTATGCCAGTACAATCTTCGCAACAGCTTCGCAATGCGTCGTCTGCGGAAACATATCAACCGGCTGCACTTCAACTGTCTTGTATCCGCCATCTTCAAGAATCCGCAGATCCCTTGCAAGGGTGGCTGGGTTACAGGACACGTACACAACCTTCTTCGGTTTCATATTGATGATGGTCTGCAGCAAGGCTTCGTCACAGCCTTTGCGTGGAGGATCCACAACCAACACATCTGCGCTGTTGCCTTCTTCGTACCAGGCGGGAATGACTTTTTCCGCTTCGCCTACTGCGAATTCTGCATTCGTAATGCCGTTCAGTTCAGCGTTCCGTTTTGCATCTTCTATGGCTTCTGGCACGATTTCTACGCCGAATACCTTCTTTGCTTTTTGCGCTAAAAATAATGAGATCGTGCCGATGCCACAGTAGGCGTCAATGACGGACTCTTCGCCAGTCAGTTCCGCGTATTCAAGTGCTTTGTCGTAAAGCACCTTTGTCTGTTCGGGGTTCACCTGGTAAAACGAACGCGCAGAGATCGCGAACTTTATGTCACCGATATAGTCATAGATGACCTCGCTGCCCCAGAGAACCTCTGTTTTATCGCCCATGATGACATTCGTTTTCTTCGAGTTCACGTTATGGACGATTGATTTTACCTTAGGCAGACTTGCGACGATATCTTCAACCAACTTGTTCCGCTGGGGAATCTCATTTGTTCTGGTAACGATGACGACCATCAGCTCTCCGGTTTGTCTGCCATAACGTGCCATGATGTGGCGGAGTACGCCTTTGTGGTTTTCCTCATTATACGGCTGGATTCCCAGTTCGCTGGCGATTTCTTTTACCGCTTGTACCGCTTCGTTGATTTCTTCCAGATGCAGGAGACTCTCGTTTGTATCGACGATTTCGTGGCTGCGCGGCTTGAAGAAGCCGGCGATCAGCTTGCCGTCCTTTTCTCCTACCGGCACCTGCGCTTTATTCCGATAATGCCATGGATTGTCCATCCCCAAAATCGGGTGCACCACAACATCCTCAAGCTTGCCGATCCGTGTAAGCACTTGATTCACCTGGTTCTCCTTATACTTCAGCTGGCCTTCATAGCTGATATGCTGCAGCTGGCAGCCGCCGTATTTATGGGCATCTTCAGCCGGGCACTCGACACGGAATGTGCTTTTCTCAAGAATCTCCATCAGGCGGCCAAAGCCATAGCCCTTGTTAGCCTTGATCACCTTGATTTTCGCTTTTTCCCCAGGAAGTCCGCCCTGCACGAAAATCGGGTAGCCGTCCACCTTGGCAACACCTGCCCCGTCATGCGTCAAATCCTCAAACACAACATCTATATAATCATTCTTCTTAACCGGTATCGTTTTGCTCATCATTTCCGTCCTTTGCTGTAAATTAGCTAAGTCAGATTTTATCATATTAAAGGCCGGATTGCGAAACGCACCGGCCCTGAAACAGATTATTTCCGTTCTACTTTCTTCGCATTACCCTGCGCTGGATAACTCTCTCTTATGCCGCCGTCCAGCCAGAACTCCACTTGATCTCCTTTTTTAAAATCCGCTGCTTTTTCATACGTCAGCCAGATCAAATCGAGACCGCCCTGGTCGATCAATGCCTCTGGCGATATCTCTTTTATCTCATTGAATCTTTTCGAATCGATATTCTGGACTATCAATAAAGAACCCTCTTTCACTTCCAGAACATAACCGGAACCAGACTCACTTTGCTTACTTGCACAACCAGCAAAGACCATAGACATCAAAATTATAAACAGGAAAATAACTTTCCGTATTGCCATCTCCATCCCCCATCATCCAATCACGAGCAAAACAGCAGAACCGTCCCTCTGTTTCGCAAAACAGGAGAACCGTCCCCATGTTATTCCACAGAAAACTCTTTGGTCACTTCATACTTTTTTCCGCCCTTTGGCGTCATCCAGACAGTTAGTACATAATCGCCTTTTCCAAGGGTCAGCTCATGCAGGTCGATTTCATATGTCAGAGCCTCGCCTTGCTTCAATTTCTCTTCGCCTAATGCCTGTAAAAAGGATGCGACGCTTGAGAAGAGAAAAATCTCTTTGCCATCCCTCGTTTTCACCGAATAATCAAACCGCTGCGAGCTCGTGAATTCAAGGGTCACTTCTTCTTCCGTCTGATTCTTCACTTCATATTCAAATATCAATTGGCTTTTCTCTGCCAGACTTGCAGCCATTTCTCCCGCCACGATTCCTGCACCTCCTTGTTCCTGATTATTATTAGATACCTGCTTTTCCGTTCCACAGCCTGTAACCAGCAACCCAAGCAGCAATATTATCATTAATTTTTTCATCGCCCGATCCTCCTGTTGAATAAACTCTTCCTTCTATTTGTCAGGTGAAACGATCAAAAGGTTACAATCATTGATAAACTAAATAGCCCATTTTTAAACAAAAGGAGAAGTGCAAGCACACCTCTCCTTCGAATTAAGCCCTTTTATATTTTTTATCAAAGTATTTCTGAAGGCCGTTGCTGGTCATGGAAAACGCAAAGATGGTCATTCCAATCGCAAGGGTGCCGGTGATCGGCAGCCATGGGTGTGACCAGATGTGATTGGTGACGTCCAGGAAGTAAGTTGGCCAGACATTGGATGTATTCATCGCCTTATATGAGCCGTTCAGCTGTGAAACAAACTCCACACTTAAAAAGATCTCGACAATTCCAAGCTGGCCGATGAGGAACAGGACTCTTCCCAGATCCGAGAAAAACTGGACGATGAAAAATGGTCTTAGCGGAGGCCAGTAGTAGTTTTTCAGCATGGTCAATGGAGAAGATCCCGAAACGATTCCCGCTTCCACATATGGTTTTTTTGAGATATCCACCATTCCCTGATAAAAAATATCGGCAACCCTGCCAACTTCGATTACCGCCAGCACGAGCATGATCCATAGATATCGATCACTCGAAAAAACAATGAACGGTGTACCAATGATCAGGATCACAAAGAAAATAGGCGGCAAAAAAGAAAACAGTCGATTCCAGATGAGGAGAATCTTATGGAAAAATCGCGAATAAAAACTCGCCATAGCCAAGGGGATCGCGATTAGATAACGAATCAGCACGATCGCCAGTATGGTCGACAGTGTTTCCTTCGTTCCCAGCAATACCCTGCTCAATAAATCGACACCATTCTGGTCCGATCCGATCGGAAAACCTTCCGATGGAGCAAAAGGCGGGAGTTCGAATCCTCCATCTTCCTTTTGCCTCATAACATTTTCTTTTAAAGAAGTATCAACAAACGGAAGATAAGGCGCTGTAAAAGCAATGACCACTAGAACAGACAAAATAATCAAGCCAAAGATTAATGATTTATTCATGATTCATCTCCTGAAATTCCTGGGGTGACAACACTTTTGAAAATCTGTGTAACCAGATTGGCAACCAAAATGATCGAGGCGAAAAAGATGGTATAACCGGCTGCCGAGATTCCATCCACCATGATATCCAGCCCGACCCTGACGTTTGTGCCCCTAAGTACCGCGTCAAACAGGCCATCGGCTGCGCCTTGGAAATCCATCAGTTTTTCAACGATAAACAGATTCGATAACACATAGAGTGTGATGGTATTCGCATGCGCCAGTATTTTCGGCAACGAATTTTTCAGGATATGTATGAACAATATTTTCCTTCCGGAGGTTCCCTTCGATTCCGCGGTCCTGATGTAATCATTTCCCTCCTGCTCACGTAAACTCACATTTGTGATGTTCGCAAGGTAGAAAACAGGATAAATCAGCAAAAATAGAATCCCAACAACATAGGTTTCTAGTTTATCACTGCCATACAACGCAACATGGAAAAACAGCCCTTTCTCATATAAATACATCAGCCCAATCTGGATGATGATGATGAAAAAGAGATCGGGCATTGAAATGAACAGCCACGTCGTCCCATTCCCCAGAAAGTTCAGCTTCTTCCGCTGCATCCTAAAGTCAAAAATCCCTTTTAACACGCCAATGATATAGGCCAAAATCAAAGTCGGAACGACCAAAAGCAAACTCTTCCACGCCTTGCCCGAAACCCGCTCCACATATGACTGGCCAGGGACAAACTCACCGAACCCTTGATTTTCTTTTATATAATCAAAGAACCCGGTGATGTTTTCAATATGCTTGTCCATATCATAATCGTAGCTTGCGGATTTAAATTGCCCACCCTGGCCAGACTCGTATTTCGTCGTAGCCGGCAAAAACAAAATGCCGATAAACAAGAATACACAAATGATCCATAACACAATTTGCCCTAATGCCTTTTTAAAAATAACCATGAATCCTCCTGATGGATTGAATTTTAAACGATTAAAAAAGCTGCCTTAAAGCAGCCATCTGATATCACTCTCAACCAACTGTTTTCACTCTTAATCTCACAAATCCTCATAGTGAAGGCCCTTCTCTGGCAATTGTGCATCAGGTACGCCAATCCCCACCTGCTTGATTCCATCCTCCGTGACAGAATAAGAGTAAATCCAGCCCGGCTCATTCTCGAATCTGACTTCTAGATGGTACGGATTATAGTTCCGGCTTGTTCGGTGGCTGATTTTGAACCCTTCCTCCGGATAACGCTTCTCCAGGTATTCCGAGAGTTGCTCTGTTTTGATCCCAAGATGGTAATTGATCCAAAGCGGCCGGATTGCAAAGAACGCCAACTCCGCAACCACCACACCGAGCACGATCATCAAAGCAACTTTCTTCTTAGGAAGAAAATAAGTAACCACAAGCAACAAAATCACAATCCCCAAAGCTAGCAATATTTCAATAACCGTAATTGGATGCATCCTTACACCAGCTTTCTTTTTGCACTAGTTATATTTTACCATTTTTAACTTTTCTGAAAAGTGTATTTTTAAAAATCCCTAATCCTATCTTCGAGATTCATAGCTTATGTAACCATGATTGTGAACAATATCAATTTATCGGCTCATTAACGAGGATTTATGTGACCGTAATTGTGGACAAGGGCGATTTATCGGCACATTAAGCCGGATTATGTGACCGTAATTGTGGACAAGGATGATTTATCGGCACATTAACGCGGATTATGTGACCGTAACTGTGGAGAAAACCAAATCTCGAGCACATACTAATGCAACAAGCTGCTAACACCAACAACGATGACCTTACAAAAAAGACGAAGCCCTCGGGCTTCGTCTCTTCCTAATGTACCTTCTTTTTAGACATATACAAAAATGCCTTGATCATGAAGTAATTGACTTCATCAGTGAGCAGTTCCTTAATTGGTTTGAGCTTGTCGCGGCCGGCTTCTGCCACGGCCCGCTCAAGGTCATCAATATGCTGCCCAGGAATTAGCAACTCATAATCGACTTCCATCCCCTGCTGGATGCATTGAATGAGGTGATTTTCGACCGTGCTTTCCACTAGCTCGCGTCTTGCGGCAATCTCGGCTACGGTCAGTTTCTCCTGATGCAGCTTGTATGTTTCCAAATGCGAATCGCCGACTGCTTTTTTCGCAGGTTTCCTAACCGGCTCCGCGACGGCATTCATCACTGGCTGGCGCTCCGGATGCTCCTCGCAGAACTCAATAATCCGCTCAATGAATGGCTCGCCATACTTCTGCAGCTTATGCTCTCCGACTCCGGCCACCTTAAGGAACTCCGCATCCGACAGCGGAAGCTTCAGGCACATATCTTTCAACGAGGAATCGGAGAAAATGACAAACGGCGGCACTTTTTCCGAAGCAGCAATATTTTTCCGCAATTCACGGAGCTCTTCAAACAATGGATCATCATTAGAAACCAGCTTGACCTGCACGGCTTCCTTCCTAAATACCTGTGACTTGCCGAGCAAAACGTCCTTTCCTTTTTCCGGCACAAAAATTGTCGGATAGGTGCCATGCTCGACGCCGATCAGCTCCTGGGAAATCAGGAACTCGATCAGGTCATTTACCTGCTTCGTGCTCCGATTCTTCATCAATCCGTACGTCGGCAGTTTATCCAGGCGGAACTCGAGTACCTTCTTATTACGCGAGCCTGTCAAAACATTGGCCGTCATCGCCTTGCCGTATTTCTGGCCCATCCGGATGATACACGACAGCACCATTTGCGCATCCTTCGTGACATCCTCCGTCTCACGGGCGTCCGTACAATTGCCGCAGCGGCCGCACTGCTCTGTTTCCGTCTCGCCAAAATAATGCAGAATATAGGATTGCAGGCATTCCTCGGTATGGCAGTACCCGACCATCTGTTGCAATTTTTCAAGCTCAGGCGCGATCCGCTCGCGGTCGGCTGACTGGTCGATCAAAAAGCGCTGCACCTGGACATCCTGTGAAGAATACAGCACGATACACTCACTGTCCAAGCCATCACGGCCGGCACGGCCTGCCTCCTGGTAGTAGCTCTCCATATTCTTCGGCAGCTGGAAATGGAGAACATAGCGGATATTGCTTTTATCGATCCCCATTCCGAATGCCGAAGTCGCGACCATCACAGTGGCATCGTCCTGCAAAAATCGTTCCTGTTCGCGGTTCCGGTCTTCATCATTCATTCCTGCGTGGTAGCGGGCGGCATTGAAGCCTTCCTTCTGCAGCCACTCATAAAGCTGGTCAACAATCTTCCTGGTCGCCGCATAAATGATGCCGGCTTCCTTTTCGTTTTTTTTGATGAAATCCTTTAAATATGCCTGGCGGTCCTGGCCTTTTACCACGGAAAAACTCAGGTTGCTGCGCTCAAACCCTGTGATCACAGTGTTTTCAGGGTTTATTTTTAGCGAGGCGCAAATGTCTTCCCGTACTTTCGGAGTTGCTGTCGCGGTTAAGGCAAGCACAATCGGCTTTCGCGGCAAACGGTCAGAGAGTCCTGAAATGTGCATATAGCTCGGACGGAAATCATGGCCCCACTGTGAAATACAGTGTGCTTCATCAACGGCGATCAGCGGGATTTCCATGTCCTGGAGGTCATCAATGAACTCCCAGGATCCGAGTCGCTCGGGTGCAATGTACAACAGCTTGTACTTTCCGTTCCTGGCATCATCCATCCGGCTCGCAGCTTCACCGGCAGACAGCGAACTGTTGATATACGTCGCCGGAATACCATGCTGGATGAGCGTATCAACCTGGTCCTTCATCAGCGAGATCAGAGGCGAAATGACGATGGTCGTTCCTGGCAGCACGAGCGCCGGGATTTGATAGACAATCGACTTCCCTCCTCCAGTCGGCATGACGCAGACCGTGTTCTTTCCTTCTAATACTGAGCTGATTGCCTGTTCCTGTCCATGACGAAACGCGGAATAGCCAAAATGGTTTTGCAATAATTCACGGGCTTTTTGCAGCATAATGGGGTGCTCCTTTCAGTGAGAAAAATTGAGGGAAAAATGAGGAATTACTCTTTCATTGTACCAGATAGACAGCAAAAATGCCCTGCTCCAAAGAAGCAAGGCATTCATTATTTTGCAATCTTCAAGAAGTCGGCACTATCGAATCTGGGCAAGCTGATTCTGATCGTCGTGCCTTCGCCAAGCTTGCTTTCAATATCGATATTGCCCTGGTGGAGATCGATGATCCGCTTGCAGGTGATCAGCCCCAGGCCTGTCCCTTTTTCCTTTGTTGAATAAAAAGGTTCGAACAAGCGCTTGAATCTTGATTCCGATATTCCGCAGCCCTTATCGATGATGGTGACCATTACGGAATCTGAGCCCATTTCCTCAAGCCTTACTTCGATAAAATGGCCGCTGTTCTCGGTTGCTTCAATCGCATTCTGCAGCAGATTGATTAGCACCTGCTTCATTTGTTTCCTGTCACAATTCAGAAGAATTTCCGACTCAAACTCAAATTCTACTTTTATGCTCTTTAGGAGCGCCTGCGGTTCCATGAAGTGGATGCATTCGCGTAAAAGTTTATTAAAATCCGTAGGCTGAAAATGCACATTTTCACTTGGTTTCGCAATGAACATGAACTCATTGACGATTTCATTGATCCGGTCCATTTCATCCAGCATGATGTCCAAGTACGGCACCAATGATGGGTCCGATACGCTCTCTTTGACAATTTTCGCAAAACCTTTCAGCGAGGTGAGCGGATTCCGGATTTCATGTGCAATGCCTGCGGCCAGCTCTCCCACAACGGAAAGCTTCTCCATTTGCTGAACCTGTTTCTCTCTCACTTTTTCCTTCGTAATGTCTATAGTCGTCCCAATTACCTCCACCGTTACTCCGTTTTGGCGAACGGGATTCAGGATGGCAAGGTACTGGATTCCGCCAAAGCTCCCTTCGTAGTTAACATGCTCCCCATTCCACGCCTTTTCATAAAAAACCTCTTTCCGGAGAGCCTGATCAGCCGGAAGGAACTCAAACAATGATTTCCCCACTACATATTTAGGGCAAAGACCTACTTTTTCTATCAGTTTGCCTTCAATAAACGTATGGATGAATGTGTTGTTTATCTTTTCGAACTTAAAAATAAAGCCCGTTTCTCTCGGAATGAACTGCTCATAATCCACCCTGCACTTCTGGTCAGTCACACGGCAACACCCTTAGAAAAAGATTCGTTCTCTATTAATTCTTTATTCACAGGGGAAATCCTTTAGAAAAAATAGGGAATTTGCAGTGGATTTCTTACTATTTGTCGATTGTTGCGCTGTTATAAAAAAGAAAAGGACCCCGGCTTTGCCAGCGTCCTAAACTACTGCTCTTTGCACAGAAAGAACCTAATGTTAAGTACAGCAGTGATTTTGGGTTTCATCGCTCATAACTTTTTTCAAAATTTCTCTAAACTACTTTATTCACCATTTCTCTTCCAAACAGCATAACCAAGCCAGACAAGGGCTACTCCCGCAAGAGGTTGAGCCACGTATGAGCCGTATGGAACAAAATCCAATATTGGAACTACGACGAGAATTAGTGCAGGCCAGCGCGGAAGGATGCCTTTTATCGCGGTAAAAAGACCGAATAATAAAAGACCTAAAAAGAAGGGGTATAATGAGAGCGTGATCCCTGTCATTAATTTGCCAGGAGGATTTTCGAGCACTTCAGGAGCCGCTGATTCAAGCACTTCTATTAAAAAAGCGTTCACCCAGCTGTGCCCCGTCCACATCGCTGCACCGAAAAACGCAAGGAGGAAGATGAGAAAACCTGGTTTACCAAAAGCTTTTGCCTGGCTAAGATACATGCCAGCCAGACCGAGCAACAAGCAGAGCATCCCGATTAAATCAAGATAAGCTCCAAATGCGTGCATGCCAACGTTGTACCAGATAGCTAATGAAACAAATAGAATCCCTGCAATCATAGAGCAAATGCCAGTAAAGCGAATGAATGAAGATAAAGTCATAAAGAATACACCACCTGTTTTGGAATTTGTATTCATGACAACCATCATTACCTCACTGCATCCTATAAACGTTCACACCCTCCCTTCGAATATCCTATTCACATATTATTAACCTTGAATTTCAAAAAGAACGTCGCACAAAAGTATTTTAGTGATAAAAAAACTGCTTCCCACTAAGGAAAGCAGCCCTCACCATCACATCTTTTCTCCAGTCATCTCCATGACTTTCTCTTTCACTTCTGCTATATTGCGCATTTTGTTGTCCCAGCATTTCTGGCTGAGGTCAACCGGGTACTCTTCTGGATTGAGCATGCGCGTGTATTCTTCCCAAAGCACGCTGAGGCAGTATTTTGAATGCTTGCGGACTTCCTCGAGGCTTGGCTGGCTGTAGACAAGCTTGCCTTCCTTGAAGACGTCGTGGTGCAGCTCCCGTGCGTCGAAATTCGTGACGAACTTGCTGATGAATGTGTGAACCGGATGGAACATCTTCAGGCGTTTTTCATCCTGGGGATTTTCGTCCTCAAGCGCGATGTAGTCACCCTCTGAGCGGTTATTCGATTTGTTGATGATCCGGTACACCTTTTTGATGCCTGGTGTCGTCACTTTTTCAGGATTTGAGGAAATCTTGATCGTATCCTCCATGGTACCGTCCGCACGCTCGATGGAAACAATTTTATATACCGCACCAAGCGCCGCCTGATCGTAGGCGGTAATCAGCTTTGTGCCGACTCCCCAGACGTCGATTTTCGCACCCTGGGCTTTCAGGTTCATGATCGTGTACTCATCCAGGTCACTGGAGGCAACGATTTTCGCATCCCTAAAGCCAGCTTCATCCAGCATTTTTCTCGCTTCCTTAGAAAGATAAGCAAGGTCCCCGCTGTCAAGGCGGATGCCGATAAAATTGATCTTGTCGCCGAATTCCCTGGCAACCTTGATTGCATTTGGAACGCCGGATCTTAATGTATCATACGTATCGACAAGGAATACGCAGTCTTCATGCGTTTCTGCGTATTTTTTAAAAGCAGTGTAGTCGTCCCTGTAGGCTTGTACCATTGAGTGGGCATGCGTTCCGGCAATCGGAATCCCAAACAGCTTGCCCGCACGCACATTGCTCGTCGAATCAAAACCGCCCACATAAGCAGCACGAGTGCCCCAAAGTGCCGCATCCAGTTCATGCGCACGCCGCGTACCGAATTCCATCGCAACCTCATCTTTCACAACCTGCTTGATGCGTGAAGCTTTTGTCGCAATCAATGTTTGGTAGTTGACGATGTTCAGCAGCGCCGTCTCAATCAGCTGCGCTTCAGCAAGTGGAGCATCAACCCTCAGCAGCGGTTCATTGGCAAAAACAATCTCGCCCTCCTGCATCGCGCGGATATTGCCCGTGAAGCGAAGCTCTTTTAAGAAACCGAGGAAATCCTCATCGAACTTCCCTTCTTCTCTCAAATACTGAATATCATCTTCTGTGAAACCGAAGTTCTCAATATAGTCGATGATTTTTTCAAGGCCGGCAAACACGGCATAGCCATTGCCGAAAGGAAGCTTGCGAAAAAATAAATCAAACACCGCACGGCGATTGTGGACGCCATCGCGCCAATAGGTTTCCATCATATTTAATTGGTATAAGTCCGTGTGCAGCATCAAGCTGTCGTCTGTGAATTTTGTGCTCATCAAAAAACCTCCAAATTTACTGCAATACGTAATCGATCAAGTGCTATTGAACCTCGAAAAGCAAACTCACTTTACCTCTGCACCAATCGAACTCTCGAAATGGCGGAGCGACCATTCATGGCCAACCTGGTCAAAAGAAGCAACCGCATCCTTATACACAATAACCTTAAATCCCTTGTTGTAAGCATCTACCGCTGTATGAAGCACACAAATATCCGTGCAAACGCCGACAAGATGCACTTCCGTGATGCCACGCTCACGCAGTTTTATCTCAAGATCCGTACCGGCAAATGCCGAATACCTCGTTTTATCAATATAATGCACATGGTCCAGGTGCTTGTTCTCCTCATACACCGCCTGAAGGCTGCCGTACAAGTCCCTTCCCTCCGTGCCGCGGATATTATGGGGCGGATACAGCTTCGTCTCCGGATGGAACTCGTCGCCCTCAACATGGACATCAATCGCGAATACCACATAGTCACCATTTTTGATGAATTCATCGGTGATGCCGACTAGCCTCTCCTCAATGTTCTGTCCCGGCTCCCCGCACGTCAGCCGCCCATCATCAGCCACGAAATCATATGTATAGTCGATATTGATCAACGCCTTGTTCCCCATTATGGATCCACATCCTTTTATCATATTATCTATTATTTTCTTCCATTTATGTTTTCCAGGCAAATTTTACACATCCTATACTGATTACATACCCTGTTTCAGGAAGAATCCACATATTCATTAGGTTCTCAAATGTTCTTTTACCGAAATCAGCTCCTTGACCAGTTTTCGGGTAATGCAATGACCTTCCCTACACCGCTCATTCACAAAAACACAAAAAACCACCCCAAAAATCGGAGTGGTTCTAAATCATTCTGCTTTAAAGTTCAAATCCAGGTTTTCTGGACGGTCTTCTGGACGGATTTCATCAAGCGGCACGTAGACTTCAATGTGCCTGAACAGGTTTTCGAACTCGGCAGGAAGGTTGCCTCCGTATTCGCCGTCGAGATTCAGCTGGACGGTTTCTTTGGCTTGGACCTTGATGCGGTTCGCCTGCGTATAAATGACGCCAGGGTCATTGATATGCTCGCCGCGGACAGCGAGTGTCGCGATCCTGATAAAATCGGCAAGGTTCGTCTTTTTCAAAATCAATAATGAAAACAAGCCATCATTGATGGATGAGTTCGGTGCCAGTCGCTCGAAGCCGCCTACGGAGTTTGTCAGCCCGACGAGGAACATCATGACTTCTCCCTCGAACAGCTTGCCATCATACTCGATGCTCACTTCTGAAGCACGGATTGAAGGCAGCATCTCGATTCCTTTTAAGTAATAAGCGAGCTGGCCGAGCATCGTCTTGAGCTTGCTTGGAACCTCGTATGTCAGCTCTGTCATCCTGCCGCCGCCTGCAATATTTATAAAATATTTATCATTGATCCGGCCTACATCAACCGGAATCGTTTCGCCTTTTACGATGATGTCGACCGCAGCCTCGATATCCCGCGGAATATGGAGCGCGCGCGCGAAGTCATTGGTTGTGCCAACCGGAATGACGCCAATTTTCGGACGGTAGTCCTGCTCGGCAATTCCATTGACTACCTCGTTAATCGTGCCATCTCCGCCAGCGGCAATGACAAGGTCATATCGTCGCTCAACTGCAATTTTCGCTGCCTGCGTCGCATCTCCCTCACCTGTTGTCGCGTGGCAGGAAGCTTCATAGCCCGCATTCTCCAGCTTAACTAAAACTTCCGCGAGATGCTTTTTGAAAATCTCCCGCCCGGAAGTCGGATTATAAATGATTCTTGCTCTTTTCATACCCATCATCCTACTTAATATGGTTTTTAATTCCATCATTTTACATCATATCTCAAATTCAACGATCAGGCAATTGTCCAACATCCATCTACCGGATATATCATAAACTACTTTGTGCCTATTTGCCAAAAAGAAACCCAACTTTTAATCAAAGTGTTAACTATTGTATTTTTCGAAAAACTCTTCCATTCATTCTCGTTCTTTTTTACAATACAAAGAGAAGATTATGGTTACATAAAATGGAAGATACCCCTGACGGCACTATGGCTATCAGGAAATTATCTTTCATCAACCTGGCCATTTTGGAATATGATTTTTTAACTAGATTAAAAGGGTGACTAAATTTATGACCTGGATGATTCTTTTGGCAGCTTATTTAGTTGGATCCATTCCAACAGCTTTACTAATTGGCAAATATTTTTTCCATGTTGATATCCGGGATCACGGCAGTAAAAATCCCGGAGCAACCAACACACTGAGGGTAATGGGTAAAAGGGCAGCCGTCATCGTATTGCTCGTGGACGTCGCCAAAGGGATGCTTGCTGCTTCTCTTCCATTGATTCTCAGTGTACCAATAAGTCCGCTTTACGCTGGATTGATTGCCGTCATCGGCCATTGCTTTCCGATATTCGCAGGCTTCCGCGGCGGCAAGGCGATTGCGACGACAGCAGGGGCACTTTTGATTGTTGATATCGGAATGTTCCTTGCCGTTTATGTAACCTTCTTCGCCGTCATACTTATCACCAAATATGTATTCATGGGTTCGATTTCTGTCGGAATCGCTATGCTGGTATATTCGTTTTTCTCTCCAGAAATCAATGAAACATACCTGTTTACTGCCTTTATATTATTTTTAATTTTTCTCCATCGTTCAAACCTTCAAAATTTCTTTCATGGAATGGAACCAAAAATCAATGATAAGAAAGTGAAGGGCGATCGCCTTCCACCTAAGGATTCTTTTAAAAAGTAAAGTAAACCATGGCTATGATGTCATGGTTTTCTTTATCTTTATAAATATATCAGTAAAGTAAATTACTATTACTGGAATAATATTTTTTGCAAAAAAATAGATTGTTATTCACTTGAGTGAAATGATAGAATATTACATGTATTAGCAATATTATTTTAATAATTTTTCACTATAACAAAGGGGGAAAGATTATGTCTAATGAAATGTATCAAATTATCGCAATTGGGATTTACATGGTCGCGATGCTCTATATCGGCTGGTATTCCTACAAAAAGACAAGCAATCTGACCGATTACATGCTCGGCGGCAGATCGCTTGGACCAGCAGTCACTGCGCTCAGCGCCGGTGCTGCAGACATGAGCGGATGGCTATTGATGGGTCTTCCTGGCGGTATTTATGTAAGCGGTTTAGCGAATGCATGGATTGCCATCGGATTGACTGTCGGTGCATACCTCAACTGGCTGTTCGTAGCACCTCGACTTCGTTCTTACACACATGTAGCCAATGATTCCATTACGATTCCAGGCTACCTTGAAAACCGTTTTAAAGATGATACCAAGCTATTGCGTATCGTATCCGGAATAGTAATCCTGCTATTTTTCACATTTTACGTTTCTTCCGGAATGGTCGCTGGAGCTGTATTCTTCCAGAGTTCATTTAACTTGGATTATCATACTGGTCTATTGCTTGTTTCCGCTGTCGTTGTGGCTTACACACTATTCGGCGGCTTCCTGGCAGTTAGCTACACAGATTTCGTTCAGGGCTTGATGATGCTGCTCGCACTTGTGCTCGTCCCGATTATCGGATTCGGCAAAACTGGCGGTCCTGCGGAAACTTTCGACACAATCCGTGCCATCGATCCTGCATTGCTTGACTTGTTCAAGGGCACAACTGTCCTCGGCATCATTTCGACTGCTGCATGGGGGCTTGGCTATTTCGGCCAGCCGCACATCATCACTCGCTTTATGGCAATTACATCTGTAAAAGAAACAAAGAGCGCTAGAAGAATCGGGATGAGCTGGATGATTTTCACCCTGCTTGGTGCGATACTGACTGCACTGATCGGTCTTGCTTATTTTACCCAAAACCCGGATATCAAGCTTGATAACCCAGAAGCTGTGTTCATCGAGCTGGGACAATTATTCTTCCATCCATTGTTCGCAGGCCTGATGCTGGCAGCAGTATTGGCAGCGATCATGAGCACGATTTCTTCTCAATTGATCGTTACATCGAGTGCTTTAGTTGAAGACTTGTACAAAGTCTTATTCAAAAAAGAAAAATCAGATAAGCAATACGTTTTCTTAGGCCGTTTGGCTGTACTAATCGTTGCAATTGTTGCCGCTTCCCTTGCATGGGTTCAGAACGACACAATCCTTGGATTGGTTGCATATGCATGGGCCGGCTTCGGTGCTGCCTTTGGACCAATCATCATCCTCAGCCTGTACTGGAGAAAGATGACCAACTGGGGCGCGATCCTCGGTATGGTTGCCGGTGCAGCAACAGTCGTCATCTGGAGCAACGTCGGCTTAAGCGATGTTATGTACGAAATCGTTCCTGGATTCCTGATTAACTTAATCGTTTCTGTAGTAGTCAGCTTGGCTACTTATAAACCGAATGCTGAAATTGAAAAAGAATTCGATCTTAGCGTTAAGAACTTGAATTCATAATCACAACGCAAATGCCACAGAGAATTTCTCTGTGGCGTTTTTTTATCTCATTCAAAAAGGTAATCAATTACCAGCTATCGAAATACTTAAGTACTATGTCTGAAATCCCGAGGGGAAATGGATGAAGAAGAAAATCATAATCTATGGAACGATGGCTATCCTGCTTTTAACTGCCTTGATCGCAATGGACCGTTACAAACTTTATAAAGAAGAAAAACCGCCTTTGCCTGTCGTGACGATTGAAAATGAGGAAATCTCCTTCGTCAGGGGCGGGTATCACTGGCATGGAATCAGGGAAACTTCCCAAGACCCGATCAAGCTGATGGCTGGACTGAACCCAACCAAAGCCAAGGAAAGACAACAGCTTAAGGTGACTTTCCCTTCAGAAAATAAACCCCAGTCTATCATTATTACCCAGGTGAATTCTGTCCCAGGCGGAAAAAAATTAGTTGAGGATAGCGATACAATCTCCATTCCAAAAAGCCAAACATCACAAAACATTCTCTTCCAGATCACCGCAGGCTGGGATAAAGAATTCGCTTCATTTGGCACCTATTATGTGAAATTGGCCATTGAAGATCTGCCGCCATTCTACGATTTCTTCTCAAAGAATCCTGAGAAACCTGCTGTACTGGCGATTGTTCCACGTGGAGATTCAGAAAAGTATGACATCCCTGATGAAATAAAGAAAAAACTTGAGTCTTTTCACATTACAGACGATATAGAAGGTTTGAAAGAACGTTATCCGGAACTCACTTCTGATATTACACCCGTCTATATGATTTTTAATACAGAAGAATTTATGTTTTCCTTATTCGACAAGGAAATGCTGATCAATTACCTGATGGATGATGGCCGGGATTAAGAAAAGGCCCAACTGACAGGGCCTTTTAGTTCCTTAATCAAACTCGATAAAAAGCTTTTTCAAACCTAGCCTCGAATTCTGTTTACTCAACCACAATCGTACCAACCCACTGGCTTGTCTTTGAGCTGACTTCGAATGTTTTATTATCCCTCCAGGCTGCCTTCCCCAAAAACCTTCCATATACCATTTCATTCGGTACCTCTTCTACCAGTAATTTCTCCTTTACCAACAGCCCGTCCTTATCAAAAATCTTTCCTATTAATTGAAAAGAACTGACAGAATGGATTCCCGTTACAATCGCTGTATGTTTTTTGTCAGGACTCTTTTTAGGTGTATTTTTCATAAGGAATTCCGCTTGATAATGATGTTCTTTGATTTTTCCAAGAGCCAATTCAACCGGTGCATAATCCCACTTCAGCTCACCAAATACCGGAGCTATGTATTCATTAAAAATTTTCACATACTCTACATACTTCTCTTCAACATTTCCACACTGCAAAAACTCAATCGGATTATATGGAATCTTCACCGTCAATCCATTTTCTATCGTATACGGATCAATCTCCATTCCTTCTACTTTATCAAGACAGTAAACACTCAAATACCTGACATCCTCGGTCTTAATTTCTTTTAAATATCTGCCTAGCAACAATTGAAATACACGGGACTGATGATTGAAGCCCACCTCATTCTTTTTAGGCCTGTTTGTCATGTCCGATAAAATGATTTCTTTTAGTTCCATATACGTTCTCCTTCAGTAGATCATGTAAAAAAAATGAATTCTTTCCAGACATCCTGGTCAGTTTTACCATGGTTCTTCGCTAGCTCTTCAAACTGCTTATTTTTCTTATCACTGCCAAAGCCAACAGAAATTCTTTTCAAAGAGGGATTTCTTAAAATAGGCAGGTAATCGTCGATCCTTCTATTCATCGCTGACCAATGGGTAAACTCCTCCAAAGCAGGTACATCTCCTAAACCGTGGAGGTCGTTTAGTCCTTTCATATTATCTAATGCTACCTTTCTTAGTTTCGGGAGATTCAAAGCTGGCAACTCTTGAACGTTCGGTAAATTTTGCAAGGAAAGATATTGAAGGCCTGAAAGTGTTGATATGAATGAGAGATCGCTCAATCCCCTGATTTGAAAAAGTTCTAAAAATTGTAACCTTACCATTCCTTCTACTGCTGAGAAGTTTTTAATGCCGCCAAAATTAACTGAAAGCTGCGTTAATCTATTTAACGGTTTCAGAAATTCCAAACTCTTAGTCGTAACGGAGGTTAATGTAAGTTTTTCAAGGTTTAGCAACTTCCCGACAACATCAATGTGTTTCGTGTGTCCTACTATCACTAGTTCTCTAAGGTCAGTGAATCTTTCTATCACAGCTAAACTCGGCTTTTTTGACTTCGTATCGCCGAGGATCAACTTTTGCAATCCTTCAGGGATCATAGATAAGATATCAAATGTTTCCAAACTATATATGCTCAGATTTAATTCTGTTAAATAACCCAAATACGCAAGGGCCTCTATATTCTCTACCCTTTCATGACATTCAACATACAAACGCTTCAAATTCGTAAGATGCTGAAGAAAGCCCAAATCACATACTGACTGGTAGTAACCATAAATGCGGAGACCAACATCAGCACGTGTCGAAAATAATAGGTCATTCATTCGCTGAAAGGTTTTAAGTTCAATATCACTAGAGAACTGTATAGTTTTCAAGTCTGTATCATTTTTCAATTCCGTAATTTCTTCCGGGGTTAAAGCATTCTTTATTTGTATGACGGCATCAGTGACCCTGCTATACATCGATTTTCTCCTTAATCACCATTCTCTCCACTCTTCCGTTATGTCCCCATCCGGCTCCAAACCGGCTTCCTGTGCTTTTTCATCAATGAATTCATACAATTCTTCGCGTTCCAGCGTTTCGATGAAATAATCGAATTCTTCATTCAACCTGTTAAATTCGGTTACAACTTCTTTTACCTTTTTCAATATTGCCCTTTCCGTCGGGGCTTTCATGGAATTGAGTGAAGAGACATATTGCTGCAATGCTTTTTCCGAAGTGGCTATAGCCTCCTCAGTGAACAGATCGTCTCCTTCCTCCATCCGTGCTCTCCATAAAACAGTGGGCAGTGTATCATCAGAACTTTGAACAGACATAATTTCTGTCTCTTCTTTCTTTACCGCAGTGTATTCTACTAACCGATGAGTGTAATGCTTTTTCTGTGTAAAATATACATGTTCAATAAGTTCGCAAGGATACAAATCCCCATCAAGAACAGTAGTCCCACCAAAGGCAAGCTCTTTTAATCCCGGCAATTGATTGACAAACTGAATCGAAGCTATTTCCCCACAGTCCAACATACTTAACTTTTCTAAATCTTTTACCTCTGCAATAGGACTGAAATCCTCGATTTTTTTGCTGTTCTCAATCTCTAAAACTCTTAGGCTTTTTGATAGATATTTAATGTCCTTCAAATCATTAAAGGACCTTAAATAGTAAAGACCCAGCTTTTCCAGGCTTTCCAGTCCTTCAACACCCTTTAACGATGTGATATTAGACTGGATTAGCTCCAGGGATTTAAGATTCTTAAGCTCGGAGAATGGTTCAAGATTTTTTGACTTAGGCTTGTAACTCCAGAGCCTCATTTCTTTTAAGTTCCTGAGTGTCTCTACACCTTTTGCTTTAGGCGGCAGCTTCCCAAAAAACACTTCAAGTGAAGGGATTTTTTCAAAATCGATTTTCAGAGACGGCCTTGTATCATTGATAGACAACGACTTTAGTTTTTTTAAATCGTAAAGACCTGTTAGATCTTTTAAGTTTTCATCACCAAGGGCAACACTCTCAACATCAGGACATTCACTTAGAAAATTTACATGTTCGATCTCATAAGCAATATCGACCGTCTTAATTCCATGCTCATTAATATAATCAACTGAATCCTTAATATTGTCGCTATTAATTGACACCGACACGCTATCTTCATCCTGCCGAATTCGCACGTTTCCAATTTTGATGAATTTGACCATAAGCCCCCGCCTTTAGCACATTTTTTCAACCAGCCATTTTGTTTGCTTACCACGATAGAATAATTCTATGGCACTATTAGAAGCCCATCTTATGTCTCCAAGATATTGAGAAAAGATCAATTCATGCGGCCTCTCCTGCAAAACCCTTTTGGTTTTTACCCGTTCTCCAGTTTTATTGTCCCTGATGGTCAGGATTATTGAAAAATAGTCTAGATCATGTTCACAAAATACTTCTGCTTTAAACTTCCTGTCTGGTGAGTTCTTTTGATTCAAGACATACTCGTTAACATAGTTTCGGGCTTGAACTTCTGCAGCAATTCGATTAAAAAGTTCCTGATTCCATTCAAACTCCATGACGACTTTCATCATGCCCTCATGAATTTTTTTAAGGATAATCCTTTTCTTTTCATAATTGGGTAATGAAAAATAAGTGTCTATATCCAGATCTACCGACACTTCAGTGAAACCATCCGGGGTTGTATGCACATCATCGATTGGCTCTTCTATGCAATTAATCGTTACTTTTTTTGTTTTTTCAGTAGAGAAGCGCCCAAGCAAAAATGTATATAAACTCGCTATACACCTCACCTGGTCACGGAACAACATCCTCTTGTGCTTCCAATTTTCTTCATAATCAAAGCGGGTTGCGTCTGCTTCTGTTAAAGAATGCTGGACCATTAATGCTTTGATTTTTTCTTCATTTTCCATATAGGGCAAATCCAGATCAATGTCTCTTAGTAAAATAACGGCCAGCCTCCTGCTTTTGCATTCTTAAGCTAATAATAGCACCCGCAAGTATGTAAGAATATGTATTTTAAGAACTATTTTTTAACGCAATTTCCCCTTTTTCCCGGGAAATATCGACAAAAAAGCTGACGATGTAATCGCCAGCTTTCGCTATTATCTCTTATTCAGTTCTTCAACTAGCAATTTATTCACAAGCGGCGGATTGGCCTGGCCTTTTGTCGCTTTCATGATCTGGCCGACTAGGAATCCTTTTGCTTTGTCCTTGCCGCTTTTGAAATCTTCCACTGATTGCGGGTTGGCATCGATGATTTCGGTGATGATCTTAAGCAGTGCGCCTTCGTCGGAGATTTGGACAAGTCCCTTCTCCTTGACGATTTGCTCTGGATCGCCGCCGTTCTCGACCAGTTCCTTGAATACCTGCTTTGCGATTTTAGAAGAAATCGTTCCGTTTTCAATCAGCTTGATCATGCCAGCAAGCCCGTCTGGAGCCAATGCCGTTTCATGCAGCTCTTTCGATTCTGCCTTCAGGTAAGCTGAGAACTCTCCCATCAGCCAGTTGGATGCCTGTTTCGGATCCGCATCAGCTTTTACGACAGACTCAAAGAAATCAGCCATCTCTTTCGATACCGTTAAAACTTCCGCATCATAAGCTGGCAGTCCCATCTCTTCGACATATCGCTTTTTGCGCTGGTCTGGAAGCTCTGGGATTTCCGCACGTACTCTTGCTTTCCACCCTTCGTCGATGTAAAGGTCTGGCAGGTCTGGTTCAGGGAAATAACGATAGTCATCAGAGCCTTCTTTAACACGCATCAGGATGGTTGTGTTTGTTGCTTCATCAAAGCGGCGCGTTTCCTGCTGGATTTCGCGGCCAGCGAGGATTTCCTCTTCCTGGCGCTTTTCCTCATGTTCAAGGCCTCTGCGAACGAAGTTGAAGGAGTTCAGGTTTTTTAGCTCGGTTTTTGTGCCGAGTTCTTTCTGCCCGATAGGCCTGATTGAGATGTTCGCATCACAGCGGAGTGAACCTTCTTCCATTTTACAATCCGATACACCTGTATATTGGATGATTGACTTTAATTTTTCCAGATAAGCGTATGCCTCATCCGGAGTGCTTATATCGGGCTCCGATACGATCTCGACAAGCGGCGTTCCCTGGCGGTTGTAGTCAACGAGGGAATATCCACTGCCATGCGTCAGCTTGCCAGCATCCTCTTCCATATGGATACGGGTTATGCCGATTTTCTTTTTATAGCCATTGACCTCGATTTCGATCCAGCCGTTCTCGCCAATCGGCTTATCGAACTGGGAAATCTGGTAGGCCTTCGGGTTATCCGGATAAAAATAGTTTTTCCGGTCGAATTTCGTGTGTTCAGCTACTTCACAGTTCAACGCCATAGCTGCCTTCATTGCGTATTCAACAGCCTTCTTGTTCACGACAGGAAGGACTCCTGGGTAGCCAAGGTCTATGACGGTTGTATTTGTATTCGGCTCAGCACCAAAATGGTTCGGACTCGCCGAAAAAATTTTCGAATCTGTTTTTAATTCAACGTGGACCTCAAGGCCAATTACTGTTTCAAACTTCATCATTTTCACCCCTTACAGCTGCGGTTGTTGTTTATGGAAATCAGTCGCCTGCTCGAATGCGTGGGCAACCTTATATACTGTTCTTTCATCGAAATGGCGGCCAATGATTTGCAGGCCAAGCGGCAGCCCTTGATCAAAACCGCACGGAACCGAAATTGCCGGCACTCCTGCAAGGTTAACAGGAATGGTTAGAATATCGTTCGCATACATCGTCATCGGATCCGTTGTATTCTCGCCTATTTTGAAGGCTGGCGTAGGTGTAGTCGGACCGATGATGACGTCGTATTGTTCGAACACTTTTTCAAAGTCCTGCTTGATCAGCGTGCGAACCTTCTGTGCTTTTTTATAATAAGCATCATAATAACCAGAGCTAAGCGCGAAAGTACCAAGCATGATCCGGCGCTTCACTTCCTCGCCGAATCCTTCTGCACGAGTCTTTTTGTACATTTCGATCAGGTTCTCCGCGTTAGGAGTACGATAGCCGTAACGCACGCCATCAAAGCGTGCCAGGTTAGCGGACGCTTCAGAAGATGACAGCAAGTAATACGTTGCTAATGCATACTTCGAATGCGGCAGGGAAACCTCTTCCCATGTTGCACCGAGGCGCTCAAGGACCGCTAGTGCGTCCAGCACGGATTTGCGTACTTCTTCGTTCACACCCTCACCGATATATTCCTTTGGCACAGCGATTCTCATCCCTTTTATATCGCCATTCATTGAACCGATATAGTCAGGGATGTCCACTTTTGCGGAAGTCGAATCCATTTCATCGTACCCCGCGATCGCTTTTAGCAAATAGGCATTGTCTTCAACATTGCGCGTGATCGGTCCAATCTGGTCCAATGATGACGCGAACGCAATCAGCCCAAAACGGGAAACAAGACCATAAGTAGGCTTCATGCCGACCACACCGCAGAATGATGCAGGCTGGCGAATGGAACCACCAGTGTCAGAACCAAGCGAGAAAAGTACTTCTCCTGCTGCTACTGAAGCGGCGGATCCGCCAGAAGAACCACCAGGCACACGGTCAAGATTCCATGGGTTGAGCGTCTTTTTAAAACCAGAGTTTTCATTTGATGACCCCATCGCGAACTCGTCCATGTTCAGCTTGCCGATCGCCACCGTTTCCGCATGCCTCAGCTTCTGCATGACGGTCGCATCGTAAATAGGATCAAAGTTTTCGAGAATCTTGCTCGCCGCCGTCGTACGCAAACCCTTTGTGACGATATTGTCCTTTATGCCGATCGGCAGGCCATATAATTTATTCGATGGCGTGCTTTGCACTGCCTTATCATCCAGTGCCTTCGCAGCTGCCCTTGCATTTTCTTCATCCAGTGTTAAAAATGCCTGGACCTTGCCTTCGACCTCGCCAATCCGTTTGAACGATTCGTCGACCAGGTCGGAAACACTCAGGTCTCTTTTATGTAAAAGCTCGTGAAGCTCCGAAATCTTATGTTCAAATAAACTCATTGCCGGTCCTCCTACTCCATAATTCCAGGTACTTTGATCTGCCCATCCTGGTGCTCAGGCGCATTCTTCAATACTTCCTCGCGCGGCAGCCCCTGTTGGGAACGGTCCTCGCGCATGACATTCTTTATTTCAAGCACATGTGCTGTCGGCTCAACATTGTCCGTATTCAGCTCATTCAATTGCTCCGCATATGTAATAATTTTGTCCAGCTGGTCTGTCAGCATTTGCGCCTCTTCCTCAGTTATCGCCAATCTCGCCAGGTGCGCGACATGCTTCACCTGATCCTCTGAAATCCTTGACATAAAAGCACCTCCATTGTAAATCGTCAGACAATAATAATACTGATCATAGCAAAGTTTTACACGTTAAAGCAATACAAGCCTTGCCATTTGTACCATTTTAACATGAGAGGCTTGGGATCGCAGGAAAGAATACATTTTTGTGGAATATTAGTATTACAAAGGCGGAGTAAAATATGAAAAAACTATTTTCAGCCTTTGGTTTTCTGTTGCTGCTGATTGCATGCAGCTATGGTATGAGGAGAACTGATTGATTCTTAGAAGTGAGGTGAGGATGCCATTCTAGCATTTATTTTTGAGTTCATTGGCAGTTTATTTACTAGTGGAGGCAATGATCAGGTATTGAATACCCGAAAAATCGACCGTCATATAGAGCGATTAAACCAGCATGAATGGTTCAAAGAGATTTACGAGGACCAGAAGTATCGGCGTTTATTTTTCGTTAACCGGCATGTGAGGGCCTACCTCCAAAGCTCGATTCGGGTTAACAGAATAATCCGCAATATGGATTCCCGGCAAAAGTTTTTAAGATTATTGGAAAAACAATTAAAATAGGGAATCGTGAATAACACCATTCCCTTTTCCAAAACCTTTCTCACGCTGGCCATGCAGGTTACGACTCTCTCCAAGATATGCCAATTTTTTAATCACTTTTTATGGAATGATCTCCTATTCCTAACGCCATTTTTAAATAATCTACAAACAATATCGATTGTTCTTTTATTTTTAAGTCTTCCTTTGATAACATCGCATGCTCCACTGCTAAGCCATCAATAAAAGCAATGATCGAGCGGGCAATGATTTCATGATCAAACCTTGCGCTAAATTCACCACTTCTTTGGCCATGTTCAATAATATCCCTATAAAGTTTCAAGCCATTATGGTATCGCACTGTTCCGTATTCTCTTCTATGGCCGTCATTTCTTCCGATGATAAAGAATTCAAGCTTTGCCGGCGCTAAAGGATCCATTTCGTCATCAGGCTCCCCATCCTCGCCAAAGATGGTTTTCATAAGCATATTCCAATAAGATGTTACATTTTCCTTTACCATATCTAACGTATCATCTAATTCTCTGGCAAGTGATTCTTCCAAAATCGTCTCAAACACAGCTTCTTTACTTGAAAAATATTGATACAGTCCGCCTCTGCTAACCTTTGCAGCATCCATTATGTGCTTCATCGTCGCTCGCTCGTAACCATATTCAATGAAAACCTCCTGTGCCGCTCTCAAAATATCAATGCGGCGCTGTTCCATGTGCTCCTGACTGACCTTCGGAGACATCTGCTTTCCCCCGTTCTATTTTATTTTTAAAAATCAAACCGACGATAGAGACCGCAACCAACAATAATCCAGTAATCACAAATGTCGGAATGACTCCCAGTACAGTAGCAAGTAATCCGCCTGCTAACGGCCCAATGATTGTCGCAGTGGTAGTCACGCTGTTCAACACCCCGAACACTCTTCCCGTCATGTGTACGGGAGTATCGGCTTGGACAGTCGCCTGAAAAGGGATGAATACCAATCCAGCAGAAAAACCGGCAGCCAGCCCCAAAGCAGGTACCCATAAACCGGGCAGCACTAAATCCAACCGGGTCAATACTGCCATCATACTAAAACTGAAGCCAATTCCACAAACTCCAATAAACATCAGAATGAGAGCATTGTAATCTGTTTTTTTAGCCAACAGTAATCCTGCAAGGAACAACCCTACACCAGATGCCGTAACAAGATAACCAAACAGGTCAGGTGAGGCTTGCGGTAATTCCCGAAGCAAAACAATGATTTGTGAATCGGAAAGTTGTAAAATCAGCAGGCTGACCCCTAAAACGATCATCCCAATGATCAAGAAGCGATTGCCTCTGATAAACTCGAGGCCTTCTAAAAAATCCGCTCTAAACGAAGCTTTCTCTGGCTTAGCTGACCCTTCCAGTATTGAACCTGTTACCTTGGGCAATGAGAACAGCAGTAACGCCGAAATAACAAAGGTTCCACAATCGATAAAGAACACCAGCTGTGTCCCAAAAGCCGCAACCAATATTCCGCTCAACAATGGACCCAATACCTTCGATCCCGAATCAATCATAGAGGTGATGGACATAGCACTTTTCATACTTTCTTGTTCTATCAGCTCTTTCAGTTTCCCATTCTTTGCCGGGACAAAAATTGCCGAAAGCATTCCGACCATAAACAAGCAAATATAAACAGTCCATAAAGAATCCGTAAATGCAAGAAACAAAATAAGCCCAGCTCTTGCCAAGTCTGAAACGATCATCAACAATTTCCTGTTTAGCCTGTCAGCGACTGTGCCTGTAAATGGCCCTAACACCGCCATAGGGACTGCCAAACAAAGTATGATCAAAGAAACCTCCATTGGCGATGCTTCCCATTTCAAACCAACCATCGTAATGATTGCGATCACACTCAACCAATCACCAAAACTCGATATGAACTGTGCAAGCATTAAGGTAACAAACCCCTTATTTCTTAAAAGAGCCCCCATCTCCATCCCTCCACATCATACAAAACGACATTAATGTCGTTTTCATTTAATTTAATTATAGCGACACTTGTGTCGTTTATCAACCTAAAAAAAAGAGCTAACCTAAAAGGCCGCTCTCCTTAGTCACTATTTTCTAAAAAACTTCCCAAATCCAGATAAGAACCCCTTCTTCTTGACCGGTTCTGCCGAAATAACGGGTTTCTTTTTGCCAAGATAAATATCCTCTTTATCAATCGCATGGTCATGAGCTAAAACAAGCCCAAGTTCTGAATCATAATCCTTGTTCGTCACGATCGTAAACTCGATGCCACGTTTCTCAGCTTCCTTTATATACTTCGATAAATATGAATATGAAATATGACCGTTTAAAAAGAGATGTGCTTGCTTGTTTTCTTCCATCAGCTGGGTGACTTGATGCTCAACACCCTTGCCCATCACCTCTGACTGGGTCAGCGCAATGACGACCCGTTCCCGCAGCGTCGTAAGGAACCTCCGTCTTTCATCAGGCTTCGTCTGCTTTGCCCCGTGGATTCCCTGCTGCAAATAATCATCCAATTTGCTGTTGCTCAACCTGGTCACCTCCGTGTTTTACTCACCTGTAATCTCATTTATTTTACCGTATGCAACGTTTTCCGGCTTGTTCGGGCACTGAAATCCAGTTTCCGTTCCCTTTCAGGCTCTTCCACCGCTCGTTCGGGCACTGAAATCCAGTTTCCTTTCCCTTTTACGCTCTTCTGCCGCTTGTTCGGGCACTGAGATCCAGTTTCCGTTCCCTTTCAGGCTAATCCACCACTCGTTGGGGCACTGAAATCCAGCTTCCGTTCCCTTTCAGGCTCTTCCACCGCTCGTTCGGGCACTGAAATCTGTTGATCCTGCAACACGGCTGCGCCACTTGCTAAAATCTCCATTACTACTATGTATGAATCAGCCCAAAAGTCTGTGCTAGTTTAAGGTTAACCTATTTTCAGCAAAAAAAACCTCCTCTTCGGCCTGAAGAGGAGGACACAAATAGGAGAATGCAAGGTGAAAAAATCAATCAATTATGGTAAATCCCCGCCTGGGCCGAAAAACAGCTCGGGCGGAGAGAAAACCCGTCACTAAAATCAAACAGATCAGGAAGCGGTAAACTGCGCTTCTTCCGTGGAACCTTTTAACGCAGTAGTTGAGGATGTCCCTCCGGAAATGACCATTGAAACTTCATCAAAATAGCCTGTTCCGACTTCGCGCTGGTGTCTTGTTGCTGTGTAGCCATGCTGCTCGCTGGCGAATTCCGCCTGTTGCAGCTCGGAATATGCAGCCATACCGCGCTCTTTGTAGCCGCGAGCCAATTCGAACATGCTGTGGTTCAATGCATGGAAGCCAGCAAGTGTAACGAACTGGAACTTGTAGCCCATCTTGCCAAGCTCCACCTGGAATTTAGCGATGGTTTCGTCATCCAGCTTCTTCTTCCAGTTGAATGATGGCGAGCAGTTGTAAGCAAGCAGCTTACCAGGGTACTTCGCATGAATTGCCTTTGCAAACTGGCGAGCTTCTTCTAAATCCGGCTCAGATGTTTCACACCAAACAAGGTCTGCATATGGAGCATAGGCTAAACCGCGGGCAATCGCCTGGTCAAGGCCCGGCTTCACACGGAAGAAACCTTCAGGAGTTCTTTCACCAGTGATGAACGGAGCATCATATGGATCAACATCGCTTGTGATTAAATCAGCGGCGTTCGCATCGGTACGGGCAACGATCAGTGTAGGAGTGCCCATAACATCAGCTGCAAGTCTAGCTGCAATCAGGTTGCGTACAGCAGTTTGTGTTGGCAGGAGCACCTTTCCGCCAAGGTGTCCGCATTTCTTTTCAGAAGAAAGCTGGTCCTCGAAGTGAACGCCAGCTGCGCCAGCTTCGATCATCCCCTTCATCAATTCGAACACGTTCAGCTGTCCGCCGAAGCCAGCCTCTGCATCTGCAACGATTGGCGCGAACCAGTCGATTGAGTTGTCGCCTTCACCATGAGTGATCTGATCTGCCCTTTGCAATGCCTGATTGATTCGCTTCACAACTGCAGGAACACTGTTCGCCGGGTACAAGCTCTGGTCAGGATACATATTTCCGGAAAGGTTCGCGTCCGCAGCAACCTGCCAGCCGCTCAAGTAAATCGCCTTCAAGCCTGCTTTTACCTGCTGGACAGCCTGGTTTCCAGTCAATGCACCAAGAGCATTGACGAAATCCTCTTCGTTCACAAGCTTCCAAAGCTTCTCCGCACCGCGACGCGCAAGTGTGTACTCAATATCAACCGAACCGCGAAGCTTGATCACATCCTCCGCTGAATACGTCCTTTCCACTCCACCCCATCTGCTATCCAATTCCCAGCTTTCCTGCAATTGCTTTACACGATCTTGAGTCATTTTTTCGTTCCTCCTAAATGGTTGGTTTTATATGAATCTAGCAATCTATTATGCTAACGCCTTATATCCAGGCAATGTCAGAAACTCAACAAACTCATCATTTAAAATCAATTCGTCAAACAGCTTCGATGCCTGCTCGAATCTGCCATTTTCAAAAACAGCTTCTCCGACTTCCTGCTTGATTTTCACAAGCTCTTCTTCCTTCAGCTGCTGGTACATTCCAACATCCACGTTCCGGCCGTCATCGAGAACACCTTTCTGATGACGGATCCATTGCCACAATTGGGCACGGGAGATTTCCGCTGTTGCAGCGTCTTCCATCAGGTTGTGGATCGGAGCAGCGCCGCGGCCATTCAGCCAAGAAGCGACGTACTGGATGCCGACGTTGATATTCATGCGCACGCCTGCCTCTGTTATAGTGCCCTCTGGTACAGCGAGCAGATTTTCTGCTTTTACCTCGATATCCATTTGTTTACCGGAGTTGATCTGGTTTGGTTCCGGCATTTCCTTATTGAATGCCTCGAGTGCTACAGGAACCAGTCCAGGGTGCGCTACCCATGTGCCATCATGGCCGTCGCGCGCTTCGCGTTCTTTGTCGGCACGTACCTTGGCGAAGGCCTCAGCATTTGCTTCCTCGTCATTTTTAATCGGGATTTGCGCTGCCATTCCGCCCATTGCCGGTGCCTTTCGGCGGTGGCAAGTCTGGATCGTCAGCAGTGAGTAGGATCTCATGAACGGAACCGTCATCGTCACCTGCGAGCGATCCGGTAAAATGACATTTTCTTGCGAGCGCAGCTTTTTCAGAAAGCTGAATATATAATCCCATCGGCCGCAATTCAAACCTGCAGAATGCTCTTTTAATTCGTATAGGATTTCATTCATCTCGAATGAAGCGAGAATCGTTTCAATCAAAACAGTGGCTTTAATCGTTCCCTGTGGAATGCCAAGCTCATCCTGTGCATAGATGAACACATCGTTCCATAGTCGCGCTTCGAGGTGGCTTTCCATTTTAGGAAGGTAGAAGTATGGGCCTGTTCCCTGTTCCACCAGCTTTTTCGCGTTATGGAAAAAGTACATCGCGAAATCGAATAAGCCGCCTGATATTGGGTTGCCATCGAGCAATACATGTTTTTCTTCCAGGTGCCAGCCTCGCGGGCGAACCATTAAAACAGCTGTTTCTTCTTTCAGTTGATACTTCTTTCCGTTTGGGTTTTCAAAGGAAATCGTCCGGTTGACTGCGTCCCTAAGATTGATCTGGCCATCCACAATCGCATCCCATGTCGGTGAAGTGGAATCTTCGCAATCCGCCATGAAAATCTTCGCTCCGGAATTGAGCGCGTTGATGATCATCTTCCTGTCGGTCGGTCCGGTGATTTCAACCCTCCGGTCCTGCAGGTCTTCCGGCAGCGGAGCGATCGTCCACTCGCTTTCACGGATGTGCTTCGTTTCCTGCAGGAAATCCGGAAGCTTGCCTGCGTTGATATCCTTCTGACGTTTTTCGCGTGTTGCCAGCAGTTCCACCCGCCGCTGTCCGAATCGTCTCTCAAGCTGTTCTACAAAACTCAAAGCCTCGGGTGTCAAAATTTCTTCGTATCCGTTTTTCATGCTGCCTATAATTTCAATTCCTGTAGTTTGTGTCGACATTTACTGTCTTCACCCCTTTGTTATAGTACAGTGTCGATAACTCTAATATGTATTATATAACAGAGTTTTTAGATTGCAACTAGTTTGTTAAATTTTTCTGAAAAATTTTAAAAATAAGGAAAACGCCCTAATGAATGCACGTTGATTTCAGTCGAAAAGGAGTTTGTTTTTTCCATAAAAATGGGGAAGGTACGATTTGGAGTAAAAATAAAAGGAGCACAAAAAAATCCCCCTCTCACAACGAGAAGGGGATTCCAATCTGTATTAGTACATTTCAGAAGTAGTCTTAGCTTGCATGTGAAGAAGCAGATAGTCTGGTCCGCCAGCTTTTGAATCTGTTCCTGACATGTTGAAGCCGCCGAATGGCTGGTAACCTACGATTGCGCCTGTGCAACCGCGGTTGAAGTAAAGGTTTCCGACATGGAAATCTTCACGTGCCTTCTGGATGTTTTCACGGTTGCGTGTGATCACCGCTCCAGTCAGGCCGTATTCAGTGTTGTTCGCGATTTCAAGCGCGTGGTCGAAATCCTTCGCTTTTGCGAATGCCACAACTGGCCCGAAGATTTCTTCCTGCATGATTCTTGCATTTGGATCAAGGTCAGCAAATACTGTTGGCTTGATGAAATAGCCTTTTGAGCTGTCTCCTTCGCCGCCAGTCATCAAACGGCCTTCTTCCTTGCCGATTTCGATGTAGCTCATGATCTTGTCGAATGCACCCTGGTCGTTTACAGGGCCCATGAATGTGCTTTGATCTGTAGGATCATCAAGCTTAAGCTCGTTTGTCAATTCAACAACGCGGTTAAGAACCTGGTCGTATACATCTTCTACGATGACTGCACGTGAACATGCAGAACATTTTTGTCCGGAGAAACCGAAAGCAGAAGCCGTGATCGCTTGAGCAGCTAATTCAAGATCAGCATCTTTGTCGACAACCATCGTGTCTTTTCCGCCCATTTCTGCGATTACACGCTTAAGCCAGATTTGGCCTTCGTTCAATTTAGAAGCGCGCTCGTAAATGCGCAGACCTACGTCACGTGAACCTGTGAAGCTTACGAAACGAGTGTCTTTGTGGTCAACAAGGTAGTCACCAACTTCTGCACCGCTTCCTGGTACGAAGTTAAGGACACCTGCAGGAAGACCTGCCTCTTCCATCACTTCAACGAATTTAGCAGCAACAATCGGAGTTGTTGAAGCTGGCTTCAATAGAACTGTATTGCCCGTAACGATTGCTGCTACAGTTGTACCAGCCATGATCGCAAATGGAAAGTTCCATGGGGAAATAACGATTCCCACTCCAAGAGGAATGTAATCATAACGGTTATATTCATTTGGACGGCTGTTTACTGGCATACCGTCTTTGATTTTCAGCATTTGGCGAGCATAGTACTCAAGGAAGTCGATTGCTTCAGCTGTATCAGCATCTGCCTCGTTCCATGGCTTACCAGCTTCTTTTGTTAAAAGCGCTGAGAACTCATGCTTGCGGCGGCGAATGATCGCAGCGGCCTTGAATAATACATCTGCACGTGTTTCAGGCTTCACTTTTTTCCAAGTCTTGAACGCTTCTACAGCAGCCTGCATCGCTTTTTCAGCTAGATCGCGGTTTGCTTTGGAAACACGTCCAATAACCTCTTCTTTATTGGATGGGTTGTAAGATACAATCTTGTCCTCAGTCGAGATTCTCTCTCCGCCAATCACCAAGTCGTAATCCTGGCCAAGATAGCCTTCAACTGTCTTTAATCCTGTTAGGTAACCTTCGCGGTTTTCCTCATCTTTAAAATTCGTGAAAGGCTCGTGTTTGTATGGCTGAACCATTCCTATCCCCTCCTATGTATTAAAACGTTTACATCCTTACCCATTCTATCACGAGTATCTCATAGTGTTCAATGCCAACGTACTAGCAAGTATTGGATTGAGAATTTTCTTAATTTTCGTTATAGCAATATTATAATTTGGGCCTTTTTTCAACTTGGTCGATATATTTAGAAATGTGGTCGATATATTCATGAATGTGGTCGATATAATCCCAAATGTGGTCGATATATTTCATTTTCCGCTGATATATTCGAAAAAGTGGTCGATAAAATCTATTTTTCACTGATAAACCTGATCCATTTCCAATTTCGTACTTACTTTTAGCAGTCCCCAGAATCTACCGAATATTTATCTATCATTCAAAAAAGGGGTCTATTTTTACATGAAAAAACGGCATGAAGTGTTGTTCAATCAACTGGAGACCTATCGCAGCTATTTAATTGGGGTGACAGAGTAGAGGATGCTGATAAAATTCCGGCCGGATTCAATAATAATATCCGCTGGAACCTCGGGCATATTTACCTTGACCAATATCTATGGATCCAGGCGGTGACGAAGGAAAAGGCAGATGTTCCAGAAGAGTTCAATTCTTGGTTCGGCTACGGCAGCTCTCCGGCGAATTTCAACGAAGATACTCCCTCCTTCGCTTAGTTAAAAGAATTGCTAAAAACCCAGCCAGCAAGAATCAAAGAAACCTTTGGTGACCGCCTGGAAGAGGAATTCGCGCCAACCGAGATGGGCATGCATACGATCGAACAGGTCCTCACCCGAACGATCTTTCATGAAGGCATGCATTTGCAGACGATCCTCGATATTAAGAAATACATCTAAAGCAAAGAGCCAGCTCTTTGCTTTTTAACTTTTTCACAGCCTCGATTGTTACTCATTAAGATCTTCTCCTTAAGAATAAATTTCCAGCCTCTCCGCAAAATATAAAAAAGAAATGAGATTAGGAGTGAAAGCAACAATGGACTGGAAGGATGTATTTTTTAAAGCAGACGAACTGAATTATCTGGAATTATTCATCCGGACATCGATCCTCTATTTCGTCCTTTTTTTAGCCGATAAATCACTGGGGTTTCGGCAGCCAGGGATTGTCACTCCTTATAACTTCCTTGTCGCCGCAGGGATCAGCCATATCGCAGCATCGCGGATGGTACAACCTCAATCCAGGCCTGTAGACGCGATCGCCATTATCATCGTCTATATCCTGATTATCTTATTGATTTCGTACAGTTATTTAAAACTCTCCCCCTACTTTGCATCAAAAAGGCAAATGGTGCTTGTGGAGAAAGGAAAGGTTCGGAAAGAGAATCTGCGAAAGTCCAGGCTCACCATCGATAATCTCCTTTCAATCATGAGGCAAAGAGATATATTTGAGCTAAGCAATGTGGATTACCTTATTGCCGAGCCCAATGGCGATTACAGTGTAGCTAAAAAAAGCAGGGTGCTGCCCGTTACGAAAACAGCTATGAATATTCCAGCGAAAACCAAGGAATTATCGAGGATATTAATTTACGAGGGGATTTTAGATGTAAAGAGTCTCAAGGATTCCAACCTTAACCTGGATTGGGTCCATCAGCAGCTTAAATTAAACAATGTCACGGATATTAACGAGGTTTATATCGGACTGCTAACACCAGACCAACAATTATACATCAATAAATAGGAGGACTACCTTTGCCAGACGTTTTTGGAAGCATAGAAGAAATCACATTACTAGGCTATTTACTCCGGACTCTAATTGTCGGGCTTGTTGGGTTCCTTGTCGGAAGGTTCGTCTTTAATAGAGCAGTCAGCCAGCTGACCACCTATGATTTTGCGCTAATCTGGATTTTAGGTGCAATTACCGTTTCACCTTTATTGGATGGAAAAGTCTCATTCACTTATATGATCGTTCCTCTATTGACCTTGTTTTTCTGGCATACCACTTTCAGTTTCATTTCAATGAAAAATAGGAAGTTCAGCTTCTTTTTTAACGGAAAGCCTGCCATTCTGATCGAAAACGGAAAGGTCGTTCTAAAGACGCTGAAAAAGCAATTTATTAATGTTGAATTATTGTTATCCGAGCTTAGAACATATGATGTTTTTGACATAAGCGAAGTAAAGTATGCGGTTTTGGAGCCCAATGGCCATATTACGGTCATGAAATACGACTCTCACTCACAGGTGACGCCATCGGATTTAAATCTCCCTGCCAAGGCGACGGAATTGCCTTTAATTGTCATCAACGAAGGAAAAATCATTAGAGAAAACCTTCAAGAAGCCGGAGTAACCGAGTCTTGGCTGATTACTCAACTCTCAGCCCAAAATATCACTGATCTTAAAGACGTTTTTTTATCAACCATTGACAGCTCAAAAAAGCTATTTGTTTTGAAAAATGGATAAAAAAAGGCCGCAAGAGTAATACACTCCATGCAGCCTGTAGTCTTTCAATCCTTATTCTGATACACATCTTCCCTTGAATGAAAGCCATCTGCGATAATTGTCTCATCCATATTCAAGCGATCCACTGCTATAGGTGTCAGCAGCACGGATGGCACTTCGATCTTCCCGTTGTTCACTTTTCTGTTGATGGCCACGGTTTCGCCTTTTGCCATCTGGACGGCAATTTCGGCTGCTGTTTGTGTCAGTGCCTCGAGCGGCTTGTAGACGGTCATGGTCTGGGTTCCTTCCACAATCCGCTGAGCACCCGCCAGCTCCGCATCCTGCCCGGAAACCGGAATTTTGCCAGCGAGCCCCTGTTCAGCCAATGCCTCGATCACGCCGCCTGCCGTTGCGTCATTGGCACAGATCACCGCATCGATTTGATTGTTGTTCGCCTTCAGGGCAGCTCTCATATTCTCCTTGGCATTGGCAGGGGTCCAGTCCTTCGTCCATTGATCGAATACGACCGAAATATCCCCTCTATCGATATATGGCTGAAGCACGTTGAAGACGCCCTTCTTGAATAAGTGTGCATTATTGTCAGTGATGGCGCCGCCGATATAGACATATTTGCCTTTAGGGACCAGTTGGGTGATTACTTCTGCCTGTAGCTCGCCCACCTTCTCATTGTCGAAGGACACATACATATCAATATCCGCATTTTTCACAAGCCGGTCGTACGCCATCACCTTGATTCCGGCCATATGGGCCTTCTTGACGATGGTGGCGGTCGCTTCGGCATTATGAGGAACGACCACAAGCACATCCACTCCCTGGCTGATCAAGGATTCCGCTTGCGCGATTTGCAGGACGTCGTCCCCATTCGCTGCTAAAATCTCCACATCCGCGCCAAGCGCCCGAACGGCATCCCTGAACAATTGCCTGTCTCTAAGCCAGCGTTCCTCGACGAGAGTATCCATCGTAAAACCGACTTTGATTTTCTCCGCGGAAGCTGGTTTTTCTTTTTCTGGAGAGGATGTCTGAATCGGTACAACAGCTTTCTCTTTTTCCGCCTTGCATGCAGAGGCTGCGAACAGCAGAGACAGGATGCTTATGATCAAACCAACTTTTAAAAAGATTCTAGCCTTTGTCAATCTCCCACCTCCACTTGCGTCAGACCTGCTTGCTGAGCAAAGTTTTCCTGTATTCCGTTGGCGAAATGCTGCACATTTTTTTGAACACCTTGCTAAAATAATTCGGCTCATGGTAGCCAATTTCAAAGGTGATTTCCTTCAGGCTTTTCTCTGAATCGGCGAGGAGTTTCTTCGCCTTTTCAATCCTGCATTCTGTCAGGAAATCGATATAGTTGATGCCCAGCTTTTCCTTGAACATTTTACTGATATAGATCGGGCTTAAGCCCACTTTATTTGCGAGGGCATCGAGCGAGATATCCTTGTGGGAATGCTCGATGATGTATTGTTTGATCTGTTGGATTTTATCAGCTTCCAGGCGGTCATAGGACTGTTCATGTACCTGCCTCATCTGTCCTAGCAAATGGCTTGTTTCAATCCGAAGCTGGCGGTAATCCTGAGCCTGGAGCGAATATGTGGGTGTATCGATTTCAATTCCAAGCTCACTCATCACCCGGGATGCCATCCAAAGCAGCTCAAGAATCCGCTGCTGCGCCTGTAAAAGATTTGCTCCAGCGTTAGCATAGCTATGGATCACATCCATGATAGTCTCCGTTACGAGATCCCATTGTCCAAGCCGGACTTGATCAAACAACTGCTTTTCCCTCTGCCTGCCCAATTGCCCGTCACTGACTGCTCCAAGAATCGGCATGTCTGAATAAAAGCGGTATTTGGCAGGGATGGAAACATCCATCGTGGATTTCAATGCTTCCTGATAGGATTGCCTGATCTCATCGAGTGAGCTGTATGGGTTTCCAATCCCGATGAACCACCTGGCAGCTGGATTGGGGTTTACAGGTGTGAGAATGTCCTTTCCCAAGGATTCCGCCTTCGAAGACATCAAAATATCCCTTGCCAGTGAAACCGCCTGGGACCGGAAAGACTTGTCCTGTTCGCGGAAAACGATGATCGGAAGCTGGCAGCCTGATAATGCTCCTACCCAGCCGCTTCCGTTTTTGCGCACTTTTTCCTTGATCACATGATAGAGTTGTTCAGAGCCCGCCGGAAGCATCACGACCATGACAAAGCTTTCTCTTGTTGATTGGATTCCGAGCATTTCCATCAGCAGGTCGATATGGACCTCATGAACATGGTCATAGAGCAACTGTGTCACCACATCGGTCTCGACGACGCTCAATGCTTTTTCAAGTGCGTCCTGCTGAAGCTTGTTTACGGCATGTGATGCTTGTTCTGCCTCGATTTCCTTCAGCACCTTCCCGACAGTTTCGACGATTTCACTTGGCCTGCTCGGTTTCAGCAAATAATCTTTCACGCCCAGCTTCAATGCGGTTCTGGCATAGTCGAACATATCATAGGCCGTCACCATGACGAATTTTACCTCTGGATATTCAGCACTTATATGCTCGATTGCCTCCAGTCCGTTCATTCCTGGCATCATGATGTCCATCAGGATCAAGTCTGGCCTGAATTCTCCCACCATTTCCACAGCGATTTTCCCATTTTTCGCTTGTTCTATGATCAAATCCGGATATGCTTTTTGCAGGATCGCCTGCATCCCTTGCCGTTCAATTTGCTCGTCATCCACGATCAGGAGTTTTATCATGATGATCGTCCCTCCCTGTTTTCGGTATCGTTAACACTACCTTTGTTCCGTGTCCCATTTCGCTTTGAATCTCAAGCACATCTTCATTTTCGTAAAATAACCGCATGCGCTTCACCACATTGCTTAGCCCAATTCCAGTCGAATGGCCGCCGGTTTGGACGACCTGCTGTCCCTCAAGGATTTGCCTTATTTTTTCCTCTGGCATTCCCGGTCCGTCGTCTTCAATTTCAATTCGGACATTGTCTCCAACTTCCGCAATACGGAACCAGATGACGCCTCCATTTTCCTCAGGCTCAACCGCATGGATCACAGCGTTTTCAATGATTGGCTGCAAGGTAAGGCCAGGAATCTGAACACCGAGACACGCTTCATCCACTTCCATATGCAATTGCAGACGTTCCGTGAACCTTGCTTTCTGGATGTCAATATACTGCTTCAAAACCGCTACTTCCTCAAATAACGTGACGGACCTGTCCAGTCTCTTCAGGCTGTAGCGCAATAAACCTGCAACATTCACGATTATATCGCTCGTTTCCTCAGATCCTTCAAGATAGGCTTTTTTTGAAAGGGTATTCAAAGTATTGAACAGGAAATGCGGGTTGATCTGGCTTTGCAGGCTGATCAGCTGGCTTTCCTGTAACAGGAGCTTATTTTGCTGGAGTTCATGCTCAAGCTGAGCCTTCTCCTGAATTTCTGAAATCAGGTTATTGATATTGACGCGCATATGGTCAAATGTCTTGGCAAGGAAGGCGATTTCATCGTTGGAATCAACCTTGATTTGCAGGTCGAACCGGCCTTTCGACAGTTCATTCGCCGCCTTGGTCAAGTTTTCTACCGGTCTCGTAATGCTTAACGAGATCCAATAGGTTAATAGCATGCTTAATGTAGTAATCAGCAGGAACAGCCAGACCCCGAGCTTGTTCAGTTCTTTTGACTGGGCAATGATTCCCCTGTACATCAACTCGTATGTCTTCAATTCCTTATCAAGAAGCGTGAGCGAAGTCTCTGAAATATACATCGAAATCCTTGTCGCTTCAGAAAACTCTTTTGCAGAATCCTCGGTTTCCTTTTCCGACTGGTACAGCAATGCCCTGTCTGCTGTTTCCATCAGACTATCAATAAGATTCATATAGTTTGTAAGCGCGAAATCATTTTCAGCATTTTTCAGCTTATAGACCTCATATTTCGCTGAACGGATCTTTTCCTTGCTCTCGCTGATATTCTCCAAATTAGCCGTCGAAGGAAGCAGCAGGTAATTATTCAGGTCCGTGACCAGCTGCTGGCTCGCAATCGATACTTCGTTAAACCCCAGATATCTTTGCAAAATATTGTTATACTGACTTTGAGTTTTATGGTTGTAATATGTAAGCGCTATCCAAATTACCGACATAAAAACCAGGACGACCATAGCGAGCATCCATATTTTCTTCTGAATTCTGTTCATCTCTCGTCCTTCGCTTTCAGCATCCGAATGTCTGTCAGGTAGCCATTTTCATTAAGTGGAACCGTCTCATTCCTCAGCCATTTCATGATCAGGTTGACACTGACCTTCCCCATATCCTCAGGGGATTGCTCGATCACTCCGTCAATCTTTCCGCGCATTAAGAGCGATAGTGAATCCGGGGCATCGTCAAAGGTATAAATATGAAAAGGCTCTACTTGCGAGCGTCTGCTGATTTCCTGGATCATCGACCCTGCAATATTTGCATTGACAGCGATAAAACCATCTGCGTCAGGCATCTTGTTCAGCATGTCCCTGGTCGTTGCGATGACCTGGTCCCGCGCCTCGGTTGTTTCCGCATTGATCATCTGTATATCCGGATAATCCTTTAGAACATCCTGCATACCGGTCAGCCGCTGATCCTGATAATATTCATGGCGGCTATCAGACATCAGGATGATTTTTCCTGTGGAGCCCATGTCGGCCACCATCTGATTGGCGATCATCCTTCCGGCCATATATTGATCGGACCCAACATAAGTCCTTCTCAGGCTTTCCGTCATCGGCACATCATTGGCAACCGTTATGATGGGTATTCCGTAAAAAGCCGCCTTCACCTTTGTCAGGTTTTTAAATTCATCTGTATCCAGGCCCTGGACGATGATCCCATCAACCTTTGAATGGATGGCGATCTCTACTTTTTTCAGGAAATCCTCCTGGTTTTTCCCGTAGCTGCCCCATACCTCAAGGCTAGCACCCTCATCTCCTGCCTGCTTTTTCGCGCCGGCTCCTACTTTATCCCAAAAAGGGGTATCCAGCTCCTGTGTAATCAGCACGAGACGGTATTGTGACTCTTTTGATGAAGCTGTCTCAGGTACTTCCCAATCTGAACGAAAGACTTTTCCTGCAGATGAAAATGTAAAATAACATAGAATCAAAGTTATGACAGTGAGCAGGGATATGCCTATTTTTCGCAAAAGAAGACTCTCCTTTTCTACTAGTAAATTAGTTTCATAATACCATCTGCTGGAGAATGTTCAATAGCTTATTAGGACGGGAGTCCGGAAAGTGTTTTTAATAAATTTAAGGCCATGTGAATCACTCACACAGCCTTAGATATTCTAGTTCTGTTTATGCTTTTTTCCTGCGTGTCATGACGTCGAAGATTACGGCAGCAGCCAATACTCCTCCGCGGATGATGTACTGATAGGAAATACCGACACCAAGCAGGTTCATCCCGTTTGACAGGGAGGCCATTACGATGGCACCGATGATCGCGCCTGTAACTTTACCGACACCGCCTGCAGATGAAACACCGCCAACATAGGCCGCGGCAATCGCGTCAAGTTCAAACAATGTTCCGGCAGTCGTCGTCGCTGATTGCAGTCGGGAAGTGAATAAAATCCCAGACAAAGCAGCGAGCATACCCATTGAGCCGAAGACGGTGTAAGTGATTTTCTTGACGTTGATTCCGCTAAGATGGGCTGCTTCCGGGTTGCTTCCAACAGCGTAAATATGTCTGCCAAGCACGGTTTTCGTCGTCAGGAAGTGATAAACAAGGACGACAAGCAGCATGATGACAACTGTCCAGGAGAACCCGTTATATCCTGCGAGAATCCAGGTAATATAGGCAATGATCGCTGAAACGAATACTAGTTTCAGAGTGAAGATTCCTTTAGAAACTACTTCAAAATGGTACTTCAGTTTATTTTGGCGCGTGGAGATTTCACTATAGATATAGATTAGTATGCCGATGATTCCAACGATTAAAGAGAGCAGGTGCAGTCCATTCACTTCAACGATTGACGGGATAAAACCATTCCCTATTGCATTGAAATGATCGTCCTTGATAATGATCGTTCCTGATTTTTCCGTCACCTGGAGCAATGCTCCCCTGAAAATGAGCATCCCAGCCAGTGTCGCCACAAATGAAGGAATTCCGATTTGAGCGACCAAAAGGCCGTTGAACATTCCGATGATGATTCCAAGCACGAGGATGATTGGAATCGTTAAAAGAACAGGCACTCCTGCCTGCGTAAGCAGAATCGCAGCGATTGCGCCGAGAAAACCTGCCAGGAAGCCAACGGACAAGTCGATGTGCCTGATGACGATGACGAGTGTCATTCCAACCGCCAGTACTGCGATATAACCTGCTGAATCGAGCAGATTGCTTATATTTCGTGAGGACATGAACAGTCCATCTGTCATGATTGAAAAAGTAAGCATGATGAATATCAATGCGATATACATTCCGTAGTCACGGATATTGACTTTGACCAACGACCTTAGTTCTGCGAAAAAGTTCAAAGGGATAACCTCCTATTGCGTAGCAAGCTGCATGATATTTTCTTGATTTGCCTCGTCGATAGACAATTCACCTTTGATTTGTCCTTCTGCCATGACATACACCCGGTCACTCATTCCGAGCACCTCGCCAAGTTCAGAGGAAATCATGATAATGCTCATGCCTTCGCTGATTAACTTGTTCATGATTGTGTAGATTTCAAATTTGGCTCCAACATCGATCCCGCGAGTCGGTTCATCGAGAATCAGCAGCTTCGGTCCAACGAACAGCCATTTTCCAAGTGATACTTTCTGCTGGTTGCCGCCGCTTAAGTTGCCTACCACTTGCTCGAGGGAAGATGATTTGATGTTCAAGGATTTTTTGTAATCCGTGGCGATTTTAATCTCTTCGTTATCGTTTATGACACCATTTGCGGATACACCTTGCAGATGTGCCGCAGAGACATTGCTCTTGATATCCTGAAGCAAGAACAGCCCATCACCCTTGCGATCTTCCGTCACATAAGCGATGCCTGCCTTGATGGCCTCTCTTGGGTGCTTAAGCTTCCGCGATGAGCCGTTCAGCAGCAGGTCACCCTGCACTTTATACGATCTTGGATTCCCAAAAATACTTAAAGCAAGTTCAGTTCGGCCAGAGCCCATCAATCCGGCAATCCCGACGATTTCCCCCTGTTTCACATGGAGGTCGACTTCCTTAACCACCTGGCGGCCCAATTGGGCATCATATGCTGACCAGTTCTTCAATTCGAGAATGGTATCCCCAAAGTTCTTTTCAGGCCTCTTAGGATAAATATCTTCGATTTCCCGTCCGACCATATTCTTGATAATGATACTTTCGGCTACTTCTCCTTTGGAAGCGTCGAGTGTACAGATTGTCCGGCCGTCCCGCAGAACTGTCGCCTGGTCGGCGATCGAAATGACCTCCTTCAGCTTGTGCGAGATCATGATGCTTGTGATGCCTTGATTTTTCAGATCTGCCAATAACTCGAGGAGATTTTCACTGTCGTCCTCATTAAGTGCCGCAGTTGGTTCGTCAAGAATGAGCAGTTTTACATTTTTGCTTAGCGCTTTGGCGATTTCGACGAGCTGCTGCTTCCCTACGCTCAAGTCCTTTACAAGCGTTTCAGGGCTTACATCCAGCTTCACCTTATGCAGCATTTCCTTCGCTTTCACGATGGTCTGGTTCCAGTCGACGATCGAACCGCGCTTTACTTCGTTGCCCGCGAAAATATTTTCATAAACCGTAAGATCAGGAAACAATGCTAACTCCTGGTAAATAATTGCGATGCCGGCGTTTACGCTGTCACTGATTCTATTAAACTGCTGCACGGCTCCTTCGAAAACGATATCACCCTCGTATGTGCCATATGGATATACACCGCTGAGCACCTTCATCAGGGTGGACTTGCCGGCCCCGTTCTCCCCAATCAAACAGTGAATCTCGCCTTTTCTCACTTTAAAATTCACATCAGAGAGCGCTTTGACTCCTGTAAACTCCTTCGATATCTGGTTCATCTCCAAAATATAGTCGCTCATCCTGATCCCTCCCTTAACCAAACAACTGTTGCATTTTACAGAATAGTGGCAGATTGCTCCACCACTATTCCGCACAGATCTTGAGTTTTATTCTAATCCGGTAAAGTCGTCTGCTTTATAGTACTCAGAGTCAATAAGTTCTTTTTTCACATTTTCCTTATCCACAACGATGACGTCTGTTTGCTTTGCTTTTACATCGATTTTGCCGTTGTCGTAAGTTCCAGTTGTTTCAGGCTGTTTGCCATCAAGTACTGTTACCGCCATATCGATTGCATCTTTTACAAGAGTACGTACATCCTTGAATACTGTCATAGATTGCTTGCCATCGATAATGTATTGGATCGATGCCTTTTCAGCATCTTGACCAGTTACAACAAAGCTTGATACATCGCCATCTGTCGCAAAAACGTCAGCGATTGAACGAGCTGTTCCATCGTTTGGTGCAAGAATCGCTACATCGCCTTTCATGTCAGCGCCAGCAGCAGTCAAATGTGTTTGTGCTTTGTTTTTCGCTTCGTTTGGATCCCAGTTTGTTGTAACCTGTCCAAGGATTTTGCTTAGCTGGTCACGTGTAAGTTCAGCAGTATCCTTCAAAGCTTCAGCTTCGCTTGAGTTTGCGATCTTGAATGTTCCATCAGCAATCTTCGGCTGAAGCACCTTCCATGCACCCTCGAAGAACAAGAACGCGTTGTTGTCAGAAGCAGCGCCAGCATATAAATATAGAGGCACTCCAGAACCATTAACATTGTCAATTAAATATTGCGCCTGTGCAGCACCTACAGCCAAGCTGTCAAACGTTAAATAGTAATCAACTGCATCTGTATTCGTAATCAAACGGTCATAAGAAATAACCGTGATGTCTTCCTTTTTTGCAGCTTCTACTGCAGCCGCTGCAGCATCGCCATCCTGCGGACAGATGATCAGGACCTTGATCCCTTTGTTAATCAAAGTTTCAACATTTTCCTTTTCCTTTGCAGAAGACCCCTGGCTGAAAAGAACTTCTGTCGAGTACTTTGTATCAGCTAAAGCATCCTTGAAACGCTGCTCATCCTGCACCCAACGAGGCTCATCCTTAGTCGGAAGCACGATACCGACGTTTACCTCGCCTCCACCGTTGTTACATCCAGCAGCCAGCACCGTAAACATCAGCACAGCCAGCATAAGAGAAATCATTTTCCAAGCTTTCTTCATTGCCATTCCCCTTTCAAAACTTGTATTTATTTGCTTACAAGTTAATTATAGCTAGGGTGGATTTATGTGAAAGCGCTAACACTAGCACTCTTTTAATATCATCTGTACTTTTTTGTGGTGGACGAGTTTTTTTAAAATTGGCTCTGTTTAATTTGACTGTTGATTTTCGTTCCAGGCGCTTCGCTTTCCGCGGGCAGTCTGGGAGCCTCCTCGAACCCGCTCACGCACGATGAAAATGCGTTAGCATTTTAGGAGGAGTCTGTGCGCCTTCCACTAAAATCAACAGGTTTTAATAACCCACATTGGTCAAAACAGAGCCATAAAAAAAAAGCAAAGAGACATATTCTCTTTACTTAATTACACTAATAAAGGTCACTTCAGCTTCTTCTCTGCTTCAGCCTCTGCTTCTTCAATTAATTCGCTGACCACCTTGTCAGGATGATCAATAGCTTTCCTGCCGGCAAAGTATGGAAACATGTCTTTGATGTCCTCTGCGTAAAAACTTCCGTCTCTTGGCAAGGTATGGCTTAACACTGTGAGTGAGTCTCCGGTTCGTTCAATCTTCAGTACCATCGGCACAGACATGCCTGTGCCCTGCTCTATCCCTGTGCCTTCCTTGTAGTATTCCTGGATAAGCGCCCATATGTAAAGTTCACCCTTCTTTCGATCAGAATCCAGTATTTCATAAGCACTGAAAACCTCTCCACCAAAGTTGGGTGACATCACTTCCTGCCGGATGTACTTATCAATCTCCCGTTTGTCTTTTTCCGAGACAGTGATTGACCCGGATTGTGAACATCCCGCCAATAATAAAATAAGAAGCATTCCACCAAAGGACCATAGCCGCAACTCGATTTCCCCCTTGAACCACTTTCCTATTAAGACGCTCCTTAAAGACTGTTAGATACACTTTTTGAGTAATTTCCTCATTGCTCCGAAACCATGTGACCGTCATTTCGATTCTGCCGGGACTTCGGGCAGGCACATAATTCGCTTTCATGTGACCGTCATCCTGGTTTCTCCTTCACATCGGGCACATAGACCACTCCTATGTGACTGTATTCAAGATTTTCACCTCTCTTTGGGCACTTTCCCACCTTGCCTCAGCCACACAAAAAAAGCAAAGAGCCGCAGCTCTTTGCTTTTTTACTGATAAATATGCACAAATGGTTCGTCCTGGTCTGGTTTCTTGACGATCAATGCTTCCGGCCCCATTACGGATGATACTTTGACCTGCACGGATACGTAGTTCGGGAAGTGTTCCATGACCAGTCCTGTTACATACTGGGTGAAGCCGATGGCCTCGGCTTTTCCGTAAAATTGGATCGGGATGTCGATGTTCATCTCTTGAAGCTGTCCTTCAAGATAGAATCCTTTTCCGATGACGCCATTGAAGTTCGGGAAGTATTCTTCCACGTCTTGTTTGAAGTTTTGGAAGAATGTCAGGTCATCCCTGTGTTCCTTCTCTGCTTTTTCTGATGGGAACAAGATGTAGTCTTCTTTAACATCCTTCCAGCTGCCGATATTGCTGCTGCCCTGGGAAACCTCAGTATAGGCGAAGAAGTTTCCTGGCACGACGGAGGACCTGCTCTCCTGCTCAAACAATCCAATGGTGATCGGGACGTTTTTCAATTCTTCAATGTTTCGAAGTCTTTTCACGACTTCCTGGGCGATTTTTTTCCCTTCCGCCTCTAAAACCGATCGGGAAATATTTTTCTCATACACAGCACCATATGCCTCTGTACGGTAATAATGTACAGAATTCAGCGCAAGTCCGATGGCTACACCGCCAAGCTGGTACGTCCCCTTATCCCCGCCTGACTGGACAAGGTAGTTATGCTCAAGGATATGGGCAAGGTAAATTGGGTTCTTCTCATTACGTGCGTGGACGTCTCCCTTTCCTGAATCAGTGGGATTAAGCCCAATATTTTTGACGGTTATTTTTTTCTTTTTGTCTTTGTTTTCCTCTTTAGCCTGCAATTCTTTTTCCTTGGCTTTGACCTGTTCTTCCGTCATCAATCGTTCGAGCCATGACGAGACTGTATTGCTGTCAAGGTACTGACCTTCCTTGAAGACGTAGTCTTCAGTCGGAAAAGAATTTTGCGCAATCCGCATCAGGCCGGTTTCGAACTCGGTGATATCGTAGCGCGTGCTTAAATTGTTGACGACCATGCCACGTGCTTCCCCAGGCTCGAACGGCATGATTGTTCGGTAATATTTGTCCGAAATCTTGTATTTCGGGATAATCGCTTTTTCTTTTGTATCATCATCCTTCTCCTGGACGACCTCTTCCTGCTTTTGAAAATTAGGAGCACAGGCCGTCAGCAGAAGGACAAGGGATAGAGCGACCATTGAGAGCTTTCTCATGGTTTACACCTCTTATTTATTTAATTCTTCCAGCATTCTCTCCTCGTTCCACACTTCAATGCCCAGGCTTTCCGCTTTTGTCAGCTTCGAGCCGGCATCTTCACCAGCAATGACTAAATCCGTTTTCTTGCTCACGCTGCCGGCCACATTTCCGCCGAGCGCCTCGATTTTTTCTTTCGCTTCGTTCCGGCCCATCTGCTCAAGCTTACCGGTCAACACGATCGTTTTACCGGCAAAAAATGAATCAGAGTCTTCAGCCGAGACTTTTCTCGGTCCTTTGTATTCCATATTGACTCCGACTGCCTTGAGCTCGGAAACCAATTCCTTTACTTCTTCATTATCAAAATAAGTGACGATCGAGTCGGCCATTTTGTCGCCGATTTCATTGATCGCCGTCAATTCAGCCTTTGTTGCCTGCATCAATTGGTCCATCGTACCGAATTCCTGCGCCAATGTCTTAGCCGCTTTTGCCCCAACCAGGCGGATGCCAAGCCCGAACATCAGCTTTTCCAATGAATTGTCCTTCGAAGCCTCGATCGCAGACAGCAGGTTGCTGGCGGACTTCTCGCCCATCCGTTCCAGCGACAGCAGCTGCTCGCGTGTCAGCTTATAAATGTCAGCAACATCCTTGATCAACGCTTCCGCAAAAAGCTGGCTGACCACCCTTTCGCCAAGGCCGTCGATGTTCATCGCATCACGGGAAACGAAGTGAATCAGACCTTCCCTGATTTGCGCCGGACATTTTGGATTGATACAGCGAAGTGCGACTTCTCCTTCTATCCTCACAAGCTCACTAGCACATTCAGGGCATTCAGTCGGCATATGGAACTCGACTTCATCACCAGTCCGCTGCTCGGCAAGCACATTCACGACTTCAGGAATGATATCGCCTGCTTTTTTGACAACGACTTTATCGCCAATCTTGATATCTTTTTCACGAATCAGGTCTTCATTGTGCAGTGAAGCTCTGCCAACAGTGGTTCCTGCAACCTGCACAGGCTCAAGGATGGCAGTTGGAGTGACAACGCCTGTACGGCCGACACTCAGTTCAATGTCCTTCAGGGTCGTGACGACTTCTTCTGCAGGAAACTTGAAGGCGATTGCCCATCGCGGGCTTTTCGCGGTTGTGCCAAGCTCGGCCTGCTGGTCAAGCGAATCAACCTTGATGACGATGCCATCAATATCATACGGAAGGTTCGGGCGTTTTTCGACCCAGCTCTTCACATATTCGATGACACCCTCGATGCTGTCGACTTTCCTGCGTTCTTTATTCGCCTTGAATCCCAGTTTTTCCAGGTAATCAAGACCCTCGCTGTGAGCACGAATACCGGTATCACCAACATTCGAAATCCCATATAGGAAAACATCGAGATTCCTTGATGCCGCAATCTTAGGGTCGAGCTGACGAAGAGAGCCTGCCGCCGCATTACGCGGATTCGCAAACGGCTCTTCTTCTCTTTCCAGCCTCGCCTTGTTCAATTTTTCAAATGATTTCTTCGGCATGAATGCCTCGCCGCGGACTTCAAGCGAGACCGGCTCCTTCAGCCGAATCGGCAAGGAACGGATCGTCTTCAGATTGGACGTAATATCCTCGCCTGTCGTACCATCTCCGCGTGTCGCTCCGCGGACAAGCATCCCATCTTCATAAATGAGCGAAACAGCCAGTCCATCGATCTTCAGCTCGCATACATAAGATACATTGTCGCCAACACCCTGGCGGACACGCCGGTCAAAATCGCGCAGATCCTGTTCATCAAAGGCATTCCCAAGACTCAGCATCGGAATCGCATGCTGGACCTTATTGAACATTGTTAAAATCTCGCCGCCGACACGCTGTGTAGGAGAGTCGGGAGTCTGCAATTCAGGGAATTGCTCCTCAATTTCAATCAGTTCCCTCAGCAGCCTGTCGTATTCCGCATCTGGAACGGACGGCTGGTCAAGAACATGATATTCATAACTATATTGATTAAGCAGATTCTGCAAATCCTTGGCTTTTTTCTCAGCGCTCTGAAAATCCATAAATCCAGCCCTTTCATAACCGAAAAGCGCAAGCGCCTTGGTCAGCCCCGACAAGCGCTGGAGATCCTGCCAGTGAAGTCTTCTTTGACTTCATTGGCAGGACCGAAGCGGCTCGAGGGGTTAGGCGCTGGAGCTAGACAGTAATTTAATTGTAAGAATAAAATAGGTTACGCTTTTGTGATCGGGGCGAACTTTGCCAGCAAACGCTTGATGCCTGTTGGGCTTGGGAATGCGATATCAAGCTCCATTCCTTCTCCGGAGCCTTTTACACTGACAACCGTTCCTGTTCCCCATTTGCCGTGCTGGGCTTTGTCGCCGACTTTCCATTCTATTCCTTCGCCGCCGCTTGCTGCTGCGACCGGACGGGAAACGGCTCCTCGTGCTGGCATGGATGGCCTTGCCGAAGTTACAGGTCTTCCACCACCGCTTGATGGTGAAGGCTTTCTCACTCTTGGCACTGCGTCCTCAACGAGATCAGCCGGAATTTCCTTGATGAATCGTGATTCAGGGTTCATGTTCGTGCGTCCAAACAAGGTACGCATCTGGGCGTTCGTGATGAACAGCTCTTCCTCAGCACGGGTGATACCCACGTATGCAAGTCGTCGTTCTTCTTCCATTTCTTCCTCTTCCATCAGGGAGCGGCTGTGCGGGAAAACTCCCTCTTCCATTCCGATCAGGAACACAACAGGGAACTCGAGACCCTTCGCTGAGTGCAATGTCATCAGCGTGACAAATTCCGTCTTTTGCTGGCCATCATCGTCAAGTTTGTCGATATCAGCAACAAGCGCCAAATCTGTCAGGAACGCAACCAGGCTCTTATCTTCACTGCTTTCTTCAAAGCTTTTTGTAACCGTTAAAAATTCATCCAAGTTCTCTAATCGGCTCTGTGATTCCAGCGATTTTTCCGCCTTCAGCATGTCACGATAGCCAGTTTTATCAAGAACTTCTTCAACCAGTTCAGTCACCGACAGGTATTCCTGCTGGTGTGTATAGTTGCTGATCAAGTTGCGGAATTCAACCGCCGCTTTTTCTGCTTTCGGACTGAGGCCGATCATTTCAATTGTCTCCAGTGCCTGGAACATTGATAAGTCGTGCATCGCTGCGAAATTTGCGATTTTATCAATCGAAGTCGAGCCGATCGCACGCTTTGGCACATTGATGACGCGCTGCAAACTGATGTCATCATCCGGATTAGATATTAAACGAAGGTACGCAAGGATGTCCTTGATTTCCTTCCTGTCATAGAACTTGATGCCGCCGACAATCGAGTACTCGATGTTCGACTTCAGGAACGATTCCTCGATCACACGGGACTGGGCATTCGTTCTGTATAAAATCGCGATATCGGAGAGCTTACGGCCATTGCGCATCTGCTCCTGAATCTTACCGATGACGAACTGCGCCTCACCCTGCTCGCTGTCAGCTCGGTAATACATGATTTTGTTTCCTTCAGGGTTTTCTGTCCAGAGATTCTTCGGCTTACGGTTCATATTGTTCTGGATGACCATATTCGCTGCCAGCAAAATCTTTTTCGTCGAGCGGTAGTTTTGCTCAAGCAAAATCACATTCGCCCGCGGGTAATCTTTTTCAAACGAAAGGATATTCGCGATATCCGCGCCGCGCCAGCGATAGATCGACTGGTCGGAGTCACCTACGACACAAAGGTTCTGGAATCTTTGCGCGAGCAATTTCACGAGCATATATTGCGCCCTGTTCGTATCCTGGTACTCATCGACATGGATGTATTGGAACTTGCGCTGATAATATTCAAGCACTTCCGGCACGCGCATGAACAACGTAATTGTCGTCATGATCAAATCGTCGAAATCGAGGGCGTTATTTTTGCGAAGCCTGCGCTGATACTCCTCGTAAACATCGCTGACCTTCTGGGAAAAATAATCGCCTGCCGTTTTTGCGTATTCCTCAGGTGTGATCAATTCGTTTTTCGCCGAGCTGATCGTACCAAGAATTGCACGTGGATCGAATTTTTTCGGATCCATGTTCTTGTCCTTCAAAATCGACTTGATGACCGATTGCTGGTCCGTCGAATCAAGGATCGTGAAGTTGCGGTTGTATCCCAGTCGGTCGATGTCACGGCGCAAAATGCGCACGCACATCGAGTGGAACGTCGAAATCCAAATATCGTCTGCCGCTCCGCCCATCATCTTCTGGATCCTCTCACGCATTTCGCGTGCTGCTTTATTCGTAAACGTAATCGCAAGGATGTTATAAGGATTTACCCCTTTTTCCACCATTAAATACGCAATCCTGTGTGTTAATACTCTTGTTTTACCAGAACCTGCCCCTGCCATCAGCAGGAGTGGCCCATCCAGTGTCTTGACAGCCTTCTGCTGCTCCGGGTTCAGGCCATTCAATAATTTATCTGTTAAAAATTGCACATTTTTCACCACCATACAAACATTTGTTCTTATTTTATCTCAAAACAAAGTGACATACAACTTGTCCATTAGCTTATTTTTTCGCTGCTGCTACTGTCTTCAATGCCTCATCAAGATTGCTGTAAACAACATTTCCAACCACAATGACATCGGCATGTCCGGCCATTTCCGCCGCCTGCTGTGCCGTTTCAACTCCGCCTCCATAAAAAAGGACGGTACTTTCAAGGACATCTTTAGCCGCTTCAACATATTCAGGATTGCCATAAGTGCCGCTGTATTCTAAGTAAAAAATCGGCAGGCTGAACATTTTCTCCGCCATCATTGCATAGGCCCGAACATCATCGATTGAAAGCTCAGTCTTCGCTTCAGTCAGTTTTGCTGCCTTGCATTCCGGATTAAGGATGCAATAACCTTCCATTCTAACCTCTTCCCAATCCATCAGGTCACCATACTCCTTGACAGCCTCATGGTGAAGCCCGGTGATCCACTCAGGATTGCCGCTGTTCAGCACCGTCGGGATAAAATAAAAATCGAATCCAGGAGTGATCGAATCGAGCGTCGAAACCTCGAGAATGCACGGAACCGTGTAACGGCGGACGCGGGACATCAAATCAAGGACTCCTTCAAGGGTGATCCCATCCGTTCCTCCAACCATGATCGCGTCGGTACCAGACTCGCAAATTCTATCTAATTCTTCATCAGTTATCTCTTTATTAGGATCGAGTTTGAACACATGTCTCCACTCGCGAACATCGTACATCCTTGAATTGCCCCCATTCTATCTTTCCATTCCACCATTATAGCATTTGTTGCTTGTATATAAAAAAGGAAACATAAGGTTGTTTGAACCAAAATAAAAAGAACGAAACCTCTCAGGTTCCGTCCTCTTTGCAAAAGATTATTTCGCTTGTTCTTTCTCGGTATTCTCTTGCTCTTTCAGTCTTTCAAGAGCCATTTCATAGGCATCGTTTCCGTAGTTCAAGCAGCGCTTCACACGGGAAATTGTTGCCGTGCTTGCGCCTGTTTCTGTCTCGATTTTATGATAAGTCTTGCCCTCGCGAAGCATGCGGGCAACTTCAAGGCGCTGTGCGAGTGATTGAATTTCATTCACTGTCGCCAAGTCGTCGAAGAAACGATACGCTTCATCCAGATCTTTTAGCGATAAAACCGCCTTGAATAATTGATCGAGCTCTTTACCTCTTAATTTATCAATTTGCATATAGTCTACCCCTTAATTCACTCAGAATTTATTACGGCTGTTTTCGCATCAGCGAAATCGCCTTATTGCTGTGAGTCGAATGAGACATCGCTGATTGATGGGACGATATTGATCCATGTTTTCCCGGGAACGAAACCAGCTTTTACCCCATCCTTATAAGGGACGATCCTGCCAGCTTCATTTTTCCATTCTATCTCATTGACTTTGCCTTTTTGGAACAGATATCCCTTGCCGCCGGTGTTCATGTCGATCACCCTGCGTCCTGCGTTGTCGACCACCTTATGATTCATTTGCACGACGAGTACGTTGTCGAGCAAAACAGGTTCCTTTGATTCAAGGTCGACCGTTTCTTCACTGCCTGAGAAACGGTGATACTTCCCTTTTTCCGCGTCGTATTCATAGATGGCATCGAACGAAGGCGATCCGTAGGACACCATGAATTCTTCGGCAGCAACACCTTCCAGCGCTTCAGTTTCCTCACTGCTGAGGAATACCGCTGCATCAGGTGCTTCATCCAGGCCATACCCGTTCTTCTCCGCACCTTTTACAATATTCTCATAGGTAATATAAGAATTGTGAGGTGCCTTGCGGAAATCTGCGCGCTTGAACAGCGTTCCATCATATTGCATGCCGTTGATGTTATCGATTTCCCCTTGTTCAAGTCTTGCCTTCGCTTCTGGACTGTAGCCATGCGCAATGAAAAAGCTGTCAAACCCAGAAGCAATGTCGATAAAATATTCCCTCGCACTGCGGACTGGACCTACTTTCTCAGGCTTTTCACTCTGAAAAACCGCGACAAACCTTGTGACGTCCCCTTCAGCCAAAACTTCGTGGACGATATCCGCTTTATGGAGGCCTGATTGCGGACGCGCTTTAGGATGGTTATTGACCACCACTGCAACTGCTCTAGCTGAGGATTCCTCTTTGCTGCCAACACCGGTCAGAGGGAATTGATGCTTGAATTCCTCTACTTCCTTTACGACCTTTTCTACTTCTTTTTCTTTATGTTCTTTTACTTCTTCTTTTTCTGTCTCTTTACTGCTGCAGCCAGCTGTTAGCACCATTGATGCTGCCAGCACAGCGATCCATTTTTTCATCATTCTCGCCACCCCTTGAACCCCTAGTTCGTTCATGGCTGTTTCTGTCTAGATGCACTTTTATATTTTAACGCATTATCGTTGGAAAGAGTACCGTTTTTTTCATCACATCATAGATGCCTTGCTGCGTAATCCGGATGTAAGGCAAATGCGTTGAACTGAAGAATAATAGCGAATAAATCGGATCGGCGAACTTATATCCTTTTTCCTTTAAGTACTCAAGCAAATGCTTTTCTTCCGCCATCAATTCAGCTACCGGATGGCTGGACATGATCCCCTGCAGCCTCAACGGTATTTCCCTGACAGGCACCCCATTTTCACAGGCAACAATGCCGCCGCCCAGCTCTTTCATCCGGTTAAAAGCAGCGATCATATCGTGCTTGCTTTTACCGATTAAAATGATGTCACCGGTATTGGAAAAGGAACTTGCAAGCCCCTGCAGCTCTGTAGCGAAGCCTTTGAGGACTGTGTTGATTCGCCAATGCCCATGACGGTCAATCAGCATGAAAAAGCACTCGTCATGATTTGAAGATAGTTCTTCATCCGACACATCGATTGAGATGGAATATGGCTTCGTAATCACCGAATTCTCCATCTTGATCCCGAACGGCATCGAGAATTGCATATCGTCCATCGTAAGATCCCAATCCAATTTCAGCGGCTCAAATCCCATTTTGGACCAGTCAAGTTCCCTCGCTGCATCGATCGCCTCGCCATCACGCTTCACCCACTCGCCTTTTGCCAGCACTGAAACAGGTGTTGGATTTTTCTCATCGCTCAAGATATTGATGTTCGCAATCCGGCCAGTCGCAATATTACCGTGAAGATGCTCGAAGTTATAATAGCGCGCCACATTGATCGTCGCCATATTGTAGGCATCAATGACAGGAACACCCTTATCGAGCGCGATGCGGATCAACTCGTCCATCACGCCATTTTCGTAAAAAGCAGTCGAAGCGCCGTCCGTCGTCATCATGAAACGTTCATACACCGCGATATCAAGCTCATGGATCTCATCGAGCAGTTTCGGTAAATCCGGACGAATCGATGAGTGCCTCAGCGACACCATATATCCCTGCATCAGCCTTCTTCTGACTTCTTCGCCAGTCATTGCTTCGTGGTCGCAATCCGCGCCGAAGAGCATCATTTTTGCGAGCGTTTTTTCCGATGCGCCAGGGAAATGTCCTTCGATTTTCTTGTGGTGGCGTTTCGTTTCCTGCATCCAGTGAAGGATCATATCATCGCCGTTCATGAGCTTCGGCCAGCATGTCAGCTCACCGCCTTGTACTACATTCTCGTGCTCCAGCCATGCCCTTATATTGCTGTTGGAGAACACCTCGTCCTCATGCTGGATTTCAGTCTGTGCGTCAAAACGGCACCACCAGTACATCGTGACCGGATTGTCATTCAGCTCTTCAATAAAAGAAAACGCTTTCTTTTTACCTAATTGTAAAGCAAGCACCATATTGTCATTGATCAGGGTTGTCGTCCCCGTCTGCGATGCATAGGCAGCGAAAGAATGGGGATTATAAAGTTGAAACGGGTGGGCGTGAGGTTCAATATAACCAGGCACCAGCTTCATTCCTGTGCAGTCCACGATCTCACACTGCTTTGTATTTTCAGGCAGGTTTTCACCAACATACACAATCCTGTCATTGTAAATCCAAATATTCGCAGTCATCCACTTGCGGAATGTCTGGTTCAAATACGTCGCATTCTTCAATAAGACCGTCGGTGAAAGGGTGCCGTCCAAAACAGCAGCATGGTCGCGCAATTGTTTGTTTTTCCATCGATAACGTTGTTCCATGCCATGTTCCCCTTTTCTCTATTTAAAAAAATCAAAGTTCCATAAAAAAAGAAAGCCCTTACATTATTGTATTATCGTAACATATTTCACTGTTTAACGCACTAAAGAATTTGAATTTAACTGTAAAAAATCTGTAAAGGAGCGATGGGAAAATGAATGTTCGTCCGAATATCGGTATCATCAACGCACTCGTGAGAATCACAGCAGGGCTGACGATTCTAGCATGGTCCACGTCAAAAATGGTGAAACGGCCATGGAAGGACTCCTATATTTTCATGGCGATGCTTGGCGCGATGAAAGTCGGCGAAGGGATTGTCCGCTACTGCCCGCTGACTGCCGCCTATGAGAAAGGCCAGGATATGATGGAGCAGAAAAATGCCGAGAACGGCGAGTCAGAAGGCTGGATTCCTTATAACCCTAGTTAATTAGAAAAGCGTAAGCCCTTAGTCAGCCCCGACAAGCGTTGGAGGGCCGACCAGTGAAGTCGCTCTTTGACTTCACCTGAGCGGACCGAAACGACTCGAGGGGCTAGGCGCTGGACAGTTCTCTAAGTGAAATATATATAAAAGCCCCCAAACCTGGGGGCTTCATCAAAAGGAGATGATACTATGTTCTGGGAATATTTAATGGATGTAAGCTTCGTCTGGATTGCTTTGATTGGAAGCATCATCGCATTGCTTCTTGTTTATTTGAAAGGTTCTAGCAAGAGACGTGCCCGATAGCCTTGCTGCCAATGTCCTTACGGTAAAAGGTTTCCGGGCAGTCCAGCTTTTCAAGCTCAGCATATACCTTTTGCTGCGCTTCTTTTAACGATGCCGCTTTTGCACCGACAAGCAGCACCCTGCCACCGTTAGTCACGAACTCGCCCTGGCTGTTTTTCGCCGTGCCGGCATGGAAAACTTGTGACATGCTCTCAATGCCTTTAAGCACAGCCCCTTTTTTATATTCCTCTGGATAGCCATTGGCCGCGACAACTACGCCGACCATTGCTTCTTCATACCATTCAAGCTCAGGCTGCTGGCCATCAAGGAGCCCCAGCATGACCTCGACCAGATCCGATTTCATCCTTGGCAGAACCACCTGCGTTTCCGGGTCGCCAAATCGGGCATTAAACTCAATGACCTTAGGGCCTTCCGCCGTCTCGATCAGTCCAGCGTAAAGGATGCCCGTAAAGCTCCTGCCTTCCATATCCATCGCAATCGCCGCTGGATGGAGAACTTTTTGCACAGCCTCATCAATTGTTTCCTTGCGGATATGCGGAACTGGGGAGTATGCACCCATGCCGCCAGTGTTCGGTCCGTGATCTCCATCAAATGCACGCTTATGGTCCTGGGCAATCTCAAGCGGGATCACCGTTCCACCGTTCACGAACGCCATCAGTGAAAACTCTTCCCCTGTTAAAAATTGCTCCATGACCACACTTGCCGAAGCTTCACCAAATTTCCCGTCAAGCAACATTTCCTGCAATGCCTGTTCTGCTTCCTGCATGGTCATCGCCACCACAACGCCTTTTCCCGCTGCCAGTCCGTCCGCCTTGATGACAATCGGGGCACCGGCCTTCATAAGAAAATCCCTTGCCGATGCATAGTCAGTGAATGTTTCGTACGCAGCAGTAGGGATGCCATACTTCTTCATCAAATCCTTGGCAAACGATTTGCTGCCCTCAATGATCGCAGCTGCTTTTCTTGGGCCAAAAACCCTCAAGCCTTCCTCGATGAAGCGGTCAGCCAGCCCTTCCAGCAATGGAACCTCAGGACCGATGATCGTCAAACCGATTTCCTGCTCCTTCGCGAATGCAACAAGCTCCTCTGTCTCGGTTTCATTAATTGGGACCAGCTTCGAGCAATCCTCCATACCAGGATTGCCCGGGGCCACAAAAACCTCCGTCACAAGCGGACTCTCACAGACTTTCATGCAAATTGCATGCTCTCGGCCGCCTCTTCCAACCACAAGAACCTTCATAACCGCACCTCCCTAAATTCTGGACTGCTTAGTAATTCACGCCCTATTAACAAACATGATTAATGCCTGAAATGCCTTACTCCGGTAAATACCATCGCAATGCCATATTCATCCGCTTTCTTGATCGAATCTGTATCACGGACAGAACCGCCTGGCTGGATGATGGCAGTGATTCCTGCTTTTGCCGCTGCTTCAACAGTGTCGTCCATCGGGAAGAATGCATCAGATGCAAGAGCAGCTCCTTCCGCTTTCGAACCAGCTTGTTCTAGTGCAATCTTCGCTGCTCCGACACGGTTCATCTGTCCGGCTCCGATCCCAATTGTCATATCCTTATTTGCTACCACAATGGCGTTGGACTTTACATGCTTAACAACCTTCCAGCCCAGCTTCAACGCTTCCCACTCTGCCTCCGTTGGTTCACGCTTCGTCGGAACCGAGATTTCCGCTTCCTCATATCCAAAAGCATCCTGCTCCTGGACGAGCAATCCGCCTTCAATAGAAGAAAGTGTGGTTTCCTTTGACGTTTCTCCATCAAATGACACCGTCAATAAACGAAGGTTCTTTTTTGCCGTTAAAATTTCAAGGGCTTCGTTGCTAAAAGAAGGCGCGATGATGATTTCGAGGAAGATTTCATACAGCTTGCGTGCTGTCTCTCCATCGACCTCGCGATTCAACGCGATAATGCCTCCGAAAATCGAAACAGGATCCGCTTCAAACGCTTTTCCAAAAGCGTCAAATATGTCTTTTCCTGTGCCAACTCCACACGGATTCATGTGCTTGACTGCAACCGCAGCAGGCTCTGAGAATTCTTTTACAATTTGCAATGCTGCATTGGCATCATTGATATTGTTGTAAGACAGTTCTTTCCCGTGAAGCTGTTCTGCTGCCGCAACCGAAAAAGCAGAACCTAGTGGCTTCTGGTAAAAAGCAGCCTTCTGATGAGGGTTCTCCCCGTAACGGAGGCTTTGCTTCAACTCATAAGTGACCGTCATTTTTTCCGGCTGTTCCTCGCCTGCGAGATTCGTCATGTATTCTGCAATCAGCGTATCATATGCTGCTGTATGGCGAAATACCTTCGCAGCCAAGCGGCGACGGGTTTCTAGAGTAGTTTCGTTGTTATTTTTGTACTCCTCAATGACCTGCGGGTAATCGGCAGGATCGACAAGTACAGATATGTATTGGTGGTTTTTAGCTGAAGCTCGGAGCATTGCCGGACCTCCGATATCAATGTTCTCAATCGCATCCTCCGGCGTCACTCCAGGCTTTGAAACAGTTTCCTTAAAAGGATACAAGTTGACGCAGACAAGCTCGATTTTCTCGATTTCATTTTCAGACAGCTGGGCCTGGTGGGATGGATCATCGTACTTCGCAAGCAGGCCGCCATGGATTTTGGGATGAAGCGTCTTTACCCGTCCCTCGAGAATTTCCGGAAAGCCTGTCACGTCGCTTATGCCAATGACCGGAACTCCGGCTTCCTTAAGTGTATTTTTCGTACCGCCTGTCGACACGATTTCGAAACCAAGCTCGACAAGCTGTTGCGCAAATCCCACGATTCCTTCTTTATTCGAAACACTGATCAGTGCACGCTTTTTTCCCATTTTACTGCCTCCTCTTCTCCGTTCAGCAGCTCCTCCAGAACCTCTGGATATAAGCTGTGTTCAATCCGCTGTATTTTCTTCTGGAGTGACTCCCGTGTCTCGCCGGCAGCAATTCTTACCGCCGCACTCGCGATAACCGGACCGGTGTCCATGCCCTCATCGACATAATGAATGGTCACTCCCGTTGTCTCGACTCCCGCGGCCAGCGCCTGGCCAATCGCATCCTTCCCGGGAAACGCCGGCAAAAGTGACGGGTGGATGTTCACAATTTTCCCTTCAAAAGCATTCAGCAGTATAGGGCCAATCAGCCGCATATAACCGGCGAGCACAATCATATCGACATCCAGACTGGTTAGTTTTTGTAAAATTTCCGCCTCATATGCTTCCTTGGATGAATAACTCTTTGGGCTGATGACCAGAGCAGGAATTCCAAGCATTTCTGCACGGTCAACTGCAAAAGCACCTGGCTTGTCGCATACGAGTAGGCTGATTTCAGCATTCAGGCTTCCTGACTGGGCAGCGATGGCGATCGACTGAAAATTGCTCCCGCTTCCCGATGCAAATACCGCGATTTTCTTCATAAAGTTTCACCAGCCGATTTTACCTGGATTCCTTCAGAACCAGTGACTGTTCCAATCACTGAAGCCTGTTCGCCATGCTCATTAAAAAACTGTACAACTTCCTGGGCAGTTTCTTTATCTACAGCGGCTATCATTCCGATGCCCATGTTAAAAGTATTATACATATCCATGCGATCCAATTGGGCTAATGCTTCCAAAGTATTGAACACCTGCGGTATTTCCCAGCTGCCTTCTTCAATCTCTGCGCCAAGTCCTTCCGGAAGCATTCTTGGAATGTTTTCGATAAATCCGCCGCCCGTGATGTGGGCAAGCCCTTTAAGCTCGAACTGCTTCATCGCGGCAAGCACTGATTTTACATATATGCGGGTCGGTTTCAAAAGCTCTTCTCCAAGAGTGCAGCCGAACTCCTCAACATGGCGGTCAAGCTCCCATCCGGCCTGTTCGAAAAACACCTTGCGGACAAGCGAATAGCCGTTACTGTGGATTCCGCTTGATGCCAGCCCGATCAGCACATCGCCTTCTTTGATCGTTTGTCCTGTGATAATATTCGCTTTTTCACAGGCACCAACCGCAAATCCAGCCAAATCGTATTCTTCAGGAGAGTACATTCCTGGCATTTCCGCGGTTTCGCCCCCGACAAGCGCACAGCCGGCCTGCTCGCAGCCATCGGCGATCCCTTTGACGATCGCTTCGATTTTTTCAGGCTGGGCCTTTCCGCAGGCGATGTAATCAAGGAAATACAAAGGCTCGGCTCCCTGGACGACAATATCATTCACGCACATCGCGACCGCATCGATGCCGATCGTATCATGGCGGTCCATCATGAAAGCCAGGATCAGCTTCGTGCCGACGCCATCCGTACCAGAAACCAGCACCGGCTCCTTAAGCCCAAGGCTGGAAAGGTCGAACATCCCGCCGAATCCGCCAAGAGCCCCCATCACACCGGGCCTGACCGTCCGATTCACATGCTTTTTGATCCGTTCGACCGCCTCATACCCGGCCTCAATATCCACACCAGCCTGCTTATACGCGTTTGCCATGTTCACTACCTCCGATTTGGCTGTTTTTCTTCTTTTAGCCTTCAATTTTCCTCATTTTTGAACAGGAATTGCAACCTGATTACAAACACAAATCCAATCAGCACTTCTGCCCGGCAGTCACTGCCTGCGGATAGATTTCCGTCGGGTACTTCCCGGTAAAACAAGCGAGACACTGGCCACGCGTTTCGCCAGGTTCATTGCGTCCGATCGCCTCAAGCATTCCCTCGACACTTAAAAACGTCAGTGAGTCAGCGCCGATCAATTCTCGAATCTCTTCAACCGAATGCTCGGAAGCGATCAGTTCCTCGCGAGTTGACGTATCAATTCCGTAAAAGCACGGATTCTGGATCGGCGGTGAGCTGATGACGACGTGGACCTCAGTTGCGCCTGCTTCCTTCAGCATGTTCACAATCCTCCGGCTGGTCGTGCCGCGCACAATCGAATCGTCGACCATAATGACCCGCTTTCCTTCCACAATCCCGCGGACAGGTGAAAGCTTCATCTTCACGCCCTGTTCCCTCAATGACTGGGAAGGCTGAATGAAAGTCCGGCCAACATAACGATTCTTGATTAAACCCATTTCATAAGGAATACCTGATTCCTCCGCATACCCGATTGCCGCGGAGATGCTAGAATCCGGAACACCCGTTACGACATCCGCCTTGATTGGCACCTCTTTTGCAAGCTGCTTGCCGAGGTTTTTCCTAGCTGCATGGACGTTGATTCCATGTATGTTACTGTCAGGTCTTGAAAAATAAATGTATTCCATCGTGCAGATCGCCGTAGTCGAAGTCATCGAATACATCTCGGAGTGAAGGCCATCTGCATCAATCACAAGCAGTTCCCCAGGAAGGATATCCCTGACAAACTCAGCTCCGACGATATCGAACGCACAAGTCTCAGAAGCGACTACATAAGCATCACCAAGCTTCCCAAGCGACAACGGGCGCAATCCATGCGGATCGAGTGCGATCATCATTTCGGTTTCGGTCATGATCAAGAATGCATACGCACCCTTCAGCATCGGAAGCGCGTTTTTTACTCGTTCCTTCAGCTGGCTGAAACCGCCACGCTTGATTAAGTGAGCAAGGACTTCAGTATCAGAGCTAGTTTGAAAAATGCTTCCCTGTGCCTCAAGCTGGTTCCTCAGTGCATCTGCATTTACGAGATTTCCATTATGGGCAAGTGCCAATCCTCCGCTTTGCGATTGGAACAGAAGCGGCTGGACATTCTCATAGCCGCCGCCTCCTGCCGTCGCATAGCGCACATGGCCGATTGCGCCCACTCCCTGTAAATCCTCCATCGCATCAGCAGTGAAAATCTCAGTAACAAGCCCTTCGCCTTTTCTGCCCTTTAGCTGAGAACCATCCGTCACTACAATGCCAGTACCTTCCTGGCCGCGGTGCTGCAGGCTGTGGAGTCCATAATACGTAATTTGCGCTGCCTCGGGATGTCCCCAAATACCAAATACGCCGCATTCCTCATTCAAGCCTTTTAGTTCAGCAAGCATGGGATGGCTCCTTTCCAGGCCTTTTTCAGCCCCTCTGCATCATGATTGATCACGTTCTCCCCATTCACATCAATCTTTAAAACTGAAGTTTCAACGACTTTACCAATCAGCACCGCGTCTGTTAAACTTTCAAACTCGATCTGGTGCTCTGGTTTTACCGATAAAATAAAGCGGGATTGTGATTCGCTGAATAAGGCCGATACAGCATTGCCTTCCAGTTCTACCTTAGCTCCAAGTCTATTGCTGCCGATTACGGATTCAGCAAGCGCAACTGCCACGCCGCCCTCCGCGACATCATGCGCTGATGCAACAAGGCCATTTTTGATCGCTGTTAAAATCTGAGTTTGATAGCTTGCTTCCACTTCTAAATCGAGTTCAGGCGCCTTTCCGAAAATCCGGCCATACACAAGCTTCTGCAGTTCGCTGCCGCCGAACTCATCCTTTGTGTCACCCAGCAGATAGATCAAATCGCCGGCATTTTTAAAATGCTGCGTCGTAACATGTTTCAAATTTTCAACGAGTCCGACCATGCCGACAACCGGTGTCGGATAGACAGCTGTTCCATTCGTTTCGTTATACAAACTCACATTTCCGCCGATAACAGGTGTGCTCAATGTCCGGCACGCTTCACTCATGCCGTCGACCGCTTTTTCAAACTGCCAGAAAATCTCCGGCTTCTCCGGATTTCCGAAGTTCAGGCAATCCGTGATCGCCAGCGGTTCACCGCCAGAGCAGACTATATTTCGCGCCGCCTCGGCAACAGCAATCTTTCCGCCTGTTTCCGGATCAAGATAGATATAGCGCGAGTTGCAATCTGTCGTCATCGCCAGGCCCTTCTCTGTGCCGCGGATCCGTACAACAGCAGCATCTGATCCTGGAGATACAACAGTGCTCGTGCGCACCATATGGTCATACTGGTCATACACCCACTCTTTGCTCGCAATCGTCGGCTGCTGCAGCAATGCCAGCAAAGTAGTTTCATAGTTTTCAACAAGAGGAATCTCATTAGCCATCGCCTGGAACTCACGGAAATAAGCAGGTTCACAAGAAGGCTTGTAATAGACAGGAGCTTCTTCAGCAAGTGCATCTGCCGGTACATCGGCAACGACTTCCCCTTTATGTAAAAGACGAAGCATCTTGTCATCGGTAACTTTTCCGATTGCCACCGCTTCAAGCTCATACTTTGAAAAAAGGTCGATGATTTCCTGCTCGCGCCCTTTTTCTACGACAATCAGCATGCGCTCCTGTGACTCGGAAAGCATCATCTCATATGCAGTCATCCCTGTTTCACGCTGTGCAACCAAATCAAGATTCATCTCGATTCCGGAACCAGCTTTGCTCGCCATCTCTGCAGATGAACTCGTCAAGCCAGCCGCTCCCATGTCCTGGATTCCAACAAGTGCATCATTCTTAACAAGCTCAAGACAAGCTTCAAGGAGCAATTTTTCCATGAACGGATCGCCAACCTGGACAGCAGGACGCTTATCCTCAGATGACTCAGTCAATTCTTCAGAAGCAAAAGTCGCCCCGTGTATGCCATCGCGGCCAGTCTTCGCGCCAACGTACATGACCGTATTGCCAACACCGTGCGCCTGGCCTTTCTTGATGTCCTCATGGTTGATCAGTCCAACGCACATCGCGTTTACAAGCGGATTTCCTTCATAAGCGCCGTCGAACTGGACCTCGCCGCCAACTGTCGGAATGCCGATGCAGTTGCCGTAGCCAGCAATCCCTGCTACAACCTGTTCAAACAAATATTTCACGCGCGGCGACTCAAGCTCGCCAAAACGGAGGGAGTTCAATAATGCAATTGGCCTCGCTCCCATTGAAAAAACATCGCGGATGATCCCGCCGACTCCAGTAGCGGCCCCCTGATAAGGTTCAATCGCAGATGGGTGGTTATGGCTCTCGATCTTAAAAACTACTGCTTGCCCATCACCAATATCAACGATTCCCGCACCTTCACCTGGTCCCTGTAAAACCTTCTCCCCAGTGACAGGGAATTTTTTCAGCACAGGCTTAGAATTCTTATAGCTGCAGTGCTCTGACCACATAACCGAAAACAATCCGGTTTCGGTATAGTTAGGCAAACGCCCAAGGATTTTTTCAACAGAAGCAAACTCGCTGTCTGAAAGTCCCATTTCCTGATAAATTTTATCTTGTTTAATTTGCTTTGGACTTGGTTCAAGCATTAACCGCATTTGCTTCCCTCCATTGTTTGACGATTGATTTGAAAAGCTGCAGACCATCCGCGCCGCCAAGCAGTTCATCCACTGCACGTTCCGGATGTGGCATCATCCCGAGGACATTTCCGCGTTCGTTGATAATCCCCGCGATATTTTCAAGGCTTCCATTCGGATTCTCGCCATGGTATGTGAACACAATCTGGTTATTTTCCTTCAAACTAGCTAAAGTCTGTTCATCACAATAGTAGTTGCCTTCACCGTGCGCAACCGGAATCGTGATGACTTCGCCTTTTTGATAGCCAGCAGAGAACATCGTCTCGTTATTTTCTACTTGAAGCTCTACCTGCTTACAGATGAATTTCAGACTGTCATTCCGGCGCATTGCTCCCGGCAGAAGACCTGCCTCGAGCAAAATCTGGAATCCATTGCAGACGCCAAGCACAGGCTTGCCGGCTTCAGCGGCCTTTACGACTTCCTTCATGACATTGCTGAACTGCGCAATCGCGCCAGAGCGCAAGTAATCTCCATAAGAGAATCCTCCAGGAAGAAGCACAGCATCGTAGTCTTCCAGACTTTCAGAGTCATGCCAGACATATTCAGCCTCTTCGCCTAGCTCATCTTTTACCGCATGATACATGTCGATGTCACAGTTCGAACCAGGAAATACGATCACCGCAAATTTCACTGTGCAACAACCTCCTCGACTTCGTACCTGTAGTCCTCGATCACCGGATTTGCCAGCAATCGCTCACACATTTCTTTGACCGCCGCGTCAACGTCCTTCACACTTTCATCCAAAACCAATTCCATATACTTGCCAATCCGGACATCCTGAATGCCTTCGTATCCGTGCGTCGCAAGCGCCCTTTTCACAGCCGTTCCCTGTGGATCCAAAACACTTTCCCTTAACGTGACATACACCTTTACTTTAAACATGCAGTTGTCCTCCCAATCTCGTTAAAATAGTTTCATAAGCATCTGTCAGATTCCCTAAATCACGGCGGAATACATCCTTATCAAGCTTTTGCTGCGTCTCCTTATCCCAAAGGCGGCAAGTGTCAGGCGAGATCTCATCAGCCAGCAAAATCTGCCCGGCAGCATCCTTCCCGAACTCAAGCTTGAAATCGATCAATGTAACGCCTATCTCTGCGAAAATTCCTCCAAGCACACCATTGATTTTTAAAGCAGCATCCTTAAGCTGTGCAACTTCTTCAGCTGAAGCCAGTTCCAGCACATCAACATGCTCATCCGTAATCAACGGATCGCCAAGTGCATCATCCTTCAGGTAAAACTCAACGATCGGCCGTGAAAGCTTCTTGCCTTCCTCGACGCCAAGCCTCTTCGAAAAGCTGCCGGCAGCGTAGTTCCTCACGACCACCTCGAGCGGAATAATACTCACTCGCTTTACAAGCTGCTCATTGGCAGAAATTTTTTCGATAAAATGAGATTGGATCCCCGCTTCGCTAAGCTTCAAGAATAGGAGACTCGTAATCTCGTTATTCAAGGTGCCCTTTCCGACAATCTCGGCCTTCTTCTCTCCATTGAACGCCGTAGCCGAATCCTTATACTGAACCCTGACAATCGCCGCATCCTCAGTAGCATAAATCCACTTGGCTTTTCCTTCATACAACAATGCCTGCTCTTCCATTTCAACGCCTCCGATTGAGATAATTAGCAATCTTCAGTCACTAACAGATAAAACAGGGGCAAGGAAAATCCTCACCCTCTATTAATGTTTCTTTTACAGACCTAAGCGTTCAAAAATCATATCAACATGCTTGATATGGTAGTTGTAATCAAAGCAGTCATCGATTTCCGCTTCGCTTAACAACCCTGAAATCTTCTCATCACTTTCGATTAAGCTGCGGAACTGCACCTGCTTCTCCCAGGCTTCCATCGCCCGTGGCTGGACTGTATCATACGCTTCCTCGCGGGACATACCCTTGTCAATCAAGGCAAGCAGCACACGCTGGGAGTAGATCAAGCCTAGAGTACGATCCATATTGCGCTTCATGTTCTCAGGATATACCGTCAAATTCTTCACGATATTGCCAAAGCGATTAAGCATATAGTTCAATGCAATCGTCGCATCAGGCAAAATGATTCTCTCTGCAGATGAATGTGAGATATCTCGTTCATGCCATAGCGGCACATTTTCGTATGCCGTCGTCATATAGCCTCGGATGACCCTAGCCATCCCCGTCATATTTTCTGATCCGATCGGGTTGCGCTTATGAGGCATTGCCGAAGACCCCTTCTGGCCTTTAGCAAAAAACTCTTCAACTTCCCTTGTTTCGCTCTTTTGCAGCCCGCGAATTTCAACAGCGAATTTTTCAATCGAAGTAGCAATCAAGGCAAGAGCCGACATATAAAAAGCATGTCTGTCACGCTGCAGCGTCTGCGTAGAAATTGGCGCTGGCTGCAGGCCAAGCTTTTCGCAAACATAAGCTTCAACGAATGGGTCAATATTCGCATACGTACCAACCGCTCCTGAAATCTTGCCGAATTCCACATCCCGAGACGCCATTTTAAAGCGTTCAAGATTGCGCTTCATTTCCTCCAGCCAAAGACCCAGCTTCAAGCCAAATGTTGTTGGCTCTGCATGTACACCGTGGGTACGCCCCATCATGACTGTGTACTTATGTTCCTTTGCCTTGTTTGTTAAAATCTCAATAAAGTTCTCGAGATCTTTTAGCAAAATCTCATTTGCCTGCTTCAGTACATAAGATAATGCTGTATCAACAACATCCGTCGAAGTCAGGCCATAATGTACCCATTTACGTTCTTCTCCAAGTGTTTCTGACACCGCTCTTGTAAAAGCAACGACATCATGACGCGTCTCTTCTTCGATTTCCTTGATCCGGTCAATATCGAACGAAGCTTTCTCGCGGATTTTCTGTACATCTTCCTTAGGAATATCACCAATTTCAGACCATGCTTCACATGCGAGGATCTCGACCTTCAGCCATGCCTTAAAGCGGTTCTCCTCTGTCCAAATTGCTCCCATTTCCGGTCTTGTATAACGATCTATCATCTTTTTTGTCCTCCGATCATTTCTGCTGCGCCTTTCCAGATGCCGCTTTCCTCAGCTTCCTGGAGCGCAACCTCCACTTTTTCTCGTAAAAGGGTCACATGCCCCATTTTGCGTTTATGTTTTGCTTCCTTCTTGCCGTATAAGTGAATTTTCCAATCCTGTAAACCTGTTATTCGATCCAGCAGAGGTTGCTGGTGCTCGCCAAGAATGTTCACCATTACAGCTGGCTTCAGCAAATTCGTGATGCCCAATGGCCAGCCGCAGACCGCCCTGACATGCTGCTCAAACTGTGATGTCTCGCATGCTTCGATTGTGTAATGCCCCGAGTTATGCGGCCTCGGTGCCAATTCGTTTATGTAAAGCTCATCATCAATAGTCAAAAACATCTCCACAGCAAGTGTCCCGGTCAATTCAAGTGCTGAAGCAATCTGCTTTGCCGCTATAATTGCCTTCTCTTCAGCCTGCTTGCTGATTCGAGCCGGTACGATTGTCTGGTGCAGGATATTGTCCATATGGATATTTTCAGCTACTGGGAATATAGTGGTCTCCCCATTCGTACCGCGGGTAACAATCACGGAAACTTCCTTCTCGAACGAAATCCATTTTTCCAGCACACACACACCCTGGCTGACAAGTGTTTCAGCTAACGGGATATCGTCCACAGACCTGATGACCAGCTGTCCCTTGCCGTCATAACCGCCCCGTGCCGTTTTCAGGACGGCAGGCAATCCAAGCACTTCGACTCCAGCCCTGAGATCTTCTATCTGAACAACCGACGTGTACGGCGCCACTCTGACCCCGGCAGCCTCGATATTGCGCTTCTCTTCTATCCTGTCCTGTGTGACCCGCAGCAATTCAGTCCCCTGCGGTACATACGCATTTTCCTTCAGCCAATCAAGTGCATCCGCATCGATGTTCTCAAACTCATATGTGATTACATCACTGATGTCCGATAACTCTTTTATTTTATCCAGTTCATCATAGCCCCCGACAATTTGCTCATCCGCCACCTGGCCGCACGGGCAATCCTCGGTTGGATCGAGAACTGCTACCCGAAACCCCATCGCTTTTGCCGAAAGAGCCATCATTTTGCCAAGCTGGCCTCCGCCTATGATCCCAATTGTCTGTCCTGGTAAAATCACTTTAGACAAGCTCATCACTGCTTTCTATCACCGACATCTTTGTTTCTTCCCTTAATCGCTCGAGTCTCTCGGCAACTTGACTGTCAAAAGCACCGAGAATCTGCGCTGCCAACAGCCCCGCATTCTTTGCCCCCGCCTTGCCAATCGCCACAGTCGCAACCGGCACACCTCCAGGCATCTGCACAATCGACAAAAGTGAATCCAGTCCGTTAAGCGCTTTTGACTGAACTGGCACACCGATGACCGGCAAAGTCGTTTTCGCCGCAACCATTCCTGGTAAATGCGCCGCTCCGCCAGCTCCAGCAATGATGACCTTGATCCCTTCATTCCTCGCACCTGCTGCAAACTCAAACATCAAGTCCGGTGTCCGATGCGCTGAAACTACCTTTTTTATATATGTAACCTCTAACTGATCAAGTATGTCGCACGCATGTTTCATTGTTTCCCAATCCGATTTGCTCCCCATAATGACTGCAACCGATGCACTCATCTATCTAACCTCCCTGTTTGGAGTATCAAAACAAAAAACCCGGATAGACTACTCTCTCTACATAAAGAAGAGAAAGTAGTCTGTCCGGGTGCATGCGCAAAGAAATCGATACTCAAAAGAATATGATTCCTGTTCCCTTCACTGCAAAACTACTTCCCCTCATAGTCCGGCGATTTACGGTTACCGGGTAGAGACTCATGGGCCATATCCCCATTATTATACGAGGGAAAAACTAAATATCACTTTCGACAACTACATATTACCAACCAAATCGACTTTTTGTCAATCAATAATCGAACATTGCATTGTTTTTAAATTTCTATTGTTCGTATTTTGACACTTTAAATAACTAACGGATTTTACTCTTCAATCAGCTTTGCTTCAAAAATAATCTGTCTTCCCGCAGGCTCATAATCAACCGAACCGCCCTTCTCCACTTCCTTGAAAACCGGCTTCTCCATCCTGCGTACAGGAGCATATCCATCCTTCTTCATTCTATTGAGGCAATCATCAATTGATTCATTTTCTCCGACTTCATACATTCTTTTCTTTTCAACCTTGCTCATGAAAACAACTTTCCTTTCCGTACAGACTTTACCCAGAACCCGCCATGGATTGCCTTCGGTTCATAGGCAATGATGAACGCTTTTGGATCCAATTCCTTGATCTTTTCGTACAGCTTAAGTTCATATTTCCTCGGGGTTAATATCTGCATCGCCATGCGGTCGCCTTCCAGTCCATGTGCTGCCCAGTCCGTTACACCATAGCCTTGTGCACGCAAAGCCTTGGGAAGGTCAACATCATATTCTTTTGTGATCACATTAATAGTAATATAACCAAGTGCCAGCTTCTCTTCAATTTTCATACCGACAATGACCCCGATACCATATCCAACTGCATAGGCAATCAAATTCTGTATTTCATTCAAATTTTCAAGAACCAGACCGAGCCCAACCACATAAATCACGACCTCGATCGTACTAAGGCCAGCAGCTAGATAACGCTGCCCCTTCAACGTCAGGATCATCCTGATTGTAAAAAACGACACATAGACAATATTGATTATTAGGATGATGGCTACCATGACAAAACTATTCTCCAGCATTTAAAAACCTCCAGACATCTCTTCTAATAAGCCTTAATGTTCGCATTAATCAAACCGCTTGTAAAGCAAGTTGCAAGTTCTTTAACGAAATAGACATCTTATATTAGGTTTCCTCAAGCCCAGAATTTGAAACTTTTTTTTGAGTTCGTTTTTCCAAATTAAGTTGACTATGATTGATAAATACAAGTAGCATGGAAGAGTATACCAATTTTCAATGTTTTTATTCTTAGAAAGAGGAGTTGTAGTCAATGTTTTACAGAAGAAAATTTTACATTGTAAAAAACGATTTTGTAGATATATTTAATAAGCTTTTTAATGAAATTAACCTTCCTAATCAACTCAAGCATGGTGCCAGGTTAACCGGAAGATGGATGCTGCCTCACGATGAATCAACAACGGAAATATTCGCGATCTGGGAGTATGACAGTTACGAGGATTACGTAAAAATAGAAGATAACGTAAGAAGCGACAGTGAACACGTCAAACGCATCCAAAATTGGTACGAAGCACATGGCGGACGGGAATATGTACACAAAACACATTTTTTAGAAGTTAAGAATGAGAAGTTGGCTTCAACTCTAGATTTGTAAAAAAATAGACAAAGAAAAAAGGACACTACACTGTCCTTTTTATCTTTCCTTTTATATCTCGATTCAATCTTTATGGCACTCGACTTTGAATGCCAGCATCCAAGATATCCAGACTAACACTAAACCCAAGATTAGTTCAGGTATGAGTACATATAATAAATAAAACTCAGTAAGCCTTTGAGCTATTTCAGGCTGTCTTGCAATAGCTTCAACCGCAGCCGCTCCTGATATTCCAATTCCAAGACCAATCCCTATGAAACCCATTAATGCTATAGCCGCAGCAATACAGCATTTCGTTACTACACTTCTCATTTTTCCACCCCACTATACAGTTCCCTATCACTTTATTCAAGAATACTGAGGCGGTATAGACATTCATCCTGAAGAAATACTAAAAACTCTCCTGATTTTTGGGGACAAAAGTTAGAATCAGTTTAATAATGTCATCCTTAAATTTTTGGCCAGTAAAAGGCATTTTACCATTAAGCTAAATTTATTCTTGGTAGCTGTATAAAATTTTCCAATGACGGATTTTGAACACAAAAAAGAACAGCTGAAATCAGCTGTTCTTTCGTG
>NZ_JBSWTJ010000002.1:0-13296 GCF_056158485.1 Mesobacillus sp. ABV4_180
CTTTTAACTAATCGGCTTGAATTATTAATATTATTGTTACTTTTCAATTCTGTTATCTTTCTATATGCCGTTATTAGAGGTACAAAAAAATGATGATTACTGCTGACGCTGCTTATACTTTGTTCGGTGTAATGTTAGAAGTAACTTTATTAGCTTGGTTAATATCTCGGCTAATTATTTTCATACCCGATTTAATGATTTCCATTCTTAAAAAGGTTAAAAACAAATCTTTTATTTATCGTGAATCTAAATTAGATCAACCTTCTTTGGATACTTCACTTGATAAATCTGAATATGGATTAAAAACTCTTATAGATCGGTGGTTTAAATTTTGATATTTGAAACTCTTTTATTAGAACAACCTGTTAAAACTGTTTTAGCTCTTGCCTTTCTTGCTGTTATTATAATCGCTGCTATTGAAATTTCTTATCGTACTGAACAATTGGGAGATGAAGAAGAATAATGAATATTGTACTTATTAATGACACTGGTATCGAAACTTTTAAATCTTGGTCTGATGTTAAAAAATATTCCTCATTTACTAAAGATGATTTTACTAAAGTCGGTGTTGATTATGTCCTTAATTGCAATAATGAAACTTATGAAATTTCTAAAGATATTAAAACGCTTGAAAGGGTTGCTTCTGAGCGTGTTTTTGCTAAGTCGCAAACTACTACTCTTGATTGGCTTATTATCGCTACTTTCATTCTTACTTTATATAACTTGATTTCTTAATATGCAGGGTTTAATAATTGGTGTTTTTGTTTTTACTGTTGTTGCTTTAGGATTCTTTTTCATTACTGCATTAGCATTATTAATTGTGAATTTTCTAGCTGAAAGATATGGAGATGGTCTTTAATGATTGATGAACAAAAAGTAGATGATATATTTTCATCATTTATTCGTTCTGGAAATGGTTCTGATGATATTAAACAAATTTATGAAACTTTACCATATTTAAACCATGAACAACAAAGAGTATTAACTCTTTTATCTTCTTTGGCCGTTAAATATGATTCACCAGTATTAGCTGAAATGGTTGAAAAAATTCATCTGTACGCTCGTAATAATCGTAAAACTGGTTTTCGTTTTACAAGGCTTATTGAATCCTACTCTTTGTATAAGCATTTCAAAGGATATAAAATGTCTGGTAACGTTGGAGAAGATCCTAAATGAAATTAGGTGTGTTTGGTCCTCAAGGTTCTGGAAAAAGTTTATTCGCTATGATTTTAGCTCGTCATCTTCAATCTCTTGATCCACAACTAACTATATATACAAATATGAATGTAACAGGTGAAAATATAAATATTATTAATGATCTTGGTCAAATGCCTTTAAATGATTCTCGTAATAAAGTCTTAATAGTTGATGAAGCCTATTTTACACTTGATTCCCGTAATACATCTAGTAAACAAAATAGAATATGGTCAAAAGTCTTTGCTCTTTTCCGTAAATCTGATGTTGTACTCACTGTGTTTATAACACATAGACCTCGTATGTTAGATGTAAATATTAGAGAGCAACTAGATTATATTCTTATGTGTCGTAAAAATCCTTTACAATTCGATTATTTATTAATGGATACTATATCCGAATTTATTACACCTATCTCATTACCTAAAATTCAATCTTTATATAACTATGCTAATTATGATACTAAAGATTTTCCTATGCCTATCTCTGTGGATTCTTTACAATATCACCCTTTATTTATGATCTCAAAATAAAAATAAATAAAAAAAACTATAACTATTACTCTCTCTTACTTCTTTAAAGTTTCCGAGGATTGGCTTGGGTGAAACACGTGCGTTTACGCGCGGTTTCACCAGGCGATCTTATAAAAAAAATTAAATTCCCTACCGATAGGGATTTTTTAATTTTTTCTTATAACACAAAATTTCGAAGAAATTTCCCTTGTACATATTGTATTCACTCTGTTACTATATGTATACAAGGAGATGATAATATATGAAAACACCTCAAACATTTAGAACTACTAAATTACAAAAATTTATTAACTCAAAAGAAATTGAATTAAAAATTATGAAAGAGTTTTCTTTAGATGGAAAACACAATGATAGAATAATAGCTTTTGAAGATTTGCTTGCTGATCTACGACAAGAATTTAATCTTCTGAATGATTCAAAACTAGACTAAAAATTTACTTAAGCTGAAAAACATTATTTGTCGTCGTCTTTTGTATAACTCTAATGCTCTGACATGTTCGGAAATACTGGAGCGATAGCGGTGAAGCTTTAGCTTCTAAATTCCTAACCATTCATAACCCTTCTATTATGTTTGGTAGGTAAATAAATATAATTCTCTATGGCTGCATGTGTTGGCAAACGTTCCCTTGCTTGCAAGGAAAGGTTTTTAATTTCCAGTAAAGGAGTTTCAACTATGACCGATTTTACAGGTCTACCCCCGTATGCTAACAGGGGGGTAGAAAATACAAGCAAGAACGGCTTAACTGCCTGTGTCGACTGGCTTCAAGTCACTTTTAAGAGTGTCACAAATCCACAAAATATAATTGATCTTTTAGGCATGAAACACTGTGACTTTATCCCTTTTGAAAATGGAAAATATGGATATCCTTACCATTTAAGATTTGGAAATATTTCAATCTATTATTCTTCTGAATTGGATAGTGTTCATTTAGAAATGACTGGTCAAGGCTGTCGAGAATTTGAAGAAGTCGCAAAATATAACTGGTCTACTTTTATTGGATTGGTTCTGATGTTAGATGTAAATATTCCTCGTCTTGATCTGGCCATAGATGACACGCAAGGTTATTTCACATTAAAAACAATTAGAAGGAAAATCACTCGTGCTGAGGTTCGTTCAAAATTTAAAACTGCTCGTATTATTGAAGAATTTAAACTTTCAAATGGTGAAAATCTTGGTACTACTGCCTATTTTGGTTCACCACAATCAGAAATACAGATAAGAATATATGATAAATATAAGCAGCTCCTTCGCAAAAAAAGACCTATTCCAGAAGGAGTTGAAAAATGGGTAAGGACAGAATTACAACTTCGTGATGATCGTGCATATATTGCAGCTAAAATTATTTCAGAGAATGAAGAATCAAATTTAGGACAACAAATAAAAGGACATTTAAAAAACTACATAATGTTTGTTGAACCTTCTGCAGATAAAAATAAAGGTCGTTGGAAAGTATCGAATTTCTGGAATAAGTTCTTGGATAATGTTGACAAGTTACCATTAGCACAAAAATCTTCAGATTCATCTATTGAAAAAACGCAACAATGGCTTGAAAAAACTGTTTCTGCCGGTTTTGCTACTTGGTTACAGGCTTATGATTTCAATGCTGATCTATTAGCTAATATGCTTGTCAAAGGTTTACAAAAACAAAAAAAGAAGCATATAAATATGCTCACAAAGTTTAATAGGACTAATACGCTATCCGATATTGATATGATGGAAAAACGTGATAATCTAATTTCAGAGTTATTATTTATTAAAGAAAAAAATAAAAAAGAATCCGAACTTAAAAACAAGCCCGAATCCTAAACCTTAATTACATTATACACTCTCATAATTAAATTAAAACAAATAACTTATAAAGGGCTTTTATAATGGGTCGTCACAGGCTTGATCCAGAAGAAAAAAGAATAAGATTAACTTTAACAATTCCTAAAAAGCTTGTCGAACAACTCAAGAATGAAAATGTTAATATTAGTAAACTTTTCGAACAACTTGTAAAAGATTATCTTAATAGGAAGTAATTTGTAAAAAAAAGTCTTGCCGTTTGGTGGGACTTTTTGTATGCTAAAAACAGAACAAAAATTCGCTCATACAACAAAAATTAGGAAAAAGGAGCTATAAAAAATGTTAAAAGAAAAAGAATATGTATTTATCTCTGCACAAGAAATTAATGGTACATCTGAAAAAACTGGCAACCCTTATTCATTAAAGAAAATCCGTTTTGCTGATCCTTCTACTTATGAAAATCATCAATTGGATTATAAAGAAGGTTTAAATCTTTCTTATCTTCAAAAAGGAGAAAAAATTAAGTTAGAAATTGAATTAGCTGCCGGTTATGCTGGTCGTGATTCTCGCCCATCTGTCATTAACGTTATTCCCGTTAAGTAAGGATTGATTTTATGTGAAAAAACTTATTGTTGTTTTACTTGCCTTACAATTCCTTTTATTTTCAAATGTTGTAAGTTATCAAAATTCGGTTTATGCTGCTACTGGCACTTTATCACCTTCAGATTTAAAAAACGGTGACGGTATTGCTAAAGTCATAGTTTTATTGATTGCTGGAACTATTGTTGCTAGTGGTGGACATGCTGCTGAAATGGATCATGAAAAAGTTAGAGAAAAAGCTCAAGAAATTTATAATGGCTTATCAACTACTACCAAGGAAACAATGAAAAGTTCTGTTGATGCTGCCATTACTGCTGGTAAAACTTCATATGCCGTTTCGCAAGATTTCTATGATGAATTAAAATTAGCTTCTCCTATTGTTGGTGATTGGCTACATGATAATTTATTGATTCGTGAACATGAAATAGTACATGGTTCGGATTTAGTATCTGGGTATCAAGATGATTATGCTTACTGGAATAAAACAGCTCAAGCAAATTCAATTGCTACTTTATCTGGTACATCTGTTATTAGTATTCAAGTTTCTTTAGGTGATATGTGGGGCAATCCAGCACAAGTTGAAGGATATAATTCAGTTACTAATACATGGGAATCTTTTTTCTCTGCTCCTTATGATTCTTATCCAGAATTAGATACTTACATAACACAAGCTCGTTCAATTGATGATTTCAATAAGTTATTAGATTATTTGGGTTTACCTACTATTGTTCCTCGTGTTGCGGTTTCTGATGTTCCTACTACTAATGATATTGTTGCTGATGGCTGGAATACTACTATTGACCGTTTAAAAGCTGGAACAAAAGAAATTAATATTCCTATGGATCAATGGCTTGCTAAAACAAAAGATGGAATTGATTTAGTTAAAAATCCTTCTGATGGTACTTTTACTTTACCAGATGGCTCTGTTTATGATGGTACTATTTCATGGGATATTCCTATCCCTGTTCCTTTAGATGGTGCAATTCCTACTGTTGGAAATCCTGCTATTCCTATTGAAAATGTTGGTGTAGGTGATATCCCAATAGAATCTGATATACCTATGGTTTCTTCTCCACCAACAACCAAGCCACCAAGCGAACCAGCTCCAACTGGCGGCGATTTACCTCCATTTTTACCATTGGCTTTTTTGGTTGCTATATTCGATTTTATAATGGCTATTCTAGGTTATTTACTACGTTTAATTAAATTTATTGTTACTTTACCAATTATCCCTGAAAAACCTATTAACAATGAAGGTTTTCAATGGTTTAGGCACGCAAAAATAATCGGTATACAGATTTATGATGTCGTAGTTTATATAGCTACTTTTACCTTGGGATTTGTTATTTATAAAATAATAAGGTGGCATTATCAAGAATGATTGATTCTTTACTAGGTCTTTATAATTCATTAATTGATACGCTCTCTGGAATTGTTGGAACTCTTGTAGATACTACTGAACATATTAATGATGTTGCTTTTACTGATAATGCTTTTTATGATTATCTTGGTTATGCAAAATATGCAATGGGTTCAACTCTCTATGTTACCTTTTTCGGTTTTGTATCTTTAGTTATTGGAATACAAGTATTTTCATGGTTTAAAGGTGCTTTAGAAGATATTTGGACTTTCTTTAAAGTTTGGTGATTAGTTCATGACTTGAAAGGGGGTGAAATATTGGAATCTGTCCAATCTATCAATAAAAAAAAGAAACGTAATTTTTTACGTTCCATTGCTTTAGCTTTAATTATGCTATTATCTGTTCCTGCTTTTGCTTTTGCTGCTGATCCGTCAACTGTAACTTATCCGACGCATGGAGCTACAAAGGTTCCTAGTCAAAGTTCATATGATTCTTTTGCAGCAACTCACCCTTATTTGTATTTTAAGGTTGATTCGGGTGAATTAACTATATTCGGTTCAAGTTCTGCTTTTAGTGTCACTGCTGAAACTAAACTATATTCTGAAAATGGTTATGATTTATTATTACCAGATAATTCAACTGATACTGGTTATAATAATTTTTCTCTTTTAAGTGCTTCATCTCATGGTACACACATTAATGGTTCTGCTCCCGATCCACCTGATGAAGGTGGAACAGGTGAAGATACAAATCCTATTGGAGGTTTTAACATGTTTGCTAATTTAACTACTGCTGCAATTACTACTGAAGCTACTTCTTGGGCAAATCATTTTGATGAGCTTCTTCTTGTTGTCGTTGGTGTTGGTGTTGGTTTTGCTGCTGTTCGTTTTGTTAAGTCATTATTCTTCTAAAATGAAAGGTTGTGTATTAAATGACTGAAGGTTTATTTTCTGCTTTAACTACTACTAGCATTACTACTCAAGCTACTGCATGGGCAAATAATTATGATGAATTACTCTTAGTTGTTGTTGGTGTTGGTGTAGGTTTTGCTGCTGTTCGTTTTGTTAAATCTTTATTCTTTTAACTCTCTGAGGGGTAGACAGTTACAGCTGCCTATCCCTTTTTTAAGGTGTGAAAATTAAATGTATGATTACGATATTTTAACACAATTACAACTTTTAACTAATCGGCTTGAATTATTAATATTATTGTTACTTTTCAATTCTGTTATCTTTCTATATGCCGTTATTAGAGGTACAAAAAAATGATGATTACTGCTGACGCTGCTTATACTTTGTTCGGTGTAATGTTAGAAGTAACTTTATTAGCTTGGTTAATATCTCGGCTAATTATTTTCATACCCGATTTAATGATTTCCATTCTTAAAAAGGTTAAAAACAAATCTTTTATTTATCGTGAATCTAAATTAGATCAACCTTCTTTGGATACTTCACTTGATAAATCTGAATATGGATTAAAAACTCTTATAGATCGGTGGTTTAAATTTTGATATTTGAAACTCTTTTATTAGAACAACCTGTTAAAACTGTTTTAGCTCTTGCCTTTCTTGCTGTTATTATAATCGCTGCTATTGAAATTTCTTATCGTACTGAACAATTGGGAGATGAAGAAGAATAATGAATATTGTACTTATTAATGACACTGGTATCGAAACTTTTAAATCTTGGTCTGATGTTAAAAAATATTCCTCATTTACTAAAGATGATTTTACTAAAGTCGGTGTTGATTATGTCCTTAATTGCAATAATGAAACTTATGAAATTTCTAAAGATATTAAAACGCTTGAAAGGGTTGCTTCTGAGCGTGTTTTTGCTAAGTCGCAAACTACTACTCTTGATTGGCTTATTATCGCTACTTTCATTCTTACTTTATATAACTTGATTTCTTAATATGCAGGGTTTAATAATTGGTGTTTTTGTTTTTACTGTTGTTGCTTTAGGATTCTTTTTCATTACTGCATTAGCATTATTAATTGTGAATTTTCTAGCTGAAAGATATGGAGATGGTCTTTAATGATTGATGAACAAAAAGTAGATGATATATTTTCATCATTTATTCGTTCTGGAAATGGTTCTGATGATATTAAACAAATTTATGAAACTTTACCATATTTAAACCATGAACAACAAAGAGTATTAACTCTTTTATCTTCTTTGGCCGTTAAATATGATTCACCAGTATTAGCTGAAATGGTTGAAAAAATTCATCTGTACGCTCGTAATAATCGTAAAACTGGTTTTCGTTTTACAAGGCTTATTGAATCCTACTCTTTGTATAAGCATTTCAAAGGATATAAAATGTCTGGTAACGTTGGAGAAGATCCTAAATGAAATTAGGTGTGTTTGGTCCTCAAGGTTCTGGAAAAAGTTTATTCGCTATGATTTTAGCTCGTCATCTTCAATCTCTTGATCCACAACTAACTATATATACAAATATGAATGTAACAGGTGAAAATATAAATATTATTAATGATCTTGGTCAAATGCCTTTAAATGATTCTCGTAATAAAGTCTTAATAGTTGATGAAGCCTATTTTACACTTGATTCCCGTAATACATCTAGTAAACAAAATAGAATATGGTCAAAAGTCTTTGCTCTTTTCCGTAAATCTGATGTTGTACTCACTGTGTTTATAACACATAGACCTCGTATGTTAGATGTAAATATTAGAGAGCAACTAGATTATATTCTTATGTGTCGTAAAAATCCTTTACAATTCGATTATTTATTAATGGATACTATATCCGAATTTATTACACCTATCTCATTACCTAAAATTCAATCTTTATATAACTATGCTAATTATGATACTAAAGATTTTCCTATGCCTATCTCTGTGGATTCTTTACAATATCACCCTTTATTTATGATCTCAAAATAAAAATAAATAAAAAAAACTATAACTATTACTCTCTCTTACTTCTTTAAAGTTTCCGAGGATTGGCTTGGGTGAAACACGTGCGTTTACGCGCGGTTTCACCAGGCGATCTTATAAAAAAAATTAAATTCCCTACCGATAGGGATTTTTTAATTTTTTCTTATAACACAAAATTTCGAAGAAATTTCCCTTGTACATATTGTATTCACTCTGTTACTATATGTATACAAGGAGATGATAATATATGAAAACACCTCAAACATTTAGAACTACTAAATTACAAAAATTTATTAACTCAAAAGAAATTGAATTAAAAATTATGAAAGAGTTTTCTTTAGATGGAAAACACAATGATAGAATAATAGCTTTTGAAGATTTGCTTGCTGATCTACGACAAGAATTTAATCTTCTGAATGATTCAAAACTAGACTAAAAATTTACTTAAGCTGAAAAACATTATTTGTCGTCGTCTTTTGTATAACTCTAATGCTCTGACATGTTCGGAAATACTGGAGCGATAGCGGTGAAGCTTTAGCTTCTAAATTCCTAACCATTCATAACCCTTCTATTATGTTTGGTAGGTAAATAAATATAATTCTCTATGGCTGCATGTGTTGGCAAACGTTCCCTTGCTTGCAAGGAAAGGTTTTTAATTTCCAGTAAAGGAGTTTCAACTATGACCGATTTTACAGGTCTACCCCCGTATGCTAACAGGGGGGTAGAAAATACAAGCAAGAACGGCTTAACTGCCTGTGTCGACTGGCTTCAAGTCACTTTTAAGAGTGTCACAAATCCACAAAATATAATTGATCTTTTAGGCATGAAACACTGTGACTTTATCCCTTTTGAAAATGGAAAATATGGATATCCTTACCATTTAAGATTTGGAAATATTTCAATCTATTATTCTTCTGAATTGGATAGTGTTCATTTAGAAATGACTGGTCAAGGCTGTCGAGAATTTGAAGAAGTCGCAAAATATAACTGGTCTACTTTTATTGGATTGGTTCTGATGTTAGATGTAAATATTCCTCGTCTTGATCTGGCCATAGATGACACGCAAGGTTATTTCACATTAAAAACAATTAGAAGGAAAATCACTCGTGCTGAGGTTCGTTCAAAATTTAAAACTGCTCGTATTATTGAAGAATTTAAACTTTCAAATGGTGAAAATCTTGGTACTACTGCCTATTTTGGTTCACCACAATCAGAAATACAGATAAGAATATATGATAAATATAAGCAGCTCCTTCGCAAAAAAAGACCTATTCCAGAAGGAGTTGAAAAATGGGTAAGGACAGAATTACAACTTCGTGATGATCGTGCATATATTGCAGCTAAAATTATTTCAGAGAATGAAGAATCAAATTTAGGACAACAAATAAAAGGACATTTAAAAAACTACATAATGTTTGTTGAACCTTCTGCAGATAAAAATAAAGGTCGTTGGAAAGTATCGAATTTCTGGAATAAGTTCTTGGATAATGTTGACAAGTTACCATTAGCACAAAAATCTTCAGATTCATCTATTGAAAAAACGCAACAATGGCTTGAAAAAACTGTTTCTGCCGGTTTTGCTACTTGGTTACAGGCTTATGATTTCAATGCTGATCTATTAGCTAATATGCTTGTCAAAGGTTTACAAAAACAAAAAAAGAAGCATATAAATATGCTCACAAAGTTTAATAGGACTAATACGCTATCCGATATTGATATGATGGAAAAACGTGATAATCTAATTTCAGAGTTATTATTTATTAAAGAAAAAAATAAAAAAGAATCCGAACTTAAAAACAAGCCCGAATCCTAAACCTTAATTACATTATACACTCTCATAATTAAATTAAAACAAATAACTTATAAAGGGCTTTTATAATGGGTCGTCACAGGCTTGATCCAGAAGAAAAAAGAATAAGATTAACTTTAACAATTCCTAAAAAGCTTGTCGAACAACTCAAGAATGAAAATGTTAATATTAGTAAACTTTTCGAACAACTTGTAAAAGATTATCTTAATAGGAAGTAATTTGTAAAAAAAAGTCTTGCCGTTTGGTGGGACTTTTTGTATGCTAAAAACAGAACAAAAATTCGCTCATACAACAAAAATTAGGAAAAAGGAGCTATAAAAAATGTTAAAAGAAAAAGAATATGTATTTATCTCTGCACAAGAAATTAATGGTACATCTGAAAAAACTGGCAACCCTTATTCATTAAAGAAAATCCGTTTTGCTGATCCTTCTACTTATGAAAATCATCAATTGGATTATAAAGAAGGTTTAAATCTTTCTTATCTTCAAAAAGGAGAAAAAATTAAGTTAGAAATTGAATTAGCTGCCGGTTATGCTGGTCGTGATTCTCGCCCATCTGTCATTAACGTTATTCCCGTTAAGTAAGGATTGATTTTATGTGAAAAAACTTATTGTTGTTTTACTTGCCTTACAATTCCTTTTATTTTCAAATGTTGTAAGTTATCAAAATTCGGTTTATGCTGCTACTGGCACTTTATCACCTTCAGATTTAAAAAACGGTGACGGTATTGCTAAAGTCATAGTTTTATTGATTGCTGGAACTATTGTTGCTAGTGGTGGACATGCTGCTGAAATGGATCATGAAAAAGTTAGAGAAAAAGCTCAAGAAATTTATAATGGCTTATCAACTACTACCAAGGAAACAATGAAAAGTTCTGTTGATGCTGCCATTACTGCTGGTAAAACTTCATATGCCGTTTCGCAAGATTTCTATGATGAATTAAAATTAGCTTCTCCTATTGTTGGTGATTGGCTACATGATAATTTATTGATTCGTGAACATGAAATAGTACATGGTTCGGATTTAGTATCTGGGTATCAAGATGATTATGCTTACTGGAATAAAACAGCTCAAGCAAATTCAATTGCTACTTTATCTGGTACATCTGTTATTAGTATTCAAGTTTCTTTAGGTGATATGTGGGGCAATCCAGCACAAGTTGAAGGATATAATTCAGTTACTAATACATGGGAATCTTTTTTCTCTGCTCCTTATGATTCTTATCCAGAATTAGATACTTACATAACACAAGCTCGTTCAATTGATGATTTCAATAAGTTATTAGATTATTTGGGTTTACCTACTATTGTTCCTCGTGTTGCGGTTTCTGATGTTCCTACTACTAATGATATTGTTGCTGATGGCTGGAATACTACTATTGACCGTTTAAAAGCTGGAACAAAAGAAATTAATATTCCTATGGATCAATGGCTTGCTAAAACAAAAGATGGAATTGATTTAGTTAAAAATCCTTCTGATGGTACTTTTACTTTACCAGATGGCTCTGTTTATGATGGTACTATTTCATGGGATATTCCTATCCCTGTTCCTTTAGATGGTGCAATTCCTACTGTTGGAAATCCTGCTATTCCTATTGAAAATGTTGGTGTAGGTGATATCCCAATAGAATCTGATATACCTATGGTTTCTTCTCCACCAACAACCAAGCCACCAAGCGAACCAGCTCCAACTGGCGGCGATTTACCTCCATTTTTACCATTGGCTTTTTTGGTTGCTATATTCGATTTTATAATGGCTATTCTAGGTTATTTACTACGTTTAATTAAATTTATTGTTACTTTACCAATTATCCCTGAAAAACCTATTAACAATGAAGGTTTTCAATGGTTTAGGCACGCAAAAATAATCGGTATACAGATTTATGATGTCGTAGTTTATATAGCTACTTTTACCTTGGGATTTGTTATTTATAAAATAATAAGGTGGCATTATCAAGAATGATTGATTCTTTACTAGGTCTTTATAATTCATTAATTGATACGCTCTCTGGAATTGTTGGAACTCTTGTAGATACTACTGAACATATTAATGATGTTGCTTTTACTGATAATGCTTTTTATGATTATCTTGGTTATGCAAAATATGCAATGGGTTCAACTCTCTATGTTACCTTTTTCGGTTTTGTATCTTTAGTTATTGGAATACAAGTATTTTCATGGTTTAAAGGTGCTTTAGAAGATATTTGGACTTTCTTTAAAGTTTGGTGATTAGTTCATGACTTGAAAGGGGGTGAAATATTGGAATCTGTCCAATCTATCAATAAAAAAAAGAAACGTAATTTTTTACGTTCCATTGCTTTAGCTTTAATTATGCTATTATCTGTTCCTGCTTTTGCTTTTGCTGCTGATCCGTCAACTGTAACTTATCCGACGCATGGAGCTACAAAGGTTCCTAGTCAAAGTTCATATGATTCTTTTGCAGCAACTCACCCTTATTTGTATTTTAAGGTTGATTCGGGTGAATTAACTATATTCGGTTCAAGTTCTGCTTTTAGTGTCACTGCTGAAACTAAACTATATTCTGAAAATGGTTATGATTTATTATTACCAGATAATTCAACTGATACTGGTTATAATAATTTTTCTCTTTTAAGTGCTTCATCTCATGGTACACACATTAATGGTTCTGCTCCCGATCCACCTGATGAAGGTGGAACAGGTGAAGATACAAATCCTATTGGAGGTTTTAACATGTTTGCTAATTTAACTACTGCTGCAATTACTACTGAAGCTACTTCTTGGGCAAATCATTTTGATGAGCTTCTTCTTGTTGTCGTTGGTGTTGGTGTTGGTTTTGCTGCTGTTCGTTTTGTTAAGTCATTATTCTTCTAAAATGAAAGGTTGTGTATTAAATGACTGAAGGTTTATTTTCTGCTTTAACTACTACTAGCATTACTACTCAAGCTACTGCATGGGCAAATAATTATGATGAATTACTCTTAGTTGTTGTTGGTGTTGGTGTAGGTTTTGCTGCTGTTCGTTTTGTTAAATCTTTATTCTTTTAACTCTCTGAGGGGTAGACAGTTACAGCTGCCTATCCCTTTTTTAAGGTGTGAAAATTAAATGTATGATTACGATATTTTAACACAATTACAA